>CBDIBA010000011.1:0-642500 GCA_965276595.1 Beijerinckiaceae bacterium
AGGCCGCGCGCCACGCGGACGCTCCTCCCGGCCGCCTTCGCGCGAGCCTTCCGGCCGCTTGGCGTTGTCGAAACGTCGCCCCCCGCCGCGCGGCGGCCCGTCGCCGCGGGCGGCCCGCCCGTCGCCGCGTCGCCTGGCGCCGGCGTGTCGGCCGCCTGCGCGGGCGCAGGTCCTTGCTGCCGGCGCGGTCCCCTGACGCGCGGCCTGTCCCGCACGTCGCGGCGCGGACTCTGCTGCTGCCGGCGGCCCGGTCGCCAGATTTCGACGGTGGGTTCGGCGACGGGCTCGGCCGATGTCGCGCCGGTCTCGGTCGCCGCCTCTGCGGGTTGCGGATCGGCCGCTTCGGGATCGGCGGGAGCCGCGGTCTCGGGCGGCGCGTCTTCGTTGAGCGGCGCGCTCTCGCTCGCGTTCGGTTCGGCGGCTTGCGACAAGGGAGCCGCATCGGAATCCGCGGCCCCCTCTGGGGCGGTCATATTCTCAACGGCGGATTCGAGGGGCGGCAGCGAGGCGTCCGCAGCTTCGGGCGCCGGCGCGTCCTGCGCATGCGATGTCGCCGCGCCGCGCTCCTCCAAGGTTGCCGGTTCGACCGCGGCCGACGAGACCGCGGGCTCGGAGCCTTCCAGCGCCTCGGCCGGCGCCTCGGTTTCGCCGCCGTCCGCCGCATCGATCGGCTTGATCGGCTGGGTTGGCGCGGCTTCCAGGATGGCGACGGTGATCGCCTTGCCGGCGCGCGTCTCGGACACGTAGCCGAGCGACTTCAGGATCGAGGCGAACGCCTCGCCCGAACAGCCGGCGAGCGACGTCATGCCGACCGTCACCACGAACCCGTCGCCATCGGCGGCGCCCGGCGGCGGCGCGCCGACCGAGACTCCGGGACGGTAGGCGATCGCCGGCCGGATGAGATCGGCGAGCCGCTCCAGGATGTCGACGCGCACCGCGCGTTCGCCGCAGACGCGGAAGCCCGCCGCAAGATAGAGCGCGCGCGGCGTCTCCTTGTCGGCGACGAAGGACGTGCGCCCCGTTGCGGCGAGATGCGCCGCCTCGTCGAGACCTTTCACGCCTTCGGCGCCGCCATGTTTCAGCGCCCACAATTGCGCGGCGAGCGCCCGCGGCGCCGGCTTCAGCAATTGCGGCAGATAGAGGTGATAGGCGCCGAAGCGCACGCCGAGCTTGCGCAGCGTCGCGCGCGCGGTCTGATCGAGCCCCTTCACGTCGTTGGCGACGCGCGCGCGCTCCAGCACGCCGAGCGCCTCGGCGACCTGGAACGCAATGCCGCGCGCGATGCCCTCGACGCCTTCGGGAGATTCGAGATCAAGCAATGCGCCGAGCAATTTCTTGATGTGCTGCGCGAGCCAAAGTTCGAGGCGCTTGTCGACCATTTCGAGCGCTGCGCCGGTCAGTTGCTCGTCGGCCAGCACCTGCGCGCGCGGACGCAGCGCATGCTCTCCTGCGACGACCTTGCCGACGATCTCGCCGAGCCAGCGGACGACTCCGTCGCGCGACAGCACGAACGCGTCGTCGACCGCTTCGTGCACGCGCGTCGCGCGGCTTTCGATTTCGCTTGCGAGCGCCTTCTGCGCCGCGGCGTTCAGCGTGCGCGCCGCTTCGCCCGCGGCGCCTGGATCCAGCGTGAAACGGAAGCCCTGCAGGGCGCCGACATGCTGGCCCTCGACGAGCACGTCGCCGGCGCCGTTGATTTCCGCTTCAAGCATCGCATTCTCTCTCAAACGCCGCATGAGCACGCTGGTGCGCCGGTCGATGAACCGGTGGGCGAGGCGTTCGTGCAATGCGTCGGACAGGCTGTCCTCTACCCGACGCGTGACGCCCTGCCAATGCTCGGGGTCTTCAAGCCAGTCCGACCGGTTCGCGATATAGTTGAACGTCCGCGTCTGCGCGATGCGCGCCGACAGCGTGTCGATCTCGCCATCGACCCGGTCGAGCGCGGCAAGTTGCTTGGCGAACCAATCGTCGGGCGCTTTGCCGCCGCGCACGATAAACCGAAACAACGTCTGCACGAATTCCGCATGCGCCGACGGCGAGACCTTGCGATAATCCGGCGTCTGACAGGCTTCCCACAGCCGCGCAATGTCCGCCTTCGTCTTCGTCTGTCGGCGCACGTCCGCGTCGTGCGCCATGATGTCGAGCACGAGCACGTCCTCGCCGAGCGGCGCGCGCGTCAAGCCTTCGCGTCGCGGATGCGTGTCGAGCGAGGCCTGCAATCCGTCGATGCTGGAAAAGTCGAGGTCGGCATTGCGCCATTGCAGCATCGAGACGGGATCGAAACGATGGTTGGTCAGCGCGTCGACGAGATTCTCGTCGAACGGCGCGCAACGGCCGGTCGTGCCGAACGTGCCGTCCTTCACATGCCGTCCGGCGCGCCCCGCGATCTGTCCGAACTCGGCCGGCGTCAATCGCCGGAACTGCCAGCCGTCGAATTTGCGATCCGCCGCGAAGGCGATGTGGTCGACGTCGAGATTGAGCCCCATGCCGATCGCGTCGGTCGCGACGATGTAGTCGACCTCGCCCGACTGATAGAGCGCGACCTGCGCATTGCGCGTGCGCGGACTGAGCGCGCCGAGCACCACGGCTGCGCCGCCGCGCTGACGGCGGATGAATTCGGCGATCGCATAGACCTCTTCGGCCGAGAAGGCGACGATGGCGCTGCGCGGCGGCAGACGCGAGATTTTGCGTTCGCCCGCAAAGCTCAGCGTCGACAGCCGCGGGCGCGAAACGATCGGCGTTGCGGGCAGCAGCCGCTGCAGAATTTCCGCCATGGTCGAGGCGCCGACGAGCCAGGTCTCCTCGCGGCCGCGCCGGTTAAGCAGACGGTCGGTGAACGTGTGCCCGCGGTCGAGATCGGCGGCGAGCTGGATTTCGTCGACCGCGACAAAATCGACGTCGAGGTCGCGCGGCATGGCTTCGACGGTGGCGATCCAGTACCGCGCGTCGCGCGGCTTGATCTTTTCTTCGCCGGTGACGAGCGCGACGGCGTTAACGCCGGCTTTCTCGACAACCCGGTTGTAAACCTCGCGCGCTAGGAGCCGCAGCGGCAGCCCGATGACGCCGGAGCGGTATTGGAGCATCCGCTCGATCGTCAGATGCGTTTTACCCGTGTTGGTGGGACCGAGCACCGCCACGACGCGGCGGCCTTCCGTCGGCCCCAAAGCGTCATGGGCGCGGGCGTTCATGGACAAACCTGCCTCCAGGGCGGCGCGACGGCCGAAGCTGCGCCATATTGGCGCGCCGTCGCAACCTTCATCTTTACAGTTCGAACGGGCGAAGAACGAATCGCGGTCGAATCGCTGACTCGGCGCGAGTCTTCATTTGTTCACCGCAAGATATAGGCATCGCGCGTCAAAGCTCTCTAAGGGTTGAAGTTCGGCGCGTTTGAGGACGAAGAACGCGGGCGCTCGCGCTGCGTTCGCGAATCCAGCGGCCGCCCGCTTTGTCAAGCGGCCGAGGCGACTTAGCGCAAGGCCGCCTTCTTCTGGCCGCCAAGGCTGAATTCGGTCGCTTCGATCACCACTTTCCCGACCATCGTCTCGACCGACATGCGCATCGGCGCGTTGACGCGGGTCGCCCCAATGGGCGCGAGCCAAACGTCCATGTCGCGATTGTCGGCCATGTATTTCACCACCGGCCGATCGCGGTGGCCAGAGATGGGAACGTAGCGCGCGGTGCAAACCGCCACCGGGCCGGCGTAGCCCTTGACCTCGATGTCGCGGCGCCCCGCGTAGGAGAGCGGCACATCGAACCGCGTCCATCCGTCGAACACGGGAAGCGTGCGCGCACAGGCCGCCGGGCCGATAACGGCGTCGTTGCTGGCGACAGGCATGATCAGCGCGCTCAGCGGATCGATGATGTTGCGCTTCTGCTGTTCGAGAATGGGAATGCGGTCGGGCCAAGGATCGAACGGCGGGGAAATCTGCGCCGCCTTGACGTTGCCAGCCTGCATGGCGATGCGAATCGTGCGGGTCATCGTGTCGTTCGCCGAGGTCGTCGCGAAGGTATTGGGCGCCACGCGACCCTGCACGAAGACGCCGGTCGCCGTCGCCGCGCCCCGCGCGTGCGAAAGAACGGTGGCGACGCCGGTCAGTTGCGCGGTGACCGCGAGCTTGTAGCCGCCGGGGTCCATGGCGCCGGTGAGGGTCGCCGTGCCGACCGACAGGCCGAGCAGCCGCACGCTGTAATTGATGGCGAAGGTTTCCGCCTGGGCCGGCGCGGCGGTGGCGAACAGGGCCAGCGAGGCGGCGATCCGCAACGGAGCCGCGCCGGAAAACGCAAGGGGCCACATCATCGAATCAAACCAGGCGAGCGCCGCACCTGCGACATCTATCGCGTCCATCCAGGGATGGGAAATCGGACCGTTTGATGGCCGGGCGCGCCCTCAGCCCAGCGTCCGCACGTCGACGAAGCGGCCCGCGACCGCCGCAGCGGCGGCCATCGCTGGCGAAACGAGGTGCGTGCGGCCGCGCGGACCCTGCCGCCCCTCAAAATTGCGGTTGGACGTCGAGGCGCAGCGCTCGCCGGGCTTCAAAAAGTCCGGATTCATGCCGAGGCACATGGAGCAGCCGGCCTCGCGCCATTCGAACCCCGCCTCGGTGAAGATCTTGTCGAGGCCTTCGGCTTCCGCTTGCGCCTTGATCACGCCGGACCCCGGCACGACGAGCGCATTGACGCCGCCCGCGACCTTGCGGCCCTTGGCGACCGCCGCGGCGGCGCGCAAATCCTCTATGCGGCTGTTGGTGCATGACCCGATGAAGGCGCGTTGGATCGCGAGGTCGGTGATCTTCTCGCCGCCCTTCAACCCCATGTAGTCGAGCGCGCGCTGGATCGAGGCGCGCTTCGCCTCGTCCGCTTCGTCCTCGGCGCGCGGCACGAAGCCGTGGATCGTGGTCACGTTCTCGGGGCTCGTGCCCCAGGTGATCATCGGCGGCAGGTTGGCGGCGTCGAGCCGAACCTCGCGGTCGAAATGCGCGTCCTCGTCCGATTTCAGCGTGCGCCAGAAGGCGAGCGCCGCCTCCCATTGCGCGCCTTTGGGCGCTTTTGGGCGGCCCTTGACGTAGTCGAAGGTCTTCTGGTCGGGCGCGATCAGGCCGGCGCGGGCGCCCGCCTCGATCGACATGTTGCAGACGGTCATGCGGCCTTCCATCGAGAGCGCCGTGATCGCCTCGCCGGCGTATTCGATGACGCTGCCGGTGCCCCCCGCGGTGCCGATCTCGCCGATGATCGCCAGGATGATGTCCTTGGCGGTGACGCCCGCGGGCGCCTTCCCGTCGACGATCACGTGCATGTTCTTGGATTTCTTCTGGATCAGCGTCTGCGTGGCGAGCACATGCTCGACCTCCGACGTGCCGATGCCCTGCGCCAGCGCGCCGAAGGCGCCGTGCGTCGCCGTGTGGCTGTCGCCGCAGACGATCGTCGTGCCCGGCAAGGTAAAACCTTGCTCCGGCCCGATGATGTGAACGATGCCCTGACGCACGTCGTGCTCGTCGTAATATTCAAGACCGAAATGTCGGGCGTTCTCGGCCAAGTATTCGATCTGCGCCTTGCTCTCCGGGTCTTCGATCGGCAGGGATCGGTCGGTCGTCGGCACGTTGTGATCGACGACGAGCAGCGTCTTCTCCGGCGCGCGCACCTTGCGGCCATTGAGGCGCAGGCTCTCGAACGCCTGGGGGCTCGTCACCTCGTGCACGAGGTGGCGATCGATGTAGAGCAGCGTCACGCCGTCGGCGTCGACCTCGACCACATGATCGTCCCAGATCTTGTCGTACAGCGTTCGGGGGTTCGTCGCCGCCATGATGCGCGCTCCTCGCCGCTCCCGCGGCGCGTTTCTTCGATGCGGCGATCCTCTTACAGGCTGACCGGCCCGGAAGGAAGCCGCACCGCCGCACGATCCTTGCCAAATGGCGAAATCCGGTATCCTTTCAAGCGGCAAGACGGCAATGGGAGCCCCGCGCGTCGTGACGGACAGGCCGAAAGTCGCGCCCTACCTGACCGCCGCGCCGGCGGCCGCGGCCATCGCCTTTTATACGGCGGCCTTCGGCGCCCAGCGCAAAGCCCTGATGCCGGCGATCGACGGCGTGCGCATCCTGCATTGCGAACTCGAGATCAACGGCGCGGCGGTGATGATCGCCGACGCGTTTCCGGAGTTCGGCGCGACGAGGGCGCCGATCCCGGGCGAACTCGTCGCCATGTCGGTCAGCCTCGAATTCGCCACGGGAGCGGAGGTCGACGCGGTCTTCGCCCGCGCCACGAGCCTGGGCGCCAAGGGCGAGATCCAGCCGGCGCAGTCTTTCTGGGGCACGCGTTTCGCCGCCCTGCGCGACCCCTTCGGCCACCGCTGGGTGCTGAACGGTCCGCTCGGAGCATAAGAAGGTTGGTTTTGGCGGCGCAGATCGCGAGACGCGATCGCAATGTGCGAAGGGCGCGCCATGCAGGACGAGTACCGCGGCATTTCACGCGCGCTTCAAATCCTGACCGCGCTGAACAGAACCAACGGCTCGACGATCACCGAGTTGAGCCGGACGACGGGTATTTCGCGGCCGGCCGTGCACCGAATCCTCACGGTGCTGGCGGAGGCCGGCTATGTGCGTCGGCGCGACCAGGATCGCGCGTTCTTCCTGACCAGCAAAGTCAAGATGCTGAGCGACGGATTTCGCGACGAGTCGTGGATTTCCGAAGTCGCGGCTCCAATCCTGGATCGGCTTCAGCAAGAGGTTGTCTGGCCGACCGACCTCGCCACGTTTCGCGGCGACCGGTTGCAACTGGTCGAGACGACGCGAAGGCGCAGTCCGCTGGTGATCGACCGGGGGCTGGCGGGAGGACAATTGTCGTCGATTTTCAGGACGGCGCTCGGGCTCGCCTACATCGCATACGCCCGTTCGGCGGAGCGGGACGCCATCTTCGACAGTTACGCCTCAAAGCCCGACTCGCCGGATGCGGAGCTCGCGCGCGATCCGGCGGCCGTCGGCGTTCTCTTGGCGCAGGTTAGAAAGCAGGGCTACGCGTCGCGGTTTCGCGGAAGCGTGCCGGAGACCGGAACGATTGCCGCGCCGGTGCTGCATCGCGGTCACGCAGTCGCATCGATCGGCGTCACCTTCATCGCTTCGGTCCTCACGGTGGCGGAGGCCGCAACGCGGCACCTCGCCGCCTTGACCCGAGCCGCCAAGGACATCGAGGCGCAACTCGACGGAACGACGACGAATTTCCGTTCCGCCGCCGCTCATCCGAAACCGCAGCCTGAGCCTATGCGGTCTTCCGCATCCGCTCGAGGCGCTCGGCCCGCTCGTTCAAAAGGTCGCCGCAACCGACCATGATCGCCTCATATTCCCAGCCGCGCAGCGTGGAGGGCGCCGTATCGTCGTTGCCGACGGTCTTGTCCCGCGCGGCGAGCTCTCCTGGCGTCATCTCCTTTACCGGCCCGAGACGTAAGGCGTCCATAAACATCTCGGCGTTCGTCAGCAGCGCCTTCGCCACCCGCACGAGTTGCATCGCCGACCGCCCGACGGCGATCATCCCATGCCCCCGCAAGAGGAGCACGCGGTTTTCGCCGATCGCCTGCGCCGCCTCGCGTCCATGATCGGCGCTCAGCAAAAGGATATTGGTGTCGCCGAACGTGTCGCGAATATCCCAGACCGGAATTTCGCCCCCGCATTCGTTGGCGCCGAAATAGACGGGACGCAGCCGCACGTCGGATACGGTAAACGGCAAAACCTGCTTCGGATGCCCATGCACGACGGCGTTCACGTTGGGCCGCGCACGATACATTTCCGAGTGGATGACCAACTCTCGATAGGCGTGACGCCGATCGTCGTTCATGACGCGCCGATCCAGCGAAAACTCCATGATGTCGTCGCGCTGCACGAGTTCGGGACTGAGCGAGCGGGAGATCAGGAAGCGATCCGGATTAAGCGGGTGCCGTACGCTGACATGCCCGTAGGCGTCGACGGCCCCGCATCGGGCCATCACGCGGTTTGAGATGACAAGATCAATTTTGGCGACTTCCAACGCGTCCATGTCGTTCTCCGATCAGCTTCGCTCGTATCATCGGCCCTGAAGGGCGACGATGTCTTTCAGTCGCTGCACGACAGGCGCCGGCGTGGCGTAAGCGCTCTTGATGAGGGATTGAACCCGCTCGCTCGGCAAGGGATCGATCATGATCTGTCGCGCCGCCGCCTCTCGTCTGAATTCCGGATCGTCGAAGATGCTCGCAAACGCCGCGCGCATCGCCTCGACGCGCTCTTTGGGAACGGAGGGTCCCATCATGTAAGGGAAGGTCATCAGTCCCGAGACCGTCCCCAACGCGATGAGGCTCTTGTCCTCCGGCGTCTTGGCGAGTTCCGACATCGTCGGGATATCCGGCAATTCCGACGATCTCATTTCGCTCGATTGAGCCAGAATACGGAGCTTGCCGCTCTTCCACAGGTCGCCGTAGACGCGTTTGAGCGTGTCGAGGGGAATGGTCGAATAACCGTCGACCTCTCCGCGCGACATCGCGAGGATCACGGACGGAAGGCCGTCGTAGCCCAAGACGGCGCGAAGCTTGGCGCCGAGCACGTGCTTGTAGAGTCCGATCGCGACGGTCGGATTTGACCCCGCGGCGAGGGTGCCGAGGACGGCTTCGCGCTGTCGCAAATCCTCGAAGCTTTGAATGGGCGACGCATGCCAGACCGTCAGAAGATTGTTCGAGCCGGCGGGGCACGGCAGCCAATTGATCTTCGTCGTATCGAACTTGACGCCGGTCGCATCCAGCAATTGCTGGAACGGCACGTTCGAAGACATGGCGCCGATGACGGTCCCGTCTTGCGGAGCAACGCTGTACACGAAATTCGCGGCCAACAAGGATCCGCCGCCCGGCATGTTCTGCACGACGACTGTCGGAGCGCCCGGAAGACGCTGGCCGAGATGTTCGCCGATGAGGCGCGCGTAGGTGTCGTAACTTCCGCCCGCCGGCAGGCTGACATAGATGAAGATCGTTTTGCCCCGGTAGAAGTCCGCAACGGAGTCCTGGCTGATCGCCGGGGCGGCGCGCAGGACGCCGGCCGCGATCGCGACTGCGCCGATCCAGACTTGAATCGCCTTCGCAACCTTCATCCGTTCGGCTCTCCCTGTCGCTCGTCCGCATCCTGGCGATGCGTTTCGAGGCGACAGAATTGGTTTGCGGCGGGCGCCGTCAAGTCCCAACCGGCGGCGCGACCGCCCACCGGACGCGACGCGCGTCCGCCAGCCGGTCGCCGCGATGCGACCCAATTGACCGGCGCCATGCGCGACGCCATCGTTGCGAACACTTGAAGAAGGACCCGCTCACGAGGAGCTCTGGATGCTGGCGTTCGGCAATTTCGATCATGTCGATTCTGACAATCAGCAATTGGCGATCTTCTACGAGGAGCGGCTGAAGCTCGTCGAACAAATGGATCGGCTGGGCTTCTACGGGTATCATGTCGCCGAACACCATTTCACGCCGCTCGGCATGGCCGCCTCGCCGGGAATTTATCTCTCGGCGGTCGCGCAACGGACGCGCAGGCTACGCTTCGGCCCCCTCGTCTACACCTTGCCGCTCTATCACCCGCTCCGACTCGCAGAAGAAATCTGCATGCTCGACCAACTGAGCGGGGGGAGGCTCGATGTCGGCGTCGGCCGGGGCATATCGCCGATCGAAGCGTCGCTCTACGGCGAGCGCCCCGACGTCGAGGCCTCGCGGGAGGCGCATCGGGAAACGCTCGAAATCGTCAAACGCGCTCTCACGAGCGACACCGTCTCGTATCAGGGCAAGTATCGCTCCGCGAACGGTGTGCAGATGCAGCTCAAGCCCTTTCAGCGCCCGCATCCGCCGCTGTGGATGGGCGTCGCGTCCGCGGAAAGCGCGGAAACCGCTGCGCAGGGCGGCTACAGTTTCATCGCCTCGGCGCCGGCGAGCGCGATCGCAACCTTCAACCGGCGCTATCTCGAAGCCTGGGAGACGCGCCATCCCGGCCGGGCGCCCGACACGAAGAGAGGGATCGCGATTTTCGTCGTCGTCGCCGAGACGGACCAGGAGGCGCAGGACATCGCGGCGCGCGCCTACCGGGTCTGGTATCGCAATTTCAATTATCTCTATCGCCTTCACGGCAGGTCGCCGGTCAAAGGCGAACGGGCGACGGAGTTCTGCGAGGTTCAGCGGGAGACGCGCGCCGTCGCCGGGACGCCGGAGACGGTCGCTAGGTTCCTGCAACAACGACTCGACGAGTCGGCATGCAATTATCTTGTCGGTCATTTCTTCTTCGGCGATTTGACGTATCGCGAATCGTCGCGATCCATCGAACTGTTCGCCCGCGACGTGGCGCCGGCGCTGAAGGCGCGCGCCGAGACGCCGAAAGAACAATCGCAGCCGGCCTTCGCCTCGTAGGACGGCGACGCGGACGCCAATTGCTAGGGACACGCGACGCGCAACGTCAGAAGCAGGATAAAGCTGCGGCTCGAACTATCGCGTCGAAGCCGCGATCCAGTCGAGATAGGCCTGCGATGCGGCGGCCATGTCGATGCGCACGATCTCCGGCGTCTCGTAATCGTGGACCGCGCGGATCGCGTCTTCGATCGCGGGCCAGTCGGCCGTCTTGGCCTTGATGAGCAGCAGCTTCTCTTGGTCGCGCGCGATGGCGCCTTTCCACACGTAGGCGCTATCGATCGGCAGGACCTGCACGCAGGCGGCGAGGCGATCGGCGAGAAGCCTGTCCGTGATCGCCGCGGCCGCCGTGTCCGACCCGGCGGTCGTCAGCACGATGCAGAAGCCAGTCGACATCCGCCCTCAAGCGACATTCAAAAACCAGAACGCCGCACGAAGGCGTCGTCTTGCGGCGATCAAGCCTTTTTCTTGCCGGCGGCTCTTTTGGCGACGGCGGCCGCGGAATTGTCCTGCTTCTCTGCGATGCGGGCCGACTTGCCGCGTCGGTCGCGCAGATAGTAGAGCTTGGCGCGGCGCACCTTGCCGCGACGCACGACCTTGATCGAATCGATCATCGGCGAATAGATCGGGAAGACGCGCTCGACGCCCTCGCCATAAGAAATCTTGCGGACGGTGAAGCTCTCGTTGATCCCGCCGCCGTTGCGCGCGATGCAGACGCCTTCGTAGGCCTGCACGCGGGAGCGTTCGCCTTCCTTCACCTTGACGTTCACGACGACCGTGTCGCCAGGCCCGAAGGTCGGCACGGTCGGGTTGAGCGCCTTCATCTGGTCGGAGTCGATTTGCGCGATGATGTCCATACGACCGATCCTTGCTGTTCCGCCCGAAGGCGAGCGTTTCGCGACGCTGTTGTGAGTTGAAGCCGGGCCTATAGACCAAGGCGCGCAGCCTGTCGAGCCCGCGCATCCCCGCGTGTCGTAAGCACATGAGTTGTCCGGCTTAGGTAGCACACGATTTGTCCGGTTTAGGTCGCGCGTGACCGATCCGGTGTCGCCCGCACACGCCGAGGAACCAAAAACGCGAGCACGACGTTTTGAGGTCGCCTGTTCAGGGGAAAAACATGATTTCTTTTGGGACGACAGCCACCCAAATGATGGGTCGGCTCATCGGCGGCCTGACCCTTAGCCTCCTGGCCTACGGATCGGTCGCCGCCGCCCCTTCTGATGATGGCGTGATCAAGCGAGGAGCGTACCTGGCGCGAGCCGGCGATTGCGTGGCCTGCCATACGGCCCCTGGCGGGAAGCCCTTTGCAGGCGGCCAGGAGCTGTCGACCCCCTTCGGCTCCATTTCCGTCCCGAATATTACTCCCGACAAGGCGACCGGGATCGGCGATTGGAGCGACGATCAATTCTATCGCGCTCTCCATGACGGCATAGGTCACACGGGCGAATATCTCTATCCGGCGTTTCCGTTCCCTTGGTACACCAAGGTCGCTCGCGACGATATTCAGGCGATCAAGGCTTATCTTTTCTCACTCGAGCCGGTGAACGCTCCGCGAAAGCCTATTAAACTGCGGTTCCCCTTCAACATTCGTGAGGCTCTCCTGACGTGGCGAACCGTGTTCTTCAAGGCCGCGCCGCCCAGCGACACCGCGCCCAGCGGGGACAAAGTTGCGCGTGGCGCTTATCTCGTCGAAGGTCTCGGCCACTGCGGCGAGTGCCACAACCAGCACAACATTCTTGGCGCTTCGCAGTGGAGCGGCCGGCTTGAAGGGGGAGCCATCGAAGGGTGGTATGCGCCGAACATTACCTCTGACGGCCGTCAAGGCGTCGGCCAATGGACCGAGGATCAACTGGTGACGTTCCTCAAGACGGGCGCCGCGCCAGGGAAGGGCGTCGTCCTGGGCCCCATGGCGGAAACGATCAACGAAAGCTTACGCTACCTCAGCGACGACGACCTTCACGCCATGGCGGCCTATCTCAAGTCCACTCCGGGCAAGGAGACCCATAAGAACGAGGCGGCCTCCAGCTATGACCAGAAGCGCGCGCCGGGGGCGCAGGTTTATCTCGATCATTGCGCGTCTTGCCACGGCGTCGACGGTAAAGGCCTCAAGGATAAAGTGCCGGCGCTCGCGGGCGATGGGTCGGTGATCGCGCAGGGACCGGAAAACGTGATCCGCGTCGTTCTCGGCGGCCTGCCGTCGTCGCATGGCTTCGCGCCCATGCCGGCCGTCGGCGTCGGCATGACCGACAAGGAGGTCGCTGATGTCGTCGACTATGTTCGCAACTCTTTCGGTAACGCCGCGCCGGCGACCGCTGAAGCGGGTCTCGTCGGCCGTCTGCGCGCCTCGACACGCACGGTGCTGGCGGCCAATGGACCGAACGGATGCCCGGCGGTCAGCGACAAGGACGTCGTCGCTCTCCTGAGTTCAGGCGGATCGGAGGCGCTTAAGAACGCCAAGGGAGACGATTTGCTGCCGACCATCGACAGCCTGGTCGCCAAGCTGAAAAAGGCCGCGCCCAATATCAACCTCGACACGGCCGTGAACGGCTTGACGGACGCCTATTGCCAGGTTGTCGCCGCCGATCCCAAGGCCTCGCAGGCCGACCGCGGGGAGCGCCTCGGCAACTTTTCGGTGCTCGCATACAGTCAGATGACCTCGCCCGAGAGTCATTGATCGACTTGGATCGCTAAGCGTCATGGTCTCGACCCCTTCCTCGGGTGGCGCGGCCGACCGCCACGAGCCGGCCGGCAAGGATTCCCGTCATCTCGATAAGGCCGAACGCGAACAGGCCGCACAGCATACGCAGCTTAAGGCGCTGGTCATCCATGAGGTGGTGCGCGAAGAGGGCGAAACCGAGTTAACGCGGCCGCCCGGCGCGCTTCTGTGGTCAGGCCTCTCTGGCGGCCTCTCGATGGGATTCTCATTTCTCACGCTGGCTCTCCTCGAAGCCAAACTGCCCGACGCGCCGTGGCGTGGCGTGTTGGCCAGCTTCGGCTATTGCGTCGGGTTCGTGATCACGGTCTTGGGCAAGCAGCAATTGTTCACGGAAACGACGCTGACGGCGATGCTGCCGCTGCTATTGCAACCGAAATGGCAGACTTTCGTCGCTCTGATGCGCATGTGGGCGATCGTGTTGGCCGCCAACCTTATCGGCACATTGGTCATTGCGGGACTTCTCACTCGGCCGGGTCTTTTCGACGCTTCGATCGAACACGCTCTTTCAACCGTCGCGGCGTCGTCGCTGGAGGCGGGGGTCGAGCCGACGATCCTCAAAGCGATGCTGGCCGGCTGGTTGATCGCGCTGATGGTCTGGTTGTTGCCGGGCGCCGGGTCGGCGCGCCTCTTCGTCATCATTTTACTGACCTATGTGGTTGCGCTGGGCCAGTTTCCGCATGTCATTGCAGGTTCCACCGAGGCGGCCTACGCCGTGTTGTCCGGAGGCGCGGCCGTCTCGGATTACTTCGTTCGATTTCTGGCGCCGACGCTCATCGGCAACATGATCGGCGGCGTCGCGCTGACCGCCTTGCTGAACCACGCGCCGATCGCGCATGAAATCGCCGCGAATGCGACCGAAGAAGGCGACGGCGAGTCGAGCGGGCCAGACGCCGGTCGTCGCAAACGCTGAGCGTCGTCGGCGCGCCCAGGTTCGCGCGAGAGCGTCTTTCGTTAGAGCTTTCGGCCGCCAGTGGCCGCCGCAAAAGCGCCCAAGCGGTTGGCGGGATAATAAATGTTCAGAAAGATAAATCAGAAAGACAAAATGGCGCGCTGATTGACGCCTCTTTGAATTTCGTAACATTTTGCATGTCTCGTCCGTAGAACTGTAGTATCGTCGCGATTCACCCCGCCAGGCGCAATGCTTGGGTCCAAGGCCATCGATGACCGACGCCTGTTCCAGCCCGGATATCACGCTGACGATCGACGTCGGCGGCGTCATCCGCAGCGCCGTCGCTTCGGCCGCCCTCGGCGAGGAGAGCCTGGAGGCATGGCGAGGCCGCGCCTGGCGCGATACGATCGAGACGTCCGCCAATGGCGCGATGGTTTCCGTTGGCGAGAGGGAGGAGATCGCAGGGGGCCCACGGTGCTTTAGAGTCCTACAGCGCCTGCCGAGCGGTCGCGAATTGCCGATCGAGTTTACCACCGTCAGCCTGGGCTCGGGAGCCGGATTTGTCGCGATCGGCAAGAACCTTCAGACGATGTCTGATTTGCAGGCTCGCCTGCGCGCCGAGCAGCAAGCGCGTGAGCAAGACCATTGGAAAATTCGCGAAATCGAAACGCGCTACCGCCTCCTTTTCGATATTTCAAACGAAGCCGTCTTGCTCGTCAGGCTGACGAACTTACGGATCGTCGAAGCCAATGCCGCGGCGACGAGAACGTTGGGTTTCACGCCGGGCGCCGAATTCTCTCTCGACCTGCAGCCTCGCGATCGTAAGTCGTTGGAGGCGATGCTCGACAAAGTCCGAGAAACGGGACGAGCGCCGGGAATTGTTCTGCATCTCGGCGCGGCGACCTGGAGCCTGCGGGTCTCGCTGATGAACGCGGAGACCGGTTCTTACTATCTTTTCCAAATCGCGCCGCTCGGATCGTCGGCGACCGCCGGCGACAGGCGCGACTCGTCGCAGATGGTCGAAACGATCGTTCAGCGTCTTCCCGATGGGTTTGCAATCGTCGACCGGCAGGGGCTTGTTCAACACGCCAATCACACGTTTCTCGACCTCGTACAGATCAGCGCGGAGAGCGCTGTCGTCAACCAGAGCATGAAGCGCTGGTTGTCGCGTCCCGGCTCCGATATTCAGATCGTGTTGAGTCTCGCGCAACGCCACGGCAGCGTGAGGAGGCTTTTGACGACCTTGTCCGGAGAACTTGGATCGAACACCGAGGTCGAAATATCGGCTGTCGGAAACAGAGACGTAAACGCCGATTGTTTCGGTCTTCTTATACGCGACGTGAGCTTGCGTGCGCGATTGGAGGAGGCTGAAAACAAGCCTCATGCCGTCAGCGATGCTTTCGACGAATTGGACGCCGCGCCGTTGGAGCGGCTCGTCAAACGGGCGACGGAGACTGTCGAGCGGCGCGCGATCAAGACGGCGCTGGACCGATCCGCCGGCAATCGGACGATCGCCGCAAAGCGGCTTGGCTTGAGTCGTCAAAGCCTGCATGCGAAGCTGAATAAATATGTGATCGATGAAAGCTCGTGACACGCGCCCGGCAAGAGGCGATGCGGAGGAGGGCGTGCGTTGACGAAAGGGCAGAGTTCGTCTCCCGCCTTCGGCGCCGCAAATCTTACCAATTGCGAGCGCGAACAGATCCATCTCGCGGCGTCTATCCAACCGCACGGGGCTTTGCTGCTCTTTCGTGAGCACGATTATGTCGCCGTGCAGGCGAGCGCCAATGCCCGCGAATTCTTGGGGCTTTCCGACACGGTTGTCGGTATGCCCTTGCGCAAGATCGGCGGCGATCTGTGGGAGCGCGCGCGGCCTTACCTCAAGCCGCGCATCGACGCGATCCCGGTGGCCGTACGATGTCGCTTGGACGATCCGTCGACGCCCTTCAACGCCTTGCTTCATCACCCGCCCGGCGGGGGGCTCATCGTCGAGCTCGAACGCGCGGGCCCGATCGTCGATTTTTCTCGATCGATCGAAACTGCGCTCCAGTCTTTTCTCGCAGCCTCATCGCTGCAAGGCCTATGCGATCAAAGCGCGGAGATCATCAGCGATTTGACCGGATACGATCGCGTCATGATCTATCGGTTCGACGCCGCCGGTCATGGCGAAGTGTTCTCGGAGAGACGGCGCCCGGATCTCGAGGCGTTTCTAGGCAACCGGTATCCCGCTTCCGACATTCCGCAGATCGCCAGGCGGCTTTACGAGCGCAACCGCGTGAGGCTCTTGGCGGACGTGAACTATGCGCCGTCGCCTCTGACGCCGCGCTCGTCGCCGATCACGGGGGAAGACCTCGATATGTCGCTCTGCTTTCTGCGGAGCGTCTCGCCGATTCACATTCAATATCTCAAAAACATGGGCGTCGCGGCGACGCTTGTCGCGTCTTTGGTCGTCGGCGGCAAGCTTTGGGGCCTGATCTCCTGCCATCATTATTCGCCCAGGCTTCTTCACTTTGAAATGCGAGCAGTCTGCGAACTCTTGGCCGAGGCCATCGGCACGAGGATCGCCGCGCTGGAAAGCTTCGTGCAGGGGCAGGGCGAACTTTCCGTTCGCCGTATCGAGCAACGGCTGATCGAGAGCGTTTCGCGCGAAGGAGATTGGCGGAGTGCCCTCTTCGACAGCGCGCGCTCGCTCCTGCCGCCGCTCAGCGCGACTGGCGCCGCGTTGCTCTATGACGGGCAAGTGATGACCACCGGCGATGTCCCCGGGACCGAGGAGATCCGCGCGATCGCCGCCTGGCTCGCGCCGAAAGCGCTAGACTCGCTTTTTTCGACGTCGTCCTTAGCGCTGGACGAGCCCTCGTTCGCCCCGTCGACCCCAGTGGCGAGCGGCGTCGTCGCAACGCGCGTTTCGGGAGATCCGGACGAACTTCTCATTTGGTTCCGTAAGGAGCGACTGCATACGGTGACCTGGGGCGGCGATCCATTCAAGCCGATGGCGATGGGCGACAATCCGCTTGAACTCTCGCCGCGGCGGTCTTTCGCGCAATGGCATCAGCTGGTCGAGGGCACGTCCGATCCTTGGACGGCGGCGGATTTGAGCGCGGCGCGCATGATCGGGGACAGCGTCGCCGACGTCATCCTACAATTCAGGTCGGTGCGCATTCTGATCTCGCAAGATCAGCTCGAACAGGAGCTGCGGCAGGTCAGGTCGTCGGATCAACAAGTCGTCATTGCAAACGCCGAGGGTGAAATCATCGAGACGAATGCGGCCTTGGACGTTCTCCTGGGTACGGGCAACGCCCCGCTCCGTCATCTCGATGAACTTCATCTGTATTTCTCCGATCCCGAAGAGGTGGCGCGCAAGCTGAATAACCTTGTCCAAAATGGGCAGTCTTGGCGCGGCGAAGCGCAACTGGAGACCGTAAACGGAGAAACTCGGCCGCTGCTCGTGCGCGCCGATCCCGTTTTGTCGTCGCCGGACCGGACCATCGGTTTTGTGTTGACGTTCACGGACCTCTCCGGCCGCAAGGCCGCCGAGGCCGCGCGACGACGGTTCCAGGAAGGCGTCGTTCAGAGCCATCGCAGATTTATGGGAAAGCTCGACTCTCCGGCCGACCTCGCCTTTCAGAATTTGATGGCGGGGATCATCGAAAACGCCCAGTTGGCGGCGTTGGAGATCACGTACGGCGCGAACACCGCCGGCATGTCCGAGTTGCTAGAAAGTCTCAGAACCTCCGTTGCGAGAACGGCCGAGGTGCTCGAGCATCTGTCGATGGAACCGCGCCGGCGTAAGTCCTAGAGTTTGGGAGATGAGGGAGGCCGATCAGCCTGTCCTTGTCGTCGACGAGAGCCGTTCGCTCACGACACGCCTGTCCGTCGGATTCTTCGCCTCGCGCCGTTCATCTCACAATCGATTTCTCGGGCTTCGTCGCTGTTTTGCGAGTGGCCACCAACGGATAAAAGAAGTTTTTTAGCAAGAATCACGGCGGTGGGCGCATCCAGGGCGGCCGCATCGGCGCCGATCCTGAGCACAAGTTCCGGCTCTTTGACGATCGCAGACCCGCCAACCATGATCCGAATCGATCTATTCGCGGAGACGCGCCTTACCGTTTTGATGACCGCCGCTGCGGCGTCGGCATCGACGTCGCTGTTCAAGGTGACGCCGGCGACGCCGAACCATTCTCTCGACGCCGTGTCGGCGCAGTCGGCTAGGCTCGACCCGGGGTCGAAGTGAACCTCCCAGCCGGCGCCGCGCATGAATTTCGCCACCATGTCCAAACCGAAGAGATGCTTTTCTCCGGGCGTCGCGATCAGCAGCGTCCGATGGTGGGCGTCGCGGACGGGCGCGTCCTCCTGCGAGCCGAAAACCGAAAGAATCTCCTGCAAATGAGCCACGCCGATCGTCACGTCGATGAAGTCGCAGCGGTCTTGGTCCCATAATTCGCCGAGATGTCTCGCGGTCGGCTGAAGAAAATGAAGAAATAAAGTATCGAGCGAATGGCCTTTCGCTCTCATCTTCTCAAAATAGATGGACGCGGCGCCGGCGTCAGGCCGCATCGCCAACGCGCCGAACTCTTCGATCTCGGAGGCGGCCGGCGCCGCGACCGTCGCCTGCCGATCGAGAATGCCGTGATGGAAGTTGCTCAGTCGCGGGAGGATTTCTTCGGCGATGACGTTGGACAATCGGGTTCGCCGTATCTCGACATCGGACCGAAGCAAAATTGTCGGAAAGCCAAGCCGCGAACGACTCCCGCTGTCGGAGGCGAGCGAGATAAAGGGATCTTTCTCCCTGGACTCCGTCTTGTGCTCCATCTTCCCTCCCCCGCGGCGTTCGTTTGCGACCCGCCTTCTGAAGTTAAGAGCCTTTCTGCCGATGTCGCCGTCATCGAAACCGATAACGAGCCCAGAGTAAAGATGCCTTGACGATTAATCGAAGTGTCAATCAAAATTGTCACACGGGAAATCGCAGCCCGCCGAACGCGGCAAGCGCGGGCGCAGTCTCCTCGGAAGGGCCGGACTTGTGAGGCTTCGTGAAAAGCGCCTTCTTTTCGTTGCGGCGCCGGCGCTTGTCGTCGCGCTCTTCTGCTGGTGGAAGCTGGCTGATCTTTCGGCAGGAGTCGCGGTCACGACCGGTTATGTCGGCTCCATCCCCGTCACCGTTTTTCGCGGCGCCGCCGACAAGCCAAGCCCGGCGATCGTGATCGCGCACGGGTTCGCGGGATCCCAGCAGCTGATGCAGCCGTTCGCGCTCACGCTCGCCCGCAACGGCTATGTCGCCGTGACATTCGATTTTGCCGGGCATGGCCGCAATCCCGAGCCGCTGCCCGGCGGACTCGCGGATATGAACAAAAGCACTGCGGCCTTGCTGGCGGAGCTGGGACAAGTCGTCGCCTTCGCGCGCGCCCTCTCCACGAGCGATCGAAGCGTCGCGCTGGTGGGACATTCGATGGCGTCCGAGCTCGTGACGCAATTCGCAATGAAGAACGACGACATCGCCGCGACCGTCGCTCTTTCGCTTTTCGGCCGCGAAGTCTCGTCGCGCAGCCCGAAGAATCTTTTGGTGATCGACGGCGCTTGGGAGCCGCAGGTCCTCCATGACGCCGCCCGACGCATCGTCGCTCTGACCTCGGAAGGTCCGGTCGCGGAGCGTGTCACCTACGGCGATTTTGCGCAGGGGACCGCCCGGCGCTTCGTTTTCGCGGCCGGCTCCGAGCATATCGGCGTTATCTATAGCCGCGACGCTCTGACCGAGGCGGTGGCGTGGATGAACGCCGTCTTCGACCGCCGCAGCAGCGGATATATCGATCGACGGGGGCCATGGCTGGCCCTTCTATTCCTTAGCCTGCTCGTCCTGGCGTTCCCGTTGGCGGGGTTTTTGCCGAGGATTTCAAACGCGCCGCTCGGCGCCGGCCTCGGATGGCGTCGATTGGCGGCGCCCAGCGTCGGCCCCGCCGTTTTGACGCCGCTTCTGCTCTGGAAGGCGCCGACGGACTTCTTGCCGATCCTGCTCGGCGATTATCTCGTCGCTCATTTCGCACTCTATGGCGCGCTGACCGCAGCCGGAATTTGGCTCACGCAGCGGCCGACGACGACTGCGCCACGGGTCGCCGCGCCAAAAGCCCTTTTGGCGGCGGCCGCCGCCGCCGTCACGGCCTATTACGCCCTCGCCTTTGGGCTCCCCCTCGACGCTTACGTGACGTCGCTTGCGCCGACGGGGCTGCGATGGCCATTGATCCTCGCGATGTTCTGCGGCACGGCCGTCTACTTTCTCGCCGATGAGTGGCTGACGCGGGGCCAAGGCGCGGGGATCGGCGGTTACGCTTTCACGAAGGTCTGCTTTCTCGCCTCGCTTGCCGCCGCAATCGCGCTCAATCCGCAAAAGCTGTTCTTTTTGATCATCGTGACGCCGGTGATTTTCGTCCTGTTTCTGCTCTATGGAGTGATCAGCGTTTGGGTCTATCGAAGGACCGGAGACCCGCGGGTCGCCGCGCTCGGCGCCGCCGCGTCCTTGGCCTTGGCGATCGCGGCGACGTTCCCGATCGTCGCATGATCCCAACGGCGCCGGATTGACTCCTATCGGCAATCTTATTCTTTGGACTGCCGATCGTTCGGCTTCGGCGCCCGCAAGGAAATCATGGCTTTCAGCTTTGCGCGCGGGGACAATTCTGCGTCATCCGGGACGGCCCGCTCCCATCGCCCGATCAAGTCGGCGACATGAGCGGCAAGCGCCGCGATGAGGCACAACGCGATCCAGGGCCACGCGGCGTTGGCGAGCGCGTTGCGCAATCCCAGCAAAAGGAACGCGCCCGAAAGAAGATTGCACACAAAGGGCGCCGCCGCAGGGCCTCGTCCGGATTTGGCTTTCCACATCAGGATTGCAAGCGCTTCGATCGCGACAAGCGCGATGACGAGATCAACGATGCGGCCGCTGGCGAATAGCTCCGACATGTTTCCGCCCGCTCCTTGAGAAGATAGCAACTAAGTTTTGCCGACGAACGGCGCGTTGAGCTGCACCATGCGAAGGTTGAGGAAGGCGGCGAACGTCACCCATGCGAGATAGGGGGCCATCAGGAGCCCGGCCAGACGCGAAAAGGAGCCGACGAAGACCACAAGCGCGAGGATCGAAAGCCAGAGTGGGGCGACTTCGATCAGCGCCCAATCCGGGCGGCGCAATTTGAAGAACAGGGCGCTCCACAAGATGTTCAGCGCGGCATTGATCGCGAACAAGCCGACGAGCCAGGCGCGCGTCGAAGCGTCGGGCGCGCGGTCCCAGGCGAGAACCCCGCTCGAGGCGACGAACAGATAGATGACCGTCCAGGCTGGCCCGAAAAGCCAGTTGGGCGGCCGCCATCGCGGAAAATTCAAATTCTCATACCAGGAGTCGATTTGCGTCAGCAGGCCGCCGGCGACCGACACGACAGCGATCGAGACAAACGCCACGAGAATCGCCGGCCATGGGGCCGGGAGCGTCGGCGTCACGGCGAAACGAGACGGAACAGATGGGCGAGATCCTTGAAGAAGATTCGAACGTGGGCCATGGGATCGGCTCGGACGAGCTGCTTGTTCATGTAGGCCTCCCAGGTCAGCCTTTGAACATCGGGATCGCGGCAAATGGCGACGAAGCGTTCGCGGCGCTTGTCGTTGCGGTACCAAAAATACTGCATGATTCCGAGCACCCAGAAGACGCGGCCATGCGTCTTCATAAAGCGTTTGCGCGCCCGCGCGAGGACGCGCGCGTCGCCGGTCTTCAAAAATTCGTGCGCCGCATCGGCGGCGAGCCGCCCGCTCTCCATCGCGTAGTAGATGCCTTCGCCGGACGCCGGCGCGACGACGCCCGCCGCGTCGCCGGCGAGCAAAACGTCGCGACCGTTGTCCCATCGGCGAAGCGGCTTCAAAGGGATCGGCGCGCCCTCGCGGCGCATCGTCTGGGTTGTGGTCAATCCGGCGAGCGACCGTAAGTCGTTCACGGCGCCTTTGAGGGAGAACCCCTTTTTTGCGCTGCCGACCCCGACGCTCAGCGTGTCGCCGTGCGGGAAAATCCAGGCGTAGAAATCGGGCGACAGGGCGCCGCGATAATGGATTTCGCACCGTCCGCCGCCTTCATCCGCGGCGTCGCCGCGTGAACGCAGGATTTCATGATAGGCGAAGACGAACCGCATCTTCTTCGCCCCGGGGATTTCCTGGCGGGCGACGCTCGACAAGGCGCCGTCAGCGCCGATCACCAAGCGCGCCCTCGCGGTTGCGCGTTCTTCGTCTTGATTTTTAGGCTGAAAACGAACCGTCGCGAGGCCGTCGCCATTGCGTGTGATCTTTTCGAAAAGTCCGGCGCGACGGGTCGCGCCGGACTTTTCGGCGCGCTCGCGAAGCCACTCGTCGAAATCCTCGCGATCGACCATGCCGACAAAACCGCCGTTGATCGGCATGTCGACGTTCTGGCCGCTCGGCGAAATCATGCGCGCCGATTGGACGCGCTCTTTCAAAAGCTCATCCGGAATGTTGAAATCACGGATCAGTCGCGGCGGGATGGCGCCCCCGCACGGTTTGATGCGGCCGTCGCGATCAAGCAGCAGAACATGGTGTCCGCGCCGGGCGAGATCATCGGCCGCCGTGGCGCCGCACGGGCCGCCGCCCACCACCACAACGTCGAAAGCGCTCTCGCTCGCCATGTCGATCGCCCTCCCTCACGCGCCGGCGGCGAAGGCGTCCGCGCCTCGGTCAGCGCGCCGCGAGGCTGGCGTGATCGCCGGACGAGACAGACCGCCCGCCAAAGCCGCGGCCACGAGAAACAGAGCCGCATCGCCGAGAAAAACGAGCGCATAGGCCGTCGCAGGCGCGGCGACGAGCCTTCGCGCCACGTCGACGCCGAATGTTCCCATGATCCCGCCGAGACCGAATGCGACCGCCTGCGCCGCGCCCCATAGTCCCATTCGCGTGCCTTCGCGCGATCCCGCGCCGGCTCCTGCCAACGCCATCATCGAACCGATCGCCGCGACGGCGAAAGCGCCGTTCGACGCGCCGAGCGCGAAAAGCGCGGCGCGCAGCGGGTAGTCTGGTCCTGCAAAGCCGCTGACGGCGACGCCGGCGAGCGCGAGCGCCGAGGCGATGCAGCCGGCGATGGTCCACAGCCGCAGCGATCCAAAGATCGGACCGCCGATCGCTGAAGCGAGGATCGCAACGGTGAGCATTCCGGTCAGGACGCCGCCGTGCTGCACGCCGGCTAATTTCGTCGTCGAGCCCGGCGTCATGCCGAAGACGACACCGGCGAAAGGCTCGACGATGAGTTCTTGCCCGCTATAGGCGAGCATCGACACAAAGATGAAAATCGTCAGGCGGCGCGCCGCGGGCTCGCGCCAGACCTGTGCAAAGGCGGCGCGGAAAGGCGGCTTTTTCGTCGCCGGCGCGGTGGTAATCGCCGCGACCGCGCCGCGTTCGACGCCGAGAACCGCCAGGATCGCAACGGTGAACGCGGCGAGCGCTACGCCGACGGTGACCGTAATCATTCGCGCGTTCGAGAACGGGTCGAGAAAATGACCGGCGATCGGGGCTGTCACGGCGAAGCCCATGATCATCATGACCCAGACGACGGTTGCGGCCGCGGCGCGCCGTTGCGGGGCGACGCGGGTCGCCAGCATCGCCAACGTCGAGGTGCCCGCCGCGCCGACGCCGATGCCGACGAAAAAGAAGGACAACGCCGCGAACGCCAAGCCGGGGAGGGGGTAGGCGCCGATCAACGCGGTGGACAGAGCCGCGCCGACGCCGCCGCACGCGAGCACGGCCACGCCGCCGATGATCCACGGCGTCCGGCGGCCCCCCATGTCCGAACCGTAGCCCCAGGCCGGACGCAAAATCTGCACGGCGTAATGAAGCGCGACGAGCAGCCCCGGCGTCACCGCCGGCAACGCCAGTTCGACGACCATCACGCGGTTGATCGTCGAGGTCATGATGACGACGACCGCCCCCAACGCGGTCTGAACAAGACCGAGCCTCACGATGCCGATCCAGCCGAGCATAGGCGCGTTCATGTCAGTGTCGCCATGGCCGGCCGGAGCGCGACCGCGCTGACCAGCATGCCGAGAACGTACAGCGACGTGCCGGTGGCGTTGTACCAGGCGGCGCGTTCGCGAGGGCTCTTCAAAAGCCGCGCCATCAATGCGGCCTGTCCGACCAGCAGCGCGGCGACGATCGCGGCCGGCGCCGGCCGCGCCCAATCAAGCAGAAGCGCGATGACGATTACTTGCGGCGCGGCCATGACCAGGCAAGCCAAGCGTACGGAGCGCGAGACCCCGAGTTGCACCGGCAAGGACAGCACCCCCATGCGCTTGTCGCCCTCGATCGACTTGAAGTCGTTGAGCGTCATGATCCCATGAGCTCCGAAGCTATAGAGGAGCGCGATGACGACGATGCGCCAATCCGGCAAACTGGCCGCCATGACCGCGGCTCCCGTAAACCAGGGCAGGCCTTCGTAGCAGATTGCGACGGCGGAATTTCCCCACCAGCCGTTTTGCTTGAGCCGCAAAGGCGGCGCGCTGTAGATCCAGGCCAGGACCAGACCGAACACCGCCGCGCAAAAGACCCATTTACCGAGCGTCGAGGCGACGGCCAGCGAGAGCGCCGTCCATACACAGGCGATATAAAAGCCCCATCGGCCGGGGATGCGGCCGGACGGTATCGGCCTGCCGGGTTCATTGACGGCGTCGACATGGCGATCATACCAGTCGTTGACGGCCTGACTCGATGCGCAAACCAGAGGGCCGGCGAGGACGACGCCTGCGACGGCCGGCGCCCATCGTCCGGAGAGAGCGAAACCGCTCGAGACGACGCCGCAGGCGAAAGCCCACATGGGCGGAAACCAGGTCACTGGCTTCAACAGTTCGAGGACGGCTGACGCAGCGGGCCTTGCCATGGCCTAGAAATAATCCCGCCGCTCATAAGCGTCAATCCAAATTTACACTTCTAAGCGGGCGCGGCGTCAAGTTCGAGCGACAGGTTGACGCCGCGCCGCGTTGGATCAAGAGCGCTCGTCATCGAGATCGCCGAGGCCGTAGCGGCGCAACTTGGCGTACAGCCCTTGCCGGCTGAGCCCGAGCATGTCGGCGGCGGAGGCTCGGTTGTCGCGCGTCAGTTCGAGCGCCGCTTCGATGCAGAGCCTTTCGATTAGGTCCGTCGTCTCGCGAACCAGATTTTTCAGGGGAACGCGGCCGACGAGATGGGTGAATTGCTCCACGGTCTTTGGGAGTTCGCGTCCGCCGAGTTGATCCCGGCCGGCGCGCCATCCGGCGCTCCGAAGGGTGAAGCCGAGGCAGGGCTGCGGACCTTCGGGGATCGCGACCGCGGAGATTTCCACGTCCTCGGTCGATCCATATTCGCCGCGCAGAATCGTCGAGAAATGCCGGACAGATCCATGCGTGCGTAAGTTCGCGAAGAGGAGGTCGATGTCCACGGCCGGTCTGCCGATCCACCGTTCGAGCAGTTCCCCTTGCGCCTGACCGACATTGGCGACCTGGATCAAATCGATAAAAGCCGAGTTCGCCGCCAAGACGCGGCGATCGGCGTCGGTGACGACAAATGCGTCGGGGATTTTCTCGACGACGCGCAAGAGATTTGATTTGTCCGGCGTCAGCGCGGAAGCATCGCTGGCGAGACGCGACAGCAGCACCAAAAGATGTGCGGAATTTTGCTGGCGGAACAGCGAGCCGGACAGAAGCACCGGCTCCTTGGCGGACGTTAACTGGACGTGGACATTGTCGACGCGGGGGGCGACCTTGAGAGCGGCGACGAACGATCGCCAAGCCTGTTCGCTGCCCTTCTCGAAAAGGTCGCCGAATTCCGCCCCGACCAACTTCTTGACGTCTCGGCCTATGAGAGCGGCGGCGGCGGGATTGGCTTCCACGACGCGCTGATTTGCGGCGTCGACGATGAGAACCGCCTCGGAGGCCAGTTGAAACAAAAGACGATAACGCTTCTCCGCTCCCCGAATTCTGGCGTATTCCTGCTCCATCGCCTGCTGAGCCTCGACGAGGCGCTGCTGCAAGGCGGCCATGGCGCGCAAATCCCGCCCGACCGCGACCAGACGGCGATCGGCGCCGTAGCGGATCACGGAGTGGCGGATCGGCACATCGGGGCCGTGAATCGCCGGGTAATTCACCTGGCGCCAGCGAGACGCCGTTCGCGTCGTCGCGTCTCGCACCATCTCCTCGATTTTGGGGCGGCTTTCGATCGTGACCGTGTCAATCCAACGCTGTCCGATCCAATGACGATAAGCGTCTTTTGCGAGATCGGGAGCGCCGAACGCTACGTCCAGCACCACGCCCTCGCCATCCACCACGAGCGCAACGTCCGACGACGAGGCGATCAACGCCGAAGCGGTCTCCGGATCGATCGCTTTCAAGCTCAGGTCGGGATGCGCGAAGCGGGTCATGGCCCCAGTGGAAGCGATGGTGTCGATCACAAAGCCTCTTAGCAGCGTGGTCAGGACGTCTGACACAAATTTTGCGCAGCACTCCTTACACGAATTTTGTCTAGCGCTCCTACAAAACGGCCGTTCTCTCGAGCAAGTCGCGAGCCATCGAGACGGCGCGCGGCGCGTCGATCGCGGCGCCGTCGGCGCCCACCGCCTGCGCCAAATCGGCGTCCTCGTTGACGAGAGCGCCTCCGACGAGGACCAAGATCGACGGATTTTTTGACGCCTCGCGGGCTTTCTGGACCGCCAGGCGCAGATCGTTCACGTAGCGACGGCAACTGACGGAAAAACCGATGATCGCGAAGGGCTCTTCCGCGAGCGCCGCAAGATAGTCCTCATCGAGGCAGCGGCGCGTGCGCCAACCGGCCGCGCGAAAGAAGTTTTCGACCATCGCCAGCCCGAAGACATGCGTTTCGCCGGGCGCGGGCGACAAAAGGATGCGCGGACCGGCCGCGGCCGGCGTCGGCGGATCCCAGTCAACGGTTAGTTCATCCATAAGCAGCTGCAGCCGACGCAAGGCCGTGGTCACATCGATAAAGTCGCAATGGTCGGATTCCCATAGCGCGCCCAATTGACGCGCCGCCGGCGCAAGGAAGTCCAACAAGACGACATCCGGCGAGACGCCCCGGTCCATGAGGCCAGCGACAAAGGCGAAGGCCGCCGCCGGATCCGCGCTCAGCGCCATCCGAACAAATTCGCCGGCGGCCGCGGGTAGATCGGGCTTCGGCCGGCTGTCGACAAGTGAAGCCCGGCAAGACAGCAAGAGCCGGGGGACGATTTCGCTTTCGATGACTTTGCTCAGGACCTCGCGCCAGGACGCCGGCCCCAGATCCTCGTTGTCATGCAGGGAGGACGGGCCGCGCTGGTTCGTATGGCTCAAGGCGCGTTTGGAAAACGCGCCGAGGTTGGAGAAGTCGTGCATCGACGCCCCCCTGTTCAAATCGCCGCGCCCGTCTGCCGGCAGGTCGCACGTTGCGCCTCGTCGCGCAGTGGTGGCGACGCTCGCGCGACCCCAGGGAAATCTGTTTTACCGGACAGCGCCCCGAGCGGATTTGACCACTATGCTGTACAATAATATTTACGTCAATCCAGATTGACAGTCGAAACCAAGCGGCCCTACAGTCCTCCTCCGAGGACGCGGGAAAACGGCGCATGCGCGAGAACTGGCGCAACGATACGGGAAGGCGGCCGCTCTACACGCCGGCTCAAAAAGCGCGCCGCGATCGCTCAGGGTGGACCCTGGTTCAGGCGGTGCTCGCGCCGGTTCAATTCGTCGTCTTCCTGGTCAGCCTCGGGCTCATTGTCCGCTACCTCGCCACCGGCGAGGGGGAGACGGCGGCGACGCTGTCGATCGTCGCCAAAACGCTGACCCTCTACGCGATCATGATCACCGGCTCGATCTGGGAAAAGGCGGTCTTCGACCGCTATCTCTTCGCGGCCGCCTTCTTTTGGGAGGACGTGTTCAGCATGCTCGTGCTGGCGCTGCACACCGCCTACCTGACGGCTCTGTTGGGCGGTTGGCTCGATGTGCGCGAGCGAATGTTGTTGGCGCTCGCCGCCTACGCCTCCTACGCGATCAACGCGACGCAGTTCGTTTTGAAGCTGCGCGCGGCGCGGATCCAGTCGGCGGCCTACGGCGTCGGATCACTTCAAGGGATGGAGGGCGCCCAATGAACGCCTTCGCGTCGGTGGCGAGAGAGACAGCGGCCGCCATCGAACCCTGCGCCGCGCCGGCGGTTCGCGAAGAGCGGGGTCAACGGGAGGTCTTTTGCGGCCTGACCGGAATCGTCTGGCTGCATCGCAAGATCCAGGACGCGTTTTTTCTTGTGATCGGCTCGAGAACCTGCGCGCATCTCATTCAATCCGCCGCCGGCGTCATGATTTTCGCGGAGCCGCGCTTTGCGACGGCGATCATGGATGAGCGCGATCTGGCCGGCGTCGCCGATATCGACGACGAAATCGACCGTGTGGTGGTCCGGCTTCTCGAGAGACGGCCGGAGATCAAGCTTCTTTTCCTTGTCGGCTCCTGCCCCTCCGAAGTGATCAAGATAGACCTCAAGCGCGCCGCCGCCCGGCTGTCGCGCGATCACGCGCCGCGCGTACGCGTGCTCAGTTATTCCGGCAGCGGAATCGAAACGACGTTCACGCAAGGCGAGGATGCTTGTCTCGCCGCGCTGGTTCCGACGCTGCCGAGCGAAAGCTCCGAAAGCCAGCGGTCCTTGCTGATCGTCGGGGCCCTCGCGGATGTCGTCGAGGATCAGTTTGCAAGGCTGTTCGGCGAATTGGGCATCGCGCCGATTCGGTTTCTGCCGATGCGTCGCGCGACAGAGTTGCCCCCGGTTGGTCCCAACACGTCCTTTCTGCTTGCGCAGCCCTTCCTCGGCGACACCGCTCGCGCTCTCGAGGAGCGGGGCGCCAAGCGGATCGCCGCCTGCTTCCCGCTCGGCCAGGAAGGCGCGACGCTGTGGCTTCGCGCCGCGGCGGAGGCTTTCGGCGTCGACCCAGCGCGCTTCGAGGCGGTCACGGCGCCAGGCAGGGCGAGAGCCCGGCAGGCGCTGGCGCGGCATCGCGAGACGCTTGCCGGCAAGAGCGTGTTTTTCTTTCCCGACTCGCAACTCGAACTGCCGCTCGCACGCTTCTTGTCCCGCGAATTGTCGATGGACCTCATCGAAGTCGGCACGCCCTATCTTCATCGTCAGCATATGGCGCAGGAACTCGCGCTGTTGCCGCCCGCGACCAACATCCGCGAAGGCCAGCACGCGGAGAACCAACTCGATCGTTGTCGGGCGGCCGAGCCGGATCTCGTCATCTGCGGTCTCGGTCTCGCCAATCCGCTCGAAGCCGAAGGCCTCGCCACCAAGTGGTCGATCGAACTGCTCTTCACGCCCATCCAGGGCTACGAGCAGGCCGGGGATCTCGCCGAACTCTTCGCCCGGCCGCTCGTACGGCGCGCCTTGCTGGAGGTCTAGGCATGCAGCTCACCGTCTGGACCTATGAAGGACCGCCTCACGTCGGCGCGATGCGCATCGCGACCGCGATGAATGACTTGCACTACGTGCTGCACGCGCCGCAAGGCGACACATACGCCGACCTGCTGTTCACGATGGTCGAACGGCGGGACGCGCGACCGCCGGTGACCTACACGACCTTTCAAGCCCGCGATCTCGGCGGCGACACGGCGGAACTGTTTAAAACGGCGACGCGAGACGCCTACGAGCGCTTTCGACCGCAAGCGATGATCGTGGGCGCCTCCTGCACCGCGGAACTCATTCAGGACGATCCGGGCGGCCTCGCCACCGCGCTCGCGCTGCCCGTTCCGGTGATCGCCTTGGATCTGCCCGCGTATCAGAAAAAGGAGAACTGGGGCGCGGCCGAAACTTTCTACCGGCTCGTCCGGACGCTCGCCGCGCCTCGGCGCGATCGGGTCGTCAGCCATCGACCGACCTGCAACATTCTGGGGCCGAGCGCGCTGGGCTTCCGCCATCGCGACGATGTCCGCGAGATCACGCGCCTGCTCGATCAGCTCGGCGTCGACGTGCGCATTGTCGCCCCTCTGGGCGCGACGCCGGCCGATCTGACGACGCTCGGCGAAGCCGACTTCAATGTCGTCCTCTATCCCGAGATCGCGCTTTCGGCAGCCCAGTGGCTGGAAAAGAATCGCGGCCAGCCGTTCACCAAGATCGTTCCGATCGGCGTCGGCGCGACGCGCGATTTCATCGGTGAGGTCGCCGCGCTCGCCAAGCTCGACCCGACCCGCGTTCTCGAAGCCGAATCCTCCCGGCTGCCCTGGTATTCGCGCTCCGTCGATTCGACCTATCTCACCGGCAAGCGCGTGTTCATCTTCGGCGACGCCACCCACGCCGTCGCCGCCGCCCGCATCGCCCAAGACGAACTCGGATTCAAGGTCGTCGGTCTCGGGACCTATTCACGGGAGTTCGCCCGCGAGGTGCGAGACGCCGCGAAGCTTTACGGCGTCGAGGCGCTCGTCACCGACGATTATCTCGACGTGGAAAAGCGCGTCGTCGAGTTGCAGCCGGAATTGGTGCTGGGCACGCAAATGGAGCGCCACATCGCCAAACGGCTGGGATTGCCCTGCGCCGTCATTTCGGCGCCGGTTCACGTGCAGGACTTTCCGGCGCGCTATTCGCCTCAGATGGGGTTCGAAGGCGCGAACGTCATATTCGACGCCTGGGTTCATCCGCTGATGATGGGCCTCGAAGAACATCTCCTGTCGATGTTTCGAGAGGACTCGGAATTCCGCGACGGCGCGGCGCCTTCGCATCTTGGCGCAGCGGCCGAGCAAGATCTCGCCCGCGAGATCTCGGCCCCGACGCCCGCCAACGACAGCCCGGCGCCGGCCCTTGCGATCGTCAGCGACGAGCCGTCGCCGCGTTGGGCGGACGAGGCGACCAGCGAGCTCAGGAAGATCCCCTTTTTCGTCCGTGGAAAGGCGAGAAACAACACCGAGCGATTTGCGCGCGAGCGCGGATTGACCCGCATCACCCTTGGGACGTTGTACGATGCAAAGGCCTACTATGGCCGTTGAGGCCGCGGCTCTCCGGGTTGTTATCGTGACGCTGGACAATCATTTGGCCAGCGCCGCCGACCGCGCGCGCCAAACATTGCAGCGGGAGATCCCGCGTCTGACGTTGAGCTTTCATGCGGCCGCGGACTGGAACGACCCTAAGGAGATCGACCGTTGCCGGGACGACATTGCGCGCGGCGACATCATCATCGCGACCATGCTGTTCATGGAGGAGCATGCGCAGGCCGTGCTGCCCGCGCTTGAGGCGCGCCGCGATCACTGCGACGCGCTCGTCGGCTGCATGTCGGCGCCGGAGATCGTCAAGCTCACCCGTCTCGGCCGGATCAACATGGACGGGACGAAGCGCGGCGCGCTTGATTTTCTGAAGCGTCTTCGCGGAAAGAAGCCGTCCCAGGGCGGTGGCGAGCGGCAGATGGCGATGATGCGCCGTCTTCCCCGCATTCTGCGATTCGTCCCGGGCGGCGCGCAGGATCTGCGCGCCTACTTTCTGACCATGCAATATTGGCTCGGCGGCTCCGACGAAAACGTCGTCAACATGGTGCGCTTCCTCGCCAACAATTACGCGGGCGGAGCGCACCAGGACCTTCGCGGCAAGCTGAAGGCGCCGCTGCCGATCGAATATCCGGACGTCGGCGTCTATCATCCGCGGCTGGCCGGCCGCGTCGCCGACAGCGCGGACAAACTGCCGCGTCCGGAAGGGCCGTCGCGCGGCGTCGTCGGCTTGTTGCTGATGCGCTCCTACATCCTGGCGAGCAACACGGCGCACTACGACAGCGTGATCGGCGCGCTCGAGGCGCGCGGCTTGACGGTCGTGCCGATCTTCGCCAGCGGGCTCGACGCCCGTCCGGCCGTCGAAAAATTTTTCAAGCGACAGGGCGCGCCGATCGTCGACGCCTTCGTTTCGCTGACCGGATTTTCCCTCGTCGGCGGTCCCGCGTACAACGATTCGAAGGCCGCCGAGGCGCTTCTGATGTCGCTCGACGTGCCTTATCTCGCGGTTCACGCGCTCGAGTTCCAGACCATCGAACAATGGGAAGCATCCGAGCGCGGGCTTTCGCCGGTCGAAGCCACGATGATGGTTGCGATCCCGGAGCTCGACGGCGCCTCGGCGCCGATGGTGTTCGGCGGCCGCTCGGGCCGCGGCGCAGATGGCAATTCCCGGGACATGCGCCCGCATCCCGAGCGCATCCACGCGCTCGCCGCGCGCGTGGAGCGCCTGATCGCTCTCCGCAAGACGCCGATCGACGAACGCAAGGTCGCTATCGTTCTCTTCAACTTTCCGCCGAACGCCGGCAGTACGGGGACGGCGGCCTTTCTCGGCGTCTACGAGTCGCTCCATCGCACGCTCCTGGCGATGCAGACGGCGGGCTACACGGTTGGCGCGCCCGCGAGCGCGGATGCGCTGCGCGAGCGCCTGCTCGCTGGCAATGCGGCTGTCTACGGCGCAGACGCCAACGTTCACGCGCGCATTCCGGTTGACGACCACGTTCGTTGGGAGCGCTTTCTCGGCGAAATCGAGAGTCAGTGGGGCCCGGCGCCCGGCCGCCATCAAAGCGACGGAGCCAATTTGCTCGTCCTCGGCGCGCGTTTCGGCAACGTCTTCATCGGCGTGCAGCCCGCGTTCGGCTACGAAGGCGATCCGATGCGGCTTTTGTTCGAGCGGGGCTTCGCGCCGACGCACGCCTTCTCCGCCTTCTATCGCTACATCCGCGAGGATTTCGGGGCCGATGTCGCCTTGCATTTCGGCACGCACGGCGCGCTCGAATTCATGCCCGGCAAGCAGGCGGGTCTGTCGGCCGCGTGCTGGCCCGAGCGGCTCATCGGCGCGATGCCGAATGTCTATCTCTACGCCGCCAACAACCCGTCGGAGGGCGCCATCGCAAAACGGCGCTCGGCGGCGACCTTGGTCAGCTATCTCACGCCGAGCCTCGCGCAGGCCGGCCTTTATCGCGGCCTGATCGACCTCAAGGCGTCGGTCGAACGGTTCCGGTCCGCAACGCCGGACGCCTTCGAAGAGCGCGCGCGCCTCGCGGTTCTGATCCAAGCTCAGGCGGCGGCGGTCGATCTCGACGCAGGGACGCCGGCCTGGGGGGATGAAACGAGCGCGCGGATCGCGGCGCTGAACGCGGCGATCCTGGAGCTGGAATATTCGCTGATCCCGCACGGGCTGCACGTCGTCGGCGAACCCCCTTCGGCGGAGGAGCGCGCCGAACTTCTCCTCGCGATCGCCGAGAATTCTTTCGGCCTCGTCGGCGCGCGGGCGGCGGTGGAGGCGCTCGTGCAAGGCGCTTCCGCTGAGGAGGCGCGCATCGCCTGCGGCCTCGGCGCCGGCGAGACGACGGTCCAGGCTTTCGACGAGTTGGCGCGCGCCAATCGCCTCCTTGCCGAAGATCATGAATTGCCCGGCCTGCTTCGCGCGCTCGAGGGCCGTTTCATTCGCCCGGTCGCCGGCGGCGATCTCTTGCGCACCCCGTCGATCTTGCCGACCGGTCGCAATCTGCATGGCTTCGATCCCTATCGCATTCCGAGCGCCTTCGCCATGGAGGAGGGGGCACGACAGGCCGACAAGGTGCTCGCCCGCTATCAGAGCGACGGCAATCCCTTCCCCGAATCGATTGCGGTCGTCTTGTGGGGAACCGACAATCTAAAAAGCGAAGGCGGCCCCATCGCGCAGGCGCTCGCGCTCGTCGGCGCCAGGCCGCGGTTCGACGGGTATGGCCGCCTGTGCGGCGCGACGCTGATTCCGATCGAGACCTTGGGCCGCCCCCGCGTCGACGTGCTGGTGACCCTGTCCGGCATTTTCCGCGACCTTCTCCCGCTGCAGACGCGCCTGCTGGCCGAAGCGTCGCTCCTCGCCGCGACGGCGGACGAGCCGACGGACGTGAACTTCGTTCGCAAACATGCGCTCGCCTATCGCGAACAGCACGGCTGCGACATCGAGACCGCCGCCCTGCGCGTCTTCAGCAACGCCGAAGGGGTCTACGGCGCGAACGTCGCCATGCTCGTCGACGGGGCGAACTGGACCGACGAGGATGAGCTCTCCGAGACGTTTTCACGCCGCAAATGCTTTGCCTACGGGCGCACGGGCGACCCGACGCCGCAGACGGCGCTTTTGCAGAGCGCCTTGGCCAACGTCGATTTCGCGTTCCAGAACCTCGACAGCGTCGAACTCGGCGTCACCAGCATCAACCATTATTTCGACAGCCTCGGCGGCATCGGCCGGTCGGTGGCCCGGGCGCGCGGCGGGAGACAGGCCCCTGTTTATATCAGCGACCAAACGCGCGGCGAGGGAAAGGTTCGTTCGCTCTGCGAGCAAGTCGCCCTTGAGACACGCACGCGCGTGCTCAACCCGAAATGGTACGAAGGCATGCTCAAGCACGGTTACGAGGGCGTTCGGCAGATCGAGGAGCATGTCACCAATACCGTCGGTTGGTCGGCGACCACCGGCCAGGTCGACCCCTGGGTCTACGAGCAGATCACGCGCACTTACGTCCTCGACCCCGAGATGCGCCGCCGACTGGCCGCCCTCAATCCGGCCGCTTCGGTGAAGATGGCGAATCGCATCATCGAGGCGCATCGGCGCGGTTATTGGAAGCCCAACGCGGATCTTCTGTCGGCTTTGCAAGACGCAGGCGACGAGCTGGAAGATCGCCTCGAAGGCGTGGAAGCGGAGATTGCGGCATGAATATTCCGATCCGGAACGGTCAACCCGCGGGGTCGGTCCAGATCGAGCTCGATCCGAACGTCACGATCGGTTCGGCGAAGGTTTTCGCCGTCTACGGCAAGGGCGGCATCGGCAAGAGCACGACCTCGTCGAATCTCTCGGTCGCTTTCTCCAAGCTCGGAAAGCGCGTGCTGCAAATCGGATGCGACCCCAAGCACGATTCGACATTCACCCTGACAAAAAGGCTGGCGCCCACCGTCATCGACGCGCTCGAAGCCGTTCAATTTCATTCCGAAGAACTGCGGGTCGAGGACTTCGTCACGCAAGGGTACAACGGCGTCATGTGCGTCGAGGCGGGCGGCCCTCCGGCGGGCACCGGCTGCGGCGGCTATGTGGTCGGCCAGACCGTCAAGCTGCTCAAGGAGCATCATCTTCTCGAAGACACCGACGTCGTCATTTTCGACGTGCTGGGCGATGTCGTTTGCGGAGGCTTTGCGTCTCCGCTTCAACATGCCGAGCGGGCGCTGATCGTCGCCGCCAATGATTTCGACTCGATCTTCGCGATGAACCGCATCGTTGCGGCGATCCACGCCAAGGCGAAGAATTACAGCGTGCGGCTCGGCGGCGTCATCGCCAACCGCAGCGCCAAGACCGACGAGATCGATCGCTACAACGAGGCGGTCGGCCTCAAACGCGTCGCGCATTTTCCGGACCTCGACGTCGTGCGGCGCAGCCGCCTCAAAAAATCGACGCTGTTCGAAATGGAGCCGACGCCCGAGCTCGAAGCCGTTCAGAACGAATACATGCGCCTGGCCGATCAATTGTGGGGCGGCTACGAGCCGCTCGCCGCCAAGCCGATGAAAGATCGCGATCTGTTCGAATTTTTGGGATTCGATTGATGAGCGAGACGACGTATATCGCTCGACGCGGCGAACTCGAGGTCTATTTCGACCGCACCGCGGTCGAAGCCTGGAGGCGGCTGACCTCGGACGATCCCGTCGGGCGCGTGCGGGCGACCGTGCGGGCCGGACGCGACGCCATGCGGCGGTTGCTGCTTTCGTATCTTCCGAACGATCTCGAAGGCGCCCGGATTCTCGACGCGGGTTGCGGCACGGGGGCGCTGGCGATCGAGGCCGCGCGTCGGGGCGCCGACGTGCTCGCGATCGACCTATCCTCGACGCTCGTCGGCTTGGCGCAAGAGCGGACGCCGCGCGACATTGGCGTCGGGCGCGTCCGCTTCCAGGTCGGCGATATGCTCGATCCGGCGCTCGGCCGCTTCGACTTCGTCGTGGCGATGGATTCGCTCATCCACTATCGCGGCGCCGACATTGCGCGGTCTCTCGCCGCCCTGGCGCCGCGGACGAGCGGCGCGATCGTTTTCACCGTCGCGCCGCGGACCCCCGCCTTATCGGTCATGCATGCGGTCGGCCGATTGTTTCCGCGCGGCGAGCGCGCGCCGGCGATCCAGCCGATTTCCCGACCGGCGCTCGAAAACCATCTTCACGAGCAGCCTGCGTTGAAGGATTGGCGCATCGCCCGCGCCGAGCGGATCAACAGCGGGTTCTACCGGTCCGAAGCGATGGAGTTGTCGCGACGATGACACGCCTCGGCGCATCTTTCGCCAAACGGCTGATGACCCTCAGCCCCAGCATGCTGCCCTTCGCGGACGCAGGCACGGCGGAACTTCCGATGTCTCGACTGCTGCGGCTTTCGCTGTTCCAGGTGACGGTCGGCATGGCCGCCGTGCTGCTGATCGGAACGCTTAACCGCGTGATGATCGTCGAACTCGGCGTGCCGGCTTCGATCGTCGCGTGCATGCTGGCGTTGCCTTTGCTCGCGGCTCCCTTCCGCGCGATGATCGGGTTCAGGTCCGACAATCACCGGTCGGTGCTCGGCTGGCGGCGCGTGCCCTTCATCTGGATGGGCACGATGCTGCAGTTCGGCGGCCTGGCGATCATGCCCTTTGCGTTGCTGATCCTCTCCGGCGACACGACCGGCCCGATCATCATCGGCCAGGCGGCGGCGGCGCTGGCTTTTCTTTTCGTCGGGGCGGGTCTGCATACGGTGCAGACGATCGGGCTCGCGTTGGCCACCGACCTTGCGCCGGCCCATGCGCGCCCCCGCGTCGTCGCGCTGCTCTGCGCGATGCTTCTGCTCGGTATGGGAGTGAGCGCCGTGACGTTCGGCGCGCTCCTCGCCAATTTCAGCGAGTTGAGGCTGATCCAGGTCGTGCAAGGCTCGGCGGTCGTGACGATGGTTCTTAACGGCTTCGCGCTCTGGAAGCAGGAACCGCGCAGCGCCACGCTCAAACCAGACGGCGAACCGCGGGTCGATTTCCTCGCCGCGTGGGCGGCCTTCAGCGCCAGCGGGCGCATGCGCCGACGTCTCATCGGGACGGCGCTCGGCACGGCTGGATTCAGCATGCAGGACGTGCTGCTCGAGCCTTACGGCGGCAAGATCCTGCGCCTGCCGGTGAGCGCGACCACGTCGCTTACGGCGATGTTGGCGGCGGGCGGCGGCGTCGGACTATATCTTGCGGCCCGGTGGTTGACCCGCGGCGCCGATCCCCATCGCGTCGCGGCCGTCGGCGCCATGGTCGGCGTGGTCGCCTTCGCGGCCGTCATTTTCGCCGCGCCGATGGAGTCGTCTCATCTGTTCGGCGCCGGCGTCACGATGATCGGCCTTGGCGGCGGCTTGTTCGCGCATGGCACGCTGACCGCCTCGATGAGCCTGGCGCGGCCGGGGGACCGCGGCCTCGCCTTGGGCGCATGGGGCGCGGCGCAAGCGACGGCGGCGGGGCTCGCCATCGCCTTCAGCGGCGTCGTTCACGACCTCGTCGCCTCGCTGTCGATGCAGGGCGCTTTAGGCGAGACGCTCGCCGATCCCGCCGCCAGCTATGATTTCATCTACGCCGTCGAAATCTTGTTTCTCTTCGCCACGCTCATCGCCATCGGCCCGCTCGTCCAATCCGCGGCGCAGCAACGCCGTCCGGAGTCCTCCGCCCCCAACTTTGTTCCGGTCCCCCACCTTAATCCTGGAGCCGCGCCATGATCCGAGGAGCCATCACCAGCAACGTCGATGTCGCGCAAGTCGTGCTCTACGCCTTCTTCCTGTTCTTCGCCGGCTTGGTCTTCTACTTGCGCCGAGAAGACCGGCGGGAGGGATATCCGCTCGAGTCCGAAGCCTCCGGGCGGCAGAAGGACCGCGGCTTCCTGCTCATTCCGACGCCAAAGATATTCCGCCTTGCCGGCGGCGGAACCGTTGCGGCGCCGCGATTCGACGTCGACCCGCGTGCGCTCAACGCCGCCAAGGTCGCGCCTTGGCCCGGCGCGCCGCTAACGCCGATCGGAGATCCGATGAAAGCCGAGGTGGGGCCGGGGGCCTATGCGCTGCGGGCCGACACGCCCGAAAAGGCGCTGGATGGGCGGGATCTCATCGTTCCCCTGCGCGTCGCGACCAACTTCGTTATCTCCGAAGACGACGTCGATCCAATCGGCATGCCGGTGATCGGGGCCGACGGCAGGGTCGCCGGCGTCGTAAGGGACGTTTGGGTCGATCGCAGCGAGGGTATCTTGCGATATTACGAGGCGACGATCGAAGGGGCCGCGCGCAACGCGTTGCTGCCGGTGACGTTTGCGCGGGTTAACAAGCCAAGACGGCGGGTCGACGTACAAGCCATCCGCGCCGCTCAATTCGCCGACGTCCCCCCAACGCGCGATCCCGACAAGGTCACGATGCTCGAAGAAGAAAGAATAACCGCTTACTTCGGCGCCGGCACGCTTTACGCCACGCCGCAACGCGCGGAGCCGTTGCTGTGAAAGCGATCGACCTCGAGAAGCTGCTGCCTGCGGACATTCCCCCCGGCGAGCGCATCCTCTGGCATGGACGGCCACGCTGGATCAGCCTGGCGCGGCGTGGGTTCGGCGTCGATCTGGTCGGCGCGTATTTCGGCGCGCTGACGATCGTGAACGTCGTGTGGTCGGCTATCGACGCGGGGGTGTGGGAGGCGGCGGTCTCGGCCGCCAAGACGATCGGCGCCGGCGCGTTGGCGATCGGGCTGCTCGGACTGCTGGCGTGGCTGTCGAGCCGAACGTCGCTTTACGTCGTGACGTCGAAGCGCGTCATCATGAAGATCGGCATCGCTTTGCCGATCTTCTTCAATCTCCCTTTCTCGTCGATCGAATCGGCGGCGGTGCGCGTCTTTTCGGACGAAACCGGCGACATCCCGTTGAAACCCGCGGGCGGACAGCGCATCGCTTATCTGCACCTGTGGCCGCATGCGCGGGGGTTTCGGTTGACGCATCCCGAACCCGCGCTGCGTTCGGTCGGCCGCGCCGCCGAAGTGGCGGAAATCGTCAGCCGCGCGTTGATCGCCGCCTGCAACGACGAGGCGGCCCGTGGAGCGGCCGCGCCTCAAGCCGCGTCGGGAAGGCCGCAGACTTCACGCGCCGTCTACCCGCAAAGCGCGGTCGCCCCCGCTTGAGATCCATTGAAGGACGTTTGTCGTGAGCCAGATCGTTCTTGAGAAAGGCGCGAAAAGCAGCGGAGGCCTGCCGCGGGTGGTTCTCTACGCGGCGATCGCGCTGGTCGGCTTCACTCTCGCCGCCTCCGGTTTCTCGAAGGTCAGCGGAATCGGCGCCGTCCGGATGTCGGAAACGCGGGCCGTCGAAACCATTGCGCTCAAGTTCGAAGACCAAGACGACGGCGGCGTCGCCGTCGTGGACGCGCGCGACGGCGCGGCTATCTACCGCGTCGAGCCCGGCACGAACGGGTTCATCCGCGCGACGATGCGGGGGCTGGCGCAAGAGCGCAGACGAGATGGCGTCGGCGACGAAACGCCGTTCGTGCTGACCCATTGGACCGACGGCACGATGTCCCTGGAGGATCCGACCGATGGGCGCAGGATCGATCTCGACGCCTTCGGCCCGACCAATGCGCAGGCCTTCGCTCAATTGTTCGTAAGGAGCCGCTCTCAATGACGGTCCTGCGAAGCCTGATGCGGCGGACTTTCGAAGCGCCGTGCACGGTCGAAATCGAGCATTCGCCGCAAAGCCTGCACGCTCATGTCGAGATCGAGAGCGATCTCGAAATTCAGCCCGGAGATCAGGTCCTGGTCCACGACACGCCGACCGACGTTCCCTATGGCGAACGCCTCGTCGTGCGGCGTATGGCGACGGTGATCCGGGCCGGGCTCCTGGAGCGCCTCTGGACCCGGTTCGTTGGGAATTTTGAATTGACCGAACTTTATGAGGTCAGTTTCTCGGAACGGAGGAAGCTATGAACGCCTCGTCCCGTCTTGGCGTGTCCGACGAAGCCACCCGCTCCGCGCAGGCGGACACGGTTCTGAGCCCGCGATTCTACACGACCGACTTCGAAGAATTGGACAAGATGGACGTGAGCGCCGTGCGCGCTCAGTGGGACGCGCTGATCGCCGAATTGCGCTCGGATCCGAACAAGAAGCATTTCATGAGGAACGAGGAATTCGATGCGGACTTCTCCAACCTGCCGCCAGATCTCGATCAAGAGTTCCGCGATTTTCTGATCAGTTCGATCACCGCCGAATTCTCGGGCTGCGTCCTTTACGCCGAGATGAAGAAACGCGCGAAAAACCCGGACATCCGGGAGCTGTTCGGTTTCATGAGCCGCGACGAGGCCCGCCATGCCGGCTTCATCAACGATACGCTGAAGGATTTCGGTATCGGCGTCGATCTCGGCTTCCTCACCAAGGTCAAGAAATACACGTTCTTCCGTCCGAAGTTTATTTTCTACGCCACGTATCTGTCGGAAAAAATCGGCTACGCGCGCTACATCAGCATCTATCGCCAGTTGGAGCGTCATCCGGAGCGCCGCTTTCACCCGATTTTCAAGTGGTTCGAAAAATGGTGCAATGACGAATTCCGGCACGGCGAGGCCTTCGCCCTGCTGATGCGCTCGAATCCCAAGCTCACCTCGGGGATCAATCGATACTGGATCAAATTTTTCGTGCTCGCCGTCTTCGCGACGATGTATGTGCGCGATCATTGCCGCCCGGCCTTTCATCGCGCGATCGGGGTCGACCCGACGGCCTACGATTTCGAAGTCTTCCGCATCACATCGGATATTTCGCGTCAGACGTTCCCGCTGACGGTCGACCTCGAGAACCCTCGCTTTAAACGCAGCCTCGATCGGCTGGTGTCGATCGCTCAGGCGAGCGCCGAGGCGAAGGCTGCAGGCGGCGTTCTCGGCAAGCTCAAGCAGGCGGTCTTCGGCGGCGCGGCGGCTTTCGCCTTCGCCGGCCTTTTTCTCATGCCGAGCAAACCGAACGCGCTCCCCGCCGATATCCGACTCGCGCCCGTTTGGTGAGGAGCGCACGATGACCGAAGTCGCCCTGCCGATCATCGCCACATTGTTCTTATGGTGGCTCAGCACCGGCGTCATCGTTTATCTCGATTCGCTGGCGCCGCGAACGTTCCGCTGGAGCATGACGGGCGCGACGGCGCTGTTCGCCTTTTCGCTTTGGGGCGTCGCGGCGGGCAGCGCGGACGCGACTCCGTTCGGCGCTTACAAAGCCTTCCTGTTCGGCTTGCTGGCGTGGGGTTGGCAGCTCGTCGGCTTCTACATGGGCTATGTCGCCGGCCCCCGCAGAACGGCCTGCGAGAGCGACCTTCGCGGCTGGCGGCGCTTCGTCGAGGCGGCTCGCACCAGCCTCTATCACGAACTCGCGGTTTGCGCCTCGGCCGTGGTCATCGCAGCGCTGGCGTGGGGCAAGCCCAATCAGGTCGCGCTTTGGACGTTCGTCCTGCTGTGGTTGATGCATCTCAGCGCGAAGCTCAACATCTATTTCGGGGTTCCGAACTTGGGCGAGGAGCTGCTGCCGCCGCACCTCGATTACCTGAAGACGTTCATGCGGCGCAAACCAATGAATCTGTTCTTCCCGGCGTCGGTTTCTGCGGCGACGATCGTCGCCGTTCTGCTTGCGCAAAGAGCCTATGGGGCGCAGGCGACGCCCTTCGAGACGACATCCTACGCAATACTGGCGACGCTGACGGTCCTCGCGGTCGCCGAACATTGGCTGCTCGTGGCTCCTTTGCAGATCAACGCCATCTGGCGATGGCGCGCCAGCGCGACGTCCGCCGCGACCGAGGCCGTCGCCGGCGTTCGACGCCTCGATCCGAACCCCGCGGAAGCAGCGAGCGACTACGAAGCAGCGGGGGCCGATCGCGTGCGGCTGCAAGCGGCCTTCGATTCTTGCGCCTGAATTTTGGAGAGCGACATGAGCGCGACAGCATGGACCTATCAGGGGCACTTCGAGGCGGCGATCGCCAAGTTGCGGGCGGAGAATCGCTATCGCGTCTTCGCCGATCTCGAACGCGACGCGGCGCGCTTTCCGGTCGCGTTGTGGCGTCCCGATAATCCGGCCGAGGCGCCGCGCGACGTCACCATCTGGTGCTCGAACGATTATCTCGGCATGGGCGGCCGCGCGGAAGTGGTGCAGGCGGCCGTCCGCGCCGCCGAGCGTCACGGGGTCGGCGCCGGCGGCACGCGAAACATCTCGGGCACGCATCATCCGATCGTGGAGCTCGAGGCGGAGCTTGCCGATCTTCATCGTAAAGACGCGGCGCTTGTCTTCACTTCGGGCTGGGTCTCCAATCTCGCCGGCATTTCCACCATTGCCGGCCTGCTGCCGAACTGTCTGATTCTTTCCGACGCGCTCAACCACAATTCGATGATCGAAGGGATCAGGCGGGCCGGCTGCGAAAAGCAGCTCTGGCGCCACAACGATGTCGATCACCTCGAGGCGCTCCTCGTCGCCGCCGGCCGCGAGCGCAACAAGCTCATCGTGTTCGAAAGCCTCTACTCGATGGACGGCGACATCGCGCCGATCGCCAGAATCGTCGAACTGGCGAAGAAGCATAATGCGATGACCTATATCGACGAGGTTCATGCGGTCGGCATGTACGGACCGCGCGGCGCCGGCGTCTGCGAACGCGAGGGCGTCATGGGCGAGATCGACGTCATCGAGGGGACGCTCGCAAAGGGATTTGGTACCCTGGGCGGTTACATCGCCGCCAACGCGACGATCATCGACGCCGTGCGGAGCTTCGCCTCGCCGTTCATCTTCACGACCTCGCTGCCGCCCATGGTGGCGGCCGGCGCTTGCGCGGCCGTGCGCTGTCTGAAAGCGTCCGGCGCGGAGCGGGCGCGCCACCAGCACATGGCCGCGCTGACCAAGCACGCCTTGAGCGCGGCCGGCCTGCCGATCCTCGCCAATTCCTCCCATATCGTGCCGCTGATGGTGCGAGACGCCGGCCGCTGCAAGGAGGCGAGCGATCTGCTCCTCAGCCGCCACGCGATCTACATTCAGCCGATCAATTATCCGACCGTCGACATCGGCGCCGAACGGCTTCGGATCACGCCGTCGCCGCGCCATACCGAGGCCCATCTCGCCGACCTCGTCGAGGCGCTGGTCGACGTCTGGCGGACGCTCGGCCTGCCGTGGGCGGAGGCGCAGATCACGCGCCTGCCGATCAGGCGTCCCGGCCAGCCGGACGCTCATTGCACCTATCCGGAACTCAGGCAGGCGGCGGAATAGAGCGTCCCCGCTCGCGAAACAGACCAGGCCGTCACCCTTCGGGCGGCAAGAGCCGCGAAACACGCTGATGGCGCCGGGGCGGCTGCGCTCATACGGCCATGGACTCTGTGATCCCGGTCTCGCGTGGTGTCTCAGTTTGAGATTTGACGCCATTCACGCGAACGCTCGCGCGGGCCGCGTAGGAAGCTCGCTTAAGCTTCTTCCTCGATCGCGATTTGAGCGATCTGCGTAACGCCGCCATTGAAGTGCGCGCCTAGAAGGTGGCCGATTGCAACCGCGCCGATGCACAGCGCGATCGATGCTGCGATGTTGATGGCGGCGCGCGCGATTGCTCCGCTTCTCATCAAGTCGAGCGTCTGAAGGCTGAACGCCGAAAAGGTCGTGTAGCCGCCGCAGAACCCCGTCATCAGGCAAAGCCGCATGTTCTCTGACAAAGGATAGCGGCCCTCTGAGAGCGTCAGCGTGCCCACCAGGCCGATAAGGGCGCTGCCTGTAACATTGATGATTATCGTCCCCCAGGGCAACTGGCGGCTGATCGGAAGCGCGAGCACAGAGGCGCCATATCGGGCGAACGTTCCGACGGCCCCACCGACAACAACGTACAAGCAGGTTATTAAAGACATGGAAGCTCCTTCCGCGAAGCGGCACGGTAGGAGTCATCAGCCAACATGGCGGTTATCGGGGGAACCCCATCCCCATCGCACAGAACATGGCAGAGTGGCGGCGAATTTCAAAACGAGGCGCGCACTCCCCTGTCTTTTGAGCGCCGCCCGCGCGATCTTCAAGGGTTGGGGTGAGCGACGATCTTCGACCCTCTATGGTCCATCGCCGTCGTTGCGAGCGGAGCGAAGCAAGCCAGAAAAGATCTGATCTCCTAGATTGCTTCGTGGCGGCGCTTCTCGCAACGACGATGCGGGCCGGCGTCTCGCAAGGACGACGGGGCCTCGCGCCGCGCGCTCGACCCAGATGCGCGCCGGAATAGATGTCGCACAGGCGCGGCGTCCCGTTGCTGAGTTCGCTCTTCGCGCCCCGGGGCGCGCCCTCATCATGCGCGGGCGCGACAACGGGAGGATGAGGGGCCGATCGCGATCCACGAGCGCGCGTCGGGCCGACGCGCGTCGAGCCTGCGGAGGCGTCGGAGAAACACGCCGACTATGGCGTCGCGGCTCCCCCCAGCTCCGGATAGTCCTTGGCCATACTGACCCCGTACAGCGGCTTGCTGACGCCTTGGTGGCAGGTTGCGCAATTGAGCTTCGGATTGTCGCCGTGCTCGCCAAGGCGCGCGGGCGGGAACACCCCCTTGAGGGAATCGAGGTAGGCCGTGTTCAAGTCGCGAACCATCTGAATGCCGTGCCAGGCGGTCACGCGCTGCGGCGTGCTCTGGCTCCAATCCGCGAACTGCCGCGAATTATGACAGAAGGTGCAATTGACCCCAAGGCTCTCCGACATATGGATCATCAGCGCGTAGGTGCTATCCACCGTCTGGATCGATGCGCCCTGTCCGGAGACCGGCAGCGCCTGGGTCGATTCGACGCGAATCGAGTCCTTGGTGCTGACAGCTTCGGGCGTCTCGAGATGCGAGGAAAACGGATCGTAAGGCATCGTCGTCGAGCCGTTGGCTACGACCGGATGGCCCATGCCGTTATTGGTCGACGCATATCCGCCGGCGTGCGGAGCGGCCGGATCGTTGAACCAGATATTCGACGGCACCGGCTCACCGCGATGGCACGTGTAGCAGGTGACGCCGGTTGCGGCGACGTGCTGCTTCCAGTCCGTATTGATATGACGGTTCATTTCCAACATGCGTCGAGCGACGATCTTTGTGTAAAGCCCGTCGTCGGCGAGATTTTCGACGTTGTGGCAATAGCCGCAACCCTGCTCGGGCGCGACCCATTGGGTGATCGACAGCATGACGCGGTTGAACTGGTCGGTGCTGAGATCGGTCAGCACCTTGACGTTCTTGTAGGTGGTCGTCGCCTTCTCGCCCTCCGCCGAAGCGGGATCGATCTTGTCCGGCAGAGTGTTGGCGAATTTCAGCGCGGCCTCGTCAACCGGATTTGAGATTTGATTCATTCCGGTCCCGCGGTAGCCGGTCTGCGTCGCGACCACCGGGGGACGGCGCCAACCGGCGCCCAAGAGCATCGCGCAGGTCAACAGCGCGAGGACGACGACGCCGATGAAGGAGAGGCCGAGTTTCATTGACTTGCTCCCGAAGCGGCGGCGGGATCGACGACCGGCGGAAAGGCATGCGGATAGGAGGGCGCAATCCCGTGATGAACGCCCCAGAGGAACCAATTATCGACGACGGTTCCGGTCAGAAGAATGCCGATCCCGCCGCTCAAGGGGCAGAGCACCGCGAACCACCACGCCCATCGATGGATCGACTCCATCGTGGCGTTGAACCCCATGGTCCATCGCCAGAACAGCGCGGCGCGCTCCGCGGCCGTGCCGCGGTCGACGATCTGCTCGATCTCGCGTTCGCCGCCGAAGCGGCTGACCGCCAGGATCGTTCCGGCGTGCATCGCGAAGAGAAGCGCGGAACCATAGAGGAAGACGATCGAAAGCATGTGGAACGGATTGTAGAACAGGTTGCCGTAGCGCAGCGAGAAGGCCGCGGTCCAATCGAGATGGGCGAAGATGCCGAAGGGTACGGCCTCGCTCCAATGACCCATCAGGAGCGGGCGGATGAAGCCGAGAACCAGGTAAAGCCAAATCGCCGAGGCGAACGCCCAGGCCGTATGGGTGCCGAGACCCAGCGCGCGGGCGCGGCGGTACATGCGCGTCCACCAGAGCAGGACCGACGTCGTCAGGAAAAAGCCCGCGAGGAGCCACCACCCGCCGTCGCGAAGCGGCGGCAGGATGCGAATGCCGTATTCCGGCTTCGGCGGTTCGAGCGCGAGCCAGGGCAATTGCCGGACGAACTGGATCGGACTCCAATTCACCGACGCAAGCATGTTGAGTCCGATGATCTCGAACGCGATCAATCCGGAAACAAATGAGAGGACGCCGAGCCAGCCCAGATAGATCGGCCCGACTTGCGCGTTGCCGAAGCGGCCGAGCCAATGGACGAAGCTCGCGTCGCCGCTCCGCACAAGCCTGGGGACGGCAACGCCCAGGTCGGGCGGCGTCGCGCGGACTTGCACTTGCGTGAAGATGTTCTGGTAATATGCCACCGGCAATTCCCCTTTGCTCAGCGCCAGACAGGAAGATTGAGCCACCAGTTCCACCATTCAGGCCAACCGCGCGTCCAGAACGGTCCACTGATGATGATGCAGATCGCGCTCCAAAACGCCGCCGATATGGCCAGAAACAAGCCGAGCCGGTGAATGCCCAGCGTGCCGATCGAATAGCCGATCGTGTCCCGGAAGTAGGTGTCCTCGTGCTCGGGCGTCTTGACGACCTCGCCCTTGGCGGGATTCGCGGCCGAAAGAATGAGGGACCCATGCAGCGCGAGCGCGAGGCACGTCGTGAAGAAGAACGACACGGCGAGCATATGCGCCGGATTGTAATGGAAGTGCAGGTATTGGTAGCCGGTATTCGAAACCCAATCGAGGTGGCTCAAGATCCCATACGGAAATCCGTAGCCCCAGGCGCCGAGCAAAAACGGTCGAATGACGACGAGGGAGACATAGGCGAAAATCGCGACGCCGAACGCGAAGGGCACATGATAGCCAATGCCGAGCTTGCGGCAGATTTCAACTTCGCGGAGCGCCCAGGAGCCAAAAGCCCCGATCGCGCAAATCGTGATGATCTGCCACAGGCCGCCGTCCCTGAGAGGGGCCAGGGCCAGACCGTATTTGATGTCGGGCGGAGCGATGCTGATCTGCCAAATGTTCCAGGTCGGGCCGATCGCCGCGCCGTAGACGATCAGGGCCGTCCCGAGCGCAGTGAAGAACAGCGTCGTCACGCCAAAGAAGCCGACGTAGAACGGGCCGACCCAGAAGTCGAACAGGTCGCCGCCCATCAACGTACCGCCCCGAACGCGGTATTTCCGCTCAAAACTTAGCATCGCCATTGCCGGAGCTCCGTATGGGGTCTCATTTCTTGACGGCTGGCAGACGCCGGCTGCGCGGCTTCCCGCTTCGCCGCCGATCCGCCGCCGGCCTCGATAATCTGTTCAAAGCTGAGCAAGGCCATCGTCGTCGTTCCGTGCGCAGTCTTCATGTTCTGGCGTTGCGGGCGGGTATTTGGCGCCCGCCCGCAACAACAGCGGGGTCTAACCCGAGCCTCATGCGCTCAAGCGAACGACGCCGGCTCTAGCGCCGGAATCGTCTGCTCGATTTGCCCCGTTCGCGTTTTCGGACCATCCAGCCAGTTGAACCGATCCGTGCTCAACAGGATGAAGTGGATCAGAAGAGCCAGGACGAAGAGGAAGGTGAACAGAGCCACCAATGTCCTGCGGGGATCAAACAGCATCCATATTCTAAACATGGCGCCGCCCTCCTCAGCTGACGAACGGCAGCAAGCCGTGCAGCGCGGTGCTCACGCCGTCCAGCATTGCGTACCCTTTTGGGCCCGGAAGCCACGGTCTCCAGCTCCACACCAAGATATGAGCGATGATCGCGATGATCGTGAACGCGATAAAGCTCGTGATGAACAGCCTGTGGAACTCCCTTGCTTCCGCCTCTGTCAATCCAGACAGAGAGGACCTCTCTGTCATTCCCGACAGAGAGGATCTGTCGTTGTCGATGGCCATACCTGACCTCCGTTGGTTACCGCGCACGCCTTACGCGGCGAGAAACGCCGTGACGGAGTGTCACGACGGGCGTTCCGTCCGGGGTCGCCGGCCGAATGTTTGCAAACTTGCCCTGGCCATCAAAAGGTAAGATGCGACGATCGACGCCTGCTCCTTCGCCTCCTTGAAGACCGAGGACCAAGCGCCCGACGGCGTTGCGTCGGGAGAGAAACGCGAAGCCGCCCGGCTTATTGCTTCGCTGGCGAGAACGAGCGGATAGACAGCGCCGAAGAGGAGGTAGAACTTCGTTTGATCTTCGCGATAAGCGGAGACCGAAGCGATCGCCTTCTGCATAAGTTTCCTCCTATGTCCGCCTCGACGACTTTGTCAGACCGATCGCCGAATGAAGGTCAAACGTCTCGCTCGTTCGCCGAAACCTCATACCGCGCGGCCTCATGCGCCGCGCTCGACAAGCAGTTCGCCGGCGCGAACGACCTGCGCCTTGTCGACGCGCGCCTGGCCGGCTCGGCGCGCCTCGCGCTCGGCGACGTCGCGCAGACGCTTGGCGGTCGATATGCGCAGCAAAACGGGATGGGATTCGACGATTTCGTCGAGCATGGTCTTGGCTTCCTCCGCCCAGGCGAGCTCGCGGTGGAGGCGCGTCGGCGTCGGCTCGACCTTGTCCATGTCGGAGCCGAGGGGAAGGATGTGAAACAGCGCGTCGAACAACGCGTTGCAGACTTCCTGCACGATGTAAGTGGCGCCCGAATAGCCCATGAACGGCGTGCCGATATGGCGTCGGACGATCGCGCCGGGGAACGAGGCGGGAATATACATGGTTCGCGCGCCGGCTTCGGCCGCGTACATGCGTTCGTTGTAGCTCCCGAACAGCACAAGGGGCGTCTTCCGCCTCACCGCGTCGCGCACCGCCTGATTGTCGGTTTTCTCGCCGGCGCGGCGGCTGATCGCGAACGTGCAGGGCAGACCCATTTCGTCTTCAAGAAAGCGCCGAAGGCCGCGAGCATACGTCTCGTTGGCGACGACGCCGAAGCTGGCGGTCGCAAAGAAGTCCTGCGTAACCGAACGCCAAAGATCCCAGATCGGCTTGATCGTGGTGTGCTTTTCGCGCTCGATGAACGGCTCGGGGTCGAGTTCGAGAATCTCGCCGAGCGTGCGCAGGAATTTCGTCGTGCTGTGCAGCCCGATCGGCGCCTGCAGATAGGGACGGTCGAGCGTCTCGCAGAGGAGACGCCCGAATTCCCGGTAGAGACAGATGTTGGCGTCGGCGTCGACGAGGCGCGGCGTGTCGGCGATGTGGCTGCCGAGCGGGAACGTCATATTGATCTCGGCGCCGATCCCCTCGACCAGGCGACGAATTTCCGCGAGGTCGGACGGCATGTTGAAAACGCCGTAGCAAGGGCCGATGATGTTCACGCGGGGCTTCGCGCCGGCGGCGCGCGGCTTCCGCGCAGGGGCGCGACCCTTCTTCGCGCCATATTCGGTCCACAGCCAGCTCATGGCGCGATTGGCGCATTGCCACTGGTCCTCATCGATCGTGCGCGGCAGGAAGCGCTGGATTCCCGTCCCTTCCGGCGTTACGCCGCCGCCGATCATCTCGGCGATCGACCCGGTGACGACGACGCTCGGCAAGTCAGGATCGAGCGCGGCGTGCGCCCGCTTCATCGCCCCTTCGGTGCCATGACGACCCAGCTCCTCCTCCGAGAGGCCGGTCACCACAATCGGCAATTCGTGCGGCGGCAATCCGTCCGTGTAATGCAGCACCGAGGTGACGGGAAGATTCTCGCAGCCGACGGGCCCGTCGATGATGACTTGCAGGCCTTTGATCGCCGTGAAGACATAGACGGCGCCCCAGTAGCCGCCGGCTCTGTCGTGGTCGAGGACTAGCATGAGCCCATCTCCTCGGCCGGCTTGTGCATGCGCTTGGCGCGCTGTTTTGTCTTGAATTCGGGGCGATCCCTCGGAACATCCTCCCAGACGCCTGCGGAATAGCCTTCCCCGACGCCGGAGAAGAACGCCTTCATCGCGTCGAAACGCGCCTGATTGGCGATGGCGGCGTTGACGACTTTGGCGAGCGAACCGGCGCCGGCGACGCCCATTAACGGACGCGCGGAAATCAAATTGGTGAAATACAAGGCGGGCGTCGCGCGCTGCTTGGCTTTCTGCACGACCGGGGTGGTGCCGATGGCGAGGTCGGGCTTGAATTCCTCCAGGGCGGCGAGATCCTGCTCCAGGGAGGCGCGATAGCGGACCTCGACGCCCTTGGCTTCGAGCCAGACGCGATCGGATTCGGAAAACCGCGTGCGGGGACAGGCGGTCCCCACATAGCGAAGGTCCGCGCCGCTCTCGACCAGCAAACGACCGACCAGCAGTTCGGAGCCCTCATAGCCCGACAGCGTGATGCGGCCCTTGATCGGGGTTTGCGCGAGCGCGCCCTTGATCGCGGGCAAAAGCCGGTTTTGCGCCGCCGCGACCCGCGCGCGCGGGACCGCGCAGGTCTCGCCGACCGCCGCAAGCCAATCGGCCGCGCCGTCGTATCCGACCGGCGCCGAGCCGATCACCGGTCGCCCGGCCGTCTCGAATTCTCTGACGCAGGCGGTGTAGAACGGGTGCAGGGCCGCCACGGCCTGGCAATCGAGCGCCGCGTAGAGTTCGCGCCACTCGCGGGTCGGTACGACCGGTCCGGCCGCAAGACCCAGAAGATCGAGCATGGCGCCGATCTGCATGGGATCGGCCGGAAACACTTCGCCGAGGAGCGAGACCGTCGGCTTGTCGCTGCGCGGGGTCTTCGGCGCCTGAACGGGACCCTGCTCCGCTTCGAGACGGGCGAAACGCAGCATCGCGCCGGCGAGAACGTCCTTCGCCTCCGCATGGGTCGGCACGCCGAAGCCCGGCACGTCGATGCCGATGATGCGAACGCCGTTGATCTCCTTCGGCAGCAGCCGGAGCGGCACGCCCGAGGCGGTCGGCACGCAGAGATTGATGACGACCACGGCGTCATGGCGCTCGGGGTCGGCGAGCTTGAAGACCGCTTCGCGAATGTCCTCGAAGAGTTTGCCCGTGACCAACGTCTCGGAATTGAAAGGCACGTAGCCGACCGTGCGACGCGCGCCGTAGAAATGCGACGTGAAGGTCAGCCCGTAGACGCAGCAGGCCGAGCCGGAAAGGACGGTCGCCGTGCGGCGCATCCTGAGCCCGACACGCAGCGAGCCGAAGGCGGGGCACATGCTTTGCGGCTGGTCATGGGGGCCGGCGGGATAATCCTTCGCGTAGCGATCGAGCGTTTCGCTCATCCCCGCGGCCGCGGCGGCCGCGCGCAGCGTCTCCTTGCCGGCGTGGCAGCCCAGCCCATCCGATTTCGTCGCGGCGATATTGACGCCTTCGCCGCCGCCGGCCGCGCCATCGAGCGCACTCGGCGTCGCCTCGGCGTCGCTCAATGGGCTCGTTGACGCAAACTCGTTCATCGGCATTGCCTCGCGGGCGACGGTCAGACGGCCTCGTAAATCACTTCGAGCGACGGCTTTTCGATTGCCGCGCGGCCGCACATGTCTTCAAGGGTGGCCGGATCGAGGACGACGTTGCGCCCCACGGCCTCGCCCTTGAACAGGCCGAGAAGCTGATCCTGGGTCAGCGGCTTCGGCTGGTTCGGCTTGGCGTCGTGGACATTGCTCGCCAGCGTCGCGAAGAGAGAGCCCCAACGTCCCTCGGGTCGGCCGATGATCTCGTAATTGGCGCTCTTCCGGCGAATGTCTTCGTCCGCCGGAATGGAAGCGAGGATGGGGATGCCCGCCGCCTGCGCGAAAGCCTGCGCTTCGCCGGTCCCGTCGTCCTTGTTGACGACGAGGCCGCCGACGCCGACATTGCCGCCGAGCTTTCGAAAATATTCGACCGCCGAGCAGACGTTGTTCGCGACATACAGCGATTGCAGGTCGTTCGACCCGACGACGATCACTTTCTGGCACATGTCTCGCGCGATCGGCAGGCCGAAGCCGCCGCAGACGACATCGCCGAGAAAGTCGAGCAGCACGTAGTCGAAGCCCCACTCGTGGAACCCGAGCTTCTCGAGAAGTTCGAACCCGTGAATGATGCCGCGGCCGCCGCAGCCGCGTCCGACTTCCGGACCCCCGAGCTCCATCGCGAAGACGCCGTCCCGCTTGAAGCACACGTCGCCGATCGCAACCTGATCGCCGGCGAGTTTCTTCTTGGTGGAGGTCTCGATGATCGTCGGGCAGGCGCGGCCGCCGAACAGCAGCGAGGTCGTGTCGCTCTTGGGATCACACCCGATGAGCAGAACCTTTTTGCCTTGTTGGGCCATCATGTAGGAGAGATTGGCGAGCGTGAAGCTCTTCCCGATGCCGCCTTTGCCATAGATCGCGATGATCTGCGTCTGCTTGGTCGCCTCGCTGGGGACGGGATCGGGCTCGATCTCCGCCTCGGCGCGCAGAAGATGAGCAGGCGGATTGGCGAGTTCCGCGGCCGTCAGAAACGACGCATCGACATTCATTGCCGCTCTCTCCAGTCGATCACCATTTTCAAACACTCAGGATCGTTGAAGGCGATCGGATACGCGGCGGCGACATCCGAGGCCGGCCGCCGATGGGTGATCAGCCCCTCGAGCGAAAGCGAGCCCGATTCGATCAGCCGCTTCACCGCAACGAGGTCGGGCTCCCGCCATTCGGCGGCGACCCTCAGGCGCGCCTCGCGCATGAAGGCGGGCGGGAAGGCGAAGCTGAGAGACGACTCGTAGAAGCCCGCGAGAACGATTTCGCCGCCGGGCGCCAGGCGCGATATGAGCGGATCGAGAACGCCAGGGTCGCCGCTGACGTCGAAAATTTTGCGATAGTCGCGGCCCTCGTCGTCCTCAGGCGAGCGAACCTCGTAGCCAAGCGCGCCATCGCGGCGGCTTGGGTTGCTCTCCCATACGATCGGGGCGCCGCCTTGCGCGACGCGCAGCCGCGCGAGAAGCCGCCCGAGAACGCCGTGTCCCACGATCAACTCGGCGCCGGCGGGCTCGGCGTCCGCGCAGGCGTGAAACGCGGTCGCCGCCAGCGCGAGCAAGACGCCTTTCTCGCCGAGCGCCTTGTCGATCGGCGCGACGCGCGAGGCGGCTGAAACGAGGCGCGCCGCCGCGCCGCCGAACAGGCCGCGAACCGGGCCGAAGCACCGCGCGCCGGGAACGAACACGGTCTCGCCTTCGCGAATCCCGGTCTCGGCGCCGCTTTCAACGACCGTTCCAACGGTCTCGTAGCCGGGCACAAGCGGATAGCCCATTCCCGGAAACGACGGCATGCGTCCGGCGAACAGAAGGCGCTCGGTCCCAGAGCTGATTCCGCTCCAAGCGGTTTCGACGACGAGGTCAGTCTTGGCCGGCCTGTCCAAGGCGAGGCGTTGCAACGCGACCTGCCCCGGCCTTTCCAACACGACAGCGAGCGCATCGACCATAAACGAGCCTTTCGAGGCGACCGAGGCGCGCGCCGCACAGCGACTTTCCTCGGCTGAATGTCATTTTAGGATGACATTTTTAAACGTCAACCAAAACTTACAATGCGCGGGCGATCAGGACGGTGGACAGCATGGGGCGGCGTGTGGAGATGGCGCGGATGTGAGCAAAACCCGCCGCGCGCAGCAGGCTTTCGTGCTCGCCCGTCGTGCGGGCGCGCCCGCGCCCCATCGCGAGAAGGTAGAAGCCGAAATAGGCCTCGCAGACCGGATCGGCGCCGGCGGTCTCGGCCATGGGCTCGGCCACCATCACGGTCCCGCCCGCGCCGAGGGCCGAGCGGACCGCGCGCAGGATCAGCAGCGCCGACTCGTCGTCGTGGTCGTGGACGATGCGCACGAGCGAGACGAGATCGGCCCCTTGCGGCAAGGAATCGGTCAAAAAGCTGCCGCCGACGACCTCGACCCTCTCCGCCAGGCCGAGCGCGGCGAGTTTGCCGCGCGCTCGCTCCGCCACGGATGGAAGGTCGAACAAGGTCAGCGCGAGGCGCGGCGCCCGCGCCGCCGCCGCCGCGACAAAGGCGCCTTCGCCGCCGCCGACATCCAGCAGTCGGCGGTGATTGGAAATCGGATAGGCTGCGAGGATATCTTGCGCCACGAGCGCCTGCGTATCCGTCATCAGCGCGCTGTAGGCGGAGACCGCCTCGCCGCCTTCAAAGACGCCGGCCAGGGCTCCGTCGGCGGGCGAGGACGCGGCGCCGGGTTTGTTTTCGGCGTAAGGCCAGAACCGCGACAGCCGGCTTGCGGTCGCGCCGCGAAGAAGGGCGACCGGATCTCGCAGATCTTCATAGAGCAAAGCATGATGCTCGACCAAGGCGGCGATGGACGGATTGGCCAACATCGAAGCGCCGAGATCCGCCAATGCGTAGCGCCCGCCGGGCAGAACGCGAACGAGTTTCAAGGACGCCGCCGCGCGCATCAGCCGGCTCGTCGCCGCCAGCGAGAGCGACATCCGGTCGGCGAGCGATTTCGCATCGCGCGGACCGTCCTTAAGCAGGTCGAACAGGCGCAGGCGCACGCAGGCGAGCAGCGTCTGCGAATAGACGAAGCCGGCGCAGAGATCGAAAAGCGCCCGCGCGCGCCGGCGCGCGATCGTGCGCGTCAGCGGCGAAGCCGAGGCCCAGTTTTGAAAGCGCGGACTGGCGATCAGTCCGTTCCGCAGGCCGATCCCTTTCTCGCGCCATCGCGCCACGAATCGGGCGTAAGGAGCGGCGGCGCTCGCCATCGCCGTTTCAGGCGGCCTCGCGGGCGAGCTGTTTTGGGAAGAACATCGCCGTCTGCGCTTCGATCTTCGCACGGAGCAAGTCCGCGCCAGGGCAGGGCGGAATCGCGTTCATGGCGGCCGCCACGAGATGCTCCAGTCGCGCCTTGGCCCCGCCGACGCCGAGTTGCGCGGCCGCGTTGGGCCGAAGGCGCGCCGCGTCCTGGCCGATCGGCTTGCCGAGGTCTTTCTCGTCGCACAGGATGTCGCGCAGGTCGTCGGCGACCTGGTAGGCTTCGCCGAGGAGAGCGCCCAAGGGACGCCATGGCGCGGGCTGCGCCCCGGCCGCGATCGCTCCGGCCTCGGTGGCGCCGATGAAGAGCGCGCCGGTTTTTGCGCGCTGATAGTCGCTGAGCGAAACCGCGGCTTCGCATTCCCAGGCCTGGCCCGCGACGATGCCGTTCGGCGCGCCGACCGCGCTCGCGACCGTCGCCAGCAAAGCGGCCAGGCGTTTGGGCGAGCGCGCCGCGCCGAGCCCCAGCGTTTCGAACGCCAGCACGATCAGCGCGTCGCCCGCCAGCACCCCGATCGGCTCGCCGAATTCGACGTGAACCGACGGTTTGCCGCGGCGCAGCGGCGAATCGTCGAAACAAGGCAGGTCGTCATGCGCCAAGGACGCGCAGTGGAGCAGTTCGATCGCCGCCGCGGCGGCGTCAGCCGCCCGCGGATCGGCGTCGCCGCAGGCCTCGGAAACCGCCAAGCAAAGCTGCGGGCGGATGCGATGGCCACTGGGAAAGACGGCGTAATGCAGCGCCGCGGAGAGAAGCGGCGGCCCCCCCGGAAATTGAGCGCGCGAGATCGCGTCCTTCAACGACCGTTCGATGCGTTCCGATGAAGTCACCGCGCTCTCCCAGTCAATCGTAAATTTGATTGGTCGCCATCGATTGTCAGATTATATTGACACACCTGAATGCCGCGTCAATGCTCTTTCGCGTGGAGTTGATTCCGGATGCCGGCTCCCCGCGTTGTCGTCATCGGCGCAGGCATGGGCGGCTTGGTCGCCGCCGTGTTGCTGGCGGCCAGAGGCTTGGCGGTCACCATCGTTGAAGCCGCCGCCGGGCCTGGCGGCAAAATGCGCGAGATCGACGTCGGCGGCGCGAAGATCGACGCCGGTCCCACCGTGTTCACCATGCGATGGGTCTTTGAAGACCTCTTCGAAGAGGCCGGCGCTTCGCTTTCGGATTGGGTCGCCTTCACTCCCGCCCGCACGCTGGCCCGGCATTTCTGGACGGGAAACGAGCGGCTCGACCTTTTTAGCGATATCGAAAGGAGCGCCGACGCCATCGCCGCATTCGCCGGCAAGTCGGCGGCGGACGGCTACGTCCGCTTTTGCCGACGAGCGCAGGAAATCTACGAGACCCTGCGCGATCCCTTCATCTGCGCCGCGCGGCCGAGCGTCTTCGGCCTCGCCCAACGCGTCGGCTTCCGTCGACTGCCCCAGCTGGCGCGCATCTCGCCCTTCCAAACGCTTTGGAACGCGCTGGACGACTATTTTCGCGATCCCCGCTTGCGCCAGCTCTTCGGCCGCTACGCCACGTACTGCGGCTCCTCGCCCTTTCTGGCGCCGTCGACGCTGATGCTGGTGGCCCATGTCGAACGGGAAGGCGTGTGGCTCGTCGAGGGCGGCATGCATCGCCTCGCTCGGGCGCTGGCCGATCTTGCGGCAAAAAACGGCGCGAGCTTTCGCTACGGCGCTCGCGCACGGCGCATCGTCTTGGCCGGAGGACGAACCAGCGGCGTCGAGCTGGCCGACGGCCAATATTGTCCGGCCGATGTCGTGATTATGAACGGCGACGTCAGCGCGCTCAAAGAGGGATTGCTCGGCGAGGACGTTTCGAGGGCGGCGGCGGCGACGCCGCTTCGCGAGCGCTCGCTTTCAGCGGTCACTTGGACGGTGCGGACGAAAGCCGGCGCCTGCCCGCTCGTTCGCCACAATGTCTTTTTCTCCGAAGCTTATCGCGAAGAATTCGACGACATTTTCGTGCGTCGAACATTGCCTCGCTCGCCGACGGTCTACGTTTGCGCGCAAGATCGGGACGCCGACGACGATCAGCGGCCGGGGCAGGCGCCTGAGCGTCTGCTGTGCCTCGTCAATGCGCCCGCCAACGGCGACGACGGCCGTTCCACCGCCGAGGAGATGCAGTCATGCGAAGACGCCATGTTTCGACGGCTGATCGACGGCGGTCTTCGGATCGACCGAACGGATGCGATGGTGAGGACAACGCCAGCGGAATTCAACCGCCTGTTTCCGGCGACGGGAGGAGCGCTTTACGGCCGAGCGTCTCACGGTTGGATGGCTTCGTTCGCGCGTCCGGCGGCGCGAACGCGGGTCGCGGGTCTTTATCTGGCGGGGGGAAGCGTCCATCCGGGGCCGGGCGTCCCGATGGCGGCGCTTTCGGGACGGCAGGCGGCGCGGAGCGTGATGGCGGACCTTGCTTCGACTGCGCGGTCGATCAGGGCGGCTACGTCTGGTGGTACGTCGACGCGCTGAGCGCGGACCGGGCCTATGGCTTGACGATCATCGCCTTCGTCGGCAGCGTCTTTTCGCCCTATTACGCATGGTCCGGCAGGCGCGATCCGCTCGATCATTGCGCCATCAATGTCGCGCTCTACGGTCCGCGCGGCAAACGATGGACGATGACCGAGCGCGGACGCGCCGCCGTGTGGCGCGAGACCGACACGCTGGCGATCGGACCGAGCGCCCTGCGGTGGGACGGCGCGGCGCTGAACGTCGCAATCGACGAAGTCTGTGTTCCGTTTCCTTCCAAAATCCGCGGAAACGTGCGCATCGAGCCGACCGGCCTCAACACGCACATCTTCCCGCTCGACGCGAACGGCAGGCACATCTGGCGGCCGATCGCCCCGACGGCGCGCGTGATCGTGGATCTCGACGCGCCCGACCTCGCCTGGAGAGGCGAGGGCTATTTCGACATGAACGCAGGCGCTGAACCGCTTGAAGACGGATTCACGTCTTGGACGTGGTCACGAGGCGGCGTGTCGCGGGGGGCCGCCATTCTCTACGATACGATCGGGCGGGACGGCGAAAAACGGTCCCTGGCGATGCGGTTCGACAGAACCGGCCGCAGCGAGCCGATGCCGCCGCCGGTCCTCACGGCCCTGCCCGGAACGCGCTGGCGCGTGGCCCGGGAAACCCGATCCGACGACGGCTTCGCCTCGGTCACGCGCTGCTTCGAAGACACGCCCTTCTATGCGCGCTCCCTGATCTCTGCCGCGCTGTTCGGCGAACGCGTCGTCTCCGTGCATGAAAGTCTTTCGCTGAAGCGGTTCGCCAGTCCCGTCGTGCGCCTGATGTTGCCGTTTCGCATGCCGAGAACGAGCCGCGGTCTCCCATCGTGACGCGCCTCGCGCGGCGGAGCGCATCGGTCTTCTTACTTCCGATCCTTTTGTGAATCTGCGCCTTCATCGGACGATTTTTTTTTGCTTCGTTCGAGTGAGACGAGCTGCCAAACGCCGAAGGCGATCACGATGCCAAACGAGAAGACCATTTCGACGATGCCGTAGTAATCGGGGTTCATGGCTTACTCCCCGAATTGCTGCGCCCGCTCGAGACGTTCGAACATATCGAGTACTCGCAGGAACTGCGGCCTGATATCCCAGATCGCCGGGGTCGGACGAGGCCGGAGTTTCGTGGGCGAGGGCGATGAGCCGACGGCGTCGACAAGAAACGCGACCGCGTCAAGCGGCGCCGAGGGCGGCCCGCGCCTCAACAGCGGCGTCGATAAAAGCGCGACGCCCAATCGGTTCGCCTTGCGCGGCGCGGACACGCGGGCTCGGTGCGCGACCGAGTCGAGCGAGAGACGCCTGATCTCGCGTCCGATCTCCGCATAAAGAAGCGCAGCCGACAGAATCGCGGGGCGACAGGCCAATGGCAGCCCCGCGACGCCGGTGGACGCGCGGACGTAGAGCGCGTCGGCGGCGTCGAGCAAGCGGGCAACGACGCTTTTGAGCGGCGGGCTGATCGTGGGATGTTGGAGGAAAGCGTCGGGGGCGACGCCGGCCTCGCGCAGCCAAGCCTTGGGAAGATAGAGCCGGCCGGCGCGCGCGTCTTCGCCGACGTCGCGCGCGATGTTGGTCAGTTGCATCGCGACGCCGAGATCGCAGGCGCGCGCCAAAACGTCGGCGTCGCGGACGCCCATGATGAGCGTCATCATCGCGCCGACGGCGCCGGCGACCCGCGCCGCATAGTCGAGGAGCTGGTCCAAGCTCTCGTAAGAACGACCTTCGGCGTCCCACGCGAGGCCTTGCAGCAGCGCGTCAGGCAGGGCGCGCGGAATGACAAAGCATTTGACGAGGTCCGCCATCGCGCGGTCCGCGGCCATGTCTGCCGGATGTCCTGCATAGATGTCGTCGAGGCGCGTCCGCAATCGCGCCAGCGCGTCGAAAGAGCCGCCGGCAAGATCGATGGCGTCGTCGGAGAGACGGCAGAACGCATAGAGCCCATAGGCCGGCTCTCGCGCCCAGGCCGGTAAAAGCAGCGAAGCAGCGAAAAAGGAGCGCGAGCCGAGACGGATCGCCGCCCGGCATTCGGCTTTGTCTTGCATCGTCGCGAACGAATCGTCAGGCGAATACGGAAGCATCGGGAGCCACCTGGTCGAGAACGCGCGCGGAGGATAACACGCCGGGAAGGCCTGCGCCGGGATGCGTCCCGGCGCCGACGAGAAACAGATTGCGGATGTCTTCGCTTCGATTGTGCGGGCGGAACCAGGCGCTCTGAGTCAAGATCGGCTCGAGTCCGAAGGCCGCGCCGCGAAACGCGCAGAGCTGATCTTCAAAGTCCTGAGGCGTGACAAACCGAGATGTCGCGATTTCTTCTGAAAGGCCGGGAAGGAGCCTCGATTCGAGCGCCTGGGCGATCGCCCGCCGGTACGGCTCGGCGAGCGCGCGCCAGTCCTGGCCGCCGGCGAGATTGGGCGTCGGCGACAGAACGTAAAAGGCGTCGCAGCCGGGCGGCGCCAGCGAGGGATCCGTCGCCGTAGGGCGATGGAGATAGAGGCTGAAATCGGCAGCCAGAACCTTTCGCTCGAAAATGTCCTGCAGCAATCCTTCGTAGCGCGGCCCCAGCAGGATCGTGTGATGCGCCACGTCGGGATATCGTCGGCGGGTTCCGAAATACCACACGAACAGACCCATCGAATAACGCGCGCGCTCGATGCGTCGATCCGTCCAACGCCGCCGCGCCGAAGCGGGCAACAAGTGGCGATACATCCAAGCGGAATCGGCGTTGGAGACGACGATGTCGGCGGCAAGCCGTTCGCCCGAAGCCAGCGTGACGCCGACCGCCGCGCGATCGGCGATTTCGATCGTGCGAACTTCCTCGTTGCAACGAACCTCGCCGCCCTGTCCCTTGATGAGATCGACCAGCCCGCAGACGAGACGACCAGTGCCGCCCATCGCGAAATGCACGCCGAACGCCTGCTCCAAAAAGGCGATCAAGCAATAGATGGCGCTGGAGCGGAAGGGGCTGCCGCCAATGAGCAAAGGGTGAAAGCTGAAAACGATGCGAAGCCGCTCGTCACGGAAGAATGTCGAGACGACGCTGTAGACAGACTTGTGTCCGCGCAGGCGGAGAAGATCGACCGCGATGCGCGCCATGTCGACCGGCGAATTGAAGGGCGCATGGCCGAGTTGCTCGAAGCCTATGCGGTAGATCGCTTCGCTCTCCTGCATGAAGCGCTGGTAGCCGTCGACGTCGGACGGATTGAACCGCGCCACTTCCGCCGCCATCGCGTCGCGATCGCCGGAATAGGTGAAAACGGAGCCGTCGTGAAAGCAGATGCGATAGAAGGGATTCGCCGCCCTGAGTTCGACGTCATCGGCCATCCGACGCCCGCAGAGGGCCCATAATTCCTCGAAAAGGAAGGGCGCGGTGACGATGGTCGGGCCGGCGTCGAACGTGAAGCCGTCCTGACGATAGACAAAGGCTCGGCCGCCCGGCGCATCGAGCTTTTCCAGGACGGTGACGTCGTAGCCCCGCGCGCCGAGCCGAATCGCCGCCGCCAGTCCGCCGAAGCCGCTGCCGATCACGACAGCCCGAGGCTTCCTACGAGGAACAGTTGTCGCCTCTTCGAGCAGATCGGCTGTCAACATATCTTGACATTAACAGCCCGCCGCGCGGCAGTTCAAGCCGATAGTGACGCCGAAGCCGGGACATTGGCCTCGGCGGCAAGTCGAACAATCAAGGCCGCGACCGCTTCCGGCTGCTCCTCATGCGCCAGATGACCGACGTGGCGCAGGGTTTCGACGTGTGCGTTCGGCGTCTTGGCGCGAACCTGCTCGGCAAGCTTGTAAGGCACGGCCGTGTCGCCCGTTGCGACGACGAGCGCCAGAGGAACGTTCAGGCGGGGCAGATCGCGCGACAAGGCCTCAAGATCCCAATGCGCCATCATGCCCAAGGCGCCGGCGACGTGCGCGGGATTGCTGAGCAAGCGGACGTAAAGATCGAGCCCTCTGGCGTCGATCGTCGAGCCGGTGCCGCGAAGAAGGCGCGCGACCGCGGCGCGGTCGGCCGACCAGGCGAAAACCCGCGGCGCGAGAGGATTGAGATAGAGCAGCTTGGCGACGGACGGAAACAAATGACCTGCGAGACCCTGGAACGGCAACAAGGCGCCGTTGAGGCTGATCAGGAGCCGTGGGGCGATCAGGCGGTCGATACAAAGCCGCGCCAAGATCGCCGCTCCCGCCGAATGCCCAACGACAATCTCCGGCCTCACATCGAGCGTTTTCAGCAAACTCGCTAGAGCCCGCGCAACGCCGGCAAGCGACAAGGCGCTAGGCGGCGGCGAGTCGGTGAAGCCGTGGCCCGGCAAATCGGGGGCAACCACCGTGAAGCGCGTCGCGAGCAACGGCGCCAGGTCACGCCACGAATGGGTCGCCGCGCCGGTTCCGTGCACGAGCAAGATCGGCGGTCCCCGGCCCATGCGCTGGACGTGCCATCGCAGGCCGCCCGCCTCGACGAAACAGCTCGCGTCGCTGTTTGGCCAGCTGCGGCCCTCGGCGCGCCAGGACAACGAGGAGTGCGGCATGAAAGAGCGTCTCCTCAGGCCGCGTCGGCGGCGTCCAGAACCGCTTGGGTCACACGGGCTGCGTCGGCGTCCGGCAACTCGACGTAATGCGCGTTCATGGCGCGCCCGATGCGCCACGTCGGCGGTTCCGACCGCTTCTGCGCCCTCGGCGACGTGTCGATCGCGATCGCGGCGACGCCCGCGGCCTGCGCGCCTTGGGCGGCGTTCAACGCGTCGTCGAAGGCTTGCGATCGGCCGGATTGGCCGTTTCGACCGATATTGGCGCGGCCGTCCGTCATCAACACCAGCAGCGGCGATGCGCCTTTTCGGCGGATCGCGGCGGCAAGGGCGACCGCGGCGTCGAGCCCGGCGGCGAGCGGCGTTCCCCCGCCGCCAGGCAGGCCGGCCAGCGCCCGCTTGGCCCGCGTCAGCGAACGCGTCGGCGACAGGACAATGTCGGCCGATTTGCCGCGGAAGGCGATCAAGGCGACCGATTGGCGCCGCGTGTAGCATTCCGACAGAAGCAGTTCGACGGCGCCCTTCACTTCCGCAAGACGCTGCGCTGCGGCCGATCCGGACGCATCGACCACGAAGATCGCCGTCGTCTCGCGGCGCGCACGAAAGCGTATGATGCGAAAATCCTCGGGGCGGACGAGAACGCGTGACGATGCGTCGAGGCCGCCGGCCTTTCGCCGCAGGCTCTGCCAAGGCGCGGCCGCGCGCAACGTATCGACGATCGCGAGGCGTCCTTCGCGCAATTGGCCCTGGCGCGCGCCGATCGGTCGTCCCCGTGCGGCGCAAACCGAATTGACCTCGGTCCCGCCGCGTCCGGTCTTGCCGCGGAGCCTGGCGTCGGCCGCCTTGCGGTCGAGAAGACCCGACGGGATGGCGGCGAGCGCGGCGGCGAGCACGATTTCGTTCAGGGATTGGGGGTCGGCATCCTGCGGCGGGAGGGCGTTCCCGTCGCCGGACTCTTGCGTTGGCGGCGCCTGTTCGTCCTCATCCGGCTGAGCCGCGTCCGGGAGATCCGATGAAAGATCGTCAGGGGGGAGCTGAGTGGCGCGAGGGCCGAGAACCAGCCGCGCGGCCGTCGCGACATCGTCCTCGTCGACGTGTTCCGCGCCGCGCAGCGCGCAGGCCGCTCGCGCCGCGTGAAGCGCAAAGAGCGGCGCGCGAAACGACGTCGCGCCGATCCGCGTCGCCGCCCAGACGAGCGCTTCGACGGTCTCTTCGCCGGCGCGGACGGACGCCAGGCTTGCGCGCGCGGCTTCGATCCGCCGCGCCTCATAGGGGCGTTCGACGATGTCGCGCCAACTGACGGCGCTGAGGTCGACGTGCAGCGCCAGTCGATCGGTCAGCGCCTCGGGCGGCCGTTCGTCCCAGCCTTCCCCTTCGTCGAGCGCGACGACGCCGAAACGCGCGGGCGCGCGGAAGGCGAAGCCGTCCCGCTCGACCCGAACTTCGCCGCCGTCCAGCGTCGCCGCCAGGCGCGCGGCGGCGGCGCTCGACAGGCGTTCGGCCATCGCGAGCACGAGCACGCCGCCATGGGCTTCCGCCAGAAGACCGCTGGCCGCTACGGGCCGGCCGGCGCGCAAAGTGGCCGGAAGGTCAATGCCGCCGAGCAATCGGTGATCGTCGATCCCCAGCGGCACGCGTCGCACCGACGTGTCGGTGGGAAGCAGAGCTTTCAGCATCGCGAGCCAGGCGTCGCGAACCGGCCCGGCGGCGGCGCGCAGGAGGACGCCGCTGCCGGCGGGATCGGTCGCGAAGATCGCCGCCGCCAGACACGCTCGCGACCAAACCGACGAAGGATCGGCGCCGTCGCTCATGCGCCGAGCACGTCTTCGAGCGCCCGTTCGACGCGGACCGTCGACCCGACTTGGTCGAGAGGATTTTTTCGCAGACGATGGCGAAGCGCGGACGGCGCGACGCGACGCAGATGGTCGTCGTTGACTTCGTCGTCGCCATCGAGACTGGCGAGCGCGCGCGCCGCGCGAAGGAGGGTCAACTCGCCGCGCAGACCGTCCGTGCCGAGCGCGATGCAAAGCTTGGCCACGCCTTCCAGCGCGGCGTCCGACGCGACGACGGACGCCAGCCGGCGCCGGGCGGCGACGATCGTCTCGCGCAAACGACGATCTTCGGCGAGCCAATGGCCCGCGAAGGCCTCCGAATTCCTCTCGAAGGAATCGCGACGACGAACGACTTCGATGCGAAGTTTCATATCCGTGGGCGTTCGCACATCCACGGCCAGACCGAATCGGTCGAGAAGTTGCGGCCGCAATTCTCCCTCTTCCGGATTGCCGCTCCCGATCAAGACGAATCGCGCGGGATGCCGCACGCTCAGGCCTTCGCGCTCGATGACGTTCTCGCCCGAGGCCGCGACGTCGAGAAGCAGATCGACAAGGTGATCCTCGAGGAGATTGACCTCGTCGATGTAGAGAAAGCCCCGGTTGGCCTTGGCGAGAAGTCCGGGCTCGAAGGCCTTTTCGCCGACGGACAGAGCGCGCTCGAGGTCGAGCGCGCCGACGACGCGATCTTCGGTCGCGCCAAGCGGCAAATCGACGACGGGAACCGGCGCGTGTGCGGTCGCAAGCGTTTCCGTCGTCCGACGCTTTTGGCAGGCCTCGCAAAGGCCGGCCGGCGCTTCCGGATCGCAACCATAGGAACAGCCGGCGACGACGCGCATCTCCGGCAGCAGCGCGGCGAGCGCCCGGACCGCCGTCGACTTTCCCGTTCCACGGTCGCCGAAGACCAGCACGCCGCCGATCGTGGGATCCACCGCGGCGATGAGAAGCGCCGTCTTCATGTCGTCCTGGCCGACGATGGCTGAAAACGGAAAGGTTCGAGCCTTCATTGAGGGGGCGCCTGAAATGCGTGTCGGCTCTAGCAGACGATGAGTCGTACGACCGGTCGCCGGCTTGTCAAACGCCGCCGAGCCTTGTCGCCATTCGCCCAAGTGGTTTCGCGCGGTTGTCATTTTTGATTGACACATTGGAAACTAACGACTGGCCATCGTCAAGTTATCTTGTCATAGTGCGGACGGAGTCGCGACAAGCGATCCGCGGCATCGAGGAAGTCCCCTTCGGAGAGGAAACGATGAAATTATTGGCGTTGGCTTTGATTGCAACCTTCGGTCTCGGCGCATCGATCGAATGGGCCGCGGCGGATGACGGCGGGGACGCGGCCGCCGGCGAAAAAGTCTTCGCGCAATGCCGTGTGTGTCATCAGATCGGGCCGAACGCGAAGAACATGGTCGGACCCAATCTCACCGGCGTGGTCGGCCGTCCGGCCGGAACCTTTCCGGGCTATAATTATTCCGACGCCAACAAAAAGTCGGGACTCACCTGGAACGAAGAGACGCTGACGAAATACCTGAAGAAACCGCAGGCGCTGGTTCCTGGAACCAAGATGACGTTTCCCGGCCTCTCGTCAGATGACGCCATCAATAACGTCATCGCCTATCTCAAGACCTTCTCACCCGCCAAATAGAACGGGCTGGCCCGTCGCCGTCGATTGCTGAAGCCGGATCTCGGCGTCATTGCCGAACCCTCGCGACACGAGGCGGACGATGGCGACGTCAGTTCGGAAGACTTCGGATTTAAGGGCGCCGGACGTTCAAGCGCGCGGCGTCCGTCGCACGATGGCTGTCCTCGAGGCGCTCAATCTGCAAAACGGATCGAGCGTCAAACACCTGCAACAATGCACGGCGCTCTCCCGTCCGGCGATCTATCGGATTTTGAACGGATTGATCGCGTCCGGCTTTGTCGCCGAAGGCCGGATCGCGCATACCTACGTCCTGACCTCGAAAGTCCGCGCGCTCAGCAGCGGCTTCACCGACGACAATCTGATCGCCGAACTCGCCGCGCCGATCCTGGACGCGCTCCAGCAGAAGGTCATCTGGCCTACGGAGCTCGCCACGTTGCGCAACGTTCGGATGCAGCTGCGCGATACGACCCGTCACCGGAGCCCGATGGTGATCGACGGCGAGGTCGTGGGGCAAAGCATCCCCGTGCTCAAGACGGCGCTTGGGCTCGCCTTTCTTTCGAGGTGTTCGGCTCCGTGCAGGCGCGCGATCGTCGACCATCTGCGCCAAACTTCGCGCGCGAGCGATGCGCCCCCGAGCGATCGCCGCCTCAAAGCGATGCTCGACGCCGTTCGGTCCACGGGATACGCCTCGCGCGAGGGCGGCCTCATCGAAGGCGCCAAGTATAACACCAGCACGATCGCGGTCGCGATCGCCCCCGGCGAAATCGCCTGCGCGGCGATCGCGATCACGTTTTTTTCGACCGCCATGTCGGTGCAGAAGGCGGCCGCGACTTACCTTGACGATCTCCAGCGCGCCGCGCGGGCCCTCGAGAAACAACTCGAGAAGGCGAAGTATGCTCAGGCGTAGTCTCGCGGCGTAGCGATCTGGCGAAGACGGCGGTGGGCTCGATTTTGCGGGCCGACCGCTCGGATCGGATCGCTCTCCTACTGGACCATCCTGATGCCGGTTTCGCGCGCGAGCCCTCGCCATTTTTGCGCCACCGCTTGTTGGAAATTCGCGAGGTCGGACGCGCTGGAGCCGACCGGCTCAAATCCGACGGTGCGCAGCCGCGCTGCGGCGTCGGGCGCTCGCGCCATTCCGCTCAAATCCTCCGAGAGCTTGGCGACGAGATCGGGGCTCATCTTCGGCGGTCCGTACACGGCGGTCCAACTGACGAATTCGACATCCGGAAAACCGCTTTCGATCATGGTGGGAACATCGGGAAACCGCTTGTCCCTTTCGTCGCTCAGGATCGCCAGAAGCTTCAGCGAAGGATTGCTGAGTTGCCCCGATAAGACCGGAAGACTTTGGATGTTGACGTCGACGGCCCCGGCCATGAGATCGAACAAAGCCGCCGTCGCCCCGCGATAGGGGATGTTGACGATGTCCGCGCCGCTCTTCAGCTTGAGCACCTCCATGCCGACATGCGCGATCGTGCCGACGCCATTGCTGCCGAAATTGAGTTTTCCCGGGTTGGCTTTCGCCCTGGCCAAAAATTTGGCCACGGTATCGACGCCGAGACTCTTTCGCACGACGAGGAAATGCGGGAACGTTCCCACGAGCGACAACGGCGTGAAGGTGCTCAGCGTATCCAAAGGGAAGGTCGGGTCGATCGCGGGAAGAATGGCCTGTCCGGTTTCCGACGAGATCATCAGCGTATAGCCGTCGGGCGCCGCGCGTGCGACATCTCGCATCCCGATGAGCCCATTGGCTCCGACGCGATTGTCCACGATCGCCGTATTCGCATATTTCTCCTGAATCTTTTGCGTGACGATGCGACCGACCGCATCCATGGCGCCGCCGGCCGCGTAAGGGACGATCATGGTGATCGGATGCGACGGAAAAGCCTCGGGCCGCGCGACGCCCGTCGCGACGAACACAGCCATGGCGCCGACAAGCAGTCGCTTCATTTGGTTCCCCCCTTATCGCCAGGCGTCTTTCAGGCCCGGACCAATCCGCCATCGACGTACAACGTCTGCCCCGACATGAACCCGGCGTCTTCGCTCGCCAGGAACGTTGCGACGCCGGCGACATCGCCGGGCGTCTGCGCCCGCTTGATCGCTTGCGCCGACGTCATCGTTTGGATGGCGTCATCCAAGCTCCGACCGCGGGGTTTGAAATCGGCATGCGATGTTCCGGGCGTGCGGGTTAAGCCGGGCGCGATGGCGTTGACGGTGACGCCGTCGACGCCGACCTCGCTGGCCAACGCCCGCGTAAACCCGATCACGCCGCCTTTGCTGGCGATGTAATCGACGTGATGGGGGACGACCGAGCCGAGCGTATTGGAGGCGAGATTGATCAACCGACCCCATCGCCGCGCGCGCATGCCGGGCAAGAACGCTTTCGCCGTCAAGAACATCGCGTCGAGGTTGACGGCGAACGTGCGTTTCCAATCCGCAAACGCGATGTCGTCGAAGGGACGCGTGGCGAACACGCCGGCGTTATTGACTAGGATGTCGCATCGGCCGAAGGCCTTCGCGACGGTTTCGTAAAGCCTCGAAACGTCCTCCTGCGAAGACACGTCGCACGACACGGAAAGCGCGCGCCTCCCGCAGGCGGCGATTTCGTCGGCGGTCTCATGCGCGGGTTCGCGGTCCGCGAGCACGACATCCGCGCCATCCTGCGCCAGGCGGACCGCGATCGCGCGCCCGAACCCCATCGCCGCTCCGGTGACCAAAGCGATCCTGTCGCTGTGAACAGGCGATCTCATGGCGTTCCTCTCGATGCGTTGAAGCGGATCGTGCGAATTCAAAAACGGCGTGTCCATCGCGGATCGCGATCTGTCCGCAGAGCGGACAGATCGGTACAGCCGATTGAACCGGCGGCGGGGATCGTTTCTGATGCCGCTCAGCGCGGCGACGAAGGCGTGCGGGAGGACCCATGGACTTTGCGATCTTCGACCATCTCGATTGCAACGGCGACGACCTGTCCAAGCAATACGAGCAGCGCCTCAAGCTGGTGGAGCTCTACGACCGCCTTGGCTTCTACGCCTATCACATCGCCGAGCACCACTCGACGCCGCTCGGAATGTCGCCGTCGCCCAGCGTCTACATGGCGTCGGTGATCCAGCGCACGCAGCGGCTTCGGATCGGCCCGCTGGTCTATCTGCTGCCGCTGTACCATCCGCTGCGGCTCCTGGAAGAAGTCTGCATGCTGGATAATCTGAGCGGCGGCCGATTCCAGCTCGGCGTCGGGCGCGGCATTTCGCCGATCGAGCTCGGCTACTACGGGCGCAACGCCAAGGAGGCCAAGGATATCTTCGAGGAAACCCTCGACGTGTTGCTGAGCGGGTTTCGAAACGACACGCTGACCTACAAGGGGAATTTCCACAATTTCGACGCCGTGCCGATGTCGCTGCATCCCTTTCAAAAGCCGCATCCGCCCGTCTGGCTGGGCATCAGCTCTGTCGAGAGCGCAACGTTCGCCGCAAAGAGCGGGTTCAACATCGTCGGGCTGATGCCGGCTGCGGCGATGCGCTCGCGCGTGGAGGCCTACCGAAACGCGCAGCCGAGCGGGGGCTTTGGCGGCGCCAAGGTGGGGATCAGCTATCATGTGGTGGTCGCGCCCGACGATGCGACGGCGATGCGTCAGGCGAAGTCGGCCTATAAGCGCTGGCACGCGAGCTTTCACCATCTCTATCGCATCAATGGGTTGCAGCCCATGCTCGGCGCATGGCCCGACGAGTTCGAAGAGCTCGCGCAGAACGGGCGCGCGACGGCCGGATCGCCAGACACGGTGAAGCGCTTCTTCAGAGAGGCGATCGAAACGTCGGGGATCAACTACGTCTTGGCCCAGATGGCGTTCGGCGACATGCCCTTCGACGTCGCGTCGCAGTCGATCAACTTCTTCGCGAACGAGGTCATGCCGGCGTTCGGCGCCTGAGAGGCGGGAGGCGGCGCCGACGCGACGCGCCGCGCCGTCAATTCGTTGGCGTCAATAGGAGACCGACCATGTTTGAACTGGACGATCGGTTCGTTCTCGTCACGGGCGCGGGCGCGGGCCTCGGACGCAGCTTCGCGCGATGCTTGTCTGACCGGGGCGCGACGGTCCTGTGCGCCGATATCGACGGCGCAAGCGCCGAGGAGACCGCAAAGATCATCGTGAGCGTCGGAGGCCGGGCCGTCGCGTTCAGCGTCGATGTGGCCGACGAGACCTCCGTCGCGCAACTCGCGGACGACGTTCGAAAGGTCACGACGACCCTTGACGTGCTGATCAACAACGCGGGCGTCGCCTCCATTCCCGGCCGGCTGCTCGACATTCCGACCGCCGAATGGGACCGCGTCAACAACGTCAATTTGCGCGGTCTCTTCCTGGTCACGCGCGCGTTCCTGCCGCTCCTTCGCACGGCGAAGTCGGCGTCCGTCATCAACCTGTCGTCGTATCTCGGACTGGTCGGCGCCTATCCCGGGTTTCCCGTGACGGCGATCCAGTATGCGACGACGAAAGCCGGCGTGATCGGGTTCACGCGGCAATTGGCGATCGAATATGCGGCCGAAGGTCTGCGCGCCAACGCGATCGCGCCGGGCTGGCACGCCGGCACCGACCTCGGCCGCGCGCGCCGGGCCGTGGCGAGCGCCGACGAGTCGAAGCAGTTCGCGGACTTCGCCCTTCGATCGGTTCCCATGGGGCGCTTCGGCGCCCCGGAAGACTTGTCCGGGCTGGTCGTCTACCTCGCGAGCGACGCCTCCCGCTATGTCACGGGCCAGGTGTTCGCCCATGACGGCGGCATCACCGCCGCCTGATCGGGTTTGCGGGCGTTCACACGCCGCAGGCGCGCAGCAGCGCCGCCGCGACGCGGGCCGCCTCCGCCGCGCCCGCATGGCGCGCGAGGCTCAGCGCGGGCGTCGCGAACGACCCGAACCGCGCGACTGCGGCGCAGGTTTCTTCGAGCGATCCGGCGGTCGCGTCCGATTGGTTGACGAGCACGGCGGCCGGCCCAAGTCCCGCCGCCGCCAAGGTCGCCGCCGCGGTCAGCGTGTGGCTGATCGCGCCGAGATAGGAGCCGCCGACGAGCGCGACGGGCGCGCCGAGCGCGCGGATGAGATCGAGGTTGGTCGCATCGTCGGCGATCGGGGAAAGAACCCCGCCGACGCCTTCGACGATCGTCAGCGCGTCGTCGTTCAGCCGCGCGCGGCAGGCGGCGAGAAGGTCGCCGAACGCAAGCGCGCGGCCCTCGCGCCGCGCCGCCATGTCGGGCGACAGCGGCGCGGCGAAGCGAAACGGCGACACGGCGTCGAGCGCCGCCGACGTCAGCGGCGCGCCCGTCGCCGCGAGCAGCGCCGCGCTGTCGGACGCGGCGGCGTCGCCCGGATCGAAGCCGGAGACCACCGGCTTCAGCGCGGCGACCCGCCGGCCCTGCGCGCGCAGATGGCGCAGCAGCAGCGCCGCGACGAAGGTCTTGCCGACGTCCGTGTGCGCGCCGGCGACGAACAGCGCGCGCGCCGTCACGCGCGCGCCCAACGGTCCGCCAGCGCGCGGGCGAGCGCCGCGACCTGCATCTCCTCGTGCGCGGCGCTGAACGTGACGCGCAGCCGCGCCGTGCCCGGCGGCACCGTGGGCGGCCGGATCGCGGTCACGAGAAACCCCTCGTCCTCCAGCGCCTTCGACAGCGCGAGCGCGCGCGGCGCCTCGCCGACGACGAGCGGAACGATGCTGCTCTGCGGCTGCGGCAGCTTCATTGTCTCGCAGAACAGCCGCGCCAGCGCGAGCGGCCGCGCGACGCGCGCCGGCTCGGACTCGACGATGTCGAGGGCGGCGATGGCGGCGGCGGCGCTCGCCGGCGGCAGCCCGGTCGTATAGATGAAGCTCGCCGCGCGTGTCTTGATGAGATCGACGACGGCGCGCGTCGCGCAGACATAGCCGCCGTAGCTTCCGAGCGCCTTCGACAGCGTGCCCATCTGCAACGGCGCGTCATGATCGGCCGTCGATCCTCGCCCCCCGTTGAGGACGCCGAGACCGTGCGCGTCGTCGGCCAAGAGCCACGCGTCCTGCGCTCGGGCCGCCCGCGCGAGCGCGCCGAGCGGCGCGAGATCGCCGTCCATCGAGAACACGCCGTCGGTGACGATAAGGCAGTGGCGACGCGACGCGCGATGCGCGCGCAGCAGCCCCTCCAGCGCCGCCACGTCGTTGTGCGGGAAGACGAGCGTCTGCGCGCTCGAGAGCTTGGCGCCGGCGCGCAGGCAGGAATGGGCGAGTTCGTCCATCAGGATGAGATCGTCGCGGCCGGCGAGCGTCGGCAGGATGCCGAGGTTGGCGAGATAGCCGGACCCGAACACGCAGGCCGCCTCCGCCTGCTTGAAGCGCGCCAGGCGCGTCTCAAGCTCCTCCAGCAGCGGATGGTCGCCGGTGACGAGGCGCGACGCGCCGGCGCCGGTCCCGTAGGTCTCGATGGCGCGGCGCGCGGCGTCCTTCACACGCGGATGCGTGGCGAGCCCGAGGTAGTCGTTGCAGCAGAACGACACCAGCCGGCGGCCGTCGCGCCAGACGGTCACGCCGTCGCGGACGGTCGGCGCCAGCCGCCGGCGCAGGCTCGCGGCGTCGAGCGCCGCGAGCTTCGTTGCGGCGAAAGCGTTCAACGAATCCATCTTGCAACCCGTTCGAGGAGGCGCGCAGCGTTGACCTCGGCCGCGCGCCAGTCAACAAGCGCTCGCGGCGCATCGGCCGCGCGGGGAGACCTACCATGACGGCGTCATCGCGCGCGCCCGCGCCGGCGTGGCTTGAAGACGGGCTGCGGCATGTCTGGCTGCCCTATGCGCAGATGAAACATGCGCCGGCGCCGCTTCCCGTCGTCGCCACGCACGGCTCGCGCCTTCGCCTCGCCGACGGACGCGAGCTCATCGACGGGATCGCCAGTTGGTGGACGGCGTGCCACGGCTACAATCATCCGCACATCCGCGCGGCGGTGCAGGCGCAGGCGGAGCGGCTGCCGCACGTGATGTTCGGCGGCCTCGCGCACGAGCCGGCGTACCGGCTCGCCGGCCGCCTCGCCGCGCTCCTGCCGGGCGATCTCGACCGCGTGTTCTTCTCGGACTCCGGCTCGGTCGCCGTCGAGGTCGCGATCAAGATGGCCGTGCAGTCGAACCTCAACCGCGGCGAGCGCAGGCGAACCAAGGTGCTGGCGTTCCGCGGCGCCTACCATGGGGACACGCTTGCGACGATGGCGGTCTGCGATCCCGACGAAGGGATGCATGCGCTGTTCAGGGGGGTCCTGCCGCAGCAGATCATCGCCGATCTGCCGCGCGACGAGGCGAGCGCGGCGTCGCTGCGCGCGACGCTCGATCGTCACGCGGGGACGCTCGCCGCGATCCTCGTCGAACCGCTCGTCCAGGGCGCCGGCGGGATGCTGTTCCACGACGCCGCCGTCCTGCGCCGGCTGCGATCGTTCGCCGACGCCTACGGCCTGCTGCTCATCTTCGATGAGATCTTCACCGGTTTCGGCCGCACCGGCGCGCTGTTCGCCTGCGAGGCGGCGGGGGTGACGCCGGATATCCTCACGCTCTCGAAGGCGCTGACCGGCGGCACGCTGCCGCTCGCCGCGACGATCGCGCGCCGCCCTGTGTTCGACGCCTTCTGGTCGGACGATCCCGGGCGCGCCCTGATGCACGGGCCGACCTACATGGGCAATGCGCTCGCCTGCGCCGCCGCCAACGCCTCGCTCGATCTTTTCGAACGCGAGCCGCGCCTCGACCAGGTGAAGCGTATTTCGGACGCTTTGCGGCGCGGCCTCGAACCCTGCCGCGATCTGCCGCGCGTTCGCGACGTGCGCGTGCTCGGCGCCATCGGCGTCGTCGAGCTCGACCGCGCCGTCGACCAGGGCGCGCTCGCGGCGCGCTTTTCGCAGGCGGGCGTGTGGATCCGGCCGTTCGGCCGGATCGTCTATCTGACGCCCGCCTTCACCATCGCCGACGACGAGCTGGCGACGCTGACGAGCGCGATCGTCCGCGTTCTCTCCGGCGACTGAACGCGAACGACGCCGGCTTGCGGCGCCGTCGCCGCGCCCTGCTCGATGGACTCAGGCCCGCGCGAGCTTCACCGCGATGCCGCTCGCGGTGACGCGTTCCAGACGAAAGCGCGTGAGATCGCTCGCCGCGACGCCGTCCACCTCGTAGTCGACGCCGATCACCGCGTCGGCCTCGAAGTCGGCCGCCGCCTGCTTGAGCGCGGCGAGCGCGACATCCTTCCAATCGCCGCGCGCGCAGGGCGCGCCGGGCGCGTGCCAGGAGGTCGCCGCGCGAACGCGGCCGAGGGATTTGATGACGCGGCTGCCTTCGACTTGTTCGTTGAAACTGATACGCATCGTCCTGCACAGTCCTTTTTGCACGGCCACACAGCCATGGGTGAGCGTCGCGGTTCATTGCGGCGCCGACACGACCTCAATTTGATTTCAAGTGTCGCGATTACGGCAAGGAAACTTGAACAGCCGCAGCGCTGAAGGGATCGTTAACGCCGATCCCGGCGCAGCGAATTCAATGCCGGAAATGCCGGTGGCCGGTCAGGACCATGGCGAGGCCGGCGGCGTCGGCGGCCGCGATCACCTCGTCGTCGCGCATCGAGCCGCCGGGCTGGATGACGGCGGTCGCGCCCGCTTCCGCCGCCGCCAGCAGGCCGTCGGCGAACGGAAAAAAGGCGTCCGAGGCGACGACCGCGCCTTTCGCGAGGCTTTCCGCCAAGCCGGCCGCCTTTGCCGCTTCAGCGGCCTTCCATGCCGCGATGCGGGACGAATCGACGCGGCTCATCTGCCCGGCGCCGACGCCGACCGTCGCGCCCTCCCGCGCGTAGACGATGGCGTTCGATTTCACATGCTTGCACACGCGAAAGGCGAACCTCAGGTCGGCGAGCTCCTGCTCGGTGGGCGAGCGTTTCGTGACGACCGTCAACTCCATGTCGTCGACGACGGCGTTGTCGCGGCCCTGCGCCAGCAAGCCGCCGGCCACCGTGCGCACGACGAGCCCCGGCGCGCGCGGGTCGGGAAGGCCGCCCGTCAACAATAGACGCAGGTTCTTTTTCGCCGCGACGATGCGGATCGCATCCTCGTCCGCGTCGGGCGCGATGATGACTTCGGTGAAGATCTTCACGATCTCGGCCGCCGCCGCCGCATCGAGCCGGCGGTTCAGCGCGACGACGCCGCCGAAGGCGGAGACCGGATCGCAGCGCAGCGCGCGCTGATAGGCCTGCGCGAGGCTCGCGCCTTCCGCGACGCCGCAGGGATTGGCGTGCTTGATGACGGCGACCGCCGCCGTGCGCGCCGGATCGAACTCCGCGACGCATTCGAACGCGGCGTCCGTGTCGTTGACGTTGTTGTAGGAGAGCGCCTTGCCTTGCGCCTGGCGGGCGGTCGCGACGCCGAAGCGCGTCTCCGCCGTCTTGTAGAACCCGGCCGATTGATGCGGGTTCTCGCCGTAGCGCATCGTCTCGGCGAGACGCCCGCCGACGGCGCGGTAGGGGGGCGCTTCGAGGCTGAGACGCGAGGCGAACCAGTTCGAGATGGCGGCGTCGTAGACAGCCGTGCGCGCGTAGGCCTTCTGCGCCAGGGCGCGGCGCAGCGCAAGCGTTGTCGCGCCGTCCTGCGTCGCGAGAGCGTCGAGGATCGCCGCATAGTCGGCGACATCGACGACCACGGCGACATCGGCGTGGTTCTTGGCGGCGGCGCGGATCATCGCCGGGCCGCCGATGTCGATGGTCTCGATGCAGTCCTCCGCCGACGCGCCGGCGGCGGCCGTCGCCTCGAAGGGATAGAGGTTGACGACCAGCAGATCGATCGCATCGATCCCATGCGCCCGCATCGCGGCCGCGTGCTCGGGATTGTCGCGGATCGCGAGCAGGCCGCCATGCACGCCCGGGTGCAGCGTCTTGACGCGCCCGTCCATCATTTCGGGGAAGCCGGTCACATCGGCCACGTCGCGCACGGCGACGCCCGCCTCGGCGAGCGCCTTGCGCGTGCCGCCCGTGGAAACGATTCCGACGCCGCGATCGGCCAGGGCGCGCGCGAAGTCGAGGAGGCCGGTCTTGTCGGAGACGGAGAGAAGCGCCCGCGTCACGCGGCGGAGGTCGGCTGTCGTAGCGGTCTTGGAAGACATGGCGGTCTCGAAATCGCGGCTTGGAAAACGCGCCCGCGTTAGCATGGCCGCCGGAAATTCGCGAGCCGAGTCCAACGACTTCAGGCGGCTCGTCGCCCAACAGGGAATGGACCCGCTCTATTACGGGCCCGAGCGGGCGAAGGCGTTCTGGCTCGCCGAGATCGACCGATGGGAGAAGGTTATCAAGTCCGCCGGTCTCGACCCGAAGTAGGGGCGCCTCAGCGTAGCCCGGCGATATCCAGCGCCCGCAGATGGTCCCGCAGGATCGCCGGCATTTCGGAAGGCGGCGTGCGCCCGAAGGCGCAATAGGCCGCGAGCCCGAAATCCGGAAGGTATTTGCGGGCGCTCGCAAGCCGTTCGGCAAGAGACGTCATGTTGTGGATCGCGCCCAGATAGACGCGTGCGCCCTTGGGGTCGAGGTTGGCGAGGGGCGCGTAGAACGCGGGTTCCGCGGTATCGAGCGTCGGGATGTGGACCCAATCGACGCGCCGGCCTGTCGCAACGACGGAGGCGTTGGCGAGTTCGACCGCGCGGCCGAGATCGGTCGGAGCGAAAGCCGGCCAGCCGCCGAACGTGCCGAAGCAGAAGTGAAAGCCGAGAAGCACGGCGTCGGGAATGTCGCGGGATAGCCGCCCGATCGGCGCGACATGCGTCGCGATGTCGGTCTCGCCGGCGATCGCGTCCGCGCCACGGCCGCCGTACACGGCGGAAATCTCGTAAGCGCAGTCCCATTGGATCGCTAAATCCTCGTTGGGGATCTGCGCGAGGATGGAGGCCAGTTCCGCCGCGAGCGCCTCCTCGAAGCCCGGCCGTACTTTCGGGAGATCCTCGCCATTCGGAAAGTGGAGCGGCCGCACGACGCTGTTCACCATCGGGATGGAGATTTGGAAACGCAGATCGGGCGGCAGCACGCCTTTCTCCCGCAGCGTACGGAAGACGAAGTAGGAACTCACCGCATCGCGCGCGTATCCGAGGCGCGTCCCCAGGTTGGCGAACCGGAGCCGCTCGACGCCGGGGCGCACCCGAAACTCCCAGGCGTCGTCGCGCGAGCGGGGCAGCAATTGCTCGACGCCATTGACCGGCCTGGGCCGCTTGATCGTTTCGAGGTCGGGATGGCCGTTGAATATCTGATAGGAGAGGCGATTGACCCAGGAGCGGCGTTCCCCGACCTCGCCGTCCGGCGCGGCGGGCAGATGCTTGGCGAGGGCGCCGCCGAAAACCCGCAGAACCTGCTCGACCGTGTCGAGTGGAACGCTGCCGACCAGAAGCAGGTTGTTTCCCAAGTCATCCTCCCAATCAATCTGATCCGACGGACCTCGGACGGCGCACGACATGGGGGTCGATGATGGTCCTGAAGGCTCGGCCGCTTCAACGTGTGAAGCGGATGACGGGCGCTCGAACATCCCGTTGTCGACCGGGCTTCCGCCAGTTCGTCGATACTATGCGGCCTTCCATGTTGCGCCGGAATCCGCGAATTTTTGTAGATGTTCTCCAGGTTGGCGTCGAGGCCGCGGTCAGGGAGCGCGTCCGGGATTGCATTTTGTGCATCGCACAATATACTGAGGACAAACAACCCGCCGGCTCGGGCCGGCGGCGATGATTGAGGGATGCGACCATGCGCGCGACGCCGAAAGCCCCTAAAGCCAAAGCCAGACCGCCGGTTCGGGTTCGGCGCGACCCGCCGACGCTCGAAGAGGCCGTCCTCGCCGCGCAAGGGTTCATCGAGGACATCGAGCAGCAGGCGGAATTCGCCGCCGCCTTGATGGAGGCGTCGATCGACGAGGCGCGTCCGCTCGTCTTGAAGGCGGCCGCGGCCGCCAAGCGGGCGCAGACGCGCGAAGTCGCGTTCGCAACGGACCGCTCGGGCGGCCAGCGAGCGGTCGTGGTCGAGCGCAAAGTGGAGCGGCGTCCCGCGCCGGCGGTCACGGTGGAGCGCAAGCCGATGTTCTGGACGCCGGGCGGCGGCGCCGATCGTTCCGGCGGCGCCACGGTTGAGCGCAAACCGTTCCTCGGCGGCCCGCGCGGCGTCATCCGGCTCGGCGGCGGCCGGCGTTAAGGCCGATCGCGCGAACGGACCGGCGCGGCCGCTCCTTCACGCGACGAAGAACGACTCGATCGGCGCGGAGCGGGACAGACGTCCGACCTCGACGAACATGTCCATCATCCGCTGCGCGAGGCGGCGCTCCTTGTCGGTGAACGTGAACTCCATCCGCGGGTACTGCGCAGAAACGAGCAGCGCCTCGCGGTCGCCGCCGTAGGACCGCGCGAACACGTCGGCGACTTCCTCTATGTTCCGCTCGCTGTAGGCGAAGGACTCGCGGAACGCCTGCAGCAGCGCCGGAACGATCGCCGGGTTGTCGTCGATGAAGCGCTCGTTCGCCGCGACCATGTGCTTGATCATTTCATCGAAGCCGGTCAGCGCGCGCCAGGCGTCGCCGTCCGTGTAGAGGCATGCGACGCCCTCCGCTTGGTCTCCGTGGTGGAAGAACTGGTCGAGCAGGACGACGGCGTCGGCCTCGTCCCGCTTCAGCACGCCAAGCAGGGTCTCCTGAGGGCTCGCCGCCCACCGGAGCCCGGCAACGTCGACGCCGTAGGCGTTTTCGAGAAGGTACTGATGGATCGCGTGACGGCCTTGATGCGTCGCGATTCGCTTGCCTTCGAGACACTTCGGATGCGCGATTGCGCCGTCGCGCACGAAAATCCCATTGCCCTTGCCCGTCGATTTCCATTCCGTGCAGAGACCGATGACGGGCGCGCCGGCGAGTTTCCGCTCCAGGAAATTCGGCAGGTAGACATTGGCGAGATCGACGTCGCCGCGGATCAGCGCTTCTTCCAATTCGCGGCTGGGCGGATCGGGCAATTGCGCGATGGAAAACGTCAACCCATCCGTTTTCACGAGCCCTGCGCCCAAAGCATAATAGATGCGGAACATCGTGAAGCGATTGCGGTAGTGCGCCAAACGCAGATGCATGGGCGGGATGTCCTTTCGGCGCCGAGCGACGATCATGCCGGACGATCGGCGCGGCCTCAACCTCTCGACGAGGAGAGGAGCTTGCGCATGTAGTCGAGGGTTTCGTTCGACGCCCGAGACATCGCGGCGATCTTTTCGGACAAGGCCGCGGCGTCGATGGGGTTCACCTCGACGCGCATGCGCGCAGCGTCGGCTAAAAAGTCGGGATCCTTGTGAACCGCCATGAACGCGGTCTGGAGCGCCTGCGCGCGGTCCTCCGGCACGCCGGGGGGCGCAGCGTAGGGCCAGGCCATCGCGAACGGCGCTTCCGTGAACGCGATCAGCCCACGGGCGACGTCGTCGCGCGCCAATTCGCGCGCCGTCGGAACGTCCGGAAAATCGGGATGGCGCGTGGCGCGCGCATATTGCAGGAGCACGCGATAGCCGCCGTCGGGTTTGAGCCAGGCGGGCCGTGACGTCTTGAGCGAGGAGAGTTCGTTGGTGCGTCCGCTCACTTCACCGCTTTCGATCGCCAGATAGATCGCCGCGCTGTCGCGGTATCCGGCGATGATGTCGGCGTTGAGCCCGATCGTGTCGTGAAGGATGCGCGGCACGTCGCTGCTGCTTCCCCCGTCCGTCGTTCCGCCGAGCACGAGCGCGGGACCGCCCGGCTGCACCGCCTGCCGGATCGACTGGACGGCGGCGTCTTTGCGCGCGATGAGCAGATAAGCGTCGGTCGAAAAATCGGACGACGAGCCGAGCCATGTGAAGCGGCTTGGATCGAACCGGACGTTCGGGTTGCGGCCGAGCAGGCCAAGCAACGGCATGTTGCGCGCGATCAGCCCGAAGACCGAACCGTCCTTGGGCGCCAGGTTGTAGAGGTGGTTGGCGGCGACGAGGCTTCCGGCGCCCGGCATGTTTTCCACAACGACGCTCGGATAGCCCGGGATGTAGCGGCCGATGTGGCGCGCCAGCAAGCGACCGAAGACATCGAAGCCGCCGCCGGGCCCGTTGCCGATCACCAAGGTGATCTGGCGGCCGCGGTAGAAGGCGGCGGGACTTCGATCTTGCGCGGGGGATCGAGACGCCCAGGCGCCGACCGCGCCCGCTCCCAGCAGCCGCAAACCGGCGCGGCGCGTCCATGCATCCGGCGGGCTGCTCGGCATCGTTCGGCCTCGGGTTGGAGACCGCCGATGCGATGCAATGGTCGGACCAGTTCGAAGCTTTGTTCCCCTCTAAACGTCGTCGTGGCCGACAGGCGCCTCGATCCGCCGGAACGACCAGGCCACCGCGCGCGTCTCGTCGGCGTTGGCGTGAATGACGATCTGCTCGGCGGCGCGGGCGCGCTCGGCGCCGCCGAAGTAGATGCTTTCCTCGATCTGCGCCGCGACGCTCGACTGAAACACCCAGCGTTCGGCGTTCGGCGTCGTGATGAAAATCGCCAGGCCGTCCTCGGTGAGGCCGACCGCGCTCGCCGGATGCAGGTGGAAGCGAATTGCGTAAGCCGCTCCGGGCCCGGCGGCGCCCTCCAGACGGTCTTCGCCGCACAGCATGGAGCCGTCGCGCGACAACGCCAGCGTGCGGGCGTGGATCAGTCCGAAGCCGCGTTCGTAGCCGTCGTGCGCGGCGTCGAGCCCGATCGTGTGCGCATCCTCGTCGCGCCGGACGCTCACGCGGCGCGGTCCCGCGATCACGCGTCCGGCGATCAAGGCGGCGGGGCCGAAGTCGGGCGCGAAGCGGCAGGACGAGGTGTCGCCGAGCGTCAGCGTGGAATGCGCCGCGGTGGCGCGCGCCGCATCGCGGAGCGGGCCGCGCTCTTCCGCCGGCGCGCCGCAATTGACGACGATGCGCTGGCCGCGCGCCGCCAGTTCGAAGGAGAGGCATCCCGCGTGCGCGTGCAGGGAAAAATCGTGCGGCGGCGGCGCGCCGGTGTCCATCACGAGGCTCGCGTCGCGCGCCTCCAGCCGTTGGTAGCCGGAATAGGGCGCGTTCAGCATCGCCGCCGCGCGCGCGTCGTCGTGCGCCAGCGCCGTCGCGAGCTGATGCGGCGCGGTGACGCCCATGCCGTTGAACAGCGCGAGCGATCCGTCGCCCTGCCGGAACAGGCGCAGCAGCGGCAGGATGCGGTCGATCGCGTTCAGCAACTGCGGCGGGGCGGCCTGGCCGCGCGCGGCGTAGGTCTGTCGCAACGGCAGCAGATCGAGCAGCAGATCGACAATCGTCTGCGGGTTGCGGTTGATGTGGCCGCCGTCCGGCAGAAGCTGCTTCGACAGGGCGTCCGCCAGGAGCGGCGTGCTCGTGCGCCGCACCGCCGACAGACCCTCGGCGCAGAGACCGCATTGCGTCAGGGCGATGGCCGCGATCAGGCGGTCCTCGCCGGAAAGCCCGCAGGCGAGCGCATTCTGCAGCAGCGCCGCATGCCGGCCCAGCGCCTTCATGAAGCGCTGGTAGAAGACGTGATCGGCGCCGTCGAGGATCAGCGGCGACTGGCAAAGCCAGGAGAGCAGGCGGCGCGCGGCGACCCGCGGCTCCCATTGCAGCGGATCGACCCGGCGCTCGGCGCTCGCCATCCAGTCGCCGACCAGCGCCCGGGCGTTGGCGCGCGCCAGCGGCGTGTCCGCGGCGCGCAGGTGGCGCAGCCAGCCGAAGCTCGCGACGCCGATCGTCCAGGCCTCGGACGGGGCGGGCGCGTCGAACGGCGATTGGCCGTGCGTGTTCACGACCTTGCCCGCGAAGGCGAAATAGCCGGCGTAGATGTCGTTGGCGATGGTCGGATCGGCGGTGCGGATGTCCTGCGGCGCCAGCAGGAGCCGGGACGGCGCGCGCGCGCGCAGCAACGCCAGCGGCGCCAGCGCGCGGCCCAAAGCCTGCCGCAGGCGCAGGACGCCAGCCCCCGCGCAGAGGCGCGCGAGACGCGCTCGGTCGGCGAACGAAGCGTGCGTTGAAGCTTGAGCCATGCCTCCTGCCGGCGTGCGAGCGCTCAGCGGCCGCGCGCCGCCGCGATCGGGAGACTTTGCCAAGGAATTCTAGAGGGTCCGTTAACCCTCTCAGCGCCGCCGCAGGCGCACGGCGAAAAAGCCGTCGAGCCCGGCATGGCGCGGCGTCGGCGACGGCAGGTGGCAGGGCAGCGTGCGCAGATCGCCCTCGAGGGTAACGCATTCGGCGAGGCCGCCGATCTCGGCGGGGTCGACCGGCTCGCGCGACACGTCGGGATCGCGCCGCAGCAAGGCGGCGATGCGCGCCTCGCCCTCCTCGGGCTCCAGCGAGCAGACGCAATACACCAGGCGGCCGCCCGGCCGCAGCATGGCGACGGCGCGATCGAGCAGCTTGGCTTGCAGCGCCGACAGCGTCGCAATGTCGCCGGCGCGCTTCGTCCAAGCGACGTCGGGGTGACGGCGGATCGTCCCCGTCGCCGAGCAGGGCGCATCGAGCAGCACCGCGTCGAAGACGCCGAGGTCCGCCGTCAAGGCGTCGCCGACGGACATGTCGGCCGACAGGCCGAGCCGCGCGAGGTTGGCGCTCAGCCGCTTGAGGCGGGCGGCCGACCGGTCGAGCGCGAGGACATGGCCGCCGGCGGCCGCCAGTTGCGCGGACTTGCCGCCAGGGGCGGCGCAGAGATCGGCGACGCGCATGCCGGGCTCGACGCGCAGCAGACGGGCGGGAAGGCTCGCCGCGGCGTCCTGCACCCACCAGCGTCCCTCGTCGTACCCCGGCAGGTCGGCGATCGGCGCGTGCGTGTCGAGGCGCAGCGACCCCATCGGCAGCACGATTCCGCCGAGCCGCTCCGACCAATCGGCCGCCTGGTCGCGCACGGTCACGTCGAGCGTCGGCTCCTGCCGATGCGCCAAGGCGATCGCGCGGGCGACATCGTCGCCGTAGTTCGAGCGCCACCGCGCTGCGAGCCAAGCCGGCGTGTCGAGGAAGGGGTCGTCGGGCGTGCGCAATTCATCCGCATGGCGCGCGATGTTGCGCAGCACGGCGTTGCCGAGCGAGGCGAAGGCCGCGGTGCGCGGATCGGCCTTGATGGCGCGCACGGCGAGATCGACGGCGGCGTGGTCGGGCGTGTCGAGAAACAGGATTTGCGCCGCCGCGGCGATGAGCGTCCATTCGAGCCCGTGCGCCTTGCGCGGCAGGCCTTGCTCGAGGAAGCGCGCCAGCGCGGCGCGCAGCGCGCCCAGGCGGCGGAGCGACACGGTGACGATGGAGCGCGCCAGCGCGCGGTCGCGCGCGTCGAGGTCGATGAGGCGCGGGCTCGGCGTTTCCGGATCGAAACAATCGTCGAGGTTGAGACCCTGCGTGGCGACATCGGCCAGGATGTTCGCGGCGACCGTTCGCGCGGCGAGGCCGGGAGTGGGAGGCGGCGGCGGCTCGGGCGCACCGTTTCGGGGCCTGAACCGGCGGGGACTGTTGTTCAATCGAGAACCATGGCATGCGAACGCTGGCGCGAAGCGGCGCAACCATACGATTCGCTTCCACGCATAGTCGCACCTAATCACAAAGTCGGCGCCAACGCGAGACGGCGAGCCCGCGCCTGCGTCATGGGTGACGCGCGTGGCCGATGACGAACGACGCCTTGCGGCGTTTCGGCGACGCAACCGCTGTCTCGTCGTTGAAGGAAGCGGGCGCGGACGTTATGTCGCAACCGTCGCGCGGCGAAACGCCGGCGACCCGAGGATCGACGCCGATGGACGACGCGCGCGAAGACCCTGCTGAGCGGCCGCTGCGCAAGCCCCTGGCGCCGGCGGCGCAGCGCGCGCTCGCGGAAGCCGAAGCGCGCCGGCGGGCTGCGGCCGAACCGCGCCGGCCGAAGGAGATCAACGGGCGCGAGGGGCCGGACCCGGTGCGGTACGGCGATTGGGAGAACAAGGGCGTCGCCAGCGATTTCTGAGCCGGATCGGGCGGATCTCGCCAAAGCCGGGTTGAGAACATTCCCCATCAAACCCGTGACGACATGGGTCGAACTGAGTGCTCGTTGTTCGAAACAACAGCGATCGGCGACGTCGCAGCCCGCCTAGCGCCGCCTTCCCGATGAGCTTAGCTTTAAGCTTTGGAGACCGTAGCGGGACGACATGACCTCGAAGAGATCGACCGACATAACGGACGAATACGGAAACATTCTTCCCTTCTACCTTCCTTTGCCCGAACACGTTATGTCGTCCATGTTTTACGAAGGACGGGAGGGCCAGCTTTTTCTCAGAGGCGATTCCAACGACGTCAGGGCGCAGATCCAAGGCGATCTCCTCGCCAGTCCGGAACAGCAAGCTACCTTCATGCACGTCCATTGCGAGCGTCGGGATGAATTGGAACGACGGGGCATCGCCTATCGGCACGTTGTTTGCCCCAATAAGGAAACGGCTCTCGCCGACTATCTGCCCGACGAGATCGGTTACGAAATCAATGGTCCGAGCTATGCGCGTCAACTCATCGGCGACGGCGCATCGGGCGCGTTCTTCTCTCCGAAGAGCCTTGGCGTGTCGGATTACTTCCAGACGGACTCGCATTGGAACGAGCGTGGAGCGCTGCGCTATCTTCAATCCAGTCTGGATGTATTTGGAGACGCACGAGCAGCCGCAACCCTAAGCAATCTGAGGATACGAGAGTCGCCTCGTCAATGGCAGGGGGATCTCGGCCGCTACGCCCACTTGCCTCCCGAATCCGCGACCTACCTGAACGTTACCGATGCGACCACGCGGGTTCATCACCAAGGCAATCTGCTTCTTGAAGGAAACTTACGGCTTCAGAGATCCAACAGACCATCTTCTCGCGGTTGGCGGGCGCTCATACTCCATGACAGCTTCGCATTTTTTCTGTTCAAAATCATCGGCGAGCTATACGAGGAAGCCCTTTTTATCCACGGACCCGATCTCGACATAGCGTTCGCCGAAGCCTACCGCCCAGACGTCGTATGGTTTTTTCAAGTGGAACGCTTTCTTACTCGACCTCCTCGAAACGGTATCGATCTCATTTCTTGGATCGAGCAAATCGAGACAGCGAAGGGCGCGCGCGGAGGGGGGGATTTTCTCGCGTCGCTTTTGGACAATTCGAGGGTTCATCTCAACCCCACAAGCTCGTTGTACAGGCGCTGATCGCCAGCGGTCGCCTTCGGCGAGCCCCTAGTCGTCGTCCGCAAAGAAGCTGACGCCCACTCCGATAAGCAACATGAAAGCGTCGGACGGATCAACCGCGGCAAACCCCTACCTTGGCTTTAAGACGCTCATCGCTTCCGCCGACCTGTCCCGTTCCAGGTCGCTCCTTGACGCCAGCTTACAAATAGGACTATTGACTTATAAATAAGAATATGTTCTATTGACGCCATGCGTTGGCTCATCCTCGGCGGCTTCATCCAGCGGCTCCTGATCGCGATCTTCATCGCGGCGTGCGGTTCTCCGGTCTCGCCCGCGCGGGCGGCCGCCCCGGCGTCTTCCCCGCCGGCCGTCGCCGCCATGGCGAAGGCGGAGCCGGTTTCGCTCGCCGCCGCGCGCGACACGGCCGCGTTGCGCCGCGCTTCGCTTGCCGGCCCCTTCGCCGCCGCCGTTCTGCGCGTCGTCGACGGCGACACGCTCGAAGCGCGGGTGCGCATCTGGTTCGGCCAGGAGATCGCGACGCTGGTGCGCCTGCGCGGGATCGACGCGCCGGAGATGCGAGCGCGGTGCGACGCGGAGGCGCAGGGCGCGCGCGCCGCCCGCGACGCGCTCGCTGCGCTGATCGGCGCGCGTCCCGTGACGCTTTCCGACGTGGGGCTCGACAAATACGGCGGGCGCGTGCTCGCCGTCGTGCGTGTGAGCGCGCCGGGCGAAGCGCCCATCGACCTCGGGCAATCGTTGCTCGCGGCCGGCCTGGCGCGCCCCTATGGCGGCGGCAGGCGCGAGCCGTGGTGCCCGGCCCCGGCGGCTCCGCGATGATGGGGCCGCTCGGCTGGCCGGCGCGCCTTCGCGCGGCCTTATCGGTCCGGACGCGTCTCGAAAAATCGCTCGAAGGGTTTTCCGAGCGAAACCGACTCGCGATAGGACAGATGATCGTTGTCGCGAAACAAGGGCGTCGCGCCGTCGAACGGCTCGCACGTGGCGCGCGGGCACACGAAATCAAGCGGATCCCAGATCCGCATATTGTCGTAGCGCGCGGTCATCGCGTGGAGCATGGCCATGACGTCGCGCCGTTGCGCCTCGACCGCCGCGCGCGGCGTCGAGCAGCCTTGAAAATCGCGCCGGAACCATTCGGGGATGCAGTCGTAGGCGGCGCGTTCGAAGAACGGCGTCGGCGCCTGAATGAGCACGCTCGCCTGCGCCCGGCGCGCCGCTTCGACGACGGGCGCCAGCGTCGCGACGGCGCGATCGAGATCCCAATCCTTCGCGGCGGCCCAGACGACGGCGATCAACACGGCGTCGCCGCGCGTCAGGGACGTCGTCGCCAGGTTCGGCGCCGCGGCCCAGTAGGCGTTGCAGGACGCCGAACGCCGCGCGGGCGGGCTCGCCACGTTGCAGCCGTTGTGACCCAGCGCCTTCAACGCGAAGGCGCCGTCTTGCGCGCCGACGCTCGCCATGCCCCAGTCGGCGAACGCGAAACTGTCGCCGAGCAGCAGCAGCGTCGGCGCGGCGGCGGCGAAGGGCGAGGCGGCGATGCAGCGGGAGGGAACCGACGCGGGAACCGGGCTCCCGTCGCCGAGATCGCAATCGCGCTGCACGATCTTGCCGCCCTCGGCGTAGGCCTTGTCGAGGTCGGGCAGCCAGTCTCCGGCCCAATTCTGCGCGGCGCCCAGATAGGCGGCGCCGGGCTTGACCTGCGCCCAGGCGCCCAACCCGATCACCCCGACGAAGGCCGTCGCCAGGATCGCGAGCCGCGCCATGGGCGCGCCCGGCGCCCGGCGGCGAAACGGCTGCTCGATCGCGAAGAACGACACCAGGGACAGGCCCGCGATGACGGCGACGGCGAGGGCCTTCAGCGCCAAGCCGCCGAGGCCGACGGTCAGTCCGAAGGCGATCAGAACCGGCCAGTGCCACAGGTAGAGCGAGTAGGAGATCAAGCCGATCGCCACCAGCGGCCGCGACGCCATGAGACGCGACGGCGCGCTCGGCGCGCCGCAGCCGACGCCGATGAGGACGGCGCTGGCGCAGGCGGACACGACCAGGGTCGCGACCGACAATCGGCCGCCGCCGAAGGGCGTCACGGCGAGCGCCAGGAGCGCGGCGAGGGCGAGCGCGGTCGCCACGGTCGCGGCCGTTCGGCGCTGCGGAGAGAACCATGTCGCGAGCGCGTCCGACGACAGGGCGATCAGGCCGCCGACGCCGAGCTCCCAGAACCGGTACGGCAGAAGGTAATAGGTCGCGAGCGTGTTGTTGGGGTCGGCGCGCGCAAGGAACGCCACGGAGATCGCCGTCGCGCCGCCCAACGCCAGCAGCCGGACGCGGCCGAGCGCGGCGAGGCGTTTCGACCCGACGCCGAACGCCGCCAGGGGCGCCGCGATGAAGGCGAGCGAGAACAGAAGATAAAACTGCTCCTCGACGCCGAGCGACCACATGTGGATGAACGGATTGAACGACTGATCCGAACTGAAATAATCCGATTGCGAGCGGTAGAGATAAAGGTTCGCAGCGCCGATCGTCGCCGCCATCCCGGTCCGCAGCATCGCCTTGTAGACGACGCCGGGGAAGGGCGGGACGAGGCAGATGCAGACGAGCAATCCCGCCAGACAATTGGTCAGCAGAGCCGGATAGATGCGGAACGCGCGGCGGCGCCAGAACGAGACCAGGGCGCTCCCGGCCGATCGTTCGCGCCGCCGGATCGTGACATGCGTCACGACGAAGCCGGAGATGACGAAGAAGATGTCGACGCCCACATAGCCGTTCGGGATCAGCCTGAGGTGATAGAGAATGACGAAGACGACCGCGATCGCGCGCAGCCCGTCGACATCGGGCCGATAGGCCGAGGCGCTCGCGGTTTGCGGCGTCGGCGCAGCCTGCGACGCGGCGGCGTCGTCAAGCGAGAGGCCGGCGGCGGCCTGCGGCGTCGTCATCGATCAGGTCGGGCCGACGCGCGCCATGCGGCGGCTTTCGCGGCGCCGGTTCGGCGTCACAATTGGTCGAAGATCAGCTTCCCGTCGGCGGCTTTCTTCCACACGTAGACGACGTAATCGGCGTCCTTGCGGTCGCCTTTTTCGTTGTAGGCGAACTGGCCGATCACCGTGTCGAAGGTCATGCCCGAATGCATGGCGGCCGCAACCTTCTTCGGTTCGAGCGATTGGGCTTTCTCCGCCGCCTGTTTGATGACCTGCACGGCCGCATAGCTGTAGAGGGTGTAGGATTCCGGATTGATCTTCTTGGCTTCGAACTTCTTGACGACGGCGGCGGCTTCCGGCCGCTTGGTCGGGTCCGGGCCGAAGGTCATCAGCGATCCCTCGACGCCGGGTCCGCCGACGGCGGCGAATTCCGCGGCGGCGATCCCGTCGCCGCCCATCACGACGGCGCCGACGCCCTGGTCGCGCATCTGGCGCACGAGCAGGCCGCCTTCCGTGTAGAGGCCGCCGAAGAAGACGAGGTCGGCGCCCGAGGCTTTGATCTTGGAGACGACGGCCGAGTAATCCTTCTCGCCGGTGTTGATGCCCTCGTAGAGGACCTCCGTCACGCCCTTGGCGTTGAGCCCCTTCTTGGTCTCGTCGGCGAGCCCCTTGCCGTAGGTCGTCTTGTCGTGAACGAAGGCGATCTTCTTGCCGGCGAAATGATCGAGCAGATAGGCCGCCGCCACGGCGCCTTGCTGGTCGTCGCGGCCGCAGGTGCGGAACGTGTTCCACATCTTGCGCTCGGTGAAGGTCGGGTTGGTCGAGGCGGGGGTGATCTGCAGGATTCCGTTTTCCTGGTAGACGCCCGAAGCGGGGATCGACACGCCGGAATTGTAGTCGCCCACGACGAACTTCACGCCGTCGCCGACGAACTTGTTGGCGACCGAGACGCCCTGGCGCGGATCGGAGGCGTCGTCGCCGTAAGAGACCGCGATCTTCTGGCCGAGGACGCCGCCGCCGGCGTTGATGTCGGCGACGGCCTGGTCGATTCCGTTGCGCATCTGCGAGCCGGTCGCCGCGCTCGGCCCCGAGATCGGCGCGGCCATGCCGAGCTTCACTTGCGCCTGCGCCGCGGACGCGCCGAGCGCGACGGCGAGCGTCAGGATCGAAACCATGCAAGCTTTCATTTTACGCTCCTGCCGCAGCGGCCGCGATGGGGCCGCGTTCGATCCGTCGCCAGAATGCCGACAAACGGCCGCGCCGCAAAGCCGAAATGTCGGGCGCGCGCCGGCGCCGCCCTCAGACGCGGTCGAGCCCGTAGAGCGTATGCAGCGTGCGCACCGCGAGCTCGGTGTATTCGGCGTCGATCAGCACGGAGAACTTGATCTCGCTGGTGGTGATGGCGCGGATGTTGATGCCCTTGTCGGCGAGCGCGCGGAAGGCGCGCGCCGCGACGCCCGCATGGCTGCGCATGCCCACCCCGATCGCCGAGACCTTGACGACGTCGCGCGCGCCTTGCACGGACGAAAAGCCGATCGCCGCCTGGTTCTTCTCAAGGATCGTCTTGGCGCGCTCGAAGTCCGAGCCCGCGACCGTGAACGTCATGTCGGTCGTGTTGGTGTCGTTGCTGACCACCTGAATGATCATGTCGACGTTGATGTTGGCTTCGGCGAGCGGCCCGAAGATGTCGGCGGCGACGCCCGGCTTGTCGGCCACGCGGCGCAACGTGATCTGCGCTTCGTCGCGCGCGAAGGCGATGCCCGTGACGACCTGCTGTTCCACGATATCCTCCTCGTCGCAGATGAGCGTGCCCTGGCTCGGACGCGCGGGGTCCTCGAAGGAGGAGCGCACGAAGGTCTTCACCTTATGCGCCATCGCGACCTCGACGGAGCGCACCTGCAGAACCTTGGCGCCGAGCGAGGCCATCTCCAGCATCTCTTCGAAGGCGACGCGGTCGAGCCGGCGCGCTTTCGGCACGACGCGCGGATCGGTCGTGTAGACGCCGTCGACATCGGTGTAGATGTCGCAGCGGTCGGCCTCGATGGCGGCGGCGACGGCGACCGCGCTGGTGTCGGAGCCGCCGCGGCCGAGCGTGGTGATGCGCCCGGAGGGCGCGTGAACGCCCTGGAATCCGGCGATGACGGCGACCTCGCCGCGCGCGAACCCCTCGATCAGCGGCGCGCCGTCGATCGATTCGATGCGCGCCGACCCATGCGCGTCGCTGGTGCGCACCGGAATCTGCCAGCCCTGCCAGGAGCGGGCGGGAACGCCGATCTCGCGGAGCGCGAGCGCCAGAAGGCCGGAGGTCACCTGCTCGCCGGAGGCGACGACGGCGTCGTATTCCCGGGCGTCGTAGAGCTTCGAGGCCTCGCCCACCCAGGCGACGAGTTCGTTGGTCTTGCCCGCCATGGCGGAGACGACGACCGCGACGTCGCAACCGGCCTCGATCTCGCGGCGGACATGCAGGGCGACGTTGCGGATGCGCTCGATGCTGGCGACAGACGTGCCGCCGAATTTCATGACGAGGCGGGCCATAGGCTCGAAGGTCCGGGAAGCGGAGCGGGGCAGGCCGTGCGAGCGCCGGCGCGCCACGCTAGCGGGCGCGTCCATATGACTTTCGCGCGGAGGCGTGTCAACGCGCGGCGGCGGCGCTCAAGCGTTGCGGACGCGCTTGCCGCGCGCGGCGGCCCCCCGCAGGCGGCGGGTCCAGCGCAGGCCGGCGCGGGGCCGGTTGGCGCGGTTCGCGGCGCGCTCGGCCAGAGCCGGCGGCGCGAGCGGCGCGGGCGCGCGCTCCTCGTCGGCCGATTGCGCCCAGGCGATCCAGGCGGGCTCCACGCTCTTTTGCGCGGCGCTCTTCGGCGAGGCGCTCTTCGGCGAGGCGCTCTTGGGCTTGGCGGTGCGCGGCCGGCCGCGTTTCGCCGGCGCGCCCTGCGCCTGCGGCCGCGGCGCGGCGATCAGACCGAGCGCGGCGATGGCGACATCGGGCGTCACCGCCACCGATCGCACGGCGCCGGCGACTTTCGGCGGCCGCCCGCGCTTCCTCGGTGCGGATGGCGCCTCGACGCGCGGCTTGTTGCGCGAGCCGGGCGGTCGGCCGCGCCGCTTGGGCGGCTCGGCGAAGGTGGCCTCGGCGGGGGCCTGGATCGTCGGGATCGCTTCGAGGATGCGGCGCGGCGGCTCGGACGCGGCGGCCGGCGCCGGGCGGGCGGCCGCAGGGAGGGACTCCGCCTCGAGCTTGCCGAACAAGGCGCTTTCCGCCTGCTGGATCGCTTCGCTGAACGACATCTGCTGGAGCGCTGGCGCGGCGACGACCGAGCGCTTCGCGCCGCGCTTCACCTCGACCACAAAGGGTCGCTTTTCGTGACGCATCATACCTCTGAATGGTTTCCGGCGAGGCCGCCGGCGCGGCCGGCGAGCCGGAAGAGGACCTAGGCCCCTACATCATGAACGGGAGCGGCGAATCATTCTTTAAGACCGAGCCCCTGCGCTTGGTAAATCAACCGAAAGCCGCGCCTGCGCAACCCCCGCCGCGCGCGCCGCCCGCTCGGCCGCGCCGGGACGAAGGCGCTTTTAGCGCAGGGGCGATGAAAACGCCAATGGCGTCACGCCTCGCAACGGGCCGGCGGACCCCGGCGCGAGAGACCGGCCGCGCCACCGCCGGTCAGGCCCCCGCCGTTCGCATCCGGTCCCGCCGCAAGCCGGCGGGCGAAGCGCTCGAGCAGCCGTGGACCGCCGTCGGCGGCGCGGCGGATGCTGTCGAACAGGCGTAGCTGCGTGAAGAGCTCGGTCAGCCCGCGCGCCGCCTCGTCGATGAAGCCGTCGGCGCGGTAGGCGGCGCCGACCCAGACATCGAGGTCCGCCGCGCCGGCGCCGACCGGCCGCAGCCCGAGACAGCCGATCGCTTCGCCCCGGCGCGCCTTGGGCGTCAGCATCAGCGTGAGCGCCGAGCCCGCGAAGTTGGCCGTGCGCGCCGCCAGGATGAAATCGGACGCGCTCGGCGCCGCGAGGGACGGATCGCCTCGCCCGAGGCCGCCGTCGTCGAACAGGCCCTTCACCGCGCCGACATCGGCGGCGCGCGGCCAACGCAGCCACAGCCGCCTCGTCTCCAGTTGGAAGACATCGTCCTGCATCAGATCCGGCAACATGGTTCGCTCCGAGACCGCAGCTCCGCCTGGGAGCGCGAAAAGAAAAGGGAGGCCTGGCTGCCTCCCTGATCCCTCTCGGGCGATCGGACATGGTGCGCTTCGTTCGAAGGACCTATCCACCGGGGCTTGGCAGCCGGTGGAGGGCCGTGTCCTCCACCTATTCGGCGGCCGCTTTGGCGGCCGGCGTGACCGAAATGTACGAACGCGCGCCTTTTTGTTTGAACGCGACGACGCCATCGGCCTTGGCGAACAGCGTGTGGTCGACGCCTACGCCGACATTGACGCCCGCGTGGAATTTCGTTCCGCGCTGGCGGACGAGGATGTTGCCGCTGATTACGGCCTCGCCGCCGAATTTCTTGACGCCCAGGCGCCGACCGTCGGAATCGCGCCCGTTGCGCGAAGAGCCGCCCGCTTTCTTGTGAGCCATCGAATTGCTCCAACCCGTGTCTGCGCGCCGCGCTCCGCGCGCGGACCAAACCAGTTGCGGCTTACGCCGCCGAGACGCCCGTGATCTTGACGATGGTCAGATCCTGACGATGACCGCGCTTGCGCTTCGAGTGCTTGCGGCGGCGCTTCTTGAAGGCGATGACCTTGGGGCCGCGCGCCTGCTTGACGATTTCGCCGGCGACCGACGCGCCGGCGACGAGCGGCGCGCCCATCGTGGCGCTCTCGCCGTCGACGAGCATCAGCACCTCGCCGAACGTCACGGCGTCGCCCGGTTCCCCGGCGATCGTCATGACGGTGATCTCTTCCTCGGCGGCGACGCGATATTGCTTGCCGCCGGTCTTGATAACCGCGAACATCTCTTGTCCTCGTGTCCAAACCCGGCTTTGGCCGCGACGAACCCGCCGGCTTCGTGGCGGTTCGCGCGGCTGGTACCCCGGCGCCGCGGCCGTTCCGGCGTCCGGTGGGACGCAAACGAAAAAAGCGGCTCTCGCCGCCCCCGAAGCGGGGTTTCTATAGCCACGCCGACGCGGGGATGTCAACTTTATGTCCGGATGCGGTCGCTCGCCGCATCGCGCAGCGAGTCGCGCGGCGGACATTTTGGCCCTCCGCCTGCGCCAGGGCGCCCATCGAGGCGTCACGCCAGCACAACGGCTCCGGAGGGTTGAGCGGCGCAGTCGCCATCAACCCTGCCACGGCGGCGTGGTTCGCATCAATTTGCGAAGCCTCGCGTCGGCGGCAGGCGTCTCGTCGAGATCGGCGATCAATCCGTCATAGGTCTTGGCGTCGACGCGAAATAATACCTTGTCGAGCAGCGCCTCCTCGGCCGCGAACCGCGCGGCGCCGAGCATGAATTCCGACCTGTTCTTGCCAGCCGCAGTCGCGGCGCGATGATCAATCGGCGATCCTCCGAAGAGACGCGCAGATTGATCAATGAACGGGATTTGGTGTCCTTTTTGCGCGCCTGAGCCATGATGCCTCCATCCGGGGCGATATGGCGCAGCGTAAAGACAACGTAAAGCTGAGAGCGCTCTGCACAATCTTGGCGCCGCTAGCGGTTCGACGCCGTCGATTCGACAAAGGTCTCCGACGTCGGCGCGTCGAAAACGCTTGCGTCGGCGGCCGCAGCGGTTAAGCCACCGACGGCGAGGCGCGGCGGAGGTCCGCCGCGCGGGCTCCACGGGAGGAGAGTCTCGGTCATGACGTTTCGTGTTTGGCTTTTGCCGCTGCTCGGCGCGCTGGCGTTCGCGCAGCCGGCGGCGGCGCAGGACTGGCCGACCAAGCCCGTGCGGCTCATCGTGCCCACCGGCGTCGGGTCGGCGACCGACATCATGGCGCGGCTGATGGCGAACGAGGTCGGCGCCGCGATCGGCGGCTCCCTGTATGTCGACAACGTGCCGGGCGCATCCGGCATTCCCGCGCATCAGGCCGCGGCGCGCGCCGCGCCGGACGGGTACACGTTTCTGTTCACCAACACGTCGGGGCTCGCCAGCAACGCGGTGACCTTCAAAAAGCTTCCCTACAATCCCGAGACCGACTTTGCGGCGGTGGCGATGATCGCCGACATCGCCCCGCAAATGGTCAGCGTCAACAAGGCCGTGCCGGCGCGCACGCTGCCCGAGCTGATCGCCTACGCGAAAGCCAACGACGGCAAGGTCGATTACGCGGTCGACGCGACGGCGGGCGCCGGCGTCTTTTCCGGGCGGCTGCTCAACCGCCGCGGCGCGATGGACATGACGGAAGTCTCCTACAAATCCGCCGCGCAGATGGCCCAGGACGTCGCCGCGGGGCAGGTCTCCGTTCTCGTCAGTTCGATCGCGGCCACGCAATCCTTCGTCGATCGCGGCGACATTCGGCCGCTCGCGGTTTTTTCCGGGCGGCGGTTTGCCGGCCTGCCCGATTTGCCGACCGTCAGCGAAACGCTGCCGGGAACGGTTCTCGACGGACTTTTCGCCGTCGTGGCGCCGGCGGGAACCCCGCCGGCGTTGATCGAGCGGTTCAATCGCGCGGTGGCGCAGTTCCTCAAGACGCCCGAGGCCCCCGAGCGCCTCAAGGCGATCGGGCTTGGAACCAGCGGCGCCGGGACGCCGGAGAGCACCGCCGCATTGATCCGCAAGGAGCAACAGCACTGGCGGGAGGTGGCGAGCGAACTGGACATTCAGCCGCAATAGGCGCGGAAGCGTCGGCGCTCACTCGATCTTGACGCCGGCTTCGCGGACCACGTCCGCCCATTTCTTCATCTCGGCGTTCAGGAACGCCGCGAACGCGTCGGGCGTATCGGCGGCGAGGACGACGCCCTGGGCGCGCAACGTCTCGACGATCTGCGGGTCGCGCGCGGCGGCGGCGAGCGCCTCGTTCAGCTTGGCGACGACGGCCGGCGGCGTCTTCGGCGGCGCGACGAGCCCGTACCAATTCTCCGCCACGACGCTCGGATAGCCCGCTTCCGCCATTGTCGGCGTGTCCGGCAGACCGGGAAAGCGCGTTTGGCTGCCGATGGCGAGCGCGCGCAGCGCGTCGGACTTCACGTTGCCGAGCAGGATCGGAATGTCGAAGAAAGCGAAGTCGCCGCGCCCGGCGAGGAGCTCCGTGACGGCGGGCGCCGCGCCCGCGAACGGCACATGCACGATGTCGAGACCGGCGGCGGCCTTCAGCATTTCCGATGCGAGTTGCGGCATGGTTCCGGGCCCCGAGGAGACGAAGTTCAGCGCGCCGGGCTTCGCCTTCGCCAGGGCGACAAGATCCTTCACGGTCCGGGCGGGCGAGTGCGCGTTGACGACGAGCAGTTCGGGGACTTTGGCGACAAGCCCGACCGGCTGCAGATCGACCATCGGGCGGTAGGGCATCGTCTGCAGGCTCGGCGAGATCGCCAGCGCGCCGGCGCTCGTCAGCGCCAGCGTGTAGCCGTCGGGCGCGGCCTTCGCGACGACGTCCGTGCCTACGACGCCGCCGGCGCCGCCGCGATTGTCGACGACGAACGCTTGACCCAGCGTCCGCGCCATCGATTGCGACACGACGCGCGCGATGACGTCGGACGGACCGCCGGCCGGAAACACGACGATCAGCCGGATCGGATGGTCGGGATAGGTCTGCGCCGCGAGCGGCGCGACCACGAGCGAGCAGGCGAGAGCAAGGCCCGCGACCCAGGCGCGCATGAGCGTTTCCTCCGAGGATTGCTTGTTAATGTGAAGCGGCCGTCTTGTCGAAGGCGGGTGTCGCGGAGCGGAAGGCGTCGAGCCAGCGCACGAGCGAGGCATGCGCCCCGCGCCAGTCCGTCTGCTTGCGCCAGTCGATGTAGCCGAGCGCGCAGGCGCAGGCGATCGAGCCGACCGTGACCGCGTCGGGTCGGGCGGATCGGCGGCGAGCGCGGCGATCCCGCGCTCCACCTTGCCGCGCTGGTAGTCGAGCCAGGGCTCGTGGCGGATCGCCTCGGGCCGATAGCGGCCCTCGTAGACGATGAGGATGCCGGCGTCCATGATTCCGTCGCCGAGCGCCTGCTGCGTCAGCGCGGCGAGGCGGTCGTCGACGTCGCGCGGCAGCAGCCGGCCGCCGCCCGCGAGGTGGTCGAGATATTCGAGGATCACCCGGCTGTCGTAGAGGCGGCGCCCGTCGTCGAGGCTCATGACCGGCATCTTGCCGAGCGGGTTCTCCGCGCGGACGGGGTCGTCGGCGTCGAGCGGATCGGCGGGTTCGACCGTCATCCGCTGCATCAGCCCCAGATGGATCGCGGCGATCTTCACCTTGCGGCCGAAGGGCGACGTGGCGGTCGAGCGCAGCATCATGGGGCGGTCTCCGTTTTGTCGTCGCCCGTTGCGCCCGCGCGCAGAGAGGCGACGAGGAACGGCAGGGTGAGGTTGATCATAAAGTAACGCGCGAGATGATGCGCGCTGACGAAGATCGGATCAACGCCCAAGGCGAGCGCGAGGACCATCATGGCGTCCTGGCCGCCGGGCGCGTAGGCGATGAGCGTCGTCCCGAAGGCGGCGCCGAACAGCTTCGAGGCCAGCGCCGCGAAGGCGATGGAGACGCCGATGGCCGCGCCGACCGCCGCGACGGTGCCGACGCAGATCGCGCCGAAGAGCCGCCAGTCGAAGTCGATGAAGCGCGTGCCGACCCAGGCGCCGAGCAGAACCTGGCCGCCGTTGAGGAACCAGCTCGGGGCGCGTCCATGCGCGAACCCGAAATAATGCGCGATTCCCGAGACGATCAGCGCGCCGAGCATCAGCGCGCCCGACAGGCCGATGCGGTCGAGCGCCCAGCCGCCGAATGCGCCGGCGATCATCGTCGCGACCAGCGTCAGCGGCGGATCGACGACGGGCGGGACGGGGCTGCCGTAATGGCCGCCCGATTCCCATACGATGATCCAGGGCAGCACGGTCACGAGGAAGATCACCCGCGACATCTGCACGACGGCGATGCGCGCCGCGTCCGACCCCATGCTGAGCGACACCGACACGATGTAGGACATCGAGCCGGGCACCGAGGCCATGAGCGACATGGCGCCCGGCCAGCCGAAGACCAGCCGCCAGACGATCGCCGAGACCGCGGTCATCGCGACGACGCAAACGGCCATCAGCGCGATGCTGAACGGGTAGGCGGCGATGTTGGCGAAGGTGTCCGGCTCGACGACCGCGCCGATCGCGACCCCCATCGTGACGAGCGCCAGGACCCGTAGCGGCGCGCTGATCGGCGCCGCCTTGCCGAAGGCCGAGAGGGTCGCGACGCCGACGACGGAGCCCGACATCGCGCCGCCGGGCACGCGCAGCCAGGCGAAGAAGAAGCCCAGCGCAGCGCCGACGGCGACCGTCAGCGCCTCGGCGCCGTGACGCGTAAGGCGCGGCCGCGCATCGATGCCCCCGATGGCCATTCATGCCCCGTCGCGGCTCCGCGCGACGAGCGGCGGAATGTGGAACGCGCCGCGCGGACCTTGCGCGGTCAGCCCCGTCTGTAGGGGTAGCTCAAAGCCGAGTCGAGGGGGATGCGCAGATGCGCGGCGAGCGCGGCGATCGCCTCGCCATGCGCGGGAAACGGGTCGGCGTTCGACGGCCCGACGACGATCGAGCGAAAGCGGTCCGCCTTGGCGCCGGGACGCGGCAGCATCGCCGTGGCGAGGCCTGCGCCGTCGGCGTCGCGCAAGGTCAGGAACATCGGCATGGAGCGGCGCACATGCGCCTGAAGACCGATGTCGCGCTCGATGTAGGGCAACGACGGCGACGGCGAATAGGTGGCGACGGCGGCGTCGCGAAACTGCCGGAAGTGCTTGTCGACCGCATGATTCATCAGCCGCGATTCGGCGACGGCCTCGGCTTCGCTCTCGATGCGAAACCACGTCTTGTTTCCAGCGTCGCAGACGAAATCCATGGGTTCACCGCGTTTGGCGCGCCCCCGCCCGCAATAGATTATGCGGCCGCGGCGATCCTTCAACGGGATCGGCGGCGCGACGTTCAGCCGCGCTCGTGAAAATAATCGTAAACGAGCTTGGCGGTCGCCGCGTTGACGCCAGGCGTCTTGCGCAAATCTTCGAGCCCGGCGCGCGAGATCGCCTTCGCCGTGCCGAAGGCGTTGAGCAGCGCGCGTTTGCGCGCCGGCCCGACGCCCGGAATGTCGTCGAGCGGGCTCTTGACGAACTCCTTCTTGCGCCGCGCGCGATGCGTCCCGATGGCGAAGCGGTGCGCCTCGTCGCGCAGGCGCTGCGCGAGGTAGAGCGCGGGATCGCGCGGGGGCAGGCGGAAGGGCTCGCGGCCCTCGATGAAGAAGGTCTCGCGGCCGGCGTCGCGATCGACGCCCTTGGCGATCGAGACCAGCGCCACGTCTTCGACGCCGATCGCGTCGAAGACGGCTTTCGCCGCGTCGAACTGGCCGCGTCCGCCGTCGATCAGCACGAGATCGGGGCGCGTGGGAAAGGCGTCGGGGTCGTGCGGCCGCTCGCCGCCGTCGGCGGCCGCGTCGAGCTCTTTCTTGAGCCGCGAGAAGCGCCGCTGCAGCACCTCGCGCATCATGCCGTAGTCGTCGCCCGGCGTCAGGTCGTCGGACTTGATGTTGAAGGTGCGGTAATGCGGCTTCATGAAGCCGCCGGGGCCGGCGACGATCATCGCGCCGATCGCGTTGGTCCCCATGATGTGCGAATTGTCGTAGACTTCGACGCGCCGCGGCGCGCGCGGCAGGCCGAGCGCCTGCGCGAGCGCGCCCAGCAGCTTCTCCTGGCTCGCGGCGTCGGCCAGCTTGCGCGCCAGCGTCTCGCGGCCGTTGCGCGCGGCGTGTTCGACGAGTTCCCGCCGCTCGCCCCGCTGCGGGACCGAGACCTCCACCTTGCGCTCGGCGCGCGCGCTGAGCGCCGCCTCCAGCAGCGCGCGGTTCTCCACGTCGTGCGACAGCAGCACCAACCGCGGCGCCGGCTTGTCGGCGTAGAACTGCGCCAGAAAGGCGTCGAGCACCTCGGCCGGCGCGAGCGCGCGGTCGGCGCGCGGATAATAGGCGCGGTTGCCCCAGTTCTGATGCGCGCGAAAGAAGAACACCTCGATGGCGAATTGCCCGGCCTCCTCGCAGACGGCGAACACGTCGGCCTCCTCGACGACGCGGGGGTTGATCCCCTGTTCGCCCTGGATCGCCGAGAGCGCCGCGATGCGGTCGCGCAGCCGCGCGGCGCGCTCGAACTCCATGGCGTTCGAGGCCTGCGCCATATCGCGCGCGAGATGGTCGCGCACGGCGCGGCTGCGGCCGGAGAGAAAGCCGCGCGCCTCCTCGACCAGCGCCGCATAATCGGCGTGGCCGACCTCGCCGGTGCAGGGCCCCGAGCAGCGCTTGATCTGCCACAGGAGGCAGGGCCGCGTGCGGTTCTCGTAGTAGGAATCCGCGCAGGTGCGGATCAGGAACGCGCGCTGGAGCGCGGCCAAAGTGCGGTTGACCGCCCAGACGCTGGCGAACGGCCCGAAGTAATCGCCCCTGCGGTTGCGCGCGCCGCGATGCTTCAGCAATTGCGGCGAGACGTGATCGCCGGTGAGCAGGATGTAGGGGAACGATTTGTCGTCGCGCAGCAGCACGTTGAAGCGCGGCTTCATCTGCTTGATGTAGTTCGCTTCGAGCAGCAGCGCCTCGGTCTCGGTCTGCGTCGAGACGAAGACCATCGAGGCGGTCAGCGAGATCATGCGCGCGATGCGGTTCGAATGGCCTTCGCCGCGCGCGTAGCTTGCGATGCGCTTGCGGATCGAGCGCGCCTTGCCGACATAGAGCACCTCGCCGTCCGCGCCGATCATGCGATAGACGCCGGGGCTTGCGGGCGCGCGCCGCAGATTGGCGCGGATGACCTCGACGCCGACGCCGCCTTCGGCAGGCGTCGCGATCTCCTCGAGAGCGAGATCGAGCGAGGCGTTTTCCGCGACGGTCTCTCCGCCGTCCTCGATGTCCGGCTCCGGCGGCAGGTCATCGCGCAGATCGTCGAGGGGCGGATCGTCTGGCGGCGTCGCGGCGCGCGCAGACGGAGGGCGGCTGGTCATGCGCCTGATCTAGGCTCCGGCCGCGCCGGTGGAAAGAGCGGCGCCAACTGGACCCTTCGGCGAAATGGCGATACGACCCATCGTGCGGTCGGCGCAGAGCGGCCGCACGACAGAGGCGTCGATGCAGGAAGTGTTTGCGCCGCGTCGCCGGCGGGCGTCGCGCGGCTTGGCGGGTTTCGCCGCCGCCACGCTCGTCTTGGCGCCGGCGCTCGGACTCGGCGGATGCGTCGAGGAATATGCGGCGAACGCCAGCGCCGTCGCCGCCCCTGCGCGGCCGACGCCGCGGCCCGGCGTCAGCCCAGCCGGCGCGCCGGTGGCTTTCGCGAGTTTCGAGGGCGCGCCCGCCGCGGTGATCGCGCGCTACACGCACGCCACGCAGGCTGCGGCCGCGACCCGCTCGATCATCGCCGCATCGCCGCAGGACGCCGCCTATCTGGCGCGCGGCTATCTTTCCGCGACGCCGCTGAGCGACGGGACGGCCATCAACGCCGTGTGGGACGTCTACGATCGGGCGCATCGGCGCGTGCAGCGGATCGAGAACGTCGTCGAAGTCCAAGGATCGCCCGCCGATCCCTGGAGCCTCGCCGACGACCGCGCGCTCGCGGCGCTCGCGGGGCTCGCCAGCGACGATCTCGCAGCGACGCTGACGAATACGCCCGAAGCGATCGACGCGGCGGCGCGCGGACCGGTCGTGGCGACAAACCCCGCCGCCGACGAGACCGCGGCGCCGGCGCTGCCGCCGGGCGTCAGCGCCTATCGCTAACCATCCCGCTTTTCGGTGGATGACGGCATGTCACACCTCCGCCATATTGTTCGCGCGCGGGCGAGTTGCTAAGAGGGCCGCGGTCGGCGGTCAGCGAGGCGCGTCATGGCGGAGGCGATGAAGATTCTGGCGGGCAACGCCAATCGCCCGCTGACGGAAGCCATCGCCTCGTATATCGGGCTGCCGCTCTGCCGTTGCCAGGTGCGGCGCTTCGCCGACATGGAAGTCTTCGTCGAGATCCAGGAAAACGTCCGCGGCGCCGACGCGTTCGTCCTGCAGTCGACGTCCTACCCGGCGAACGATCATTTGATGGAGCTGCTCATCATGATCGACGCGCTGCGCCGCGCCTCGGCGCGACGCATCACCGCCGTGCTGCCCTATTTCGGCTATGCCCGGCAGGATCGGAAGCCCGGGCCGCGCACGCCGATCTCGGCCAAGCTCGTCGCCAATCTCATCACCCGCGCCGGCGCCGACCGGGTACTGACCGTCGATCTGCACGCCGGCCAAATCCAGGGCTTCTTCGATATCCCGACCGACAACCTGTTCGCCGCGCCGGTGATGGTGCGCGACATCAAGGAGCGGATGGACCGGTCCAACGTCACGGTCGTTTCCCCCGATGTCGGCGGCGTGGTGCGCGCCCGCGCGCTCGCCAAGCGCATCGACGCGCCGCTCGCCATCGTCGACAAACGCCGCGAACGCGCCGGCGAGTCCGAGGTCATGAACATCATCGGCGATGTCGACGGCCGCGCCTGCATTCTCATCGACGACATCGTCGATTCCGGGGGCACCTTGTGCAACGCCGCCGAAGCCTTGCTGAAGCAGGGCGCGCGCGAGGTCAGCGCCTATATCACCCACGGCGTGCTGTCGGGCGGCGCCGTCGCGCGGGTCGCGTCCTCGAAAATGAAGGAACTGGTGCTCACCGACACGATCCAGCCGACCGAGGCCGTGCGCGTCGCCAAGAACATCCGCGTGATCTCCATCGCCCCGCTGATCGGCGAGGCGATCGCCCGCACCGCGAAGGAAGAGAGCGTCTCAAGCCTGTGGGATTGAGACGGTCCTTGCGCGCTCAATGCCCCTTGCGCGACGGCGCAGGCGCCGGCGCGGCGGGGGGTGGGACTTCCGTCACCACGTCCTCGGTGCGCGTCCACACCTGACCGCCGCAGAGAAGACCGCCCAGCGCGCAGCCCTCGACCTTCAGCGTGCCGTCGTCCTGCAACGCGATATGGGAGAGGTATTTGGTGTCGCTGCGGGGGTCCAGGATCGTGCCGGTCCAACGCTGCGGCTCCGGCTTCATGTCGATCAAGATCATCTTGCCGAGGTTGCCGCCGTCCTTGGACCAGGAGACCACGCCGCACAGGTTCGTTCCGCAGGGGCGAATGGTGATTTTCGCCGTGCGGTCGTCGACCAGCCAAACGCCGAGCGGCGACGCGGTCGGGGCGCCGACGACGGCGGTCAGGAACGTTAGAAGAAAGTAAGAGATCATCGAAATATCCTACGCAAGGCGCAACGCGACGGTTCGCCGTAAGCGACGGCTGTTATGAGCCGGCAAACCGTAAGCGTCGCTTTTTATCCGAACGTCGTAGGTAATCTGACTGCATGGCGACTTTGTGTCTAGCGCGACAATCGCATCCTTCCCATCGCCGGTCATCCGGGCTATGGGCCGGCCCTGCGGCGACCGCCGCGCGCGCGATCCGAGTGGTTCAACCTTGACGCCAAGCACGCCGGGACCGGACGACAGACGCGCTCGAGGCGCAGGCGGATCGACCCGATGAAAGTCGCCGTCCTCGCCGCATGGGCCCTCGGCGCTTGCGCGGTCCTGGGGTTGATCTTGTGGACCGGGGCGGGCGCCGTGCTCACGGCCGTCGCCGCGGCGGGCTGGGGCGTCCTGCTCGTCATCGTCATTCGCGGGGCCGTCGTCACGGGCGCGGGTCTCGCCTGGTTTTCGCTGTTCCCCAAACCGTTGCGTCCCTCGGCGCTGACCTGCGTCCTGCTGCGCTTCCTGCGCGAAGGCGCCAGCGCGCTTCTGCCGACGGCGCAGGTCGGCGGCGAGGCGATCGGCGCGCGGGCGCTCGCGCTGCGCGGCGCGCCGATGTCGCTGGCGGCGGCGAGCGTGATCGTCGACGCGCTCGTCCAGGCTGGCACGCAATTCCTGTTCGCGCTGGCCGGCCTCGCGATGCTCGCCTCCATGCGCGCCGGCGGGCAGATTCAAGGAACCATCGCGATCGTGGTCGCCGTGGCGCTGCCGACGCTCGGCGCGTTCTATCTGGTCCAGCGTCCAGCCGGACGGCAAGCGGTCACACGGCTGCTGAAGCGGGTCGTCGGCGACCGCGAATGGCTCTCCTTCGGCGCCATGGACGCGCTCTACGCCCGTCTCGACACGATCTATGCGAACCGCTTCGGGTTGGCGCGGGCGATCGGCGTCCACAGCTGCGTGTGGCTGGCCGGCGCCTTGGAGGTCTGGGCGATCCTCTCCTTTATGGGTTATGAGTCGAGCTACCGGGAAGCGCTGGTGATCGAAAGCCTGATGCAAGCCATCCGCGGCGCCGCCTTCGCCATCCCGAGCGCGCTCGGGGCGCAGGAGGGCGGCCTGATCGCGCTCTGCGCTTTGTTCAACGTGCCGGCGGAGACGGCCATCGCCATGTCGCTGATCAAGCGCGCGCCCGATCTCGTCTACGGGATTCCCGCGCTGGTGGGCTGGCAGGTTCTGGAGGGCAAGGCGTTCCAGGCGCGCGCGGCGCGCTCGCAAAGCGGCTCCAGCCCGTGATCGCGGCGGGTTTCCTTACGCTCGCGGGCGCGGGCTGCCTCTATCTGGCGTTCGCGGCGTTCGCGGCCCGGGCCTTTCCGCGCGAGCCGCGCGAGGCGCCGCCGGCGCAAGCCGTCACCGTGTTGAAGCCGCTGCACGGCGACGAACCGCGCCTCTACGAGAACCTCGAATCCCTGTGCCGGCAGACCTATGCGGCGCCGGTGCAGATCGTCTGCGGCGTGCAGGACCCGCACGACCGCGCCATCGCGACCGTCGCGCGTCTGCGGGCGGCGTTCCCCGAGCGCGACATCGAGCTCGTGGTCGATGCGACGCCGCGCGGCGTCAACCGCAAGGTCGCCAACCTCGTCAACATGGCGCCCCGCATCAAGTACGAGATCGTCGTCCTCGCCGACAGCGACATCGGCGTCGCGCCGGACTACCTGCAACGGGCCATCGCGCCGCTGGCCGATCCCACGGTCGGCGCCGTCACCTGCCTTTATCGCGGCGTCGCGGTCGGCGGCTTCTGGGCGGCGATGTCGGCGCTGGCGATCGACGCGCATTTCCTGCCGGGCGTTCTGGTCGGGCTGCGGACGCGGCTCGCCAAGCCCTGCTTCGGCTCGACCATCGCGCTGACCCGCGCGCGGCTCGCCGCGATTGGCGGCTTCGAGGCGGTCGCGCATCTGCTCGCCGACGACTACGCGATCGGCGCGGCGGTGCGCGCGCAGGGGCTCCGGGTCGTGGTCCCGGACATAGTCGTGAGCCACGCCTGCGCCGAGGGCTCGTTCCTCGAGGCTTGGCGGCACGAGCTGCGCTGGGCGCGGACGAACCTCAGCCTCGACCCGGCGGGCTACGCCGGGTCGCTGGTCACGCATCCGCTCGGATGGGCGATCCTGGCCATGGCGGCGGGCGCGCCGGGCCTGGGCGCGCTCGCCGCCGGGCTTGCCATCGCCTGCCGAATGTTGCTTTTGCGGGCGGTGGCGCGCAGATTCGATCTGCCGCGCCCGGCCTACCGGCTCGTCCCGCTGCGCGACGCCCTGTCCTTCGTCGTGTTCCTGGGCAGTTTTGGCGGGCGGGGGGTGGCGTGGCGCGGGCAAACCTACCAAATGGGCGCCGAAGGCCGCCTGTTGGCGGATCGGGGATCGACATGACGAAGCGAACGCTGTTCCTGCAGGCGCCCTCTTTCGACGGCTACGACGGCGGCGCGGGCGCGCGCTACCAGATGAAGCGCGAGGTGCGCTCGTTCTGGTATCCGACCTGGCTCGCCCAGCCCGCCGCGCTCGTCGAAGGGTCGAAGCTCATCGACGCGCCGCCGCATCGCCTGTCGTTCGAGGACATCAAGCCGGATCTGATGAGCCATGAGCTCATCGTCATGCATACGTCGACGCCGTCGTTCAAATCGGACATGCGCACGGCCGAGATGATCAAGGCGATCAATCCGGGCTGCAAGATCGGGTTCATCGGCGCCAAGGTCGCCGTCGAACCGGAGAAGAGCCTCGCCGCGTCGAAGGCGATCGATTTCGTCGCGCGCAACGAGTTCGACTTCACGATCAAGGACGTCGCCGACGGGCTCGACTGGGCGACGATCAAGGGAATTTCGTACCGCGACGAGGCCGGGGCGATCGTCCACAACGAGGACCGCGAGGTGCTGGCCGACATGGATCAGCTGCCGTTCGTGACGCCGATCTACAAGCGCGACCTCGACATCAACCGCTATTTCGGCGGCTATCTCAAGCATCCCTATCTGTCGTTCTACACCGGCCGCGGCTGCAAGTCGCGCTGCACCTTCTGCCTGTGGCCGCAGACGGTCGGCGGCCACAAGTATCGCGTGCGCTCGATCGAGCACGTCGTCGCCGAGGTCAAATACGCGCGCGAGGCCTTCCCCGAGGTCAAGGAAATCTTTTTCGACGACGACACGCTGACGGACAACCTTCCGCGCGTCGAGGCGCTGGCCAAGGAACTCGGCAAGCTCGGCGTCACCTGGTCGTGCAACGCCAAGGCGAACGTCCCGCGCAAGACGCTCGAGGTCTTGCGGGCGAACGGGCTGCGGCTGCTGCTCGTCGGCTACGAGTCCGGCAACCAGCAGATCCTGCACAACATCAAGAAAGGCCTGCTGGTCGACGTGGCGCGCCGCTTCACCAAGGATTGCCACGAACTCGGGATCGTCATCCACGGCACGTTCATTCTAGGGCTGCCCGGCGAGACGCGCGAGACGATCCAGGAGACGCTGCGCTTCGCCAAGGAGATCAACCCGCACACGATCCAGGTGTCGCTCGCCGCGCCCTATCCCGGCACGTTCCTCTACAACCAGGCGAAGGAGAACGGCTGGTTCGCCGACGACGTCGATCTCCTCACCGACGACGGCACGCAGATCGCGCCGCTGAACTATCCCGGCCTCGGCCATACGGAAATCTTCGAGGCGGTGGAGGATTTCTACAAGAAGTTCTATTTCCGGCCCTCGAAGATCGCCTCGATCGTCGGCGAGATGCTGCGCAGCCCCGAGATGATGAAGCGCCGCCTGCGCGAAGGCGTCGAGTTCTTCCAGTTCCTGCGCAACCGGGAAGACGCGATCGTTTGAAACAGCTTGTCGTCACGGCGGACGATTTCGGCCTCGCGGCCGAGGTCAACGAGGCGGTCGAGCAGGCGCATCGCAACGGCGTGCTGAGCGCGGCGAGCCTGATGGTCGGCGCACCGGCGTTCGCCGACGCGGTGGCGCGGGCTCGCGCGGCGCCGCGGCTGAGGGTCGGGCTGCATCTGACGCTCGTCGAGGACTGGCCGATCGAGCCGGCGGCGCGGATCCCCGATCTGGTCGAGGCGAGCGGCCGCCTGCGGACCGACCTCGCCGCTTACGGCCTGGCGATCATGACGCGCCCGTCCGTGCGCCGGCAGGTCCGTCGCGAAATCCGCGCGCAGTTCGAGGCCTTCCGCGCGACCGGTCTCGCGCTCGACCACGTCAACGCGCACCAGCACTATCATCTGCATCCGGCGATCCTGGCGGAGACGATCGCCATCGGCCGCGACTACGGCCTGCGCGCGCTGCGGGTTCCGGTCGAGCCGCTGGCGCTCCTGCGCGCCGTCGAGCCCACCCGGCGGCCGCTCGCGGCCTCGATCGCCGCGCCCTGGGCCGCGCTCAGCGCGCGGCGCGCCCGGCGCGCCGGGCTGACGGTGGCCGACCGGGTGTTCGGCCTCGCCTGGAGCGGCGCGATGACGGAATCGCGGCTGGCCGCCCTGCTGCGCAATCTGCCGGCCGGGCGGACCGAAATCTACCTGCATCCGGCGACGGCCGGCGGGTTCGCCGGCTCCGCGGAAGGCTATGATTACGCGGGCGAATTCGCGGCGCTGGCGTCGTCGGCGGCGCGCGAGGCCTTGGCGCGGTCGGGCGCGGCGCTCGGCGGCTACGGCGATTTCGCCACGTCGGAGCGACGGCCGGCGATTCCAGCGCGCGCCGGCCGGGCGACGGTTTGAGCCGGCCGCGTGTAGCTCTATATAGAGCGCCGGCAGCGAGGAGCGGGCGCGCGAGGCGAGCGGCGCAAAAGGATCGGGTTCACGCATGAAGATCGTTCTGGCTCAACCGCGCGGGTTTTGCGCCGGCGTCGTGCGCGCCATCGACATCGTCGAGCGCGCGCTCGAAAAGTACGGCGCGCCCGTCTACGTGCGCCATGAGATCGTGCACAATCGCCACGTCGTCGAATCGCTGCGGGCGAAAGGCGCGCGCTTTGTCGAGGAACTGAGCGAAGTGCCGCCCGGCGCCATCACGATCTTCAGCGCGCACGGCGTGTCCCGAGCCGTGGTGGCCGACGCGCAGGCGCGCGAACTGCCGACGATCGACGCGACATGTCCGCTCGTCACCAAGGTTCACAACCAGGGCCGGCGCTACGTGTCGCGCGGCCGCGTGCTGATCTTCATCGGCCACGCGGGCCACCCCGAAGTCGAGGGCACGCTCGGCCAGATCGACGGCGAGGTGCATCTCGTCGGCAGCAAGGACGATGTCGAGAAACTGGCGCTCTCGCGCGACACGCCGGTCGCCTACGTCACCCAGACGACGCTCAGCGTCGATGACACCCGCGGCGTGATCGCGGCTTTGCGCGAGCGGTTCGACGATGTCGAGGGGCCGGAGACGCGCGATATCTGCTATGCGACGCAGAACCGCCAGACCGCCGTGCGCGACCTTTCGCTCGTCGCCGACGTGATCGTCGTCGTGGGGGCGCGCAACAGCTCAAATTCGAATCGGCTGCGCGAGATCGGCGAGGAAGCCGGCCTTCCAAGCTATCTCGTCGCCGACGGCAGCGAGCTCAAGCCGGACTGGTTCGCGAGCGCAAAGGTGGTCGGCGTCACCGCCGGCGCCTCGGCGCCGGAAGTGCTCGTCGACGATGTCGTTCGAACGCTGCAGCAAATCGCGCCGTCCGAAGTGTCGAACCTGGAGGGGCCGCGGGAGACGGTCACATTCCGGTTGCCCGCCGAACTCGCATCTTGAGGGCGCCGCGCCGGTGCGCTACAGCGTGGCTCGGGCCGGGTTGGCCTGAGCGGCGTCGAGACCAGTCGATCGCAGTTGCTGTTCCCAAGAGGAGCGTCGTTTGGGCATTCCGTTAAGACAAGTCGCGCGGGTCGGCGCCTACGTCGTCAAGCAGCATCTGGCGGGGCGCAAGCGCTACCCGCTCGTTTTGATGCTGGAGCCGCTGTTTCGCTGCAACCTCGCCTGCGCCGGCTGCGGCAAGATCGACTATCCCGATACGATCCTGAACAAGCGCATCTCGGTCAAGGACGCGCTTGATTCGGTTGACGAGTGCGGCGCCCCGGTCGTCGTGATGGCGGGCGGCGAGCCGCTGCTGCACAAGGACCTGCCGAAGATCGTGCGGGGCGTGATCGCGCGGAAGAAGTTCGCGATCGTCTGCACCAATGCGCTGCTGCTCGAAAAGAAGATCGATCAATACGAGCCGAGCCCGTACTTCACCTGGTCGATCCATCTCGACGGCGACAAGGAGATGCACGACAAGTCGGTCTGCCAGGACGGCGTCTACGAGCGCGCCGTCGCCGCGTTGAAAGCCGCGAAGGCCAAAGGCTTCCGCGTCACCATCAACTGCACCTTCTTCAACGACGCGGACGCGGGGCGCGTCGCGGCGTTCTTCGACACGGTGAGCGCGCTCGGCGTCGACGGTATCACGGTGTCGCCCGGCTACGCCTACGAGCGCGCGCCCGACCAGCAGCATTTCCTCAACCGTTCCGCGACGAAGACCCTGTTCCGCGACGTGTTCCGGCATGGCGACAAATCGCGCAAGTGGGCGTTCAACCAGTCGGCGATGTTCCTCGACTTCCTCGCCGGCAACCAGACCTATCACTGCACGCCCTGGGGCAACCCGACGCGCACCGTATTCGGCTGGCAGAAGCCCTGCTACCTGCTCGGCGAGGGCTATGTCTCGACCTTCAAGGAACTGATGGAGGGCACGGACTGGGACGCCTACGGCACCGGCAATTACGAGAAATGCGCCGACTGCATGGTGCATAGCGGCTTCGAGGCGACGGCGGTGAAGGACACGGTGACGAAGCCGTGGAAGGCGGCGCGCGTGGCTCTGCTGGGCGTGCGCACGGACGGACCCATGGCGGCCGAGATCCCGCTCGATCGCCAGCGTCCCGCCGAATACGTCTTCCAGAAGAACGTCACGTCCAAGCTATCCGAGATCCGTCAGGCCGAGGCCGCGGAAAAGGCCCGGAAGGCGGCGACAGCGGCTTAACGTCGCGAAGGCCGCCGCGCTGTCGCGCGCCGCGGCGATCAGGCCCGCGATCTGGCGAGGGTCGGCGACGAGGCCGCCGACGACCGCGCCAAGCCGCGTCTCCCCGTTCGGGCCCGTCGCGGTCAGCACGAGCGGCGGCAAGTCGCGATCCGCCGGGTCGCTGACGACGCGCAGGATGGCGAACGGCGATCCGCGCGCGGCGGCGAACTCCGCCGCGATCGCGCTTTCGACATCGACCGCAGCCGCCCCCGTCGCGCCGCGGAGACGCGCCTTTTCCGCGATCGCGACGATCGGCGCGTCGACGACCGCGAGGGCGCCGACGCCCGCCCGTTCCCCCGCCTCGATGAGCCGGGAGCGGAGCGTCTCGGCGATCGCCGGGTCGCAGAAGCCGTCTTCGCCGGCAATGGCCGTCCCGATCACGACGTCGCCGCTGCGCAGCGCCGGGTCGAGACCGCCGCAGAGGCCGAAACTGACCACGAGCGCAGGTCGGTCCACGATCTCCGCGAGGCGTCGCCGCAAGGTCGCCCGGTCGCCGCAAAGCGCGACGGCGTCCCGCCCGCGCGCGATCGCCGCCTCGCGGCGCAGGCCGCTCACGAAAAGCGGCGGCCGCCCGGTCCCGCCGTTCAAGCTCACATGCCGAAGACCATGGCGCGACTGTTGCCGCGCTTGAGGTTGCGATAGCGCGCCAGCGCCCAAAGCGGGAAGAACTTCGAATAGCCGTGGTAGCGGAGAAAGAAGACGCGCGGGAAGCCTGTCGCCGTGTGGTAGGGCTCGTCCCAGAAGCCGTCGTCCGCCTGCGTCGCCGCGAGATAGGCGATCCCGCGCGCGACGGCGGGCTCGTCGGTCGCGCCGACCGCCATGAGGCCGAGCAGCGCCCAGGCGGTCTGCGAGGCCGTGCTCGGGGCGGTTTCGTAACCCTTGTAATCAAGCTTGTAGCTGTCGCCCGCCTCGCCCCAGCCGCCGTCAGGGTTCTGGATGCGGGTCAGCCAGTCGACCGCGCGGCGCACCGGCTCAACACGAGGATCCATGCCGGCCGCGCCGAGCGCGCACAGCGCCGACCACGTGCCGTAAATGTAGTTCATGCCCCAGCGGCCGAACCAACTGCCATCCTTCTCCTGGTCGGCGATCAACGCGTCGAGACCGCGCGCCATCGAGGCGCTCGTTTCGCGCGTCTCGCCGAGTTGCGCGAGCATGGAGACGCAGCGCGCGGTCACATCGGCGGTCGGCGGGTCGAGCAGCGCGCCGTGATCGGCGAAGGGGATGTGGTTGAGGTAGTGATGGGTGTTGTCGGCGTCGAACGCCGCCCAGGCGCCGTCGCGGCTCTGCAGCCCTTCGACCCATTCGCGCGCGCGGGCGATCGCGGACTCGTAGGGGGCGTCCGCGGCGCCGCGGCCGGCGCGATCCATCGCCATCGCCACGACGGCGGTGTCGTCCAAGTCGGGATAATGCGGGTTGGCGTATTGGAACGCCCAGCCGCCCGGTCGCACGTCGGGCCGCTGCGTCGCCCAGTCGCCCTTCACGTCGAGCACCTGAAGCGGCTTCAGCCAGGCGAGGCCCGCGCCCGCGTGCGTCAGGCTGGTGGGATCGCCGGCCTCGAGAAGCGCGTGCGCCGCGAGCGCGGTGTCCCACACCGGCGAGAGGCAGGGTTGGCAGTAGGCCTCGTCCGCCTTGACGACGAGCAGGCGTTCGACCGATTCGCGGGCTGCCAAAAGGTCGGGGTGATCGGGCGGGTAGCCGAGCGCGTCGAACGCGAGCACGGTGTTGGCCATGCCGGGATAGATGGCGCCGAGCCCGTCCTGGCCGTTCAGGCGCTCGGTGATGAAGGCGACGGCGGCGTCGATGGCGCGCCGGCGCGTCCGCTTCGGGAACAGGGGTTCGGCGATGTTCAACGCCGCATCGATCGCGCCGAACGCCTTCACCAGGATCCAGGCCTGGTGCGCGCCGGCCGGCCAGTGTCGCACCGTCTCCGGCGGCGCGACGAAAAGCTCGGCGATCCCGATGTTTCGCGCATTGACCGCGCGCGGCTTCAACGCCTGCAGAACGAGCAGCGGCGCAATCGTCACGCGCGCCCAATACGACACCTTGTCGAGATGGAACGGAAACCAGCGCGGCAGCAGCATGATCTCGACCGGCATGGCCGGCGTGGCGCGCCACGGAACCTGCTCGTAGAGGGCGAGCAGGAAGCGGGTGAAGACGTTGCACTTGGCCGCCCCGCCGCGGGCGAGGATGGCTTCGCGGGCGCGGCGCATGTGCGGCGCCTGCGGGTCGTCGCCGATCATCTTGAGCGCGAAATAGGCCTTGACGCTGGCGCTGACGTCCATGGCGCCGGCGTGGAACAGCGGCCAGCCGCCGTGATCGCCCTGGATGCGTCGCAGATAGACGCCGATCAGCCGTTCCAACTCGTCGTTCGCCGGCTCGCCGCGGAACTGGCGCATGAGCACGTATTCCGCGGGGATCGTGGCGTCGGCCTCGAGTTCGAAGCACCAGTGCCCGTCCGCGCGCTGGCAGGCGCGCAGCGCCGTCGCCGCCTCGGCGATATGCCGCTCCAGCGCCTCGAGGGACGGCGGATCCCGGGGGGGATCGACGGCGATGTTCACGATGCTGCCCTCATGGTCAGACGCGAAGCCCGCTCGACCCGCGCGTCGAGGATCGAGGCCGCCTTATAGCCGGATCGGATCGCGCCTTCGAGCGTCGCCGGCAGGCCGGTCTGCGTCCAGTCGCCGGCGAGCGCAAGGTTCGACCATCGCGTGCGCGCCGGCGGCCGCTTCGCGTCCTGCGCCGGGGTCGCGGCGAAGGTCGCGCGGCGCTCCTTGACCACCTGCCAGGGCGGCAGGTCGGGCCCCAGCCCGCTCAGCGCCGCGACCTCGCTCCAGATCTCGGCTGCGAGGTCTTCGCGCGGCCTGCCGATGAGCCGGTCGGCGCCGCTGATGGTGACGGAGAGATGGCCCGGGTAGGCGAACAGCCATTCGATCAGACCGTTCACGACGCCGAGGATCGCCGGCTGCCCGGTCGGCGGCGCGACGCGGAAATGCGCGTTGACGATGGCGCGGTATTCGTCCGGCGCGTCGAGGCCGGGCGCGAGGTCGCGGGCGCTCCAGGCGGGAACCGCGAGCGCCACCGCGTCGCTCGGCCCCAGCGCGATGGTCCCGTCATCGAAGCGGAGCGCGCGGACGCGGTCGCCGCCGAAGTCGATCGCCCGCAGGCGCGCCCCGAAGCGAACCGCCGAACCGAACCCGGCAAGCGCGGCGAGCGCCGGCTCGACGAAGCTGTGCGATAGGCCTTGGCTTGCGATCAGCGGCCGGCAGGCGCGCCCGCCGGCGCCCAGCGTTTCGCGCAGGATCGTCGCGGCGAGCGTCGCGGAGGCCTCGGGCGGCTCGGTGTTGAGGCCGGCCAGCAGCACCGGCCGCCAGAGCCGCTCGTAGAGCGGGCCGGCGCAGGTCATCGCCTCTCCGATCGTGGCGTCGGGCTTCGCCCGCAACAGCCCCAGCGGCGCGAAATGGTCGCGCAGCGAGGCGCCGGGCGTGCGCCGGCCGCGGTCGAGAAGCCACCAGGGGAGGCGGCCGTCGTTGGGGCGCAGGCGCCACCGCTCGCCGCTCCGCAAATCCGCAAAGTCGAATTCGGCCGAGGCCGGACCGGTCAGCGTATCGCGCGCGCCGATGCGATCGAGGTAATCGAGCGCGGCGTGATTGCCCGACAGCAGCAGGTGATTGCCGTTGTCGATCCGCATGCCGATCGCCGGGTCGTCGTAGGAGCGGCAGCGGCCGCCCGCCGCGCCCGCCGCCTCGTGAATCACCACGGCGCGGCCGATTTCCGCGAGGCGGAGGGCGGCGGCCAGGCCGGCGACGCCGGCCCCGACCACATGAAGGGTCGATCCGGTCATAGGACGCCGTAGCGGAGGAACGCGCCCAGCAGACGCAGACGGCTCGCTTTCGCGCGGCGGCGCGGCGGCGCAAACCCCTCCGCGATCATGCGGTCGAGGATCGAGCCATAGGCGGCGGCCATCAGGCGGGGCGCCTTCACGGCGGCGCGGGGCGCCCCCGCCATGATCGGCTGCGCTTGCGCGAAATGGTCGCGGGCGCGCGCGGCGACGGCGAGACAGGCGCCGGCGAGCTCGGGGTCGGCGGCGGCCGCAAGCGGCTCATGCGTCGCGACGCCGGCCGCGACCAGCGCCTCGCGCGGCAGGTAAAGGCGGCCGATCGCCGCATCCTCGTCGATGTCGCGCAGGATGTTGGTGAGTTGCAGCGCGCGGCCGAGATGATGCGCGAGCGCGACGCCGTCGGCGGCCTCCATGCCGAAGATCGGCGTGGACAGCCGCCCTACGGCGCTCGCGACGCGATCGCAGTAGAGGTCGAGCGTCGCCCAGTCGGGCGCGCGAATATCGGCCGCCGCATCCATCGCCATGCCGTCGATGACCGCGGCGAAGTCGTCCCGTTTCAAGCCGTAGCGGCGCACGGCGGCCTGGAGCGCGGCGAGCCGCGGCGGCGCGCGTCCGGCGTAGAGCGACGCGATGTCGTCGCGCCAGCGCTGCAGGGCGCTCAGCTTGTCCGCCGCGGAGCCGCCCTCGTCGGCGATGTCGTCCACGGCGCGGCAGAACCCGTAGAGCGCGAACATGGCGTCGCGCTGCTCCCGGGGGAGGATGCGCAACGCCGTGTAGAAGGAGCTGCCCGCCGCAGGCGCGGCCGCCTCCGCCGTCATGCCGGGACCTTCGGCCGCGCGCCGAGCGAACGGATCAGCGCGGACCGCGCATAGCGCATTGCGCCGAGCGCGCCGATCAGCGCAAAGGCCGCCTTGCCGTGATGCACGCGCTCGCTCAAGGGGTCGCGCGCCTGGAGGCCGCGGACGAGATGGCGGGCGAGACGATGCACCGCGCCGACCTCCAGCCCCAGACGAAGGTCGGCGATCTCCGGCACCAGCGTCGCGCCCTCGTCGGTCAGCGCTTCCGTGCGACGCGCCAGGTCTTCGATCGCGCGGCGCAAAGGCGGAGGCGCCTGAGGCGCGGCGAGCATGTCGACCGCCGCGCCATGCGCCGAGAGGATGTCCTGCGGCAGATAGACCCGGTCGAGCCGGCGATAATCCTCGCCGCAATCCTGCAAATGATTGATGATTTGCAGCGCGGCGCAAAGGGCGTCCGACGCCGGCCATAGCGCGCGGTCCTCGCCGTGCGTGTCGAGAACGAAGCGGCCGACCGGCATGGCCGACAGCCGGCAATAATCCATGAGGTCGGCCCAATCCGCGTAACGGCGCTTGCGCGCGTCGAGCCGGAACGCGTCGAGCAGGTCGAGCGCATGGATCGAGGTCAGATTGCGCTCGCGCAGGACGACGCGCAGGGGCTCGGCCGCCGGATCGCGCGGGCCGCCCTCTTCGAGAGCCGCCCCCAGGGCGTCGAGCCGCCGCACCTTCTCGTCTGGCGACAGGCCGGGATCGTCGGCCACATCGTCGGCCGTCCGCGCGAACCGATAAAAGGCGAGGATCGGCGCGCGATGACGCTCGCTCAGAAGCCAGGACGCGACCGGGAAATTCTCGTCCCGATGCGTCTTGCCCGAAGCTTCGCCGCTGATCGCGCTCATGGCAGATATCCGTGCGCGCGAAACCAGGCGATCGCGTCGCTCAGGCCCTCCCGATAGGGCCGCGAGACGTAGCCGAGTTCGCGGCGCGCCTTGGCGTCGTCGAAGAACATGCGATAGCGCGACATGCGCAAGCCGTCGAGCGTGACGAAGGGCTCGACGTTGCGCAGGCGCGCGACCGCCTCGGCGGCGTAGGCGATCGGGTAGATGGCGGCGCGCGGCATCCGGAGCCTGGGCGGCTTGCGCCCGACGATGCGGGCGATGTCGGCGAGCATGTCGGCGAGCAGCACGTTCTCGCCGCCAAGGATGTAGCGCTCGCCGACCCGGCCGCGGCGCAGCGCCGCGAGGTGGCCGGCCGCGATGTCATCGACATGCGCGAGATTGAGCCCCGTGTCGACGAAGCCCGGCATGCGGCCCGCCGCGGCCTCGACGATGATCCGGCCGGTCGGCGTCGGCTTCACGTCGCGCGGCCCGATCGGCGTCGAAGGATTGACGATGACGGCGGGCAGTTTGTCATGCCGAGCCATCGCCGTCACGATCGCTTCGGCCGCCACCTTGCTGCGCTTGTAGGCGCCGATCGCGTCGGCCTCGGACAGCGAATTCGCCTCGGTCGCGACCACGCCGTCGGAAAGCTTCAGCGTCGCGACGCTGCTCGTATAGACGATGCGCTCGACGCCGGCGCGCAGCGCCTCCTCCATGACGATGCGCGTCCCCTCGACGTTGGTGCGCGCGATCTCGGCGGGATCGCGCGCCCAGAGCCGGTAGTCGGCGGCGGCGTGGAATAGGAAACGCACGCCCTTCAAGGCGCTCGCGACCGAGGCGCGGTCGCGCAGATCGCCGAACGCGATCGGATCGTCCGGCGCGAGATTGGTGCGCGGGCTCGTGCGCCTGGCGAACACGCGCGCCTCCTGACCTTCGGCGCGCAACAGAGCGGCGATCGCCGAGCCGACGAAGCCGCTGGCCCCGGTCACCAGCACGACGCCTTGCGGCAAGGCTTGCGGCGCGCTGCCGCCGCTCAGCGGCGCGTCCACGCGCTTCTGCGCCCCTTCGTCAACCCGCATGGCGCTATTCGACGTGTTTCCAGCCATTCGCCGCAATCTCCCGCCGGCGCGGCGCGCGCGAGGTCTGCGGCTCGCCGAGCGCGTCGAGCGCCTGCGCGACGACGCCGGCGGCGTCGAGCCCCGCTTTGGCGTACATGACCTCCGGTTTGTCCTGGTCGATGAACAGGTCGGGCAGAACCATGGCGCGGACCTTGAGGCCGCGTCCGAGGAGGTCGTTCGCCGTCAGCGCCTGCAGCACGAAGCTGCCGAAGCCGCCGACCGAGCCTTCCTCGATCGTGATCAGGACGTCGTGGTTGCGCGCCAGGCGCTCGACGAGCTCGAGGTCGAGCGGCTTGGCGAACCGGGCGTCGGCGACCGTGGTCGAAACGCCGCGCGCCTCGAGGGCGTCGGCGGCCTTCAGCGCTTCGGCCAATCGGGCGCCGTAGGAGAGGATCGCGACGTCCGAGCCCTCGCGCAGAACGCGGCCGCGTCCGATTCGCAGCGGGACGCCCTCGCTCGGCATGTCGACGCCGACGCCCTCGCCGCGGGGAAATCGCAGGGCGATGGGACCGCTGTCGTGGGCGACCGCGGTCGCGACCATGTGAACGAGTTCGGCCTCGTCCGCCGCCGCCATCAGCGTGAAATTGGGCAGGCAGCCGAGATAGGCGATGTCGAAGGAGCCGGCGTGGGTCGGGCCGTCGGCGCCGACCAGGCCGGCGCGATCGATGGCGAAGCGCACGGGCAGGTTTTGCAGCGCGACGTCGTGGACGATCTGGTCGTAGGCGCGTTGCAGGAACGTCGAATAGATCGCGCAGAACGGCCGCATGCCCTCCGCCGCCAGCCCGGCCGCGAAGGTGACCGCATGCTGCTCGGCGATGCCCACGTCGAAGGTGCGGGTTTGGAACTCGCGTCCGAATAGGTCGATGCCCGTTCCCGACGCCATGGCGGCGGTCACGCCGACCACGCGGTCGTCCTTGCGCGCCGCGGCGATCAGGCTTTCGCCGAAAACCTTGGTGTAACTCGGCGCCAGCGACTTGCCCTTAGCCTGCTTGCCCGAGGCGACGTCGAAGGCGACGACGCCATGATAGCGGTCGGCGGAGGATTCGGCCGGCGCATAGCCCTTGCCCTTCTGCGTCGCGACATGAACCACCACGGGGCCCTGCGCCGCCTTCGCCTTGCGCAGCGCGGACAGAAGCTGCGGCAGATCGTGGCCGTCGACCGGGCCGATGTAGGCGAAACCCAGATGATCGAACAGCGTGCGGTTCGCCGGATCGCTGCCCGACGTGAGTTGCGACAGGTAATGCGCCATGGCGCCGGTCGGCGGCGAAATCGACATGTTGTTGTCGTTGAGGACGACGATCAGCCGCTCGTCGCGCGCGCCGGCGTTGTTCAGCGCCTCGTAGGCCATGCCGGCCGTCAAGGCGCCGTCGCCGATGACGGCGATGACGTTGCGGTCGCCGCCGCGCAGGTCGCGCGCCACGGACATTCCGAGGGCCGCGGAAATCGACGTCGAGGAATGTGCGGCGCCGAACGGGTCGTAGGGGCTTTCCGACCGCTTGGTGAAGCCCGAAAGGCCTCCGCCCTGCCGCAGCGTCTTCATGCGCCGACGCCGGCCGGTCAAAATCTTATGGGGATAAGCCTGGTGGCCGACATCCCAAATCAGGCGATCGTCGGGCGTGTCGAAGACGTAATGCAGCGCGACCGTCAGTTCGACGACGCCGAGGCCGGCGCCGAGATGGCCGCCCGTGGCGGAGACCGAGCGGACCGTCTCCTCGCGCAACGCCTGCGCCAGCGGGACCAACTCGTCTTCCGAGAGCTTTCGCAGGTCGTGAGGCGTCTCGATTGTGTAGAGCAGGCGCTCACTGTCCACGATCTTTGATCCTTATTTCTGCGCCGGACGAATCCGCCCGCCGGCCGAACCGAAGGCGGACGGCTTATACCGCATGATCGCCATATTTCCAGCCGCGTAAAGCCGCCGGATCGCCCGCCTCTCGCCGCAACGGCGTCAGGCGGGCGAGGGCTGCGGCTCAGCCGCCGAGCAGGCGCTGCGTCCGCTCGCGGAGGCTCGAAATCAGGCCGTCGGCGCCGCCGGAGGCGAGAATGGACGCGAACTCGTCGCGCCGGGTCGCCAGTTCGCTGACCGAGCCGTTCAGATAGACGTCGATGACGCGGCCGCCGCGAACGAGATAATTGATGTCGACGGCGCGGCCGCCGTTCTGGATCAACTGGGTCTTCACCACGTCGCCGCCGCCGCGCGAGGCGGTGGTTTGCGGCTGCACGACAAAGCTTTGGCCGGAATAATCGGTGACCTGGCTGGCGTAGAAGGCGACGGTAAACCGGGCGAAGGCGTCGCGAATGGCGGCCTGCTGCGCCCCCGAGAACCGCGACCAGCTCGGGCCGACGGCGAGCCGCGTCATGGCGGCGATATCGAAAGTCGAGTTGATCGCGGGCGAAAACCGGCGGTCGCGCTCGCGGACGCTGAGGCGTCCCGCCTGCTGGATCGTCGGCAGCAATTGCTGATAGTAGGATTGGATGCGCCGCGCAGCCGGGTTGAAAGCTTGGCCATAGGACGGCAGCGCTGCAAACGCCAAAATAACGAAACAGGCCGCCGCGCCGGCGAACTGTCTCGAAAGCCTATTGATGTTTTTCATGCGATCTTCCACTCACTTCTGGATGTTTAGGACATTCTATAACCCGCCGGACGGCCCAACGGTTTCTACGCGGCCGCTTTCCACGGCCGCACTTGACCGTGTCCGCCAACGCAGGCGAGCGCAGAATCGGGGCCGGTTGCTTGCGAGGCGAACCTTTTGGACCTTGCGCGCGCGCCAAACAAGTCATGCTTTAGGCACGACCGGCGTTCCCGCGAACGCGCCTTGACCCCCGGCGAGAGCAATACCCTCGCGACGACGCTCGTCGCGCAAGCGGTGGGCGTGTGCGGCCGCCGTCCGTGGACCATCATCTTCGTCTTCGTCTGCCTCACAGGCGCGGCGATCGCCTACGTCGGCGGCCATTTCGCCATGGACACCGACAGCGACAAACTGATCTCGGCGTCGCTGCCGTGGCGCCAGCAGCAGATCGCCGTCGATCGGGCGTTCCCGCAGCGCACGGATCAAATCATCGCCGTCGTCGACGGCGCGACGCCCGAGGCGGCCGACGCGGCGACCCAGGCGCTGCTTCAGGATCTCGTCAAGCGGGGCGACGCGTTCCGGTCGGTGGTTCAGCCTGACGGCGGCGAATTCTTCCGCAAGAACGGGCTGCTGTTCCGCAACCTCGCCGACGTGCGCGAGGCCGCCGCGCAGCTCATCTCGGCGCAGCCCTTCCTCGGGACGCTGGCGGCGGACCCCACGCTCCGGGGCGTCCTCGGCGCCTTGTCGCAGGGCCTCGACGGCGTGCGGCGGGGCCAGGCGAAGCTTGTCGACCTGAAGCAGGCCTTCGCCGGGATCGCCGATGCGCTCGAACGGCTCGCGGCAGGCAAGGACGCGGCCTTCTCCTGGCGCCGGATCATCCTGGGGCGCACGCCGACGACGGCCGAATTGCGGCACTTCCTCGAAATCCAGCCGGTGCTCGATTTCAACGATCTGGAGCCGGGACGCCACGCGACCGAGGTCATCCGCGAGGCGGCGTCGCGGCTCGAACTCACGCCGGACAAAGGCGTCACCGTGCGCCTCACCGGGCCGGTCGCGCTGGCGGACGAGGAATTCGCCACGGTCGCGGACGGCGCGGCGCTCAACGGCGTCGTGACGATCCTCATCGTCATCGGCATTCTCTATCTCGCGCTGAGACAGGCGCGCATCATCTTGCCGGTGCTCATCAACCTCGCGGTCGGTCTCGCGATCACCGCCGCGGTCGGTCTCTCGATGGTCGGGGCGCTCAACCTCATCTCCGTCGCCTTCGCCGTGCTGTTCGTCGGCCTCGGCGTCGATTTCGGCATCCAGTTCGCGGTCCGCTATCGCGAGCAGCGGCACAGGAAACCCGACCCCGGCGCCGCGTTGCGCGGGACGGGGACGGCGGTGGCGCGCCCGCTCGTGCTCGCGGCCGCCTCCATCACGCTCGCCTTCTATTCCTTCCTGCCGACCGCCTACCGGGGGCTCTCGGAGCTCGGACTGATCGCCGGCACCGGCATGATCGTCGCGCTGGTCACGACGATGACGCTGCTGCCGGCGCTCATTACGGTGTTCAAACCGCGCGGCGAAACCGCCGACGTCGGCTTCGCCTTCCTGGCGCCGCTCGACCGCTTTTTGGAAGAAAAGCGCAATTGGGTCGTCGGCCTGACGGTGGGCGCGGTGATCCTCGGCCTGCCGCTGCTCGCCTGGCTGCGCTTCGACTCGAACCCCATCGATCTGCGGTCGCCTGCGACGGAATCGGTGTCGACCGTCCTCGATCTCCTGCGCGATCCGCTGACGAGCCCCAACACCATCGACATCCTCGAAAGCGATCTCGACCACGCCGCCGCGACCGCCAAGCGGCTCGAGCCGCTGCCGGAGGTCGATCACGCGCTGACCTTGCGCAGCTTCGCGCCCGACGACCAGGACGAGAAGCTCGCCGCGATCGACGACGCGAATTTCTTTCTGCAGGACACGCTGAACCCCGACCAGACCAAGCCGACGCCGACGCCGGACGAAACCAAGACGGCGATCGAGACGACGGCGCAGGATCTCGCCAAGGCGGCCGGCGACGGGCGCGCGCCCGGCGCCCCCGAGGCGCAGCGCCTCGCTCGTGCGCTCGCGGCGCTCGGCCGATCGACGCCCGCCGCGCGGACTGCGGCCGAACATGCGCTGATTGCGCCGCTGCTCCTCACGCTCGATCAGGTGCGCGACATCCTCTCCGCGCAGCATATCGACGTCGACACGCTGCCCGAGAGCCTCAAAAGCGACTGGGTCGCGGCGGACGGACGCGCGCGGGTCGAGGTCGGGCCCAGCGGCGACGGCAACGACGACGCGACGCTGCACCGCTTCGTCGAGGCCGTTCGCGCGGTGGCGCCGAACGCGACCGGCGCGCCGGTGTTCTTCGTCGAGGCGGCGGCGACGATCGTCAAAGCCTTTCTGCAAGCGGCCGCGCTTTCCGTCGTCGCCATCGCGGCGATCCTGTTCCTCGCGCTGCGCCGCTGGATCGACGTCGCCCTGACGCTCGCGCCGCTGCTGATCGCCGCGATTGTGACGCTCGAGATTTCGGTGGCGATCAACCTGCCGTTGAACTTCGCTAACATCATCGCGCTGCCGCTCATGCTGGGCGTCGGAGTCGCGTTCAAAATCTATTACGTGATGGCGTGGCGAGCCGGCGAGACCAACTTCCTGCAATCGAGCCTGACCCGGGCGGTGTTTTTCAGCGCCTGCACCACGGCGACGGCGTTCGGCAGCTTGTGGCTGTCGCACCACCCGGGCACGTCGAGCATGGGCGAATTGATGGCCCTCTCTCTCGTGACGACGTTGTGCGCGGCGGTTCTTTTCCAGCCCGCGCTGCTCGCCACGCAACGAAAATCCCGCTCGCCGGCGGCCGTCTCGGAAAAGCTGTAAGTGCGGCAAAAAAGTGACGGTTCTGGCGGGGGGTCTCTGCTATGCAAAGGTCAGGTCTCGATTCGCTGCGGCTTTCCTCATCGACATCGATCTGTCCCGCCGCAGCCGGCGTGGACTGGCCTTGCGCACGCCGCGCTACCAGGGGTTTGACACGCGCATGCACGCTCTTCGCTGGACCCGAGTGATCGTCTGCCTCGCGCCGCTGGCGCTCGGCGCTTGCGCCAGCATGCGCGACGTTTCAATGCCGATCGTCGATCCGGAAGAGGCGAGCAACCGCCAGGTTCTGGCCATCAACCAAGCGGTGCTGCACCCGATCGCGCAGGTCGTGAAAGCGGTCACGCCGGGCCCCATCCACGATCGGCTGATCGATCTCGATTCGAACCTTCAAGAACCGCGCATCTTCGTCAACGACGTTCTCCAGGGGCGGCCCGAGGCGGCATTCCACACGCTGGTCCGCTTCATCGCCAACTCGACCATCGGCATCGGCGGCCTCTTCGACTTCGCCGCCATGAACGGCCTGCCGCAGGAGACCGGCGACTTCGGCGAGACGCTGTTCGTCTGGGGCGGCGACGCCGGCATTTACACGGTGACGCCGTTCTTCGGGCCGTCGACCTCGCGCGATGTCGTGGGTCTCGCCGTCGACACCGCGGCCGATCCCATCAGCCTGTTCCTCGGCCTGAAATTCGGCACGCTGGTGGGCCTTGCGCCGGGGGTGGTCGATGGCGTGGCGCGCATTTCGCAGCTCAAGGAGGCGGAAGACGCGTCGATCGACTTCTACACCTTCCTCCGTTCGAGCTATTACCAGACCCGCCGGGCGCAGTTGCGCCAGGCCATAGGCCTGCCGGCGGAGGTCGATTCGCCTGCGACGGCCCTGCCCAAGTAGCGGAAACGGGCGCCGCGGTTCGTCCGCGACGCCGGCGCGATTGCGCTGGTCCGATCCGATCGAATAACGTTCGCCCGTGAGTCCTTCGCCCCCCACCGCGTTCCTGCAACGACTCTCCGCTCTCGGCGCGCGCGTCGAGACGGAGCTCGACGCCCTGCTCGCGTCGAGGGCGTCGCCATCGGAGATCGTCCGGCCGGAGCGGCTCGTCGCAGCGATGCGGCATGCGGCGCTCGGCGGCGGCAAGCGGCTGCGGCCGTTCCTGACCATCGAAACCGCAGCCTTGTTCGGCATGCCGACGCAGGCCGCGCTGCGCGCGGGTTGCGCGGTCGAACTTATCCATTGCTACTCGCTCGTCCACGACGACCTGCCGGCGATGGACGACGACGACCTGCGCCGCGGCCGCCCGACGGTGCATAAGGCCTTCGACGAGGCGACGGCGATCCTCGCCGGCGACGGGCTGCTGACGCTGGCGTTCGACGTCATGGCGGACGCCTCCTGCCACGCCGACGCCGGCGTCCGCGCCGACCTCGTGCTGGGTCTGGCGCGCGCCTCGGGCCTCGGCGGCATGGTCGGCGGCCAGATGCTGGACCTCGACGCCGAACAGGCCGCGCAGGCGCTGAGCACGGCCGAGGTGGAGCGCCTCCAGGCCATGAAGACCGGCGCGCTGCTGCGCTACGCCGCGGAGGCGGGCGCGATCCTCGCCGGCGCCTCGAGCCGCGAGCGGCAGGCCGTCATCGCTTACGGCGCGGCGCTCGGCGCGGCGTTCCAGATCGCCGACGACATCCTCGACGCCGAAGGCGACGCCGCCGCGCTCGGCAAGGCGGCCGGCAAGGACGCCGCGCGCAACAAGGCGACGCTCGTGAGCGCGCTCGGGATGGCGGGCGCCAAACACGCGCGCGACGCGCGCGTCGCGGCCGCAGAGACGGCGCTGAAGCCGTTCGGCGACAAGGCGCGCGTGCTGATCGAGGCCGCGCGCTTCACCGCCGAACGCGCGTTCTGACGCGCGGCGCGCAGCGCCGGAGCTAAACGACGGACAGCAGCAGCCGCGAGGGATGGTCCACCGAGTGATGGATCGTGTCGCGGCCCACTTTGTCGGGCGTATAGCTGTGCGAAAAGATCGGGTCCGTGATCGGCGAGTCCCCGTTGGCCACTTCGATCCGCAGCCGCGAGCCTTGCGCCACGACATAGGCCGCGTGCATGAGCGGGACCCGGCACAGGACGATGTCGCCCGGTTGGAGCTTGCTCTCGTGGCGGTGATCGAGGACGGGTTCGCGCGGCCCGCTGCGCGCTTCATCGATCCGACGATGCGAGACGCGCAGCCATCCCTTGGTGATCACCGCGGACCGCCGTCCGCTTTCCGCGGCCGGCGTTTCGGAAAGCCGCACGATGAGATCGGTGTCCGGCGCTGTCGAGGACAGGTAGACGATCAACTCGCCGGGGCCTGACATCTGCAGAGCGCTGTTCAACGGCGGCGACGTGAACGTCAGGACGCCGCGGAGCGGGTCGGCTCCTTTGTCGTCCAGCGTCGAGACGCCGATGGTCCAGGATTCCTGTGGGTAATCATAGGCGGTTTTCGAATCGGCCTCCGTCGGAGCGTTCGGCTCCAACCGGCCGTCGTTGAGCGACTGCACGGTCCAACTGCGGCCCTCCTGAAGATACAGGGCGTATTCGCGGGCGTGCGGCGGCGGCCATGTCTCGAAAGCCTCGAGGCGGCCCGTTCCGCGTACAAAAGCCTCCACCGGCGGGCGGCTCTCGAAACCGGTGTTCTTATCCTTGAGGTAGCGGTCGTAGAAGGGGAGGAGCGCGTCGCGATGGAACGGGATCGCTTCGAACGCGGCGCACGCTTCAAACGCGTTCGGCGCGCCGGTCACCATCAGCCATTTCGGACCTTTGACGGTCTTCCATCCCAAGATGTTTCCGCCGAGATGCAGATCCATTTTCGCCCACACGCCGATCGAGAAGACCGGAATATCGACGCTCGCGAGTTCGCGAAGAATCGAGCGATCCTCCCAAAACGCGTCGAAGGTCGGATGCAGGCCGAGGTGATACGACAGATCGTAGGGAATGTGCCGCGCGGACGCGCCGCCGCCCGGGTTGCGGTTGATCGGGCGAACGGTGCCGTTCCACCAAAGCGACATGAATTCGCTTGGCACCCCGCCCGTGTAGGCCCAACCGTTGTAGAGATCGACGTGCCCGTCGTAGGGCGCGATGCAGGCGAGATGCGGCGGCTTTTCCGCCGCCATGCACCATTGCGACGTTGCGTAGTAGGATTCGCCGACGCCTCCGACCTTGCCCGTCGACCAAGGTTGCGCGGCGATCCATTCGATCACCTCGTAGAGGTCGCGCCGCTCGCGCGGGCCGTAGAATTCGTACTCTCCGCCCGAGCGGCCTGAGCCGCGCACGTCCAACCGGACATAGGCGTAGCCCTGTTCGAGATACCAATGGATCGGCCCCGTCTCCCGCCACAGAAACATCTTCGTCTCGGGGAGATCGTCATTGTCGAATCGATAGGGCGAGGCTGCGAACAGCGTCGGAAAACAGCCGTCGCCGCTCGGCAAATGCACGCGAACGGCAAGCTCCACGCCGTCGCTCATGCGGACAAATTGATCGTTGTGGCTCGCCATCGTCGCTGTTCCTATTCAGACCCGTTCGCGCCGATCGTCGTCGCCGGCGCGCCGATTTGGTCGATCTCCGCGCGCTCGGATCAAGACGCCTCGGCGAGACTGTCGCAAATCGCCGCGATGTCGCGATCGCCATGGCCGGACGCGATCGCGTGTCGATAGAGGCGCTCGGTCAGATCAAGCAGCGGTCCGCCTTGCGCGTTGGACTCCGCCAATGCGTCCCGCAACAATTCGAAGAACCGAACGAAGCCGCTCATGCTTCCGCCCTCGAAATTGCGCTCCGCCATCATCCGGCCGCGCACGGACAACATCGTCGAACCCCCCGCCGACGGCGCGAGCGCGTCGACGACCATGCGCGGATCGAGCCCAAGCCGCTGCGCCAGCGTCAGCGCCTCGGCCGCCGCCAGCGTGTGCACGCCGACGAGATAATTCGTCACCAGCTTCATGCGCGTCGCGGCGCCGAAATCGCCGACGTGCTTGGTCGCGCAAGCGAACGCCTTCAAGACCGGAAGCGCGCGCTCGGCGGCCGCCGCGTCGCCGGCGATCATCACGCTCGCTTGCCCCGCGCGCGCCATCGCCGGCGTGCCGCTCACCTCCCCGTCCAGCAAAACCGCGCCGACGGCGTGCGCCGCGTCCGCGGCGGCCTGCTTTGCCGGACTCCGGTGCGTGCCGAGACAAAGGATCGTTTGGCCGCGGCGCAATGAAGACGCAATGTCCGTCATCACCTGCGAAAGCGCACCGTCGTTCGGCAGTAGCAAGATCAAGGGGTCGGCGTCGGCCGCTGTCGCCGCCGCGCTTGTCATCGCCGTCCCGCCGATCGCCGTGAACGCGTCGAGACCGCCGCGTCGATACCCATGCACCGCAAAGCCGGCCGCGATCAGGCGCTCCGCCAAGGCGAGACCCAATGCGCCGACGCCGATCATGCCGACCGCGACATCGTCGGTTCCCGCCTTCATCCGATCGCGGCGGCGCTGTCGGAGAGGGTGACGGTCACGGGGATGGCGCCCTCGTTGACCGTCCATTCGCGCATTTCGAAGGCGACGATCCCCGATTGCACGAACGGGTCGTTCCTGGCGATCTCCTGGGCCGCAGCCAGGCTGTCCGCGCGCACGATGGTCAATCCGTCGAGGGCGGTCGCGCTCGGATGCGGGGCGATCGGGCCTGAGAGAAAGATGCGGCCCTCCTTCTCCTGCCCGATCATCCAGCGCAAATGCTCGCCGAGCCTCTCCGGCAGCAGCGCCGGTTTCAGGGTCCGACGCAGCATGACGAACAGTTTGAGCTTCGCCGCCCTCGCGAGCAGAACGGCCGGATCGTTTGACTCTTGCGTCATCGCTCGCCTCGCGTTCTCGTTTACGCGCCTTCCGAAACCTTTCAGCGGGAGGGCGCTTGCGGAAAAAATCCGTCTCTGAGGAACGGCTCGTCCTTCAGCGCTTTGACGGCGTCCTCGTTCACCATGTCGACGATGCATTCGAAAATGGCGGGATGGCCTTTGACGCCCGGAATGTCGTTTTCGGTCGGCTTATAGTCGTCATGCGTGGAGCGCCACGCTTCGGCGCTTTCCCACCGCGCGATGTTGATAAACCGGAACGCGCCGTTTCCGACGCCGGTGTTGCGGTGAAGGTGGGTTTCGATGAACCCCTGCTTGCCAGAGAAATACGCTGACGTCGTTTTCCACCGCTTGAGGAACTCCGCCTCCTGGTCCTCGGGAACAATGAAGGCGTTGAGGAGGGTGACGGCCATGCAGGTCTCCTTAACCGGCGAGTGCGGGCGCTGACGCAGCTTGTCGCCCCGCCAAGTATTTGTATGGGCCGAGCATCGCGAAAAGCCCCGCCGCGATGATGCAGACGACAGCCAAGGACAGCATGGCGACGGTGTAGGAGCCGAAGGCGCCGCGGCTTTGGCCGACGGCCGCCGCGCCGATCGCGCTCGAGAGCTGGAAAACCGCGAACATCGCGCCATAGAGTTTGCCGAACGCGCGCCGGCCGTGATAGCGCGGGATCATATAGGAGAGCACGTCGAACTCGGCGCCGACGATGAACCCGACCAGAAGCGCCGAGACGATCGCGAGCGGGACGCCCGGTCCGCTCGCATAGAACAGGCAGGCAAGCGCGCCGCCGCACATCAACACGATCATGATGCGCGAGGCGCTGAACCGGTCGAGCAGCCATCCCGTGCCCAGGCGGCCGCCGATGAGCGCCAATCCAAAGGCGGAGGGGATGGCGGTTGCGACGCCGGGCGCGATGCCCGCGTCGATCAGGATGCGAACCTGATGGATGATGACGGCGGTGCTGAAAAGCCCGAGAAAAAAGAACGCGACAAGGGTGATCCAGAACGTCCGCGTCTTGCTCGCTTCGCCGAACGTCTCGCCGGCGATCGGGACGCCGGTCTTTACCGGCGAGGGATCGCTGAGGAAAAAGTAGGCGACGGGCCACGCCGTGAACGCGATGAGGCCGAGCACGAGATAGGCCTCGCGCCAGCCATACCAGCCGATCAGATAGGCGCTGATCAGCGGCACGAGCATAGTGCCGAAGCCGATGCCGGAGTTGGCGACGCCGAGCGCGAGGCCGAGGCGCTGGTCGAACCAACCGGCCGTCGAGCGCAGGTAGGAAATCGGCCAGACGCCGAGCGCGCAGATCGAGATGATCACCCAGGCGAGATAAAAGACGCTGAGGTTGTTCGGAAGATAATACATGGCGCAGAGCGAGAGCGCGAAGATCGGGATGCTGGTCAGCACCATGCGGCGGCCGCCGAACCTGTCGACGAGAAACCCTTGGATCGGCGACACGATCATCATCATGATGGAAATGATCGACGCCCCGATCGCAATCGCGGGGACGCCCCAGTGGAACTCCCGCTCCAACGGCGTGATGAACGCGCCGAAGGCCAGGATCGTCATCGAGCTCGGACCGACCGCCAGCCCGAACGTGGAGGCGAACGCCGTTTTCCAGCCGAGCGAGGCGACGCTGCGCTCACTCTGCAAGGCGTCGGCCGAAAGAGCCTCGCCATATACGTTCGCCGCTTCCATTGTCCCCTCCCGGTTGTGCGGGTCATGCGACCCGATTGTTGTTTGCGCCTCGGTCTCGCGTCAGTGTCTGGCGTCGCCTCGGTCGAAAAGCTCGTCGTAATGGGCTTGGCTGACGTTGCTGATTTCCCACCACGTGCGATTCAAGTCCTGCAGCCTGAACGCCCGCAAGCCATCGGCCTCCCGCACATCGTCCACCTTGACAATGCCGTACTGCTCTTGGCGCTGAATCGCCGCGGCGTGCGCGGCGTCCACCTCGGCCGCCGAGCTGACCGCCAGCTTGAAGTGGTTGTCCTGAGTCTGATCTTTGGCCTCGCCGCCGTCGACGCACACGCAGACGACCGTCCAGGGACCGCCCTTGTACATGTATTGCGCCTCCTTCACCGGCCGATGAACGTCGAGGCCCAGGAACTCGGTGAGGAACCGCCGCGTGGCGACCATGTCCGTGCATTCGATCGTGCCGTGCGAAAGCGTGTCGTTCTGGATGAGTGGAGCAACAGCGGCCATGTCATTGTTCCTCAGTCGTGGTGAAGATCGCCCTTCGCGCGCAGCACTTCGTAGGTGAGATCCGGCGCGCGGTATTCGAGCTCCCACCAATTCGAATCCGCGTCGATGAAATAGCAGGCGTAGGAGCCGTTGCGGAACCGCGGCTTTTGCACGCGGCCGACGCCATAGGCCTCCTTGTTGGCGTTGAGCTTCGCGTAGGCTTCGTCGACCGCGGCTTGGCTCGGTGCGGCCATGCCCCAATGGTTCAGCATCTCCTGCGCGACGGCGACATCGGGCGTCTCACGCACTTCGAGCACCCAATAGGGCTCGCCGCGCTTCGACCCGCCCTGTTCGAAGCCGCGGTCGCGCGCCAGCAGCACGCCCGTCTCCGGCTCCACGCACTGCAGGCCGAACGCGCCTTCGAGCATATGGCGAACGCGCTTGAGATCGGTGCTGACCAGCGTCCCGCAAATGAGCGACGTGGGCTTGACGTGCGATGCGCCGGCTGGCGGCGTGGCCTGCATGGTCATGACGTTCTCCGCTTGCATGGTCCCGCGACCTCGATCGGTCCTCGCTAAAGATCGAGCGTCAACGTCTCGCCGGGCATCGCCCGCGATACGCACGCCTGCATCGCCGCGTCGCGATCCTCGTCGTCGAGGCAATCGTCGCGATGATCGATCTTGCCGGAGAGGACGCCGACGCGGCAGGTTCCGCAGACGCCCTCCTTGCACAGCGACTTGACCCTCAATCCATTGTCCTTCAGCACGTCGAGCATGGAGCGGTCGGCGGGCACGACAAGCGTCTTGCCGGCCCGCTTCAGCACGATTTCGAAAGCCCGGTCGGAGGCGCGCGTCGCCACGTCGGCTTCCGATCCTTTGAACAATTCGTAGTGTACGGTCCCCGACGGCCAATCCCGGCCGGCTTCGCGCGTCGCGCGAATGAGGCCGGCTGGTCCGCAGACATAGACGTGCGCCGCTGTCGGACGGGTTTTCAGGAGCGCGGCGACGTCGAGACCGCGCGCGGGATCGCCGCCGTCGAAGTAGAACTTGACCCGGTCGCCGTGCCGCGCCGCGATCTCGTCGGCGAAGGCCGCCTCGGCCGGCTCCCGCGCGCAATAATGAACGTCATACGCGCGGCCGAGCTCCTTCAGGCGGGCGGCCATCGACAGGATCGGCGTAACGCCGATGCCGCCGGCGATCAAGATGTGATGGTCGCCGGCCTCGCTCAGTTTGAAATTGTTTAGAGGCTCGGAAGCGCGCAGGACATCGCCTTCGCGCAAGCTGTCATGCATCCACGCCGAACCGCCGCGGCCGGCGGCCTCGCGCAATACGCCGATGACAAAGCGATGGGTCTCGCCCTGATCGTTGAGAAGCGAATAGGAGCGTTCCTCGCCGTTGCCGAGTTCGACGTCGATATGCGCGCCCGCCGTAAAGGTCGGCAAGCCGCCGCCCGCCGCCGAAACGAGTTCGAACGTGCGGATGCGGGGCGTCGCGTTGTGGACGCGGTCGACCTTGAGCTCGATCACATCGTTCTCCCTGCGGCGAAGCCAAGGTTTACGCGGCCCCTCAGTCCGCGCGTATCGCCGGTCCCGTTGTTTTGAGCATGCTCAATTCCGGCTACTCTTGTCTTGCCGAAACGGGGCTGTCAAGAGGGACGGAGTTCAAGATCCCTGGAAGGAAACCGAACCTTGCTCGCGTCCCGATCGAACGAAGCGCTGGGGAAAGCCGGCGGACTGCGCGAGGCGGGCAAGGCGGAAAAGCGTCGGCGGTTGAAGGACGCGACCAGAATCCTGCTGCTCACTTACGGCTACGAGGACGTGACGACGCGGCAGATTTCGCAACGGGCCGGCGTCTCGATCGGCACGCTGTTCGTCTACGCCAAGGACAAGCGCGACCTGCTCTATCTCGTCATCAACGACGAACTCGAGCCCGTCGCCGCGAGCGCGCATGCGGGCGTTCCCTCGCTCGGCGACCCCATTCGCCGCATGGCCGCGCTTCTAAAGCCATGGTACGAATATTTTGGCGCAAACCGTGCGATCGGACGCTGCGCCTTCCGCGAACTTGCGTATTATCAGCATCATCGGGAAGATGTCGGCGAACAGGCGGTGCGGCTTCGCGCCCGCATGCAGGCGCAAGAAGCGGGCATCCGCCGCATCGTGCAGGAGGCGCGCTCGCGCGGGGACCTCGCCATCGAAGGCGCGCCGGCCCTCGTCGCCAGCGCGCTCTACGACATCTACTTGGCCGAAATTCGCGTTTGGGTCTTTTCAGATTCGCCCGACGTCGCCAAGGCGATGGCCCGGCTCTGTCGTAAATTCGCGCTCGTTCTTCATCGCTGACGGGGTGTCAGCGGGCGAGATCCGGATCAACGCGCGCCGCCCGGAGCCTCGCCCCACACGCTGTTCGCCACTTGCAGCAGGGTCTCGAATTTGCGCCATTGCGCGTCCTCGTCCAACTGAATCTCGCCGACGCCGCTGCTGAACCCGCATTGCGGGCTGATGGCGATCTGTTCAAGCGGAATGTGGCGGGCGGCGTCGTCGATGCGACGCCGCAGATAATCGGCCGACTCGATGTCGGCGGTTTTCGTCGTCACGAGGCCGAGCACCGCGACCGCGTCTTTCTTGATGAAGCGCAACGGCTCGAAGCTTCCGGCGCGTTCGGTGTCGTATTCGAGCAGCAGACGACGATGGTTGAGACCGCTGAACAATTGTTCGGCGATGGCGTCGTAATGGCCTTCGCGATGCCATTGGGGCTGAACCTGTCCCTTCGCGTCCTTGCCTCGCGGGTTTCCGCGGCAGATATGGAGACCGAACGTCACGCCCTCGAAGCCGGCGATGACCTCGTTCTCGGCCCGAATGCCGCGTTCGAGGTTCTTTTTCGGGTCCTCGCCGCGGGCGCGCATGCGCTCGAGCGAAACCTCGTCGACGTAAGCGGTGAAGCCGGGCGCGTCGATATGCACGTAGCGGCATCCCGCGTCGACGAGTTCGCCGATCATCCGCCTCTGCACCGCGACGACGTCGGCGATGAAGTCCTCGGTGTCGCGGTACACCGCTTGCGATTTCTCCCAGGCGAAGCGCTGGGCGATGCGATCGGGCCCGATCAGGCTGACTTTCGCCGGCCGCTTGGACAGCGAAGCCACAAACCGATATTCGTCGAGCAGCACGTTGTGTTTCAGCGAGAGGCGGCTCACGACCGGCCGGCGCGTCGCGATCGGCGGCCCCGCCGCATTGAAGTTCTGCTCGGTCCGGTGAAATGGATTGTTGGGTTCATGCCAGTCGCTTTTCTTCGGCTGGATCGGCGCTTCGAATCCCGACACGGCGGCGCTGAAACTTTCCTGGAAATTGCGTCGGCGAAACTCGCCGTCGGTCAGGATGGGAAGCCCGATGTCCTCCTGCTTGCGAACGACGTCGCGGATGGCGTCGTCTTGCGCGCTCCGAAGGCCGCGCTCGTCGAGCGCGCCGGACGCGCGTTGCTCGAAGGCGGCGACGAGAGTCTTCGGCGCGACGAGGCTGCCGACCTGGTCCACGCGTATCTTATCGAGAGACGGTTCGTCGTTGAGCATGTCAGCCACCTGAAACGCGTCGCGGGATGGGTCGGACGCTGTTATCGATTGGACCTCCCGAGGCGACCGTTGTCCAGTCGGCGCGATGCGCGGACGATGGCCGCGGGGTCCGCCGCTTGATCGCCGTCGCCCCGTCTTGCTAAATGCTCCCGTCCTGGCGGCCGCATCCTGACCGGCGCGCCGGACGGGTTCAGCGCGAGCGCCATCGTGATCCTGCCGATCGTCAAAGCCGCCAGCGCCGAACTCTGGCGCTACACGCTCGACAAGCCGGTCGGCGGCTCGGGCGTCGCGTCGGTCGATCTCGTCGTCGTCGGCCTTGAAGACGACCAGGGCGAGACGGCTCTCGGATTTTCGTACGTTCTTTCGGGCCAAGGCGACCTGGCGGCGGCGGCGGCCCGGCATATGCTCGATGCGCATGTGCTGGGACAGCGGCTGGGGCATCCCGAGGCCACGCATCGGCGCCTGCGGCAGACGCTCAATCGCACCGGAAAGGGCGTGTCGTATATCGGGTTGGCGGCGGTCGACGTCGCCGTGTGGGACCTTTATGCGAAGCGGCTGGGATTGCAATTGGGCGTCGCGATGGGCGGCGCGGCGCGCGCGGCCAACGTCTATGGCAGCGGAGGCTTCAGCGTCGGCCAGGATCCCGGCGAGGCCGCCGAACAGGCGCGCTCATACCTGCGTCGCGGATTCGCCGCCGTGAAGCCGCGCGTCAGCGGCGCGCCCAAAGATTTGCCGCTTCTGAACGCCGTTCGCGATCAACTCGACGGCGCGGCCTTCATGGCGATCGACGTCAACGAAAAAGGCGCGATGGCCACGTCGCGCTGGCTGGCGCAAGTCGCCGCCGACTACAGGCTCCTGTTCATCGAGGAGCCGCTGCCGGCCCGCGATCTCGCCGGATACCGATCGTTGAGCCGCGCCGGCGTCGCGATCGCGACGGGCGAGCATTTGCAGGGTCTCGACGAAGCCGCCCCCTTCCTCATCGAGGGTCTGTGCAGCGTCATTCAGCCCGACCTCGCCATGATGGGCGGTCTCACCGAATGCCTGCGTGTCGCGCGCGTGGCCGAAGCGGCCGGCGTCGACGTGGCGCCGCACTTTCTGCCCAACCTCTTCGTTCACCTGGCCGCCGCGGCGCCGAACGTCGCGTGGCTCGAGGATTTCCCGCTGCTGGAGCCGCTCTTCGACGCGCCGCCGGCGGCCGATGCGTCCGGCCAGCTCGCCATGCCAGAAAGCCCCGGCCACGGCTTGTCGTGGGCGCCAGGCGCGCGCGAGAGTTTCCGCATCCGTTGATCGGGCTCGGCGCAACGCGCAGGCTGCGGGCGCAGGCTGCGGGATTGACCGTGAACCGGCGCCATCGCATCCTCGCATCGTCGGGGCGCTTGGCGCCTGCAACCCTTGGATGAACCCCGTGTCCGCTGCGATCTCCGCCATGCGCGCGCGCATGGCGATGTATAACGACAACGCGCTGAAGATCGGCCTGTTCGGCGCCAATTGCTCGTCGGGCCGCTCGGCGACGCTCGCGCCGGAGCGGTGGCTGGCGACGTGGCCCGATTGCCTGCGCCTCGCGCAGATGGCCGATGCGGCGGGCGTCGACTTCCTGCTGCCGGTCGCGCGCTGGAAAGGCTACGGCGGCGAGTCGAACTTCCACGGGACGACGCTCGAGACGGTGACCTGGGCGACGGCGCTCCTCGCCGCGACCACCCGCATCACCGTCTTCGGCACCGTGCATGCGCCGCTGTTCCACCCGCTCATCGCGGCCAAGGAATTCGTCACCGCCGATCACGTCGGGCAGGGCCGCTTCGGCCTCAACCTCGTCTGCGGCTGGAACGAGGGCGAGTTCGAGATGTTCGGCGTCAAGCAGCGCGACCACGAGACGCGCTACGAATATGCGCAGGAGTGGATCGAGGCGGTGAAGGCCGCTTGGTCCAACGAGCGCGCGTTCGACTTCCACGGCAAATATCTGACGCTGAACGGCGTGCGCATGGATCCGAAACCGTTCGGCGACGCGCGGCCGCTCATCATGAACGCCGGCGCGTCGGCGGTCGGCGAAGCCTTCGCGTTGCGCAATTGCGACGCCTTCTTCACGGCGACGGCGAGTTCGCGCTACTCGATCGGCGAGAACGCCAAGCGCGTCGAAGAGGTGAAGGCGTCGGCGCGCGCCATCGGCCGCGAGATCGACGTCTATACGGTGGGCCAGGTCGTCTGCCGTCCGACCAAGGCCCAGGCGCAGGACTATTATCGTCACGCGCTGATCGACCAGGCGGACTGGGAGGCGGTCGAGCGGATGCTCGCTTTGAAGAACATCACGCGCGAGACCGTTTCGGCGGAGGAGTTCGAAAGCAAGCGGACGTATTTCGCCGGCCACGCCATCGGCGGCTACCCGTTCGTCGGCTCGCCCGACGACATCGCCCGCGAGCTCGCCGACCTGAGCCGCGCCGGCGTGCGCGGGATCGCGGTCTCCTTCGTCAATTACCTCGACGAGTTCCCGTATTTCCGCGACGAGGTCCTGCCGCGTCTCGAAGAGCTGGGCGTGCGCGCGCCTTGGCAGTCCGCCGTCGCCGCGCAATAGGCGAGGCGGATCGATGAGGGGCGGATGAGCGGCTGGAGCGGGCGAAGGGAATCGAACCCTCGTATGAAGCTTGGGAAGCTTCCGTTCTGCCATTGAACTACGCCCGCGCGTCTGCACCATAGCCGCGCCCGCGCGCGTCCGGCAAGAGCGCCGCCCAAAGATGCGCCGCTCAGAGGTCGCGCGCCATCTCGCGCAGACGGAACTTCTGGATCTTGCCGGTCGAAGTCTTCGGCAGGTCCAGGAAGACGACGTGGCGCGGCGTCTTGTAGCGGGCGAGGTTGCGCCGGCACCAGTCCATCAACTCGTCTGGCGTCGCGCTCTTACCCGGCCGCAGTTCGACGAAGGCGCAGGGGGTCTCGCCCCAGGTCGCGTCGGGCTTGGCGACGACGGCCGCGGCCTGCACGGCGGGATGCTTGTAAAGCGCGTCCTCCACCTCGATCGACGAGATGTTTTCGCCGCCCGAAATGATGATGTCCTTCGAACGGTCCTTCAACTGCACATAACCGTCGGGATGTTTCACGCCGAGATCGCCGGAGTGAAACCAGCCGCCCTCGAAGGCCTCTCGGGTGCGCGCCGGGTTCTTCAAATAGCCCTTCATCACGACGTTGCCGCGGAACATCACTTCGCCCAGGGTTTCGCCGTCGGCGGGCGTCGGCTGCATGGTCTCGGGGTCGAGCACGTCGAAGGCTTCGAGCACCGGATAGCGAACGCCCTGGCGCGCCTTCTTGGCCGCCTGCTCGCTCAGGGGCAGCGCGTCCCATTCGTGGCGCCATTCGTTGACGACGGTCGGACCGTAGACCTCGGTCAGGCCGTAGATGTGCGTCACGTTGAAGCCCGCCGCCGTCATGGCGGCGAGAACGGCTTCGGGCGGCGGCGCGGCGGCGGTTAGGAACTCCACGCGGTGGGGCAGCGGCTTCTTGTCTTCGTCCGGCGCGTTCAGCAGGCTCGACATGACGATCGGCGCGCCGCACAGATGCGTCACCTTCTCGTCGACGATGAGCGCGTAAATCTGCTTCGGCCGCACGCTGCGCAGGCAGACCTGGGTTCCGCCCGCCAGCACGATCGCCCAGGGAAAGCACCAGCCGTTGCAGTGAAACATCGGCAAGGTCCAGAGATAGACGGGGCTGCGGCCGACGCCGCCGGTCAGCAGGTTGGCGATCGCGGCGAGATAGGCGCCGCGATGGTGGTAGACGACCCCTTTGGGGTCGCCGGTCGTCCCGGACGTGTAGTTGAGCGAGATCGCGTCCCACTCGTCGGCGGGCATGGTCCAGGCGAAGGCCGGGTCGCCCGACGCGACGAAGGCCTCGTAGTCGAGCGCGCCCTGGATCGGCGCGCCGGGCCCGTCGTATTCCGGGTCGTCGTAGCCGATGACGAGAGGCTTCGCCTTGGCGAGCGTCAGCGCCTGCGCCGCCACGGCGGAAAACTCGCGATCGACGATGAAGACCTTGGCCTCGGCGTGATCGAGCGTGAACGCGATGACGGCGGCGTCCAAGCGGGTGTTCAGGGTGTTGATGACGCCGCCCGTCATGGGGACGCCGTAGTGGCATTCGGCCATGGCGGGCGTGTTGGCGAGGATGACGGCGACGGTGTCGCCCTTGCCGACGCCCGACCGCGCCAGCGCCGAGGCGAGGCGGCGGGCGCGGGCGTAGAAGGTCGCGTAGTCGCGGCGCAGGCCGCCATGCACGATCGCCACGCGATCGGGGAAGACGCTGGCTGATCGCTCAAGGAAGCCGAGCGGCGTCAGCGGCTGGAAATTCGCCGGATTGCGATCGAGATCCATGTCGTAGCCTGACGCCGTCATGCCGTTTCCCCCAAAAGGTTTGTCGGCAGTCTAGCCGATCGCGCAGCTGGAATCCGCCGTCTTTTTGCAGGATGTCCGGACAAACGACCGGCCTCGCCGGCCGGCGCGGTCAGAGCGGGCTTGGCGAGGGCGCGCCGTAGGGCGCAAGTCGCGGCGAGCGTTCGAGGCCGGTGACGAGCGCCAGGGCGACGAAGGCGATCGCCGCGCCGGCGATCACGTCGGCGAGGTAATGGCTGCCGTTGCTCGGCGTTGCGAGGATCAGCAGCGCGTTGACCGCGAGGATGGGCGCGGCAAGCCAGCGATTGTCGAAAAGCGCCCACATGGTGATGACCGCGAGCGCCGTGTGGAAGGAGGGAAAGGCGACGAGGCCGCGCATGTCGTCGAGCGGGATGCGCGTCATCGTCCCGTCGCGCAGCGCGAGAATATGCGGGACGTGCTCCCAGCCCATGCGCGGATTGACGAAGGCGGGCAGCAGCGCGTCGGGGACGTGGAAGTAAGGGTAGGTCCCGAGCGTCGGCCACAGCGCGGACGCCAGGATCACGGCGCTCGCCGTCAACGCGAAGAGCGCAAGATAAGCGCGAAGCCGATCGAAGCGCTGCGTTGCGCCCAGCGCCAGCACGACGACGACGATCTGCGCCATCGAACTCAGGTAGCAGAGATTGATGACGCGGGCGAAGGTCGGATGCGCCACGAGGAAGGCGAGGTGTCCCAGAGTCTCGAAGCGCAGCGCCGCATCGAAGGCGGCGAAGGCGTCGTCCCTGAAGGGCCGCCGGAGCGTGAAGCTCAAATAGCTCGCGATGGCGATGGCGAGCGTGAACAGGATGAGGAACGCCGCCGCCTGGGCGATCTCCGCCAGGATCGGCGCGGGTCGCGCGAAACGGTACACGGCCCAAACGCCGAGCAGGAGCGCCGCGTAGAAGAGATCGAGCAGAAGCTGCGTCGCCGGCGCCGTCACGCCGATGCGCGCCATCCAGGCCGCGTCGAGCGCGCCGAGCGCGGCGGTCCAGCCCCACGCGATCGCCATGATGTTTCGCGTGGGGGAAGTCATGTCGGCCCCGGCTGTCTCCTCGCCGCGACCCTACCCGCAAGCTGCGGACGATTCGTTAATCGGCGGCGCGCCGCGCCGCGATCACTCCGGCTTCAAGTCCTTGAGCTTGGCGAAGACCGAGTCGACGTTGATCTTCTCGTCGTCCTCCTTGCGGGGGGCGGGCTTGCTCACGGAGCCGAACACGTTTTCCTGCGTGATGGGCTGCTCGCGACGCTCCGTCGTCGTCTCCGCCGGCAGCAGCGTCTCGCCGGCGTCCTCGTCCGCCTTCGGGCGGTCCTTGTTGGCGCGCCCGACCTCCATGTCCAGATCGATCTGTTTGCACAGGCCGAGGGTGACGGGGTCGAGCGGCTGCAGCGCCGCGGAGTTCCAATGGGTGCGGTCGCGGATCGCCTGCAGCGTCGACTTCGTCGTGCCGGCGAGCCGCATGATCTGCGCATCTTTCAGTTCGGGATGGTTGCGCAGCAGCCACAGGATGGCGTTCGGACGATCCTGGCGGCGCGAAAGCGGCGTGTAGCGGGGCCCGCGCGACCGTTTCAGGTCCGGCAGCACGACTTTCGAGGGCAAGAGCTTCAGCGACGCGCTCTCGTTCTTTTCGGCGCGCGCGATCTCGTCGCGGCTCAGCTGCCCGGAGGAGATCGGATCGTGGCCCTTGATGCCGGCGGCGACTTCGCCGTCGGCGATGCCTTTGACTTCGAGCGGATGCAGTTTGCAGAAGTCGGCGATCTGGTCGAAGGTCAGCGAGGTGTTCTCGACCAGCCAAACGGCGGTCGCCATCGGCATCAACGGCGCGGTGACGCTCATCTCGGTCTCCTTGCGGCGCGGCGGCCGCCCTTGGCTCGCGGATCGCGGGGGCAAGCGCCGCCGGGCTCCGGCCCGGCCGAGGCCTTGCCTCACACTCTCGATCCTTTGGGGATGAGCGGTCCATAACGCCTTTGCCGCGCGAAGGCAAGAAAACCGACGGCTCTGGCGACGCCTGGCGCGGCAGGGCTGGCGGCGCCTGCCGCCGCCGCCTAGAACAGGCGCGGGCGGCGACCGTCCGGAGGTCAACATGTCGGGCCCAAGCGCATCCGTCGACGCCAGCGAGATCGACCGGTTCGACCGCATCGGCGAGGATTGGTGGTCGCTCAACGGCCCGATGCGCGCCTTGCATCGCCTCAACCCGATGCGCGTCGCCTGGATCCGCCGCGTGGCGGGCGAGCATTTCGCGCGCAGCGGCGGGCTCGGCGGCCTGCGCGCGCTCGACATCGGCTGCGGCGGCGGCCTCCTGGCCGAATCGCTGGCGCGGCTCGGCGCAACGGTCGTCGCGATCGATCCGGCGCCCGGCAATATAGCGGTCGCGCGCCGCCACGCCGCGCAATCCAGGCTCGCGATCGATTATCGCGCCACGACGGCGGAGGCGCTCGCCGCCGCGGGCGAGACCTACGACCTCGTCTGCATGCTCGAAGTGGTCGAGCACGTGATCGACCCCCGGGCCTTCGTCGCCGGCGCCTGCGCCCTTTGCCGTCCGGGCGGTCTTGTGATCGCGGCGACGCTCAACCGCACGCTGAAGAGCTTCGGGCTCGCCATCCTCGGCGCCGAATATGTCCTGCGCTGGGTTCCGAAGGGCACGCATCAGTGGGAAAAGTTCGTCACGCCGGACGAACTGGAAGAGGCCTTCGAGGCCGGCGGCGCGGCCGTCGTCGCGCAGACGGGCGTCGTCTACACGCCGATCCTCGACGTCTGGCGCCCCAGCCGCGACGCCGCGGTCAATTACATGATGGCGGCGGCGCGCGATCGCTGACTGCGACAGACGTGTGACCGATTAACCACTTGTTTAGAATTGTGGCCCGACCGGCGTGACGCGGGACGACCGCTCATTTACGCTTCGTTAACGGTTGGGGCCGCCGCAAGGCGCGCGCCGATCCCGACGCCCGGGGGCGGGCGCGGCAGCCAATGGCGCGGGTCATGCGGGATTGGGTCAAGGCGGCGGCCGTCGGGTCTATCGCGCTGCTGGCGGGATGGGGCGGGCCGACCGCCGCGTCGACCCGCGCGATCGTCAAGGTTGCGGCCGTTCCGACCGCCACCCGCGCCACGACGACGGGGCGCACGTCGACGCCGTGGGGCTGGGTCGATTTCTGTTCGCGCTACGCCGCCGAATGCGCCGGCGGCCCGCTGCCGAGCGAGGACGCGCCGCTCACCGCCAAGACCTGGGACCTCCTTGAGACGGTCAACGACCGCGTCAACAGGACCGTGCGGCCGATGACCGACATGGACCATTGGGGCGTGGTCGACCAATGGGACCTGCCGCTCGACGGCTACGGCGACTGCGAGGACTACGCGCTCCTGAAACGCAAGCTGCTGATCGAGGCCGGCCTGCCGCGCCAGGCGCTGCTGATGACCGTCGTCAAGGACGAACACGGCGACGGCCATGCGATACTCACGGTCGCGACCGACCACGGCGACTTCGTGCTCGACAACATGCGCGCGCATGTGCGGGTCTGGGACGCCGAGCCCTACGTCTATGTGAAGCGCCAATCGCGGACCAACCCCGACGTCTGGGATCGGATCGACGCGCCGACGCAGGCGCCGCTCCTCGTCTCGCGCTGATCAGCCGCGCCGACGCGCAGGCGCCGCATGGGCCTCGCGCAGCGCGCGGGCGCCGCGGTGCTGCGCGTGGGTGATCGCCACGGCGAGCGCATCGGCCGCATCGGCGCTGGCGGCGTCCGATTTCGGCAGCAGAACGCGGATCATCATCGCCACCTGCGCCTTCTCCGCATGGCCGGCGCCGACCACCGTTTTCTTGATGAGGTTGGCCGCGTATTCGGCGACCGGCAGCCCGAGCAGCGCGGGAACCAGCAGCGCGACGCCGCGCGCCTGACCGAGCCTCAGCGCCGATTGCGGGTCGCGGTTGACGAAGGTCTCCTCCACCGCGGCCTCCGCCGGCGCGTGGATGCGCAGCGCCTCGGCAAGCCCGTCGTGCAACTGGCGCAGGCGCGCGGCGAGCGGCGCTGCGGCGTTCGATCGCACGCGGCCGCAGGCGACATAGGATAGCCGCGACCCCTCGCAGGCGATGACGCCCCAGCCGAGGTTGCGCAGGCCGGGGTCAATGCCGATGATGCGAATCGGGGAATCGACCATGCGCCGAGGCTAACAGCGGGCGCGCCGCATTCCCAATTCTCGCGGCGGCCGGAGCGATGCGTGTCCTGGTTGTTTTCGTTTCCCGCTGCGCTCGGCGCGGGCCTGTGGTCGACCGCGCACGAACCCGTGCTGTGGTTCGTCGTCGCCGTCGCATTGGTGGGCGGCGCGGTGCGCGGCTATTCCGGGTTCGGCGGCTCGCTGATCTTCGTCCCGCTCGCCGCGATGGCGGTGCGACCGGCGGTCGCCGTGCCGATGTTCTACCTCATCGACCTGGGGTCCGCGACGCCCTACGGCCTTCGCGCGGTCCCGCACTGCAAGTGGGCGCAGGTGCTGCCGATGCTCGCGGGCTACGGGATCGTCCTGCCTTTCGGCGTGCACCTTCTGACGAACCTCGACCCCATCGCGGTGCGCTGGTTCATGGAGGCCGCCGTGCTGATGATGCTGGCGCTGCTTCTATCTGGCTGGCGCTACAGCGGCCGGCCCAACCCGCCGATGTCGGTCGCGGTCGGCGTCGTCGCCGGCGCGATGGCGTCGACGACAGGCATGCCGGGACCGCCGGTGATCGGCTATTGGCTCGGGCAGAAGCAGGACGCGGCGACGATCCGCACCAACATCATGGCCTATTACGCGCTATCCGCCGCCGGGATGGACGTGGTGTTCTTCACCAAGGGGCTCTTCACCTGGCAGACGTTCCTCTATGCGCTCCTCGTCTGGCCGGCCTATTGCCTGGGTCTTTGGGGCGGCGTGCGCGTTTTTCGCCTGTCGAGCGACCGCATGTTCCGGGCCGCCGCCTTCGGTCTGATCGGGCTCGCCGCCATCGTCAGCGCGCCGGTTCTCGACCGATTCCTCAAGTAGTCTCGCCGCGCCGGCGCGTAAGGAGATCGGGGCGGCGCAACCGCGTCAGCGCCTCGGCCCGGTCGCGCCGCCAGGCCGCGATCTTGGCGTGGTCGCCCGAGAGCAGGACGTCGGGAATGGCTTGGCTTTCCCAAGCGCGCGGCCGCGTGAACTGCGGGTATTCGAGAAGGCCGTCCTCGAAGCTCTCGTCGCGACCCGATTCGAGCTTGCCCATGACGCCGGGAATGAGCCGCACGCAGGCGTCGAGCACAGCGAGCGCGGCGATCTCGCCGCCCGACAGAACGTAGTCGCCGATCGACACCTCGGCGAGGCTCCGCGCGGCGATGACGCGCTCGTCGACCCCTTCGAAACGCCCGCAGACGAGGATGACGCCGGGACCCTCGCTCAGCGCGCGCGCGTCGGCTTGCGCGAAGGGCCGGCCGCGCGGGCTCATCAGCAGGCGCGGGCGGGGATCGCCGACCGCAATCGCCGCGTCGAGGCTCGCCGCGAGCACGTCGGCGCGCAGCACCATGCCGGGGCCGCCGCCGGCGGGCGTGTCATCGACCGCGCGGTGGCGCCCGCGCCCATGCGCGCGGATGTCGCGCGTCTCGAGCGACCACAGACCGCGCGCGAGCGCGTCGCCGCTGAGCGAGAGGCCGAGCGGTCCGGGGAACGTCTCCGGGAACAGCGTGAAGACCGTCGCGCGAAACATGGCGCGTCAGACGACGAGGACGACCTTGCCGATGTGCTCGGAGCTTTCGAGCCGCGCGTGCGCCTTCGCGGCGTCGCGAAGCGGAAAGGTCGAGTCGATGATCGGCTTGATCTTGCCCGCTTCGATGAGCGGCCAGACCTTTTCGCGCAGCGCCGCGGCGATGGCGCCTTTCTCGGCGACGGTGCGCGGACGCAAGGTCGAGCCCGTATGATGCACGCGGCGCGAACTCATGTATTTGAGGTCGACCTTGCTGCCCTGCAGGAAGGCGATCTGCGCGACGCGGCCGTCGATCGCCGCGCAACGATGATTGCGCTCCACATAGTCGCCGCCGACCATGTCGAGGATGACGTCGGCGCCGTGATTGTCGGTCGCCGTCATCACGGCGGCCACGAAGTCCGTCGTCTTGTAATTGATGGCGACGTCGGCTCCGAGTTTCAGGCAGGCCTGACACTTCGCCTCCGAACCGGCGGTGACGATGACTTTCGCGCCGAAGTTCTTCGCGAGCATGATCGCCGCCACGCCGATGCCCGACGAGCCGCCGTGAATGAGGATCCATTCGCCCGCCTTGAGGCCGGCGCGTTCGAAGACGTTGACCCAGACGGTGAAAAACGTCTCGGGCAGGGCGGCCGCCTGCGTGAGTTCGAGATTGCGCGGCGCCGGCAGCGCATGGCTTTCGTGCACGGCGCAATATTCCGCGTATCCGCCGCCGTGGGCCAGCGCGCAGACGGCGTCGCCGACGGCGTGCATCATCGCGCCTTCGCCGAGCGCGACGACCTCGCCCGCCACTTCGAGGCCGGGCAGATCGGAGGCGCCGGGCGGCGGCGGATATTTGCCCATGCGCTGGGAGATGTCGGGCCGGTTGACGCCAGCGGCCGCGACTTTGATGAGGATTTCCCCGGGGCCAGGCACAGGCGTGGGCCGCGTCTCGGGCTGCAAAACCTCCGGGCCGCCGGCGCCTTTGATGACGATCGCAGTCATGGTGTCGGGCGCGGACATGGCTTCCTCCAACTGGGCGGCGCGTCCGTCCGACGTAGCCCCGGCGGCGCGCGCTGTCCATGCGCGTCTCCTTGCTCAGACAGACAGGGGCGACGCGCGCGATCGAACGTTGCAACTCGGCTGCGCCGGTCTTAGCGTCTTGATGCGCCGTCGAGAGCGCGAGCATTGGGAGACGCGCCATGGCGCAAGCGACGACAGACGAGATGCGTGTTCTGCGAGTCGATCAGGTTGGCAGCTTGGTGACGCCGCCGCTGCTCGACGAAGCCTTCCGCGATCGGGATGAAGACCGCATCGGCGAGGAGGCCTTGCGGCGCGTCCAAGACGAGGCGATCATGAACGCGCTCGCAAAACAGGCGCGGCTGGACCTGCCGGTGCTGACGGACGGCGAGATGCGGCGCCGCAATTTCCAGGACAGCTTCGCGACAGCCGTGTCGGGTTTCGACACGCCGCGTAAAGTCTCCTACGACCTCGCGGCCAGCACGCAGCCCTTCGCCCGCGCCGAGCGGGATGTCGCCACCGTCGGCCCGGCGGTCGTCACGCGGAGGCCCGTGGTCGAAAGGCTGCGGCTTGCGCGCAACGTGCCGCGCGACGAATATGTCTTCGCCGCGTCGCATGCGACGCGGCCCGTCAAAGCGACGGTGCTGAGCCCCGACCGCATCGTCCAGCGCTTCGCCTACGAGCGGTCGCGTAGCGTCTATAAAGACATGGACGCGTTCCTCGTCGACGTGGTCGCGATCAGCCGCGCGATGATCGAGGGCCTCGTCGCCGCGGGATGCCGCTACATTCAAATCGACGCGCCGGGTTATACGGCCTATGTCGACCCGGTTTCGCTCGATCGGATGCGCGCCCGAGGCGAAGACCCGGACGCCAATCTCGAACGCTCGATCGAAGCCGAGAATGCGATCATCGCAGGCTTCGACAACGTGACCTTCGGCATCCACATCTGCCGCGGCAACGCTCGCACGAAGGATCCCGGCACCGGCAAGGTCGTCGCGCAATTTCACCGCGAAGGCCATTACGACGCGATCGCCGAACGGCTGTTCACGCGCCTGAAGCATGATCGCTGGTTGCTCGAATACGACAGCGAGCGGGCGGGCGGCTTCGAGCCGCTGCGCTTCATGCCGAAAGGCAAGATCGCGGTGCTCGGCCTGATTACCACCAAGGCGTCCGAGATCGAGAGCGTCGATCTGCTTCGCCGACGCATCGACGAGGCCGCCAGACACCTGCCGCTCGATCAGCTTGCGCTCAGCCCGCAATGCGGTTTCGGCGGCGTCGGCCATGTGACGATGTCCGAGGACGAGCAATGGCGCAAGCTCGACCGAATGCTGGAAACGGCGCGCGCGGTCTGGTCCTGAAGGCGCGATCCGGCGGCGGGTATGGAGCGGGCGATGCGATCCTTGACGAGCTGTCTTGTCCTGTGGCTCGGCGCCTGGGCGGCTGGGGGCGCCCTTGCCGACCCGGCGCCCTTTTATGAAGGCAAGACGCTGGCGATCTCCGTCGGCGCCAGCGCGGGGGGCGGCTACGATCTGTATGGGCGGGCGCTCGCGCGCTACATCGGGCGCTACATTCCAGGCCACCCCTCGGTCGTCGTGCGCAACATGCCGGGCGCGGGCGGGCTCCTGCTCGCCAGTTACCTTTTCAACGTCGCGCCGAAGGACGGCACGGAGATCGGCGAGTTCGAGAACAGCACCGTGTTCACGCGCGTGCTGACGGGAACCGAGGTGAAGTTCGACCCGACGCAGTTCGGATGGCTCGGCAGCCTCGACAAATTCACGCCGATCGCGGTCGCCTGGCGCAGCGCGCCGGTCCACGTCGCTTCGGAGTTGTTCGAGCGCTCGATGACGGTCGGCGCGTCGGGCGCCGGCTCCTCTTCGGCAGGCTATCCCTATTCTCTGAACGGGATCCTCGGCACGAAATTCAAGGTCGTGAACGGTTACCCCGGCAGCGCCGAAATGACGCTGGCCATTGAACGCGGCGAACTCGACGGCATCGTGAGCTGGTGCTGGACGTGTATGAAATCCGAGAAGCCGGATTGGATCAAGGAAAAGAAGGCGCGCGTGCTGATGCAGCTTGCGTTCGAGGGCGATCCGGAACTCAACGCCATGGGCGTGCCATTGGTTTTGCAGTTCGCCAAGACCGAAGACCAGAAACGAATGCTGCGGGTCGTGTTTGCGATGGCTGGCTTCGCGCGTCCGTTCACGGCGCCCCCGGGCCTTCCGCCCGAGCGTCTCGCCGTCCTCCGGGAGGCCTTTCGCAAAGCGGCGCAGGATCCCGACCTGATCGCGGAGATGCAGGCGCGCGGCAATACCGCGCAATACGTCGCGCCCGGCAAAATCGCCGCTCTGCTCGCCGACGCCGCCGCCCTCGACCAGGGGACGTTGGCGACGATTCAGGCCGCCTATTCCGGCAAAGGCCAGCAGTAAACCCGCCGGATCGTTGCAGGGAGGCGCGCATGGCGCTGTTCGATGAGGCCGATCCGTTCGGCGCGCCGCCGACGAAGAAGCCGACGCATGAGATCGGCCAGTCCCTCGACGCGCTGTCGGTCCACGAACTCGAGGAGCGCGTGCGGATGCTGCGCGAGGAAATCGTGCGCCTGGAGACTGCGCGCGACGCGAAGGTCGCCTCGCGGTCGGCCGCCGACTCGGTGTTCCGATCCGGCTGAGCCTTTACACGCGTCGCTGCGCCAGATTGGGACGCGCGCGCGGTCGCGCCCTTCAGCGTCCATTAACGATTACGAGGTATTAAAAACATGTCTCGGTCTTGCCGGGACGCTTGAGTGGTCCTGTCCACTCTGTTTGACGCCTCCCTGTTACAACTAGAGCCGCCCCGGCGGCTCTTTTTTTCGCGCCGGCGTGGCACCTTGGGCCGCGACGTTAACCTTTATGAATGGTTATCGACTCCTGCCGCGCGTTTGGCGCTAGGATTGCTCACCTTCAGACGAACCAAGTCTGAGCGTCCCGTTTTCGGACAGGACGCTGTAAGGAAGGCGAGTGTCATGGCGAGCGTAACGAGTTTTCCGGCGCACGAGAATACGGTGTCGATCGCGCACCGGCTCGCGACATCGGACGCCTTCAAGGCGCTGTTCAAGGAAGGCATGGGTCTGGTCGAGACCTCGGCGGCCTATCTCGACGGTCCCGGCCGCCTGGAGGCCAAGACGCTGCCGCGCATGGAAGCGCTGGCCTACGCCTCCGAAAGCATGCGGCTCACGACCCGCCTCATGCAGCTCGCCTCCTGGCTGCTCCTGCAGCGCGCCGTCAACGAAGGCGAGATGACGCAGGCGCAGGCCGCCGCCGAGAAACACCGCGTCAAACTGTCGCCGCAGGAACTCGCCAGCAACGCCGACACCTTCAACAAGATGCCGAAAGAGCTACAGGCCCTCTGCCGCCACTCGCTGCGTCTGCAAGCGCGCATCCTGCACCTCGACGAGCTGCTCTACCGAGGCAGGGCGGCGGCCGACCGCGCCCCGCGTGAGGCGCCGGTGCACATGCAGTTCGAGCAATTGCGCCAAGCCTTCGCCGAAAAGCTCTGATGTTCGCGGTTCCGAAAACAAAACGCCCGGCCGACCGCCGTGGCGTTTGCTTCAAGGGATGCGAAACTACTTCTTCAGGCCGAGATTTCCGAAGCGCGAGTTGAACTTCGACAGGCGGCCGCCGCGGTCGAGCAATTGCTGCGAGCCGCCGGTCCAGGCCGGATGGGTCTTTGGGTCGATGTCGAGATTCAGCGTGTCGCCGGCGGAGCCGTAGGTCGAGCGGGTCTGGTATTCCGTCCCATCGGTCATGACGACCTTGATGACGTGATATTGCGGATGAGTGTCGGCCTTCATGAAGCGTCCTCTGACGGCTTTCCGCAAGACTTGCAGGCTGGCGGCGGCGGCCGCTCGCGCGACCGAGAAAAGATCGTTCCCAAGGATGGGGCGCGCCCGTATAACGCAGGCGGCGGGGGGAGACAAGGTCCACGGCGGCCCTTAACTCAAGGCGATCGCCGCAGGGAATGCGTATGACCGATCTCTCCGCGCAGGCCTCCACGCCGCGCCCGCATCCGTCGCTCAAGGCGCTGAAACCGCTGCTGCCCTACGCGGCGCGCTACAAGGGCTGGATCGCGGGCGGTCTCGCGTCGCTGATCGTCGCCTCGGCCGCGACGCTCAGCATGCCGGTCGCCGTGCGGCGGATGATCGACTTCGGCTTCTCGGCCGAGAGCGCTGGCCTGATCGACCGCTATTTCCTGGGGTTGCTCGGCGTCGTCGCCGTCCTCGCGGCGGCGTCGGGGTGCCGCTACTTTCTCGTCATGTCGCTCGGCGAGCGCGTCGTCGCCGATCTGCGCGCCGATCTCTTCTCCCATCTGACGCGGCTTGACGCGGCTTTCTACGACGGCGTCAAGACGGGCGAACTCGTCTCGCGGCTCACCGCCGACACGACGCAGATGAAATCCGCCTTCGGCTCGTCGGCCTCCGTCGCCTTGCGCAACCTCTTCCTGTTCGTGGGCGCCATCGGCATGATGGTCGTGACCAGCCCCAAGCTGTCGATCCTCGTGCTCGTCGCGATCCCGGTCATCGTGCTGCCGCTCTACGCTTCGGGCCGCACGGTGCGCAGCCGCTCGCGCTATGCGCAGGACACGCTCGCCGAGGCGACCGCCTTTGCGGCGGAAAATCTCGCCGCGACGCGCACCATGCAGGCGTTCGTCGCCGAGCCCGCAACCATCAGGCGCTTCGGCGCTTCGGTCGAAGACGCCTACCGCGCGGCCCGTTCGACCATCGGCGCGCGCTCGATCCTGACCGCCGTCGCGATCTTCCTCGCCTTCGGCAGCGTCGTCGCGGTCCTGTGGCTTGGCGCGCAGGACGTGCTCGCGGGCCGCATGACCGCCGGCGTGCTGTCGCAATTCGTGCTGGCCGCCGTGCTCGGCGCAAGCGCGCTCGGCCAGCTCTCCGAGGTGTGGAGCGAACTGTCGGCGGCCGCGGGGGCGGCGAGCCGCATCGCCGACCTGCTGGCGCTGGCGCCGGGGATCGTCGCGCCTCCGGCGCCGGCTCCGCTGCCCGCGCCGCCGCGCGGCGAGGTGGCCTTCGACGCCGTGACCTTCTCCTATCCCTCGCGGCCGCTGGCGGGCGTCGTCAACGGGCTTTCCTTCGCCGTGCGGCCGGGCGAGACGGTCGCCATCGTCGGGCCGTCGGGCGCCGGCAAATCGACGGTGTTCCAATTGCTGATGCGGTTCTACGATCCGGCGTCCGGGCGCGTGCTGGTCGACGGCGTCAATGCGCGCCAGGCCGATCCCGCCGCCCTGCGCCAGCGCATCGCGCTCGTCTCGCAGGACCCGACCGTGTTCGGCGTCTCCGTCGCCGACAACATCGGGTACGGGCGGCCCGATGCGACCGAGGCGCAGATCACCGCGGCGGCGGAGCGGGCGGCGGCCGACGAGTTCATCCGCGCGCTGCCGCAGGGCTACGAGACGCGGCTCGGCGAGCGCGGCGTGACGCTCTCCGGCGGCCAGCGCCAGCGGCTCGCGATCGCCCGCGCGATCCTCATGGACGCGCCCATCCTGCTGCTCGACGAGGCGACTTCCGCGCTCGACGCGGAAAACGAGACGCTGGTGCAGCGCGCGCTCGACAACGTCATGAAGGGCCGCACCACGCTCGTCATCGCGCATCGGCTGGCGACCGTACTGGGCGCCGACCGCATCCTCGTCATGGACGCCGGCCGCATCGTCGAGGAGGGGACGCACGCCGCGCTCGTCGCCAAGGGGGGCCTCTACGCGCGGCTCGCGAGACTGCAGTTCGAGACGGGCGCAGCGGCGCTCGGCCGCGTCAGCGCGGCGGAGTAGTCACCGCTCCGTCAGCTTCAGTTCGATGCGGCGATTGCGGCGCAACGCATCCTCGCTATCGCCGGCGTCGAGCGGCTGAAATTCGCCAAAGCCCGCGGCGACGAGATGCTGCGGCTGCACCCCCTTGATGACGAGATATTGCACGACGGCGATGGCGCGCGCGCTCGACAATTCCCAGTTCGACTTGAACTGGCCCGACACGGGACGCTTGTCGGTGTGGCCGTCGACGCGCATCACCCACGGAATCTCTGGCGGGATTTCCTTTTCGAGGTCGATGATCGCCGAGGCGACCTGGTCCATCTGCGCGCGTCCCGCGTCGTTGATCTCCGCGCGGGCGGACGTGAACAGGACTTCGCTCTCGAAGACGAAGCGGTCGCCGACGACGCGCACGCCGGGCCGGTTGCCGAGAATTTCGCGCAGCCGGCCGAAAAAGTCGGACCGATAGCGCGACAGCTCCTGCACGGTGCGCGCGAGCGCCACGTTCAGCCGCGAACCGAGGTCGGCGATACGGGTTTGGCTCTCGCGGTCGCGCTGCTCGGAGGCGTTGAGCGCATCCTCGAGCGCGGCAAGCTGGCGGCGCAGGGCGGCGATCTGCTGGTTCAGGATGTCGACTTGCGCGAGCGCGCGGCTCGACACGTCCTTCTCCGCCGCGAGCGCCTGCGAGGCTGCGCTCGCCTGGCCGCCGGCGTTCGCCGCCGCGTTGTCGCCTTGCGCCAGCAGGCCTTGCAGGCGGGCGTTGTCGGCGCGCGCGGCGTCGAGCGTGGCGGTCAGCGCGGCGAGGTCGGTCTGCGTCTCCGACTTCGTCGATCTCTCCAGCGCCAGAAGCGCCGTCAAATCCTCGACCTGCTTGTTGAGCTTGGCGAGCGCCGTGTCCTTTCCGCCCAATTCGCGCGACACGAAGAACTGCGCCAGCATGAAGACCGACAGCAGGAAGATCATGGTCAGGAGCATCGTCGACAGCGCGTCGACGAACCCCGGCCAATAATCGAATCCCCGCGGCGCGCGGCGGGCGCGGCCAAGCGCCATCAGCGCTGCTCCGTCTCGGTCGCGATGCGCTCCAGCAGCTTCTTGATCTCCTGCTGCTGCTCGGCCTGCGCCTCGACCCAGTCGCGGATCATCTGCTGCTCCTTGCGCATGTGCTGCACGAGGCCCTGGATGCCTTCGGCGAGATTGGCCATCGCCGCCGTCGCGGCGCGATTGCCCTCCGGGAAGATCGCCGCCGCCTGCGGCATCGTTGCGGGCGCGGCCGGCGCCGGCGCGGCGGCGAAGCCGGCCGGCGCTGGCTCGAAGAGGCGCGTCGACAGCCGATCTTCGAGTTCGGTGTAGAAGCGGTTTTGCGCCTGGCCCGCCTGCAGGTCGAGGAAGCCGATGACCAGCGAGCCGGCGAGACCGAACAGCGACGACGTGAACGAGATCGACATGCCCGCGATCGGCGCGGCGAGCCCGCTCTTGAGATCGTCGAACATCACCGACGCGTCGGCGCCGGTCTGCATGGAATTGATGACGCCGCCGATCGAACCGACCGTCTCGAGCAGACCCCAGAAGGTGCCGAGCAGGCCGAGAAAGACGAGCAGGCCCGTGATGTATCGCAAGATCTCGCGCGATTCGTCGAGGCGCGTGCCGATGGAATCGAGCGCCGCGCGCAGCGTTGCGGTCGAGATCCCCGGTCCGCTCGTGGCGTTCAGCATGGCGGCGACGGGCGCGAGAAGGACCGGCTGACGGGCCGCCGGCTTGTCGCCGTCCTGCGCATTGACCCAGGCGGTTTCCGGAAACAGCCGGATCACCTGGCGGAGGCCGAGGATGATTCCGATCAGCAGCACGCCGACGATCAGCCCGTTGAGGCCTGGATTGGCCATGAAGGCGATGCGGATCTGCCGGTAGAGGATGACGGCCACGAAAGCCGCGAGCACCAGAAACGCCGCCATGCGGACGAGGAAGACGCGGGGCGGCGTCAACCGGGGGTAGGCCGGGGGCGGAGACAGCGGATCGGCCGTCGTCATGGATCACCTGGGTGCATGGGCGTCGCGCGCCGGCTCGCTGAAGCCTAGTGGATTGACGCGGTCGCGCCAATTGGCGCGGTTCGACGGCGAAATCGTGACGAGCGGCTCAGGCTTGACGCACGAGCGCGAGGAGCGCCCTGCGCAACGCGTCGTTGCCGGCGCACAGATGGCCTTTGGCGAGCATGGCGTCGCTGTCGTCGAGGTCCGTGACGAAGCCGCCCGCCTCGCGCACGAGGACGACGCCCGCCGCCATGTCCCACGGCTGGAGGTCGCGCTCCCAGTAGGCGTCGAAGCGGCCGGCGGCGGTATAGGCGAGGTCGAGCGCGGCGGCGCCGAGGCGGCGCACGCCATTGGCTCGCGCGATGACCGCAGCAAGCTCCTCCTTGAAGCGCGGATGCTGCCGCGCTTTGCCAAGGTGGGGGATGCCGCAGGCGACCAGCGCCTCCGACAGCGCGGCGCGCGGCGCGACGCGCAGCCGGCGGTTGTTGCACCACGCGCCCTGACCGCGTTCGGCGACGAACATGTCGTCGGTGGCGGGATTGTAGACGAGGCCGGCGACAAGCTGGCCGTCGCGCTCCAGCGCCACCGAGATCGCGAAGATCGGCAGTCCGTGCAGGAAGTTCGTGGTGCCGTCGAGCGGATCGATGATCCAGCGATGCGCGAGGTCGGTTCCCGGCACCGCGCCGCCTTCCTCCATGAGAAAGCCGTAGCCCGGACGCGCCCGGGCGAGCTCTTCGAACAGCGTCTTCTCGGCCTTCTTGTCGGCGAGGGTGACGAAATCGCCTGGCCCTTTCACCGACACGACGAGGTTCTCGACCTCGCCGAAATCGCGCTTGAGCCCGCGACCGGCCTTCACCGCGGCGGCCGTCATCACGTTCATCAGGGCTGACCGGATCATGGCGCGGGTCTTAGCCGCCGGCCGCGCCGCTGTCACGCGCGGGCGCCATTCAGTCGGCGACCTGTTTCTTGATCGCGTCCTCGAGGGCGGCGCGTTCGCGCGGCGAGAGCTGATTGAGCTGGCTGTCGAGCCAGTCGTCTTTGACGCCGCCGGCGCGCGCAAGGATGTTCCATTTCATCGCCTGCACCATGTCGGTGGCGACGCCGCTGCCGGTGGCGAACATGCGCGCAAGGCGGTTCATGGCGACGGGGTTGTTGGCTCCTGCGGCGCGCAGAAAATAGCGCGCGGAGGCGAATTCGTTCTTGGCGGCGCCCTCGCCGTTGAACAGCATGACGCCGTAATCGACTTGCGCGGCGGAGACCCCGGCGTCGGCGGCGCGGCGCATCAGGGCCGCCGCCTGAGACGGGTCCGCCGCGACGCCGCGGCCGTCCTTGTAAGACAGCGCGAGAGCGTAGATCGCATCGAGATCGCCGGCGTCCGCGGCCTTGCGAAAAAGCTCCGCCGCCTTGGCGGGGTCGTTCAAGTCGCCGGAGAGGTATTGCAGGCCGAGTTGGTAGATCGCCGCCGCATGACCCTTCGCCGCAGCCGCCTCCAGCAGGGGAACCGCCTTCTGAGGGTCGCGTTCCAGCCCCGAACCGGAGAGGTAGGCGAGCGCCAGCGAGAAGGCGGCCTCGGGGTCGCCGCGGTCGGCTGCGAGCTTGAACCAGCGGTCGGCCTCGCTAGCGTCCTTGCGCACGCCCAGACCGTCCTTGTAGATCTGCGCGATGAGCGTCATCGCCGCCGTGTCCGCCTTGTTGGCGTCGAGCCGCCTCTTCGCCTCGGCGAGCGCCGTGAGGTAGTAGCCCCGCTGGTAAGCGCCGAAGGCCAGGTCCGGCTTCACCCCGGGCGAGAGGTAGTTCACCGAGCCCGGCGTTTGCGCGGCGGCGCTCGGCAGCGTCTCGGCGAGAGCCGGCGCCGTAAGCGAGCAGCCCGCGAGAGCGAGAAGAGCGCGCAGTCTCATGCGGTCTCCATGGCGGCGCGCAATCGGTCTTCGGCGGCGCGCGCCGCGGTCGCGGCTCCGCGCGGGTCCTCCCAAAGCGCAGCGCCGAGCGCGACGAAGTCCGCGCCGGCCGCTGCGAGCGGCAGCGCGTCGTCGAGGCGCGCCGCGTAGCCGACGCAGGGAACGTTGAAGATTTCCGCCCACCAGCCGACCCGCTCCAGCGTGTCGTCGAAGGCGGGCGCCGCGCCGCCGGGCGCCGGTTCGCCGAACATCACGTAGTCGATGTCGTTCTCGGCGGCGGCCATCGCGTCGTGGCGCGACCGCAGGCCGCCGACGCCGACGACGCCGTCCGGCTTCAACGCGGCGACGGCGGCGTCCAGCGCGGCGCCGGCGCGGCGCACATGCGCGCCGTCGGCGCCGAGGCGCAGCGGCAGCGCGGGGTCGCCGTCGATGAGCAGCGCTGCGCCGTGACGTCGCGCGATCGGTCCCAGTTCGTCCAGCAGGCGGCCGATCGCCGCCGGATCGCGGGTCGCCAGCGTCAGGAGCGCGCAGGCGACATCGGCCGCGCCGAGCGCGGCTTCGAACGGGCCGGCGAAATCGCCCGCCTCTTCGAGCGGCGGGGAGACGAGGTAGAGACGAGGCGCAGGCCGGGCGTCCTTCTGGGTCGGCTCGTTGCGCGGCTCGCGCCGGGTGGGTCTGGACATGGAGGAGGCGGTCTCGCGCCGAAATCTGCGCGCGTCAATCGGCGAGAATTGCGGCGGGAGCGGGGCTCGCGCACGCGGCCGTCGCCGCGACACGCGCGTGCAACCATCGAATGGGTCGCGCGCCGAACGCCAACCTGCTAGGGACGTGACGAGAAAGCGCTTTCAGGCGCGCAAGCGAGGGGAGAGACGGATGATCGATCGAGGCTGGTCGCGCGCGCTGGCGGCGTCCGCGCTGCTCCTGGGCCTGGCTGGGCCCGCGGCCGCCGCCGACCCCTACGGGATCAACGTCGTCTTGCCGCTGACCGGCGGCGGCTCGTTCCTCGGCAAGGGCCAGCAGCAGACGCTTCAGGCGTTGCAGGCGAACGTCAACAAGAACGGCGGGATCAACGGACAGGATCTGAAGTTCGTATTCGAGGACGATCAATCGAGTCCGCAAACGTCCGTGCAGGTTGCAAGCGGCATCATCGGCCAGAAACCTTCGGTCATCATCGGCTCCAGCCTCGTCGCCATGTGCAGCGCCATAGCGCCTTTGATCAAGTCGGGTCCGTTCGATTACTGTTTGTCGCCGGGCATTCATCCTGCGGCGGGCTCCTACCAGTACTCGACCTCGGTCGATACGCGCGACCTCATGGATGTGATGCTGCGCTATTTCAAGCTGCGCGGATGGACGCGCGTCGCCTTCATGAATTCAACGGACGCATCGGGTCAGGACTGGCAGCACGGGCTCGACGAGTTGCTTAAACGTCCGGAAAACGCCGGCATCACCGTCGTCGAGCGGCAGAGCTTCAATCCGACCGACGTGTCCGTTTCGGCGCAGATCGAGCGCATCAAGGCGGCGAATCCGCAAATCTTCTTCGCCTTATCCAGCGGCTCGCCGATCGCCACGGTTTTCAAGGCGGCTTTCCAGGCAGGCCTCAACGTTCCCATCTGCACCACCAACGCCAATCAGACCTTCGCGCAGATGGATCAATACAAGGACTTTTTGCCAAAGGATCTGTACATCGCGACCGCGCTCTTCCTTCCGCACGAGGGCCTCTATCAATTGGACTCCGGCGTCGAAACGGAACAGAAAGACTTTTATGCAGCGCATAAGGCGGCCGGGATCGCGCCGGATATCACGGCCACCCTCGCGTGGGATCCCGCCAACATCATCGTTTCCGCGCTGCGCAAGCTCGGAACCAAAGCGACCGGCGAACAGGTGCGTACCTATATCGCCGGCCTGACAGGCTATGCCGGCGTCAACGGCATGTACGATTTCAAGGCGGTCCCGCAACGCGGTCTGAGCAACGCCAACGCCATCATGTCGAAGTGGGACGCCGCCAAACACAACTGGGTCCCGGTCAGCCAGCCGACCGGGACCTTGCTCAAACAGTGAGAGCGACGACGGCGTGAACGGCATGCTGCAAATCCTCATCGGCGGCCTGCTGCAAGGCGGCGTCTTCGCCGCCGTCGCGCTCGGATTCTCGCTGGTCTATCGCGTCACCGGCGTCATCAACCTGTCCCAAGGCGCCTTCTGCGTCCTCGGCGCGATGGCGATGTATTATTTTCAGGTCGCCTTCGGGTGGCCGACCCCCGTCGCCGCGGCGGCGGCGGTCGCCAGCGTCATCGTCTTCGGCCTCGTCGTCGGCGCCACGACCTTCGTGCCGGCGGTCTCCTCGCTGCCGCTCAGCAGCACGCTCGTTCTCACCGCGGGATTGCTCACCTTCTTCGAAGGCGTCGCGCTGATCGTCTGGGGCAATCAGCCCTATTCGCTGCCGCCGTTCTCGGGCGAGGCGCCGCTGGCGATCGGCGCCCTCCGCGTGCCGACGCAGGGGCTCTGGCTCGCATCCGGCACGGCCGCGATGATCGCCGCACTGTGGCTGCTGCTCAACCGCACGACGCTGGGGCGCGCGCTGCGCGCCTGCGCGGAAAACGCCATGGCGGCGCGGTTGATGGGCGTCGACGTCAAGCGGATGATGCTGCTGTCCTTCGGGCTCGCCGCCGCGATCGGCGCCGCGAGCGGGCTGCTGGTCGCGCCGATCACGTCGCTGCAGTTCGATTCCGGCGGCTTCTTCACGACTTCGGGCTTCATCGCCGTCGCCATCGGCGGCATGGGCAGCTTCGCGGGCGCGATCGTCGGCGGTCTGCTGCTCGGCGTCGCCGAGCAGCTTGCGGCCTATTACGTCTCCTCGCTGTTCGCCAACACGTTGGCGCTGCTGCTGCTGCTCGTGATGCTGCTCTGGCGACCGGCGGGTCTTTTCGCGAGCGGACCGATGCGCCGCGCCGACGTGCGCGCCGAATCGCTGGTCCATCGCGCGGTGATCCGGCTTCCCAATGCGCGCGCGATCGGGCTCGGCGCGGCGCTCGTCATCGTTCTCGGCGCGCTGCCGCTGACGCCGCTCCCCAACGGGGTCATGTCGTCGCTGACCATCTCGATGATCCTATTCATCGCGGTGCTAGGGCTCGACGTGCTGATGGGCTACGCTGGACAAGTGAGTCTCGGCCAGGCCGGCTTCATGGCGATCGGCGGCTATGCGGCGGCGATTTTGGCGACCACCTATGACTGGCCGCCGGTCGCCGGCGTCGCCGCGGCGATGGCGATGAGCGTCGTCTGCGCGCTGGCGCTGTCGCTCGTGACCGGACGGCTGCGCGGGCACTACCTCGCGCTGGCGACTCTCACGTTCGGACTGCTCGTCGATTCGCTCACCGTCGGCCTGATCGACGTCACCGGCGGCCCGTCGGGTCTCGTCGGCATCCCGTCGCTCTCGATCGGAAGCTTCGATTTCGATACGCCCGCCAGCATGTATTGGCTCGCGCTCGCGATCGCCGCCATCGTCATCCTGCTGCTCGAAGGCGGCATGCGCTCGCAGTTCGGCCGGGCCTTGCAGGCGGTCCGGACGGACCAACTCGCGGCTGCGGCGCTCGGCGTCGATGTCGGACGCGTCAAGGTTGCGGCGCTCTGCATTTCGGCGGCGCTCGCCTCGCTTTCGGGCTCCCTCTACGCCTTCAACTTCCACTTCCTCTCGCCGGAAATGGTGTCGACCCCGCGCTCCTTCGAGATGATCGCGATGCTGGTGCTCGGCGGCGAGGGCACGCTCGTCGGCGGTCTGTTCGGCGCGCTCGTGCTCACCATGCTGCCGACGCTCGTCCAGGCGCTGGCGCTCTACAAGACGGCGGCGGAAGGCGCGCTGCTCGTCGGCACCTTCCTCTATCTGCCCGAAGGGCTTTACGGCCGATTCGTCCTCGCGCTCGCGCGCTTCGGCGGCAAGACGCGCGCGCCGATCGCCGCGCCGGCGCGGGCGCCATCGCCGTGAGCGAGGCGGCGCTCGACCTTTCGCACGTGTCGCGCCGCTTCGGCGGCCTGAAGGCCGTGGACGATGTGAGCTTCTCAATCCGGCAAGGAAGTCTCGCCGCGCTCATCGGCCCGAACGGCGCCGGCAAGACGACGCTGTTCAACGCGATCACCAACCTTTTCCCGCCCTCGTCGGGCGAGATCCGGTTTCTCGGGCGCAATCTTGCCGGCTTCGACGGGCACCGCGTCGCGCGTCTGGGCCTCGTGCGCACGTTCCAGACGGCGCGCGTGTTTCCCGGCATGACCGTGCTGGAGAACGCGCTCGCCGGCGCGCATCTGCATGTGCGCGCGCCCGCGCTCGCGCAGATGGTCTGGTCGCCGGGCGCGCGCGCCGAGGAACGCAAGCTGCGCGACAAGGCCGCGGCGCTCCTCGATCTGATCGGCCTTGCGGCCTTTTGCGACGCGGCGGCGACCGACCTGCCGATGGGCGCGCAGAAGAACCTGGAAGTCATTCGCGCGCTGATGGCGGACCCGCGCATGCTGCTGCTCGACGAGCCCGCCGCGGGTCTCAACGACAGCGAAACGGCCGAACTCGCGGCGCTCCTCTCCGCCATCCGCGACATGGGCGTCACGATCATGGTCGTCGAGCACAACATGTCGCTCGTCATGGGGATCGCCGATCAGGTGATCGTGCTCGACGCGGGCAAGCTCGTCGCCGCCGGCGCGCCCGCCGAGATCCAGCGCGATCCGCGTGTGATCGAGGCGTATGTGGGGCTCGACGCTTGATGCTCGAGATGCGCCATCTCTCGGCGGGCTACGGCCGCGACACCGTGCTGCACGACGTCTCGCTCTCCGTCGCGCCAGGAGAAATCGTCGCGCTGATCGGGGCGAACGGCGCCGGCAAGTCGACGCTCGTCAAGACCGTCGCCGGCCTGCTCTCAGCGCGCGGCGGCGAGATCGCGCTCGAGGGCGAGCGCATCGAGCGGCTGACGACGCGCGAGCGCGTGCTGCGCGGCGTGTGTCTCGTGCCGGAAGGGCGGCAGATGTTCGGCGGCCTTACGATCGAAGCGAATTTGCGCCTCGGGGCCTATGCGGCGCGTCACGACGAGGGCGCGATGCGGGCGCTGATGGCGGAAGCCTGCGCGCCCTTCCCGATCCTTGCGCCGCGCGCGCGCGAGGCGGCCGCCAACTTGTCTGGCGGTCAGCAGCAGATGCTGGCGATCGCGCGCGGGCTGATGTCGCGACCGCGCGCGCTGCTGCTCGACGAGCCCTCGCTCGGCCTCGCGCCGGCGCTCGTCGCGGAAATCTTCAAGCTGATCGCCGAGTTGCGCGGGCGCGGCATCGCCATTCTCCTCTCCGAACAGAATGCGCGGCAAAGCCTCGCCATCGCCGACCGCGCCTATGTGATCGAGAACGGCCGCATCACGGCGAGCGGCGCGGCCAAGGACATCCTGGCGTCGGACGACATCGCCGAAAAGTATCTCGGCGTCGGCCACAAGATCGGCGACGCCGGGGGCGCCCGGCAGATGGCGATGACGGCGCGGCTGCGCGACATCCTAGGCGCGCGCTAGACGCGCGGCGAGGCGCCGTCGCCGCCGCGATCAATCCGGCTTCGCGCCGGACGCCTTGATGACCTTGGCCCATTTCGCCGTCTCGTCCGCGATCAAGGTCCGGAAGCCGGCAGGCGACAGCGGCAAAGGGATGGCGCCGAGACTGATGAGACGGGCTTTCAGCGTCGGATCGGCAAGTCCTGCATTGACTGTCTCGTTGAGGAGGTCGACGGCCGCCGCCGGGACGCCCTTGGGCGCGCCGAGGCCGTTCCACGAACTCGCTTCGTAGCCGGGCACGAAATCGGCGACCGTCGGCAGATCGGGGAACGCCGGCGCGCGCTCGCTGGTCGTCACCGCCAGGGCGCGCACCTGCCCCGATTTGATGGCCGATACCGACGCGGGGATCGGGCTGAACATGATTTGCACCTGGCCGCCGATCAGGGCGGTGAGCGCGGGGCCGCCGCCGATATAGGGAATGTGCGCCATGCTGACGCCGGTCATGATCTTGAACAGTTCGCCGCCGACCTGCGAGGGGCTGCCGTTGCCGTCGGACGCCATGTTGAGCTTGCCCGGATTGGCCTTGGCGTAAGTAATGAACTCGGGAACCGTCTTTGCGGGGATCGACGGGGTGACCTCCATGACGAGCGGCACGCGAGTAAAGCCCGCGATCGGCTCGATATCCCGGATGAAATTGAAATTCAGATTGTCGTAGAGCGTCGCGTTGACGGCGTTCCCCGCGGACGCCAGCAGCAGCGTGTAGCCGTCGGGCGCCGCGCGCACGACGAACTCGGTGCCGATGTTGTTGGCGCCGCCCGGTCGGTTCTCCACGACGACCGGCTGACCGAGCCGTTTCGACATCCAGTCGCCCATCAGGCGCGCCGTGATGTCGAGCGTGCCTCCAGGCGGAGCGGCGACGACGAGACGAATGGCTTGCGTGGGGTAGGCGGCGGCCGAGGCCGGCCGCGCGAAGGGCGCGCCGACGGCGACGCTTCCCGCCGCATGCAGAAATCGACGGCGCGAGAACGTCATGCGGGTCGCCTCCCTGATCTTTATTGGGGCGAGAATAGGAGGCGTCGCACAGGGCGGCAAGATGCGCGTGGTTCTCGGGCTCATGGTTCCCGACACTGAGGCCGACCGGTCTCACATGCCGCGCGCAGGCGCCTTCGAACAGGGCCTTCGCAGCGCCGGTTGGCGTCGTTCAGCGATCGCGTATAACGGCGCGGCTCGGGGCCCGACGGCGGAAAGGAAAGCATCCCGTGATTCAATCCCTCGGCTATGTGGGCTTGCGGGCCAAGAGCCTCGAAGATTGGGCTCGCTACGGCTGCGGTCTGCTCGGGCTGCAGCGCGTCGACGGCTCCCTCTCGACACTCGCGCTGCGAATGGACGACCGCAAGCAGCGCTTCATGGTCGAGGAAGACGGCGGCGAAGGCGTCGCGTTCTTCGGCTGGGAGGTCGCCGACGCCTCGGCGATGGAGGCGGTCGCGGCGCGGCTCGAACGAGCGGGCGTCGCCGTCGAACGCGCGACGCGCGCGCTCGCCGGCCAGCGCCACGTCGCCGACTTTGTCGCGTTCGATGATCCGGCCGGCAACCGGCTCGAGGTTTTTCACGGCGCCGAGGCCGCGAGCGATCCGTTCAAGCCGGGCCGCAACATCTCGGGCTTCCGCACCGGCCCGCTCGGGCTTGGGCACATCCTCTACAACGTGGCGAACGACGCGCTTTGCGACGATCTGATGCGGTTCTATCGCGAGATCCTCGGCTTCCGGCTGACCGACTACTACTCGAACCCGTTCACCGCCTTCTTCATGCACGTCAATCCGCGTCATCACAGCATGGCGTTCGTGCGCGGCGAGACGACCGGCATGCACCACATCATGATGGAGGTCTTCAGCTTCGACGACATGGGGCAGGGCTACGACATCGCGCTCGGCGAGCCCGGCCGCGTCGCGACGACGATCGGCCGCCACACGAGCGATCTCATCACGTCGTTCTACACCTGGAACCCATCCGGATTCATGATCGAATACGGCTGGGGCGCGCGCTCGATCGATCCTGAGACGTGGGAGGTCGCGGCGCGCAACGAAGGACCGAGCCTTTGGGGCCACGACCGATCGTTTCTCTCGCCGGAAGCGCAGGCGAAGGCGCGCGCGCTGCGGCTCGGCCACGCGGCGAACGGCCTGCGCCGCCCGGTGCATGTGATGGAAGGCAACTTCCACGTGATGGACGGCGTCTGCCCCTGGCTCGACCAGGCGCGCAAGCAGGGCTGACGCGGCCTATTGCGCGGCGTGGCTCCGTGCGGCGCCGCTTTGGCGGAGCGCGGGCAGCACGTCATGGGCGAGCAAGCTGAGCGACTCGCGCTCCCATTCGCCGTTCGGGCCGGTCCACGGCAGGCCAGAGACCAACAGATGCCCGAACGGCGCGCGATGAAGCAGCGCGATCAGTTGATCGCGGACGCTCTCCGGCGAGCCGTAGATCGCGCGCGATTCCAGCGCGTCCATGGGCCCCACGTCGGCGTCCGCGATATCGGGCCGTGACTTCAGCATGGCGACCATGCCGCTGCGCGTCAGAACGCGATGCATGTATTCGAATTGGAAGCGCACCGCGCTCTGCGCATGAAACACGCGCCGCGTGGCCTCCGCATCGCTCGGCGCGACGAGGATGGTGCGCACGACGCGCCAGTTCTCGCCATCGACGGGACGGCCAGATGCGACGAGGCCCCTGGCGTACAGCTCCCAATGCGCGGCGAGCCCCGCGGGCGCGGTGAGCGCGCTGCTGAGCGGGCCCCAGCCGCGCTCGCCCGCCAAGGTCGCCGTGCTGGATCGGGGCGAGGAGATCGAGACATGGACCGGCGGCCCTTGCGGATGGCGCGGCTTCGGCATCTCGCCCATCCGCAGATCGCGGTCGACGGATTTGCTGACGGCGAAGCGCCAGAACTCGCCGTCGAATGTATAGGGAGGATCGGATCGCCAGATCGACTGGATCATGCCGATCGATTCGAGCATCATGCGCTTGCGCGTCGGCTCGTCGGGCAGGCCGAACAATTCCCAGTCCGGCGGCAAGCCGCCCGTGCCGATGCCGAAGCGGAACCGCCCCTTCATCAAGTGATCGATCTGCGCCACCTCGGCGGCGATGACGGCGGGATGGCGGTTCGGCAGGGCGATGACGCCGGCGCCGAAGACGAGCCGCTTCGTCTGTGGGGCGAGGCTCGAGAGAAAGGCGAGTGGCGAGGGAATCGGCTCGCTCGTCGCGGCGAAGTGCTCGCCGAGCCAGAATTCGTCGAAGCCGATCGAGTCGAGGAAGAGCGCTTTGCGCGTCGCCTCGTCCATCGCCTCGCCCAGCGTGACGCCGGGCGTGGTCAACGGCATCAGGAACATCCCGAGCTTCATGCGTCTCTCCGCCGGTTCGGCGGAAGGATCGGCGGAGTTTGGGCCGAAGTCAAAAGCGCCGGAGCGCGAAACACGCTCGCCCGCTCGCGACGCGAGGTCGTTAGCGTTGCGGACTCTCGATCATGTCGCGGGCTCGCAGGGCGATATCGGGCGGCGTGTTGGCGATGGCCTCGGCGATTTTTTGCGACGCTTCGCCCGTCGAGGGCGTGATGTCGATGTTCGACTTCGCGGCCTCGGCGAGGAAGTCGGGATCCTTCATCGTCGCGTCGAAGGCGCGCCGCAGCGCCTCGAGGCGGTCGGCGGGCGTATCCTGCGTCGTGATCAGCGAGCGCGACACTTCGGTCTCCGCCGAGATGAACGTCAGCAGCTTGCGGTCGTCGTCGTTGTGCGCGAGCTCCAGCATCAGCGGGGCGTCTGGCAGGTCCGGCGCGCGCTTCAGGCCGATCTGCACGAGCACGACGATCTTGTGGTCGCGCACCCATTCCGGTTTGGTCGACTTCCAGGCGGCCCATGAGTTCGAGCCGCGGCCATCGACCTCGCCGCGCTCCATGGCGAGGTTGACCTCGTTGCCGCCGGGATAGCCGGTGACGAGCTTGAACCTCGTGCCCGCGAGCGCGTTCAGCAGCATCGGGTAGACGGCGCCGGCGGTGCCCATTGGCGCGCCGACAATGAGGTCTCGATGGCGCGCGTCGTCGATCGTCTTGACGCCCGACGTATACCAGGCGTTGACGACGTTCGGCGTCGTCGTCGTATTGCCGACCCACTGAAACTTGCGCGTATCGAAATCGACGCCCGGCATGCGCATGGCCTGCGAGGCCATCATGTTGGCCATGATCATATGCAGCAACGTGCCGTCGCGCCTGGCGATGTTGGCGACCCAGTTCGCCGCCTGCACGCCGCCGCCGCCCGGCATGTTGCGAGCGACGATCGCCGGCTCGCCCGGAATGTGGCGTCCCAAGTAGCGCGCGACCAGACGTCCGCGGAAGTCGTAGTCGTTGCCCGACGACGTGCCGATGATGAGATCGATCGATTTACCGCGGTAGAAGTCGGCCACGGCGTCGGCGGCCCTGGCGAAGCCGGCGCCCGTCAATGCGCAAGCAAGCGCGATTGCTCCCATGGCGCGTCTTCGCCCAAACGGCATGGCGTCCTCCTCGGGCGCCGTCCGTGCGGCGACCCGGGCTCGATTTTGGCACGCTCGTCGCCCGCGAGGCAAACAGCGATGTCTCGACCGCGCCTTGCGTTCTGCGTGGTATAGGCTTTGCTTGATGATGCGGCGGGCAGGAACGAGTTGCGGCGGGGAGCGCAGCGTGACGGAACCGGCGCAATTCGACGAGATGAACACGGCGCAGGGTCCCCGGGCCCTCTACCGGCGCGTCGCCCGTTGGCTCGAAGAGACGCCGCCGGAGCTTCTGTCGTCTCGCCGCCTCCAGGCCGAACTCATGTTCCGGCGCATGGGCATCACCTTCGCCGTCTATGGCGACAGTGAATCCACCGAGCGGCTCATCCCCTTCGACATCGTGCCGCGCATTCTCGGGCGTTCCGAGTGGGCGCGTCTCGATGCCGGCCTTATCCAGCGTGTGAAGGCGCTGAACCTGCTTCTGGGCGACCTCTACGGCAAAGGCGAAATTCTGCGCGCCGGCGTCTTGCCGTCCGACCTCATCTATCGCAATCCGGCGTTCCGGCCGGAGATGGCGGGCTGGCGGCCGCCGCACGACGTCTATGTCCACATCGCAGGCATCGACATCGTTCGCGTCGACGACGCCGATTTCTACGTCCTGGAAGACAATGTGCGCACGCCGTCCGGCGTCTCCTACATGCTGGAGAATCGCGAAGCGATGATGCGGCTTCTGCCCGATCTCTTCTCCGAGCATCGCGTCGCGCCGGTGGAGACCTACCCCAACGAATTGCTTGCGAGCCTCAAGTCGGTCGCGCCGCGCGGCTGCGGCGACGACCCGACGATCGTCGTGCTGACGCCCGGCCAATTCAACTCCGCCTACTACGAACACTCATTCCTGGCCGACAAGCTCGGCGTCGAACTTGTCGAAGGCCGCGATCTCCTGGTGCGCGACGACATCGTCTACATGCGCACGACGGAGGGGCCGAAGCGCGTCGACGTCATCTACCGCCGTCTCGATGACGACTTCCTCGATCCGCTCGCCTTCCACCCCGACTCGGCGCTCGGCGTGGCCGGTCTGATGAACGCCTATCAGGCGGGGTCGGTCACTTTGGCGAACGCGGTCGGCGCCGGCGTCGCCGACGACAAGGCCGTCTATACCTACATGCCGGAGATCATCCGCTTCTACCTGGGGGAAGAGCCGCTTCTCAAAAACGTGCCGACGTGGCGATGCCGCGAGCCGGACGCCCTGCGCTATGTGCTTGCGCACCTGGCCGAACTGGTGGTGAAGGAGGTCGACGGCTCCGGCGGCTACGGCATGCTTGTCGGGCCCCAGGCGAGCAAGGCCGAGGTCGAGCTTTTCGCGCGTAAACTCGAGCAGGAGCCCGCGAACTTCATCGCGCAGCCCACTCTATCGCTGTCGACCTGTCCAGCGTCTTTCGCCGGCGGCGTTGCGCCGCGCCACGTCGATCTGCGGCCCTTCGTGCTCACCGGCGCGCAAGGGTCGCGCGTCGTGCCCGGCGGCCTCACGCGAGTCGCGCTGAAGGAAGGATCGCTCGTCGTCAACTCAAGCCAGGGCGGCGGCACCAAGGACACCTGGGTGATCGATGACGATAACCTCGACTGAAAGCCAGCATGCTCGCGCGCACCGCCGATAACCTCTACTGGCTCGCCCGCTACATGGAGCGGGCGGACTATCTCGCCCGCATCGTCAACACGACGCGTCGGCTGATGGCGCTGCCTTCGACCCACGAGCACGATCGCGCCGAATGGGAAAGCGCGCTGTCCTCCGCCGGCGCCTTGGAGCGCTACGCGGCGGCGCACGAGAGCTTTGACGGCGACGCGGTCATCCAATTCCTCGTCTACGACAGCGACAATCCCTCTTCCATCGTCAATTGCATCGAAGCCGGCCGCTCGAATGCGCGCGCGGTGCGCACGGCGCTGACCGCCGAAACCTGGGACGTCATCAACACCGGATGGCTCGAATTGAAGAAGCTGCAGAAGGCTCGCTCCGACGACCGCATCGATCCCGACAACCTCGGGCTTTTGCTCGACCTTGCGATGAAGATGTCGCTCGACGTCGACGGCTCGTGCTATCGCACCATGCTGCGCAACGACGCCTATTGGTTCGGGCGTCTCGGTCTCTATTTAGAGCGGGCGGACAATACGGCGCGCATCCTCGACGTGAAATACAACATCCTCCTGCCCGAAACCGAGGTCGTCGGCGGCTCGCTCGATTACTTTCAATGGACTGCGATCCTGCGGGCGGTCTCCGCCCTCACGGCCTACAACTGGGTGTATCGCGATAGCGTCAAGCCGTGGCTCATCGCGGACCTGCTGATCCTGCGGCCGGAGATGCCGCGATCGCTGAGTTCCTGCTACGACAACATCGTGCGGTTCCTCGATTCGCTGGCGCGCGCCTACGGTCGCCAGGGCGCCTCGCAGCGGCATGCGCGGCGCGTTCTGACGCGATTGGAGAACGCCTCCATAAACCAGGTCTTCGCGGGGGGACTGCACGAGTTCGTGACGGCGTTCATCGACGACAACAACCAGCTCGGGGCCGAAATCGCCGAGCAATATCTCGTCAACTGATCGCTCATGCGCATTCGCATCGCCCACCACGTCGTGCAGGAATATGCGAGCCCCGCGCGCTCGACGATTCAACTTTTGCGATTGACGCCGCGCAACCACGAAGGCCAGCGCGTATCCCGCTGGCGCATCCACGTCGATGCGGATTGCGCCTTGCGCGCCTCGGAGGACGCGTTCGGCAACGTCACGCACGCGTTCTCCGCATCCGGGCCGCTTAGCCGCGTCGAGATCGCGGTGGAAGGCGAGGTCGAGACCTTCGACACCGCGGGCCTGACGCGCGGCGCCCCGGAGCCGTTCCCGCCCGAACTGTACTTGCGCTCGACGCGACTGACGAAAAGCGATGGGGCGATGCAGGCGTTCGCGGCGTCGGTCGGGCTCGCGGGAGCGACGACGCTCTCGCGTCTGCATGCGCTGATGGAGGCGGTCGGCGAACGCATGGCGGGCGCCGACGCCGCGACGCATCCGGACGTTTCGGCGGCGGAGGCTTTCGCGGCGAAGCGCGGGGCTAGCCGCGACCTCGCGCATATCTTCATCGCCTGCGCGCGTGCGATGGGCGTCCCCGCGCGCTATGTCAGCGGCTACTTCCTCGATGTCGAAAAGGCCGAGGCGGGCGGCACGGGCCATGGCTGGGCCGAAGCCTTTGTCCAGGACATCGGCTGGATAGGCTTTGACGCCGCGCGCCTCATTTGCCCGCAGGAAGGACACGTCGGTCTCGCGCGCGGGCTTGATTATCTCGGCGCTGCGCCCTCGCGCGCCGCGCGATCGGGCGGCGCTGGCGAGCGGCTGATCGTGCACTATCATCTGTCGCGCGCCGATTCGCCGCGGCGGACCTGACGCGGCTGCGGCGCAAATCGCTGACCGGGAGGCGAGCCCATGACCTATTGCTGCGGCATTCTCGTGCGCGACGGATTGGTGATGATCGCCGATACGCGGACCAACGCCGGCATCGACAACATTTCGACCTATCGCAAGCTGCATCGCTTCAACGCGCCCGGCGAGCGCATCATGATGGTGTCCAGCGCCGGCAACCTTTCCGCCGCGCAAAGCGTCCTTCATCTGCTCGAAAGCGGATTCGAGAATCCGGAGACCAAGGAGTTCGAAAGGCTGACGGAAAGCCGGACGATGTTCGACGGCGCGCAACTGATCGGGCGCGCCATCCGGCGCGTGCACCAGGTGGAAAGCGGCGCCTACGAGCACGGCCACGCGCATTTCGACGTGTCGTTTCTGTTTGGGGGGCAGGTTGGGAAGGACGCGATGCGGCTTTTTCTGATCTATCCCGAAGGCAATTTCATCGAATGCGGCCGCGACGCGCCGTATTTTCAGATCGGCGAGTACAAGTACGGCAAGCCGGTCCTCGACCGCGCGGTCAGCTACGACACGGATCTTTTCGACTCGCTGAAATGCGCGCTGGTCTCGATGGATTCCACGATGCGGTCGAACATCGGCGTCGGCCTGCCGATCGATATCGCCATGTCTCGGCGCGACAGTCTGGACCTCGACGTCGACGAACGGATCGATCACACCGATCCCTACTTCCACGATCTGCGCGACCGCTGGTCGACCGCGCTGCGGCAGGCGCATGTGAGCATCCCGCGGCCTCCCTACGGCAAGCGCCGCTAGGTCGTCCGCTTCGCCTCACACGGGCACGCGCACCGTGGCGCGCAGGCCGCCGATCGGCGCCTCGCCGAGCTGAATGTCGCCTCCGTGCGCGCGCGCGATGTCGCGCGCGATTGCGAGCCCAAGGCCGCTGCCGCCCTCGTTTTGATTGCGCGCCTCGTCGAGCCGAAAAAACGGACGAAACACGTCCTCACGCCGCTCCGGCGGCACGCCGGGCCCGTCGTCATCGATGTGGATCGTCAGGAACCGACCCTCGTGCAAGCCGTCGATCTCGATGCGGTCGCTGTAGCGCTGCGCATTGCCGACGAGATTGGCGAGACATCGCTTAAAAGCATCCGGGCGCAAGGTGACAATCCCCTCGCCGGTCAAGCGGACCGAGGCGATGTGGCCCTCGCGCTCGGCGTCGATCTTCAGGTCGTCGAGCATCGCGCGCACGTCGGTCGGCGAAGCCGGCTCGCCCGCGTCGCCGCGCGCGAAGGCGAGATAGGCCTCCAGCATGCCCTGCATTTCGAGGACGTCCTTGCGGAGCGCCTCGACTTCCGGCCCGTCCTCCATCAGCTCCAACGACAGCTTGAAACGCGTCAGGATGGTTCGCAGATCGTGGCTCACGCCGTTCAGCATGGCCGTGCGCTGCTCCATCGCGCGTTCGATGCGGCGCTTCATCTCAGCGAAGGCGTAGCCCGCTTGGCGGACCTCGCGGGCCCCATGCGGCCGAAACTCGACGTCGCGGCCTTTGCCGAAATCTTGCGCCGCCACGGCGAGCCGCAGAATAGGCCGAATCTGGTTGCGCAGGAACGCGACGGCGAGCGCCAGAAGCACCAACGACACGCCCACCATCCATAGGATGAAGATGTCTGAATTCGACGCGTAAGCGGCGTTGCGCCGAGCGATGACGCGCAGGACGCCGTCGTCGAGCAAAACGCGGATTTCGACGAATCGAGAGCGGCCGACGGTGTCGATCCAGAAGGGTCGTTTGATTTGCGTCGACAGTTCGCGCGACAACGCGCTGTCGAGCAGCGAGAAGAAGGGCTTCGGCATCGGCGAGGGGAGCTCGCGCGTCGGCAGGAGCTCGACATCGAAGTCGAGCCGCTGCGCGCCGATGCGGCGTAAATCCGCCGCGCCGACCGGCGCGGGGTGGAGTTCGTGCAGATCGATCAGCGCCCCGATATCGTGAACGACCGCGGCCGAAAGGCGATAGGTGACGGTCTGCCAGTGCCGTTCCATGAAGAAATAGGCGATCACCGATTGGAGAAGGACCATCGGCGCGATGACGATGAGCAAGGCGCGGCCGTATAGGCCCTTGGGCAGGTAGCCCGCGACGGCGCGTCCGAACGCGCGCCACAGCGCGCGCGGCCGATCGAGATAGGCGGCCGGGAACAGCAGGGAACGACGCGACGTATGATCGGTCATCGGCGGTCCGCCATCAGCCGATAGCCGGCGCCGCGCGCCGTCTGCAGGTAGATCGGATTGGCGGGGTCGCGCTCGATCTTGCGACGGAGGCGGTTGATCTGCACGTCGATCGTGCGTTCGTTTGCGCCCTCGCCCGCCAAGGCTTCACGGGAGACCGCCTCGCCGACGCCGCGCGCCAGCAATTGCATCATCGCGCGTTCGCGATCGGTCAAGCGGATGATGTCCTCGCCGCGACGCAAGTCGCCGCGCTCGATGTCGAACGCCATATCGCCGAACCGAGCCACAGTCGGCCCCGTGTCGTCCGGCGCGCGCTGCGACGCGCGCCGCAGTATGGAGGCGATGCGCAAAGACAGCTCCTTCGGCTCGAAGGGCTTCGAGAGATAATCGTCGACGCCGAGTTCGAGGCCATGCACGCGATCGCTCGTCTCCGACCGCGCGGTGAGCATCAGGATAGGAACGCCGGACGTTTCGCGAAGCCGCGCAGCGAAATCGAACCCGTTCTCGCCCGGCATCATCACGTCGAGAATGATGAGATCGAACGCCAGCGCGCCGAGCCGTCTCTGCGCTTCGGCGGCGTCCTCGGCGGCGCTGACGCGATACCCTTGCGCCGTCAGATAGCGCGACAGCAGCGCGCGGATGCGGCTGTCGTCGTCGACGAGCAGAAGATGCGCGGCGTCGTCGGGGATCGACTCGGCGGCGGCCTCGATCACGGGCGATCCTTTCGCGATTGGCCGGCCCAGACGAGCCGCGCCACCTTATCGCGCTCCTGCGGGTCGATCATGGCGAGAAAAAAATCGATGGCGCGCTCGCGCGAGCCCGGCGGCAGCGACGCCAGCGCACGGGAGAAGCGGGCGCTTTGAAGCCGCGCAAGATCGAGCGCCAAACGGCGGCCCTTTTCGGTCGGATAGAGTTGGCGCTGGCGCCGGTCCGCCGCGCCGGGACGTTGCTCGACATAGCCCGCGTCGAGCAAATCCTTCAGCACGCGCGCAAGGCTTTGCTTGGTGATGCGCAAGATGTCGAGCAGTTGCGCGATGCTGAGGCCGCTGTGACGGTCGACGAAGTGCAGCACGCGATGATGCGCGCGGCCAAAGCCGATGCTTTCCAGAAGGCGATCCGCGTCGCCGACGAAATCGCGGTAGGCGAAGAACAGGAGCTCGATGAGGTCGAACATCGGCCGGTCGAGCGCGGGCGGGGCAAGCGCCGCGCGCCGCCCGCTGCGCTCGATCTTGGTCTGCAGCCCTGCGTCCATGGTCCGCCTCGCGTTTATGGCAGGGATGTTGACATATTTTAGGCGCGTTGTTAAGCCATCCCACGATCAAAGAAAAAGCACGCGCGGCGCCGAACGCCGCCCCGCAGGCGCGTCGCGACCCAAGGAGTTCGATCGAGATGTCGGTGCTGCCATTCGACCAGCGTGGTGGATTCATCTGGTACAACGGCGAATTGAAGCCGTGGAAGGACGCCACGCTGCACGTCCTCTCGCATGGGCTGCACTACGCCTCAACGGTGTTCGAGGGCGAGCGCGCCTATACCGGCAAGATTTTCAAGTCGACCGAGCATTCGAAGCGGTTTCTGCGGTCCGCGGAAATCCTCGACTTCGAGATTCCTTACACCGCCGCGCAACTCGACGCGGCGAAGCAACTCGTCGTCGACAAGAACAAGTTTCCATCCTGCTACGTGCGGCCGGTGGCCTGGCGCGGCAGCGAGATGATGGCCGTCGCTGCGCAGAACGCGACGATCCATGTCGCGATCGCGGCTTGGGACTGGCCGAGCATGTTCGATGTCGCGGAAAAGATGCGAGGCGTGCGCCTCGACATGGCCGAGTATCGCCGGCCCGACCCACGCTCGGCGCCGTGTCTCGCCAAGGCGGCGGGTCTTTACATGATCTGCACGATCTCGAAGCACGTCGCGGAGCGCAAGGGCTACGCCGATGCGCTGATGCTCGATTGGGAGGGGCGCGTCGCGGAATGCACCGGCGCCAACGTGTTCTTCACCAAGGATGGCGCGTTGCACACGCCGATCGCCGATTGCTTTCTCGATGGGATCACCCGGCAGACGGTGATCGAACTCGCGCGCCGCCGCGGCATCGAGACGCACGAGCGACGCATCCTGCCGGACGAGATGGCGAGCTTCAACGAGTGCTTCATCTGCGGCACGGGCGCCGAGGTGACGCCGGTGTCGGAGATCGGCCCCTATCGCTTTACACCCGGCAACATTTCCCGCACGCTGATCGAAGATTACACCAACGAAGTGAACGGCGGCGGTCGCTGACGGCGGTCGATTCGGGAGGCGCTCATGAAGTTCGCGCATTTCTCGCACATCTGGGCGAAGCCTCAGATGACGCCGCATCAGCGCTACGAGCAATTGTGGCGCGAATTGGAACTGTGCGACGAACTCGGCTTCGACTACGGTTTCAGCGTCGAGCATCATTGCCGTCCGGACGAAAGCTGGATGTCGTCGCCTTCGCTCTATGCGGTTGGCGGGGGAGCGCGCACCAAGCGCATGCGGCTTGGGCCGATGGGCTACATCGTCCCGCTCTACCCGCCACTGCGGCTCGCCGAAGAGATCGCCATCGTCGATCAGATGCTGGGCGGCCGCATGGAATGCGGGCTCGTCCCCGGGATCAACGCCGATTACTTTCGGCCCTTCAACATCGACTACAATTTTCGCAAGTCGCCGACGCTCGAATTCGTCGACTACCTGCGGGCGGCCTACGGCGAGCATCAGCCGTTTTCATTTCACGGAGAGAACCACCATACCGACAACGCGGAGATCGCCGTGCAGCCGGCGCAGAAACCGCATCCGCCGTTGTGGATGATGAGCCGCGACGCCGAAACGCTGAAATTCTGCGCCGAGCATGGCGTGAACACCGGATCGTTCCTCGTCTACCCGCGAATGGAAGCCGCGCCGAAATACCGCCTCTATCTCGACCAGTGGAAAAAAGCCGGCTGGCCGCGCAAGCCCAATATCGCGTATTGCACGATCGTCTATGTCGACGAGAGCGACGACAAGGCGCTGGATGTGGCGCTGAAGCGCGCGGCGCGCGCCTACGAAGGCTTCTTGCCGCCGCCAAAGCCGGGCGAAACCTTCCAAGAGCGCGCCGAAGCGCATTCAAAGTTCTTTATCACGCGCGGCGAAAGCGGCGCTTCGCAGATCATGGCCAATCTCTTCAACCCCGACTACATCATGCAGCACGAGTTGATGTTCATCGGCTCGCCCAAGACCGTGACGGAGAAGATTCGCAAAGCCTCGGAAGAGGGCGTTTTCAACGCCTTCCTCGGCGAATTCAACTTCTCCGATTTGCCGGAAGCCGATCTCATGCGCTCGATCCGCCTGTTTGGCGAAAAGGTCATTCCCGAACTGCGCGGCTACGAGCCGTTCTGAGCCGGTTCGCGCCTCCGGAGCCGCCGTCGGCCGCGTTGCGACGCTAAACGACCGCCTCCGCCGTTGCGATCGGCTCTTTCGCGGCTGGAAATCGATAGGGCCCAAACAGCAGAACCAGGACGCACGCTACGACCAGGGCCAAAGCGAGCCCAACGATCGCCGCGCCGTACGAACCCGTCCTGGTGAACGACAGGCCCATGAGAAACGGCCCCATGCCTGACGCCAGCATGAAGATCGCAAAGAGATAGCCGTAGATTTCGCCGAAGGATCGCAGACCCATGTAGCGCGAAATCAGGTACGCGATGAGGTCGATCTCGGAGCCAAGCCCCGCCCCCATGCAGATCGCCGCCACGACTGCGATCTTCGGCGATAGGGCGAAATAGAGGAGACCCATGCCGACGAGCGGCAGCAGGAACAGGACGAAGGCGACGTAGGGCGCAAAAATGCGATCGAGCAGATACCCCGCGATCAGGCGGCCCACGATCAGGGAGAGCCCGGCCGCGCCGATCGCGCTCGCCGCGACCTGTGCGGGAACGCCGCGATCGGTGAGAATCGGCACGATGTGCGCGATCACACCGCCTGTGGCGGCGGTCACGGCGAAAAAGATGACGGCGAGATACCAGAATTCCTTCCCGCCCAGCGCTTCGCGCCCGGTCAGACCGGGCAGTCCCGCGCTTGCGTGAGAGGGAAGCGGGTCCCGCACGAAGAAGTAAACCGCCGGAAACGCGCACAGAAATACGAGCGCGCCAAGCCCGACATAAGCCGCGCGCCAGCCGAACGTCATGACGAGGGCTTGCGCAATTTGCGGCATAACCACCGTTCCGACGCCCACCCCCGCCGTCGAAACGCCGAGGGCGATGCCGCGCCGTCCTTCGAACGCTCCCACGATGGCCTTGGAATAGGGCAGAGGCGTCTGTCCGGCCGCCACGACGCCCGCCAACCCATAAATCGCGATAAACGCGTAGATCGAGGGCGCCAACGCGAGCGCGGCCATCGCCAAAGCGAATAGCAGGATGGCCGGCAACGTGATCGCCCGCACGCCGTAGCGATCGATCAGCCGACCGGCGAACGGCGTGCACACGCCGGTGATGACGAGGCCGACGAGCACCGCGCCCGAAATGGTGGCGCGGTCGGCGCCAAACTCTTCCGCAAGCGGCTTGATGAAGACGCCGAAGCTGAACTGCATGAGCGGCCCGTTGCCGACAATCAGCCCCGCGAACACGCCGAAGACGACCCACCATGGATTTTTGGCGCGCATGCGCAGGCTCCCTCTCGCGTCGGATCGCACGCGTCTTTGTCGTTAAAAGCCAGAGTACAGGGCGTGCGGCGGCGGTCAACCACGGCAAGGGTCAGGCTGGAGCCGTTCTCATGGCATTCGTTTCGGGACGGGTTGCGGCGACAGATGCAATTCTCGAGGCGGCGCGTCCGAGGGAGCTTGGACCGACCGGGTCGCCGCAGGGGTTCCCGGACCTGACGCGCGATGCTATCCCGCGCGGCAGGCGCGCGCCGTGGAACCCCATGACAGAGCATTTCATCTCGAATATCCGCAACTTCTCCATCGTCGCGCATATCGACCATGGCAAATCGACGCTTGCCGACCGTCTGATCCAGCAGACGGGGACGGTCGCCGCGCGCGACATGGTCGAGCAGGTGCTCGATTCCATGGATATCGAGCGCGAACGCGGCATCACCATCAAGGCGCAGACCGTGCGGCTCGACTATCGCGCGCAGGACGGCCGCGACTACATCCTCAACCTGATGGACACGCCGGGTCACGTCGACTTCGCCTACGAGGTCTCGCGCTCGCTTGCCGCGTGCGAGGGTTCGCTCCTCGTTGTCGACGCGAGCCAGGGCGTCGAGGCGCAAACGCTCGCGAATGTGTATCACGCGCTCGACGCCGGTCACGAAATCGTGCCGGTGCTCAACAAGGTCGATCTGCCGGCCGCGGAAGTCGATCGCGTGAAGGAGCAGATCGAGGATGTGATCGGGCTCGACGCGTCCGACGCGGTGCCGATCTCTGCGAAGACCGGCCTCAATATCGACCGCGTGCTCGAGGCCATCGTCCATCGCCTGCCGCCGCCCAAAGGCGACGACGCCGCGCCGTTGAAGGCCTTGCTCGTCGATAGCTGGTATGACGCATATCTCGGCGTCGTGGTGCTCGTGCGCATCGTCGACGGCGCGATGCGTCGAGGGCAGCGCATCAAGATGATGGGCACTGACGCGCATTACGAGGTCGAGAAGATCGGCGTGTTCAAGCCCAAGATGTCCGATGTGCCGACGCTCGGCCCGGGCGAGATCGGCTTCATCACGGCGCAGATCAAGCAGGTGGCCGACACCCGCGTGGGCGACACGATCACCGACGAGAAAAAGCCCTGTGCGCAGGCCCTGCCGGGGTTCAAGCCGGCGCAGCCCGTCGTTTTTTGCGGCCTTTTCCCCGTCGATGCGGCGGCGTTCGAAGACTTGCGCGCGGCAATGGGAAGGCTGCGGCTCAACGACGCGAGCTTTTCCTACGAGATGGAAACATCGGCGGCTTTAGGTTTTGGGTTTCGCTGCGGCTTTCTCGGGCTTTTGCATCTCGAAATCATTGAGGAGCGGCTGAGCCGTGAGTTCGATCTCGACCTGATCGCGACGGCGCCGAGCGTCATCTACAAGATCAAGCTGACCAACGGCGGCGAGATCGAGTTGCACAACCCTGCCGACATGCCGGACGTCGTGCGAATCGAGGAAATCCGCGAGCCATGGATCCGCGCCACGATCCTCACGCCCGACGATTACCTCGGCGCGGTGCTGAAACTCTGTCAGGACCGCCGCGGCGTGCAGGCCGACCTCAGCTACGTCGGCAAGCGCGCCATGGCGGTCTACGACCTGCCGCTCAACGAGGTCGTGTTCGACTTTTACGATCGGCTGAAGTCGATCTCGAAAGGCTATGCGAGCTTCGATTACCAAATCACCGACTATCGCCCCGGCGACCTCGTGAAAATGTCGATCCTCGTCAACGCCGAGCCGGTCGATGCGTTGTCGATGCTGGTGCATCGCGCCCGCGCCGACATGCGCGGCCGCGCCATGGTGGAAAAGTTGAAGGATCTCATCCCGCCGCACATGTTCCAGATCCCGATCCAGGCGGCGATCGGCGGCAAGATCATCGCGCGCGAGACCGTGCGCGCCTTGCGCAAGGACGTGACGGCGAAATGCTACGGCGGCGACGCCACGCGCAAACGCAAGCTTCTGGAAAAGCAAAAGGAAGGTAAGAAGCGCATGCGCCAGTTCGGCAAGGTGGAGATTCCGCAGGAGGCGTTCATCGCAGCGCTGAAGATGGACGGGTGAACCGGCTTGACCAACTTGACCAACCCTCCGAGGTCTCTATCTGGCTGGAAAGGGATCAAGGCTATGTCACGCACCGTGAATCTCTCCGAAGCCAAGACGCAGCTCTCCTCGCTGGTGGAGGCCGCCGCCGGGGGCGAGGAGATCGTGATCGCGAAGAACGGCGTCGCGAAGGCCCGTCTCGTGTTCATGGTGGATCCGGCTGAGAAGCGGCGCGCGCCATCTGGGCTGTTGAACATCGCCTACATCGCCGAGGATTTCGATGCGCGCGCTCTCGAAATCGAGCAATTGTTCGACGGCGATTGATAGAGCTTCTCCTCGATACGCATGTCGATCTCTGGCGGGAAAGGGCCGGAACAGGGCGTTTCGCCTTGAAAGAGCCCGATCCGTTCTTAGCTGATCGACGAACGTTCCTCGCTCAAACGCGTCCCGCGCGGAGTTCGCGCATGCTCCCCCTCTCTGTCCTCGATCTCGCGCCCGTGCCGGAGGGCTCCACGCCGGCCGACGCGCTACGAAATTCGCTCGATCTCGCGCGCCATGCGGAACGTCTCGGCTATCGTCGCTATTGGGTCGCCGAGCATCACAACATGGTTGGGATCGCGAGCGCCGCCACCGCCGTCGTCGTCGGCCATATCGCCGGCGGCACGACGACGATCCGCGTCGGCGCAGGCGGGATCATGCTTCCGAACCATGCGCCGATGGTGATCGCCGAACAGTTCGGCACGCTCGAATCGCTCTATCCTGGCCGCATCGATCTCGGGCTCGGTCGCGCGCCGGGAACGGACCTGCGCACCTTGCGGGCGCTTCGCCGTGCTCCCGAAGCGTCCGACAGTTTCCCGCGGGACGTGCTTGAGTTGCAGACCCTGCTGGGGCCGCTCGAGGAAGGCCGCACCGTGCAGGCGGTTCCGGGGACGAACACCAATGTCCCGCTATGGATTCTGGGCTCCAGCCTGTTCGGCGCGCAATTGGCTGCGATGCTTGGATTGCCCTACGCCTTCGCCTCGCATTTTGCGCCGGAGGCGCTGGGCGTCGCGCTCGAAACGTACCGCGCGAAATTCGAGCCGTCGCAGCAACTTGCGAAGCCGCATGCGATGGTCGGCGTGAACGTCGTCGCGGCGGAGACGGACGCCGAGGCGCGGCGGCTCTTTACTTCGGCGCAGCAATCCTTCGCCAACCTGTTTCGCGGGACACGCGGCCTCCTGCCGCCGCCGATCGAGGATATCGAAGCCTATTGGTCGCCGTCCGAAAAGGCCCAAGCGTCGGGGATGCTGAGATACGCCTTCGTCGGCTCGCCGCAGACCGTGCGGCGCGGCCTCGAACGATTTGTCGAGGCCGTTCGGCCCGACGAAATCATGGTCGCTGCGGCGATTCACGATCCTGCGGCGCGGCGGCGTTCCTATGCGATCCTTGCGGAGGTCATGGGGCTGGCCATTCGAGCGAGCGAGGCGGCCGAGGAACGACGAATCCCTGCCTAACGAACGGCGCTACGGACGATCCCAGCCCTGCGACGCAAAAAAAGACGGACGAAGCTAAAACGGACCTGTGACGCTGGCGAAGGAACCGTGCTAAAGGGCCTTGACGGACAACGACAATCCGGGGAGGACCTATGAAGAAGAATTATCAGGATGGCGGCGAAGCCATCATGGAGGCGTTTCGCAACCTGGGCGTCGAGTACATTTTCTCCTCGCCCGGCTCCGAGTGGAGCCCCGTCTGGGAAGCGATGGCGCGTCAGACCGTCGAGAAGAACGCCGGACCGCAGTTCCTCGATTGCTGGCATGAGACGGTCGCCGTCGACATGGCGCTCGGCTACACCGCTTACACCGAAAAACCACAGGCCGTGCTGGTCCACGCGGGCGTGGGCTTGATGCAGGGGTCGATGGCCATGCTGTCGGCGTTCCAGCAGGAAATCCCGATGCTGGTCATGTCGGGCGAAGCGACGACCTTCGGCGACGATCCCGAGCAGGGGGTCGAGCCGCAATTCTACGGCGGCGTCAGCGTCGGCGGCGCGCACCGCTTCGTCGAACCGATCGTCAAATGGTCGACGCAGGTGACGTCTTCGCCGACGCTCTACAACACGGTCGTGCGCTCGATGGAACTGGCGCAGCGCCAGCCGCAAGGGCCGGTCTACGTCAACGTTTCGCTCGAGTGCATGCTGCATGAATGGAAGAAGCCGAACGAGCTGGCGCTCGTGCCGCCGGCCCCCAAGACCGCGCCGATGCGCGAGGATGTCGCCGAGGTCGCCGCGCTGCTGAAGGCCGCCGCCAACCCGGTGATCGTGGTGGAGGGCGCGGGCCGCGATCCGGAGGCCTTTCACGCGCTCGTCGAACTCGCCGAGACGCTCGCCATTCCCGTTATCAACGGGCGCGCCAGCGTCTATACGAATTTCCCGAAAAGCAGCCCGATGTGGTTGGGTTATTCCACCTTCGAGCATCTCGAGGAAAGCGATCTCATTCTTCTGGTGAGCGGCAAGGCGCCTTGGTATCCCCCCTCCAAGCGGCCCGGCAAGGGCAAGATCGTCGCCATCAGCGAGAACCCTCTGAAGATGCATCTCGCCTATCAGGTGCTGTTCGCGGACCGCTATCTCGAAGGCGACGTGGCGAGCGCGCTACGCATGCTGCGCGTGACCGCCACGCCCGACGAAGCCGACAAGCAAAAGATCGCCGCGCGCCGCACGAAGTGGACGGACGAGCACAATAAGCTTCTCGCGAATCTCGCATCCGCGGCGAAAGCCTCGCTCGCCGCGCCAAAGCTCGACGCCGTGGCGCTGGCGGCGGTCGCCGCCGAAGCGCTGCCGGACAACGCGATCGTTTGCGACGAAACGATCACGCACATGCCGCCGATGCGGCCGCATCTCAATCTCGACGCGCCGCAGAGCTTCTTCCGTGTCACGGGGGGCGCCCTGGGACAGGGGATCGGCGCGGCGCTCGGCGCCAAGCTCGCGGCGAAGGACCGACCGGTCGTTTTGTTCATCGGCGACGGGTCGTTTCTGTATAACCCGATCATCCAGGCGCTCGGCGCGTCGAAAGCCTACCATCTGCCGATCATTATCGTTGTCTGCAACAATCAGAAGTACGAGGCGATGAGAAAGGGCCACGTCCTTTACTACGAGGGCGGCGTGTCCGACACGACGAAGGTGCATTACGGGGTGCACATCGCGGGTCCCGAGTATGAGAAGCTTGGCGTCCACTTCGACTTTTTCGGCGCGAAGGCGGAGAACGCCGACCAACTACGCCGGGCGTTCAAAGACGCGCTCGCGGCGAACGCGGCCGGCAAGACGGCGATCCTCAACGTCTTGCTGGTCAAATAGGGGCGTTTGCGGCGCCGAACGCGGCAGCTTATACTGCGCGCAGGGTCGATTCACCGGTCCCGCGCGTTGGATTGCCTTTGATGTTTTTCGCCGTTTCGGCGCTTCCGCTCTGCGTCACAGTCTGGCTTGCGCTGATGGGGGCCTACCATGGCTTTGGCCTGTGGTTTCAATGGCTTGCGGCGCGGGATCGTCTCCCAAATCTGAGAATGCGTCCGGTCGATCGCCGGGGCTATTTGGAAGTTCTGCCGCGCGTTCTCTTCAATCAGACGTTCATCCTCCTGCCAGCCATGGCGCTCGTGCAGGCGAGCGGCCTCGCCTTTACAGGCGCCGCGCATATTGGACTTATCGCGTCGATCTTCTGCATTATTGCGCTGTCCGCCGGCCACGATGTCGTGCAATACGCGTTTCATCGCCTGATCCTGCACCGTCCCACGCTGATGAACGCGCTCGGCCACGCCATCCACCATTCGACGACGGCAAGCTGCGGCGTCAGCGCCTGCTATATGAGCCCGGTCGACTTCTTCCTGGAGATCGTCTGTCCTTACCTGATTCCGCTCGTCTTCATAGGCGGCGGCGCAGATGTGGGGTTTCACGTCTTCGCGGTTGCGGCCGGCGCTTTCGGCGGCGTGTACGAGCACTCGGGCTATGACTTCAGTCTCAGGCTCTCACAGGCGTCCGGCGACGGTCTTCTCGCCCGCGTCGGCCGCGCCATCGCGCCCACGCTGTCGAGCCGGGCGCACGCCGAACATCACGCGCGGGGCAACGTGAGCTTCAGCGACGGCTTCGGCTCTTCCAACATGTGCGACACGATCTTCCGAACCCGCTGGGATCTGGTCGCAGCGCGGGTGCGGAGACGCCAGCGCGAGCCGGCGATTGCGGCCGCGGAGTGACGCCATGCTCGTCCACCCTCTCGGCAGCGTGAAATCGGTCCGGGCGCCGGCGTCCTACTTTACGGGGACGGTCTGGCAGGATCCGATCATCGAGGCGCCGGCGCCCGCGACGACCCGCGCGATCAAGGTGAGTTTCGAGCCAGCGGCGCGCACTGCGTGGCACACGCATCCGCTGGGACAAACGCTGCACATTCTTTCGGGCGTTGGGCTCGTGCAGATATGGGACGGTCCGGTGCGCGAGGTGCGCGCCGGCGACACGGTGTATTTTGCGCCCGACGAAAAGCATTGGCACGGCGCCTCGCCGACGATCGCGATGACGCATCTCGCCATCCAGGAGGCCAAGGGCGGCCGCCACGTGGACTGGATGGAGCATGTCACCGACGCGCAATACGCCGTCGCGCCAGAACCATTGTCGCCTTGACCCGTTATTGACGGATTTCGCCTGACGCGATTGACGTGCGACAGCCGCCATGCCGAGGGCCGATCGCTGGGGCGGAAGGATACGGCGTTGGCGGAAAAGGCGGACGGATGGGACCCAAGCCGCTCGGCGGCGGGCGCTCACAATCCTTGGCTGATCGCGGCGATCATCTCCATCGCGACCTTCATGGAGGTGCTCGACACCTCGATCGCGAACGTCGCCTTGCGCTACATTGCAGGCTCGCTCGCTGTCAGCCTGGACGAGAGCACTTGGGTCATCACCAGCTATCTCGTCTCCAACGCCGCCGTCCTGCCGGTGAGCGGCTGGCTTTCGGAAGTCGTCGGACGCAAACGCTTCTATATGTTTTCTGTCGGGCTTTTCACGGTGAGTTCGCTCGTTTGCGGATTTGCGTTCAGTTTGCCCATGCTGATCGCGGCTCGGGTCTTCCAGGGCATCGGCGGCGGAGGCCTCGCCCCGAGCGAGCAATCCATGCTGGCGGACACGTTCCCGCCGGAAAAACGCTCGCTGGCCTTCGCCGTCTACGGCGTCACCGTCATCGTTGCGCCGGCGCTCGGGCCGACCATCGGCGGCTACATCAGCGACAACATCTCGTGGCACTGGGTGTTCTTCATAAACGTGCCCATGGGCCTGCTCTCCCTGTCCTTGGTGCACTTTTTCGTTGACGAGCCTGAGACGCTCGTCAAGGAGCGGAAGGCCTTGCTGCGCAACGGCCTCCAGATCGACTGGGTCGGCCTCATCCTCGTGGCGCTTTGGCTGGGCTGCCTGGAAGTCGTGTTGGACAAGGGCCAGGAAGATGATTGGTTCGGATCGCCGTTCATCACGACCTTCGCTCTTATCTCGGCGATGTCGTTCGTGCTTTTTATCCCGTGGGAACTGACGCGCAAGGCTCCGATCGTCGACTTAAAACTGTTTGGGCGAGTTCAGTTTGCGACCTCCTGCGTCGTCATGCTTGCCGTTGGCGTCGTCATTTTCGCCACGACGCAGATCATCCCGCAGCTTCTTCAGCAGGTTTATAATTACGATGCGACGACGGCCGGCCTGGCGCTGATGCCAGGCGGCCTCGTTGCGCTCGTCGCCGTCCTCATGGCTGGGCGGCTTAGCGCGTTCATTCAGCCCAAATACATGATGATCGGCGCCTTCGCGATAATTGCGATCTCCATGTACCGGTTCACCGACATCACGCCCGACGCAAGTTTCGAGTGGATCTCGATCCAGCGCGCAATTCAGATGTTCGCGATGCCGTTCTTGTTCATTCCCGTTACAGCCGTATCTTACGTCGGGTTGCCCCCCGACAAATCGGGCCAGGCCTCAGCTCTGATCAACGTGGCGCGAAATCTCGGGGGCAGCATCGGCGTCGCCGCTGCGCAGACGATGCTCGCGCGGCGCGAGCAGTTCCATCAATCGCGGCTGGTGGAACACATTATTCCCGGCGCGCCCTCCTACCTCGATACGCTTCGGCAGGTGGCGCAGCACTTCATGAGCTATGGCGCAACGGCGGCCGATGCGCAGGCGCGGGCGATCGCCTGGGTCGGTCAGACCCTGACCACGCAAGTTTCGCTCCTGTCCTATATCGACGTGTTCGCGGTTTTCTTCGTCTTTTCCCTTTGCATGGTCCCGATCCCGTTGCTGCTGAGCTCCGTCAAGGGCGGCGAGCCCGCAGCATAGAGATTGACGCCAAATTGTTATCGCTTCAGCGAAGTTGCCCCGTCGAAGAAAACTCGGGTCGCGGTTCATCGCGGCGGCGCCGTGCGGCCGGGTTGTGCGTTGCTGTTTGGGGCGCGACATCGGAGAGCTCGTCATGATTTGGCGCAAGCGACGCGCGAGCCCCGAAAGGCGGTCGCGCGCCATGGCGATCCCTCTCGCATGAGCGCCCCGCCAGGAACCGCGCTCGATCGCGACGGAAAAAACGGCGTTATGGGTGGAGCGTCGGCGCGAGTCGTGATCGTCACCGGCGCATCGGCGGGCATCGGCCGGGCCGTCGCGCTACGCTTCGCGCGTAACGGCGACCGCATCGGCCTCATCGCCCGCGACGCGGCGGCGTTGGAAAACGTGAAGGCCGAAATCCGGAGCCTTGGCGGCGAAGCGGCGGTGGCTGCGATCGACGTAGCCGACGCGGACGCCCTCTTCGATGCGGCGCTTCAGCTGGAGCGACAACTCGGCGCCATCGATATCTGGATCAACGATGCGATGGCGACGGTCTTCTCGACCGTCGCCGACATGACTCCCCAGGAATACCGGCGGGTGACGGACGTCACCTATCTGGGCTTCGTTCACGGCACCATGGCGGCGTTGAAATCGATGCGTCCGCGCGGTCGCGGACGGATCATCCAGATGGGGTCGGCGCTGGCCTATCGGGGAATTCCGCTTCAATCCGCGTACTGCGGCGCCAAACACGCGATCCGCGGCTTCACGGATTCGTTGCGCTCGGAACTCATCAGCGAGGCGTCGCCCATCAGCGTCACGATGATCGATTTGCCGGCGGTCAACACGCCGCAATTCGATTGGGCGCGCACGCATATGCGCCGCCTGCCGCGGCCGGTCGGGCGCCCGTTCGAGCCAGAGATCGTAGCGGACGCAGTGTTTCGCGCCGCGCGTGGCGGCTGGCGCGAGTATTGGCTGGGAGCCCCGACTGTTTGGACCATTCTCGGGAACATTGTGGCGCCCGGCTTTCTGGATCGCTACCTTGCGCATGTCGCCATCAGCGGGCAGCAGACCGGCGCGTCCGCGTCAAGCGAGCGACAGGACAACCTCGAGACGACGGTTCCTGCGCTGCATCGCACCCGCGGATCGTTCAGCGCTGAAGCCAAATCGACGGCGATGATGGTTCCCGGCGGGATCGCCCGTGTGGGCGTCGTCGCGCTCGGCGCCCTTTCGTTCTTTCTCCTCGGCGCGCTGAGCGCGGCGAAAGGCGGAAACCGTCGCAAACAGTCTTTGCGGGGTCGCAAGCGCCGAAGGCGGCGGTAATCTCAGCGCGCCTCACAATGCGCCGCGCGCTGCCGTCGCCCGAGCAGCCGTCACGATTTCTGGCTCGGCAGAATAGCGCCCAACACCTGGCGCGCGGCGCCGGCGATGACATTGCGTTCGTCGGGATCGCCCTTGAGCAGCGCCTGCGAGAAATGCTTCGCTTGTTGAAGCGTGATGTGAGGCGGCAACGGCGGGACGTCCGGGTCGGTCTTGACTTCGAGCACCACGGGGCGATCGGCGGCCAGCGCAGCGTCCCAGGCCGCCCCGACCGCATGGGCTTGATCGACATAGATGCCCTTCAGCCCGATGAGCTCCGCGAAGGCGTGATAGGGCACATTGGGAATGCGCTGCGAGGCGTCGAATTTCGGGTCGCCTTCCATCACCCGCTGTTCCCAGGTGACTTGGTTCAAATCTTCATTGTTGAAGACGCAAACGATCCAGCAGTGATTCGACCATTGCCGCCAGTATTTCGCGACGGTGATGAGTTCGGCCATGTTGTTCATCTGCATGGCGCCGTCGCCGACGAGCGAAACGACGGGGCGATCGGGATGCGCGAATTTCGCCGCGATGGCGTAAGGCACGGCGGCTCCCATCGAGGCGAGACCGCCCGACAACGACGCCATCATGCCGCGGCGCATCTTGAGATCGCGCGCGTACCAGTTGGCGCAGGAGCCGGAATCGCTCGTGAGGATGACGCGCTCGGGCAGGCGCGGCGAGAGTTCCCAGGTCACCCGCTGGGGGTTTACGGGCTTGGCGGGCTGCATGGCTCGCTCTTCCAGCGTCGTCCACCAGGCCTCGATGTTCTTCACGACGCCGGCGCGCCAAGATGTATCGCTCGTCGTCCTCAGCAGCGGCAAGAGCGCGCGCAGCGTCTCGGCAGCGTCGCCGACGAGATTGACCTCCATAGGATAACGCAGCGACAGCATGTCGGGCGCGAGATCGATCTGCACGCCGCGCGCCTGACCTTCTTTCGGCAGGAACTCCGAATAGGGAAAGCCGGAGCCGACCATCAGGAGCGTGTCGCACTCGGCCATCAATTTGTAGCTCGGCTCCGTTCCCAGCAGTCCGATCGAGCCCGTCACCCACGGCAGATCGTCCGGCAAAGCGGCCTTGCCGAGCAACGCCTTGGCTACGCCAGCGCCAAGCTTGTCGGCGACGGCGATGACCTCATCGGTGGCGCCGAGCGCGCCAGCGCCGACCAGCATGGCGACTTTCTTGCCGCTGTTGAGAACCTCGGCCGCGCGTCGCAAATCCACGTCGTAAGGGACCGTCTTCGGCTTGGAGAAGCCGACGCCGGAATGGGTCGCGCCGTGCGCGCGCGGCGGGTCTTCGTAGGCCTCTTCCTGCAAGTCGTTCGGAAGGATGATCGCCGTGACGCGCCGTTCGCCGAGCGCCGTGCGGATGGCGCGATCCACGAGATGGCGGACCTGCGCCGGCGTCGAGGCCTGTTGCACGAAGGCGCCCGCGACATCCTTGAAGAGGCTCAGGAGATCGACTTCCTGCTGGTAGTGAGCGCCAAGCGCGTTGCGCGACTGTTGCCCCGCGATGGCGAGCATCGGCATGTGGTCCAGCCGCGCATCGTAGAGGCCGGTGACAAGATGCGAGGCGCCGGGACCGGAGGTCGCGATGCAGACGCCAAGCTCACCCGTGAACTTGGCGTAGGCCGACGCCATGAAGGCGGCCATCTCTTCATGTCGCGCCTGGATGAACTCGATCTTGCCGGCGGAGCGGTTGAGCGCGCCGAACACGCCGTTGATGCCGTCGCCTGGATAGCCGAAGATTTTTCGCACGCCCCAGGCATGAAGCCGCGCGACAATGAAGTCGCCCACCGTCTGACTCATCGCGCAGCCTTTGCAAGGATTCGAGACCGTGAGAACGGAAGGTTTTGGCGAAAGTTCCGCTCCGGCGCCCTGCCTCATACGCTCAGTAGTAGATGCCGCCCGGATCGCCGCCGCCGGCGGCGATGCTGTCGCCGGTGATCGCCCGCGCGCGCGGCGAGGCGAGAAACGTCACGATGTCGGCGACCTCCTGCGCGGTGACCATGTGGCGAATGACATTGCGTTTTGCCCATCGCGCTTCGATTTCGTCGACTGAAACGCCCGCTTCCGCCGCGGCGCGCTTCGCCATCGCTTCGGTCTGCTCGGTGCGCGTGTTGCCGGGATGCACGCAGATCACGTTCACGCCGTCGGGCCCGAGTTGGTCCGCCAGGTTTTTCGTCATCGCGGCCACGCTGACGTTGCGCATGCTGCCAATGATCGATCCCGAGCGCCGCGCAGCAAGGCCGCTGATGTTGATGATGCGTCCCCAGCGTTGCTGCTTCATCAGCGGCGCCACTTCGCGCGCCGTCCGTAGATAACCCATGACCTTGACGTTCATATCCGCCCAGAACTGTTCCTCGGTGATCGTCTCGAGCGTCGGAACGGGCGATTGGCCGCCGGGTTGGGCGGCGCAATTGACCAGAATGTCGATCCGGCCAAAGCGGTCGACGATCTCCCGCACGACGCGCTTCACCTCTTCCGACTCGCCTGTGTCGGCGGCGAACGCCTCGATGGCCGATCCTGTCTCAGACGCGATGTCTTTCGCCGCTTCCTGTGTCGCGGGCAGATGCCGCGCGACGAGCGCCACCGAGGCGCCTTCGCGCGCCAGCGCGCGTCCTATGGCCTTGCCGATGCCGCGGCTGCCGCCCACGACAATCGCCGTCTTGTCCGCAAGCTCGAGATCCATGACCAACCTCCAACGTCCGCGACGAGGGAATGATGGCAGGATCGTTCACGCGCGCAAGCGACGAAGGCGCGCAATCGCGATGCCATCGGTTCGCCAGGCTATATTGGTTGACGAGAGCGCAGTTTGTTAAAGGCGACCAGGGCGTGTCCAACCTCGGCCTGCCGCCAAGCCGGCGCAATCATCTGGCGCGCTGCGCGTCGGCGGCGCCTCTATTTGGAAGCCAGAAAACTCGGATCGTAATAGCGGCGCAGCGAGAAGTCCTTGACGCTGGCAGGATTGGCGCCAACCGCGCGGTCGACCTTGATGATGTTCTCGAGACTCGCCGCGGAGACGTCCAGGTCGCGGCTGAGCGCATGCTGCTCCTCAACCACGAAGTTATAGGCGTCGACGCAGACGGCTGGATCGGTCTTGGTGTAGCCGGCGAGAATCCGGATGGCCTCCTGCTTGTTCTCGGGCCGGTAGATCCATTCGGCGGCGTCGCGGAGCGCCTGATTGAGGGTGCGCGCCGCGTCGAGGTTCTTGCCCGACCAGTTGGTGTTGAGGATCAGCGGCGTCTGCAAATACGGGTCGCGATAGACGTCGAGGATGCGCATCCCTTGCTGCACGGCCAGCGCATCGAACGGAGCCGACATCAACGCGCCTTTCACTTGTCCGTTGCCCATCGCGACCAGACGATCGGACGACGCCGCGATCGACACCATCTTGACGCCGCGCGGGTCAACGCCGGCGCGCTGCAGCTGGTAGCGCAGAATGTTCGCTGTGCCGCCTTCGACGGCGCCCGCGCTGACCGGTTGGCCGGCCATGCCGGCGAGCGAGGTCACGCCCGCACCGCCGATGAGCCGCAGCGTCGCATGATCCATGATCGCGCCGCTGATGATGATCGGCGCGCCCTGATCGATCGCGCGGATCGCTAGGTCGCCAAGCGAAACGCCGGCTTCGACGCTGCCGGATGAGACCGCCTGCAACAACGCAGGACTGCTCGCTGTCCGCAGTTCCTCGATCTTCAGGCGATGCTTGGCGTAGAAGCCTCTGGCCAGCGCTACCGCATGGCTCCACAGGAGAACGTTGGGCGCGAGCATCGCCACGCGGATGGTCTGGACCGGCGCGTCCTCGGCGCGCGAAGGGGAACCCAGCATGGCGATCGCCGCGCATGAAAAGGCCGCCGCGAAGGTCCGCAACATAAGAGTCATTGTTACGTCCTCCTAGGCGGGCGGCGCGAACAAGGCGTCCGGCGCAAGGTCGCGCGGCAGAAGACCATCCTCGCGCAGGTGCCGCAAGGCGGTCGTCAGAGCCACGCGATTCGCCTCAAGCCCGTAGGGCCAGTAATCGTCGCCCATCTCGTCCCGCGTCGCGTGCAAGTCCGCCGTCGCCCACGGCAGCGTGACCTTGCACGCCTGCAAGACGCCCAAGTTGTCGATGGCGAGCGCCTTCGCCTGCTCGAAGGCGGCGACGACGCTCGACGCCAACCAGGGATGCGCGGCCGCGAGCTCGGCCCGCACGCCGACCAGATGCATGATGGGGAAAACGCCGGTCGCACGGAAATAATCCCGCTCCGCGGCGCGCCAGTCAGGGAAAAGACGCCGCAACGATGGCGGTTGGCTGAGAAAGCGGCGCGGCGGCATGAGGGCGATCACGCCGTCGAGACGCTCGGCCTCGAGTTCGTCGTTCAATGTCTGGCCCGATGGCAGCGTCTCGACCGGGATGTCGGCGTAGAGCGGCGGTGGAACGAGCCGCGGTCGGTTCGACGCTTCCATGTCGCCGACGACCCACACGATGTCGGACGCCGTCAGGCCATATTGGTCGCGCAGGAAGCCCCGCACGACGACGGCCGCCGTATCGTCGTAATTGTTGAGCCCGATTCTTTGGCCCGCCATATCGCGCGGCGTCGCGACCGGCAAACTGCTGCGCACGTAAAGCGAGGCGTGCCGAAAGGCGCGCGACGGGAAGATCGGCAGGCCGAGGTAGCGGCTCGTTCCCGCGGCGACCGCCTGCGCGTGGCGGCTGACCGACAGCTCGCAAATGTCGAACTCGGCGGTGGCGAACGCGCGCCGAAACGTGTCCGCCGGATGCAGGATCGTGCAGGTCGGCGCGCAGCCCTCGATCGCGATGCGTCCATCGGCGATCGGCATGGTCCGATCGTAGTCCCAAAAGGCCACCGAGACCGGCAGAGGCGCGCGACCTTCTCTCATGCCTCGTTGGTCGCCACGGCGAGGCGCACCTCGGTTTCGATCAGCCGCCAGATCGTTTCGACGATCGCGCCAAACGCCGGCGTTCGCTTGACGTCGAGCGCGCGGGGTCGCGGCAGGGCGACGCGAATTTCCTGACGGACGGTGCCTGGCCGCGCGCTGAAGACGATGACGCGGTCGGAAAGGTAGACCGCCTCGTCGATCTGATGCGTGATGAGAAGGACCGTCGTGCCGCTCGCCAGCCAGATGCGCAGCAGTTCCGTCTGCATGACTTCGCGCGTTTGCGCATCGAGCGCCGCGAACGGTTCGTCCAGCAATAGGACGCGCGGGTTGACCGCAAGCGCGCGCGCGACGTTCACGCGTTGCCGCATGCCGCCGGAGAGCTGGTGGGGGTAATGCTGCTCGAAGCCGCCGAGGCCTGCGAGATCGATAAAGCGCTGCGCTGTCGCATGCGCTTCGCGCTTGCGGACGCCGTTGAGCCGCAACCCGTAAGCGACGTTGCCGGTTACGTTGCGCCAGGGCAGGAGCCCGTCCTGCTGGAACACCATCGCGCGGTCGCGGCCGGGCTTCGTCACCTGCGCGCCGCCGACGCGCACCACGCCAGCCGTTGCGGGGATGAGACCGTCGACGATGCGCAGCAAGGTCGACTTGCCGCTGCCGCTGGCGCCGACCACCGACACGAACTCGCCAGGTTTTATGCTGAGATTGATGTCGCGTAAGGCTTCGACCGGCGGCTTGCGCGGTCGCTGGAACGTCTTACTGAGGCGCTCGACCTCCAGCGCCGCCGTCATTCGTGTCGCCATGGCGCGAGCCGGCGCTCCAGCCATTCGAAGAATAAGCTGCCGATCAGACCCATGAAGCCGAGCAGAATGACGTAGGCCAACAAGACCGCCGTATCGAAGGTTTGCTCTGCGGCGAGGATCGCGAAGCCGAACCCGGCGAACGAACCGAAGAACTCCGCGACGATGATGCCGACGAGCGCGCGGGCCCAAGCGACGCGCACCCCGCTGACGACGAACGGCAGCGCGAAGGGCAGTGTGACGGTCGAGAAGATCTGCAGCTTCGAGGCGTTGTAGGAATGCGCGACCTCGATGAGCTGCCGGTCGGTCGAGCGCAATCCGACTTCCGTCGTGACGAGGATGGGAAACACCGCGACCAGCGTGACGATAACGAACTTCGAAGCGAAGCCGAGCCCCAGCCACGCGATGAACAGGGGCGCCAGCGCGACGACCGGGACCGAATACATGGCGGTGAGCGCGGGGCCCGCCGTCAGCGACGCCAGCCGGCTCGACGACAGCGCCAGGCCGGAGGCGATGCCCAGGATCGCCGCGACGGGAAAGGCGACGCTGACGGCGGTCACCGTTGCGATCGCGTTGGTGACGAGCGCGCCGCTCCTTGCTTCACGCAGGATTGCGTTGGCGACGTCGAGAGGCGGCACAAGCAAGAGCCGATTTTGGATCGCCGTGGCGAGAAGCTGCCAGGCGACGAGGACGCAGACGATCGAGAAGGCGGTGCGCACCAGGGATGCGCTGCGCGAGTCGCCTTCAAGGTAATCGAGCATGCAGCTTACTCGGCCGCGAGCGCGCCCGGCGCCTTGGTCCTGCGTGCGAGCGCCTGCCGCCCCTGGCCTTTCGACGCAGTGACGAGTCCGTCGTCGTAGACCGTCTGGCCGCGCAGGATCGTGCGCACCGGCTTGCCATGGAAGCTGCGGCCTGCGTAAGGGCTCCAGCCGACAAGGCTGAGCACGTCCTGATTGCGGATTTCGTATTCGCGCTCCATATCGACCAGCACGAGGTCGGCGTCGAGGCCGGGGACGATGTCGCCCTTGCTGTCGAGCTTGAACAGGCGCGCGGGCGCCGTGCTGCACGCTTCAGCGACGCGCTCCAAGCTGATCTTTCCCTCGCGCGCGGCCGTCAGGAACATGCTCAGGTAGAACTGGGTCGACGGCGTGCCAGTATGCGCCTTCCAACCGTCTTTCCAGCCGATCTCCTTCTCGTCGCGTGTATGCGGCGCATGGTCGGTCGCCACGATATCGATCGTGCCGTCGTTCAGTCCCTCCCAAAGGCTCGGAACGTTCTTCTCCGGCACCCAGTAGGACAGCGCATAGGAGCCGAGACGTTCGATCGCAGCCCAGTCGCAGCCCAGAAAGAGCGCCCAAGGGTTGATCTCGCAGGTGACGCGCTGGCCCGCGGCCTTCGCGCGGCGGATGAGATCGACGCTGCCGGTCGTCTGCGTGTGCAGAATGTGCAGATGACAGCCGGCCGCCTTCTGCAGGCGCAGGAGCGTTGCGATGGCGGTCTCCCAGATGACGCCGTCATGCGCCGCATAGGCCTTCGCGTAGGCGAGCGCGTCGCGTTCGCCGCGGTCCCAGTATTCCTTTTCGATGACGTCCATCAGCGCCTGGTCGTGCGGGTGCACCATCAGCGGCACGTCGACTTTGGCGCAGGCCTGCATGATTTCCAGAATGCGGCCGTGATCGTGCACGCCGATGCCCGGCATGTGCGGATAGCTGCGACCCGTATCGACCACCATGAAAATCTTGAAGGCGGCGATACCGGTGGCGGCCATCTTCTCCAGTTCGGACAGTTGCGTGGGGGCCGGATTGAAGTTCCAGTCGACGAGCGCGTTGGCCCGGTAGAGCGCGTATTGCCGCTCCAGCAATTCAAGCGTGTTCGGCGGCGGCGTTACGTTCGGCATGCCGACGCTCGTCGTGACGCCGCCGGCGGCGCATTGCATGGTCGAGGTGTAGATCGTGTCCTTGTATTCGAAACCCGATTCGGAGCCTTGCCGATGATGCGAATGCATGTCGACGACGCCGGGTAGAATGGTCATGCCCGCAGCGTCGATCGTCTCCGTCGCCACCGGCTCTGCGCCGGGCTCGAACAGCGCCGCGATCTTGCCGCCTTGTATGCCGATCGAGCCGGCGAAACGCCGCTTCGAGGTGACGATCGAGCCATTTTTGATCAGCGTGTCCATGCTATTCCGGATCGGTTAGGCGGCGGGCTTGCGGCTGCGGATGGTGTCGAAAACCTCCGCGACGAAGGCGCGGCCGAGGTTGCGCGTGATGAAGACGATCCGCGACCGCGGCGTCCCTTCGGGCCAAACCGGCAGATGCGCGGGCGGGTGAAACAGCCGCTGCACCGCCTGCACGACGACGGGGCGTTCCTCGCCGACGACATGCAGAATGCCTTTGACGCGCAGCAGGTCTTCCCCATGCGCGATCACGAGCGCGTCGAGCCACGTCGCGACATGCTCCCAATGCAGCGGTTCCTCGAACGTCAGCGTGAACGAACCGATCGCGGCGTCATGCCGGTTGGGATCGTGATGGCCGCCATGGTCGCCCGTCGTTTCGCCAGGGGGCGACTCCTCGGCTGCGAGCCATTCGCGGACCTGTTCCGGCCTCACCGCGGGGTCATAAACGTCGACGCCTCGCAACACCGTCGCCGCAGGCGCACGATCGATGCTCGCATGGCGCTGGGCCGCGGCGGGATTGAGCGTTCGCAGCCGCTGTTCGAGGTCGCTCAGCCCGCGCGGATCGAGATCGGTCTTGGAGAGCACAAGCAGGTCGGCGACGGCGGCTTGCTTGACGGCTTCGGGATGCCGGTCGAGCGTCGCCATGCCCTGCACGGCGTCCACAACCGCGACGACGCGGCTCAGCCGGAAGGTGCGCGCCACCGGAAACGTGATGAGCGCCTGAATGACGGGGGCGGGATCGGCGAGCCCCGTCGTCTCGATCAGCACGCGGTCGAAGGCGCGAATCTCCCCGCGGGCGCGCTTTTCGGCAAGCTCGCGCAACGTCTCGACGAGGTCGCCGCGCACGGTGCAGCAAAGGCATCCGGTGCTGAGCTCGATCGTGTTGTCGTTGCTTGCGGCGATGAGCGCATGATCGATGCCTACTTCGCCGAATTCATTGACGATGACGGCGGCGTCCGCGAGATCGGGATCGCGCAGCCAGGCGTTCAGCACTGTCGTCTTGCCGCTGCCGAGAAAGCCGGTGAGAAGGCTGACGGGAATGCGGCTGTCCAGGCGCCCTTCGGCCATCTACCGCGCCTCGATATAGCTGGGATCGTAGTACTTTCCTAAGTCGAACGGCGTCGCCGCCGTCTGCGAGCCGTTCACCGCGGCGTCGATCTTGTTGATGTTGTCGAGGCCCGGCGCGGTGACGGAGAGATCGGGCGGGACGGCCTTTTGGTCCCTGATGATGAAATCGTAGGAGGCTTCGCAAACGTCGCGCGGCGTGTTGGCGTAGGCCGCCAGGATGTCGACGACGGCCTCGCGGTTCGCCGGGTCGTTCATCCACGCCGCGGCGCTCTTCATGGCCTGGACGAGCGCGATCGCGGTCGTCCTGTTTTTGGCCGCCCAATCGCGGTTAAGAATGAGCGGCGTCTCGACGTAAGGCTCGCGGTAGGCGTCGACCATGTGGAAGCCTTCGCGCTCCGCCAGCGTGTCGAACGGCGCGATCAGCAACGCCGCCTGGATTTGGCCGTTGGCGAGCGCGACGATGCGGTCCTTCGAGTTTGCGATCGACACCATGCGCAGGCTCGCGGGATCGCCGCCGCCTTTGAGCACCTGATACTTCAGGAGATCGGCGGTGCCGCCGCGCACGGCGCCGGCCGTCACGGTCTTGCCGTTCAGCGCCTTCGGCTCCGCAATGTCCTTGCCTGCGTAAAGCCGCAAGATCGCCTTATCGAGCGCCGCGCCCACGACGACGATCGGCGCGCCCTTGTCGATCGCGCGGATCGCCAGATCGCCGAGCGACAAGCCGGCGTTGACGCTGGCGCTCGAGACCGCCTGCAGCAGGGAGGGACTGTCCTGAGCGCGCAATTCGCGCACGGCGATGTTGCGCGCGGCGTAGAAACCCTGCTTCTCCGCGACCGCATGCACCCACATGAGCGCGCTCGGCGCCAGCATCGCGACCGTGACCTCGCGCTTATCGCCGGATTGCGCCTGCGCGGCGGTCGCCATCGAGGCGCCGGCCAAAGCAAGCGCCAACAAGAATTTCGAGATCACGCGCGCGTCCTTTTCGAGGGTCGCGCATCGTAGGAAACGCTCAGGCGCCGGTCAATGCTCGCGGCGGCCGGCGCGCCCTTCAACGCAAGCGGATGTCATGGGCAGAGTTCTATCTTGGCTCCGTTCGCTTGGCCAAAGACTTGCGCAGTCGGGAGTGGCGGCGACCATAGGCGAAATAGACGACGAGACCGACGACCATCCAGACGATCAGCCGTATCCACGTCACGAGCGGCAGGCCCGCCATCAGCGCCAGACAAAGCAGAATGCCCAGCAGCGGGACCCAAGGCATGTTCGGCACGCGAAATGGACGTGGAAGATGGCCTTCGCTGTGGCGCAAGTAGAGCACCGCGGCGCAGACCAGCACGAAGGCGAACAGCGTGCCGATGCTCACCATTTCGCCCAGGACTTCGATCGGCGTGAACGCCGCAATGACGGCGACGATGCCGCCGATCAGAATTTGGCTGAGGTAGGGCGTCTGAAAGGTGGGATGCACGCGGGCGAAGATACGCGGCAGCATGCCATCCTGCGAGATCGTGAAGAAGATGCGGCTCTGGCCGTAGAGCAGGACCAGGATGACCGTCGTCAGCCCGATGAGCGCGCCCATTTTGATGAGGACGGAAAACCAGGCGAGCCCGATCGCGTCGACGCCTTTGGCGATCGGGTCGGACACGCCGAGTTGCGTATAGGGCACGAGGCCGGTCAAGACGGCTGCGACGGCGATATAGAGAATCGTGCAGACGAGAAGCGAGCCGAGAATTCCGATCGGCATGTCGCGCTGGGGGCGTTTGGCTTCTTGGGCGCAGGTCGAGACCGCATCGAAGCCGATATACGCGAAGAAGACGATCGAGGCGCCGCGCAGCACGCCGCTCCAGCCGAAGGCGCCGAACGCGCCCGTGTTGTCGGGGATGAAGGGCCGCCAGTTGGAGGGGTGAACGAAGCCCGCGCCCAGCGCGATGAAGGCCAGCACGACCACCAGCTTGATCGAGACCATCACGTTGTTGAGCCGCGCCGATTCCTTGGTGCCGAGCACCAGCATCAGGGTCAGCGCGCCGATGATTGCGGCGGCGGGCAGATTGACGACGCCGCTGGCGCTCGCGCCGTCGGCCAGCGTCACAAGCGCGCCTGGCGACGCGGTGAATTGCGGCGGGACATCGACGCCGAAGGTGTGAAGCAGGCTGACGATATAACCGGACCAGCCAACCGCGACGGTTGCGGCGCCGACGGCGTATTCGAGCACCAAGTCCCAACCGATGATCCAGGCGGCCAATTCGCCCAGCGTTGCGTAGGTGTAGCTATAGGTGCTGCCGCTGACGGGCAGAAGTGCGGCGAGTTCGGCGTAACACAGGCCGACGAAGGCGCAGGCGACGCCGCCAAGCAGAAAGGACAGCATGACGCCGGGCCCCGCATAATGCGCGGCCGCAGTTCCCGTCAGAACGAAAATGCCGGCGCCAATGATCGCGCCGATTCCCATGGCGGCGATGCTGAACGGCCCGAGCGACTTCGCCAGGCCATGCTCGGCGCTGTCCCCACTCGCCAGGGTGTCGGCGACGGACTTGCGCGCCATCAGTCCCGCATCGCTCATGGTTCGATCCCTTTACGAAATTGCGCGTAGTGACGATGCGCGATCCTATCTGCAAAGATCGCGCCGGGCCTATCGGCGCTTTGCAGGGACGAAGCGTCTTGCGCGTCCCGGTTCGACCGAGCCGGGGCGCCCGGAGCCCGACTTCCCGGACGAATGACTTGTTGGCTTCGCGCCCTACGAGCGATTGCGCATCGCGGACCGTTGCGGCGCGCTTTCGCTCACATCCTGATCCATCCGGGCGAGCGCCTGAACCCGCAGGGCGGTGATGTTCAAATGCGACGCGAGCAGATCGGAGGCGCGCTCCTCGTCGCGGGCGAGCGTAGCCTCCATCAACGTGCGATGTTCGGCCGCGACGTCTCGTTCCTGAGGGAGAGAGGGCGCCGAAAGCCTGCGATAGCGTTCCGTCTGATCGTAGAGGAAGCCCCGCAAATGCAATCGCCATGGGCTGTCGCAGGCCTCGACCAAGGCGGCGTGAAACTGCTTGTGCGCGTGCGCCCAGTCTTCGGTAATGCGGTTTTCGTCGCCCAAGACGCGTTCCGGCGTGCGGGCAAGTCGATGGTGGGCGGCGACGATCCGGGTTTCCCACTCGACGCCGCCGGCGCGCATGGCGCGGCGCAGGCACGCGACCTCGACTTCGATGCGCGTGCTCGTCAGATCGAGAAGTTCGGTTTCCGACACCGGCGCGACGCGGTATCCGCGGTTCGTCTCGGCGGTCACAAATCCTTCCGCAGTCAGCCGCGAGAGCGCTTCGCGAACCGCCCCCAGGCTCACCTCGAGTTCGGCCGCCAATCCGCCGATGTTCAATTTGGCGCCCGGGCGCAAGCGGCAGGCGAGAAGATCGCCGCGCAACGTCGCGTAAGCGCCTTCTGTCAGATTCGCCTCGTTAAGGGATCCCGGCATGGCGTCTCCGGACGTTCGCAATTTCGCGCACCATGCGTCGAAAACGCTCAAAAGAAAAGTAGATTGAAAGCGGGATAATATATTATCATTGACTTTTTGAGTAGCGGCGCTTATGATCTGCGAAGGAGAGTGACCATGCGGTTCGCTACGTTTGTCGACCAGGGCGAGATCGGACTTGCGACGCTGCGAGGCGACGGCGCCTATGTCGGCCGGACCAGGGACGATCCGCATTTTCCCGGAGACCTCGACGATCTGGTCGCACGGGGATCCGCCGCTCTTCGAAGCGCCTCCGACTCGTTGCAGGGCGGAACCCTCATCGATCCGGCCCGCGTGCGTTTTAGGCCGCCGTTGAGCCGTCCCCGCAAAACGATCTGCGTGGGGCTGAATTACGCCGACCATTCGGCCGAGAGCGGCTTCAAACAGCCGGAGTACCCGACGCTTTTCGCGCGCTTCACAAGTGGCTTCATCGGTCAGAACGAACCGATGATCCGCCCGCGAGCGTCCTCCCAGCTCGATTACGAAGGCGAGTTGGTCGCCGTGATCGGCAAGGGCGGCCGCCATATCGCCCATTCGTCGGCGCTCGATCATGTGATCGGCTACTCGATCTTCAACGACGGCTCGATCCGCGACTTCCAGACGAAGACGCCGCAGTGGACGGTTGGCAAAAACTTCGATGGCACGGGCGCATTCGGACCGGTCTTCGTCACCGCCGATGAACTGCCGCAAGGCTGCAAGGGGTTACGGCTTGAAACGCGGCTGAACGGCGCCACAGTGCAGAGCGCCATGATCGACGACATGGTTTTCGACGTTGCGTCCCTCGTCTCGACGATCAGCGAAGCGATGACGTTGGAGCCCGGCGACATCATCGTGACGGGAACGCCCGCAGGCGTCGGCTTGGCGCGCAAGCCGCCGCTCTACATGAAGGCCGGCGACATCGTCGAAGTCGAGATCGAGCGGATCGGCGTCTTGCGAAACCCGATCGCGGACGAAGCCTGATCGCAACGAACGAAAAGCGTCACGGGAGGATGCGACATGACGGCCAATCACGGTTTCATCAAGCCATCGCGCCGGCCGGGCGAGTTGGCGGTCCACTCGCTCGATCACTGCCATATGGCCGTGCCCGATCTGAAGATCGCGCACAATTTCTACGACGCCTTCGGCCTCGATGTCCGGGAGGAGGGCGGCGGTCTGTCGCTCTACACGCAAGGGTCGTCTCATCGCTGGGTCAGCATTAGCGAAGGGCTGACAAAGAAGTTCGGCTACTTTTCGTTCGGCCTTTTCGAAGACGATTTCGAATTGTTCGCCAAGCGCCTTCAGGATTTGGGCGTTCCCCGCATCGACCCGCCGAAGCCCCTGGAGTCAAACGGCGTCTGGTTTCGCGATCAGGACGGCAATCTGATCGAGGCGACGATCGCCGACAAAACCTCGCCCAACAGCAAATCGTCCTTCGGCGTTTCGTCGTCGCCGGGCGGCGAGCGCGGCGCGCCCTACCGCAGCACGGCGGGCCGGAGTTGGCCGCGTCGTCTTTCACACGCGCTGCTGTTCACGCCCGGCGTCGAACGCGCCATCGACTTTTATTCGCGCGTGCTCGGCCTGCGTCTTTCGGATCGATCGAGCGACGTCATCGCGTTCATGCATGGCGTCCATGGCAGCGACCACCACATGGTCGCTTTCGCCAAATCCGGCGCACCGGGCCATCATCACTACAGCTGGGATGTCGGATCGATCAACGACATTGGGCTCGGCGCCATGCACATGCTGGAGCATGGATATGACCGCGGATGGGGCCTGGGGCGTCATGTGCTCGGCTCCAATTATTTCCATTACGTCCGCGATCCTTGGGGCAGCTACAGCGAATATTCGGCGGATATCGATTATGTGCCGTCCGACTGCGATTGGCCGGCCGGAGATCATCCGCCGCACGATTCGCTTTACGTGTGGGGACCGAACCTGCCGGAAGATTTCATTCATAATTACGAAGCTTGAGGGCGCTCCGTTTGCGCGTTCATACGCTCCTCGACTTCGCCCAAGGACGTTTTTGATGCCTAGCATCCGTTGCTGCGTCCTCTCGGCTATCGGCGCGTTTCTCGCGGTGACCGCTGCATCGCCGGACGCAAGAGCGCAGCATTATCCGGACTACACCGTGCGCGTCATCGTGCCCTCGACGCCGGGCGGGGGCTACGATCTGACCGGGCGCCTGCTCGCGCAGCAGTTGAGCGAGCGCCTTAAGGGATCCTTCATTGTCGACAACGTGGTCGGCGCGGGCACTCTGGTCGGCACGCGGACCGCGACGAAGCCCGCGGACGGATATACGCTGCTTGTCGGCGGTTTGAGCAACATCGTCTTCAATATGGGCGTCTACGCCAAACCAGGTTATGACTCTCGAACGGCCTTTACGCCTATCGGTCTGCTTTGGAGCACGCCATACCTCCTAGTCGCGCGCAAGGATTTCGCGCCGTCGACCGTTGCGGAGGTCATCGCCGCCGCCAAGGCGGCGCCCGGTACGATCACCGTGGGAGCGGCCGGCGCGGGCAGCGGGCAAGACGTGATGGCCTCGGTGTTCGACTATTTGTCGGGCGCCAAGCTCAACAAAATCCAGTACCGCGGCGCAGGACCCGTCTACACGGAAATCCTCGGCGGCCGGCTCGACCTGTTTTTCGACGTGCTGGGGACGGCGCTTCCTCAAATCGAATCGGGCGCGGTGAAAGTCATCGCCACGACTGGCGCGCAACGAGATTCGCGCCTTCCCGATCTTCCAACGATGACGGAAGCCGGCGTGCCCGGCATGGCGCTGGAGCGTAACTCCTGGATGGGGCTTTTCGCGCCGTCCGGCACGCCGCAACCGATTCTGGACATGCTCCGGTCAACGACGGCGGAGGTGGCTCAGTCGAAGGAGATGGAAGACAAGTTCAAGGCGCTCGGCGGTCGGATCGCCTATGTTTCAGCGCCGGACACAGAGGCCCTGGTCAAGCGCGAAACGGACCGGTGGATTCCCCTCATTCGCAAAGCCGGCGTCGAGCCGCAATGACTCGGCGATAAGCGAACATTGCGGGCTTAGTCCAACACCGCTGGGTCTCTCCAGAACGGAAGGAGGTCTGTCGTGAACGAACGAACGATTGCGAAAGTGACCAGTCCCGTTGCAGTCCAACAACGGAATTACCCGGAACATCAATGGTGGGTTGCGGCGACAACGGCCGACGTCGGGGAACGGCCGGTTCAGCGGTGGATCCTCGGTCTTCCTGTCGTGCTTTATCGCCGCACCGACGGGCGCGTCGTCGCCCTCGACGGCCGCTGCCCGCACCGTTGGGCTCCGCTCGCGATGGGGCGCGTCGTCGGAGACGATATCGTTTGCGGTTATCATGGTTTCCGGTTCGGACCTGACGGCCGCTGCACGCAAATCCCGACGCAGGACAGGATACCCGCGCTCGAAAAGGTGCGCAGCTATCCCGTTATGGAGACGGCGCCGTTCGTTTGGATTTGGACCGGCGATCCGGCTGAAGCGGCCAATGGCCAACCGCCGCCGGACCTCTCGTGGGCGGCGGACGAAAATCGGGTGACGGCGCGCGGCGCGATGGAGATCGCTTGCAATCACATGGCGCTGCAAGAGAATGTGCTCGATCTCAGCCACTTCGCCTACGTTCACGCGAACACGTTGGCCGTGATGGATTGGGTCAACCCGCCAAAGATGGAGAAAACGGAAGCCGCCGTCTCCTATCGCCAGATTTTCGAAAACGCGCCGCTGCCCGCGCATTACGGCGTTCCGACGGGTATCGGGTGTGAGCGGGCCGTGAGACGTGATTCTTGGGGAACCTACATGTCGCCCGCTCTGGTGATAGGAGGCGTCGACATCACGGATCCGCAACCCGGCCGAGATGGAAGACGGAATTACGCGTTCCGCGTCTGCCACGCGACGACGCCGATCGATGAAGGGCGCTGCTACTACTGGTGGTGCGTCTCCCAAGATTACGGCCATGGCGAAGGAGCCGCTGCAAAGCTGACCGAGCGGATCACCGCAGCGTTCGAGGAGGACAGGGAGATTCTCGAAGCCACCGAACGCCTGGTGCGCCGGGATGTGCGGGGCCGCAATTATCCGGAGATTTCGGTGGTGTGCGATCAGGTAGGTTGGGAAGCGCGGCGCCGTCTCCAGGCTATGCTCGAACAGGACAGGGCGCTGATCGAGCGAGCAGGGTAGCGGCGTCCGGCGCCAGGCGGCCGGCGATTAAACCGAATAGATTGGGGAGCATCATGAATTCGGATGCAAAACGCTGGTACGTCGTGCTCGCCTCGGCGTTGGCCCTTGTCGCAAGCCAAGGCCCGATCAACGTCTTCGCTGCGGGCGTTTACCTCAAGCCGATTTCGCAAGATCTCGGCTTCGGTCGCGGGGAAATCGGCACGGCCATCGGCCTTGCGAGCTTGGCGACGGCGGTTGTCGCGCCGATCTTCGGCCGCCTGATCGATGTCTACGGCGTTCGGCGCCCGCTGGCCGTTTCGATCGTCTTCTATGCCTTGTCCACGGCCGCCTTGGCGTTGTTGCCGGCCTCGGTGTTTGCGCTCTACGCGATGTTCGCTTTGACGGGGATCACGGCCGTCGGCCAGAATCCCGGCTCCTATTCGAAGGTCATTTCCGCCTGGTTTGACAATCAGCGGGGCTTTGCTCTGGGTATCGCTCTGGCGGGCGTTGGCGTCGGCACGGCCGTCATCCCGTTCATCTCGAATTATCTGATCGGCTCCTTCGGCTGGCGCGCCGGCTACATCGGGCTCGCAGGCTTCATCATCATCGTTGCGCTCATTCCCATGCTGCTCTTCGTGAGAGAGCCGACGCGTGCGGACGCCGGACGATCGCTTGGCAGCGTCCTGGCGCCGACGGATCTTCCGGGCGTTTCGATGCGCGAAGCGGTGCGCGACCGGCGCTTCTGGTTTCTATTCGTCAGCTTCTTCTTCTCCGTGGTCGCCATCAACGGGTCGCTCGTCCACGTCGTCCCGCTGCTGACCGATCGAGGCGTGCCCTTGCCGCAGGCGATCGCCATCATCTCGTCTTCCGGTCTGGCGCTGATCGTCGGTCGCCTCGTCGCCGGTTGGATTATCGATCGGGTGTTTGCGCCCTATGTGGCCATCTTCTTTCTGCTTTGTCCGCTTGTGGGCCTTGCGATCCTCGCGTTGCAGCCGGCCGGCGTTTCGCCCGTCGTTGGCGTGCTGCTCCTCGGTCTCGGCATCGGCGCCGAAACCGATATGCTGTCGTACTTGATCTCGCGCTACTTCGGCATCCGGCAGTTTGGAACGATTTACGCATGGATTTTCACCGCCGCGCTGATCGGAAACTTCGTCGGATCGTCGATCCTCGGATGGGCGTTCCAGTTGACGCATACGTATTCCGACGCGCTGCTCGGGTTCTGCGTTCTCCTCGCCATCGCCGCGGCGTTGACGGCGCGGCTCGGCCCGTATCGCTATCCGCCCATCGGCAGTCGGGAACCCACGGCTCTGAAGCCGCAGATCTCCTGACTCGCAGAGAAGCGAACCAACTTTTGGCAACGGGATCCACGATGACGCAAAAAATCGACGTCCGGGTTGACGTGCTGATCGTCGGCGCGGGTCCCGTTGGCCTGTCGGCCGCCATCGAACTCGGCATGCGCGGCGTGACGTGCCTCGTCGTCGAGAAGAACGATCGCGTCGGTTACAATCCGCGCGCCAAGACGACGAACGTGCGATCGCGCGAACACATGCGCCGGTGGGGCGTCGCCGCAAAGCTCCGCGAAGCCTCGCCGATCCCGCGAGACTACCCCTCCAACATCGTTTTTGCGACGCGCTTGAACGGGCCGGAACTGGCGCGGTTTGAGAACGCCTTCAATTGCAGTCCTGGACGAAACAACCTGTACTCGGAAGAAGCCCAGTGGGTGCCGCAATATGTTGTGGAAGAAGTCTTGCGCGACCACGCGGCGTCGCTTCCGGGCGTCGAAATCCGCTTTCAAACCGAATTCGAAGGCTTTTCGCAAGATGGCGACGGCGTCGTATCCGCGCTTCGGAGCACGACGAGCGGCGAAAAGTTGAACGTGCGAAGCGCCTATCTCATCGGCGCCGACGGCGCGCGCAGCGCGGTGCGAGAACAAATCGGCGCGCGCATGACGGGCGATGGCGGCGTCCTGCGCAACCTCAATGTCGTTGTCCGTCTACCCGGCATCGCGCAGAAACATAGGCACGGGCCGGCGATCCATTACTGGCTGATCAATGACGACGTTCCCTCGCTGATGGGACCGATGGACAAAGACGATCTCTGGTACTTCATTGCGACCAAGATCGATCCCGATGTCGATCCGCAGACGATCGATTGCGAAGATCTGATCCGACGCGCGACGGGGCTCGACCTTCCCATGGAGATCATCGGCATGGACCCCTGGGTCGCGCGAAGCCTGGTCGCCGACACGTATCGCAAGGGACGCGCGTTCCTCGCAGGCGACGCGTGTCATCTGCATCCCCCATTCGGCGGTTTCGGCATGAACATGGGCATCGGCGACGGCGTCGATCTCGGATGGAAGATTGCGGGCGTGTTGCAAGGCTGGGGCGGTCCGGCTTTGCTGGAATCCTACGAGAAGGAACGCCGGCCCGTTCACGAGAGCACGATCAGGGAAGCCGCGCTGAACTACGGCGCGGTCAGCAACCAACTGGTCCAGCCCGGTCTAGAAGATCCCGGTCCGCTTGGCGACGCGACGCGCCGCGAGGTTGGCGAAATCATCCTCGCGACCAAGGTGCGGGAGTTCAAGACGCTCGGTCATGTGCTGGGGTACCGCTACGCCAACTCGCCGATCGTCATCGAGGACGGCACGCAGCCTCCCGAATCGCACGCAAGCCTCTACGTTCCCTCGTCCTATCCCGGATGCCTCGCGCCGCATCTCTGGCTTGAGGACGGAAGCTCGCTCTATGATCGTTTCGGCGCTGGGTTCACGCTATTGGCGACGGACGAGAAGCCGATCGACGCCGAACCGTTGCTCGCCGCGGCGAGGGAGAGAGGCATTCCGCTGAACGTGCTCGCGCTTGCCGATCGCCGGCTGCGCCGACGATACGGGACGCGGTTCGCCTTGATCCGCCCCGACCAGCACGTTGCTTGGCGAGGCGACGTTTTGCCGCCTCCGTCGGCGCTCGAACGCGCGGCCGGCCGCGCAAATTAGCCATTCCGCGGCGGCTTCGAGCGATGGGCTTGTCTCGGCATGAGGGGCGCCTCAACGCGTGGGATGCGCCTGTTCGCCCGTCATATCGAGCGCTTGGTCCACCAAGCCGAGCGCGCGATCGAAATCATAGAAACGGAACACGTTGGTTTTTATGGCGGCCGTCGCGCCGCCGTAAAATTTTTCGTACTGCTGATGGCGTCCGGCGAACTCCGTGCCGACAAAGTCCCAGGCGAGACGCATAAGGGCGATCCTGCAACGCGCGTCGCTCGTCGCCGAGCGGAAGTAGCGCTCGATGTCCGGGCCGGCTTCGGGATGGTCGAGATCGGCGGCGCTGGAGGGCAGCGAGATCATGGCTGAGCCGCTGATGTCGCGCAAAATATCCACCATCTTGGCGTTCATCTCGGACTGGAGCGCCATGACGGAATAAAGCGACGAACGGCACGGCCACAGAACGCCGGCGTCGTCGAGCGTTGCGACCGTTTCCTGCGCGATCAGCATCGTCTCGACGATCGAGGCGTAGGCGGCGAGTTGACCGAGGTCGGCCTTCACCGTCGGCGACTGATCGGAGCCTGTCATCGCGCATAGCTTGCGCGCGATGCCCAGCATGAAGCGCAGCTTTACGCTGTAGCGCGCCTGCGCTTGATGATTGCCGTAAAGGTGCGCGGGAGTCCGCCACCATTGATCCCAGCAACGCTGTACGTCGCGATAGACAAAGACCCGTTCCCAGGGGACGAACACGCGATCGAGGACGATAAAACTGTCGGTCTCGTCGAAACGGCTCGTCAGCGGGTAATCGGCGACGTTCGCGCCGACGTCGAACGGCCGTCGCGCATACAGGCGCAGCCCGGGCGCGTCGATGGGCATCACAACGTTGATCGCGTAGTTCTCGTCGCCCGGCCTCAGCGGATGAATGCAGCTAATCTGCAGATAATCGGAAAAGACGGCGCCGGTGGCGAGTTGCTGGCCGCCGGACACGTAAATTCCGGCATCGGTTTCCTGGACCACGCCCGCATAAAGCGTCGGGTCGTCTTGAAGATGCGCGGGTTTGCTGCGATCGATCATCGGCGGCACGATGGCGTAGCTGACGTAGGCCGATGTCTCGCGAATGTGTCGGTGGAAGTCGACCACGTTGCGCGCGAAATCGGCGTGGCCAGATCCGAAGAAGTCGGGGGTCGCCGCGAAGCCTGCGAAGAAGTTCGCAACGTGGTCGGGCGTACGGCCGATCAAGCCAAAGCTCAGGTCGGCCCAATGCTCCGCCGCCAGGCGCTTGGCTCGCAAGTCCGCATGCGAACGCGGGATTTGGTAGCAACGCCACACGCGTTTTCCCGTGTCCGGCGACACGAACGTCATCGCCTCGCGGTTTTCCGGCGCAGCGGCGAAGTCGTACAGGGCGGCGATCGAGCGGGCGGCGCGCTCGAACGCAGGATGATCGGCCGGATTGGAGATCTTCTCCCCGTTGACGAAGATCCGACGCTCGCTATGGCGCAGCCCGTCGAGAAAGCTCGCGCCCGTCGGCAAGCCGGATCCCTCAGCAGGCGGTTGGCTGAACGCCGCAACGTTTCGCATGACGCTCATTGAGGGCTCCAACGTTGGATTACGTCCAGATTTATATTCATGCTGAAGCTAATTCGCGGAAGTGTCAAGGCGTCCGCGGTTTGCAAGAATGGGGGGCTCTGGTGTAGGCAGATCGCCCGTTCAGCCGCCGAAAGCGTGTAAGCGATGACCAAGGTTGGAGGCGCGCGACGCGTCAACCGGGCCGCATTTCAGCCGCCCGTCACGGTCTCGCGTCGCGAGTTTCTGCGGCGTGGCGGCGACGCCTGGTTTCGCGAGGCGATCTACGTCACCGTGCAAGGCCAGGGACGATTGCTGGCGTGCCGGGAGGCGTTCGGGCGCGCCATCGGCATCACGGCCAACCAGTTCGCGGTGCTGTTCGGCGTCGCCTATCTGCAGGGCGAAGCCGGCGTGACGATCACCGAGCTTGCCCGGCATGCGGCGCTTGCCCCCGCCCATGTGACGACGGAAGTCGGCAAGCTCTTGAAGAAAGACTATCTCGCCAAGCGTCGGAGCGAGACGGATCGACGCAGCGTTCTCGTGTCCCTTTCGCGAACCGGCGAGCAGGCCGTGCTCGACGTGACGCCGCTCGTAACATCGATCAACGACACCCTGTTTCAAGGGATCGCCGCCGACGAATTGGCAACGGTCGCGACCGTTATGACGCGGCTGATCTCAAACGCCGAATTCGCCGCCGTGAAGCTCCGCCAGCACGCGCTCGCTCAGGCGCGCCGCGCGCGCTGAGGGGCTTGGAGGTCGAGAGACCGCAACGTCGCCTCAACCCCGCGTTTTAACGGGTACGAGCCTCGAATGATCTCATGATCATTGAGGCCGTTTCGATCTGGTTGCCAAGCGCACTCCCTCAGCTTACCACTAAAATAAAACGCGCCGATGCTTCCAGGGAGGGATGCATGATCGCTCTGACTGTAAACGATCGTCCCTATGTCGTAGATGTCGAGCCTGACACGCCTCTGTTGTGGGTGCTGCGTGATACGCTTGGCCTGACGGGCACGAAGTACGGTTGCGGCATCGCCCAATGCGGTGCCTGCACCGTTCACATCGACGGCGAACTGGCGCGGGCTTGCGTAACGCCCGTGTCCCGGGTTGGCGACGCTCAGGTGACGACGATTGAAGGCGTTGCGGCGCGGCCGGACCATCCGGTCGTGCGCGCGTGGATCGCGCACGACGTTCCGCAATGCGGCTATTGCCAGCCGGGGCAAATACTCGCGGCGACCGCGCTGCTCAGGGAAACGCCGTCGCCCAGCGACGATGATATCAGCCGTGAGATGGTCAACATCTGCCGCTGCGGCGCCTATCACGACATTCGCGCCGCCATTCATACGGCGGCGGAAGCGCTTCAAAAAGGAGCGAAGTTATGAGCCGCGATTTCACGCTGGATCGACGGCGGTTCGTCGTCGGCGCCGCGCTGGTGGGCGGCAGCATGATCGTCACGGCCGATCCCGTGGGAGCGGCGACTGCTGAGATTTCAGCGGAGCTCAGTCCGTGGCTCGTCATCCATCCCGATGACACCGTTGTGATTCGCATCGGCAAGTCCGAGATCGGCCAGGGCGTTTTCACCTCAAACGCCATGATGGTGGCCGAGGAGCTCGGCTGCGATTGGTCGAAGGTCAAACCGGAATTCGTCGATGCCAACCGTCACACGCGCGAACGGGGGCTGTACGGCCGCCTGGAAACGACCGCCGCGTCCTCGGCGCGCGAAGGCCGCGCCATGCTGCAGCAGGTGGGCGCCAGCGCGCGCGAGCGTTTGCGGCTTGCGGCGGCGCGCCGCTGGGATGCGCCGTTGGACGAGATCGACGCCAAGGACAGTTTGCTTACGCATCGGCCCACGGGCCGCAGCCTACGGTATGGCGAGGTCGCCGCAGCGGCTGCGGTTATCAGGTCGGAGCGTGAGCCGAAGATCAAAGGGCCAGCGGATTACACGCTGCTTGGTCAGCGCGTCGCGCGACTGGACACGCCAGCAAAGGCGCGCGGCGAGCCGATCTTCTCGATCGATACTCGCCTTCCAGACATGGTCTACGCTTCAGTGCGGATGCGACCGACGCTGAACAGCGCGCTCGCCGACTACGATTTCGACGCCGTGCGCCACCTGCCGGGCGTGATTGCCGCCGTGCCCTTGCGCGGCGTCGGCGGACAGGAAGGCGTCGCCATCGTCGCCGACAGCTGGTGGCGTGCGGAAGCCGCATTGCGGAAGATGCCGATTCGCTGGGAAGATCGCGGGAATGCGCCGCGTTCTTCCGCCGCGGTTTTGGAAGAGGCGCGGGCGATCGCCAAGACCCACGGCGCCGCCGTCATCGAAGATGGCGACGCACGCGCCGCGTTCGACAACGCGGCCACCGCTTTCGCGGCGGTTTATGAGACGCCGATGCAGACGCATGCCGGCATGGAATGCGTCAACTGCACCGCACAGGTGCGGCCCGATCGCGTCGATCTTTGGATCGGCACGCAGTCTCCGGAAACCGCGCTCGAGAAGGCGGCCGATGCCGCCGGCGCGCCCATCGCCAACGTTTTCCTGGCTAACCACTTCATCGGCGGCGGCTTCGGCGGGCGCGCCGGCCGCGGCGAAGTCGAACAGGCGGTGGTGATCGCCAAGACGCTGAATGGCCGGCCCGTGAAGCTCGTTTGGCCGCGCGAAGAGGAGATGCGCAACAACGCCTACCATCCATTCGGCGTGACGCAATGCGAGGCGGCGCTCGATGCGCACGGCCGTCCGACAGCGTTGAAGTTCACCAAAGCCGGGGACGTCACCGGCGAGCCGCAGGCGATCGGGCCGCTTAAGAGCGTCGTCAACGGGCAGAATTCGCGCAGCCTCTACGATCTGCCCTATGGCGTGCCGGCGGCGCGCGTCGACATCCACGACATGCGTACGGGTTTTCCCGTCGGGATCTGGCGATCGGTCGGCGATTATCACAACGTCTTCGCGATCGAATCTTTCGTCGACGAATTGGCGCACGCGGCCGGCGCTGACCCGTACCGCTACCGCCGCGATCTTCTACAGAGAGGAACCAAATATTGGAACCGCGAATATTGGGTCGCGGCGCTCGACATGCTCGCCAAAGCGGCGCGCTGGGACGAACCACAGCCGCGTGGTTCGGGTCTCGGACTGGCCATTAGCGACCACCGAAGGCCGGGGAGAACAGATTCGGCCATTTGCGCGGTCGCCGTGCAGGTGAAGATCTCGAACGACGGCCGGCTGAGCATTCCACGCGCCCATATCGTCTTCGAGTCGGGCTTGGGGCTGCTCAACCCCCTCGTCGTCGAGCAGCAACTACGCGGCCAAATATCCTGGAGCCTAGGGTCTATCTGGCAACAGGTGAGCGTTGAAAAGGGTCGCGTGCGCGAAGGCAATTATGATGATTACCCGATGATTCGCATGGCCGACGCGCCGACGGAGATCACCATCGACTATCTCAAGACCGATCGCTGGAACCAGGGCGTTGGCGAGATGCTCGTGCCGATGACGCCGCCAGCCGTGTGCAACGCCATTCATGCCGCCATCGGCAAACGCATCCGCACGCTGCCACTGCGCCAACGCGATCTGGTTTGGACCTGAGATCGCGTCCGGACCGGTGCGCGTGGATGTTGGATCGGAGTTTATCACCCTCCCCTCGTGGGCCGCCGGATAAAAAAGCATCCCTCTAGGTCCTGCCGCGCCAAGCGGGCCGCAGGCGAACAGAGCCATCGAACTCTACAATTTGCCCCGAGGAGACCCCGCCAACCTACATTGCTGAGCCCGGACGCCCATGCTAGCGTCGATTGACTGGCGCCAATATTGCCTCGTTACCTGCTCGCCTTCGAGTCGCCGCTTCAGCGGGGTTGAAATTGAGCTATTCTCGTTGCCTTGCTTTCATCCTTGCGATGTTCGCCCTCGCTCCTGCGATGGCGGCTGGCGAAACGGACGGGCTCACCGATCTAAGGCTGAGGCTCGATTGGCTTCCTGCCGGGTATCAGGCGCCATATTACCTGGCCGAGAAAAACGGCTGGTTCAAGGAAGCCGGTCTCAAGGTCGACATCGTCGACGGCAATGGCTCGTCGAGCGCATTGCAGCTCGTTCGCTCAGGCGATTACGACGCCGCAACCGCCTCGCTCTCGACCATGGCGGTCGCGAAGAACAAAGGTCTGAACGTCATCTCCATCGCCGGCTTCTTCCGGAAAGGCGATTTGACGCTGATGGTGCCGGCCGATTCCGATACGAGGAAACCGTCCGACATCAAGGGAAAGAAGATTGGCTATACGATCGGCTCGTTGGAGACGCCTTTCATCGACGCCTTCCTGAAGCGCGCCAACCTCACGCGAGACGATGTGCGCCTGATCAACGTCGATGCGACCGCGAAGACAGCCATGTATGTGAACGGCAGTTCGGACGGGGATTTCACGAGCGCCTTGGAAGTCGCGCGCGTCATGAAGGTTCGCCCGTCCCGCAACATCCTGTTCGCCGATTATGGATTGAACCTACCGGGGCTCGGGCTCGTGGCGTCCGAGGATCGCCTCCGTTCCAAAGGGGCTGCCCTGCGCAAGTTGGCGAGCGTTCTCGCCGGTTCGTGGGCCTATGTCGCGAACGGACACGCCGAGGAGGCGGTCCAGGCAATGCTTCAACAGAGGCAAGGCGTGATGGACGTTGACATCATCCGCGCCCAGCTGGACCTGGCGCTGCAACTCCTGACGACGCCGTCGACACAAAATCTGCAAGCAGGCTTTCAAGCAGACGCGGATTGGACCTCGACCATCCACGCTCTCGAAGATGCGGAGCTCATCGGGCCGAACAGCCGCCCGGGCGATTACTTCACGAACGATTACCTCGACGAAGGGCTCATCAAGTCTTTGGCCGCACGATGATGACGCATGGTTCTGCCCATGCGAACACTCGTTGCCGCATTGATTGACCGGCGCGCCTATTGCTTTGCCTTATCTGCGCGCCTTCGAGTCGCCGCTTCAGCGGGGTTGAAATTGAGCTATCCTCGTTGCCTTGCTTTCATCCTTGCGATGTTCGCCCTCGCTCCTGCGATGGCGGCTGGCGAAACGGACGGGCTCACCGATCTAAGGCTGAGGCTCGATTGGCTTCCTGCCGGGTATCAGGCGCCATATTACCTGGCCGAGAAAAACGGCTGGTTCAAGGAAGCCGGTCTCAAGGTCGACATCGTCGACGGCAATGGCTCGTCGAGCGCATTGCAGCTCGTTCGCTCAGGCGATTACGACGCCGCAACCGCTTCGCTCTCGACCATGGCGGTCGCGAAGAACAAAGGTCTGAACGTCATCTCCATCGCCGGCTTCTTCCGGAAAGGCGATTTGACGCTGATGGTGCCGGCCGATTCCGATACGAGGAAACCGTCCGACATCAAGGGAAAGAAGATTGGCTATACGATCGGCTCGTTGGAGACGCCTTTCATCGACGCCTTCCTGAAGCGCGCCAACCTCACGCGAGACGATGTGCGCCTGATCAACGTCGATGCGACCGCGAAGACAGCCATGTATGTGAACGGCAGTTCGGACGGGTATTTCGCGAGCGCCTTGGGGGTCGCGCGCGTCATGAAGGTTCGCCCGTCCCGCAACATCCTGTTCGCCGATTATGGATTGAACCTGCCGGGGCTCGGGCTCGTGGCGTCCGAGGATCGCCTCCGTTCCAAAGGGGCTGCCCTGCGCAAGTTGGCGAGCGTTCTCGCCGGTTCGTGGGCCTATGTCGCGAACGGACACGCCGAGGAGGCGGTCCAAGCGATGCTTCAACAGAGGCAAGGCGTGATGGACGTTGACATCGTCCGCGAGCAACTGAAGTCGGCTTTGCAACTCCTGACGACGCCGTCGACACAAAATCTGCAAGCAGGCTTTCAAGCAGACGCGGATTGGACCTCGACCATCCACGCTCTCGAAGATGCGGAGCTCATCGGGCCGAACAGCCGCCCGGGCGATTACTTCACGAACGATTACCTCGACGAAGGGCTCATCAAGTCTTTGGCCGGACGATGATGACGCATGGTTCTGCCGCTTCGCCAATATGCGGTCTCCGCCGAGCGCCGAACCTGCATGCATCCACGTGGGTGTGTCTTAGCTGAGACGCCAAGGAGGCGGTGTGGCATCGATCGGTCAGTCCGTACCCCGCGTTGAAGATGTTCGGTTTGTCTCGGGCAACGGGCGCTACACGGACGATTGGCGTCTCGATAACGAGGCGCACCTCTATGTCGTTAGATCGCCGCACGCGCACGCCTTGCTCGACGTCATGGACACCGCAAAGGCGCGGTCGACGCCTGGCGTTCTCTGCGTGCTCACCGGCGAGGATTTCGCAGCTGAAGGCTTCGGCGTGCAACCGGCGGAGATGCCGCCACTCGGTCCCGTGACGCGAATCCGCTCAGGCCTTGTGAATCCCCCGAACCTCGTCATGCCGTGCGACCGCGTACGCTATGTCGGCGAACCGATCGCGATCGTGGTCGGCGAAACGCTCGCGATCGCACGTCAGGCGGCCGAACTCATCCAGATGTCCTTCACGCCCCTGAAAGCCTACCCCAATCTGCAGGCCGCTCGCGCCGCCCGCATGGCGGACATTCCGATTTGGGATGACGCACCGGGCAACGTCAGCGGAACGATCGATGTCGGCGACAAGGCGGCGTGCGCCGCAGCGTTCGCGAAGGCCGATACGGTCGTGCGTCTCCATCTCGTGAATACGCGCGTGATCGGTTCTCCCATGGAGCCGCGCTCGGCGGTCGGCTATGTCGATGCCGAAACATCCGTGCTGACGCTCGTTGCGGGGACGCAGCGGCCGAACAGCAACCAGGAAACGCTGGCGGACTACGTCTTTAAGATCCCGCCGGAAGATGTCCGCATCATCAGCCCGGACATGGGCGGCGGCTTCGGTACGAGAGCCACGCTATTTCCCGAATACATTTTCGTCCTCTGGTGCACGAGGCGGCTCGGACGTCCAGTCCGGTGGCTGGGCGACCGATCGGAGGCCTTCCAGAGCGATCCGCATGGACGCGACAGCCTCTGGGAGGCCGAGATGGCGTTTCGCCACGACGGCAAGATCCTCGGCCTCAAGGTCGAGACGTGGTCGAACATCGGCGCCTATCCGGGCCATTCCGGAGCTCTCGTGCCCGTGTCCGCCGGCCCGCGTGTGCAGACGGGCGTCTACGACATCGCGGCGCTCGACGTGCAGATTCACGTCATGCTGACCAACACGAGCAATGTCGCCCCCTATCGCGGCGCGGGTCAGCCGGAGGCGATTCACCTGATCGAGCGTCTGCTCGACGTTGCTGCTGTCGAGATCGGTATCGATCGTGTGGAGTTGAGGCGGCGCAACCTCGTCGGCAAGACGGCGTTTCCTTACGTGAGTGCGGCGGGCGCAAAATACGACAGCGGCTGCTACGAGAGCGGAATGGATTTAGCTCTTGCCGCCGCCGATTGGAGCGGGTTTTCCGCACGCGCTACGAAAGCGCGGCGAGAGGGAAAACTGCGCGGCATCGGCCTCGCGAATTACGTGCAGGTCGCGGGCGGCCGCCCCGACGAATGGGGCAGGATCGAGGTCGACGGTTCGGGCGTCGTGACCTTTCTTGCCGGTACGCACAGCCACGGCCAGGGACACGCGACGGTCTATGCGCAGATCGTCGCGGATCGCCTCGGCGTCGCATTTGAGCAGATCAGGATCATTGAAGGCGACACACGTCAGGTGGCGCGCGGCGCCGGCACGCACGGATCCCGTTCGCTTTACAAGGCCGGCGAGATCGCGGTGCGGTGCTCATCAATCGTGATCGCAAAAGCGCTCCGCTTGGCGGCTCTGAAATACGACGTCCCGGTCGACCGCGCGCTCCACGACGGAACCCGTGTGGCGATCAGCGGCACGAACTTTTCCGCCGACCTCTTTGAACTGGCCCGTTTTGCCGCAGAACTCGGCGACGACACGCCCGACGATCTGCAGGGCGGCCTGTCCGCCGACCTACACCTCTCCCTCTACGATGCAAGCTTTCCTAGCGGGACCCACATCTGCGAGGTCGAAGTCGACCCGGAGACCGGCTGCGTCGAGGTCGCGCGCTACACGTCCGTCGACGATGCCGGTCGTCTCGTCAATCCGATGATCGCCGAAGGCCAGATCCACGGCGGTATTGCGCAAGGCGTCGGGCAGGCTCTGTTCGAGCACATCGTCTACAGCGAGGACTCCGCACAACTGATCACCGGTTCCTTCATGGACTATTGTATGCCGCGCGCTGCGGACTTGCCGGATTTGCACGTGACGTTCCAGGAAGTGGCGTCTCCGACCAACTTTCTCGGCGTGAAAGGCATCGGCGAGAGCGGGTCGACGGGAGCCCCGCCGGCCGTGATCAGCGCGATCGTCGATGCGCTCAAGGAGTACGGCGTTACCCACATCGAGATGCCCGCGACGCCCGAGAAGATCTGGCGGGCGATCAAGCGAGGGCAAACTTCAGGGCGGCTTGCGTGAGCGCGCTCAAGACATCGCTGCGCCCGACCCGGCCACCGACCAGGCGGCTGCAGCCTGCGAACTGACGATCTGCTCGAAGGCGACCCGACGCCCAATCAGGCCTTGCGCGAGAGCGAAATCCATCATGCCGTTGACGGCTTCAATTGTAATCTGCGGCTCGTAGAACGGCGCATCGCGTGCGATCAGCTTTGCTATCAAAGGCGCTTCATCGGACGGGAAATGGCGCGACGCGACCGTCGTCGCCACGGTGGGGTCGGCCTGCAGAACGCGTTGCGTTTTGACGATCGCCCGGACGGCGGCAGCCGCCAGACCAGGATGCCGTTCGAGCACGCGCGCCATCGTCATGAAGGCGGGGAAATTATAGTATCTCGCGCCTGGCGGGCCCCCGCCGCGGCGCAAGTCGAGGTGTATTTTCGCGAGCCCGAGTTGTTCGCCCATCGCGACCCGCAAGCCGTTTCCCCAGAAGGCGTCCGCCGTGCCGAGCGTCAGCGTGTCGATGCCCGCGCGTCCCATCCAGCCCTTCGCTCCGACAGGGGGCGGCGGGGTAACGAGGCTGATCCCATCGCGATCGAGGTCTAAGCCCGAGCTGGCAAGCATGTGACGCAGGCCGAGCGTCGGCGCGCCCGGCGACGCCGAGATCCGCAGGCCTTTTAACGCCGCGAGGTCGCCCGCGACGACATCGAGATCGGACCGGACGGCGAGGAACCAATACGAATATTGCGACAGCGCGCACAGAAGCTGGACGCCCTCAAAATCGGGACACGCGCGCGCCGCGCAATAGGCGGGTCCGGCGATGAAATCCAGACGGTCGTCATGGAGGCGTTCCGGCCCATCGCGCGTATTGACGACGAACTCGACGTCGATTCCCTCCTTCTCGAAGAAGCCGAGATCGACGGCGGCGGTCGCGACGAAATAGGATGGTGAATCGATGTCCGCCACCCACATCGTAAACATGCTTGCCTCCCGTGGGCTCGTTCGAAATCGCCATCATCCTACGTCGCGCCGCCGGCTTATGTCGACACGCCGTGGCGCGGCAGGATATCGATCGCGTGTCGGGATGTCAGAGCGGTGATCGCCCTAATGGCTGGTGCGCCCCCCAGACGCCGTCGGATCGCCGGCTGTCGCCAGACGCCGTGTTTCGTCGTCAAGTCGAGCTGCGACGCAGACGTACATGATCGCGGATGCAGCCGACTGGCAATCGATGGGCCATGACGCGCCTCAATCGGGTGGCACGGCCGTTGCTAAATTGGATCGCTTCCGATTGAATTTGCGGAGTGCGTGGCATCGCCGACGAGGATAGCCGCATGTTTTGCAAAGCGCGCCTTTTTGCACTGATTTTGGGCGGTATGGCCGGCGCGTGGGGCGGCGCCGCAAGCGGCGAAGACTACCCTTTGCGCACGTCGGCAATCGTCGTGCCCTTCAGTCCCGGCGGAGGTCCGGACCTGGTGGCCCGGCTCCTCGCAGAAGAACTGACCGACACGCTCGGACGCGCCTTCATCGTCGACAACAGATCGGGAGCGAGCGGCAACATCGGCGCGGCGAGCGTGGCGCGCGCGGCGCCGGACGGCTACTCGCTTCTACTCGGGACGCCGTATCCCATGCTGCTCAACAAACTCATGACCGCCAACCTATCGTTCGATCCAGAGGCCGAACTGACGCCGATCGCTCTGATCGGCAAGTCACCTCAGATTCTAGTCACGCGCCCGGACGCTCCGTGGCGCAATCTCAAGGATATGCTGACCTATGCCCGCTCCAAACCCGGCGCTTTGAGCGTCGGGATTCCCGGCATCGGAACGACCAGCCATCTCGCTATCGAGGCGCTTATGAATCTCGTCGGCGGGAAGATGACCATCGTGCCGTATCGCGGCACGCCGCCTGTCGGCGATGTCGTCAACGGCCAGATCGACATCGCTGTCAGTCTCGTTCCGAGCTACGTTTCCATGATCAAATCCGGCATGCTGTTAACCATGGCGACGACCACGGATCGCCGTTCCGAGCAGACGCCGGACGCGCCGACAGTTGAGGAACTGGGATTTCCGGGTTTCGACGTTTCGGCTTGGTACGTGCTGGCCGCGCCGGCCGGAACGCCGCGGCCGATCGTCGACAAGCTGAATGCGGCCGTGAACGGGTTTCTCGCCAATGACCGCTGGAAGGAAAGATTGCGCGATCTCGACGTCCAGCCGATCGGAGGAGGCTCGGAGGACGCTAAGGCCTTCATCGCGGAGGAACGCGCGAGGTTCGAGCCGATCATCAAGGCCGCGGACATCAGGATGTGATGACACGCGAGCTATCCTTGCCAGGGTCGCCAACCGGGCATATTGATCGGGTCCGATACAATCGTGCACAGTAGGCTAGCAGATCGCTGCGAACGCCAGTCTGCGGATCCGCGTCCGCTCTCGAAAAAAGCGAGATTGAGATGCCATTGACGACGAAAGCGGCCGTACTCACGGGGGCGCGCAGGATGGAAATGAGGGAACTGGCGGTTCCCGACATCGGCGAGGACGCCGGCCTCCTGAAGATCGAGGTCACCGGCGTGTGCGGTGTGGACTGGCCCGCATATGCCGGGCTGCGTCCCGAACGGTTCAAGCTTCCGCTGATCCTAGGGCACGAGATCGTTGGCCGGATTGTGAAGATCGGCGCGAAGGCCGCCGATCGCTGGTGCGTCGCAGAAGGCGACCGCGTGGTGCTTGAAGAATATGCGCCCTGCGGCCGGTGCCAATTCTGCCTGTCGGGCCACTATTATCTTTGCGGCGGCACGGCGATGGAGAAAATGTACGGCTTCACATCGCTTAATGTCACGCCGGGCCTGTGGGGAGGTTTCAGCGAATACGTGTATCTCGATCCGCAGGCCCTTCCTCATAAGATTGACGATAAGGTGCCGGGCGCGGTGGCTCCGCTGTACATTCCTATTTCGAACGGCATTCGATGGGTGCAGACAGAAGGCGGCATCGGAATCGGCGACACGGTCGTGATCCTTGGGCCGGGGCAATTAGGCCTCGCCTGCGTGATCGCCGCAAAAGAGGCCGGGGCCGCCTGTATCATCGTCACCGGGCGAAGCAGCGACAAGAAGAAGATGGAGATCGCTCGGACGCTTGGCGCTCATCATACCATCGACGTCGACGCGGATGAATATGTCGCCGACACGGTCTACGATATCACGCAGGCAAGAATGGCTGACGCCGTCATCAACGTGACATCGCATTTCGCGGGCGCCGCCCAGCAAGCGGTCGAACTCGCGAAGATTCGGGGCACGGTGGTGATGGCCGGCGGCGCCGTGGCGCCGGCCGAGGGTTTCTACTCGGACCTGCTTCCGCGCAAGGAAGTGACCATGAAAGGCGTGCGCGGTCGAACGGGGCGGGACATCAAGAAGTCGATCGCGATCATCGAATCGGCGCGCTATCCTCTGCATCTTCTGTCGACGCACAAATATTCGATCGAACAGGCCGAGCACGCCCTGCTGACCGTCGGCGGCGAGGGCGAGAAGGACGCCATTCATGTTTCGGTGACCGTATGAGCGGGGTCACGGACACACCGCCGACGGCGAGCAGGCTCGACGTTCGGGTGGCGAAGGACAAGTGCCAGGGCTTCGGCGCCTGCGATCGCGTCGCGCCGGATCTGTTCGCGCTGGACGCCTCGCAACGTGCGGAGTTTCGCGGAGCGGCCGACTCCTCGCCGGAAACGATCCTTCGCGCCGCCAGAAGCTGCCCCTATAAGGCGATCGTGGTGGTCGACGCGGCCACACACGAGCAACTGTATCCGGTTAAACGCCGCGATCGAGGCTGAGTCTCTCGGCGGCGCTTGATTCTGAGGGCTGGAAGCCATGATTAAGACGGCAGAGCGGATCGCGGTCGGCAAGCTGATCCAGAACGATCGGGTCAGCGGGCGGCTCTACTATGACGAGGATATTTTCCGTCAGGAAATCGACCAGATATGGAACAGGGTCTGGGTTTACGTCGGACACGAAAGCGAGGTCCCGCGACGAGGCGACTATGTTCGTCGTCAGATCGGGGCGCAGCCCGTGCTCATGCTGCGCGGCTTCGACGACAAGGTGCGCGTCTTCTTCAATCGATGCCGGCACAGGGGCAATCTCGTCTGCCATCTCGATCAGGGCAACGCCGATACGCTGAAGTGCCCGTATCACGGATGGACCTTCGCGACCGATGGAACTCTTCTCGCGCCGACATTCGACGACGCTTATGATGAAGAGCTGCGCAGCGCCGATTTCGGCCTCGATGAAACGCCTCGCGTAGACGCCTATCGCGGGCTCGTGTTCGCGAGCCTCAGCGCGACGGGTGTGAGCCTCGACGAGCATTTGGGAGAAGTCAAACCGTTCCTCGACATGATCTTCGACCGCTCTCCGGTCGGAGAGATCGAATTATCGGCTGGCGCGCAGAGAGTCCGGTTTCGCGGCAACTGGAAGATGCTTCCCGAGAATTCGCTCGAGGGTGGCTATCATGGCTTCTTCATCCATAAATTCGCGTTTGATCTCGCGGATCGTCGCAATGGGCGCAATCGAATGGATTTTCATGACGACGCGGTGTGGTATCTGCCGGGCGGCCACATGGTCGAGGACTTCCGTGGTGTGAAAATGGGCGCGCCGGAGAGCGAGCCGCGCAAACAATACGCGGCTATTCTCGAAAAGCGTTACGGCGCGGCGAAGGCTGCCGAACTCGCCCCCGGATTGGCCCCGATCACTTTTGTGTTTCCGAACCTCATGTTTGTCCAAACGCATTTTCGGCGTCTTCATCCAGTCAGCGTCGATGAGACCTTCGTCTATTACCAGCCGGCCATGCTCAAGGGCGTTCCCGAGGGGATCAACGAGGAAATTCTGCGTCAGCACGAAGGCTCGTTCGGTCCCGCCGGCTTCCTCGCTCCCGACGACCTCGAAATCCTCGAGCGCACTCAGAGGGGAGTCCGCGCGCAGGCCAACGAGTGGCTGTTCCTCGGTCGCGGCGTCCACCGCGAAAAACACTTCGCAGGTGGCGTATCCTCGGGCTTTTCAATGGACGAGAACCATATTCGCGGGATGTGGCGTCACTACGCGAAGGTGATGTCCGGCGACTGATCGCGGCGTCCCGGGACGCCCAGCTCGTGATGCAGGTTTGCGATGACGGAAACCGAGATTGAGCAATTTCTTTATCATGAAGCGGCGCTCATGGATGAGCACCGCTACGACGAATGGCTGGAATTGTGGACGCAGGACGCGCTCTACTGGGTGCCGTGCAGCCACCAGGAGACCGATCCTTCACGGCACGTGTCCATCATCTACGATCGACGGCTGCGCCTTGAAGACCGGGTCGCGCGTCTGAAAAGTGGAGACGTGCTCGCCCAGGATCCGACGCCGCGGATGCGGCGAGTCCTGTCCAACATCACGATCTCGCGAGAGGATGCGAGCGTCCGCTGCGCGTCGAATTTCCTGCTTGTCCACGCCCGCAATTCCGAACAACAGCTTTGGTGCGGCAGGTCGCTGCATCTTCTGCGGATCGTCGAGGGACAGCTTAAGATCGCCGAGAAGACGGTTCTGCTCGTGAACAGCGAGCAGGAAATGCTTGCGCTGCAATTTCTCATTTAGCCGCCGAGCGAGACGTCGAGACATCGTAAAGGCCGGGTCGGAATCTTCTCATGCAAGGTTTCATCTGCAGCGCGTGCGGGTCGCAGTTCACGCCGAGCGAGGTCGCGCCAAGGAATTGCCCGATCTGCCTGGACGAGCGGCAGTTCGTGCCGCCGGCGGGGCAAGCCTGGACGACGTTAGAAACCCTGCGCCACAATTACATGAACGCGTTCCGCCAAGCCGAACCCAATCTCCTCGGCATCACGACCGTTCCCCAATTTGCGATCGGGCAAAGAGCGTTCCTGATCCGGACGCCAGACGGCAACGTGCTCTGGGACTGCGTGGCGTTTCTGGATGACGCCACGATCGAAATCGTGCGGGCGATGGGCGGTCTATCGGCCATCGCCATATCGCACCCTCACTATTACACGACAATGGTGGAATGGAGCCGCGCGTTTGGCGACGCGCCTATTTTCCTGCACGCCGACGACCAAAGATGGATCATGCGGCCTGATCCGGCCGTCCGGCTGTGGCGAGGGGAGACGTATGACGTTGCGGATGGCGTCACGCTCGTGCGCTGCGGCGGCCACTTTGCCGGGGGCACGGTGCTACACTGGCGCGACGGCGCCAACGGGCGTGGGGCGTTGCTGCCCGGCGATGTCGTCATGGTCGTCGGCGACCGCCGCTTCGTCGGGTTTTTTCGTAGCTTTCCCAACATCATTCCGCTGTCGGCGGCTGCCGTAAAAAGAATAGGCGTGGCGCTGGAGCCGTTTTCATTCGAAGCGATTTACGGCGCGTTCTTCGATCGTAACGTCATCGCCGATGGACGCGGCGCGGTCATGCGTTCGGTCGAACGGTATGTTTCCGTCGTCACGGGCGACGGCTCAGCGGAGCTCGTCTGAAAGCGGTTTGGCGTCAGTCCCTCTGGTCGGCGGATCGTTCGGTCTCCTCGATGAAATTTTCGAGACGCTCGATGATTTGGCGAATGACGCGATCGAAAGTCGCGAGATCCTGCCTCGCGATCCCAGCCGTGAAAATTTGCGCGCCGGATTCCAGTCCTTCCAAGAAGTTCGGCGCCATCGTGCGGCCTTTCGGCGTCAGATAGACCCCGAATTTGCGGCGGTCGCGGGCGGCTCTGCGTCGGCGGACAAAACCGTCGCGCTCCAAGCGTTCAAGATGTTCGGCGACGGTCGATTGCTCCATCTTCGACCTCTCGACGAGCTCCTTCTGGATAAGGCCTTCCTCTTCGAAAAGCCACAAAAGCAGCGGGATCTGCCCGGGCCACGCGCCCAGGGGCCAAGCCGTATGCGCGCGGCCTTGTTGGTGAGCCGGGCCGTGAGGTTGATGAGCGAACTGACCTGCGCGAGGTCGAGATATTGCGGAACGACTGCGGCGGAAGGCCGTCGCCTGGATCGGGGGCGGGTGGCTGCGTCCGTCAATTACAACATCCGAAAATAAAACCGGCGATCCCGGCGGGCGTCGTCGTACCGGCAAGAGGTCAGGACGGCCAGTCTTTTGGTCGGTTGCGTCTTGCTCGCAGGGCGACCGATCGGCCGACGCCACAAGAGGCGTGCGACAGGACGCGCTCGCGTGTATGATGGCGCCATGTGCGTTGTTTGCCTCGACGATGGCCGATCGGTCTTTGGTCTTCGCCGGCCGCGCGTGACGAAGCCGGTAATCGCCGAAGTCGTCGAATCTAACGGCGGCGGCGAGACCGACGCGCTGTCGCCGGCGCCCCTCGCTCGGAGCCCCGGATCCGATTGGACCGCGGTGTCGAACGCGAAGGCTGGCGTCGGCGCGGACTGCGCGTCCGGTTTGCTGCGCACGATTACGCCATAGCGCGGCGATCGCTGGCGCCTTATTTGCCGGAATTAAGCGTCGTGCTCCTGCAGGTCGGGAAGGCGGGTCGGCGACCGTCCGTGAAAGAAAGGCGCTCGACGACGCGAGCGTTTCGATCCGCGCGCCCGCGAGGGGGCGACCTCTCGTCGTCGAGCGACGTCCGCGACGAGAGCGGTTTCGATCCGCGCCCCCGCGAGGGGGCGACCTGCGCGAGCAGCGCGTACTGGACGGGCAACATGTTTCGATCCGCGCCCCCCGCGAGGGGGCGACATGCTCCTGCGCACGACGGTACGCGCCGTGTTGGCGTTTCGATCCGCGCCCCCGCGAGGGGGCGACAAGGCGCGAGGTTGTGCGCGAGGCCTCTAAGCTGTTTCGATCCGCGCCCCCGCGAGGGGGCGACAAGGCGCGAGGTTGTGCGCGAGGCCTCTAAGCTGTTTCGATCCGCGCCCCCGCGAGGGGGGCGACCGGACAAGCCGCCGAGCGCGCCTTCAATTTCGCGTTTCGATCCGCGCCCCCGCGAGGGGGGCGACGCGGGCGCGTTCACGTATACGCCCACGACCGGAACGTTTCGATCCGCGCCCCCGCGAGGGGGGCGACGCGAAACCGAACGCATCTTTTGCGAGGCGTGGTTGTTTCGATCCGCGCCCCCCGCGAGGGGGGCGACCGCGCAGAAATACGTGTAGCTGCCGCCCATGTTGTTTCGATCCGCGCCCCCGCGAGGGGGGCGACGCGCCCTGGGCGCCGACCCGACGTTCGTGATGAACGTTTCGATCCACGCCCCCGCGAGGGGGGCGACAGGAGTTTATCTTCTTGGATGCCGCGGGGACGCGGTTTCGATCCGCGCCCCCGCTAGGGAGGCGACCGTCGGGCAAAGAGGTCGACGGATTGAGGCCGATGTTTCGATCCGCGCCCCCGCGAGGGGGGCGACCGAGGGGAGAGGCCGCTATCCGCACGGATACGAGGTTTCGATCCGCGCCCCCGCGAGGGGGGCGACGCCCCGTCTCGACCATCTTCCTGCGGCCGTCGATCGAGGTTTCGATCCGCGCCCCCGCGAGGGAGGCGACGACCCGCGCCAGCAGAGCGTCCACCTGTGCGCGCAGCGTTTCGATCCGCGCCCCCGCGAGGGGGCGACGCCCCCAAACCGTGCTGCCCTTGCGGTCGATCCAGTTTCGATCCGCGCCCCCGCGAGGGGGCGACAAGCAGCACGGCGACGCCTTCCGGGGGACCATCGTTTCGATCCGCGCCCCCGCGAGGGGGCGACGAGCGCGGCGTAGGAATTCGCCAGGTCCGTCGCGTTTCGATCCGCGCCCCCGCGAGGGGGCGACCGATCGTCGGGACGTCGCCGCCAACAACCGCATCGGTTTCGATCCGCGCCCCCGCGAGGGGGCGACGACATTTTCGGGCGGCCAACCCCTCTCGTTCTCGTTTCGATCCGCGCCCCCGCGAGGGGGCGACCGTGCTGCCGACAGCGATGCGCGCGATGGCCGACGTTTCGATCCGCGCCCCCGTGAGGGGGCGACCTCCCGTTGCGTGCGGTAGCCGCACCCCCAGGGACGGTTTCGATCCGCGCCCCCGCGAGGGGGATGTTATACTTCGCGGGACCAGCCGCTACGGGTTTGATTTGACCGCCGACTATCCTGGCCGGCTACTTCTTAGATGGTTCGGGTTTTGTCGCCTCTGACGGCCGCTTAACGATTGCATCAAACGCGCGATCGAACGAAGCCGGATCGTTATCCGTTTCAGCTTCGCGCGCCGTCTCACGGATGCGCTTAGCGCGCTCCTTATCGGTTAGGGCTGTTTTTTTTGCTGGCAAAAGACTGTCCTCAACCCGTCTCGAACACTGACAACTATCTCTTTTACGAACCATGGCCGGATTCAACGGTTTGACAAGCGCGCTTTCCGTCTAGCGCTTGCGCTTTGGAGCCGGCTTCCGGGCTGGTGATTTGGCCGTTGCGTCCGCTGCCGACTTGTGTCGCACGACCTTCTTCAACGCGGCGTCGAACGCCTCTTCGCGTTAGTCTAGGCCGAGGGCACGCGCAGTTTCGATGAAGCGATCGGATTGAAAAGGGCCGCCCTTCGATTCGGCGTCATCGTCAGACTCGCTTCGGGGCATTGTGGGTTGCCACAGTCGGATTAGCAAATAGAGTTCCCGAATTCGGGTCTGGGCGCTGCGGCGGCTTGCAAATTTTTAGGAACGACACTCCGTCCCTCTTAGGAATCTTGCCATTCAGTAACAACAAGTCGCAGCCATCAAACGTATGGAGTTCGTCAACGTCGCTCAAAGCCGCAGTGGCCGCGTGAACTGCATCTTGGGGCTTTTTCAATTCAGAGAACCGCCTTAGAAGTCTCCGCGCCGCCGTGCCAACGTCCGCGTCCACCTGCACAAGGTGAACAAAATCTTGAAGGATGAAGTCTTCAAAATTGCGATCACCATCCGAATCGACACCGCTTGCTGGCGAAGCACCACACTTCTTTTTGAATACCTCCGCCAACGTGAACGCTGACGTCCAAATCTCAACCTCGTTTTTCCTCGCTTGCTCAATCACAAATTCTAAAGAGTCAATCCTTGTTGGCTCTCGATTGATGAGGCCAATCCAAGCGCACGCATCCCAATAGTATTTGGGCGCCTTAGCCAATCTCGCCTTCCCTCAAACGTTCGAGATATGCGGAAATCGCTTCCCCGGATGTGAACTCCGTATCGGCCAAGTCGCCGACCTCGACCGTGCGAGGCTTAAGCAGGCTTAAATCATGAGCCCACACACGCGACATTGTGCCGTCGCTGTTATACCGGATGCGCCCACGCACCATCGCGCGGCAGTGCGACCAAACGTCGTTTAAAGTCGTCTCGGCCGAGATTTTGTCTCGAATGTCAGAGCTTACTCTACACCATACCTCCTGTCCCGTATGGCGCTCACGAAGAAGCACTGCGGGAGAGTGATAGTCACTTCCAACTTCAACGAGCGTGCCTTCGACAGAGCCCATTTCGGATCGAGCGCGGTCCTTTAAAAGCAGCGACTGAAATTCGTTGTCTTCATCCTGCTCTAGGGCCTTCACGCTGATCGTCGCGATTGACGGTGTAACAAACAGCGGGTCTTCCGGTTTGTTGAGAATCACTTCCGTCTTGCCGATACCGTTCATGTTCCTGAGATAAATGCGCCTAATAACTTCGCGTCTTTTCGGCGTCAGCCGTTGTTTTGGGTGTCGCCCTTCGGACAATGCGCGGAAGCTTTCTTCGACAAGCGCCTTTTGTTCGTATGCTTTTATCCGCACGTTCACAGACGATGCGGGGCTATATGGTTCGCCCTCTACAGTGAGGGGACTATTGGTCGTAGCAAGCTTCAGATTCCAAACAAAGGCGTCATCCGCCTCCGGCGTCAAAAGGTCGAAAAAATCCAAAACTTGGCGCATGGCATCCTGCACCGACAGCACGTCGGGATGTGCGGCCGCGGCCGCGACAGTGATGCGGACACGATCAAGTTTTGGAGCGCTTTCGTCCGTCACACCCGCCTACCAAATGACTGTTTATAAGTCAGCCGCTTGCCCATCACTCCGGCTAGAGCGAGTTCGGTTCGTCGTCCGTCTTCAACGCCGAGCGCCTTCCGGTTGTTGTAACGGAAGTCGAACTCCGCCAGATAGCGCTTCAAATGCTGTTCGCTGACATGGTGATAGGTGCCATTGATCCCGCGCTTGAGAATTGAGAAATAACCCTCAATCGTGTTCGTGTGCGCCTCGCCGCGGACATACTCTCCGATGCTGTGATTAACGGATTGATGCTTCGCGTAATCGCGCCCAACTCGCGCGCCGCCATCGTCAGTCATCACATTGCTGTGCGCATTAAGCTGTTTCTCCAAAATCGGACGAAGCGTCTGGCCGGTCACATTCGGAATGTGATGCGACCGCACATCGCCGCCCCGCTCAACTAGGGAGAACACGGCTTCTTTGCCGGCGCCACCCATATTGCGCTTGTCGCGCTTGCTGGCGTGCTTGTTCTTTTCCTTGCCGCCGACGTAAGTTTCGTCGAACTCGACCGTTTTCCCTTCGCCACCAAGCGGCTCAAGATGTAGTTCGCGCATGGCTTCGCGAATACGGTGCCCGATGAACCAAGCGGTTTTCAGCGTCACGCCAAGCGTCCGATGAAGCTGGTTCGCGCTAATGCCCTTTTTGCTAGAACAAATCAGGTGAATCGCGGTCAGCCAATCGCGAAGCTGGATATGGCTGGACTCGAAAATTGTCCCGACCTTGACCGTGAACTTTTTCCGACAGGCATAGCATTTGTATAGCCCGATCCGATCATCCTTGCCCGTGAGCGCGCCGGAACGGTCTATGACGCCGCAATGCGGGCAAACCCGGCCATCTTTCCAGATATGCGCCTCAACATAGGCGTAAGCGGCGGCTTCATCGTTGAAGTGCGGCGCGGCGAAAACGGATTTGGACACGGCAAAAAGCTCCTATGTCGTAACCCTACATCTTGGCATTGGTCCCGTCAAGTATAATATTACCCCCGCGAGGGGGCGACTCTCGCGCATCGCCAATTGGCGGTCACGCAAATGTTTCGATCCGCGCCCCCGCGAGGGGGCGACCACGGCCCAGGCCGAAACCGGATGGCTGCCGCCTGTTTCGATCCGCGCCCCCGCGAGGGGGCGACCGGCGCTCCACCAAGGTCTTGATGTCGCCGGCGAGTTTCGATCCGCGCCCCCGCGAGGGGGCGACGACCGCGCGCTGATGATCGTCGCCGATCTTCTGGTTTCGATCCGCGCCCCCGCGAGGGGGCGACCGGACGGCTCCATGACCGCAAGCGGCCTTCGGAAGGTTTCGATCCGCGCCCCCGCGAGGGGGCGACCGCCGGGCATCGGAACCTCAGGGCAAGAGCGAGCTGCCAGTTTCGATCCGCGCCCCCGCGAGGGGGCGACGGCAACCGATAGAAACCGTTCCACGGAACAACGAGTTTCGATCCGCGCCCCCCGCGAGGGGGCGACGATGCTTCGGCCTTCGCGAAGACGCCTGTTCCGAGGTTTCGATCCGCGCCCCCGCGAGGGGGCGACCGCCGCGTGGATTTTTATCGCGCCCTGGCTTGGCGTTTCGATCCGCGCCCCCGCGAGGGGGCGACATTCGTCCGCGCCATCTTCGCCAACGCGAAGCGGTTTCGATCCGCGCCCCCGCGAGGGGGCGACGACGCGCACTGGACGCAGGTTGTTTTCCAGAATTGTTTCGATCCGCGCCCCCGCGAGGGGGCGACCGGCCTGGCGGCGCTCGGGCCGTTCCTGCCGCGCGGTTTCGATCCGCGCCCCCGCGAGGGGGCGACGCGAACCGCCTCGGGCACGCTTGCGACGGCGCGCACCGTTTCGATCCGCGCCCCCGCGAGGGGGCGACCTTTTCGCAACACTGAACGATAGCCTCATCGCCAGTTTCGATCCGCGCCCCCGCGAGGGGGCGACAACCGTGTCCGTATGACTGGACCACAGGACACTGGTTTCGATCCGCGCCCCGCGAGGGGGCGACCTGACCCGCCAGGGCGCCGCCCAGGCGGCGTCGCTGTTTCGATCCGCGCCCCCGCGAGGGGGCGACGCGTCGCCGCCGCGACCCGCGACGACTACCGCAGTTTCGATCCGCGCCCCCGCGAGGGGGCGACTTCGCCGTCGGCGACGTGGCGATCGAGGAGCTGCTGTTTCGATCCGCGCCCCCGCGAGGGGGCGACGCGCTGAAGGGGACCACGCCGGACGCCGTGCTGTCGTTTCGATCCGCGCCCCCGCGAGGGGGCGACTCAACTATCTTCTTCGGAACATCAGCGAATGAAGTTTCGATCCGCGCCCCCGCGAGGGGGCGACCGCTCCTGACGTGTCCCGGCGGCATCGGCGGGACGTTTCGATCCGCGCCCCCGCGAGGGGGCGACCCTTCGATCGCGACGCGCCCGGCGCGCTGCACCTGTTTCGATCCGCGCCCCCGCGAGGGGGCGACAGGGCGGCGCCGGACACCGACGCCTCGTTCTGGATGTTTCGATCCGCGCCCCCGCGAGGGGGCGACCGTCCGGCCAGTGCTGCGTCAGCACCGCGCGGCAGTTTCGATCCGCGCCCCCGCGAGGGGGCGACAACCGAACGTCAAGCGCGCGTTGAAGGGGACTTGTTTCGATCCGCGCCCCCGCGAGGGGGCGACCGCGTAACGCTGTTGATGCGTTGATGGTGCTGTCGTTTCGATCCGCGCCCCCGCGAGGGGGCGACGTCGCCTCGCGCCGAATGCGGTCCTGCTCGACCAGGTTTCGATCCGCGCCCCCGCGAGGGGGCGACACATGCCGTATCGGTGCATTCGCGCTTCCTCGGCAGGTTTCGATCCGCGCCCCCGCGAGGGGGCGACACACGGGCGTCATCGTCGCCGCATAGACGCCGACCCGTTTCGATCCGCGCCCCCGCGAGGGGGCGACACATGCCGGTTCGCTTGCCGTTCTTCACTGCGCGCTGTTTCGATCCGCGCCCCCGCGAGGGGGCGACACAAGTGCGCCCAATGCGAGATCGCACGGGCTCCCTTGTTTCGATCCGCGCCCCCGCGAGGGGGCGACACCTCTCGCCGCAGCTCAACTCGCCGACGCGATAGCCGTTTCGATCCGCGCCCCCGCGAGGGGGCGACACTCGCCAATGCGCTGCCGCAAGTAAGCGATTCCGCGTTTCGATCCGCGCCCCCGCGAGGGGGCGACACCGCGCGCGCGGGCGCGCTCAACGGCGGCGTCCTGTTTCGATCCGCGCCCCCGCGAGGGGGCGACACTCCTCGGCCGCGAGGACATCGCGGCCAGATCGAACTGTTTCGATCCGCGCCCCCGCGAGGGGGCGACACGCGCTTCGCGATTGGCTTATCGGCCTCGGACGGCTGTTTCGATCCGCGCCCCCGCGAGGGGGCGACACTCCGCCATTCTATCGACGGCGAGTGCGCTTTACGGCTGTTTCGATCCGCGCCCCCGCGAGGGGGCGACACGCGGGTCCACCTGGGGGATTGGGCGACGCGATGGCTGTTTCGATCCGCGCCCCCGCGAGGGGGCGACACCGTGTTGGAAGACGTGTTGCGCCCGGTCAGGAACGTTTCGATCCGCGCCCCCGCGAGGGGGCGACACCCGAAGGGCCTTGCGCTCGCTTCGTAGCGATCGCCGAAAACGTTTCGATCCGCGCCCCCGCGAGGGGGCGACACAGCAGGGTTGGTAATCGTTTGGCGATGCGATGAAAAGAGGCGGGTTTGCGCGAAGGTGTGCGACCGGCGATGCGCAGCGCAACGTTTGCAAAATCTAGCGACGGCGAGGCCTTGCCTTTCAAGGCGTTGCGACTGCGCGAACCGGCGACGTTTCGTGCGTGCGCTTGGGGTTCGCACCGCCCCGGTCAAAAGACGAGGGGCGCGTCTAAGTCGAGGACCGGCTTGGCGCCAAGGTGTTCGACGCGTCTGCGGCCGCCGGCCCCTAGGCTGTAGAAGCGCAGGCTGTCGTGAGCGGGGTCGATCTCGGCCGCCAGGCGCGCCCGCAGCGCCGTCCACTGGGCGGGCGCGACCTCGCATTCGAACACCGACTGCTGCACGCGCTGGCCGTAGTCGAGGCAGGCGCGCGCCACCCGGCGCAGGCGGCGGCGGCCCGCGGGCGTCTCGGTGTTCACATCGTAGGTGACGAGCATCAGCACGGGGGAGCCCTCGGCTCACTTCCAGAAGAAGGCGGGATAGCCGTCAAGGTCGCCCCGCAGGTGGCGCGCCAGGAGCTGGGCCTGCAGCGAGGCGACGAGGCCGAGCGGCGCCGTCTCGCCCAGGAAGGCATGGCGCAGCGCGTCACGCTTGCGCTCCTGCCAGGCGATCAGCACGCGCTTTCTCGCGTCGTCGGTCAGGCGCACGCCGCCCGCTTCCTCCACGACGAAGTCGGACGCGGCGAGCTGGCGGCGGTTGACGAGGCTGAGCGCCAAGCGGTCGGCCAGCACGGGGCGCAGCTCCTCCATCAGGTCGAGCGCCAGGCTGGCGCGGCCCGGGCGGTCGGCGTGCAGGAAGCCCACCTGCGGATCGAAGCCGTGGGTCTCCAACGCCCAGCGGCAGTCGTGCCCCAGCATGGCGTAGAGGAAGGAAAGCAGCGCGTTGATGCGGTCCAGCGGCGGCCGGCGCGAGCGGCCGCGGAAACGCAACGCCTCGTCGTCCACCCGGATCAGGTGGTCGAACACGCCGAAGTAGACCTGTCCCGCCTCGCCCTCCAGCCCGCGCAGGGCGTCGACGTCGGCGGTGAGGAGGGCGCGGCGGCCGACGTCGGTCAGCCGGCGCTCGGCGGCGTCGAGCGCGGAGACAGCCGGGGCGGCCATGGTCGCGGCGTGGTCGCGCAGGGCGCGCCGCACCACCGCGCGCTGGTTGGCGGACTTGGCGGCGACGATGGCGCGCACGATGAGCGCGGAGCGCGCGGGATCGTCGGCCAGCCGGTGCTGGGTGCGGCGCAGCAGCACGTTGCCGGTTCGCACCCCCTCCACCCGCGCGAGGAAGCGGCCGTTGGGGGCCAGCAGCGACAGCGCGATCCCGGCCTCCGCGCAGGCGGCCATCAACGCGGGCGACGCGCCGGCGCGGCCGAAGCTGACCACGCCGTCGAGCATGTGCAGCGGCGCGCGCCCGCGCTCGGCGCCCTCCACCTCCACGACCAGATTCGCGCCGTCCTTGCGGAGCCAGGCGTTCTCGCTGGTGACGTAGATCGTATTGAGCAGGCGCTTCACGACGGCCCAACCTCGGTCAAGTTTTCGGGCAGGCTCTCAGGCGGTCCGTCCGCAGCGAGCTGGGCGGCGAGCCAGCGGTCCACGCCGGGGGGCTTCTGCAGGCGCTCGGGGCGGCAGGCGTCCTCCAGCGAGCAGCTGCGGCAGCCGGGCATCAGCACGGGCGCGGGCGTCTCGCGCGCCGCGATCATCGCACGCGCGGCGGCCGCCGTCTGCGCGGTGAGCGCCCGCAGCGGCGCGTCGAACGCGATGGGGGTGCGGCGGCGCTTCAGGCCGTAGAACAAGGCGCCCTCAGGCACGGCCGTGTCGAACATCTCCTCCAGGCAGATGGCCTGGGCGCAGAGCTGCACCTCGTCGGCGCGATGTGCCTTGGGCTTGCCGCGCTTGTATTCGACGGGGAAGGGACGCGCGGGGTCGCCGCGCATCTCCACCATGTCGGCGCGCCCGGCGACGCCCAGCGCCAGCGAGCGCAGCTGCAGCCCCCGCGCCAGCCGCACGCCGGGTCGCGACTCGAAGCCGCCCGCATCGACCTTCTCGTGCAGAATGCGGCCCTCCGCCGTCGCGACGTTCTCGGCCCACAGCCCCTCCACATGGATCAGCGCGCACTGCCGCGCGCAGAACAGGAAGTGCTGCAGCGCGGACAAGGGGATGAGCGCGTCCTCGACCTCGGGAGAGGGGAGGACGGGAGGCATCGGTCAGGCGGCGGACTTCAGGAGCGGGGCGAAGGCCGCCTCGTCCTCCAGCACCTCGACGCCGTCGGGCGGGTTCGACCAGTCGAGGCTCACCTCGTAATCGGCGAAGCTGCGGGCGGGGGGCCAGTTGTCGGTCGCGTCGGCGCCGATCTCGGCGACAGAGCCCTTGTGGGCGCGCCTGACCTTCGCCCGGTCGAACAGCTTTTCGGCGTGGGTGACGCCGAGCGCGGTGGCGTGGCGGAAGACGTAGAGCTTCCTCGCCGCCATCTCGCCGCGCGAAGCCGAACGGTCGTGCTCGAACATGTTCCACAGCGCCTCGAACAGCAGGCGCAGGTCCTCGTCGGAGAAGCCGGTGCCTTTGAGCGGGTGTGAGGCCAGCGGCGCGGAGACGAAGCCGTGCACGCGGTAGAGGCCGTAGGGGATGATGTGCTTGCGGCCCATGGTGCGTCCGCCCTTGGCCTCGGCGTCGGCCTCGGTGGTAGCGGCCAGGCGCGTGATGGAGATCTCCAGCGGCAGCACGGGCTCGACCGAACGGGAGAAGGCGACCTGGACGGGACCGCGGACCTGACCGGCATTGACGCCAGTGGTCATCACCGCGCCGAAGGTGCGCACGTCGTAGAAGTTGGCGCACATCCAGCGGGTGAGCGCCTGCGCCTTGTCGGCTTCCCTGGGACCCTTCTTCAGGTCCTCGGCCTTGGTGATCTCCGGCGCGACGGCGGTGTAGGCGCGCTTGTGCTCGACGTTCAGCGTCGCGCCGTCGCGCATATAGAGCTCGAAGCCGGACTCGGGCTTCGCCAGCGCCACGTAGTTCCTGATCTTGCGCTTCAGGCAGACGTCGCTGACGAGACCCTGGTTCGTCTCGGGGTCGAGGCGCGGCAGGTTGCCCGCGTCGGGGTCGCCGTTCGGGTTGCCGTTGATGACGTCGTAGAACAGCACGAACTCGTGGCGGCGCGTCAGCGCGTCGGGCAAGGTTTCATTCGACATCGTCTGTGGGCTCCGCTTCGTCGTCATGGATGGGTTCGCCGACCTCCTTGGCCTTGGCGAACTGCGCCTTGCGCTGGTGGTAGTACCCCAGGAAGAACCTGCCCTGGGCTTCGAGCTTGAGCGTGCGCGGATAGCCGCGGTCGTCGTCGAAGGCGATCTTGTCCTGGATTTCCTCCAGTTCGCGCTCGATCCAGCCGCCCTTGCCCTCCTTGCGCATCTTGCCGAGGTGGCTCTGCGCGTTCTTGATCAGGAGGGGAAAGATGCTGGCGGGCGTGGCGGAGGCGGCGCCCATGTAGCGGTCGCGGATGGTGGCGTTGACCTTGCCCAGCGCGCCCCGTTGCGCGCTCTCCAGCGTTGCGAATAGGCGTCCGCAGTTGTAGGCGGGATCGGCGGTGTCCCGGTTGAGGCTCACGGGCGGCTCCTGGGTCGGATCGAAGCGGATGGGGTCGAAATTGGGCCGCGCCTGCTGAGCCAGGCGGTGCTGACGAGCGAGGACGGCGCGGATGGCGGCGGCGTGCCAGCCGGTGGAGGGGTCGTCGCCCGCGCGTAGGCGGCCGATCACAGCGGCGAGCCAGGTGCGGGGATAGGCGCCCCCCGTGAGCACCGCGCGCATCACTTCGCCCGAAATGTGCGGGTGATTTTTGGCCAGAAACTTAAATGGCTCATCGATCTTCCGTGAGCGCTGCTGTCCGGTCGAAGCCGCCCTACGATCGGGAACGAGTGTCTCTAACAGAAGCCTTTGAGTGCTTGGGCCGGCCGCCCATCCATGAGGTGGAGGTACGATGGCGAGGTCGGCGTGGTGTTCGGCGAGGCGGCGGGCGAAGACCTCGAAGTCGTCGCTCAACCACCAGCGCACCGACAGCCTCGCGGCGTTGGGCGAGAGGCCCAGCACGTGGAAACGCGTACCCGGCGCCACCTTCAGGCCGACGTCCTCTACGGGTTGCCCTTTCATGAGCCGGTCGAGCGCGTCGCCGACCTTCACGCGCTCGCTGTCGTCGTCTGGCGGCGGGTCGGCGAGCCAAGCGAAGGCGGCCTCCGCGGCTTCGGCCTGCGCCTCGTCCACGGCGACGGAGGTGTCGGCCCAGAACACCACGCTCGCGTCGCCGACCGGGCGCGACAGGCGGTTGCGGCTGCCGCGCTCCAACATCGCATTGAGCGCCGATGCGTATTGCGACGCCGCTGCCCGTGAGGTTGGCGCGTTCGAGGCATCCTTGGCTTTACCGTATGAAAGGTAGGCGTCAGCGTTGAAGGATACCAAGTATGCGCCCGCTGTCTGTGCGCCCTCTACATTCTTGATCACCGAGTGCCCGGTCTCGAGCGGACCTGTCTGGCCGGTGACGAGACACGTCACTTCCGGTGCATCCGTATCATTGAGCGACTTGACCCAAATCGCGCGGGCGGCGTCTGACTGATGAAGATACGCGTTAGACCCTTCGAGCGCGAAGGCGAAGTTGGTACCGAGCATCTCGGGAGTGAAATGAGGGCTTGAAAATTGATCCGGGGTCCAAGTCCGTAAGAATGACAACATGGCTCGAATACCGGGGTCCTCGAGGCCGCCCAGCAGTTCCAGGTGCAGAGCTTTAAAAGCCTGATTCTCATCAACGAGCCGTCGGCTCTTTCCAGTGTCCACACCGAACGAGTAGGGGGTCTTATCCCAGAGAAAGTTCGATTGGATGTTGGACGTGCGTTTTGGACGAGGGACGCTCAGTCGTTGAGGGCGAAGCTTCCGACCATCGGCTGTGCGCAAGTCCCGCACCCGCGAGACGGAGCCGTCGGGGTTGAGCATAAGCGCGAAGGAGATGTCTTGGCGGGTGAAGCCAAAGGGCTCCGCCTCCCCCCGCGCGGCCATGCGGCCGTAGTAGCCGTCGAGCGCCTGGAGCACGCTCATGTGGCGGCGCCGTCGGCGAGGCAGCGGTGGACGTCCAGCACGCCGTCGCTCAGGCGGGCGCGGAAGAAGCGGGAGCGGACTTCGGCGGGGTTGCTGAAGTCGAGGTCGTGCAGCATCCAGCCCAGGTCGCGCTCGCGCTCGGCGCCCTTCAGCCCGCTCGGCGGCGCAGGCGCGTCGGGCGCCAGGAGCTCGAACTCGGCGGGGAACTCGCGCACGCCCAGGCAAGGGCGGTGGAAGCACTGCCCTGCCTGCGCGCGGCGGTTGAACATCGACAGGTGCTTGGCCTCGGTGTCGTCGGACGCTGCGCGCGCGGTCAATTCGAAATGCGCCTCGATCACATAGGCGACGTCGATCAAGTGGGTGGTGGCGCGCTGCTGGCGGGTGTCCTCCGCCACGATGCCGAGCCCGGCCGTGGTCCCCGCCCGCATGGCGGAGAGGGCGTTGGAGGCGCTGGCCTTGGCCCCGACCTCGTTGCGGCGAAAGGACTGGAAGCGGATCGGCTTCAGCACATGGATGCGGTCGATCACCCAGCGGATCGCAGGCTTCCAGTGTACGGCTTCCAGGATGCCCCGCGCGGCGGAGGGAGTCATGACGTCGTAGGAGACGCGCTCGACCTTCATCTCCGGGCGCGTGAAGCACGCCCGCTCCCCCAAAACGCGCAGCCTGACACCGTAGCTCATCGCCGCCCCAGCACCTCACGCCCAAGCTAATCACCGATTGCGCACAACCGGAAGTGGCTTCCTTAGGAAATCACTAGTAGCTCTGCTGGCATGTATGCGGACCTCGTGATCTGAAGGCCGGTCTCTCGATCGTAACGGTCCAAGTTGGGGAAGGCGAGGAGAGCCTCGCCAAGGGCGCGGTGCACGGGGGCGATGGCGCCCACGGCGAGCCACTCCGCCCGCACGGCCCGTGGCACGGGCACGATGTATTGCTGCAGGATGCGCAGGTCGCCGCCGAGCGGGCGGTCCATGATCTTGATCCGGTCGAGCACGACATTTGCCCGCTGGTCCCACGGCACGATCACGGGCTCCATCGCCTGGTCGATCATGCGGAAGGCGCGGGCGATGCTCTCGAACGGAAAGTCGAGACTGCGCGCGCGCTCCTTCAGGGCGGGCAGGATCGGATAGTCCGCACCGTCCAGCCGCGCCCTGTCGAAGGCCGCTTCGCCTTTGGTCCAGTAGAGCTGGCGGAAGTAGTCGGTCACCGCCTCGAGCGTCAGCGGGTCGGAATGGCGGGCGATCACGCCCTCGGCCTCGCCCTGCGCGGCGCGCAGCGCGTGCGGCGGCTTATGCTCGGCGGGGGTGAAGACCACGACGCGGCCGCTGTCCCGCCGGCCCTCCCGGTTGCAGCGGCCTGCTGCCTGCGCGATCGAGTCGAGGGCCGCCACGGCGCGCCAAACCTCGGGGAAGTCGATGTCTACCCCTGCCTCGATCAGCGAGGTGGCGACCAGCCGCACGGGCTCGCCCGCCGTCAGCCGCTCGCGCATGCCGGCCAGCACCTCGCGGCGGTGGGCCGGGCACATAAGGGTGGTGAGGTGGACAGCGCCAGGCTGGACACGGATCAGTGCGAACAGGTCGCGGGCATGGGCGCGACTGTTGACGATGCACAGCATCTGCGGCGCTTCGGCGAAACGGGCGGCGATGGCGGCGTCCTCGGTCGGACCCGCGCGGCGCTCCAACGCCACCCGCTTGAGCGCGGCGTAGAGGGCGGGCGGGTCCGGCGCCAGTTCGCGGTCGTCCGGGATAGATAGCCCGGCCTTGAACCCGTCCTGCAGGCGCAGCGCGGGCTGCGTCGCGGTGCACAGCACAACGCTAGCGCCATAGTTGCGCGCGAGTTCGTCCAGCGCGGCCAAGCAGGGGCGCAGGAGCGGGAGGGGCAGGGTCTGGGCTTCGTCCAAGACGATCACGGACTGGGCGAGGCTGTGCAGCTTACGGCAGCGGCTGGTGCGATTGGCGAACAGGCTCTCGAAGAACTGCACCGCGGTCGTGACCACGACCGGCGCATCCCAGTTCTCGGCGGCGCGGCGCAGCTTGGCGAGACCTTCCGCGCCCTGGCCGTCGTCAGCCTCGGCGGGGCGGGCGCTGGGGGGAAGTTCGGCTTCCCAGTCGAAGCTGGCGTGGTGCTCCAGGATGCTCGACGGCTCGCCTTCGACGTCCAGCGCGCCTCGGAACACCTGCGCGGTCTGTTCGATGATCGAGGTATAGGGGATCACGTAGACCACCCGGCGAAGCCCGTGGCGGCGTGCGTGCTCCAGCCCGAACGACAGCGAGGTCAGCGTCTTGCCGCCGCCTGTGGGTACGGTGAGGGTGAAGAGGCCGGGTGGGAGTTCCGCCTTGACCGTGGCGTGCGCCAGCACCTCAGCGCGCAGCCGGTTGACGGGTCCGACCGCCCCGCTGAAGCCAGCGAGGTGTGCGGCCAGGCGTCTCGCCAGCGTCTCGACCGGCGCGAATCCGCCTCGGGCCTTCTCGCCGTAAAACGTCTCGGTCTGCAGGAAGTCGGCGTCGACGAGGCAGGAGAAGAGCATCCGGGTGAGGAAGGCCTCGCTGAAGCCGGGCGGCGCGCCGGGCTTTTGGCGGATCGTTGGCGCCGGGGCGGGAGGCGGCGGGGCATACGCCTCCCAGCCGCAGTAGTCGGGAAGGCGCGAGGGGTCGCGTAGGCGGTCGGTCAGCTTGATTCCGTCCGCCAGGCCGCTGTGGTGGCCCGCCACGATGAAGGCGAGCATCTTGCCGAGCCTCGGTCCATAGAGCTTGACGGCTTCCACCGCGCCCGCCGTCGAGTGGTCGGGGCTTGAGCCCTCGCCGTGGATGTAGGCTTGGAACTCGGCGGAGGTCTTGCCGATGTCGTGCAGCAGACCCCCTATGCGGGCGGCGGAGCCCCAGCCGAACGGCTGCGCGAACTCGGCGGCGAGGTCCGCCACCCCGGGCAGGTGGACGTCCAACAGCTCCCATTCGTCCAGCGGACGTCCCGGCAAGGAGTGGGCATACCGGATCGGTTCATGAACCACGTTCGCCTCCCCAAGCATCCACAGCCCCACGGCGAGCCGGTTCACGAACCAGCTTCGCAAGGCAACGCGCCCAAGACTTAGATGTGTAGTCACGGCATTTAATGGGGAACTTTTATCCGCTGGATGGAAGGAAGCACTATGGGACAATTTTACACGGCAACGCCACGACGACTGAGGTGGTCCGTCGAGCGATACAGCATAGTCAAGAGAGCCTGAGGGGAGTCCGATATTCTGTGTAAGCGGCGGCGCGGGTCATGGATCGCGCTCACCGAACAGGATGGCGAACTGCCCCAGGGTGGCGGTCCACCTGGTCCCAGGGGCGCCGCCGGCTTTGCGCGATTGCCGGATATTTCCGGCCCCAATGTCCTTCCTCGAAAGCGTGGAGCGCCGCCAGGCCAGCGGCGGCGTTTTCCGTGCGATAGACGCTCCTGAGCGATTGAGCGATCAGCTTGCGATCCTTCCACGACGCAAAGCTCATGCTGTTTCTGATCAGATGCACGACGCAGGTTTGGACCACGGTCTCGGGAAAGACCGCGTTGATCGCCTCGGGGAAGCCCTTTGAGGCCGTCGACGACGGCGATCAGGATGTCGGCGACACCACGTTCTTGAGCTCGTTCATCACGCGCAGCCAGAATTTAGCGCCCTCGGTTTGCTCGATCCAGATGCCGAGGCTTTCCTTCGTTCCATCGGGCAGGATGCCGAGCGCGATATCACCGCCTTGTTGCGGACGAACCCTTCGTCACGGATTTTGACCCGGATCGCGTCGAAGAAGACCAGCGGAGATCAGGCGTCGAGCGGGCGTCCCCGCCATTCGGCTACGGCTTCCAGCACGGCGTCGGTGATCGTCGAGATCAGGTCGGGCGACACATCGGTCCCGTAGAGTTCCTCAAGACGGGTATCCGCCGACCTTCAAAAAGTCGCTGTGGACTTGGTCGTCCGACAGGCCGAGACCTTGGCTGCGGAGTGGGTGTAAGAAGAGGGCTCATGTCGATCACAGCAGCGTCCGCCGTGTTGCCGGGGAATCGAATAGTCGGCCGTGAAAAACGCGTGTGAAGAACGCCTTCCGTTACTTCAGGTGCGCCGCGCCCCACTTGGAGACTACATTTTCTGCCTTCGTGACGAATTCCAATACTGTCGGGCGTCCGTCCATCACGGCTTGGATGCCGCGTTTTAGAGCGGGGACGATCGCGTCGGGTCGCTCGATCCTCTCGCCGTGGCACCCCAAGGCTTGGGCGAGCTGCAAGTAGTCGCCGGAAACGTCGGTGACGCGGTACTTCTCAATGGCTCGCGGAATCCACAGGTCGTAGTAGGCCATGGTCGAGTTGTTCAAGAGGATCGTGAGGACCGGAATTTTCTCTCGCACCGCGGTCTCCAAGTCGGTCGCGACCGTCGCCAGCCCGGCGTCGCCGAGAACGTGTACGGCTAGAGCCTCCGGCGCGGCGAGCTTGGCTCCCATGATGAGACCGAGGGACGAGCCAAGTTGATGCGCATTGCCCCACCCTAAATACCCGCGGGGGCGCAAAGCTTCATAAAACGGCGTGAGCTGCTCGCGAGGCATTCCGGAATCATGGGTGATGATCGTGTTGCGGCGATCAACCGTGTGCGCCAGATCCCAGATCACCCGATACGGATTGATCGGAATTTCATCCGAGGTCAGCTTCGGCAACCAGCTGTTCAGCCATTTCTGTTTGACGTCTTTAATCTCCCGCGCAAGCGCTGCCCTGTTCCGACCATCCCCCGGGGGACGGCCTTTCAACTCCTCGGTGAGTTGACGCAAAATCAGCTGCGCGTCGCCGATCACCGCGAGATCCACCTGATACTCGGCGTTGATGTCCTCTTCGTCCACGGTGATCTGGATGATTTTCTTGCCGGATGGCACTTCGCGCGACGCAAGCGTTCGGGTGAGGCCTGCGCCGACCGCGATGACAAGATCGGCGTTCGCGAGAAAGTGGTCGATCATTCCAGTGACGGCTGGCCCCGCCGAGCCAAGCGCGAGCGCGTGATCTTCCGGAAAGGCGCTCTTGCCGAGGATGGTCGTCATGACGGGGATGTTCGCGAGCTCCGCAAACGCGGTAAGCTCGGAGGTCGCCTCCGACCAAAGCACGCCCTGGCCAACGAAGAGCACCGGGTGTTGGGACGCCAAGATCATGTCCAGCGCTTTGGACACGCCATCGGGGCTACCGGCCGAACGAACGCGCTCAACGCGCTTGTAGACGAACGCCGAGTCGTCGATGTCGGCGATCGCGACATCCCCTGGCGTGGCGAGGAGCACAGGTCGGCGCCGTCCCATCTCAAGCTGCGCGAAAGCGCGCGCGAAAACCGCGGGGACTCTTTCAGCCGAAAGGATCACGTCGCTCCATTTCGTGATGTGGCGGAACGAGGCGACCGCGTCGAACTCGCTTGGTAGTCCCAATCGCTGTCGCGCTGCCCCACCAGGCAGAACAAGAAGCGGCGTAGAGTCAGCATAAGCCTGGGCGACTCCGGGGAAAGCATGCTGAGCGCCTGGACCTCCCTGAACGATGCAAACCCCGACGCTGTTCTTTACGCGGGCGTAACCGTCCGCCATGTGAATGGCGTGGCGCTCGGTCCGACCGGTGACGATTCGAATATCTTCTTCGGCGACGCCTTCAAGCAACGGGTTCGTCGGAAAGGCGAACACGCATTCGACCCCTTGCGCTTTCAAAATTTTGGCGATTGCGTCGCGCGCTTTCATTCGTTTTTTCTCCAGTGGCAAGCATCCGACAATAGGCCGCCAAGCCGTGGCGCCATTCGTGGAACTATGCCGAGGAAAGCACCCTTCTTGGCGCAATTTTTCATGGATAACCCGGAGGGTTGTTGCTTTGCAAAATTGTCTGGTTCCGGTGCGAGAACGCTGTCCGTGTAAAGCCTGCGTCGGCTGAGGAGGCAAGCGGCTTGGCGGCGTTTCCCGTCGGTGGTCCGTGAAAGCAAGAGAGCCTCTGGATTTCGAGTTCATGCGGCCCAAAAAACGGGTAAAAGGGTAGGAAATCGTACCGGAGCGCGTCGCAGGTGCGGCCGTCAGCTGGCGGAGAGCTCGACCGGAAGAAAACATGGAGGGATAATGCTGTCCCGCGAGAACAACGAACTGCTGACCCGCGTAGGGCCGGGATCGGCTATGGGCGCCTTGATGCGTCGCTACTGGACGCCCGCGGCGTTCTCTGCACGGCTTGAGTCGGATGGGCCGCCCGTGCGCGTACGCCTCCTCGGCGAGGACCTCGTTCTGTTCAGAGATACCGACGGGCGGCTTGGCCTCGTTGCCGAGCGGTGCCCACATCGCCGGGCTTCGATGTTCTTTGGACGCAATGAGCACAGCGGGCTTCGTTGCGTTTACCACGGGTTGAAGTTCGATGTTGAAGGCGCGTGCACAGATGCGCCATGCGTGCCGCCCACTTCGCCCGAGCAGATGGTTCGTTTGAAGAAAGCGCTTCACACGACAGCGTATCCTTGCATCGAGCGCGCGGGCCTCGTGTGGAGCTATATGGGTCCTTTGGAGCGAAAACCGGACTTTCCTGAACTCGAATGGACCCTTGTGCCCAGCGCTCAGCGCTATACAAGCCGGCATATTCAAGAATGCAACTGGCTGCAGGCGCTCGAAGGCGGCTTCGATGCCCCGCATTTGACGTTTCTGCACAGTGGCGACAATCCGGAAACAAACCGCAACGTGGTTCCCTCGTTTTACGAAGTCATGCCGACCGATTTTGGATTTGTCGTCGCTACCGGCCGCGATTTCGGCCGGAGCAGCATTTCGTGGAATCTGAACATCATGCTGATGCCGTTCCACAAGATCATCTCGACAGTGCCGCACGCCGCGCATGTTTGGGTTCCGATCGATGATGAAAATACGATGCTTTACAGCATCGATTTTCAGCCCGACCGGGCATTCACGGACGCTGAGATCGCGCGCGCCGAAAGCGGCGAATGGATCCATACCGAAAATGAGCCGGCATCCGACCATGCCATTCGGAACCGGCGCAACGATTATTTGATCGACCGCGCACGTCAAGCGAGCGGCTTGTCGTTCACGGGAATCAAAGGCTTTGGTGCGCAGGACTGCGCGATCCAGGAATCGATGGGATCTATAGTGGACCGCTCGTTGGAGCGCCTATTGGTCGGCGATACCGCCATCGTCAAATTGCGCAGCCTGTTGTTGCAAGCATTGAAAGATCACGAGGCCGGTAAGCCTTTGATGGGATCCAATCCGAGAAGCTATCGAGTGCGTTCACTTCGCTGCGAATTACCGCGCGACACGCGCGTTACGGACTTGCTTAGCGACCTCGTGCGTGTCGACGCCGTCGCGGCGCAGTGACCAGAGCGAGTTCATCTAGCGCAGAGGTTTGATGAGCTCCGATGCGGGCGGCACGGGCGTGTGAAAGGCGGGAGGAACAAGATATGACGGCGTCATGGACCCGGCGTAAAGCCGCTCTGACGTTTGCTCTCTTGAGCATGCAACAGGGTTCAGCCCGCGCGCAAACTGACGACCGAAGTTATTTCAAGGGGAGGACGATTACGATCATCACCGGTACGGGAGCTGGCGGTGGTTACGATCTCATGGCTCGAGTGATTTCCCGATACATGCCGAAATACCTGCCCGGCGGACCAAGCATTATCGTACAGAACATGCCGGGCGCCGCCAACACGCGCGCGGCCGCTTACGTGTATGAGGTCGCGCCGAAGGACGGCACGGTCATAGGCGTCGTCGAGAACGCAACGCCACTGACCCAGGTTCTCGAGCCGCGCGGCGTTCATTTCGATCCCGCAAGATTCAACTGGATCGGCGCAACGGGCGGCCGGAATTACGTCGTTATCGTCATGCGCGCGGCTGGCGTGTTGTCAATCGATGACGCCCGCAACAAGGAAACGCCTTTCGGTGTTACGGGTCCGGGCGGCTCCTTCGCGATGTATTCCGCCGCGATGAACAACGTGCTTGGGACGAAGTTCAAGATCGTTTCGGGATATCCCTCGTCGACCGAGTTGTTCCTGGCTATGGATCGCGGCGAGGTCGCCGGGCGCGTCGCGACGATTGCGTCGATCTACAATACCTATCCCCAGTGGATCAGCGAGAACAAACTGGCCTTCATCGCCCAAATCGGCCTCACGCGCGATCCTGAACTGCCAAGCGTTCCACTACTTACAGACCTCGCGACGACTGACGAAGCACGGCAGCTGTTATCGCTGATATCGTCGCCTCCGGCGCTGGGGCAACCGTACTTTGCCCCACCGGGGTTGGCCACCAGCCGGTTACAGCTGTTGCGGTCGGCGTTTGCGTCGACGTTGAAAGACCCGGAGTTCATCGCAGACGCAGCAAAAATCCAGGTCGAGCTCGCTCCGATCAGCGGCGAAGATGTCGCTCGCATCGTGACATCAATCGTTGGAGCGCCGCCGCCCGTATTGGCGAGAGCCCGCGCCGCTCTTGGGATCGCTTCGGCCGGGACTCAATAATTGGGTGGAAAAATACCCACCGGAAATCGAATTTTTAGGTTTGTAGAATTTTAACGAGCAGATTGACGGGCCGGGCCCCTAACGCGGGATTGGGATGAGGGTGACTTCCTCAGCCGTCACGCGTTAATTTCCAAAGACCGTCGGCGTACCGTCCTGAATCTGAAGCAGACACGGGACATCCATTTCGACCAGCGAGTTACCAAATGTAAGCGATCGCTTGACCCCGTGTAGCGCGTGGTGCGCGGTTTGAGGGAAGATCGTCTTTCGACGAATTCTCGTCGAAGCATGGATTGCAGTTTGAACGCAAGGGCCAGAACCAGCAGCTTTGAGTTGATCGAAGCGAGGGTTTCGACGCTGGATGCGGGTTCTGACGTGCCGCGGCGGCGATGGTGGAGGGTTAGCAAAGGAGCGCATCGTTGCAGAGCCGCTGGAGCCTGATGCGAACATCTCAGAGATCGCTCGTCGGCATGATCGTCGTCTGCAGCAGATTTTCACCTGGCGGCGGGAAGCAGTGCGCGCGCGGCGCAGGTCTAACCGCTTGCTGACCCGGCTATCCCAGCCGTCGCCGACAGCCACCCGCGGTGGTGTCGAGATCGTGGTCGGCAATCTGGTTGTTCGCTATGCCGGCGCCGATCCCTTCTCGGGCGCACTCTATGTGTTCCGCGCCAAGCGCGCTGATCGAGTGAAGATCGTCTGGTGGGATGGGAGGGCCTTTGCCTGTTCACCAAGCGGCTCGAGCACGGCGTCTTTCTGTAGCCGCCGAACGCCGAGCCGGGCGAAACGCTGGCGCTGAGACCGGCGCAGTTCTCGTCGCTGATCGACTGCGTCGATTGGCGTGCGCCGGAGCAGCAGTGGCGGCCTGCCTTTGCGGGTTGACGACGAATACGGCTTGCGACCGGGATTAAACTCTGGCTCGATCTCGATCTCGATCTCGATCTCGCCGCGGCGCCTGTCGATGTCGATGCGCTGCATCGGCTGGTGCGCAACTTCGCGGCCCAAGCAGCGGACCATCAAACGAGCTTGTGGAGGCGCGGGCTTAGGTCGAGCGTCTCCGTCTTGTCATCCAGCGGCTGCAACGCACACAGTTCGGCCCGTGATCGGAATGGGTCGACGACGATCAGCTTGCGCTTGGGCTGGAAGACCTCGACGCCGACTTCGCGCGGGCAGGGGTTTCGTCATTCGGCAGTTGCGGTCGACGGGTCGACGAAGCCGATCCGCCACCGGCGGCGCGCCGTCAGACGCTTCCCGACCGTCTCCCGCGCGAGGACGTCCCTATCACTGGCCGCGCTTGCATGCGCCGCACGGCGATTGCGCGATCGGAGCGTCGTCGAGCGGGCGCGACGCGCGCGAACGGCAGGGGATTTACACGATGCGTTGACGTCAGTCGCCTGAGACAGCTTTGGGACGATCGGGCGTCATCGCTTGGCGCGGTGAAGGATGATCGATGCGTTAACTTTCGCCGAGATAGGCCTGCCTTAGTCGATCGTCGCTGAGAAGCGACTTCGGATCGCCTTGCATGACAATCGTACCCAACTCGAGAACGAGGCCGCGGTGCGCGATGTTGAGCGCCGCGCGGGTGTTCTGTTCCACGAGCAGGATGGTCAAGCCGTCGCGGTTGAGATCGGTCATCAACGAAAAAACCTGGGCGCTCAGAAGCGGGCTAAGCCCCAACGAGGGCTCATCGAGCATCATGACGCGCGGCTTCGCGAGCAACGCGCGGCCGATCGCCAGCATCTGCTGTTCTCCGCCAGAGAGGACCGCGGCCGGCATGCGCCGCCGTGCGGCCAAACTGGGAAAACGTTCGTAGATCGCTTCGATGTCGCGCGCCACATCGGCGTCGGCGCGTATGTAGGCGCCGGCCTGGAGATTTTCGTGAACGGAGAGTGTGATGAAGATCTGTCGACCTTCCGGCACGAGCGCCACCCCATTGCGAATGCGTCGCGGCGCCGACCACGAATCGATCCCCGCGCCGTCCCACCGGATCGACCCTTTGGCGGGCTTCACCAAACCTTGCAGTGCGCGCAACAGCGACGTCTTGCCCGCGCCGTTTGCGCCGAGCACCGCGAGAATTTCGCCTTCCCGCAGAGAGAAGCTCACCCCTTTGACCGCCCGGATAACCCCGTAGCGGACCTCAAGCCCTTCGACGTCAAGCAACGCTAGTGGCATCGTCATGCTCGCGGCCGAGGTAGGCGTCAAGCACCTCGGGACTTTTTCGCACGTCATCAAGCGAACCCTCGGCGATCTTGCGGCCGAAGTTCAGCACCACCACGCGGTCGCAGAGGTGCTTTACGAAGCTCATGTCATGCTCGACGACGAGGAGCGTGACGCCCGCAGCGCAAATCTTTTCGAGCAGGCCGCGCAAGTCCTCGGTCTCGCGCGGATTGAGGCCCGCGGCCGGTTCGTCGAGGAGGAGAAGTTTAGGCTGCGCGGCGAGCGCGCGAACGACTTCGATGCGCTTTTGAACACCGTAAGGCAGGTCGGAGACGCGCCGGTCTTTGAACGCGGCGAGCCCGGCGTCCGCCAACGCCGCAAGCGCCTCCTTGTATCGACGGCTGCGCGGAAACGACGTCACGGGCGCGAAGCGCGCCAAGACTCCATCGCCGCGTCCGTACTGCCCCAGCATGACATTCTCGACCGGCGACAGATGCGGCATCAATCGAATGTTCTGGAAGCTTCGCGCAAGTCCGTGACGCACGCGCTCGTGCGCGGCCCGGCGCGTGATCTCGACGCCGTCGACGCAAATGCGTCCCCCGTCGAGCGGATAGACGCCGCTGATGAGGTTGAAGGTCGTCGTTTTCCCTGATCCGTTCGGGCCGATCAACGCCGTGCGGCTGCCTCGCGCGACTGCGAACGAGACATCGTCGATGACGAGCACGCCGCCGAACTGTTTGCGCAGCTTTGCGAGTTGCAAAATGGCGTCCGTCACGTCGTCTGCTCTTTCGCAGCCGCGCGCCGCAGGCGAAAGCCAGACGACCGCGTGACAAGGCCTTGCGGCCGAAAGATCATGAAAAGAACGATCGCCGCGCCGAAGATGACGTAGCGCCATTCGGCGCTGCCGCGAAGCGCTTCGGGCAGCAGACTGAACACCGTCGCGCCGACGAGCGGCCCCCAAACGGTCTGCACGCCGCCGAGCAACACGAACAGCAGCACATAGATGCTGTACATGTCGTTAAAATTTTGCACTTCGAGGTAGCTATAATGAAAGCCGTACAGCGCGCCGCCGAGGCCTGCCAGAAACGAGCTGATGGAGAAAGCCGCTACCTTCGCCCAGCGCACATTGACGCCGAACATCATGGCGACCGCTTGGTCGTCGTTGAGGGCGCGGAGCGCGAGTCCGAACTGTGTCGCGTAAAGGGCGGCGACCGCGACGGTCACCAGGACCGCCGCGACAATGAGGGTCGATAGCGGTGTGTATCCAAGCACCGCGTAGCCCGACGCGCCCCCGACCGCGTCGATGTTGATAATCACGCCCGTCGCCAGTTCTCCGAAAGCAAAGGTGGCCAAGACGATGTAGATGCCTTGCGTGCGCAGAATGGGAAACGCGAAGAGAAACCCCGTAACGCAAGCGGCCGATGAACCGAGCAGAGCGGACGCCCAAATGGGAACGCCATAGGTGGCGTTCAGATAGGCGGCGACATACGCGCCGGTCGCCGCAAAGCCGGCGGTGCCCAGATTGATCACCCCGACCGAGGTCGTGACGAACAGGGCGTATGCGAGAATGACGTTGAGCGCCAGGATGGCTGCGACGCCGGCGACATAGCCGCTCATTAGAATTTTCCTCGCCCGACCGCCGCCTTGCCGAACAATCCCGTTGGCTTGAAAACGAGGATGAGAAGCAACACGCCCCAGACGATGGCGTTTACCGCCTCAGCTTTGAAATACGTTATAGAGAGGACTTCGACGACGCCGATGATGACGCCCCCGGCGACAGCGCCCCACACATTGCCGATACCGCCGAGCACCATCGCCGCGATGGCTTTGTTTGCGAGGTCGCCGCCAGAGAGCGGCGACATCTGCAGATAGCTGACGGCGAACAACACGCCGCCGACGCCTGCGACGAGGCCCGCGGCGGCGAACACGACCGGCACGACGCGTTGCACTTCAATGCCCATTAGCGTTGCGGCGCCGGGGTTTTCAGCTACGCATCGCAGCGCGCGCCCCAAGGATGTGAGATCCAGCACCGCTTTGATGCCGGCGACGCAGCCGAGCGCCAGAACGAGCGTCGCGAGTTGAGGCAGCGCAATGATGAGATTGGCAACACGCCAGTTCGTATCGTGAAAGGGCGGTGGAAACGTTTGCGGGTCCGATCCCCAGAGGATCAGCGCGAGATTTTGAAAGACGATCAGGAAGCCGAGCGAACTGACGAGCGGGAGCGCATGCTCTGTCGCGTCGCCGTGCTTCGCCTTCAGGTACCGATAGGTGAACCGCTCGACGATCAACTCCGCGATGACCGCAACCGCCAATGCGGCCGCAACCGCCAGCGGCCAGGAATAGCCGGCATGAACGACGCTCCAAGTCGTCATGCCTGACAGCATGAAGATCGCAGGAATGGTGAAGTTGAGAAAGTTAAGCACGCCGATGCTCAGCGTGAAGCTGACAGCGATCAGAACGTAGACGCCGCTGAGCGCCATGGCGTTGAAGAGCTGCTGGACGAGCAACATCGGATTGGCCTAGCTGTCGCTGCTATGGAGGTTGTCCATCCGAGGCGGGGGAAGCGCCGCTTATTCCGTCGGCGACACAGATCCGAGCAGGGTCGCGCCACCGTTGCGCACCTCGATCGCATAGAGCGGCAAAATGGCGTCGTGATCGGCGTTGAAGCGAATTGGGCCGATGACGCCGGTGAAGCGCATCGTCTCGAGGGCGTCGCGCAACGCGGCGCGTTCTTCCTTCAGCTTGGATCGCTCGCCCGTCAGGTGTTTCTCGCGCATGGTCTGCGCGAGCATATAGACGGTGTCGTAAGCCGATGCGTCGACGTGATGCGGTCCCGACTTTTCGATATGCCGGGCGGCGTTCTCCGCATTGAAGTCAGCGGTGAACTTACGCGCCTTCTCGCTCGAATCCGCGTAGAACCACGACATGTAGAGCGTGCCGTCGCCGGCCGGTCCGACTTTCTTCGCGAAATCCGGGTCGGCGAACAGCAGCGATCCGATCATCCGGCCTTGAAAATTCTGTCGGCGTAGTTCGGCGACCGCTTTCATCGCCTGCTCTGTAAACGCCGCCACAGCCACGACATCGGGCTTGGACTGCATGAGCTTGGCGACCTGTGGCGAGAGATCGAATGCGTTCATCGAGAAACCCTCGAGTTCGCCAACGATTTTCACGCCGGCTTTGCCGAGGACGGCTGGGTAGACCTGAGCGCCCATTGTCCGCTGACCTTCAAGGTCGTTGACATACATGATCCCCGCTGTATCGATTTTTAGGTTCTTCTGTCGCATGATGTCGATCAGCGCGGCGAGCGCGAGGTCGTCGGTTGTCGTCACTCGGAAGGCGTATTTGAATCCTTTGGTGATGCCCGGCACCGAGGCCGCGTTCGGAATGTTGGTAATCCCTTCGCGGTCGCCGGCTGCGAACGCGGTGCGCGCCTCCGCCGCCGAGAAAGGCCCGACGATCGCCAGGGCGCCTTCGTCTTCCGCAAACCGACGCACGGCGAGCGCGGATTGTTTGGGGTCGCCGGCCGTGTCGAACTTCACAACCCGCAGCTTCTTGCCGTTGACGCCGCCGGCGCCGTTGATTTCACGAACTGCGAGGTCGACCGCGGTCTCCGTCGTGCGCGAGCTCGTCACATAAGGCCCGGTGCCGCCGTAGGAGAGGCCCAGGACGATGTCGTTGTCGTCCGCACACGCTGCCCCGGCGGCGAAGACACCCCATGCGACAAGCGCGGCCAGTCCAAGACGCAGACCCATGACACCTCCTGATTGACGTAAGCCGGCGGCTTATCGCTCTATCGTCAGACCATGCGACGACAAGTAAAGCGCAATTGCCGGGTGGAGGCAATTTTGTCTGGACAAATTCGCGGCGCCGCTGGCGCTTCGCGGGCGCTGACGCCTCCGCGCCGCGTCAGGGCGTAGCCGGGTTCTTTTGTCCGATGAGCGAAACCGACCCGTCTTTCACTTCCATCACATAGATCGGTAGCGAGGCGTCGTGGTCGGCCGTGAAATGCACGGCGCCGACAGCGCCCGTGTAGGAGGCCTTCTCGAGGCCATCCCGAAGTTTGAGCCGCTCATCCTGAACCTTGCCCGGATCGCCGGTGAGCTTCTCGTCCTTGATGACCTGCGCCAAAAGACCGACGATGTCGTAGGCGGAGGCGTCGACGTGGTGCGGTCCCGCCTTTTGCAGCCCGAGCGCTTTGGTCGCGGCGTTGAACTTCGCCGTGAACGCCTTCGATCGATCGTTGGCGCCGGAATAGAACCACGTCGCATAGAGCGCGCCGTCGCCGGCCGCGCCCACTTTGCCCGCGAAGTCCGGATCGGCGAACAGGAGGGAGCCGATCATCCGGCCTTGATAGCCCTGGCGATGCAGTTCGGTCGCCACCTTGATCGCCGGTTCGACGACTCCGGCGACTGCGACCGCCGCTGGTTTGTCTGGCAGAAGCTTCGTGACCGCCGGCGCCAGATCGAAGGCGTTGTATGCGAAGCCGACCGGCCCGGCGACCAGCTTCACGCCTTCTGCCGAGAAGATCGGCGGGTATACGTCCGCGCCGACCGCCTTCATGCCCGCGTCGTCGCTGACATACATGACGGCTGCGCTCGGCGCAGCATCGCCGAACAACTTCTTTTCCTTCATGACCTGCAACACGACAGGAAAGGCGACTGAATCGAGCGTCGTCAACCGAAAGGCGAATTTGAAGCTCTTTGTGACGCCCGGCACGGTCGAGGAGTTCGAGATGGCGACGATCTTCTCGCGTTCAGCGACCGGAAAGCCGACCCGCGCTTCCGCCGTCGCATAAGGCCCGATCACCGCCAGCGCGTGATCGTCCTCAGCGAAGCGCGCGATGGCGAGAGCCGCCTGCTTGGGGTCGCCGCCGGTGTCGAATTTGACGATGCGCAGTTTCTTGCCGTTCACGCCGCCGGCGTCGTTGATCTCCTTTACGGCAAGATCGACGGCGACCTCCGTGGTTCGCGAACTCGTGACATAAGGACCCGTGGCGTCGTGCGAGAGACCCAGCACATAGTCGCCGCCGCTCTGCGCTGCGGCCGAGCCGGCGATCAGCGCCAACGCTCCCGCCATTGTTCCTAAGCGCGTCAACATCTCGTGAACCTCCCACTGGTAATCGTCATGGATTATCGAGACCGTCGGTTAGGCGGCGTACCCCGGCGAAACGCGATCGAGCAAACGCAGCATCGCGCGCAGGTGCGCGTCCGCGTCCGCGAGACGGTTGCGGTCGATCTGGCGGAACGTCGTTTCCGTCACGTCATCAGGAATGAGCCGTAGCGCGCCGCGATCGCCAGCCGCCTGGAGCGCCATGACCTGATCGCGACAAGCGAGTTCGAGATAATGCAGGTTGTAGACCGCATCGGCGATCGTCGCCGCGGTGACGATGACCCCATGGTTCGCCATCATGAGGATGGGGCGGCCGGACATCGCATGGACCATCGCGTCGGCCTCTTCAGGTCCCAGCGCCAAGCCGCCGTAATCGTCATAGCTCGCCACGCGGCCGTGAAAGCGCATGCTGTTCTGCGTCACAGGCAGCAGCCGGTTGTCCCGCGTGCAGGCGACGGCGGTCGCATAGGGCATATGCGTGTGAAAGACGCAGCGCGCCTCCGGCGCGCCGGCATGCATGCGGCTGTGAATGTAGAACGCCGTCCGCTCGCACGCGCCCTCGCCCGCAATCTTGCGGCCTTCGCCGTCGACCACGATCAGGCTGCTGGCCGTGACCTCGGAAAAGAGAAGCCCGTGCGGCTTCAAAAGGAACAGATCGTCGCGTCCAGGAACGACGGCGGAAAAGTGGTTCCAAATGCCGTCGTCGAGCCCTTCGACCGCGGCGATGCGATATGCGGCGGCGAGTTCGATCCGCGCGCCCGCGACCGGGTCTGCGGCGGCGGCCGGGGCTGGAACGGCTGTGAGATGGGGCATGGATTCTCCTCTCTTGTTGGCGGCCGCTGCGCCGGATGATCTCCCATGGCAAGCGGAGGCCAAGCTTCAACCCTACTTCGCGTGGCGGCTGGGCGGTCGGCGCAATCCGAGATGGTCGCGCAACGTCGCGCCGGAATAGTCCGTTCTGAACAGACCGCGCCGTTGCAACTCCGGCACGACGTCGGTTGTAAAATCTTCCAGGCTGCCGGGCAGATAGGCGGGATGAATGAGAAAGCCGTCGACGCCGCGTTCGAGGAACCAATGCTCCATGTCGTCGGCGATCTGTTCCGCGGTCCCGATGACCGTGCGCTGCCCGCGCGCGCCGGCATGCAGCATGTAGAGCTGCCGGATGGTGAGCGATTGCTCGCGCGCCATGCGCACGAGGCGGTCCAGCGCGCTCTTGCTCGCGTTGGTGTCGCGCGGAAGACGATCGTAAGGCAACGGCCCGTCGATGTCGCAATCCGAAAGATTGGCGTCAAGTTCGGCGGAGAGCAGCGCGCGGCCGACGTCGGGATGAATGAGGTTTTGTAGATATCTGTGTTTCTCGATCGCCTCCTGTTCAGTGCGCCCGACGATGGGATTGAGGCCCGGTACAATCCTCAACGAATCGGGTCCGCGCCCGTACTGCGGCATGCGGCCCTTAAGATCGCCATAGAACGCCTTTGCCGCTTCGAGCGTCAGAAGCGGCGCGAAGACGATCTCGGCGGTCTGTGCGGCGAGTTCGACGCCCGCCTCCGAGGAGCCCGCTTGCGAGATGACTGGATAGCCTTGCGGCGGCCGCGCCACGTTCAAAGGTCCGCGCACATGAAAGGATTGGCCGTGATGATTGAGCGGATGCAGCTTCGCAGGGTCGAAGTAGCGCGCGGTGGTCCGATCGCGCACGAAGGCGTCGTCCTCCCAACTGTCCCAAAGGCCTTTGACCACCTCGACGAATTCCGCGGCGCGCGCGTACCGCGCGCCATGCTCCCAATGCGCGTCACGGCCGAAGTTGAAAGCCTCGGACTGGTTGGACGAGGTGACGACGTTCCAACCTGCGCGGCCATGGCTAATGTGATCGAGCGAAGCGAATCGCCGCGCGACGCTATAGGGCTCATTGTAACTCGTCGTCGCAGTCGCCACCAGGCCGATGCGCGATGTCACCGCCGCGAGCGCCGCCATCAAGGTCGGCGGCTCGAAGAAGGCCATGTATTGCGGCCAGCGGCTCAGCACATTCGGATCGCCGTCGCGGGTTGCAGCGGCGTCGGCGATGAAGATCAGATCGAACTTGGCCGCCTCGGCCATCCGCGTGATCGCGACATAATGTTCGAAATTGACGCCGGCGTCGATCTGGGCATCGGGATGCAGCCACGCAGCGACATGATTGCCCGTGGGGTGAAAGAACGCCCCAAGCGTCATCTGATCGTCGCGCGTCGAACGCATCGGAGAAACTCTGTCGCGGCGCGCAGTCTTGGTTGGCGGCGGCGGTGAGCCGCTTCGCGACCGTCGCTCGCACGTCCCAAACGCATTCAACGCGGTTTGGTGCGCGTTTACAACCGGACCCGGGAAATGGGCCGCCCGGTCAGGCGAAAAAGCCGTTATGACGGCGGTTGGAATGCAATCGCATCGGCTCGGTCTTCACTTCGAGCACCGCGAGCGCACGACCCTGGCGGTCGAACAGCGCGTAATCGGCCTTGCCGCCGTCATCGAGCGGGTATTCGTATCGAACGCTTCGGCCGTCGGTGAGACGCCAATCGGCGTCTCTCAGAAGCTGGTCGATCCTGACCCGCGCGAACGCCTCATTCGGCATCGAGCGGCCTTCCGAGCGGTGGCCGCTCGGCGCTCTCCTTGCGGTGAACGCGCCGGTTCAGTCGCAGATAGTCCTCGACCGATATGACGATCACCACTCCACGTCCATGCTTCTCCACCAACACCGGCTCCGCACGGGCCGTGTCGATGAGCATCCCGAAGCCGTTCTTGGCCTGGCGCGCCGACATGGTTCTCACGGCCAACCCGCTAGCCGTTCAGCGGCGACCATATCGCCTAAGATGGCTCATTTTCAAGGATCAGGATCGCTCCGGCGAGAGGTGTCGACAGCATCCTTCGGGCAAGTGGAACGGGTTCGGATAAACCAAGGGCCGGCGCTTCCGCGGGTGGAGGTGATCACCGGGAGCGAACGCGGCGCCTACTGCTGATGATTTTGGGAGCGCTGTTGGCGGTTTCGAGAGTTGGCGCATGGCGGGGCGATCCTGATCGCTTCGCGTTATAACCTTGCGGTCTTCTAAGAACTATTCTCGACACGACGGTTCGCTTGCGAGCGCTCTCCCTTGCCCTGGAGCAGGAGGGCGTCAAACCGCGGCCGCGGCTCCTGTCCAACGGGAAAGCCATCGCCGCCGGGCGCTTCATGGTCGGGCCGCTGGCGCATCTGCTCAAGAACCGCTTCTACATCGGCGAGATCGCCTACCGCGGCGAGATCCACAAGGGCGAGCATGAGGCCATCCTCGATCACGGGCTGTTCGACCAGGTTCAGGACGGCCTCGCAGAGCGCGCTGTGGCGCGAACGATCAAGCGGGCGAACTCGTCATCGCTGCTCATCGGAAAGATCTTCGACGATCGCGGCAATGCCATGAGCCCGACCCACGCCAACAAGAGGGGCGCGCGCTACCGCTACTACGTCTCCCATGCTTTGCTGCAGAACCGGAAGAGCCAGGCTGGAACCGTCGCCCGCGTCTCCGCTCCCGACGTCGAGGCGATCGTCGCGCAGGCGATCCGGAGCAAGGCGCGCGCGGAAGCCGCTACGCCCGATCGCGCTCTCCTGCAAACCCATCTCGAGCGCGTCACGGTCCATCCAAGACGCTTGGATATCCAGCTCCTGGCGACGGGGCTCGGCGATCGTGAGGCTGCGACACCGCCGGACGTTCTGAGCCTGCCCTTCACGCCACGCCAGCCCTGCCGCAAAGGCCTCGCCCACGCGCCGGGCGCGGTCGGAACCATCGACGCGGAAAGCCGCGACACGCTGCTGCAGGCGATCGCGCGCGCGCGCCGCTGGATGGAGGCGATCCTCTCCGGCCAGGTATCCTCCACCGACGAGATCGCCGCGTCCGAACATCTGGCCGAACGGCATGTGCGGTTTCTGCTGCCCTTGGCGTTCGTCTCGCCGCGCATCGTGACGACGATCGTCAACGGTTCGGCGCCGGCGGACCTCACGGTCTCCAGCCTTGCCCGCGCGCTGCCTCACGCATGGGCCGAGCAGGAGCGAAGGCTCGATACCGTGTAAAGCATCGGCCGACGCCCCGACATCCGCAAGCTCGCTTGCAGACGCTTGCAAGACGCTTGCAGACGCGAGTCATCGCGCGTCGCCATTCGTGACGCCGAACGCGCGCGCCGTCTTATGCATTCTCAAGCGGTCTCGTCGCGAGGCGAACCGGTCTGAGCCGAGCCCGACTCGAAATTCCGGAGATTGGACATACGCGCGTCCAGACCGGCGCGAGGTTGCAGCCCGGAACTCGCGAAAGTCGCGCCCCGAAAGTCTGGCGCGCGACACGGCGCGCACGAAAGCCCGCAGAACACTGGCTTTTCCGCGCTACCCGCGACAAGTCTGGTCGCGCGCGAATGCGTGGCTGACGAGCCAGTCCTGCGCGAACAGGTCTGGCTTCGAATTCCCTGCTTACAGGGAAAAATACAGGGAAATCCGGTAAAAACGGCCTGTTTGGCGGATTTCGGCGCGCGTTGAGGCAATCAATTCAGTTTCTTAGCAGGCAAATTCCCTAGAGATCCGAACAGGGAATTAAATCGCGCTTGCAGGGAAAGATCAGGTGAAAAAATTGCAATAACAGGGAACGGCGGTAAGCGTCCATTTCTCGCACGCTTGTTCTCATTGGGCTCGGACGCGATCTGTTCTCGCTGGCAAATTTGCAGGTGAGGAGGTTCGAGATGACGGACTGGATTGCGTCGCGGGTGCGCTATGGCGAGTCCTTCTGGCGGGCTCATCATGAAGCGTGGCGCCGCAGTGAGTTGAATCAACGGGAGTATTGCGAGGTTCACCGGATTCCGCTGAAGGCGTTCGGCAACTGGCGTGCGAGGTTCAAAGCGGAGCCAAAGGGGGCGGAGCCAAAGCTGCTGTATCGGCGCGGCGACCTCAGTCTTAGTCTTAGGCTTAGTCACAGCCTAAGTCATACGCTTAGTCATATGACGGAGGGCCAGCCGATTGCGGGGCCGATCGTCCCGCCGGCCTGTGAAGGCCATCGGCGCCGGTCGAGACGGACAAACGTCAGATCCTTGCAGAGGCGATGCGGCCGGGTGCGAGCCTGTCCGAGGTGGCGCGCCGCTATGGGATCGCAGCTCGTGTTGTGTTCCGTTGGAAGCAGGAACTGACGGCTTCTGCCGCGCCGATGTTCGTCACTGTGGAGCTTACCGATTCAGACGCGCGGTCGACATTGAGCGGTGGCGTTGCGGGCCTGTGGCTCTGCCGGACCACGGCCGCGCCGATACCCGCTCACCTGGCCTTTCCCGTGTCGCGTTCAGGTGGGCTCTTGGCCATGGCGCTGTTTTTCCGGGCTGCTGACGCTCCTGCCATTGGCGGCGTTTGTTTCGGGCGCTCATGGCTTGGCGCTGTTCAACGCCTTCTATCGCTGCGGGGCGCTCGTATTCGGCGGCGGCCATGTGGTCCTGCCCTGCTCGACGCGGCGGTGGTCCAGCCGGGTTGGATCAGCCCCGATGGATTCGTGGGCCCGATACGGCGCGCCGCAGGCCGTTCCGGGACCGCTGTTCAACTTCGCCGCTTACCTCGGCGCGGCCATGAAGCGGGAGCCACATGGGGTCGCTGGCTGCGTGATCTGCCTCTTGGCGATGTTCCTGCCCGACCTGTTGCTGGTCACGGGTGCGCTACCGTTCTGGGATGCGTTCCGCACCCGTCCAATGGCGCAGGCGGCCATGCGGGCGCGAACGCGGCCGTCGTCGGCGTCCCCCCGCCCAGGGTCCTTCTTCGGACTTTGGGGCTGGACGAACGACTACCTCACTAAAGCCATCACTTAGAGGTGGCCGTGACCTTGAAAGCAATCCCCTGGCGTCGTGGCCCATGAATTGCTCACCCGCTGAATCCGTCGGGAGACAGCCATGCTTATCGCGCGTTTGCACCTCCTATTTGTTTGGTCGACCGTGATTGTGGCGACAGCAGGGGCGCCGTCTGCATCTCGCGGCGACGATCTAGGGTCCGTGAAGCAGATTGCTTTTTACGTCGGAACGAGCGCGGGCGCTGGCTACGACCTCTATGCGCGCACGGTCGCCGACTATCTGCCGCGCCATTTGCCGGGCAACCTGCGGGTCGTCGTTCAGAACATGCCGAGCGCAGCGGGCCTCACGCTGGCGAGCCAGGTGTTCAACATCTCGCCCAGCGACGGCAGCGTCATCGCCATGTCGCCCGCAAGCATCGTGCTCTCAGAGGTTGTCGATCCATCCGGCTTTCGCTATCGCTCCCGCGAATTCGGCTGGATCGGTACGCTGACGACCATGACCGATGTCCTCGCCGCTTTCAAAAGCAGCGGTGTCAACGGCCTCGAGGACGCGAGGACGCAAAGCGTGACAATCGGCGCCACAGGCAAGCTGAGTAATCTCAGCCTCTATCCAGCACTGTCGAATGCGTTGGTCGGAACCAAGTTCAAGATCATCCACGGATACTCGGGCGGGAACGAGATCAATCTCGCCATGGAGAACGGCGAGGTCCAGGGCCGAACCAATCAGTGGGACAGTTGGGAATCGCAGAAGCCGGACTGGATCAAGGAAGGCAAGCTGACTTATCTGCTTCAGTTCGGGCCCAAAGTCCCTGAACTTGGCAACACGCCAAGACTGGCGGATCTCGTCACCGATCCGCAGAAGAAGGAGATGGTCAATCTGATCGAGGTGATCGAGCTCGTCGGGCGGTCGATCTTCACGTCGCCGAAAATTTCTCCGGAACGCCTGGCCATTTGGCGCGCGGCTTTCGACGCCACGATGGCGGATCCGGACTATTTGGCTCGCATGAAGGAGCTCGGCCTCGATACGTTCTCGCGCAAGGGCGTCGATCTGCAGGCCGATCTGAACAAGGCCATGAGCAATTCAGCGGAGATCCATAGCCAACTCGCGCAGACAATCGATCTGCGCTAAGGATCGCCTCGTGGTCGTGCTCAGGACTCGCGCGTCTTTTCGTCCACGGAGGTCACCTCTGTGTTCATGACGACATCGTTGCGCCGCCGCCGCAGGCTGTCTCGGCCGGTCTCCCAGAAATCGCCTGCCACCGCTCGGTTCGCCTCCTCTTCGAGCGCTTTCGGCCAGTTCCCCATCGAATAGCCGAACCACGGCGTCTCGGGGATCAGGGTTGGAAGCTGGAGATCACGCTCCCAAATTTCACGCGCCCGCTCCATGAACGCGCGGCCTGGCAGCGACACGGGCGGAAAATCCTGCTTCAACGTTGCGTCGACGAGAAGGCATGAATCCTCGTTGTCTGGCGCCGTCTGTGACGGGCCGTGTCCGAGGTCCTTATGATCGACGATCTTCATGTCCCGATGTGGATTCGATCTGAACGCCATGGCCCAGAAGATCGAGTCGAGATTTTGCGGATTGATGTCCTCGTTGACGGCGAAAACGATCTTTCCGCCCGACTGCCGGAACGCCATGGCGCCATATAGGGCGCGCCAGACCTCCGTGCGCGGAACGCCGCGTTCCATCACAACGAATTGGATTTTCTGATTGCCTGTGAGCGGCTGGTGGGGAACGACGCGAATGACGCTTTTGATTCCGAGATGATCGCGTAGATGCTCGGTGTAATTATGCTCAAGCACCATCGCCCGCAACGAGCTGATCTCGTTGGGGTACAACTGCGACATATAGGTCAGGAAGACGGCGTCCTTCCGCCGTGTGATCGCTGTCACCTCCATGACGCCGTTGAACTCCTGGAGATTAACGTGGCCATGGGACTCGCCGAACGGTCCCTCCGGCTCGAAAAATTCGGTGTCGAGATAGCCTTCGATCACGATCTCGGCTTCGGCCGGCACAAGCAGATCGACGGTCTTGGCCGCAACCATGTTGAGCGGATGGCCAAGCAGCGCGCCCGCGACAGCCGTCTCCTCTACAGATTCCGGAATTTTCCACATTCCCGCGTAGGCCAACGGCATCGGGCCGCCGATGACGAAGGCGGCTGGCATTTTCTCGCCGCGTTCCTTGTATTTCAGCCAGTGCCTGTAACCGCCAGGCCTGTTCTGAATGGAGAAATTGAAGCCCAATCTCCGGGGCGATTTGATTTGGGCCCTATAGGTTCCGAGATTTTGGCGTCCTGTGTCGGGGTCTTTGGTGAGAAACCCAAGCGCGCTCAGATATGGGGCGTTGTCCCACCCGGGGGTCGTGATGGGCGCCGGCAAAGCATCGAGGCCGAAGCCGCGATCGAGCGCGCCGCCGGTAAAGACAAGCTCCTGACAGACCGCCTCCGACACAATACGAGGTGGAAGTGGATTGGCGAGCGCTTTCGACCAATGCCCGATCGCCTTTTCCGGCGCGACGCCAAGTCCGATTCCGTAAATCGTTTGATTCGAACTGATCGCGCCGATCAGCACTGGCATGTCGTAATGCCTGCCCTTGCTGTCGCAAACGTTCGTGAAGAGCCACGCGCGTCGGTCTTCTTCTGGCACCGAACCGCGAAACTGCCACCGCACCAGTGGGCAAAGCTCCGTGTCCTTATTGACGGCGATATCGACCCTGCGTAATTGGCCCGCGCGTTCAAGCGCGTGCACGTGATCGTGCAGGTCGGGATAATCGCGTTGTTCGTCCGCCTTCGGCGCCATAATCTGATCCTTGCCCTCGCGTGCTGAACAGGCGCGCCTCATGCGTTTTCGACGGGCGTCCTCTCATAGAATTTGGCGCCCATTTCTCGCGCAGTAAACCGTTTGCATTTCGACATGGAGCCGGTGCAAGCTGACCGCTTTAGGAAATAGGGTGCGGACATGTTCAGGATATGGGTAGCTGATCTGGATTCGCCATCGTATTTCGTCGCCGTCGCTGCGGTCGGCCTCGGATACTTTAAGGAAGAAGGCATCGAAGTTGAATTTATCTACAACACGAAGGATGGTCCCGAGCGAATGCGCGACGGCGCACTCGATTTTATCGGTGGTCCGGCTTATGCGGGCACTCGCACTTTTCCAAGTTGGAAGGGCCTCAAGCTACTCTGCGCCTTATCGCAGTATTCTTATTGGTTCATGGCGGTGCGCGCCGACCTCGATATCAAACGCGGCGATCTGAACGGTATCAAAGGATTACGAATCTCGGCCGCTACGGCTTGGCCCGGTATGGGCTTGCGTTACATGTTAAAGGAAGCTGGTATCGATCTTGAACGCGATAATGTGCAGATCATACCGCCTCCGCCACCTTACGGCGAAAAGGGTTGGATGGCGCGCAACGGCGTCGACGCAATCGAGCAGGGAACGGCAGACGCATACTGGGGCAACGGCATGCGTGTCGCCATTGGCGAGGAACTTGGCGTCGCCAAGCTGCATCTCGATTTGCGGCGCGGCGACGGACCCCTCGGGGCGAAGCTTTACAATTTCGCAGCACTGACGACGACGGAAAAGCTTGTCCGCGAACGCCCCGAGGTGGCGGCAGCCGCTATCCGAGCCATTGTCAAAACGCAGAAGGCCCTGAAAGCAAATCCTTCGCTGGCGACCCAAGTTGGCGACCGTCTGTTTCCGGCGGACGAAGCCGCCTTAATCGCCCGGCTTGTCGAACGCGATGCGCCGTTCTATGACGCGGCCATTCCGCGCGAGGCGGTCGACGGCTTGATGGGGTTTGCCAAAGGCTACGGTCTCATTGAAAAGGCCGTGCCCTACGAAACCTTAGTCGCAACGCAATTCAGCCACTTCTGGACGTGACCGATTTTACTCCACTCGGTCCTCTCCTCATCCAATCATCCATAATCATGTACATCTGCGGCAGGACCAACTGAAAACGAGGCGCGGCGTCTGGCGACAGTCGGCAATACGACAGTCGTCCTGAGATTTGTCGAAGCCTTTGGGATGTTCAGGCTTTGCGGCCGGTTGACGCATTGATTTTTGCACGATTTGATTTGTTGAGGACGCGGTTTCCTCGCAAATTTAATACGGCTGTCTGGCGTGATTCTTTTCGTCGGCGTGAAGCACGGGAGGGATGGTTCGATGCTGCCGAACGGCGACGCGACAGTGGGCAAAACGTTTTCTATTGCGCCTGTCTCGATCAGCTTTTTGATAGCGGGGCTCAAAGCGCATGCACAACCTCTCAAAGGCTGCGTTCGGCGTAGAAAACTACGCGTTCGGTCGCTGCACCATTACGCAACGTCGATCGCTGGCGCCTCGTTTGCATGAAATAAACGTCGTGCTATGCGGGCCACGACGTCGCAATCAGCGCGGAGGTCTCGCGTGGCCTATCAGCTTCACATCAATAATCACGAATACGAGGTGGACGTCGACGCGGGAACGCCCCTTCTCTGGGTGTTGCGCGACACGCTCGGCCTTACGGGGACTAAGTTTGGCTGTGGCGAAGGCGTGTGCGGCGCCTGCACCGTGCATGTGTCCGGTCGGGCGGATCGGTCCTGTCTGTTGCCCGTCGAGTCGCTAGCGGGCCGCGAGATCACGACCATCGAACATATCGGTTCGCAGCCATACCATCCAGTCGTGTTGGCATGGATCGAGGAGCAGACGCCGCAATGCGGCTTTTGCCAATGCGGGCAAATCATGTCCGCCGCGGCACTGCTCGAGGTAACGCCATCACCGACCTATGCCGACATCGATCATGCCATGACCAGCCTATGTCGATGCGGAACCTATCCCTACATCCGCAAGAGCGTGCATCGCGCCGCTGCGATCAAACTGGCTCAGGCTCCCACGCAGGGAACGAAGCCATGAACACCGTAGTCGATCGGCGACAATTTCTGATTAGCGCCACCGCGGTCGGCGGCTCGCTTGCGATTGGCGTTCGCACGCTCAGGGCAGGCGAGGCGCGATCGAGCCCGATTCCACGCGTAAACAATGAACCTTGGTTGCCGCCGGAGACCGGCGGCGTCGAGGTGAACCCCTGGGTGATCATCGGCGCCGATAGCAGCGTGACCATCGTGGTCAATCAGTCGGAAGTCGGGCAGGGCGTTCTGACCTCCAATCCTATGATGATCTGCGAAGAATTAGAGTGCGACTGGTCGAAGGTGCGATCAGTCTATGCGGATCCAAATCGGCATGTCCGCGAGAACAATCTCTATGACCATCTGCGCACTGACTCGAGCAGTTCGGTCCGTCTTGGCCGCGAGCTTTACCAAAAGGTTGGGGCCAACGCGCGCGAGCGCCTGAGGCTGGCCGCAAGCTTGAGGTGGGACTGCTTGGTTTCGGAGGTGGTGGCGAAGGACGGGATGCTTACGCGCTGCTCGACGGGCCAAACGCTCACGTCGGCGACGTGGCGGCGGAGGCCGCACAAATGAAGCTGGAGACCGAGCCCGCGATCAAACGGCCGGCAGACTACAAGCTCATTGGCCGCAGCGTCGTTCGTTTCGACATTGAGGCCAAATCGCGCGGGCAAGCTGTCTATGGCATCGACATCAGACTGCCAGGAATGCTTTACGCGGCGGTCGCGATGCCGCCGAGCTTTGGCGGAGAGCTTCAGTCTTACGATTTAAAGGCGATCGAGCGGCGCCCGGGCGTCGTCGCTGCGGTTGCGATGAACGACGTCGGGCTGGCCAACGGCGTTGCTGTGGTCGCGGATTCATGGTGGCGCGCCAAGACGGCGCTCGAGAGCATGCCGGTTACGTGGACGCTGGGACCGAATGCAACCGTGTCATCAAGCGCCCTCGTCCAGCATTATCAATCCAAACTCGACGTGGTCGGTCCAACGGCCGTCGACGAGGGAGATTTAGATCGCGCTTTCTCGGGTGCGCATCGGTTGGTCGAGGCCGAGTACAAGGTTCCTCATCAGGCCCATGCGGCGATCGAGCCTGCGAATTGCACCGCCCTTGTGACCATGATCGCGTGGATCTCTGGTTCGCGTCGCAGCAACCAGACGTTGCGACTCTGCAGGCAGCGAAGGTCATTGGTTTGCCTCCCGACAAAGTGTTCATCCACACGGCGTTCCAGGGCGGCGGTTTTGGCGCGGGCGGAAAGCATGGGCAGATGCAGCAGGCGCTAACAATCGCGAAGGCGCTCCCTGGCCGCCCGATAAAAGTCATCTGGACGCGGCAACAATCTCGCGCGCGATAACCTCTTTCATCCCATGGGCGTATCGAGATTGTCAGCGTCGCTGAATTCGGACGGTCTACCGACGGGAATTCGTGTTCGCGTCGCGGGCAATGATGCGCTCGAAGGCGTTCCTTTGATGGAGTACGGGAAGCGCAAGGCCAAGGTCGCGGGACAGCTTTTGCGCGGCTTGCAACTCATGCCGTACCGCATCGACAATCGGCGCGTCGAAATCAACACGATGAAGACGCTTGTGCCGTGCGGTCCGTGGCGATCGACGGGCAGCTACGCCACCGTCTTCTATCTTGAAAGCTTCGTCGATGAACTGGCGCGAGCGGCGGGCGAGGATCCTATCGCTTATCGCCGCAAATTGATCGAGGCGAACTCCGAGGAGGGCTTCGAGTCGAACACCAAGTCCGCTTGGCTCCATGTTCTTGACGCGGCGGCGAAGTCAAATCCTGATTGGAGCAAAAAGCTCCCAAGGGGCGTCGGCATGGGTTTCGCCATCGATGACCGCAAATCGGCGCAACCTCGTGGCACGGTGATTGTCGCGCTGATCGCCACCGTATCGGTTAGCAACGCCGGTGTAGTCAAGGTCGAACGATTCGATATCACGCATGAGGCCGGCCGGGCGATCATCAATCCGGAAGCGGCGGAACGCCAGATTCGGGGCATGATGGCGTGGGGTATGAGCGCTGCTCTCAAGCAGCAGATTACTATCGAAAACGGCGGCGTCGCGCAGACGAACTTCCATGATTACATGCCTATCCCCATGGCGGAGTATCCGAAGGACGTTACGCTGAACTTCGTGAAAACAGATCGTTGGATAGCGGGAATGGGCGAAGAGGTGGTTCCTCTGATTGCGCCAGCGATATGCAACGCCGTCCACGCCGCCATCGGTCGCAGGCCACGGAAAATTCCGCTGACGAACGAAGACCTCCGCTGGACCTGACTAGCTGCTACATCGCAGTGAGGCTGTTGGCTCCCGGCTATTTGGCCACGAATTGTTGGCTATCGAGCATGCAAGAAACCGCCGGCAGTATCGGGCGGATTGGTCGAAAGCTTGCTACGCCGTGAGTTGAAGTTTTGTCCAACCTTCATTTGAGATGCTTGGACGACGATAACCAGCCGCGACGTTCGGTCTCGGCCCCGTTCGCGATGTCGAGGTTCTCTGTCCAATGCAGCGCGGCGGATTGGGCGCCCGCGCTCTCAACGCTGATTTGCAGGCGGCGCTCAACGGGAACGCCTCGCCGCGCGTCGAACGCTTCGGCTCGACATTCCTCCTGGACGACAAGGTCATGCAGGTCGAGAACGATTAGGATTGGGAGGTGTTGAACGGCGACCCTGGCGCGGTGACCCGGATCGACGAGGACGACGGCGTCCTCCATGTCACGTTTGACGGCCGTGAGGTTGGGTATGAATTGACGAACTCGATACCATTGTTCCGGCCTACGCCACGACGATTCATAAATCAAAGGGCTCGGAACACCGGGCCGTGGTGATCACGCTTGCGACCCAGCACTACCCGATGCTCGCTCGCAATCTGTTGTACACGAGGTGACCAGGGGCAAGCGGCTCGTCGTCATTGTCGGCGAGCGTCGCGCGCTCGCCATCGCCGTGAGGGCCTCAAATGTACGCCGCCGCTGGACCAAGCTCGATGAATGGCCTCGGATCATCAAAAATTGAGAACGCCTGATGCGGTGGGGCATCGGGGCGCCCCCATGGAGCGACTGCCGTTTGACGGCCACGCTGCATTGCCGGTTGAGCCCGGACGAAATGACGTCGCTTGCAGGGCAGCCCCTCGACCTATCGATCCGCCAGATACGCCGGAACGCCTCGACCGGCCCGTGGCCAAATCGTGAGGGAAGCGGTTGACGGGTCGTATTCGAACTCGACGATCGACCCGTCTCGTATTTTATCGACGACTTGGTCAATTATCGAGAGCGGAACTAAAAACCATTCCCTTGGCTTTACCGGATTTCCAAAACGATCATTGATTGTCAGATCGAGTTGCGCCGCCGAGAAAACCCGGTGGACAATGTTCTCCAGCCGCGACCGATTGATATTGAATAGCTTGTAGGTCGCAACGATATCGACATCGGCGAGCAAGTAGGTCGCGTCTAGCGCCGCATGGGCGATCCTTGTCTCGACCTCGCCGCCCGTCACGCCAATCTTATGGATCAACTCGCGGTGCGCTGCGATGTCTGGATGCTCCGACTTGCTGCGCAGGACGTAGATCGTGCCGCTTTCCAGGTCGTTTTCGGCGGCGTCGCCGCCGAAAAGCGGCCCGGCATTGGGGTCGGTCATACGGCGGCCGGCGTCATCCTTGTAAAGCGCTCGTTGAAGCGACCGCAAAAGCAAATCGCTTTCGGTTTCGTTGTCGTAAATAACGCGCAAGCGCCGATCCGGCCGCCCGTACTCGGTCACGAATTCGTCGGCCATGTTGGCGACGTAAGCCATCTGTCCACCGAGAATAAAAAACTCACCCCGCCGGATATCCGCATCTTCGCCAAAACGGCGAGTTTCGCGGATGCTCTTATCCAGGTCAGCCCGCACCTGCGCAAATAAGGGCCTAAAGCGGTTGAAATCCACGCATGGCGTCCGGTTCGCAATCTCTTCTGCCGCGCGGACTTCTTCTCGCGGTTTCACATGCGTGAGCTTGGTTATCTCTGCGGCCTGGATCTTTTCGACGCCAAGTTCTGCCAGCAGGGCGTCGTCGTCGGCTTCCTCGGCAAAGCCGCCGTAAGATGGTACATCCGGTTCCAACAAACCGAAGCGATCGAATTCCGCCAGGAGCGCCCGGCAGTCCGGCAGTTCGCGAAGCCGATCAAGACGAACGGCGTACAGCCTTTCAAAAATGTCGCGATCTTCGCCGTGCTGTGGCGGATGACCGTGCTCGTCCACGAATTTCAGGATGTCCTCGAAGCCGGCGATCACGCGCTCCGCCTGCGACGTGCGGGGGAAATCGTCTTCGTCTCGACCGAGACGCCGAGTTCTTCCAGTAGCTCCTTGTTCGTCAGTTCATCCATGGGCCGCCCCCGCCGCGTGGCGTTGCAGGAAGGCGACGCCTTCCGCCATTCGCTTCTCCCAGGCGTCGGGAGACGTGATGTCGGGCAGCCTGACACGCTCCGTCTTGAATTTCAGCGCCTGTCGAGCCAGATCGCGCGCTTCTTCCAACGTCAGGTTGATGCGCCTTCCAGCAATAACCGCCGCGACCTGCTTCAAGGTTTGTTCGCTCATGGATTTCGCAAGGATAGCGTAGGCCACCTCGAAGGGGTTGATGTGGTCGATCAGATCGATATCAAGATGACGCACGTCCATGGCGAACTTACGGACGCCGTCGATTAGCGCCGAGCCGCCCGTGATTTCGCCCCTCTCTTCCATTTCCGCCGTGATCGCCTTGGCCTTCTGCGTCAAATTCAGGGCTGCGATCGCGTGCTGGCGGACAGCTTCCTGATCGACATCGCTAAGTTCCGGGTAGCGTTCTTTGACGATCTTGCCCATGCGCACCCGGGTTGCCGGTGAACAACCCGCCGTTCACGTAGGGAAAGGCCCAGGACCGGAAATTCCCTGCCTTGCGGTCCTCGATCCTGGTGTCCATCGCGCGAAAAAGTTCCTGCAGCACCTCATGGGCGTTGCAAAACCCGCTCGAACCCACTTGGCTGTCGCTCATCTGCTCGATGGTCTTCGTGAATAGGCGATTCTGGAAGATGCCTGTGTCTTCCGCGAAGAAGAAGATCAGCCGCGCCATGAACTGGTTCATCACGTGCCGGCGGGCCTCCGTGGCCCATTCAGGATTGTCCTTTAGCAGTTCGACATAGAGCTTGTTGAGGCACCCAGTCGCCTTGATGTCGACAGGGTTGTTCTTGATCGCCCGCACGGTGGAGATGCCGGCAAGGGGCAGGAAGAAGCCGAAATACCCGGCGAAATCCGGATAGCTGCAAACGATCGGCGGCTCATCGGAAACGAGATCCTCGGCCTCCAGCGTCACGCCGTCTGTCGCCAGAAGAAACTTAACCTTGTTGGCGGCGGTCTCTGGGCTCGCACGGAACGCGGCCATCGTTTCGCGAACTTGGCCCTCGGAGCACACCGCGAGATGGATGTTGCGAGCCTGGAGGACGCCGCCCGCCACATCCGACTTGTTGAGGGACGGCGTCCTGAGGCGGTTGATGGTCGTGGCCTTGTTGCCAAAAGCCATCAGGAACGCGAACGGGAATTCTGCGGAATCGAAGGGAGCCGCTGCGAGCTCCGATACGGTTTCTTCGATCTCGACGGCGTTCATATCGTTCTCTTAACTTCCCGCTTCGTGCGTTGCGGAGAGACCGAGCTCCTGATCGCCGGGGTGAAATCCCGCCCAGCTTCACCTGATCGATATCGCTTGGGCGCGACTTTGGCCACGCCAAATTGACCGCGCAGGAGCAATGGCCGGAGGATGGAGCCAGACCGCCGAAAACGGGGCTTTTCGGCGCTTAATCGATGCGAACTTTTGGGACCGGCCCGTGCCCGGCTCAAGCGCCTGATTCAAGTCGATGAAAGATGGCGCGCCCAGGTGTGGCGAACGCATGGATATCCAAATCGAGCGGGCGTTGATCGCCGAGGTGGCGGGCGCGCCGGAACTGGGCGACATCGTTCGGAAATAACTCGATCTTCGAAAGTTTGCGCATCGGCCACGTTGCGTCAACGATCAGCACGTTGCGCGGCCAAAAGCGTATCGAAATCTCTCAAGACAGTTGGGCGTGCCCGAGTGTAGCCGAGCCATTCCGCGCTCGAAGCGGTTTTCATCCCGGTCCATCGAGGGCGCCAAGGGTCATCGCGATCAACCTGACCATCGTTCCTTCGTCCGCTTCTGTTCATCGCGCGCGTCTTCCTTCGGATCGTTTGCAAATAGAAATCTGTGTCTGCGACGTAGCATGCAACTGTCGCTTTTTTTAGCGCGCCCGTCGCCAAGCTGCCCCTTAGCGATGCATTCTTCGCCTTGACTCATAAATAGAAACAATTTCTATTTTGATGGTGCAACGATTTGTGAACGCCCGCGTGCTTCCGGCGTAGGGGATAAGATGTCGACTTTTGGGAAATGGACGTTTGCCGCGGCGGCGCTGTCGGCCTCGTTAGGATGCGCCCAGGCCGACCCGCAGGGCAAACGCATCGCGTTGTCGGTCTCGAGCACCAAACAGCCTTTTGTTTCAGCCCTGGCGTCGACGCTTGAGAAGGAAGGCGCCGCCTTGGGCATGAAGGTCACGGTGCTCACGGCGGGATATGACGCCGCCACTCAAGCCCAGCAAATCAGCGACGCGATAGCCGACAAATACGATATGCTGGCGATCTCGGCGTTTGACGGACACGCGATCGTTCCAACGCTCGCCCGGGCTAAATCGGCTGGGATACCCGTCATCATGGTCAATGCTCCGGTCGAGCCCGGGCATGAGGACCTGTACCTGACTTTCGTCGGCGATAACAAAACCGAGCTCGGACGCATGGCCGCGCGTTCCGTGTTACAGGCGTCCTCAGCCCGCAAAACCGCGCGCACGGCGATCATCAGCGGGACTTCGACCGACGACACATCTCGATTGCAAATTGAAGGTTTCAAAGAGATCGCGGCGCAAAACCCAAAGCTTGAACTCGTCGCCGTCGAAGATGCGCGTTGGGATATGGCGAACGCAGAACGTCTTGCCTCCCAGCTTTTCGCGCGCTTTGCCTCAAAAGGTGGTCTCGACGCCATCTTCACGCCGGTCGACAGCATGGCGTTCGGCATCATCCAGGCAGCCAACGCGGCCGATGTACCGCTCGGCACGAGCGACGGAAAGCTGATCCTCGTCAGTTCGGCGTGTATGAAATTTGGCCTAGCGCCGCTTCGTAGCGGGCAATTGTTCAGCAGCATCGACGTGGTGCCGACGCGTATCGCGAAAATCACCGCCAAGGTCATCGCCGACTATTTCAACGGCAAGCCGCCCGCGGCGATTACGAACGTGAATGTTCAGGAGATTACCAAAGAGAATGTCGATCGCTTTGCCGAGGCCTGCACGTTTTAGCACACGGCCGGGGGCCCCGTTCAGGAGACTGACGCCATTGCGGCTTGAGGCGCGCGATCTCTCCAAATCGTTCGGTCCGATCCAGGCGCTGTCGAACGTCTCATTTGCCGTCGAGGCGGGCGAGATCCATGGCCTTTGCGGAGAGAATGGCGCAGGAAAGAGCACCCTGGTCAAAATTCTGACAGGTGTGTATCGCGCGGACGAGGGTGCCGTATTTGTCGATGGGAAGCAATGCGACATTGCGCATCCGCAAGCTGCGCAGCGGGCCGGCATCGCCTTCGTCTCGCAGGAACTGAGCATCCCGCCACATCTGTCCGTCTATGACAACGTCTGGCTCGGCCATGACGCAACCCCGTTTTGGCATCGGCGCCAAACATTGCGAGCGCAGGCGTCTCGCGTCCTTCAACTGGTAGGGCTCGGCCACCTCGACCTCAACACACCGGCGTTGGCTCTATCGCTCGGTGAGCGCCAGCTCCTAGAAATTGCGCGCGGGTTGGCGCGCGACGCGCAGATTCTATTTCTTGACGAGCCGACCGCGACCCTGTCGAACCGGGAAATCGAGCTGGTCTTCGCTACGTTGCGTCGTTTGCGGGAGCAAGGGCGCGGTATCGTTTTCATCACGCATCGTCTGGCAGAAGTCTTCGACCTCTGCGACGCGGTGACGGTCCTGCGCAACGGGCGCATTGTCGCCTCGACTCCAGTTGCGAGCTCCTCGCGCGACCAACTCATCGAGCACATGCTCGGTTACTCGTTGGGCGAGCTTTATCCCGAACGCAGCCACGCAACCGGAATGACAGCGATAACGGTCAGCGACCTGCGCGTTCCAGGCGCTGTCGAAGGGTTATCGCTGTCGCTAGCGCAGGGCGAGATCATGTGCCTTGCGGGTCAAATCGGGTCTGGCGCATCGGAAAGTCTGCGTGCTCTGGCAGGGCTCGTGTACGATGCGGAGGGGAGCGTCTCGGTCTTCGACCGTCCGCTCGCGCTCGGGTCCGTGCCACGCTCGCTTAGCGCTGGGCTCACATTTGTCTCGGACGACCGCGCCGCCGAAGGCGTATTCTTGAAGTTGCCGATCCGCGACAACCTGCTCGCGCTGTGGATGCAAAGGCGCGGTGAGCGTGGCCTTTTGCAGAACCGCCGGCTCTCCTCTTTAGCGGCCTCGCTCGCCGACAGGGTGGGCGTCGATCGTCGGCGCATGCGATCGAAAGCCTCCGAACTCAGCGGCGGAAATCAGCAGAAGATCGCCATCGGACGTGCGGCGACAGCCAAGCGCAATGCCATACTGTTGATGAACGAACCCACGCGCGGCGTTGATGTCGGCGCGCGAGCCGACATCTATCAGTTGATGCGGAGTTTGTGTCGAGACGGTTTCAGCATTCTGATGGCTTCGACCGACATCGAAGAAGTCATTGGTATGTCAGACGTCGTGGTGACCATGTTCCGAGGGGCGTCCGTCGCCAGCTATCGGGCCAAAGAAGTTTTACGCTCCCAGGTGCTGGCCGACATCGTTCATCAAGAGCGGGAATTGGCAGAGGCTTTGACGTGACGTTTGTTCGCAACGTTTCGCGCATGAATTGGGTGAACCGCGCGGCCGCTCGCTTCCGGGGCAGGGTGCGGTCAATGCAACTATCGCCGATCCAAATACTCGTGGGTATTGTTGTTCTATGGCTGGCGAGCAACACGGACGGCCTCTTTACACCTCAGAGTCTCCTTTCGCTCGTGAGCAGCGCATCGCTTGTCGGATGTGTCGCCGTCGGCATGAGCTTTGTGACGTTTAGCGGCTACATTATGTCTTTCGCGCTCGGCGCCACTGTGGGCGTCTCTGCGATCATCTGCGCCGCATTGTCCGATTATGGATTGATGACAGCCATCGTCGGCGCTTTAACGTTCGGGATCGCATTCAACTCGATCCAAGGTTTCGTGATCGGGTACTTCCGCGCGAATTCTCTTATCGTGACGATCGCCGCAGCGTCGCTCGCGGGGGGCGCCAGCGAATATCTGACCACCGGTCAAACCGTTTATGTGACGAACGCCGCTCTGGAGCCGCTCCGCGCCAAGCCGTTCGGCTTACCTCTCGCGGCGCTTGTTGTTCTCGCTTGTTTGGCGATGTCTCACGTTGTCTTTTCGCGCACGCGCCTCGGCCGGCGGATGTTTATGGTTGGCAGCAACCCGCGAGCCGCGCAGGTCGTGGGTGTTCAAACGTTCGGCGTGACGACTTGGGCGTTCGGCATCGCCGGGCTTTTTGCAGCATGCACGGGAGTTTTAATCGCCGGTCGCTACGGCGCCGGCATGTTCGACTATGGCGCCGACTATGATTATCGGGCGATCGCAGCTGTTCTGGTGGGCGGCAATTCGGTCGCAGGCGGCGAAGGATCTGTGTGGCGAACGGCCTTGGGGGTGGTCCTCATCGCGCTCATCTCAGCTGTGCTGCTGCTGAGAGGCTATTCAAGTGAGATTCAGCTGTTTGTAGGGGGCTTTGTCGTACTTTTGGCCATCCTGCTTCAAGGGCGCCGGAAACGATGACGATTCTCCAGACCATTGCTCGCGATGGGACGTTGCGCGCCATCGCCATGCTTTGCTTAATCATCTTCGTGCTCCTGGGATTGGGCGCGGCAGGGCGTGTTCATCTCGGCGCAGCGACGGTTTTCAGCGTGTTGCAGAATTTTGCGACGATCGGACCGGTGGCGCTTGGCCTCGGCCTTACGATCCTGCTGCGCGAATTCGACATCTCCATCGCAGGCGTATTCGGCCTAGGGGGATGCATCGCCGTCATGGCGGGCGCGCAGAGCCCTTGGCTGGGGGTCGCGGCTGCGACTGCCGTGGGCTGCGCGCTGGGCGCCGCGCAAGGGGTCACGATGGTGTGCCTGCGCCTGCGGTCGGTCGCCGTCACGCTCGGCGGCCTGCTGACGTTCGGCGGGATCGCCCAGGTTCTGACGGGAGGCCGCAGCCTGCCGTTCGCCAACCTGGATGTCGCTCTGCAGGTGAATTCCCCGATCTGGGCCGTCTTCTCAATTCGCAGTCTGACTGCGATCGTTATTTTTGCCACTGCCGCCATTCTCGTCAACTGGACCCGAATTGGCCGGAACATGATTGCGGTTGGCAGCAATCCGCAAGCTGCAGCGTCAGCTGGAATCCGCGTAGAGCCCATCCTGATCGGCACGTTCGCCGCGTCGGCGATGCTGGCGGCCCTATCGGGAGCCCTATTGAGCTTCAGCTTGTCGGCTGCTTCGCCCAGTGGCCTGTCTGACATCGTGATCCCCGCGGTCGCAGCGGTCATCCTCGGCGGCGCTTCCCTGCTCGGCGGTGCTGGTCGTCCATTAGGCACGGCGGCGGGCGTTCTGATTCTCTCCCTCTTGCGGACCGGCCTTACGGCAGCCGGCGTGCCTTCATTTGGCAATGATTTGATTACGGGATCGGTGCTTCTGGCCGTCGCCATTGCAGACGGCCCAGAATTCGGCGCGAGACTCTACGCCTTGCGATCCTCTCTTCGTGTAACGACAACCGGGCATTGATTGCTTCGGTCCGGGTAGAACCAGGAGCATGATGTGATCAACGACTTCGCTATAGGATGTCATCGACTGACGTTTCATCAACGTGAAAATGTCTCGATCGAGCGAGAATTTGCACTCATCAAGGAAAGCGGTGTGTTCGACTACGTCGATTGGCTGCCGCGTCCGGATATCGTCGATGAATGCTTTCGATGCTCGCAGAAGTTCGATTTGCCAATGCACACCGGCACGTATGGCTACGTCCTTGGACGCGATGAGGCCGCTTTAGAGCAAGACATGCGCAACGCCGCACGGATCGGCGTTAAATTGCACAACATTATGATCGGCGTGAACGCTGCGGACGGCCGCCCCTTAAGCAACGAAGATATTATCGCTTGCTATCTGCGCTGCCTCGAGTTGGGTGACAGGCTCGGCGTGCAGCCGAGTTTCGAAGTGCATGTTTACATGTGGTCAGAGCAATATCCACGCGTACGCCAGGTGGCGGAGGCCGTTCGCGCGCGGGGCGCACCGTTCTGGTTCACAATGGACTACAGCCACTGCATCTTCAAACTTGAAAACCCCAACGAGTTAGATATCTCGGGCGTGCGCGACGACGTCGAGGCAGGACGACTGATCCTCGATCCATTCGACAAAGGCAGCCTCTGCGAAGAGTGGCTAAACATGAACATGGTGGTGTTTGCGCAGTTGCGACCTGTCTCGCCAAACGGACCGCCCAACATTTGGGCCAAAGATGTCCAAGGCAGGTTCGGCCGGGGGATTCAATATCCGTTCCTCAAGCCGAAGCCAGGCGAGTATCATTCGCCGTGGCAAGCCTTTCGATTGGAGCCCAGTAAAGAGGCGATTCGGAAAACGATGCGATATCATCTCACGCATCCTGAGAGCCCGTTGCGATTCATCAACACCGAGATGATCAACATTACGGATTACGGCGAGAACGCCGGCTACTCGATCTTCGAGAACAACATCGCTTGCGCGCGCTGGATCCGGGCGACGTGGGCGCAAATGAAATCCATGCATGCGGCAGGTGTCGTTTTGGAGCCCGCTCTCTAGCAAGTTTTTCTACCAACAAGAGGTAAGCCAATGATCCCGTACGTTCCCCCGAAAGTACCCGACAGCATCCCGTTGATCGATCTTGCGCCTAGCCTCAGCGGCGATCCGACGGGCGAGGCGGCGGTCGCCCAGGAGATCCACAAAGCGGCTCGCGAGACTGGCTTTTTCTACGTCAGAAATCATGGAATCGAGCAAGCGGCCGTCGATGGCGCGTTCGCTGCAATCAAGGAGTTTTTCGAGCTGCCGCTTAACGCAAAGATGGCAGTCAGCCGTGACAATTGGCCCGTTCCTCGCGGTTACGAGCCGCTCTATCATCAGCAGCTCGACGAAGGAACGCCTCGCGATCTCAAGGAATCGTTCTACGTGGCGCGCGAGTTGCCGCCTGAGCACCCCGACGTTATCGCGAAACTACCAAATCACGGATCGAACCAATGGCCGCAAACGATCCTTGGATTCCGCGAGCGCGTCGAAGCCTATTACCACCCGATGCTCGATCTTGGTCGCCACCTCATGCGCATGTTGGCGCTATCGCTGACGCTTCAAAGGGACTATTTCGATGCCGCGTTCAAAGAGCCGTCAGCGACTTTGCGGCTGTTGAGCTACCCTCCTCAGCCCAGCGATGCGCCCGAGAATCAGCTTGGCTCGGGGGCGCACACTGACTTCGGCGCAATCACCCTGCTGGCGCAAGACGACTGCGGCGGCTTGGAGGTCGAGAACGCCGCAGGCGAGTGGCTAAAGGCTGACCCGATCCCCGGCGCGTTCGTCGTCAACCTTGGCGACATGGTCAAGCGCTGGACCAACGATCTCTATCACTCCAACATGCATCGGGTGCTCAATAGTTCTTCGCAACGCAGGCATCGGTATTCGATGGCGTTGTTTTTCAATCCTCAGTATCGGACGCAGATCACGACGGTGCCAACCTGCCTTGCCGAAGGCGAGGTTCCAAAATATGCGGTTTGCACCGCCGGCGAGCACGTCGCGGAACGATCGCGTCGAAGTTATGCGCGTGTCGCCTGAGCCCATGCACAAACGCGACCACGCGTTGTAGCATCTTGAGGACCGTCGCGTTGACAACAGTGGACAAGAAGCGAGCTGGCGCAAAGACCGGTCGCCATAAACGTGCGAGCGGTCAACACTCTGCCAAATCAAACAAACAACCTGGTGTCGCAGCAGTTGACCGCGCCATCACGATCCTCGACGCGTTCCAATCGGGCAATCACTCGCTTACGCTCACTGACCTGATGGAGAGGACGGAGCTTCACGGCAGCACAATCCTGCGGTTGCTCGCGACCCTTGAACGACGGAACTTCGTCGTCCGTCTAAATCACGGCATCTATCGGCTGGGATCGCAACTGCTGACCCTCGGCATGATTTATCAGAAATCATTTCGACTCGAAGAATGTCTGCTTCCGGTTCTGCATAGACTTTCGCAAAAAACAGGAGAAAGCGTTGGGTTCTCGGTTCCCGACGGGGACGCGCTTCTGGTGCTTCTACGCGTCAACTCACCACAGCCTGTGCGCGAAGATTTTAGCGCGGGGTACCGAACGCCGCTTTCCGCCGGGGCCATGGGCAAGGTGTTCGATATCTTCGGCGACGGCATCGACAACGTCGATCCGGCCCTCTTTGCGAAACTACCTGTTGTGGTCATCGGCGGCATCTACGCTCATGTCGGGGCCATTTCGGGCCCAGTGTTTGATCCTGCCGGCAAGTTTATCGGCGCGATCGCCATATCCGGTCCCAAGGAACGTTTCGATAAATCGCGCATTGGGCAAATGTCCGCCCTCCTTATAAGTGAACTTCGCGAACTCGCGCTTGTGCTTGGAAGCAATCCCGCTATCTACGATCACGCCTTAAACACGGGACAAAGGTCGAAAAGGAAGTTGCTTCGTCTCGTCGCCGTGTAGCTGCGTCTCTATGTCCTGTATTCGCCTGGCGACTTTCCCGATCACAACCATGTCGGTTTGGTAATTGGTTGCGGATCGTAGCGGGCTTTGCCGCACCGGTTCGCGTGGCAACCGCGAGGCTCCTTTGGAGCAGCGCCGCGAGCTTCTCCTTGCCCATTCACTACGTTAGCAATTTAGGGTCCGGACCTATTAACGGGCTTCCGGGATCGGCGCGAGACTGATTCAATGCCTCTCGATTCGGAGGCTTGTATCATGTCGGATTTCTTCTGGTTCACGGATGCGCAGTGGGCGCGGATCGAGCCCCTGTTGCCAACCGATGTGCGTGGCAAGGAGCGGGTAGACGACCGTCGCGTGCTGAGCGGGATCGTCCACGCGCTTCGTTGCGGGGGCCGGTGAAGCGATGGCGCGGGCGTCTACGGACCGAAGAAGACCGTCTACAACCGCTTCGTGCGATGGGCGGAGCGTGGCGTTTGGGAGGCCATCTTCGCCGCGCTCGCGGGAGCCGAGGATGCGCCCGACCGGCTCTTTCTGGATAGCAGTTGCATCAAAGTTCATCGCTGCGCCGGCGGCGGAAAAGGGGGGCCTTGGCTCATGGCATCGGCCGCACGAAAGGCGGACGCAACACCAAGCTCCATGCGGTCTGCGACGAGAAGGGCCGGCCTGTCGTCCTGCTCCTGACGCCGGGGAACGTGCATGACTGCAAAGTCGCACAGCGCTGCATCGCGGCGCTGCCGCCGTCCGCCGAACTCGTCGCTGACAAAGGTTACGACAGCAAGGCGTTGCGTGAATGGCTCGCGGAACGCGGCGCAGAAGCCGTCATCCCGCCGCGCAAGAACCGCAAAATCCAGTACGGCTACAACAAGACGATCTACAAACAGCGCAACGTCATCGAGCGCATGTTTTGTCGCATCAAGGACTGGCGGCGCATCGCCACCCGCCTCGATCGCAACATCAAATCCTACATGGGCGCCGTCGCCCTCGCCGCAGCCGTCATCTGGTGGCTATAATGAGTCCGGACCCTGGAAGCGACGAAGCGACGCACGACAAAAGTGATCAAACGCGAGTTGCGGCGATGATCGGCGATTGAGCCCGTCGTAGGCCATAAAATTCGAACATCGCATGGGCCGCAACCATCTCGCCCGCGCCGCCCGGCGACGCCATCAACACGATCCTCGCAGCCGCTGGCTACAACTTCCGCCGGCTCTTGGCATCGCGGATCTAACGCCAGCCCGACTATTTGACGTTCAGCTCTCCCTGAATTTCCCTGACGAAGCCCATGTCTACAACCGCGTCATATCCGACAGGCTCCTTGAGGATTCTGGCAAGGCGTACGACGGCCTCACCCGTTGCCCATGCCTGCTCGGGAATGTAGCCATCAGTGCTGAATATGGAGTCGGCGAACGCCCGCTTCAACGACGCCTCCAGATCCGCCTGTGACGCTGTGGGGAACTCTTGTCTGGCGACGTCGAGCATCTCGGCCCGGTGCGAATCCGTATAGATCAAGCCGCGCATGACGGCCTTGACGAGCCCCCTGACAAGTTTTGGCTTGGACTGGATCAAATCGCCACGCACGCTGACGGCGGTATCCGCGTAGGGGCCCAACTCACGTGCGGCGTTGAAAATCGGCTCGCCCCAGATGCCCTGCTTCTCTGCTTGCGAAATGAAGGGTTCGGAAGAGACGCCCACTTCGGCTTGCTTTGCCCTCACCGTTATCGGGACGACAGGCGAGTCGACTTCGACGAGAGTCACATCCTTGCCGGGCTCGAGTTTCCATTTGTCCATGAAGTAGCGAAGCACATTGTTCGGCGTCCGGCCGTACGTCGGCACAGCGATGCGCTTCCCCTTGAGAAAAGCAGGCACGTCCTGCGTGACCGGCATCAGATCAGCGCGGGCCATCAAGTAGATATTGGCGTGCGCGACCAGATTGGATACGGCCTTGAGTTCCTTGCCGTTTACTTTTGCAAACGCGTTGTGGTCGACCGAGCCGAGGAACGCAAACGCCTGCCCGGCGATGACGGCGTTGACAAACGCATTGCCGCTCATGGTCATCAACTTGAGGTCGATGCCTTCATCTTTGAAGTAGCCTTGACGCTGCGCCACATAGACCGGCAGAAAGCTCACGCCGTGGACAGGTTCGGCTAAGATCAATTCCTCGGCACCCGCAGGCCGCAGCGACATGGCCGCTAGACCGGCAACCGTGGCGACAGCAAGACTGACCCGTAGCAATGAGCGCCCTCGAATGCTCATTATCAGCTCCCCCGATGTGCGTTAATAACTGGATCCATGCATGAGTCCTCGGAGCAGCAGCCTCTCGATCTGTCCAACGAGCGCATACATGCCGATCGACAGGCCGGCGAGAACTCCGACGGCCACCCAAATCAATGCGATGTCGTAGACTTGGGAAGCGTACAGGATTTGACGGCCGAGACCGTGCTCAGAGGAAATAAATTCGCCTATGACTGCGCCGGTCAAGGCAAGGCCGATATTGATGCGTAGCGACGAGATGATCCAGGGCAGCACGGACGGCACGACAAGCTTACTGAAAACCTGCCACCGACTGGCGCCAAGCGAGTACATAAGTTTCGGCGAATCCGGATCGAGCGCGCGTATGGCTGAAAATGTCGTCAAGGTCGTCACCACCACCGTTAGCGCCACACCCAGCGCCACTTTGGAAGCAAGACCTATGCCGAATACCAATACGATAAGTGGCGCTAGTGCCAGCTTCGGCGTCGATTCGAAGCAGATCAGGAAGGGCTGCGCCACGCGCGCATAATTGCGGGACCACCAGAAGGAAAGGCCGATCGCCGCGCCAAAAACTGTGCCGAGCACGAAGGCCGACACGGTCGCCCTGAAGGTGAACCACGTATCGAAAAATGCGTTGCCGCTCGAAACGAACACTTTGAACGTGGCGAATACGTTGGCGGGACTCGACCAAAAGAACGCGTCTATCCAGCTTTCGCGCGCTGCGGCTTCCCAGAGTCCGAGTATGCTGACGACTATTGCGACTTGCGTCGCCAATACGCACCACGCAGGCCACAGCCGCTCAACGCCCAATACCCGACCCCGTCGCTGTCCAGCGCTTGAAAACCTCTCAGCAGGGGCGGCGGGCTGGTCGTCACGGTTCCTGGTTCTTGGCGCTAGTTTGATCTCTTCGCGCCTGCGACAGGCGGTGGGATCGCTGCCGCGATCCTGCTGAAGCAAAGCAAGGCACCGGCGTTTGATGTCTAGAAAGACCTGATCCTGCGCGATCGACGGCGATCTAGGACGCGCAAGCGGCACCTCGATCACTGAAAGGATGCGGCCCGGCCTCGCGCCCATCACGACGATCTGATCGGAGAGGTAGACCGCCTCGTCGACATCGTGGGTGATGAAGACGACGGTCTTGGCGAAATCTTCCCAGATCTGCAGAAGCCACTGCTGCATCTGCGCCCGTGTCTGAGCGTCCAGCGCGCCGAACGGCTCGTCCAGCAGAATGACCTCACTGTCGTATAACAAGGTGCGCAACAGAGCGGCGCGCTGGCGCATGCCCCCCGATAGAGCCGCTGGATATCGCCGTTCGAACCCGTCGAGTCCGTATCGGGTGAGATAGCGCATTGCGCGTGCGCGCGCCGCGGGCTTGCGCGCGCCCTGGAGTTCCATGCCCAGAATGACGTTGTCCAGCACCGTGCGCCAAGGCAGAAGTAAATCTTTCTGCAGCATATAGCCGACGAACCCAACCATGCCCGAAATATCGCGCCCTTCAAGATGAACGCTTCCGGCGACTGGCTTGATAAGACCAGCGATGATATTGAAAAGCGTAGACTTGCCGCACCCTGACGGTCCGATGATGCTGACGAAGCGGTTGTCGCCGATCGATGTCGTGATGTTCTCCAGCGCCGCAACAGGCTTTGCTTGACCCGACGCGAAGCCATGTGTGATCAGCCGCAATTCAAGTTTCGGCGCCGTGCCCGCAGCGAAGGTCAGAGGCGGCCCTGCCAATGGATCCGGGCCAATCACGGATGCAGCCGCAAAAACGCCGGCACTAACCACCACGCAGCTTTTCCCAGGTTCCGAGCGCCTGCTGTTTGTCGCGGTCTGAAAGATGACATAGCGCCTGGCCGACAATGTCAATTCCGACCATATCGCTCCATGCCTTGATCAAGGAGAGCGTAACGGGTCCAGGAACGTCCGTACCGATGGTGATCCCGTTCAAGCTCTTAACCGGCCCGATGGTAGGGCTGGTGCTTGCCGTGAAAGCCTCGTCCGCTGAATAGACGTCATATGGAGTGAAATTGCCCTCGACGATCGGAATGTTCAGGCGGGCGGCCAGTTCGAAAAGCGTGGTTCGAGTAATGCCGCCAAGCACGTTCTTGTCGGCCGAGGTGAAGAGCTTGCCTCCGGAAACAAAAAAGAAGTTCCCCATATGGGTCTCAGCGATATTGCCCTCGATGTCGAGCATCAGCGGTACCGCGCCGGGACTGACGAGGGCGGCTTCCTGCCACGCCACGATGTGATTCATCTTGTTGGTAATCTTCGCTTTCGCTTCTAAACTCTGTGACGGGGTGCGTCGCGTTGAAGGCGTGACCATCGTGCAGCCTTCGATGTAATGGCGCGCGAAGCCCTCGAAAGCGACGGGAATGCAGTAAATGGCGATGGTCGCTCTTCCCGTTGGCTTGAGCCGCATCGACGGCTGTAACACGCCGCGTGAGATGACCTGCCAAATTGCGAGATCATCTTCGTGTCCCAGGAACCGCTTGTTGCGCTCGAAAATATCGAGGGAAATACGTTCGATATCTTCGGGCGGCATGCCGCAATCGATCCGCGTGTATTTCAGCGAGCGATAAAGTCGAGCAATGTGTTCCTTAAGCTTGAAAGGGCGATGTCCGAAGGTACGCGTTACGTCATAGACACCTTCGCCACCGTTGAAGCCGCGATCGAAGACTGACACCTTCGCCTCGCTCTCCGGCACGAATTCGCCGTTGAGGTACACAATGCCCTCGTCCATTGACCAACTCCATAACTCGCTGCGCGCAGCCTGCTGAATTTCGATTGCGGCTCAATCTCGGCTCGCAATGCGGCACGATATTTCGTTCAATTACAATAGAAATCCTGCACGGCGTGGACGCAATCAGTCGCCCGGGTCATGAAAGTTCGTCGGCTATCCATAGCCAAAGGTTATCAACGCCACGACCATAACCTTTTTCTATGGTCTTTCGACAAACGGCGATTGGCGCAGGCGACGAAGCGGACTTATGCACAATGGCTGAAGGCTCACCTGTGCAAAGATGCAGCATATGAAGATAAGCGTTATCGGGGCTGGCGTGATCGGACTGACCACCGCATATTTTCTTGCGCGCGACGGCCACGCCGTGACTGTGGTAGATGCCGCACCGCAGCCCGGACTTGGAACAAGCTACGCCAACGGGGGGCAACTGAGTTACGATTATGTCGCGCCCCTGGCGTCCCCCTCCGTTCTGTCCAGTCTTCCGAAATGGATCTTTGGCGCTGATGCGAACGTCAAGTTACGGCTTTCCGCGGATATGGCGCGATTGCGCTGGATGCTTAGCTTTCTTCTCGCCTGCAACGACCGGCGAAGTCGGGTCACGACGCAGACATTGCTTTCTCTTGCCGAGCTTAGCCGAGATGCATTGCGCGACATTCTCGCCCATGAAAGTACCGAGTTCAATTACCGGCGTAATGGAAAGCTCGTCTTTTACTCGGATGCGCGGAGCCGCGACGCTGGTCGCAAGCAAATGGAGTTCCAGGCGACCCTTGGCCGGCAGCAGGCCTATATCACGCGCGATGAATGCGTCGCAATCGAGCCGGCTTTGGCCGCCGTCGCCTCCCGAATCGTTGGCGCGGTTTATACGGCGTCGGATGAAGCTGGCGACTGCAAGATGTTCTGCGAGGAACTGGCGCGCATCTTGGCTTCGCCGAAATATTCGGCGCACCTGCGATTTGACAGCCCGATCGAACGCGTCGCTCGCGACAACGCGCGCGCGGGTTTTTGGCTGGAAAGCGGCGAACGCCTCGATGCCGACATGTTCGTGGTTTGCGCGGGCATGGGCAGCGTCTCCCTCGCACGAGACCTCGGCGTGCACCTGCCAATTTTGCCCATCCACGGATTCAGCATATCGGCACCGGTCGACCAGGCGGCTTGCGCGCCGGATAAGAGCATCACCGACTTCGATCGCAAGATTGTCTATGCGCGGCTCGGCCAAACCATGCGGGTCGCCGGCTTTGCCGAGATCACCGGCGATGCCGTCGCGATCAATGCGGATCGCATAGGCAAGCTGCGCGCCGAAGTCGCGGGCACCTTTCCGGGCGCCTGCCATTTGGCGCTCGCGCGTCCCTGGGCTGGGGCGCGCCCGGCCACTCCGACCGGCATACCCATCATCGGACCCACGACATACCGCAATGTTTTTGTCAACGCCGGACATGGCGGCCTCGGATTCACTCTCGCTTGTGGAAGCGCTCGGCTTTTGGCAGACATTCTCGCGGGCCGGCGGGCGGCGTTTGCAACGGAGCTCTTCCTGCTGCCGCGCATGGCGATCGCCCAGACGGCGTCTGTGGCGCTACCGGTCTGAGCGCTGGGTTGTAGAAAGGGCAGCCGTTGAAGCTGAGACACGTGGAAGTTTTCCACGCCATCATGCTCACCGGCACCATCAGCGGCGCCGCCAAATTGCTCAACGTGAGCCAGCCCGCTGTCACGAAGGTGCTGCTGCACGCGGAAGATCAGATTGGCTTCAAGTTGTTTGTGCGCCACAAGGGCCGCATCGTTCCGACAGATGAAGCCAACCTATTGTATTGCGAGGCGCAGAAGGTTTACGCGGCCGTCGACACGCTGCGCGGCCTGGCCAACAATCTTCGAGCAGGTGGTGAATCGCGCGTTCGCATCGGCGCGCCCCCCGCCCTCTGCCTCGATGTCATCCCCTCGGTCATCACCTCGCTGCGCAAGGACTCGCCCGAGATCATCATTGAGGTTTATGCGCACCACTACGCTGGGGCGATCAGCGCCGTGCTGCGGCAGGACGTGCATTTGGCGCTGGCCTTCAACCCGCAGGAACATCCCGCTCTTAAGATTGACCACTTCTCCACAGCGCGCTTTATTGGCTGTTTACCGGCAAACCTCTCCGCTGGGCTGCCCCCTTCGGTCGGTCTCGAAGCCTTCCAACGGCAACCGTTCATCGCGCTCAGCGGGGCCGACCCGCTTGGCGCGGCCGTAAAGGCGGCGTTTCGTCTGGCCGTCATACAGGCGCCGATTTGCGCCGAAGTGAATTCGAATGCTCTTGCGCTTGATCTTGTGGCGCGAGGCGTGGGCGCATGCATCGTCGATGAATTCACCGCGGTCCTGGCGCCGGCAAGCGTAACAACAAAACCGATCACACCCGATCTGACCTTTGAAGTAGGTATTGTAACATTAGCAAACGCGTCATCCTCCAAAGCGATTGAACGCCTGCGAGGAGCGTTATTGCGGTACAAAGGAGCGTGATCGAGGTATGCAAACTGACCATCAGCGAACTGGGAACGGCTCTTGGCCAAATGCAAGGTGAGCGCCAGCCGCGCAACGTTGTGGTCGTTCCTCGACTGTTACGGCCTGACGTTCAAAAATCCGGTCATGCAAGCGAGCAAGAGCCCCTGGACATTCTGAAGCGGCGTGAGGAATGGTTCGCCGGCCAACTCGATCTCGACCCGCCGCGCCTCGACTTCATTGACGAGACATGGGCCGCGACCGAGATGGCGCGCCAATGCGGGCGCGCGCCGAAGCGAGAACGACTGCGCGCCAGCACCCTCACAGCCATTGGAAAATAAAGACCTTCGTCGATGCGCTCCGGTAAACGGAGATGGTTGCGCCGATGGTTCTCGACGGGCGATCAACGTTGTCGCCTTCCAGGCCTATGTCGATCGGGTTCTGGTTCCCGAGATCAGAGCCGGCGACATTGTGATCATGAGCAACCTGGGCAGCCATAAGGGCGCGCGCGTTCGTGCCGCCATCGAAACAGCCGGCGCGAGGCTGCTCTATCTTCCGCCTCACAACCCCGACTTCAATCCGATTAAGAATGCGTTCTCCAACCTCAAAGCGCTTCTGCGCAAGGCGGAATTGCGTACGGTTGAAGCTCTGTGGAACACGATCCGCTCATTGCTGCACACCTTCACGCCTCAAGAATGCGCAACCTTCTTCGCCGCTGCTGGATACGAAACGGATTAAAACGAATCCACTTTAATGCGCCAAGCTCTCCGCAACATGCGGTCAACTTCGCAATCCCGACCAACTGCGCCGCCCTGTTGCTCCACCCGCGCTGCACGGCGTAAAATTGTAAGCGATCGCCTGATCCCGTTTAGCGGGCTGTGCGCGGTTTGAGGGAAGATCATCTTTGGTAGTGTCTCAGATTGAAATTTCGTCGCCACGCTTTTTTGTAAAAGCCGCGTTTTTTCGGTTGTTCGGTCGCGTCCACCTGCGCGATTCTTACCAAGACTACAGCCAATCGGCGACGCCAGACGCCATCGCTGGCGTGACGCGAAGCGTCTTGTGAACGCGCATCAAGTTGTAATGCAGGAAGTAGAGCGCCATCGACCGGATCAGGAATTGCGTCGTGCGGAAAAATCGAGATGAGGGAATTTGGGAATTTCGGCCCCACGGCAAAATGCGAGTCGTTCGACGCGTCTCAATGCCTTTCGCAAGCGGCCATTGCTCCGGTGTTCCGTAATCGTCGAGGACTGTCCTAAGCGCGCTCGTGTTCAGTCTTGTTTTCAGGACTAGGCCTCCGCCCAGCGCAGATGGGGTTTGCTGGTATTGGCCCGCGAAGTTGTACTCGCCGATGGTCTTGCGCAGGCGTTCGAGAGTGTCGGCGGTCTCCTGCGCCGGATGCAGCGCATCGCCCTGACATCGCCGAAAGCGGTGGCGACCAAACACGTTGTCGATGAAGTCCTCGTCCGTTTGGCGATCGCGGGAAATCGCACCGCGTCCCATTGTTCCTGCTCGAGAACATGGCCCACAAGGTCGTCTTCATGAAGACGCTGCATGATCAGGACGATGGCTCCGTTCCGCTTGTCGTTGAGGCGGCTGTAGAGCGTATGGTCGTACGATTCGTTGGCCGACGGACGCTTCCGTTTTGCCTTGAGGCGTGATTCCTGGGGCGCGAAGGAGATTCGCGCCATGCCCGCGGCCATCGAAGTTCGGAACGACTTTTGCGCCGCCGAGCTTCGGCGGCTTGCGAGGAACTCGAAAGAGAACAACCAGAGTCGGCGGCTTTTGTCGCTGGCGGCTGTGCTTGACGGCATGGATCGCGGCGAGGCCGCGCGCATCGGCGGCATGGATCGCCAGACCTTGCGCGATTGGGTGCATCGCTTCAACGAACTTGGGCCGCACGGTCTGCTCGATCGTCACGGCGGCGGCGTCGAGCCGCGCCTGTCGGAGGCGCAGAAGGCTAAACTCGCCGCCATCGTCGAAGCGGGCCCCGATCGCGAGACGGACGGCGTCGTGCGCTGGCGACGCGTCGATTTGCAGCGCGTCATCGAGGGAGCGGTTTGGCGTCGGCTATCACGAGCGCTACGTCGGCGTTCTCCTGCATGAAATGGGCTTCTCCCATATCAGCGCGCGGCCGCGTCATCCGGCGCAAAAGCCCGAGATCGCCGTAAGTTCCCCGCCGTGGACCTGTCGGCGACAACCGTCGGCCTCGACGAGCAGGCGCGCGCCTTAATGGAGCGGCGCATCGATGTAGGAATTCTGCGTGGGCCTCTGAAGGAAAGTCGCATCCACGCGTCGGCGATCGCAGAGGGGGAACGCGCGAATGGGCTCATGTAGGTCGCTGCAAATGACCGTCGGTATTAGCCAGATTTAAGGCGGAGCGCGTGGATGCGAGAGCATCGAACCAGTTCCAACTTTTCGGATGAGCGCGCTTCCGGCGCTTGCAGATCCGAGGCGCGCGGGGTGCGCAAGATGGACTGGACTTCGGGTTCGAACGGAGCATTGCTGTGTGCGTGAGGCGGCCGCGATCGAGGCCGCGCCTCCCTAGATCCCGCCGGCCGATGCGCCATTGCGGGGTTGCGCCAGTGACGGCGGAGGCCGTCCGGCGAAGGAGGACATCGATATGACGAGCACACTGACCAACCATCAGCGCCTGGCGCTGGAGACGGCGCTGGCCCACGACGGCGCGGCGGTCGCGCCGGCCGGGATGGGGAAGGGCGCTGCGATGAAAGTCGGGGCGAGCCTGATCGGGCGCAAGCTCATGCGCGAGGCGCGTTCGAAACCGGGCATGCCGGTGTGGCGGCGGGACGATTGCGGCCGCGACATGAGCCTGATCCTCACCGCCGCCGGTCGACGCGCGATCGAAGCGCGCGCTCCAGCCGGCGCCGGCGAGATCGAAACCGCGGACCGGGCGAGCCCCGAGACGGAGAGCTCGAAGACGATGCGATCCGCCGCGGCGGCTGCGAAGGCGAGCGTTGCAGAGGCGGGAGGAGATCGGGTCAAGGCGGATGCAAGCCCGAAGACGGCAGGGTCAAAAGCCCCTCACGGACCAGCTACGCCGCGCCAGTACCGACCTTCTTTAAGCTCGATTGGCCCGTCGCCCCATAGCAGACTTAAACGCGTCGAGATTGCGCCAGGCTCCTTATCCCATACCGGTTCATAATCGGATTGCGAGAGCAGACAATTTCTGCTCTGGTGCACAGAAATGCAATAATGGGCCGTGCGACGACAACATGGGCGACGGTACGATGGACGGAGTCGCTGATCGTCCTATCGATTGCGACGTTCACATCACCGTTCCTGAAATGCGCGTTCTTCTGCCGTACCTGGAAGAATACTGGCGCGATCACTTGACCGCGCGCGGGACCGACAAGCTCAATCTCGTTTTGACGAGCTATCCGCCCAATGCTCCTTTGACCTGCCGGCACGACTGGCGCGCCAAAGGGCCGCTGAACCTTGCCGCGATGCAGCGCGATGCTCTCGACGCGTTCGGCAGCCGGTACGCCGTTTGCCATACGATTCACACTTCCCAGATGTTCTATAGCGAGGATATGGCCGCGGCGCTCTGCCGCGCGCTCAACGACTGGATCGCCAGGGAGTGGCTCGATGCCGATCCACGCCTGCGCGCCGCGATCGTCGTTCCGATCCAGAACCCAGATTTGGCGGCTCAAGAAATCGAGCGGTGCGCCGCCGATGCCCGCTTCGTCTCGGTCCAGATGATCCTGCATGGCGAGATGCCGCTGGGTCGCCGCTATCACTGGCCCATCTATGCCGCCGCGGAGCGGCTTGGTCTGCCGGTGTCGATCCATGCCGGTAGCACATACCGTTATGCGCCGACGCCATCCGGCTGGCCTTCCTATGCGCTGGAAGACTACGTGGCGATGTCGCATGGTTTCCAAAGTCAGTTGCTCAACCTGATCGCCGAAGGCGTTTTTGTAAGGTTTCCGAACCTGAAAGTCGTGCTGGTCGAAGCGGGCTTCACCTGGCTGCCGGGCTTTATGTGGCGCGTCGACAAGACGTGGCGCGGCGTGCGCCGCGAAGTACCCTGGCTGACAGAGCCGCCTTCGAAGGCGATCCGGGATCACGTCCGGTTCACCCTGCAGCCCGCCAACGCGCCGCCCGAACCGGCGCAGCTCGAACGCATCTTCGAGCAGATCGATTGCGACGATCTATTGCTTTTCTCAACCGATTATCCGCACTGGCATTTCGAGAGAACGGATGTGTTGCCCGCCGGGATCCCGGAGCGCCTCAAACGTAAAATTTGCGTCGACAATCCCATGGCGACGTTTTCCCGCCTCGGCGCCAAGACGCAGCTGAAGGAGGTCGCAATATGAACATCCAAGCTCCCGTTCATCTGCGTGAGGAGCGATCGCCCGCCCGGCTGGGCATCGTCGATTGCGACATTCACCCTGCGGTGAAAACCGGGGCCGATCTCGGCAAGCACATGCCGCAACGCTGGCGCGAGCACTTCGCGATGTTTGGCAGCCACCTGCGGCAGGCCTATTCCGGGTCGCAGGCATATCCGCGGATGTCGCCGGATACGGCGCGCGCCGACGCCTGGCCGCCCGGCGGAGGGCCGCCCGCGTCGGACATCCCCTTCATGCGCGCCCAGCACCTTGATGCGCACAACATCACGTTCGGCATTCTGCATCCATTGCGACTGAGCGCCTATGATCAACGCAACCTCGAGTTCGGCGCCGCGCTTGCTACCGCCATCAACGATTGGCAGCGACAGGACTGGGTCGCCGTCGAGCCGCGGTTCCGCGGCTCGATCCAGGTGACCCAGGACTTTCCGGAAGCGGCTGTCGCCGAGATCGAGCGCTGCGCCGGGGATTCGAGTTTCGTCCAAATCACCTTCGCTTCGCAATCTATGGAGCCGGGTGGTCGTCGTCGCTATTGGCCTATGCTAGAAGCGGCCGCCGCTTCCGGGCTGCCGATCGGTCTGCATATTGGCGGCATCCCAGGCCATCCGCCGACAGGCGGAGGTTGGCCATCCTACTACTTCGAGCATCATTTTTTTACCGTGCCGGCAATGCAGGCACTGATGACGAGCTTGGTGATGGAAGGCGTGTTCGAGCATTTTCCAGCGTTGCGTTTTGTGCTGGTCGAAACGGGTTTCGCCTGGGTGCCCTCGTTGTGCTGGCGCATGGACCAGCATTGGGCGCGCATGCGCGCCGAGGTGCCGCACGTGAAGCGGCCGCCCTCCGAGTACGTGCGCGAACATTTCTGGTTCACCACGCAGCCGATCGAAGAGCCAGAGCAGCCGCAGCATCTGCGCGACCTGATCGATTATCTCGGCTGGGATCGCGTCATGTTTTCCAGCGACTATCCGCACTGGGACTTCGACGATCCGGCGTATGCCTTCAAGATCAATCTCTCGCCAAGCGAACGCCGAATGATCTTCCGCGACAACGCGATGAAATTCTACGAATTGGCCTGATTATGGCCCGGCATGTTGTGGCGCACGTCGATGAGGTGCCGGAAGGGCGGCCCAAGCAGGTCGAAGTCCAGGGGCGCAAGATCGGGCTCTATAATCTTAGGGGCGAATTCTTCGCGCTGCTCGACAGGTGCCCGCACGAAGGCGCCTCTCTATGCAAGGGCCGCCTCATAGGTCTGGCGGAATCGGACACGCCGGGCTCCTACCGGCTCACGCGTCAGGGCGAGATGCTGCGCTGTCCTTGGCATGGCTGGGAATTCGACATCCGCACGGGCCAGTCTTTTTGCGATCCAACGCACATGTTTGTGCGGCGCTATGCCGTGACCGTCGAACCGGGACAGAACGTCGTCAAGGGCCCATACGTCGCCGAAAGTTTCCCCGTTTCGTTAGAGGAGAACTACTTGGTCTTGGAGTTGTGAGGTCCAACGGAACGGCGCGCCGCTCCAAGTTGGCCGGCCCGCGCATCGCTGCCTTCAGCTTGCGCTCGGCGCTGCAACTCAGCCCCGCGTTCCGGCGGCCTGGGTTCGCTAGCAGCATTTTCGTGGCTGCCTTGGCGCTTCTCTTGGGGCTGATGACGCTGGGACCGCTTGCGACCGTTCTTGTCAGCAGCTTGCGTCCAGACGGGCTGCCCCTCAGTTCCGGATGGACCCTGGAAAACTATAGCTCCGTGTGGAGTTCGCCCTACACGTGGCGGCTGCTCGCCTCCAGCCTTCTGTTCGCGACCGGCAGCACGGTGTTTGCGCTGACAATCGGGCTTGCGCTCGCCTGGCTTTTGGAGCGGACCGACCTTTCCGCGCGCGGCGTCCTGCGAGCGGCGATCCTCATACCCATGGCAACGCCGCCGCTCCTTCTCGCGATCGGCTGGACCTTGGTGCTGAGCCCGCAGATCGGCGTCATTCCTCTGGCGATTAAAGGCATCTTCGGCGCGTTCCCAAAGCAGTTTGACATCTACAGCCTGCCCGGCGCGATTTTCGTGCAAGGACTGGCGTACGTCCCGACGTGCTTCCTGATGCTCTCTCCAACTCTGCGCGCCATTGATCCGGCCTTCGAAGAAGCGGCGCTGATGTCACACGCGACGCGATGGGGAGTTTTTCGTCGCGTCGTAATCCCATTTCTTTTCCCGACGTTGGTGTCGATCGCCACCATCCTTGTCATGGTCGGCATTCTTGCGTTCGATGTGCCCGCCGTGATCGCAATCCCTGGCAACGTGCCGCTGCTGAGCATCGAAGTCTTCCGCGTCATGAGCCCAACGTCCGGCCTGCCGGACTACGGCGCGGGCGGCGCGCTGAGCAGCGCAGTCTTCGTGATCATGGCGGTGGGCCTTCTGGTCTACAGCCGGGCGATGCGAAGCGCCGGCCGCTTCGCCACGGTAAGCGGTAAGGGCTACCGACCCCATCGCGCCGCGCTTGGCTATTGGAGGCCGGCCGCCGTTTGCTTCGTGGCGTTCTACGTCCTTTGCGCGATCGTTCTGCCGCTGCTTGCGCTGGTCTGGACCAGTCTCATGCCGTACTTCGGCGGTTTCGATCGGTCGCTGCTGCATCGCGCATCGTTTGCAGCTTACCGCGACGTTTTAACGAGTCCGCGTGTTTGGAGCGCTGTGACCAACGCCGTGCTCATTGCCGGCGTGGCATGTCTCGCTCTCGTCGCTTTGGCGCTGAGCGTCGCCTGGGGCGCGCTTCGCTCCGGCGTGCGCGCCGCCATGGCGCTCGACGTCCTCGCGATGATCCCGACCGGAGTGCCGCCGCTGATGATGAGCGTGGCTCTCATCTTCATTGCTTTCAGCTTACGCTTCGTTCCGCTGTACGGCACGATTTGGCTCATCGCGCTGGGCCACATCATCATTTTTTTGCCGGTCGCCTGTCGCATGATGCAGGCCGGGTTAATGCAAATCGGGTTGGAACTGGAAGAGTCGGCAATTGTGTCCGGCGCCTCTATGGCTCGCACAGTACGGAGCGTGCTCGCGCCGCTGCTGCGCCCAACAATGATCGCCATCGTGATCTGGGTGGCCGTGCATTCGATTCGCGAGTTCTCCATTGCGGTCATGCTGCAATCGGGCCGCAACAGCGTGCTCTCCACAATCCTCTATAGTTTTTGGACGACGGGAAATCCGGCGCAGGCCGCTGCGATCGCGGTTCTCTTGATGATAAGCCTTTCCATTCTTGTCGCCGCGTCCTCTATCATTACGGAAAAGCGCGACGTGTAGACCAAGGTCGAACCAAGTCCAAAGCGGAAACTTCGGGAGGAACCATATGACGACACCGAATCCACAAAACCGCCGGCGTTTTCTTGCGACCGCCGCCATCGCGGGATCCGCGACCCTCGGCTTGCGACTTCCGGCTGGCGCTGCCGTGAACGGGCTCGCAGCCGAGGCGGCGAAAGAGGAGAAGCCGCTATCTTGGTACGATCACTACGACCCTAAGGAAGTGCATATCCTGTTCGACGCTTTTCAGAAGCAGTACCCGTTCCTCAAAACTCCCGAATTCATCGATGTGCCATCGGCGCAGAAGACCGCCCGCATCATCCAGGAGAGCATGGCTGGTGGTCCAACCTCGGACATCCTTTTTCTCGAGCCTTCAGGACTTCAGCAATTGGCCGATCGTGGTCTTATCCGCGAAGTCGACTGGAAGCAGTTCGGGGTCGATGCGACAACGATGACCGGGCCCACCCCGAACATGGCGCTCGTGACCACGGCCATTTTTGTGGCGCTCACCAACAAGAATCTTGTCAACGACGCGGATGCGCCTGCGACCTGGGATGCGGCGTTCGACTCAAGATGGGCGGGCCGCACCGGGCACTGGACCCGCGCCTCCGAATTCATGCAGCTCATTCCCGCCTATGGAGAGGACAAGGTACGCGATCTCGTGCGCAAGCTTACCGCCTTGAAGCCACGCATGTTCGACGGATTGTTCCCACTGGCGCAGGCGGTGGGCTCCGGCGAAATCGCAACGTGCGTCACAGCTTACGATTCCGCCGTGCGCGTAATCGAATCCGGGGCGCCTGTTCGAATGACACGATTAGACGTGTCGCCGGCTAGCCTACTTTACGGCAGCGTTCTCAAGTTCGGGGCCAATCCGAATACTGCAAAATTGTTTATCAGCTGGCTTGCGACCACGGATGGCGCGTTAACGTTCGAGAAGGCGACTCGCCGCGGCAATTATTTGATCGATCAATCGGAGACGGCAAAGTTCCTCAGGGGTGGACGCGTCTCTTATCTTAAGCCAGATATTCTCATCAAAGAGTCCGCGCGATTTGCGAAGATGGAGACGGACTTCAATCGTATGTTGGAGGGTCGCGGTTGATTGCAGAGGTCCGCCCGTGATAGCTCGCCGGCCGTCGATCTCAAATACGGCTCGAACGACGCGACAATGCTCGGCGACCGCAAGCGCTTTCTGTACGCGGCGAATTGTGAGATCGCTGAGGCTTGCGCCGCCAGCGGCGCTGAGCATCACCTGCGCCTGCTTGGTTCCCGCGCGCATTGCGCGAGAATTAGCGCGCGCGGCAGGCTCGCCCGCGCTGGACAATATGTCCCTAGAACCTTCTCCGTTTGACGATGCTCGTGCTACGCTGTCTCGTTCATAGACCCTGCTTCCCGCAGGATCGCAAGATCAACAAACCGAAAAAACAAATGTGCTATGCAACTCGGACAGTTTTTGTGCTTACAATACGATGTAGCAGGAGTGATTGGTGGAAGGCGGGGATTATCGGATAAACATGTTTCGATTGATGTGTCAGCGCATTGTGATCGCGATAGCGCCGGTAGCTCACGCTGGATAGAACGTTGCCCTCCGAACGCTGGCATGCAGGTTCGCCAATGTGAGCTTTCTGCAACGTCGGGTGCTTGGCCGGCATTGCGCCGTTGGGGTGTTAGGGAGGAACGATTGACCTACATTATCGCGGCCGATACCGGCGGCACCTTTACGGATCTCGCAGCTTATGATGCTCAAGGCCGTAGGGTGGTCTATGCGAAAACTCTGACTACCTATGGGGATCTAGTCAAAGGCGTCATGGAATGCGTGTCGAAGGCCAAAATCGATCTTGCGCGCGCGGCGATAATTAAGTTCGGAACAACTCTGGTCATCAATACATTCGTTCAGAGGAATGGATCCAGGACGGCCCTGATCACAACGAAGGGTTTTCGCGACACGCTCGAGATTAGACGAGGAAACCGGTCAGTTCCGTTCGACCTGCGGTACAAGCGCGAACCGGCTCTCGCGGAGCGAGATGTTCGCCTAGAGATTTCGGAGCGAATTTCAGCCGAGGGGCAAGTGCTCGCGGCCATCGATTTCCGGGAGTTGGACGCTGCCGCGGCCTTGCTTCGAAAGCTCGAGGTCGAGGCTGTTGCCGTGTCATTCTTGAATTCCTACAAGAACGACGAGCATGAAGCGGCGGCCGCTGCCCGATTGCGCGAGCTGCTTCCAGACCTCTACGTGACCTGCGGCGTGGAACTCTCGAGAGAATGGCATGAATACGAAAGGACGTCGACGGCCGTCGCCAACGCCTATGTCGGACCAAAGCTGCAGGATTACGTGAAGCGGCTCGAAGGTAGATTGCGGTCCGGAGGTTTTGAGCAAGCGTTTTACTTGATGGCATCGAACGGCGGCGTTGTGTCTGCCGCACGTGCTCAACAGCAGCCGGTGATGCTGGTGGAATCCGGGCCGGTCGGCGGTTGCATCGGCGCAGGCGCCTATGCCGAGGCGCTCGGGATCAGGAATGCCGTCGCCTTTGACATGGGGGGCACGACTGCAAAATGCGCTTTGCTAGAAAATGGAAGCTTCGACATCAAATCGCCTTACTACATCGGCGGCGAACAGTATGGATTTCCTATCCGCGGCAGCATCCTCGATATTGTTGAAGTGGGAACGGGTGGCGGTTCGATCGCCTGGGTGGATGAACATGGGCGCTTGCAGGTCGGTCCAAAAAGCGCTGGCTCCAATCCCGGGCCAGCCTGCTACGGAGCCGGCGGGACGGACCCAACGATTACCGATGCCAATCTTGTTCTGGGGCGAATCGGGTCTTCGTCGTTTCTCGGGGGAGAGATAAGACTTGATATCGCTGCCGCCGAAACGGCCGTCGGATTGCTTGCGTCGAAGCTCGGATTTTATGGCGCCGACGGGCTCGACCAAATGGCGCAAGGCATCCTGACGCTGAGCGCCATGACGATGGCTTCGGCGATCAAGCAGATTACGGTCGAACGCGGATTGGACCCCCGTAAATTCTCGCTCATCGCTTTCGGCGGCGGTGGCCCACTGCACTCGGCAACATTGGCCCGGATGCTGAACCTCAATAAGGTCGTCATCCCCCCTGAGCCCGGAATATTCTCCGCTGTCGGGATGCTGCTGGCGGATGCGAGGTTGGATGAATCGCAAACCTTCCTGCGCGAAGTCAATGGTGACAGCCTGGCCGAGATGCTCGCGGTATTCGCCGCGATGGAAAGCCGGATTCGAGATCAGCTGAAATCTGATTTCGGCGCCACCGACGTAACATTCGAGCGGAACGCCGATATCCGTTTCCACGGGCAGCGGCAGGCGATGCGAACCTCGATCGGGGCCGCTAGCGACCCCGCCACGCTGCGCGACCTTTACGAAACCGCCTACAAGCGCCATTACGGTCATGTTCGGGCCTCGGGTCGTCTGGAACTCGTGTCGCTCGCGGTGACGGGCCGGGCTCGTGTCGATGGGCCTGAACTGGCATGTTTGGGCGCGATGAACGACGAGCGGCCATGTAAGCCTGACTTGCGCTCTGTTTATTTCGCGGAAGTCTCCGGCCGACTCGAAACGCCCGTTTATCAGCGCCTTTCGTTGCAGCCAGGATTCACGACCGCGGGCCCAGCCATCATCGAGGAATATGGCTCGACCACGGTCGTGGGCCCGAAGGATGAGATCGAGGTCCGCAAGCTCGGGGAACTCCATATCTGGTTCAAGGACTGACTGAAATGCGTGCTTCCGAAGATGCAACAACGAGCGTCATCGATCCTATCACCGCTGAAATCATTCGGCACGGTCTGCTAGCGATTCCAAAGCAGATTGAAGTGAACATCACGCGCACCGCCTTTAGCCCGCTTGTCTATGAGTACAAGGATTACGCGGTAGGCGTGGTGTCGCCGGACGGAAGATTGATCTCCGAATCGCAAGGTGGCATTCCGCTTTTCGTCGCGAATGCCCTTGGCGCAGCGGTTCAGGACGGGCTCGAAATTCACGGGCGCCAGGGAATTCAACAAGGCGACGTGATCTTTTCAAATCATGCCGGCACGCTCGGCCAGCATCTCAACAATGTGGTCATGTATACCCCGATCTTCGCCGGCGAGAATGCCGCGGAGCTCGTCGGTTTCATGGCCGTGCTCGTGCACTGGGTGGATGTCGGCGGCATCGCGGTCGGTTCCTGTGCGCCGGTGGGAACAACTGAGATCTACCAGGAGGGAATCCAGTTTAGAAGCGTGAAGCTGTGGTGCGCGGGCAAACCGGTGGCCGACATCTATCGCACTATCGAAATCAACACTCGTTTTCCGCAGATGCTCCTTGGGGACCTCGAATCTCAGCTCGCGGGCTGTCTGCTCGGACGCGATGAGGTTGCAACGCTGGCTGATAAATACGGAGTATCGATATTCAGGAGTGCAGTGAACCTTATCTGGGAAAGTTCCGAAAAAGCAGCGCGTGCGGCCATTCGCAAACTTCCGAATGGCGAATATCGCGCCAGCTCGTTTCTCGACAATGATGGCCTCGCGCTTGACGAACCTATTCGCATCGAGGTGGTTGTTCGCGTCGAAGACGACGAGATGACAATCGACCTCTCCGGCATTGCGGATCAAGTGCGCGGATCTATCAATTCTGGGCGCAATGGTGGAGCAGTGACCGTCGCGCGAATCGCGTTCAAATATCTCGTTGCGCCCTATGAGGCCGCCAATGATGGCGCGTTCCGTCCGCTCCATGTCATCATACCGGATGGCAAGTTTCTCAGTGCGCGTGCAGATGCCCCGATGGCTATGTACAGCACCCCGCTTCCCACCGTGATTGATACGATCATGCGCGCCATGGTTCAGGCCGCGCCTGAACAGCTGGCGGCCGGCCATCACTCGAATTTCGCCATACACAATCTGGAAGGAGTGAGCAGCAAAACCGGAGAGACCTACTTTAATCTGACTTCCGGTCTAGGCGGCTGGGGCGGAAGTCTTGGCGAAGATGGACCGGGTCCCTACAAGACCATGAGCCACGGCGACACATTGGATGTTCCCGTGGAGGTACAAGAAGCGCTTTATCCATTGCGCGTCATCGCGCAGGAGATCATTACGGATTCTCCGGGCGCCGGCGCGTTTCGCGGCGGCTATGGGATTGAAAAGGTGTTTGTGGCGCTTGATCCTTGCAACGTTCAATTCGCAATCGAGCGCACGGGTTGCCCGCCTTGGGGTGTGCTCCGGGGCAAGAATGCCAATCCGCCGACCGCGATTATTGAGCGTGAGAGCGGCGCGTCGGAGCACATCCTAAAGGGTGCGCGGTCTTTGCAGCCGGGCGATCGAGTTCGAATTACGACTTCGGGCGGCGGCGGATACGGCGACCCGCGTGACCGCGATCTGCGCAAGGTCGCGGCGGATGTGCGGCTCGGCTATGTCTCGCGCGAGGGAGCTGCAAGAGATTACGCGGTGCAGGTCGCACAAGATGGATCAATCGATATGGCCGCGACGACGGTCCTGCGCAATTCGCGTCGGTCGCGTTGACGTTCACCTTGCTCGTTGAGCGCGGGAGCTTAAAATCATGCGGCTCGTGACCTTGCAAACTAGGACAGCCTCTTCCGCGGGCTTGTTATTCGGCGACTCGGTCTTGAACATTGAGGCCTGTCGCGCCCGCTTCTCTGAACTCGCCGACGTGCCGAACGGCCTCGCCGCGATTCTTGCGACTGGCGCGCAGGGCCTTGATGCTCTCCGCCGCTTCCAGGACCGGCTGGACGGCAAGCCGAGCCTGCAGGCCGAATTGCGGACGGCCGGATCGATGACGTCGCTCGACGCCAGTAAACTTCTCGCGCCCATACCTGACCCGACGCTGATCTTGTCCTGCGGCATGAACTACCATGAGCATCTTAAGGAAATGAAAACCCCGGTTCCCGCGACCCCGACGGCGTTCACAAAGAATGCGGCTTCTGTAATCGGCCCGGGTGAGGCGATCGTCCTGCCGCCCGATGCTTCGGACATGGTGGATTGGGAAGGTGAATTCAGCATTGTCATCGGCAAGCCCTGCCACAGAGTAAAGGCGTCCCGGGCGCTCGAGTATGTGGCGGGCTACACGATCATCAACGACGTCTCCGCGAGGGACTGGGTGGCGCCCGTGTTCGCTTCGTCGGGAACGATGGGAGCGATCCTCGCGTGGGAACACAATCTGCTGGGCAAGCAGTTCCCGACATTCTGCCCGATGGGACCCCTGGTGGCCACCGCGGATGAATTGCCGAACCCTTACAGCCTTCAACTTACGACTCGACTGAACGGAATGGTGGTGCAATCGACCAGCACTAGCGATCTCGTCTTCGATGTTCCGACGGTGATCGAATATTTTTCACGGTTCTACAAATTGCGAGCCAACGACATTATCACGACAGGATCTCCTTCCGGTGTCGGCTACGGAAGGAACCCAAAACTGTTCATGAAAGCTGGCGACGTGATCGAGGTTGAAGTCGAGGGGATCGGAGTTCTCCGCAATCCCGTCGTTTCACACAAGCTCTGACGAAGAACCAACAAACCGGGAGGAAACACATGGACAGCGGGGTCTGTGCCGGCGCCGAGCAGGGGTCGCGGATCATCGCTCGGCTCGAACGGCTACCGTTCTCGCGATGGCACATGAAAATCAGATCTGTCGTCGGGCTTGCCTGGTTTTTCGATGCCTTCGATGCGCTGGCCATCGCCTATATTCTCCCGGTGCTTATCGGTCTTTGGCATCTGACGCCGATGGAAATTGGAGGGCTGATCGCTGTCGGGTATGCCGGCCAGGCTTTGGGTTCGGTCTTATTCGGATGGCTTGCCGAGCGCGTGGGCCGGGTTCCCTGCGCCATCGTCACGATCGCGATCTTCGCAGTCATGAGCCTGGTCTGCGCGACGGCCTGGAGCTTTCAATCGCTGATGCTGTTCCGCTTCGCGCAAGGGCTTGGCCTTGGTGGCGAGGTGCCCATCATGCATACCTATGTGAATGAATTTGCGAAGGCGGAACAGCGGGGACGCTTCACGCTTCTCACACAATTACCGTTTCCGATCGGCTTAGTCGCTGTGGCGCTTGTCGGAACATGGGTCGTGCCGGCATTCGGATGGCAGTGGATGTTCATTATTGGCGCCGTGCCGGCCGTGCTGACCTTGCCGCTCCGGTGGTTGTTACCGGAGTCGCCGCGCTGGCTGGTGGAGCGCGGCCGCATCGCAGAGGCGGATGCGGTCGTCACCGAGGTGGAGCGCATCGTTTCCAAAAACGGCAAGAAGCAGCTTCCGCCAATTGGGCGTGAAGTGTCGCTCAATCGCGCGGCTAGCGCGACGTTCGCCGATCTCTTCTCCGGCATCTATCGCAAACGAACTCTAGTGATCTGGGCTTTGTGGTTCTGCACCTATCTAGCGGTCTACGGCCTCTCCGGATGGCTGCCGTCCATCTATCGTGGTGTCTACCACCTTTCTGTGCAGCAATCTCTGCAATATGGTCTCATCGCCAGCGTTGCCGGGCTTGTGGCGACGATTGGCGCGGCGCTGCTCATCGATGTGATCGGCCGGAAAGCGCTTATCGCTGGCGCGATGATCTTCGGGGGGCTGCCGATGCTGTTTCTGTTGAACGCTCCCTCTATGGACCCGAAGACATTGCTCGGTGTCATCTGCTTCAGCTTCGCAATGCTCAATGCGTCCGCGCTTTCGCTCGGAATCTACAATGCGGAGAATTATCCAACTCGGATGCGCGCGCTCGGCTCCGGAGTCGGCGGCGCATGGGTCCGGATCGCCTCTATGGTCGGCCCTTACGCTGTCGGCTTCGTTCTTCCCTATGCCGGCGTGGGTGCGGTTTTCATGATGTTTGGTATCGCCGCGACGATTGGGGGGCTCGTATGCCTTGTCTTTGCAATCGAGACAAAAGGACAGGTGCTTGAGGATATCTCTCCGATTGTTTGAAAAGCGCGACGGGCTGCATCGAGGGTGTCAGGTTTCTTGTGTAAGCGACGGTGCGGGTTGACGTGACCCCCCTTTTTTCCTCCGCCTGGAGCTAGAGTTCGACCCAACGAAGGGACGGACAGATGAAGCGGAAGCAGTTTTCGGAAGTGTAGATCATCGGCATCCTGAAGGAGGCCAAGGCGGGCGCGGTGGTGACGGAGTTGTGCCGCAAGCGCGGGATGTCGAGCGCGACCTACTATGCGTGGAAGGCGAAGTTCGGTGGGCTGGAGGTATCCGACGCGAAGCGGATGCGGGCGCTCGAGGAGGAGAACGCGCGCCTCAAGCGGCTGCTCGCGGACACGATGCTCGACAACGCGGGTCTGACGGACCTGCTCTCAAAAAATGGGAGCGCCCGCCGCGAAGCGGCAAGCGGTCGCGCGTCTCCAGGCGACGCTGGGGATGAGCGAGCGGCGGCCGTGCATGGTCGTCGGGGCGGATCGCACGAGCATGCGGTATCGCTCATGCCGAGCGGATGATGCCGACCTGCGGTCGCGGCTATGCGAGCTGGCTCAACCCACCTTCATGAGAGCCTTAGATGAGCGATAATGGGAGCATGAGGAGCTCCGACATATGTCGATGCCATCTGACGATCATATGTCTAAGGCCGCGGCGGCGGCGCGGCGGATTGAGGTTTTCACGGGCGCTGGACGGCGGCGCGAGTGGAGCGCCGATCAGAAGGCGGCGATTGTGGCGGAGAGCCATGCGGGCGTCAGCAGCGTCTGCGATGTGGCTCGTCGGCACGGACTGACGCCGACGCAGCTGTTTGCCTGGCGTCGCGCCGATCGGCGGCGGGTACTTGCGCAAGGCGGCTCGACGGACGCTTTGTTCGTGCCGGCGGTTATGGATGCGCCCGGCCGCGAGTTGGAGGGCGGGAAGGATCGCCGATCGGCTGATGACGAGACGCCGCTCATTGGCGTTGAACTCGCCGGCGCCAGCATGTGGGTCTGTCGCGGCGCCGATGTCGCAACCGTGACGGCGATCATCAAAGCGCTCAAGGTTGCGAAGTGATCGGACCCGCCGGCGCGGTCCGGGTGATGGTGGCGACCAAGCCTGTCGACTTTCGCAAAGGCGCGGAGGGGCTGGCGGCGCTGGTGCGCGAGACGATGCAAGCCGATCCGTTCTCGGGCGCGGTCTATGTGTTCCGGGCCAAACGGGCGGACCGGGTGAAGCTGGTTTATTGGGACGGCTCGGGCGTATGCCTGTTCGCCAAACGGTTGGAGAGCGGCGCCTTCCGCTGGCCGCAGATCGCGGATGGCGTGATTCGGCTGTCGGCGGCGGAGTTCTCGGCTTTGATTGAAGGTCTGGATTGGCGCCGCGTGCACGAGGCGAGAGCAACGCCAGCCCCGCTGCAGGCGGGATAAGTTTTGACTGCGCAAAGCCGCTGGGAACTCTCGCAAAATCGCGTGCGATGTGATTCGATCCTGGCATGCTGTCGCCGACTGAATCGCTGCCCGATGATGCGAGCGCCTTGAAAGCGATGCTGCTTGCCGAGCGGGTCCAGAACGAGCGGCTGCGCCAGATCATCAAGGAGTTGCAGCGGCATCGGTTCGGGCGTCGCGCCGAGAGCTTGCCCGAAGACCAAATGCTACTTGCTCTTGAGGAGGTCGAGCAGGCGCAAGCGGCGAGCGAAGCGGAGAGCGATAAGAGCGCGCCGGCCGAACGCGCCAAACGCGGTACGAACCGCGGCTCGCTTCCTGCTCATCTGCCGCGCGTCGAGACGATCGTCGACATCGCCGACAAGAGCTGCCCGTGCTGCAAGGGCGCACTGCATCGCATCGGCGAAGACGTGAGCGAGCGGCTCGACATCATTCCCGCGCAGTTCCGGGTGCTGGTCGTGCGCCGGCCCAAATACGCCTGCCGCTCGTGCGAAGACGGCGTGATCCAGGCGCCGGCTTCGGCGCGATTGATCGAGGGCGGCGTGCCGACCGATGCGACAGTGGCGCATGTGCTCGTGTCCAAATACGCCGATCATCTCCCGCTGTATCGCCAGGCGCAGATCGTCGGCCGCCAGGGGATCGATCTCGATCGCTCGACGCTCGCCGACTGGGTTGGACGCGCCACCTGGCTGCTGCGGCCCGTCTACGAGCGCCTGTTCCTGAAGCTCAAGAGTTCCGGCAAGCTCTTCGCGGACGAGACGACGGCGCCGGTGCTCGATCCGGGACGCGGACGGACCAAGATCGGCCAGCTATGGGCTTGCGCCCGAGATGATCGGCCTTGGGGCGGCGCCGATCCGCCCAGCGTCGTTTATGTCTATGCCCCGGATCGCAAGGCCGAGCGTCCCATCGCGCATCTTGCAGGCTTCAGGGGCGTGCTGCAGGTTGACGGCTATGTCGGTTATCGCGCGCTGGCCGAGCGCGGCGATGTAGAACTCGCGTTCTGCTGGTCGCATGTGCGCCGCCGCTTCTACGAACTCGCGTCAGCCGGTCCGGCGCCGATCGCCAGCGAGGCGTTGGAGCGCATCCGGGCTTTGTACGAAATCGAGAAAACAATCCGTGGCCGCGCGCCGGATGAGCGGCGGCTTGTTCGATGGGAGAACAGCAAGCCGCTGCTCGATGCGCTGGAGCCGTGGTTGCGCGCAAAACTCGATCTGATCAGCCAGAAGACCAAGCTCGCCGAAGCGATCCGCTATGCGCTATCGCGCTGGAAGGGTCTGACGCGCTTCATCGACGACGGCCGGATCGAGATCGACTCCAATGTGGTCGAGCGCAGCATCCGCCCGATCGCGCTGAACCGGAAGAACGCACTCTTTGCGGGATCCGACAGCGGCGGCGAGCACTGGGCGATCATCGCTTCGCTGATCGAGACCTGCAAGCTCTGCGGCGTCGAGCCGCACGCTTACCTGACGGACGTCATCAGCCGCATCGTCAACGATCATCCCAACAGCAGGATCGACGAACTCCTGCCGTGCGCCTACGTCACCGCGCAAGAACTCAAACACGTGGCCTGAGAACATCGCTTACGCTTAAGCGACGAGCCGGCGCAGTTCAGCGGTTAGCCGCCCCCCGATGCATGAACCGTTCGTTCCAGCACGAGAACCGGCGTGTCGACGGCGAGCTTGCGCCATTCAGCGTCGGCCTAATGAGCAGTGGATTTCGGAGCCCAGTGAGACCGTGGAAGATTGCTATTTCATGTCAGGGCTCTCCAATCGTTCGTGAGATAGCTATGTCCCGGCCGACTTCTCGAAGAATCGAAAGAACGGTTTCAACAGAGCGAGACCGCTCCGCTTCCGCGCGGGTATAGATACAATGGACATTCCTTCCGAACACCAGGGGTGTCGTGATCGGCCGCACAAGGCCTGCCTTTATTTCGCTTTTTAGATGGCCCCGATCCCAGACCACGATGCGATCGGCGGACAGCAGAAGAGATTTACAAATAGGCACGGACGAGCTTTCAAAAATTTGGCCCTTAATAACTAGCCCGACTTTATTCATCGCTCGCTCGATTAAGTGAAAGAGGCTGCTCTCCCTTTGGGGCAGGATCCAGTCATGACGAGCAAGATCAGCGACCTTAACAGATGCGTCATCTCCGATAGGACTCGTCGCGCGAACCCATGGCGCCAGATCGTCTTCGAATAAATTTTCGCGAATCAGCCTCGGATCACCCGGACCATCCTCAGCGGGGCAAAGCACAATATCCAACTCGCCTCTTTGTAGTTGAAGCATTGAAGTCGAGCGGTGGGTTTCGACAGCCCGAATTTTAATGGCTGGACGGCGCTGCTGCGACAGCGCGACGGCCCGCGGCAACATCAACGCGGCAGCCAATGGGGTCGATGCGAGCCTAACCTCATGAGTTCGCTTTGCCGTAAGACTTTCGATGTCGGCCAAGGCCGCCCCAATGCTTGTTCGTGCGGACCGAACAGCCTTTATGAGAACGGCTCCCGCTTCTGTCGGAGCAACCCCACGAGCGGTGCGCTGTACTAGGGGCAATCCCAGCGCCAATTCAACCGATCGCAACGCTTTTGAGAGCGAAGGCTGCGACACGTTGAGGTGCGCCGCGGCTTGATTGATGCTCTCATGTTCCAAGATTGTAGAGATCTTGATCATTGCAGGAATTAGATGATCGATTTTCTTTTGCATCGCCATTTGTCCCAGGCCGCACCCCGATGCGCGGCGCTCGTTCTTGGGCCGCCAAGCATTGCTCCTTGCAGGGAATAGCCCATCGCGGGTTATAACCAAACAGAATAGCTTGGTTCTCGATCCATATGGCTCGCGTCGTTATCCCGTGGCAGAGAAGCTTTTGGCCTCTGAAGCCGAGATAGCTTGGCTTCAGCCAACGCTGGGGGAGCCCCGTATGAAGTTTGCAAGCTATCTCTGCGACGGCCGCTCTCTCGCAGGTCTCGTGGAAGGCGGCGCCGTTACACACCTTCCCGGACTATCGTCCAACAATCCTTTATTTGAAGCGATTGAGAATGGAGATTTACAGCGGCTGGGGATCGAAGCCAGCAAACGCGCTCCGGATACGACTATCCAGGAAATCACGTTCCTTCCTGTCATCCTGAAACCAGGAAAAATTTTTGCGCTCGGGATGAACTACGCGGATCACGCTGAGGAGGGCGGAAACAAAGCTCCCGATAAACCGATGCTCTTTTCGCGATTTTCTGACACGCTCGTTGGTCATGATAGGCCAATCATCCGTCCCAAAATTTCCGACAGGTTCGACTTTGAGGGCGAGATCGCCGTGATCATCGGACAAGGCGGACGGCACATCGGCGCTGACCAAGCCTTGCGGCACGTTGCGGGTTACACTTGCTTTCTGGACGGAAGCATTCGTGATTTTCAGACCCATTCGTTGCTCGCGGGCAAAAACTTCTTTCAGACAGGCGCGATGGGACCCTGGATGGTCACTAGCGAGGAGATCGACGATCCAGCCAACCTCACCTCAATCACTCGCTTAAACGGCCTTGAAGTGCAGCGTGCAAATTCTGCGTCGCTCGTCAACTCGATCCCCGACACGATCGCGTACATCTCGTCGTTCTCCCCACTTTCGCCTGGAGACGTCATTGCGATGGGTACTCCGGGGGGCGTCGGGCTTAGGCGTAATCCACAGCTTTGGATGAAAGACGGAGACATCATCGAAGTTGAGATCGAGAAGATCGGCACGCTCCGCAATCTCGTTGTGGACGAAACATAGACGACGAGATTCCAGAAATCTGGGCAGGCGGATATGACAGCCGAGGTAATAGCAGTCGATATCGGGGGCACTTTTACCGATCTCGTCGTTTGCAACACGCAAACGGGAAAAATTAAGTTTGTGAAGAAGCCAACCACTTACGAGAACTTCGCACATGCGATCTTCCAATGCATTCAGGCGCTCGATCTGCGCTTGGATGAGGCGCTTCATGTTAAACACGGGACAACGCTCGTCATCAACGCGCTCCTTCAGCGGAATGGAGCGCGAGCTGCTCTTGTAACCACGCGCGGGTTTAGGGACATTCTCGAAATCGGCAGAGGCAACCGAACACATCCGTTCGACTTACGTTTTCGACGAGATGCGCCGTTGATCAGTAGGGCCTTGCGGCTTGAGATAAACGAGCGTGTTTCCTCGATCGGCGAGATTTTGGCTCCCATCAACGATTGCGAAATTGCTGAGCTCGTCAATAATCTGCGAAAACAAAATGTCGAAGCTGTCGCGATTTCCTTATTGAACGCCTACGCTAATCCTGTGCATGAGCTGATGCTGGCCGGCCGACTAAGGGAGGAGCTTCCGGGCGTCTTCGTTACCTCCGGCTCCGAGCTTACGCGGGAGTGGCACGAATACGAGCGAACAGCGACCGCAGCGGCAAACGCCTATGTCGGGCCAAGCGTCACGAGTTACATTTCGAGCCTTGAAAGCGACCTAAAAGAAGGCGGTTTCCGCGGAGACCTTCTACTGATGGGCTCGCACGGCGGGGTTATGTCGGCTGGAAGAGGCCGACGCGAACCGATCGCGTTGGTCGAGTCCGGACCTGTAGGTGGATGCATCGGGGCCGCAGCTTACGGTAAAGCCCTTCGACTTGACAATATTATCGCGTTCGACATGGGAGGCACGACCGCGAAATGCGCGCTCATTCATGAAGGCCGCTTCACGGTCGAATCCACTTACTTTGTCGGAGGTGAGCAAACCGGCTTTCCAATCCGAGGGAATGTTGTCGATATTCTCGAAGTAGGAGTCGGCGGCGGCTCAATCGCTCGCGTCACCGAAGACGGCCGCTTGAGCGTGGGTCCGCAAAGCGCAGGATCGACGCCAGGCCCTGTCTGTTATGGACGCGGCGGAGACAAGCCCACGGTCACAGACGCGAATCTGGTTCTCGGGCGGATCGACGCGGAGCGTTTTCTGGGCGGCGAGATGCGCCTACACAAAGAAACAGCTTTGGAGGCAATCAACGTCAAACTCGCAGCTCCCCTTTCCACACAACGAAGAATTTCAACCGTGGAGCACGCCGCGGCGGGCGTTATCGAGTTAGCAAACCTGATCATGGCGGGTGCGCTTAAGCAAATAACGATTTCCAAAGGACATGATCCCAGAGACTTTGCTTTACTTTGCTCAGGCGGTGGGGGCCCTTTGCATGGCGCAGACCTTGCGCGCGAGCTTCATATTCCTCTCGTGATCGTGCCGCCTGAGCCTGGCAATTTTTCGGCGATGGGTATGTTGATGGCGGACGCTCGGCTGACGGCATCGCAAACATTCCTCATGGAGCTTTCTGGCGGGTCGGTCCAACAGCTCGACGGCTTATTCCACGATCTCGAAACCAAGGGCTTCGATGACCTTAGCGAGGAGTTCGGCGACGCGGACAAGGTGTTCGATCGGTTTGTGGAGATGCGGTATAGAGGTCAGAAGCATTCGCTAAAGGTGCCGGTGCGAGCTAACGACAGCGATGAACAGCTAAGAAAGGCTTTCTCGACAGAATATCTTAAGCGGTACGGGCACGCTCATCCGGACGCCGATGTTGAGATGGTGGCTGTACATACAATCGCGGCGGCAAGCATTTACAAGCCTGCGCTCGACAAGTTCGGGACGCACCGCATCGGTGAAGGAGCGAGGCGCACTAAGGCGATGTGTTCCACGCAGAGCGGCGTGCTGAGCGACGCATATGTCTACAATCGCTACGCTCTTCCGGTCGGATTCACCGCCCCCGGGCCTGCTCTCATTGAAGAGTATGGGTCGACGACCCTCGTTGGCGAAAACGACAAGTTCCGAATTGGAATGCTTGGAGAGATACAAATTGACATTGGCGTCTAACGCCGCTCGGTCGGCGCATTTCAAAGAAGTCGATCCAGTCACCGTCGAAGTGATCAGGCGTCGCCTCGTCGCGATCGCCGATCAGATCGATGTGAATGTGAGTCGAACGGCGTTTAGCCCCTACATCTACGAGTACAAGGATTATGCCGTTGCAATCGTCGATGCGAGCGGTGATCTGATTTGCCAGTGCTCAGGCGGCATTCCGATCTTCGTGGCCGATGTCATAAGTGCAACAGTGAAGGACGGCATTGAAATTTACGGAAGCGCAGGCTTCTCGCTCGGCGACATCGTTGTGTCGAATTACAGCGGAACAGTCGGGCAGCACCTCAACAATGTTGTTATGTATACTCCAGTGTTCTCACCGGGAGGCGATCACGTTATCGCATTTATGGTCGTTGTGATGCACTGGGTCGACGTTGGTGGAAAGCAGCTTGGCTCCATCTCACTCGACGCGACCGACATCTTTCAGGAAGGGATTCAGCTTCGCACGGTGAAGATGCATAAGGGCGGCGAGAAGATGGACGACGTCTATCGCATTATCAGGCACAATACTCGGCTTCCTGACAGCGTGATGGGCGATATCGATTCTCAGGTAGGCGGCTGTCTTATGGGCCGCGTTGAAATTGAAGCCCTCATCGCCAAATATGGCTTAGACACCTTTCAAGCTGCAATAGAACTGATCTGGCGTCAGTCGGAGACGGCGGCTCGTCGCGCGATCAAAGAAATCCCGGATGGAGAATATCGCGCGACGACCTTTCTTGATAGTGACGGATTAACCTCCGATGAGCCGGTGCAGCTCACCGTAAAGGTAATTATCTCCGGCGATAAATTTACAGTCGATCTCTCTGGCGTCGCGCCGCAAGCCAAGTCGCCGATCAATTCGGGTCGGAGCGGCGGCGGTCAAACCGTCGCACGTTTAGCATTTCGGTATCTCATCATTCCTGAGGGCGACGTTAACGAGGGCAGCTTCAGACCGCTAGAACTTGTATTGCCCCCCGGAACTTTGGTCAGCGCAGACGCCTTGGCGCCGATGGGATCGTATAACGTCCCGCTGCCGAGCCTGATTGATCTTGTTATTAAAGCTCTAAGCGACGTGATGCCAGACCGGACGGCAGCAGGACATTTCGGCAATTTCTCGACCTTGGCGATCACGGGCCGCCGAGAGGACGGTGGAGAATTGTTCCAATGCCACGATAGCGGCTTTGGCGGTTGGGGCGCCCTCTGCGACCAGGATGGTCCCGGCCCGTTTCGAACGATGTGTCATGGCGACACACGGCTTGTGCCGATAGAAGTTCAGGAGGCTACTTATCCGCTATTGATCGAGGAGTTTTCGCTCCGTCAGGATTCTGGAGGCGCAGGCGCTTTTAGAGGAGGATTAGGTCTGCAGCGCGCTTACAAAATGTTGGCTCCTTGTGAAATCCTCACACGATTTGACAGGACCAAGTTCCCGCCATGGGGGTTGATGGGCGGCCATGCCGGCGCGTCAGGCGATGTGGAAGTTGTCGCGCAGGATGGCTCGATTAGGGGCGGCCTACGGGAAAATCTCAAGCTGAGCGCCGGCGACCGCCTTGTCGTTAAGACGGGCGGCGGAGGTGGTTATGGCGACCCTAAAAGTCGTTCCCGTGAGAGCATCAAGGCCGATCTGCAGCACGGATATATTTCTGAGGAAGCCGCACAGACAATATACGGACGCGAGCGATCGTGAACGGAACGGCTGAGACGCATGAAGATGAAGAGTAACCGCCGTAGTCGAGTTCTTCCTCCCTTAGATAGACGCTTGCGTGCCTTAGAGCGTGAATCCTGATGAACCGCCGTACACGGGAGGAAGCCTTGCGCAAAACACTATGGTTATCTTTTTGCGTCCTAGCATTTGCCACCTGCGCGAACGCGCAAATGACGTTCGCCCGTGCCGCCGGGTTTCCGGATCGGGTCGTCCGACTTGTGATCCCGTTTCCAGCGGGCGGGGCGACGGACATCATTACTCGCGTTGTGGCTCAACAGCTGAGCGCCACATGGGAAAACCCAGTCATCGTTGATAACGTGGCTGGAGCCACCGGAACGATTGCGGCTGTGCAGATTGCGCGCGCGCTTCCGGATGGCTACAACCTGATGGTAGGCACGGGATCTGTAAATTCAGTCCTACCGAGCGTCCGTTCAGGGCTGGCATTCGATACGCTGCGAGATTACGAAGCCGTTTCGATGCTCGCAACCTTCCCTAATGTTCTCGTAGTCCGGTCCGAGTTTCCGGCCAAAAGCATAGCTGATTTGATTTCACTGCTAAAAGCTCATCCTGGTCAGTACAATTACGGCAGCGGCGGTTTCGGAACTACGATGCACCTCGCGGCCGAATTGTTCAAGTTACAAACCAAAACAGAGATGACGCATATTGCTTATAAGGGCAGCGCACCGGCAATAGAGGAGCTGCTTGCGGGTCACATCGACATGATGTTCGACAACTTGGCCGATGTGACGTCCTACATCAAAAATGGAGACCTCCGTGCGCTAGGCGTCGCCGGACCGGAGAGGAGTCCTTTTTTGCCGGATGTGCCAGCGATCGCAGAAACGCTTCCTGGCTTTGAGGTCACATCTTGGGTTGGATTGCTGGCGCCTGCCAATACACCGACGCCAATCGTTGCAAAAATCGCCGACGATGTTCGACAAGCTCTTCAAGACCCTCGCGTCGTTGAGGCTTTCAACAACATAGGCGCCGATCGCGCCGACATGAGCTCTGACGCGTTTGCCGCCTTTCTGCGAAGCGACGTCGAGAAATGGCGACATGTCGTGCATGACGCAAGTATTAAATTGGAATGATGCCGCCGCTGAAAATAGCTACGTGAATAATCCGCCTCCTTCAGTTTGTCGGTCCGCGCGGGAAGGCGCGACCGCGAAGCGGACGGAAGACAGAACGATTCATGATGTCAGACGCCCGATGCGCGCGGCGGATTACGCCCCCAGCAAAGCTACACCGCGCGTGTCGAGGGATGCGGAAGCAATCATCGATGTCTCCTCGCCGGTATTTTAATTGAGCCGCTGAAATAAGATGGGTTGTCTAATATAACGACGTTAATCTCGAAGCGCAGAGAAGGCGCCACGCCGTCGCTCGATGCCTCGATGGCTGCGCGCCCGCGACGACGGGCTCACGGTCGAACAGGCGGCCCACGCCGTCGGCGAAGCGCGCTCCACTCTCGACCGCTGGGAGCGCGACCCAATTCGCAAAAGCCGGCGACCGCATCAGTCAGACGTGCCGTGCCCTACATGACGGTGCTCAACGCCGCGTCGTCCGATCCTCGGCAAAGCTATTTCGGACTTTTATCGCAGCGTTGGCTTCAAGGGCGTCGGCCGTTCAGATTGAGCCGGCGACGCGCGCGTCCGGCATCGCCATGCGCCCGTGGCGAACAAACGCTCCAGCCAATGATGTCGTCATCGCCGTTTGGCACATCCGAGTTTCGCACAGCATGCGGAAGAGAGGCAGGGTTGTCTCGATGCCATCGACGATGAATTCGTCGAGCGCCCGGCGCAGGGGCTTATCGCTTCGAGCCGCGTGCGGCCGTGCATGATGAGCTTGCCGACGAATGAGTCGCCGTTCGGCGTGATCATGTAGTTCTGATGGACGGCGGAATCGATGCGGAGCGCGTGGATGCGAGAGCATCGAACCAGTTCCAACTTTTCGGATGAGCGCGCTTCCGGCGCTTGCAGATCCGAGGCGCGCGGGGTGCGCAAGATGGACTGGACTTCGGGTTCGAACGGAGCATTGCTGTGTGCGTGAGGCGGCCGCGATCGAGGCCGCGCCTCCCTAGATCCCGCCGGCCGATGCGCCATTGCGGGGTTGCGCCAGTGACGGCGGAGGCCGTCCGGCGAAGGAGGACATCGATATGACGAGCACACTGACCAACCATCAGCGCCTGGCGCTGGAGACGGCGCTGGCCCACGACGGCGCGGCGGTCGCGCCGGCCGGGATGGGGAAGGGCGCTGCGATGAAAGTCGGGGCGAGCCTGATCGGGCGCAAGCTCATGCGCGAGGCGCGTTCGAAACCGGGCATGCCGGTGTGGCGGCGGGACGATTGCGGCCGCGACATGAGCCTGATCCTCACCGCCGCCGGTCGACGCGCGATCGAAGCGCGCGCTCCAGCCGGCGCCGGCGAGATCGAAACCGCGGACCGGGCGAGCCCCGAGACGGAGAGCTCGAAGACGATGCGATCCGCCGCGGCGGCTGCGAAGGCGAGCGTTGCAGAGGCGGGAGGAGATCGGGTCAAGGCGGATGCAAGCCCGAAGACGGCAGGACCGAAAGACCGACCGAAAGCCCGATCGGCCGCGGCGGACGCAAGTCCGCGCGCGGCAACCCCGGAGCAGGGAACAGGGGGCGCTCCCCGCGCCGGTTCCAAGCAGGCGCTGGTCGTCGGGATGCTGTCAAAGGAGCCGGGCGCGACGATCGACGACTTGGTCGCAGCGACGGGATGGCTTCCGCACACGACCCGCGCGGCCCTGACCGCATTGCGCAAGCGCGGCTTTCGGATCGAACGGACGCGCGGCGAGAAGCAGGGATCGCGCTACCGGATCGCCAACCCGCTCGCGGCCTGATCGCATGGCGAGGACGCCTCTGGCCGGGCGGACGAAGCGTTCGTCCGCCGATCTCGCCGCGGAGCTCGACCGGATCGCGGCGATGACCATCGATGGCCTTCGCGCGCTCTGGCGCGAACGGCGGGGCGGGGAGGCCCCGGCGCTGTCGAAAGACATGCTGGCGAGAGCGCTCGCCTCCTGGGCGCAGGAGACCTCTCTGGGCGGCCTCGACCTTGCGACCCGGAGGCTGCTGGGGTCGCTGGGCAAGACGGGGTCCGGGCCGACGCGATGGCTGAAGATCGGCCCGGTCATCGTCCGCGAACACGCCGGCGTCGTCCACGAGGTCATGGTGACGCCGGACGGGTTCTGCTGGCGCGGCGAGATGTTTGGGAGCCTCTCGACCATCGCCCTCAAGATCACCGGCACGTCCTGGAATGGCGCGCGGTTCTTCGGTCTGCGGGGCGAGACGCGGGCGGCTATTCCTGCCGGACGGGGGGCGCCGTGAAGACGGCCCAAAGCTCGACCTCGAAACCGCAGCGCTGCGCCATCTACACGCGCAAGTCGACCGAGCATAATCTCGATCTCGCCTTCAACTCGCTCGACGCCCAGCGCGAGGCCTGCGAGGCCTATATCAAGAGCCAGGCGCACGAGGGCTGGTCGCCGATCCTCGCCCGCTTCGACGACGGCGCGTTCTCCGGCGCGTCGCTCGACCGGCCGGCGCTGCAGGCTCTTCTGGACGCCGTGCGCGCCAGGAAGGTCGACATCATCGTCGTCTACAAGGTCGATCGGCTGACCCGCGCGCTGGCCGACTTCGCCAAGCTGGTGGAGCTGTTCGACGCGCACGATGTCTCGTTCGTCTCCGTCACCCAGTCCTTCAATACGACGTCGAGCATGGGCCGGCTGACCCTCAACGTGCTGCTGTCGTTCGCCCAGTTCGAGCGGGAGGTGATCGGCGAGCGGGTGCGCGACAAGATCTCGGCCTCCAAGCGCAAGGGGATCTGGGTCGGCGGACCCGTGCCGCTCGGCTATCGCAGTTCCGGCAAGAAGCTGGAGGTCGTTCCCGAGGACGCCGCGCTGGTGCGCAAGATCTTTGCCGATTACCTCCGGCTCGGCTCGATCGGCGCGCTCGCCGCTTCGCTGGAAGGGAAGGGGATCAAACCTCGCCCCAGACTTCTGTCCAACGGGCGGACCATCGCCGCCGCGCGGTTCATGGTCGGACCTCTGGCGCATCTGCTGAAGAACCGCTTCTACATCGGCGAGATCGCCTACCGCGGCGAGATCCACAAGGGCGAGCACGAGGCCATCCTCGAGCGCGCGCTGTTCGACCGGGTTCAGGACGACCTCGCAGCGCGCGCCGCGGCGCGAACGATCAAGCGGGCGAACTCGTCATCGCTGCTCATCGGAAAGATCTTCGACGATCGCGGCCATCCCATGAGCCCGACCCACGCCAACAAGAGGGGCGCGCGCTACCGCTGCGAAGGCTCAATCCCGTGTAAAGCATCGGCGGACGCGCCTAAATCCGCAAGCTCGCTTGCAGACGCTTGCAAGACGCTTGCAGATGCGTGCAGATGCAAGTCATCGCGCGTCGCCATTCGTGACGCCGCACGCACGCGCCGTCTTACGCATTCTCAAGCGGTCTCGTCGCGAGTCGAACCGGTCTGAGCCGAGCCCGACTCGAAATTCCGGAGATTGGACATTCGCGCGTCCAGACCAGCGCGAGGTTGCAGCCCGGAACTCGCGAAAGTGGCGCCCCGAAAGTCTGGCGTGCGACACGGCGCGCACGAAAGCCCGCAGAACACCGGCTTTTCTGCGCTATCCGCGACAAGTCTGGTCGCGCGCGAATGCGTGGCTGGGGCGGGAGGATTCGAACCTCCGTATGGCGGAATCAAAATCCGCTGCCTTACCACTTGGCGACGCCCCATCGCACGGCGGCCGTCGCGCCGCCGGACGGCGCGGAGCAATATCAGGTTCGCCGGAATTGTGAACCCGCAAAGCCGCTCGCGTAGGCTCGCAGGCGACTCCGCCGCCGCGCGCGCGATCTGTCGCCGCAGCGGCTATTGACGCAAGCGGTTCAAGCCTGTTCCTTCCCGTCATGGCTATCTCCTCCGTTTCGGCGGCCGGGCGGCGCTGGAGCCTCCCAAATCTGCTGACCTATGGCCGCGTCGCAGCGGCGCCGGTCGTCGCGGCCTTGCTGTTCTGGCCGGAGGTCGAGGCGCTGCGCTGGACCGCGCTCGCGGTCTTCGCCGCGGCCGGGGTCACGGATTTCTTCGACGGCTATCTCGCCCGCGCTTGGCATCAGCAATCGGCGCTGGGCCGGATGCTCGATCCGATCGCCGACAAGCTGCTCGTCGCGGCCGTGCTCCTCATGCTCGTCGCCAGCGGCGACATCGCCGGCTGGTCGCGTTGGGCCGCCATCGTGATCTTGTGCCGGGAGATTCTCGTCTCGGGCATGCGGGAGTTCCTGGCGGAGTTGCGTGTCGGCGTGCCGGTTTCAACGGTCGCCAAATGGAAGACGACGGTGCAATTGGTGGCGCTCGGCTTCATGATCGCCGGTCACGCAGGGGATAAGATCCTGCCCGATACGACGCGCATTGGCCTCGGTCTTCTGTGGTTCGCCGCCCTCCTCACGCTTTACACCGGCTGGGACTATATGAAGGCGGGTATGAAGCATGTTGAGGACTAGCTCGTGAAAGCCGTCTATTTCGCCTGGGTGCGCGAGCGCATCGGCAAAAACGAGGAGGCGATCGCCCCGCCGGCGAGCGCGGCCAGCGTCGACGCGCTGATCGACTGGCTGGCGCGCCAGGGCGAGGAATACGCCTACGCATTTGAAAACCCCAAGGTTATTCGCGTCGCTCTCGACCGCGTGCACGTCAAGCATGACGCGCCGATCGCCGGGGCGCAGGAGGTCGCGTTTTTTCCGCCGATGACGGGAGGCTAGGCGTGACGCTGCGCGTCGTCGTGCAGACGGAGGATTTCGACGTCGCCGCTGAGACGGCGCGTCTCACCGCCGGCCGCCGCGATATCGGCGCGCTCGTGAGCTTCACAGGCCTTTGTCGCGACGAAGGCGGCCGCCTCGCCGCGCTCGATCTCGAACATTATCCCGGCATGGCGGAGGCGGAGATTGCGCGCGTCGCGCAGGAGGCGCTCGCGCGCTGGTCCCTGCAAGCCGTGACGATCATCCATCGCGCCGGCCGGATCGAAGTGGGCAAGCAAATCGTCCTGGCGATGGTCGCATCGCCGCATCGCGCTGCAGCCTTTGCGGCGGCCGAGTTTCTCATGGACTACCTCAAGACAAGGGCGCCGTTTTGGAAAAAGCAAATTCCGCTGTCGGGGCCTGAGCGGGACTGGGTCGACGCGACGGGCGAAGACGACCGGGCCGCCGAGCGCTGGCGCGGCTGAGCGGCCCAACGCTGCAACGCACAAGGGGGACCGATGCTGAAGCCGTTGGAATGGGTGCTGCTGACGAGCCGTTGGCTCCTGGCCCCCTTCTATCTCGGTCTCGTCGTCGGCCTCGTGGCGCTGATGATCAAGGCGGGCCAGCACGTCATCCATATCGGCGAGACGCTGCTCAGCGCCACGGAGCCGGACGTCATCCTTTCCGTTCTCGCCCTGATCGACTTGACGCTGACGGCGAGCCTCGTGCTGATCATCATCCTCTCCGGCTACGAGAACTTCATCACCGCGTTCCGCACGCGGGCGGACGGCGCGCTCCCGCTATGGCTGACGACGATCGATTTTGCAGGTGTCAAGCTCAAGCTCCTGGCGTCGATCGTGTCGATTTCGGCTATCCAACTGCTGCGCGTCTTTATGAGCGTCGGCGCGCGCTCCGACCGCGAACTCTTCTGGTCGGTGGCGATCCACGTCGCCTTCGTCGTGTCCGGCCTGATCCTCGCCGCGACCGACTGGCTCGGCAACGGCTCGCATGCGCCCGCGGCCGCCGAGCGCGCGGCCGAATCCAAGCCTTAGCCTTTTGCAGCCGCTTGAAACGGCTTTGCCGGCGCCCATATTTGTGGCGCAAGAACCACCCGAAGGCGCCGAAGCGGGCCGCTGGGTGGGAAGCGCCTCGGGGGCTTCGTCATGTCACGCGCGCAAAGTTTGAATTCGCCCTTCCTGCTTGGGTTCGACGATATCGAGCGGGCGCTCGATCGGGCGACCCGGACCGCGTCGGACGGGTATCCCCCCTACAACATCGAACGTTTGGCGCGCACCGAAACGAATCCCGAGCGCTTGCGGATCACGTTGGCGGTCGCCGGTTTCACCCGCGAGGATCTCCACGTAACGGTCGAGGAGAACCAGCTCGTGATCCGCGGGCGACAGGACGACGACAAGGATCGGCAATATCTGCACCGCGGGATCGCAGCGCGGCAGTTCCAGCGCGTTTTTCTGCTCGCGGAGGGCATGCAGGTGTTGGGCGCCGATCTCAAAAACGGTTTGCTTGCGGTTGATCTGGCCCGGCCCGAGCCGGAGCGGGTCATCCGCAAGATCGACATTCTGGCGCGGGACTGACGGTCCGCCCGGAACTGCGCGGGACACAAAGTCCGCGCCACAACGCGGGTCCCCGAGGGACCGCAGAAGGAGCGTAAGATGTTGAATGCGACTGAAGATAGGACGGACGCCGTGATGACGGCGGAACAGTTCGCGCATCTCGGCGGAGGGGTGATCGCCTACGTGAAGCCGATGCGCGCCGAGGAGGCCCAGCGCCTCTTCCCGCAGATCGAGGGCGTCCGGCCGGATGTACGCCTCTTTGCGCTCGTGAACGCCGACGGCTCGCCAATCATGCTGACCGACTCGCGCGATGCGGCGATCGCCAACGCCTGGGAGCACCAGCTTCAGACGGTCAGTCTTCACTGACCGTTCAGTGAGGCGCGTCAGCCGCCGAACAATTGTTCGAAGATGTTGCGTTCGCGCGGCGGCGGAGCGGAGCGGCGGCCGCCGGTGTTGGGGATATCCGCCGGGGGAAGGAGGAGATCGTCAACGGCGTCGCGTCGCGGCGTCGGCGTCTGACGCGCCGGCGCTGCGAACGGCGTCAGGAGTTCCGACGCCCCCCCGCCGCCATAGGCGACCTGCGGCGGGGCGTTGTTGGACGGAAAGAGGCTTGGGGGCGGCGTCGGTTGCGCCGGATCGCGCCAGAGCCCGGACGGCAGCGGCGTCGGCGGCGATGTTTTCAGCGCCTCCTTCATAAAGCCGCTCCAGATGCTGACCGGGAGGTTCGCGCCGGAGGCCTTGTGCGTCGGCGAATCGTCGTCGTTGCCGACCCATACGCCTGCGACGAGTTGGCTCGTGTAGCCGACGAACCAGGCGTCGCGATAATCCTGGCTGGTGCCGGTCTTGCCCGCCGCCTGCCAGCCGGGCAATTCGGCGCGGCGCGCTGTCCCGGTGAGCAGCGTCTCCCGCAGCATGGTGTTCATCATCGCGACGTACTGCGGATCGATGATCCGTCCGTAGCTCGAGCCTTTACGCTGATAGATGAGCTTGCCCTCAGCCGTGCGCACCTTGGAGATGACATGGGGCTGCACGCCGATGCCGCCGTTTGCGAACGGCGCATAGGCGCCGACAAGTTCGAGCGGCGTCACTTCCGACGTGCCGAGCGCGATCGAGGCGTTGGGCTGGAGGTCCGAGCCGATGCCGAGCCGATGCGCCGTCGTGACGACCGCCTTCGGCCCGACTTCGAGCGCCAGCCGAACGGCGACCGTGTTGAGCGACATGCTGAGCGCCCGCGTCAGCGTCACCGGGCCCTGGTAGTCGCGCTCCGCGTTTTCCGGACGCCAGCCCTTGAGGTTGATCGGCGCGTCCTCGCGCAGCGTGTCGGGCGTCAGGCCGCGCTCCAGCGCGGTCAGGTAGACGAACGGTTTGAATGACGACCCCGGCTGGCGCTTTGCGGCGACGGCGCGATTGAACTGGCTATCCGCATAGCTGCGGCCGCCGATCAGCGCCTTGATCTGTCCGCCGACGTCCATCGCGACCAGCGCGCCCTGCGTCACGCCGAGCTTGGCGCCTTGCCGGCTGAACTGCTCCGTCAGCGAACGCTCCGCCGCCGCCTGCATGCGCGCGTTGAGCGTCGTGGTGACGACGATGTCCTCGTCAATCGCGCCGACGGTCTCGTCGAGCGCGTCCATGACGAGATCGGCGGCGTAGTTGATCGAGCCGGCGCCTTTGTCGTGAACCGCTTCGGCCGGATGCGACAGCGCCAGTTTCGCCATCGCCTCGGTAATATGCCCTTCCTGCGCCATGGCCGTAATGACCTGCGCGGCCCGTTCCGTCGCGCCGGTCGGATTGCGGTTGGGCGCGAGCTTCGTCGGCGCCTTCATGAGGCCGGCGAGCAGCGCCGCCTCGGGCAGCGTCACCTGCCGCGCGCCATGGCCGAAATACTTGCGCGCCGCCGCCTCGATGCCGTAGGCGCCGGAGCCGAAGTAGACACGGTTGAGATACAATTCGAGGATTTGATCCTTCGAATAACGATGCTCCAGCCAAATCGCCAGGATCGCTTCCTGTATCTTGCGCGACAACGTGCGCTCCTGGGTGAGGAACAGGTTTTTCGCAAGCTGCTGCGTGAGTGTCGAGCCGCCTTCCATCGATCCGCCGCGGTGGAGGACGTTGCGCATGACCGCCCGGGCGATCCCCATGGGGTCGACCCCATAATGGGAATAAAAGCGCCGGTCTTCGATGGCGATAAACGCCTTGGGCACATAGGATGGCAGATCGCCGAGGCGCACCGCAGGGCCTCCGGTGTCGCCCCGGTTGGCGAGCAACGCGCCGTCGTCAGCCAGGATGGCGATGTTCGGCGGCCGCTTCGGCACCGCGAGTTGATCGATCGGCGGGAGTTGCACCGCGTAGTAGCCGACGACGCCGATCCCGCCGGCGACGCCCCAGACGCCGACCACGATCGACCAATAGGCCAACATAGCCAACAGCGAACGGCGGCGCGGCGCGTCAGAGCGCTTGGCGCGCCGCGCGGAAACCGGCTCGTCCTCCTCGCGGCGGCGCCCAGACCGTCTCGTCGCCATCCGCGCATCCCCCCGCTCGATCCGCGGCGCCCCTCGTCCATCTTCGAAGACCGGCTCGACCCGTTCCCGCTTGTCGCGGGGAATTGGCGCCGCGCCGGGCCGGTCGCGGGGATCGGCGCGCAGATCGCCGCCGGCCGCGCCCTTCGGGCGCGCCTCCAGCGTCGGCTCGCGTCGTCCGCCGAACCACCCCTCGCCCATGATCTTGCCAGACCCCCGCCGACGGCCGCCGCAGCGGCCTCAAAACGCGGCGTGATCTCGACCCTAATCGGGGCCGATTAAGGGCCGGTAAAGGTTGGAACCGCGGCGAAAGCGCCGTGGAAAACGCAAGGAACGACGCCTGGCGCAACGCGTCCGGCTTGCGCTGTTTCCCGCGCGCTGCCTATGCTCGCGACCCACGCGGGCGAACGACGCCAGGACAGGTCCACCGGTCATGAAAGTCACCTTAGAACGAGGCGCGCTGCTGAAGGCCCTCGGTCATGTCCACCGCATCGTCGAGCGCCGCAACACGATCCCGATCCTGTCCAATGTGCTTCTGCAGGCGAACGGCCGCGCCTTGCGGTTGCGGGCGACCGACCTCGACATCGAGGTGACCGAATCCGTCGCCGCCGATGTGGCGCAAGCGGGCGCCACAACGCTGCCGGCGCATACGTTCTACGACATCATTCGCAAATTGCCCGACGGCGCTCAGGTCTCGCTCGAGACGACGGGCGAGAGCGGCCAACTGCTGATGCGTTCGGGCCGTTCGCGTTTCCATCTGCAATCCCTGCCGGAGTCGGATTTCCCCGATCTCGCCGCCGGCGAACTGACGCATAAGTTCACGCTCGCCGCAACCGACCTGAAAAAGCTCATCGAGAAAACGCAGTTCGCGATCTCGATGGAGGAGACGCGCTACTACCTCAACGGGATCTTCCTTCATACGACCGAGATCGACGGCCATACGATGTTGCGTGCGGTCGCAACCGACGGCCACCGGCTCGCCCGCGTCGAGATACCCGCGCCCGCCGGCTCGTCCGGCATGCCCGGCGTCATCGTGCCGCGCAAGACGGTGCAGGAGGTGCAGAAGCTGGTCGAGGACCTCGACGCCGAGGTCAGCGTCGAGCTTTCGACGTCGAAGGCGCGCTTCGCCGTCGGCGAGCTCGTCCTGACGACGAAACTGATTGACGGCACTTTCCCGGATTACGCGCGCGTCATTCCCACTGGCAACGAAAAGCGCTTGATCGTCGACTGCTCGCCGTTTCGGGACGCGGTCGACCGCGTGTCGACCATTTCCTCCGAACGGGGCCGCGCCGTAAAACTCTCGCTCGCTGACGGCAAGTTGACGCTTTCGGTCACCAATCCCGATTCCGGCTCCGCGGTCGAGGAACTCGAGGTCGATTACGACGCGACGCCCCTCGATATCGGCTTCAACGCCCGCTATCTGTTGGACATCACGCAAGAACTCGACAGCGACACCGCGCTGTTCAAGCTGGCCGACGCGGGCTCCCCAACGATCATCCAGGACCGCGACGGCGCCGCCGCCCTCTACGTGCTGATGCCGATGCGCGTCTGAGCGCGCTGTTCAAGTCGCCCGATCCGTGGCATGGCCCGGCGATGCTCGCCGCCGACGGGCGCGCCGCGGGTGACATGCGCCGACCGCGCATCCGCAGGCTGACGCTCGCCAACTTCCGCTCCTACGCCGCGCTCGATCTCGCCGTCGAGGCGCGCGTCGTCGCGCTCGTCGGCGACAACGGCGCGGGAAAGACGAACGCGCTCGAAGCGTTGTCGATGTTCACGCCCGGCCGGGGGCTGCGGCGGGCTGAATTGGCCGAGCTTGCGCGCGAAGGCGGCTCGCGAAGCTGGGCCGTCTCGATCGAGATCGACGCCGAGGGCGGCCCGCTGCAGCTTGGCGCGGGTCAGGATGCGCCCGATGGGTTCGTCCCGGGCCAGAGGCGCTTCCGGGTCGACCGCGAACCGGCGGCCTCAGCGCGCGCCTTCGCCGATCACGTGCGGGTGCTGTGGCTTACGCCCGCCATGGATGCGCTGTTCATCGGGCCGGCCGGCGACCGCCGCCGCTTTCTCGACCGCCTGGTGCTCGCCGTCGACAGCGAGCACGCCGCCCGCGTCGCCGCCTTGGAGCGGGCGCTGCGCAACCGCAACCGCCTCCTGGAGACCGGCGGCGACGCGTTATGGCTCGACGCCGCCGAACGGGAGCTTGCCGGGCTCGCCATCGCGGTCGCCGCGGCGCGCTCGGAGACCGTGTCCCGCCTCGCCGCGCTCATCGAAGCGGGCCGCGACGAAGCGTCCGCGTTCCCCTGGGCGCATCTGGCGCTCGACGGGGATATCGAGCGCCTCATGGCCGGCCGGCCGGCGATCGAGGTCGAGGACATCTATCGCGCGATCCTGCGCGACCAGCGCGGCCGCGACGCCGCCGCCGGCCGCGCGCTCGTCGGGCCGCAGACGAGCGACCTCATCGTCTGGCACGGTCCAAAGGGGGTAGAGGCCGCGCGCGCGTCCACGGGCGAGCAAAAGGCGCTGCTCGTCGGCCTCGTTCTCGCGCATGCGCGGCTCGTCGGCGCGATGGGCGGCGTCGCGCCCATCATGCTGCTCGACGAGATCGCAGCGCATTTCGATCCGTCCCGGCGCGCCGCGCTGTACAGCGATCTCGCCCGCCTCGGCGGCCAGGTTTGGATGTCCGGCGCCGATCCCGGGGCGTTCGCCGAACTTGGCGCCGACGCGCAAAGATATCGCGTATCCGGCGGCGCGATTGAGGCGCTGAAATAAACCTCGCGTAGAGCCCACAAGCGTCGGATTTGCGTGCAATTCCGTCGCGTTGGGGATAAAAGAATTGCTACGAATCGAGCCGCGTCGGGGCGTTCCGGCGGCGACCGCGAAAGCGCCATTTCTTCATGACGGACGACATCAATCAGGCGGCTCCTTCCGAGCAGCCGGCACAAGCCTACGACGCCGAATCGATCAAGGTTCTTCGAGGTCTCGACGCGGTGCGCAAGCGTCCGGGCATGTATATCGGCGACACCGACGACGGCTCCGGCTTGCATCACATGATCTACGAGGTCGTCGACAACGCGATCGACGAAACGCTCGCGGGCCATGCGACGCTCGTCACCGTCACGCTCAACGCCGACGGCTCCTGCACCGTCACCGATAACGGCCGCGGCGTTCCGACCGACATCCATCGCGAGGAAGGCGTGTCCGCAGCCGAAGTCATCATGACGCAACTGCACGCCGGCGGAAAATTCGACCAGAATTCCTACAAAGTCTCCGGCGGCCTGCACGGCGTCGGCGTCTCCGTCGTCAACGCGCTGTCGACATGGCTAAAACTGCGCGTCTGGCGCGACGGCAAGGAGCACGTCATCGACTTCGCGCATGGCGACGCGGTCGCGCCGCTGGCGGTCGTCGGCCCGGCGCCGATCGAACTCGGCAAGGTGAAACGCGGCACAGAGGTGACGTTCCTCGCCTCCACCGAGACCTTCACGATGACGGAGTTCGATTACGCGACGATCGAGCACCGGCTTCGCGAACTCGCCTTCCTCAACTCGGGCGTCCACATCATCCTGACGGACGCACGTCATGCGGAAGTCAAGACGGAGGATCTGTTCTTCGAAGGCGGCTTGGAAGCCTTTGTGCGTTATCTCGATCGCACCAAGCAGCCGCAGATCGACCGGCCGATCGCGATCCGCGGCGAGCGCGACAACGTCACGGTCGAAGTCGCGCTCTGGTGGAACGACAGCTACCACGAGAACGTGCTCGCCTTCACCAACAACATTCCGCAGCGCGACGGGGGCACGCATCTTGCGGGTTTTCGCGCCGCGTTGACGCGCCAGGTCACGGGTTACGCCGAAGCAACCGGGCTGACCAAGAAGGAGAAAGTCGATCTCTCCGGCGACGATTGCCGCGAGGGCTTGACCTGCGTGCTTTCCGTGAAGGCGCCGGATCCGAAGTTTTCCTCGCAGACGAAAGACAAGCTCGTCTCCTCCGAAGTGCGCCCCGTCGTCGAGGCGATCGTCAACGAAGCGCTCGGGCGCTGGTTCGAGGAGAACCCCTCCGACACCCGGACGATCATCGAGAAGGTCGTCCAGGCGGCGCTGGCGCGCGATGCGGCGCGCAAGGCGCGCGAGCTGACGCGGCGTAAGGGGGTGCTCGACGTCGCCAACCTGCCCGGCAAGCTCGCCGATTGCCAGGAGCGCGATCCCGCCAAGTCCGAACTTTTCATCGTTGAAGGCGATTCCGCCGGCGGCTCCGCCAAGATGGGACGCAATCGCGCGTACCAGGCCGTCTTGCCGCTGCGTGGCAAGATTCTGAACGTCGAGCGCGTTCGAGAGGACAGAATGCTCTCGTCCGACCAGATCGGCACGCTCATCACGGCGCTCGGCGCCGGCATTGGCCGTCGTGGCGACAATTCTCACGGCTTCAATGCCGACAAGCTGCGCTATCACAAGATCATCATCATGACCGACGCCGATGTCGACGGCGCGCATATCCGCACGCTTTTGCTGACATTCTTCTTCCGGCAAATGCCCGAACTGATCGAGCGCGGATTTCTCTACATCGCGCAGCCGCCGCTCTACAAGGTCAAGCGCGGCCAGTCCGAGCAATACTTGAAAGACGAGCGCGCGCGCGAAGAATATCTCATCGACAACGGCCTCGAGAACGCCTCGCTGCGGCTCGCCGGCGGCGAAATGCGCGCCGGTCAGGATTTGCGCGGGCTGGTCGAGGAGGCGAGGCTCGTGCGGCAAATCCTCGGCTCGCTGCATTCCCGCTATAATCGCGCCGTGGTCGAGCAGGCCGCGATCGCCGGCGCACTGCATCCCCGCGGGGCGCTCGACGACAACGCCGGCGATCTCGCCGTCGACGTGGCGCGCCGGCTCGACGTCATCGCCGATGAGACCGAACGAGGCTGGGTGGGCCACGCCTCCGACGGCGAGTTCGTCTTCACGCGCGAGGTGCGCGGCGTGCGCCAGGCGGCGACGCTCGATCTCGGCTTGCTCAATTCGACCGAGGCGCGGCGCGTAAGCGACCATGCGGCCTCCTTGCGTGAAATCTACGGATCGCCCGCGACCTTCATGCGTCGCGCCGACGAGACGCGCGTCGCGGGGCCCAGCGCGCTCGTCGAGGTCGTCATGGCGGCAGGCCAAAAAGGCATCAGCCAGATGCAGCGCTACAAGGGCCTGGGCGAAATGAACCCGGAGCAATTGTGGGAGACGACGCTCGACCGCAACGCGCGTTCGCTGCTGCAGGTGAAAGTCAAGGAAGGCGACGAAGCCGACGACATTTTCGTCAAGCTGATGGGCGACGTGGTCGAACCCCGCCGCGCGTTTATCCAGGACAACGCCTTGGAGGTCGCCAACCTCGACGTGTGAGGCGATGGAACATCAGGTCGGATCAAAAGATCGGCCGCGAGCGCTTGAGGTTACAATCCAAGGTCGAGAGCGAAGGCCCTTACGCTTTCATTGAAGGGGCCGGGGAGCAGTTCATGGGCGAAATGGTTCGCGCCCGGGAGCTCGACGCGCGTCGTCTGCCGCATGGCCGCGCGCAACGTGGCCAGGATTCGAGCAAAGCTTAGGGGGCTTTCGCGTCCTCCGATGAGCAAACAGGGGATGTCGATCGATGCGGCTTTGTGACGGGACAGCGGAATCGTGGCGTCGACGCGCATCATGTCGATGGTTGCGGCGTTGTCGCAAAACATCCGTCTGACATCTGCCGGCAAGCTCACCCAGGTCGATGGACCATGGCCTTCATCAATGTACTTTTCGAGGGCTTCGTCGACGTTTCCCGCGTGAACGAGCCGCTGCACAGCGCCGAGGAGGTCGTTTCTCGTCCTTGCCGGCGGCGCGATCGTCGACTCTCCGAAGAAATCGGCCTCCGTGACGCCGCCCGGCTCGAACAAAACCAACCCGCGAAGGAGCCGACGGCTCCGCGCAGCCAGTTCAAGGCAGATGCGGCCGCCGCGCGAATGCCCAACCAAGATGACGGTTTCACCGAGGCTTTCGATAAATCTCATGAGGGCGAGCACATGATCCTCAGCCGAGAGCTTTTCAAGAGAGGGCGTATCGGGATGACAGCCAGGCAGACTCACTGCGATGGCCCCGAAATCCTCGGCGAAGGCCGGCCATTGGCGCCGCCAGCTCCGATAGTCGGAGAGCGCCCCATGCACAAACACGATCGGTGGGCCGAGTCCCACCTTCCGATAGAATATCCCCGACGGATCTCGAACGACTGTCACGTCGAACGGCCCGCGGCCTGAGACAATTCCGATCGCAGAAGACGCCGATCGAAATAGTCGAAAAACGTCTTGTGATACCCGCTCGCCGCGTCGCGGGTCTCGCCCATCTTCCGATCGTGTCCGATAGCGCTCGGCGCCGTCCAATCCCAGCCCGTCGACGCCATGATCACTTGCATCTTGCAGGCGCGTTCTAAAAACAAACCGTTGAGGGTCGCCTCCTCGATCGTCGCGCCGGTAAAGACGATCCCATGGTTCTTCAGTATCGAAAGCGAGTTCTGCCCCAGGTTTGAGGCGACATCGTCGCCCAAGCGGACCGTATTGATGAGTCCTGCTGTGCCATTGTAGCGTGAAATTTGTCCGACCAGGTTTGCGCCCTCGTGGTTGAGCGCGCTGAGTTCCTCGTTTGCGGCCGAAAACAACACCGCGTATCGCGCATGCGTATGGCCGATCACATTGAGGTCCGGTCGGATCTTGAGAATTTGAGTATGGATCGGCCATTCGGAGTGGCGAGGCCCATCGTTTTGAATCACGGCGCCATTCCAATCAATCAGCACGAAGTCGTCTTTGCTCCAGACTTCATCAATGCCGCGCTGCGATTTCTTGAGCCAAACGCCGCGCCCAGCCTCGTCGCGTATGGACATGTGCCCGAGCGTGATGTCGTCATGGCCGTCCATCGCGAGAATGCGCATGGCGCGGGCCAGTTTTGCCAAGGTTGCAGCCGGCGGTGTATCGTCCACACATTCCTCCCAAGGACGCAGATGTCGTTCCGCCGACGCGAAACGTTGTCTTCGCGACCGCCGCATGGCGTGCGGGGCCGCCGCGAGCGCCTATGAGTTCGGCGACATGGGCGGCTTCGCCGGCTCGGCGCGGACCGGACTCAACTCAGGCAGCTCCACGCTTCGGATGTTTTCGAACATCTGATCGAGAATGGACTTCAACGTCTTGACCTGCGCGGCTGTCAATTTGCGCGTCAGACGTCGCTCGACATCAAACGCCCATGGCAGGGTTGCGGCGAACGCGGACGAGCCTTTGTCGGTGAGCGTGATCTGCACTGTCCGAGCATCGGACCGGGGCCTGCGTCGCGTGATAAGCCCCTCGTCATCCAGCCTGCCAACAAAGCGGGAGAGCGTCGCCGGTTCGATGCTGGTGAGATCGACGAGTGCGCCGAACCGGCATGTGCCCTTGTCCGACAGAACGGCGAGAATTCGCCACTTCGTCACGGTGAGATCGCGTCGAGAGAACTTCTCGTCGACGCCGCGCAGCATTTCGCGCGTCAGGCGATTGAGCAAATAAGGTAGGTAGTTTCCTAGAAACGCTTGCTTGGCCTTGCGCTTGTTCGATGTCGCCGCCATCCGCCCGCGTCCTATAACCGACACCCTGTCAGGGCAATCAGCGTCGCCGATGCGCCGATCACGCCACGAATCTCCTCAAAACTAGAAAGTCACGGATTCGCCAGCATATGAAAGTATTCCATTTGGAACGATCCGTCAAAGGCGATAAAGCCTGTCGATCGGTGAAAGGCCGCCAGGGAGGAAACATTGGAAAAATCGCGCTTACGATTTGGCTGCGGCAATTACGACCGCATCGAGCCTTTGCGTTCCGGGCTGGTTCGACCGGAAGGCGTCGACATGGAGGTTCTCACGGTCGACGATCCCCGGATGCTCTTCGACCGTGTGACGGCTGAGAACGATCTCGATCTCACGGAAATGTCACTGTCGGAGTACATCACGATGGTGAGCGAAGGGCGCGGTTCACTCGTTGCCCTACCGGTCTTCACGTCGCGCGTCTTCCGACACAGCTTCATCTGCGGCAACCTCAACAAGGGCGTTCGACAACCCAAAGACCTGGAGGGTCGGCGGGTCGGCGTGCCCCTTTATTCGATGACGGCCGCCGTCTGGTGCCGAGGCCTTCTTCGCGACGACTACAATGTCGATCTGTCCGGTGTGACGTGGGTCGAAGGATCGATGGATCAGCCCGGCTCGCACGGTCGGGCAAAAGAGCGCGCCTTCCACAAACCCTTGAGGATCGAACCGAATGCGACAAGCTGTTCGCTGAGCCAGTTGTTGGAGGCAGGCGCGATCGACGCGACGATCGGCGCGCTCATGCCCCAGGGCTTGGGGACCAGCGGCCAGATCGCACGGATCTTTCCGAATTTCAGAGAGGTCGAGCGCGACTATTACGAACGAACCCGCATTCATCCGATCATGCATCTCATCGTCGCCAAGCGGGCGCTGATCGAGCGGAATCCTTGGATGTATCGTGCGCTTCTCGACGCGTTTCGCGACGCCAAACATCTTGCGCTCGCGCGCATGCGCTATACGGGCGCGCCGAAGACGATGCTTCCTTTCCTGCACGCGGAGGTCGAGGAAACGCTGCAGCTTTTCGGCGAAGACCCTTGGCCGGATGGCGTCGACCAGAACCGAGCGACGCTCAACAAAGCCGTCGAATACATGACGTTCGACGGATTGATCGATCGAGCCCCATCGCTCGACGAACTCTTCCCTGTGTTCGTGTGAGCCGATGCCCGAACGCAAGCCGAGGTTCGCTTTGGTTGGTTGGGGTAGACGACCGGCCGGCGCGGCTTGCCGCGAGCGAGGCGTACATCCGCGCTGACCCCGTCGGCTTGACATAATCGTTTCATGTGGAATAGTACCGCTCGGAACGAATGCGCCGGAAAGCATCAGCCGGTAGGGCCGGCCAATAGAACGCTTTGGGGGAGGGGCTATGAGATTGGCGACCCGGATCATCGGCAGCGCCGTCATCTTCAGCGCTCTCGTGGCAAGCGCCTCAGCGCAGCCGACGCCCATTCGCCTCGGCGCAACGACGACGTCCGGTGAGGATCAAGTCTGGCTGATGAAGGCCCGACCGGAGCTGACGCCAAATCAAGGCAAGATGTATACGCTCGACACGTTCCCCTTCCGCGGCGGCGATTTGCGGATCAAGGCCTATCTCGCGGGCCAGGTTGACGGCGTCGTCACAACAGGCTCGGGCGCGGTCACCGCGGCGACCAAAGGCGTGCCGCTTACCGTGACGGCCGCCTTGTCGGAAGAAGACAACAATTTCTATTCGACATCCTACATCGTTCTCGACAAGTCCGGACTGACCTCAGCAAACGACTTGAAGGGGAAAACAATTGGCGTGAACGCCGTTCACGACGCTATTGAGTTCTTTGCGCGATTGGCGCTTCTGAAAGCCAAGCTGGATCCTGATCGCGACGTGAAATGGGCCGCGATTCCGCCGCCCGCCTTGGGCGATGCGTTGCGGACGGGACGGATCGATGTGGCCGGAATGTCGCAGCCGTTCTTTTCCAACGAAAAGGCGCGAGGGGGCGTTCGGACGCTGTTCACGGCGGAGGACGCCGCGGGCTTCAAAGACGAGTTTGTCCTCGCCTTCAACCCGGATTTCCTCAAGCAGCATCAAGACGCGATGAAAGCGTTCAGCGCCGACTTGGTCGCTGCGACCGCGTACTACATGGATCATACCGTCGACGCCCGAAAGGCGATCCTGGCCGCAAAGCTCGTCGACATGGATCCATCAGTCTATCTGAACATGGTCGCCATTCCCCGCAAACGCGACGCTGCGCCGTCGCTCGCCTATTTCAAGGCTTTGCAATCGGCGCTCAAGCTCACCGGCTACATCAGCGATCAGATCGACGTGGAAAAATTGATCGACGCGAGTCTGCTGCCGGCGAATTGAAACCTGCGAGGACGACATGGCCTTTTCCCCTCACATGAGCATGCTGCGGCGGGGTCTGGCGCTCTGCTTCTTTGCGTGTTGGCCGTTTGTCTCCACGGCGGCCAACGCCGAGCCTATCGCCATTCGGATGGGCGTCGGAACATCATCCGAAGAGCAGGCGTGGCTTATGAAGGCCAGACCGGATCTCACGCCGCATCAAGGCAAAGACTACATCTACGACATGAGCGTGTTCAGGTCGGGGGGCGATCGCCTCACCGCGATGGAAGCCGGGCAGCTGGACGCGGTCACGACCAGCACCACCGGGGCGCTGTTTGGGGCCTCGAAAGGCCTGCAGGTCGTCATCGTCGCCGCGATGGCTCGCGAAAGCACCAAGACCTTCTCGACAGGATATTATGCGTTGGCAAGTTCGGACACCACGCTTCAAACGTTGAAGGGTAAAACGTTCGGCGTCAACGGATATCGATCGAGTCTCGAGCTGTACGCCAGACTCGGAATCAAGAAAGCAGGCCTGAGCGCCGACCGCGACGTGAAATGGTTGGTCGTGCCGCTGCCGCAAATGGCGGACGCCCTGCGGCGGGGCAAAATCGATGTCGGCGTCCTTCCCTCGACGTTCGCCTTCGTGGCGACCCGCGCCGGCGATATGCGCAAGCTGTTCGATTCGGCGGGGATCAGCGGCATCGAGGAAGAGTTCGATATCGCGTTCAGCCGCAAATTTGTCGAGTCGCATCCGGAGGTCATTCGTGCGTGGGCGCAGGATTTCGTCGACGTGACCCGTTACTGGAACGAACACAACGACGATGCGCGCAAAGGCCTGGTTGCGTCGGGCCTCGTTCAAACGCCGCCGGACGTGTACCTCGCGATGCAAGCCAAGGATGATCTCCTGAGGACGACGGATGTCGTCAAGCCGGATGCGGCAATGATGGAGAAACTGCAAAACGAACTTGTGAACTCCGGCTTCCAGGACGGCGAGGCGGACATTTCAAAGCTCGTCAATACGTCCTTCCTGCCATGACAATTGTTCAATCTGCGAACCGGACTGTGTCGCCAACTCCGGCGCGCGCCGCCTTCCTGGAGGTGCGGGGCCTGTCGAAAGGCTTCACACGCAAAGGCCGACGCATCGTCGCTTTGGACAACTTCGACCTCACCGTCGATGAAGGCGAGTTTGTCGCCATCGTCGGTCCCTCCGGTTGTGGGAAGAGCACGTTCCTGCACATGCTCGGAGGCTTCGAACCGATTGACGGCGGCGTTGTGGCGCTGGGCGGAAAGCGAGTATCGAAGCCCGGACCGGACCGCGGAATGCTTTTCCAGGATTACGCCCTGTATCCGTGGCGGTCCGTCATCGGCAACGTGACTTGGCCACTGGAAATTCAGAAGGCGGCAGCCGATCGCCGTAATGAAATCGCCGAGCGTCTGATCGACCTGGTCGGCCTGTCGGCCTTCAGGCATCACTACCCTGCCGAGCTATCCGGAGGGATGAAGCAGCGCGTCGCGCTCGCGCGATTGCTCGCGCTCGATCCCACGATCCTTCTGATGGACGAGCCTTTCGGCGCTTTGGATGCGCAAAATCGCGAATTGATGCAGGAAGAGCTTCAAAGAATTTGGGACACGACGCGCAAGACCGTTTTGTTCGTGACGCATGATATCGACGAGGCCATCTATCTCGCCGACCGTGTCATCGTCTTTACCTCCCGGCCCGGGCGCATCAAGGCCGACATTCGCATTGAATTAGCCCGGCCGCGGCTTCCCGAAGTGAGGAAAACGGCTGCATACGGGCAACTCCGAAATGAAATCTGGGATTTGCTGCGCATTGAAGTTCTAAGGGCGCGGGAGGAGGCCAATTAGCATGGCCGACGCCTCCATGACGGACTCTCCGCTGACGCCGTCGGACCTGCGACCTGAGCGGTTTCTTGGGATCGTCGTTCCACTGGTGCTCATTGTGGTGTGGCAGGTCTGCGGCGTCATGGCCTTGCTGCCGAGGTATATCGTGGCGCCGAACGTCATTCTCGAGACGTGGTGGGACATGGCGCGTTCGGGCGAGCTTGCGATCGATGTCGGCTCAAGCTTGTTTCGGCAGATATCGGGTTTTCTATTGGGCGCCGCCGCCGGCGTAACGATGGGCCTGATCTCGGGCGTTTGCCGTCCCGTCGAGCGATTTTACGATCCGCTGATCTCGCTGATCTATCCGGTTCCAAAAGTCGCCATTCTGCCGCTCATTTTCGCCTGGTTCGGGCTCGGAAGCCTATCGAAGATCGTCGTGATTTCGTTTTCGATCTTCTTTCCCACTTACATTGCGGCGTTTTACGGCGCCCGGTCGGCGAACAAGTATCATCTCTGGGCGGCCGAGAATTTCGGCGCGTCTTCGATCCAGGTCTTCTTTCGCGTCATCGTGCCGGCCTCGCTTCCCGACATTTTCAATGGCTTGCGGATCGCGCTGGCGCTGTCGTTCGTTCTGATGGTTACAACCGAGTTGGTCGTTTCGACGAGCGGCCTCGGCTATGTCATCGGCCAAGCGGAAGACACGTTGCGCTTCGACCGCATGTACGCCGCGATCCTGACCATCGGGCTCATCGGCTTTTGCGCGGACAGGGCGCTGGACGCGGTTCGTCGGACGGTTTTGCGCGGGCAACTGCTCTCCAAGGATCGCAGACATGAGTAGCGCCGTCGCCGACAGCGTCGGGATGGTTTCCCCGCGGCGCGGCGTGTTGCTGCATGCGATTGGTCGAATTTACCCGGTGCTGCTGATTCTTCTGGCGTGGGAACTCATCGCTGCCTCGGGGTGGGTTTCCAAGCTGCTTTGGCCTTCGCTGGAAAGCGTGGCCTACGAGCTTTGGCGCATGACCGTCAACGGCGACATCGCGTTTCATGGAGTCTTGACGATCGAGCGGGCCGTCGAAGGATTTATTCTGGCGTTGATCGTTGGTATCCCTTTGGGCGCGTTGCTGGCGCGATCGCGGTTCTTCAACAAGCTCTTCGAGCCGCTGTTCGTCTTTACCTATCCGGTGCCTAAGATTTCCCTGTATCCGGTATTCGTTTTCATTTTCGGCTATGGCGATCTCTCCAAGGTTGTGTTGATCTTCCTTGAGTGTCTTTATCCCATCGCGCTTCAAACCGCCGCAGGGATGCGAAACACCGAACGCGTGCTCGTTTGGGCGGCTGAAAATTGCGGCGCCTCGGCTCCCCAGCTTTTTTGGCGTGTCCTCGTGCCGTCGGCTGCCCCCTCGATATTCGCGGGCATTCGGATCGCGCTACCGATTTCACTGATCGTGACGATCATCACCGAGTTGATCGGAGAGAGCCGCGGGCTTGGATATTTGGTCGCGTTCGCCTCCGCGTCCTATGAGCCGGCCCGTGCGATGGCGGCGTTTGTCGTGATCGCCTGCATCGGTTTTGTCTTCGATCGAGCGTTTATCGCGCTGCGGCGTCGAGTGGTTTTCTGGCTGCCGGAATCCTCTCGCCTTCGCGCTTAGCGGCGCGCAATCCGTCAATGGAAGCAAGTTGGGAGAAGTCGCCATGTCTCTTACCGAAAAGACGGGGAAACTCGCTTTTGACGGATATCACCGCAAGCTAAACGCCGAGCCAGACGTGTCGCTTTCGGAAGTGTCGCGCGGGACGCCGGGCGGCGAATATCAGCGGCGCTTCTGGCATCCGATCTGTTATGAAAACGAGCTGACGGATGTCCCGCTCCGCGCGCGGGCGCTCGGGGAAGATCTCGTCGTCTTCCGCAATCTGAACGGGCAAGTCGGCGTCTTGCATCTCCATTGCAGCCATCGAAACACGTCGCTGGAATTCGGCGTTCTCACCGAGCAAGGCATACGCTGCTGCTATCACGGCCGCCACTTCGGCGTCAATGGAACCATCCTTGAAATGCCCGGCGAACCGGCGGCCGATCGCCTCAAGAACGAAGTCTCTCAGGGAGCTTATCCGACGCATTTATTCGCAGGAATTGTCTTTGTTTACATGGGACCGCCGGAGCGCGTCCCCGCGTTTCCCATGCTTGACCGTTTCACGATTCCAGGCGTTCGCCTTGTCCCGGGCGAGCGATTGAGACTCGATTGCAACTGGCTTCAGGTGAAGGAAAACGCCGTCGATCCGCATCACACGAACATCTTGCATGTCATTCCGCAGATGCGCGGGATGGACCATTTCGCCGGCGAGTTTAGCAACTTCCCTCAACTCACCTGGTCGGAGACGCCGGCCGGCTTGATTTATCTCGCGGCGCGTCGCGTCGGAGACAATGTCTGGGTTAGATCCGCGGAGATTTACGGCGCCAACATCCACTGCATCAGCTCGATCTTCGAGAGCGGGCAGGAGATCAAGGCCGCGACCAATCCGTTCATGACGTTCTGGACGCTCCCCGTCGACGATGAGCATTCCATGAACTTTTTTGTCAGTCACGTCGCTCCAAACGAGACGATGCCCTTCGAAAAACGGAGAGAACTGGAACTGTTTGGGCAGAGCGAAGATCGGCCTTATCGGGAACGGCAATGGATCCCCGGCGATCACGAGGCGCAAGTCGGGCAGGGGTCGATCAATAATCTCAACATGGAGCATCTTGGCACCCATGACCGGGGCGTCGTGATGTTCCGGCGTATCGTCCGGCGGGGCATTCAGGCCGTTCAACGGGGTCAAGACCCGAAGGGATTCTTTATGACCGTCGACGATATCGCGCCGTCTTTCGCCAACGACCGGATCGTCGAAGCCTCCGAAGTCGGCGGCGACGCGAACGATCCTATCGTACTGACGGAATACGCCGAGAAAATTGCCGACGATTATCGCCGTGAGCCGCCGATGCGGGCCCTCTTGCCCGAGGCGCAGGGACGCCGCGCGTAACGGTTGTTTCTCCGCGTTGCAAATATGAGGATCGGGTGAGCGATGGATGAAACTTGGCATTGCGTTGCAAAGATCAATGATCTCGACCCCGAATATCCCAGTCGCATTCTCATCGGCAAAACCGAATTTGCAGTCTGCATCGTCGGCGATCAAGTCTTCGCTGTCGATAACATCTGCTCTCACGCTTACGCGCGTTTGTCGGATGGCTTGATCGAAGACTTCAACATCTGCTGCCCGCTTCACTCGGGAAGCTTTGATTTACGGTCAGGAGAGCCCACGGCCGCGCCGTGCGTGTCTCCGATCAAGACGTATCCCACGAAGATCGAAGATCAGGACGTGTTCGTACGGTGGGAGTAATCCGCATAGACACGGCGAACGTTCCGCGCATCAGAAGGATCGCCCCTCTTTCGGTCCGCTCGCCGACCAGGGAAGCCGCAGAGCCGCGACGAACACGAGCGCTTGCAGCGCGCACAGCAGACCGAAAGCGGCGGTGAAGGCGCTGGAGGGGACGCCCTGAATCGGCGTAGACGCCAATCGCCACCCCAGGAACGTCGCACACAGAGTTGTCAGGGTCGGGCCCCTGAGGCGCTGGACGATATTGAAAGCGCGAGGAGCGCCCTTCGAGGTCGGCTTCACCGCCTCCAAGGGACCGCTCACTTTTGGCCGCCCGCGCCGCCGTGGACGCGCCCGAACATGCGCGCGAGCAGAAGCCCGGTAAGGAGAACGCCCGCTCCCAAGGCGGCGGCATCGCGCATTGAGCGAAGATCGAAGGTTCCCACCCGACATAGGAGCGCATAGCCGACGAGAAGGTTGAAAAATCCCCAGAGCACATTGATTGTCGCGGACGAGAGCCCCCGGCCGGGCGGCTTGGCGAACGGGCTTTGGAAGGGTCGCCCCATCACGCCGCTGACGAAATGTGGGATGGCGTTGGCGAGGAACACGCCGCCGAAAAAATAGGACACGGACGGGAGCCAATTCACGGTGGGGCGCTCCTTCTTTTTAGAAGGTCGAACATCTCCTGCGTCACGCCTGTCTCGCCTAGGCGCGGGAAAATCTTGGCGATGCTGTTGGCGTGCACATCCGCATCCAAGTCTGTCACGGCGTCGACGGCGAAGACGACGTTGAACCTCAACTCGTGCGCGTGGCGACCCGTCGATTCATCCCCGAAACTGTTGGCGACCCCGGCCGAACGACCTGGGTGACACCAAGCGACTTCAAGTGCGCTTCGAGGTCGGTGTTTGTGAAAGCGCCGGCCGGCTGCCTCGTCACGGTGTGGTCGCTCGGCTTATGCGCCGTCCAGAGTCACGGAGCCGGCATGTTGCAGTCGCCGACATACGCGTCCGCCAGGTTGCTCACGATCTTTTCCCGCAAACCGTTCACGAGGCGGCCCTTCGCATCCTTCTCCACTTGCGTCAGGTAATAGTCTTGGATCGGGAAATGGTTCTTGTTGAACCTAAAATTGCCGCGCACGGAATCGAACTTGACGGTCTCGATCGCTTTCTGGAACGCCGCTTTGTCTTCGACCTTGCCGCCGATCGAATCGACCGCCGCCTGGATGACGCGCCCCGTATCGTAAGCCTGCGCCGCGTACGACGACGGGATGCGGTTGTAAGCGGCTTCGAAATCGGCGGTGAACTTCTTGCTCGCCGCATTGGGAAAGAACTCGCTCCAGATCGCGCCGGTATAGATGCCGAGCGCGGCGTCGCCGATCGCCGGCAGCGTTGTCTGATCGATGATGCCGAAGCCGGCGTATAGCGGAATCTGCGACATCAGGCCGGCCTGCGCATATTGCTTGACGAAGTTAATGCCCATGCCGCCGGGATAAAAGATGACGGCCGCGTCTGGTTTCGCGGCGCGCAACTGCGCGATCTCGGCGGAGTATTCGAGCTGCCCCATAGCGGTGAAAACCTCCGCCTTCAAATTACCCTCGTAGTAGCGCTTGAACCCCGCGAGCGAGTCTTTGCCGGCCGGGTAGTTCGGTCCGAGAAAGTAGACGTTCTTGACGCCTTGGTCCTTCAGGTACTTGCCGATGCCCTCGTAATTGTTGTCGTTCTGGAATCCCACGGAGAACAGGTGCGGGTTGCACTGCTTGCCCGCGAGGATCGAGGGACCTGCGTTGACGCTGATGTAGAACGCGCCGGAATCGAGCACCGGTTTGACGACGGCGAGCAGCACGTTCGAAAAATTGATTCCTGTGACGATTTGAACTTTGTCGCTCTCCAGCATTTTGTCGACCACCTGGCGGCCGACGTCCGGCTTCACCTGATCGTCCCCCCAAACGACTTCGACAGGTCGGCCGCCCATCTTGGCGCCGCCCTCCTGGATCGCGAGTTTGAACCCGTCCGACAAATCGCGGCCGATCACCCCTTCGGGGCCCGACATCGAGGAGACGAAGCCAATTTTAAGGGGACTCTGCGCGAGCGCCTGGGATGCGACTGCGAGTGTCGCCATCGCGAGCGCGCATGCAGCGACAAGATGTTTGAAGGCCATGGTTTTCCCTCCAATGTGCGGACATCATCCGCTTTTTCGCTGCGCTGTCTGCGCCGCATTCTGGGTTCGCGGAAGCTTTGCAAACAAGCCTACTGCTTCGATGAACTCTGTACCGACTTGAGAAAGATTTCTTCCGGCGTCAGACGCGTGTGGCACACGCCCTGTTCGAAGGACCAATGCAGGAACGTATCGAGCGTATGTCGATTGCCGGCGACTCCGTAAGGCCATAGATCGCCGTCGAACATTTCCTTGGCCTCGCGAGCGTGGTCGTACCACCACGGAATGGGAAACACCGATGCAACGACGGAGAGCGCCCGCTGAACGCTGCGACGCTTGGCTTCGACGAAGGCGGCGTAGAGATTGGCGGCGATCCATGGATTGCGGTCAAGCACGTCACGGCGGAAGGCGACCGTGTGCATGATCGGAAATATCTTCGTCTTCTCGAAATAACGGCGTTCGACCGACACGAAGTCAGGAAACAATCGCTTCACTCTGCTGTCGCCGGACGTAAAGGCATTGGGCGGCCAAGCCGCCATAATGGCGTCGATCTCTCCGCGCAGGAGCATGTCGTTCAATGTTTGCGTCGGGGCTGGCGTAACGCGCAACCCGTCGGGCAAAGCAAGTCGCACTTTTTCCATTCGTCCGGCCTGATCGACGCCGGCCTGCACCCAATCGATCGAATGCAGGTCGACGCCGTACTCACTGGCCAGCATCCCGCGCGCATAAACGAGCGCCGTTTCCGCCCATTCCGGGATGCCGACCCGACGGCCGTTCAGGTCTGAGGGCTGGCGCACGGGTCCGTCGGCGCGGATGTAGACGCAAGAGTGGCGATGCACGCGGGACGGGAACACGGGGATGGCGATCAGGGACTCGTCGCCCTGACTGCGCATCGAAACATATTTCGCCATGGATATTTCGGCGACATCGAACTCACGAAACGTGAGAAACCGATAGAAGATGTCGATGATCGGGAGATCGAGCGCGTTGAGCTCGACGCCTTCCACTGGCGCACGGCCGCTTACGAGATCGACGACATGGTCGTAGTGGCTGATCGCAAGAGTTAACGGCGTTCGCGTCATCGAAACCATCCATCAAAATACTGTTGCAAGAGCCAAGCTCGCCCGGATCCGCATTAGACCGTTTGAGATCGCTACTCCGTTTTGAGGTGAGCCTCGCTTATGACGCGGCCATATTCGGCGAATTGCTTGCGAAGGAGCGCCGCGAAATCCGCGCCGCAGGTGTCGGTCGGATAGAGCCCCAGACCCGCTAGTTTCGCTTTGAGTTCCGGCGACTGCAACGCGGTCCTATAGGTCGCAATGAGATCGGCGACCAGTTTGGCCGGCGTTTTCGCCGGCGCAAACGCGGCAAACCAAGCTTGCACCTCGAACCCCGGATAGCCAAGCTCCGCGATCGTCGGAACGTTCGGTAGTGGCTCGATGCGTGTCGGCGTGGCGACGGCGAGCGCACGGACATTACCTGTTTTCAGGAGTTCCGCCACGTTGCCATAGGTGGCGAACATCGCCGTGACGTGTCCGCCGAGCAGCGCGTTGAGGGTGGGGCCGTTGCCCGGATAGGCCACAAAGGTCATGTCGACGTTCGCGAGGCGTTTCAGGACTTCAAACCCGATTTGCTGCGGGCTTCCGGGACCGATCGCCGCGACCGTCAATTCTCCCGGCTTGCTGCGCGCCGCATGGAAGACATCCGCCATCGTTTTGTAAGGCGATGCGCCGTTAACGACGATCAATGGCGGCGATGTCACGAGTTCGCAGATCGGCTCGAAACCGGTCAGTGGATCGTAGTCGACTTTTCGCAACAGAGGATTGATGACGAATGGGACGCCGGCGGTCAGCAAGGTTCTGCCATCGGGAGCGGCGCGCGTAACAAGGGCGTCTCCGATCGCGCCGCCCGCGCCTGGATGGTTTTCGATCACCATCGTCGGGCCTTGCATCCGACCGATTTGGTCCGCCAGCAAGCGGGCGATCGTATCGGTGACCCCGCCCGGCGACGTTTCGACGATCATCTTGATGGTGTCGCCGGATTGAGCTCGCGCTTCATCCGCCGCAAAGGCGACGAGGCTCGCCCAAACGGCGATCCCCCGAATCCCCAGCCGCATGATTTTGCCGGCTGCAACGCCCATCTGATTCCTCCTCCTTTTTTCGTTTCACGCTCTCGGTGAGCACAGCGCAAAGCAGCGCCGTCCGTTCAAAAACGTTCTATCGTCAAACGCTCGCTCGACGAAGCCTCATTCAACCTGGAAAAAAAGTTCGCATCCGCGGCGTTTAGCGATCCCGCCCCAAAAACAACGGCGTGCTCGAGACCTGCCGCTCCTGCGACAGGATTTTCGGCGTAGAAGCGAGCCATCGCGATGCGGCTTGCATGCGCCTGATCAGGGTCTCCGCCCTCGGCGAGCTGGTGGGCCGCGAGCGCCATGTCGCAGAGCGCCGTTCCCCCGCGCGCGAGCGCGAACAGCCGCAGATAAGGCGTCGCGCCGGAGAGAGCAGATTCGGGATCGTTCTTTAAGGCGGCCAGCATGAATTCCGTCGCTCGATCCAATGAATCGAGCGCGTCGGATAAGCGCGCGCGCATGTCGCCAAAGACGCTGCCCGATATTGAAGAAGGCGCATCGACGCTCGCGCGCATCGCAGCGATTTCGCGCCTTACGACGGCGCCGTTCTGCAAGGGCAGTTTCCGCGTCACGAGATCGATGGCTTGAATGCCGTTGGTTCCCTCGTAAATGGAAGCAATGCGCGCGTCGCGCATGTGCTGGGCCGCTCCGGTCTCCTCGACGTATCCCACGCCGCCATGGACCTGGACGCCGAGCGAGGCGACCTCGTCGCCGCTGTCGGTCGCGAACGCTTTTGCAATTGGCGTCAGTAGCGCGGCTCGATCGGCGGCCGCCGTGCGTGACGTGTCGTCATCGGCGCGGTGAGCGCGATCGAGAGACTCCGCCACCATGTAGCAAATCGCGCGCGCGGCCGATGTCTGCGCCTTCATCGTGAAGAGCATCCGCTTGACGTCGGGATGGAGGACGATGGGGCTCATTCCATCGCCGCTCCAACCAGGCGCGCGCCCTTGCCGGCGTTCCTTCGCGTAAGCTAGGGCTTGCTGAAACGCGCGCTCGCCGATGCCGACGCCTTGAAGGGCGATCGCAAGGCGGGCGTTGTTCATCATCGTGAACATGCACGCCAAGCCCCGGTTCTCCTTGCCGATCAGCCATGCTGTCGCCCCCTCGTTGTCTCCGAAGGACATCGAGCAGGTCGGGGAGCCATGAATGCCCATCTTATGCTCCAAGCCGATCGCACGCAGATCGTTGCGCGAGCCGAGCGACCCGTCCTCATTGACCAGGAATTTCGGGACCAGGAACAACGAAATCCCTCTCGATCCAGCCGGCGCGTCCTGCAACCGCGCCAACACGAGATGGATGATGTTTTCCGTGAGATCGTGTTCGCCATAGGTGATGAAAATTTTTTGGCCTGTGATGCGGTAACTGCCATTCTCGGCGCGCTCGGCGCGCGTGCGTAAGGCATTGAGGTCGGAGCCGGCCTGCGGCTCCGTCAAATTCATCGTCGCGGACCATTCGCCGCTGATCATCCGACTGAGATAGGTCGCTTTCAGGTCGGCCGACCCATGCGCGACGAGCGCATCCACCGCGCCGAACGTCAACACGGGCCCGAGCATGAAGGCCATGTTGGCCGCGCTCCAAATATCCAGGCAGGCCGCATGGAGGAGGTTGGGAAGGCCCATTCCCCCCACATCCGCCGGCGCCGGAAGGCCCTGCCATCCGCCTTCGATCCAGGTTTGGTACGCAGCCTTCCAGCCCGTCGGCGTCGACACGACGCCGTTCTGCAGGCGGCAGCCTTCCCGGTCGCCGGTTTGGTTGATCGGCGCAAGAACGCTTTCGGCGAATTTTGCGGCCTCTTCCAAGACGCTGCGCGCCGTATCGTCCGCCAGCTCTGGATAGAGGCCATCGGCGACGCCGCGCTCCATTCCAGCAGCGTGACGCATGGTGAAGAGAATCTCTTCGACCGGCGCGGTGAACGTCATCGAACACTCCCAGGAGGCGGCTGATACCGGCTTTTCTCAATGCGGATTGAACTCAAAGTCTCGCCACGCCATTCTACACAACGCATCGGACTTCGCGGAAAACCGTCGAACTTAGGCTGCGCCACCGGCCCATCGCGTGTAAGCTGCGCCGACGCGACGATTTCAGGTCCGAGTGGTTGCCCGATCATGTGCGAATATTCCCCCTTCGATATCTTCCAGTGGCTGCCTGAACAGGCGCGGCAAGCCTTTCTCGGCATCGTCAGACATAAACGCTTCGACGATGGGCGTGCGATCTATATGCAGGGCGACCCAGGCGAGGAGATGTATCGTCTGATCTCAGGGTCGGTGCGGCTTTCGGTCATGCGCCAAGATGGACGCGAGCTTCTCTACCTCATCTTCGAACCGGGTGATTGTTTCGGCGCGGTCAGCGTAGTCGACGAGGAGCCTCGTGCGCACACGGCGATGGCGCAGGGCGACACGGAATTGCAGGTTTTGCGCAGAAACGCGTTCCATGAACTGCGGGGACGCCATCCCGAATTCAACGATGCGCTACTCAAACTCATTTCCCGCTACATGCGTCTTCTCAGCGACTACTTCGCGGGATCGACGCTGGACGAACTGCCGCGTCGCGTCGCTCGGCGGCTCGTGGAGGCGTCGTCGTCCTTCGGCGCTGCGACCGAGCGAGGAACGCGTGTTTCGATCCGTTTTCCGCAAGGCGAAATCGCTCTCATGGTCGGCGCGTCGCGCCAGTCGGTCAACAAGGTGCTACAGCAGTTTCAGGAGGATGGCCTGATCACGGTTGAGTATGGCTCGATGCTGATTCATGACCTTGATCGTCTTCGCCGTATGACCGATCGCTGATTGCATTGCGATGCTCGGTTAGGCCGCCATCGAAGGCGCCTCTGAAAATTGCTGGAAAGAACGCTCCACGACTGGCAGCCGCGCCCTATATTCTTGGACGGACGCCTCCTTGACTGGCCCAAAACCGCGGATCTGCTCGGGAAGCGCCAAAAGCGCGGTCGCGGCAGCCAGATTTTTCGAATTCAAGAATTCGATCACTTTACGAACTTGCGTTTCGTACTCGCCGATCAACCGCCGCTCCATCCGCCGTTCGGCGTGGCGTCCGAATGGATCGAAGGGCGTCCCTCGCAAACCGCGGAGCCGCGCAAGGATCCGCAGGAGCGGGAGCATCTTGAACGAAAACTCTCGCTTTTTGGGCCGGCCATTCACCGTCGCGCCGTTTAACACCGGCGGCGCGAGGTTCATGGAAAATCTGGCCCCGTCCTCAAACGTCCGTTTGAGATCGTCCTGAAGCGAAGCGCTCGCAAGCAACCGCGCGACTTCATATTCGTCCTTGTAGGATAGCAGCTTTGCGTAGTTGCGTGCAGCCGCCAACGAAAGCGCTTCCGAACCTGGCGCGACGCGAGTTTCAACCTTCCGGACCTCGTCGATCAGCGATCGGTAGCGAGCCGCAAGTTTGGCGTTTTGATAGGCGGTCAGGTGAGCGGCGCGGTGAGCGATCACCTCGTCCAACGTTGCAGGCAATCTCGGCGTCGGTTGGCGCATCCGTTGCACCACTTTGTCGACCTTATCCGGGTCATCGACAAACAGTCGACCGAGACGGAAGGCGTTTAAGTTCGCCTCGACCGCGACGCCGTTCAGACGAATGGCCTGCTCGATCGAAGCCACGCTGACGGGCAGGTATCCATGTTGCGCGGCCACGCCAACCATGAAGAGATTCGCGGAAATGGTGTCGCCGGTCGCCGCAAGCGAAATGGCCGTTGCGTCGACGGCCTGAACGTGATCGTCGCCGGCTTTGCGCCGCACCTGGCCTAGCAGGAACGTCGGGTCTGCGATGAGGTCGCGATCGAATTGAAAGGCGACGGTCGGCGCCACGTTGGCGTTCGCAACGACCCTCGTCCGCGCGGACAGCGTGACCGCAGACTCCGGCGCCAGCGCAGCGACGAGATCGAAAGCCAGCAGGACGTCCGACTCATCCCGCCCGACGCGCTGCGTCATGATCGCGTCCGGCGTCTTGGCGATCCGAATATGGCTGTAGACCGCGCCGTTCTTCTGGGCGATTCCCGTCATGTCGAAGAGCGACGAAGCAAGCCCATCGAGATGGGCGGCCATCCCAAGCAGCGCGCCAACGGTCACAACGCCGGTGCCGCCGATCCCGGCCACCAGCAGATTGTAGCTGTCGTGCTCGATCGCCGCGCGCGCAGGTTCCCGTAGGTTTTCAGGCGCGCCACCGATGTCGATACGCGCGGGTTTGCGCGGCTCGGCGTCGTAAACCGTGATGAACGAAGGACAAAATCCGTTCAGACAACTGAAATCTTTGTTGCAGCTCGATTGGTCGATGGCGCGTTTGCGGCCGAACTCTGTCTCGACCGGCGTCAAACTCACGCAGGTCGACTGCACCGAGCAATCGCCACAGCCTTCGCACACGGCCTCCGATATAAACAATCGCTTGGGCGGATTGGGAAAAGCGCCCCGCTTTCGGCGCCTCCGTTTCTCCGCCGCGCAGGTCTGCTCATAAATCAGGATCGTGCATCCTGCTGTATCCCGCAGTTCCCGCTGCACATCGTCCAATCGGTCGCGATCGCCGATCGTGACGTTCTTTGGCAACGCGGCGTCTTTTCGATGGCGATCGGGATCATCGCTCAGCAGGACGATGCGCGTCACACCCTCGTGCAGCGCCTGCTGCGCGATTGCGGCGACCGACAAAGGACCGTCGACGGGCTGACCGCCGGTCATGGCGACCGCGTCGTTGTATAAAATCTTGTAGGTAATGTTGACGCCTGCGGCGACCGCGGCGCGGATCGCGAGGAGTCCGGAGTGGTAGTAAGTCCCGTCCCCCATGTTCTGGAAGACATGTTTGGTGCTGGTAAAGGGCGCCAGGCCGATCCAGTTGCCGCCCTCGCCGCCCATCTGCGTCGGAAGCAAGGCCATGTCTGGCCGAACGAAATTCACCATCGTGTGGCAGCCGATGCCGGTCATGCTCATGCTGCCGTCGGGGATTTGCGTCGAGCGGTTGTGCGGGCAGCCGGAGCAGAAATAGGGGCTTCGCTTGACCCCGAGCGTCGCGGGGGCGGCGTCCCGGCCGGGCAACAGAGCGTCGCGGCGCGCGCGTAAGCGTTCGTCCATCGCGCCAAGCCGCTCAAGGCGATCGCCGATTGCGATCGCGATGTCCGACGGATCGAGCGACAACGCCGATGAAAGCAGCGTCTTGCCGTCCTCGTCATGCTTGCCGATGAGGAAGGGACGCTGCGCACGGTTGACCAGAACCGACGCGATCTGCTGTTCAATAAAACTCTTCTTCTCCTCGATCACGAACAGGACCGAATGGCCGTCAGCGAACGCGGCCAGTTGGCTCGGCTCGAGCGGCCAAATGCAACCCACTTTATAGAGGGACACGCCAAGCTCGCAGGCTCTCGCTTGGTCGAGCCCGAGGAGCGACAGCGCCATCAGTACATCGCCGTAGGTCTTGCCGGCGCTGACCAGACCGAGACGCGGGACGTCGCCCCGAAATGCGGTGCGATCGATATTGTTAGAGCGCACGAACGCTTGAACGCGCGGCAGCCGATGCTCAAGAGCGATCTGCTCGTCGCGCAGCGGGTTCAGCGCGCCCTGGCGGGCATGAACACCCTCGGGCGGGTCATTTTCGACAGGCGGCAGGACCGGACTGAGACTCGTCAGATCGATGTCGATCGACGCCGTTTGCTCGACGACTTCGGTCACGCATTTGATCGCCACCCAAGACCCGCTGAAGCGCGACAGCGCGTACCCCAAGAGGCCGAATTCCAAGATCTCGCGCGGATTTGCTGGGTAGAGCGACGGAATCAAGCTCGCCGAAACCGCCTGATCGCTTTGTCCGGAAATCGTCGACGACTTGGCCGCGTGATCATCGCCGTAGAAAATCAGCACCCCGCCGTTGGGGTGCGCTCCCGCGTGGTTGCCGTGCTTGAGCGCGTCGCCGGCGCGATCTATGCCGGGACCTTTGCCATACCAAGCCGCGAATACGCCGTCGCGCGTCGCGCCAGGCACAGCCTCAAGCTGCTGCGTTCCCCGCACCGCGGTTGCCGCGATATCTTCGTTCAGCCCGGGCTGGAACAGAATGTCTGCGTCCTTGAGCCTTTTGCCGATCGACCAGAGGGCCGTATCGACGTTGCCCAGCGGCGAGCCGCGATAGCCCGTAATGTAGCCGGCCGTGTTCAGACCGTTGCGCCGATCCAGCGCGCTCTGCGCCAGCAGCACACGGCCGATCGCTTGGTTGCCGCTGATGACGATGCGGCCCTTGTCAACCGTCCACTTATCGTCAAGAGACACTGGCTTCAGCTTATCGCCGACGTCACGAACGTGCTGCACTGCTTGCTCCTCGCCTTCCTCACTGTGGAGGAAGGCTCAGCGTCGCGCTGTCAACTTGGCGACAATCTCGATCTTTTTGCGCGGCGCGCCTGGAGTTCAGACGGGCTATCGACTCCACTCACGTTTAAACTCCCACTTCGTCCGGTTCTCGCTGCGTCACCCGGTCCGAACGCCGGCGCCAAGCGGCGCGATCTCACGCTATCGCCTGCTGTTCGTCGCAAGGCGCAAACAATTGCTGAGGGTCGCTGATTTGCTTCGATAGGCCCTGCTCGCGCGAATAGCGGATCATAGCGCTGAGGGCTTCGCGATTTTGAGCGACGCCGTAGGGCCAGAAGTTCGGTCCCATCACCTGGCGCGTTTCGTGAAAATCCTGCAGCGACCAGGGCAACGTGATCTGTAGCGCATTGTCATCCTGAATCGCATCGAGCGCGGCGTCCTTGGCCTCGCTAAAGGCTTTGAACAAGGAGGAGGGGAGCCAGGGGTAACGCTCGTAAACGTCACGGCGGAGACCGATAAGATGCATGATCGGAAATAGCCGGGTTTCACGATAATAGGCTTTCTCTTCGTCGACGAAATTCTCGAAAAGCCGCCGAACGGGCGCGCTTTTTTCGAGATAGCATCCCGGCGCCCGCGCGCTGACCAAGCCGTCGATGTCGCCGCGCGCCAGCATCTCGTCCAGCGTCTGGTTGTCGGCGATAGGACGAACGTCAAACGGATCGGCGAACGTCATGCCGAATTTCTCTTTTCGGCCAGGCTGTTCCTGTCCGCCCGTTCGCCAGGAGATTTGCTCCGCTCGAACGCGGTAGACGTCGGACAACATGCCCCGCGTCCACAGGGCGGCTGTCATCTGATATTCTGGCACGCCGATCGTCTTTCCTCTCAGATCTTGAGGGGAGGATATGCCTCGATCGGTGCGAATATAGATCGCGGAATGACGAAACATCCGCGAGATGAAAATCGGGAGCCCGACATAGTGCGAGATGCCCTTCTCAGTCGTGACGATGTGGCTGCTCATCGACAGTTCCGTGACGTCGAATTCGGCGCGGCTGTAAGCGCGACTAAAAATTTCCTCAGCCTTCAAAGGCAGGATTGTTGGGCGGCAACCCTCGACCGTGACGGCGCCGCTCACCAGCGCGGCGATGCGGTCATAAGGACGGCAGGCGATCGTGAGATCAATGGCCATCGACGCTTTCCTCCCCTTCAAACGTGTATCTCGGACTACAGATTCGGAAGCTCCGCGGCTCTCGGATCGTCCTTGAACTGGAACGCCTGATCGAAGGACCCGCGCTGCTTTGAGCGACGGAGCCAGTCGCGCAACGCCTCGTATTCCGCGCCCTCCAGAAACTCCGGCCGTAGATTCGAGATTCGCTCGATGAAGGGGAGGATCGCAACGTCCGCCAGCGAGAACTGCGGACCGGCCAGCCACGGCGTCTTCCTCACTTGCGCGTCCGCTTTGTCGAGACATTCGCGCATCTGAACGTAGGCGGATTCGATCTCGGCTTCGGAAAAGCCGCCTTGCGCCATCTTCTCCCAACGGCTCCGTCGCTCAGGGGTAGGAATATTAGACAACGTCGACTGGAGCGCCCCGCCGGCGAGCCCGGCTTCCGCGCGATGCCGTAGATGCTGCCACGTCGGCGCGTAAACCGCCTTGTAGGCCACGTCGTCCGAAAACTTGATCCAAAGCCGCATCTGGGCTCGAAGGTAAGGATCGTCGGGCTTGAGCGGCGTTTGGGGAAAGCAATCGTCGATGTAATCGATGATGATGGACGATTCGAGGATCGTGCGCCCATTATGGACGAGCGTCGGAACAACGCCGTTCGGATTCAGCGCGAGATATTCGGGACGATGTTGCTCGAACTTCTGCAGGTCCAGCAGGTGGCTTTCAAACGGCAGGCCCTTTTCGTAGAGGCACATGCGGACCTTTTTGGAGCATGTGGACGCCATTCCATGGTAAAGAACGATGGGCTCGCTCATGTATTAACTCCTCGCGCCCTGGCTGATTTTCCCGTGTCACCCGCCGGACCGCCAATCTGTCCTTTGTCTATCGGCCGGTCTCCCCAATGAACAGCATCGATCGAGTTTTGGCGATTCTGACGCTTTTTACGCAGGATCAGCGCGTCTGGACCGCGGAGGCGATCGCGAAGCATTTCGACGTCTCCGTCAGCCAAGCCTATCGCTATTGCAAATCTCTCGTTCGCGCAGGACTTCTCGATCCGTATTCGCCGATGGGTTACGTTTTGGGGCCGGCCTTCATCGAATACGAGCGACTGCTTCAGATCAGCGACCCTATGATCTCCGCGGCGCGGCCGATCATGCTCAGGCTGGTCAACCAGGTTCCCCCCGGGTCCGCGGTGCTCGTCTCGAAGCTCTATCGTTCGCGGGTGATGTGTTTGGACGAGATCGTCGATCGGACGTCGCAGAACGCTTTCAGTTTCGAGCGCGGCCGGCCCATGCCGCTGCTGTGGGGCGCGACGTCTAAGGTCATCCTCGCCCATATGTCCGCCCGCGATCTTGCGCGCATTCACCGTCTGGAAACAGACAATGCGCCGCACTCGTCGAAGACGCCGACGGTCGCCGAACTTCGGACGGAACTCGCTGAAATCAAGCGGCTTGGCTACTGCGTCGCTCGGGCCGAGGTCGATGCAGGCCGCGTCGGTATCGCCGCCCCGATCTTCGCCGATAAGGGCGCCATTATAGGCAGTCTCACGAGCGGCATCACCGAGGAAATGGCGGATTCCCGAACGGTCCGCCGTCTGGCGAGCCTCATGATGGCGTCGGCCAAGGAAATCGAAGACGCGATGGCGAATAGCGTCGCTCCTGAACACCAAGAAAGCGAAGCGCGCACGTACGGTTGCGCCAACACCGAAACGGGGGAGCGTCCCTAGAGCGCTTCCCTTGCGGAGCTGAGCTCGCGCGCCCAGGGCGATTCGAAGGGTCAGAGACAACCACGCCTCTCTCGCGATGCGCTCTTGTATATCTACCTTAATCGCATATTATGCGAAAAGCGTCGAAGTAAGAAGCCCACGCGCAGAGTTCGAGGAAGCAGCCTTGCTGCGGCTGACCGTCCTTCCCGGCGCTCAAGCGATGCAGAAGCATCCAGACGTCGGAACGTACTCGCCCGCGACGGCGGGCGCACGGCAAAAGCGAGGAAACGAATGAGCAAAAGGAACCCCAGGGGGAACCATGATGGCGAAGTCGAGCGGATTGGCGCCGCGTCCGTCACGCACCATTTCGTCGATGCGCCGGGCGCGCTCGTGCCGATCCGATGGCACTACGTCGAGACCGGAGCGGAACACGACGAAGCGATCGTCTTTTTTCACGGTAACCCGGAAAGCTGGCACTCGTGGCATCCGCAGATCGAGCGCTTCGCCCCGCAATACCGGATTATCGCTCCTGACCTGAAGGGCTATGGCCAGGGCGACAAGCGTCCCGGCGATTGGCGCTGGGAGAATTGCGCTGAAGAGATGCTGGCGCTTCTCGACCAGCTCGGGCTGCGCCGGTTTCACATCGTTGCGCACGACCGGGGAGCCGTGCTTGCCGATTATCTGGGCGGCAATCATCCCGATCGCGTCATCAGCTACACACGCATGCAGCAAGTTTGCCATATCTTCCAGGCCGCCAATTCACCACAAGGCGTCTATTTCGCAGACCCGGTTTTCGGTCCCTACATCTACGGCGACCCCGACTTCTACTTCCAATATCGGCTTCTGAAGATGCTGAAGAATCCCGTTCCCGCCGAGCGCTTGGAGAAGTTCAAGGAGGAAATGAGCTATGCCGGCCTTGAGAACGCGGTCATCCGCTATTTTCAATCGTCATCGTTCGAGAAGGAACGGCTCGATCGCACGAGCCGGCTCATCCGCAACATGACCTTTCCCGTGATGCTTCTTCAAGGCGATCTCGATGACGGACAACCTCCGTTCTATTACGATCATCCTCAGAGCCCGGCGACCGCTCTTTTTAGCGACGCGCGCCTCGTCTGGATTCGCGGCGCCGGGCACTACACCAATCTGGAAAAACCCGAAGCGGTGACGGAAGCGATCGAGAGCTTCCTACAAAAGATCAAAGCAGTCCGATGATTGGAGTAAGCCCATGACAAGCGCACATGCCGCCGACACTGCGGAACTGAGCCGCGACATTCCCACGCTCGACGCTCTCTACCGTCGAGCGGACGGCGTTAATCTCACGCCAGGATGGATTCCCCGCGGCAAACCCATCCTTTGGCCCGAGCCGACGCCGGACTTTGCGCCGGCGCATTGGACGTATCGAGAAGCAAAGGCCGGTCTCGATGCTGCGGGACGCCTTATCGATGTGTCGTTGGCCGAGCGCCGCAATCTTTTGATGCGAAACCCTGCGCCTGCCACCAACTTCGAGACCGCGCGGACGCTGGTTTGCGCCTATCAAATGATTTTGCCCGGCGAGGTCGCGCCCTCGCACCGGCATTCGTCGCACGCCATGAGGTATATCATCGAGGGGAAAGGCTCCTATTCGATCGTGAACGGGCAAAAAATGCCGATGGAGACCGGCGACGTCGTGCTGACCCCCGGTTGGTATTGGCACGGCCACGGCCATGATGGCGACGAACCCGCCTACTGGTTCGACGGCCTGGACGTGCCGCTCACGCACTTGCTCGAGCCGATGTTCTTTGAGGAGCATCCCGACAAATACGAGAAGATCGAGCGTGTCGTTCGAAGCTCGCCGTTTCGTTTCACGCGGGACGACATCGCCAGGCGGCTCGATGAGGCCAGTCCAGACCCGGACCATTTTCACGGGCGGCGGATCACGCTGGCGGCCCCCGAGATGCCGACCATGTCGCTTGCGGTCGAGCGACTGGACGTAGGAACGTCGACGCGCCGCTATCGCTCGACCGCCAATTCAATTTTCCTCGCGACCGAAGGCGCGGGTGAAAGCCGGATCGGCGATCGCAGCTTTGCGTGGGAGAAAGGCGACACGTTCGTCGCGCCGAGTTGGACGAAGATCGAACACGCCGCGAGGCGCGACTCGACGCTGTTCATTCTGTCCGACGAACCGCTTTTGCGGTTCTCGAAATACTACCGCTTCGAGGCGGACTGATCGTCGCCTTCGGAGCGCAGCCCGCCGTGACGCGCCAATATTCCCAGGCGCGGTCGAGACCAAACGGGGTCAGCAGGATCGAACGCAAGCTGTCGATCTCTGGTCCGCTGAGAGCCTTCACGGTCGGCTTGCCATAGGCTTGACCCAGAATGTGCGCCTGCATCTGCATCTCGGCGTTTAGTTTCAAGCCAATCGACGCCATGACTGCGGATTTGATGTCGGCCATGGCGATCACGGCGCCATGGCCCCGCAACAGGCAGGCGCTGTTGTCGCCAAGCGTCCTCGCCAGCGACTGGCCGCACGCCGCGTTAACGACGAGCAGATTGTCTTCGGCGGGAAAATCATCTCGGATATCCCAATTAGGCACCCGGCGCCCGATGGTTGCGGACATCGCCCAGACCGGCATCATCGGCACTTCCGTGATCGCGAACGGAATCAAGGAATGCGCATGGCTGTGACAGATCGCTGTGACGTCCGGCCTGGCTTCATAGATGCAGCCGTGAATGAAGCGCTCGGCGTAGATGGACCGTCCGCGTTGATCGATCGGACTGCTGTCGAGATCGAATTCAAGGATGTCTTCGGCGACCACGAGGCCCGGACTGCGGGAGCATGACAGAAGGTAGCGTCCTGCATTTGTGGGATGCCGAATACTGACATGTCCGAAGGCATCCACGACGCCTTCCGACGCGAGGATGCGATTGGCCACAACGAGTTCTTTAACGGCCTCTTGGAAACCAGCGACCTTCTTCATGTTTTACTCCTCAAGTATCTTCATGGATGGCCGGGCGCCGCCGAGCGGATCGCTGGCTCTTTCGGCCGCGCCACGCGTCGGGAAGGCCGCGCAATCAAGCGCTGCCAAGTCGTCCGGCGAGACAGGTTCAAGTCCGTTATTGCCATGGGGCCGATCCTCGCAGCGTTATTGAGCGCCATCGCTTTCTGGGCCATATCTGCGGTCGACGACGGCTCTTCACGAGCTTGCAGGAGTTTTGATTGCCCGCAAAGACGTCAGGCCGCATACAGGCCGCCAGTTCTTGGGCGCTCGATGACGTATGCCTCGAAGAGCTCATTGGCTTCGCGCTTCGCAGGGCGCATTTCGGAGCGGAAAACCACTACGCGCGTCTTAGGGGCGCGCATGGATTGACGCCGCGACAGATCAGCGTCCTGCTCTCTCTCGCGCAAAGCGGCCCCACGACCATTGCCGAACTCAGCGAACGCATCTTCGTCGACCGCAACACCTTGGGTGAAATGATAACGCGGATGGCGAAAAAAGGCTTGGTGCAAAAACGCGTACCGCGCGAGAACCGGCGCACCGTCCAGATTTTGATCGCCGCCAGAGGGTCCGAAGCGCTGATGACGGCGGGTCCTTTGATCGTTGAATCCCAGATGGAAGTGCTCAGCGCGATTCCGGCGGACGATCGCAAAGTGCTGATGAGATGCCTCGCCATTATTGCAAACCGTTTTTCCTGACCCCTGGCCGTCGCGAATGCGCGCAAGCGGATTAGCGGCTGAAGCACTAACCAGGGATCACCGGCGCGGTCGCATTCTCACAGAACGTGTGGGACGACCTCTCGCGCGAACAAGCGCATGGATTGCGCCGCGTCGTCATGGGCAAGGGTTCCAAAGTTGACTTGAAGGGACGCTATTTCGAAACCTCCGACCTGGTCTTGGTAAGCGCGGATTTGCGCCTTCAAATCGTCGGGCGTTCCAACCCACGCTCCGCCTTTTTCCACCTGCGACTCGAATGTCTCCCGCGCTAATTCGGCAAGGAGCTTGTCGTAGTTCGGGTAATCGCGCGAGCTTGCGCCGGAGACCCAATCGGACGCGCCATCAACGATCGATTTTAGATATCGGTTGATCTCGTCGCGGGCCTTCCGGACGGCCTCCTCGCGCGTTGGCGCGCAGAACATATGAAAGGCTAGCATGATCTTGCCGCGTCCTGGATGACCGGCTTCCCGCCAGGCGGTGCGATACATATCCAACAATTCCTCCATTTTCGCGCCGCTCAGAGGAATGGCCATCACGTAATGTCCGGCGCGCCCAGCGTTTGCAAAGGACTCCGGCGTCGCGAAAGCCGCAATCCAGAATGGTGGGCGGGGGCGTTGGGTGGGTCGCGGAAGCGAAGTGAGGCTCGAAAAAGCGTGATACTTCCCTTGAGACGCAACATTTTCATTTTCCAACAGCATCCGAACCTGTTCCATCCCTTCTTCGAACCGTTCGCGGCTTTCATCGAGAGGGATGCCGAAACGGGTGAACTCATGCGGCAGGAACGCGCGTGCAAAGCCCACTTCCAGACGGCCGCCGGAGATCGCGTCGACCATGCCGATCTCGCCCGCAAGCTTCAGCGGATTGTTGAAAATCGGTAAAACTGCGCCCGTGATGAGCCGCATTTTGCTGGTGATCGAGGCAGCAGCCGCCAGAAATACGAGAGGGTTCGGACTGTAGCCGCCATAGTAATGAAAGTAATGCTCCACTGTACGAACGTGGGTGAAGCCGAGTTCCTCGGCAAGCCGCGTGAGCGAGAGCGCTTCTTGCCAGTAAGCCTGAGCGGATTTTTCCGCCGGTCCGACACACGGAAAAAACTGAACGCCAAACTCCATCGACCGTCCCTCCCATGTGACCGCGTTTGATGCAACGTATACGTCACATGGGCTGGCGTCAATTTGCCCGTACGTGAGTCGAAAGTCGCGCCGCCTTCAAGCAGGCAAATCCGTCTTTCGGCAGCCTGGTTTACGTTCCTTGGCGGGGACTCCGGTCATGCTCCAGTCGCCTTTCAGCGGCGAAGGCGCTAAAAAGACGGTCGAGTTTCTTAGAAATCCCGGGGAAGCGTCCGATGGTTGCCAATTTAAGTATTTATTGCTGAGCGGGCTCGTCGCGATGGTCGGCGTATTGTCAGTCGGCGGTCCCGCACGCGCCGCCGACTACGACATCGATGTCGTGCTGCCGATCAGCGGCGGAGGCTCGTTCGTCGGTAAGGGACAGCAAGATATTCTCGGTGCGGCGGCGGACGTCATCAACAAAACAGGCGGCATCGGCGGCCGAAACGTCAAGTTCGTCTTTCACGACGACCAGATGAATCCTCAGGTGGCGGTCCAACTGACGAACGCAATCCTCGGCGCCAAGCCGAAAGTTGTCTTGGGATCAAGTCTCACGGCCATGTGCCGCGCCATGGCGCCCATGATGAAGAACGGTCCGGTGCTATTCTGCTTGTCGCCCGGCCTGCATCCGGCCGCAGGCGGCTACGCCTTCTCCTCGGCGCCCAATTCGGTCGACCAGATCGCCGCCACGATCCGCTACTTCCGCGACAAGGGATGGACCAAGATTGCGGCGATGCAGACGACCGACGCCAGCGGGCAGGACGGCGACGACGGGATCAAGACCGTGCTGGCGCGCCCCAAGAATGCGACGATGAAGCTGGTAGCCCTCGAACACTTCAATCCGACGGATATCAGCATCTCGGCGCAGATCGAACGCATCAAGCAATCGGGCGCACAGGCTCTGCTCAGTTGGTCGACAGGCTCCCCGGTGGCGATTCTGTTCAAAGGCATGATCCAGGGCGGCCTCGATATCCCGGTGGCGCCGACGAGCGGCAATCAGACCTTCTCCGCGATGGCGCAATGGGCCGATTTCCTGCCTCGGCAAATGCTGTTGCCTTCATCGCTGGCCATCGCTCACGAGGGGCTCTACAAGCTCGACCCGCGCGTCGAAAAGGCGCAAGCAGAGATGGACGCGGCAATGGCGAACCGTCGGCTCAAGCCCGACGGCATGATTCCGACGTGCTGGGATGCGGCGTTGATCGTCGCGGACGGTCTACGCAAGATCGGGCCGGAGGGGACGGCAGCGCAGTTGCGCGACTCCATTGCCAACTTGCAGGATTTCGCCGGCGTGAACGGAATGTACGATTTCAAGGCGAGCCCCGAACGGGGGTTGGGCCCGGACTCGGCGGTCGTGACGCGCTATGACGCCGCGAAAAAAGCATTCGTCTGGTTGAGCAAACCGGGCGGCGCGCCGCTCGACAATTGAATGTCGAAACGTTCGATCGCGGGGGCGCTGAATTCTAAAAAGTGGAACGCGGCGATGTCGTCTGCCTGCGTTACATGCCGGCGAACCAGCTGAAACCTTTTTCCTCCCAATAGCCGCCCGGATAGGTGTTGGTCACCTCGATTGCCGTGATCCATTTCGGGTTTTTGTAGCCGAGCTTCGTCGACATTCGGAGACGGAGGGGATAGCCGAACGGGTCGGGAAGCGTTTCGTCGGCGTATTTCGTCGCGAGCAGGGTTTGCGGATGCAGCGCCGTCGCCATGTCGATGCTGCTCGGGTAGTCGTCAAACGTTTTGAACGCAACGTATTTGGCTTTGAGATCGGCGCCGACCCGTTCGAGAAAAGTCCGCAGCGGAACGCCCGACCACTGCCCGATATAATCCCAACCTTCGACGCAGACGTGCCGGACGATGATCTCGCGCTGCGGCAACGCCTCGATCTCTGGCCGCGTCCAGGGTTTCTTGTCCGCAATCGATCCCGCGAGCTCGAGACGCCACGTGTCGCCGTCGACGGGTTTGACGTCCTCGACATTGTAGTAAGCGTTGAAGCGCGGCGGCTTGAGCACCATCGAGGCCGGGTATTCGGGCGCCAGCTTGTTCGGATCGAAAAGCGCCTGCTGCACCCCGTCGTTGAACGACGAGATCGCTTTCAGACCACGTTCGATCGAACTGTTCTCGCTCACGTCGCAACCCGTCAGCATAGTGAGTGCGCCGAGCGACAACCCGCCCCGGATCAAGCCGCGACGCTCAAGCGAACGGATGGTCGAGCGATGGCCATCGAGAATCGAGGAGTCGGGCGCCTTCGCCGGGCGAAAGGGAGACTTGATCATAGGGCTTTGGCCTTCGATCGCTTCAGATGGGGGCCGCCTGTCAGCATGGCCCACAAGGTGCTCGGCACGAGCACCGATAGAGCGACGTGAACGACGAGGAAGCCGACGATAGCCGTCATGCCGATGAAATGGATGAGCCGCGCGCCCTGAAAACCGCCGAGCAGCGCAACGAGCCATGAGAGCTGGGTTGGCTTCCAAATCGCCAAGCCGGTGATCACCTGGGACGCCACCGCCAGGATCGCCACGATATAGAGGAGCTTCTGGACGGCGTTGTAGGTGGTCAGGTCGTCGTGCGCGATTTTAAAGTGAAGCGTGTCGCGGATGGTCGCGATGACCTCCCAGCCGCGGATCGGCAGCAGGCGCTCGCGGAGGCGACCGGTGGCGAAGCCGTAGATCAAGTAAGCCGCGCCGTTGATCATGACCAACCACATGCCAGCGAAGTGCCAAAGCAGGCTTTGCGCCGCCCACGAGCCCAATTTCGCGTAGCCGGGAAAGTAGAGAAAACCGAAAATCACCGAATCGTTATAGATGCCCCAGCCTGATCCGATCATGACGAGAATGGCGACCGCATTGATCCAATGCATGACCCGCACGGGCCAAGGATGCAGCTTTCGTCGCACAGGGGCGTGACTATCGATCGAGATCGTGCTCATACGTCGTTCATCTCGCCGGTTTTTGACGTTCCCAATCTATTCGTTAGCCTAGATCGATCCGTTACACGACGCGAGAACAACAGTTGTTGATTTTTGATTTTCCTCATTCAGGCGTTATGGCAAGCGCAAAGTGGCGGCCGCTATTCACGATGGGGTAGTCCGGTGAAACGATCGATGTTTTTCCTTGCAACCGCCGCCTTCTTGGCGGCTGGCGGCGCGCCTATTGCCGCTGCCTACGCCGCGCCCAACGGTTCGGCCTCGCCGGCCGTTCAAAAGCAAGACGATCAAGGCGATGACGACGACAGCGATAACAAAAACCGCTTTCCCCAGCCGGTTCGGGTCGGCGATCTGATCGGTCGTCAAGTTCTCGAACCTACCGAGGCGCAGCACGTCCTGGGGCGCGTTGCCGCCGTCGTGCGGAAAGCCGACAGTCAGGTCGACTTCATCGTCGCGTTCGGCGGCGTGTTTGGCTATGGCGCTCGCCTCATTGCGGTGCCGGCCGATGCGATAGCTTTGCTGGGCGAGCATGTCGCGGTTCTCGATTACACGCCCGATCAACTGAAGGCGTTTCCAACGATCGAGACACCCGGCAAAACTCTTTCGTCCAACGACGTTATCAAAGTTGGGCTAACCCGCCCATTCCATTAGCGTCGGTAATGACGATCCATCGTCATTCATCCGCGGGGACATAACGGCAGGCCGATTGTCGTCGATACGTCGGCTCGCGACCTAACCGACTTCGTGAACCGCTGCTTCTACGTACGAATACAAAGCAAGATCATATTCGAGCAGATCGCTTACGATATCCAAGTCCGTCAGAGCGTCCGTAAGCGCGCCAATCAGCTTGAAGGGATTCGAGTCGCTGCTCGGAGGAATCTCCCCGCCGAGAACGCCTTCAAGCGTTCCAAGAAACTGCGGCATCCGCGAATGGACGCCGACGGCGTCAACGGTCGAGAGGTTCTCCAAAGCAAGCGTGACGTCATTTCTCGAAACGTTCCGGTCGTCCGTGCACGCGTACATCCGTGTCAGGGGACTCCGTAGCGTTCTACGATGCTCAAACGCGATGTTCTTGAGCGCGGAGCCAATTGTCCGCGGGTCGTCCAGAAAGAATTTTTCGATCAAAGGAGCGAGAGATTTGAGTTCGTCCAGTCGCTGGCTCAAGGCGGGACTTAACTTGCCGAGCGCATAAAGTTTTAGGAGTGTCAGACGCTCGGCGAGTTCTTCGACGGGATTGCGCAAGATCGCCGCAACGACGAACGCTTGATTGCGCAGGGAGGGCTCGTGCAGCAAGAACGGCAGCCTCCCCTTCAAAAACAATGATGGATTGTACGTGATGTTAAGAAGCGAAAAGAGCGTTTCAGGCGAGTAGCGCTCGACTTGCCCGTAAGACATGGAAAATCGCGAACCCAGCGCTTCAAGCAAATGGCTTCGAGGGATTGCGCCATCGTCGAACAGGAAGAGCTTCCTCGAAAAATGGAGAGCGGGATTGAAGCGTTTGTAAATCAACAACTGCGTGTCGCGATCGCGCAGTTCCAACTCGGACATCCGCGAAAGGTTCGGGATCTGGGCCTCGTCGACGTGGAAACCTACGAAGCCATTGTTATGCAACCCGGCCTCGACGATATCGCTTCTCAAAGTCGGTTCGATATCGAAGACGGTCGCCGCGCCTCGAACCTGTATCCTCGCGGGCGATGCGCGGTCTTCGGGTACGAACCAGCCGCTCAACGCGCCGCCCTGATCGGCGTCAACGTGAAATCGCATTTACCGAACCACGACGGCCTCTTTCCATCGGCGCAGGTCTATATCCGGGCTTCCTCAAAAGCGAGATCCTTTTCAAACGCCTGACCGCCGGAGGCGGCAGCCTCGTTTCTTGCGACCACGCCTCTCGGAGTCCCGCCTTTGACAAAAGACGGGATCGCTGGCGTGATCGCCCCATCGTATCAAGATGGGGCGCAGCCATGGATCGGAAGAGTTTCATCGTCACCGGCGCGGCCCAGGGACTTGGGCGCGCCATCGCCCTGCGGCTCGCCGGACCCGGCACGCGCATCGCTGTCTGGGATGTCAACGCGGAAGGCGTGGCGGAGACAGCCGAGCGATGTCGCGCCGTGGGCGCGGAAAGCGCGGCGCAACGCGTTGACGTCGGAGTCGAGCGCGAGATCGTCGAGGCGGTCGAGGCGACGGTCGCGCAATGGGGCGCGCCTTACGGCGTCATCAACAACGCCGGTATTTTCCCACGCAAGGCGGCGATCGACATGGATTTGGATCTATGGAATCGCGTCCTCGCGGTCAATCTCACGGGAACGTTTGTCTGTGCGCGCGAGGCCGCCAAGCACATGATCAAGGCTGGCGGCGGCGTGATCGTCAACACGGCGTCCGGCCGCGCCATCGAGGGCGCCGTGCATGGCGCCCATTATGGCGCATCCAAGGCCGCCATTATCAATCTCACCAAGACGCTCGCGCTCGAATGGGCGAAATCCGGCATTCGGGTGAATTGCGTCATCCCCGGCATCAGCGACACGGCGCAACCGCGGGAGACCAAAACCGACGAAGAACTCTATGCGAGCGGCGCGAGCATTCCCTTAGGGCGGATCGGCCAGCCGGAAGACACCGCAGCCATCGTGGCCTTTTTGGTCGGCGAGGACGCCGCCTACGTCACGGGCCAGTCCATTGCCGTGAACGGCGGCGCTGTCATGCTGCCTTGAAGCCGTCAGCGGGCGCGCAGAGGTTTGATGATCGCGTCTGCGATGACCGCAACCTCGTCGCGCGTCGGCACGAATTTGAACAGCAGGAGTTCGATGCCCATCCTTTCAAAGCGCTCGATTTGCGCCAATACCTTCTCCGGGCGGCCCACGCAGCCGCATTTCATAGCGGGTCCGATGCGGTTGAGCATCTTCTGCTCATCGAAGTCTTCCGCTTCGGGGGAGAGGAGGCGCGCGACGCGACGCATGGCGCGGTCATCGGAGTCGTCGCATGCGACGAAGGGATTGAAGGCGTATCGCACCTTGCGGCCGAAACGGCCGGCGCGGCGATCCATGTCCTCCATGGCGCGCGACAGGTTGGCCATCACCTCTTCCGTCGTCTTGGCGCCCTTGTCGTAATCGATGAACCACCAGTCGGCGACCTTGGCGACCATATCGAGCCCGCGCTCGCTGCGGCTTGCAGCGTAAATTTCCGGCGCGGCCGGCGTCGCGGGTTTGAGACGCAACTCGGCGCCGTCGACCTTGAAAAACCGGCCATGATGCGAGAACGGCGTCGAGGTCCACATACCGCGGAGCACCTCGACGAATTCCTCGGCGCGGACATATCGCTCATCGTCGCCGAGCATGATGTCGCCGCCGAACATTCTGTGCTCTTCGACATTCCAACCCGTGACAAGGTTGATCGCCATCCGGCCGGGCCCGACGCGGTCGAGGGACGAGGCCATTTTGGCGATGAGTTCCGGCCGCCAAAGCCCGGGGTGCACGGCGACCATCGAGCGCATGTTGCTCGTCAGGGCGCTCATGGCGCTCGCTAAAACCCAAGCCTCGAGATCGGCGCCGAGATGGCGCTCGGCGTAGAGAACGAGGTCGAAGCTGGAGCGGTCGGCTTGCCGCAGCAGATCTTTGGCCAATTGAAAAGCGACATCGACTTCGCCTTCTGGCAAAGGATCGAAGGCGCTCGCCACGCTGCGGTTGATTTCGGACGAGCCGACCGTCGTGTGCGGCAACGGCGCATACATTCCAAATTGCATGATCGCCTCCGACCCGGAACGATTATTTCGCCTTGGCTTCGTCGACGTAGGACGAGTCGAAGAACTTGGCTTTCGGGGGCGCGGGCAGCGTCAAGTCGCCCATTTCGGCAAGCCCCTTCGCCATCTTGTCAAAGGTGGCGTCGCTCAGCGATCCATCGACAACGAACTGCTGCAGCTTGGTCAGCAGATAATCGAAGGATTGCTCCGCATCGCCTTTGTCCTGAGGCGCGTATTTCACAAGAATCTCGACCGCCTTTGCCTTGTTGGCGGGCTCGTAAAGCCATTGCACCGCGCGCGTGTAGGTCTTGATGAAGGCGACGACCGCCTTCCGATTTTGCGCAGCCCAGGATTCATTGACGGCCCAGACTGTGAAGGGAAAGTCGCCGATGTAGGGCTGGATGTCGCCGAGATTGGTAAAGCCCTGCGCCGCCGCGCGGAACGACGACGGCGGGTTGAGGATCGCTGCGTCGACAGCGCCGGCGGCAAGCGCGGTGTAGCGGTCGCCCGCCGCCTTGGCGAACACGAGATCAAGATCTTTGCCGCTGAGGCCAACGGTGGCCAGCATGGCGTTCAGGTAGATGAGCGTCACATCCTTGACGGCGCCGATGCTCACCGTCTTCCCCTTCAGGGCGGCGATCGTTTTGATCGAGGGCTTGGCGTAGACGGAGTAGGGCGGAATGCCGATGTCGATGGCGAACATCTTGATGGGCGCGCCCTGATTGGTCGCACGCACGAAATCGGGAAAGCCGCTGTGTGAAATGTTGAGCGCGCCGACGGCAAGTTGCTGCGCCGTCCCGCTGCCGACGTTCAGCAGATCGAAGACGATCCCGTTTTCCTTGAACCAGCCGAATTCCTGAGCGACGTATTCGGGCCATTGCTGCGCGCCCGGCGAAACCGTTCCTGCTATGATCTTCGTGAGTTCCTGCGCCGACGCCACAGGTCCGATTATCAAAAGAGCGATCGACAGAACCGCGCGCAAAAAGGATGTGATGACCGTCACGACGCTTTCCTCCAGCGCCGGCATGTTAGCAAAGGTCAGGCCAAGCCGCGAGGTCGTTTTCATCCTGACACGCGGGTCAAGCGGTGAGGGGTCGTAAGGACGATACATTGCTCGCGCCCCGCCTTCGCGCCGGGTGACGGATTCGAGGCGGATCGCTGAAATGTTGGTCGATCGCGCCATGGTTTCAGCTTGCTCCGGCGCGCGCAGAGGACGCACGATCGCATTCCCGGCCGCCACATGCCGTCGGCTGCGCCGGGCGAGCAAGAGGGCGTTGAACGTGAAGGCTCATGCGACGTTCGTCCTGACTTTGGTTGGCGCGAGCTTCTGCGCCACAGGCGCTTTCGCGCTCGACAAGGTGGTCCTACAAAGCGACTGGCTACCCTCCGGCGACAAGGCGCCGCCCTACGTCGCGCTGCAGGAGGGCTTTTTCGCACAGGAAGGGCTCGACGTGACGATCCTCTCCGGCCGCGGCGCCGTCGAGGCGCTGACCAAGACGGCGACGGGCGCAGCCGATGTCAGCACGGGCGGATTGGGAGCGCTAATGAGCGCGGCGGTCGAGACGCCGCTACCGGTACGCGCAGTCTACTCCGTTTACACGAAGCCCCCGGAATCGTTGTTCACGACGCAGGCGAGCAAGATCGCGACGATCAAGGACCTCGTCGGACGCTCCGTCGCCGCCTCCGCCCTGTCCTCCTCGCGCGTCGTCTGGCCGCTGGTGCTGAAGCAGAACGGCGTTGAAGAACAGCAGATCAAAATGAAGTTCGTCGATGCGGCCGCGATCGTCCCGATGCTCGCGGCCGGTCAGGCGGACGCCATCTCGACCTATCTGACGACCGCGCCCGCGGTCGAAAAAATCCTGCAAGCCGCCGGCAAGCAGCTTCGAGTCTTGCCTTGGTCTGATTTCGGCCTCGAAGGCTATAGCACGGCGCTGTTCGCCTCCGATAAGATGATCGCCAGCCGTCCCGATGTCTTGAAGCGATTCGTGCGCGCCTACCGGCGAGGCGTCGCCTTCACGGTCGCCAACGCGGAGGCCGCCGCCGTCGACATCAAGAAAAGCGCGCCGGACATCAGTCTGGACGCGTCCGTCATCGCCGATCAGGTGCGCGCCGCCATTCCGCTCATGAAGAACGAGATCGCCGACCGCGATGGGTTGGGCGCTTTCGAACCGTCGCTGGTTAAAACCACGTGGGAGTGGGTCGCCCGTTCGCAGAATTACGCGGAGGATCGCATCAAACCCGACGATCTGATCGATCGCGCCTTTCTACCGCCGTCGTAAGCGCGGTTCGCGGCGGCGGAACCTTCGGCCCTGCCGCGGATTTGCCGATCAAACCGAGGACCGCTTCCATGCGAATTGTTGCGATCGCTTCCGCCTGCTTGCTCGCCCCGATGGTCGTCGGCGGCGCGGCGAGGGCCGAAAGCGCCGCAGACGCCGCCGAAGGCGTCTGGCTGCGGGGCGATGGCAACGCGCGGGTCCGCTTTGCGCCATGCGGTTCGGACATGTGCGCGACAAACGTCTGGATCAAAGACACGAGCAAGGGCGAGCATGTCGGCGACAAGCTCGTCTTGAAGGTCAAACCGGAATCCGATCATGTGCTGGTAGGGACCGCGTACGATCCCAAGCGGCGCATGGATTTCTCTTTCACAATGACAGTCGAGAACGCCAGTCTCACAACGAAAGGCTGCGCCGTCGTCGGCTTGATCTGCAAGACCGAGAGTTGGACGCGCGTAAAGTAAAAGTAAGCGGTTGAAGCGCTTTGCAGCGGCTCGAACGTCTCTCGGAGCACGCGGCTTTATCGCTCCTGTTTCGAGGACTTGCGGTCGTACAGCATCTTTGTCGCCCGGCCTTGGATGTCGCGCAGGATCTCTGCGAGGCGCTGGAGATCTTCGGCGGCAAGACCGTCTAGAAGCGCCTCGTTTCTACGCAGCGAATCTTCGTGGAGGCTAGCGAAGACGGCTTTGCCCAGGGGCGTCAGCGAGAGCCGCACTTCTCGCGGGAAGACATTCAGGGTTTTGCGCGCGACAAGACCGCGCGCCTGGAGCGCCGTCACACCGCGGCTGAGCTGACCCGGATCGAGAGCGATGAGCTCGGATAGCGTTTTGAAGCCGATGGAGCCCGCATCCCCGACCAGCGAGAGGATGCTCCAATCGACCTGCGAGACGGCGTGGCGGTCTCGATCGTCGAGCGCTGCGAGTCGCCGCAGCGTCGTCGCTAAAGGCAAGACGAGCCGCGCCAGCACCACGCCGCCGAGCGCGTGATGCGCCGGCCCAGTGAAGGCTCCCTCGGTCGTAGGGGTGGCCGCGGACGCTTTCCTTTGCGAAGCAGCCCCAAGAGATTGCGACACGCAGGCTCCTATGTTGACAAAGTCAAGACCACTGGTAGCCTTTCATGAAACGCAGGATCGGTCGAGCGTTCTTTGCGCGGCCGCGCGGGAGGATGGTCATGTTGTCAGCGGCGGACAGCGAACTTCTGACCCGCGTCGGCCCCGACGCGCCGATGGGCAAGCTCATGCGCGAATACTGGACGCCCGCGGCGCTCTCCTCGGAACTCGCCGCGGGGGCGGCGCCGACGCGAATCATGCTTCTCGGCGAGAAGCTCATCGCCTTCCGCGATCATCAGGGCAGGGCGGGCGTGCTGGATCACCGATGCCCGCATCGCTGCGCGTCGCTTTTCTTCGGCCGCAACGAGGAAGGCGGCTTGCGCTGCGCCTATCACGGTTGGCGGTTCGACGTGGATGGCAATTGCCTCGAAATGCCGAATGTGCCGGCCCACCACGTTTTCCCCGACCGCGTTAAAGCGCGCGCCTATCCGACGGTCGAAAGCAACGGCATCGTTTGGATCTATATGGGCGCGCGCGCCGCGCCGCCTCCGGTGCCGTCGTTCGAAGCCATCGGGATCGCCGACGAGGCCGAGCGCACGTTATTCTGCGTTCAACGGGAATGTAATTACCTACAGGGTCTCGAAGGCGACATCGACACCTCGCATTTCAGCTTCCTGCACATGGGAGCGATGACCCCTGAGATCGTCGATCAGGCGAATCTGGGCCGTTACGCGCTCATCGACCGCGCGCCGGACTATCATGTGGCGGAGACCGACTGGGGGACGATGTACGCGGCCTATCGGCCGGCCGATCCCAGCTCGACCTACTGGCGTGTCGCGCATTACATGTTCCCGTTCTGGACAATTCCGCCGGACGGTAATTTCCGCGATCATGTCATCGCGCGCGCCTGGGCGCCGATGGACGACACACACACGATGTTCTTCCACGTGTCGTGGAAGAAGAACACGCCCGGCCTGCGCAAACTGAAGGATGGCGCGCCGATCCCGGGCGCCTCGATTGGCAACCAATACCTGCCCAATACGTCCGATTGGTTCGGACGTTGGAGGCTGGCCGCCAACCGGTCGAACGATTACGGGATCGATCGCGAGCGTCAGCAGCACGACAGCTATTCCGGGATCGAGGGCATCCATCTTCAGGACCAGGCGGTGACCGAAAGCATGGGCGGCGTTGTGGATCATTCGTTCGAGCATCTTGCGCTAAGCGATCTCATGATCAGCCGCACGCGACGGCGCATTCTGCGCGTGTTGCGTGCTCACGCCACGGGGATGACCCCGCCGGGCGTCGACAATCCTGAAACCTATCAGGGCGCGCGCGGCGGCGATTTCCTCGCGCCCTCGTCGATCGGATGGCTGCAAGCCTATTCGGATGAGATCGCGAACTCGCGCAACCCGACGGGGCTGTTAAAAGCCGCCGCTGAATAGCAAGCTTGTCGCGAGGGAGGCGATCGATGCGAAGAACGCTGGCGGCTGCAGCGACGGGCCTGCTCATGGCGCTGACAACCCTGGTTTCGGCGACGTTCAGCTTGACGACCCGGGTCGAGGCGCAATGGCGCGATCAGGCCGTCGTTCGCGACCTCTACGAGAAAGCGCGCGCCGAAAGGACGGTTGTCGTCTGGGGGCCGCAGCGCGGCGAAGTCGATTGGATCGCGCGCGCCTTCCCGGAGGCTTTCCCGGGCATCGAGGTGCAGTTCGTCGGCGACAACGATATCGTGACGCGCGCCATCGCCGAAGCGCGCGGCGGACGTCATCAGATCGACGTCATCTGGAACTCGGTCACGGCCACCCTTCCTCTGGTCCAGCGCAAACTGGTCGCGCCCGTCGATTGGAAGACGCTGGGCGTCGACAATCCGGCGACGGGCTTCGACGGCGCGATGCTCTACGCAAGCAAAGTGCTTTACTCGGTCGCCTTCGATCCATCGAAGGTCGATGAAGCGACCCTGCCAAAGAGTTGGGACGGCTATCTCGACCCAAAGTATAAAGGGCAAATGGCGGCGAGCCTCTTCTTGCTTCCGCGCCTCACCGGCGGTCTTGCGCTGGCGTGGGGCGAGGAAAAGGCGCTCGACTGGGTGAGGGAACTCGTCAACAAGCAGGATGTGCTGCTGACGCGCGCGCCGCGCGAAACGTTTGTGACATCTGGCGAGCGCAAATTCGCGTTCGGCGAGATCGAGAACACCTACCGTCGGCATGCGCTCGAGGGCCAGATCTTCGGCGTCTCCATTCCAGAGCCCGTCGTCCTCGTTCAGTTCGGGACGATCGTGATGGCCGAAGCGCCGCATGCCAGCGCGGGACGCTTGCTCGCCGCGTGGCTGGCGACAAACGAGGGCAGGGCGGCGCGCCAGCGCTACACGGGCGCCATCGACTACGATGCAGGTTCGATGGATCCCTTCGCGCAAAAACTCAATGCCGGCGCGCTGAGCGTCGTGCCCGATACGCCGGAGACCATGGAGCAGCGCGACGCGGCGATCCGTAAGGCGACGCCGATCGTGTCGGGCAGCGTTCGGTGACGCATTCCGCGGTTTCGCGTGCGCGGGCGGCGGCCGGAGCGCCGCAAGCGGTTTCGAAAGACTGGTTTTCGATCCTGCTGCCGGTCGCAGGCGCCGGCGTCGCGATCTATCTCATCGCCGCGCCGCTCATCATGCTCGTCTACGCGGCGTTCCGCGGGCCGCCGGACTATCTGCCGTTTGAAGATGGCGCGCATTGGACGTTCGATAACCTGATCGGCGTCTTCGCCGATCCCATCATCATCGGCCAAGTCCTGCCGGCGACGCTCGCGTTCGTCGCGGGGACCGTCTGCCTGGCGACGGTCTTCGCCTTCACGCTGGCATGGCTCATCGAGCGAACCGATCTTGCATGCCGCAACCTCTGGTTCGCCGCGATCGTGCTTCCGTCGCTCGTGCCAGTGGTCGTTCAGGCCATCGCCTGGATTCTGCTCATGAGCCCTCACGCGGGATGGGCCAATCTGGCGATCCGCAGCCTGTTCGGCTTGAGCGGCGACGGACCGATCGACATCTTCAGTATGGGGGGCCTGATCTTCTGCCAGGCTTTGGCGACCACGCCTTTCGTGTTCCTGCAATTCGCTGGGGTTTTGCGCAGCATGGACCCGATGCTTGAAGAGGCGTCGCGCGCGTCCGGCGCGACTCCCTTCGCAACCTTCCGCACCGTCACGCTGCCCATTCTGCTCCCGGGGTTGCTTGCGCCCGTGATCCTCGCGACGCTCATCACCTTCGAGCAGTTCGAGCTGCCGCTCATCATCGGCCTGCCGGCGCATATCAATGTCTTCGCGTTCCGCATCTACAACGAACTGAACCCGGCAAGCGGATTGCCCAATTATGGCGCCGCGGCGGCGATCTCCCTTCCGTTTCTGGCGCTCGGCCTCCTCGCGCTAGCCGCCTACAATCGCGCGATCCGCCACGCCGATCGGTTCGTGACCGTGACAGGCAAGGCCTATGCGCAGAAGCGCATCGCCCTCAGGGCGTACCGGATTCCAGCCTACGCCTTTCTGTCGACTTTCATTGCGTTCAGCGCGATTTTGCCCATCGCCACCCTGCTTTGGACGAGCCTGTTTGGCCTTTCACCGCCTGGCGCGAGCCTCGCGCCGGCCGCTTCGCTCAGGGCTTACGGCAGTTTCGCGAGCGATCCTGTCGTATGGCGGGCGGCCGCCAACAGTTTCGTCGTCGCGGGCCTGTCGGCGGCCATCATTACTGTCGTTGGCGCGTTGGTCGCCTGGATTGTGGCGCGTACGGCGATACCCGGTCGACAGGTTCTCGACGGCCTGACGTTTCTGTCGCTCGGCATCCCCGCCGTCATCGCGGGGCTTGCGGTCATGGTCCTTTATCTCTCCCTGCCGATCGGTGTTTATGGGACCGTTTGGATTCTCGTCATCGCCTATTCCTATCGACTCGCGACGGCGTCGAGGCTGGGACGCGCCGCCCTGATGCAGATCAACAGGGAACTTGAAGAGGCGTCGGCCGCATCGGGCGCGCGATGGCTTACGACGCAGGCGCGAATCCTATTGCCGCTCCTCGCGCCCAGCCTCGCGGGCGCCTTTATCCTGCTTTTCATCATCGGCATGCGGGAATTCACCATTCCATTCGTGCTCTACAGCCAGGAGAACGTCGTGCTCTCCGTCCTGATCTGGCAATTGTATCAGGGCGGCCAGCCCGCGCAGTCGGCCGCGCTCGGGGCGCTGATGGTCGTCCTCGTCGCGCCCGTCGTTTTAATCGCCCGCGGCTATCTTGATCGCGGCGTTGCGCGATGACGAGCCTTCGCGTGCAAGGGTTGAGCAAAAGCTTCCAGGGCGAGGACGGCCCGATCACGGTTATTGATGGCGTTTCGTTCGAAGCATCGGAAAGCGAGTGTTATGCGCTGCTCGGACGATCGGGATGCGGCAAGACGACGACATTGCGCTGCATCGCAGGGCTCGAAGAGCCAGACGATGGCCGTATCGAGATCGCCGGACGCGTGGTCTTCGACGCTTCGCGCAAGATCAACGCGCCAACGCATGAGCGATCGATCGGCGTCGTATTCCAGTCCTACGCCATCTGGCCGCACATGAATGTCTTCGAAAACGTCTCGTATCCATTGCGTTTCGGCCGACAGAAACTGCCGAAAGGCGAGATCGAGGCGCGCGTGATGGAATGCCTATCGCTGGTCGGCATGGCCGATCTGGCGCGTCGTCCGGCGCCGCGCCTCTCCGGAGGTCAGCAGCAACGGGTGGCGTTGGCGCGCGCCATTGCCCGGCGTCCGGCCTTGTTGCTGCTCGACGAGCCGCTATCAAACCTCGATGCGATCCTGCGCGAGCAGATGCGTCGGGAACTCGCCGAGATCATCGGCCGGGTCGGCATCACAGCGCTGCTGGTCACTCACGACCAGGCTGAAGCTTTCATTCTCGCCCATCGGGTTGCCGTCATGAACAAGGGCCGCATCGCGCAGGAAGGAGCGCCGCGAAGCATTCACGCCAAGCCGCAAGACGCCTTCGTGGCGGAGTTTCTCGGCGCCTCGAACAGCCTGACCGGGGCGATCATCGGGCGCGAGGGCGCGGACGTCCTTGTCGCAATCGATGGCGCCCACCAGACGCTGCGCATGCGCAGCGACCTTCCGGAAGGCGAGAAAATCAGGCTGATGCTGCGGCCGGAACGCTTGACCCTGTCGTCGAGCACTGATGCAAACGATGCGCGCCTGCACGGCTGTATCGTCTCGATCGGGTTTACTGGCGTCGCGCAAGATTACGGCGTGCGCGTCGGCGCGACGACTGTTCGCGTTCTCGCGCCGGTCGACGTCGCAGCGCGTGTCGGGGACGACGTCTGCATCGCGATGGGCGACCCGCACCTCATGCCGGTCGTCTAGGCGCGGATGGATTCCTCGCGCCCGGCTCGCGGCCTTAGCCTTGCAGGATGACGCCGGCATTCCCGGCGATACTCCACACTTCTTGTGCCGATGGGCGGCTTGCGAGAACCAGCGGTTTCGTGCGCAGGTCGGCGGGCAGCGGCCGCGCGTCGTGCGAGAGGTTGAGCGCGATGATGAGCCGATCCCGCGCCTCGAAGCGTTCGTAGATCAGGACATTGTCGTCGGACGCGATCAGCCGGAACGCGCCGGTTTGCAGGACGGCTCGGCCTCGGCGGAGCGCCAGAAGCTTGCGGTAGAGCGAGAGGATCGAGCTGTCGTCACCGCGTTCGACCGAGACCGCGTGCTGTTCCCAATTGTCGCTGAGCGGCAGCCAAGGTCGCCCTTCCGTGAAGCCGGCGTTCGGCGTGAGATCCCAGAGCATCGGCGTGCGTGAGGGGTCGCGTCCGAGCCCTAACCCGGGCTCGCGTTTCTCCCACGGGTCTTGAACCGCCGTCGGCGGGATCGTGGCGCGGGCGATGCCGAGCTCGTCGCCGTAATACATCGTCGGCGTGCCGCGGAGCGTCAGCAGCAGCATCGCGGCAAGCGGCGCCTGCGCCTCGCCGATGCGCGCGGCGATGCGCGGCCTGTCGTGATTGCCAAGCACCCAGTTCGGCCAGCCCAACGCGGGCAGCGCGGCCTCGTAGGAAGTGATGATGGAGGCCAACGACGCGGCGCTCCAGGCCGCGTCGAGCAATTGAAAGTTGAACGGGAGATGCGCGCCGCGCATGTCGCGGCCGTAGTAGGCCATCAGACGCTCGATCGGCAGGTAGATTTCGCCGATCAGCACGCGATCGGGAAATTCGTCGACGCAGGCGCGTAGCTCCGCGACCACGTCGAGGATGTCGGAATGGTCGGCGGAGTAGGTCTGCAAAAACCGCTCGATGTCGGGCTGGCCCGGCCGGTAGGCGGTATTGGACGGATTGTCGCGGAACAGCGGATCCTTCATCAGATGCCAAAGCACGTCGACGCGGAAGCCGTCGACGCCGCGGCGCATCCAGAACCGCAGCACGTCAAGCATCGCCGCACGGACGGCGCGGTTGCGCCAATTGAGGTCGGGCTGTTGGCGCAGGAAGGCGTGATAATAATAGGCGCGCGTTTTTTCTTCCCATCGCCACGCGCTGCCCCCGAAGTTGCTCCTCCAATTGTTCGGCGGCTTCCCATTGGGCCCGGCGTCTCGCCAGATGTACCAGTCGCGCTTAGGATCGTCCTTGGCGCTGCGGCTCGCCTGGAACCAGGGGTGCTGATCGGAAGTGTGGTTCGGAACGAAATCGAGAATGATTTTCAGTCCCCGCGCGTGGGTGTCGGCGACAAGCGCGTCGAAGGTTTCGAGAGACCCGAATACCGGATCGACGTTCTCATAATCGGAAATATCATAGCCGAAGTCGGCCATCGGCGACGGATAGATCGGCGACAGCCAGATCGCGTCGACGCCAAGATCGACCAGGTAGTCGAGACGACGGCGGACACCCGCGAGATCGCCGACGCCATCCCCATTCGTATCGAAATACGAGCGCGGGTAAATCTGATAAATCACGCCGCGCTTCCACCATTCGTCCATGGTCATAAGTCCAGTGTCGTCTCTGCAGCTAAGAGCCTGCGGGCGGAACGTTTGAGCGCCCTTGATCGTTCAGCTTCGACGTGACGATACGGGAGCGGCCGTGATCAACGACCTCTGGTATAAAAACGCCATCATCTATTGCCTGTCCGTCGAGACGTTCATGGACGCAAATGGCGATGGAGTCGGCGACTTCACCGGCCTGATGCGGCGGCTCGATTACCTGCATGGATTGGGCGTAGACGCTTTATGGCTCATGCCGTTTCAGACGTCGCCTTGCCGCGACGACGGATACGACATCGCAGACTACTACAATGTCGACGAACGGTACGGCACGCTCGGCGACTTCGTCGAATTCACGCATGCCGCAGCCGCCCGGGGCATCCGCATCATCATCGATCTCGTCGTCAATCACACGTCCGATCAACATCCTTGGTTCCGCTCCGCCCGCGCTGATCCGAAGTCGCCCTACCGCGATTGGTACGTCTGGTCGAAGACCAAGCCGCCGAGCGCCAACAAAGGCATGGTGTTTCCAGGCGTGCAAAAGACGACCTGGACCTACGATGCCGTCGCCAAGGCGTATTACTTTCATCGATTTTACGATTTCCAGCCCGATCTCGATACGTCGAACCCGAAGGTTCAAGCCGAAATCCTCAAGATCATGGGGTTCTGGATCCAGCTCGGCGTCTCGGGCTTCCGCATGGACGCCGTGCCTTTCGTCATCGCGACCAAAGGTGCGGACGTAACGTCGTCGCGCGAGCAGTTCGACATGCTGCGAACGTTCCGCGAGTTTCTGCAATGGCGCAAGGGCGACAGCATTATTTTGGCCGAGGCCAACGTCCTGCCCAAAACCGATTTCGAGTATTTCGGCGAGGATGGCGGCCGTATGCAGATGATGTTCAATTTCCATGTCAATCAACATCTCTTCTATGCGCTTGCAGCGGCGGACGCCGGCCCGCTCATCAAGGCGCTGAACGACACCGAACCGCGTCCTCAGACGGCGCAGTGGGCGCTCTTCCTGCGCAATCACGACGAACTCGATCTTGGTCGCCTCACCAAGACCCAGAGGGAAAAAGTCTTCGCAGCCTTCGGGCCCGACAAGTCGATGCAGCTTTATGCGCGCGGCATTCGCCGCCGGCTCGCGCCGATGCTGGGCGGCGACCGCCGACGCTTCGAACTTGCCTATAGCCTCATGCTCTCCTTGCCGGGAACGCCCGTCTTGCGCTACGGCGACGAGATCGCGATGGGCGACGATCTGTCGTTGCCGGAACGAGACTGCGCGCGAACGCCGATGCAATGGTCGACCGAGCGTCACGGCGGATTTACGAAGTCCGACAAGCCGGTGAAGCGCGTGATCTCCGAGGGCGCATGGTCCTACGCCCATGTCAACGTCGCCCAGCAGCGGCGCGATCCGAACTCCTGCCTGAACTGGACCGAACGCATGATCCGCATGCGCAAGGAGGTCCCCGAGATCGGCTTCGGCGCGTTCAAGGTTCTCGACGCGCGTTCACCGTCGGTACTGGCGCTTCGCTACGACTGGGGCGGCAATGCAGTGGTCATTGTGCATAACCTTCATGATGAGCCGCTCGAAATCGCCTTCCGCATCGGCGCCGACCACGAGCATCGGGCCCGGCTCACCAACGTCCTGAGCGACGATCATTGCGAAGCGGACGAGCGCGGCCGCTATGTGGTGATGCTCGAACCCTACGGCTATCGCTGGTTCCGGGTCGGCGGTCTCGACGATTTGTTGAGGCGGGAAAACGCATGAACGGATGAACCGCGCCGTACCCTGCCGAGGATATTTCATGATCGACGCTCTTGAAACGGTCAGCTTGCAAAACGAAGCAATGTCCGTTGCGATCTCGAGTCTTGGCGCGGAACTCCAGTTCTGGCGCGATAAGGAGGCGCGCGATCTGTTGTGGGATGGCGATCCCAAATTCTGGACGGGCCGCGCGCCGCTTTTGTTTCCGATGGTTGGGCGCGCGCCCAGCGACACGATCACAATCGATGGACGGCGCTATTCGCTTCCCCAGCACGGCTTTGCGCGCCGGCAGACCTTTGCGGTCCTCAGCCAAACGAAGACGCGGTGCGATTTCCGATTGAAGGACAACGAGGCCACGCGCGCAGCATATCCCTTCGCGTTCCACCTTGATGTCGCTTATGAACTGCGCGGCGCCAAGCTGAGCATTGCGGCGGTTCTGACCAATGACGACGCACGCCCCTTGCCGGCGTCCTTTGGCTTCCACCCGGCCCTTCGCTGGCCTTTGCCCTATGGAGGCGAACGCGGAGACCACGAGATCGTCTTCGCGCGAGACGAACCCGAGCCGATTCGCCGCCTGGTCGATGGCTTGCTCGCGCCGGACTTGCGCGCGACACCCGTTCGTGGACGGCGATTGGCTCTCGGCGACGCTCTGTTCACTGAAGATGCGCTCGTCTTCGATCGACCTCGCAGCCGTGCCGTAGCCTACGGAAGCCCGGGACGTGCCGGCCTTCACGTTGCGTTCGAGGACATGCCGAACCTTGGAATCTGGTCGAAGCCGGGCGCAGGCTTCGTTTGCATCGAGCCATGGCAGGGCTTGGCCACGCCGGCGTCGTTCGCCGGCGAATTCAGAGACAAGCCGGGCGTCATCATTCTGCCTTCGGGATCGCAACGACGGTTTGTTATCGAAATCAGCCTCACGCCTGGTTTTCAAGGCGTTTAAACGCCAAGGCAACGCGAACGTCGGGTCTGCAATCCGCTTCTGCCGTCAGAGGCCGCCGCCGAATGAGACGAACGCCCGGCCAGAGTTTCGAGCGCCACGGCGATGCGCATGCGTTGGCGGCCGACGCCTCCAACGGATGCTTTTCTGTTAAGCAAACATGAGGCCGCATATCGCAGCGCCCATCACGACGCTGACGCATTGACGCGGCGCGACCTGAAGGACCGGCGCCTTCGCGCAGGTCGCAACTTTATCGCCAAAGGCGGAGGCCGATCCGCTCTGGCGTTGCTTGGCCGCGAGAACGTTGATCTGCTGCTTGGCGTTGAGGAGCAGGTCGGACATGGGCATATGGAACAAGGTGTGTCCATTGATGTCGATACGAACGTCTGAAGCGCTGTCGTACAACGATGCGAGCGGTCCAAGCCGTGAACCTTGCGCGGTTATGGCTTGCAATGCGAAATCAGCCGTCGAGCAATAAGCGCAGAGAGGATAAGCGGGAGAGACGCGGCGTCCGAACACGCGCAACGCGAGACTCACATCGAGCGTTGCTGCATCGAGAGTCCCCCATGCGTCGTCTGACGGCGCTTCGGCTAACGTCAAGACGAGACCGCACTGAACGCCGAGCACGTCTGGCGAAAGGCAATAGACGGCTCCCGAGGCGCAGATGTCTTCGTCTCGCATCGGCGCACAGACGATGTCTCCTTCGCGATCGGCGGTTGGGGATATCGCGAGATCGCAAAGCGCGTAACCGCGTAGTTCGCCGCCGAGCGCCGCTGTCGCGACGGCCTGGATGTCCTCCGCGTCGTCCTGTGAAAAAATTCGCAAGGATTGGCTGCCGCGCGTGGCGCGCTGACGCGCTGACGCGAGATCCATGCCGATCTGATTGATTTCTTTTTGCTTCACGCTGACCCCCAAAAGGTCGCCTATGGGATGATCGCGCCGATCATCGCCGATGCAGGGACCGCAGCGACGGGAGATATTATCGAGCTGCAAATCTCACCTGCTGTCGAGCTGAACCCGTCACCGCGTCTCCGTTCCCCAATGACCAAGAGCCCAAGCGGCGTTTAAAATCTATGTGAGCTTGCGGGCCGCCGCGTGAACCTTGCGAACGCATTCGAGTCGGGGCCCTCTCCATCCGCAACAAATAGCCCGGCGACGCGTTCGGTTTTGATATCAGGAGCGCTTTATGAACGATGGAAACATGTCTCGTCGCACGATGGTCGGAGGGGCGGGCGTTGGCGTCGGTCTCGCCGCGGCGTCCGGGCAGAGCTTGGCTCAGGCCGCCGGGCCGCACGAAGAGATGCAGGATCCGACGGGCAAATATCCGAAGCCGCCCTTCAAGCGCCAGGAACAGCCATGGCCGGGGCTTGCCAGCAAGATGGACCCAAAGCCGGATCACGGCGAGAAGAGCTATAAAGGATCAGGACGCCTCCAAGGCCGCAAAGCGCTGATTACCGGCGGCGATTCTGGGATGGGCCGCGCCGCAGCCATCGCCTTCGCTCGCGAGGGGGCCGATGTCGCCATCAACTATCTTCCGGACGAGGATCCGGACGCGCGCGAGGTGATCGCGCTCATCAAGGCGGAGGGCCGGATCGGCTTGCCGATTCCCGGCGACCTGCGCGAAGAGTCGTTTTGCCAACGCCTTGTCGACGAGGCCGTGCGTGGTCTCGGCGGGCTCGATATCGTCGTGAACAACGCGGGGCGCCAGCAAGCGCATCAATCGATCATGGACATCAGCAGCGAACAGTTCGACTGGACGATGAAGACGAACATCTATGCTCCATTTTGGATTATCAAGGCGGCGCTCCCCCATTTGAAGCCGGGTTCTGCAATCATCGGCACGACATCCGAGCAGGCTTACGACCCCACGCCTGATCTTTACGATTATGCGCAGACGAAGGCGGCGACCATGAATTACGTGAAGTCGCTTGCGAAGCAGCTTGGACCGAAAGGTATTCGGGTGAATGGCGTCGCGCCGGGACCGATCTGGACGCCGCTACAGGTGAGCGGCGGCGCCTCGCAGGAGAAGCTCGAAAAGTTCGGCGGCATGACCGCGCTGGGACGTCCGGGCCAACCGGCCGAACTCGCTTCGATCTATGTGCAATTGGCGGCTGCCGACGCGAGCTTTGCGACGGGACAGGTCTACGGAGCAGCGGGCGGCAGCGGCCAACCGTGAGTGTGCGTCGAAGCGCCGAACGACGATAACCGATCGCTTCCGTTTCATAAGTGAAGACCGAGACGAACTGACGCGTCCGCGGTTGGTGAGATGAGTTATAGCCGGCGCTGCGACCATCTAGCGTCATTGGGACAGCGTGCGCGATCGGATCGGTCAAGCCAGCCTGGGCGGAACAATCGGTCAAGCTAGCCTGGGCGGAACAAATTGCTTCCTCCCGTCTTTTCCTACGGTCCGCGGACAGAGTCCGCTTCCGGACGACGCCTCGCGCAACATGGTTGGCATGCGACGGATTTATTTTCTCTATTCCGAGCTTCTCGAAAGCGCTGAAGACTGGAAAGCCGCGATATCACACGCATCATCGTTGCGTTTTGACACGGTTGCGGTCCGGCTCCCGAGGCAGAACCTGTTCAACAACGATGCGGCGCCTGGATTGACGATCCAAAGGCTTGCCGCACTCGCGCGCTCAAACAAGTTACGTCTCGGGATCGACTTACGCATCGACGTGGTCGCCGCGGGCTCCGACGCGTTGGCCGACCTGGGAATTGGGACCGGAGCCTCCGCGCTCAATCCTCGGCTCGCGCCCGAAGATCGAAGTCTCGTTTCCATTCCCTTTCAAAATGACGCCGTCGCGCATCGATGGTTGCAGCGGGTCGAGGCGCGGTTTGGGGAGCTTCGTGCTGCCGGCGTGGACACGTTCCTTTGCGGTCATCCCGATCGCGCGCCGCCTAACATTTGGGCGCGGACGCTCGCAGCGGCGCGCGGCGGCAAAGAAGGAACGCAAACGAACGCGTCCTTCATTCTCTGCCCCGCGGCGATCACAGACATCGCGGCGCATCGGGAGGCAGCCTTCGACGCCGCGCTGCTGCCGGTCGCCTCGATCCTTGAGGCCGGCGGATTCGGCCGGCTCGACAGCGCGCCCGGCTTGCCGATTTTCTTTGAGCCCGAGACACCTTACGGCCTGCGCAGCGCTGATATGCGCGGCGGGAGCGAGATCGTTCATCGCTCGTCGAAGCGCGCGCTAGAAACCGCCGCGCAGGCCGGCGACGGCTTTCTCGTCCCGATGGGGTTCGAATACGGAGCGACGCGACGCGTCCCCGCGACATCCTCCGCGCGCGACACGTGGGCGACTTTGCGCAACGCCGCGCCGATCGATCTGACGAAAGACATCGCGGCGCTCGATGACGATCGCGACGCGCCTGACGCGCCATTCGGCGCGCCACGTGTCGTTCAGCACGAGGGCGACGGCGTGCGCATCATCACGCGCATGGCGCGCGACGGCGGCTTGGCGCGAGTTATCCTGGCTAATTGCGCGCTCGACCGGGCGGCAATGTTGCCGACTAGTTCGTTCGCGCCGGAAATCGGCGCCTTTCTGCCGGTAAAGCCGGTGGGACAGATCCGCACGCCAAACGTCGATGGTTTCATTGCGCTGCCGCCTGGCGAGGTGCGTGTCCTCGAAGGCCGCCGCAGCTCCTTCATCGAACCGCGGGCCAAGCTGGACGCGGCGGCGCGCGCGGCCGCAATCGCAGCGCCGCGTCTCGTCATCGAGGCCGTCACGCCTGCCGTCGACGACGGCGCCTTTCCGATCAAACGGACGGTCGGGGCGACGGTGCGCGTCGAGGCCGACGCCTATGGCGAGGGGCATGACGAGGTGTGTGTCGCGCTGCTCTGGCGCGCAGCCGATGCAACCGACTGGCGCGAGACGCGTATGCGACCGCTCGGCAACGACCGGTTCTCGGGCGAGTTCCTCCTCGAACGGATCGGACGCTACGTCTACACCGTCGAAGCCTGGCGCGACTCTTTCGGCGTGTTTCAATCCGAACTGAACAAGAAAGCGGACGCCGGCGTGCCGATCGCGCTTGAATTGCAGGAAGGGCAAGCGCTCATTGAGCGAAGGATGGAGAGCGCCCCGCAGGCGAGCAGAGCGGATTTTCGGGCGCTCGTCGTCAGGCTGGAAGCCGCGCGCGAGCCCGAGCGGCTTGCTCTCCTGCTGTCGAACGAAACCGCCAGGTTGATGCAAACCGCCGATCCGCGAGAATTTCGCCTTCGCGCAGCGACGGAGTTCGGCGTCGTATCCGAGCGCAAGGGTGCAGAGTTTGCGAGCTGGTACGAGCTCTTCCCTCGTTCGCAAAGCGGCGATGCATACCGACACGGAACGTTCGACGATGTGGCGAAGCGGTTGCCCGCCATCCGCGATATGGGGTTCGACGTCGTCTACTTCCCGCCAATCCACCCGATCGGCGCCAAGAACCGCAAAGGGCGCAACAATAGCCTCGTCGCGGCGCCGGACGATCCCGGCAGTCCTTATGCCATCGGCGCGCCGGAGGGCGGCCACGACGCCATTCACCCCCAACTCGGCACGGTCGACGACTTCAAGCGGCTGGTCGAAACCGCACGCGATCTCGACCTCGATATCGCGCTCGATTTTGCTATCCAAACATCCCCAGACCATCCCTGGCTGAGCGAGCATCCAGAGTGGTTCGATTGGCGGCCAGACGGGTCGATCCGCTACGCCGAGAACCCGCCAAAGAAATACGAGGACATCGTCAACGTCGATTTCTATGCAGAGGGCGCCCGGCCGTCGCTGTGGGCGACCCTGCGGAACACGATCCTTCTCTGGGTTCAGCGCGGCGTGAAAACCTTCCGCGTCGACAACCCGCACACCAAACCATTTCCGTTCTGGCGATGGGTCATCGACGAGGTCACACGAGAACACCCCGATGTAATCTTCTTGTCTGAGGCCTTTACACGACCGAAAGTCATGTACCGGCTGGCGAAGATCGGATTTTCGCAAAGCTACACGTATTTTACGTGGCGGGATTCGAAATACGACCTGACACAATATCTGACCGAGCTGACGACCGAGCCGCCGAAAGAATTCTTCCGACCGCATTTCTTCGTCAACACCCACGACATCAACCCGGACTTTCTTCAGAATGCGCCCCGTTCGGCTTTTCTCATTCGCGCCGCCCTGGCGACGACCTTGTCAGGCCTTTGGGGCATGTACAACGGCTTCGAGCTTTGCGAGGGGCGGCCGGACGCGAAGAAGAAGGAATACGCGGACAGCGAAAAGTATGAAGTGAAAGCGTGGGATTGGGATCGGCCCGGCAACATCATTCGTGAAATCTCGATGCTGAACTTCATCCGGCGCGACAATCCCGCGTTGCAGACGCATCTAGGCCTCGCATTTCACGTCGCTTGGAACGACAATATCTTGTATTTTGAAAAGGCGACGGCAAACCGCGACAACGTCGTTCTCGCGGCGATCAGCCTCGATCCTCATCATGCGCAGGAGGCCGACGTCGAGATCCCGCTTTGGAATTTCGGTCTGCCCGATCATGGAGCTGTGGCGGTCGAAGATCTTTGCCGCGGCCATCGCTTCACATGGACCGGCAAGATGCAGCGCATCCGCCTCGACCCCTTCGAGCTGCCGTTTTCGATCTGGCGGCTCAGCCGGACGGGGGGCGCTTAGACGATGGCGCGCGCCCAAAAGCCGACCCTGCCAGACGACCCGCTTTGGTACAAAGACGCCGTCATCTACCAGTTGCACGTGAAGTCGTTCTTCGACGCCAACAATGATGGCATTGGCGATTTCGCCGGCCTCCACGCAAAGCTCGATTATGTCGCGAGCCTCGGCGTGAATGCGATCTGGTTGCTGCCGTTCTATCCCTCGCCTCGTAAAGACGACGGATATGACATTGCGGAATATCGCGAGGTCAGCGGCGATTACGGCACGCTAAACGAATTCCGAGAATTCGTGCGGGCAGCGCATGCGCGCGGCATTCGTATCATCACGGAACTCGTCATCAATCACACGTCGGACCAGCACGCCTGGTTTCAGAAGGCGCGCGCCGCCAAGCCCGGATCTGCCGCTCGCGACTACTACGTCTGGTCCGAAACGGACCAGAAGTTTCAAGATACGCGCATCATTTTCCTCGATACGGAAAAATCAAACTGGACTTGGGACGCCGTGGCTGGCGCTTATTTCTGGCATCGGTTCTATTCGCATCAGCCAGACCTTAACTTCGACAATCCGCATGTCCTGAAGGAAGTTTTGGGCGTCATGCGGTTCTGGCTCGATCTCGGCGTCGACGGCCTACGTCTTGACGCGATTCCCTATCTCATCGAGCGCGAAGGTACGAACAACGAGAACTTGCCCGAAACGCACGAGGTGCTGAAGAAGATCCGCGCCGAGCTCGATGCGCGTTATCACAACCGAATGCTTCTCGCCGAAGCCAATCAATGGCCTGAAGATACGCAGCAATATTTCGGCGACGGCGACGAATGCCACATGGCGTTCCATTTTCCGCTGATGCCGCGGATGTATATGGCGATCGCGAAGGAAGACCGCTTTCCCATCACTGATATCATGCGGCAGACGCCGGCGATCCCGGAGAACGCGCAATGGGCGATCTTTCTGCGCAACCATGACGAGCTCACACTCGAAATGGTCACCGACGAAGAGCGCGACTATCTGTGGAACACCTATGCGTCCGATCGCAAGGCGCGCATCAATCTTGGTATCCGACGTCGGCTCGCGCCGCTTCTGCAACGCGATCGTCGCCGCATCGAGCTGATGAACGCGCTGCTGCTCTCCATGCCTGGTACGCCTGTGATTTACTACGGCGACGAAATCGGCATGGGCGACAATATCCACCTCGGCGACCGCGACGGCGTGCGCACGCCGATGCAATGGTCGGAGGATCGCAACGGCGGCTTCTCTCGCGCCGATCCCTCGAGCGTCGTCCTGCCGCCGATTATGGATCCGCTCTATGGGTTCGAAGCGATCAATGTCGAGGCGCAAGCGCGCGACCCACATTCGCTTCTTAATTGGATGCGAAGAATGCTGCAGCTTCGAAGAACGTATCAGGCGTTCGGACGCGGCACGCTGCGGTTCCTTTATCCCGGCAATCGGCGCGTTCTCGCTTACCTGCGCGAGTACGAGGGCGTCGCAGTCCTGTGCGTCGGCAATCTCGCGCGAACGCCGCAGGCGGTCGAACTCGATCTTTCCGCATTCTCTGGCCGAGTGCCCGTCGAGATGACGGGCCCTTCGCCATTTCCACCGATCGGTCAATTGACGTATCTGCTCACGTTGCCGCCCTACGGCTTCTACTGGTTCGAACTCAAGGCGGATGAGGCGGCGCCGTCGTGGCATTCCGAGGCGCCCCAGCAAATGCCCGAATTCCAGACGCTGGTCGTGCGCGAAAGCTTGAAGGAACTGCTCGGCGAGCGCCATTCGGCGACGATTCTGCACGACGTCCTGCCCGATTATCTTCTTCGCCGCCGCTGGTTCGCATCGAAGAACGAACCAATTTCAAGCGTACGGATCGCCTACGCCGTGCCCTCGCCGAATAATCGCGAACTCTACACCACGGAGATCGAGGTCAAGGTCGGCGATCGGACGGAGCGCTATTTCGTGCCTGCCGCCATCGTCTGGGAATCAAGTTCTTTGTCGCAGCTTTCGCAACAATTGGCGCTGGTGCGCGTGCGCAAGGGGCGCCGAGTCGGCTATCTGACGGATGCGTTTTCGCTACAGGAGTTGGGCAGCGCAATCATTGCAGGCCTGCAAACGAGAGCGCAACTCGATACACCCGACGGGCAAATTCAATGCATCGGCGAGCCGCTTGTCGATGACATTCCTGACTTACGTGATGCGCCAATCCGCTGGCTTTCGGCGGAGCAATCGAATAGCTCGCTCATCGTTGGCAGCGTCGCCATGGTGAAGTTGATCCGTAGGGTCGTCACCGGAATCCATCCAGAAGCGGAGATGACGCGCCAACTTACCAAGGTCGGCTATCGTAATTCAGCGCAATTGCTTGGTGAGGTTATCCGCGTGTCGGCGGACGGTCAGCCGCACACGCTCATCATCGTCCAAAGCAACATTCCAAATCAGGGCGACGCATGGACGTGGGTGCTCGACAATTTGAAGCGCGCCGTGGAGGACGCCGTCCTTTCCGCCGACAAGCCCGATCACGAGGCCCGCTCGCCGTTCGAGCCGATCAGCGCCTTTGTCGCCACCGTCGGCGCCCGGCTTGGCGAACTCCATGTCGCGCTGAGCGGCGACGCGAAAACACGCGATTTCGCGCCGGTGAAGCCGACGCGCCGCCGCCTCAGCCAACTGGCCGAAAGCGCGCGTAACAAGATCGCCTCAGCGTTGAAGGAACTTGAGCGAGCTCGCGGCGGCGTCGACGCCAGTACGCGCGGGCTCATCGACGCGGTCCTCGCACGGCGCCGTTCGCTGCTGGCGATTCTTCCGAAGTTGGCCGAAGACGGCGCCGGCGCGCCGCTGATCCGCATCCATGGAGACTTCCATCTGGGGCAGGTGTTGGTGTCGCAGAACGATGCCTACATCATCGACTTCGAAGGCGAGCCGGCGCGTTCTCTCGACGAGCGGCGCGCCAAGACGACGCCGCTTCGCGACGTCGCCGGCTTCCTACGCTCGCTCGATTACGCCGCGAGCGCGGTCGAGCAGCCTGACACCGACGCCGCGGCAAAGCCGGTCCAGGATCGTCGCAGTGCGCTCCTCGCTCAATTCCGGACCGAGGCGAACGAAGCCTTCTTGAAAAGCTATTGGCAGGCGATCGACGCCGCGCCTAACCTCGGCCTTTCGCCACAGCGTTCGTCGCTGCTCGATCTCTCCCTGCTCGAGAAGGCGGCTTATGAAATCATCTACGAGGCCGCCAACCGGCCGAACTGGATCCCCATACCGCTGCGCGGCTTTGCGGCGCTGACAGAACGCCTAACTCGAGGAAGGCAGTCTTGACCAATTCCACGGACAGTCTCGGCGCCATCGCGCCGGACGCCATACAGGCGTTGATGGACGGACAGCATGGCGACCCCTTCGCCATTCTCGGTCCGCATACGGTCGGCTCGAAGCCGGTCGTGCGCGCCTTGGCGCATGGCGCGCAGCGCGTCGAAGTCGTTTCAGCCAAGGACAAGAGCGCGCTCGGCGACCTGACGCGCGTTCACGACGGCGGCCTGTTCTCGGGACTCGTCAGTCGCGACGACGCCTACGTCCTGCGCATTCATTGGCCGACCGCGGCTGGCGTCGTCGTGCAGGAGACCGAAGACCCCTACGCCTTCGGGCTGCTTCTCAGCGACTTCGACCTCCACCTCGTCAGCGAAGGGACGCACTACGACCTGGCGCGTTGCCTCGGTGCGCAGATCTTGACGATCGAGGGGGTCGAAGGCGTCCGCTTTGCCGTCTGGGCGCCGAACGCCAAGCGCGTCTCCGTCGTCGGCGAATTCGACGCCTGGGACGGCCGTCGTCATCCTATGCGGCTGCGCATGCCGTCCGGCGTTTGGGAGCTGTTCGTTCCTCGGCTTAGCGCGGGAACGCTCTACAAGTTCGAGATCGTCGCCCGGTCCGGCGCGCTGCTGGCGCAAAAAGCCGACCCGATGGCGCGCGCGAGCGAAGCCGCGCCCAGCACGGCGTCGATCGTCGTTTCTTCAAAGCCGTTCGCGTGGACCGATCAGTCATGGCTTGACGAACGGCCGCATCGGCAGCGGCTCGACGCGCCGATTTCGATCTATGAGGTGCACGCGGGCTCCTGGGCGCGCCTTCTGGAAGAAGGCGGCCGCAGCCTCACCTGGAGCGAGATGGCGGAACGGCTTTTGCCTTACGTCGTGGAGATGGGGTTCACGCATATCGAATTTCTTCCAATCACTGAATATCCGTTCGGAGGCTCGTGGGGTTACCAACCGCTTGGTATGTTCGCGCCGACCGGGCGTTACGGCATAGCGGAGGATTTCGCCTATCTGGTCGACCGCTTTCACGCCGCGGGCGTAGGCGTGATTGTCGATTGGGTGCCGGCGCATTTTCCGACCGACGTTTGGGGCCTCGCGCAATTCGATGGTTCCGCGCTCTACGAACATGCGGACCCGCGCGAGGGCTATCACCAAGACTGGAACAGTCTCATTTACAATTTGGGGCGCAAGGAGGTGAAAGGCTTCCTGATCGCCAGCGCGCTGGAATGGATCGAGCATTACCATGTCGACGCCATTCGCGTGGATGCGGTCGCGTCCATGCTCTATCGCGACTACAGCCGCAAGCAGGGCGAGTGGATCCCGAACATGTACGGCGGCCGTGAGAACCTCGAGTCGGTCGAGTTCTTCCGTCACCTCAACAGCATCATCGCGCAACGCGACCCGGGGGTACTCACCATCGCCGAAGAATCGACGGCGTGGCCCGGCGTGACGCAGCGCGCCGAAGACAACGGTCTCGGTTTCTCGCTCAAATGGAACATGGGATGGATGCACGATACGCTGCAGTACATGGAAAAGGATCCCGTTTACCGCTCCTATCAGCATCACGCGATGACATTCGCGATGGTTTACGCCTATTCGGAACGCTTCGTGCTGCCGCTGTCGCATGACGAGGTGGTTCACGGCAAAGGCTCGCTGATCAACAAAATGCCGGGCGACCTGTGGCAAAAGTTCGCCAACCTCCGCGCGTATTTCGGATGGATGTGGGCGTTTCCGGGCAAGAAGCTTCTATTCATGGGCTGCGAGATCGCCCAGTGGGCCGAATGGAACAACGACGCGTCGCTCGATTGGAACCTGCTCGATTATCCCTTTCACCGCGGCATGCAGGCGCTCGTGCGCGATCTCAACGGCGTGTATAAAAGCGAGCCAGCGCTGTACGCAACGGACAACGATCCGTCGGCGTTCCAATGGTCCGTGTCAGACGACTGGCATAATTCGGTCTACGCTTTTGTCCGACGCGCGCCGGACGGATCGCATGTTCTCGCCGTCAGCAACATGACGCCGATCACGCGCTACGGCTATGCGGTCCGCGCGCCCGCCGCCGGCGAGTGGCGCGAAATCTTCAACAGCGACAGCGGCGTTTACGGCGGCAGCAACAATGGCAACGGCGGCCGCGCCTATGGCGGCGAAGGCGAACACGGCGAGACCGTCGTGCGCCTGACGCTTCCTGGTTTGTCGACGCTGCTCTTGGCGCATCCATAGAGCTGAGCCACGGTGCGTCGGCGCTGACGCGTTCATCTCAGTTCGGGCGCGGCTTGGGCTTAATGATCTTATAGAGCTGGAAGCGATCGCCGTCGTACACGAGGTTCAGCACGTCTGGAGCGGGATTGGGCTGGTCGTCTTCCGTGAAGATCAGATAAACGTAGTCGAACTGGTTGGGCCAATCGCGCCAGTATTTGTCCTCCGCGCTTTCCGGCTTGAGAGCGGCTAGGGCAAGTTCTGCTGCGGACGGCGGCGTGCCGTCTTCCGTATCGACTTGGCTGCGGTAAGGCGGCCGCACGTGCATGATCTGCTTGCCCTCGACTGTAAAGGCCGTCGTCACCAGGGCGGAACGCTCTATGATCGCCATGCAAGCGCCGTGCACCAAGCCGAAATCACGCAACTCGTCTCCCGCAGCCGGGTCGGCGTAGCTGACGAGCACGCGGGACCCCGGCGCGATACGCTTGGCCGACAGACGCATCGCCGCCGACTCGGGAGAGAGTTGCGCCCAGACGACGTCGACCTCGATGACGCGGACGATCGTCGTCAGCATCAAGATCGCGAGAAAGGCGCGGCGGACCGTCCGCTGCCGCAGTTCGATCTGCAGACACGCGACCAGCATGAAGGCCAGCGCAACCGGCAGGCGCTGGTCGGCGAGATAAGTCGAAAACATGACGCGCGGCAGCGCCATATACACAAGGCTGCCGACGCAAAGCAGCGAAAGAAAAAGCGGATGCGCCTTCAGAAGACCGCGGCGGACCACCCAAACCACGCTCAGGGCCAGGACGACGGCGAGGGAGAGCGCGATCACGTCGGAATAGAGCTGGATGATATAGAAAAGCCCGTCGATCTTGCCGCTCGATTCCCAACTGAAATCGTCGGCCTGACCCCATGTCGGGCTTTTCAGCAGCAGCGGTACGGCTGTCAAGAACGGCAGCCCTGCGGCCAAGAAGGAGCGGGCGCGGGCGCGCGGCGCGCGCTCGGTGTCGGCGAACAGGCGCCAGCATTCGTAAGCGAGAAGCCCGACGCCATAAACGCCGAGCGCGAAGAGGTGACAGAAAAACAGCGCGACGACAAAACCGGCGGACGCCAAGAACCGCAGTGGCGCGAAACTCCGGCGTAGGACCGCCCAGCACGCCAACGCCCACAGCGCGAGTCCGATCCCGAATTGATAATTGGCGACGCCGACGAGAAACACATCATTGTAGACGAAGGGCGCGGTGATCAGCGGGAGCACAGACCAACGGCCGAACAAAGCCCGGTTGAGGACAAGGCCGCCGGAGACGATCAACACGAATATCGAGATCAGGAAAAGCTGCCCTGCGACGTAGACGTTCATGAAGCGGGCGAAGAGCGGAACGATCAGGTCCATCATCAGATTGGGGACGATTTCCCAATCGATCTCATAAAAGCGCGCGAGGTTCGGATTATGACCGATGTCCGCGATGACATGCATCCGCGAGAGATGGTTGACGTAATCTTCGAGCGGCGGCAGCGGATAGGCGATGATCGGAATGACCGTGATCAGCATCGTGAGCACGAACAGCACGAAAACCTGAACGCCGGAAAAATCTCGAGCGCGAGTTAGCGGGTTGAAAGCTACCCATCTCCCGAAGAACACGCGGGGATAGGCGCGCCATTCGAGCTTCGAAGTCGCGGTTTGCATGGAAGTGCGCAGTCCACAAAACGATGAGGAAAAGGATGCAAGCGGTGTGCCCCGCCGTCCGTCTCGTTTTAGCACCGCGCGTCCCCGCGCGACCGTGACACTTACGCCGCAGTTTCAGAAAAACGCGTCGAGGCGCTCGTAGAAGGCCAGACGCGCCGGCTCAGCGTAAGCTAGACCATATCGTTCCAGCAGACGGCCGCCCCAGCCGGGTCCAAACCGCTCCGCGACGCTGTCGCAGGCCAGCGCCAGATCGACACAGCGGTCCGCGACGCCGACACGGCCACAATCGATGAACCCAGTGAAACCTCCGTCGGCGGCCATGACGTTCGACAAGGTTGCGTCGCCATGGGTGACGACGAGGTCTTCCTCGGCGGGCGCGGCGGCGATCAGCGCCTCCAGAGCCCTTGTCGCGCCGCCTTCCTCTTTGAATTCATCGTCGTCGAGATCGCCAGCGGCGACGTGGGCGCGCGCGCGCGCCAACCGGACGGCGAGCCGCTGGTCGAAAGGGCAGGCCTCGATCGGTCTTCCGTGCAGGCCGCGCAGCGCGTCGGCGATTATGTCCACGGTCGCGGCCGGCCCGAGCGAGCGATTTGTTGCGAGGTCGCGTCCCGGCAAACCGGCGGAAAGCAGCCAAATCCGACCGCGGCGGCATTCGGCGGCGAGCAGCGCCGGACAAGCGACGCCTTGCGCCGCAAGCCAGGGCAGACGCTCCGCCTCCGCTTCGGCTTCCGAGAACGGGCCGGCGCGCTCGACTTTTAGGAACAGCACCGGTCGATTTGGCGCCGTCAACTGGAAGACGCGCGCCCCCGAGAGGCCAGCGGTCCTTCGGCGCCAGGCATAGCCGCGCGTGAGATCGAGGAGCGTCGGGGGAGGCTTATCATACCCGTGGTCGGGTTGCGCGCATCCGCGCCGCGGCTTCCTCGCCGTCACGCCATGCCCGCGGCAGCCGCCGCGCCGTCCGGCCTCGGCGCAAGCGCCCTTTCCTTGATGATTTGCCGCAGATGCTGCGGCGTAATCGGCAGGCGCGTCACCGCGCCGGCGCCCAAGGCGTCATCGACCGCAGAGGCGACTGCCGCGCCGACGGCGGCGATGCCGCTTTCGCCCGCGCCCTTGATGCCAAGCGGGTTGCGGTTCGTCGGCGCGTCTTCCAGCAGCAGCACGTCGACCGGCGGCATTTCTGCGAGCGTCGGCACAAGATAATCGGCGAAGGTGACGCACAGCGGTTCGCCCAACTCGTTGTAGCGGAATTCTTCGTAGAGAGCGCCGCCCAGCCCCTGCGCGAAACCGCCGAGAATTTGTCCGCGCACTAACATCGGATTGATGGCGCGGCCGATGTCGTAGGCGACGAGGCCCTTTTCGACATGCACGACGCCGGTCGGCGCATCGATGCGCAAGGCGATGAATTGCGCGCCGTAAGGATATACTTGGTGTTCGCAATGGAACCAGCCTTCCGCGCAGAGCCCGGGCTCGCGTTCGCCTCGCGTCGAGGAGACGGGTCGGAGGTGGTGCGCTAAATCAGCCAGGCTGATCGTCGGCCCAAGCGACGCGTCGCGCTTCCTCACGATTCCATCGGCGATGTCCAGCGAGGCGGCGTCGAGCTGCAGAAGCGCGCCGGCGAGATCGAGCGCCTTGTCTCGCACCTTCTTCGCTGCGACCGCGACGGCGTTGGCGCTCATCACCGTCGCGCGCGACGCATGCGCGCCAAGCCCGTATTCGATGCGATCGGTGCGGCCGTGAACGACGCGGATGCGGCGATAGTCGACGCCGATGGTCTCGGCGCAGACCTGCGCCACGACCGTCTCGAATCCCTGTCCGACCGAAGCGCCGCCGGTAATCACTTCGACGCCTCCGGTCGTGTCGACGTTGACGCGCGCCCCGTCGTAAGGGCCCAGACCGCTTTTTTCGATGAAGAGCCCGAAGCCCGCGCCAACCAATTCGCCCGCTGCGCGGCGTCGCGCGAAATCCTCCTGCAACGCGTCCCAGCCGAAGCGCGCGAGCGCCTTGTCGAGCAGCCCCTCGTAGTCGCCCGTGTCGTACGAGACGTCGTCGCCAAGCACGCTGAGCGGCCGCGCGTAAGGCATCGCGTCGCTGCGGATGAGATTGCGCCGGCGCACATCGACGCGCGATAGGCCAAGGCGGTCGGCGACGGCGTCGAGCAGGCGCTCGCGCACGAAATTGGTCTCGTAGCGGCCCGGCGCGCGATAGGTCGCGGCCGGCGTCTTGTTCGTCAGCCGGTAGTGGCCCACGATGCGATACGCTTCGAGATGGTAAGGCCCGGGCAGGATGCCGCAGGTGGTTTCCGCGACGCGCATCGCGTGGGTGCGCGGGTAGGCGCCCTGATCGTGGAAAAACTCGTCATCGATCGCCAGGAGCGTTCCCGCTGCATCGACCGCCGCGCGGATTTTATGCCGCTGCTGACGCGAATGATTGGCGGCGATGAAATGCTCGCGCCGATCCTCGATCCATTTGATGGGGCGCTCAAATCGCAGAGCCGCGACGAGCACCAAAATATCTTCGGGATAAATCTCGCCGCGAACGCCGAAACCGCCGCCGACGTGGCCCTCGAAGAGATGGACCCCCGCCGTGCTGCGGCCAAGCATACGCGCGAGCGATTCTCGGTTCTTGTGCGGCACTTTGGCGACGCCGTGCAGTTCCAGCACGTCGCGCGCGGCGTCGTAACGGCCGATGGCCCCGCGCGTTTCGAGCGGGACGCCGGAATGGCGGCCGATCGACAGGTCGAGTTCGACAATTGCGTGCGCGGACCTGAACGCGGCGTCCACATCGCCGAATCCCTGCCGGACCAACGCCGCTTCGGTCGAAAGGCCAGGCGCGAAGTCGCCGGGCGCGTCATCCGTCGAGACAATCGGCGGCAATTCCTCGAGAGCGAGGAGGACAAGGTCGGCGGCGTCCTCCGCGACATAAGCGTCGATTGCGAAAACCGCGGCGACGGGTTCGCCGACATAGCGAACGTAGTCTTGCGCCAGAACAGGCTGCCGGTAAGGCTCCAGCGCTTCGATCTTGCCTTCGCGGAAATCGATTGGGGCGACATCGGGTATGTCCGCAGCGGTCAAGATCGCGTAGACGCCCGGTAGCGCCAGCGCCGCGGCGACATCGACCCCGCGTAGGCGCGCGCGCGCGAGCGGCGAGCGCACGACCCGCATATGAAGCTGATGCGGGAAACTCACGTCCGCGGCAAAGCGGCCGCGCCCCGAGATCAGCGGCGGATCTTCGAGCCGCGGCAGCGATTGTCCGATGGCCTTCATGCCTTGTCCGCGCTGACGTTCTTCATGCGCTCGCGCGCCATCGTCGCGGCTTTCACGATATTCTCGTACCCGGTGCAGCGACAGAGGTTGGAGGCGAGCGTCTCGCGCAGATCCTCGTCGCTCACGTCGGGCGTTCGCTCCAGCATCTGCGCGCACAACATCAAAAATCCAGGCGTGCAAAATCCACATTGCAAGGCGTGACATTCCGTAAACGCGGCCTGGAGCGGGTGCAGAGCGCCCTTGGGCGCCAATCCCTCCACGGTACGGATGGCGCAGCCGTCGGCTTGTACGGCGAACATCAGGCAAGAGCGGACGGCCTCGCCGTCGACAACGATCGTGCAGGCCCCGCAGACGCCATGTTCGCAACCGAGATGCGTTCCGGTCAGGCCGCAGTGGTCGCGGATCACATCGGCGAGAGTCCAACGCGGTTCGACGGCGACCGTGTAAGAGCGATTGTTGACGTTGAAGGCGATCTCAACCTTACCCATGCGCGGCCTGTTCAAGCGCCTGTCGCGCCATGGCGCGCACGAGGTCGCGGCGATACGTGGAATCGATGTTGGCGTCAGGGAGGATGTCTGCGGACGAAGCGACCAGGTCCGCGACGCGATCGAAGAGCCGCGCGCCTGGGGCTTGGCCGGCGAGCATCGCTTCGGCCGACTCGAACCGGCGCGGAAACGCCTCGGCTCCGCCGACGCCAAGGCGGGCGTCTAGGATGACGCCATCGACGATGCGGAATGCGACCAAAGCGGCGGCGAGCGCAAAATCGCCCGCGCGGCGGCTGACCTCGGCGAAGCCGAAGACCGCGTCGCCGGGCAGTAGGGGCAGCCGTGCGCCAACGAGCATCTCTTCCGGCTCGATCGCCGTCGTCATGACGCCTTGGAAGAAGTCGCGCGCCGCGATCTCGCGCGCGCCTTTGACGCTGCGCGTCTCGACGCGCCCATCGAGGGTCGCTAGGACCAGGCACCACTCGGACGCGGGATCGGCGTTCGCCAAGCTGCCGCAAAATGTTCCACGCGCTCTGATCGGCGCGTGCGCGATCCGGCGCGAGACGGCGCTCAGCAACCGACCGGTCGGACCGGGCGCCACACCGGCGCAAAAGGCGCTATGACGAACGCAGGCGCCGATAATGAGTTCGTTGCCGCCGATGTGGATTTGCTGCAGCGCGGCGATCCGGTTGATGTCGATGAGATGGCCGGGCCGCGCGACGCGATAGGCCATCATCGGCGTCAGGCTTTGTCCGCCGGCGAGGATGCGTCCGTCAAGCGGCGCGTAGGTGTCCAAAAGCGCGAGGGCGTGATCAAGCGTGCGCGGTCGATGATAGACGAAAGGCGCCGCCTTCATGAGCCATCCTTTCGCGCGCCGAAAGCCGCGCAGCGCCGTCGTATTACTTTAGATGCGCGTCTTCAATGACCTTCCGCCACAGGTCGTACTCATCATGCATGACATGATTGGCCGCGGCCGCCGATGTCGAATTCGGCTCGACGCCGACCGAGGCCATCGCGGCGATCACGTCCGGGCTTTTCAGACTCTTCGACAAAGCCTCGTTCAACTTGGCGACGATGGCGTTCGGTGTCTTGATAGGAACGAAGATCGCGAGCCAGAGATCGACTTTAAAGTCGGCAAGGCCGCCTTCGATCACGGTCGGCGTGTCGGGATAGGCTTTGGAGCGTTGCGCGCCCGTCGTGGCGAGCGCTCGCAGTTGATTGGACTTCGTAAAGGGCAGCGCGCCGGCGATGCTGCTGAATGACATTTGCACTTTGCCCGCGACGAGATCGGTAAACGCCGGCCCGATGCCGCGGTAGGGCACATGCGTCGCCTGCACGCCGGTGCGGTCGCGCCACAATTCGCCGGCAAGATGCGGCGTCGTCCCGATGCCGGCCGAGGCGTAATTCAGCTCGTTGGGATGGGCTTTCCCATAAGCGACGAGATCGGCGAAGGTGTGGACCGGCAACGACGGATTGACGACGAGGACGAGCGGCGACGTGCTGACCATCGAGACGGCGGTCAGATCGGCAAAGAGATCGTATGGGACGGACTCCTGCAGCGAGGGATTGATGACGATGGCGGGGTCCATCATCAGCAGCGTGTAGCCGTCCGGCTGCGACTTGGCGACGAGGCTCGTGCCCGACATGCCGCCGGCGCCGGGCCTGTTGTCGGCGATGACTGATTGCCCGAGTTCTTCGCTGAGCTTCTGCGCGACGATGCGACCGATCGCGTCGACGATCCCGCCCGGCGCGTAGGGGAGAACGAGCTTGATGGGCGCTGTCGGATAGCTCTGCGCCGCCGCGCCTCCCGAAGCGGCGGTGGCGCAAGCCAGCGCGATCAACACTTTCACCAACAGGGCGCGCATGGGTCTCTCCGTCTTGCTTGCGTCCGTGCGCTAACATGAAGAAATAAATAAGCAAAGGGCGCGCCATCGGCGCCCTTTGCGCGCGGAAGCACGTTGTCTTCGCCCGCGTCCGTCATCAGGCGCCGTCGCACGATCGGTCCCTCAGAAACTTGGGCGCGGCCAACTATTCTTCTACAAGGCGCCTGCGAGCCGCTCAGCAGGGCAAGCGCCCCCGGCGCTGGGCAGGGCGCCTGGAGCGATTATGGACCGAGATCGACCCCCTTCCGCAGTCGGCGAAACGCCGGCGCGCCGCGTTTTGTTGGTCGAGGACGATCCGCTCATCCGCATGGCGACCGCCGATACGCTTGTGGACATCGGACACGACGTGCTCGAAGCTGGCTCGGCCGAGGATGCGCTGCGCCTTCTCGATCGCGAGGCCGTCGATCTGCTCATCACCGATGTCACGCTGCCGGGCATGGGTGGCGGCGATCTCGCGGTCGAAGCGCGCCGCCGCCTTCCGGCGCTGGGCGTCATCTTCGCGACGGGAGCCAACGCCGCGCCCCAAGACAGCGAAGGCCGCGACATCGAAGGCGCCATCCTGCTGCTCAAGCCTTTCAACAGCGCGAGCCTCGCGAAGGCCTTGAGAGAAGCGCAGACGCGTCGTGCGTAAGCATTGGCCGCCTCATCGACGCGGCCTGGCCGCGGCGGCCGCTTTCGCGGTCGACGAAGCGCGGGCTTCAGACAATGTCAGTCCTCGTCCTTGAGGACGTCGAGCGTGAGCGGCTGCTGACGGCCCATCCACACCGCGCGGTCGCGGTGATCGGTCAACGCCTTGCCCGTATTCGGATGCAGGAAGATCGTCAGCGGCCCGTGGTTCATGATCAGCCATGGCGTGATCTGCGCGAACAGGTCTGCCTGGAAAGCGACCTGAAACATGCTGGAGGGATGCGGCCCGACAGATCGATCGTGCCAGCGACCGTAAACCGCTGCCGGAAAACGAGCCTCCATGTCTTTGCGCAGCGTCTCGGCCGCGCCGCGCGTGGCGGCTTCATAATAGACGTGGGCGTGATAGCTCTTGATCGGGTCGGCGCTCATGATCGTCTCTACCGAGGGCGCAGGTCGCTTCCTTGGATCATCCTAGCCCAACGCGCGAGCAAACGCGAAGACGCCCCCGCGCCGCGGCGTCGCGAGACCGCCGTCGCCAATATCCGCCACGGGATATTCGGCCAGCCCCTTGAGTCGCGAAAAGGGGAGGTCGGCGCGTCCGAGGTCGCCGATCAGGGCCTCGGCGCCGGCCGCAAGACATGTGTCGAGGAACCGCGTGGTCCGCTCCGCAAGGTCTTGCTCGTAGAAAAGGTCGCCCACGAGGATCAGCTCGGCGTCCGGCGGCGGTCCCGCCATCAGATCGTGGCCGATCGTCTCGATCGTGACGCCGTTGGCGTTTGCGTTCAAGGCGATCGCGGCCCGACCCCATGCGCTCGTCTCGGCGGCAAGGACCGCCCGCGCGCCGGCCTTTGCGGCGGCGATCGCCACCAGACCCGAACCCGCGCCAAGGTCGAGCACGCGACGGTCACGCGCCACATACGGGCGATCGAGGATGTAGCGCGCGAGCGCGAGACCGCCCGGCCAGGCGAAAGCCCAGTAGGGCGGTTCGTCGCCGCTATCCCCTTCGCACGCGGCCAACCGGCTCAAGCGGCTGCCTGGATGCGCCAACAGCAACGCGATCTCGGGCGCGAGCGGCGGCCGGACCTCGCGCAGACGGTTTAGGATCGAGGCTGCGCGGGTCTGCTGCGATCCGGCGCGCAGGGTCTGGTTCATGACCGTCTTTTGCAACCATAATCGGATCGCTGATAGGCTCGGCTATTCATTTTGCGCCGAAAATCTTGCTTCGTTCGATTTTTTCGATAGACGATCAAAGTCTGCCGCGTGGCGGCCCGGATTGGCCGCGCTCATGGAAGACGCATGCCCCTTAACAGCTCGACGTTCGTAAGATCGACGATTGCGGCGATGTTCGCGGGCGTCGCCTGCGTGCTGGTGATCGTGGGCGCGGCGATCTGGCTGGTCGGCCAAAATCAGGTCTATTCCGACGCGCTTACGGCCTCGCGGCAGCGCCGGTCCGCGTTGGTCGATCTGCTGACGCTGGTGACGACCGCGGAATCCTCTCAGCGGGGCTTTCTGATCACCAGCGACGAGGCCTATCTCGCCCCGTTCCGCACCGCCGCCGCGCAGTACAACGACAAGCTGATGCGGGTCCGCGACATGATGGCGGACAGCGAGCAAGATCGGGCGGCTGTAGGGCGTTTGAGCGCCGTCTTCAATGAAAAAATGGCCGAACTCAGCCAAAGCGTCGCGCTGGCGGAGAGCGGTCAGTCTCAGCGGGCGCTTGAGCTGGTCCACACCGACGCGGGACAGCGGCTGATGACGGAAGCGCGCGAGATCTTGACGGGCCTGATCGGACGGACCGAGACGCAGGTCGCTGACCGCACCACTGAACAACAGGGCAGCATTTCGGCGCTTCGTTGGGTCGTCATCTCGGGCGCTGTCGCCATCGTCCTCCTCATGGGCGCATCCGCCTGGATGGTCTTTGCTTATCTGCGCCAGCTCAACGAGGCGCAGCGTCTGGTCAGAACGCTCAATGCGGAGCTGGAGGATCGGGTGCGCGAACGAACCGCCGACCTGGCGCGCGCCAACGAAGAGATCCAGCGTTTCGCCTATATCGTCACGCACGATCTGCGGGCTCCCCTCGTCAACGTCATGGGGTTTACGAGCGAACTCGAGGAAAGCGTTGCGATCGTCAGCAAATATGCCGCGGACGAGAGGGATCAATTGCCCCCGGCCGTTGCGGACGCGGCTCTGACCGACATGCCCGAGGCGATCGGCTTCATCCGCGCTTCGACCCGCAAAATGGATGGGTTGATCAACGCGATTCTGAAACTGTCGCGCGACGGACGCCGGACGATCAGGCCGGAGGTCATCAAGCTCAACGACCTGATCGAAACCGCGCTGGCGAGCGTTCGGCATCAGATCGTCGACGCCGGCGGCGATGCGCACGTCTCCGGCGCGAAAGCTTCGATCGTGTCGGATCGCCTGTCGCTCGAACAGATTTTCGGCAACCTTTTTGACAACGCCGTCAAATACCGCGCGGCCGCGCGGCCGCTCAATATCGACGTGTCCGTTAAAAACGAATCGCCGCGCCATATCGCCGTCGAAGTGCGCGACAATGGCCGCGGCATTGCAAGTCAGGATCACGAGCGCGTCTTCGATCTCTTCCGCCGTTCGGGAATGCAGGATCAGCCCGGCGAAGGCATCGGTCTGGCGCATGTCCGAGCGATGGTGCGTAACCTCGGCGGCGATATCATCCTGAAGTCCGAAATCAACAAGGGCTCGGCGTTCAAGGTGGTTTTGCCAGTCAACATCCAGCTTACGGGAGCAGCATAAATGGCCAACGATCCACGCCCTGTCAGCATCGTCATGATCGAGGACGACGAGGGCCACGCCCGTTTGATTGAGAAGAACATCCGCCGAGCGGGCGTGAACAACGAAATCATCCCTTTCATGAACGGCACCGACGCGCTCGCCTTTCTGCTGGGGCCGGAACAGGCCGCCGTCGGCTCGTCGGGACGGCACCTGCTCGTGCTGCTCGATCTCAACCTGCCGGACATGACCGGCATCGATATTCTTGAAAAGCTCAAAAAAAACGCCAACACGCGCCGCGCCCCCGTCGTCGTTCTCACCACGACGGATGACAGCCGCGAAATTCAGCGATGCTACGATCTCGGCGCGAACGTCTACATCACGAAGCCGGTCAACTACGAAGGTTTCGCGAACGCCATTCGCCAACTCGGACTTTTCTTCTCGGTCATGCAGGTTCCTGAGGTCGAATAATGACCGCCTCGGGGGTCACGAACGTTCTTTATGTCGATGACGATGCGGGCCTGACGCGGCTGGTGCAGCGCATTCTCGGACGGGACTCGTATCGGGTGCAGGTGGCGCGGACCGCCGAAGAAGGTTTGAGCGCGCTTGATCGCGGGGGCGCCGACGTCGTCGTGCTGGATCATTTTTTGCCGACCGGCACGGGCCTCGACTTTCTGAAAGAGCTTTCGACGCGGGCCGATCATCCGCCGGTTGTTTACGTGACCGCGACGGACGACGCGACGATCGCTGTCTCGGCGTTGAAAGCGGGCGCGGCGGACTACGTGCCGAAGACCGTCGGAGAAGAATTCTTCGATCTTTTGCGCAGCGCCATCGATCAGTCGGTGGAGCGCGGGCGTCTGCAGCGCGAGCGCGAGGAGGTCGAAGCCGAATTGCGCCGAGCGAAGGACCGCGCGGAGATGCTGCTGCGGGAGGTCAATCACCGCGTGTTCAACAGCCTCAGCATGGTCTCCGCCATGGTGCACATGCAGGCGAACGCCACGGCCGATCCGGCGGCGAAGCAGCAATTGCAAGATACGCAGGCGCGCATATCCGCGATCGCCGGCGTGCATCGCCGGCTTTACACCTCCGAGCAGTTTCAGACCGTCGAAACGTCGGATTATCTCGGCGGTCTTCTGGAGGATCTGGAAGCGTCGATGCGGGAAGCCGGCCGCGAGGCGCGCCTGAAGGTCGACGCTGCTCCGTTGCTTCTGACGACGGATCGCGCCGTATCGCTCGGCGTCATCGTGACCGAACTGGTCACGAATGCGTTCAAATACGCTTATCCGAAGGGCGAAGCCGGCGAAGTCCGAGTGCGGTTGCACAAAACGTCGAGCGGCAAAGCGGACCTCCTCGTAGAAGACGACGGCGTCGGGTGGTCGGGCGCAGGCGCGGTGTTGGGAACAGGCGTCGGCGGCAAAATCATCAAGGCCATGGCGTCAAATCTCGACGCGGTCCCGGAGTTCCTGGAAGGTCCCGGCTGCAAGGTCCGGCTTTCGATTGCGGTTGAGGCCTGAATCGATTTCGTCATCGATTTCGTCATCTTGCCGAACGTCGCGTCTGCCGCGAAAATGTCCACTGGCATGCAGTTTGCTGCGCATATCTGTTTGCGCGCCGATCTCGACGGACTCGAGCCCATATAGACTTCTCCCGCGAAGCGAAGGATGCGAACGATGACTTGGACCTCGCTTCGATGTCTCTGCGCCGGCGCCCTGCTGATCGCGGCTGCGCCCCCTCTCGCCATGGCGGAAGACCTTGCGCCGTCGGAAACGATGCGCTGGGGCGAAGGAGTCGCCGATACGCTCGACCCGCATATCACGCGATCGACGACGGACGTGACGGCGAAGCTTAATCTCTATGACGGCCTCTATCGCTACAAAGGCACGTCCACGGCGCCCATACCCTGGCTTGCCGAAAGCCATACTGTCTCGGACGATGGCCTGACATGGGTTTTCAAGCTGCGGAGCGACGTCAAATTTCACGACGGCTCGGTCATGACCGCCGACGACGTCGTCTACAGCTTTCAACGCCTGCTTGCACTGAAACAAGCGCCATCGGCGCCTTTCTGGCCGATCTTGAAGCCCGACAACGTGGTCGCGACGAGCCCGACCGAAGTCCGCTTCATTCTGGATAAGGCCTATGCGCCGTTTCTCGCGGCGATCCCGATGGTCGGCATCGTCGAAAGGAAAGTCGTCGAAGCGCATGTCGCAAACAACGATCATGGGTCGGCATGGCTGTCCGGCCACGACGCCGGATCCGGCGCCTATCAGGTCGAAGCCGGATCGTTTCGGCCGTCGCAATCGGTGGTTTTCGACTGGTTCCCGGACTACGTTATGAAATGGGGGCCGAAGGCCATCAAGCGCGTTTACATGGACACGATCAAGGAAGAGACCACGATGGCGCTCGCCCTGATGAAAGGCGAGATCGACGCGACCGACACGCGCATCTCGGCGGACACGATCGACCGCATCAAGAAGAGCCCGGACGTCGTCGTCGCCCACGACGAAAGCATGCGCACCTTCGTCATGACGATGGACAATGCGCGCAAGCCGCTCGACAACGCGCATGTGCGGCGCGCGATCAGCTACGCGTTTGACTATGCCGGCTTCATACAGAAGCTTCGCGAAGGGACCGTCGTTCGCAATCCCGGGCCCATCCCGGAGAATCTTTGGGGCAATCCCCGCGACCTGAAAGGTTATTCGCGCAACGTGGAAAAAGCTCGCGAGGAACTCGATCTCGCCAAAAAGGACGGGGCCGATCTGTCGCGCCCGCTCGTGCTCTATACGTTCACGAACACGCGCGACACCTACCTCGCGAGCCAGGTGCTCCAGAGCAACCTACGTCCGCTGGGGTTGAAGGTCGAGATCAAGGATGCGTTTTTTCCCAGCGTCGCCTCGATGGCGGCGAACAAGGAGACGGCGCCCGACATGTGGTTCCATTGGGTCAGCGCCTTCTTCATCGACCCGGCGAATTGGATCGGCGAGATGTACGATTCGCGCTATCAAGGCACGTGGAAGGCGTCGGCCTATTACGATAACCCGAAGGTCGACGGCATGCTGCGCGAGGCTTTGGCGGTCTCTGCGCAAGATAAGCGCCAGGCGCTTTACGAGGAGGCCAGTCGCGACGTCGTCGCCGACGCCCCGACGCTTTGGATCTATAACGCCATCGAGTATCGCGGACTGAACAAGCGCGTGCAAGGCTACGCGTTCAACCCGGTTGGCGGCGGCGCCGTCTTCCACGACCTATGGCTGTCGAATTGATGCGCCGCCGCGACTTCGATCGGTCGACGCGACGCGCGGCGTGAGATGCTGCTCTTCGTCGCGCGGCGCATTCTCTTGGCTTTGCCTGCGCTCGCGGGCCTGGTGCTGCTGACCTTCCTCCTCATCCACGCGACGCCCGGCGATCCCGCGGTGATTCTCGCCGGCGACCAGGCGACGCCGGCGCAGGTCGCTGCGCTCCGGGCGCAGTACGGCTTCGACAAATCGATTCTCGAGCAATTCGCGATTTATGTCGGACAACTCGCGCAAGGCTCGTTCGGCATCAGCTATCTGACGCAGCGGCCGGTCTCGCTGGAAATCATTGAGCGCTTGCCGGCGACGGCGGAACTGTCGCTCGTCGCGATGACCTTTGCGACCGTCGTCGGCGTCGGGCTCGGTGTGCTCGCGGCCGAGTTTCACAACCGATGGATCGATCAGGTCCTGCGACTCATGACCATTGGCGGCCTCGCGGTCGCCTCCTTCTGGCTGGCGCTTGTTCTGCAATTCACCTTCAGCATGGATCTCGATCTGCTGCCGGTGCACGGACGGCTAAGTTCGGGTCTCGCCGCGCCCCATCTTACGGGCTTCGTCTTGTTCGATTCGCTCGTCACGGGCCGGTTTGCGGTCTTCAAGGACGCGCTGGCGCATATCGCGCTGCCCGCCTTCGCATTGGCCGTGGGGCCGGCGGCGACGATCATGCGCTTCGCCCGCGCATCCGTGCTCGCCACCATGACGCGCGATTTCGTCTTTTACGAGCGCGCCATCGGCTATCCGCGCTGGGTGCTGATGAGCAAATACGTGCTGCGCAACGCGCTCATCACGCCGGTCACGCAAATCGGGCTCCTGCTCGGCTCGACGCTCGGGAGCGCGATTGTCGTCGAGTCAATTTTTGATTGGCCGGGGCTCGGCTCCTACGCGGTCACGTCGATCGCGACCGCCGACTATCAGGCGACGCTCGCCGTCGTCCTTGTCATCGGCGTCATCTACACGTTCATAAATATCGCGGTCGACTTGCTTCACGCCGCGATCGATCCACGCATCGTGCAGCAATCGTGATCGCGATCCTGCGCGCCATCGGACGCGACAAGGCCGCCGCTGCGGGGTTCGCCGTCATCGTCGCGGCTCTTGTTCTTGCAATCATAGGGCCATGGATCGCGCCTCATCCGGAAGCCGCCTACGAGACGGATATTCTGTCGCGTCTCGAAGCGCCAAGCGCCGAGCATTGGTTCGGCACCGATGATTTCGGCCGCGACGTGCTCTCGCGCGTGATTCTCGGCGCAGGCAATGCGCTCGGCGTCGCAGTGGGCGTCGTCGCCGCCTCGTTGGCGGTCGGCGTGCCGCTCGGCCTGATCTCCGGTTATTGCGGCGGTCTCATCGGTGGCATGATCATGCGCGTAACCGACGTTTTCCTCGCCGTGCCGAGTCTCATCCTCGCGATCGCGCTTGCGCAATTGCTGCATGGGGGCGCCGGCGGCGCCATCGTCGCCCTGACGCTCAGCTATTGGCCGCACTTCTGCCGCAGCGTTTATGCCGAGACGAAGAGCGCGCGCTCTGCGCCCTTCGTCGAAGCGCTGGAATCGCTCGGCGCGGGCGCGGGGCGCGTGATGTTCCTGCACATTTTGCCCAACACCGCTTCGCCCATCATCGTGCGCGCGACCGTCGGGATGGGCTACATCATCATGACGGCGGCGGTGCTCGGCTATCTTGGCGTCGGCGTGCCGCCGCCGACGCCCGACTGGGGCGCGGCGATCGCCGATAGCCATGAGCATCTGCCCGAAGCTTGGTGGCTGGTCAGCTTCCCGGGACTCGCCATTTTTCTCTGTGTGCTCGGCTTCAATCTGCTCGGGGACGGCTTGCGCGACGCGATCGATCCGCGCCTTCGGTCGGCGCGATGACGTCCGCCAATGCGACGCTGCTGCAAGTGCGCGACTTCTCGCTCGACCTGCCGACGCGCGCCGGCTTCGGACGCGTTCTCGACCATGTCGACCTCGACGTGCGGCGCAGCGAAATCGTCGGCCTGGTCGGCGAATCGGGTTGCGGGAAGTCGACGCTGGCGCGGGCGATCCTCGGAATTCTGTCGCCGGGCGCAAAGGTCGCATCGGGCGCCATCGTTTTCGACGAAGAAAACCTCCTCGCCTTGACCGAGAGCGCGCTCTTGAAGCGCATCCGCGCGCGGCGCATCGGCTTCGTGCCGCAGGATCCCTTCCAGGCGTTCAATCCCTTGTTCAAGGTCGGCGGCCAAATTCTCGAGACAATGCGCTGGCGTGGGCCGCCAGGCGTGCGCGGCGACCGGAAGGCTGCGCGCCAGCGGTTGGTCGGCCTCGTCGAACGGGTTGGGGTCGCCCAGCCCGACGTTGCGCTGCGACGCTACCCGCATGAGTTCAGCGGCGGGCAGTTACAGCGTCTCACGATCGCTTGCGCGCTCGCCTGCGAGCCCGATCTCATCGTTGCGGACGAGCCGACGTCGGCGCTCGACGTTACGACGCAGCAAAAAATCCTCGCGCTTTTGCGCGACCTCACGACGGCGACGCGCGTCGCTCTGCTCCTCGTCTCGCACGATCTCGGCCTCGTGGCGCAGATGTGCGACCGCGTAATCGTCATGTATGCCGGTCAATGCGTCGAGAGCCTGCAGGCGCGGAAGCTCGTACGAGACGGACGCCACCCTTACACGCGCGGGCTCGTCGCCTGCCATCCCGAGCGGGACGGCGCGCTGCAAGGCATCCCCGGTATCGTGCCGGCCCTCGACGCGATGCCGTCGGGCTGCCGCTATCATCCACGCTGCCCCGAGCGTTTCGCTCCGTGCGCACTCGCGCGGCCGGTCGATCGGGCGGCGGACGAAAGCCATCGCACGCACTGCTACCGGTATGAAACGGTTGCGCCCGTGGACGGGGCGGGCGCTCGATGACGCCGCCCGACGAAGCGATTTTGGAGGCGCGCGACCTCAGCGTCGTGCTCGGCGCCCCGCCGAGTTGGCTGCGTCCGAAGGCGTCGCTCGTCCGCGCGGTCGATCACGTGTCCTTGCGCGTGCGGCGCGGCGAGACGCTCGGCCTCGTCGGAGAATCGGGTTGCGGCAAGACGACCCTCGCGCGCACACTCCTTGGTTTGCAGCGCGAGAGCGAGGGCGAAATCCGGCTGCACGCGCGACGCGTCGATGGGCTCGCGCCACGCGCGGCGCGACGCCTCCGCAAAGCGATCCAATATCTACATCAGGACGCCGGCGGCTCGCTTGATCCCTGGTGGAGCGTCGGCCGTACCCTCGCCGAGGCGCTCGTCGTCACGCGCGTCACGGGGGCGCGCGCGCAAGCCATCGACGACGTCTTGCGCGCCGTTGGGCTCGATCCGGCGATCCGCTCGCGCTATCCTCATCAAATGTCGGGCGGCCAGCTCCGGCGGATCGCGCTGGCGCGCATTGTCGCGACGCGGCCGGAGATCGTGATCCTGGACGAACCGACTGCAGGTCTCGACCTTTCCGTTCAGGCGACCGTGCTGAACCTGCTCCTCGATGTGAAGCGCACGTTTGCGCTGACCACCCTCTTCATCTCGCATGATCTTTCCGTCGTGCGGCTCGTCTGCGATCGCGTGCTCGTGATGCGGGAAGGACGGATCGTCGAAGAGATCGACGCTGCCGAGATGGACCGGGCGCAGCACCCCTACACGCGCGCCTTGCTGGCCGCGGCCCCGCGCCTTCAACCCGTCGTATAGTGGGCGCGGCGACGATCGCCTTCAGCGCGCGAAGCCAGGATCGAGCCGCTCGGCGAGGCGCAGATAGTATCGCCATTCTTCCATTCCGAATTCGGGCTCTCTTTTCTTCTCGGCGATCTGATCGCGCGTGAAGCGCAGCACGTCGTCGGGGATCGTGCGGATTTCGGCGCCCGTCCCCAGCAAGCGTTCGTAGAGCCGACACGCGTCGACGAACTTCAGCATGTAGAAGAAAGCTTCCGCGATGCTGCGGCCGACGCTGAGCAGACCATGGTTCCACATCATCAAGAGATGCTTGTCGGTTCCAAGGTCGCGCAGAATGCGCGGCACTTCGTCGGCCTCTTGCGCGAAGCCCTCGAAGTCGTGCTCGCCCCATTCGCCATAGAGATAACAGCCGGTTTGATCGACGATCTGCGGACCGCCCTTAGTGGCCGACAGCACTACCCCCTCGACCGGATGCACATGGATGACGCAGTTGAGATCGGGTCGCGCCTTCAGGATGCCCGAGTGGAAGTTGAAGCCGGCCGGTGCGAGTTGCACGTCCGAGTGACTGTGCAGCGCCCGGTCGTAATCGGTCGTGACGAGGCTCGATGCGCTCGCTTCGTCCCAGCCGGAGCCGCGTGGGTTCATGAGGAAACGACCATCCTCGCCGGGCAGACGCACGGTAATGTGGTTGTTGATCGAGCGATTCCAGCCGAGGTGATGGCCGACGCGTAGCGCGGCCGCATGGTTCACGCGCAGATCCCATTCCGCCTGCGTGATCTCGCGGAGCTTCGGCCTGGCTTTCGGCAATGCGTCTTGCACGACATTCGTCTTGAGGATCGGCATCGAGTTCATCGCCATCTCCCACGCAAATCAGCAGTCGCTCCGTCAGCAAGCTAAGCGCGCGGCCTCTTCATCGTCAATCAGCGCCGATCGAGCGCCGCTATCGCATCTTCAGGATCACGACACGGTCGCTCGTCGGATCCGTGCTCTTGCGCAGGTCGTTCACTTGCGACGCCGTGACGGCGGAGGCGCCGTTGCCCCAGCCGGCGCGCACAAAGGTGAGAACGTCGGCAATCTGCTGATCGGTCAATTGCAGACGAAACTGTGGCATCCGGTACGGGTCGGGAGCGCCTTCGACGACCAGCGGCGCGGAGCCGTTCAAGGTCAGATTGATCAGCGACGATGCGTCCGGGTCCATGGTCGTCGGATTGCCGGCAAGCGGCGGCATGAACAGTCCAAGTCCTTTGCCGTCAAGCCCGTGACACGCCGCGCAATTGGCGGCGAAGACGCCGGCGCCCGGATCGGGTTTCGCCGCGTTCGCCGCCGGCGTCGTCGCGCCGTCGTAGGCGTAGGACGGCTGCGACTGCGTCGCGGGCAGAGACTTGAGGTAGACCGCGATGGCCTTGATGTCGGCGTCCGAGAGATAGGGCGTGCTGTTGTTGATCACGTCCGTCATCGAGCCGAACGCCGCGCCGTCGCGGTTGTGACCGTGCTTGAAGAAATCGACGAGATCGCCCTCCGACCATCGGCCGAGCCCGCTGCGTATGTCGCCGCGCAGGTTCGATGCGTACCAGCCGTCGAGCGGCGCGCCCGCCAAATAGAGCGCGTTCGAGTCGTCGAGCGCCTTTTCCTGCATCGTAAGGGCGCGCGGGGTGTGGCAGGCGCCGCAGTGACCGAGGCCTTGCGCCAGATAGGCACCGCGATTCCACACGGCGTCGTGGTCGGCCTTGTTCGCATAAGGCTTGCTGTCGGTGAACAACAGGCTCCAGGCGGCGAGCGGCCAACGCATACTCAACGGCCAGGGGATTTCGCTCGGCTTGTTCGGCTGCTGCGACGGCGGCACCTGCTTCATGAAATACGCGTAGAGGCCGGCGATGTCCTCGTCGCTCAGCTTGGCGTAGGAGGGGTAGGGCATCGCGGGGTAGAGGCGATGGCCGTCGCGCGCGACGCCTCGGCGAAGCGCGCGGTCGAAATCTTCCAGTGTATAGCGGCCGATGCCGCTCTCGGGATCGGGCGTGATGTTGGTCGAATAGATGGCGCCGAGCGGCGTTCCCATCTTGAGGCCGCCGGCGAAGGCGGGACCGCCTTGCACCGAGTGACAGGCGACGCAATCGCCTGCGCGCGCCAGATATTCGCCGCGGCTGGTCGGCGTCGGGGCCTCGTCGGCGCAGGCCGCGATCACGCCGCCGAGCAGCATCAGCGCGGCGCCAAAAATCCGTTTCATGACAAACCCAAAAGAGGAAAGAGCAAGACGGTCTTATCCCGCCGTCTCCTGGCCCAGGAGAGGCCAAGAGACGCGAGGTCGCGCATCGCGATCAGGCTTTTGTCGTCAGATCGTGATCCATGATCGGCAGCGAGCGGATGCGCTTGCCGGTCAATGCGAAGATGGCGTTGCAGACCGCCGCCGCCACCGGCGTTGCGCCGGGTTCGCCGCAGCCGCCCCACTTATCGCCGCCGCTCAACGCAAAATGCACGTCGATCTTCGGCGCCTGCGCCATCCGAACCATCTGATAAGTGTCGAAATTGCCTTGTTCCGGGACGCCGTCCTTGATGGTGATCTTACCGTAGAGCGCGGCGCTCAGCGCGAAGATCGCGCCGCCCTCCATCTGCTCGGCGACGCTGAGCGGATTGACGACATGGCCGCAATCGACCGCCAGGGTGATCTTGTCGACCTTCAACTGGCCCTGCGGATCGATGGTGATCTCGGCGACCTCCGCGACAATCGAACCGTAGGCTTCGTGAATGGCGATGCCGCGCGCGCGATTGGGCCCGATGGGTTTGCCCCAATCTCCCTTCTCGGCTGCGGTGTCGAGCACCTTCAGCCAATCGGACTTGCCTTCCAGGAGTTTGCGCCGCAGTTGATAGGGGTCTTGCTTGCCTGCGAAGGCCAGTTCGTCGAGGAAGCTCTCGATCGCAAAGGCGTTCTGCGACGCGCCGACCGAGCGCCAGAAGCACACGGGAATATGCGTGTTCTTCAGCAGGCACTCGACGCGCGTGTTGGCGATCTTGTAGGGGTTGTTGCTCAAACCCTCGACCGCCATCGGCTCGATGCCGTTGGCGACCGGGTTTATGCCGAGCGAACGCAAGAGCGAACCGACGACGGTGCGGATGACCCAGGCGGTCGGCATGCCGTCCGCTCCGACGGCGCCGCGGAAGCTGAGCGCCGCCTGCGGTCGGTATCGGTCATGGCGGATGTCGTCCTCGCGAGACCAGATCAGTTTCACGGGGCGCTTGACCGCTTTGGCGATCTGGATCGCCTGCACCATGTCGTCGTTGGTCGATTTGCGGCCGAAGCCGCCGCCCACATAGCCGTTGTGGATGAAGACTTGCTCGGGCTTCAGGCCGGCGGTCGCCGCCGCGGTCTTCAGTGACCGATCGGCCGCTTGCGTGCCGACCCAGACGTCGAGGCGGTCGGCTTGCAAATGCACCGTGGCGTTCATCGGCTCCATCGGCGCATGCGCCAGGTAGGGAACCTCGTAGACCGCATCGATCGCCCGCGCCGCGGCCGGCAGCGCCTTGTCCACATCGCCGTCGTTGCGCGCGGTGGCGGCGGGACCGCCGAGTGAGGCGGCGCGATACTCGCGCGCGAATTGCGCGCTGTTGGTGCGGCCCGCGAGGCCGACGTCCCACTCCGGGTGCAGCTTGGCGAGCGCCTGTTTGGCGCGCCAATAGCTGCCCGTCGTCACGACAGCGACGGCGTCGGGCAGCCTGACGATCTGCACGAGGCCGGGCGCGTTCTTCAGCGGGCTTTCGTCGAGGCTCGCGAGCCGACCGCCGGGGACCGGGCAGGCGGCGATCGCCGCGTAGACCATGTCGGGGATGCGCGTGTCGATCGCGTACTGCGCGGAACCGTTGATCTTGAACGGAACGTCGACGCGCAGCATGGGCTTGCCGATGAGCGTATATTGCTCCGGCGTCTTGATCGCCGGCTCGGACGCCAGCGTGATTTTCGCGGCGTCGCCTGCCAGCTCGCCGTAACGCAACGTGCGGCCGGTCGCCGTCTCGCTCACCACGCCATTCGCCGCCGTGCAGCCGCCGGGCGCCACGCCCCAGCGCGCCGCCGCCGCCGCGATCAAGCGCTCGCGCGCGCTCGCGCCGACCTGCTGAAGCTTGACGTGCGAATCCTTGACCGAATGGCTGCCGACGGACGACATGTCGCCGTAGACGTTGTTTTCAAGGAAACTGCGCCGGGGGGAGCCATATTCCGTGCGTACCTTCTTCCAGTCGCAGCCGAGCTCTTCCGCGACGATCATCGGCAGCGCGGTCATGCTGCCTTGGCCCATCTCGGAGCGCGTATAGCGGATCAGCACGCTGTCGTCGGGCTCGATGGCGATCCAGGCGTCGAGATCGTAAGGGCTACCCTCGCCCTTGTCCCACGGTTGCGTCGAGGCTGTCAGCGCCTTCGCCTCCGGCACCATGCCGACGCCGATCGCAAGACCGCCGGCAAGCGTCGCGCCGGCGCGGATGAAATGGCGGCGGCTGACACCGCGGACATTGTTGGTCAGGAAGGGCGTAAGGTCGTTCATGGCCGCGCCCTCCTCAGGACTTCATCGCGTCGGCGGCGCGATGGATCGCGCGACGCATCCGCTCGTAGGTTCCGCACCGACAGATGTTGGTGACGTTGGCGTCGATGTCCGCGTCGGTCGGGTGCGGAACCTTCTTCAAGAAGGCCACTGTCGTCATGATCTGCCCGGATTGGCAGTAGCCGCATTGGGGCACGTCTTCCGCCAGCCAGGCTTGCTGCACCGGATGGCTGCTGTCGGGCGAAAGGCCTTCGATCGTCGTGATGGTCGCCGCGTCGATCGCGCCGATCGGCACCGAGCAGGAGCGCATCGGTTCGCCGTTGATGTGAACCGTGCAGGCGCCGCATGCGGCGACGCCGCAGCCGAACTTTGTGCCGGTTAGTCCGATGTAATCGCGCAACACCCACAGCAGCGGGGTGTCGTTCTCGGCGTCGATCTGATGCGACGCCCCATTGACAGTGATCGTGATCATTGTGTCCTCCGCCGACAGGTCGAGCGCTGGCGATCCGGCGCCCCCCGCCATCGGCTTCCTCGCCCAGAATAGCGGGAAGCTTCGCCTGAGGATAGCGCCGCCTGCGCCGCTTCGACGCTTTTGCGACCGCCTGGCGCCGCGGCGCGGAAGAAAATGGCGCGGACGCCGCCGGGCAACCTTTTCGACGCCAAATCGTTTTGGCGGCGCAGCCTAAAAGGAACCGGTCATGGCGGAACAATTCGAGAGCGATCGCGGCGCTGGAGACGAACTTCACCAGCACGTCGGCGAAGGCGGTGGCGACGCGCAGCTGACGACCAACCAAGGCATTCCGGTCTCCGACAACCAAAACCAGTTGAAAGCGAACGAGCGCGGACCGGTTCTCCTGGAAGACTTTGTCCTTCGCGAAAAGATCTTCCATTTCGATCACGAGCGCATTCCCGAGCGGATCGTGCATGCGCGGGGCACGGGCGCCCATGGCTTCTTCGAATTGACCGAGTCCCTCGCGGACGTGACGCGAGCCGATCTGTTTCAGAGGGCCGGCGAGAAGACGCCGGTCTTCGTGCGGTTCTCGACCGTCGCAGGGGGCGCAGGCTCGGTCGACACGCCGCGCGACGTGCGCGGCTTCTCCGTCAAGTTCTACACGAAAGAAGGCAACTGGGATCTAGTCGGCAACAACATTCCCGTATTCTTCATTCAGGACGCCATCAAGTTCCCGGACCTCATCCACGCTGCGAAAATGGAGTCCGACCGCGGCTATCCGCAAGCGGCGACGGCGCACGACACGTTCTGGGATTTCATGGGGCTGATGCCGGAGACGACCCACATGGTGATGTGGATCATGTCCGACCGAACCCTGCCGCGCTCCTTTGCGACCATGGAGGGCTTCGGTATCCACACGTTCCGTTTGGTCAACGCCGACGGCAAATCGACCTTCGTCAAGTTCCACTGGAAGCCGAAGGCCGGCCTGCAATCGACCATTTGGGATGAAACGGTGAAAATCGCCGGGGCCGATCCCGATTATCAACGCCGCGACCTCTACGAGCGGATCGAGCGCGGCGACCATCCGGAATGGGAGCTCGGTCTTCAGCTCTTCGATCAGGAGTTCGCCGACAAGCAGCCATTCGACGTTCTCGACGCGACAAAGATCATCCCGGAAGAAATTCTGCCGGTTCGCAAGGTCGGGCGGCTGGTGCTTGACCGCAATGTCGACAATTTTTTCGCGGAGACGGAGCAGGTCGCCTTCTGCCCCGCCAACATCGTCCCCGGCGTCGACTTCTCCAACGACCCGCTGCTGCAAGGCCGGCTGTTCAGCTACCTCGACACGCAGAAGTCGCGGCTTGGCACGGCGAACTTCCATCAACTGCCGATCAACGCGCCGAAATGCCCGTTCGCGAATTTCCAGCGCGACGGCCAGTTCCAGATGACGACGCCGAAAGGCCGCGCCAACTACGAGCCCAACTCGCTATCGGAGGGGGGCGAAGCGCCGGGCCCGCGCGAATCGCTCGCCGGCTACAAAACATTCCCGGCAACCGAAGAAGGCGACAAGCTTCGAATCCGCCCGGAAAGCTTTGCCGATCATTATAGCCAGGCGCGTCTTTTCTTCCGCTCGCTTGCGCCGCCGGAGCAGAAGCATCTCGCTTCGGCGATCGTGTTCGAATTGTCGAAAGTGTCGCTCGAACACATCCGCAAACGCATGATTGCGAACCTCGTCAATGTCGACAAGGATCTCGCAAGCCGCATCGCCGCCGGGATCGGGATGGAGGTTCCTGCCGCCTCCGAGGCCGCCGTCGCGCCGATCGACCTGCCGCCGTCCGCGGCGCTCCGGATCATCGAGGGTCCGCTGCAGAAGAAGACGCTTGAGGGCCGCAGCATTGGGATCCTCATCGCGGACGGCTCCGACGCGGCCGAGGTCGACGCGTTGACGAGCGCGATCGGCGACAAGGGCGGCCGGCCGATCCTGATCGCGCCGAAGGTCGGCGCGGTGAAAATGTCGGACGGATCGTCCCTCAAGGCGGATGCGCAACTCGCAGGCTTTCCCTCGGTCTTCGTCGACGCGGTTGCGCTCGCCTTGGCGAAGGAAGGCTGTGCGATGCTGCTCAAGGAGGCGGCGGCCGTCCAGTTCGTCATGGACGCCTTCGGTCATTGCAAGGCGATCGGCGCGACGGCGGCCGCGAAGCCGTTGCTCGACAAGGCGGGCGTCGAGCCGGACGCTGGCGTCACGTCGCTCAAGGCGGACTTCATCAAGGCGGCGGCCAGCCGTTTCTACGACCGCGAGCCGAACGTCCGCACCCTGGCGTAGCGCTCGCGGAGAAAGCGGAGCCGGTTTACGGATTGTCGGGAAGGCTCCGCTCGCGGTATGGTTTCGTTCGATGACGATCGGCACGACTCCGAAGCGAGTTGGGCCAACGCGTAGAACGGAGACAGCCTATGAGCGGAACCGCCCATTTGCCGCAGATCGCGAAGATCGCCTCGCGTGCGGCGAACATTGCCTACGATACGATTTCGGCGACGCCGGCGAGCCCTCACATCGGCGCGGAGATCGGCGACATCGATTTGACGAAGCCGCTCAGCAACAAGCAGATCGACGAACTGCACGACGCCTTCGCGCGGTTTCAGGTGATCTTCTTCCGCGATCAAAAAATCGGCTTCGACGACCAGATACGGCTCGCCGGCTATTTCGGCCCCCTTGGCAGGCACGTCGGCGCCTCAACGATCAGCAAGAAGACCGACAACGAACTCGTCCGCAAGTTTCACTACGACGAAACGTCCAAGCAGATTTCAGGCGAGAACTTTCACTCCGATCAGTCCTGCGCGCCGGTGCCGCCGCTCGGCACGATGCTCTACAACCATACGGTGCCGCCGGATGGCGGCGGAGACACGATGTTCGCGAGTATGTACGCCGCTTACGACGCGCTTTCGCCGCGGATGAAGACGTATCTCAAGGGCCTGACGGCGACGCACGACGGCGCGCGCATTTTCGGGCCGGGAACGCCAGCCTCGGTTCATCCGGTCGTCGTGCGCCATCCCGTCACCGGCCGCGAGGCGATCTACGTCAACACCGACTTCACGGCGCACATCAACGAATTGCCAAGACCGGAAGGCGAGCGGATCCTGCAGTTCCTGATCGATCACTGCAACAAGCCGGAATGGACCTGTCGCTTCCGTTGGCGTCCGCATTCCATCGCCTTTTGGGACAACCGCTGCACGCATCATAAGGCGATCTGGGACTACTGGCCGAACGTCCGCTCGGGGTTTCGCGTGCAGATCGAAGGCTCCGCGCCGCCTGTCGCCGCTTGAGGAGCGCCCGCGTGACGACGTTTAGACTTCTCGCGCTGGCGGGGTCTGTCGCGCTTGCCGCCGCTCCGGCCCTTGCCCAACCGGCGCCGATGTTTAATCACACGATCCGCTTCATCGTGCCGTTTCCACCAGGCGGCACGCTCGACGTGCTCGCCCGCTCGATCAGCACAGAATTGGGCGAGGCGCTCGGCCAGCCTGTCATCGTCGACAACCGGCCCGGCGCCTCCGGGGTGATCGGGGCGCAAGCCGTCGCGCATGCGCCGCCGGATGGCCACACGATCTTCATCGCGTCGAACACGCTGGTCACCCTGCCCGCCATGCGCAGCGATCTCCCCTTCGACGTGTTCAAGGACTTTGCGCCGGTGATCCTGATGGGCGCGACGCCGACCGTGCTTGCGGTCCACCCGTCCTTCCCGGCGCGCAATTTCAAAGACTTCGTTTCAGCGGCCCGCGCCCGGCCGGGCGGCGTGAATTACGATTCGCCCGGCATCGGGTCGCCGCCGCATATCGCCGGCGAGCTTCTCGCGCGCGCCGCGAACATCCCCTTCGTCCATGTGCCCTACAACGGTTCGGGTCCGGCGTTGTCGGCGGTGCTTTCAAATCAGGTTCCCGCCACCGTGACGGCGCTGAACCTCGTGCTGCCCTTCATCAAGGATCAGCAATTGTACGCGATCGCCTTCAGCGACGCGACGCGCACGAAATATCTACCGGACGTTCCCACCCTTCATGAAGAAGGGCTGACGAATATGCCGGCTGTTTCCTCGTGGTTCGCTATCCTGGCGACGGGCGGCTCGCCGCCGGATGTCGTGCAACGGCTGAACACCGAGATCGCGAAGATTCTGCAGCGGCCCGAGGTGCAGCAACGGCTCGATACGCAGACGTTCGAGATCAAGCCGGGCTCCGCCGAAGAACTCGCCGCGCTGATGCGCAACGACGCGGCGGTCAACGCCAGGATCGTCAAGAAAGCCAATATCAAGGCGCAATGACCGCCTTTGCGCCCGCCTTGCGGCGGTTGACGACGCGCCGGCGATCGGGCACGGCCGTGCGAGGGTTCTGGAAGGCGGCATCGTGACGACAAAGGTCTTCGGCCAGGCGGCCGGACAATCGGAGGCGCCGGGCGGCCCGGGCGTCTGGATCGATCTCACAACGCCCGACCAGCGCGAGATCGACGATGCGCATCGGCTGTCGGGGCTGCATATCCCGTCGCGGGAAGAACTCGAGGAGATCGAAACATCGAGCCGCACCTACGTCGCGAATGGGGCCATCTATGTAAGCTTGCCGATGATCGCGCGTCTCGGTCCGGAGCGCTTCATCTCGACCCCGGTCGGATTCGTCCTATCGAAAAGTGCGCTCATTACGGTGCGGTTCGACGACCTGCCGTGGATGGAGCAGGTTCAAACGTCGCTCGGCGAAATGACGAGCCCCGCGCATGTGCTCGTCCGGCTCGTCGATGCAGTCGTCGACCGGCTTGCCGACGTGTCGGAGCATGTCGAGGAGTCGCTCGGCAAAATATCGGCCCGCATCTTCTCGCGCGGCGAGCAATCCAACCGCCCGACGCACGCGACAATCGACATGCGCGCGGTGTTGCGACACATCGGCGGCCTCGGCAATTTGATCTCGATTCTGCGCGGCGCGCTGCTCGGCCTGACGCGGATGATCCCGTTCCTGTTGTCGCAGGCGAAGGATCTGCTTGGAAGCGAGTGTCTCGATCGTTTGACGACGGCGCGGCACGACGTGGAATCCTTGGTCGAATTCGAAACGCATCTATCGGACAAGATGCAGTTCCTGCTCGACGCCACCCTTGGCTTCATCAACATTTCGCAGAACGAAACCTTTCGCATCCTCACCATCGTGTCCGTGATCGGCATCCCGCCGACGATTCTCGTCGGTGTGTGGGGCATGAATTTCAAACACATGCCGGAACTCGACTGGACCTACGGGTATCCTTTCGGCTTGGCGCTCACCGCGCTCAGCGCCCTCATTCCCGCAATCTGGCTGAAGTGGCGCGGCTGGCTTTGAAGCCTACGATTCGGCGCCGAACAGCGCGCGCGTGCGCGGATCGTCTCGCCCCTCGCAGCATTGGTCGAGAGCGCTTCTGAACAGACCGCCGTCGCCGCTTTGCGCCAGCGCGAACAACGTCATCGACGAGCCAAACTTAAGGTCGTCCGGCGAACCGAAGATCGCGCGCAGAGGGCGCGATCCATGCGCCAGAACGGCTTGCGTGCAGGCGCTTAGGCGCGCGCCGAGGATCGGGTGAGCGAGATAGGCGCGCGCCTCGTCGAGAGACACGACGCCGTAGCGCATCGCCATGGCGGAATGACCGAGACCACGCGCCTGCGGAAAGATGAACCACATCCAATGCGTCCGCTTCTCGCCCGCTTGGAGCTCGGCGAGCGCGCGAAGATAGGTCGACGCCTGGGCGCGTATAAAGCGATCGAGATCGAATGGATCGTTCATGGTCAGCTCTCGGGAACGCCGGGATTGAGCATTTTCGCCGCGCCGACCCAAAAGGCGATGGAGACCAGCGAAAAGGCGCCGAGCGCCAGGAAGGCGGGCCCGTATCCAAACCCCTGCGCGATCCAGCCGCCGATTGCGGGACTGAGCGAGGCGCCGATCCCCTGGACCGCAAGCACGGCTCCCTGACCCGCGTTGATGCGGCCGGTGCCGTGCAGTGTACGCGCGACCATGCCGGGGATCGCGACGCTTTGCAGGCCTGCGCCGAGGCCGTCGAGAATTTCCACCGGGAAGGCGCCGCCCCAACTCACCACGTTGGCGGCGATCAGGCCGCGGACCGGCAGGGCGACAAAGGACAACAGCAACGTGATCCAGTAGCCGAATTTCTCCGCGAGTTGTATGGCGGCGAGCGAGGAGAGGATCATGACCCCTTGCGCGATGACGATGGTCGTTGCGACGAAGCTCGCGCCGTCAACGTGCGCCTGCGAAACGACGGCAAGGCTATAGAGCGGAAGCATGGCCCCTGCGCCGAGTTGAAACGCCGCCATCGCCGCGGCGAGGATGAGCAACGGCTTGTGCGTGACGAGCACGCGAAAGCCGCTCGCCTCGTTCTTTTCGTCGTCTTCCTTCAGGCCGCGCGCCGCCCGATCGTTGATCGCCTTCGCAGGAATCAGGAGAGCGCAGACAATGGTCACAACGCCGAAGGACGCCGCGAGCCAGAACACCCAAACATAGCCGAACCGCCAGCCGAGATAGCCCGACAACGCGGCGCCGGCGAGGTTGCCGGCATGATTGAACGCTTGGTTGCGGCCATTTTGCCGATTGAACCCAGACTGACGCACGATGCCGAGCGTGATGCCGACCACCGCGGGCACGATCGCGGAGCCGGCGATCGCCACGGCGACCTGCGACGCCGCCACGACCCAGAAGTTCTGCGACACGAGGATGATCGCCGACGCAGCGACCGTGCAAATGCCGGGAATGATGACGAAGACGCGCTTCGATCGCGTCACGTCGATCGCCGCGCCGACGGGAACGGTCATCAACGTCCCGGCGACGGCGCCGATCGTCATGACGACGCCGATCAAGCCTGTCGTCCACCCGTGCCCAAGCAGAAACACGCCGACGAAAGGCCCGATCCCCGACTGCATGTCGGCCATGAAAAAGTTGAGCAGAAGCAGCGGCCAAAGACGCGGCGCATCCACCGATCGCGCCACGCGCTCCGCTCGCATACCCTTTCGTTCTCGCGTTCGACGATCCATGCCAATGCTTCAACCTTAAGCGCCGGCGTCCGCCGGTCCGATAACCTGGCGGACAAAGCGCGGATCGTCTAAGGGTTTCCGTCGATCGGGCGATCGGCCTCATCACGAACACGCCGCCGGACGTGGTTAAGCGTTACGTCGCCAGCGCGACCGATTCCGTCGGCCATTGACGCCTTTCGAACGCAAGACAGCCTCGCTTGAAGAAAGGAGCGCGAATTGGCGCGATTGCTCGGACTGGCGGTCTGCGCGTTCCTCGCGCTGACGGCGCCGCACGCGGCGGCCAATGATTTGAAGGTTCTATCGGCCGGCGCGTTCCAGCCCGTCGTGCTGGCGCTTCAAACGCGCTTCGAATCGGCGCATCCCGGCGTCCATCTTATCGTCGAACGGGGGACCGCCGGCGAACTGGCGCAGCGCCTCGCGAAGGGCGAGGGCTTCGACGTGGTCATCGCGCCGCCCGCCAACATCCAAGCCTGGTCGCAAACAGGCGCCGTCGAGAAGGGATCGCGCGCCGATCTTGCGAAAGTCGGCATCGGCGTGGTCGTCAAAGCAGGCGCGGCGAAGCCTGACATCGGGACGGTCGACGCATTCCGGCGCGCGTTGCTCGGCGCCGAGTCGATCGCCTATATCGATCCGGCGAGCGGCGGCTCTAGCGGCGTCTACCTGTCCGGTCTGTTCCAGTCGTGGGGCATCGCGGCGGCGCTGGCGCCGAAAACCAGACTGAAAAAGGGCGGCAACGTCGCGGACCTGGTGGCCGATGGCGAAGCGGCGCTCGGCATTCATCAGATCAGCGAAATTCTTCCCGTCGCAGGCGTCGATTTTGTGGGGCCGATCCCGGCCGCGATCCAGACTTATACGATCTATAGCGCGGCCATCGGGGCGAAGGCGTCTGACACCGACCTCGCGAAAGACTTGATCGCGCTTCTCGAAGGGCCGGAGGCGACGACCGTTCTGGCGCAGAAGGGGATGCAAAGACCTTAGGCTCTGCGCTTTGCGTTCGGATCAGCGTGCTGGGGCCGCCGCCAAGCGCCCGACGAAATCGGCGAACGTCGCCGGCTCTTTTTCGATGAGCCAACGCAGAACGCGCGGATTGCCGCGAAAGCCATGCGCATCATAGTGGCGGTTCATGATCGCCATGTTGTCGATCCGCGCTTGCGGCCAGCCGGCTCGCGTCGCCTCGGCGATCACGTCGTCAAGCGGTTTCGCCTCGGCGACGACGGTCCTCTTGAGCGCGTCGCCGATGATCTTGGCGCAGTCCGTCTGCGACAGCGCTTGCGGCCCGCAGAGTTCGTAAGTCGCGAACGCGTGCCCCGGTTCGGTGAGAACGATCGCGGTCGCTTCGGCGAGATCGTCGAGATCGACGAGGCTGAATTGCTCCGAGACGCTGAACGGCATGCGATGGCGCCCGGTCACGACCACCTCCTTCCAGATGCCGACGAGATGCTGCATGTAGCGGCCCGGTTGCAGGATCGTGAAGGGCAGGCCCGACGCGATGAGCGCCGCCTCGGCGCGCTGCTTGCGCCGGTGATGGGGAACTTCGATGTGCGGATGGAGAACCGAGTAGAGGGTCAGCCGCGCGACCCCAGCAGCCTTGCAAAGATCGATGATCTTAATGGCGAGCGTATCCTCCTGGGGATGCATCGGCGGGCAGATATGCAGGACCTGCGTCGTTCCCCGGATCGCCGCGGCCAGCGACGCATCGTCGGCGAGGTCTCCAAGATGGGTTTGCGCCGCGCCGATGTCCTGCAGCCCGCGCGCCGCCTCGGCGCGGCGAATGAAGGCGCGAACCTTGGCGCCGCGTCGCGCCAGAGCGCGCACGACGGCTTGCCCGGTGCGCCCCGACGCACCGGTGACGAGGATGAGCGGATCGTCGTTAACTGACATGCGGTCTCCCGACGTAATCCTCAGGCGCCGCGCAGACCGCCGCAACGCTCCCGCGCGTCGGTCGCGCTACGGCGCCTGGAAGGACGCCGCTGCGTTGGCCTGCATCGACGCCAGGGCGAGCGGAGCGCCGGCGTTTGCGGGTTTGTCCTGCGCTGTCGGCGCGAAGGCTTCCGCCATCTGCGGCAGGGCGGCGCGGGCGCCGCGCCGCTCATAAAACGCGTTGCCGCCGGCGACCAGCACATAGTGCATGTCCTTGAAGCGGAAACGCAGGCCCGCAACGTGGAAATACATCGCCCCGCCGATTCGCGTGTTGAACTTGCCGGCCAGAACGTCGTCGGCGACGCGTTCGACGCGAGCGCGGTCCGCGTCCTTCATCGCATTGGTCATGAGTCCCCTGGCGAACTGCCCGGGCTGCCCGACGACGCCGCAGATCGTGTGAGGGAAGGCGCTGGAGGACGTCCGGTTCATGACCACCGTGCCGACGGCCGACAGGCCCTCGTCGCTCGATCGATCGGACTCGAAATACATGGCTCGCACAAGGCACTCGCGATCTTTCGCGGACGCCGCGGCTTTCTCGATCGGGGCGGAGGCGACTTCGGTCGGCGGTAAGACGCTGCACCCGGCGATCGATCCAAGGGCGGCGCATAGGCTGAGGTATGCGACGGTGGCGGGCAGGGCGGTCAATCGTGGCTCCGCTCAGGTTGAAAACGACGCCTGTCTAGCGCATCCGGCCGCGCTCGTCTTGCGTGAGCTTGGCCTTTAAGCGCGGCGTCAAGCGCATCAAAAAGGACGCAATCGTCCGCGTCGGCGTTAACCACCATGCGCCAAACCGAGCGTCGTCTAGGCCAACTTTTACAATTCATAACAATTTCAGGCGTTTGATAATTGACGCGCCTTCATCATCCCCATCGGGACTGGTATGACCGACCGATACGAGCAAGGGACGCGAAGACCACCCCGCGAGCGGCTGCTCGCGAGGCTCAACGGCGATTCGATTTGGCTGCATGGGCTTGCGGCCCTCGTCATCGCAGCGCTCGTCGCGATCAGCTTCTCCGTCCTGTGGCAGGGGCGATCGGAAATCATCGAGCAATCGGAAAGGAACGTCGGCAACCTCGAACTCGCCGTTCGTCAGGACGTGCTGCATACCTTCGACCTCTACAAGCTGAGCATGCAAGCCGCGGCTGAACAATCGGTCCGCAACAACTTCCAAAATCTCAGCGCGAGCATCGGGCAGGACATCCTATTTCGGAGGCTTGGCGGTATGCGCGTCCTCGACGCGACGGGGGCGGTCAGGTTCGATTCATCGGGGCGCGCCCCGACGCGCAATTATGCGGATCGCGGCTATTTCGAATTTCATCGGCGCGATCCGTCCACCGACTTCTACGTCAGCCGACCGCTTCGGCGGGGCAGCGACGGCGCGTGGCTGATCGTGATCACCCAGCGAATCTCCTGGCCGAATGGCGACTTCGCCGGCGTCGTGGCGGCGAGCATCGAAGTCGCCTACTTTCAGACGCTCTTCGACAAGTTGATGATCGGCAATCACGGCACCATTTTCCTTGTGCGAAGCGACGGTATCATGCTCGCGCCCACGGCGGATTCGGTCGCGGTCATCGGCGACGACATCAGAAAAGGCATGATCTTCCAGCACATCCTTCGCTCGCCGCACGAATTCTACCTCGCGGCGTCGCCGCATTACGGATCCTGGAAGACCTACACGCATAGCAAGCTGCCGGATCTTCCGATCTATCTTTCCGTGGCGCTCGATATCAGCGACCTTTACGCGACTTGGTTTCGCAAGCTGCTGGCGACGGTGGGCGTGGTCGGGGTGCTGGTCGTGGCCGTCGGCGTGCTGACCCTCTTGTGGCGCAAGCGCGAACGCGACCTGCGCCTGCAATTCAATCGCTTCCGCACGGCGCTCAACAAAATGCCTCATGGCGTCAGCATGTTCGACGCGGACCAGAAGCTCATCGTCTGCAACGACCGCTACGGCGATATCTACGGCTTGAGCGAAGAGCATTTGCGCGCGCGCGCGGCGCTTCCCGACCTGGTTCGTCGCCGAACGAAGAACATCTTCGCTTCGGAGCAATCGGCGGAAACGTATCTGGCTGATCGCCGCTCAAGCCTCGCAGGCAAGCCGGGCGAGCGGCGCATCTACGAATATCCCGACGGCCGCGTCATCGCCGTGTCGCACGAGCCGATGGAAGACGGCGGCTGGGTCAGCACGCACGAAGACATCACGGAGCGGCAGCGGTTCGAGCAGCAAATCACCCACCTCGCCAATCACGATCCCCTGACCGGCCTGCCCAACAGGCTTCATCTGCATCAACGCCTCGAAACGCTTCTGGCGCACGGAGGCGGCGACGCTGATCTTGCGGTGCTCTATCTCGATCTCGACGGGTTCAAGTCGGTCAACGATACGTTTGGCCATGCGGTCGGCGACCGCCTGCTGCAAGAGGTCGCCGATCGGCTGCGCAACAGCGTTCGCGAAGGCGACATCGTCGGGCGGCTCGGCGGCGACGAGTTCGCCATCCTGGTTCTGGCGCGCGATCCGCAACTCTCGTCGAGCGTGCTCGCGCGGCGCATCATCCAGTCGTTCTATTCGCCCTTTACGATCGACGGGACGGTATGTTCGCTGGCCGTCAGCATCGGCGTCGCGCTCGCGCCAAAGGACGGCGCCGACTCCGATGCGCTTTTTCGATGCGCCGACCTCGCGCTTTACCAGGCGAAAAACGAAGGCAGAGGCCGTTATTGTTTCTACGCCGCGGAGTTGAACGTCCGCTTGCAAGAGAGGCGCGCGCTGGAGGCGGATTTGCGGCTCGCCATTCAGCGCCACGAGCTCCAGTTGCATTTTCAGCCGATCGTCGCGCTCGACGATGGCCGGCCCGTTGGCTTCGAAGCGCTGCTGCGCTGGACGCATCCGACGAAAGGCCTGATTCCTCCCACCGACTTCATCCCCGTCGCGGAAGAATCCGGGTTGATCAACGAAGTTGGCGAATGGGTGTTGGCCAAGGCCTGCGAGACGGCCGTTGGTTGGCCAAGCAACATCCGCGTCGCGGTGAATATTTCGACCATGCAGTTCCGGAACGACGACTTCGCCCAACAGGTGCAGCAGGTTTGCGAGCGAACAGGCCTGGACTTCCGCCGCCTCGAACTCGAAGTGACGGAATCCGTGCTCGTGCGAGATACGCCCGGCGTGCTCGCGACGCTCAAACGTCTGCGGGCGCAGGGCGTCCGCATGGCATTGGACGATTTCGGCACCGGCTATTCTTCGCTCAGCTACCTTCGGGCGTTTCCCTTCGACAAGCTGAAAATCGATCGCGGGTTCGTTGCCGAACTGGCTTCGAGCGACGACAGCCGCGCGATCATCCGGGCCATCGTTGCGCTCGGTCGGGCGCTGGCGCTCGACGTCACGGCGGAAGGCATCGAGACCGAGGAGCAACTCGCGATCCTCCGCGGCGAGGGCTGCCGCGAGGGACAGGGCTACTTCTTCGCCAAGCCGATGCCGGAGGCCGCCGTCGGGGCTTTTCTCGAAGCGCAGCCGCACGAACGCGACCACGCCGCCTAAGCGTGTTCAAGGCAGGCGTTCGAAGCCGCCTTTTGCCCAGGCGCCTGACGCGGCCTCCAGCGTTTCAAGCAGCTTGCGGGCCTTGTCCGGCGCTTTGGCGCGCGTCAACACGGCGCCGGAAAAGGCGATGTAGTGCTGCAGCGACGCGGGCAGAGGGCCTGCCAGCCGTACGCCCGGCTCGCCTATGACCTCGCTGATGTTGAAGACGCCGAGCGCGGCCTGCCCGTTGGCGACCGCGCTGACGCCGCCGCCAATGGCGAATCGGTAGGTCGCTTTCGCGCGCACCTCATCGCCCACGCCCAGCCTATCGATGACGCGGTCGATGTGCGCGCCTGTGAAGCCGCCGCCATGCGGATCCGGATAGACGACGGAGGACGCAAGCTGCATTGCGCGGCGAAGGGCGTCCTCCGTGGCGATATCCGGCGCCAGGGCGTCATTCTTGACGATGACGCCGATCCCCACTCGCGCAAGATCGACGCGGGAGCCGGGCAAAAGCGCGCCGGCCTTGTCGAGAGCCTCGATGGCGGGTCGCGGAAGGATGACGAGGTCCGGCCGCTCGCCGCTCGCCAGCCGATCCTGGATCATTTTTAAGTTTGCGACGGTCAAGCGCACCTCGTCGCCGGTTGCGGTTGTCGCCGCTATTCCCCAAATCGCCCGCTCGACGCCGGCGGGGGCACCGGAGGTGAAGACGTCGATCGGCTCGGCGCTCGCCGCGGTTGGAGCGAGCAAGCAAAACAACAATCCCAGCAGCAGGGCAATTTTGACGGGTGACATGGGGCTGAGGCTCACGGTAGCGAACGGCCACGATTAGGCCGGCTCGCGCCCAAGCGCAACGTGGCGGTTCGGAACCAAACCCATGCGCATGCGTTCAAGCTTCGCTCGGGCCGACCGGCTTCAGCGCCACAAGGAGACGTGACATGTCGATCATCGGTTGGATTGTGCTGGGCGTGATCGCGGGCTTCATCGCCAGTAAGATCGTGAACAAGTCGGGTGAAGGCTTCTTGATGGACATGATCCTGGGGATCATCGGCGCGGTCGTCGGCGGCTTCATTTTCAATGCCTTCGGCGCCGTGGGTGTCACCGGCTTCAACATCTACAGCATGATCGTGGCGGTTATCGGAGCGATCATCGTGCTGTTTCTCTACCACGCCATCGCTGGCCGACGGACCATTTGACCGCGGCGGCCCGGCCATCTTGATCGGAAAGCGCGGCCTCGCAGCCGCGCTTTTTCATGGTGATCTTCAGCGGCGGGGCCACGTATAAAACGCGTGTTCGCAATCGTCGCGACCACGCGTTTTTGATTGCCTGATTGAGGCCCATCCATTGCGCCGGGTTTCAGCCCGCCGCCTGGGCGGGCCGCCTCGCCGGACAAACCCATGGAAGATCAGAAGACCGCGACGCTCGCCCCCGACGCGGGGTTAGAGCGTCGCATCGAAGATTACGCGCTGATCGGCGATTGCGAGACGGCGGCGCTGGTGGGGCGGGACGGGTCGATCGATTGGCTTTGCTGGCCGCGATTCGACTCAGCCGCGTGCTTCGCCTCCCTTCTCGGTTCTCCGGAAAACGGCCGCTGGCTCATCGCGACCGCTGACCAGGCCCGCGTCACGCGCAAGTACCTTAATGGTTCGCTCATTCTCGTCACCACGTTCGAAACCGGTTCGGGCGTCGCGGAAATCGTCGACTTCATGCCGCCGATCGACGCCGCGCCCTCGATCATTCGGATCGTGCGCGGCGTTCGCGGGCGCGTCGACATGCGGATGGAGTTTATTATCCGCTTCGATTACGGCTCGATCGTCCCTTGGGTCGAAAACATCGAAGGCGTCGGCCTGCGCGCCATTGCCGGCCCCGATATGGTCTTCCTTCGATCCCCGGTCGCGTTCGAGGGAAAAAATTTCACCACTGTCGCGCAGTTTTCCGTGGCCGAGGGCGAGAGCGTCCCGTTTGTCTTGAGCTATTCCGCCTCACAGCTCTCGCCTCCGGCGCCGCTCGACGCCGAGTTCGCCTTTCGCGAAACGGAATCGTTTTGGCGAGCCTGGGCGGATCGATGCAAGCCGGCCGGTCAATGGTCCGCCATCGTTCAGCGTTCGCTCATCACGCTCAAAGGACTCATCTATCAACCGACAGGCGGCATCGTCGCCGCCGCGACGACATCGCTGCCCGAGAAACTGGGCAGCGTGCGGAATTGGGACTATCGCTACTGCTGGCTTCGCGACGCCACGTTCACGCTGCAGGCGCTCGGCGGCGGCGGATTCATGGAGGAGGCGCGCGAGTGGCGCGACTGGCTGCTTCGGGCGGTCGCCGGCAGCCCCGACCAATTGCAGATCATGTATGGCATCGCAGGCGAGCGGCGCCTGTCGGAATGGGAAATTCCCTGGCTCGCCGGGTTCGACAACAGTCGGCCCGTGCGCGTCGGCAACGCCGCGCATGTTCAACTGCAACTCGATGTCTACGGCGAGGTGGTCGACGCGATCTACCAGGCGCGCATCAACGGAATGCCGACGAGCGCACGCTGGGGCGCGATTGGGCGCGCCATTCTCGATCACCTCGAGAAGACGTGGCGGGAAAAGGACGAAGGCATCTGGGAGGTTCGGGGTCCGCGTCAACATTTCACCCATTCCAAGGTGATGGTCTGGGTCGCGTTCGATCGCGCGGTGCGCTGGCTCGAACAATTCGGCGTCAACGATGAGCCGCTCGATCATTGGCGCAAGACGCGCGACGAGATCCATGCCAACGTTTGCGACAAGGGCTTCGATACGTCGCTTGGAAGCTTCACCCAGTCCTACGGGTCCAAATCGCTCGATGCGAGTTTGCTGCTCCTTCCCATCGTCGGTTTCCTGCCGCCGGACGACGAGCGGATCCGCGGCACCGTCGCGCAGATTGAAAAGCGCCTCCTCGTGGACGGCCTCGTCTATCGCTATCACACCAGCGAGACGCAGGATGGATTGCCGGAAGGCGAGGGCGCGTTTCTGGCGTGCAGTTTCTGGTTTGTCGACAATCTGATCTTGCAAGATAGGTTCGCAGAAGCGCTCGAAATGTTCGAGCGCCTGGTGGGTCTTTGCAACGATGTCGGCTTGCTCGCGGAAGAATACGATCCGCATCAAAAGCGGCAACTCGGCAATTTTCCGCAAGCGTTCAGTCACGTCGCTCTTGTCAACACGGCGTACAACCTGACCCAGCACGGCGACGGTCCCGCGAAACGGCGCGCGGAAGGCGCTGCAAACCCTCAGGCGTCGACGTAATGCTGGGCGGTCCGTCACATTCGGACGGCCACGACGGCGCCCGGCGATGGCGCGCGCTTGTCCGACGTTTCGCATGAGACGAGAGCTACGCCGCCGGCGGCGTCGCGGCGCGTCACACCTAGACCGCGTCCAGAGACGACACGTCGCAGGCGAAGCGCTTTACTTGCTTGAACGCGTGCGGCATCGTCCGGCCGTCCTCGTTTGCCGGTCGTTCTGCGTGAACGAGACGCCTTCAAGACGCCCAGCGCCGGCGTCGTCATAAGCGATGCGAGCAGAGGCGATCTAATCATGTGGCCGTGGCGCAGCGGCGTTCTCGATCCGCAAGGTCCCGTTGCGGCGGCGGAACGCACCATTCTTCTCAACTCGACGACGATCATGCTCGCCGTGATCGTGCCGATCATGATCGCTACGATCGCCATCGCGTGGTGGTTTCGCGCCGGCAATCCGCGCGCGGTCCGATTGCTGGACTGGTCCTACTCGGGACGCATCGAACTGGTCGTGTGGTCGATCCCCACGATGATCGTGATCTTCCTCGGCGGCATCGCTTGGATCGGCTCGCATGACCTCGATCCGAGGCGCGCAATGGCGTCAAAGGATGATCCGACGACCATTCAAGTCGTCTCGCTCGATTGGAAATGGCTTTTCATCTACCCGGACAAAGGCGTGGCGAGCGTGAACCGCCTGATCGTACCGGCCGGCGCTCCCCTCCGCTTCGAACTCACGTCGGCCACGGTCATGAACAGCTTCTTCGTGCCGCAACTCGGCAGCCAGATTTACACGATGCCGCGCATGGTCACGCAACTCAATCTGCAGGCCGATCGACCGGGACGCTATCCGGGCTTCTCCACGCAATTCAGCGGCGATGGGTTCTCGAATATGCGCTTCGATGTCGTCGCCGTGTCGAAAGACGAGTTCTCGCACTGGGTCGAGACGACGCATGCGGGCGGAGGCTCGCTCGATGAGGCGGCCTACGCCGATCTTGCGAAGCCTGGCGTCGTGCGCGAGCCTAAGACCTTCGGCTCTGTTGCGAAGAACCTTTTCGGCTCGGTTGCGAACGGCCAGCCGATCGCGTCGAACGGCCCCTCCGAGCAGCAGCCGGCAAATCCGGCTCCCCACGAAGGCGGCTGACATGTTCGGCAAATTGACATGGAGCGCCATTCCTTTCGAGCAGCCGTTTCAGTTGTTCGCGTCCGCGCTCATTGTCGTCGCCGCGATCGTGGTGCTCAGTCTCATCGCGATCAAGGGATGGGGGTCTTATCTGTGGCGCGAGTGGATCACCAGCGTCGATCACAAGCGCATCGGCGTGATGTATGTGATATTGGCGCTCGTCATGCTGATGCGTGGCTTTGTCGATGCGATCATGATGCGCTCGCAGCTCGCGCTCGCCGCAGGAGACGCGCAAGGCTACATGCCGCCGGAGCATTACGATCAGGTGTTCTCGGCGCATGGGACGATCATGATCTTCTTCGTCGCGATGACGTTCATGATCGGCCTGATGAACTTCGCGGTGCCGCTGCAACTCGGCATTCGCGACGTGGCGTTCCCGGTGCTGAACTCTGTCAGCCTCTGGCTGACGGCGTCGGGCGTGCTGTTGATCAATCTCTCGCTGATCGTCGGCGAGTTCGCGAAGACGGGTTGGCTCGCCTACCCGCCCCTTTCGGAACTCGCCTACTCGCCCGGCGTCGGCGTCGACTATTATCTCTGGGCGCTGCAGATCTCGGGGGCCGGCACGCTGTTGTCCGGCATCAACCTGACGACGACCATACTCAAGCTGCGCGCCCCGGGCATGGGCTATGGCCGCATGCCGATGTTCTGCTGGACGGCGCTGGCCTCGAACCTGCTGATCATCGCGGCGTTCCCAATTCTCACCGCCACGTTCGCGATGCTGCTGCTCGATCGCTATCTCGGCTTCCATTTCTTCACGAACGAAGCCGGCGGCAACGCCATGATGTACGTCAACCTGATCTGGGCCTGGGGGCATCCGGAGGTCTACATCCTCATCCTGCCGGCCTTCGGCGTGTTTTCGGAAGTCATCGCGACGTTCTCGGAAAAGCCGCTGTTCGGCTATCATTCGATGGCCATCGCGACCATGGCGATCTGCGTGCTGTCTTTCATGGTCTGGCTGCATCATTTCTTCACGATGGGCGCCGGCGCGGACGTCAATGGCTTCTTCGGCGTCATGACGATGATCATCGCGGTGCCCACGGGGGTTAAAATCTTCAATTGGCTGTTCACCCTCTTCGGCGGCCGGGTTCGCTTTCATGCGCCGCTCTACTGGACGCTGGGCTTTATGTTCACCTTCGTCATCGGCGGCATGACCGGCGTGCTGCTCGCCGCGCCGCCGGCGGATTTCGTGCTTCACAATAGTCTGTTCCTTGTCGCGCACTTCCACAACGTCATCATCGGCGGCGTGCTGTTCGGCGGCTTCGCTGGCTACAGTTACTGGTTCCCGAAAGCGTTCGGCTTCACGCTCGACGAGCGGCTCGGCAAGGCCTCGTTCTGGTGCTGGTTCTTCGGCTTCTATCTTGCGTTCTTCCCGCTTTACGCGCTGGGGCTGATGGGCGCGACCCGCCGCATGCAGCATTACCCCGACGTAAGCTGGCGCCCATTGATGCTCGTGGCCTTTGCGGGAGCCGTCGTCATCCTTTGCGGAATTCTTCTTACGATCGCGCAACTCGTGGTGAGCATTCGCACGCGCGACCAGCGTCGCGACAAGACGGGCGACCCGTGGAACGGCCGGACGCTCGAATGGTCGACGTCCTCGCCGCCGCCATCGTGGAACTATGCGGTTCTGCCGCATGTGGGTCATGCAGACGCCTACTGGGGCATGAAGCAGAAAGGGCAGGGACAGAAGCGCGACGACGCGAACCTTGCAGCCTTCCACGCGCCGAAAAACAGCGCGAGCGGGTTTGTCACGGCCTTCTTCACGACGGCGTTCGGCTTCGCCATGGTCTGGCACATCTGGTGGCTTGCCGCCGCCGCCCTCGCCGGGGTTCTTGCAACGCTCCTTGCGCGCGCCTGGCGCACGTCGGTCGAGATGGAAGTGACGGAGGACGCCCTGCTCGCGCAGGAGCGACGCCACTCGGGAGCGTTCCCATGACGAGCGCGCAAGCGACCGCCGACGAGGTTCCGGCGCGGGACGCCGAGGTTCCGCTTTCGGAACGCGGTCCGGCCTCTACGCACGTCGTCGTCTCGTTCGGATTCTGGCTGTTCCTGCTTAGCGACATCGTCATCTTCTCCGCGTTGTTCGCCGCTTACGCCGTGCTGTCGTCCGCGACAGCGGGTGGTCCGAGCGGCCCTCAGCTTTTCGATCGCGGCCATGTGCTGATCGAGACGGGCTGTCTGCTGGCGTCGAGCTTCACCTGCGGGCTGTTCTCGATCGGCGTCGCGCGGCGCGCCTATGTTTCGATCTTCTTCTGGGCGGGGGTGACGTTCCTGCTCGGCGTCGCCTTCCTGACGCTCGAGATTTCCGAGTTCGCCGGCATGGTCGGGTCGGGCTCAGGGCCGACGCGCAGCGCGTTCCTCTCGGCGTTCTTCACGCTCGTGGGCACGCACGGAACGCATGTCGCCATTGGATTGCTTTGGCTTCTCGTCATGTTGGCGCAGGTCGCGACCCTTGGCTTTCGGCCCATGATCGTCCGCCGCATCCAGTGCTTCAGCCTATTCTGGCATGCGCTCGATATCGTGTGGATCGGCGTTTTCACGATCGTCTATCTGGGAGCGCATTGATGAGCGTTCAGCGCGAGCCTACGCGTCGTTGGGACCAACGCGGAGAGCCTTCGCGGGTCTGGCGAGACCAGGCGCCGGGCGACGAGAGCAGCGGGAGCGGCGCCCTCGGCTATCTGGTGGGGCTCGGTTTGGCGGTCGTCCTGACGCTCGCCTCGTTTTGGACGGCGAGTACGGACGCGGTATACGGTCCGAGCATCCCCATTCTACTGGCCGTCCTCGCGATCGCGCAGATGGGCGTCCACCTCGTCTTCTTCCTGCATCTGTCGAGCGCGCCCGATCACACGAACAACATCCTTGCGCTCGCCTTCGGCGTTTTCATCGTCGGGCTCGTCGTGTTCGGGTCCATGATCATCATGGCCAACCTCAACGCCAACATGGGGCCGATGCCGAGCATGACGATGCAATAGTTGCAGGGGACGAACTTATTTGCCGGACCAATGCACGAAGGTCTTCTCGATCAGCAAAAACGCGATGTTGAGACCGTATCCCAGCGCGCCCGCCGCGAAGATCGCCGCGTACATGTCCGGCATCTCGAACATCTGTTGCGCGTCGAAGACCCGATGGCCGAGGCCGTCGACGGAGCCGATGAACATTTCGGCGACCACGACGATCACCAAGGCCAACGAGACCGCGTTACGCAGACCGACGAAGGTCTGGGGGAGCGATTCCATCACGATCACGTCGCGCAGCACCCGCCAACGCGACGCCCCCATCACCCGGGCGGCCAGAATGCGCGTCTTGCGCGCGTTCATCACGCCGTAGGCCACGTTGAAGACGATCACGAGCGCCGCGCCGAAGGCGGCGACGTAGATTTTCGTTTTGTCTCCGACGCCGAAGATCACCAGGAACAGCGGAAACATGGCGGAGGCAGGCGTCGAGCGGAAAAAATCCACGACGAACTCGACCGAGCGATAGGTGTTCTCGCTTGCGCCCAGCATGACGCCGAGCGGAATCGCGATAACGCTGGCGACCAGCATGGCGATCAGCGTGCGCGCAACGGTCTTGCCGAAATCCGTGTAGAGGTCGCCGCCGGCCATGCCGCGCCACAGCGCGCGCGCCGCAGCGTGGGGATAGGGGAGGAGCACGGGGTCGACGATGCGCGTCCAGCAGGCGAGATACCAGAGGCCGATCAGCAAAAACACGCCGATCAGCGGCCGAAAGGATTCGAGGCGGCGACCGGCGCTCATTTCTGGACCTCGGCCTGGAACAGCCGCAGGCAATGCGCCTTGAAGTCGACGAAGCCAGGGTCCGACAGGGTCGCGTCGCTGCGCGGGCGCGCGCAGGGCACACGGCCGAAATCGACAATGCGCGCCGGCCGCCGCGAGAGAAGCAGGACGTAGTCGGCGAGGTAGACCGCCTCTTCGAGGTCGTGCGAGACAAGCACCATCGTCGTGTGGCTTTCATCGAAGATACGCAGCAATTGCTCGCGGATGAACAGCGTCATCTCGTAGTCGAGCGCCGAGAAGGGCTCGTCGAGGAACAGAACCTCCGGTTCGATGATCAGCGCGCGCATAATCGATACGAGCTGCTGCTGGCCGCCCGACATTTGATAGGGATACAGCGACAAGTCGATCTTGACGCCGAGATGGTCGACGAGTTTTTGCGCGCGCGCACGCCGTTCGGCCTTTTTGATCCCACGCACGAGCAGCGGATATTCGATGTTCGCGAAAGCGCTCATCCAGGGGAACAGCGCTTCGCGATAGTTTTGGAAGACGTAACCGATCTTCGTTTCCGACAAACGCTTGCCGTCGAAGAAGACCTCGCCGGCGTCGCGCGGCACGAGGCCGGCGATCATGTTGATGATCGTCGACTTGCCGCAGCCGTTCGGCCCGAAGATCGAAACGAATTTGCCGCGCGGAATGTCGAGATCGAAGCGGTCATAGACGATCGCGTCTTCGTACCGCTTGGAGAGGCCGCGGACGGTGATGTGGGCCCGCGCGCTGTCGGCGGGGCCGGGGCCCCCCGGCGAGAGCGTCGTGTCCTGCGAAAGGCGCACGCCTATGGCGTGATCAGCAATTGCCGCACATCGACCTTCTCGGGAAGGATCTTCGTGTCCGTGCAGAAGTCGATGAACTTCTGGAAGTCCGCGATGTCCTTGTCCGCGAGTTTCGGAACCATGACGAACTTGACGATCGGCACGGTGTCGATCACGTCGGGCGGCGTCAGCGTGTTCTTCAGAAGGTATTGGCGCGCCTCGTGCGGGTTGGCTTCGATGAAATCGATCGACTTCGCCCAAACGGCGGCGAATTTCCTGGCGAGGTCCGGCTTGCTCTTGACGAAGTCGGAGCTCATGGCCGTGCCCGCGACCCAGGCGTTGGCGTCAGGGTCGCCCAGAACGTATTTGGCGATCAGCCCGGTTTCGATCGTCCGGCCCGCGCCGCTTTTACGCAACACCGCGCCGGCGGGCTCCAGCGTATAGGCGGCGTCGTAGGTGCCCGCGGTGATCGCGTTGATGTGCTGGCCGAGATCGAGCTGGTCGAGTTGATAATCGCCGTCCTTCAGGCCGTTGGCGCGCAGCACGGCTTTGGTCATCGTCACGTTCGCCGGGCCCGGCGCGGTCATGATCTTCTTACCCTTGAGATCGGCGAGCGACTTGATGTCGAGCCCGCTGCGGACGACGAACTGCTCCATCTGATAGGTGCGGTTCTGCGCGTTGATCGCGATGTATTCGACGGCCCCCGGCTTTTTCAATTGCGCGTTGGCCCCGTCGATGCTGGTCACGTTGGAGGCGACGTCGATCTGGTTGCTGATCAGCGCCGCGACGGCCGGGGGCGCGCCGATCAACTGCGTGTTTTCGAGTTCGAGACCCTGATCGGCGAAATAGCCCTTGGCCATGCCGACATAGAGCGGCAGCGACGCGGCGAGCGGATTGACGCCGACGCGCACCTTGTCGAGCGCCTGCGCGCCCATCGTGCCGCCGACGAGAAGCGCGAGCCCGGCCAAAGCCGGGCGAAGCGAACGGACCGACCCATGCATGCGACGTCTCCCCTCAACGGATGTGCGGATGCAGCAAATCCCGCGCCAACCGACGCTAGCGTGTGCCATACATGCGATCGCCCGCGTCTCCAAGGCCGGGCACGATGTAGCCGTGATCGTCGAGCTTTTCGTCCACAGCCGCCGTCCAAACGCGCACGTCCGGGTGCTGGCCGCGCAGGCGCGCCAGCCCTTCCGGCGCCGCCAGCAGGCAGACGAGCCGCACGTCGCGCGCGCCGCGCTCCTTCAGCCGGTCGACGGCGGCGACGGCGGAATTGCCGGTCGCCAGCATGGGATCGATGACGATGATGAGCCGGCTGGCGAGATCGGCCGGCGCTTTGAAGTAATATTCGACCGCATCCAGCGAATGGGGATCGCGGTAAAGCCCGATATGAGCGACGCGCGCGGAGGGCACCAACTCCAGCATGGAGTCGAGCAGGCCGAGACCTGCGCGCATCACCGGCGCGAACACGAGCTTCTTGCCGGCGATCCGCGGCGCCTTGATCCTCGCCATCGGCGTGTCGATCTCGACCTGCTCCAGCGGCGCGTCGCGCGTCACTTCGTAGCAGAGCAAGAGGCCGATCTCGCGCAGCAATTGGCGAAAGCCCGCCGTGTCGCGTTCGCTGTCGCGCATCAGCGTCAATTTGTGCTGCACCAACGGATGATCGACGATGGTCACGCCCTGCATCGAATCGCCTCTTCAAGTCGTTCAGAACACCGTGCCGTCGCTTACAATTCGGATCGGTGGCGATCCATCCGGGCGCTTCTTGGCGGCGATGCGGCGCCCAGCCGCCCAGGTGCCGCCTTCCAGCACCGCCGCCAGCGGCAAGCTCGTCGCGTCGCGATCGAGCCGTGCGCGAACGAGGCCTGCGGCCTCGTCGAGGAGCGCGACGGTCAGCGCCCGCCATTCCACGATCAGCGGCGAACCAGGCGCGTGCGGGCGCGCGGCGTCGGCTGGATCCTTGAGGAGGAGCGCGCCCGTGTCCACGAACAGACCGCCATTGCGGTATTCGGGCAGGCCGGTCAGGCCGTCGATCGCCGTCACCTCGACGCCGGCCCATTGCAGCGGCTCGATCAGCGAATAGGACAGCCACTGCGAGAGCTTGTGGAACGGGACGCAGCCGTTCGTGGCGTCGGCCCGCTCGATCGCCGGATGGCGCCAGGTGTCGCCGAGCGGGACGCCCGCGAGCGTCAGCCGCGACGGCCAGATGGTCCCGAGATGGAGCAGCAGCGCCTCAAGGATCCTCGGCGCTTCCAGCCGACCGCCATCGGCCTGCCGCAGGAGATGGTCGAACAGGCCGCCAGGCCGCGGCGCATCGGCGCGCGCGAAAACATCCGGCTGCGCGGCGACCGCGCGCCCGAGCGCGTTGAGCAATTGCGCTCGCCCTTCGAGACCGACCAGGGGATTGGCGGCGTCGGCGCGAAAGCCTCGGCGCAGAACCTCGGCGTCGATGTTGACGAGCGTGCGCGAATCGGCGCGACGCGGGCGGCCGGCGTCATCGGAAAAGACGCCGGCTTCGAACATGTCGAGGCTGGCGATGGCGAGCCCCTCGGACCGGCTCATCGCCGTCCCGTCGGGAAGCTTATACGTCCAAGCTTCGCCCGCGCCGGCGTCGAGCAGCACGCTGACGATGGCAAGGTCGAAGGCCGCGCGGGCGCGCTCCGCCGCATCGCGGAAGCTCGGTCCGGGCTCGCGGTAGATCGCGCCGCGATCGCCGTCCGGCAGCACGAAATGGCGCCAGCGCGCGTGAAAGGGGATGACGAGCGAGGGATACTTGTCGCCGATCGTCTGCAGAACGAGATCGGCGACGGCTGGCAGGCGCGTGCGGTCGAGCCGCCAGGCCGTCAGATGGTCTGCTTCGCAGAGCGCCAGCATCTCGTGCGCCCGGCTCCGCACCGCGCTCGCCGACAGAAGGCTGCGCGCGAGCGCCGCGTCGTCGGCGGACATCAGTAGGTTTCCAGCGCCCGCCCGCTGGTGTTCTTCAGGTCTTGCTCGCTCGGCGCGCCGTCCGGCGAATAATAGCCGGCGGCCTTCTTGGCCTCCATCTCGACCGCGGCGTCCGGCGGGATCAACGCCTCGGGGAGCGCGACGCGCTCGCCGACCTTGATGCCGGACTGGACGATGGCGTCGTACTTCATGTTGCTCATCGATACGAAGCGATCGATGCGCGTGATCCCCAGCCAGTGCAGCGGGTCGGGCATCAACTGCTGGAAACGCGCGTCCTGCAGACCGGCGACGCATTCGGTGCGCTCGAAATAGGTCGCCGCGGTGTCGCCGCCCTCCTGCCGCTTGCGGGCGTTGTACACGAGGAACTTGGTGACTTCGCCGAGCGCGCGGCCTTCCTTGCGATTGTAGACGATGAGCCCCACGCCGCCGGCCTGCGCCTCGCGCGTCGCCTCCTCGATGCCGTGGGTGAGATAGGGGCGGCAGGTGCAAATGTCGGAGCCGAACACGTCGGAGCCGTTGCATTCGTCGTGGACACGGCACGTCAGCTTGCGGCGCGCATCGGTCAGCGCCTCGATCTCGCCGAAGACATAAGCCGTCGCGCCGCCGATCGGCGGCAGAAAGACCAGCATGTCCGGCCGGGTGACGAGTTCCGGGAACATGCCGCCGGTCTGCTCGAAAAGCGTGCGGCGGAACTGCGTCTCGCCGACGCCGAAGCGCGCCGCGACCGTCGGCAGGTGCCAGACCGGGTCGATGGCGATCTTGGTGACGCTGACGTCGCCGTTGTCTTTCAGGACGACCCCGTCCGGCGTCAGGCGCCCGGCCTGCATGGCGAGCGCGATTTCCGGCAGATTGAGCCGCGCGCGGGTCACCGCGATCGTCGGACGGATGTCGAGCCCTTCGGCGATCTCGCGCGCGAAGACCTCCTGCGGAATATGGCCCCACGGGTCGAGCGAGGCGATCTTGCCAGGCTCGAACCATTGCGGATGCGGGCCGATGCGGACCGCCGGCGCGGTGTTGGTCAGGTCCGGCTTTGCCAGCGCGTTCATGGCGCCGGACGAAATGGCCAGCGCGCGGTAGAGCCCGTAGGGGCCGCCATGCGCGCCGATGACGTTGCGGTCGGCGGGCCGCGTGACGCTGCCGATCACCGGGCCGCGCTCGCCCGGCGTCTTCGCGCCCCAGCGGATGGCGAGCCGGTCGGCGACGCCCGGCTCGGGGTGCGACGTGAGGCGAATATGGCTTTGGCGGTTTGGCGTGCTCATCGTCTTGGCTCCAGCTCGGAGGCGGGCAAGGCCCGCGCGGCCGCTAACCGCAACGATCGCCGAGGAATCGAATCGCCGAAGAATCGATAAGGCCCCCCGTCACGGTGCGGAGGGCCTTCCCAGACTTTCCTGCCTGTTAGAAACCGATTGTCGCCTCATTCGCGCGTTTCGTCAAACGCGCCATGGGCTTCGCCGATCAGCCAGAGGGCCGTCTCCCCGTCGCAAGCGAGCGCCTTGCAAGGATAACTTTTTTTCTTTCAGGAAACTTATCCCGGTCGCCCAAAACCGCGGTAAAATGGGTTTCGCTCGACCATGGACCGGCGCCCTTGCGGCGGCGGACCGACCGGCCGCAAGCGAGAAACGATAGGTGACAGACATGACGACGGGCGTTCGGGCCATACTTCTGATCGCGGCTCTGCTGAGCGCTCTCGCCTCGGCGGCGCAGGCGCAAAGTCCGATCAAGCTCGGCGTGGTGACGGCGCAAAGCGGCCCTTACGCCGCAGCCGGGGCGTTCGAAGTCAATGGGCTCAAGCTTGCGGTGAAGGCGCTCAACGAGGCCGGCGGCGCCGAGATCGACGGCGTCAGGCATCCGGTCGACCTCGTCGTCTACGACACGCATTGCAATGCGGCGGAAGCCTCTGCGGCGACGCAGCGCCTCGCCAGCGTCGACGACGTGCCGGTGATCCTGGGCGAGGTCTGCACCCCCGCCGCCCTGACGGAGTCGCCGATCGCCAGCGACAATGGCGTGCCGCTCATCTTCACGCTGCCGAGCACCCAGTCGATCACCGATCAAAAGCTGCCCTTCGTGTTTCGCGTCAACGCCACGCAGACGCAGACGACCAAGGCGCTTGCAGCCTTCATCGCCAGCGAGAAGATCGAACCGCTGGGGTTCCTCGCCTGGAACAACGACGCCGGGCGCGTCGGCGTCAAGCTCATGCAGAGCTACCTGCCGAAGGATTTCAAATACGGCTTCATCGGCTACTTCAACAACGGCGACGTCGATTTCCGATCGCAGATCGCCAATCTGAAGCAATCGGGCGCCAAGGGCGTGATGCTCCTGATGGACGAGGAGCCCGGCAGCTTGGCGATCCGCCAGATTCGCGAGAACGGCATGGACATCCAACTGATCGGCACGTTGGCGATGGGCTCGGACCGCTTTCTCGAGCGGCTCGACAAGAAGAGCCTCGCCGGCATGATCCAGTACAACGCTTTCCCGCCCAACTCGCAGATCCCGCGCATCAAGCAATTCGCCGATCTGTATAAAAAGACCTACCACGAAGAGACGCACGGCTGGGCCGCGAACGCCTACGACGGCGTGATGGTGGCGATCAACGCCATGCAGCGCGCCAAGACGGTCAGCGACCGCGACAAGATCAATGCGGCCTTGAAAACGACGGATTGGGACGGCGTCGCCGGCAAGATCAAGTTCGGGCCGGACGGGCAGGCGGATACGCCCGTGTTCGTGACGCAATGGTGCGACGACGGCAGCCGCAAGATCCTCTACCCGCCGGAGTCGGTCGCCGGCTGCGGCAACGGCTAGCCGCGCCTGGATGCTCGAACTCGTCGTTCAGCAGATCATCAACGGCCTGATGGTCGGCTCGGTCTACATCCTGGTCGCGCTCGGGCTGGTGCTGATCTACGGCGTGATGAACGTGCTGAATTTCAGCCACGGCGTTCTGTTCACGCTCGCCGGCTACGTGGCGCACACGGTCTATTACCGCGTCACCGGAGATTACGCCTCCTCGGTGCTCGCGTCGATCGTTTGCGTGACGCTCATCGGCGCGTTCATCGAGCGCTTCGTGTTCCGCCCTCTGCACGGCAACACGCGCAACCAAGTGGTCGCCGCGCTCGGCCTCGTCCTCGTCATCCAGAACGCGATCATCCTGATCTGGGGGGCTCTGGGGCTCGAGTTCCGGCTGCCGGCTTCGGCGATTCTTGTGCCGATCGGCGGCAGCCGGTTCAGCCTACAGCAATTGCTGGTGATCGGCGTCTGCGCGTTCGTCGTCGCGGCGATGTATCTCTTCCTGCGCTTCTCGCGGTTCGGGGTCGCGATGCGCGCGACGAGCCAGAGCCCCGAAGGGGCGCTCGTCGTCGGCGTCGACATAAATCGCATGTACATGGCGAGCTTCGCCATCGGCACGGCGCTCGCGGCGCTCGGCGGATCGCTGCTCGCGCCGGTGTTCCTGCTGTTCCCGCAACTGGGCGACCAGCCGTTGCTGAAGGGCCTTGCGGCGATCATCATCGGCGGCCTCGGCAGCGTCTGGGGCGCGGTCATCAGCGCGCTGTTCATCGGGGTCGTCGAATCGGTGTCGACGCTGGTCATTTCCGCCGATTACCGCGACCTCATCACCTTCCTCGCGATCATCCTCGTCATCCTGGCGCGCCCCGCCGGACTGTTCGGCGCGCGCGTGCGCGGCGAGGCGTGAGCGATGACGCTCGCGCAGCCGCTCTCGCCTGCCGCCGCCCGCGCCTGGACGCCGTGGCTGCGCGCGATCGCGATCGTTGCGTTGATCGCGTCCGCCTTGGCCTTGCCCAAACTTCTCGCGCAGCCCTATTTGCTGCAGGTCGTCATCCTCGCGGTCACCTACGCGATTCCGGCCGTCGGCCTCAATCTGATGATGGGCTATACCGGTCTGCTCTCGATCGGCCATATGTCGATCGCGGGGATCGGCGGCTATTGCGCCGCCGTGCTGATGGTCGATCTCGGCCTCGGCTTCTGGCCGGCGCTGGTCGCCGGCACGGTGCTCGCCGGCTTCGCAGGGCTCCTGATCGGCGCCGTCTGCCTGCATCTGCGCAGCCATTTCTTCATCATCGTCACGCTCGCCACGTCGATGGTGCTCTACACGATCTTCAACAACTGGGATTCGGTCACGCGCGGCGCCGAAGGCTTTCCCGGAATCCCGCGCCCGGCGCCGATCAATCTGTTCGGCGCCACGTTCGAGTTCCGCACGTTGCAGGGCTTCTACGCGCTCTCGATCGCCGCGCTGGTTGTCATCTACGCGGCGCAGGCGGCGATCGTGCATTCCGATTTCGGCCGCACGCTGCGCGCTATCCGTCAAGACGAGGCGTTGAGCGCCGCGCGCGGCGTGAACGTCACGGCCTACAAGATCGCGGTCTTCGTCATCGGCTCCGCGATCGCGGGCTTCGGCGGCGTGTTGAAAGTGACGTTCCTGCGCGTGGCCTCGCCGCTCACGTTCGACGTGCAGGAGAGCATCAACCTCTCGCTGATCGTTATCGCCGGCGGCGCGGGCTTTCAATCGGGTCCCTTGCTGGGCTCGATCCTCTTCATCGCGCTGCCGGAATATCTGCGCGTCGCGCGCGCCTATCGCCTCGTTCTGTTCGGCGCGATCCTGGTGCTCATGACGCTCATCCTGCCCGACGGAGTCGCCGGCCTCGTTCAGTCGCTGGCGCGACGCCTCAGCCGCCGAGGGCGCGCCGATGCTGCTTGAGGCGCGCGGTCTTTCCAAACGATATGGCGGCGTCGTCGCGTTGGACGATGTCAGCCTGTCGATAGCCAATACGCGCATTTGCGGCCTGATCGGGCCGAACGGCGCCGGCAAGACGACGTTGTTCGACGTCATCACGGGACGCACGACGCCCGATCGCGGCGTGGTGCGCATCGCCGGCGGCGATGTCACGAGCGCCAAGCCCGATGCGCGCGCGCGGCTCGGCCTCGCGCGCACGTTTCAGGAGTGCCGGATCCTTCCAGACGAGACCTGTCTCGACAACGTGCTCTTCGCCGCGCAGGCGAAGCCGCTCGGCGGCGCCTTGCGGCGGCTCGTGACGTTCGATCACCGCGCGCGGCGCGCGATGATCGGGGAGGCGCGCCGCCTGCTCGGCCTGATCCGGCTCGACGCCTATGCGAACGAGAAAGCAGCCGGTCTTTCGTTCGGGCAGAAGCGTCTGCTGGAAATCGTCTCGGCGCTCGTGACGCGTCCGCGCATCGTGCTGTTCGACGAGCCGGCTTCGGGCGTCAACCCCTCGCTGCTGAACGATCTGCGACAATTCATTCTCGATCGGCAGGCGGAACTCGGCACGCTCTTCGTCATCGTCGAGCACAACATGGAGTTCCTAATGAGCCTCTGCGACCGCGTGGTCGTCATGCACCAGGGACAGATCCTGGAGGATGGAACGCCGGACGACATCCGCGCGAACCCACGCGTGATCGAGGCCTATCTCGGATGAGCGAGATCGTTTTAAGCCTGCGCGACGTGGTCGGCGGCTACGGCGGCCGCTCGATCCTCAACGGCGTCGATCTTGAGGTCGCGCGCGGCGAGATCGTCTGTCTGATCGGGCACAACGGCGCCGGCAAGTCCACGGTGCTGAAGGCGGTCTATGGCCTGTTGCCGCAGGAGCGCGGCGACATCGCGTTCCTCGGTCGATCGATCCGCCGCATGGCGCCGCACGCTCTGCTGGCGGCGGGCGTCGCCTACGTGCCGCAGGGCCGCACCATCTTTCCCAAGCTGACCGTGGCGGAAAACGTCCGTATGGGCGGCTTTCTTATTGCCGACAAGGCGCGGTTGCGCGCGCGCGTCGAGCATGTCGTGGAGCTGTTCCCCATCCTGCGCGAGCGAGGCCGCGAGTTTGCGGCGTCGCTGTCGGGCGGCGAGCAGCGGATGCTGGAAATCGCCCGCGCGCTGATGATGGAGCCGACCCTGATGATGCTCGACGAGCCCTCGATCGGGCTCGCGCCGCGCATGGTCGATCTGGTGTTCGACACGGTGGAGGTTTTGCGCCGGCAGGGGCTGACCATCCTGGTGGTCGAACAGAACGTTCGCAAGGCTTTGGCGCGCGCCGATCGCGCGTGCATCCTTGAACTCGGACGCATCCGCCATCAAGGTCCGGCTTGCGCGATGCTCGAGGACGAGCATATCGGGCAGCTCTATCTGGGCGGCCCGCGATGACCGCGCGCAGGGCGGCGATCCGCAGGCCGTAGGAGAGCGAGGACACAAGCATGTTTAGCGTTGCCGCCGTCGACGCCGTCGTCAACCTCAACACGGACGAGGTCGCCGCCCATCGGCCCGCCTGGATCAACGAGTTCCACGCCACGAAATTCGGCCGGCCGCCGAACGAAGTGAAGCGGGAGACGCTCGACGACATGCTGCGCCTGATGGACGAGGCTGAGATCGACATGGCCTTCCTCCTCGCCGCGAAGGTCGGCCAACTCGGCTTGGCCGGAAGCTGGCATGTGCCGTTCGAGCCGATCGCGCGGGCGGTCGAGAAACACCCCACGCGCTTTCGCGGCATTCTAGGCGTCGATCCGACGCAGGGTATGGCGGGCGTGCGCGAGCTCGAGCGCGTCGTGAAGAACGACGGCTTCATCGGCGCGCATCTCTATCCGCACTGGTTCGAACTCGCGCCCGATCACGCGCGCTACTATCCGTTCTACGCCAAATGCGTGGAGCTCGACGTGCCGATCCAGATGCAGGTCGGCCAATCGATGGTCTATACGCCGGAGCGTCCGCTTCGCAGCGTCGGCCGCCCGATCACGCTTGACGCCGTCGCCTGCGACTTTCCGGACTTGAAGCTCATCGGCATCCACATCGGCATCCCGTGGACGGACGAGATGATCATGATGGCCTACAAGCACAAGAACGTGTTCATCGGCTCCGACGCGCATGGGCCGAAGCACTGGCCGCAGAGCTTCGTGCATTACATCAACACCTACGGCCAGGATAAAGTGCTGTTCGGCACCGATTATCCGGCGCTCGCGTTTCAGCGCACGCGACAGGAGATCGAGGCGCTGAACCTGCGGCCGGATCCGGCCCGCAAGTTCATGCGCGACAATGCGCTGAAGCTCTACAAGATCGATGGATAGGACGATCGAACGCCTTCCGGACCATCTCGTCGCACGCGACCTCCGCGGCGCGAGCGCGGCGGCGTTGGCCGAGGTGCGGCAGCGCAATCTTTCGCGCTTGCTGGACCTCGTCTTCGATCGTCACCCCTATTATGCGCGATTGTTTCGGCGCATCGGCCTGCGGCGCGAACACGTCGCCACGCTCGACGATCTCGATCGCATCCCCGTGCTCGAGAAAGCGGATTTCATCGCCGATCCCGAGGCTTTCCGTCTGCGGCTCGACGAAGGCCCAGCCGAATGGCGGACGATCTGGGACGTCATGTACACGTCGGGATCAAGCGGTCGTCCCGCGCCGTTCTTCTCGACGACCTACGATTATTACAACATTCTGACCGCGAGCCGCCGAATGCTCGACCTGCGCGGCGTCCACGGCGACGACATCGTGGCCAATCTGAACCCGATGACGATCTATCCGACCGGCGCCTACAACCGCGCGCTGCATGCGGTCTCGACGCTGGGCGCCTGCGTGTTCAGTCCGCTGCCGGGCAATCCGTCGCCGGACTTCCTCTGGGGCAGCCGGCTCGACGAGGTCGTGCGCCTGATCGAACGGCGCCGCGCGAGCGTGCTTTGGGGCATCGCGAGCTACATCCGCACCGTGGCGCATCGCGCCAGGGCGCTCGGCGCCGATTTCTCCTCGGTGCGCGTCGCGATGGTCAGCGGCGAGGCGACCGACGAGGCCATGCGCGCGGACATCGTCGCGGCGCTGGAGGAGATGGGGGCGCGCGCGCCGTTCGTCAGCATCTCTTACGGCCAGACCGAGACGCAGACGGGCTTGGTCGAGTGCCGGCCGGGGTCCGGCCTGCACAATCCGCTGCCTGAGGCCTTCCATTGGGAAGCGGTCGATCCGATCAGCCATGCGCCGCTGACGGATGGCGAGACCGGGCTCGCGCTGCTGACGCATCTCGACCGCCGCGGCACGGTGCTGCTGCGCTACGCGCTCGGCGATCGCATCGCCTTGACGCGCGCCGCCTGCCCGCATTGCGGCGCGATCGGCGAGCGCGTCGTCGGCGGCCCTCGCCGCGCCGATCAGCGCGTCAAGATCCGGGGCGCGCTCGTCGATACGCATGCGCTCGTCGAAACGATCCAGGCCGTTGCGCCGGGGCTGACGTTTCAGGCGATCGTCGACAAGCCGGCGGACGATCCGCTCGGGTCGGATCGACTGATCGTCGCGCTCGCCGCCGCCGGCGACGCGCGCCTCGCCGCAGCGATCGTTGCGGCCGTCAAGCGCGATTGTCTCGTCACCCCGATCGTGACCATCGATCCGGGCGTCGCGGACGCCGATGAAGGCGCGAAGCGGCGCCTTTTCGTCGACCGGCGTTCCGTCCCCGCATCCTAGGAGTTCGCCATGGCTATCGACATGCATTGCCATTGGTCGCCGCGCGGCCTCGTGCAGGCGAGCGCCGCCGGCCGCGACTGGTTCGGCTGGCGTATCTTCAAGGAGGCGAATGGCCGCGAGCATGTGTCGGTGGGCCCGCATGTCCTGCCGTTCTCCGCCTCCAAGTCGCTGCTCGACGATCCCGCCGCCCGGGCTGCGGCGCGCAAGCAGGAGGAGGACATCGATTTCCAGGCTTTGATGCTGACGGGCACGTTCTTCAGCTATCACCTCGACGAAGCCGATGCGGCGCGGTTCAGCCGCGAGGTGAACGAAGAGGTCGCCGAGACGCAGGCCGCGCATCCCGAGCGCTACGCCGGCGTCGCGGTCCTGCCGATGCAGCACGAGACGCTGGCGCGCCGCGTGCTCGACGATTGCGTCGGACGTCTCGGCCTGAAGAGCGTGATGGTCGCGACGAACGTGCGCGGCCTCAATCTCGACGAGCCGGCCGTTCTGCCGATCCTGGAAGCGGCGGCGGCGATGGGGGTCTCGATCTTCGTGCATCCGGTGATCTGGGGCAAAGCGGGCGAGGAGCGTTTCCCGCGCTACAGCTTTTGGAACTCCTTCGGCGCGCCGCTCGAATCGAGTCTCGCCGCCATGTCGGTCGTCTATAGCGGCCTCTTCGACCGCCACCCCGATCTCGACATCATGTTCACGCAGGGCGGCGGCTGGATTCACTTCGGCGTCGGCCGCCTCGATCTGCGCTACCACACGCGCCCGGAAGCGCGGCCGATGGCGCATCCGCCCGCGCATTATCTGTCGCGCGCCTATTTCGATTGCCTCGTCCATGACGAGGACTCGCTGCGCCTGCTCGTGACCCGCGCCGGGGCGCGACATGTCTTCGTCGGCACCGACTTTCCCGCCGGCGGCGACATCCTCGGCGGCGCGGCCAAGTGGATCAAGGACAGTGCGTTCCTGAGCGCCGAGGACAAAAACGACATTCTATGGCGCAACGCCGCTCGGTTCCTGAAGCTGCCGGACCGCCTCGTCGCCTCGATGGGCGCCGCGACATGAGCGCGCGCGATCCGCTTTTCGATTTCGACGAGCGCGAACTCGCCGCCCATCGCGAGGTCTTGTTCGCGGCGACGCTCGCGCGCGTTCGGCAGGCGCACCCGTTCTACAAGCGACGCCTCGCGGCGTTGCAAGAACCGGTCGAGAGCCTCGCCGATCTCGCGCGGCTGCCGATCACCGGCAAGCACGATTACATGGCCGAGCCCGACGCCTTCCGGCTCGGCCCCGAAGGCGCGTTGGGCGCGGACGAGACGATCGTGTGGGACGTGATGTATACGACGGGGTCGTCCGGCTCGCCCACGCCCTTCGTCTCGACGAGCTACGACTTCCTCAACATTCTCGCGCTCAACCGCAACATGATGCGCTTGCGCGGCGTCACCGAGCGCGACAGCATCCTCAATCTCTTTCCATTGACGGCGCAGCCGCATGGCGCCTTCACGCGGGCGATGAACGCGGCGGCGGCCTTCAACATTCCGGTCGTCGCGCCTTTGCCCGGCCACGTGAACGAGCGCCGGCCCGAGATCGGCGCCAGGCTCGACGAGGTCGTGCGCATCGCCGGCCGCGCGCGCGCCACGATCCTGTGGGGCGTGCCGTCCTACATGCGGCGCGTGATCGCGCGGTGCGCCGAACTCGACGTGCGGCTGCCGGATGTGCGGTTCGCCTTCGTGACCGGCGAGGGGCTCGGCGAGGAAGGGCGCGCCGACCTCGTGCGGCGGCTGCGCGCGATCGGCGCGACCGACCCCGTCGTCAGCATCTCTTACGGGGCGACGGAGATGCAGGGCGGCATGGTCGAATGCCGGCCCGGCGCCGGCTACCACAATCCCGCGCCCGACCAATTCTATTTCGAGGCCGTCGATCCCGACACCCATGCGCCGGTGGCGGACGACGAGGAGGGCCTCATCCTGCTGACGCATCTCGATCGGCGCGGGACGGTCATGCTGCGCTATTCGCTCGGCGACGTCGCGAGGATGACGCGCGCGCGCTGCCCCCATTGCGGCGCGCTGACGGAGCGGCTGATCAGTCTGCCGCATCGTGTCGATGGCCTGCTCAAGATCAAGGGCATGCTGGTCAATCCGCAAACGCTCGTCGATGCGCTGCGCGGCGTGGCGGACATCGTCGACTTTCAGGCGGTCGTCGAGAAGGAGGTCGCCGGCGACGCGCTCTCGCCCGATCGTCTCGTGGTGAACGTCGCGCCGGCCGATGGCGCGCCGGACGATCTTCGCGCGCGCGTCGGCGAGAAGGTTCGCGCCGCCATCGGCGTCGCGCCGGTCGTGCGCCTCATCGCCGCCGACGACCGCGCGCTCGTCGAACGCGGCTGGAAGACGAAGCCGCTGCTCGACCTTCGATCAGAGCTTTCCCACTAGCGCGTCGGCGATGAAGGCGTGGGCGAGCGCATAGCCGTAGCGCGTCGCGTGCGAGGAAAATCGCGCGGCGGGAGGATGGTTCGCGTTTGGATGAGTGAAGCCGTGCAGGACGCCGCCGAACGCCAGGAGGGTCCAACGCGCGCCGGCCGCGCGCATCTCGTTTTCCAAGGCGTCGCGGTCGCTCTTCGGCGCGATCGGATCGTCGGCGCCGTGGACGACGAGCACCGCCGCCTTCACCGCGCCCGGCTTCGCCTCAAGGCCGCTCTTCAAACTGCCGTGCATGCTGACCACAGCCGCGACGTCGGCGCCCGAGCGCGCGAGATCGAGAACGTTGGCGCCGCCGAAGCAATAGCCGATCGCCGCGCGGCGGCCGGGATCGCCCACGCCGCGTTCGACCGCAGCTTTCGTCATCGCGTCCAGGGCGCCGTTGATGCGCGCGCGCATGGTCTCGGGGCTGCGGATCAGGGGCGCCAAAAACTCCATGGGGTTTTCCTGGCCGGTCGGCTTGCCCTGCGCGCCGTACATGTCGGCGACGAAGACCGTGTAGCCTTGCGCCGCAAGCTCCGCGCCGACCTCGCTTGCGGGCTGCGTCACGCCGAGCCAATTCGGCGCCATCAGCAAAAGCGGGCGCTGCGCCTTGACCGTGTCGTCGTAAATGAGGCGGCCCTCGAACGCGTCGCCGCCGACGGAATAGGAAACAGGTTCGATTTTCATGCCGCGTCCTCTGTCAAGCAGATTTGGAATACGCCGGTCGGACCCTAGCGGCCCCAGCGGGTTTTGGACATCGCGCGAGCCCACGCGCTTGGCCTCACGTGGCCCTCGCCTGCGCGCGGCGCCTTTCGATGTCGGGCAGCAAAACGGTCAACAGGCCCATCGCCGGCAGGTACGAGCAGATTTGATAGACGAAGTCGATCCCCTTCAGATCGGCGACGTAGCCCAGGACGGCGGCCCCGATGCCCGCGACGCCGAAGGCGAAGCCGAAGAACAGGCCGGCGATCAATCCGACGTTGCCGGGCGCCAGTTCCTGCGCGAACACGATGATCGCCGAGAAGGCCGACGCCAGGATGAGGCCGATGAGCACGGTCAGCACGATGGTTCCCGTCAGGCCGACGTAGGGCAGCGCCAGCGTGAAGGGCAGCACGCCGAGGATCGAACCCCAGATCACATACTTGCGGCCGAAGCGGTCGCCGACCGGGCCGCCGATGATCGTGCCCGCCGCCACCGCGCCGAGGAACACGAAGAGCAGCACCTGCGCGGTCTGCACCGACAGACCGAACTTATGGATGACGTAGAACGTGTAGTAGCTCGAAAGGCTGACCATGTAGATGAATTTCGAGAAGATCAGCACGCCGAGCACGATCATCGCGCCGATGACCTGACGGCGCGGCAGGTTGAAGGCCTGCGTCGGCGCGCTGCGCTTCTTCGTCGCGAGCCGGCGCGCCGCGTACCAGCGGCCGACCTGCCATAGGATCGCCATGGCGACGAGGGCGGCGAGCGAGAACCACGCGACGCTGCCTTGGCCTTTCGGCACGATGATGAACGCCGCAAGCAGAGGACCGAGCGCCTGGCCGAAATTGCCGCCGACCTGGAACAGCGACTGCGCGAGGCCGTGGCGGCCGCCGGAGGCGGCGCGGGCGATGCGCGAGGATTCGGGATGGAAAACCGACGAGCCCGTGCCGACCAGCGCGGCCGCCGCGATGAGCAGCGGATAGCTATGCGCATTGGCGAGCAGCACGAGGCCCAGCAGCGTGAATCCCATGCCGATGGCGAGCGAATAGGGAAGCGGACGTTTGTCCGTGTAGAGGCCGACGAGCGGCTGCAGCAGCGACGCCGTCACCTGAAACGTGAAGGTCAGCATGCCGATCTGCAGAAACGACAGGCCGTAGTTTTCCTTCATCATCGGATAAAGGGCGGCGATCAGCGACTGCATCATGTCGTTGAGCAGATGGCAGAAGCTCAACGCCGCGATAATCGTGAAAACGGTCGCCTCTGCGGACGGCCGCTCGGCCGTCGCGGTGGTGGTGGTCACGAAAAGGCTCCTCGAAAGCCGAAGGCGCGGGGAAGCAACGCCGATCGACGATGCCACCATACGCCTTGCGTGACGACCTGCTTTCGTGTTCTGGTCATCTTCTTACGCGATTGGGCCAATGTGCCTCGCACACGCCAGCAAGCGGGGAGCCTGCACATGAATCAGACGGCCGCCCCGCGCGCAAAACCGCGACGAGCCGCGCCCGACGACCCGGCCGGGCGGCGCGCCGGGGCGCCGCGTTCGCTCGAGTTCGCGCCGGATCAGGTCGTCGCCTGGGCGAGCGAGCATCCGAGCGGATATCTCGTCGCCGCGCACAAGCACGAGCGCGCGCAATTGCTCTGCCCTCTCTCCGGCGTGGTGATGGTCGCAACCGAGCAGGGCCGCTGGATGGTGCCGTCGGAACATGCGCTGTGGATCCCCGACGGCATCGAACATTCCGTCGAGATGCTGGGCGACGTCGATATGCGTTCGGTCTATGTCGCGCCGGTCGCCGGGAACGGCCTGCCCGAGCATGTGCGGGTTGTCGGCCTCACCGATCTCATGCGCAGCCTGATGGTCGAGGCCGTCTCGGCGCCGACGCGCTATTCGCCGCAGAGCCGCGCGGCGCTCATCATGGCGCTGATCCTCGAGGAAATCCCGCGCTTGCCCGAAAAACGGCTCGGCCTGCCGTTCCCCGCAAACCCGCGGATCGCCGAACTCTGCCGGCGGTTCATCGAGGCGCCCTCGTCGGGCGCGCCGATCGACGATTGGGCCGACGCGCTCGCCATGAGCCGCCGCGCCTTCACGCGGGCGTTCCGCCGCGAGACGGGCCTCAGCCTGTCGACGTGGCGCCAGCAATGCTGCCTGTTCGCCGCCTTGCCGCGCCTCGCCGCAGGCGAACCGGTGACGGGCGTCGCGCTCGATCTGGGCTACGACAGCGTCGCCGCCTTCACGACCATGTTCAAGCGGATGCTCGGCGCGCCGCCGCGCCGATATCTGCGGGAGAGCGCCAACGAGGCGCGCGCGGGCTTCCTCGCCGTCTGAGCGCGTCGGCGCCATCGATGTTCCCGTGCGGGAACCCGCGCGAAGCGGCGCTGGTTGTTGGCGATCAGCACGGGAGAACGACCATGCCGCGTGGAGACAAATCCGCCTACACGGACAAGCAGGACCGCAAGGCCGATCACATCGCCGAAAGCTACGAGGCGCGCGGCGTGTCCGAGCGGGAAGCCGAGCGCCGCGCCTGGGCGACGGTGAACAAGGACGACGGCGGCGGCAAGAAGGCGGGCTCGGGCCGTGGCGCGCATACGGGCCACCCCGCCGCGCGAAAGGGCGGCGCGGTCGGCGGAAAAGCCTCCGCCTCGCGCCCCGCGGCCGAACGCTCCGCCTCGGCGCGGAAGGCCGCCGCGACCCGCAAGCGCAACGCCGAGAGCCACGCGCACCGGTGAGGGCGGATCAGGCCGCGCGCAAGACCGCGCGGCCGGCGGCGAAATCGAGGCGCGCCGTCAGCGGCAAATGATCCGACGCGATGCGCGCGAGATGCGAGTCATGGACGCGCCGCTCGCCGATGAGCCCGATCGGCCACCCCATGACGCGATCGAGCGCGAGCACAGGCCGCCGCGACGGATAGCTCGGCAGGAGCGGCTGCGGGCCGAAGATGGTTTCGAAAGCCTTCAGGCCCGAGCGGTTGCGCCGCCACTCGTTCAGATCGCCGAGGAGGATCGTCGGCATCGGTTTGATGGCGGCGAGCGTCTGCAGGATGGCGTCCGCCTGATCGAGGCGCGAGCGGCGGAGCAGACCGAAATGCGCGGCGATCACGCGGAACGGCCCTTCGCCCAAATCGATCTCGGCGACGACGGCGCCGCGCGGCTCCGCGCCCGGCAACGCGAGACGCATGCGCCGGTAGGACTTCGGCTGGCCGCGGATGAGCAGCGCGTTGCCGTGCCAGCCATGCCCGTTCGGGATGTCGGATTGGACGAGCAGGTGCAAACCCGTCTCGCGGCGCAAGGCGTCGGGATCGAGAAAACCGGTGCGGCGGCCGAAACGCTTGTCGACTTCCTGCAGCGCGACGAGGTCGGCCCGGAGTTCCTTAATGACGCCGATGGTGCGGTCCGGCCGCACCAAGCCGTCGACGCCGCGGCATTTGTGAATGTTGTAGGAGGCGACCTTCATGGACAATCCAGCAACCGCAATCAGAGATAGGGCATCATCAGTCGCGCCGCCGAATCCCTCAACACTGTGGGAAACCAACGGTTTCGAATGTCTTTCAGCGTCAGCGGTCGCGCGCATTTGATGTCGATCATCGCGGCGAGCCTGCGAGCCAGAACGGCGTCGTAGATTTCCACCGTGAGTTCGAAGTTGAGCCGCAGGCTGCGCGTATCCCAATTGGCGCTCCCGATCAGACTCCACTCGTCGTCGACCGTCATCAGCTTCGAATGATCGAACGGCGGCGGCGAGAGCCACAGACGGCATCCCGATTCGAGCAGAGGGCTGACGGTGGCGCGCGCGGCCCAGGCGATCAGGCGGTGATTGTTCACTTCCGGAAGCACGAGATCGACCAGAACGCCGCGCAGGGCGGCCAATTGCAAAGCGGTGATCATACGGTCGTCGGGGAGAAAATACGGGGTGGCGATCTTGATCGACCGTTCGGCGCAATTGATCGCCGACAGGAGCACGAGCACGAGCTGATCGATCTCCTGATCGGGCCCCGAATCGATGACGCGGGCTAGGCGCTCGCCAAGCGGCTTGGCGGGCTTCAGCCACTGCTCCTCCGGCAAGGTCTCGGCGGCGGCGAAGGACCAATCGTCGAGAAAGCTTTGCGCGACCTGGCGCACGACGCCGCCCCGCAACAGGAAGTGGATGTCGAGCACCGGGCTTGGCGGCGCCGTCGCCAAGACGTTCTCGTCGCCGATATTGAGACCTCCGACAAAGGCCGTCTCGCCGTCGATCACCAGCACCTTCTTGTGCAGGCGCAGATCGATGAACGGCATTTTCCAAGGCAGCGTCGAGTGCATGAAACGCGCGACGGGAACGTTTTCGCGATGCAGCCGATGGTAGGCCGGCGAGAGCACGAAGCCGCCGCCGAAGCCATCGATCAGAACGCGCACGGCGACGCCGCGCCGTTGCGCGCGTCCCAACGCGTCGATAAAGCGCGAGCCGGAGTCGTCGGCGCGGAAGATATAGGTCGAGAGGCCGATGCTGGTCGTCGCGGCGTCGATGGCGGCGAGCATGCGCGGATAGGCCTCGTCGCCGCTGGCGAGGCGCTCCACCTCGGCGCAGGACTCGGCGTCGCGGCTCGTCACCTTGCCGTTCGCGGTGAGCAGGCGCTCGCGCAAAGATTTCGGCGCGACGGCGTTCGTCGCCGAAAGGCGCGCGCTCGGCGTCGGACCGCGCAACCGCAGCGCGCGGCGCCGCACCCGGTTGACGCCGAAAGCCACGTAGAGCAGCGCGCCGAAGAACGGCGACAGCCAGGCGACGCCGATCCAGCCGATCGCCGCCGGCACGTCGCGCTTGTTGATGAGCGTATGGATCGTCGTCGCGCTCGCCAGCACGATGTGAAGCAGCGAGACAAAGAGCGCGGGGCCTTCCGGCAGGGTCGTCGGCATCGTGGCGGTCTAGCCGTCCTGACCCGCGGGGTCGAGGGCGCCCTTGCGGCGGGCGGCCAGCGCCGCGCGCGTCTCCACCGCGAGCGCGCGAAGCGCTTGCGCGACGGCGCCGTTCCACGATGAATCGAACGAGGGCGTCAGGCCGAAGCTCGTGACGGCGACGATGGCGCGCCCGTTCTTGTCGCACACGGGCGCCGACAGGGATGCGAGGCCGGCGTAGCGCTCGCCGATCGAGCGGGCGAGGCCGTAGCGGCGCGCCTCGACCAGCGCCTTGGCGAAGCGGCGCTGCAAGCCGGCGGCCTCGGCGCTCGGCAGCGCCGCGCGCTCCGCCGCAACGATGGCGAGAACGCGGTCGCGATCGAGATGCGCGGCGAAGGCGCGCCCCGTGGCGGAATCGAGAATTTTCAAATCGCCACGCAAGTTCGGCCGCACGGAAACGGGACGGTCGGCCTCTTCGACGTGGACGATCCTCGGCCCGCTGACGCCCCAGACGGAAACGAAGACCGTCTCGCCGATCGCCGCGACGATCGCGGGAAGCCGCGGGTGCAGGAACGCAATGGCGCGCTGCGCCTGCGGATCCTCGCCGCCGCGCCAGGCCGCTTGGAGATCGGCGATGTAGCCGCCTTTGTCGTCGCGCCGCGCGAGTCCGGTCCGCACCAGGCTTGCGCAATAGCGATGCAGCAGGCTCGGCGCGAGCCCCGTCGCCAGGGACAATTCGCCAAGCGCGCAAGGCCGATCGAAGCCGAGCATCTTGCGGAAGACCGCGACGCCGGTCTCGAAAGACTGAATGCCGCGCGCGTTCGCGGCGTTCTTGGCGGTCATGCCTGTTGGGCGCTCATTGACGAGGTCCGATCCCCATGGTCTAACTGGATAATCATCGTTCACTATGGGTGAATGCGCGGATCGCCGCAAGACGGCGCCAGGGAGGACTTTATGAGCGCGGACCTTCTGCTCGTCGGCAGCATTCCCTACGACACCGTCACCGACGTTTTCGAAAAGTTCGGGCGGCCGCTCGAGAAGAACCTCGCGGCTTTGCCCGACGGCGAGGTCGGCCCGCGCACGCATTGGATCAGTCGCATCCATTATCAAGTTTTCGCGCTGCATCCCGACCTCGAAGTCGTCGGCCAGCCGGCGCTCGAAAATGGCGTCGAGCGCGTCAACCCGCGCAACGCTGGCGATAGCTGGAAATTTAAGGTGCGCGACGGCGTCACGGCGATCCACTTCGGCGATCCGGGCTGGCGGCTCGGCTATGCGCGCGACGCGATCAACTCGTATTTCATATTTAAGACGCTGCGCGAGCAGGGCAAGCTGCGCAAGGGCTTGCGGTTTCAGGTCTCGATCGCCTCCCCCAACAGCGCCGCGCCGCCGCGCCTGTTTCCCAAGCCCGGCGATTGCGAGATCATGCGGGCGGCCTATCAGGAAGCGGTCGCCGCCGAAGTCGCGATGATCTACGCCAAGATCCCGCACGAGGACCTCGCCATCCAGTGGGACTGTTCGACCGAGGTGCAGGATTGCTATGGCTCGATCGCGGGCTATCCCAAGGAAACTTCGATCGAGCGCAACGTTGCGCAGATGCGCGCGCTCTCGCCAGCCATCCCCGAGACGGTCGCGCTCGGCTATCATCTGTGCTTCGGCACGCTGGGCGGCTGGCCGCGTTTTGCGCCCGACGACCTGTCGGCGACCGTCGATCTCGCCAACGCGATCATCGAAGCGTCGGGGCGCCGCGTCGACTGGATTCACATTCCCGCGCTCGACCGGCTCGACGACGCGTTCTACGAGCCGCTGAAACGGCTGAAGCCGCAAGGCGCCAAGGTTTACCTCGGCATGATCCATCACATGGACACCTTCGAGCAGCGGCTCGCGGTGGCGCGCAAGATTCTGCCGGATTTCGGCGTCGCGGCTTATTGCGGGCTCGGGCGCACGCCGCCGTCCGAGCTCGGCCAAGTGGTCGAAGACCATAAAAAGGCGGTCGCCGTCGCGTAACAAGGCAACGTTAAGGGAGGACGCCATGACCGCCAAGCGAAGCCCTCGCGCGGCGGGCTCGCTGGCGCGCGTTGCGGTTTTGGCGGCGCTCGCCTTTGCGGGCGCGATCGCCGCCCGCGCGCAAGAGGCGTGGCCCGACCACACCGTGCGCATCATCGTGCCGACCGCCGCGGGCGGCTCGATCGACGTGACGGCGCGCGTGATCGCCGGGAAGCTGCAGGAGATCTGGAAGCAGTCGGTCATTGTCGAGAACCGGCCCGGGGCGGCCATGCGCATCGGCGCCGACGCCGTCGCGAAGGCGGCCCCCGACGGCTACACGCTGCTCGTCGCCCACGACGGGACCATGGCGATGAACGCCGTCGTCTATCATCATCTGAGCTTCGACCCGGTCAAGGACTTCGAGCCGCTGCCGCTCGTGGCTTCGATCCCCGAGGTGTTGCTCGTCAGCACGAAAGTCCCCGCGCAATCGACGCGCGACCTGATCGCGCTTGCGACGAAGGAGCCGGGCCGGTTGAATCACGCGTCGGGGGGCACCGCGACCTTGCTGGCGCTCGAATTGTTCAAGGCGATGGCGAAGGTCGACATCAACAGCGTGCCCTACGCCGGCGGCGCGCCGGCCGTGAACGCGCTGATCGGCGGCGAGGCGGACGTGCTCTTCGCCGATGTCGCGACCGGCGCCGCCGCCTTGCAGGCCCCGAGCGTGCGCACGCTCGCGGTGACGACGCGCAACCGGCAGAAGCTTTTACCGGACACGCCGACCATCGATGAATCCGGCGTCCCCGGCTACGATGTCAAAACGTGGATCGGCCTGTTCGCGCCGGCGCGTACGCCGAAGCCGATCGTCGACAAGATCGAGCGCGATGTCGCGCGCGCGATGCAGTCGCCGGATGTGCGCGCGCGGCTCGAAAAGATCGGCATGGAGATGGGGGCGGGTACGTCGGCAGAGATGCGCGACACGCTCGCCGCCGACATCGCGAAATGGGGCAAGCTCGTCGCCGACAGCCATATCGAGATCGAGCAGAACTGAGGCCGCGCGCGTCTCAGGCAAATGGATCGGCGGTCAACAAAAAGCTCCGGATCGGGACGCGATCCGGAGCGTTCGTGGGGAACCGGCGGCCGGTCGAGGCGACTTACTTCTGGAACGCCCACTCGCTCTTGTCGGGATTGATCTGAAGCGCCTTCATGGGGATGTAGGCGTCCCCCTTGTCGGTGAAGGTGTAATGGTTCAGGCCGGTGAAATCCTTGATCGCCGCCATGCCGTCCTTAAGCATCTCGCGCGCCTTGTCGACCGGCGTGTTTCCATCGACGCCTTTCTTGCGCAGGATGTCGGCGGCGACCAGCACGCCGTCATAGGCGAGCGTCGAGTTGGCGACGCTGGGCGGCGGATATTGCGCCATGGTGGGGTCCTTCATGACCGCGGCGCTGTAGCGGTCGACGAAGCTCTTGTAGAGCTTGGGATCGCCGTTCGACTCCTCGTTGGTCGAAAAGCCCGTCACGTGCCAGTTGGCGGCCTGCTTGCCGATGGTCTTGCTGAGCACTTGCGGGATGATGCCGGGCCAGATCAGCGAATTTCCGATGATCGGCACGTTGACGTCCTGCGCCTGAAACTCCTTGCCGAGGCGAATGGCGTCCGGCGTGACCGTCGAGATAAGGATGGCGTCGGGGTTGAGCGACTTTACCTTCAAAGCCGTCGGCGAGAAGTCGGTCTGCCCTGTGGAGTAGGTCACGGTGTCGAGAATCTGGAGCTTCTTCTGCTTGGCGAGGTCCTGCCACAGTTCGACGGCCGCCTTGCCGCTCGCCTCGCGCACGTCGCCCATCACGACGACCTTCTTGATGTTCGGATAATGCTTCAGAAAATCGTCCATCGCTTCGGGCATCCCGGTGTCGTCGGGGACCTGCATACGCAGGCTGTAAGGCCGTACGTTGATGCCGGGCTTGTTGGCGTTGACGTTGATCGCCGGGAATTTCATCTGATTGACCATCGGCGACGCGGTTTCCCACTGCGTGCCCGACATCGGGCCGATGATCGTGACATCGCCGGCGTTCATCGCCTCGCGGATGCGCAGCACGCCCTGGTCTGGCTTCAACTGGTCGTCATAGTGGGTCAAGGCGAGCTTGCTGCCGTTGATGCCGCCCGCCGCGTTGACGTCAGCGACGGCGAGGTCGACGGCGATAGACTGCAACTGGCCCGTCTGAGCGAGGATGCCCGAGAGCGGCGCCGTATGCGCCATCTTGATCGGCGGTTTGTCCTGCGCCGCCGCCGAACCCGCGGCGAGCGCGGCGGCGACGGCGGTCGCCGCCATCCAATGTCTTGCTTGCATGATCCGTTCTCCACTGGCTGACGGCGCCCGCATTCAAGTTTTATGCCCTCGCTCCTGCTGGCGGGTCGCACAGCACGGGGCGGCTCAATATGTCCGGACAGCTTAGACGAGGCTTTCGCAGGCGTCTACGGGCGCAGCGCTTCTGGCGCAGCGCTTCAAAAGACGGCGCGCAGGTATCGCCCTGAAACGCCTAATCGAAGCCGCGCTTGCCGGTCGCGATCGGCGTTCGCCTCGAAGCGGCGGCCGATCGTCTCGTCCATGCGAAGGCCACGCGGCGGCGGTCGGCACGCGGTTTGCTTCGCTCAGACCATCGTCCGGCTCTTCGGGGGCTCCATGCTGTCGGTGCGCGCGCAGCCTTGCGACTTCCGCCTCGATCCGCCTCATTGCGCGCTGCTCATCATCGACATGCAGCGCGATTTCCTCGAGCCCGGCGGCTTTGGCGCGGCGCTCGGCAACGACGTGTCGCAGCTGCGTCGAACGATCGAGCCCAACCGGCGGCTGCTCGCCGCCTGGCGCGCAGCGGGGCTTTTCGTCATCCATACGCGCGAAGGGCATCGGCCCGACCTCGCCGATCTGCCGCCCGCAAAGAGGGCGCGCCGCCGCGGCGCGTTGGGCATCGGCGACACAGGCCCCATGGGGCGCATCCTCGTGCGCGGCGAGGCCGGCCACGACATCATTCCCGATCTCTATCCCATCGCCGGCGAGCCGGTGATCGACAAGCCGGGCAAGGGCGCCTTCTACGCCACGGACCTCGAAGCGATCCTCAAGCACCGAGGGGCGACGCAGCTCGTCGTGACGGGCGTCACCACGGAAGTCTGCGTGAACACCACCGTGCGCGAGGCGAACGACCGCGGCTTCGAATGCCTCGTGCTCGAAGATTGCGTCGGCTCCTACTTTCCCGAGTTTCAGGTCGCGGGACTGGGGATGATTCGAGCGCAGGGCGGCGTCTTCGGCTGGGTCGGCGTCGGCGCCGACGTGATCGCTGCGCTGCAATCCTCGGGGCTCGGGCGAAGGGAGGGGACGCGATGAACAGGGCGGCGACGGCGGACGGCAACGTGAAACTGTGGGTTCCGGGCGACTGGAACGCCTTCTTCGGGTTCGGCGTCAACATCCTCGTCAACCTGCTCGTGCTAACGGGCCTCCTGCGCTTCGTCCTGAAAATGCCGGACGAACTCGTCTTTGGGCGCATCCTGCCGGCGCTCGGCGTGATGCTGTGCCTCAGCACCGGATATTACGCCTATCTCGCCTATGCGCTCGCCAAGCGAACGGGACGCAGCGATGTCTGCGCGCTGCCTTCGGGCGTCAGCGTGCCGCATATGTTCGTCGTGACCTTCGTCGTCATGCTGCCGATCCTCATCGCGACGAAAGACCCCGTGCAGGCGTGGGAGGCGGGGCTCACCTGGGTCTTCGTGCAGAGCTTCGTCCTGATGATCGGCGGGTTCATCGGCCCGGCGATCCGCAGGATCACGCCGCGCGCCGCCTTGCTCGGCTCGCTCGCCGGCATCTCGCTAACCTTCATCTCGATGAACCCGGCGGCGCAGGTGTTTTCGACGCCGGTCATCGGCGTCGTCTGCTTCGCAGTGATCCTCGCCAGTTGGTTCGGCGGCGTGCGTTACTTCGGCGGCGTCCCGGGCGGGCTCGTCGCGATCGCCTTCGGCGCAGTCATCGCGTGGGGCTCGACCCTGCTCGGCCTCGGCTACGGCGACCTGACGGTCGCCAAGCTCGGCGCCTCGTTCGCCAATTTCGGCTTCGAACTCCCGATCCCGGCTGTCGGGCATGTGTTCTCGGGTTTCAAATACCTTGGCGTCATCCTGGTGACCGCCATTCCCTTCGGGATCTACGATCTGATCGAGGCGCTCGACAACGTGGAGAGCGCGTCGGCGGCGGGGGATCCCTTTCCGACGACGCGCGTGCTGACGGCGGACGGCGTCATCAGCCTGATCGGCTGCCTGCTCGGCAACCCGTTCATCAACGCGGTCTACATCGGGCATCCGGGCTGGAAGGCGATGGGCGGGCGGATCGGCTATTCCGCGGGCACCGGCCTGCTGGTCCTCGTGCTGACGCTGTTCGGCGTCGTGTCGCTGATGATGGCGCTGATCCCCGTGGTCGCGATCCTGCCGATCCTGCTCTATATCGGCATGCTGATCGGCTCGCAGGCGTTCCAGGAATCGCCGCATCGCCATGCGCCGGCGATCGTGCTGGCGCTGCTGCCGCAGATCGCCGCCTGGGGCAAGACGATGATCGACGGCGCGCTGGGCGCCGCCGGCACGAATGTCGGCGCGGTCGGCCTCGACAAGCTCGCGCAGGTCGGCGTGCTCTACCAGGGTCTCGCGACGCTCGGCGGCGGCGCCACGCTCGCCGGCATCATCCTCGGCGCGATCGCCGTCTTCATCATCGATCGGGATTTCGTCAAAGCCGCCGCTTTCGCGGCGGCAGGCGCCGCGTTCACCTTCTTCGGCCTTATCCATAACGAGGCGATCGGCGTGGCGCGGTCGCCGGCGGTCGCCTTCGCCTACGCAAGCGTGGCGATCTTGCTCCTGGCTTGCTCGAAATATGCGCAGACGGAGCCGCTGGTCGCCGCCACGCCGGACGTCGCGCCTGCCGCCGCGCCGGCGGAATAGGGCGGGCTCCGGCTTCGCTCTACGGCGGGGCGCCATAGGCGATCATGCCGATGCCGGTCGCCCAGGGAACCACGGCCTCATAAGCCGCAACCGACGGGCGTTTGTCGCCCATGACGCCCGCCAGGCAGATCCAGGCGAGAAGCTCCATCGTGCCGGCGCCCGGCGCCATCAGCTCGGCGTCGGTATAGGCGCCAAGCGCCGCCTGGTCGGCGCTCGCCATCTGGTCGAGAAAGCGCCGGTCGAAATCCTGGTCGATGAAGCCGTGCCGCGTCTCGCCGGGATCGTGCGACATGCCGCCGGTAGCGACGACGGCGATGCGCTCGTCCGCCTCCTCCAGCGTCGGGCGCAAGACCTCGCCCAGCCGCAGGCACCGTGAAGCCAACGGGCGCGGCGGCGCGAGCGTGTTGAACAGAATCGGCACGACGGGCGTCGTCATGGCCGGCGTCAGGAAGGTCAGCGGCACCATCGTGCCGTGGTCGAACTTCATCTCTTGCGCATGGCTCGGCTCGAAGCCGTTCGCGTAACATCGTTCCAGAAGTCGGTTCGCCAGCGCCGGATCGCCGGGAACGCGGCGCTTCTCGATCTTCAACCAAGGCTCGACCGGGCCTTCGAACGCATCCGCGCGGCCGATGCAGAAGGCGCCGATATGATCGAGAAAGAAATTCGCCCAATGCTCCGAGGTCAGCAGCAGCAACCGGTCCGGCTTCGCCGCCGCGAGTTCGCCGCGCAATTGCTCGAAGCCACGCGTGACTTCGGCGAGCTGACCGCTCGACGCCGCGTCGCGCCACGCGGCGATGCCGGGCGCGTGCGAGACGGCGCAGGCGAAAACGATCGACATCGGCTACTCCCGGATGGCGCGCAGATAGTCCGGCTCGGGCATCTGGTTCAACAGCGTGAACGGACGCAGGATGAGCCCGTGCGCGCCGAGCCTGTAGAGCCTGCCGATGTCGCCGGCGACGAACGCGGCCCGCTCTTCGTCGGTGAGATCGTAAGCCGCCGCGAACGCCGCCGCGTCTTCGGCGTAGGCCGCGCGCCTGCCCGGATCGCGGTTGATCTCGCGCAGCATCTTGTTCAGGCCGTAGACGCTCATTGCGGTCCGTCTCCTCCCGGCTATTCCGCCAAGCTGACGGCGAGCGTCGTCTGCGGACGGCGCAGCGGTCTCAAGCAAGCCGCGGCGATCGCCGTCGCCAGCGAAAAGCCGGCGAGCGCATAGAGGCTGCCTTGAAACCCGCCGGTCCTCTCCAGCGCCCAGGCGAGCACGTTGGGCGCGATGACGCCGCCGATCGAGCCGAGACTGTTGATCAGCGCGAGGCCGCCGGCCGCCGCCCGGCCGCCGAGCAGGTCGCCGTTGTAGGCCCAGAAGACGCCGAACATCGACCAGATGCCGAGCACGCCGATGCAGAGGCCGACGAATTCGAGCGTCGGCGACGGCGCGAGGCCGGCGAAGCCGTAACCTGCCGCGCCGACGAGCGCGCTGACGCAGAGGTGCCACTTGCGGTCGCCGGTGCGGTCGGAACTGCGGCCGGCAAGGACGCCGGCGACGCCGCCGATGAAGAAGGCGAGCGATATCAACAGGCTGATTTCAAAGATCGCGAGCGCGGGAAAGGCCGCCTTGATGATTTGCGGCAGCCACAGCACCGTGCCGAAATTGGCGCAGATGAGGAAGAACGACAGGACGGTGGCGATCAGCACGCGACGATCCAGAAAGCCGTCGCGGAGGCTTGTGGCGCCATGCGCCCGTTTGATCGCCTCCTCCTCGTTCATGCAGGCGGTCAGCGCCTGCTTTTCGTCCGCGCTCAACCACCGCGCCTCGGCAATGCGGCTCGGCAGGATGAAGATCGTCGCGACGCCGACGATGACGGTGAGCAGACCTTGGATCAGGTACATGGTCTGCCAGCCGTTGAAGCCGAACAGCCTCACCTGCATCAGCGCGGCTGTGAAGGGCGCGCCGACCGCATAGGCGATGGCCGTCGTCATGAGCAGGATCGAATAAGCGGCGCCGCGTTCGCGCTTTGGCAGCCAATAGCCGAGATAGAGCAGGAGACCGGGCAGGAGGCCCGCCTCGGCAATTCCCAGCAGGAAGCGCAGCGTGTAGAGCGAGGCGGCTCCCTCGACATAGGCCATCGCGGCGACCACCAGCCCCCAGGTGATCATGATGCGCGCGAGCCAGATGCGCGCGCCGATGCGCGCCAAGAGGAAGTTGCTCGGAATCTCGAAAATGAGATAGCCGACGAAGAAGATGCTGGCGGCGACGCCGTATTGCGACGGCGACAGATGAAGATCCTCGTTCATCTTCAACGCCGCGAAGCTGATGTTCGTGCGGTCGAGCAGGCTGAAGAAGAACAGCAGCATGGCGATCGGCAGGAGCCGTCCCATGGCCTTCCGGATGGCGATATCCTGCGAGGTGTTCAGCACGTCGTCGCTCCTGTCGTTCGCGGGCGTTCGGATCGCGTCAATTGCTCTTCAAGTAGGGGAATGCGCCGAGATCGGCGCCGACGCCGGCCTCGCGCGCCTTCGCATGGATCATGCCGGCGAGCGCGATGTCCTGGATGCCGGTGCCGACCGATTTGAACAAGGTGATCTGGCGGTCGTCCGCGCGTCCCGGCGCCTTGCCGCTGACGAGTTCGTGCAGCTCATGGACCGCGCCGGGCGCGATGCTGTCGCGGGCCGCATAGGCGTCGCCCGCCTCCTCGAAGACGCCGTGGCGGGTATCGACGACGATGCGCGCGCTGCGGCGAAACACGTCCTCGTCGATCTCGCGCTGGTCGCGCCGCGCCGTGCCGACCGAGTTGACATGCATGCCGGGCTGGAGCCACGCGCCAAGCAAGACGGGCGTCGTCGACTTCACGGCTGCGAGAACGAGGTCGCTGCCCTCGACCGCCTCCTGCGCGCTGGCGCACGTGGCGATCTTCATGTCGAAGCGTCGCCGGAAATCCTCGGCGAGCTTTTCGCGATTGGCGGGCGTGGGGCTGTAGACGCGCGCCTCGCGCACGCAGCCTAGGGCCTGCATCGCCTCGAGCTGGGCGCGCGCCTCGAGGCCCGACCCGAGCAGCGAGACGACCGCCTTGCCGGCGCGGGCGAGACGGCGCGTCGCCACCGCGCTGGTCGCGCCGGTGCGCAGGGTCGTCAGGCGCTGCGCGTCCATGATGGCGAGCAGAGAGCCGTCTGCGATCGAGTAAAGATGCACCTGATAGCGCAGGCCATGACCCGGCGCGAGGTTCATCGCCTTGAAGCCGGCGTAGCCGGACTTTTCCAACGCGACCGGCCCGACGCGCAGCCAGCCCTTGCCCGCCTTCATGTTGATCCGCTGCGGCAGCAGCGCGGCGCCCTCGCCCTCCTCGGCGAAGGCGCTCTCCATCGCCGCGATCGCGTCGTCCATCGTAACGAGGCGCTGCACGTCCTCGTGGCGCAGAAGGATCGTCACGGCTTATTCGGCCGCCGCGCGGCGCGCCATCGCAGCGTCGGCCTCGACGGGGAAGCGGCCTTCATGGAAGCCGTCGTCGCTCGCCGGCAGTTCGAAGCCGGACGCCTGCAGGCCGGCGCGCAGCGCGCGCATCTGGTTGGGATTGAGACGCATCTGCGGCATGCGCAGCAGGCCGCCGCTATAGCCGTGCAACCAAGAGAGATATTTCCAACCGATGCGATGGATGAGGTTCGCGCCGTTGAACGTGGCGTGGAAGGCGCCCTTCGCCTCGCGCGCCGGCTGATAGCTCCAGTAGAGCGCCATCGCCTCGTCCCATCGGCCCTCGTGCAGCATCTTGAACCAGCGCGGCACCCGGTCGCCGAAGGAATCATAGGCGCTGGTGCCCATGAAGGGCATGCCATACCAATCGACGAGGCCAGGCGCGTAATGCTCGAGCGGGCACTGGATGATCACGTCGTCGCCGCAGCGCCGGCGCAAGTCCGCGAGCCCCGACACCATGCCTGGCGGGTTCGCCTCGTATTTCACGCTCGCCGCCGTGGGGAAGCGCGCCATTTCCGCCATCGCCTCGGGCGGAAAGGCGCTCGGATGCAGCGGCTTGAAGCCCCAGGTCGGCACGTCGAACAGGATCAGCGCGAGATCGATCGCATCGGCGATATGCTTGGTGAAGGACACGATGTCGGCCGCGCTCTTCGGCCGGAAGGTCGCGGGGTAGGAGAGAAGCGCCGCCTCGAAGCCGAGCGTCTCGGCGGTCTTCGCCGCCTCGATCATCTGCCCGACCGTGTCGAAGCTCAAATGGGTGACGAGGTTGAAGCCTTTCGGGGCCGCCGCAGCGGCGACGTCCATGAACTGCAGATATTCCCGGAACGTCGTTCCGCTTTCCGACGCGATGAGCGTGCCCCAGAAGCCCATCTTGGCGCCGTGCTTCACGTCGTGCTCGACGGCTTTGACGTTCAGCGCGTCGAATTGCGTCGTGAAGGACGGGAGCGTGACGTTGCAGGCGCCTTTCCAGGCGGCGCGGGCGCGGTCCTTCACCTCGTTGCGGCTGTAGGGCAATCCCATGACGATCTCCTTCTTACAAACTGCGGACGGCCGCGAGGACGCCCGCGCGGCTTCGGTCGATGTGCTTGCGCAGGATGGCGCGCGCGCTTCGCGCGTCCTTGCGCGCGACCGCGTCGACAAGGTGGCGATGCTCGACGCCGGCGTCGCGCTGACGATCGGAGCCGGCGTGATGCAAACGCAAATAACGCTCCACCTGCGCCGTGAGGTTTTCGACCAGGCGCACGGTGAAATCCGCCGCCGAAGGCGCGAGCAGCGCGCGGTGGAAGGCGCGGTTGTCGGCGACCCAGCGGGCATGATCGCGCAGCGCGTCCATCGCGTCGCAACGCGCCTGAAGGTCCGCGACGGCGGCGGCGTCCAAACGGGGAATGGCGCGGGCGAGCAAATCCGGCTCGATGAGCAGACGCATCCTGAAGATTTCGTCGATCTCGCCCGGCGTCAGCGACTGCACGAAGGCGCGCTGATGCGTCGGCGCCGTCACCCAGCCTTCCGCCTCGAGCGCGCGCAACGCCTCTCGCACCGGCACGCGCGAGACGCCGAAGTGCTGGGCGAGACCGACCTGCGACAATTCCACGCCGTCGGCGAGCTCGCCGCTCTGGATCGCGGCGCGCAACGCTTCTGCGATGTGGTCGGCCGCCGTCAGCCGCCCGCGAAGAGCCGCAGACACCGCCACCGCTGAGAAGGCTTGAGAGGTCACGGGGAGCGATCCAAGTTCAATAAGACTGTAGACTGTATACAGGTCGGCGCGGTTGGCAAGCCGACAATCGGGCGATCGGTTTGCGTCGTGGGCCGGCGCGAGGCAATTTGCCGGCATGCGCAGCAGATTCTGGATGGAGCCGCCGACAACCCGGATCGAGCAATCCGCCTGGATTCTGCGGGACAAGATCATGCGCGGCGCGCTTCGGCCGGGGGACCGGCTCGTCGAGCAACAGGCGGCGGCGGCGTTGTCCATCAGCCGCGCTTCGCTGCGCGAGGTCCTGCGGATGCTGGAGGCCGAGCGGCTGATCGAGCTTGCGCCCAACCGGGGCTATTCGGTCGCGCGGCTCGACGCCGCAGACGTGGCCGACATCCACAAGGTGTGGGCGCTGCTTACGGGCGAGGCGGTCGCCGATTTCGCAACGCGCGCGACGGACGCGGACATCGCGGCCGTGCGCGACGTTCCGGACCGGATGCGCGCGGCGGCGCACGAGACGCGGACGCTCGTCGCGCTGATCAACCGTTTCTTCGGCGCGATCCTCGATGGCTGCGGCAATGTCGTGCTGCGGGAGACGGTCTGGGATCTCGTGGCGCGGATCAACGTGCTGCGCGCCTGGTCGCTCGACGCCGAGGTGGCGCGGCGATGGGCCGGCGAGTTCGACGCGCTCCTCGCCGCGTTGGCCGAGCGCAGGGCCGATCGGGCGCGCGCCTGCGTCGAGGCGCATATCGCCGGCGCCTGCGAATGCGCGCAGGCCGCCGTCGATCGCGCCAGATCGAGCCGGGACCGTGCGGCCATGGAGCCCGAAGACGCGGACGCCGCGGTCTAAGGCTTCTGCGGTCAGGTAAAAATGAAGCCGGCGTCGACCGGCAGGATCTGGCCCGTCAGGGCGATCGCCGGCCGCGTCAGCAGGAAGACGATCGTATCGACGATGTCTTCCGGGACTTGCGGACCGGGCACGGCGCGGCCGGTCTCGTATTCTCGGTGGCGCGCGGCCGGCACGTATTCCGTCGCCTCGTTGCGCATGATGCCGGGAGCCACGGCGACGACGCCGATCTTGCGCGGGCCCAGTTCGCGCGCGAGCGAACGCGTCATCGAGATGACCGCGCCTTTGCTCGACGTATAGGCGAGGAGGCGCGGCGCGCCCCAGAGCGCGGTGTCGGAGGCCAGGTTGACGATCTGACCGCCTTCGCCGAGCAGCGGACTCATGGCGCGCGTGACGAGCCAGGTGCCGCGGATGTTGACCCGCATGACGCGGTCCCAGAGATCGATCTCGATGTCTTCGAAGTTTTTGCCGCCGACGTTCGTCGCGATGGCGGCGTTGTTGACGAGGCCGTCGAGCGCGCCTTCGGCCGCGCGAATGTTTGCGGCGAGCGCGTCGATCGACGATGGATCGGCCAGATCGACAGGAACGAAGCGGCAGGCGGCGCCGCTCGCGGCGATCGCCTGCGCGGTTTCCTCGCCTTCCTTTGTCAGGATGTCCGCCAAAACGAGGCGCGCGCCGGCCTTGGCGCAGGCCTCGGCGATCGAGCGGCCGACGCCGCGCGCGGCGCCGGTGACGAGAACGGTGCGGCCCTTCAACAACACGACGCGCTCCCGCTGCTCAGGCGTTGGATTGCGCCGCAGCCTCGGCGCTCATCTCGGCTTCGACCTTGCGCCGCATCATCTGCCGCAGGCGCGTCACGCCCATGTCGTGCTGATACAGCATTTCGCGATGGCGCGCTTGCGCCGGCATCCGCTCCAGCATCAGGCGATCCTGTTCGAGCACGTCCCAATGCCGCGTTTCCAGATTGGCGCGAAAGAGAAAGCGCCACGCTTCGCGCTCGATATCGGAGGCGACCGCGCGCACGCGCCAGAAGAAGATACGGCAGCGATCCTTGTCGACGGGCGTCAGGAAGGTGATGACGAACATCGATCCGCCCGGGCCGGCCGCCGGCGGATAGGGGATAATGACGCGGCCGTGGAAGACCGGCGAGTCGAAGCTGATTTCCGACCAGTCAAAGTTGACCGACTGCTGCCCCACGCGCTTGGTGATGAAACCCGTCGCCGTCTTCTCGATCGCGACCGTATCCTGCTGCACGCCGTTGCTGAGCGTGAACGTATCGGAGTGCAGGAAGATGCCATGCATGGGATCGACGAGGTTGTCGAGCACGTAGCGATAGTTGCAGTTCCACGGCGCCGTGCAGAGGAAATGCGTGAACGCGTCGCTCGTCAATTCGAGGGGCAGCGTCAGCGGCGGCGGATCGGGCGCTTCGGCGCTCGGAAAATAGACGAATACGCCGTCGGCGGCCTCCTCGACGGCGTAGGACTTGACCGCCTGCTTGCCTTCAAGGCCGCAATCGGCAAGTCCCGGCACGCGGGCGATCACCCCTGCGCCGTCCACGGCGACGCCATGATAGCGGCAGGAGATCAGGTCGCCCTCGGTGCGGCCAAAGGAGAGCCTGGCGCCGCGGTGCGGACAACAATCGTCGAGGCAGCGCGCCTTGCCGTCGGCGCCGCGCCACAGGACAAGGTCGCGCCCGAGAGCCTTCAGAGGCACGGGCGCCCCGGCCTTCACGTCGACCGATTTCGCGACGACGTACCAATAGCCGGGCAAGCCCTGATCGAGACGGTCCTCCACAGCTTCAACGCCGGCGTCAGTCATCGGTGCGCTCCAAAAAAGGGATTCAAGCGTAGGCGCCGATCGGCGGCGCGGTCGCGTAAGCCGCATCGAGGCTGGCGTTGATCGCAGCAAGTTCGGACAGGAGCGTCTCGGCGCTCCACGGGCCCTGCGCGCCCGAAGGGCGGTCGATCTTGCGTTCGCTCAGCCGCGCTGCGACGGCGGCGAAGTCATGGACGCCGGAGGCGAAAATTTGCTCCAGCGCTTGGCCCAACGCCCGCTCGCTCGAAGTCAGTTCGCGGCGGAGCGCTTGCGTCGCGAGACGCTCGTAGAGATTTGACGCGCCCACCTTTGAGGTCCTCCAAGATTGTCAGACAATCCTAGCGGTGGTCCTCCACCCTCTGTCAAGCCGGATTTGCGCTCCGCTGCGGAGGCGAGGGGCCGCCAGCCGGTTCGGCGTCTGCGCCTGCGGGCCGACGCGGCGAAGGAAGCGCGCCGCTGCTTGCCTCGTGCGGCGCGTTTCGACAGATTTACGCGCCGGCGTCACGGGGAGGATTCGCGCAGATGGCCAACGCCGCCGCATCGACGGCTTACGATTACATCATCGTGGGCGCCGGATCCGCCGGCTGTGTCTTGGCGAACCGCCTCAGCAGCGACCCCTCCGTTCGGGTGCTTCTGCTCGAAGCCGGCGGCCGGGACTACAATCCGCTGATCCAGATCCCGCTCGGGCTCGGCAAGCTGCACCAGCACGCGATGCACGACTGGGGCCTGCACAGCGAGCCCGAACTCTACGCCGACGGCCGCGAGATCGAGGCCATGCGCGGCAAGGTGCTCGGCGGCTCGTCGTCGATCAACGTGATGGGCTACACGCGTGGGCATCGGTCGGATTACGATCGCTGGGCGCGCGATGGCGCGACGGGCTGGTCCTACGACGAGGTTCTGCCCTACTTTCGGCGCGCCGAGAGCTGGGAGGGCGGCGGGAGCGACACGCGCGGCGGCGAAGGTCCGCTTGGCGTGCAATGGGAGAAGACTAAGGACCCCATCGTCGCGGCGATCATGGAGGCGGCGCGGGAAGCCGGCCATCCGATGACCGAAGACATGAACGACGGCGCCGTGCTTGGCTTCGGACGCAGCCAGAACACCATTCACAAGGGACGGCGCGCCTCCACGGCGAACGCCTATCTGAAGCCCGTCCGTCGCCGACCGAACCTCACAATCGTGACGCGCGCGCATGCGACGCGCGTGCTGCTCGACGGCAGGCGCGCCGTCGGTGTCGAATATGCGAGGCGGTCGCGCAAGCCCGTGCGCGCCCTGGCGGCGCGCGAGACGATCCTCTCGGCGGGCGTGTTCAACACGCCGCAATTGCTGATGCTGTCGGGCGTCGGGCCCGCGGACCATCTGCGCGAGATGGGCGTCGCCGTGATCGCCGATCTGCCGGTCGGCCAGAACCTGCAGGATCACCCGACGGTCATGAACCTTTACGAACGCAAGCAGCCCGGCGAGTTCCACGCGCGCATGCGGTTCGACCGCATGGCCTTGGCCATGGCGCAGGCGTATCTCTTCAAAAGCGGATTTGCGACGAGCCTTCCGAACGCGAGACTGGGCTTCGTAAAGTCGTCCGAAGAATTGCCGAGCCCGGACATCGAATTCATGATTCCGATTGCGCCCGCCTACGCGCATGTTTGGTTCCCAGGCGTCAAACCCGGCTACATCGACGGCTTCGGCATGCGCCCGGCGGTGCTCAATCCGGAAAGCCGCGGCGAGGTCATGTTGCGGTCCGCCGATCCGCTGGCCCGCATGCGCATCCGCTTCAATTTATTTTCCGCGCCGCACGATCTTGCGCGCCTGCGGCAGGGCATTCGGATCGGGCGCGACATCGTCCGGCGCAGGCCGCTCGATCCCTATCGCGGCCGCGAGATCGCGCCGGGGGAGGCGGCGCAGTCCGACGCCGATCTCGACGCCTACATCCGGCGCGCGGTCGTGACCGTGCATCATCCGTCTTCGACCTGCCCGATCGGAGCCGTGCTCGACCCCGCCCTGCGCGTGCATGGCGTCGAAGATTTGCGCGTCGTCGACGCCTCGGCGATGCCGACGCTCGTCGCTGCGCACATCAACGCTTGCGTCATCATGATGGCGGAGAAAGCGGCCGACCTCATTCTCGGACGACCGCCGGCGCATTAGGAAGCGAGTTGGAACGCCTTGACGCCACAGCTTAGGGCAAAGCAAAACCCCGCCGACGTGCGGCGGGGTTGCAATGCGCGACTGCGATGAGCCTCAGCCGTTCGGGCCGGCGCCGTTCTGCTGCGGCTGCATCTGCTGCTGCTGTTCTCGCTCTCGTTTGTTGGCGTTGTGGTGGCCGACGACGCACCCGGCGGCCGCGCCAAGCTTGCCATGGCCCGCCATGTGGCCGGCGACGCCACCGACGATCGCGCCCTTGATGCAGCCCTTCGCCTGCGCCGGGGCGGATACGGTCACGGTTGCGCCGGCCATCAGCGCCAGCGAGGCGAGGCTGACAACGATCTTCTTCATGATGCGCTCCATAGCTGCGGAAAAACCGACACGGAAAGCCGTCGGCGCGGCGGTTTGTTCCTGCGCGACCCTCAGGGAGCTTTGCCGAAATCGCGCCGTAGCGCCTGCTTCGCCTTTTCGAGCGTTTTGAGTCGTCGGGCGGACAGGTTCTCGCCGGCCCGGTTGATGTAGAAGGTCAACATCGACATCGCGGAGCGGAACGGGCTCGATTTCCGCCGATGGCTCTGCTCGGCCGAGCGCTTCAGCGAGCGGGCGATGCGCTCCGGGTCGTCCGATTTGAAGATCGATGCCTTGAGATCGAGCGCATCGCTGTGCGCCGTCACGTCCGCGGACCATTTCTTTGGTTTCGATCGCTGCGACATAATCGCCCTCCCTCGATTGGTGGGAAAACGGCCGCCGCGGAACGAGGTTCCTGGTCGCGGCGCCGGGTGTCGTTAGGGTCGCCGAGGGCGGAGGAACTTGCTGCGGCGCCGCGAGTTGTCCGCCGAAGCTTCGCCCAACTTTAAGAAGCTCCGCCTTGCTTTAAATTGCGACCGACTTTGTTGCGAGACGCAGATGTCCGATCGGGTTGTTCCTGATGAAGATCGTTCCAGACCCGAGCCGGCGCAATCTGGCGACGGCGCCGAGCGGGATCACCGGCGCCTCTCGTTGCTGGATGAGCAGGCGTGCAAGCCCGAAGCTCCGCAGAAGCAGGACGAGCGCCGAGAACCGACGCCGCCGCCGCACGAAGATCGCGATCGTCGCGAGGACGATCGAAGCGACCAGAAGAAGAACGACAAAGAGGACCGCGACGGCAAGAGCGAGGATAAAGACGATGACGAGAAGAAGCCGCATGTCGGAATAATCGACCGTGTTCGTCAGCACCCGTTCATAACGCTCGGCATCGCCGTCGTGTTGATCGCCGCAATCGTCGCCGGCGTGCTCTGGTATCTGAACTCCCTGCATTACGAATCGACCGACGACGCGTTCGTCGACGCCCGCGTCGCGCCGATCAGCACGCAGGTCGCAGGTGCGATCGTCGACGTCCCGGTCACCGACAACCAGATGGTCGAAAAAGGCGCCGTTCTGGTGCGCATCGACGACCGCGATTACAAGGCCGCCCTGGCGCAGGCGAAGGCGCAAGTCGATCAGGCTCGCGCCAGCATCGACAACCTGACGGCGCAGATCGGCGCCCAGCAAGCCAGCATCGACCAAGCGGAGAAGCAGGTCACGCAGGCGCAGGCCGCGCTCGACCTTTCGCGTCAGGAAAACACCCGGTTCCAGGGTCTCTTGAAGGCGGGGGCCGGCACGCGCGAGCAGGCCGACCAAACGTCCTCGGATTTCCAGCAGAAGCAAGCGGCGCTGGCGGCCGGCCAAGCGAACCTGCTCGGCGCGCAGAAGCAGGTCGGCGTGCTGCGCTCGCAGCAGAAGGTCGTCGAAGCGCAATTGGAGCAGGCGAACGCGCAGGAAGCGGCTGCGCAGGCCAACATGTCGCGCACGAGCGTGCTCGCGCCGGTCGACGGCCGCGCAACCCGGATCACCGCGGCGAACGGGCTCTACGCGCAGCCGGGCCAGTCCGTGATGATGTTCGTTCCGCGCACATTGTGGATCACGGCGAACTTCAAGGAAACGCAACTGACCTACATGCGTCCCGGCCAACCGGTCGACATCTATATCGATGCCTACCCGGGCCGCGCCATCAGAGGCCACGTCGACAGCATTCAGGCTGGCAGCGGGACGGTGTTCAGCTTGCTGCCCGCCGAGAACGCGACGGGCAATTACGTGAAGGTGGTGCAGCGCGTGCCGGTCAAGATCGTGTTCGATGCGCCGCCGGACGTTTACATCGGGCCTGGCATGTCGGTCACGCCGACGGTCCGGGTGCGCTGATCCCCGCTCGTCGCGGCGCGGAACATCGCAATTGCGCCAGCGTTGCCGGTGCGTCGGCTTTCGCCGCATGAGGCTCCATGACCGACCATTCATCTCCGCCGTCGCCGTTCGGCCCGCTGGTCTTGCCGGACGGCGTCGAGTTTCGGGTGTGGGCGCCGAAGCACGATCACATGCGTCTGCGCCTCGGCGAGGCGGAGTCGATCGCGATGAAGCGGATGGCGCAGGGATGGCATTCGGTCTTCGTCAGAGACGCGAGTCCCGGCGCGCTTTACTCCTACGTCTTGCCCAATCAGCGCTCCGCCCCCGATCCCGCCTCGCGTTTTCAACCCCATGACGTGCATGGTCCGAGCGAGGTGATCGACTCAACATCGTTCGTCTGGAGCGACGCCGGCTGGCGCGGTCGCCCCTGGGAGGAGTGCGTCCTCTACGAGCTGCATATCGGGGCCTTCACGCCGGAGGGCACGTTCCTCGCCGCCATCGAAAAACTCGACGCCCTCGTCGACCTCGGCGTCACGGCGATCGAAATCATGCCCGTCGCGGATTTTCCCGGCCATCGCGGTTGGGGGTACGACGGCGTCTTCCTGTTCGCGCCGGAATCGACCTATGGGCGCCCCGACGATTTCAAGGCGTTGGTGAACGCCGCCAATCTTCGCGGCCTGACCGTGCTGCTCGATGTCGTCTACAACCACTTCGGCCCGTCGGGGAATTACTTTCCGAATTTCGCGCCGATCTTCACCGACCAGCATGAGACGCCATGGGGCGCCGCCGTCAACTATGATGCGGAAGAATCGCATTTCGTCCGCGAGTTCATCATCCAAAACGCGCTCTACTGGATCAACGAGTTCCATCTCGGCGGCCTGCGTCTCGACGCCGTGCACTCGATCAAGGATCTGAGCGACGAGCATATTCTCGATGAGATCGCTCGGCGCGTCCATGCTTCGGCGGGCGACCGCCACATTCATCTCATTCTAGAGAACGAGGACAACGAGGCGTCGCGGCTCACGCGCGACGCCACCGGCGCGCCAGCCTTCTACACGGCGCAATGGAACGACGACATCCATCACGCCTTCCACACCGCCGCGACGGGGGAGCGGGCAGGCTATTACGCCGAATACGCCGGCGACGCGCGTAAGCTTGCGCGCGCGCTCGCGGAAGGCTTCGTGTTTCAAGGCGAGACGATGCAATTCAGCGGCAAGGCGCGCGGCGAGCCGAGCGCCGGCTTGCCGCCGACGGCGTTCGTCGCGTTCATCCAGAACCACGACCAGGTCGGCAACCGCGCCTTTGGCGAGCGGCTTTCGGCGATCGCCGAGCGGCCGGCGCAGCGCGCGCTCGCGGCGCTGTACCTTCTAGGGCCGCAAATCCCGATGCTGTTCATGGGCGAGGAATGGGCGGCCGATCAACCGTTCCCCTATTTCTGCGATGTCGGCGACGAGCTTGCCGACGCGGTGCGCAACGGGCGGCGAGCGGAGTTCGCCTCGTTCGCCGAATTCAAGGATCCGGACCAACTCCAGCGCATCCCAGACCCGACCGCGCCGGAGACCTTCCTCTCCGCGAAGCTCAACTGGAACGAGGCGACGCAAGGCGCGCATGCCGAGCACAGGGCGCTCTACCGCGCGCTAATGGCTTTGCGGCGCGCGGAGATCGCGCCGCGGCTCATCGGCGTCGGCGCCCACGCCGGACAGGCCCGCGTGATCGGCGGCCATGCGGTCGAGGCGACCTGGCGCATGGGCGACGGGGCGACGCTCGCCGTGCGCGCCAACCTGAGCGAGTGGTCCGTCAGAGACCTGCCGTCGATGCAGGGCCGCATCCTTTGGACCGAAGGCGAGGCGAACGCGACGTCGCTCGGCGCCTGGAGCGTCCTTTGGACGCTCGCAACTCCGCGCTGATCGGAGAGGTTTCCTCTGCCCGAAGCGAGCCCGATCAAGTCGGGTAGAGTTCGATCGTATCGGCGACCGAGTCCGCAATATGCTCCTTGGTGATGATCCCGGCGATCTGCGATAGCCGACCCGCCGGCCGCCCCGGCGTACGCGCGAGCACCAGCGCGGCGCTTGCCCGGCGTTTCGTCATGCGTCCGATCACATCGAACACCGCGCTTTCGGCGCGCACGATGGTGAAGTCCTTCTGCGCCGCCTCGCCCAGCGTCACGCCGCCGTGCGACTGCGCGAGTTGATGCCGGATGCGGGTGTTGACGCGCAGCACCCCGACGATGCGTCCCTGCCGCGTAACGGCGATGTGCTGCATTGCGCCGTCGTGCTCGTCGCGCATCAAAAACTCGTCGAGGCGCACATCCGCATCGAGGAAGACGACCCGCGGCTCCATGATGTCCCGCGCCCTGCGCACCAGAAACATGTTGGCGTGCAACCCGCGCGGGGTCGGTTCGCCGCGGCGGGCGAGTTTGGCTGTGTAGATGTTCTCCAGCGAGAGCAGCCGGCGGGTCGCGAGGCTTGCCCCCACCGGCCAGGATCATCGGGAGAACGATGTCGTATTCGCGCGTCATCTCAAAAATCATGATGATGGCTGTCATCGCGGCGCCCGTGCCGCCTCCGACCATCGCGCCCATGCCGACCATCGCGAAGGCCGGAACGTCGATGGGGAAGGGGGAGACCTGGGCGCAGACGCCTCCAAACGCCGCGCCCAGCGTCGCTCCCATATAGAGCGAGGGTGAGAACACGCCGCCCGACGAGCCCGAGCCGAGACTGATGGATGTCGCCGCGACCTTGCAGACAAACAGGAGAAGCAGCAGCCCCAATCCGGTCAGGCGACCGTCGAAGATCGCCTGAATGGTCGAATAGCCGACGCCTTCGACGAAATAGTGCCCGAAGGTTTGAAACAGGACGGCGATGATCGCGCCGACCGTCAGCATGCCGAGCGCATGACGGACGTAACGACCGGGGATCCGATCGAACAGGTCTTCGGTGAGATGCAGGCCGCGTACGAAGATCGCCGCGGCGACGCCGGTCGCCGCGCCCAGAACGACATAGAGGATGAGCAGCAGCGCGCCGGCCTCAAGGGTGTTGGGCAAGGGCGCCAAGGCCGGCGTGGAAAAGGCCGGCGCGGGACCGAAGAACAGGCGGCCGACGAAGGTTGCGACGCCGGTGGCGGTCGCCACCGGCAGGAAGGTGTTGACGCTGACCTCGGGCAGCATCAACTCGGTCACGAAGAGCACCCCGCCGATCGGCGTGTTGAATGTCGCTGCGATGCCGGCGCCGGTGCCCGCGGCGACAAGCGTGATGCGCTGGCCGATATCGAGGCGGATCATCTGGCCGAACGCCGAGCCGAGCGACGAGCCGATCTGAATGATCGGCCCCTCACGGCCGACCGCTGCGCCGCTGCCGATCGCCACGGCCGAGGCGATCGACTTGACCGCGGCGACTGCCGGTCGGATCACTCCGCCTTTGTAGTAGATCGCCGCCATGACTTCCGGCACGCCGTGTCCTTTCGCTTCGGGCGCGAAGTTCGAGACGATGAATGTGACGATCAGGCCGCCGACGACCGGCACAAGCACGACGCCCCATCCCCACGGATTGAACGGGGTGAAGAGGCTCGAATCGTAAGAGAAGGAGAGGATCCTCAGGAAAAACAAGTTATGAACGAAGCTGATCATGTAGCGGAACAGCAGCGCGCCAAAGCCCGTCACGATTCCGACGACGGCCGCGAGCAGGCAGAGCGGGCCAAGGCCGAAGCGACGGCCTCGGCGCACGAGCGGCCGAGCGCGGCTCGAGGCTGGCGTTTCTGAGATCATGCCGTTCGATGCGGGACGGCGCGCCGCGTTTCAAGCGTCATGAGGTCGCGCCCTAGGCGTGGACCGAAATTTGCGTCCCTGGCGACGACGTATTAACGCCTCTCTCCCACCATTAAAGCGACGCCCTCGACCGAATCGGCGGCGCGCCAGTCCGGGCTCGCGCATGTACGGGATCTTCCTGTTTCTCGGCCAGGCGATCGTTTATTTCGCCGTGATGGCGGCCTTGTTCCGGGCGCGCGCTCTGCTCGGCCTCGGCGTGTTCGTCTGCGCGCTCGGCGTTTTGCATTTCCTCGAGACGTACCTCGCTTCGGTCCTCATCGTGCAACTGCCGTTCGGACTGAGTTCGCCAGGCTCGGCCGCGCTGTTCTCCGGGAAGCTGGCGGTCATCTTGCTGCTCTATATACGCGAGGACGCGCAGACCGTCCGGCAGCCGATCTACGGCTTGCTCGTCGGCAACATGCTGATGGTCGTTCTCGGATTGATGCTTCGCGTCTACACGGCGGCGCAGCCGGTCTCCGGCGGCACGATCGACCTCGGCTTCATCGACGAGATCGGCGCGCTCATGGTGTGGGGCACGGCGCTCTTGTTCATCGACAGCATCGCGGCGATCATGCTTTACGAGCGGCTGCGCGCGGTGAAGTTCGGCGACGTGGTTCTCCGCATCTTCGCGACGCTGGCGATGGTGCTGTCGTTCGATCAGGTTTTTTTCTATCTCGGCCTACGGTTCGTCGCCGATGTGCCGCCCATCGCCTTGCTCGGCGGCTGGGCGGTCAAGATGGGCTCCGCGCTCCTTTACAGCGTCCTGGTCGGGTTTTATCTGCAGCAGATCGAATCGAGGCCGCTGGGGCGCAAGCAGCAAAACCTCGGCGACGTCTTCGACAAGCTCACCTACCGTCATCGCTACGAGGAGTTGCTCGGCAAAAGCGGCATCGACGCGCTAACCGGCGCGCTGGATCGCGGCCAATTCGATTCCCTCGGCCCGTCGAGCGTGCGCAGCGCGGTCGCCGGGCAGCGGCCGGTCAGCTTGGCGATCATCGATATCGATCATTTCAAGGCGATCAACGATCGCTACGGCCATGTGAAGGGCGACGAGGTGCTGCGCCGCGTCGCCGCCACTCTGAAGAACGCCGTGCGGTCGCAGGACAAGGTGTTTCGCTACGGCGGCGAGGAGTTTATCGTGCTCTGCGACGGGCTGCCCCACGATGCGGCGCTGGCCCACGCGGATCGTCTCCGTCGCGCCATTCCAAGCGCCGTCGGCGGGGAGTTCGATCTCGCGCCGACCGTCAGCATCGGCGTCGCGACGTGTCCCAAGAACGGCGTCGATATCGTCGACCTGCTGCGCCACGCCGATGCGCATCTCTACGAGGCCAAGCGTCTGGGCCGCGACCGCGTGATCGGCGATGCGCTCTAACGGCCTTGCCGGCCGCTGGTGGCGCGGAGCGGCCGCTCCTTGATCAGCAGCATGGCGACGCCGCCGACCGCCGTGAGGATCCCTGCGAACACGAAGGTCGCCGCGAAAGCGTGTTGACGAACCGCGTCGAACGCCGCGAGCTGTTCGGCGCTGAAGCCCGGACCGAGCGACGGCCGCAAGAGCGCTGCGCCAAGCTCCCCCTCGATCCGCTCGTGGCCGGGCGTCAGCGAGGCCCCGACGGCGAGCCGTCCGATGAGAAACGTGGTCAGCGTCGCGACTCCAAAGGCGCCCCCGAGGGAACGGAAAAAGGTCATGCCCGAAACGCCAGGCCCGATGTCGCGGACGTCGAGACCGTTCTGCACGATGACGAGCATGGGATTGATCTGGCTGCCGAGCGCCGCGCCAAGGACGAACGTGCAGATCACGTCAAAAGCGGTCGAGCGGCCAAGGCCATAGGCGGCGATCAGCAGGCAGCAGATCCCTGCAACGACGCCGCCCGCAACGGGAAACATGCGCGCGCGACCGATCCGGCTGACCGCCGACCCGGCGACGAAGCTGCCGGCGGCCATCCCGCCGGTCAGCGCGATCAACTGCAAGCCGGCGTCGTCCGCCGACCAGCGCAGAACCGTCTGGTAGTACAGCGGTACGATGATGATCAGCGCCGTCAGCACCATCGAGGGCAGGAACAGCGCCAGATTGCCGATGGTGAAAACTCTGTTGGCGAACAGCCGCATCGGGATCATCGGTTCGGCGACGCGCAGCTCCTGGCGCACGAGCGCGGCGGTCGCCACCGCTCCAATGAGGATCGGCGCCAGCACGCTCCAGTGCACCCAGCCGCCTTCGAGTTCCACTCGGCTGATGCCGATCATCAGCGGCGTCGCGGCGGCGAGAATCAGCGCGGCGCCGAGCCAGTCGATTGTGCTGGCGCGCGTCGGCAGAACGAGACGGCGCAACTGTCGGTCGATGACATAGAAGGCCAGAGCGCCGAGCGGCAGGTTGATCCAGAACGCCCATTGCCAGGAAAGGTGGTCGGCGAAAAAGCCGCCGAGCACGGGGCCGAGCGTGGTCGAGAGGAGAAACGTCGTCGACATATAGCCTTGGTAGCGGCCGCGGTTGCGCGGCGGGATGATGTCGGCGATGACGACCTGGGTGATCGAGCGCAAACCGCCGCCGCCGATGCCTTGCAAAGTGCGCGCGACGATCAGCAGCGGCATCGTATAAGCCAGCGCGCAGAAAGCCGAAGCCAGCACGAACAAGGCGATCGACGTGAGCAGAACGGGACGGCGTCCGTAGAGGTCGCTCAAGCGCCCGTAGATCGGCGTCGTCGCCGTGGACGTCACCAGGTAGGAGGAGATGACCCAGGGCAGGATTTCCCAGCCGTTGAGGTCGCGCGCGATCGCCGGCAGGCAGGTCGCGACGATGGTTTGATCGAGATTGGCCAGAAAGAGCGAGAGCATGAGCCCGAACATAATCGGCGCGACGTTCTTGGGTTCAATGCTCGGCACCTGCTTGCGATCTCCTGAATTCGAGCGCCATTTCCGCACGCGCGCCCTCGTTCGGCGCGCCATGCGCAGCGACCGCAGACGGCCCTCAGCGAAGGAAGACGTCGCTATTTTGCGCGGGATCGAAGGAATGTCTATGGCGCGCGACGCATCCGAGCGTTGCGGCTGGCGAGAAGACGCTGCGCCCCGCGACGGCGCAGCTAAGACGAGGGCGCCATCGGTTTGACCGGCGCGCCGGGGCCGATCTTCTGTAGGTTGCCGGTGATCACCTGGTCGTTTTCAGACACGCCTTTGGTGATCTCCACCATCTCGCCGTCGGTTTGACCCATGGAGACGAAGCGCTGTTCGACCTTGTTGTCCTTGCCGACGACGTAGAGATATTTGCCGAGCTGACCCGAGCCGAGCGCCGCCTGCGGAACGAGGAGCGCATCCGGCTGCTGGCCGAGGATCAGGCGCACGCGCACATACTGGCCGGGCAACCAGGATTTGCTGGCGTTCTCGATGGTGGCGCGCGCCGTGATCGTGCCGGTCGACCGATCGACGGTATTGTCGAGGAATGTCAATTTCCCCTTGTGCTTCCCGGCTTCGTCGCCCGGCGTATAGACGTCGACCTCGACGTCGCCGGACGTTTTACGCTTGGCTTTCTGGATCGTGACGAGATCGGTCTCGCTCGGATTGAAGGTCACGTAAAGCGGATCGATCTCCACGAGCGTGTTCAGCGTCGCGCCGGCGATCGTAATCAGCGAGCCGACGGGCGCCTGGTTGCGGCCCAGACGCCCGTCGAACGGCGCGCGGATGTCAGTGTAATCAAGATTGAGCTTGGCTGTGCGGATCGCCGCTTGGTCGGCGACGAGCGCCGCCTGCGCCTGCTCCGCGGTGCTGGACCGCTGCTCGACCGTGTCGCGCGCGAGGTAGCCTGCGTGCCCAAGCTCCGTGCCGCGTTTGGCGTTGGCGCGCGCGTAATCGAGCGCCGCCGTGTCGCGCTGCGCCTGCGCGTTCGCCTGATCGAGCGCCGCCTGATAGTCGCGCGGATCGATCTTGTAGAGGAGATCGCCTTTCTTCACGTCGGCGCCGTCGGGCGCCAGTTGCGCCTGGACGAAGCCCGCGACCTTCGCTTGCAGCGGAATGCTTTGGATCGAATCGGTGCGCGCCGAATATTCGAGCGTGATCGAAATGGTCTTTTTGACGACGCCGGTCACCGGAACCGGCATGGCCATCGCCGCGGGGGGAGCGCCGGCTGCCGGCGGCCCGCCCGCGCCGCCGAGAAGTCCGAATCGGCTGCGTGCGACATAGGCGCCGCCGGCGACGACAAGGACGATGGCGGCGCCGGCGAGGAAGGTCGATCGTTTCATCAGAGCAGTTCCAGTTCCAATTATTCCGCGGCTTGCGCCTTGTTGTCGACCGCGCGCGGGCGGCCATGATCTTGCGCGGGCGCGGCGCCGCCGCGCTCCCGCCAGCTTTCGATCAGCGCATAGAAGACGGGCACGAAGATCAGCGTCAGGATCGTCGCCGCGAGCATGCCGCCGAACACCGTCGTGCCGATCGATTGCCGGCTCGCCGCGCCGGCGCCGCTCGCCACCAGCAACGGCACGATGCCGAGGATGAAGGCGAACGCCGTCATCAGGATCGGCCGCAGACGCAGCCGCCCGGCCTCCATGGCGGCCTCGACGATGCCGTGGCCTTGTTCGCGCAGGTTGCGCGCGAATTCGACGATCAGAATGGCGTTCTTCGCCGACAGGCCGATCAGCATGACGAAGCCGATCTGCGAATAGACGTCGGTCTGGAACTGCCGCACCCAAAGCGCGGTGAGCGCGCCGAAGAGAGCGAGCGGCACGGCGAGCAGGACCATGAACGGCATGGACCAGCTTTCATATTGCGCCGCCAGGATCAGGAAGACGAAGACGATCGCGAGTCCGAAAATCACGGTGGCGATCGAGCCCGCCTTCAATTCCTGGAAGGTGATGCCGGTCCACTCGTAGCTGAAATCCTTCGGCAGAGCGGTGGCGGCGGCGCGCTGCATGGCCGCTACCGCCTGGCCTGAACTGAAGCCGGGAGCCGGGCCGCCGTTGACGAGCGCGGAGCCGTAATTGTTGTAGTGCGGCACCGTTTCCGCGGCCACGATCGGCTTGAGGTCGCCGAGCGTGCTGAGCGGCACCATGCCGCCGGCAGCGTTGCGCACATAAAGTCGCGACAGATCGTTGGCCGTCGCGCGCGCATCTTTCTCGGCCTGCATGGTGACGCGGAACGTGCGGCCGAACAGGTTGAAGTCGTTGACGTAGAGCGAGCCCAAGTAGATTTGCAGCGTGCTGAACACGTCGGGCAACGTCAGGCCGAGCAGCTTCGCCTTGTTGCGATCGAGGTTGTATTCGAATTGCGGCGTCGACGTGCTGAACGAGGTGAACAACTGCTGCGGACTGAGTTCTGGTTGCTTGCGCGCCTCCGCGATGAGCGCCTGCGTCGCCTCGCTTAACGCGACGCTGCCGCGACCGGTCGTGTCTTCGACTTCGAACTCGAAGCCGCCCGTCGTGCCGACGCCCGGGATCGAAGGCGGGTCGAAACTGAGGGCGAACGCTTCGGGAATTTGCATCAGCTTCGCGCGCGCCGCGGCGACGAGTTTCGAGGCGCTCTGATCGGGCGGCCGCTGATCCCATGGCTTGAGGATCGCGAATTCCACCGCGGAATTGGACTGCGCGGCGTTGGTGAGAAAGTTGAGGCCGCTGATGAAGCCGACGATGTCGATGCCCGGCATGCTTTGCAAAACGTCGCGCGCCTTCTCCGCCACGGCGTCGGTGCGCTCGAGCGAGGCGCCGTCCGGCAACTGGATGACCACGAAGAAGTAGCCTTGATCCTCGACGGGAAGAAATGTCGAGGCGACCTGCGTCGAGACGGCGTAGGTCGCGCCCATCAGGAGCACGAAGACGCCGAGCAGCGCATAGCGCGCGCGGATGAGGCCGCGCACCCCGCGCGAATAGCCGTTTTGCAAGCGCTCGAAGCCGGCGTTGAACCAGCGGAAGAGAATGAAATCCGACGGCGGCCGATGGCGCAGGAAGGCGGCGCTCAGCGCTGGACTGAGCGTCAGCGAATTGAACGCCGAAATGCCGACGGAGATCGCGACGGTCAGCGCAAACTGGTTGTAAAGCCTCCCCGTGACGCCGGGGATGAAGGCGACCGGTATGAAAACCGCCATCAGCACGGCCGTCGTGGCGATGATCGGCCCGGTCACTTCGCTCATCGCCTTGCGCGCCGCCTCGATCGGCGGAAGCCCGGCTTCGAGCTGCCGTTCGACGTTTTCGACGACGACGATCGCATCGTCGACGACGAGGCCGATGGCGAGCACCATGCCCAGAAGACTAAGCATGTTGAGCGAGAAGCCGAGAGCCTCCATGACGGCGAGCGTCGCAACGAGCGACACGGGGATGGCGATCGTCGGAATGATCGTCGTGCGCCAGCTCTGCAGGAAGACGTAGACGACAAGGATGACGAGGAGCAGCGCCTCTCCCAGCGTGATGACGACATCGTGCATCGAGGCCGCGACGAATCGTGTCGTGTCGTAATGCATGGCGTAATCGACGCCGGCCGGGAAACGCTTGGCGAGATCCTGCATCTTCGCCTGCACGTTCTTCTGCAAGTCGAGCGCGTTCGACCCCGGCATCTGGTAGATGGCGAGAACGACGGTCGGATCCTTGCCGAAGTAGGCGGAGGACGAATATTGCAACGCGCCGAGTTCGATGCGCGCCACGTCCTTTAGACGCACGATCGCGCCGTCCTGCGGCTGCACGCGTACGACGATGTCGCCGAATTGACCGGGGTCGCTGAGCCGTCCGACGGCGTTGACCTGCATCTCGAACGGCGTGCCGGGCGGCGCGGGCGATTGGCCGATCTTGCCCGCCGCGACCTGAACGTTCTGCTCGGCGATCGCCTGCTGTACGTCGACGGCGGTGATGCCGAGGTTCGCGAGCTTGTCCGGATCGAGCCAGATGCGCATCGAGTAGCGGCGTTCGCCGAAAATCTGCACGTCGCCGACGCCGGGCAGGCGTTTCAGCGGATCGACGATCTGCAAATAGGCGTAGTTGCTGAGCGCGACAGGATCGACGGACCCGTCGGGCGAGGTCATGTTGACGATGAGAACGAAGTTCGGATTCTGCTTTTTGATCGTCACGCCGGCCTGGTTGACGATGGCGGGCAGGGACGATGCGGCCTGCGAGACGCGGTTCTGCACGTCGACCGCCGCAATATCGAGGTTGTAGCCGACGTTGAACGTGATGGTGATCGTCGACGACCCGTCGTTCGAACTCGACGAGGCCATATAGGTCATGCCCTCGACGCCGTTGATCTGCTGTTCGAGCGGCGTCGTGACGGTGTCGGCCACCACCTGCGCGCTGGCGCCGGGGTAATTGGCTTGCACCACGACTTGCGGCGGCGTGATGTCGGGGAACTGCGCGACGGGCAGCAGAAAATAGCAAATGGCGCCGGCGAGCACCATGATGACGGCGATCGCCGACGCGAAAATCGGACGCTTGATGAAAAAACTGACCATGAAACTACGCCAGGCAGCAGGAGCGCGCGAGGGAGGCTTGCGAAGCCGCCGCGTAGACGGTCGCCGACGCCATGGCGGCCTGGCCGTCTCGGTCGGCCGGAGCCGGTTTCGGGAGCGGACGAACGGCGTTGCGCAGCAGCGCCACAAAGGCGGCGCGCTCGACACGGTCGGCGCGCATGACCGCCTGGGTCATCGGGTCGTCGAGCAGTTCGCAGAGCGTCAAATCATTGGAAACATAAGTCATTGGAGATGCTTTCTCGGCCGCAGGACCCCTAAAGTTCTTGACGGCCGCGTGACAGGGTGTTACCGGTAAGTAACGTCATTAATGTTACAGACCGGTAACATCCCGTCAAGCCGGTCGGCGAAAAATAATCGCGGTGAGGACCATCATGGAGGTTTGTGGCGTGATTCCGGTTCGGCCACGCGATCGCATCATTCATGCCGCCCGCGATTTGTTCCGCAAGCACGGCGTGCGCGGCGTCGGCGTCGACACCATCGCCGAGGCCGCCGGCACGAACAAGATGACCCTCTACCGCCATTTCGGCTCCAAGGACGATCTGCTCGTCGCGTGTCTTCGCGACGCGGAGCGGGAGGCCGAGGCGGCGTGGCGGGAGATCGAGGCCGACCATCCCGACGACCCGCTCGCGCGGATTTACGCCTGGGTGCGCTGCGGAGCCGAATGCGTGCTCGGCGACGGACGCGGTTGCGACATGGCCAACGCCGCCGTCGAACTCGCGGAATGCGATCACCCCGCCCGTCACGTCATCGAAGAGTTTAAGCGCGCCCACCGCAACCGGCTTGCCGCGCTTTGCGCCGAGGCGGGCATTCCTGAAGCCGAAATGCTCGCCGATGCGCTGTGCCTGCTGATCGAGGGAGCGCGTGTGAGCCGTCAAATCGTCGGCGCCGAAGGGCCTTGCGCTCGCTTCGTAGCGATCGCCGAATCCGTGATCGCGGCCTTCGCCCAGCGCGCGGCCTCACGGGCGACGGAAACGCGGTTGGCGCCGCCGCCTCGCAAGGACGTCGCCGCCAGGACGCCGGCGTCGGCCTGTGGGATCGACGCGCTGTCGTTTCTGACCTGAGAGCGGCGCGCGTCAGCGCAGCAGGAGCGCGCCGGCAAGCAGGACCGCCCCGAAGAGTAGAACCGCAAAGGCGCCGCCGATTTCGATGACGCGTTTCAGCTTGCGGCCGACAGGGCTGTCGGCGCCGGCGACCGCGAAGGCGGTCTTGCGCGCCGTGACCGCGAGAACCGCAAGAACGGAGACCGTCAGCGCCGTGCCGAGGCCCATGACGAGCGTGGCGACGACTCCCGCAATCAGTAATTTACGCGAGATGGAATAGACGAGCACGATCAGCGCGCCCGTGCAGGGCCGCAGCGCCGTCGAGGCGACGACGGTCCAAGCCTTGCGCCAATCGAGCTTGCCGGCCGCCATCGCGGCTCCCGGAATGTGCAGGCCGCCGCAATCGCAATCCTCGTCCGTCTCGGCCTCGTCGCAAACGAATTGCCGCGCGGGGGGCGCAGCGACGCCCGCCGCCATCGTGCGGAACGGCGACGCGGCGGCGGATGACAGGGCCGGAGCGCCGAAAAGCTCCGGTCGCGCCGGCGCCGACACCGCGACGCTCCGCGCGGCCGGCCGCGCGACCTTGATCCAAACCAGCCAGCATCCCAGCAGCACGATCAACGCATCGGAGACGATCTCGAACTGGAAGGTCGCCCAGGTGATCGACACGCTGGTCATGCGCAGCGCCACCGACAAGACGAGGACGATCGCGATGGCGCCGGCGGCCTGCGCCATCGAGGCGACGAAGGCGAGAAGCACGCCGTTGCGCAGCGTCTGCCGCGTCGCAAGCACATAGGACGACACGACCGCCTTGCCATGGCCGGGACCCGCCGCATGGACGACGCCGTAGAGGAAGGAGAGGCCGAGCAGCGTCCATAGTTCCGCGCCGTCGGCGCGCATGCCCTTGATGGCGCCGGTGAGGTGACGGTTGAAGTAGATTTGCATCGAGACGAGAAAGCCGACGATGCGCGGGAAATGCGACAGCGCGCCAAGGCCGCCGTCGTCCGGCAGGCCGGCCCCGAACGGGCCGAGCGACGCGGCGCAGGCCTGCGATGCGGCGAGAAGCGTAAAGACGGTAAAACCGATCTGACGACGAAGCGCGCGCCACGCGCGCGTCGGGCGAAAAGAAGTCATCGGCACGTCACCGTCACCGCGTTCACCAACGTGTCGGTCACCGCGAACAGCGCCGGCGGCAGCGTGCGCTGATCGACGGGGATGACCGCCAACTGGCTGGCGATCGCCGGATCGAGCGGCGTGGGGCGATGCATCGCGCTCACGCAGCCGGGCTTGGCGCCGGCGAGTTGAACGGCGTCGCCGTTCGCGAAGCTGATCGCGGCAAAATATTCGGGATCGTAGACATCGACCTCCACGGACTTGCCGCGCGGATCGAGCGGCGCAGCCAGGGGCAAGGTGAAATGCAACGTCAGAGTCTCCGCGGCGAAGGTGTCGTAATAATCCTTGGGCGCGCCGAACGCTATCGGCGCGCCGTCGACCCTCATTTGCGTGAAGTAGCCATATTCGGCCAGCGACTTGAGGTTGACCTCGGCGAACGGCTGCAGGTCCTCGCGCGTCGGATTGCCGTCGCCCTTCGCGTCGTAGCCTTGAATGGCGTAGGCTGAGAACGCGTCGTCGAAATCCCAGACGTTGGCGACGCCGATGATCCGGCCTTGCGGGTCGAAGAGGATCCGCCCGCGCGCCGAGATGAGGATATGGGGGTGCGCGTGCGCGCAACCGGTCGCGGCGGCGAGCGCCAGTGCGGCGCAGAGGATCGTCCAACGTCTTTTCGCGATCGGCATCGGTGCGGCGGCCCAGCTCGACTACGGCGCCGCCTCGTTGAGCGCGCCTTTGACGGCGTTTAACTGGCGCAGCATCCATTGTTGATAGCGCAGACCGTGCGGCATGCGCAGCCGCACGCCGACCACCGGGACGCCCGCGTCATTGGCCGCATCGACAAGCTGCTGAGTCTCGGCGCCAGCCGACTCGCGATCGTAGACAAAGATGCTCGCCTTGCGCATGGCGATCGCCTCCTTCAGCGTGGCGAGACTTTTCATCATCGGCGCCGCGCCTTGCAGCGCCTTGACGTAGCCCTTGTCCCAGACGTCGAACTTGAGCCGCTCGGCAATGGGCGCGAACAGCGTGTCGCCAAGGAAGATGGCCGAATTGGCGTAGTCGCGCGCGATCTCGTCGATTTTTCGATCGAGCGCCGTGAAACCGGCGCGGAAGGCGGCGAGGTTGGCGGCGATGGCGGGTTGCGCCGGCGGGTCGAGATGGCCCAGATCCGCGGCGAGGGCGGCTCCAAGATCGGCCATCGCTCGAAGATCGTACCAGGGAACGGCGGAGGCTCCTTTCGCTGGACCGGCGAGACGGACCGGACGGCGCGCCGATTGCGCCGCCGCGCGCAACCAGGAATCCTGCGCCGTGCCGCCGCATACCACCAAGGCGTAGCGCGCGAGCGCCTCGCCGTCGCCCGGCGCGGCCGGATCGAGCGTGTCGGCCGCAACGCCGCCGCCGCCGATCTGCTCGACGACATCCTTATAGGCGTAGTCCGAAACGGCGATGCGCAATGTCGCCGCAGCGAGCGCCGGCCTCGTCATTCCGCCGAGAAGCGTGGCCGCCGCGAGGCAGGAGCGGCGAGTCATCGGGGACGGCGCGGGCGACCTTCGGGGCTCGGACATCGTCGCTGCATAGAACCGAAATCTGCGCCGGCAAAAGTCACGTCTTTGCGACATGAAGCCGTCAGCGCTCATGAATGTCCCGCTCTGCCGGTGCGGGCTCGTCGGCGGTCAAGGCATTCGTCGCGACCATGCGCCGTCGCAAACGCTGGTGCGACCGCGCCGCGAAGTGGCGATTGCTGACGCCGTTCAGCTTCGACAGCAGGCGCAGAAGCTGCGTCCGCTCGCGCGCGGTCAGCGGCGACAGTATACGCGCCTGGGCGGCGGCGATGACCGGGCGCAGGCGCTCAAACAGCGCGCGACCGTCGGCCGTCAACGCGCAAAGGCGGCGATTGCCGTCGCCCGCGCGCGTCAGCAGGCCGCGCTTCTCGAGCCGCTGGATGACCTCGCCCGTCGTCGAGGGGTCAAGGCCTGCCCAGGCGCCGAGTTCGCTTTGATCGAGGCCGGGACTGGCGTTCACGATGGACATCGCAGCGAATTGCACCGGCGTGACGGCGATATCGCGGCAGGCCTCCATGAAGGCCCCGGTCGAGATCTGCTTGGATCGGCGGATGAGATACCCAGGCATGGACAGCAGATCGACGAGTTCATCCGGACCGTTGTCGGCGCCCGGATGGGAGTGCGGGCGCGCGCGCGTTCGCGCGGTTGCAGACGCCGAGAGGTCGTTCATGCGCGTTCTTTCGCCAGTGTCCCCGCCGAGCAACCCGCGCCATGGGCTCAGGCCTTGGTCAGTCTGCTTATTCGATCATGACTGTAGATCAATTATTTAGCGGAATCGATCTGCTATTTTCTTGACACCGCGCCGATTCAGCCGGACTGTCGCCCAACTGGAGGCCCCGTGCGAACTTTTCCCGGCGTCAAAGGCGCGGCGCTCGTCCTTGCGGTTTGCGCCGGGTTTGCAAGCGGGGCGCACGGCGCTTCGCTGGAGCGCGTGACCTATCTGCTTCCCGCGCCGATCTATTTGCCGGCGTTCGGCCCCTGGGTGGTGGCGCGCGAGCGCGGCTACTATGCGGCGGAAGGGCTCGACGTCGATTTCGAGCAGGCGAAGGGCGGCGCCGATGTCGCCAAGCAGGTCGGCGCCGGCAATGCGGTCGTCGGCGGCGCCATGGGCGACACGCCGATCATCGTTCGGGGCTTCGGCATTCCGGTCAAGGCGGTCGCCGTGCTGGGGGGCCAAGGCCTGACGCAACTCGTCGTCTTCAAGAACTCGCCGATCAAAGGGCCGGCCGACCTCAAGGGCAAGATTCTCAACGTTTCGGCGTTTCAAGAGACGACCTATTACGCCACGCTCGGGATGCTCGCGGCGGTCGGCCTCAACAAGGACGACGTGAACATCCAGGCCACGGGGCCGGCCAACATCTGGAAGCTCTTTCTTGCGCATCAGGCCGACGCGATGTCCGGCGTGCCCGACTATATCGCCGAGGCCGAGAACCAAGGCGCCGACATTACGGTCATCCCTTCGAGCGACTATTTCAAGAGCATGGGGCAGGCGATCATCGCCTCCGATCAGACGATCAAGGATCGCCCGGATCTCATCCGGAAGCTCGTGCGCGCCACGCTGAAGGGAATGCGGGACATCATCGACGATCCCGCCAAGGCGGCCGTCGACTACGTCAAGGCGACGCCCGAGCGCAAGGGGCAGGAGCGCCAAGTGCAGCGCGTCTTCGAACTCTACAAGCAATACGTCTACGGCGAGCAGGCGAAGATCGGCGAGATGAACGCGGCGCAACTGAAGGATTTGCAGGCCTTCTATGTCTCGCAGGGCATCACGCGCGCCGCGCTGCCGGTCGAAGACCTCTACGCGAACCAATTCATTCAGTGAGCCGGGCGGCGACCCGCCAGCGATGAAGGATTTCGCCATGGACGACGCCCTCGATGCGAGCGAACGCGCGATCGCAGAGGCTGCGCATCCGAGCGCCCCGTCGCGCGTGCGCGATCTCGCGCCGAACCTTCCGGTCGGATTGCCGAAGGGCCTGCGCAACTATTGGTACCCGGTGCTGCAGTCCGAGGAGCTTATCGCCGGCGAGACGCGCGGCTTTATGGCGCTCGGCGAGGCGCTCGTCGCCTGGCGCGACGAGACGGGCGCGCCCTGCGTCGTCCGCGATTCCTGCCCGCATCGCAGCATCAAGCTCTCGGTCGGCCGGGTGTTCGACGGCAAGCTGCAATGCATCTTGCATGGCCTGCGGTTCGACGGCGCCGGCCGCTGCGTCATGGTTCCTTGGGAGACCGACGATCGCCGCAAGGACAAGCGGCCCGCCGTCGCCGCCTATCCCGCGCGGGAATTGGGTGGCTACGTCTGGGCCTATCTCGGCGATGTCGCGGCCTGTCCGCCGCCGCCGCTCGAAGATGAAATTCCAGAGGAATTGCTGAAGCCCGAGGCGTTCATCTGGTTCCGGTTGCCGACCGAAGTGTGGGCCACGAACTGGCTGCTCGCCATCGACGGCAGCGACGCCTACCATGCGGTGGTGCTGCACGCGACCTCGCAGGTCGTCAAGGACGAGGCGACCTGGACCGGCGGCGCGGTCGCGCGCTCCGATGCGCCGCTCGGCGAAAGGCGCATGCAGATCGTCAAGACGTCGCACGGCATCCGCGGCGTCTCGCTCGATGCGCAGAACAAGCCGCTCCATCACGGCCACTTCACCGTCGACGTGAAGGGCGACAGGTTCGTCCTGCCTTGCCTGCACAGCAATCCGATCGCGCCGGCGCCCGGCGCCGCGCCCTATACATCGCGGCTTTGGCAGTTCGCGATCGACGAGACGCATACGCAGATCGTGCGCTATGCGGTGTGGCGCGCGGCGACGCCGGATGAGCGCGTGCGCGCGACCAAGGTCTTCAACGAGGTCGCCCTGCCGCGGCTGCAAAAAGTGTCGGCTGAGGACGCCTTCGCCTGCGAGGCGCAAGGCGATGTTGTCGAGGCGCGGCTCTCCGAACATCTGATGGCGCCCGATATCGACGTGGCGAACGTGCGCCGCTTGATCCGCAAGGCGTTCTTGGCGCCGGGCGACGGCGAGGGTCGCATCGCGGTCGATCGCAGCGCGCTCGTCTATCCGCTCTGAGGCGCGCGCGATGACGCGCCTGTCTGAGCCACCGCGCAAGCGCATGGACGGCCGCGCCGCGCTCATCACCGGCGGCGCGCGAGGCATCGGCCTGGCGACCGCGCGTCTCTTCCTGCGCGAGGGCGCGCGCGTCGCGCTCATCGACCGCGACGCCGACCTGTTGGGCGACGCCGCGGACGCCTTACGCAAGGAGTTCGACACGCCTTCCGGCGTCCATTGGAGCGTCGCCGACGTGGGCGACGAGGGCGGCGTCGGCGCGGCGATCGAAACGCTCGCCGCGCGCATGGGCGGTCTCGACACGCTGGTGAACAACGCCGCCGCGCGCGCGTTCGGGCCGCTCGCCGAGGCGACACCGGCCGACTGGGACGCGATTTTGCGTGTCAACGTGATCGGGCTGACGAACTGCGCGAAAGCCGCGCTGCCGTGGCTGCGCAAGAGCGGCGTCGGCGCGATCGTCAACGTGTCGTCGATCTTCGCCCTTGCCGGCCGCGCGAACATGGGGCTTTACGACGCCGCCAAGGCGGCGGCGCTCGCCCTCACGCGCGCGATGGCCTGCGAGGAGGCGCGCCACGGCGTGCGCGTCAACGCGGTCCTGCCCGGTTCGACGCTGACGCCCTGGACGACCGGCCGCGCCGCCGCGCGCGGCATGACGCTCGAGGCGTTGAAGGCGACCGGAGCCATGCCATGCCTCTTGAACCGCTGGGCCGAGGCCGACGAGATCGCCTATCCGATCCTGTGGCTCGCCTCGCGCGAAGCCTCGTTCATGACGGGCGCCGCGCTGCCGGTCGACGGAGGCCTGTCGGCAATGTACGGCGGTACGCCGAACAGCTGAACGCCCCCACCGCCGCGCAAGAGAGGACGCCCGCCATGACGCCAGACAAGACGCCGGTCATTGTGCTCGAAGAGCATTACTGGGACGCGGAGTGTTTCGGTCCGATCAGCCCCGCCGAAGGCGCGGGATCGCCCGATGTGGCGGCCCGGCTCGCCGACTGGACCGACATGCGCCTCGCCGCCATGGACGCTGCGGGGGTCGACATGCAGGTGCTGTCGCATACGGGGCCGAGCGCGCAGAAGCTGCGCGGCGAGACCGCGGCCGACGCGGCGAAGGGGCTCAACGATCGGCTCGCCGAGCATGTGGCGCGCCACCCGACGCGCTTCGCCGGCTTTGCGGCGTTGCCGACGATCGACCCCGATGCGGCGGCGAAGGAACTCGAGCGATCGGTGAACCACCTCGGTTTCAAGGGCGCGATGATCTTCGGCCTGACCGACGGCCATTTTGTCGACGAGAAGCGGTTCTGGCCGATCTTCGCGGCGGCGGAAGACCTCGACGTCCCGATCTATCTGCATCCGGCGATGCCGCATCCCGCGGTCGTCGGCGCCTATTACAAGGATTTCGAGGCGCAATCGCCGATGCTGACGCGCGCCGCGTGGGGCTTCACCGTGGAGGCCGCGACGCAGGCCGTGCGGATGGTGCTGAGCGGCGTCTTCGAGGCGCATCCCAGGCTCAACATCATCCTCGGCCATCTCGGCGAGGGTCTGCCGTTCCTGCTCTGGCGCGTGCACGATTCCTTTGCGCGGCAGAAGGGGCAAAGCCTCGACTTCCGCCGCACCTTCACCGAGCATTTCCACGTCACCACGAGCGGCTTCTTTTCGACGCCCGCCCTCATTGCGACCATGCTGGAGATCGGCGTCGAGCGCATCATGTTTTCCGTCGATTACCCGTTCATGGACAACGGCCCAGCGGTCGAATGGACGAAGACGCTGCAATTGCCGGCGGCCGACAAGGCGAAGCTCCTCAGCGGCAACGCGCGCCGCTTGTTGCGGCTCCCCTGAAGGGCGCCGGCCCGCCTCGCCGCGCGGCGCGACGTCGCTACTGCGCCGGTTTCAAGGTTCGGATGAAGGCGACCAGCGCGTCCATGTCGGCGTCGGAAATATGCTTGTACCAATCGAAGGCCATCAACCTGACAAGCTTGCTGCCATCGGGCCGCACGCCGTCGCGAATGGCGGTCTTCACCTGCGCGTCGGTCCAGCTTGCGACGCCGTTCTGGTTGGCGGGCGTCAGATTCGTCGCCGTCACGAGGCCGCCGCCCGGCGCGCCGAATTGGTCGCCGCCCGCGCCCATACGGCTCATGTCGCTGCGGCCCTTCACGTTGGGCGTATGACAATCCATGCAATGGCCGAGGCCCGTCGCGAGATATTTGCCATAAGCGACCATGTCGGCGCGATCCACGTCCGGAACGTTCGTTACCGGCGGCCCGTACGACGCAGGCAGCGGAATCGAATAGGTCGATTTGCCGCTCCTGTTGGCGATCGGCTTGACCTGGCGCAGATAGGCGACGATCGCCTTCACATCCGTGTCCGACATGTCGCGATAGAAGGGGATCGCCATCGGCGGTCCGATGATCGTCCCATCCGGCCGCCGTCCATTGCGGATCGCGTCGATGATCTGCGCATCGCTCCACGCGCCGATGCCGGTGTCCTTGTCGGGCGTGATGTTAGCGGGCACCGCGTGAAACACCGGCGCGTCGATCGGCGCGCCGCCCGATAATTCCCGACCGGGAATGGCGTGGCCATCGGGGCCTTTCGGAGAATGGCAATTCCCGCATCCGACGATGCTGGTCACGAGATAGGCGCCCCGATCGACCAGCGCATCGGCGTTCGCCGATCCCGACATCGTGGCGGCCATGGTCAAAAGCAAAAGCGTCGATGCCAGATTTTTTGCGCGCATGACCGTCTCCCCTCCACCGTGCGGCGATCCGCTGAGGGCGTTATGCCTCAGCCTGCGAGTGGAGACAATACGGTCAAGCTCGCGTTCTTTTCCAGAGATCGAAGTTTTTGTCGCCGCGCACCGTAGTCGGGGCGGCCCCGTCGTCGCTGCGGGAAGGCGTGGGCGAAAGAGCGGCTTAGCCGGGCGTCATCGCCACAGGCGTTCGGTCGCGATCACAGCGCCCTCAGCCATCGCCTTGAACTTCGCCCAAACGATGCTTGGCGCGATCATCGGCTCGGCGGCGGCGACGGTCGAGAAGCCGCAGTCGGAGCCCGCGATCACGCGTTCGCGGCCGACGATGTCGGCGTATTGACAGATGCGTTGGGCGATCAGCTTCGGATGCTCGACGAAATTGCTCGTCGAATCGAGCACGCCGGGGATCAGCACCTTGTCGTCGGGAATGCGGATCGCCTTCCAGTCCTCCCACTCATGGGCGTGGCGGGGATTGGCTCCTTCAAACGAGATCCCGGAGGGTCGCGCCTGAAACACGACCTCGCTGATCTTCGTGAACGCGATGTCATGGGTGTGCGGGCCCTCGTAATTGCCCCAGCAGATGTGCATGCGCATCGCCTCGGGCGGAATGTCGCGCGTCGCCAGGTTCAAGGCTTCGACGTTGCGGCGCGCGATGCGCAGGAACTCGTCGTCCGTTTTGTCGCGATACTGGTTGTTGCGCGCGGAGGCGAGGTCCGGGCAATCGATCTGCAGCGTGAAGCCGGCGTCGACGACGGCCTTGTATTCGACGCGCATGACGTCGGCGAGCGCTTCGACGTAATCGTCTTCGTTCCGGTAATGCGTATCGATGATGAACTTCGTCAGCACGCCGGGCGACGCGCAGGTCAGAAAGGCGTCCACCGGCTCGATCGCGTCGACCGCCGTGCGGAACCGCGCCAAGTCGTGGTCCAGCGGTTCGCGGTTGGCGTAGCTCAGCGGGCCGATGCAAGCCGGGTAGCTGAAAACGTCGAACGGCTGGTTGCGCATTTTGAAGTCGGGATGTTCGAGCCGGTCGCGGCCGAGCATAACATTGCGGCTCGCGGCCTCCGCCTCCGGGCTCGTTCCGACGCCGGCGACGCGACCCTTGATGTAGAACGTGTAGGAGAGTTTCGCGACTTCGCCGTCGCTAACGATGTCGACGCCGCTCTCCTTCTGCTTGGCGACGATCTCCTGCGTCGAGCGCAAGGCGATCGCGTCGAACATCGCGGGATCGACCGGTTCGCCCTTTTCCCGCGCCGAAAGCAGCCGGAACATGGCGAGCGGACGCGGCAAGCTGCCGACATGGGTGGTGAGGATGCGATCGACGCTGCGTTTCATGACCCTTGTTCCTCGATGAGGCGGAAAACGAGGCGCTATTGCGCCGGTAGATGGATCCTCGGTGTAAAAGCCTCGCTGGTCGGCGCGATCTCGCGGGTTTCGACGGAGACATTCATCTCCAGCGCGTCCTGGGCGGCGCCGAAATAACTGCCGGAAAGCGGCACGGCCTGGCGCGGATCGCGCGCCACCGCGACGCGGACGAGATTCTGGTTCCCGACGATCCCGTTGGTCGGATCGAACTCGACCCATCCCGCGCCCGGCAGGTAGACCTGGCACCAGGCGTGCGTGTTGCCGCCGCCCTGAAAATCATCGTCGGCGTCGGAGGGGACATGCAAGTAGCCCGAGACGAAGCGCGCGGCGAGACCAAGCGCGCGCACGGCTTCCATCATCAGCACCGCGAAGTCGCGGCAACTCCCACGCCCCGTCGTGAGGGTCTGGATCGGGTCTTGCGTGCCCCGCTCGGGACGGGAGACATAGAGGAAGCTCTCCTTGATCGCCATGGTCAGCGTCATCAGGAGTTCGCCCGTGTCCGTCGGCTTGCCCTTGCGCAGAAAACGGCGGACCCACGCGTCGATCTTGTGTTCCGGATCGAGATATTGCCGTTCGATCAGCCGAAGCAGATCGGGCATGTCTTCGGCCGAATAGGAAAACGGATACCGGTGCGCATAGCGTTCGAGCAGGAAGTCGGGCGTGTGCGTCGGCGTATGGTCGAGCTCCATGCGCGTGTCGAACATCAGCTCCTTGGCTTCGCCGGCGAACGCGATCACGGCGATGCAATTGCCGAAGACGTCATGCAGCCAGCGGATGCCCGCCGGGTGCGGCTCGATGTCGAGGCTGAAGCGGATGAGGCGCTGGTCGAAGCTGTCGCGCGGGCGGCAGATGAGACGATGGTCGCCGAAACGAACCGTCGCCCGGTAGCGGTAGCGCGTGATGTGGCGAACCGAGAGGACCGTCATGGGCGGCCTTGCGCCGCGCGACCGAACGCCCGCTCAGGCGACGGAATGCTCGCTCGGCGCGAGCGCATCCTTGCCGAGGGCGGAGGGTCTGTCCTGCGCTGGATGCGACTCGCAAACCTCATCCGTCACGACCTTGAATTCGACGAGCGACGCGCGGCCGAACGTCGTCGAGATCGCGACATCCGCCGCGTCGCGCCCGCGCGCAATAAGGATGCGGCCGATCCGCGGGACAACGTGCCTTGAGTCGAACGTATACCATTGACCGTCGAGAAACACCTCGAACCACGCGCTGAAATCCATTGGCGCGGGATCGCGCGGGACCCCTATATCGCCAAGATATCCCGTACAGTAGCGCGCGGGAATATTCATGCACCGGCAAAACGCCACTGCGAGATGGGCAAAGTCGCGGCATACGCCAAGTCGCTCCGCATGACCTTCGGACGCCGTCCGCGTCGCGCGGGCGTGCTCATAGCCGAAGGTCAGGCGGTCGTGCACGTAGTCGCAGATCGCCCGAACGCGGCGCCAGCCCGTCGGACCGGCGCCGAAAAGCCCCCACGCGAGATCGCCCAGCGCCTCCGTGTCGCAATAGCGACTGGCCAGAAGGAACTGCAGCGTCTCGTCCGGCAGACGCTCGACGGGCGTCTGCGGCGCGTCCGGAGCGGTCCTGTCCGGCAAACCGGAATCGTCAATCCGGAACGCCGCAGCGAACCGCGACAGGCCGGCCGGCAGGAGCACGCGGTGAACCAAATTGCCGTAAATGTCGATATAATTGTGCGCCGCCGCCGGACCTGCGCAGACCATCTCGTCAGACGATTGAAGATCGGCCCTGCGCGAGGGATGGACGCTCAGCATCAAGAGCGCGGGCGTCGGCTCCCAGCACTCGAAAGCGATGTCGTACCCAGCGTCAATCAGCATCGCGCCTACCCAACGGATATCGGGTAACGGCGCGGCTATGAATGATGTTCCGCCTAAGCTTTTGGCAGAGCGGTCAAAAATCGCTCAACGCGCCGCATCGCCGATCAGCTACCCTTTTTCGGCGGATCGCGGTCGACGCTTTCTTTGCCCGTGGGGGCGCCGGTCGAGGAATGAGGCTGCGTCATCGAAGGCGGATCGCTGGCGGGGAAGGAATCGTCGAGTTCGTCGTCGAGTTGAGCCTCTTTCTTAGCCTTGTCGTCCTTTTTCGAGCCGTGGTCTTGAGCCGATTTTTCGGCCATGTCGCGCTCCTCGCTATGGTTGCACGGGCTGAACCGCCGCGATGGACGAACGTTCCGGTTTCCCGGACTCAGTATTCCCACTGAAGCGCGACGCCGGCCGAGGAGCTGCCGTCGGCGCCCGCAGCTCCTTCGACGCGAATGTTGCGGTTGATGTCGACCCCCAGCGTCACCGCCGTGTCTTCCTGCCGCGCGCCGGCGCGGACGCCGACCGTGACGTTTTTGGAGATATAGCGCGACACGCCGACATTGGGGCCGCCGTTGGCGTCGACGCCGACGTTGAGCGTATCGACGCCCAGCGACTTGCGCAGGTTCTCCAGCACGCCGGCGCCCCCCGCCCCCGAAAACTCCGCCACCACCTGGGCGAGTTGCAGCGCTTGGCCGGGCGACAGGCTTCCCGACGCTCGCGAGAACAGCAGGCGCGAGATGACTTCGTCCTGCGGCAGATCGGGCGTCGACGAGAAGACGAAGGTCGGATCGTTCGCCACGCCGCTGACTTCCACCCTGGCGGTCACGTCGGCGCTGACCGTCTGAGCGATGAAGTCAATCTGCGGGATCGGCTGGCCTAAAAATTTGATGTCGCCGCGGGTGAAATCGATGCGCTGGCCGCCGAGGTTGAACTCGCCGCGCCGCAGGTTGAAGCCGCCGCGCGTCGTCGGATTGCTCAACGCGCCGGTCACCGTCAGATCGCCGCCGAGTTCGGCGTCGATGCCGCGTCCGCGCACGAAAATGCGCGACGGCGCATCGAGCGTGATGTCGAGGTCGGCGTCGAAGGCGGGCTGGTTGGCGCGTTTGGCCTGCTTGCGCGCCAAAGCGAGGCGCTCGGCCGCCTGCCGGCTCGGCGCGATGTGGCGGGTGTCGGCGAGCGGACGACTGAGCGCCGGCAACCGGTCGGGCACGCGCACGTCCATGGAATCGAGCGAGACCTTGCCGTCGACGCGCGGACGCGAGGCCAGCGGACCGCTGAGGTTGAGCGCCAGAGTTCCGACCGCCGTGACGATGTCGTTCGAAACGAGTTCCGCCTTATTCGACGCGACCCGGATGTTGGCGGGAAAGTTCGCCGCCGGGTCGATGTTGATCGTCCCCGACGCCGAGATCGTCCCGCCGTTGCGCGTCGAAGCCGTGGCGCGGTCGATGGCGATGTCCTCGCCGCGAGCGCGCAGCGACGCTTGGATGTTGGTGAGTTTCACGCCCGCTACGGGGTCGGTAAAGGTTCCGCCGCTCAAGGTCGCCTGGCCCGAGAGGCTGGGCTTCGCGATTGCGCCGCGGGCGCGCGCATCGATCGAGACGCGCCCGCTGACGCTGCGCCCGCTCGCCGCCAGCGCCACGTTGGCGAGGGCCGCGTCGATGGAGCCGCGTACGCCGATGTCGAGCGCGCCCGCCGCGCTGAGCGGCACGGAGCCTTGCGCCTCGATGGAGCCGCTGCGCGGCAGCGCGAGTTTGGCGTCGATGGTCGAGCGCTGGCCGTCCAGTCGCCCCGTGGCGTGAATGTCGGTCGGCGGTAATCCGGCCGCCCGCGTCTGCGGCGCCGAAAACCGGTTGACGTCGAGCTTCCAGTCGCCGGTCGGCGCGGCGGCGGAGCCGCCGAGCTTGGCGTTGGCGTCCACCGTCCCGTCGAGCGCCAGCGTGGGGGACGCCAGCTTGGCGAGCGACAGCGGCAAGGCCCGAACCGCGACGGTGAGATCCAGCTTCTGCCCGGCGGCTCCCTCGACGGCGATGCGACCGGAGCCCGCGGTCAGCGCCAGCGAGCGGATCTCGACGCCGGACGGCGAGAAGGAGAGATGCGCGGGACCTGCGAGCGCGATGCGCACGGCGTCGCGCCGCGCCTCGAAGCTCGTCAGGTCGAGCCGAACCGGCTGGCTCGCCGCCAAATGCCCCTTGCTCGACAGCGCAAAGCCTTGCGCGTCGGCGCTCAGCGACAGATCGCTGCCGTCGCCCGCGGCGGCCGCGTTGGCGCGCACGTGCGTGAGCGCCTGGCCGGCGACGACGGCGCGGTCCACCGAGGCCGTCCCGGCGATCGTGGGCGCGCCGAAAAGGTCGCCGATGCGCGCGTTGAGGTCGAGCCGGTCGATCGTCGCCTGCGCCGAGCGGATGCTCGAGCCGCTCGCGACCGCGACCACGTTCTGCTTGCCGGTCTGGGTGTCGAAGGCGAGGTTGGCGTGCAGCGTTCCCGCGAGTTTCTGAAGGACGAGCGGCGACAGATCGTTGAGATCGCCGGCCTGGAGGTCCATGGCGCCGTCGACCATCCGCGAGGGCGACACGGTGACCGCCCCGTCGAGCTTGATCGAGCCGAGTGCGAATCGATCGGCGCTGGCGCGCCAGGCGCCCTCCGCGACGCGCGCGAGGCCGAGGGCGCCGCTCGCGGGCTTCCCGTCGACGATCCCGTCAAGCGTCGCCCGCGCGTCGAGCGCGCCAAGGATATCCTTCGCCGTGACAGCGAGCGCGAGATGCGGGATCGGTCGTCCCAACGCCCGCGCGTCGCTCAGCGTGATCGAGGCGACGATGTCGGGCTTGTTGAGCGAGCCGGTGAGATGGCCGCTCGCCTGCGCGGCGCCGGCGAGATCGGTCGAGACGCGCGACAGGTCCGGCGCGGACGCGACGAGCGTTACGTCGGCGGCGACCGTCGTCGCCTGACCGTCGAGCCGCGCGGAGACATGACGACCCTCGAGCGTCAGACCGGACAAGGCGAAACCGCCGGCGATCTTGCTGAGCGCGCCTTTGACCTCCGCATGGCCGCCCGTCAACGCGTCGACGGTTTTGATCCCCGTCGCGAGCCGTTCGGCCGTCAGCGACACGTCGGCGGTTACGTCGTCGCGCGAGGGTGCGCCGCTCAGGTTGATGACGCCCTTCGCCGAACCCGCGAGCGCCACGCCGGCAAGCGAGGCGAAGCGCGAGAGGTCGGGCGCGGAGACGTTCACATGGCCGTCGATGGCGTCGGGGCCGAAGCGGCCGGTCGCCGTCGCCTCGACGCTCTCGCCGGTGACGTGGGCCACCGAGACGTCCATGTCGCCGTCGGGCGCGGCGCGCCCGCGCAGCGTCAGCGCGAACTTGTCCCCGATGGCGCGCGCGAGCCCGGCGTCCTTCAACGCCAGATGGTCGCCGTTCACGTCGGCGACGACATCGATCCGCGTGTTGAGATCGGTCACTTCGCCGTTCGGCGTCGTCGTGATCTTGCCGTCGATGCGGCCGAGGCGGCCGACAGGCAGGTTGGCGTCGGCCAGATGGATGGTCGCAAACAGATTAGGCGCTTTCAATCGGCCCGTCGCTTGGGCGACGATGTCGAGCGCCGCGATGTCGATGTTGGCGACATGCGCCCCGCGTCCCGACTGATCGATCGCGCGGACGGCCACTCGGGCGTCGACGATCCCGCTGGCGTAAACCGCGCCATTGATGTCGAGGCGCGCGGCGGCCGCGACGACCTGCACGTCGTTGGCCGCATAGGAGCCGTCGTCCCCGAAGCGCACCGAGCCGCCGATCGTCGTGTCGCCCGCAAAGACCGGCCCGATCCAGGCCGGCAGAAACCCTTGGATCGGGCCGGCGAGGTTCAGCGTGAGCAGGCGGTCGGTCTGCTGCCGGTCGACGTTGATGTCGCCGCCGAAGGCGCCGACGTCGCCGGCGTTGAAAGTCAGATGAGCGCGGAAGGCGTCGAGCCGCCCTTGCCCCGAGAGATCGAGGTCGATCGGCGGCTGATTGGGGATCGACGCCGCGCGGACGATCAGGCCGCCGGCCGGCTCGTGCGCCGTGAGGCTCAGCGTCAGGTTCTGGGCGGCGGGCGCGTAGGCGACCCGAACGGCGATTGCGCCCGGCGCGTCGGTGCGCTGCAGGTCGAGCGTCAGCCCCAGGCCGTCGGAGGGCCGCCCGAGATGGGCTTCCCCGCCGGCTTTCAGCGCCGCGGCGACGCCGAGGATCGGCTCGCCGAGCTCGAGGTCGGCTAGGACGAACTTGGAGATTTCGGCGCGCACGGGCAGCGACGGCAGGAGCGGCTGATCGTTCGCGGACGGCGGCAGCACGCCGCTCGGCTGCGGTTTGCGGAGGATTTCAAGCTTGCCCAGTTCGAGGTCATTGATTTCGAGCCGGCCGAGGAACAGCGCCGAACGCGTCCAAATGATGCGGGCGCGATCGAGTCGCAGCCACACGCCTGCGCCGTCGGCGATGGAAATATCCCGAACCGTGGCGTCGGACGTCAGCGCGCCGTCGACCGCGCCGACCGAAACCTGCATCCCGGGAGACGACAGGGCTTTGGAGATGAGCGAGGCGAGCACGCCCTTCTGGTCGTTGGCGTCCTGCGCGTCCGCCGGCGTCAGCAACGTGAAATAGCGCGACGCGCCAATCGAGCCGATCGCCAGGAAAGCGAGGCCGAAAAGGATCGCGAGCAGTCGTCCGGCGCGCCGCATCAGAAAGCCTGTCCAATGCCGATATAGACGGCGATGACCGAATCGAAGGGACGGCGCGACAGCGGCGTCGCCACGTCGAGCCGGATGGGTCCGAAGCCCGTATAATACCGCAAGCCGAGACCGGCGGCATAACGTAAGTCGTCGCTCCCGAAGGTCGGGAAGGCCGATGCGAAGGCGCCGCCGGCGTCGAAGAACGGCACGATGCCGATCGTATCGGTGATCTTGATGCGCGCTTCGAGCGAGGCTTCGAGCAGGCTGCTGCCGCCGATCGGGTAGAGGTTCGCGCCGAGCGGCGCAAGCGACCGGTAGGAGTAGCCCCGCACCGAGCCGCCGCCGCCCGCAAAGAAGCGGCGATTGTCGGGAATTTCGAAAATCGAGGGGCCTTGAAGCGTGCCGAGCGCGACGCGTCCGGCGAGAATGTAGCGGCTGTCGTCATCGACCGAGTAATACGTGGAGGCCTGCGCCTTCGCCTGGAACAGGTCGATGCTCGATCCCGCGAAGGTGGGAAATTCCTCGGCCGTCGCCGTCACCCGGACGCCGCGCGTCGGGTTGAGCAGGTTATCGGTGTTGTCGTATTTGGCCGTGCCGGTGAGCCCGAAGAGCTGATAATTGACCGAGCCGAACGGATCGTCGGACCGGCCGCGCTCGAACTCGACGCCGCCTTGGATCGAGAGCTCGTCGCTGAAACGGTGGCGGATCGCGGTGGTGATGTTTCCGTATTCGGCCGTATAGCTGGTGGTCACATCGCGAACGCCCAGGATGTCGATCAAAAGATCGTTCGGCGTGCCGCCGAGACCAGGCTTGATGAAGCTCGCGCCGACCTGGCCGAGCAGGCGGCGCACATCGAAGATGTTGGTCACGTCCGGGTTGCCGCCGTTGTCGGTGGTAAAGCCCAGCGTCGCGAAGAGGCGGAGGCGCTCGCCGCCGCCGAACAGGTTGCGGTCCGTATAGGAGGCCTGCACCGAGGGACCATCGAGCGTCGAATATTGCGCCCCCAGGCTGATCGCGTGCTTGGCGCGTTCATCGACCTGAACCGTGATCGGCAAATTGCCGTCGGGCTCCAGGTGGTCGGATTCCAGGATGCGCGTCGAGCCGATCGCCTCGATCTGGCCGACCGACTTGCGCAGGGCGGCGACCTTTTGGGGCGAGTAGGGGTCGCCCGGCTCGACGTAGATGAACGATCGGACGACCGCCGGATCGAGATCGCGCGTCCCGGTGACCGTCACCTGTCCGAAGCCGGCCAGCGGCCCGGGATCGACGCGGACATCGACATCGACCACCCGTTCGGGGTGCACCACGGTCGCGCTGGCGTGGACGATCTTCGCCAGCGGATGCGATTTCGACCGCAGGGCGTCGACGATGCGGGCCTGCATGTCGCGGATGGCGTTGGCGCGCGCCGGGTCGCCGGGCTTGATCTTCAGGACGCGCGGGACGACGACATCGGGGTCGAGTGGCGCATCGTGGGCGTCCGCCACGTGGATCGTGCGCAGCGTATAAAGCGGGCCGGCGACGACGCGAATTTTCGTTTCGATGACCGTGGCGCCGATCGCGCTGTTGGCGGCGGCGGTCGCCGCGTCGAGACCGACGCCGTTGATGTCGATGGGGCGCCCTTCGACCGCCACCGTCACGGACGCGTCGTAGTAGCCTTGCGCCCAAAGCGCGTCGATCAGGCCGGGGATGTCCGCTTCGGCCCGACGAGCTAAACCGTCGCCGTTCTCGGGCGGCGAGCTCCGGAGTTTGTAGAGATTGGATACGTCCTGGATCGATTGCTTCAGCGACGATTCATCGACATCCACGACGACCGAGTAGGCGGCGACGTTGGGCGCGGGCTTCGGCGTGTCATCGCAGCCGATGAAGCCGAGGAAGCAATCGGCGCGCGCCGCGCCACAGGGCGCGAACGCTACCAGGACGCCTGCGAACACCGAAACGCCTGCTACGCGACGAACCCCGAAAAACCGCAATACCGCTCCATTCGCCGAGGTCTACGCGCTAAGTTTCTATATTACCATGATTGAGGTTGCGCGCGCGAGTGCGCATCCGCCACACTTTGGCCGTGCGTTAACGGCCATATAGACGTTCGATCGCGCTTGCGGCTCGCCAGACGACGCGACAACATTACGGCGTTTTAAGTTGCCGTGCGTTCGACGCTCAGGCATCGCTTGCGTTCGGTTGCGATAGAGGCCGGAAGGCGATTGTATGGCCGGGCGCCCGGCGGGCCGCCAGCGAGCCGCGGAGGCGCTGCGCGAAAGGCGGAACGGTCCGCCGGCGCGGAGGCCGATCAGAGGTGGCGATGGACGAGCAGGTGGGCCGCGAAACGCGCGCGCCCGACGAACCGGTCATCCGGCGCACGGCCATCCATCGCGATCCGGCTGCGAAAGGCGGCTTCGTCGGCCGCGCGCTGTTCCTGCTGATTCTGCTCATCGCCGCGGGCGGCGTTTACTGGCACTATTTCAGGCCCGCCTCCGCCCCACGACGGCCGCCCGCTTCGCCGCCCCAGGCGATTCGCGACGCCGAGATCGGCAAGCACGACATCCGCATCATCCAGAACGCGCTTGGCGCGGTGACGCCGCTCGCGACCGTGGTGGTGCGCGCGCAAATTCCCGGCCAGTTGCAAAAGCTCGGCTTCAAGGAAGGGCAAATGGTCAAGCAGGGCGATTTTCTCGCCCAGATCGATCCGCGCCCCTATCAGGTCGCGCTAGAGCAGGCGCAGGGAACCCTGCAGAAGGACCAGGCGCTGCTCGAACAGTCGAAAACCGACCTGGCGCGCTATCAGACGCTCAATCGGCAGGATTCGATCGCCCGCCAGCAGGTCGACACGCAAGCTTCGCTCGTGCGGCAATATCAGGCCTCGATCGTGTCGGATAACGCGCAGGTCGACAGCGCGAAGCTCAATCTCACCTATTGCGCGATCACCTCGCCGGTCAGCGGACGCGTGGGGCTGCGGCAAGTCGATGTCGGCAACTACGTGCAATTGTCGGACACCAACGGCATCGTGACGATCACGCAACTCGAGCCGATCTCGGTGACTTTCTCGATCCCGGAAGACAACGTGCCGGCTGTGATGAAGCGGCTTCGCGCCGGCGCGACGCTGCCGGTCGCCGCCTTCAATCGCGCCAACACCGAGCAGATCGCCGCCGGGGCGCTGCGCACGGTCGACAACCAGGTCGATACGACGACCGGCACCGTCAAGTTGCGCGCCGATTTCGACAACAAGGACGACGCGCTGTTTCCGCAGCAATTCGTCAACGTTCAGTTGCTGGTCGATACACTGAAGGATCAGGTGGCGGCGCCGGTCGCAGCGGTCCAGCGCGGCGCGTCAGGCTCCTTTGTGTTCGTCGTCGCCAACGGGACGGTTAAGGCGCAGCCCGTGACGATCGGCCCGCAGGATGACGGATTCATCGCGGTCGAAACCGGCCTGGAGGTCGGCCAGCATGTCGTCATCGATGGCGCCGACCGGCTGCGCGATGGCGCGAAGGTCGAGGTGCGCAACAACGCGGCGCCCCTGCCGGCCGCCGGTTCCGCGCCCAACGGCCCGGCGCCCACCGGTCGCCAAGGCGGCGGCGCCGGTTCGGGGCGCCGGCGCGGCGCGCCGGGCCAGGACTCGACGCAGCCTTAAGGCGATGAGCACGGTCCCGCGCGCATGAACCCCTCCCGCCTCTTCATCCTGCGCCCGGTCGCCACCGCGCTGCTGATGGTCGCGGTGCTGCTCGCGGGCGGCGTCTGCTACTTCCTTCTGCCGATCTCCGCGCTGCCGGAGGTCGACTACCCGACCATCCAGGTGCAGACCCTTTATCCCGGCGCGAGCCCGGAGGTGATGACCTCGGCCGTGACGGCGCCGCTCGAACGGCAATTCGGTCAGATGCCCGGACTCGAGCAGATGTCGTCGTCGAGTTCCGCCGGCGCCTCGGTCATCACGCTGCAATTCGGCTTGTCGCTCAGTCTCGATATCGCCGAGCAGGAAGTGCAGGCCGCGATCAACGCGGCCGGCAACCTGTTGCCGGCCGATCTTCCCGCGCCGCCGATCTACGCGAAGATCAATCCCGCCGACGCGCCGATCCTGACGCTCGCCGTCACCTCCGACACGATGCCGTTGACGCAGGTGCAGGATCTCGTCAACACGCGGCTTGCGCAGAAGCTGTCGCAAGTCGACGGGGTCGGCCTCGTCAGTCTCTCGGGCGGCCAGCGCCCGGCGGTGCGCGTGGTCGCGAACCCGCGCGCGCTCTCGGCCTACGGTCTCAACCTCGACGATCTGCGCACGACGATCGCCAACCTCAACGTCAACACGCCGAAAGGCAGCTTCGACGGGCCGGCCCAATCGCTGACGATCAACGCCAACGATCAGCTGCAGTCGCCCGAGGCCTACGATCGCGCCATCATCGCATACCGCAACGGCGCCCCCGTGCATCTTTCCGACGTCGCCAGCGTCGTGCAGGGCGCCGAGAACACGCAGCTTGGCGCCTGGTTCAACCGGACGCCGGCGATCATCGTCAACATCCAGCGCCAGCCGGGCGCGAACGTGATTCAAGTCGTCGATCGAATCCAGGGTCTTTTGCCGCAATTGCGCGCCTCGCTGCCCGCCGCGATCACCGTGACGCCCGTCACCGACCGCACGGAGACGATCCGCGCCTCGGTGGCCGACGTGCAGTTCGAATTGGCGCTGTCGGCGGCGCTCGTCGTGCTGGTGATCTTCCTGTTTCTGCGAAATCTGCCGGCGACGATCATCCCGAGCCTCTCGGTGCCGCTGTCGATCGTCGGGACGCTCGGCGTCATCTATCTTGTCGGGTTCAGCCTCAACAACCTGTCTCTGATGGCGCTGACGATCGCCACGGGGTTCGTCGTCGACGACGCGATCGTCATGATCGAGAACATCGCGCGCTACATCGAGATGGGCGATCCGCCGCTCGAGGCGGCGCTCAGGGGGTCCGAGCAGATCGGCTTCACGATCATTTCGCTCACCGTGTCGCTTCTCGCGGTGCTGATCCCGCTCCTCTTCATGGGCGATGTGGTCGGCCGCCTGTTCCACGAGTTTGCGATTACGCTGGCGATCACGATCGTCATCTCGGCTGTCGTCTCGCTGACGTTGGTGCCGATGATGTGCGCCAAGCTGATGCGCGCGCGCGCGGCGGAGCGCGAACGGCCCGTGGGCCGCGTCGGGCGCGCGCTGCGCGCCGGTCTCGCTCGGTACGGCGGCGCGCTCGATTTCGTCCTCGACCATGAATACACGACGCTGCTCGTCGCCATCCTGACGCTGGTCGTCACCGCCATTCTCTATGTCGAAGTCCCCAAGGGTTTCTTCCCGGTGCAAGACACCGGCCTGATCCAGGCGACGACCCAGGCAAGCCAATCGACCTCCTATCAAGCGATGGCGGAGCATCAGCAAGCGCTCGCCGACGCGATCCTGCAAGACCCGGACGTCGACGGCCTGTCGTCCTTCATCGGGGTCGACGGTTCGAACGTCACGCTGAATTCGGGGCGCATGCTGATCAGCCTGAAGCCGAAAGCCGAACGCAGCTTGTCGGCGCGACAGATCATCGACCGAATCAGCGAGAAGACGCGAGAGGTTCCCGGCGTTTCCATCTTCATGCAGCCGGTGCAGGATCTGACGATCGACACAATCGTCAGCGCGGCGCAATATCAATTCGTGCTCGGCGACCCCAATGCGAACGAATTCGCCGAGTGGGTGCCAAAGCTGCTCGATCGTCTGCGGCGGATTCCTGACCTTGCCGATGTCTCCAGCGACCTGCAAGGCAGCGGGCTCTCCGCCTATATCGAAATCGACCGGTCAACGGCGGCGCGCTTCGGCATCACGCCCGCGATCGTCGACAATGCGCTCTACGACGCGTTCGGCCAGCGCATCATTTCGACGATCTTCACGCAGTCCAACCAGTATCGCGTGATCCTGCAAGCCGACCCAAAGCAGATGCACAGCGTCGATGCGCTGTCTTCGATGTATCTGCCGTCAGCGTCTTCGACCTCGGGACAGGTGCCGCTGTCGGCGATCAGCACCATCTCGACGCGTGCCTCGCCGTTGCTAATCGAGCATCTCGGTCAATTTCCGGCGACGACCGTCTCGTTCAATCTGGCGCCGGGCGCATCGCTCGGCGCCGCGGTCGACGCGATCGAACAGGCCGAGAAGGACGTGGGCCTGCCGGCCAGTTTCGGCACGACGTTCCAGGGCGCCGCGCGCGCTTTCCAATCCTCGCTCAGCAATGAGCTTCTTTTGATCCTGGCCGCTGTCATCACGATGTATATCGTGCTCGGCGTTCTCTACGAGAGCTTCATCCATCCCGTGACGATTCTGTCGACGCTTCCCTCGGCGGGCGTCGGCGCGCTGATCGCGTTGATGCTCACGGGCCACGATCTCGATATCGTCGGCATCATCGGCGTCATCCTTCTGATCGGCATCGTCAAGAAGAACGCGATCATGATGATCGACTTCGCGCTCGACGCCGAGCGCGATCAGGGCCTCTCGCCGCGCGAAGCCATCCATCAAGCCTGCCTCCTGAGGCTGCGTCCTATTCTGATGACGACGTTTGCGGCGCTGTTCGGGGCGCTGCCGCTGATCCTGGGCGCCGGCGCGGGGTCGGAGCTGCGCCAGCCGCTCGGCATCGCCATCGTCGGCGGCCTTCTCGTGAGCCAGGCGCTGACGCTGTTCACGACGCCGGTCATCTATCTCACGCTAGACAGGCTGGGCGGTCGCTTCCGCCGCCGGCCGCCTCGCGAGACGCTCTCGGCCGCGACGCCATGAACGTTTCCGCAGCGTTCATCCGGCGCCCCGTGGCCACCATCCTGCTCACCCTCGGGGTCGCGCTGGCGGGCGTCTTCGCGTACGGGCAGCTGCCGGTCTCGCCGCTGCCGCAGGTGGATTTCCCGACGATCTCCGTGCGGGCGCAACTCCCCGGCGCGAGCCCCGAAACGATTGCGACCAGCGTCGCCTCGCCGCTGGAGCGCCACCTCGGCCAGATCGCCAACGTGAGCGAGATGACGTCGCAGAGCGCGGTCGGCTCGACGCGGATCACGTTGCAGTTCGGTCTCAATCGCGACATCGACGGCGCCGCGCGCGACGTCCAGGCCGCGATCAACGCCGCGCGGGCCGACTTGCCGACGAACCTGCGGAGCAACCCGACCTACAACAAGGTCAATCCGGCCGACGCGCCGATCCTGATCCTGGCGCTCACGTCGCCGACGTTGACGCCGGGTCAGATGTACGACACGGCCTCGACGATTCTGCAGCAGCGCCTGTCGCAACTGCCGGGCATCGGCGAAGTCGATGTCAGCGGCGGCGCGTTGCCCGCCGTGCGCGTCGAACTCAACCCGACCGTTCTGTTTCGTTACGGCATAGGGCTCGAAGACATTCGCGCGGCGCTGACGTCGGCCAACGCCAACAGCCCGAAGGGCGCCGTCGAGGATGGCCCCACGCACTATCAAATCTACACCAACGACCAGGCGAGCCGCGCCGACCAGTACCGCTCCCTGGTCGTCGCCTACCGCAATAATGCGGCTGTGCAATTGCAGGACGTGGCAGACGTCGAAGATTCGGTCGAGGACTTGCGCAACGCAGGCCTTTCGAACGGCAAGCCGGCGGTGCTCGTCATTCTCTATCGGCAGCCCGGCGCGAACATCATCGACGCCGTGGACGGCGTGAAGAATGTCATCCCGCAACTCATGGCCGCCATGCCGAGCAACATCGACATCGGCCTCGCCTCCGATCGCAGCACGACGATCCGCGCTTCGCTGTCCGACACCAAGCGCACGCTTGCGATCTCCGTGGCGCTCGTCATTCTCGTCGTGTTCGCCTTCCTGCGCAGCGGCCGCGCCACCTTCATCCCGAGCGTCGCCGTGCCGGTCTCGATCATCGGCACCTTCGGCGGCATGTATCTGCTGGGTTACAGCATCGACAATCTCTCGCTGATGGCGTTGACGATCGCGACCGGCTTTGTCGTGGATGACGCGATCGTCGTCCTCGAAAACATCACACGCCATCTCGAGGAGGGCCTCAAACCGTTGGAAGCGGCGCTCCTCGGCGCGCGTGAAGTCGGCTTTACGGTGGTCTCGATCAGCGTGTCGCTCATCGCGGTCTTCCTGCCGATCCTGCTGATGGGCGGCATCGTCGGGCGGCTGTTCCGCGAGTTCGCGATCACGTTGTCGATTGCGGTCGTCGTGTCGCTGGTCGTCTCGCTGACGACGACGCCGATGCTCTGCGCCATCCTGCTGCGGTCGCGCGACGCCTCGCAGACGCGGTCCGAGGGCGTGCTGGGCGCCATCCTTTTGCGGATGACGGCGTTCTACCGCCGTTCGCTGCGTTCGGCGCTGCGCCATCCCAATCTCGTTCTCTTGGTTCTCGTCGCGACGATCGGACTCAACGTCTATTTGTTCATCATCATCCCCAAGGGCTTTTTCCCGCAGCAGGACACCGGCCGGCTCGTCGGCGGCATCCAGGCCGATCAGAGCATTTCGTTCCAGCTCATGCGGGGCAAGGTGCAGCAGTTGCAGGCGATCGTTCAGGCCGATCCCGCCGTCGACAGCGTCGCGGGCTTCACCGGCGGCCGGCAAACGAACTCAGGCTTCGTCTTCATCGCGCTGAAGCCGCTGGCCGAGCGCGGCGTCTCGGCCGATCAGGTCATCAATCGGCTGCGGGGCAAGTTGGCGCAGGTGCCGGGCGGCCGATTGTTCCTGCAAGCGGTGCAGGACATTCGCGTCGGCGGCCGCCAAAGCAACGCGCAGTATCAGTATACGCTGCAAGCCGACACGAGCGCGGACTTGTACGAATGGGCGCCTCGTCTCGTCACCGCTTTGCAGAGCCTGCCGCAACTGGCCGATGTCAATTCCGATCAGCAGCAGAAGGGCCTTCAGACCAATCTCACTATCGACCGCGCGACGGCGGCGCGTCTCGGCGTCTCGCCGAACGCCATCGACAACACCCTCTACGACGCCTTCGGCCAGCGGCAGGTTTCGACGATCTACAATGCGTTGAACCAGTATCATGTCGTGATGGAAGTGGCGCCGCGCTACTGGGAAAGCCCCGAGACGCTTCGCAACATCTGGGTGAGCACGTCGGGCGCGAACGCCAGCGGTACGCAGAGCGCCGGGCTCGCGGCAGGCTCGTTTTCCGCATCCTCGCCGCGCACGGCCGCCAACCAGTCGGCCAACACAGCTGCGGCGGCGGTCGCCTCCGATTCGGCGCGCAACCAGGCGATCAACTCGATCGCCTCCGTCGGCAAGGGCAGCGCGTCGAGCGGCTCGTCGGTCAGCACAAGCAAGGAGACGATGGTGCCGCTCGCGGCGTTCAGCCATTTCGAACTCGGCAACACCGCTCTGTCGGTCAATCATCAAGGGCCGTTCGTCGCCACGACGATCTCGTTCAATCTTCCGCCGGGCCGCTCCCTCAGCGACGCGACAGCCGCCATTCAGACCGCGATGTTCGACATCCACATGCCAAACAGCATCCACGGCAGCTTTGCCGGCACGGCGTCCACGTTCCAGGCGTCGCTTTCGAGCGAGCCGATCCTCATCGCGGCGGCCCTCATCGCCGTCTATCTCGTGCTCGGCGTTCTCTATGAAAGCCTGATTCACCCAATCACCATTCTCTCGACGTTGCCGTCGGCCGGCATCGGCGCGTCCCTCGCGTTGATGGCTTTCGGGACGGAGTTCAGTCTCATCGCGCTGATCGGCGTCATTCTGCTGATCGGCATCGTCAAGAAGAACGCGATCATGATGGTCGACTTCGCGCTCCAGGGGGAGCGCGCCGGTCTCGATCCGCGCGACGCGATCTTCGAGGCCTGCATGTTGCGCTTCCGGCCGATCATGATGACGACCTTCGCCGCCATGCTCGGCGCCGCGCCGCTGGCTTTCGGAACGGGCGAGGGCTCGGAGTTGCGCCACCCGCTCGGCATCGCGATCGTCGGAGGGTTGATCGTGAGCCAAGCGCTCACGCTGTATACAACGCCCGTCGTCTTCCTTAAACTCGACGGCCTGGGGCGCAGCCTGCGCGGCTTCTGGCAAAACGTTTATCACAGGGCGCCTCGACGCGGCCTTTCAGACCTCGGTTCATGATGTTTGTCTGGCGTCGTTTGCGTATCCGTGCGGCCGTGTCGCGCTCGTTCAGAACCGTCATCGTTGCGCGCGGCGCGGCCAGTCTCTGTCTGTCCTTCGCTCTCGCGGCCTGCGCCGTCGGCCCGGATTACGTGAGGCCCGACGCGCCGACGCCAGTCGTCTACAAGGAATACAGGGGTTGGAAGCGGGCCACACCCCGTGACGACGCCATCAAAGGCGACTGGTGGAGCGTGTTCCGCGATCCTCTCCTGTCGAGCCTCGAGCGGCAGGTGGTCGTCTCAAACCAAACGCTGAAACAGTCGGAAGCCAACTACCGGCAGGCGCTCGCGATCATCCGCGAGGCGAGTTCCGGACTGTTTCCCATCATCCAGGCGTCCTACAGCGCCTCGCGCGGGACGTCCGGCGGCGGGTTCAGCAGCGGCGCAACCGGCGGAGGCGGGGGCGGCGGCGTCGCCAACACCTTCACGCTCGAGGCGACCGGCAGTTGGGATCTTGACGTGTGGGGCCGCATCCGCCGCACGGTCGAGAGCGACGCCGCCTCGGCGCAGGCGAGCGCCGCCGATCTCGCCAACGCGACGCTGAGCGCCCAGGCGCAGCTCGCAAGCGCCTACTACAATCTGCGCGCGACAGACGCGTTGCATGCGTTGCTGGCGCGCACAGTGGCGGATTACCAGCGCACGCTGACGATCACGCAGAACCAATACAATGTCGGAACCTCGGCGCGTTCCGATGTCATCACGGCTCTGACGCAGTTGAAGACCACCGAGGCGGAGATGATCAACACGGGGGTCATCCGCGCGCAGTACGAACACGCCATCGCCATCCTGATCGGGCGGCCGCCTTCGGACCTGACGATCCCGGCCGGCGGCCTGCCGGCCAGTCCGCCCAGCGTTCCCGTTGCGGTCCCTTCGGCGCTTCTGGAGCGGCGGCCCGATATCGCGGGCGCCGAACGCAGGATGCAGCAGCAGAACGCGCTGATCGGCTCCGCCATCGCCGCGCTTTACCCCGACATCAGCCTGTCCGGCCTGTTCGGGTTCGTTGGCCGCAATCCGCTGCCGATCTCGGCGGCGAGCGAAATCTGGTCGATCGCGGCAAGCGCGACGCAGACGCTCGCCGACGGCGGCCTGCACACGGCGCAGGTTCAGGCGGCGCGCGCCACCTATGACGCCAGCGTCGCGAGCTACCGGCAGACGGTGCTCACGGCGTTTCAGCAGGTTGAAGATCAGCTCTCGACATTACGGGTCCTCGGGTCGCAATCGAAGGTCCAGAGCGAAGCGGTCGCGGCGGCGCGCCAGGCCGTGCAGATCAACCTCAATGAATATCGCGCCGGCACCATCGCGTTCACCACGGTCGTCACGGCGCAGGCGATCCTGCTCGGCGACGAGCAGACATCGCTCGTTCTAAGGCAGAGCCGCTTCACGGCGACCGTGGCGCTGATCCAGGCGCTCGGCGGCGGATGGAGCGCCGACGCCTTGCCGCCGCTGGAGACGCTGAGCGCCGTCGATCCAGCGCAGATCATCGAGCCGTGACACGCGGCTTACGCGCACGAGGCCAGGTAAGCGCGCCAGCCGCCGTGGCTTGAGATGTCGGTCGCGCCGACGAGCCCTTCCGGCTCGACGAGAAAGCCTTTCGGCCGCGTACCGTCGGCGAGCAGAAGCGCGCCAACGCCGAGCGGGCTCGGGATCGCCGACACAAAGCGCGCAAAGCCCTCCGGCGGCAGGCCCCAGACTTCGACCGCGATGGCGCGCCCCTCGCCGGACGCGCAGCGTATGAGGCCGGGACGCATCGGCGGGCCGCCGGCGAGCGCATGCAGGCGGTAGCTCGGTTCGGTCGCGCCGGCGCGCAGGAACACGCCGCCGAGGTTGGCGAGTTCGTGGTTGAGAGGCATGCCCGACAGGTGCGCGCCGACGACGGCGAGTTCGATCAAAGCGTCGTTCGCCGGAATTGGCTGCTTTGCGGCGCGCAGAGGCCGCGCGCCGGCGCCCATCGGGGTCGCCGCAAGCGCGTGCGCCACACGGCCGAAGGACGCGAGCGCCGCATCCGCGCCGCGCGGGCCGATCAGGGTCACGCCCGCGGGACGCCCGTCCGACCGGAACGGGCCGGGAATCGCGAGCGCGCACATGTCGAGCAGGTTGACGAAATTCGTCCAGCGTCCAAGCCGCGTATTGGGGCCGATCGGGTCCTCGACGAGATCGTCGAGGGTGGGGATGCGCGGCAGGCTCGGCGCGCAGAGCATGTCGATCGTGCGCCACATGCGGCTCGCAAGATGGGCGACGTCCTTAAGACGATAGAGGCCAAGGAAAGCGTCGGCAGCGGTAAAGCGCTTGGCGCTTTCGACAATGCCGCGGGTGACCGGCAGCATGTCGTCGGGATGCGCGGCGATGAAGTCCTTCAGCGCCGCTTGGCGTTCGGCGATCCATGGCCCGTCATAAAGCAGGCCGGCGATCTCCAGATAAGGCCTCATGTCGATGTCGACGAACGTCGCGCCGGCCTGGGCCAGCACGGTTTTCGCCGCCTGCCAGGCCTGCTCCGCCGCCGCATCGCCGAAAAACTCGCAGTCCCCTTGGCGGGGAACGCCGACCCGCAGCGTCGGCGGCGCGGGGCCGGGATCGCTGAGCGAAAGCGGACGCTGAAGCGGATCGTCGGCGTCGGGCGCGGCCATGACCGCGTAAACGCGCCAGGCGTCGTCCACGGTGAGCGCCAAGATCGAGACGCAATCGAGCGTCTTGCAGGCGGGGACGACGCCGCGCGTCGACAGGGCGCCGACCGAAGGCTTCAATCCCACGAGGTTGTTGAGCGCGGCCGGGATGCGGCCGGAGCCGGCGGTGTCGGTGCCGAGCGCGAACGAGACGATGTCGCGGGCCACGGCTACCGCCGAGCCGGAACTCGATCCTCCAGGGACGATCGCGGGATCGAAGGCGTTGCGCGGAACCGGGTAGGGCGTGCGCACGCCGACGAGGCCGGTGGCGAATTGGTCGAGATTGGTCTTGCCGATGAGGATCGCGCCGGCGTCAAGCAATCGCGCGACGACGAAGGCGTGCTCGTCCGGCCGATAAGCGAAGGCCGGGCAGGCGGCGGTCGTCGGCAGGCCCGCCGCGTCGATGTTGTCCTTCACCGCGAAGGGAACGCCCCACAGCGGCCTGCGCGCGTCGAAGGCGCCGAGCGCGCGCGCCGCCGCGCGCGCCGATTCGATCGGCGCGGTCGAGAGGAAAATGCCGGGATCGCCGGCGGCGGCGAGCCGTGCGTAGACAAGCTCGACAACCTCGACAGGGCTTAGCCCCGCCGCATAGGCCTCGCGCAGGGAACACAGGTCCAGACTCAGATCGCGCATGCCGGTCCCGACGCCAGATCAGAGTTCGGGTTCGTCGATGAGACTGACATGCGCGGCGACGATCCGCCACCCGTGCGGCATGCGCACCCATGTCTGCATCTGGCGGCCGACCTTGCCCGGCGCGTTGGCGCGACGATAGAGCGTCGCGGCGATCGCCGTGTCGCGGCCGTAGGTCGTGATCACCGTCCGCTCCAGGCGGCGCTCAAGACCAACCGCCGAGCGCGATGCGCGGAACGCCTGAATCTCCCCATAGCCGTACAGGTTCTCGGCGCCGCCATAACGAATGGCGAGCGGGCTGTCGAAGAAGAAGCGGTCGAGCGCCTCGACATCGTTGGTCATCAAGGCGATCTCGTAACGGCGAAATTCGCCCTCGATTTCCGCCACCACATCGGGCGCGTTGATCTGCATGGTCACGGGGTCCCCCTACAGAGCCGCGACAGGCGCGCGCGCGACGCCCTGTCTTTCCAAGGCGCGGGCGATGCGCAGCGGAATGTCCTCGCGCCAGGGGGCACCGATGATCTGCACGCCGATCGGCAGGCGCTCGCCTTTTTTCCAGGTCGGGATGCTGACGACCGGCAAACCAATGAAGGAAATCGGTTGCGTGAAGGCCCCGAGGTTGGCGCGCACCGGCATCTCGACGCCGTCGAGCGTCATCGTCTTCTGGCCGATGCGCGGCGCGCGGCAGGGCGTCGCCGGCGCGAGGATCGCGTCGACCTCCTCGAACAATTTCAGCACGGCGTCGCGATACCAGCGGCGGAACTTTTGCGCCTTGACGACCCAGGCGCCGGGCGTCATCAGACCGGCGATGAGACGGTCGCGCACTTCGGGATCATAGTCGTGCGCGCGCGCGCGCAACCGCTCGGCATGCAGCGTCGCGCCTTCCGCCATGGTGATGAGAAACGCCGCCGCGCGGGCGCGCTGCGCCTCCGGAATGTCGAGCGTGCGCGCGACGCCGAGCGCCTGCGCCGCCTGATCGACCGCCTCGAAAGCGTCGGCGTGCGCGCCGCGCGCGAAATAACCGCCCGCGCGGGCGATCCGCAGGCCGCCGACGCCGTCCTCGATCGTCGTGCAGACGGGTTCGACGGGTCGCTTCGCCTGGGCGGGATCGCGCGGGTCTGCGCCCTGCATCGCGTCGTAGGCGAGGGCGAGATCGAGCGAGGATCGCGCCAGCGGGCCGAGATGGTCCAAGCTCGACACGAAGGGGAAGGTCCCGGCGCGCGACAGCCGGCCATAGGTCGGCTTCAGGCCGAAAAGGCCGCAGAACGAGGATGGCACGCGGATCGAGCCATTGGTGTCGGAGCCGAGCGCGATGGCGGCCATGCCCGAGGCGACCGCCGACGCCGACCCGCCCGACGAGCCCCCCGACATGTGCTCGGGATCGTGCGGGTTGCGGGAGGCGCCGTCATGCGCATTCTCGCCGGTGAAGTCGTAGGCGTATTCGCCCATGTTGAGCGCGCCAGCGAGGATCGCGCCGCTTGCTTCGAGCTTCTGGATCAAGGTCGCATCGGCGGCCGCCGGCGCCCGGTCGCGGTTGATCTTCGAGCCCGCGCGCGTCGGCAGGCCCGCGACGTCGAAGAGGTTCTTGGCGGCGACGACGACGCCGGAAAGCGGGCCCGCCTGTCCGCCTTGCGCGTCGATGACGGCCGCGCGCCGTCGCGCTCGCTCCGCGACGATGTCGGTGAACGCGTTCAGCGTGGGATTGAGCGCGGCGATGCGCTGGAGCGACGCATCGAGCGATTGCGTGGCGCTCATCGCGCCCGACGACACGGCCGCGGCGACTTCGGCCGCCGTCATGGATGTCGGCGCCTGCGTCATGGCGTGAACACCGGCGCCGGCTCCGCCTCGTCGTCCAACGGAAAATCCATGATCGCTGGCGCCATGCGGAAGGCGATATCGAGATTCACGATCACCGCGGCGCGGCTGTTGGGCGGCAGATTGAAGCCGAGGAGGCGCGCCATGGCGTCGACGATCGCTGCGACATCGGGCTTTTCGTCATTCATGCTGCATCGTCCTTGCGTGGTGCGCGGCCGCTCGGCGAAGATAGCGGCCAATGGCGCGGGTGGCGAGGGTTCGGGCACTCAGGGTTCGGGCGCTCAGCAAGCCTCGCGCCAACGGACGGTGTGGCGATGAAGGAAAGCGCAGCATGCGTTGCTGGATCAAGACGCCGCTCGCCATCTTGGGCAATGGGGCGGGCGGCGGTCTCGTCGTCGAGGACGGCGCCATCGTCGAGCTGATCGCAGGCGGCTCGCCGGCGCTGCGTTGCGACTCCGTCTTCGACGCCTCCGCGCACGTCGTCATCCCCGGTCTTATCAACGCGCACCATCACATGTTCCAGACGCTGACGCGGGCGCATCCTCAAGCCATCAACAAGGAGCTGTTCGCGTGGCTGCAGGCCCTGTTTCCCATCTGGTCGCGCCATCTCACGCCCGAAAACTTCCGTCTCGCCACGCGGCTCGCCCTGACCGAACTCTTGATGTCGGGCTGCACCTGCGTTTCCGACCATCACTATCTCTATCCCCCGGGTCTCGAAGCAGCCATGGACATCCAGGCGGAGGAGGCGTCCGCGCTCGGCATGCGCATGACCTTGACGCGCGGCTCGCTCAATCTGACGGAAGACGACGGCGGCAACGCGCCGCCCGGCGGCGTGCAGGACGTCGACACGATCCTCGCCGATTGCGAGCGCGTCATCGGCCGCTACCACGATCGGGCGGACGGAGCGATGACGCGCGTCGCGCTTGGTCCCTGCGCGCCGTTCAACGTGTCGAAACGCCTCATGGTCGAGACGGCGGCGCTCGCCGCGCGACATCAATGCTGCATGCACACGCATCTCGCCGAGACAGCCGACGAGGTCGATTACTGCCGCGAGCGGTTCGCCTGCCGGCCTGTCGACTACCTCGAAGAGGTCGGCTGGATGAACGAGCGCGCCTGGGTGGCGCACGGGGTTCACTTCAACGACGACGAAATCAGGCGGTTGGGCGCGGCGCGCGTCGGCGTCTGCCATTGCCCGACGTCGAACATGGTTTTGGCGTCGGGACAGTGCCGCACGCGGGAGTTGGAGGCCGCCGGCGCGCGATTGGGCCTTGGCGTCGACGGCTCGGCGTCGAACGACAATTCCAATCTCATGGAGAGCGCACGCCATGCGATGATGGCGAGCCGCCTGCGTTACGGCGCCGGGGCCGTCACGCATCTCGATGCCCTGCATTGGGCGACACAGGGCTCCGCGGCGTGCCTCGGCCGCAACGACCTCGGCGCCATCGCGATCGGCAAGCAGGCGGACCTGGCGTTCTACAGGCTCGACGAGCTGCGGTTTTCGGGCGCGGGCGATCCGCTCGCGGCGCTGATACTCTGCGGCGCGCACGCCGCCGATCGCGTGATGATCAAGGGCGACTGGCGGGTGATCGACGGCGCGCCGGTCGGCGTCGACGTCGCGAGGCTGCGCCGCGAGCATGGCGAGGCCGCGCGCGCGTTTCTAGAGGCGCTGTAGCGCGCGTCAGAACGTCGGCGGCCTGCGCAAGTCGAGCGTCAGCGGGAACTCGCCCGCCGGCTCTTCGCGTGGCGGATCGATGCGGCCGGGCGTATGGCCGTGCGCCTGAAAGCGCGCCAGCCGACGCGCCTCGGCCTCGAAGGCGTTCACGGGATACGTGTCGTGGTTGCGGCCCCCCGGATGGGAGGCGTGATAGACGCAGCCGCCAAGCGAGCGGCCGCTCCATGTGTCGACGATGTCGAAGGTGAGCGGCGCGTGAGGCTTGATCGTCGGATGCATGCCGGCGGATGGGCGCCACGCCTTGAAACGCACGCCCGCGATTGCCCCGCCGGCGACCCCTGCGTTGGTCATCGGCGCGCGCCGCCCGTTGCACGCGATCACGTGCCGTCCGGCGACGAAGCCTGTCGCCTTGACCTGCAAGCGTTCGACCGACGAGTCGACGTAGCGCACCGTGCCCCCGGCCGCGTTTTGTTCGCCGAGCACATGCCATGGCTCCAGCGCATGGCGAATCTCGAGCGCGACGCCGCCATGCTCGATCGCGCCGGCGAGCGGAAACCGGAACTCGCGCTGCGCCTCGAACCACTCGGGTTCGAAGGCGTGCCCGGCGCGCTGCAAGTCGGAGAGGACACCGAGGAAATCGTCCCAGACGAAGTGCGGCAGCATGAACTTGTCGTGGAGCGTCGCGCCCCACCGCACGAAGCCGCCCTGCTGCGGCTCGCGCCAGAACCACGCGATCAGCGCGCGCAGCAGCAATTGCTGCGCGAGCGACATGCGCGCGTCGGGCGGCATCTCGAACGCGCGGAACTCGACGAGGCCGAGCCGCCCCGTCGGGCCGTCGGGCGAGTAGAGCTTGTCGATGCAGATTTCCGCGCGATGCGTGTTGCCCGATACGTCGACGAGCAGGTTGCGGAACAGCCGATCGACGAGCCACGGCGGGATCGAGCCCGTGCCCGGATTGGGGACGCCGGCGAGCGCGATCTCAAGCTCGTAGAGCGAGTCATGACGCGCCTCGTCGATGCGCGGCGACTGGCTCGTCGGCCCGATGAACATGCCGGAGAAGAGGTATGACAACGAGGGATGGCGCTGCCAGTAGAGCACGAGGCTCTTCAGCAGATCGGGCCGGCGGACGAACGGCGAGTCGGCCGGCGTCGCGCCGCCGAGCACGACGTGATTGCCGCCGCCCGAGCCGATTTGCCGACCGTCGATCATGAACTTCGTCGTGGTGAGGCGGCCGGCGCGCGCTTGTTCGTAGAGCGTCGTCGTCGTGGCGACGGCGTCGTCCCAGGAGGCGGCGGGATGGATGTTGACTTCGATGACGCCGGGATCGGGCGTCACCTTCACGACGCTAAGTCGCGGATCGAGCGGCGGCGGATAGCCTTCGATGTGCACCGGCGCGTTTTGCTCGCGGGCCGTCTCCTCGATCGAAGCGAGCAGATCGAGATAGTCTTCGAGGCGCTGCACCGGCGGCATGAAAACGCAGAGCGCGCCGTCGCGCGGCTCGATCGTCAGCGCAGTCCGCACCGCGTCGTCGCTCAACGCCTGCTCAACCGGGCTCTGGCCTGCAACGCTTTGATGCGCGGTGTGGACGCGCTGCGCGCGCGTCGGCTCCGCGTCCGGCAGATCGCCCCGCGTTTCGAAGGGGTCTTGCTGGTGAACGTAGGGGTACGAGGCGGCGGGGACCCAGGGCAGCGAATTCAAAGGCAGACGCAGCCCGAGCGGCGAGTCGCCCGGCGTCAGAAACATCGCGCCGCGGCGCATCGGCCAGCGTTCGGATTTCCAGCGTTGGTCTGCCTGCGCGTTCCAGCGCTGGATCGGCAGCACGAATCCGACCGGCGTCGAAAGACCGCGCCCGAAAGCGCGCGCCATGCGGGCGCGCGCCTCCGCGTCGGCGAGCTTGGAGTCGAGCGGATCGACGTTGATCGGCAGGTCGGCCTCCTTGCCGATCCACTGCACCGGATCTTCGTAGGCGGGCGTGACATAGGCCGAGTCGACGCCGAGCCGGTCTGCGAGACCGTTGATGAAACGTTCGGCCGCCGCCGGTGTCGCGCTCGACGCCGAGGGCGCGAGCAGCGAAAGGTCAGCCCAGATCGGCTTGCCGTCGCGACGCCAGTAGAGCGAGAAGGCCCAGCGCGGCAGGCTCTCGCCCGGATACCACTTGCCCTGTCCGTAATGCAGGAACCCATTCGGTGCGAAGGCGCCGGCGAGACGCCGCACGAGGTCGTCCGCATAGACGCGCTTTGTGGGGCCGACCGCATCCGCGTTCCATTCCGGCGCCTCGAAGTCGTCGACCGAGACGAAGGTCGGTTCGCCGCCCATCGTCAGGCGCACGTCCTGCTCCGCCAGCGTCGCGTCGACCTCGCGGCCGAGCGCATCGAGGCGTCGCCAGGCGTCGTCCGAATAGGGCGCCGTGACGCGCGGCGCCTCGCGGATCCGCTCGACGCGCATTTCGAAGCCGAACTCGACGTTGGCCGGTTCGACGACGCCCGAAATCGGCGCGCAGGAGCGGTAATGCGGCGCGCAGCAGAGCGGCAGATGGCCTTCGCCGCAGAGCAGGCCGGAGGTGGCGTCAAAGCCGATCCAGCCCGCGCCGGGAATGTAGACCTCCGCCCAAGCGTGCAGATCCGTGAAGTCGCGGTCGGTCCCTTTCGGCCCTTCGATCGGGTCGACGTCGGCTTTGATCTGCACGAGATAGCCCGACACGAAGCGCGCCGCGAGGCCGAGGCGGCGCGCGATCTGCACGAAGAGCCACGCGGAATCGCGGCACGACCCGGAGCCGAGCGCCAGCGTCTCGTCCGGCGCCTGCACGCCCGCCTCCATGCGGATGACATAGCCGATGTCGTTTTGCAGCCGCGCATTGAGGTCGACGAGAAAGGGCACGGTCTTGCCACGCATCGACGCGAACTGCGCGACATAGGCGTCGAGCTTCGGGCCGCCGGGCTCGATCTCGAGGTAGGGTTTCAACTCTGCGGCGAGATCGGCGTCGTAGGCGAAGGGGACGTCTTCGGCCGACGGTTCGACGAAGAAGTCGAACGGGTTGAACACGGTCAGTTCGGCGACGAGGCCGACTTCGATGCGGAACTCGCTGGCCTTTTCGGGAAACACGAGCCGCGCCAGCCAATTGCCGTGCGGGTCTTGCTGCCAGTTGACGAAGTGCTGCGACGGCGCAACCTTCAACGCGTAGCTTTCGATCGGCGTGCGGCAGTGTGGCGCCGGCCGCAGACGGATGACCTGCGGCCCCAGCGCGACAGGCCGATCGTATTTGTAATGCGTGACGTGATGCAGGGCGATCTGGATCGACATGGTCGCCTTCGTGCAATGTTAGCGAGGTCCGCGGCTGCGGTGAACCTCTGGCCGTTTACGCAGCGGGCGTTTCGCGATCAGTCGACCTTGGCCGCCGTCGCCTCCAACTCGAGCTTGAATTGAGGCAAGGAGAAGCCGGACACGATAATGAGCGTCGAGGCGTAGGCCGACCCGCTGACGTAGCGCGCCCGCACGGCCCCGAACGGTTGAAAATACGAGCGATCGGTGACGAAGGCGTTGAACCGGACGACGTGCTCCATCCCCATGCCGGCCTCTGCGAGGATCGCCTTGATCGCCTCGAAGCAGTTCGCCGCCTGGGCTTCGAAGTCGTCGGGGATCAGGCCGTCCGGCCCGATGCCCAATTGCCCCGAGGTGAACACGAAGCGCGCGCCGGGCGGCGCCACGACGCCGTGGCTGTACGATGCAAGAGGCTTGGGGAGAGACGCGGGATTCAGCGTTTTATTCATCGACGGCGCCCTTTCGCGCTGTATGCTCATCGGGTCTCACGAACCGCAACGATCGCTGCCGGATCGCTCATGCCCCCTAACGCCTTGCGCTTGCCGCCGTCCACTGATTTCGTTCTCGGCAACGGCCGCGTTCCGGCTTGCCTGACAACGTGGGTTAGCGACGGCGTCGACGCCGAAGGGTTGGCGACCTGCGACATCCTCGTGCGTGCGGGCCGCATCGCGGGAATCGCAGCGCCGGGCGCGCTGAACGCGCCGGAGCCGCGCGTCGATGTCGATTACGGGATCGTCCTGCCGCGGCTCGTCGACATCCACACGCATCTCGACAAAGGACATATCTGGCCGCGGCGGCCAAACCCCGACGGCACGCATCTCGGCGCGCGCACGAGCGTCGCGGCGGACCGCACGGCGCATTGGAGCGCCGCGGACGTCGCCGCCCGGATGGACTTCTCGGTTCGCTGCGCCTTCGCGCATGGAACCGTCGCCGTGCGTACGCATATCGACTCGCTCGGCAAACAGGCGGCGATCAGTTGGCCGGTCTTCTCTGAGATGCGGGAGCGCTGGAAAGGCCGTGTGACCTTGCAGGCGGTGGCGCTGTTCCCGATCGACCTCGCGCTCGACGACGAGCCGCAGTTCCGCGCGCTCGTCGAGACCGTGGCCGAACATGGCGGCGTGCTTGGCGGCATGACCTTCCTCGGCGGTCCGCCGGACGCGCGCTCCCAAGCGGCGCTCGACCGCGCCTTCGACGCCGCCGCGGCGCATGGGCTCGACCTCGATTTCCATGTCGACGAAAGCGACTCTTCCGATGCGAGGAGCCTCCGCGAGATCGCCGCGACGACGTTGCGCAAACGCTTCAAAGGCCAGACGCTCGTCGGCCATTGTTGCGCGCTCGCGCTCGCCGAGGAGGGCGAACAGCGCACGACGATCGCACATGTCGCCGAAGCGGGCCTCGCCGTCGTCTCGCTGCCCTTGTGCAACATGTATCTTATGGACCGCAAAGCCGGCCGCACGCCCCGCTGGCGCGGCGTCGCGCCGCTGCATGAACTCGCGGCGGCCGGCGTCGAGGTCATGGTCGCAAGCGACAACACGCGCGATCCGTTCCACGCCACGGGAGACCTCGACATGATCGAAGTCTGGCGGCAGTCGAGGCGCATCCTTCAACTCGATCATGCCGGGCCGAACTGGCTGCGCGTCATCGCGCGGACGCCGGCGAAGGTCATGCGGCTGAAGGAGCAAGGCGCGATCACGGAAGGCGGCCCGGCCGATTTCATCGTGTTGCGGGCGCGCAGCCTCAACGAGCTCGACGCGCGTCCGCAAGCGGATCGGGTGGTGCTGGTGGGAGGGCGGCCGATCGACACGGCGCCCCCCGATTATCGCGAACTCGACGACATCGTCGGCTCGCCCGTCAAGTGAGTTCGGCAAGGCGGAAGTCGCGGACGTCGCGCAGCAGTTCGATGAAGCCGTCGACCTGATGTTCGGCCGTGAGCCGGCCCTTCTCCGCCGTCGCGAGCGAGGCGTCGCCGACCGCGCCGAGCGGATTGAGATCGCCCGACATCCAGCCGAAGGCGAACGGCCCGGTCGGAGACAGGCGCTTGAACGTCTCGGCCATGCGGACGGCGTTCGATGGGAAGTCCCGCATCTCCTCGCGACGCACGAGATCGGGCCGGAAGTAGAGCATCAGCGAGGTCTCGATGTCGCCGGCGTGGATGCCGTGCGCCGCTTCCGTCGGCGTATATAGCCCGTCCGGCAGGCCGAATCGCCGCCATTGCGTGTGAACGGCGAGCATGTCGAACCGCACGCGCAACTCGCGCGCGACGATGGCGAGAGCTTCCGAGTTGCCGCCGTGCGAATTGATCATGACGAGCTTGCGCAAGCCGGCGCGATGCACGCTCTCGCCAAGCTCCGCCCACATGCGGATCACTAGATCGGCGGAAAACGTCAGCGTGCCGGGCGAGCGGATATGCTCGTTGGATTTGCCGACCGCCGCCATCGGCAGCACGATGATGTTGAGGTCGTCGGGAAGCTTTTTGTAAAGCTCCGCCAGCATCCCTTCGCCAAGCGTCGCGTCGGTCGACACGGGCAAATGCGGCCCGTGCTGCTCGTGCGCGGCGACCGGCAGCACGGCGATCGTCGAGCCTGGATCGAGCGCGCGGAACTCGGCGCTCGTGTACTCGCCCCAGTGTAATTTCCGCATCGTCCCGTCCTTTGTCAGAAGCGCCCCATCGCGCGGCCCACACGCTCGAGAAACGCCTGGCGCCGCGCGTCATTCGCGACGTTCATGTTATAGAGCGCATGGTAGCGCACGCGCGCGTCCGGCGCGATGAACCATCGCACGTATCGCGTCACGGTTTTGCGCGGCGGATCGCCGACGCCCCACGCCATAAGTCGCGGCCGGCCATAGGTCGTGATGGCGGAGAGCCGCTTGATGTTGCGCAGGAGCGGCCTGGCGCGCGCGGGGTCCGAAAGATCGAAGCCGACGCCCGGCATGAAGAGCCGATCGAAAAAGCCTTTGATCATCGCGGGAAGACCGAAGCTCCAGACGGGAAATTGCAGGACCATGCCCTCCGCCGCCCGCAACCGCGCGATCTCGCTCTCGAGGCCGGCCCGGTTGCGCAACGTGTCATGGTACGCGCGCCGCTGGTCGGCGCGCAGAACCGGATCGAAGCCTTCCGCGTAAAGGTCGAAAAGATCGACCCTATGGCCGGCTTGCGCCAAGCCGGCGAGCGCGGCGTCGCGCAACGCGGCGTGATAGCTGTCGGCCAGCGGATGACAATAAACGTAGAGCGCGCGCATCAAGCGTGCGCGCGGGGAACGAAGCTGCGCATCTTGCCGGGGTTCAGCAGGCCTTGCGGGTCGACGTCATGCTTGAAGCCGAGTTGGTCGGCGTCGGCGCGTTTGTGCCGGCTGCCATCTTCGAGCGTATAGACGTGCGGATTGGCGATGAAGACGCCGCGCCTCTCGTAGGCCGCGATGATCTCGTTGAGCCGCGCCGCGCTCTTGTAGCGCAGCACCGGCAACGCGCTCGCCGTCATGCGGCCGCCGAAGCGGATGAACTCGCAGTGCATCATCTGTTCGTCGGGAAACGCTTCGTGCATCTCGCGGATCGACTCGACCACGCGGTCGTGCGGGAACAGACATTGCAGATAGGTAACGCTGCGGTCCGTTTTCAGCGTCTGCAGCGTCGTATGATTCCACGAATATTCGTAGATCGGCGTCTTGCTCGGCGATTCGTCGAACGGCTGTTCGAGCACGATGCGGCCGCGGCCCCCGAGCGCATCCTTGAAGCAGCCGAGGAACGGTTCGGCGATCATGCACAGAAGCAGGCTCGCGTCGGCCGGGTAAAGGTCGCGTAAGGCGGTGAAGTAGGTCGGCAGCGGCGCGGCGATCGGGGCGACGAGCTTCTTCACGACGCCGTCGGCCATCGCGACCTCGTAGCCGACCTGCGCCGCCTCGACGAACTCGTCGAAGGCGACGATGATGTCGATCCACGGCCACGCCGGCGCCAACGGCATGTCGAGCTGCGTAATGATCCCGGTCGTGCCGTAGGCGCGGTTGACCTTTTGCGCCGCGTCGGCGTCGAGCGTCAGCATGCGCGGCTCGGTCTCGAGCGTGACGATGCGCGCCTGAAGGATGTTGCCGGGGTCGCGCAGACCGCCATAGGTCACCGATCCGACGCCGCCGGAGCCGCCCGCAACGAAGCCGCCGATGACGGCGGAGCGCTTCGTCGAGGGGTGCATGCGCAGTTCCCAGCCGCCGGCGCGCAGGGCCATGTCGATATCGACGAGTTTCGCGCCGGCCTCGACGCGGACGACCCCTGGCCCATGCGAGACGATCCGCGTCATGGCGGTCATATCGAGCAGCACGCCGCCTTCGAGGGGAACCGACTGGCCGTAGTTGCCGGTGCCGGCTCCGCGCGGCGTCAGAGGCACGCCATGGCGCGCGCAGGCTGCGGCGGCGCGCAGGACATCCGCTTCGTTGCGCGGCGTGACGACGACATCCGCCGCCTTCCCCTGCAACTGGGCATTGAGGATGGGGCTATACCAGAAGTAGTCGCGCGACTTGCGGCGAACCGCCACGGGCTCATCCGTCCATGGCGTATCGCCAAGGTCTGTCAGCAACGCTGCGACGCGCGCGGGCAAACCGCGCCGCGTCGCCTCGGCCAAGCTCATCGCGCCGCCTCGACCTCGCCGTGCGCTTGCAGCAAGTCGTTGATCTGCCGGCGCATGATCATGCCAGGCCGGTCGGACGGCATGTGCATCTCGATCTTGCGGTTCATATCGACGATGGCGTCCGGGTCGGTCGATTCCAGCGTATCGCGGTCTTCGGCGATGATCGCGGCGTCCCAGTCGATCAGTTCGCGCGCCGAGCAATCCTCTTCCTTGTCGTTGCGATAGAGCAGCTGCACGACCTGGATCGAGCTGTCGTCGACAGGCGTGGCGCAGTTGAAGATGATGTGCCGCAGGCCGGACGGATAGGCGATGTCGAGCCGGCGGCAGAACGGAAGGTACCATTGGTTGCGCATATGCCGGGTCGTGTAGGGCTCGGCAGTGCCGGTGACGCGCACCGCGTGCGGCGGATTGACGATCTTCACGAGCGTCTCGGCCTCGAAGCCGTAATCGGTCTCGTTGATTTCGTATTTCTCCGGCCGCGGCTGCGTGATGTCGCCGAACGTGCCCTTGTGCACGAAGGAGAAATGCGCGTTGTCGAACGAGTTCTCCATCAACCGCAGCGCCGACGTGTTCCACTTGTCGTAGAACTGATGGATGCGGCGGTAGCCGGGGTTGTCCTCCTCGGGGATGCGCGGGATGTCGCGCAGCGGCTCGTCGAGCGCGACCCAGACATAGCCGTAGCGCTCGCGCGCCAGATAACGCTTCACTTGCGCATTGGGCAGCGGCTGCTCGGGGGGAAACTGCGGGATCGATACGAGCTTGCCCCCGCTGTCGTACTCCCAGCCGTGATAGCCGCAGACGATGTGATCGCCCTTGACCCAGCCCTTCGACAGTTTCGCGGTGCGATGGCAGCAGCGGTCCTGCAGCGCATGCGGCTCGCCCTCGGAATCGAGAAAGACGACGATGTTCTCGCCGAGCAGCTTAAACGGCTTCGGCCCCTCGGCGAGCGCGTGGGTTGCGATCGTCGCATACCAGAATTTGCGCAAAACTTTTTGACGTGTCTGCAACATCAGGCGCTCCGTTCAAAACGATCAGGTTTCAGCCGTGGTTTCGCTTTCGTGCCACCCGCCGAGCGCGAGCTTGGACACGCCAGCCATCAGCACGAACAGCAGGATTCCCGCAATGGCGATCAGCAACAGGGCTGCAAACATGCGGGGAATGTCAAGCTGGAAGCCGGATTGAAGAATCTCGTAAGCAAGCCCCGAGCTGCGGCCGCCTGTGCCGGCCACGAATTCGGCGACGACGGCCCCGATGAGCGCCAGACCGCTGGAGATCCGCAAGCCCGCGCAGAAGTAAGGCAGGGCGCTCGGGATGCGCAGCCGGATTAACGTCGAGAGCCGGCTGGCGCGGTTCATCTTGAAGAAGTTCTGCAAGCCTTGGTCCACGCTGCGCAGCCCAATCGTCGTGTTGGAGATCATCGGGAAGACCGCGACCAAAGTCGCGCAGACAGTCAGCGCAGCCTGCGTGTTCTTGACGAGAATGATGATCAGCGGCGCGATGGCGACGACCGGCGTCACCTGGAGCAGCACGGCGTAAGGGAACAGACTGACTTCGATGAAGCGGCTCTGCACGAACAGAAAGGCGATCAGCGTGCCGATGACGACGGCGCAGAAGAACGCCTGGAAGGTGATGCGCATCGTCACCGTCAGCGCGCGAAGCAGCCCCGGCCAGTCCTCGGCGAGCGAGGCGGCGATGTCCGACGGCTTGGGGAAGAGGTAGACGGGGATTTGAAACAGCCGACAGCAAAGTTCCCAGGCGCCGATGATGAGCACGCCGACGAGCACCGGCGCCGCTACGCGGATGAAACGGTCGGATTGCAGCAAGGGCGTCACGAGAGCGGCTTCGGGGCGGCGGCTTGCGGCAGAGACGCGTCCGCAAGCCAAGAGGACAATTGCCGACAGAGATCGGCGAATCGCGCGGATTCGCGAAAGCGTTCGTCACGCGGCTGCGGCTCGTCGATCGTCATGACCTTGTAGACACGGCCCGGCCGCGCCGCCATGACGACGACGCGCGTGGACAGGAACACCGCTTCGTAGATCGAATGCGTGACGAAGACGCTGGTCAGCCGCCGCTCCCACCACAGCTTGAGCAGGTCGGCGTCAAGGCGGTTGCGGGTGAACTCGTCGAGCGCCCCGAACGGCTCGTCCATCAGCAGCAAGTTCGGCTGCGTGACGAGCGCGCGGGCGATGGACACGCGCATGCGCATGCCGCCGGACAGCTGACGCGGGTAATGCGCCGCGAAATTCTCGAGCCCGACGCGTTGCAGCGCCTCGCCGACGCGCGCCTTCGCTTCGTTGGCGTTGAGACGGGCGAGGTCGAGCGGCAGGCGCACGTTGGCGGCGACGCGCGCCCAGGGCATCAGGGTCGGGTCCTGGAACACGAAGGCGAGGCGGCGGCCGTCGCGCCCGACCTGCTCGAAGCCGCCGCGCCACCATTGCAGCCGCCCATCCGTGGGTTGCAGGAGATTGGCCACGAGCTTCAGCAGGGTGCTCTTGCCGCAGCCGGACGGCCCGATCAAGGTCAGGAACTCGCCCGGCTCGATCGCGAGGTCGACCGGAGCCAACGCCTCCGTTCCATCCGCGAAAATCTTGTTCGCGGAGAGAATTTCGACGATCGGCGCGCGCGCCGCGTCGCCCGAGGCGCGCCCAAGCGGGCTGTAGCCACTCTGATCGAGCGCCAACATCGGCAGCCCTACATCTTGATGTCGAGGCCCTTCACGAAGCGATCCGTGAAGGCGGCGCGCCAATCGACGTCAGGTTTCAACAAACCGGCTTCGACGAGAAAATCGCGCGTCGCCTTCCAGCGGTTCTCGGTCATGATCCCGATCCCCTGGGTCGCGGCGTCGCCGCCGTCGACCGCTTTAATGCGCTTCAACTCCCCGACGGCGAACGCGAGCTGCGCGTCGCTCATCTTGGGGTTGTCCGCCTTGATGAGCGCGTCGCCGGCCGTCGGGTCCTGGATATAGGCCCGCCAGCCCTGCATCGTCGCCTTGACGAAACGTGCGACGATGTCGGGATGCTTGTCAACATAGGCCTTCGTCGTGACGATCGTCGTCCCATAGGGCGGATAGCCCTGATCGGCGAACAGATAGAAATTGACCTTGAGGCCCAGGCTTCGCGCGGCGAACGGCTCCGACGAGACATAGCCTTGCTGCACGACCGAAGGGTCGGCCGCGAAGGGCTGCAGGTTGAACGTGTAGGGACGGATCTGATCGTCGTCGAGGCCATAAGTTTTTTTCAGCCATGGCCAGAAGGTCATGCGGCTCGACGTGGCCATCAGGACCGGATGGCCTTTGATCTCGTTGAGGCCCTTGATGTCCTCGTGCGTCATGATCCCCTGCACATCGAACTGAAACGACGCGCCGACGGTCGTGATTTGAAGGTTCTGCTCCAGGGCCTTGAGCGTCTGTATGTCGTAGCCCATCATGAAATCGGTCTCGCCCGCCAGCAGCAGTTGCAGCACGTTGACCTGCGGGCCGCCCATTTTGATGGTCACGTCGAGACCCGCCGCATCGTAAAGGCCGGCGGCCTTTGCGGCGTAGAAGCCGCCATGCTCGGCCTCGGCGAACCAGCTCGTAAGGAACGTCACCTTATCGGCGGCGAGGCTTGCGCAGACGGAGCCGAGGAGGGCGGCCGCCGTCACGACGGCGCGGAGCGCCGCACGGGCCGGAGACATGGCGAGGGACATGGCGGGCATGCGATCTCCAAGGGGCCAAACCACTTCGGAGAACCAAGCAAGCCCGGCGCCAGCGACGACCGCGTCACCGCTCGGATTTCGGCAGCGACCAGGGCGCGAAAATGCGCTGCACGACGCCGATCAATTGGAAGAACAACAGGCTCATCGCCACCAGCACGGCGAGCGCAGCGAAGCCCTGGTTGATCTTGAAGAACGAGGTCGAGAACTGGATGAAGTAGCCGAGACCGTGTTCGGCGGCCACGAACTCGGCGACGACCGCGCCGACGACGGCGAGCGTCGTGGAAATCTTCAGCGCGCTGAAGATGTAGGGCAGCGCGAACGGCAGGCGAATATGAAACATCTCGCGCGCGCGATCGGCGCGCAGCGATCGCGAGAGTTCGATCAGTTCTTCGGGTGTCGCGAGGAGGCCGGTCGTCGTGGTGACGACGATCGGGAAGAATGTGATCAGGAACGTGATGACGACGCGCGGCACGTCGGACGCGCCGAGTGTGACCACGATGATCGGCGCGATCGCCACGATCGGCGTCGAATGCACGACCACGATCATTGGATAGAGGGTGCGCGACAGCAGTTTCGAGGAGGCGAGCGCGACGGCGAGCGGAATCGAGACGAGGATCGCGAGCGCATAGCCCATGAGCGCGACGCGCAGCGTCGCCCAGGTGTGAACAAACCAGGTCGAGGGCCGCTGCTCGGTGAAGCCGACGATAATCATGCTCGGCGTCGGCAGCAGGAACGCCGGCACCTGGAAGACGCGGCAGCCCAGTTCCCAGACGATCAGCAGCAGCAGGAACGCCAGAATTGGCGCATGACGATGCGCAAAGACGAGGGGCGCCGCGCGCATCTTCGCGAAGATGGCGTCAGGCCGCCGCGCGGGTGAAGAGCTGGGAGCGGATATAATTGGCGAGGACATTGAAGGCCGGGTCCGACAGCGATGCGATGGAGCGAGGCCGTGGCAGCGGCACGTCGAGGATCTCGCGGACGGCGCCGGGGCGTGGCGTCATCACGACGATCCGGTCTGCGAGCAGGACGGCCTCGGGGATGGAATGGGTGATGAACAGGACGGTCTTCGGCCGCTCCGCCCAGATCCGCAGGAGTTCGAAGCTCATCTCTTCGCGGGTCAGCGCGTCGAGCGCCGAGAACGGCTCGTCCATCAGGAGAATGTCCGGATCGAGCAGTAAGGCGCGGGCGATGCCGACGCGCTGCTGCATGCCGCCGGACAGATGTTCGACCCGCGCGGTTATGAATTGGTCAAGGCCGACGAGGCCCAGCAACTCGCGGCCGCGGTCCTTCTCGGCCGGCGTCACGCGCCCGTATTTGTGGCGAAACGGGAAGGTGACGTTGCCGAGCACGTCGAACCAGGGCAGCAGCGTCGGCCGCTGAAACACGATGCCGATCTCGTCGCGCGGCTCCGTCACCGGCTGACCGTAAATCTCGAGACGCCCTCCCGTGGGGCGGACGAGGCCGGCGATCTGCCGCAAAAGCGTCGACTTGCCGCAGCCCGAGGGCCCAAGCACGGCGACAAATTCATGCCTGCCGATGTCGAACGACAGATTGCTCAGCGCCGTCACCGCGACGCCGTCGTCGCGAGTGAAGACTTGATCGACGCCGGCGAAGCGGATGACCGGAGCGACGTCCGTCATCGGCGGGGCCCGGCTCTCGCGCCGTTGCGACATCCCGCGCTTGTCCTCACTTCGGCATGAACTCCCTGTCGACGGCCTGTTCAGGATTGATCTTGTCGAGCGGCATGTTCTGCGCCTTGGCGGTCCACTCCCAGGTCGTCGCCAAGCGATCCTTGGTCAAGGTTCCAAGACCTTCCTTATTCGAAATGTCGTTTTGCATCAACGGCACGATCGTCATGAACTGCTTCTCGACCAGCGCCTCGTCCATCTCGGGGAAGGTCGCCTTCATCGACCGCGCGACATCCGCCGGATCGGCCAAGGCCATCTTGGCGGCCGTTAGATAGGCTTTCGTGAAACGCGCGACGACGTCGGGCTTGTCCTTGATAAGTTTGTCCGCCGCGAAAACCGAATAGCCGTACCCATCGAACCCCGCGTCCGTCCACGGGAGGATTTTGAGCTTCTTGTTGACGCTGGCGAGCGCCTGATCGAAGGGCGGCGACGCCGTGGACCAGTTGATCGTCCCGTCGACTTGGCCCGACGCCAGCATCGGGGCGAGCGCGCCGGGGTCGACCTTCAGCAACGTGACGTCGGACGGATCGACGCCGACCGCCTTGAGGACGAGCGGCCAGATGACGTTCGAAGAGGTGAAGGTCGCCGTCGCGATTTTCTTGCCCTTGAGGTCTTTCAAGGTCTTGATGCCCGACCCTTCGGTCGTGAAGATCGCGTCGGGCTGCACGGTAAAGACGCCGAGCAGCGCCCGCACGGGCACGTTGCTCTCGGCCCGCGCCTGCAGCAGTGCGGCAAGGCCGCCGGAGCCCACATCCGCCGCCCCCGCCGCGATCTTGGTGATGCCTTCGGACGAACCGCGCGCGGTCTGCACCGTGACGTCGAGCCCCTCTCGAGCGAAGACGCCCTTCTCTTTCGCGTAATACGGGATCGCCTTGTCGCCGCCCGGCAGCCAATCGTTCATGTAGATCAACTTGTCGGCGGCGCGCGCGCCGTCCATCGCGGCCAGCGCGAGCGCGGCGGATAAAACGAGGGGGGCGAAGGCCATCCAAGACTCCATGGTTGCCGTTGGATTAAGCAATCGACATGCCAAGGAATGCCTTGCACACGGAGGCTAGAAAGGCCGAGCGCCTTCTGGGACGCCTAAACGTTAGGCGAAATGACCGCGTGCATCGCCGCCATGTTGGGCGCCCGGTCAGGGGTCCGAGATCCACGGCGGGTTCGCAAGCTCGCCTGCGGGCTGGCGCGGACCCAAACGGTGGTTGAGGCGCAGGAGATTGGCCTCGGGATCGGCAAGCACCGCCTGACACGCATTGTAGTAGGTCAGGTAGGCTGGCTTGACGATGGCGCCGCCCAACGCTTCCGCGCGCGCGGCCGCCTGATGGACTGCATCGGCGCTTGCAAGCTCGAAGGTGAGATAGACCCGGCCTACAACCGGTCCCGTTGCGAGGCGATCGGCGACGCCCAACAGGTCGCGCGCCGGCGGCGCATTGAAGCCGAGTTCGACGCCGCCGGCGTCGAGGCAACGATAGATCGGCGAACGGTGGCTTTCGATTTCGGCAAAGCCCAAGACTTCTCCATAGAATCGCGCCAGCGCGTCGATATCGCTTGCGAAGATGTTGGCGTAGGCGAGCCGCGCGGGCATGTCATGCGGCCGGCGCGTAGCCGTAGGAACGGCGAAACATCTCATTCACATGCTCGTCGGCCGTGCAGGTCGCGAACTGGCGCGGATGCTCAGCATCGACGCAGGTCGGGATCGGCTCGATGATGCTTGCCGGGGCGGGACTGTAGAAGAACGGCACGGAATAGCGATGGACGCCGGCCCGCTTGTTCTTCACGCGATGCATGTTCGAGCGATAGACGCCGTTGGTCCAGCGCATCATGAGATCGCCAAGGTTGATGACGAACGTTCCCGGCACGGGATCGGCCTCGATCCACTCGCCGGCGACCGTTCGCACCTCGAGGCCCCCCGTGTCGTCTTGCGCCAGCAGCGTGACGCCGCCCCAATCCGTATGCGCGCCCGCGCCGATCTGATTGACCTCCGCGGCGGCCGGCTGCGGCGGGTAATGGATGAGTCGCAACGTGCCCCTCGCCTCGGCGTAGAAGGGCTTGAACCAGTCGGCGTTAAGATCGAGAGAGAGGGCGATCAGCGACAGGATGCGATCGCCGAGCTCGCGCATCGCCTCGCGGTAAGCGAGCATCTGCGGCCGGAAGGCCGGCTGACTCGCCGGCCACTGGTTATGCCCGAAGTTGCGCATGCGGCGCAGCGCCAGCGGATGATCGTCGGGCAACTCCATGCCGCAATAGAACGATTCCTTGAGATCGGCCGGCGCTTTCGAAGCCTTGTCGTCCTGGCTGTCGAGCACCTGGCCGCCGATCGGCTCATAGCCCGCCGTCGAGGGCGAGTTGCGCATGTGCAGCGCCATTTTCTCCGCGTCGGGCAGCGCGAAGAAGCTTCGCATCACGTCGAATTGCGTCGCGATCAACGGGGCCGGGACGCCATGGCCGCGGACGTAGAAGAAACCGGTTTCCCGGCAGGCGCGATGGATGCGCGCCGCCGCATCGATCGCGCCTTGCGGCGTGCCGGCGCCGGTTAGATCGATGACCGGGATCGAAGCGACGGTTTGCGGCGGCGCATAAAGCTGCATGGTTGGCTCCATCAGGGACATCGCGCGTCGGCGCCGCCGATCGCCCGTTCGGGGCTGGAGAAGGATTAGACGGAGCTTACCAGCCGAAGGCGCGAGGCTCCCGCGATCGGCGCGCCTTTCGGCAGGTTGGGGAAGAGATCGTCGGACAAGCCGGCGACATAGGAGAGCGCCTCCGAGGACGGCAGGACGTCGGCGTATTTCGCGTGCATGTCGCAAAGATTGATCGCGTGGCTCGCCTGCGAACGATCGAAGCAGCCGTCTTCGGCGACCGTCACGCGATAGTTGAGGCTGAAGGCGTCGATCACCGTGGCGCGTACGCAGCCCGATGTCGTCGTTCCCGTCACGACGACGCTGTCGGCGCCGAGCAGCGTCAGATAGGAGCCGAGATTGCTGCCGAAAAAGCCGGATGGCTTCTGCTTCAGCACCATCAGATCCTGCGGACGCGGCGCGATATCGGCGACGATCGCGTTGGCGTCGACGTTCTGCACCGGCTTCGGCAGCGATTCGTCGGTGCGCGTGTTCTTCCACGCCCAACTGCCGACATCCCAGCCGTCCGGCCTGTTAACGCCGGTCGTATAGATGACGGGCAGCTTCTTGGCGCGAAAGCCTTCTGCGAGTTTGCCGATCGCCGCGATGGCGTCCCAGCTCTCCTCGCCGCAGGAGTTGCTCCAGCGCTTGATGGAGTCGAGAATGGGTTCGGGCTTGTCGCCAGCGAACCCATAGCTCACGTCGATGATCAGCAGAGCAGGCCGCTTGCCGAAGCCCGCCTTGGCGCCGAAGCCGGAGGCCGCAAAGACCTTCTTGTCGCGTTCGGTGAGGAACGCGTCCCAAATGCGTGCGTCCGGCTTGGCGTCCATCGCGATCGCTCCTCAGTAGTTGGCAGCTTTGGCCATCTTCGGCGCTTCGCCCTTCGGAAGCTCGAACAATCCCTCCGGCAGCGTGTCGAGGAAGGCGACGATCTCCTCGCTTTTTATCACGTCGGCGTATTTGGCGTTCATGTCGCAGAGGTTGATCGCATGGCTCGCTTGCGAGCGGTCGAAGCAGCCGTCTTCGGCCACGGCGACGCGATAGTTCAGGCTGAAAGCGTCCAGCACGGTCGCGCGGATACAGCCGGATGTCGTGGTGCCGACGACGATCACGCTGTCGGCGCCGAGCAGCGTCAGATAGGACGCCATGTTGGTGCCGAAGAAGCCGGAGGGCTTTTGCTTGTAGATCACGATGTCCTTCGGGCCGGGCGCGATCTCATCGACGATCCGGTTGCCGTCGATGTTGGTCGAAGGCACGGTCGGCGTCTCGCCGTTGCGGCTGTTCTTCCAGCTCCAGGAGCCGGAATCCCAATTGTCTTCGCGGCGGACGCCTGTCGTGTAGAGAACGGGCAGGCCCCTCTCGTGGCACTTGTCGACCAGCGTCTTGATCGCGGCGACCGCCGGCCAGCTATCCTCGCCGCAGGAGTTGCGCCATTTTTTGATGGAGTCGAGGATCGGCTCCGGCTTTTCGCCGCAAAAGGCGTAGCTCACATCGATGACGAGCAGCGCCGGACGCTTGCCGAAGCCGCCTCGCGCGCCGTAGCCCGAAGCCTCGAAAACCGCCTTGTCGCGGTCGGTGAGAAAATCATTCCAGATGGGTTCGGACATGGTGAGTCTCCGTAGGTCAGAATCGGTCAATTGGTCTTGCCGGCGCCCGGAACATAGCGCGTGTCGATGATTGCGTCGTAGGCGACGGGTTGCTTGAGAATGCCGGCGGCGAGCACGACCTGCTCGGCCGTGTCCCAAGATTTTTTCGAGATCGAGCCGTCCTTGCTCCAGACTTCGTCGGCGAAGGAGCGGTCGAGCGTCGCCTTGAGATCGGCGTCCGCCATCGTCGGGAATTCCTTCTTGGCGATCTGCGCGGCTTCGTCTCGGTGCGCGTAGGTGTATTCCAGCCCTTTGGCGACGCCTTCGACGAACTTTTTCACCGTGTCGGGGTCTTTCTGGATCGAGTCATAGCGCACGTTGATCGTCGAATAGGCGTAGGGCCCGAGATCCTTCGGAACGTTGATGATCGGCTCGCCCCACACGCCGGCTTTGACGCCCTGTGTGACGAAGGGCTCCGTGGTGACGCCGATCGTCGCCGCGTGGGTTTTCAGCGCCGGCAGGACGGCCGAATTCGCCACTTCGGCCAGCGTCACCTCCTTCTTGTCGTCGAGGCCCCACTTTTTCAGAAAGTAGTGGGTAATTGAGTTCGGCGTTCCGCCGTAGGGGCCCGTCGCCACCGTCTTGCCTTTGAAGTAGGTGCCCATGTCGGCCCCCGTCGCCGGCTCCTGGCCCTTCAAGGCGGTGAAATAGACGTTCCCGCGGTCGACGACGTTGACGACGGAGCGGAGTTCCGCGCCCTTCAACTTGGCAAAGGCGTCGTGCTCGGGACCGCCGACGAAGGCGAAGGCCTGGCCGCTCAGCACGGCGTTGGTGTGGCCCGAACCGCTCTCGATGGTCAGGATCTTTACGTCGAGACCCTCACCGAAGAAACCCTTGGCGATCGCGACATAAACCGGGAGATAGCCCGTACTGTGCACCGGCTCGGCGACGAGCAGCGTCTTTTTTTCCTGCGCCTGCGCGGCGCCGGCGAAGCCCAGCGCCAGCGAGGCGACGAAGATCGATCGGCGCGCGAAGGCGGATATCGAAATGTGGCTCAATGGATCACTCCCTTTCGAAGAATGCGCTCAAGCCAGGAAACGGCGACATACATCACCATCGACAGCACCGAGAGCACGATGACGGCGACCCACACAAGCGCGATGTCGTAAGTCTGGCCGGCGTAGAGGATCGTCTTGCCCAGACCGTATTGCGAGGCGACGAACTCGCCGACAATCGACCCCGTCAGCGCCAGGCCGATGTTCACGCGCAAGATCGAGATGATCCAGGGAACGCATGAGGGCGCGACCAGCTTGGTGAAGACCTGCCAGCGGCTCGCGCCGAGCGAATAGAAAAGCTTCTCCTGGTCGCGGTCGACCGCTTGAACGCCGGAATAGGCCGTCAGCGTCGAGACGACGAGGGTCAGCGCGGTCGCGATGGCGACTTTCGACGACAGGCCCATGCCGAAGACGAGGATGATCAGCGGCGCCAACGCGAGCTTCGGAATCGATTCCAGGCAGATGACGTAGGGCTGCATGATGCGCGCGTAGTTGCGCGACCACCAGAACGACATGCCGAGCACGGCGCCGAGGCTCGTGCCGAGAAGAAAGCCGATGATCGTCGAACGGAACGTGTAGGCGATGTCGGTGAAGGCGTTCCCCTCGGTAAAGAAGATGGCCATGGTTGCCGCGACCGACGATGGCTTCGACCAGAAGAACGCGTCGATCCATCCCGCGTCCGCGCCGATCTCCCACAAGGCGACGAAGACGACGAGGACGCCGACCTGCACGGCGAGAACCGCAACGGTCGGCCAATCTCGCCGCACCGGCAGCCGCCGGCGCGCGCGCGCGGGCGCGTTGTTGTCGTTGCGGGCGCGCGGCAGGCTCGTCGCCGACGAGAGCAGGGAAGAGATGATCGTCATGCGCGCATCTTTCGAAAACGCCGCCGCCTCACGCGGCGGCGACTTCACCCATGTGGAGCAGATCGAGGCAATATTTCTTCATGGCGACGAAGCGCGGGCTCGACACGATCGAGCGGTCGCGGGGCCGAGGCAGGTCGACAGGCAGCATCTCGACGATCCGGCCCGGACGGCTGGCCATCACATGGACCTCGTCGGAAAGGAAAATCGACTCTTCGACATCATGCGTGACGAAGATGACGGTGCGGCCGAAATCCGAGAAGATTTGCAGCAACCATTCCTGCATCTGTCCCTTGGTTTGCGCGTCGAGCGCTCCGAACGGCTCGTCGAGCAGAACGATGTCGCGTTCCACCAGCAGGGTGCGCAGGAGCGCCGCGCGCTGACGCATGCCGCCCGAAAGCGCCGCAGGGTGTTGATTCTCGAATCCGGCCAAGCCATAGCGGCGGATCAGGGGCAGCGCACGGGCGCGCGCCTCGCGCATCGGGACGCCGCTGATCTCCATGCCCAGCGCGACATTGTCGAGCACGGTGCGCCAGGGCAGAAGCAAGTCCTTCTGCAGCATGTAGCCGACTTGGCCGATGAAGCCTGTCGCATCGCGGCCGTCGATCATCACACGACCGGTCGTCGGCGCCTGAAGACCCGCGATAATGTTGAACAGCGTGCTCTTGCCGCAACCCGACGGCCCGATCAGCGAGACGAAGCGTCCCGCCTGGACCGAAAGATTGGCCGGCGCGAGCGCCGTGAAGGTTTGGCCGCCCGTTTCAAAAATCATGGAGAGATTTTCGAGACCGAGTTTCGGCGTTGCGCCGGACATGATCGTCTCCATAAAGCCGACCCGATGCGGCCGGCTTCACGGACATCGTAAAGCAGACTCCATGCCAAAGAAAATGGGTTTTGACGGCCGGCGTTTGACCGACGCGTCCCGATGATGTCGCCCGATGCAGAGCGTTTTCCGCGCAAATTTCGAGCTATTGCGAACAGGCGGCTGTCGTTGCGGAAAAATGCCGTAGGATTCGCGATCGTCTTGGCTTGCGACCGGCGCCCAAAATATAGGCGAATGGTCAAGGCGGAGCTGCAGATGTCGCGCACCTTTAACCGATGCGCAGCCTGAGCGGTGGGCAGGCGGCAAACGAAAACGCGCGCCGAACCAGCGCGCGCTTGTCTTGAACGATGGCTTTGCGGATCAGGATTTGGCGTGCGAGCGGCCTTCGCGCTCGGCCTTTTCCATGTCCTTCTTGTCCGGACTATCGAGTGATTTCTCGGCGGCGTCGGCGGCCGGTTTGACCTTGCCCGCCTTAATGAAGGCGCGAGTGTCCTCGTCATATTCCTTCGCGGCGTCGCGGTTGCCTTCGCCTTGGTTCCCGCTCGAAATCGGCTTGTCAATCATGATGCGTCCTCTCAATTGGCTGCGCGAAAAACGCCGCCTCACGGCAAAGGTTCCGCGCTTGGCGCCCTGTCCGGGCGCCCTCGCCACCTTCAAAACGGTCTAATGTTCCTTCGGCGGCTTGACCAGCGAAGCGTAGGTTCCTACGTCGGGATAAGCCTCACAGCCGCGGCCTGGGAATGATCATCTGCTCGTGCAACGTTATCTCGGACGCCGAGATCAACCAAGCCCTGCGGGCCTCCGAAGGGCGGCCCCGCAATGCTCGCGAGGTGTATCGGAGCCTCGGATGCGCGCCGCAATGCGGACGTTGCGCGCGAAACATCCAACTATTGGTGGATCAGGCGCGTGCAAACAGCGTAACCTGCGAGCAGGGCCACGTCGGATGTTCCGCTGGATCCCGCACGATGTTTTCAGACGAGGAATCTTCCGCATGCGCGGCGACGCACGAGTTCTCGAATACCTCAATCGCGGCCTTCGCAGCGAGCTGAGCGCCGTCAATCAATACTGGCTGCATTATCGTATCCTGGACAATTGGGGCTACAAAGAACTCGCCAAAAAGTGGCGCGCGGAATCGATCGAAGAGATGACGCACGCCGACCGTTTTGTCGAACGCATCATCTTCCTCGATGGCCATCCGAATTTGCAGGAGCTCGACGCGCTCCGCATCGGCCAGAATATCGGCGAGATTATCGAGTCTGATCTGGGCTCAGAAATTTCGGCGCGCGCGCTTTACCTTGAAGCCGCGGGGTACTGCGACTCCGTCAATGACCGTGTCAGCAAGATGCTGTTCGAATCGCTCGCCAAAGACGAGGAAGACCACATCGACTTCCTGGAGACGCAACAGGAGTTGATTCGCCAGGTGGGCGTTCAACTGTATTCACAGAAGCATATCGGCGGTCTTTGAGGCGGCCATTGGTCGCGTTCCGAGGTTCGGGCGCTATTTGACCACGTACGCGACGATGACCCACGCGATCAACGCGAGGGCCAGCCCACCAAACAGAACGTAGCGGACGTTGTGACCCGTTGCGCCCTGTCGGGCGCGCACCGTATTCACCTTGGTTTCTTGTTCGTCCACGAAGGGCCCTTTCAGCGTAGTGTACGCCGGGTAACGGCTGCGGCGTCCGGGGGTTCCAGGCCGATCGAAAGCTTACGCGAAGCATTGGTCGCTGCGTTGTCGCCTGACGACGACGGATCGCCCGCGTCCTGCGGCCAGCGCGTCAGAGCGGAGCGGCCCTGTTCGGTCAGCGCGTATAGGCCGCGCTCGGCCCGCGCAAACCAGCCGTAGACGTTTCGCAACAAAATGCTTGGCGCGTCGGGCGCAGCGACGCGCAGGTCGCGCGGACGCCGCGGCCCATCGGCGAGCGCGGCGGCGCAGACGAGCGCCTGTTGACGATAGGCGGTCATGATCGGCGCGCGCGTCGCGCCGCCCAGCGCCGGATCGCCTTGGCGTCGCCGATGTTCATCTACGAGGCGCGAGCGGCGTTTGGCGTCCTTGCGCGGCATCGGCGACACGGGGCTGACGAGAATGGCGACGTCGCCGGTTGGCCCGACGCCGAGCATGCCGAACCCCAGCCGCCGACAAAGATTGCGAAAACGCGCATCGCTCTCGCGGCCCCTGCCACGCGCGGAAAGGCGCGCGGCAAGCCAAATCTCGTCGCAGGCCGCGGCGCGATCGACCGCTTGCAGAACGAGTTCGAGATTGAAGCTCTGCTTCAATTCGCCGACGACAAGCACGGGCGCATCGCCCACTTTGATCGCGACAAGATCGCAATGGCCGATCTCGCCCTTGACGACAAAGCCGCGCGCTTCAAGGAACCGTTTCACGGGCGGATAGAGCGCAGTCTCCACGATCGCCTCAAGCGAATCACCGGCGCTCGCGCGCCCGGCTGCGTGTAGCGCGTGGCTTTGCGGCGATCCAGATCGTGTGCCGCGCCCCGCGTCCGGCATGGGCCCGCGTCGTTGTTTCCTCCACCTCGAAGCCGGCCGCGCGAAGCCGGCGCGCAAACGCTTTGTCGGCGTGCGCGGACCAGAGCGCGAAAACGCCCCCGGGCTTGAGCGCCTTCAGCGAGGCGGCAAGTCCGGGGAGGCTGTATAGCGCATCGTTGGCGCGGCTCGTCAGGCCCTCAGGTCCATTGTCGACGTCAAGCAGAATGGCGTCGAGCGAGCCAATCGCGGTTTCGATGCGGCGGCCGACGTCCTCGACTGCAACGCTGACGCGCGGATCCTCAAAGCTGTCCGCAAACATCGCCGCCAAAGGGCCGCGCGCCCAGGCGACCACGGCGGGGATCAATTCGGATACGAGGATCGATGCGTCCGCAGGCAAGGCCTCGCGCGCGGCGCGCAGCGTAAACCCCATGCCAAGGCCCCCGACGAGCACGATCGGTCGCGGGCGTTCCGCCACGCATCGGCAGGCCAGCCGCGCCAGCGCTTCCTCAGATCCTGCGCGTCGGCTGTTCATGAGCGCGACAGGGCCGATCATGATGGAAAATTCCAGGCCGCGCTGCATGAGACGCAACGGCGCCCCGCCGTCCGGCGCGTCCGCCGTGTCGAGCAAGGTCCAGGGGATCATGACTTCAGCGGCGTCGGATATAAAAAAGGGGCCGCGCAAGGCGACCCCTCAATGTTCAAGAGGCTTCGATTATTCGATCACTTCGACGATCCGGCGCGTGCGCGGATCGACGAGAACCGTTCGGCCGTTCACGATCGTGTAGCGGTACTGCGTCTCGCCGTACTCGCGTGGAACCTCGTAGTAGGTCGGTCCGCTCTCCGGCAACGTCGCGCCGACCTCGACCGAATTATCATACCGGTACGAGGGATAATGTTCTTCCTCGACATAACGGTGGAAGCGTGGGCGCTGATCGCCGCCGATCAGACCCGCTACGCCGCCCGTCACCGCGCCAACCGCGCCGCCGACGACCGCGCCCACCGGGCCGGCCGCGCGATCTCCATCGCGGGAGCCCTGGGCGGCGCCGCCGACGACGCCTTGCGCCTGCGCGCCCAGCGCGAGACCGAACACCAGCGCCGAGGCGCCCAAGATTGCTTGCGTGCGCATGGAATTCTCCTGAGTTATCTAGACCGCTGCTAAAACCGGCGAGCGGCCCTCTTAGTTCCAGCGCCGCGGCGGGCGCGGCTCGCCGCCGTTTACGCTGCTTGAGCTTAGCGCGGCAGGCCGATCGTCTCGGCGAGCGCCCGGGCCGCCTGGTCCGGCGTCTGTTTCGCGCTGTCGCGGTCGACCGTGTAATTCGCCGTGCGCATCGACTTCACGTCGATCTTGCCGATCAGCGGCTGCAGCGCTTCCCGCAACCGCCTGTCGTCGGACCGTCGCGGCGAAAGAAGAACGATCGCGTCGTAGTTCGGAATGGCGTGACGAGGGTCCTCCAACACGAGCAGGTCGTCCGCCGCGATGCGGCCGTCGCTGGAGAACGCTGAGATCACGTCGACATCGCCGCCGTGCAGCGCGCGGTACATGAAGGTCGGATTGAACGCCCGCGTCCGCCTGAATCGCAGCGCATAGGTCGTCTGAAGGGACAACCATTCCGGCCGATTGAGAAACTCGAGGTCGGCGCCGAGCGAAAGGTCGGGGGCGCTGTGCGCCAGATCGTCAAGACTGCGGACGCCGAGCGCCGCCGCGCGATCACGGCGCATGGCGAGAACATAGGCGTTCTCGAAACCGAGCGCGCCCAGAACCGTCACGCCTCGCTCCTCGCGCATCCATCGCGTCATCTGCGTCAGCATGGCGTCGCGCGGGGGCGCGTCTGTCCGCGCCATCTCGTTGGTCCACAAGGTGCCGGTGTAATCGACGTAAGCGTCGATTTCGCTGCTCGCGAGCGCGCGAAAGGCGATGGCGGAGCCGAGACCTTCGCGCACAACGGCGCGTACGCCCTGCTTGCGCAACTGGTCGCGCATAAGATCGGCGAGGATATATTGCTCGCTGAAGTTCTTGGCGCCGAGCGCGTAGCTTGCCGAGCCTGCCGCCCACAGCGGCGCGAGCGACGCGACAGCGCCCAGGACTAGGCCGCCGGCGCCGAGGAGGACGCGGCGCGGGTCGCGCTGCGCGACGCCGCGCTCCACGAGCGCCAGCAGGAGATCGACCGCGAGCGCGAGCAGCGCCGCCGCGACGCAGCCGAAGAGGACGAACGTCCAGTTCTCCGTTTGCAGCCCTGAAAAGATGTAATTGCCGAGACTCGTCTGACCGACCGGCGTCGCCAGTGTCGCCGCGCCGATCGTCCAGACCGCCGAGGTGCGCACGCCCGCCATGATAACCGGCGCGGCGAGTGGCGCTTCGACCTGCACGAGGCGTTGTCGCCGCGTCATGCCGAGGCCGCGCGCCGCTTCGCGCAGAACCGGATCGATCCCCGTCAAGCCGGCGATCGTGTTGCGCAGGATCGGCAGCATCGCATAAATCGTCAGCGCGGCGAGCGAGGGCAAGAAGCCGAGCGCCGGCACGCTGAACCCGAGGAACCGCGTCGTGACGGACGAAAGCGCGAGCAGCAGAGGGTAGAAGAGCGCGAGAAGCGCGAGGCCGGGGATCGTCTGCGCGAGGCTCGCGACGGTGAGCACGGGCGTGCGCAACGCCGGCCGTCCGACGGCGGCGACCGCGAGGGGCAGGCTGAGCGCGCCGCCCAGCGCCAGCGCCGCCACGCTCAGCACCACGTGTTGCGACAGGTAATCCGGCAGGACCGCAAAAGCCGCGTCGATCTGCGCGTTCACGGCGCCTCGCCGCCGAGCAGCGCATGGAGGCGCTCGGCCTGGCGCTTGGGCAGGTTGAGCAGATCGGAAACGCCTGGATCGGCCGCGCCGGTCAGCAGGGCGCGCGGCGTGTCGTCGCCGACGATGCGTCCGTCGCGCATGACCACGATGCGGTCGCTCAGGAGCGCCGCTTCCTGCATGTCGTGCGTCACCATCACCGTGGTGAGCCGCAGCTTCTCGTGCAGGGCGCGATAGGCCCGGCCGAGCGCGTCGCGCGTGAGCGGATCGAGCGCGCCGAAGGGCTCGTCCATCAGCACGATCTTCGGCCGCGCCGCCAAGGCCCGGGCGACGCCGATGCGCTGCTTTTGCCCCCCCGATAAGGCGCCCGGGCGCCGTTCCGCGTACTCGGCCGGCAAATCGACCATCGCGATCAGATCTTTGACCCGCGCGGCAATGTCGTCTTTCGACCATCCGAGCAGACGCGGGACGACGGCGATATTGTCCCCGACGCTCATGTGCGGAAACAAGCCGACCTCTTGCACGACATAGCCGACGCCTCGTCGCAACGCGATGAGGTCATGATCGGCGATCGATCGCCCGTCGACGCGGACCGCGCCGGCCCGCGGCCGCACCAGGCCGTTGATCGTTTTCAAAAGCGACGTCTTGCCGGAGCCCGATTGCCCGACCAGCGATACGAAGCGACCGCACGGGATCGACATCGACGCTTTGTCGACTGCGTTGCGCCGCCCATCGCCGAAAGCGATCTCGACGTCGATCAGTTCGATGATGAGATCGTCCGCCATGCCGCCGGCTTGCCGCGCCGGGAAGACGGCGCACGCAGGACTATACGCGACGGCGGCCGCAAAAAACCATCGCGGACTGTCGCCTATTGCCGGATCAGCGCGACATACCGCTTGATCACGTCTTTAGGCGTCGCCGCCATCCGCTCGATGTATCCGCGCACCGCGTCGCCGTCGATAGGGCTGAGTTCGAAATTCGCCCTGCGCGCGTCTTCGACGAAGGCCGCGTCTTTGGTCATCGCCATGAAAGCGCTCGCGAGGGCTTTTGCGCGGTCCGGCGGCATCTTCGGCGGTCCGGCGAAGGGCAGCGCGATGAAGAACGGGATTTCGGCGAAGGTCAACAGCGCGAGATCGTTGGGATTGCTCACGAGTTCTCGCGCGATCGGCGTATCCGGCAGTTCGGGCAGCCGCGTCGTGCGACCGAAGGCGAGCAGCGGCCGCACCTGTTTGCCAGTCCATAGAGCCGCCTGCGCGCCGCGCACCGATCCCAAACCGATCACCTGACCGTCCAACTCGCCGCTTTGCATCGCCACAAAGATCGGCGCTGCGCCGGGATAGCCGCGCACGACCTGGATATTAAGATGCAGCAGGTCGCGCGCCAGCAAAGCGAACGTCAGATTGGTCGAGCCCGCCTGGTCCCCGCCGAGCTTCACGCTGACTCCGCCGCCTTTCAGGTCGGCGACGGATCTCGCCGGGTTCGACGCGTTGACAAGCAAAAGGTAGGCGTCGCTCGCGTAAGACGACAGGCTGCCGAGCCAGGTGAGGCTCAGCGGATCGAACTTCGCGTTCGGGTCGCCCTCGTAGGCGATCTGCGGCGTTCCGCGCTCCATCACGCCGAGCGTCAGGCCATCGGCCTCGATCGTGTTGGCGAGACGGTTCGCGAGGATCAGGCCGCCGGCGCCGGGCTGGTTTTCCACGGCGATCGCCGGATGGCCGGGGATGAACGCGCCCAGATGGCGCGCGACGAGCCGCGTGTTGAGATCGTAATTGCCGCCGGCCGAGTTCGGCACGATGACCGTGATGGTGCGGCCCTTGTAGAACTGCTCGACGCTTTGCGCCGAAGCCGGCGACTCCCACGTCAGCGGCGCGAACGCCAGGGCCAAAAGCGCCGCGGCGCGCCATCCTGCCAGCATGGCGGTCCTCAACGGTTGGATAAGGCCGGCAACGCCTCGAGCAGATGGCCATAGCCGCGGCGAGGCTCGTTGACATGCAGGCGCTTCTGGAACTCCCAGACGCGCGCCGTCACGGGATGGACGACGGGCACGCCAAGATCGTCCTCCAGCAGCTTGACGATATCGAGCGTGCGCCAGCCCGAGCCGAGCATGTAGACGGCGTCGGCGCCCTTGTGGGCGAGAAAATGTTTCTTGATATGAGCGTAGACGTGTTCGCCAGAGAGCTCCTGCGCCTTATCGAACGGCGTCTCCACGCCTTCCATGCAGCGAACCTCGAAACCGGCGTCGCGGAAATAGCGCGAGAACGCCTCATTGATCTCGCCCTGGAAATACGTCGCGCCGACGATGCTCTTGACGTTGAGCGCGCGCAGAGCGGCGATGTGGTTCTGACCTGCGGTGAAGATCGGCGTCTCGAATTTCCTTTCCCAGGCGTCGACGATGCGCGCCTCGCCGTCGAGACCGCGGATCATGAAGGGCGGGGCGCCGTTCGGATGGATCGCATCGCAATTCTGCTCCGCGAGCAGCGCGATCTGCTGCTCATAGGCGTCCATGACGGTCTCGAACTCGTCGCGCGCGCCCCGCCGAATGTTGGTGAAGAGCGGCAGGACGCCGATGCCCTGCGGCAGGAGGCGGATGAATTCCTCCAACGCCCCCGGGCGGAGCGTCGGGTGGATGATGCCGGCATGCCGCGCCACGCGGAGAACGCCATCCGGAACCTCCCTATACGCAGCCGCCGCCGTCCGTCGAGCCGCTTCCCTGGCTTTCCGATCGTTGTAGCGCCGCCCGGCTGATCTGACCATGGCGCCATCGAGACTTGCTCGCCAAGCGCGAACGGTCGATACGGTCGCCTGCGACTGGCGACATGAGGCGCGATGCTTTTCGATAAAACGACGCAAGTCCCGGCGTCTTGTCTGGTTCTGCCCGCTCTCTTCGCCATCACGCTTCTCACAAGCTGCGCGAGCGTCGAGCCGCCTCCCGCCGCGCCGCCGAGCGCGACGGCGCAACGCACGCTGCCGGACGTTCATCTCGACCCTGCCGCCGCGACCGCGATGCTCTCGGCCTATCGCGCGAGCCGCGGTCTTGGGCCGGTGCGGCTCGACCCCGCGTTGACGGCGATGGCGCAACGGCAGGCGGACGCGATGGCGGCCGCGAACGTCCTCTCGCACGATGTCGCCGGAAGTTTCGCGTCGCGGCTCGCCGGCGCTGGCCTCGCCAATGTCCAGGCCGGCGAAAACGTCGGCGCCGGCCACCTCTCGCTCGACGACGCCTTCAGCAGTTGGCGCCGTTCGCCGGGGCACGACGCCAATCTCCTGACGCCGCTCGCCACGCGATTCGGGATCGCGATCACCGAAAACCCGGCGAGTCGCTTCGGCGTCTACTGGGCGATGGTCGTCGCTTCCGATCCCGCCCCCCGCGTGGCGGCGATGCAGCCATTTGCTGCGACCTTCAACGATGCGGGGCGATGACGCCCCAAGATCGACAGGCGCATTTGGGCCGCACGCCAAAATGCGATAGAAGGCCGCGTCCCCTCCAACGATTTGCGTCCTCCATGCAGAGAAATTTCGTGCGGCTGGCGATCGTGCTCGGCCTGATTACGGCCGTAGGCCCCTTCGCCATCGACATGTATCTGCCGGCCATGCCGTCGATGGGCGGCAGCCTCAACGCCTCGTTGGCCGCCGTGCAGATGAGCCTGACGGCGTTCTTTGTCACGATCGGAATCTGCCAGCTTCTCTACGGTCCGATCTCGGACATGGTCGGCCGCAAGCCGCCGATCTATGCGGGGCTCGTGATCTTCATCCTCGGCGGAATCGGCTGCGCGCTGGCGCCGACGATCGAGGCTCTCATCGCCTTCCGCATTCTGCAGGGGCTTGGCGCCTGCGGCGGCATGGTTGTGCCGCGCGCCATCGTGCGCGATCTGCACACCGGACCGGAGGCGACGCGCCTGATGTCGATGCTGATGCTCACCGTCAGCATTTCGCCGATCCTCGCGCCGCTGACCGGCAGCGCGCTCATCGCCGTCATCGGATGGCGCGGCGTGTTCTGGACGCTGACAGGCGCGGGTTTTGTCGCGCTGCTGCTGGCGGCGACGCAGCTCGAAGAGACGCGCCCTGCCGTTGATCGCGTCGGCAGTTCCTGGAGCAGCGCGTTCAAAGCCTATCGCATGCTGCTCCTGGATCGGACGTTCGTCGGCCTGACGCTCGTCGGCGCCTTCGGAGTTTCCGCCTTCTTTGTCTATCTCGGCAGCGCATCCTTCGTGCTGACCGGTTACTACAAGCTGACGCCGGCGCAATTCAGCCTTTGCTTCGCGCTAAACGCCGCCTCGTTCTTCGGCTTCAGCCAATTGAACGGCTATCTCACCGCGCGCTTCGGTTTGCAGCGCGTCGTGCGGGTCGCCGTGGCGGGATTAGCGGCGGCGCTGACGGCGCTTGCTTTGCTCACGCTCGCCGGCGCCGAAAGTCTCAGCTTAATGATCGCCTTTCTTTTCGTCGGCTACGGCTTGCTGGGCCTCGTCGTGCCGACGACATCGGTGCTGGCGCTCGACAGCCATGGCGCCATTGCGGGCGCGGCCTCGGCCTTGATGGGGGCGATCCAGATGGTCGTGGGGGCGATCGTTATGGCCGCGAGTGGCGCGTTCGCCAATGGAACGCCGCAGCCCATGATCGTCGGCGTTGCTATCTGCGGCGCGCTTTCGTTCATCGCCGCGCAAGCGACGCTCCAGCCGAAGCGTCCGCGGACGACAGCCCCGTCGCGCAGTTTCGGGTGAGAAACGGGTTCAAGCCTTGCGCTGCGCCGTGACTTAATCACGTTTTCGATTTGCCCCGCCGGCTGCGCGGCTTCGGCGACTTGTCTCCTTGATCGGTGAGGACGGGCGCTTCGCCCTCATTCTCCAGAGCGATCAGCGGCTCGACGGGCTCGCCTTCGGGACCGATCGCGTCCGCGTCGACAGGCTTGAGCGCCGCGTCTTTGTTGGCCTCGATGGCGACAAGTTCGGCCGCCATTTCCCAGTGGCGCAGGTGCTGGCCAGCCGGCCGTCCCTCATCCAGCCATATTTGGTGCGCGCGATGACGGATGCGCGCCTTCAGTCCTTCTTCATCGGCCATGCCAAAGCAGTTCCCCTACAAGGCGTTTTAGCTGCGGTTTCAGCGCCGTTTCTCCTGCGGATTGGCGACCCCCTGTGGCCCGCGCGCGTTGTCGCTCTGATGCGTGACAGATGCATCCTTTCGAGTATCGCCGCGGGCCGGAGCCTTGGGCGGCAGGCCCTTCGACTGCTTCTGCTGCCAGTTTAGCTGCTCCATCGCCGTCTCGGACAAACCGTTCGACTCGGAGTCTTTGTCGCCTGAGTTGCTCATGCCGAATCCGCCAAAAATCGTCTCGTCCTAACCGGCGAACGCGCCACTCGTTCCCCGCAGGCCCGCTCTACCGCCCCGGTCGGCCCCTCGCTCAGCGCCGCAGGCAGCCAAGTCCGTCGGCGTTGGCGCGCGCCCGCGCCTCGAGGTTGGTCGCGAGGCGACGCTGAAACAGCAGCGGGTGCGCGGCGTCGCGCTTTAAGGGACTAGGCAAGGAGGTCGCGAGCAGGGCGGCTTCGCGCGCGTCGAGCAGGCGCGCGCTCTTGTGGAAGGCGCGTTGCGCCGCCGCTTCGATGCCGAACACGCCGTCGCCCCATTCGGCGATGTTGAGGTAGACTTCGACGACGCGCTGTTTCGACCAAACGTGACCGAGGAGCAGCGCGATCGCGATCTCCAGGCCTTTTCGGATGTTCGAGCGTCCCTGCCACAAAAACAGGTTGCGCGCGGTCTGCATCGTCAGGGTCGAGGCGCCGCGCGAGGGTCCATCCTCGCCGGCTTCGTCGATGACCTCTCGCAGGGCGCCCCAGTCGACGCCGCCGTTGCGGCAGAACGTGGCGTCTTCGGATGCGATGACGGAGGCGACTGCGACCGGCGCGATGTCGCTGAGCGCGACATAGTCGCGCGCATACGGTTTGCCTTGAACGAGCCGCGCCAGCATGAGCGTCGAGGTCGGCGGGCTCACGCTGTCGATCGCCAGGACCGCGGCGAACAACAGGAGCGCCGCGACCGCGAGAAGCAGCCCGCCGCGCGCGACCGCGCTGAGGATGGAGCGCCCCCTGATCATGCCATAGCCATGGCGCCCGCCGACGGCGCCGTCCAGCCGCCCGTCGGCGGCGAAAAGCGGGTCGCGGTGGCGACCGCCGCGAGGAAACGTCGTAGGATGAGCGACGCGGCGGCGTCCGCAATCCTTGGCGAGGCGCAATGGCCGCTCGACCGTATATCCTGCCTCTGCTGGACGGTTTCATTCCGGCCGGCCCCGCGATGCTGGTCGGCGCCGACCCGATCGCGCGCACGGCGTTCTTTCCGGGCGCCGCGGACGCGCCGGGGGCGATCGACATGCCCTGCCTTTGCTTTCTCGTCGACACCGTGAACGGCCCGACGCTGATCGACGCCGGCTGCGGTCCCTTCATGGGACCCCGCGTCGGCAAGCTTCCAAGCGCGCTGAGCGCCGCGGGCGTCGCGGCGGCCGACATCGCGCGCATCCTCATCACGCATATGCATGTCGATCATGTCGCAGGCCTTGTCACGCAAGACGGGCGGCGCGTCTTCCCCAATGCCGAGCTCTTCGTCGATGAAACCGAGGCGGCCTTCTGGCGCGATCCCGCACGGACGGGCGTCCTGCCGGATTCGACCGAGATCACCATCCGCGCCGCGCGCATGGCGCTCGACGCTTACGGCGATCGCGTGACGTTTCTTCAGCCGGGCGTACAGCCCGCGCCGCAGATCACGCCGGCGCCGCTCCCCGGCCACACGCCCGGCCACACGGGTTTCTGGATCGGCGACGGCCGCGACCGCGTCCTGATGTGGGGCGACGTCGTTCATCTCGAAGTTGCGCAGACGGCGCATCCCGGCTGGTTCGATTGCTTCGACACCGAGCCAGGGCGCGCCGTCGCGACCCGTCGCGCGCTGCTCGAAGCGCTTGCGGCCTCAGGCGCGCCGGTCGCGGGGTCGCACCTCGGGCCGCCGCTGTTGCGTCGCGTCGTCAGGACCGGTCCCGATGCGTTCAGGCTCGTCGCGCCGGCGGACAAGCAAGGCGCTGGCGCCGCTTCAAACGCTCAGTGATGCGACGGCGATGCGGCGAGCGCGCGCGCCACGCTCGGGCGGGAGGACACGGCGGCGACCCAGCGCTTGAGCCGCGGGTAATCGCCTTCATCGAGCATTTGCTTCACGTGCGGCAGCAGCATGATCGGATACAGCGCGAAATCCGCGATGGAGAGTTCGCCCGCAAGCCAATCCTCGCCTTCGAGCCCAGCGTCTAGCAGCGCCAAATAGCTCGTCAAACGGTCTTTGAATATGTCGGCGAGCTTCGACGGCTCGCCCGACATATTGCCGAAGAACATCGCGGTCGAGGCCGCGGCGACGTCGCTCATGATGTGCATGAGCAGGCGCAGGGTCTCGACGCGGGCCGCGCCGTCGCGCGCCAGCAGCCGGCCGGATTTTTCCGCGAGATAGATGGCGATCGCCGCCGACTGGCTGATGGTGATCGGCTGGCCGCCCGGCCCCTCCGTATCGATGATGACAGGCACGCAGCCGAGTGGGTTGAGCGCCAGAAAGCTTTGGCTTTTGTGCTCCTTCTTGGCGATATCGACGTTGTGGATGCGATACGGCAGGCCAAGCTCTTCCAGGAGGAGGGTGGCGCGACGCGCGTTGGGCGCGGCGGCTGTGTAAAGGTCGATCATGCAAAGCCTTTCGTGCCAGCGAGGGGTCAGGCAGCCGTTCAGTCGATCAGCGCGCGGCCGCGCTTGCGCACTTGTGGCGGCGTCGCGAGCACCTGGTCCACGATCTGCTGCAAGGCTTGGCCGGTCACCGGCTCTATTTCGACGGACGCCTGCTTGGCGTCGGCGAGGAAGTCGGGATCCTTCGTCACAGCGGCGAAGGCGTCCCGCAGCGCCCGCACGCGTTCGGCGGGAACGCCCGGCGCTGCGGCGAAGGGGTGGCCCAGCCGAGCGCCGCTCGTCACCAGCGCCGCAAGCGCTTTGTCGTCGTCGTTGCGACCGAGCCCCTCGACGGAGGGAACGCCCGGGAGATCCTGCGGCTGCGGCCCGGCGATGGCGATGATCTTGATGTCGCCGTCGCGCACCCATTCGGGCTTCGCGGCCTTCCAGCTCGACCATGCGTTGTTGCGCGCTTCGACCTCGCCGCGCTCCATGGCGATGTTGATCTCGTTGACGGTCTGATAGCCCGTGATGATCTTGAACTTGGTTCCCGCGATCTCATTCAGAAGCTTTGGAAACGTATAGGTGATGCCGGAGCGGCCATTCGCGCCGGCGGTCAGCGGCTTGGCGCGGGCTTGCTCGATCGTATCGACATGCGCGCCCTTCCACACCGCCATCGTCTCGACGGTGGGGGCGATCGCGCCGATCCAGTTGAACTTCGCCGCATCGAACTGGATGCCTTCAACCCCCATCGCCTGGTAGGATGTCAGGCCGTTCTGGATAAGGCCGATCGACGTGCCGTCCTTCGGCGCGACGTTGAAGAGATAGTTCGCCATCACGAGCCCGGTCGCGCCGAGCATGTTTTGCGTGATGACCGTGGGATGGCCGGGGATGTATTTGCCGATGTAGCGGCCGATCAGCCGCATTTGAAGGTCGTACTCGCCGCCGGCGCCGACGCCGACCAGCACCGTGAAGGTCTTGCCGCGATAGAAATCCTCGACCGGGTCGGCCTGGGCCGCCTTGGCGAGAGCCGCAAGCGCGATGGCGATGGCCAAGCAGCGTTTCAAACCCATGCCGTTTCTCTTGTTCGATCGACGCCATCAGGCGCTCGCCTATCGCTACCAAGGAAGCGATCGATCTCCAAGCCCTTGTCTGCAATTGGGTCCTGACCCTACTATCCGTCCATGATGACTTTGAACGGACTGTCCGAGCCGACGCCGCGCCGCATCCTGTGCGTGTTTCCGCGCTACACGCCCGCCTTCGGCATGTTCCAGCACGCGTACCCGTTGACGGATGGGGTGCGGGCGCTGATGCCCCCGCAAGGGCTGCTGCTCATCGCCGCGATCCTGCCGAAATCCTGGGAGACGCGCCTCATCGACGAGAACATCCGTCCGACCAGCGCGGAAGAGTTCGCCTGGGCCGACGCGGTGTTTGTCAGCGGCATGCACGCGCAGCGCCGCCAGATCGACGACATCGGCCGACGCGCCCACGCCGCCGGACGCGTCGTCGCGCTCGGCGGTCCCTCGGTCTCAGCCTGTCCCGAATATTATCCCGAGTTCGACTATCTGCATGTCGGCGAACTCGGCGACGCCACGGACGAGTTGGTCGCGCGGCTCTCGCGCGACCCGTCGCGGCCGCCCCGCCAGATCGTCCTGACGACGGTCGAGCGGCGCGAACTCACGGACTATCCGACGCCGGCCTATGAGCTTGCGGAACTCGGCCGCTACCTGACCGGCAGCGTGCAATATTCGAGCGGCTGCCCCTACCAATGCGAGTTCTGCGACATCCCGCAGCTGTATGGCCGCAATCCGCGGCTGAAGTCGCCGCAGCAGGTCACGGCGGAGCTCGACAAGATGCTCGCCTGCGGCCTCTCCGGCGCCGTCTACTTCGTCGACGACAATTTCATCGGCAACCGGCGCGCCGCGCTCGACCTGCTGCCGGCGCTCGTCGAGTGGCAGAAGAACAACGGTTACGCCTTCGTCCTGTCCTGCGAGGCGACGCTCAACATCGCCAAACGCCCGGAAATTCTATCCCTCATGCGCGACGCCTACTTCGAGACGGTGTTCTGCGGCATCGAGACGCCCGAACCCGAGGCGCTGCGCGCGATGGCCAAGGACCACAACAACATGGTCCCGATGCTCGAAGGGATCGAAACCATCAACAGCTACGGCATCGAGGTCGTCTCAGGCATCATCCTGGGGCTCGACACCGATCGGCTCGATTCCGGCCAGCGCGTTCTCGATTTCATCGCGCAGTCACAGATCCCGATGCTGACGATCAATCTGCTCCAGGCGCTGCCGCGCACGCCCCTGTGGGACAGGCTGAAGGCGGAAGGGCGGCTTCTCGAGGACGACGACGATCGCGAGTCGAACGTCGATTTCCGTCTGCCCTACGACGACGTGCTCGCGATGTGGCGCGACGCGATGGCGCGCGCCTTCGCGCCGGAGGCGGTCTACGCGCGCTACGCGCACCAGGCGGCGACGACCTATACGAAGCGGGTCAAGCCGCCGAACAGCCCGCAGCGCGCGTCCTGGCGCAACATCCGCCGCGGCGTCACGATGATGCGCAAGGTGCTCTGGCACGTCGGCGTGCGCAGCGACTATCGCCGTCATTTCTGGCGTTTCGCCCTGCCGCGTTTCCGCCAGGGCGACATCGAGGCGGTGATCCGCACCGGGCTCATGGCGCATCACATGATCCTCTCCGCGCGCGAGGCGGCGAGCGGCCAGCAGACGGCGTCGCATTATTCGTCGCGGCCGAAGGAGATCGGGAAGGCCGCCTGACCGTTCAAGCCGTCAGGGCCGTGCGGGCGTGCGCCAGCGCCGAGAGGACGAAGGCCGACGTCGCTTCCGCGCCGCCGACCAGAATGCGCGTCGGCGTTTTCATCTTGTTCCACTCGTAGGCCTTGTAGGGCGCGACGCCGCGTCCCTCGCCGAAGTCGCGTGAAAGGACTCCCAAAGCGGGGGCGAAACTTGTGGGCTCCGCGCCGAGTTTCGCCAGCGCGAGAAGGGCGAGCGCCGCGTCGAACGGGTTCATCTCGAAGGCCATCAGGTCGTCGCGCACATAGGCGAGAATGCGAGGACGGATGAACTCGAAGGCGCCGTCGGGGTCGACCGCCTTCCGAGCTTCGGCGGGGAGGGCGCGCCACGCGGCGTACAGGCGCCCGAAATAGGCGCAGTAGAGTTCCGGCAGATAGTAGATGTGCGAGCGCGGGTCGGCGAAAGCGCCGTTGGCGACGAGCCCGCGCTGGAACGCGACGATGCGGCGGACGGTTTCGAGGCGCGCCGGCGTTTCTCCCACCTTCCAGCGCTCGTAATTGCGCAACGTCGCCTCGAGCACGTCGAGGTTGAGCGTTGGGTCGAGATCGTTGCCGAAAGGACGCGCGCCGTCCCGGTTCTCGATCCAGGTGACGATCCCGCCCGCGTAGTCGATCGTCTCGTTGATCGCCACGGTTGGCGGATGACGGTTTGAACGGCCGACCTGATAGCCCGCGTAGAAGTCGATCATCGGCTGCGCCAGGAACGCCGACGACGAGCCCGCCTGCGTCGCGGCCGAGACGGCGCAGGCCGTCGTGTCGCAATCGGGCACATAGAGGCCAAAGCCAAGATCGCTCTTGACGCCATGAAAGAAGCGGCTCAGCCGCGAATGCGGATAGGGCGCGAGCGCGGTGACGACGGCGTACGAGCCTTCGCCATCGGCGCTGGGAACCTCTTCTCGGCTGGTCTCAAGGCAGAAGCCGACCATCGCGTCGACCGCGGCGCGCGCTTCGGCCTGCTCCGCGCCGCTCGCCAAGCCGGTGTGCGAGTAGTCGAGGAGCGCCTCGCAGTAGAAGGCGTCATAATACGCGGAGCGGTGACGGATCTGGACCGGCGCCCACAGCGGCTCCGCCAACCCCCGCCACGACGGATTGATGAGGCCCGCGACCCCCGGATTGGGCGCGATGAAGGCGCGCGCGAGATTGAACAGGAGCGTCGAGTTCTTGTAAGTGCGCGCGCCCAACCCTTCCAAGGCGGTCACGAGATCGCGGCCGCGAAAATCGGGATCGCCGATGAGATTGAACGCGGCGTAGGCCGGAATGTAGCCGTTCTTGCGAAACGAGCGGATGAGATGGCTCGCACAGGCGCGCGCGATCTCATCGATTCTGCCGAGCGCAACGGTCCCCCGGGGCGCGGGCGCTCGCGGACGCGCGGGATGCGCATGCGGCGCGGCGTCGATCAGCGCCGCGATCGGCGCGCCGAGAGTCCGCCAATCCGGGGCCGTGGCGTCTCGCGCCTCGACGAGCGCCGCTCGCACCGCGTCGAACGCCGCGCGATCCCGCAGCGGCGCGAGACCGGCGCGTCCCAGCACCGGACGCAACAGCGGATTGGCGACGGCGGTTTTGTAGAACTTACGCAAATGCGCGTCGCCCGGGCCTTCGCCGCGCAAGATCGGGTCGCAAAGGTCGTAGAGCGTCGGCCCGCTGCGTGCGGTGGCGAAGGTCCGGAAGGCGGCCTTCGAGAGCTGGCCCAGCATCATGCCTCGGCGGCCCCCGCGGGCTTTGGATCGGCAGACCCGTCCTTGCGCCTCGGCGGCCCCAGAAAAGCCGGCACGACGACGAACGCCGCCAGCAGCGTGAACAGCAGCGACAGCGTGAGGAGCTTGCCCATGCTCGCCGTCCCGGGATGGTTGGAAAGCGACAGGCTGCCGAAAGCGACGCCGGTCGTGAGCGAGGAGAAGAAGATCGCCCGCGTGAGGCTCGACGCCAGCATCTCCTCGACGCCCGCCCGCCAGGCGACGATGTAGTAGATGTGGAACGCGACGCCGACGGCCAGCATCAGCGGCAGCGCGATGATGTTGGCGAAGTTGAGCGGCATGCCGACGAGGTAGGCGGTTTCCAACGTCAGGATCGTCGCGATGACGAGCGGCCCGAGCGTGAGCGCGACATCGATCGGCCGCCGCAGCGCGATCGTCAGAATGACGAAGACCGAGGCGAGCGCCAGGCCGCCGGCGATCAGAAACGCTTCGACGATGGTGCGTCCCGATTCCACGCTGATGATCGGGCCGCCGGTCGCCTTCGGCGCCACGGCGCGTACGGCCGCAACGAAGCGGGCGAGAACCGTGTTGTCGTTGGCGTCGCCCTTCGGCCACACCTCGATGCGCGCCTTGCCGTCCGGCGTCACCCAGTCCCGGCGCAGACTGTCGGGAAGATTGTCGAGCGTGACGCGCTGCGCGGTCAGCATCGCCTTGCCCCGCGCGAGGACGGCGGCGCCCTCCTCGGCGACGGCGGTTTGCGCGGCGTTCAACTGCGCCGCCGGCGCGCCGGCGAGCAGGGAAGCGGCGTCGGCGAGCAGTTCGGCGGCGTCTGCGGGCTGGCGCGCGTCGCCGCTCGCCTTGCCGGCGTCGTCGCCGTTCTTGCGCCGGAGAGCCGCTGCGGCGGCGCGCAAGGCCTCGCGGTTTTCAACGTCCGTCGGCGGCTCGGCGCGGGGTGGAACGTCGGTTTCTGAGAGCTGCTCCACCGCCGCCTTGATCGCCGCGAGTTTTTCGTCCTGCTGATCGGGGATGAAGCTCTCGACCGTAGCGACGCGCGAGACTTCGGGAAGAGCTCGCAAGCGTTCGGCCGTGCGTTTGGCTTCGTCGACCGACGACGCGAGGATGCTGATGGTGTTCGGCGTCATGCCGGGCTGGCGCGTCAAGTCGAGGAAGGTGGCGACCGACTCCGTCTTATCGCTGCGCAGGTGCATCAGGTTGGCGTCAAAATCGAGTTTAAACAGGAACGGCAACCCGGCGAGCACGAGAACGGCCGTCGCGCCGATGACGATCGGACGATGGCGCAGGATCCAATGGTCGATCGCGGCGAGGACGCGCGTCTCCATCGACCGCGGTTCGCGCGGCGGCCCAAGCACTCGAAGCAGCGCCGGCAACAGCGTCAGGCTCACGACGAAGGCGATGATCATCCCGACGCCGGCGATCAGGCCGAGTTCGGACACGCCTCGAAAGGCCGTCGGCAGGAACGAAAAGAAGCCGGCGACGAGCGAGGCGGCAGCGAGGATCAGCGACCATCCCATGCCGCGCGCCGAGGCGAGGATCGAGCCGATCGAGTGATCGTTCTTGTGCCGCTCGTCGCGATAGCGCACCGCAAGCTGAATGCCGAAATCGACGCCGAGCCCGAGGAACAGCGCCGTCACCGCCACGGAGATCACGTTGAAGCGTCCGACCATCAGCAGCCCCGCCGCGACCGTTAGGACGAGGCCCACCAATGTGGTGGTCAGCACGGCGAAGATGATGCGCCCCCAGCGCAGCGCGAGATAGAGGATCACCGCGATGGCGACGACCGTCAGGCCGAGGTGGAGGGGCGCGCCTTCGCGGACCGTGGCGAACTCCTCGTCGGCGAGCGGCGCGGCGCCGGTGAGACGAACGCGGTAGCCCTGGTCCGGCGTCAATCCCAGGTCGGCGGCGACCTGACGAATGCGCCCCGTCGCCGCAGCGGCAGGCTCAAGCGCGCTATAATCGAGCGCCGGATCGATCAGGACGAAACGGATCAGTTCGGAAGGGCTTGCGGCCGGGGCGGACGTGGCGCGCCGCCAGGAGAAATGCGCCCGCTCGCCGTGCAGCGCCTGCTCGAACGCGCTGCGGAGCTCGTTGGCGAGGGGCGCGATCGTCCCGAGCGAGCCGTGGTCGGCGGAGTCTTCGATCAGCCGCATCCAGCCCCGCAGGCTCGGGTCGCTCTGCAAGACCAGCAGCAGGGGCACCTGACTGCGCGTCTGGTCCAGCGTGTCGTGCACTTGGTCGGGCGGCAGGAACAGCAGCCCGTTCTTGTTGAAGAAGGGGCCGCCGTCGGGCCGCCAAGCGGCTTGGATCGGGCCTTGGCCGGCCTCGGCCGACAAGGCGTCCGAAAGCTTGGCCGCCGCCGCGTCGGTGAGTTCGGCCGTCTCGCCCTGGACCACCGCGAGAATGACATTCTGGAGTTGCGGGAACGCTGCGCGATAGGCGCTCTCGTCCTGTCGCCAGGGGGCGTTCGAGGCGACGAGCTGGCGCGTGTCCGTGGTGATCGCGAAGTGGGTGGCGGCGTACCAGCCGCCAAGGACCGTCACGAGCGTCGCGATGGCGACGACCAGCCAAGGACGGCGAACCGCCGCCCCGGCCAAGCGTTCGGCGAGGTTCGCCGAGGAGGCGACCGGCTGAAGCGGGCGGCCTCCTGCGGCGCCGGCTTCGCGACGTTCCAGCATTTTCAAAAAATCCTTATCCGCCTCGCGCGCCAGTCCCGCGCGGACGGCCAAGGGCGGCCGTTGCTTTCTGCGCGGGCGCGCTTGTCCTAAAGGCTGTTTGGCCTATTGAACAGACCGCCGGAAGGTCTCGCGCTGGCGGACGTTCCGTTCATCGTGGGCGGTCGCCGGCGTCGTCCGGCTCCTTGAGCGGCAAGGCCAGGGGCGCCGCGACGGCGCAAAGCGCCGCCATCGCCCAGAACGCGCTGGCGCCGAAACGATCGAACAGGGCGGAGGAGGCGAGGGTGAACACGATCGAGGCGAGGCCGAGCCCGAACGTGCCGTAGAGCGTTTGCGCCGTTGCGGCGAGACGCTCCGGGACGGTGCGCACGATGAGTCCCATGTTGACGAGGTGCAGGAGCGCGAAGGTGAACCCGTGCGAGAGCTGAATCACGGCGAGGATCGGCACGGCGGTCGCCTGCGCCATAACGCCCCAACGCAAGACGCCGACGGTTGCGGACAGGGCGGCCGCCACGCCCGGTCCAAGACGCTTCAGCAGCCAGGGTCCGATCACGATGAACATCACGACTTCCGACACGACCGATAGCGACCAGAGAACGCTCACCATTGCAGGGTCGATGCCGGCCGCCCGCCAGCGGATCACCGCGAAACTGTCGTTGAGGGCATGGCTCCCGATGACGAGGCAGCCCACCACGACAAGGCGCTGAAACGTCCGGTTTGCGATGAGCGAGCGAATGTCTTCGAGGCGCATGGTCGGCTGCGCGGCGTCGCCGGCGGTCGAGGGGACGTGCGCGGCGGCGAACGCCAGCGCCAGGAACAGGATGCCGCTCGATACGATGATGCTGTTCAAACCGGCTATCGGAACGAGTTGGCCAGACAGCAGCGTCCCGAGAATGAAAGCGGCCGATCCTGCGCCGCGAACCCAGCCGTAGGCGAAGCTTTTGCCCCGATCCGCCGCGGCGAGCGCGAGCGTGTCCGCCAAGGGAGGGAGCGCGGCAAGGGCTGCCGCGTGGATCATCCCGATCGCCAGCAGCGAAGCGAAACGGTGACCAGCGAGATAGCCGATCGATAGGACGCCGGCGCTCGCCGCGCAAAGGCCGAGCGCCAGCCGTTTCGCCTCGTAGCGATCGGCGATCCATCCGACGATTGGACCAGCCACCAGCCGCACGAACGTTCCGGCGGCGAGCGCGACGCCGATTTCCTGGGGGGACAAACCACGCTCGCTGAGGAAGCTTGGCAGAAACGGCGATTCGGCTCCGAACGCGCTGTAGAGCGCGCCATAGAGCAGAAGAAACGCCGGGAGCGATCGTGACGGCGACACGGCGGCGGCGCTTCCCATTTATAGACGCGAGCCTGCTGACATAGGCGCCGAGAAAAGGCCAGGCCCGCACGCGCTCACGACCCTAACGGCCGAGGTTTGAACCAAACGTGGGCTTACAAGTTGATGACCGAAAGTCGGCCGTCTTTTCCGGCCTGTGAGGTTGCGTTGTTGGAAGATCTCAGGGAAGAAACGCGACCCATCAAGTCGGACGGGGTCGACGGCGTTCCGTTGCGGGCGATCGTCGCGATCCCTGTCTGCAACGAGGCGGAACGGATCACCGCCTGTCTCGACGCCCTCGATCGGCAACGCGGACTGCCCCTCGGCGGTTTGGGTTTGGTGATGTTCCTGAACAATTGCACCGACGGCGTCGACAAGATCGTCGCCGCGTGGGCGCAGGCGTACCGTCGCCCCGTTCGGGTGATCGAGCGCACGTGGGCGGGCGCGCATGCCGGCTGGGCGCGGCGCGAGGCGATGGAAGCCGCGGCGCGATGGTTCGAAGAGCAGGGGGCGAACGACGGCGTCATTTTGACGACCGACGCCGACAGCTGCGCGCCGGCCGATTGGGTCGTCCGGAATCTGGCGACGATCGATGCGGGCGCCGATGCGGTCGCGGGACGTATCGCGCTCGATCCCGTCGAATCGGCGCGTTTGCCTGATGCGCTGCATGCTCGCGGGCGGCTGGAAGGCGCCTACGAAGCGCTGCTGGCCGAAATCGCCGCCGCGATCGATCCTGACATTTGTGATCCCTGGCCGACCCATTGGACCGAGTCCGGCGCGACGTTCGCCGTGCGGCTTTCCGTCTATCGTCGGGTTGGCGGCCTGCCGGCGGTCGAAGTCGGGGAGGACAAGGCGTTCGCCGCGAGGCTTCGCGCGCACGGCGCTCGTTTGCGGCACGCCGTCAACATCACGGTGACCACGTCCGGGCGCCTCGACGGGCGAGCTCCGGGGGGCGCGGCCGACACCATGCGGCTCCGCTGCGCGGCGCCGGAAAGTCCTTGCGATCAGCGGCTCGAGCGTTTGTCGCGCGCGCTGTTTCGATACGGCTGCAAACGCTGGCTGCGACGCCTTCACGCAAGGGGTAGGCTGAACCGAACTGGTCTTTGGGCGCCTTTGCTCCTCATCCCGAAACGCCAGGCGGTCGCGATTTCTCGCCTTGCGAGCGCTGGCGAGGTCGTCGCGGTCGTCGAGCGCGCGAGCCCACGGCTCGCTTTCCATCCTCTGACGCCGCGCGAATTGCCGCCGCAGATCAAACGGGCCGAACGCGTCGTCCGCATGCTTCGCGGGAACGCGCAGGCGTTTCGCGCGCTCAGGGAGGCTGCCGGGCGCGCGCGCAGCGCCGCATCCGGTTCGATGGCCGTCGCTCGCCGGATGGCGTCCTCCGAGGCCATTTCCGAGATCGTGACCGAAGGGAACCCCGTTGGATCAGACAGTTCCCGCTGAGCTGACATACGATGCGGTCGCACGCGCGCGCGATGTTGCGGCGACGGCCGCGGCGCTTGCCGACGACACGGATTGCGACGGCGGCTTTCCGACGGAAGCCCTCGCATGCCTTGCGAGGGCGGGGCTGCTCGCCGCGCCCGTCCCCACGAGCGCGGGCGGACGCGGCCTCGGCGAGGAGCCGGGCGCACGCGACCTCTGCGACGTGCTGCGCCTGACCGGGTTTGGCAACCTTGCGCTTGGCCGCCTGTACGAGGGCCATGTCAACGCTCTGCAATTGATCGCGCGCTACGGCGATCCGCGACAGCGAGACCGCTTGTTCAACGATGCGATGCGCGGCGAATTCTTCGGCGTCTGGAACACGGAGCCCGGCGTCGGCGGCTTGGTCCTGGAGGAGCGGCCGGGCTGCTTTCGCCTTGCTGGCTGCAAGACGTTCGCTTCGGGCGCCGGATCGGTGACGCGCGCCCTTGTGACGGCGCGCCTGCCGGGGCGCGCCGAGCCGCTCATGGTCGTCGCGCCGCTTGAGCCGGGAACACGAGCCGATCTCTCGGAGTGGCGCGCCCATGGCATGCGGGCCTCGGCGACGGGAACGCTGACGTTCACGGGTCTGGTCATCGATCGTTCGGCGATCCTCGGGGATCCCGGCGACTACCACCGTCAGCCGCACTTTTCGGCCGGCGCATGGCGCTTCGCGGCGGTTCAGCTCGGCGGCGTCGAGGCGGTGCTCGACGCATGGCGCGCCCACCTGCGGGCGACCGCGCGCGGCGAGGATCCGCACCAGCTCGCGCGGCTCGGCGACGGCGCGATCGCAGCGGAAAGCGCTCGTCTGTGGGTCGAGCGCGCAGCCGCGATCGTGGCGGAGGGCGCGCTCGACGGGGATCGCCTCGTGGCCTACGTCAACCTCGCGCGAACCGTTGTCGAGCGGGCGGGTCTCGACGTGCTGCAACTCGCCCAACGGTCGGTCGGCTTGCAGGGTTTTCTCAGGAGCCACCCGCTCGAACGCCTGTCGCGCGACCTCGCCACCTACCTGCGTCAGCCGGCGCCCGACCGGGCGCTGACGAGCGCGGCTCGCGAGGTTCTCTCCACGAAGATGCGCATCGGCGATCTTTGGACCGCAGGCGAACCCAGTTGATGCGGGCCGCCGCATTCCTGCTGGCGGCGGAGGCGCTGCCCTTTATCGACGTCGCCGACCTCTCGGGCGGCAGGAGCCTCGTTGTCGTCGCCCCGCACCCAGACGATGAAAGTCTCGGCTGCGGCGGCCTCATTGCCGAAGCCTGCGCCCGCGGGCTCTCGGTCCGCCTGGTCGTGGTCAGCGACGGCGTCGGCTCGCATCCGCGTTCGACGCTCTATCCGGCGGATCGCTTGCGCGAACTGCGCGAGGCGGAAACGGCGGCGGCCGGGCGAGCGCTCGGGCTGGCGCCAGAGCATATTCGGTTCCTGCGCCTGCCGGACCGCGGCGTTCCAAGCGCAGGGCCGGATGCGGAGGCCGCTGCAGCATCCATCATCGAGGCTGCGCGGGACTGTGACGCCGGCGCGATTTTCGTGACGTGGCGCCACGATCCGCACTGCGATCACGCTGCGTCGGCCGCCATCGTGGCGCTCGCCCGGCCCGGCCTGCCGCCGGAGACGCGCGTCTACGCCTATCCCGTCTGGGGCTGGAGCCTGCCGCCCGATACGGAGGTCGGCGACGCTCCGCGCGGCGGCCGCCTGGACATCACCTGCCACCTTACCGCAAAGGCCCGCGCCGTTGCCGCGCATCGCTCCCAAACAACCGATTTGATTTCCGACGACCCGAACGGGTTTCGGCTGGAGCCCGCGATGCTCGAGCGCTTCGCGCGCCCTTTCGAAATCATGCTGGAGATTGCGCCGTGAGCCGAAGCCCAAGTTCGCTTTCGCCGGACTATTTCGCCGAACGCTATGCGCGCAACGGAGACCCTTGGGGTTTTGCGACGAGCGATTATGAGAACGCCAAGTACCGAGCGACGGTCGAGGCGCTGCCGAAGCCGCGCTACGTGGCGGGACTTGAGATCGGTTGCTCGATCGGCGTCCTGACGCGCGCGCTCGCCGCGCGATGCGACGTTCTGCTGGCGCTTGATGTCGCCGAGGCCGCGCTCGATCAGGCGCGCGCCCGCTGCGCGGACCTGCCGCATGTGTCGTTCGCGCGGGGATGCGCGCCGGCGGACTGGCCGGACGGCGACTTCGACCTGATCGTTTTGTCGGAGGTCGTCTACTACCTCCATCCGAGCGACGTCGGCCGGCTGGCGGACCGCGCGCGCCACTCGCTTCGCTTCGACGGATCGATCGTAATGGTCCATTGGACCGGAGAAACCGATTATCCCCTCTCAGGCGACGACGCCGCGAACCTATTCATTGCGCAATCGGTCGACTTCGCCGCCGTGGTGCGCCAAGAGCGCACCGAGCGCTATCGTCTCGACGTATTGACGCGAGCCTGATCGCCCGACCGCTAAGCGCCCGACGGACCGATCGACCGGAACCGCGAAGTCGGGCAAGATCGACGCCGACCCAAAGTCCGAACCGGGGTTGCGGAGGACGGGGCGTCGACAGCAACGAGGCTCGCCGTGACCTTTTCTCGTCGCAAAGTCTTGCAGGGGTGCGGGGCGGCCGCCGCAGTGTCGATCGTCCCGCGAAAGGCGCTGGCGAGCGGCTATCCCGACCGTCCGGTCAAACTCATCGCAGGCAACGCCGCCGGCGGCGGCATCGACGTCGTCGCACGTCTCATGGCGCAATCGATGTCGGCGCGCCTTGGTCAGCCGTTCGTGGTGGAGGACCGTCCCGGCGCGGGGACGAACATCGCGACCGACTATGTCGTTAGAGCCGCGCCCGACGGCTATACGCTGCTGATGGCCGCAACCCCGAACGCCATCAACGCGTCGCTCTACGACAATCTAAGCTTCGATTTCCTGCGCGACATCGCGCCCGTCGCCAGCGTCTGCCAGTCGCCGTTGATCATGGTGGTGCTGCCATCGTTTCCCGCCAAAACCGTCCGCGAGTTTATCGATTACGCAAAGGCCAATCCGGGAAAACTCAGCTATGCGTCCGCGGGCGTCGGCACGCCGCTGCATATCGCCGGCGAGATGTTCAACATGTCGGCGGGGGTCAAAATGACCCACGTGCCCTACAAGGGCAGCGGGGCCGGGCTCATCGACCTGTTCGGCGGCCAGGTGCAGACGATGTTCGCCGACACGACGGCGATCCAGCAAATCAAGGCCGGCAAGCTGCGGGCTCTCGCGGTCACGACGGCCGCCCGCGCGCACTTGCTTCCCGACACGCCATCGATGAGCGAGGTCCTCCCCGGCTTCGAGGCGGCGACGTGGCTTGGGATCGCGGCGCCCCGCAAGACGCCGCAAGCGTTCATCGACACGCTCCACGACGCAGCCAACGCCTGCCTCGCGGACCGCGACGTGAAAACGACCCTAGAAAACCTCGGCTACTCGGCGTTCCAGGGCTCCAGCGACGACTTCGGCCGCTTCATCGCCAAGAACACGGAGACTTGGGCCAAAGTCGTGAAGGCCAACGGGATGAGAGCCGAGTGACGCACGGAGGCCGCCCTGCAATCACTGGCCGTATTTCGCCAGCACGCCCTGGCATGCGCGGTTTAGTTTGGCGCGATTGGCTTGGAGACAGGCGAGATAGGCCATGTCGCCGTCCTGCGGATTGACCGCGCGGCAGAATTTTTTGGTGTCCGGCGCGCAGTCGGCCTTGTCCTGCGGAGTCCCGCCGGCAAACGCCGTCAACGGCGCCATCGTCAGCATCGCGGCGATCATAATTCTTGCAAGCATCGTGCATGGCCTCTGTTGCGAATCGGACCTTCTAAACCGCCGAGGGTCCGCTTTGTTGCGAACTAAGCTTGGACGCTTTCGATCGACGCCCGTCAGGCGAGCGCCTCTTGCGGGTTGACACCGCCGGCGGCCAAACGCGTAGCACGTTTGGTTTCCTCTCGGTTGGAGTTTATCGCCAATGCGCCCCCGAAGCCAAAGACTTCGCCTTGGCTTTACGGGCCAATCACTCGCCGCAGCGCCGCGAGCTCGGCTGGAGGCATGCGGTCCCCGAGCCCAGGCGACGTCGTCGATCTGGAAGGACGAAGACCAGCGATTTGCCGAGGCGCGGTACACAAGGCGCGTACGATCGGCAGTAAAGAAGGAAGGCGCCATGATAAACCAATCGATCGTCGGCTGGGCGCATTCGCCGTTCGGGAAGCTTGCCGCTCCCGACATAGAAAGCCTGATTGATAGCGTCGCCCGCAAAGCGATCGACGACGCGTCCATAGAACCGCGCGAAATCGACGCGGTGTTCGTTGGAACCTTCAACAGCGGGTTCTCCAAGCAAGACTTCCCGTCATCGTTGGCGATGGAATCCGTTCCGGAACTCCGTTTCAAACCGGCGACGCGTTGCGAGAACGCCTGCGCGTCCGGAAGCGCGGCTCTGTTCGCCGCGCGACATCACCTCGCCGCCGCCCGAGTGCGTTTCGCTCTCGTGATCGGAGTGGAGAAGATGACGTCGGCGACGGCCATCGAAGCCGGCGAGCACCTTCTCGGCGCGAGCTACCGTCGTGAGGAAGCCGACATCGCCGGCGGTTTTGCAGGGGTGTTCGCCCGGATCGCGCAAGGCTACTTCCAAAAGAACGGGGATCGGTCCGACGAGTTGGCTTGGATCGCGGCGAAAAATCATCGGAACGGCGTCGACAATCCCTACGCCCATCTCCGAAAGGATCTGGGCTACGAGTTCTGTCGCGCCGTGAGCGACAAAAATCCGCTCGTCGCGCCGCCCTTGCGTCGAACGGATTGCTCGCCCGTGTCGGATGGAGCGGCGTGTTTGGTTTTGCGCAACGACGACGTCGGACGCAGTCTTCCCAAGGCGGTGAAGGTTCTCGCCTGCGCTCACTCCAACGATCTCGCGCCGATGTCTCGCCGTGACATGACCCGCTTCGAAGCCGGAGAAAGGGCGTGGGCGGAGGCTTTTCAGGCGGCAGGTCTGACGATTAGGGATCTCTCCTTCGTCGAGACGCACGATTGTTTTACGATCGCCGAACTGATGGCGTATGAAACGATGGGCTTGGCGCCATTGGGACAAGGATGGCGCGCCGTCGCCGAAGGGTGGACGGCGCCTGACGGTCGGCTGCCGGTCAATCGGTCCGGCGGACTGAAGTCGAAGGGACATCCGGTCGGGGCGACGGGCGTCTCGATGCACGTCATGGCGGCCATGCAACTCAGCGGCTCGGCCGGCGACATGCAACTGCCCAAAGCGGACGTGGGCGCGGTCTATAACATGGGCGGGTCGGGCGTCGCGAACTACGTCTCGATTCTCCGCAACGTCCAGGGTTGATCGTGGAGGCCCGCTTGTTGAGATATCGGCGGGCGCGCAGGAAGGTGGGCATTACGCTTTTGCCGTAGCCCCTTGATGTGCGCGCCATGGTTTCCCGCGCTGCGCCGGCTTACGTGGACTCGCGCCGCTTACGGCCGCACCGTTAGGTCCTACAGCAGCCTGCGGGTGGTCTATGCCGCTCCAAGCGGGCTTGGTCTACGCCGGCGCGCGCCACCGCTTCCCATTCTTCCTCCGCCGCCGTCGTGTAGAGGCCTAGATTGTCGAAGCAATCGGCCGGCTCCGCCCCTACTGGCGCGTTTCGCCGAGGCGACGAATCTCGGCTTGCGCGCGGATCCCGATGTCGACCGAGTGAGGCGGAGAGGTCGATTTGGCCTTCCGGCGCTCGGGTCTGTGATACACTTCGAGCGTCGGACAAACCCAATCGCGAAGGAACCCTTGCGACGGCTTCTGAAATTTCTCCACACGCTCGGCGCTGCCGGGTTCATGGGAGCGGTGGCCGCCCTGGCGGTTGTGGTCATCCTGGCGCCGGCGTCGATCAGCACGGTTGGCTATATCCCGCTGATGGACGCCATGGCGAAAATCGCCGCATGGATCATTGCTCCTTCGATGGTCCTGACGGTCGTCAGCGGTCTCTTGGCGATGGCGGCGAACCCCGCCTATCAAGACGCTGGTTGGGTTTGGGCAAAAGCTGCAACGGGCATTCTGATTCTCGAAGGCGGCTTGCACGTCGTGGGTCCGATCCAGGAGGAGGCAAAACGCAGTGCGGGCGCGCTTGCGGGCAGCCCGGACCCGGCGAGCGTGGCGAGCCTGCTTACGGCTGAGGGCAACACCCTCTGGTTGCTCCTCGCGGTCTCGGCCGCCAACATCGCTCTTGGCGTATGGCGACCTCGCCTGCCGAAAATCTCGGTCTGAGGCGTTCCAGGTGTTATCATCTTGCGGACGGCGTCTGCGCCGGGACCAGACCTTGCCCGCAGCTCAGTAGGGGCGCCGCCGGTCGCTCGCGGGGCAGCGCGGATGCGGACGTCGCTCGCCATGGCCCAATGTCCTGTTTCTGCGCGCAAACCAGGGACCGTTGATGGCGCGTAGAAGAACCCTTGGCCTCACGGAATAGATGCCGCTCTTTGCCCGCTACGACACATCACGACGCCGAACGACAGTCCGCTTGTCATACGCCAGAGCGACAGAGCAGGTTGCGGCGCGCTCTGGTGTAGTATGGCGGAGAGGGAGGGATTCGAACCCCCGATACGGTTGCCCGTACGCCGCATTTCGAGTGCGGTGCTTTCAACCACTCAGCCACCTCTCCAGGTCGCGGCGGGCGCTTGTCTCGCGTGGTGCGCGGCGCATAGCATCTTGACATTGCCCCCGCAAGGTTGCGCCTCGCACGCTAGAGCATTCGGCGTTTGACGTGAATCAGGTTTGGGGTTCACGGCTGGGCTGACGTCTGATTCGATCGCGTCTCTGATTCTGGAGGTTGCGATGGGAGCGGCTCGATCTGTTGATCTTCGGGAGCGGGTGGTCGGAGAGGTCTCGGCCGGGCTTTCGCGCCGACGGGCGGCGGCGCGGTTCAAGGTCAGCGCGTCGTCGGCGATCCGCTGGGCGGCGCTGGAGCATGAGACGGGCAGCGTTGCGCCCCGCCCGCGCGGCGGCAAGAGCCGTTCGCCGCTGGAGCCGCATGCCGCTTGGCTCCTGGACCTCGTGGCTTGCGAGCCGGACCTGACGCTCGCCCAATTGGAACGCCGGATCGCGGACGGGGTGGGGCTGACGATCACGGAGCGCTCGATCCGGCGCTTCTTCGACCGTCACCGGATCACGCTCAAAAAAAGCCATTCACGCGGCCGAGCAGGATCGGCCGGACGTGGCCGCGGCACGCGAGCGCTGGAGGGCCGGCCAGGCCGAGCTTGATCCCGCCCGGCTCGTCTTCGTGGACGAGACGGGGGCGAACACCAAGATGGCTCGCCTGCGCGGGCGCGGTCCCCGGGGTCGGCGGGTCGTCGGCAAGGTCCCATGGGGTCATTGGAAGACCACGACCTTCGTGGCCGGCCTGCGCCGGGACGGGATCGGCGCACCCTTCGTGCTCGATGGCGCGATGAACCGGACAGCCTTCGAGGCCTATGTCGACCAAGTCCTCGCCCCGACCCTGAAGCCCGGCGACATCGTCGTGATGGACAACCTGCCGGCCCACAAGGGTGAAACGGTCAGGCGCCTCATCGAAGCCAGGCAAGCCACCCTTCGTCTGCTGCCGCCCTACTCGCCAGATCTCAATCCGATCGAACTCGCCTTCGCCAAGCTGAAGACCCTCCTGCGAACCGCGGCCGAGCGAACCGTCGGCGCTCTCTGGGACACGATCGGCTCCATCCTGGATGCCTTCACGCCACAGGAATGCTCAAACTACCTCCGTCACGCCGGATACAACTCAACTTAACCGCCGAATGCTCTAGGTTGCCGCATGACAGAGCGCCTCCGACGCGCGGTCGTAGCGTTCGGTTGTGTTTGCGCCTCAAGGCTTTCGCTTAGGGCGTTCGGGCGAGCATCGCCTCCACTCCCAAGCGGTCATTTTAGATTTTTGGCATTGGCGATCGTCGGTTCAAAGTTTTTGATTGACTAACGTATAGCTCCTTGGTTATTGATGTGATCAATAACTAACGAGTTATGCAACCCGATGCCGACCTCTCACGACGTGCTCTTCGGAACGCTCGCCGATCCAACGCGGCGGGCCATCTTCGAGCGGCTTTGCCGCGAAGGGGAGCGGACGGTCGCGGCTCTCACAACTGGGGCCGGGGTTTCGCAACCGGCCGTCTCAAAGCACCTTGGGGTTCTGAAGCAGGCCGGGCTGGTGCACGACCGTCATCAAGGTCGCCAGACACATTACAGCGCGCAACTAGGCGCGCTCGCTCCGCTGATCGACTGGACAAGCCAGATGGCCAGCTTCTGGCAGCGCCGGCTCGACGCCCTCGAAGACCTGCTGAAAAGGATGGACCAATGAACGAAACGTCGGCCGAAACACGCTCCGTGATCGTCGAACGGGAGATCCCGTTTCCGCCGGAAAAGATCTGGCGCGCGCTCACGCAACCGCACCTGATCGAGGCGTGGCTCATGAAGAACGACTTCCAACCTGTCGTGGACCATCGTTTCAATCTTAGCGGAGACTGGGGCGCGGTCGATTGTCAGGTCCTGGCGGTCGAGCCGAACAAGAGCTTGTCTTACACGTGGGAGGCTTTCGGTCTCGAAAGCGTCGTGACCTGGACTCTGACGCCAACGAGCGCCGGGACGCACCTCCGCATGGAGCAACGGGGCTTCCGGCGCGATCAGCAACAGGCCTACCAGGGCGCCCAGTTCGGCTGGGGGAAGTTCTTCACAAACCTGGAGCGGGTCTTGGCGCGGACGGATTGATCTCCACCGCGTCAAGCGGCTCGTCAAAGTCGTTTCGGCTCGTTCAGGGAGGGATGAATGGAATACGTGGATTCGGCAGATCCATCGCTGGCTGTCGATCGTCTTCACGGCGGTCGTCATCGTCATCTTCGTCGCTATGGGAGCGGGAAGGCAGCCTGCCAATTGGGTGTACCTCTCGCCGCTGCTCCCGCTCGCCCTGCTCCTGCTCACGGGCCTGTACTTGTTCGGCCTGCCGTACGCCGCCGAGCGGCGCACCGTGCGGCGCATCGGCGGGTAGACTGAACAAAATGAACGGCGAGAAAACTATCATGAGCAAGAGCGCGTCTCGGCACGAAAAGTCTGCGTCTCAGTTGATCGACGAGAGGATCAACGAGTTGGGCGACTGGCGAGGCAAGATGCTTTCACGGCTCCGCGCCTTGATCAGACAGGCCGACCCCCTGGCGGTCGAGGAGTGGAAATGGAGAGGGGTTCCGGTGTGGTCGCACGATGGAATGATCTGCACCGGCGAGACCTACAAGACGGTCGTCAAGATGACCTTCGCCAAAGGAGCGGCGCTCGACGACCCCTCCGGCCTGTTCAATTCAAGTCTCGATGGTAACGCCAGGCGCGCCATCGACATCCAAGAGGGCGAGGAGATCGACGAGGAAGCATTGAAGGCTCTTATCCGCATGGCCGTGACGCTGAACGCATCCCGCGCCCGCCGCTGATCGAGCATGCCGGCGCCTCCAGGAGCCAAGCCTGCGGCTGACGATGGAACGTGTGGCGTTTTCACTCGAGATTGTCTCAGATCCGCGTGCATCTAGACGGCGCCGCCGGTCTATGGCATCGAAGGCCAGCGCCACGTAGGAGCGTAGAGCGGGCCTTATGGCCCGCGAGCGCACCGATGATCGCGAGCGGGTGTGGTGGAATTGGTAGACGCGCCGGACTCAAAATCCGGTTCCGCAAGGAGTGTCGGTTCGACCCCGACCACCCGCACCACGATCCAGATGGGCATTCTCCTCTTGACGACACGAGGTCGCTGACCGCTCTCTCCCATGGAGGAGCTTGGAGCGCGACGTGGGGGCGATCATCCAAGCGATTGCAAAGACGACCCTCGCCGGGCGGGGGATCACGCCGGCGCATGCTCGCGAAAAGCCTGCAATTGCGCCTGCATGGCGCGGCCGAAGGCGGGGCGCGCCTCGCAGCGGCGGCGATAGGCGTCGAGCGTCGGAAACTGCTTTAACGCGCCGGATTCGACGAGTTCGCGCAGCACCGTCGTCATCATCAGGTCGCCGACGGTGAAGCGGTCTTCCAGGTGTTCCTTGTCGCCGAGCCATGCGGCGAGGGCGGTCAGCCTTTGGTCCAGCATCGCCTGGACCTGCGGCCGGCGCTCGGTCGTCCACGCCTCGCCGGCGTGGAACACGTCGATCTGGATGAGATCGGCAACACACGGCTCGATCGAATTCAGCGCGGCGAGCACCCAGGTGGTCGCGCGAGCGCGCCCCGTCGCTTCGTTGGGCGCCAGCGCCGCCGAGCGCTCGGCGAGATACAGCACGATCGCGCCGGATTCGAACATCTCCACGTCGCCGTCGCGGAACGCCGGAACCTGGCCGAAGGGTTGCCATCGACGATAGCGGTCGGAGGCTTGCGTCTCGGGACCGATGAGCGCGGCTTCATAAGACAAGCCCGCCTCCTCGAGCGCCCAGCGAACCCTGAGATCGCGGACATAGCCTTGTGCAAACGGGGGAACCCACCGAAATGCGCTGACCGTGATCATGGCGTCTCCTTCCTTCGCTAATTGTCCAGGCGAGCCCACAAGGCGGCGCGCAACGGGCCACGCATCCCGTGCTTCGATCGTCGTCGGGATGAACCGTCTTTGACACGACACATGTACGTTGATATCAACTTTATCAGCGGCGCGGGGAAGGAGCAAGACCGAGTTGCTCGAAGGCGTTTTTCGTCTGATGTGGGCCGTTCGCGCTAACCGCGCGCGGCGCGTCAGACGGCTCCCCGGCAAATCCGAAAGGACTCATATGCTTGAGACGCCATCCATCGCGCATGTCGAGGAGCGAAGCGCCGCGGTCATCAGAATCACGGTCCCGCGGCCCGATACGCCGACCGTTTCGGGCCTGCCGTCCGTGAACTGCGAGAAGCCTTGCGCGCGCAGGGAATCGCTCCGGCTGGCGACGTCTTCGCGCATCATCTTAGGATGGATGACGCCGTGTTCGACTTCGAGGTTGGCGTCCCGACCGACCGGAGCGTCGTGGCGGAGGGGCGGGTGCGGCCGGGATGTCTGCCCGGGGGCGCCGTCGCACGGGCGACCTATGTGGCGGCTACGAGGGCCTTTCCGCCGCGTGGAGCGCGTTCCGGCGGTGGATCGCGGACCACGGCTACGAGCGAGCAGCCGACCTCTGGGAGGTCTACGTCGCCGGCCCCGACGCCAGTGACGACCCTGCCGCATGGCGCACGGAACTCAACCAGCCCGTGCGGAGCTAGGACTCAGGGCGGGTCGCTGATGCTTTTCATGCGTATTTATCGAGAAGAGTATGGCGGGCGTCGGCTTTCGCCGTCGTACTTGAGCACCTCGCCGTGATCGGCGGCCTGATGGGCGCCGCCGTTTTGACGATGAGGTAATCCGGCCGCCGGCCGTCGCGCGGCTCGCCCTTCCTCTTCGCTCCGGCCTCGGCGATCCGTCGCATAAGCCGCGGCGGTCGACGGCTTGCCAACGACGGCGGGACGTTCTCTTTGTGGCCGACGGCCAGTGTGCGCCGCCTCTTTGAAGACGGGCCCCTTTGCCGACGACTGCGCCTCCCGATGGCTTGCCGACCCCGCAGCGCTTATGGTCCATGCTGGCGATCGGCATCGGGATCAGCATGTCGGTGCTCGATTCGGCCATCGCCAACATCGCGTTGCCGAGCATCGCCGGCCAGTTGCAGGTCACGCCGGCCGAGTCCGTTTGGGTCATCAACGCCTATCAACTCGTCATCGTCGTCTCGCTGCTGCCGATGGCCTCGCTCGGCGACCGCGTCGGCTATCGCCTCGTCTACCAGGTCGGATTGGCGATCTTCACCGCCGGTTCGCTCGCCTGCGCCCTGTCGCATGCGCTGCCGACGCTGGTGGTCGCCCGCGCTTTGCAGGGTTTCGGCGCGGCGGGGCTGATGAGCGCCAACGGCGCGCTCGTGCGATTCACCTATCCCCGCGCGATGCTGGGACGCGGCATCGGCGTCAACGCGCTCGTCGTGTCGAGCGCCGCGGCGATCGGGCCGACGCTCGCCTCGGGAATCCTTTTGCTGGGGCCTTGGCAATGGCTGTTCGCCGTCAACGTGCCGGTCGGCGTTCTCAACCTCGTGCTGGCGGCGCGCGCGCTGCCCCGCTCCGATCGGTCGCGGCGGCCGTTCGATTGGACAAGCGCCGGCTTGAACGCGCTCGCCTTCGGGCTGTTTTTCGTCGGCGCAGACACCTTCAGCCGCGGCTCGAGCGATGGCTGGATCGCAGTGGTCGAAGTAGGCGCGGCGGTGGCGACGGGTTTCGTGCTCGTGCGTCGGGAGGCGGTGCGGCCGCAGCCGCTGACGCCGGTCGACCTCCTGAAGATTCCGGCGTTCGCCCTGTCGGTCGCCGCGTCGATCTGCGCCTTCGCCGCTTACATGCTGGCGTTCATCGCGTTGCCGTTCTGGCTGGAGAACGCGCTGCATCGCGACCAGGTGCAAACCGGCCTGCTGATGACCGCCTGGCCGGCCGCGGTCGCCGTGATGGCGCCGCTCGCGGGGCGGCTTTCCGATCGCGTCTCGGCGGCGATCCTCGGCGCGATCGGCATGGCGGCGCTGGCGGCCGGGTTGTTCCTCCTGTCGATGCTGGGCTCGCAGCCTTCCACGCCCGACATCGTCTGGCCAATCGCGCTCTGCGGCCTGGGATTCGGTTTTTTCCAATCGCCCAACAACCGCACCATGCTGTCGGCCGCGCCGCGCTCGCGCGCCGGCGCCGCCGGCGGCATGCTGGCGACCGCACGGCTCACCGGCATGACCGGGGGCGCGGCGCTCGCCGCGCTGACCTTCCGCGTCGCCGGCGATTCGGCCGAACGCATCGATCTGATGATCGGCGTCGCGCTCGCGCTCGCCGCCGGCGTCGTCAGTCTGGCGCGACAGCAGAAATGAGCCGCGGCCAAGGATTTGCATCCCGATCTGCGACGATTTATCGCCTTGTTAAGAACGGATAAGGGGAGCGAGCCATGGGTCATACACGCCGAAAAGGCTTTCCGATTGTAGCGCCGGCGGCTCGTCTGGCGACGATGGCGGCGTCGATCGCGATGTTTGCGTCGATCGCCGAAGCGGCGGACTTTCCAACCCGTCCGATCCGGATCGTCGTCGGCTTCACCGCGGGCGGCCCCACCGACATTCCGGTGCGGTTCATCGCGGACAAACTCAGCCAATCGATCGGCCAGCCGGTGATCGTCGAAGACAAGCCCGGGGCCGCATCGATGCTCGCGACCTACGATGTTCTTTCGCACGACCCCGATGGTTACACACTGCTCGCGTGCACCTATTTCGATCCCGTCAACACCCTGCTTTACAAAAAAGCCCGGTACAAAGTTTCTGATCTTGCTCCCGTTTCGCTCATCTCGCGCTATGATTACGTGGCGGCCGCGCCGAAGGATAATCCGGCGAAAACGTTCGGCGATCTCGTCCAGTTTGCCAAAGCCCACCCCATGCAGGTCAATTACGGAAGCTTGGGAGTCGGATCGAGCCAAAATCTGATCGGCAAACGCCTCGAGCAGGTCGCCGGAATCAAGATGACGGCTGTCCCGTACAAGGGGTCCGCCGATGCGATGCTCGAAGTGGTCGCCGGAAGGCTCGACTTGTTCATGGGGCCTCCATTGTCCGTGATGCCTCTTTACGAAAACGGCCAAGTCAAGATCCTGGCGACGACGGGAAGGAAGCGGCTTGCTTCTGCGCCGGATGTGCCGACCCTTTCGGAAAGCGGCGTGCCGATCGTTTCTTTCGGGTGGCTCGGCATCTGCGCGCGCGCGGGCGTTCCACAACCCGTTGTCGATCTCCTGAACAGCAAACTCCTGCCAATTCTAAAGTCGCCCGATTATGCCGCTCTGATCGAAAAATCCGGTTCGGAGCCAACATGGTCGACGCCGCAGGAGATGCAGAAAGTCATCGACGATACGGTGAGCGACGCTGCGCCCTTGATCGAGCAGTTTGATTTGCACCTCGACTGAGGTCGCCATAGGGCAGTTCGTTTGCCGGGGTTCCACGCGCCGAAAGGCGAAGCCGAAGTCGACGCCGCACGCAAGGCTCCGGGTTCCCGCGTGACCTGGATCAGACAGATATGAGCGGCTTGCGAGATTGATGGGGGTCTCCGAGGTTCGGGTTGCTGAAGCTCGAATCGACAGGAGACCCCCATGCAGGTTTTTGGCCTGCCCGGCCATGTTATCCGAAGCGCTCGCGCGGCGTCGCGTCTTCTCGAAGCGAAGACGCCGGATATCGAAGCGCAGAGACGGCGCGACGCCGTCGCTCGATGGCTGCGCGCCTGCGAGAACGGCCTCACCGCCGAACAGGCGGCCAGCGCCGTCGGCGAGGCCTATTCAACTCTGCGTCGGTGGCGGAAAGACCCAATTCCCAAAAGCCGGCGACCGCATCGTGTGCGCAAGGCGGTCAACCCGCCGGGCCTGGAGGCCGCGGTCGAGCGGCTGCGCCTCGATCATCCCATGTGGAGCAAGCAGAAGCTGACCCCCATCCTGCGCGACCAGGGCTTCGCCGTCAGCGAGGCCAAGGTCGGACGCATCCTCAGCAAATTGATCCAGCGCGGCGTCGTCGCGCCGGTCCCCGCTCTCATCGGCAAGGTCGCGGCCAAATCAGCCGCTAAGAAGCGCCCGCACGCCAAGCGCAAACCGCCCGAGGTCGTCTTCCAACAGCCCGGCGACGTCGTACAGATCGACACCCTCTCCATCGATCTCGGCATCGGCTACGCCGTCAAGCACTTCGACGCCTACGATCCGATCGCCAAATGGACCGTCGCCAAGCCGTTCCGGCGCGCCACCGCCAAAAACGCCGCCAGCTTCCTCGAAAAGGTTCTCGCCGAGATGCCGCATCCCGTCAAAGCCATCCAGATCGACGGCGGCTCCGAGTTCATGGCCGAGTTCGAACAGGCCTGCGCCGAAAGGAAACTGCCGCTCTACGTCCTGCCGCCGCGCTCGCCCAAACTCAACGGAGCCGTCGAACGCCGCAACGGAGTCTGGCGCTACGAGTTCTACGCCTGCGTCGAACTGCCCGACAAGCTCGAAGCCATCGCCAAGCACGTCGACGCCTTCCAGCACCTCTACAACCACCACAGACCACACGGCGCCCTTGCCGGCCTCACGCCAGCCCAGTACCTCCATAAACGCCGAACCGAGGAAACCCCTCCCGCTCATATGTATTGATCCAGGACACCGCGTTGCGCGGGCCGCCGAAGCGGCTATCCTGGCGCCGACAAACCAGCGAGGGCCTATGGCGGACCACAACGACCTGACATCGGCGCTTTCGCCGGGCCGCGGCTACCACGATCTCGGCGGTCTCGAAGCCGGCCCTGTCGACGCCGCCGTCACCCAGCCGCGGCCATGGGAGAAGCTTTCCGTCGTTCTCAGCAATGCGCTCGGCCTCGGGGGGACCAAGACGCTGCGCGTCGACGAGCAGCGGCGAACGCGCGAAGAGTTCGGCGCGCAGCTTTACAACGAGCTCGGCTATTTCGAAAAGGGCATCGAGGCGATGCGCCGCCTGCTGGTCGAGAAGGGCGTACTGACAGACGCCGAGATCGAGGCCCGCATGGCCGCGATCGGCGCCGAGATCGCGGAGAACGGACGCTGATGCGCGCGCTGTCGCCCGGGGAGGCCGTGCGCGTCGCCAACGTGCATCCGCCCGGCCATCGGCGCACGCCCTTCTACGTGCGCGGCAAGCAGGGCGTCATCGAGCGCGCCTGCGGAGAATTCGCGAACCCCGAAGAACTCGGCTACGGCTTCGACGGGGCGCCGAAGAAGCGGCTCTATCGCGTCCGCTTCCGGCAGAAAGATCTGTGGGACGACTACAAGGGCGGCGACGGCGATACGGTCGACGTCGACATCTACGAGCATTGGCTTGCGCCGGTCGGCGCGCCGGCGGCGAAGGAGGCGAAAGCATGAGCGACGAACCCCATTCGCATCATCACGACCATGACCATGCGCATGAGCACGGACATGCGCCGCATCCGCCGCAGCCCGACGACGTCTCGCCGCCCGGTCGCTACGAACTCATGATCCTCGCGATGCGCGATCTTCTCATTGAGAAAAACCAGCTTACCGCCGACCAGGTGCGGCGCGGGTTCGAGGTTCTGGATTCGTGGGAGCCCTCGCGCGGCGCCCAGATCGTCGCGCGCGCCTGGACCGATCCGGCTTTCAAGCAGCGGCTGCTGCGGGACGGCAACGAGGCGATCAAGGATTTCGACATCTCGATGGGCGAGGCGAAGCTCACCGTCGTCGAGAACACCGAAACGGTGCAGAACGTCATCGTCTGCACGCTGTGCTCCTGCTATCCGCGCGCCATCCTGGGTCTGCCGCCCGACTGGTATCGCAGCAAGAACTATCGGTCGCGCGTCGTCGTCGAGCCGCGGCAGGTGTTGAAAGAACTCGGCGCCGACTTGCCCGACGACATGACGATCCGCGTGCACGATAGCCTGGCGGATCTGCGCTACCTCGTCATTCCGCGCCGCCCGGCGGGCGCCGAAGGGTGGGATGCGGACGCGCTCGCCGCCATCGTGACGCGCGACTGCATGGTCGGCGTCGCCAACCCGGTCGTTCCGCAGCCATCCTAAGCGGCGTCGCGGGCGGCGAACGCTCACAAAGACGTGGGGTCGCGGCAATTTCCGCCGTCACGCCGCCATTAACAATCTTCGTTTACTATTTTCCGCCATCGTCGAATTGGGTTTTCCTGTGGCGGGCGGTCATGATCAGTCGTCGATGCGTCGGTCTGGGTGGTTTGTCCCTGTTTGCGTCCGCGCTTGCGGGATGCGCGGGGGGCCCGCCGTTCTTGCAGGACGCGGATAATTCCGCGACGCAACCCGCGGCGCCCGACCGGCCGTCGGCGCGTCCGTTGACCAAGACGATCGCGCGGCCGGACTATCAGGCGATCTACGGCGCCTATCCTGGCGAACATTATCCCATCGCCGGCATCGATTTCGACCGCATCGATCCACGCTATCTGCGCCAGACCGTGGAATATCCGTGGTCCGAGCCGGTCGGTTCGGTCGTGATCGATCCGCCCGGACACCATCTCTACTTCGTCGAGGCGCCCGGCCGCGCCACCCGCTACGGCGTCGGCGTCGGCCGCGAAGGCTTCGTCTGGTCCGGCGACGCGCACATCAACATGAAGCGCGATTGGCCCGATTGGGTGCCCCCCTCGGACATGATGCTGCGCGAGCCCGAAATCCGCGCCAAGCTGACGAAGACGCCGCGCGGCCTCGGCGTGCCCGGCGGCTTGGGCAGTCCGCTCGGCGCGCGCGCGATGTATCTCTTCGGCGATGGGCGCGATCTCGGCTACCGCATCCACGGCACGTGGGAGCCCTATACGATCGGCAGCAGCGTTTCCTCCGGCTGCATCCGCATGGTCAACCAGGACATCGTCAACGTCTATACGCGGGTCGCGCTCGGCACCCACGTCACCGTGCTGTCCTGAGGCGCGGCGGCCGCGTCAGGCGCGGGCGCGGCCGGCGTTCATGAAAGCCGCCGCCGCCGCCTCGACATCGTAATCGTACATCCATTTGCGCAACGCCGCCGAGTTCGCGATCTCCTTGTCGCGCTCGGCGAGGCTGGCGTATTTCGAGTCGTAGCGATGGCCGTTCTTGCGGGCTTCCGCCTGGACGATATCGGTGCGGACGCGGCGGAACGCCTCGTAATTGCGCAGCGCGTCGGCGACCTCGAACGCCTCGCGGCCTTCGAGGAGCGTCGCCAGGGCGAACCCATCCTCGATCGCCTGATTGGCGCCCTGGCCGAGATGCGGAAGCATGGGATGCGCCGCGTCTCCCAGAAGCACGAGCCGATCGTTGGTCCAGGAGTCGAGCGGAGCCCGATCGTACAGTCCCCACCAGAAGCAGGATTCCACCTTCTCGAGCAGCCCTGTGACGCGCGGGTCCCATCCCTCGAAGGAGGCCGCCAATTCGTCGCGGCCGCCGACGGCCGACCAGGATTCGATCGTCTCGTTGGCGGTCGGTACGAACCCGACGTAATTCAGCAACTGGCCGCTTCGGACCGGGAACACCATGAAATGCTTGCCGTCGCCCATCCAGACCTGGTGGGCTTGCTTCCGCCAGCCGGGAAGCGTGTCCGCCGCGATCAGGCCGCGATAGGCGCGCGAGCCCGAGTAGACGGGCTTCGACGCTTCGACGACGAACGTCTGCAAGGTCGACTGGATGCCGTCGGCGGCGATGACGACGTCCGCCTCAAAGGTTGCGCCGTTGGCGAACCGCAGCCGCGCCGCGTCGCGATCCTGGTCGAACCCGACGCAGCGATGGCCGGTGTGGATCGCGCTCGGCGGCAGCGCGCCCGCGAGCGTGTTCAGCAAGTCCGCCCGATGCATGCCGTACATCCCGTTCCAGCCGGTGGAATCGGTGGTCAGGACGGGGCCGACGACCGTCCCGTCCATACGATAATATTCCGAGCCGGGGCCCACCTTCGCGCCGACGGCGGCCAAGGCCTCGCGGAAGCCGATGCGTTCGAGCTGTCGCAGACTGTTTGGATAGACGAAGACGCCGGCGCCCACTTCGCCCAGCGCCTTGGCCTGTTCAAAGACCTCGACATCGAGCCCGCGCCGACGCAGCGCGTTCGCCGCGGAAAGGCCGCCGATCCCTCCGCCGACGACGGCGGCGCGAAGTCGTTTTTTCGGCATGGCTTTTCTGCTCCCTCGGGCAAAACTTGCAGCGTTCTTTTACCAACGTCGGCAGCCGAGCGAAACGGCTTCGCCCTAAGCGCGGCGATTCGTCAGATTTCGCCAGGCGAGCCCAAACCGCGCTTAAAGCCGCGTCTGCGGCGTGATAGAGGCTTGGCCACCCGCGACAAGCAGGGAGACGTCATGGCGAACGACCCTTCGCACGAGGCCCTCGTCGGCCAGCAGTTCGGCGCGCAGGCCTCCGCCTATTTGACGAGCGCCGTGCACGCGCAAGGCGCGGATTTGCAGGCGCTCGCCAGCCTTGTCGCCGATCGGCCCGCGGCGCGCGTGCTGGATCTCGGCTGCGGCGCCGGGCATGTCAGCTTTGCCGTCGCGCCGTACGCGCGGGAGGTCGTGGCTTACGACCTGTCGGCCGACATGCTGAGCGTGGTCGCACGCGCAGCGGCGGACCGGGGTCTGACAAACATCGTCACGGCGCAGGGGGTCGTCGAGACGCTGCCGTTCGAGGACGCGAGCTTCGATTGCGTGGCGAGCCGGTTCAGCGCGCACCACTGGCGCGACTTCGAGGCGGGGCTGCGCGAGGCGGCGCGCGTGCTGAAGCCTAGCGGGGTCGCCGGCTTCGTCGACGTGATCTCGCCCGGCGCGCCCTTGCTCGACACCTATCTGCAATCGGTCGAACTGCTGCGCGACGCCTCGCATGTTCGCGACTATTCGCGCGCGGAGTGGATCGGCGCAATGGTTCGCGCCGGGTTGACGCCGGGGTCCGCCGCCGTGCACCGCCTGCGCATGGAGTTCCCGGTCTGGACGCAGCGGATGCGCACGCCCAAGCTCAACTGCGACGCGATCCGCGCTTTGCAGACCGCCATGTCGGCGAGCGTGAGGGGTTACTTCGACATCGGCGCGGGCGGCGATTTCGACATCGACGTGGCGCTGTTCCAGGCTTCGAAGCCGGCGTAACAAACGAGTCGCCCGCAGGGAGCGCCTTCTTATTACGCGCAGCCGCGGCGCCTCAAAGCCAGGGCATCAGCGAGGCGTGGATCACGTCCTTGACGCCGCCTTCCTTGTTCCCGACCGACTTGATGGCGAGATCGACGTCTTTTAGACCGAATTTGTGCGTCGTCACGAGGTCGAGCGGGAACCGCTTGGACGCGAGTTGCTCCAGCGCCAGTTCGCACGCCTTGTAGGAGTGGCCGCGCGCCGAATGCATGGTGATGTATTTCGTCGTCATCTTGCCCATCGGGAAGTTCGGGAACTCCGCCATTTCGCCTTGCACGACGATGCGTCCGGCCTTGCGCTTCATCGCCTCGATGCCGAGCAGCACGGGCGTGGTTCCCGCGCCGGCGGTGCAGTCGAGCACGATGTCGACGCCCTTGCCGTTCGTGTAGGCCAGAATCCGCTCCAGCGGGTTTTCGGTCGTCACGTCGATCGTGTGATCGGCGCCGAGCTTCCTTGCGACCTCAAGCCGCGCGCCGTCCTTCGATGTGCCGGTGATGATGATGTTCGCGGCGCCGGCCTGCTTGCAGATGACGGTCTGCGACAGGCCTTGCTGTCCCGGCCCCTGGATCAGCACGGTCGAGTTGTACCCGACGCCGCCCTCGAACAGCGACCATTCGATTCCGTTCGCCATAGGCGTCACGAGACCGGCGAGTTCGGGCGAGACGCCCTTCGGCACGTGATGGACGACGGCGTTCCAGGGCAGGTAGACGTATTGCGCGAAGCCGCCGTAGAGATGCGGCGGCTTCTCGGCCGAGGTGTAGCCGTAGCGGATCGAGTCCGGATTGTTGCGCCAATCGGTGTTCTCGCAATGGCGATATTGGCCGGCGTGACACCACTCGCACTTGCCGCACATGACATAGTGCTCGATGAAGACGAGGTCGCCTTCCTTGAACCCCTTGCGCCGCGTGAATTCACGCCCAGCTTTGGCGATATAGCCGATGTTCTCGTGACCCATGATGACGGGAGCTGTCATCGGCGGATGTTCGTAGAGCTTAACGTCTGTGCCGCAGATGCCCGCCACTTCCATCTTCAGCAAGGCCGCGTCATCGGCGATCTCCGGCATCGGGTATTCCCGGAATTCGGTTTTGCTGGGGGCGGTGCGCACCGCGGCAAGGACTTGTTCGACCACGAGTTTCTCCAGCGAAGGGGGGCGCCAGGCTCCTAGCATCGCCGCGCCTGGCAGGCAATTTGGACCGCCGGCGCATTGGACGCCAGGAGCGCCGCGCAATTTGAGGGAGGTCGCCGATTAGATGCCTACGTTGGGCGCATTTCGCAAGTCATCCGACCATCGGGGCGCGCTCGCCCGCGTGAAGGCCTGGACGCGCGAGCGATTCCGCCTGACGGAGGACGATTCCATCATGGTGACGCAGATCGAATGCGGCGCGCCCGGCTGCCCGCCGCTCGAAACGATCGTGGCTTTCTGGACCTCTGACGCGCAGCGGCGTCATTACAAGATATTCAAACCGGTCGAGGACGTGGTCGAAGACGACCTGCCGCCGTGGTGGATGAAAGATGCGCTTGTCGCCGAGGAGATGTTCGGTTGCCCCTGCTGCTAGCAAGGCTGAGACGATCGTCTACGGCGACAGCACGCCGTTAAGCGTTTCGAGACGCGCGAACGTTTCGAGCTTCTCGGCCCAGGCGGCCGCGCGCGCCGCGCCGACGACATCGGTCGCGTTGGTCACCAGCTTGCGCGTGCGGTCCGCGTCCGGCAGCGGCCGCACGGCATGGCCAAGGCCAGCCTCGATCTCTTCGATGCGGCGTTTCTTGCGCGTCGTCACGATCAGCCGCGCCGGCGCTTCGCGCGGCCATCGCCGCGTGTAGCCGGCGTCTTCCACTACCTTCACTCTCGCGGTCAGCGCCATGACCTCCTCGTCGCGCAGCGCGGTCTCGATGCGGCGATGAGACACGTCGCCGCGCAACAGCGCGAGGGCGACCATGAAGGGAATGCTGTGGTCGGCCGTCTCGCGATTTTGCGGGCGCCATAGAACGGGTCGGCTCGCCGCCCAGCGAATCGCGAAAGCGTGCGTCGCCACCTCCACGCTCTCGATCTGCGCAGCAAGGATCGCATCGGCGTGGCGCGCAACGAGCTCGCGCCGAACGGCGAGCGCGAGTTCGATCGGCGCCTGCGCGTGGAAGACCGCCGGATACATCTTGAGATGGCTGTCGCCCGAGCGGTCGCGAGCCGGATCGAGTTCGAGCGTCATCGCGCCCGAGACGGATTCGAGGAACCCCTGTTCGCCGCGAAAGACCGGGTCGGGTCCGGAGACGGAGGCCTTCGCGAGCGCGGCGATGAAGAGCGCGTTGCGCGCGGCGTGCGGCGCGGCGAGGCTGCGCCAGGTCGACACCTTGCCCGCGCGCGCAAGCAGCATGTTGTTCGACGCCGCGACGATCGCCAGCGCGTTGGCGAGTTGGCGCTCGTCCAAGCCGAACAGCAGCCCCGCCACGATCACCGCGGCGAGCCCGACGTAGGTCGCATGGTCCCAGCCGCGCGCCAGCGCGTTCGACCCGTCGCAAAGGTCGAGCATGATGTGATGGCCGGCCGAAAGCGCGCGAAGCGTCTCGTCCCCACTCTTGCCGGCGTGTTGGCCGGCCGCGAGCGCGACGGGAATCAGATCGGAGGGATGGCCGCCGTTCTGGCCGACGTAGGTGTCGTTCCAGTCGTTGTAGCGAAGCATCATGCCGTTGAGGAACGCCGCTTCGCCCGCGCCGCCCTCGCCGTTGAGGAGAATGGAGCAAAGACCTTTTTCTCCGGCGCCGATCGCGCGTGCGACCGCCTGCACCTCGGGTTCGCGGCAGGCCGCGACAGCGCAGCCGAGCGCATCGAGGATCCGCGTCGTCAACGCTCGGGAGGATGCGGGCGTCAAAGGGCGGCGGTACGCGCGAAACGCGAACGCGACGATAGAGGCGACGAGATCGTCTTCGATCGCGAGCGCGCCGCCGGCGGCGGCCGTCACCATTTCGCGCGGATTTCGGGCTTGAACTTGTCCCACCAATCGCCGCCGGCCCTGACGAAGTCGTCGTAGGCGCGCGCATCGCGATGCGTCTCCGGCGCGAGGCCCGGCGGATCGCTACCCTTGGCCACCGCGTCGATCGCCTTCGCCATCATGCTCCGCATGGAGATGATCGCGTGATCGGTGCTGCCGAGGTGCTCCTTGGAGCGGTCGACGATGCGGCCCATGCCTTCCTGGAGCGCGAAATCCTGGGTGTTGATGCCGATGATGCCGGTGAACGACTTCGTGCGCTGCAACTCGCGGTCGATAAGATAATCGTTGGAAGGATTGCGCTTGAGCATGAACGTGCCGGGGATCACCTCGTCCGGTCCGCGGCCATAGAAGGTCTCCGTCTTGATGCGGTGGCGTTCGTCGAGCGGCATCGTCTCGTCGTAGGCATGGTGCCAATTGTAGACGTGCGTCGTCTCGTCGTCGATCGGAACCCAGACGTGGCCGTCGAGCGAGGGCGTCGGACGCCGCTCGCCGCTGAACTCATGGATGCCGCCACGCAACTGCTGCGCCGGCATGACGTAGTGATAGAGGCGGATGTAGACGTCGCCGCCGCCCATCTGCCGCGTCGAGACGTAATAATACCCGTAGTTCGTCGGATGTACTTCGAGGCTCGGCGAGCGGTCGCGCAGCCGCGGGTCGTTCTTCGACGCCATGTCGTTGTTATGCGCATACGACGAATGGGCGGTATCGAGGCCGCCTTCGAGCGCCTGCAGATAGTTGCACTGCTCGTAGGTCTTCGAGACATGCAGGTGCGTCGCGGGCACCCGCAGCCACTCGTAGTCGGGCGGGGGCGGCTTCTTGTCGGACGGTCCGAGATAGGCCCACACGACGCTGCCGCGCTCGACGGTCGGGTAGGCGACGATGCGCGTGCGCTCGCGCATGCGATCGTTGCCAGGCTCCGTCGGCATGTCGACGCAGGCGCCCGAGCGATCGAACTTCCAGCCATGATAGGCGCAGCGGATACCGTCTTGCTCGTTGCGGCCGAAGAAGAACGGCGCTCGGCGATGCGGGCAGAAGGCGTCGGTCAGCGCGACGGCGCCGCTCGTGTCGCGAAACGCGAGCAGGTCCTCGCCGAGCAGCCGCACGCGCACCTGCGGACCGTCAGCGGCCGCCACTTCGCTCGAGAGAACCGCAGGCTGCCAATAGCGCCGGAAAAGGTCGCCCGCAGGCGTTCCCGGTCCCACGCGGACCAGCCGTTCGTTCATCGCCTTGGACAGCACGGCGCGCCTCCTCGAGGATTGTCGTTGCGGCCGCGCTCAGGCGCGATCGCATCCATCGTTTTCGCGCCGATGGCTTCGCCGCGTCAACGTCGGCCGGTGGGACAAAGCGCCGCCGCGCTATTCCTCGCTCTGCCGCCAGGGCGCAATCCAAACCTCGGCGCGGCGCACTGCGGTCGTCAGGCCGACGCCGAGCAGCATCAGCACCAAAATCGGTACGAACATCGAGGCGGTGTCGTATTGGTTGCCGTACTTCACGATGAGCGCGCCGAGGCCCGTGATGGCGGTGAAGAACTCCGCCACCACCATGCCGATGATGGCGCGGCCGACGCCGAGCCGAAGCCCGGTCATCATATAGGGCAGGGCGGAGGGCAGGATGATCTTGGCGAAAATCTCGCGCTCGTTCGCCGCGAACGCGTTGCCGACGTCGATCAGTTGCGCGGGAACGTTGTGCACGCCGGCGATCGTGTTGATGAGAATCGGGAAGATCGCGAGGATCGTCACGATGAAAAGCTTCGCGCCGTCGCCAAGGCCGAACCACAGGATGACCAGCGGGATGATGGCGACGAGCGGCGTCGCATAGAGCGCGTTGACAAGCCAGTCGGTGGCGGCCTCGACATTTTTGTAACGGCCGATCAGCAGGCCGAGCGTAACGCCGAGAACGGAGGCGACGACGAAGGCGAGGACGAGCGTGCGAAGACTGCTCACCATCGCAAAGGGCAATTCGCCCGAGGCGGTCATCTGAACGGCCGCCTGCGCGATAGCGCTCGGCGAAGACAAAAACAGAGGGTCGACCTGATGCCCGACGATTTCCCAACCCGCCAGCACGGCGACGACCGAGCAGAGACGGATGAGCCAAATCTTACCGCGCTGCTGCGGCGGCGGCCCGATGTCTTCAACCCGTTCGATCTCCACGGGGGCGGGATCCTCCGCGCCGCTGCGCGCGGGAAGGGTTGTCGCTGGGATGGTCACGGGGCTTGTCTCCGGCGCGCTCATGCGGCCTGCGGACGCGCAGCGCGGATGAGGTCCCACATCTCGGCGCGGATCGCCTGGAAGCGCGCATCGCCGCGCAGCGCCGGCAGTTCGGGGCGCGGATGATCGAAGGGGATGTCGATGATCTTCTTGATGCGGCCGGGCTTGGCGCCCAGCACGATGACGCGGTTCGAAAGGTAGATCGCTTCGTCGAGGTCGTGCGTGACGAAGAGGATCGTCTTGCCCGTCTGCGCCTGGATACGCAGCAGTTCGCGCTGGAGGATTTCGCGCGTCTGCGCGTCGAGAGCGCTGAACGGCTCGTCCATCAGGAGGATCGCGGGGTCGATGGCGAGCGCGCGCGCCAGGCCGATGCGCTGCTGCATGCCGCCCGAGAGTTGATGCGGGAACTGCTCGCCAGCCGCCTCAAGCCCCACGAGACGGAGCAACGCGCGCGCGCGTTTGGCGCGGTCCGCCTTCGAGGCGCCCTGCAATTCGAGGCCGAACTCGACGTTCTGCCGCGCCGAGCGCCAGGGCAGGAGACTCGCCTGCTGGAAGACGAAGCCGCGGTCGCGGCCGGGCGCCGTGACCGGCGCGCCATCGACGCGGATGGTCCCGGCGTCGAGGCGGATCAGGCCCTGGATGATGCGCAGAAGCGTCGTTTTCCCGCAGCCGCTTTCGCCGATCAGCGAGACGACCTCGCCCTCGCGCACGCTGAAGTCGATATGGCGCAGAACCGCCAGCAACTGATCGGCGGATTCGCGGCCGCCGCGCACCCGAAACGTCTTGGAGACATCCTCCACCGCCAGCTTGATTGCGTCAGCCGCCATTCCACCCTCGTCGACAGCCGCCGTCCGCGGCGCGTTTCGCGATCGGCGCTATGTGTCGGCGAGCGCCGGATAGAGCGTCTGCGCGGTCTTAGCGAAAATCCAGTTGCGGTCTTCGTCGGAGACACAGGCCAGCACGCGTGTGGCCGTGGCGAGATTGTCGGCCATGCTCCCCGCCGTCGCGGGGAAGTTCGACCCCCAGGCGACGCGTTTGGCGCCGAACGCCGACAGCAGCTTTCCAAAGAAGCTTTCCGGCGTCGCTTTGCCGTCTTCCACTTGCTCGAAGATGCGCGGCGTGACCTTGAGGTAGATATTCTCGAACGGCGCAAGGCCGAACAGCGGAAGCGCCTTCAAGTAGGGCGGCCCGTCGGAGAGGTCCGGCCGCGCCAGATGATCGAGGATGATCTTCACGGTCGGAAAGCGCTTGGCCATGCCGGCGATCTGCGCGAGCCCGACGAAGCCCGTTTGCAGGCACATCGACAATCCGTCCTGAGCGCAAAGCTCCCAGGCCGGAAAGACGCGCGGATCGTCGAGGCCCCGCGTATCGAACGAGGATGTCGTGCTGCCGCCGGTGAACAGCCGCAGGCCCGTGACGCCGCGCTTCATCCAGTCGCGGATGGTCTTCGTCGCGTCGGGCGCGGCGAGGTCGACCGAACCCACCGCGGTGAAGCGGCCCGGATAACGGGCGATCGAATCGGTCAGAAACGAATTGTCGAAATTGTAGCAGGTCGAGGCTTGCACGATCGCCGCCTTCTGCACGCCGGCCTTGTCCATCGCGGCGATCAGGCCGTCGATCTCGACCGGGCGTTCGCGCGACCAATCGGACTGCACGCCGAACACCGGCGCGCGCGGATAGCGCGCCTCGTCGCTGGCGATGATGTGCGGGTGAATGTCGATGAAGGTTGAAGCCATGGATCGGCTCGGTTGAGAATTGCGTCGCGAAGCTGGCGCGCCTTCTTCAGGGCGCGCGAAGGCATAACCGAAGACGTGGGCGAAAGGCAAACGCGGCTCGGGGGGCCGATACGCTGCGCCGCCCGCCGCCGCTCAGGCCATGTATTGGCCGCCGTTCGCGGTGAGCGTCGAACCGGTGATGAAGCCCGCCTCCGCCGAGACGAGAAAGGCGACGCAGCGCGCGATCTCCTCGGGCTCGCCGAGCCGGCCGACGGGGATGTGCGGCAGAATGCGCTTGTCAAGCACGTCCTGCGGGATCGCGCGCACCATCTCCGTCCCGATATAGCCGGGGCAGATCGCGTTGACGGTGACGTTCTTGTTGGCGTTTTCCTGCGCCAACGCCTTGATGAAGCCGAGCTCGCCCGCTTTCGCCGCGGAATAATTCGTCTGTCCGGCCTGACCCTTCTGCCCGTTGATCGATGAAATGCAGACGATGCGGCCGAAGTTGCGCTCGCGCATCCCCTCGATGACGGGCCGGCACATGTTGAACAGCGAATTCAGGTTGGTGTTCACGACGGCGCACCATTGCTCCGTCGTCATCTTGTGAAAGAAGCCGTCGCGCGTGATGCCGGCGTTGTTGACGAGAACGTCGACGGGGCCGACCTCCGCGGCGACCTTGGCGATTCCCGCGGCGCAGGCCTCGCAATCCGAGACGTCCCACCTGAACGTCGGGATGCCGGTCGCGCTCTTGAAGCGCGCCGCGGCCTCGGCGTTGCCGGCGTAATTCGCTGCGACATCGTGCCCGGCGGCTTTGAGAGCGATGCTGATGGCGGCGCCGATTCCACGCGTCCCGCCCGTAACGAGAGCGACCTTCGCCATCCTGAGCACTCCCTTAAACGTGTAGGGCCCGGTCTATCAGACCGAGCCCTACAAGTCATGACGGCTTTTAACGCTCGAACGCGCGCTATCGTTCAACGCACATCGCAATGCCCATGCCGCCGCCGATACAAAGGGTCGCCAATCCTTTTTTTGCGTCGCGGCGCCTCATTTCAAACAGCAACGTGTTGAAGACGCGCGCGCCGGAGGCGCCGATCGGATGTCCGATGGCGATCGCGCCGCCATTGACGTTCACGATCGAGGGATCCCAGCCCATGTCCTTGTTCACGGCGAGCGCCTGCGCGGCGAACGCCTCGTTGGCTTCGACGAGTTCGAGGTCCTTGACCTTCCAACCCGCCTTCTCCAGCGCCTTTCGCGACGCGGGGATCGGCCCCGAACCCATGATGGCGGGATCGACGCCCGCCGTCGCCCACGAGGCGATGCGCGCGAGCGGAGTCAGGCCCCGCTTCTTGGCTTCCTCGGCGCTCATCAACACGACGGCGGCCGCGCCGTCGTTGATGCCCGAGGCGTTGCCCGCCGTAACCGTACCCTCTTTCGAGAAGGCCGGACGCAGCTTGGCGAGCGATTCGAGGGTCACGCCAGTCTTGATGTATTCATCCTGATCGACAACGACATCGCCCTTGCGAGTCGATACCGTCACCGGCACGATCTCGTCCTTGAACCGACCCGCCTTCTGTGCGGCCTCGGCCTTGTTCTGCGAGCCTTGCGCGAACTTGTCCTGATCCTCGCGGCTGATCTGCCAGCGGGCCGCGATATTCTCAGCGGTATTACCCATATGGTAGCCGTGGAAGGCGTCGGTCAGGCCATCCTTGATCATGGTGTCGATCATTTTCAGGTCGCCCATCTTCTGACCGGCGCGTAGATAGGCCGCATGCGGCGCAAGCGACATGGATTCCTGGCCGCCGGCGACAATCACCTTGGCGTCGCCGTTGGCGATCTGCTGCAGGCCGAGGGCGACCGCGCGCAGGCCGGAGCCGCAGAGCTGGTTGAGGCTCCAGGCGGTCTTCTCCTGCGGCACGCCGGCCTTCATCGCGGCCTGGCGGGCAGGGTTCTGCCCCTCGGCGGCGCTGAGAATCTGGCCCATGATGACTTCGTCGACCTCGGCCGCCTGGACCTTGGCCCGCTCCAGCGCGCCCTTGATCGCCATGGCGCCCAGTTCGTGCGCCGGGGTGTTTCCGAACGCCCCGTTGAATGCGCCAACCGGCGTACGGGCCGCGCTCACAACCACAATATCGGTCGACATATCCACTCCTCGCTTGCTGCTGACGAAGGCGCGCCGTTGGTCCCGATCGACGGTCAAACGGAGATACGGCGACCGGGCTACGCTTCGCTCCCGGCCGGGTCAAGCGGACCCATCGTCCAGGCTAAATGTGAGGCGCCGAGGCATCTCCGCACCGCAAGGTAAGCCGGGGCGCGCGCCGATCAAGCCGGAAAATCCCGCTTTCTCTTTTCGCCGGGCGCTGTATCCTCGCCAATCCCGGGGGAGGCCGTGGGCGCCGTCGCCTAAAAGATGGGCGCCAAGGTCGGGTTGTTAGAGGGGTAAGTCGTTGCCGATGACGAGCGAGAAGCAACCGACCACCATCAAGAAATACGCGAACCGGCGGCTCTACAACACCGGCACGAGCGCTTACGTCACGCTCGAAGATCTGGCGCAACTCGTGAAAGCGGGCGAAGAGTTCATCGTCGTCGACGCCAAGACCGGCGAGGACATCACGCGCCCGGTTCTGGCGCAGATCATCTTCGAGCAAGAGAACAAAGAAGGGCAGTCGCTGCTGCCGATCACGTTCCTGCGTCAATTGATCCGGTTCTACGGCGACAGCATGCAGATGCTGGTGCCGAGCTATCTGGCGTTTTCGTTCGATAAATTCGTCGCCGAACAGCAGAAGATGCGCGAGCAGTTCACGTCGGCGCTCGGCGGCGCCGGCGCGCCGGCGGCTCCGGTGTTCGCCGCCCTGGAAGAAGCGGCGCGGCGCAACGTGCAGATGTTCAATCAGGCGCTCGGCATGTTCAATCCCTTCGCCGCAGGGTCAACGACCGCCGGCCCGAACGCGCGCCCTGCCGCCGGCGAGCCGGCGAAGGCCGCCGACCAGAACATCGAAGATCTGCGTCGGCAGATCGCCGAAATGCAGCGCAACATCGACGCCATCGGCAAGAAGGGCTGAGGACGGCTTGAAGTCCCCTCGCGCTTCCCGCCCCGTTCGAGGACGGTCGCGGTCGTCTCGTCGCTCTCAGCAAAGTCAATCGAAGCGCGTTTGGCTTTTAGGACATTCGTGCTAAAGGTGTTTGCCGGCGCTCGCCGGCGAATACTGAAAGTAATGACGATGGCTACCGGCACAGTAAAATGGTTCAACAGCGAAAAGGGCTTCGGGTTTATCCAGCCCGACCAGAGCGGACAGGACGTTTTTGTTCATATCAGCGCTGTTGAGCGCGCGGGCCTGCGCAGCTTGAACGAGGGCGATAAGGTCTCCTACGATCTCGTCGCGGATCCCAAGCGCGGCAAGTCGAACGCGGACAATCTGAAGAAGGTCTGATCAGGCTTCCTGATTGAGACTCTATGGCCCTTGTTTTGCCTCGGCGAGACAAGGGTTTTTTATGGCGGTCGTCGCGGAGCAGCCCGCGCCTCGATCAGGCCTTGTTCTTACGCTCCCGGATCTCCGCGAACACCTCGGAGGGGTCGCGACCGGCCATGCCGATCGCCGCTTTCACATCCGCTTCGTCCGCGCGCAGGAACGGATTGATGGCGCGCTCCAGCGCGATCGAGGAGGGCAGCGTCGGCTTGCCTTCGGCGCGCAGGGCCGCGGCTTTCTCGAGATGCTGCTTAAGCATTTCGTTGTTGGGATCGACGGTCAGCGCGAACTTGCCGTTCGCCAGCGTGTATTCGTGACCGCAGTAGACGCGCGTCTCGCCGGGCAACGCGGCGAGCTTCTCGAGCGAGCTCCACATCACCGCCATCGGCGCTTCGTTGACCCGCCCGCACCCGATCGAGAACAGCGTATCGCCGGCAAACAGCAGGTTCTCGTCGTCGAACCAATAGACGATGTGGCCGATCGTGTGGCCGGGCGTCTCGATCACCGTGGCGCCCAGGCCTCCGACGCGCACGACATCGCCCTCGCCGACGGTCAGGTCGACCATCGGCACCTTGTCGGCCTCGCCCGCGGGCGCAACGACCCGCGCCTGCGGGAAGCGCTGCTTGACCTCGGGAATGCCCTGCACGTGGTCGGCGTGGCGGTGCGTCACCAAAATGTCGGTAAGGCTCCAGCCGTTCTCGTCCAGCGCTTTCAGAACCGGCGCAGCTTCGGGGACGTCGATCGCTGCGGTCGCGCCCGTCGCGGGATCATGGACCAGCACGCCGAAATTGTCCTGCAGGCAGCCGAATTGATGAACATGCGCGGGCATCGCCGGGTCTCCGCCGCTTCTGGGTCGCTTTGACGCTAACGGAGCCTCAACACGCAAGCAAGGCGAGACCGATCGAGCGACCGCAGCCGATTGACAGGGGCGACGGTTTCGCCCACTTGCGGGGCGAAGGGAGACGCCGGCGTGCAACGACATGTGCTTGCGATCGTTTCGACGCTCGCGGCGGCGATCGCCGTGCCGGCTTGCGACCGTGCGGCGGCGCAGTCGCTCGGCGGCGGAATCGTCGGCGGCAAGGGAGCCACGATGGTCATCGGGTTCGGTCCCGGCGGCGGCTATGACCTTTGGGGCCGCCTCGTCGCGCGCTCGATCGGCAAATATCTTCAGGGCGCCCCGCCCGTCATCATCCAGAACATGCCGGGCGCCGGCAGCTATGTGGCGGCAAGCTATATGGCGAACCTCGCGCCGAAGGACGGAACGACGTTCGCCATCATCGCACGCGACGCGACGCTCGGGCCGCTGACCGGCGCGGACGGCGCGCGGTTCGATCCGCTGAAAATGGGTTGGCTCGGCACGCCGACGACGGAAACCAACGTCTGCATCGCCAACGCCGCCGCGAAAGTGAAATCCTACGATGACCTGCTGAAGAGCGAACTCATCATCGGCGACACCGGACCCGGGACCGGCACCTACTCCTATCCGCTCGCATTGAATGCGCTGGTCGGAACGAAATTCAAGCTGATCCATGGGTTCCCGTCGTCGTCCGACGTGTTTCTGGCGATGGAGCGGGGCGAGGTCGACGGCATGTGCGAGTCGCTCGACAGCGTGAGCGGCAAGCGGCCGGACTGGATTCCGCAGAAGAAGATCAACATCCTTTTTCAGGCCGGCGCCGAAAAGAACGCTTCGATCCCCGACGTTCCCTACATCCTCGATCTCGTGAGGGCCGACGAGACGAAGGCCGACTTGAAGTTCCTGTACGCGGGGCAGGGCATCGGCCGGCCCTTCGTCGCGCCGCCCGGCATGGCCGCCGACAAGCTGAAGACGCTGCGGAGCGCGTTCGACAAGACGATGAAGGATGCGGACTTCGTCGCCGACGCGAAAAAGCAGAAGCTCTACCTCGATCCGCGCGACGGCGATTACCTCGCCAAGCTGATCGCCGACATCTATGCGACGCCGAAGCCGATCATCGACAAGATCGGCAAGCTCATCCAGTAGGCGTTGCGCCCGATCGAAGCGCGTCAGGCCGCTTCGAGATCCTTCTTCCACTCCGCCATCGCGGCGAGCCCGTTCATGCGGGCGCGATGCGTGAACGCCTTCTGCGCCGACGCGACGTTGGCCTCCTTGCCCGACCACGCCTTCTGCGGCGCAGCCTGCAGCGCGCGGCCGTAACTGAAGGTAATCGACCAGGGCAGCGGCTTCAGACGGTTGATGGCGTCGAGGTTCGCCGTCGCCTCGACGTCCGCTTGGCCCCCCGACAGGAAGGCGATGCCTGGCACGGCGACCGGCACCGTGCGCTTGAAAAGCTTCACGGTCCATTCGGCGACCTGTTCGGGCGAAGCCTGGGTCGCGCATTGCTTGCCGGGCACGACCATGTTGGGCTTCAGCACCGTGCCCTCCAGGAATACGCGCGCGTCGTAGAGTTCGTCGTAGAGCGCCTTCAGAACCGCCTCGGTCACCTCGTAGCAACGCTCGATCGTGTGGCCTCCGTCCATCAGCACTTCCGGCTCGACGATCGGCGTGATGTTGTTTTCCTGACAAAGAGCGGCGTAACGCGCCAGCGCATGGACGTTGGCCTTGATGGCGCCGCGCGTAGGGACGCCGTCGGCGATGTCGATGACGGCGCGCCACTTGGCGAAGCGCGCCCCCAGTTCGAAATATTGCTTCAACCGCTCGCCGAGCCCGTCGAGCCCTTCGGTGACGACTTCGCCGGGGAAGTTCGGCAGCGGCTTGACGCCCGCATCGACCTTGACGCCCGGGATCGACCCGGCCGCCTCGATGAGCTTGGCGAGCGGCGTGCCGTCCTTGGCCTTCTGGCGAATGGTCTCGTCGTACAGAATGACGCCAGAGATATGCTTCTCCATCGCCTCCTTCGAGCGGAACAGGAACTCGCGGTAGTCGCGCCGAGTATCGGCCGTCGATTCGACGCCGATCGCGTCGAAACGGCGCTTGATCGTTCCCGAACTCTCGTCCGCCGCGAGAATGCCTTTGCCTCTGGCGACCATGCCGTGAGCGGTTTTGACCAGCAGATCCTTGTCCATGCAACCCTCCAAAGAAACCGGCTTCGCGCTTTCGCAGCGCGTCGGCCGCAGTCCGAATCTGTGCGCCGTTCCGTCTTAGCGCATGCTTAGCGCTTGCGCAGCGCCTCGACGCCCGGCAGGGCCTTGCCCTCGAGCCATTCGAGAAAGGCGCCGCCCGCGGTTGAAATATACGTAAAGCGGTCGGCCACGCCAGCCTGGTTCAGCGCCGACACCGTGTCGCCGCCGCCCGCAACGGTCACGAGCTTGCCCGCTTCGGTCAGATCGGCGGCCGCTTTGGCGATCGCCAACGTGCCGGCGTCGAAGGGTTGCAGTTCGAAGGCGCCGAACGGTCCGTTCCAGACCAGCGTCTTCACGTCGCGCAGCAATTGCTCGACCTTGCCGACCGATCGGGGGCCGATGTCGAGAATCATTTCGTCGGCGCCCACATCGTCGACGGACGCCTCGCGGCTCGGCGCGTTGGCCTCGAACGCCTTGGCGAGGACGCCGTCGACCGGGAGGACAATGTCGCACCGCGCGTCGGCCGCGGCTTTCATGATGTCGCGCGCCGTGTCGAGCAGGTCCTTCTCGCAAAGCGACTTGCCGATGGCCTTGCCTTGCGCGGCGAGGAACGTGTTCGCCATGCCGCCGCCGATGACGAGATGCTGCACCTTCTTCGTCAGGTTGCCGAGGAGGTCGAGCTTGGTCGAAATCTTGGCGCCGCCGACGATCGCCGCTACCGGGCGCTTCGGCGAGTCGAGCGCTTGAGAGAGCGCGCGGAGTTCGGCCGCCATGCCGCGGCCCGCGTAACCCGGCAGCTTGTGCGCCAGCCCTTCGGTCGAGGCGTGCGCGCGGTGCGCGGCGGAAAAGGCGTCGTTGACGTAGAGGTCGCCGAGCTTGGCGAGGTCGGCGACGAAGGCGGGGTCGTTCTTCTCCTCGCCCTTGTGGAAGCGCGTGTTCTCCAAAAGCAGCACGCCGCCGTTCTTCAGCTTGGCGACGGCGTCTTCGGCCGGCGCCCCGACGCAGTCGGACGCGAAGGCGACGGGAACGCCGAGACGATCGGAGAGCGCGCCGACGAGACCCTTCAGCGAGTTCTCAGCGTCGGGTCCGGTCTTTGGGCGGCCGAAATGCGACAGGACGATCGTCTTCGCGCCTTTGGATATCAGTTCGCGCACGGTCGGCAGCGCGCGCTCGATGCGCGTCGCGTCCGTCACGCGGCCGTTCTCCATCGGCACGTTGAGATCGAGGCGCAACAGCACGCGCTTCCCCGCGACGTCGGCTTCGTCAAGTGTATGGAATTTCATGCGCTCCGCCCGTGCGAATGGCTGTCGTCGCGGCGCGGCCGGAAAGCCGCGTCGATCGTTAGATTAAAGCTGCTTGCCCATCGCCACGGCCGTGTCGACCATGCGGTTCGAGAAGCCCCATTCGTTGTCGTACCAGGAGAGGATGCGCACAAAATTGCCGTCGATGACCTTCGTCTGATCCATGTGGAAGATCGACGAATGATTGTCGTGATTGAAGTCGATCGACACGTTGTGGGACTTGGTGAACGTCAGCACGCCCTTGAGTTCCTGGCTTGCGGCGCGCTCGATGGCGGCGTTGATCTCATCCTTCGAGGTCTTCCTCTTCGACGTGAACTTCAGATCGACGACCGAGACGTTCGGCGTCGGTACGCGGATCGCCGCGCCGTCGAGCTTGCCGTTCAGTTCCGGCAGGACGAGGCCGACGGCCTTCGCCGCGCCCGTCGAGGTCGGGATCATCGACAGCGCCGCGGCGCGGGCGCGGTAGAGATCCTTATGCATCGTGTCCAGAGTCGGCTGGTCGCCGGTGTAGGAATGGATCGTCGTCATGAACCCATGTTCGATGCCGATCGCGTCGTTGAGCACTTTGGCCACGGGCGCGAGGCAGTTCGTCGTGCAGGACGCGTTGGAGACGATCACGTGCTCCTTCGAGAGCTTGTCGTGGTTGACACCAAAAACGACGGTCAAATCCGCTTCGTCACAAGGCGCGGAGACGAGCACGCGCTTGGCGCCGGCGGCGAGGTGCGGCTTGGCTTTTTCTTTCGTTGTGAAGATGCCCGTGCATTCGAGCGCAATGTCGACGCCGAGCGCCTTGTGCGGCAGTTCCGCCGGGTTGCGGATCGCGGTGACTTTGATGGGGCCGCGCCCGACATCGATCGTGTCGCCGTCGACCTTCACCTCGCCATGGAAGCGGCCGTGCACGGAATCGTAGCGGAAAAGGTGCGCGTTAGTCTCGACGGGACCGAGATCGTTGATGGCGACGACCTCGATGTCCTTGCGTCCGGACTCGATGATGGCGCGTAGGACGTTGCGCCCGATTCGACCGAACCCGTTGATGGCGACCTTGACCGTCATGGTTTGTTCCTTCTCGCGCTTCGTTGCTGGCGGGCTGCGCGCCCTGATGGAGGCCCTTTTAGCCGGGAGGCGCCGCCTCTGCCACTGGCCAGCGTGCGGCGCCGGAACTTCGTAGACTTTTAGGTAGGAAGCCGCCGGCCGAAATGCCTCCGGCGGCTTCAAATTTTTGCGGGGCCGACGAAGCGGCGCCCCAAGTTATCCCGTCCGTCGTGGGGTCCCGCCGTTGACCTGGAAGCGATGGGCGCGCCAGATGCTTGCGTCATTGTCCTGGCATGACATCTTAGGTCCATGAGCGCTCCGCCCGCCATCGAAGCCGCATTGAAGCGGCTCGGATCGGCCCTCGATCTTCTCCACGCCGCGGCCGAACGCCAGGCCCGGGCGGAAGCGGCGCGCGGCGATGCGCGCGAAGAGTTCGCCATCCTCCGGGATGACCGGTCGCGACTCGGCGTCGAGCTCGACGGCGCGCTGACGCGCCTGCGGCGCGTCGAACAGGCGCAGGAGGAGGCGATGCGGCGGCTCGACCGCGCCAGCCAGACGATCCGCGCGGCGCTGGGCGAGACGGACGACGACGATGACGCATCCGCCGACGAACTCGCGGCGGCCGACGATCCCGAGGACGCGGCCTGATGGCGCAGGTTTCGGTCACCATTGCCGGCCGCCCGTTCCGCATGGCGTGCGACGACGGCCAGGAAGAGCATCTCACCGCGCTCGCCGCTCTGCTGGACGCGCGGATCGGCGACATGCGCCAGGCGTTCGGCGAGATCGGCGATCAGCGGCTCACCGTCATGGCGGCGATCAGCCTCGCCGACGACCGTGGCGAGGCGCTGGCCCGCGCGGCGAAGCTCGACGAGGACATGGCGCGGATGCGGGAAGCGGCGCGCGGCGGCGCCATGCTGGCCGAGGATTCCGCACGCCAGATCGCTCAGGCGATCGACGACGCGGCCGTCCGGATCGAAGCGATCGCCCGCGGCCTCGACGAGGGTCGCGGCTGACCGCGCCATTGCCGCGGACGCGGGCCGGGATGTAAGAGAAGCGCGCAGTCCTCTCCGCATGCCGACGCCGTCCAGACCTCATGGCCCGTAAATTCCTGCCCGAACGCTTCAAGTTCGACCCGTATCTGCTGGCGCTCGTCGCGACCGTCGTCTTCGCCTCGTTCGTTCCCGCGCGCGGCGCTGCGGCTCCGATCGTCGGCGTCGTCACGAACGTCGCGATCGCGATCCTGTTCTTCCTCTACGGCGCGCGGCTCGCGCCGCAGACCATCGTCGCGGGCGTGACGCATTGGCGACTGCAACTGCTGGTTTTCCTGTCGACCTATGCGCTGTTTCCCATTCTCGGCCTCGTTCTGATTGCGCTCTCCGGCGGCCTCATGGGACCGTCGCTGTCGGCCGGCCTGATGTTCGTCTGCGTGCTGCCCTCGACCGTGCAGTCCTCGATCGCCTTCACGTCGATCGCGCGCGGCAACGTGCCGGCGGCGCTCTGCTGCGCCTCGTTGTCGAACCTCGCCGGCGTCGTGCTGACGCCGGTCCTCACCGCGCTCTTGATCCATGGCGCAGGGGCCGCCTTCAGCCTCGATGCGCTGCGCGACATTTGTCTCCAGTTGCTGCTGCCGTTCGGCCTCGGACAATTGCTGCGGCCGTGGATCGGCGGCTGGATCGCCAAGCACAAGGGGATCACCTCGATCTTCGATCGCGGATCGATCCTGCTCGTCGTCTACGAGGCGTTCGGCGCCGGCGTCGTGGCCGGGATCTGGAGCCGGATCGACCTTGCGAGCCTCGGCGTCGTGGCGGCGCTCGACCTCCTGCTGCTGGCGATCGTGCTGTCCATCACGACGTTCGTCAGCCGGCGCTTCAAATTTTCCAAGGAGGATGAGATCACGATCGTCTTTTGCGGCTCGAAGAAAAGCATGGCGAGCGGCATCCCGATGGCGAACATCCTGTTTCCCGCCGCCACGGCCGGCGTGGCGGTGCTGCCGCTGATGCTGTTCCATCAGGCGCAGCTCTTTGCTTGCGCCGTCCTGGCGCAGCGCTACGCGAGCCGCGGGGAGGTCGCGCCGGCGACCGCCGCCTCGCCGGCTGCGGTCGTCTCCCGAACCTGACTGACCTGGATCAGACAGATATGAGCGGCTTGCGAGATTGATGGGGGTCTCCGAGGTTCGGGTTGCTGAAGCTCGAATCGACAGGAGACCCCCATGCAGGTTTTTGGCCTGCCCGGCCATGTTATCCGAAGCGCCCGCGCGGCGTCGCGTCTCCTCGAAGCGAAGACGCCGGATATCGAAGCGCAGAGACGGCGCGACGCCGTCGCTCGATGGCTGCGCGCCTGCGAGAACGGCCTCACCGCCGAACAGGCGGCCAGCGCCGTCGGCGAGGCCTATTCAACTCTGCGTCGGTGGCGGAAAGACCCAATTCCCAAAAGCCGGCGACCGCATCGTGTGCGCAAGGCGGTCAACCCGCCAGGCCTGGAGGCCGCGGTCGAGCGGCTGCGCCTCGATCATCCCATGTGGGGCAAGCAGAAGCTGGCCCCCATCCTGCGCGACCAGGGCTTCGCCGTCAGCGAGGCCAAGGTCGGACGCATCCTCAGTAAATTGATCCAGCGCGGCGTCGTCGCGCCGGTCCCCGCTCTCATCGGCAAGGTCGCGGCCAAATCAGCCGCTAAGAAGCGCCCGCACGCCAAGCGCAAACCGCCCGAGGTCGTCTTCCAACAGCCCGGCGACGTCGTACAGATCGACACCCTCTCCATCGATCTCGGCATCGGCTACGCCGTCAAGCACTTCGACGCCTACGATCCGATCGCCAAATGGACCGTCGCCAAGCTGTTCCGGCGCGCCACCGCCAAAAACGCCGCCAGCTTCCTCGAAAAGGTTCTCGCCGAGATGCCGCATCCCGTCAAAGCCATCCAGATCGACGGCGGCTCCGAGTTCATGGCCGAGTTCGAACAGGCCTGCGCCGAAAGGAAACTGCCGCTCTACGTCCTGCCGCCGCGCTCGCCCAAACTCAACGGAGCCGTCGAACGCTGCAACGGAGTCTGGCGCTACGAGTTCTACGCCTGCGTCGAACTGCCCGACAAGCTCGAAGCCATCGCCAAGCACGTCGACGCCTTCCAGCACCTCTACAACCACCACAGACCACACGGCGCCCTTGCCGGCCTCACGCCAGCCCAGTACCTCCATAAACGCCGAACCGAGGAAACCCCTCCCGCTCATATGTATTGATCCAGGACACTGACTGGCGCGGCCCGGCGTTTCGCCCTACATTGATCGGGCGGAGCTGCGGGGTGCGTGTAGGATTGCAATTCCCGGGGCCTTATCGATCTCAAAGGGAGCTGTCCCTGACCTCGTCCGTGGACTTGGCCACACGGCGCCCACCTACGTTGTAGGTACCCGGGATCGATGTCCCACGGCCCAGGCGGCCCCGCACATCGCCTTGAGGATTTGGCTGCGCATCGCTCCGCAGCCATCGACCGCGCGGCGCGGCAGGGCAGGATGACCGGAACCAGCAAGCAGGGGCTGCGGCAGGACGCGCTGGCGCGGCGCACGGCGATCGACCCTGCCGTGCGCACGGCCTTCGCAGAGCGCCTCGCCCTCGCCGGCGTCGATCTCGCGCGGCGAGCCATGGCGTCGGTCGTCGGCGCCTATTGGCCGCTGGCGGGCGAGGCCGACACCACATGGCTGCTGCAAGCGCTCGATTACCACCAGTTCGCCGTGGCCTTGCCAGCATCGGAAGGGCGCGACCGCCCTCTTGTCTTCCGCCTCTGGACGCCGCGCGACCGGCTGACGCCCGGCCCCCATGGCGTGATGGAGCCGTCCGCGCGCGCCCGTGTGGCGCGCCCGGACCTCCTGTTTGTGCCTCTCGCCGCATTCGATCGGCGCGGCCATCGCCTCGGCTACGGCGCGGGCTATTACGATCGGACGCTGCACGCGTTGCGGGCGGCGAAGCCCGTCCTCGCCGTCGGCGTCGCCTTTGCGGCGCAGGAGGTTGCATCGGTCCCCGACGAGCCGCACGATCACCCGCTCGATCTCGTGTTGACCGAGACCGATTTGATCGATTGCCGGACGGATTAAGGGAATGCGGCTGCTTTTCATCGGCGACATCGTGGGCCGCGCCGGCCGCGCCGTGGCGCTGGAGCATGTGCCGTATCTGCGCCGCGAATGGAGGCTCGACTGCGTGGTCGTCAACGGCGAGAACGCGGCCGGCGGCTTTGGCCTGAACGAGACCATCTGTCAGGATTTGATCGACGCCGGCGCGGATTGCGTCACGCTGGGCAATCACGCCTGGGATCAGCGAGAGGCGCTGGTCTTCATCGAGCGGCAGCCGCGTCTGCTGCGGCCGTTGAACTATCCGCCGGGGACGCCCGGCCGCGGCGCCAACGTTTTCGAGACGGCTGCCGGCGCGCGCGTTCTCGTCATGAACGTTATGGGACGCGTGTTCATGGACCCGCTCGACGACCCCTTCGCCGGCGTCGAGCGGGAATTGTCCGCCTGCCCGTTGGGAGGAGCCTGCGACGCTGCGATCGTCGACGTCCACGCGGAGACGACGAGCGAGAAGATGGCCATGGGCCATTTCTGCGACGGGCGCGCGTCGCTCGTCGTCGGCACGCACACGCATGTGCCGACCGCCGACGCGCAAGTGCTGCCCGGCGGAACAGGCTATCTCACCGACGCGGGCATGTGCGGCGACTACGATTCCGTCATCGGCATGGAGAAAGCCGAGCCGTTGCGGCGGTTCACGCGGCGCATTTCGCAAGGCCGGTTCGAGCCGGCGGCGGGGCCGGCGACGCTTTGCGGCGTCGCCGTCGAGACCGACGACGCCTCCGGGCTGGCGACGAAGATCGCGCCGGTCCGGCTCGGCGGCCGTCTCGCCGAGGCGCGGCCTGACTTCTGGACCTGAGGGCGGCGCTTCACGCCTTCTTCAGCGATCCGGGCTTGTGCGCGGCCTTGCCGCCGGACTTGTCGCTTCGCACGAGATATTCCGGATTGTGCTTCGAAGCCGAGACCCGGTGGCTTTTGATCGTCATCGGCGCGACGACCTTCTTCTCGACGACGCCCTCGGTCGTTCCCTGCGACGTCCGCCAGGTCACGCGGTCGCCCGGCTTCAACGCTTTGCTCATGTCTCGCTCCGTCGCCGGCCGATCCGGCTTTCTTGTCACTGCGCGCCGGGCGGGCCTATAAGCCGGCGAGGACGCGCAGGACATAACGATGGCAGGGCACAGTCAGTTCAAAAACATCATGCACAAGAAGGGCAAGCAGGACGCGATCCGCTCCAAGCTCTTCTCCAAACTGGCGCGCGAGATCACGGTCGCCGCCAAAATGGGCATGCCCGATCCGGCCATGAACCCGCGCCTGCGCCTCGCCGTGCTCGCCGCCCGCGCCGAAAACATGCCGAAGGACAACATCGAACGGGCGATCAAGAAAGCGACCGGCGGCGACGGCGAGAACTATGACGAGGTGCGCTACGAGGGGTACGCGCCCGGCGGCGTCGCCGTCATCATCGAGGCGCTGACCGACAACCGAAACCGGACGGCGGGCGAGGTGCGCTCCTATTTCACCAAGGCGGGTGGGGCGCTCGCCGAGACCGGCGCGGTCGCCTTCATGTTCGACCATGTCGGCTCGATCGAGTTCAAGCCCGACGTCGGGTCGGAGGATGCGGTGCTGGAGGCGGCGATCGACGCCGGCGCGGAGGATGTCGCCTCGACCGAGGACGGCCATGAGGTCGTCACCTCGCTCGAATCCTTCTCCGAAGTCGCCAAGGCGATGGAAGCGAAATTCGGCGAGCCGCGCAAATCGAAGTTGATCTGGAAGCCGCAGAACACCATTGCGGTCGACGACGAGGCGGGCGAGAAAATCCTCAAGCTGATCGGCGCGCTCGACGACAACGACGACGTGCAGAACGTCTACGCCAATTTCGAGATTTCCGACGCTCTGATCCAGAAGCTCGGCGGGTAGCTAACGACTAAGCAGGACGTTGAGAATGGCTGTCCTGCCCTCTCTCGTGGCGCCGAGAGCCTCCTCAATCGCGGGGATCAATTCGGCCGGATCCTCGACCATGCGTCCAAAGGCGCCGAAGGGCGCGCCAAGCGCGGCGTAATCGGGGCCGTCTACGGGAGCGCCGTAAAAGAGGTCGTGTTTCTTGCCGACCCCGTCGGGATAATAATCGAGCTGATTTTCACGCATCGCCCGGTATTCGTTGTTGTTGAACACGACGATCAGGATCGGGAGTCCCGCGCGAGCGGCGTAACCCAGGCTCTGCGTGACCGGGTTGTAGAGCAAGGCGCCGTCTCCGATGAGGGAGACCACCGTTCGGCCGCGATGCGCGAGCTTGACGCCGATCGCATGACCGAGGCCCTGGCCCAGACCGCCGCGCACTTTGTAGAAACTTCCCTGGCCTTTGTTGCGCAAATACGTATCGATGACGCCCCGATGGGTAATCGTCTCGTCGACATAGATCGCGTCGTCCGGCAAGGCTTCGTTCAGCGTCGCGACAACCCAGATCGGATCGATCGGCCGATGCGTGCGGGCTTGGTCGACCGCGGCGCGCGCCGCGCTTGCAAGCTTCTCGTGACGCGCGGCGTGACGATGACGGCGCGCCTCGATCGCCTCCCGGGGGACGCGAGCCGCACGGGCAAGTTGCGCCAAGCTGTCGAGCGTGAAAGCGACATCGCCTTCGAGCAACAGGTCCGCTTGCAGGTTTTGATAGACCATATGCGCGCGATAGGGAGACTCATCGATCAGCACCACCTTCGCGTGGGGCGGCCGGCGCGTCGACGGATACCAGGGCACACGGCTGCGAACCACGAGCGCCACATCGGCGCTCTCGGCGAACGGGGTCAGGGACGTTCCCTGATGCAGCGCGTGATCTTTCGGGAAATTTGAAAAGATCGACGAGGTCGTTTCGATGACCGGGATCGCCAGGGCGTCCGCGAGATCGAGAAGCGCCGCATAGCCGGCGGGATCGCGACCGGCCGCCTCTGTCGTGATCACCGGCTCGCGAGCGTTGATTAGAAGGTCCGCGACATTCGCGATGGCCGGCGCGGGCGCGCGGGGTGGAGCCGCTGGCTGAGCCGCGCCCGAGCGAGAGGGCGGAGTCCACGCCGCCAGTTGCGTCTCGATCGGCACATTCAAATAAACCGGCCCCATCGGGGCGCGCTGCGCCATTTCTCCACATCGAACCAGGCTGTGATACAGCGTCTCGATGCTGGGCGCCTGGGCCGCCCATTTCACATAAGGTTCGACCAATCGGTGCGTTCCGCCGACGACGGACAGGTTCTGGCTCCATTGCTGGCCCGGGTCGAAGTCAGCGCGCTCGCCATACGTCAGCGCTTCGCCGGACAGGACCAGCATCGGGATGTTCTGGATGAAGGCGGCGTGAATGCCGACGGCGCCCTGCAGCAGACCGACGCCCGCGTGGAGCATGACGGCCTGCATGCGGCCCGTCGCCATCGTATAGCCGATCGCCATATCGACGGCGAGCGTCTCATGCCAGCAGGAGAGATACGTCGGACCGTCGGCGCCATTCACCTTTTGTCGAGCCAGAGCCTCCCACACCGCTCCCCATTCCGATCCCGGGGACGACATGATGTAGTCGATCCCGAGGGCGCGGAACGCGGCGAGAACCGCCTCGCCGCCATCAAATTGATTGTTCATGCCCCACTCCCGCGGTCGTTACGGCGCCCAGCTTATTCGGGCTTTATGCCCGCGTCGGCGACGACTTTGCTCCACTTGACGACATCGCTTTTCAGGAGATCGGCGAACGCCTCCGTGGAGAGGTCGGGCGGCGACTCGAAGCCGATCTGGAGCAAGCGTTCTCTGACGTCCGGCATCGCCAGCACGGCTTTCACTTCGCGCGCCACGCGGGAGACGACGTTTCCCGGCGCGCCGGTCGGCGCCGCGAGGCCGAACCAGGCCTCGACGTCGAAGTTCGGATACCCCTGTTCGGCGATGGGAACGATGCTTGGGGCCTGGGGAACGCGTCGCGCCCCGGTCGAGCCGATCGCCTTGAGCTTCCCGGTCGAGAGATAGGGTCCAGCGACGACGTAGCTTGCGAACATGATGGGTATCTGGCCGCCGAGCACAGCTTGCAGCATCGGGGCGCCGCCCCGAAAGGGAACATGCGCGATTTCGATCCCGGCTATTTTCTTGAAGAGCTCCATCGCAAGATGGTGCGGCGTTCCGATCCCCGGCGTCGCGTAGGACAGCGCGCCCCGTCGCGCCTTGGCGAAGGCGACGAATTCGGCAATGTCGTTAGGCGGCAGCGATGGGTCGATCGTCAGGATAAAGGACTGGGTCGCAAGCAAGGCGACCGGCGTAAAATCGCGGACAGGATCGAAGCCGGCGTTTTCGGATAAGGCGAGGGCGTCCGTGAAGCCGGGACTGCTTGCGAGGAACAACGTGTAACCGTCGGCCGGCGCATGCGCGACGAAGCTCGCCCCGATGTTGCCGCCCGCGCCGGGCTTGTTGTCGATAATCACCGGCTGATCGAGCCGCACAGCGAGTTTGTCCGCGAAAATCCTCCCGAGGATATCGGTCGCGCCGCCGGGCGCAAACGGCGCCACGATATGAACCGGCCTTGTCGGCCAGTCCTCAGCCATCGCGGGGACCATGACGCCAAGGAGCGCCAGTCCAAGACCGCTCGCTGCGCCAATCAGCGCGCGACAAGCCTCTGAAAACCGCTCGGGCATGGCGTTCCTCCCCGTTTGTTTTATCGGCGGCTGCCTACGAGGCGACGCCGTTTTCCGCACGTTGGCCGGAGCGGTCGGCTTTGGCAAGCAGCGGACCTGCCGGGCGACGGCGTGAAGGCTCGAAGAACGAACGCGCATAGCGACACGGCGCGGACACATTCTCATCTTGATTTGACCGCGAAGGGTCGACAAGGGCTGCGCCGAGTCAAACGTTCGCTCGATCGTCGGGGGCGACGCCGTCAGGCCTCGCTCATGTCGCCTTCGAGTTGAAGCCCTGAAGCGTGGCGATACGGATGGCGTTCATCGACGCCGAGCGCCTGTGCGCTCGTTGTACGGAGCTCGCCCGCCGAAGCCCTTATCGAATTGAACCGTCCGTTCCGCGCAATTCTCCTGTCATCATCATTTTCTTGGCGCCGCATAAGGAACCGCTGAATGCCGCGTGTCGTCTTTCCCTCGCCGGATATCTATACGCCTGAGCAAAAGAGAGTCGCCGAAATTGCGCTCAGGAGCGCCCGGGGCAGGATCGCGGGGCCATTTTTCGCTCAACTCCTGAGCCCGACGATCGCCGAATATTCGCATCAACTCGGCGCGTTTCTGGGCTATCGGACATCCCTCCCGCCTCGCGTCGTCGAACTGGCGATCGTCACGACGGCGCGCGAGCACGGCTGCGAATACGCGGGCTCCGTCCACAGGCTGAGGGCGCGCGAATGCGGGGTCAGCGAAGAGGCCGTCCGGCAGATCGAAATGGGAACCGAGCCGGACGTGACGACGCCCGATGAACGGATGGCGTGGCGGATCGCCAAGTCGCTGTGTGAGACATCCGCCTTGGATGACGATCTCTTTGGCGAGGGGGAAGCCGCCTTCGGCCCTGTCGGCATGGTCGAATTGGTCACGCTGGTCGGCTTTTACGGCCTCGTCTCCACGACGCTGAATGTCTTCGGCGCAAGCGGCGTTCCGCACAAGGCCTGATTCGACCGAACGTCGTCCTCAGACCGTGAGGCCGGCGAGCTTCTGCTTGAGGCTCGGCGGGATGCGCGCGGCGCGGCCGCCGACGACGAAGGCGATCCGCGCCTTCGCTTCGACCAGACGCTCGCCGTCGCGCAGCACCCGCTGATCGAGTTCGAGCGCGGCGGCGGCGACGCGATCGATGCGCGTTTCGACGCTCAGCATGTCGTCCATCCGCGCGGGGCGGCGCCAATCGATCGCCATCGCGCGCACCATGAATCCGTATGCCTCGCCGATGTCGCCGTGAAAGGCGTCGCGCTGGTGCACGCCGACGGCGCGCAGCATTTCGGTGCGCGCGCGCTCCATGAAGCGCAAGTAGGAGGCGTGATAGACCGCGCCGGAGAAGTCCGTGTCCTCGTAATAGACGCGGACGGCGAAGACGTGGTGCGGGCCCGGGTCGCTGGCGTCGTTCGCCGTCATGCGCCGCCCCTCAGCGGCTCGGCGCGATCATACGTTCCGGCCGCACGATCGCGTCGAACGCCTCGCCGTCGATCGCGCCGGACGCCAGCGCCTCCTCGCGCAACGTCGTTCCATTGCGATGCGCCGTCTTGGCGATCGACGCCGCCTTGTCGTAGCCGATCTTGGGCGCGAGCGCCGTCACCAGCATCAACGAGCGCCCGACGAGTTCGGCGATGCGGGTCTCGTCGGCCCGCAAGCCGTCGATGCAATAGGTCTTGAAACCGCCGCACGCGTCGCCGACGAGTCGGATCGACTGCAGCATGGCGTCGATGATGACGGGCTTGAACACGTTGAGCTCGAAGTGACCCTGCGAGTCCGCCATGTTGATCGTCGCTTGGTTGCCGAAGACGCGGCAGCAGACCATCGTCATCGCCTCGCATTGGGTCGGGTTGACCTTGCCGGGCATGATCGAGGAGCCGGGCTCGTTCTCCGGCAGGATGAGTTCGCCGAGGCCCGATCGCGGCCCGGAGCCGAGAAAACGGATGTCGTTGGCGATCTTGAAGAGCCCGCTCGCGAGCGCCGCGACGGCGCCGTGAACGAAGGCGATCGCATCATGGGAGGCGATCGCCTCGAAGGTGTTCTGCGCCGGAACGAAGGGAAGGCCGGTGATCGCCGCGACGGCCGCCGCGAACCGAGCGGCGAATTCGGGGTGCGCGTTGAGGCCGGTGCCGACCGCCGTCGCGCCTTGCGCCAGCGGGTAGAGCGAGGCGGCGGCGGCTGCGATGCGCGCGCGCCCCAGTTCGACCTGCGTCGCGTAGCCGGAGAACTCCTGGCCGAGCGTCAGCGGCGTCGCGTCCTGCGTATGCGTGCGGCCGATCTTGATGATCTTGGCGAAGGCGCGCTCCTTGTCGCGCAGGGCGCCCGCGAGCGCGTCGAGCGTCGGCAGCAACGCCTCGAAAATCTCGCGCGCCGCCGCGACATGCATCGCGGTGGGGAACGAGTCGTTCGACGACTGGCCGAGGTTCACGTGATCGTTGGGATGCACGGGCGTCTTGCCGCCGCGCTTGCCCGTCAGCTTCTCGTTCGCCAGCGAGGCGATCGCCTCGTTGACGTTCATGTTGCTTTGCGTGCCCGACCCGGTCTGCCAGACGCTCAGCGGAAACTCGTCGGGCCATCGGCCGGCGATCACCTCGTCGGCGCTCGCCTCGATCGCCTCGGCGAGATCGGCTTGCAGCAGGCCAAGATCGCGGTTGACGCGCGCGGCGACCTTCTTGACGAGCGCCAAGGCGGCGATGAGCGGCGCCGGCATGCGCTCGTCCCCGATGGCGAAATGCTCGAGCGAGCGCTGCGTCTGCGCGCCCCAGTGGCGATCGGCGGGAACCGCGACCTCGCCCATGCTGTCGGTTTCGATCCGGGTCGGCGTATCGGTACGGCTCGACATGGCGGTCTCCAACCTCCGGCCTACGCGTCGTCCTCGTTCTCGAACAGACCGAATTGAGCCGCGGGCCGGGCCGGCTCGGCGAGGCCGAGGTGACGAAAGGCGTGCGGCGTGAGCAGGCGTCCGCGCGGGGTGCGCTGAAGGAAACCCTGCTGAAGCAGGAAAGGTTCGATGATGTCTTCGATCGCGTCGCGCGGCTCGGACAGCGCTGCGGCGATCGTTTCGACGCCGACGGGGCCGCCGCCGAAATTGACGGCGATCATGGTGAGATAGCGCTTGTCCATGACGTCGAGGCCGACGCCGTCCACGTCGAGCGCGCAAAGCGCCTTGTCGGCGACGGCGCGCGTCACCTCGGCGTCGCCGTCGACGACGGCGAAGTCGCGCACGCGGCGCAGCAGGCGCCCGGCGATCCGCGGCGTGCCGCGCGCCCGGCGCGCAATCTCGTTGGCGCCGTCCCCGCTCACGCCGACGCCGAGCACGCGGGCGCCGCGCGTCACGATGCGCTCGAGCTCCTCGACCGTGTAGAAGTTGAGCCGCATCGGGATGCCGAAGCGGTCGCGCAGCGGCGTCGTCAGCAGGCCGGCGCGGGTGGTGGCCCCGATGAGGGTGAACCGCGCCAGATCGATCTTGACCGAGCGCGCCGCCGGACCCTCGCCGATGATGAGGTCGAGCTGGAAATCTTCCATGGCGGGATAGAGGATTTCCTCCACCGCCGGATTGAGGCGATGAATCTCGTCGATGAACAGAACGTCGCGGTCCTCGAGGTTGGTGAGCTGCGCGGCGAGATCGCCGCCTTTGGCGATCACCGGCCCGGAGGTCGAGCGGAAGTTGACGCCGAGCTCGCGCGCGACGATTTGCGCCAGGGTGGTCTTGCCGAGGCCCGGCGGCCCGACGAGCAGAACATGGTCGAGCGCTTCCTGACGCGTCTTGGCGGCCTCGATGAAGACCTTCAGGTTCTTGCGCGCCGCCTCCTGGCCGGTGAAATCGGCGAGCGTCAGCGGGCGGAACGAGGCGTCGGCGTCGTCGTCGCGCTTTTCGGGGTTTACGAGGCGGCGCGGCGGGCCGGTCATCCCGCAAGCTCTTTCAGCCCGCGGCGGATGAGCGCGCTTGTTTCCGCAGCGTCGCCCAGCGCCCTGAGGCTGGCGGCCACCGCGGCGGCGGCCTGGGGACGGCCGTAGCCGAGGTTGACCAGCGCCGATATGGCGTCCTGCACGGGCTTGGGCGCGCTTCGGGCCTCTTCAGGGCTGGACAAGCGCGCCACGGCCGGGTCGACGGCGGCGAACGCCGGGGCCTTGTCCTTGAGTTCGGCGACGAGGCGCGCCGCGAGCCTCGGTCCGACGCCGGGCGCGCGCGCCACCATGGCCTTGTCCTGGGTCGCCAGCGCCGCGCCGAGTTCCGCGGGCGACAGCACGCCGAGGATCGCGAGCGCGACCTTCGCGCCGACGCCCTGCACGCTCTGCATCAGCCGGAACCAGTCGCGCTCGGCGTCGGCGGCGAAGCCGTAGAGGCGGATGGCGTCCTCGCGCACATGCGTCTCGATCGCGAGCGTCGCGGCCTCGCCGGGCTTGGGCAGACTTTGCAGGGTGCGCGCCGAACATTGGACGACGTAGCCGACGCCCTGCACGTCGAGGATGACGGACTCCTCGCCGTAGCTGTCGATGACGCCCTTCAGCTTGCCGATCATTGTCGCCGATTCGCCCCGGCGCAGCCTAGCCGAACGCGTCCTGCGGCGACACTCACGCGACAGCGAGACGCGGCTGACCGCCCCCGCGGCGCGCCAGAAGGAACGAGACGATCGACAGGTTGAGAAAATTCCACAGAAGCCCGTTGAGGAAGGCCATGCGGTAGGAGCCGGTCCAGTCGAAGACGACGCCGGAGAGCCATCCGCCGAGCGCCATGCCGACCAGCGTGGCGCTCAAGACGACGCCGACGCAAGCGCCGGCCCGCGCGGCGGGAAAATACTCGCGCACGATGACGGTGTACATCGGCACGATGCCGCCCTGGAACAGGCCGAACAAAGCGGAGATCGCATAGAGCGAGACGAGGCTGTCGAACCACAGGTACAGAAAAAGCGCGACGCCTTGCGCGAAGGAGCCGAGGAGCAGCGTCGTCAGGCCGCCGATCCGGTCGGCGAGGGCGCCCGACCCGACGCGGCTGACGATGCCGAGCGCCAGCATCGCCGACAGCATGTCGGCGCCCCGCGCGGGGCCGTAGCCGAGGTCGGCGCAATAGGCGACGAGATGGGCCTGCGGCATCGCCATCGCGACGCAGCAGGCGACGCCGGCGACCGATAGCAGGGTCAGCAACGCCCGCGGCGACAGCCCGAGCCGGCCCTCGCCCAGCGCCGCCGCCGCGCGCAGAGCCAAATCGGGCGGCTTGGCGCGCAGCATCCAGATCAGGCCGGGCAGCGCGACCAGGCAAAACACGCCGACCCCGATATGCGCGGCCCGCCAGCCGTGGTTGGCGATCGCCGCCTGAAGCGTGGGCGGCCAGATCGCGCCGGCGAGATAATTGCCGCTGGAGCAGAGCGTCACGGCGAGCGCGCGCCGGCGCACGAACCAATGTGAGATGTCCGCCATCAGCGGCGCGAGGAAGGCCGAGGCGCCGGCGCCGATCAGGAGCCCATGGTCGAGGGCGAGGACGCCCGGCGTCGGGCTTAAGCCCGCGAGCGCATAGCCGGCGGCGATCATCGCCGCGCCGAGCGCCAGCGGGGCGACGATCCCGAAGCGGTCGGCCAGCCAGCCCATGCCGACGCCGCCGACCGCGAAACCAATCATCGTCGCCGTATACGGCAGCGCGGATTCGGCGCGGGTGATCCCGAAATCGGCCTGGATCGCCGGAATGGTCACGACCGCCGACCAGAAGCCGACGCCGCCGATGGTCGCGACCGCCATGGAGGCCGTAAGGCGCAACCAGGCGGCGCGGGACTCAACCTCGTTCATGGGGATGGTTTAGCCAGCCCGCGGCCCGCGTGCGAGCCTTTTCCAGGCGTTTGCTGTCCGGTAACGGGGCTTTAACCCTAACAGGCTCTTAAGTGGACCGGCAAAACCGCGTGGGGTCGCCAAATTGAGGCAAGCCCCAGAATTGACGGATTTTACGGCAAGAAGCGGCGGCGCGCCGCACGGCCGCCCCGCATGTGAAGGATAGTCTCCATGAATCCTGGCGACCTTGCGTCCGCCGCCCCGCCGGAGGTGACGCTGTTCGGCATGTTCTGGACGGCGCACTTCGTCGTCAAGCTGGTCATGCTGGGCCTGTTGCTCGCCTCGATCTGGTGCTGGGCGATCATCATCGACAAGACGATGCTGTTCGCGCGCGTCAAGAAGGCGATGGACCAGTTCGAAGAATCGTTCTGGTCGGGCAATTCGCTGGAGGAGCTCTATACCTCCCTTTCGCAGCGGTCGACGACGGGCATGGCCTCGCTCTTCGTCGCCGCGATGCGCGAGTGGAAGCGCTCCTTCTCCGGCGCCACGTCGGCGTTCATGGGCCTGCATTCGCGCATCGAGAAGGTGCTCGACGTGACGATCGCGCGCGAGATCGAGCGGCTCGAATCGCAATTGCTCGTTCTGGCGTCGGTCGCCTCGGCCGGTCCGTTCGTCGGCCTGTTCGGCACGGTCTGGGGCATCATGAGCTCGTTCCGCTCGATCGCCGCCTCGAAGAACACCTCGCTCGCCGTGGTCGCGCCGGGCATCGCGGAGGCGCTGTTCGCCACCGCGATGGGCCTCTTCGCCGCCATCCCGGCGCTGATCTTCTACAACATCCTGCAAGGCAAGGTGGCGCGCTCGCAGGCGCGCATGGAATCCTTCGCCGATGAGTTCTCGTCGATCCTGTCGCGGCAGATCGATCACCACGTCGCCAGCGAGCGCGATCGCGCGGCCTAAGGAGACCCGATATGGGAATGTCCACCGCGGTCGGCCGCAAGGGCGGTCGCCGCCAGCGCGGCGTGCCCCGTTACGGGGCGATGGCCGAGATCAACATGACGCCGTTCATCGACGTCATGCTCGTGCTCCTGATCATCTTCATGGTGGCGGCGCCTTTGCTTGCGACGGGCGTGCCGATCGATCTGCCGGAAACCAAGGCGGCCGCGCTCAACGTCGACCAGAAGCCCGTGAGCATCGCGATCGACGAGAAGGGCGGCGTCTTCCTGATGGATCAGCCGGTCGAGACCAACGCGCTCATCGACCGCCTCCAGGCGCTGGCGAAGAACGGCTTGGACGAGCGCATCTACGTGCGCGGCTCCAAGGACGTGAACTACGGCCGCGTGGCGCAGGTCATGTCGATGATCACCGCCGCCGGTTACAAAAAAGTCGCGCTCGTGACCGAGCAAGAGAAAAAGTGAGCTTGTCGCGTTGAAGGTCTCCTCATCCGAGCCGGGCAAGGTCGTTTCGAGCTTCGCGCATGTCGCGGCGCTCGCGGCGGCGCTTATCGGCTTCTCGGATACGCGAAAATTGGAGGACCCGCAGGAATCGGTCCCGGTCGAACTGCTCACCGATCAGCAGTTCAACCAGATCACGCATGGCGACAAGACGGCCAAGGACGTGAAGCCGCAGCCCGTCAAGGCGGACCGGACGGCCGAACTCGAGCAGCCGAAACCCGCTCCGACCAACGAGGCGAAGGTCGACGTGCCGACGCCGCCGCCGCCGTTGAAGCGCATTCCCGATCCGGGCGACGACGATGCGCCGACCCCGCCGACGCCGCCGAAGCGCGTGGCGGCCTTGCCGCCGCCGCCCCCTCCCACGCCGCCGAAGCCCGATCCCAAACCCGAGCCGCCGAAGCCCGAGGCCGAGGCGATCGAACCGCCGAAGCCGCCGCCGCGCCCCAAGCCGCCGACGCCCCAGCCGCCCAAGGACGAGGCCAAACCGAAGCCCGATCAAAAGCCGCTCGACAAGCTGGCGTTGGCCAAGCTCCTCGACGAGAAGGCGCCGCCCGCGCCGAAGCCCGCGTCGCGGCCGAAATCCGGCGACGAGACGAGCGAGACCCATCGGCTCAACCCGGACGCGGTCTCGAAGCTTTTGTCCCGCGAGCCGCCGGGGCAGCGGCCCTCGACGGCGCACGCGCTGAGCCAGGTGGCCTCGCTCGGTGCGGCGAGCGCAAACGCGGCGAAAATGTCGCCCTCCATGTGGGGACAGCTCGATGCGTTGCTGCAGGACCAGTACAAGCAGTGCTGGTCCTATCTCGGTCTCGGCGAAGGTCAGCGGTATATCCCGCAGATCAAGGTCGAGTATGCGGTCGACGGCGCGCTGGTCGGGCAACCGGCGCTGCTCAACCCGCCGGGCGACCCCAGTCTGCGCTCGCTTGCAGAAAGCGCCATGCGCGCCGTGCGGCGCTGCAATCCTTTGCGCATTCCCTCTCAGTTCGCGCCTTACTTCGAACAATGGAAGGCGCGCATCCTGCGTTTCGACCCCGAAGAGATGTCGGGCTGACCGACCGATCCTTTCAGCAAAAGCTTGGACCATCGCGGCATGACCACATTCCACACCCGGCGCGGCGCCGTCGGCCTGATGACGGCGCTTCCCTTCGCGAGCCTCGCGGCGCCGGCGCGCGCGCAATCGCCCTATCTCGACATCCGGCCGGGCGGCGAGTTCCACCCTGTCCCGATCGCCGTGACGACGTTCCAGGGCGAGGCTCAGCAAGGCGGCATGATGACCTCGGTCATCACGAACAACTTCAAGCGTTCCGTCTTCCTCACCCCGCTCGACCCGAAAACCTTCGTGGAGAAGGCGGTCAATCCGGAGGCTCCGCAATTCGACCAATGGAAGATGATCAATGCGCAGTTCGTTGTCACCGGTCGCTGCGAGCGGAGCGGCGACGGCCGCGTCAAGACGGAGTTTCGCCTGTGGGACGTGAACACCGGCCAGCATGTCGCCGGCCAGCAATACGTTACCGACGCCGGGCAATTGCGCCGCGTCGCGCATATCGTGTCGGACGCGATCTTCACGCGCATCACCGGCGAGAAGGGCTGGTATGACAGCCGGGTGGTCTTCATCGACGAAACCGGGCCGAAGGAGCGGCGCGTCAAGCGGCTCGCGATCATGGATCAGGACGGTTTCGGCCCGCGCGATCTGACCCGCGGCGAGGACCTCGTCATCACGCCGCGCTTCTCGCCGAACGCGCAGGAAGTCACCTACATGGCCTTCGGGCGCGGAGACCCGCGCGTCTACCTCTTCAACATCGACTCGCGGCAAAGCGAAGTCGTCGGCGACTTTCCGGGAATGTCCTTCAGCCCGCGGTTTTCTCCCGACGGTCAGCGGATCATCATGTCGATCGCGCAGGGCGCGGCGTCCAACTTGTTCGTCATGGACCTGCGGTCGCGCTCGCCCATGCGTCTTACCGACACACAAGCGATCGATACGTCGCCGTCGTATTCGCCGGACGGCGGCCGCATCGTCTTCGAGTCCGATCGCGGCGGCACGCAGCAAATCTACGTGATGGGCTCCAGCGGCGGCGCGGCGCAGCGGCTTTCGCACGGGGAGGGCCGCTACTCGACGCCGGTTTGGTCGCCGAAGGGCGACTATATCGCCTTCACGCGCCAGCGCGGATCGTCGTTCGGCATCGGCGTGATGAAACCCGATGGGTCCGGCGAGCGCATCCTCACCGAAGGATTTCACAACGAGGGTCCGACTTGGGCGCCCAACGGCCTCTACGTCATGTTTTTCCGCGATCCCGGCGCCGGCCCGAAAATCTACATGGCCGACATTTTCGGCCGCGCCGAGTTTCAGGTTCCGACGCCAAGCTTCGCGTCCGACCCGGCGTGGTCGCCATTGCTCGGCTGAGCGATGGCGCGGCCGAGGGCGGTTCTTCCGACCGACAGCAAACTGTCACGTCCGTGTGATCGGAACAGAAGCCAAGCTTCAAGGTTAAACCTGGGAAATCGGCGTCGCGCCTTGACGAACCAAGCGGGCTCGATCAAGGAGCGCTAGCTTCGCCGGGCGGGCGAGGGGCGGGGTCGAATGTCCATACGAGCTAAAACGACGGCCTGCACATGCGCCCTGATCGGGTTGGCCTTGTCCGCGGCCCCGGCGCAGGCCGGGTTTTTGGACTTTCTCTTCGGACCGCCGCGTCCCCCTGCGCCCGTGTTCGAGCCTCCAGCAATCATTAGGCCCACCGTTTCGCGCGCGGAGCTTGAAGCGCGCGCCCGCGCGCGGCGCGCCCGGCAGGAGGCGCGCGACGAGGCGAGCCGAGCGCTAACCAAAGAGCGCCTCGCACGGCTGAAAGAGATTTTACAGGAAGAGGGCGCGATGGCGGCCTTCCAAGCCGATCCGACGTTGCGTGGCGGGGACATCGTCGTCACGCAAACCGGCATCGACGTGTTCCATGGATCAAGCGGCGCGAGCCATTCGGCGCGCGACTTCACCCCTGTCGCGGCGATGCGCGGCGGCGACCGGGCGGCCCTGATCCAATTGGAGCGCGTCAGCCGATTGAACGCCAAACCGGCTCATCCCGCCGCCACGGCGGCGGTCGAGCCGGCGAGCCTGACGATCTCGCGTCGACACGCGACCCGCAGGGCGCCGCTCGACGACGCGAAGCTCGACGCGAGCGAAGTCGCGGCCACGCCTTAGACGCTGCCGTTCTTCTTCTTATCTCAATCGGTGTAAAATGATGCGTTTCGCGGTGTTGCGCGGGCGCAACCCATGCGCGCGCCTTCCGCGGGTCGCGCGCGCGCCGCATTCGCGCCATTAAGCGCCGGTTAACCACGCGCCGCATTGCTCAAATGCAACGCTTCTTGAATACGCTCCGTCAAGGTTGATGGAACCTTCATTTAACCATCCGCGGTCTAGGACGAGCCCTGGACAGTCACAGGAGCCCTCGATGTTTTGTTTTCCGAGCGGACGCGGTTTCAAGATCGCGCTCGCGTTCACCGCGGCGCTCGCCATGGCCGCCTGCGCCAAAAACCCCGACGAGGCCAACAACGGCCTCAACGGCGCGTCGTCGGGCGTCGCGGCGCCCGGCAGCCAGCAGGACTTCGTCGTCAACGTCGGCGACCGTGTCTTCTTCGAAACCGATTCATCCGATCTGACGTCGACCGCGCAGGCGACGCTGCAAAAACAGGCGCGCTGGCTGAACCAGTATGCGCGCTATCGCATCACGATCGAAGGTCACGCCGATGAGCGCGGCACGCGCGAATACAACATCGCGCTGGGTCAGCGCCGCGCCGAGGTGACGATGAACTACCTCGCCGCCAAGGGCGTCTCCGCCGCCCGCATGCACACGATCAGCTACGGCAAGGAGCGGCCGGTGGCGGTCTGCGACGACATCTCCTGCTGGTCGCAAAACCGCCGCGCCGTCACGGTGCTGAACGGCGGCGGCGCGGGAAGCTGACGAGAGACGACCCCGATCCAAAGCCAAAAACGGCCGGCGCTCCCCGCGAGTCGCCGGCCGTTTCATTTGGCGACCTTCGCGATCGTTCGCGTGCAGCCGATCCGCTTAAAATGTCAGCCTGAACGCTCAGCCCTGCGGTTCAACAGGCTTTCTTGCGATGGAAAAAGACACGTCGTCGTCAAGCAGGCTCACGCCCGGGAAATTCTCGTGGAAGCGCTCCAACGCATTGCGAACATCGTCAGAGAACGATTGGGTCGCTCCCACATCGATGTCATGCGAGAATATCCGAAGGCCGTCCTTTTCAACCGCAACCGTGTAGATCATCGTCGGTAGCCCCCGTCTTCGGCTTTGCGCGAATTATACAGGAGCGGGAAGGCCGGCGCGACAGCGGCAAAACGGCGGCGGATTTGGATCGAGACCAACCCGTCCGCGCCATATTTTGGCCGGAGCCGCGCATCTATGGTATGCGGCATCCAACCCTTCGCGACCCGGATCTTTCCATGACCCGCCTTGGACGCATCGCCGCCGTTTTGCTGACCGGTTCGCTCGCCGCGACCGCCGCCCATGCTCAGCGGCTGCTCCCGCCGGACGACATCCCGGGCGGCGGCGTCGAACGGGCGCAGACGCAGGATCCCGCGGGTCTGCTGGTGCGCATCGATCGTCTGGAAGGCCAGTTGCGGACGGCCACCGGCCAGATCGAAGACATGCAGTTTCAGATCAAGCGACTTGAAGATCAGCTGCGCAAGTTCCAGCAGGACGTCGACTTCCGCTTCCAGGAGAGCAGCGGAAAAGGCGCGGCTCCGCGGGCGCCGGCGTCGACCCCGGGCCGCCGGTCCGAGCGCAGCGGCGACGATGATTACGCCGCCGCAGGGCCGGGCGACGGCGATTCGCGCGGCGAAGGCGCTACGGGCTCCGTCGCCGAGGCGTCGCCGCCCGTCGTCGGCGGCCTGCGCGGGCGCCGCAACGACGCCTTCGATCCCGACGCGGCCCCCCACGCGCCCGGCGCGCCGATGCAACTCGGCGCCACGCCTTCGCCGTCGGCGCCGCGGGTGGCGACGCGCGCCCCGCCGCTGACGAGCGGGCCGCTCGACGACGGTTCGGACCTTGGGATCGACGCAGACCCGAATGCGCCCATGGACTTGATGCGGCGCGGCGCCCCGCGCGCGCCCGGTCCCGTCGGCCTCAATGCGCCGCCGGCCGCCGGCCGCGACAACAGCGCCCCGACGCCCGTCTCGTTGCCGCCGGCGACGCCGCGCGACGAGTTCGATCAGGCGCTCGGCTCGCTGCGGGCCGGCCAGTACGATGCGGCGGGCGAAGCGTTCCAGACCTTCTTGCGAAAGCATCCCAAAGACCGGCTCGACGCCGATGCGACCTTCTATCTCGGCGAGAGCTTCTTCCGTCGCGCGCGGCCGCGGGAAGCCGCCGAGCAATATCTCAAGGTCTCTACCGATTTCGAGCGCTCCGCCCGCGCGCCCGAAGCGCTCGTGAAGCTCGGCCTATCGCTCGAAAAGCTCGGCGCGCACGAGCAGGCCTGCGCCGCCTACGGCGAGGTCGGACGCAAATACCCCAGCGCCAACGCGACCGTCCGCGCCGGAGCCGACCGCGAGTCGAAGCGCGCCCAGTGCTGAGGGCGGCGCCGGCGAAAGCATGAGCCCGCTTCTCGCCACGGCGCGGCTGGCGACCCTGTTCGACGGGCTGGCGGACCGGCGGCGACTTCTGGTGGCGGTCTCCGGCGGCCCCGACTCGCTCGCTCTCCTGCATCTCGTGAGGCGTTGGGCTGAGGCCGAAGCGGGACGGCCGGCGATCGAGGCCGCGACGGTCGATCACGGCCTGCGCGCCGAATCGCGCGAGGAGGCGCAGCGGGTCGCCGGTTGGACCTCGAGGCTCGGCGTTCCCCACGCCATCCTGCCGTGGGCGGGCCCCAAGCCGACGACGCGCCTGCAAGAACGCGCCCGCGACGCCCGCTACGCGCTGCTGAGCGCGCATGCGCGCGCCATCGGGGCGGACACGCTGTTGACGGCCCACCACGCCGACGACCAGGCCGAGACGATCCTCTTCCGCCTGACGCGGGGCAGCGGCGTCGCGGGGCTCGCCGGCATGGCGCGTGTCGCGGCTCGCGACGGCCTCATGCAGGTCCGGCCGCTGCTCGACCTGCCCAAAGCCGACCTCGTCGCGCTCTGCGTCGATCGCGGCCAGGATTTCGTCCGCGACCCGTCAAACGACGATCCGCGCTTCGCCCGCGTCCAATTGCGCCAGCTCGCCGCAACGCTCGACGCGCTCGGGCTAAGCGCCGCCGCGCTGCTGCGCCTGGGGCGGCGGGCGGCGCGCTCCGACGCCGCGCTCGAAGCGCTGACGACGGCGATCGAGGATCCATTGTCGTGCGAGCGCGCTGCGGGGCAGTTCACGGCCGACTTCTCCGGCGCCGAGGGGGTTCCGATCGAGCTTTTGATCCGGCTGATCGCACGCGAGGCGGCGCGGATCGGCGGCCAGCGGCCACGGCTCGATCGGCTTGAGGCGTTCATGGATCGCCTGATCGAGGCCAAGCGAGAGGGGCGGCCTTGCCGCGCGACGCTTGCGGGAACGCTGATCGATCTCGGCGCGGGCGGACGGCTGACCATCCAGAACGAGCCGCCACGATGCAGAGTCAAGGAAACGACGCAATCGCCGCGAGTTCCGCCTCGCGTTGCGCGACCCGCCGCATCAAACAACGCGTCGCACGCGGCTTCCCTTGGCAAGCGGGTTGGCGAGGCCTAAATGTTGCAGCAGCGTCGGACGCCCTTTCCGCGCGTGACGCCGGGCCAGGTTGTAAAATGAATCCCAACCATCGGAATATCGCCCTCTGGGTCATCATCATTCTGCTGGTGGTCGCCCTCGTCATGCTGTTCCAGAATCCGGGCCAGCGCACCCAGGCCCAGGACATCGGCTACAGCCAGTTCCTGAGCGAGGTCGATCAGGGACACGTGCGCGACGTGACGATCGCCGGCAGCGACATCTCCGGCCATTTCACCGACAACAACCGCGCCTTCACGACCTACGCGCCGAACGATCCGGCGCTGGTGCAGACGCTCATCAAGAAGAACGTCACGACCAACGCCCGGCCGCCGTCGGAGGGCAATTCGTGGCTCGTGACGCTGCTGGTCAACGGCCTGCCGCTGATCGCCTTCCTGGGCCTCTACGTCTTCCTCTCGCGGCAGATGCAGGGCGCCGGCGGCAAGGCGATGGGTTTCGGGAAGTCGAAGGCCAAGCTCCTGACCGAGGCGCACGGCCGCGTCACCTTCGAGGACGTCGCCGGCGTCGACGAGGCGAAGGAAGACCTGCAAGAAATCGTCGAGTTCCTGAAGGACCCGCAGAAGTTCCAGCGGCTCGGCGGCCGCATTCCGCGCGGCGTCCTGCTCGTCGGGCCTCCCGGAACCGGCAAGACGCTGACCGCGCGCGCCGTCGCCGGCGAAGCCAACGTTCCGTTCTTCACGATCTCCGGCTCCGACTTCGTGGAAATGTTCGTGGGCGTCGGGGCTAGCCGTGTGCGCGACATGTTCGAGCAGGCGAAGAAGAACGCGCCCTGCATCATTTTCATCGACGAGATCGACGCCGTCGGCCGTCACCGCGGCGCGGGGCTCGGCGGCGGCAACGACGAGCGCGAGCAAACGCTCAACCAGCTGCTCGTCGAAATGGACGGCTTCGAGGTCAACGAAGGCATCATCATCATCGCGGCGACCAACCGCCCGGACGTGCTCGATCCGGCGCTGCTGCGTCCCGGCCGCTTCGACCGCCAAATCGTCGTGCCGCTGCCCGATGTGACCGGCCGCGAGAAGGTGCTCAAGGTGCATGCGCGCAAGGTGCCGCTCGCCCCCGACGTCGAGTTGCGCACGGTCGCCCGCGGGACGCCCGGCTTCTCCGGCGCCGACCTGATGAACCTCGTCAACGAGGCGGCGCTGCTCGCGGCGCGCCGCGGCAAGCGGGTCGTGACGAACAGTGAGTTCGAGGACGCCAAGGACAAGGTGATGATGGGCGCGGAACGCCGCTCCATGGTCATGTCCGAGGACGAGAAGAAGCTGACCGCCTATCACGAGGCCGGCCACGCGCTTGTGGCGCTCAACGTGCCGGCGAGCGACCCGGTGCATAAGGCGACGATCATCCCGCGCGGTCGGGCGCTCGGTTTGGTCATGCGCCTTCCGGAAGGCGATCGCCACTCCAAGCGCTATGTCGAGTTCACGTCCGACCTGGCGGTCGCTATGGGCGGCCGCATCGCGGAGGAACTGATCTTCGGCAAGGACAACATCACCTCTGGCGCGTCGGGCGACATCGAACAGGCGACCCGGCTCGCCCGCGCCATGGTGACGCGGCTCGGCTATTCCGACGAACTCGGCACCGTCGCCTACGGCGAGAACCAGGAAGAGGTGTTCCTCGGCATGTCGATGGGGCGGCAGCGCAGCGTCTCCGAGGCGACGGCGCAGAAGATCGACGCCGAAGTGCGCCGCCTGGTGCAGCAGGGTCTCGATACGGCGCGCCACATCCTGACCGACAAGCGCGACGGACTCGAAACCGTCGCCAAGGCGCTCCTCGAATTCGAGACGCTGACCGGCGACGAGATCATCGGTTTGCTGCAAGGCCGTCAGCCGGTGCGCGAACACACCGATCCGCCGCCCACGGCCCGACCGACCCCGATCGTGCCGGCTTCCGGCAAGACCCGGCCGCGGCCCGAGCCCGACGGGACGGGCGGCCTGGAGCCGCAGCCGCAGGCTTGAGGCGCGGGGATCGTCGCAACCTTCGGTCGCCGGCGGACGGTTCCGTCGGCCTCCAGCGGACTTCCATCGCCGCTCTATCGACCATCCCCGTCCAGGCGGCGTCAGCGCTCGTGAGGGAAGCATGGATTATCGTCGGCTTGGCCAATCCGGCCTTCAGGTTCCCGCGCTCAGCCTGGGCGCGGGAACGTTCGGCGGCGCCAACGCCTTCTTCGAGCGCTGGGGCCAGACCGGCGTCGCAGAGGCGACCCGCATGGTCGACCTATGCCTCGATACCGGCGTCACGCTATTCGACACGGCCGACATCTATTCCGACGGCGCCTCCGAAGAGATCCTCGGCCAAGCGCTTAAAGGCAAACGCGGCCGGGCGCTGATCTCGACCAAGGCGACGTTTTCCACGGGCGAGGGCCCCAACGAGGTCGGCTCGTCGCGCTTCCATCTGATCCGGGCCTGCGAGGCGAGTCTCAGGCGTCTCGGCGTCGATCACATCGATCTCTACTTCATGCACGCCTTCGACGCGCTGACGCCGGTGGAGGAGACATTGTGCGCGCTCGACGATCTCGTGCGCGCCGGCAAGATCGGCTACATCGGCGCCTCGAATTTTTCCGGCTGGCACCTCATGAAGTCGCTAGCGACGTCCGAACGCGAGGGACTCGCCCGCTATGTCGCCTATCAGGGCTATTACTCGCTCGTCGGCCGGCACTACGAATGGGAGCTCATGCCGCTGGGCGTCGACCAGGGCGTCTCGCTGATGGTCTGGAGCCCGCTCGGCTGGGGCCGGCTCACGGGCAAGATCCGGCGCGGGCAGAAGGCGCAGTCCGGCCGCATCGCAGCCGGCGGCGCAGAAGGCGGCCCTGCGGTCGACGACGAGTACCTTTACAAGGTCGTCGACGCGCTCGATGTCGTCGCCAAGGACACCGGCAAAACGGTCCCGCAGATCGCGCTGAACTGGCTGCTGCAGCGGCCGACCGTCGCCAATGTCGTGGTCGGGGCGCGCAACGAAGACCAACTCAAGCAGAACCTCGGCGCCATTGGCTGGACCCTGACGCGCGACCAGATCGCGCTGCTCGATACGGCGAGCCGCGAGGCGCCGATCTATCCCTATTGGCACCAGATGGGGTTCGACACGCGCAACCCTAAGCCGACGCAGTGGTGATCCAGGCTCAGCTCGGGACGATCTCGTCCAGTCGCTCGACGGGGCGGCAAAGCCTGGCGCCGTCAGGAGTCACGACGATCGGGCGCTGGATGAGGATCGGGTGCGCTTCGATCGCGTCCAGCAAGGCGTCGTCCGATAGCGAGGCGTCGCCGAGACCGAGCTGGTCGTAGGGCGTCCCGCTCCGGCGCAAAATGTCGCGGGGCGACAGGCCCATTTGGGCGAGCAGGCCTTTCAACATCGTTCTGCTCGGCGGCGTATTGAGGTATTCGACGACCGTCAACTCGACGCCGCGTTCGCGCAGTGCGGCCAGGACTTTGCGCGACGTGCTGCACGCCGGATTGTGGTAAATCGTGACCTCCATCGGCTTCTCCATCGCGACCGTTGCACCATGCCGTTCATCATGCCGGCGTGTTTTCGCCGCCGCAAGTTTTGCCGCCGGTCGCTTCATGGTAGACGAATTGTGAATCGCGCTGCGGACAACGCAGGCGGACGAGGCGACCGCCTCTCGCAGGAATCGGGCTTATGGCGCGCAAATTCTTCGGTACCGACGGGATCCGCGGCAAGGCGAACGGCGTCATCACGCCCGAACTGGCGCTTAAGGTGGGGCAGGCCGCCGGGCTCGCCTTCCAGCGCGGCGACCATCGCCATCGCGTCGTCATCGGCAAGGACACGCGCCTCTCCGGCTACATGATCGAATACGCCATGGTCGCCGGCTTCACGTCGGTCGGCATGGACGTGCTGCTCTTGGGGCCGATCCCGACCCCGGCGGTCGCGATGCTGACGCGCTCCATGCGCGCCGACCTCGGCGTGATGATCTCCGCATCGCATAACCTCTTCGAGGATAACGGCATCAAGCTCTTCGGGCCCGACGGGTTCAAACTGTCGGACGAGGTCGAGCGGGAGATCGAGGCGCTGCTCGATCGCGATTTGGCGCCCCGCCTGTCGAAGTCGCGCGAACTCGGACGCGCCAAGCGCGTCGAAAGCGTGCATGCGCGCTACATCGAATTCGCCAAGCGGACGTTGCCGCGCAATCTTTCGCTCGACGGTCTGCGCGTCGTGCTCGATTGCGCCAACGGCGCGGCCTACAAGGTGGCCCCCGAAGCGCTGTGGGAACTGGGCGCGGAAGTCTTCACCATCGGCGACGAGCCGAACGGCTTCAACATCAACCAGGATGTCGGTTCGACGGCGCCCGACGCGCTGATCCGCAAGGTGCGCGAGATGCGCGCCGATATCGGCATCGCGCTCGACGGCGACGCCGACCGCGTGCTCGTCGTCGACGAGCGCGGGCAGCTCGTCGACGGCGACCAATTGATGGGCGTCGTCGCGCAAAGCTGGAAAGAGGACGGACGGCTGTCGAAGCCGGGAATCGTCACGACCGTGATGTCGAACCTCGGCCTGGAACGGTTCCTCACGTCGATCGGCCTCGACATGCTGCGCACGCAAGTCGGCGACCGCTACGTGCTCGAACACATGCGCGAGCACGGCTACAACCTTGGCGGCGAGCAGTCAGGCCACATCATCCTTTCGGACTTCACGACGACCGGCGACGGTCTCGTCGCCGCGCTTCAATTGCTCGCGGTCGTGCAGCGCCAGCAGAAGCCGGTGAGCCGCGTCTGCCGCGTGTTCGAGCCCGCGCCGCAGCTTTTGAAGAACGTTCGTTACGCCGGCGGCAAACCGCTGGAGAACGCCCCGGTCAGACAGGCGATCGCCGAAGGCGAAGCGCGGCTCGGCGCCGCCGGGCGGCTCGTCATTCGCCCGTCGGGCACCGAGCCGGTGATTCGCGTGATGGCGGAGGGCGACGATCGCACGCTCGTCGAGCAGGTGGTCGACGACATCTGCGGCGCGATCGCCGGCGGCTCGCCGCGGGTCGCCGCCGCCGAATAACGCAATCCGGCCACGGAAATTAAGCTTAATCATTAGGGTTAAGCTGCTTTTAAGACATTTCGCGCAGTCTCCCTTCGCAAGTCGAAGCGTTGGAGCGATTCCGCTCCGAAACGAAGGGGTTTTCGCGATGCGTCCGATCCGGACCTTCACCATCATGGGCGCGTTGGCGCTCGCGCCGCAGATGGCGCGCGCCGCCGACATTCTGCCGCCGCCGCCCGTCGTCGAGCCTCTGCGTGGCTCGATCGTCGAGACCGTCGATTCGGGCTGGTATCTGCGCGGCGACGTCGGCGTCGGCTGGAACCAGATCTCGTCGGAATCCTCGTCTTTCACGACGAATTCGCTGGGTGGGACCGCGCCGGCGATCAACACGGCGAGCGTCTCGCTCGGATCGTCCGCCTTCATCGACGCCGGCTTCGGCTACCAGTTCAACAACTGGTTCCGCGCCGACGTGACGGCGGAGTACCGCAGCACCGCGGCCTACCGCAAGGTCCTCACTTACCAGGCCTTCTGCCCAGCGTCCTTCTGTCAGGACGCCTACCAGGCCAATATCGGCGCGGCGGTCTTCATGGCCAACGGCTATTTCGATCTCGGCACCTGGTACGGCATCACGCCCTACATCGGCGGCGGCGTCGGCTACGCAAGCCTGTCCTTCGACGGTCTGACCGATGTCGGCGCCGGCCAGCCCGGCTCGGCCGGCGGCTACGCGAACGACCGGACCTCCGGCAACTTCGCCTACGCGCTCATGGCGGGCCTCAGCTACTCGATCAACCCGCGGCTGAAGCTCGAACTCGGATACCGCTACCTCAACATGGGCGACGCCGAGAGCAACGCGATCAACTGCACCGATCTCCCGTCGTGTTTCTTCGAGAAGCAGAAGTTCACGATGGCGTCGCACGACTTCCGCCTCGGCATGCGCTGGATGTTCGCCGACGCGATCACGTCGACCTCCTATGTCGACAGTTCCGCGGCGCTTCCCTCGTCGCATTACGCCAACAGCGGCTGCGGGACGTGCGGTTACTCAAACGGCGCCTACGCCGGCGGCGGCGCGGTGGTCGGCGGTGGGGGCGTCGTGTCCTCCGGCCCCGTCGTCGCGTCGCGGCCCGGCCCCGGCGGGTACCAGACTCGCGGCTACTGAACGCCTCCAACGACCGAACGTCGAAAGCGCGGGCTCCGGCCCGCGTTTTTCATTTTGAGCGTCAAGCGAAAATCGCGATCATGGTTAAGTCACGCTTAAACAATGTGCGCCATCATCCTCGAACGGTTCGCGTTCGCGCGATTTTCCGAGGATGACAGCATGAGCGGCCTTCGCGGTTTGGCCCTGGCGGGCGTGGTGGCAACGGCCTCGATGACGCAGGCGCGTGCAGCCGATTGGCTACAATCCGTGATCGAACCGCAGGAGGCCGAGCCGGTCATCAAGCCGATCGAACTCGGCACGGGCTGGTACCTGCGCGGCGACGTGGCCGGCGGCACGATCACCAACCCGATCCTGTCGGCCGTCAACGCGCGCGGCTCCGACACGACGTACTCCGGCGATCTCGGCTTCGGCTACAAGTTCAACGACTGGCTTCGGCTCGACCTGACGCTTGAGGGACGGCGCCAGCAGACCGCCGCCGCAAGCACGCTCAGCCTTAACAACGGGTCGCCGATCATCTGCCCGGCCGGCCTCGAGCCCTTGACGACGCCTGTCGCCATCGGCGCTCTCCCGGCAGGCTCGCCGATCGGTTATTTATTCGACACGACGGCCGGCACCTGCAGCCAGACGACCAAGACATCGATCGACAGCCAGACGCTGCTGCTGAACGGCTACATCGATCTCGGCACCTGGAGCGGCTTCACACCCTATGTCGGCGCGGGCGTCGGCGTCTCGCGCCTCGAATCGACAACGGCGGTTAACTATTACAACACGGCGAACAATGCGGATTATGCGCCGTCCGCCTCGGGCAACCCGGCGTGGTCTCAAACCAATGGGACGCCGGTGCTATTTGTCGACCGCTATGGCACGCAGGTCTTTCCGGTCATCCCCAACACCAACATTCCCGTCTCGGTGCTGACCCCGCCGCAGTGGAATCAGCGAATCAACGCGGTGCATTATAATTTCGCCTGGGCGCTGATGGGCGGCGTCGCCTATGCGCTCACCGACCGCGCCAAGCTCGATGTCGGTTTCCGCTATCTCAACATCGGCGCGCCATCGACCGGCGGCGGCGACATCGTCGCCAAGGAAGTCCGCGTCGGGTTGCGCTATCTGATCGACTGAGGCTTTTCCCTCGCCTTGACGCCCCCCGGCGCCTCGCCTATCGCGAACGCAAATGGCTCCGCAGGACGGAGCGCCTCGCGGGACGCCTTGCATGACGACGCCTCCGCCGGCCGAGCGGCCGGCCAACCCGTGCTTTTCGTCGGGGCCTTGCGCCAAGCGTCCCGGTTACGCGCTGCAGAACCTCGCCGGCGCGCCGCTCGGCCGCTCGCATCGCGCGCCCGCGGGCAAGGCCAAACTGAAGCGCGCCATCGAACTCACGCGCGCGGCGCTGCAGGTTCCCGACAGCCACCTGATCGGCATCACGCCGGCGTCGGACACCGGCGCCGTCGAGATGGCGCTCTGGTCGCTGCTCGGCGCGCGCGGCGTCGACATGCTGGCGTGGGAGAGTTTCGGCGAGGGCTGGATCACCGATGTCCACGCGCAACTGAAGCTCACCGACGTGCGCGCCTTCCGCGCGGCTTACGGCGAGCTCCCCGATCTTTCCGAAATCGATAGCGACCGCGACATCGTCTTCACGTGGAACGGCACCACGTCGGGCGTCAAAGTCCCGCATGGCGACTGGATCAAGGCGGATCGCAAAGGTCTCACGATCTGCGACGCGACGTCGGCGGCCTTCGCGCAGCCGCTCGACTGGGCGAAGCTCGATGTCGTGACGTTTTCCTGGCAAAAGGCGCTCGGCGGGGAGGCGGCGCACGGCATGCTCGCGCTCGGCCCCCGCGCGGTCGCACGGCTGGAGACGTACACGCCCGCCTGGCCGTTGCCGAAGATTTTTCGTCTGACCAACAAGGGCAAGTTGATGCGCGGCGTGTTCGAGGGCGACACGATCAACACGCCCTCGATGCTCTGCGTCGAGGATTACATCGATGCGCTCGAGTGGGGCCTATCGATCGGCGGCCTCGACGCGCTCATCGCGCGCGCCGACGCCAACCTGAAGACGATCGCCGACTGGGTCGCCCGGACCCCGTGGGTGGATTTTCTCGCCGTGCGAGAGGACATCCGTTCGAACACCAGCGTCTGCCTCAAAGTGGTCGACCCGGCCATCCTCGCGCGCTCCACGGAGGCGCAGGCCGTCTTCTGCAAGAAAATTCCCGCGTTGCTCGCGGCAGAGGGCGTCGCCTATGACATCGACGGCTATCGCGATGCGCCGCCTGGCTTGCGCATCTGGTGCGGCGCGACCGTCGAGCGCGCCGACGTGGCGGCGCTGACGCCCTGGCTCGACTGGGCGTTCGCGGAGGCGAAAGCGGCGTAGAGGCGCCTACCGCACGTCGATCTGAAACGGCCACAACGGCGACTTGCGTTCCTTTCGCAGGCTGGAGATGAGACGGGTAATGACGGCCTCGACATCGCCTTGCTCCGGCCTCTCGATCTCTTCGCTCGCGACCGTCGCGCCGTCCTTGATGATCAGCACCGTGATCGAATTGGGCAGCATATCCGCCTCCTTCGCTGACTTGTGGCGTTTTCATCCTACGCGTCTCGATCCCGATCGCAACGGGCGCGTCGCGGCCCGCGAATCGTCTCGCCGGCGCCGTCAATTCACCCGAATTGCTGCGCTTGCATAGCGGTGGCGTCGCCATTCGCCGCGCCGCAGGAGGAGTCCATGCCCTTTGCGATTTCGCCACCCCGCCTGGCGCTCGTCGCCTCCATCCTGGCGGTCGTCGTCGCCGGCGGCGCGCGCGCCGACGCGCTTGACGCCGTCTCGCGCGTCGACGCCGTCACCGTCTATCCCGACGCCGCGGCGGTGACCCGCGTCGCCTCGGTCAGCCTGCCGGCGGGTTCGTCGACGTTGACGTTTCACGACCTGCCCATGGGGCTCGATCCGGGCTCGATCCGCGTGGAGGGCGCCGGCGAGGCCGCCATCGCGATCGGGTCCGTCGAGACGCGGGTCGCGCCGTCCACGGAGCCGTCGCGCGACGGCGCCATCGACGCCAAGCGCAAGGCGCTGCGCGGACAGCGCGAGGCTTGGCAGGCGACGCTCGACGCGCTCGAAGGCAAGAAGGCGATGATGGTGCGGTTCGCCAACGCGGGTCCGGAAAAACTATCTCCCGAGGCCAAGCCGCTCGATCTCTCGCAATGGTCCGCCGCCTGGGACGTCGTGGGGCAGGGGCTCGCCAAAGTCGGCGACGAACTCGTCGCCGCGCGCGCGAAGGCGCGCGAGATCGACGAGGAGATTGCGGCGTTGGACCGCGCGGGGCAACCCCAGAAGCCGCGCGCGCTCGGGCGCGAGGCGATCGTCGCGCTGGAGACCGACGGCGCAACGAAAGGGTCGATCTCCATCACCTATCGCGTGACGGGCGCCGCCTGGCGGCCGGCCTATGACGCGCGACTGACCACGACCTCCGGGCTGCGCGCCTCGCTCGAACTCGTGCGGCGCGCGATCGTGACGCAACGCACCGGCGAGGATTGGAGCCAAGCCGCGTTGTCGGTGTCGACGACGCGCGCGGCCGAAGGCGCGCAGGCGCCGGACGTCTACACCCAGCGCCTCACCTTCGCGGAGCCGCCGGTCGTCATGGGCGCGATGGAGCGGGCGCGCGCTCCCGAGCCGTCGGCGCAAGCGAAAGCCGCGCCGCCGCCGCCGGCGCGCCCCGTCGCAGCGCAGGAGCAACAGGCCTCGCTCGACGCGGGCGCCTGGCAGGCGTCGTTCAAGATCCCGGGCCGCGTCGACGCGCCGGGCGACGGGTCCCCGCGCGCCTTCCGCATCGCATCAGCGACGCTGGCGCCCGACCTCGTCATCCGCGTCGCGCCGGAACTCGACAGCGCGGCCTATCTGCAAGCGCGGATCGTCAACACGCAGGAGGCCGCGCTGCTGCCGGGCGCGGTCAACATCGAACGCGACGGCGCGTTCGTGGGCGTGTCGCGCATCGGCCTTGTCGCGCCGGGCGAGGCGACGGAACTCGGCTTCGGCGTCGACGACCGCGTGACCGTCGCGCGCGTTCCCGTCCGCCGCAAGGAGAACGAGCCGTCCTGGTTCGGCTCCACAAAAACGGAGCAGCGCGAATTCAAGACGAGCGTCAAGAACCTGCACCCCTTTGCGGTGAAGGTCGGCGTAATCGACAGGATGCCGATTTCCGAAAACGCCGCCATCGTGATCGAACCCTCGCCTGTGACGACGCCGCCGACCGACAAGATCGTCGACGATCGGCGCGGCGTGATGGGTTGGCGATTCGATCTCGCGCCAAACGAGAGCAAGGACATCCGCCTCGCCTATCGCATGAAATGGCCGGCGGATCGGGACGTTGTCTTTGAAACGCTGCCGACAGGCGTCGGGCGCCCCATGCCGTAAACGTTCGGCCTCGGCCTCGACCGCTCCTTGTCATCGTTTGAGGGGCGCAGACGCTTGGCGTTCGGTCCAAACGCGCGCGTTGACCCCGATATTGTCGTATTGTATGACAAAACTAAAATAGCACGCGGTTAGCTGAAAGCGCGTCAGCATGGGGGAACTAAATCAGGGCCGGATCGGATGCTGCGCGGAGGATGAGTTCCTTCTGCGCGGCCGGACCGATCCCTTGACGATCTCGTGGCGCCCGACCTCCTCGAAGTCTTGCCGCCGGCAAACGCGATCAACGCGCCCATGATCATGACCGCAGAGAAGGCGGCGGATCTCATCCGCGGGGCGTCTACCGGCCCGAAAGGTCCACGACAATGACGGGGACCCTCGCATGAACAAACAGATCGCGGTGCTCGTGACGGGCGCGTCGGGAGGAATCGGCCGGGCTTGCGCAGAGCGTCTGCTCGCCGACGGTCATGATGTCTGCTCCGCCGACATCAACCCAGCAGGGGATCCCCTCCCCGAGACGGACAGGCACTTCGAAACGCGTCTCGATGTGACGGATCCCGGTAGCTGCGCGGCGTGCATCACGGCGGCATGCGCGAGGTTCGGTCGCCTTGATGGTCTCGTGCACATGGCCGCCATCCATTCGAGTCTCACCTGGCGCGATCTGAATTCCGAGGAATTCTCGCGCGTCATGTCCGTCAATGTGACCGGCGCCTTCTTGATCAGCCAGGCTGCGGCGCGGGTTATGGAATCGCAGCGAGCCGGCGCGATCGTCCTCGCCACCTCCAATGCCGTGATGATCGGCGGCGTCGGCGGCAACGGCCGCGGAGGCCCCGCGTACGTGACTTCCAAGTCCGCGATCTTCGGGTTGGCGCGGGCGCTCGCGCGTTCGCTCGGGCCCCACGGCATTCGGGTCAACGCAGTGGCTCCGGGGTCGACCGCTACTCCGATGACCGCGCATTACAGCGACGAGGCGCTGAAGGGTGTCGCCGCGCGTACGCTTGCCGGGCGGATCGGCGAGGCTCGCGAGATCGCCGCGGCTGTTGCGTTCCTACTCTCGGCCGACGCGAGCTACGTCTATGGCGAGACGCTCAACGTGAACGGTGGAGGTAGCTTTGGGTTCTAACAGCAGGTGGTGAGCATGGGACGCTTGCAGGACAAGGTCGCTATCGTGACTGGGGCGGGGTCGTCCGGTCCGGGATGGGGGAACGGAAAGGCGGCTGCCGTGGTCTACGCCCGAGAAGGCGCGGCGGTCGTTGCGCTCGACATCGACAGGACTGCCGCCGAGGAGACCGCCGCTATCATCCGGAGCGAAGGCGGCGCCTGCTTGCCGGCGATCGGGGATGTAACGCAACGCCAAGACGTCGAACGTGTCGTGCGCGAGACGGCGGAGCATTTCGGCAAGATCGACGTCCTGCACAACAATGTCGGAATCCATCGTCGCGAAACGATGGACACGTTGTGCGAGGAGGATTGGGACCTGATCCTCGACACGAACCTCAAGAGCATGTTCCTGACCTGCCGGACGGTGCTTCCGCACATGGTGCGCGCCGGCAGGGGCGCCATCATCAACATTTCGTCTATCACGGCCATCCGCTACGCGCGGCGATCGCTCGTGGCGTACGGCGCCAGCAATGCCGGCGTCCTCGGATTCACCCGCACCGTCGCGGTCGAATACGCAGCCCGCGGCATTCGCGCAAACGCCATCTTGCCGGGTCACATCGACACTCCGATGGTGCGGCAAGGTCTTGGCGAGGATGCGGCGAAGATCGAAGCCTTTGTACAAGAGCGCAGTGCGTGGTGCCCCATGAACAAGATGGGTGACGCATGGGATGTGGCTTATGCCGCGCTGTTTCTGGCGTCCGACGAGGCGAAATTTATCACCGGCGCCGAGCTCGTCGTCGACGGCGGGGTGACCAGCGCCACCGCCTGGTAGCTGGTAAGACGGCGAGCGAATCAAAAACGGGAGGAACGCCATGCAGACCGCTTCAGCAACCGTGATCGACAGGGCGCCCCTGAGATCCGTGCACTGGTGGGTGATCGCGATCTCCGCCGTGGGCCTGATCTTTGACGGGTTCGACTACCAAGCGACAGCCTTCGCGGCCCCCTTGATCAAGACCGAATGGGGCCTCGATCCCAAGACGCTTGGCGGCCTTATCTCGGCCGGGTTTTTCGGCCTCTTCTTTGGCTCGATCGCCGCGAGTTACCTCGCGGACCTCGTCGGTCGCCGCAAGGCGTTCGCACTCTGCACATTCGCGTATTCGGTGTTCACAGCGGCCGCCGCATACGCCCCAAACTTCGATTGGTTCATAGCCTACCGGTTCCTCACGGGACTCGGTTTGGGCGGTCTCATCCCTATCTCGGTCGCCTGGCTGATGGAATTCCTGCCGGCGCGTCGGCGCGCGGCAGTCACGGCCGCCGTGATCTCCTGCTTTCTCGTCGGATGGATTGTCGCGTCGGGCGCTGCTTTCTTCGTCATTCCAAACTGGGGTTGGCGAGCCTTCTTCTTGATCGGCGCGATCCCCGCTCTCCTCGCCGTCCCGCTGGGATTCTTCGGGCCCGAATCTGCGCTATGGCTCGCTTCCCGAGGCCGCACGCAGGAGGCGCTGAAAGTCATTCGGGCCATCGACCCTCAGGCAACCGAGGCTGATGTGGCGACGCTTGCGCCGGACAGGAAGGCGGCAAATTGGCTGCTCCTGTTCGCTCGCTCCAGCCTGCGCTCAACGATTATCATTTCAGCCATGTACTTCCTGATTGCTACCGTCTCGGCCGGCATTACGCAGTGGCTCCCGACCCTCTTGATCGGGCGCGGAATCAGCTTGCAGAACACCTATGCCTACTCGCTGGTGGTCAGCATCGGCCCAGTCATCGGGACCGTTGTGATGGGCCTGCTGCTCGATGTCTGGGGACGCCGTACCAGTTTCATCGTATTCTGGGCAGGCGCCAGCGCCTTTATCGTGTTGTTCGCCTTCGCCTCAAGCCCGTCGGGAGTGATGCTCCTGGGTTTTGGCCTGACGTTTTGCGCCATCGCGACGTTTAGCTGCCTGGATGTCATCACCGCCGAACTCTATCCGACAGAACTGAGAGCATCGGCCGTCGGGTTCGGCATGGGCTTCAGCCGACTTGGCGGGGCCTTCGGCCCTGTGCTGGGTGGATATCTCGTCAGCGGCGGCGCGTCCTATTCCACGTTCTTCCTGGTCTTCGCCGCGCCGCCGCTGATCAATATCGCCCTCGCGTTCGCGCTGCGCTTCATCGCAATACCGAAGGCGGCCCCGGCGGTTCTTGCGGCGTCAGTGCGAGTTCCCGGGAAGAAATACGCGGTGGACTAGCCCTGCGTCACGATCACACGAGAGCTTGTGCGCGCATCCAGGGAAGTCGCAACCGTCGTCCTCAGGCCACGCGGTTGAGTTCAGCCCCGCTGGCTCGGCGTTCGGGTTGACCGGGTGAATAAGCATCGATAGCGTTCGATCATAAAAAACAAACGTCGACCGCGAACGTCGGGCGGGGGAGACATGGCTTCCGATTTGGGACTTCCCCCTTGCGATCCCGCGACGATCAAGGCGCCGTTCCGCCGCGGTTGGGTCTATCTCCTGTTGACGACCCTGGTGATGATCAACTTCATGGATCGTTCCGTGATCGCGATCGTCGCCAAGGAATTGGCGAGCGAATTTCATCTCACGCCGGTTCAACTCGGCTATCTGTTTTCCTCGTTCCTGTGGACCTACGTGATCTGTCTGCTGCCGATCGGCATTCTGCTCGATCGCTACAGCAGCCGGCTCGTGACGTCCGCCGGCATCGGCCTCTGGTCGTTGGCGATGGCCGCGACCGCGGGGGTCGGGAGCTATTCTTCGCTGCTCGTCACACGGCTTGTCATGGGGGCGGGCGAGGCGACGTCCGTTCCGTCCTGCAGCCGGATCGTGCGCGAATGGATGCCGGCGGGAGAGCGCGGCGTCGCGTCGACCGTCTTCTCGGCGGGAGGCTTCTTCGGCCCCGCCGTCGGCGCCGTGCTGATCGCGTGGCTGACGACGATTTGGGGCTGGCGCGGAGCCTTCCTCGTGCTGGCGGCGCTCGGGTTCGTCTGGCTCGCCTGCAATCTCGTCTGGTTCGACCAGCCGGAGCGGACGCGATGGCTGTCCACGGCCGAGCGTGAGAAAATCCTGAGCGAACGCAGCGCCGGCTTGGCGGACGACATCTTCGCCCGCGGCAGCGCCGCGGTCCTCCTCGAATTGCTGCGATCGCGCGCCATGTGGGGAACGATGATCCTGCAAGCGGGCGGCATCTACACCTATTACCTGCTGCTCTTCTGGCTGCCGAGCTATCTTGCGACGGCGCAGCATCTCACGCTTATGAAGACGGGGTTCTACACGGCGCTGCCATGGGCGGTCGCGGCGCCGGCGAGCGTCGGGCTCGGCCTGCTGAGCGACCGGATGCTCAGCCGCGAAGGGCTGCTGCTCGGCCGGCGGCGTTCGGCGGTCGTTGTCTGCACGCTGCTCGCGGCGTCCGTCCTGCTGGTTCCGCTGACCGACAACCCATCGATCATTTTGGCGATTTTTGCGCTGTCGCTCAGCGGCATCAGCGCGACGATCTCGCTGAACGTCGCGCTCGTCACCGACCTCGTGCATCGCCCGCGCGATGTCGGCAAGGCGATCAGCCTCGCCATTCTCAGCGGCAACATCTTCGGCCTCGTCGCGCCCATCATCACCGGCTACCTGGTGGCGGCGCTCGGCAGCTATATGTGGGCGTTCGCCACCGGCGGGATCTTGCTGCTCGTCGGCGCCGTCGCGGTTTCAACGATGACGGGCCAACCGATCCTGACCGAGACGGAGGCGCTCCCGACCGACGCGTCGCGAAGCGGACCGCGCGTCGGCTCCATCCGGGCGTTGGAACGCTGAGGCGTCCTCCGCGAATAAGCGGAGCGACCGAGCAGATGGTCGTCCTTGCGAGGAGCGCAGCGACGAAGCAACCAGGCGACGGGCTCGGGCTGGATTGTTTCGCTCCGCTCGCAACGACGGCGCGTTGCTCCATTGGCGCGCTAAATCCCGAACGGCGCCTTATGCGCGCCGCCTCAGGCGAGCGGCGCCCGAACGCCTTTCCTTACGAGGCGGGGCAGGACTTCCTGGGCGAAGAAGGGAAGTTCGTCGGCGTAGTTCACCATCGACACGGCGATTCCGCGAAGCCCCGATTCGTGCAGTCTCGCGAGCGCGTCGGCGACGTGATCCGGATCGCCAACGATCGGCGTTCCCCCCATGCCGTTTGCGAATTGCGAACGGCGCTTCTCGAAGGCGTCGCGTCCCACCGACTCCAAGGTCACGCCGTTGATGGCCATCATCGAGTCGACCGCCGACCAGTCGGCCCGCTCGACCGCGGCGTAGCGGGCGTAATCCTGCGCCTCCTTCATCGTCGGCCGGCAGGTGACGACGCCCACCGTATAAACTTCGAGCTCGCGGCCGAGCGCGCGCGCCTCCTTCTTGCATTCGATGACCTTGGCCCGCGTTTCCTCGACCGACTCGTTCGAGGCGCTGGTGAAAAAGGCGTCGCAGTTGCGGATGGCGAAGGCGCGCCCCTTGCCGGAGGCGCCGGCGTTCATGATGAGCGGCCGCGCGTCCGCCCACGGTTTCGGCTTGGCCCGCACGCCCTGATGCTTGAGATAGTCGCCTTCATAATCGAAGTCTTCGTCGTGGGACCATGCGCGCGTGACGACGTCCATCCATTCCTGCGCATATTCGTAGCGCCCCTCATGATGGCGTTGCGCGACGCCGAACATCTCGAATTCGCCCTCGTTCCAGCCGCAGACGATGTTGAGCCCGAAGCGGCCTTCGCCGATGTGGTCGGCGGTGACGCACATCTTCGCCGACATGATCGGGTTGAACAGCGGCGCGTGAATGGTGCCGAAGACGGTAATCCGTTTCGTCGAGGCGAGCAGGCCCGACGCCCAATTGAACGTTTCGAGCGTCGCGCCCTGGTAATCCGTGTCGCCGCCATAGCCTTTCCAGCGGCCGATCGGCAGCATGAAATCGAGGCCGATGTCGTCCGCCATCCGCGCGAGGCGCAGATTGTCGCGCCACGAGCCGCTCCAGCGCTCGTCCACCAGAGTCACCGCGCGTCCCGACGAACAGTTCGCGCCGAAGAGGCCGATGATCAGCTTGTTGTCGCCGTAGAACCTGCGGCGAGCCGCCAAGCTGGTTGCCGGCGTCTGGTCCGTCATCGGGCTCTCCTCTCCGGCGTTGATTTGCATGCGAGACCGCGCGTCCCGCGGCTGCACGCCCGTCAACGATCGAAGCCGCGTGCGGGTTCGCGGGAACGCGCGCATTCACGCGCCTTACGCGTCAGCTTTGGGTCCATCCCGCCCCGGCGGCCGCTTCGATCTCGACGAACCGTTCCTGCGCGATAGCGCTGCGACCCATTTTCGAGACCACCACGGTGACCAGAAACGCCAGCGGCACGGTGACGATGGCCGGCGAGCCGAGGTCGACGACGCCGCTCGCCTTGCCCAAGATCTGGACTTGCACCAGTGGCGAAAGCCAGAGCAGCGCCAGCGCGCCGATCAGGCCCGTCAGCATGCCCGCCACCGCGCCGTTGTAGGTAAGCCCGCGCCAGTAGATGGCGAGGATGAGCGCGGGAAAAATCGTGCTCGACGCGATCGCCGCCGACAACGCAGACAGCACGAAGATGTTCTGCCCTTCGACGAGAATGGCGAGAGCGACGCCGCCGATGCAGAGCAGCACGGTGGCGATGCGCGCGGCCACGAACTCTTCGCCGTCCTTCGCGCGGTTCTTGCGGACGACGCCGATCCAGAAATCGTGGGCCAGCGCGGCGGAGCCCGCGAGCAGAATACCGCACACCGCCGCGAGGATCGTGGCGAAGGCGACCGCCCCCACGAAGCCCAGCAGGAGGGGGCCGCCGTAATGATCTGCGAGCAGCGGGATCGCCATGTTGCCGCCGCGATCGGCGGCGCGCACGGCGTCCGCGCCGAGCACCGCCATGATCCCGAAGCCGACGAACGTCAGGCCGACGACGCAGAGGCCGACGATCGTCGCGGCGTAGAGCAGGGAGCGCCGCGCGGCGCGCGTGTCGGGGACGGTGTAGAAGCGCAGCAAGACTTGCGGCAGGCTGACGACGCCGATCGTCGAGGCTAGCGCGAGCGAGATCAACTGGAGCGCGCTCATGCCGCTGGGCTGCAGGACCTTATGGCCGCCCCGCCGAGCCGCCGCGGCGAGAACCGCGCTCGGATTGAAGCCGTAGCTCGCCAGCACGCAACCCATGAGCAGCAGCGTCACCGCGATGAGCAGCACGATCTTGATGATCTGAACCCAAGTCGTCGCGATCATGCCGCCGAAGAGGACATAGACGAGCATGAAGCCGCCGATGAGAAGAACCGACGAGGCGTACGAAATGCCGAACAGCAGCTTGATGACCGCGCCCGCGCCGGCCATCTGAAACGTCAAGATCGAGAAGATCGCGGCCACGGTGGCGAGCGCCGTCCAGCCCTTGATGGCGGCATTGCCGACGCGATACTCGATCACGTCGGCGAACGTATACTTGCCGAGCGCGCGCAGCGGCTCGGCGAGAAGAAACAGCAGCAAAGGCCACGCGAACGACATGGCCAGCGCAAAAACGATGGCGTCGAAGCCATTCAGCGCCGCGATGCCGGTGACGCCGAGAAAGGCGCTGGCGCCGATGAAATCGCCGGCGAGCGCCAGGCCGTTCTGGCCCGCGGTAATGCGATGGCCGGCCGCGAAGAATTCGCTGGCCGAGCGCGTGCGCCGCGCCGCCCACCAGGTGATGAGAAGCGTGGAGGCGAGAAAAAGCAGGAAGAAGCCGATCGCGCTGGCGTGGGCGCTGCTCGCCGCAGTCATAGCGTTTCTCCCCTCGGATCGGGTTGCATGCGGGTGACCTGGGCCACGTAGATCCAGGACAGCAGAATGCCGGCGACGATCGCCAACGCCCCGAGCAGAAGGCCGAGCGTGAAGCTTCCCGCCACGTCGCGCCCCATCGCATCCGGCGCGCCCAACACGAGGCCGAGGAACACGACGTAGATCGCGACGAGCCAACCGGTCAGCCAGAACGCCAAGGCGCGTTTGCGTCTGACGATCTCGCGCGCCTGCATTGGCCGCGCCGTGACGACCGGGTCCGCCATGCGGTCCTCCCCGCGTTGTTTTTCTAAGCGGATGGTAGCAGGTTCGCCCAAGCTCGCAACGCTAGGCGGAGCGATCGGACGGGAGCGGGCAGGACGGACGAACCGCTTGCTTGCCTCGCTTCGCCCTTTCCGCTAATTCTTCGCCGCAATGAGCCCCGGCCTTGCGCCGGGGTTTTTGCTTTTGGAGGCTTTGCAAAGCGCGGTCATGGCCAACGTCGTCGTCGTCGGCGCCCAATGGGGCGATGAGGGAAAGGGCAAGATCGTCGACTGGCTCTCCGTCCAGGCCGACGTCGTCGTGCGCTTCCAAGGCGGCCATAACGCCGGCCACACGCTGGTCATCGACGGCAAGACCTACAAGCTGTCGCTGCTGCCCTCCGGCATCGTGCGGCCGGGCAAGCTGTCGGTGATCGGCAACGGCGTCGTCGTCGACCCGCATCATTTCGCCAAAGAGGTCGCCGCGATCCAGGCGCGGGGGATCGCGGTCACGCCGGACAATCTCAAGCTCGCTGAGAACGCGCCGCTGATCCTTTCGCTGCATCGCGAACTCGACGCGCATCGCGAGGGCGCGGCGGCCAAAGGCGTGAAGATCGGCACCACCATGCGCGGCATCGGGCCGGCCTACGAGGACAAGGCGGGGCGGCGTTCGATCCGCGTCACCGACCTTGCCGAGCCGGACACGCTCGACGACAAGATCGCGCGGCTTCTCGCGCACCACAATCCGCTGCGGCGCGGTCTCGGGTTGCCCGAGATCGCCGGCGCCGCCATTCGCGACGAGCTGCTCGCCGTCGCGCCGAAGCTCCTGCCCTTCATGGCGGCGACCTGGGAATTGCTCGACGGCTTGCGCCGCGCCGGCAAGCGCATCCTTTTCGAGGGCGCGCAGGGCGCGCTGCTCGACGTCGATCACGGCACCTATCCGTTCGTCACCTCGTCGAACACGGTCGCCGGCAACGCGGCGACCGGCGCGGGGCTCGGGCCGAACGCCATCGGCTATGTACTGGGCATCGCCAAGGCCTATACGACGCGCGTCGGCGGCGGCCCGTTTCCGACCGAGCTGTTCGACGAGGTCGGACGCGGCATCGCGGAACGCGGCCGCGAGTTCGGCACGGTGACGGGCCGGCCGCGCCGTTGCGGCTGGTTCGATGCGGTGCTGACGCGGCAGGCGGTGAAGACCTCGGGCGTCGACGGCATCGCTCTGACCAAACTCGACATCCTCGACGGCCTCTCGAGCCTCAACGTCTGCACGCGCTATCGGCTGGACGGCGTCGAGATCGAACGTTTTCCGGCGAGCCAAGCGGCGCAGGCCCGCGTCGAGCCTGTGTACGAGACGATGGAAGGCTGGGAGGGATCGACAGGCGGCGGCCGCTCCTGGGCGGATCTTCCCGCGCCGGCGATCAAATACGTGCGACGCATCGAGGAACTGATCGGAGCGCCCGTCGCTCTATTGTCGACGAGCCCCGAACGCGACGACACGATCCTCGTGCAGAACCCTTTTCAGGACTAGCCGCTCTGACAAGGTTTTCGCGGACGGGTTGACGAATGCCGCTGAACGCGATTGGTGTCGAAATAAGTTGGCTCGCCCTCGAGGGGCAAGGACGAAGCGTGTCGATCTCAGGCGTATCCGACGGGCGTCATGGCTGAATACTATCCGCTGCTCGCGCGCGCCGTCGCGAATTTGCCGAGCTCGACGCCCGAAACGCGCCGCGCCATCTACGAGCGCGCGCGCAAAGCGCTGATGGCGCAGTTGCAAAAGATCGAGCCGCCGATCGCTCCGGAGGACATCAGCCGCGAAGAAGCCGCGTTGACGCAGGCCGTGGATCGGCTCGAGGCGGAAGTCGCCGCCAAGCCGTCGATCGCTTCACCTGCGCCGCCATCCGCGTCCCCATCCCCCCCGCCGGCCTTGGGCGAGCGTGCGAGCAAGCCCGCGCCTGCGCTCACGCCGCGGCCCGCGCCGACCGCAACGCCCGCTGCGCCGCCGATCGCGGTCGATTCTCTGGCGGCCGTTCGCGCGCCCGCGCCGGGCGCGACGCCGCTGCCGCCCCCGCCCCTGGTGCGGCCGCCGACTTTGCGGCCGCCGGCGCCGCGCCCGCCCGGCGCCGGCGCGGCCTGGCCGCCGGCGATCTCTGCGCCGACGCGGGTCGAACCTGCGGCCAGCCGCGCGCTGGAGCCGGCCGTCGCGCGCGACGAACCCAGCCGGTCGGACTTGGCCAACTCGGCCCCCGAGGCCGCCGTGGCGATCGATGCGGCCAGCGTCGCGGCGCCGTCTAGCTTCGATCGCATGCGCGCGTTCGGGCGCCCTCGTAACGAGACCGAGGCGGCGGAAGACGGAGTCGGCGTCGAGGAGGCGGGTCCGAACGGCGAGCCGCGCGTCGAGGCGCTGCGGCCCGCGGCGCCGGTCGCCGCGCGCGCGTCTGGCTTCGACAAGCGCGTGCTGGTGTTCCTCGCGCTCGTCGTGCTGGTCATGGGCGGCATCGGCGCGCTGGCCTACAAGCTGCGCGAGCGGCCGGAGGATTTCGCCCGGCCGCGCGTAGCCGAGACCGGCGATTCAAGCGGCGGCAAGATTTCGGAACGGGCCGGCGACGATAAAGCCTCGTCGCCTATCGTCGCGCCGTCGCAGCGACAGGCGCCGGCGCAACAGACGCCGCCGCAACAGACGCAAGCGCTGCAGCAGCCCACCCCCTCCGCTGGGCCGACGCCTACGCCCGCGAGCCCCAGCGATTCCTCGGCTGTCACCGCCCTGCCGGTGGCGCAACGCGCGGCCCTGCTGATTGAAGCGCCCGACGAAGCGTCGAAGGTCCGCACCTATGTTGGAACCGTCGTCTGGAGCTTGGCGCAGGGTCCCGATAACGCACCTGTGCTGCGGGCCGTGATGGATGTCCCGGACGCCAAACTGAACGTCGTGATGACGATGTCGAAAATGAGCGACCCCAGCTCTGCGTCGTCGCATCGGATCGAATTGCGGTTCACGACCGCCTCCGACGGGTTGATCACCGGCATCCGCCAGGTCGCGACACCCGAAATGCGCGCCGAAGATCGTTCGCAGGGCGACGTGCTCAACGGTCTACCGGCTCAGGTCACGCCGACGGTCTATTGGATCGCGCTGGCGAAAGGCGACGATGTGACGCGGCGCAATCTCGATCTGATGGCGAATCGCGGTTGGCTCGACGTGCCGATTCTTTTGGATACGGGCCGCGTCGCGAAGATCACCATGGAGAAGGGCGCCATCGGCGACCAACTGATGCGCCAGGCGTTTCAGGCCTGGGGCGACAGCGCGCCGTCGACCTCCTCCAGCAACTAAGAGACCAAGGCGTTCAGCGCGCCGGCAGGGAGGCGGCCGCCGAGCGTGAGGGCGGCGGCGGAAGCGATTCGATGCGGGCGACGCCGTCCTTCACGGCCTGCTGCACCTTCTCGAAGGCGCGCACCTCGATCTGCCGGACACGCTCGCGCGAAACGCCGAATTGCGTCGACAATTCCTCGAGGGTCTCGGGATCGTCGCGCAGCCGGCGCGCCTCGAAGATGCGGCGCTCGCGATCGTTCAGCACGCCGAGCGCCTGGCTCAGCGCGCCGAGCCGATTTTCAGACTGTTCGTGATCGGCCAGCAACGATTCCTGGCTGGCGCTTTCGTCAACCAGCCAGTCCTGCCATTCGCCCGCGCCTTCGCCCGTCTGGCGAACGGGAGCGTTCAGCGAGGCGTCGCCGGACAGCCGACGGTTCATGTCGACGACCTCGTTTTCGTGGACGCCGAGCTTCCGCGCGATGGTGCTGACCTGCTCGGGGCGCAGATCGCCTTCCTCCAGCGCCGAAATCTGGCTCTTCGCCTTCCGGAGGTTGAAGAACAGCTTTTTCTGGTTTGCCGTGGTGCCCATCTTCACGAGCGACCAGGAGCGCAGGATATACTCTTGAATGGACGCGCGGATCCACCACATCGCGTAGGTCGCGAGGCGAAAGCCCTTCTCGGGCTCGAAGCGCTTCACCGCCTGCATCAGGCCGATATTGCCTTCCGAGATGACTTCGCCGATCGGCAGACCATAGCCTCGATAGCCCATGGCGATCTTGGCGACGAGACGAAGATGCGAGGTGACGAGCTTGTGCGCGGCGTTCCGGTCGTCATGCTCGCGCCAGCTTTTCGCAAGCATATATTCTTCATTCGGGTCCAGCATCGGGAACCGACGGATTTCGGAGAGATAGCGCGACAGACCGCCTTCGGCGGTAATGACAGGATAAGAAGCAGCCATAAAAACCTCCTCGAAGCCCCCGGTCGGGCGGCTTCCGGGCGATCACGAAACGCCAATCGCCGTAGTTCAGATATAGGGACGCCTGACCGTGGCCGAAAGAGGGCGGGGTTTTCCACGGACGGCTAGAATGTGGAACGTTGCGGTCGGTCCGGGGGTTCCCGCACGACCCTTCGATGCGGATGGGGCGGCGCCCCCCGCGACGTGGACGATCGTTTACGAACCCTTCTGCAAGAACCCTCTTGGCGCAAAGGTGACGCCGCCATAAAACTGGAATGGCGAAGTCGCTCCGCTGCGACGAGTCATGGCGCTTGGCCCGTCTCGTCCGCGGCCGCGCAAGCTGATGGGGCGAGGTAAAGCGGAGGAAATTATGGATCAGGCGCTGGATTCGGTCGTTGCTGGCGCGCGCGACGCCTTGGGCAGCAAAGGCGAGTTGTTTGGCTCCGCACGCGAGCGCACGCCGCGCTACGAGTTGTTTCACGGGGCGAATTCGATCTGCTCGCAAAAGGTGCGCTGCGTGCTGGCTCACCATGGGCTGCCCTACGTAAGCCATCACGTAAACCTGTTCCTGGGGCAGACGTACCTGCCGGGTTACGTTCGCCTGCGCATGATCGGCTGCGAGCGGTTCGGCGGCGCGCTGGTTTCCCACCACAGCGGCAGCACCTCGGCGAGCGCGGGAGGATGCGACGGCGCGGTGGTCCCCACGCTGGTCGACTGGCAAACCAACGACGTGGTGGTCGATTCCAAGCGCATCTGCATCTACCTCGACGATCAGGTTGCGGAAGGAAACAAACTGCGCCCGGCGCGGCTCGCCGCCGCGATCGACGACGAACTCGCGATCGTCGACGAGTTGCCGAACTACCAGATGCTTATGGGACGCACCGTGGGCGGTTCGGAGGGCGCCGCAACCAAGGGCAACACGCAAGAGAGCTTCTCGCAAAGAAAGGTCGCCTGGTGCGACCGCTATCTCCAGGAGCACGCCGGCGACGCCGCGCTGGTGCAAGCCTATACCGCCAAGCGCGCGAAGGAGCTTTCGGCCGCCAACGAATTGTTTTCCCCCGAAGCTATGCAGGCCGCCTACGCCCGGGCGGAGGCGGCGCTGCAGACCTTCGAGCGGAAGCTCGAACGCCGCGACGGCGCCTGGCTTTACGGCGAGGCGCTGACGATGGCGGACCTGTTCTGGGGGATCGAACTGCTGCGGATGAGGAACGTGGGCGTCGCGAACTTTTGGGAGGGCGGACGCCTGCCGCAAGTCGCGCAATTCTTGGCGGCGACGGAGGCGCTTCCCTGTATCCGCACGGCCATTCTCGATTGGCCGGGCGCGATGTTCTGAGGCGCAGACTGCTCTCCAACCTGCGCAAGGCGTTTGCGATGCGACGATTATGGCTGACGGTCCTCGCCGTCTGTTGGGTGTCCTCGCCGCAAGCCGCCGAGCGTTGGGAGCTTCTGCCGCCGACGCCGGCGCCGCTTGCCGGCGAGACGACGGGCCTGGTGGAGGTGAACGGCGTCAAGCTGTTCTACGCGACGATCGGCGAAGGACCGCCGGTCGTCCTCGTCCATGGGGGCCTCGCCAATTCCGATTACTGGGGCAATCAGGCGCGCGCGCTCGCGCCCCATCATAAAGTGATCATGCTCGACAGCCGCGGCCATGGGCGCAGCGCGCGCGACGCCAGGCCGTTCGGCTACGATCTCATGGCCGACGACGTCGTGGGCCTGCTCGACGTCCTGAAGGTTCCGCGCGCCGATATCGTGGGATGGAGCGACGGGGCGATCGTCGGGCTCGATCTCGCCATGCGTCACGCCGACCGAGTCGACCGGGTTTTCGCCTTCGCCGCGAACACCGACACGTCAGGCGTGCAGGAAAACGTCGAGAAGAACCCCACCTTCGCGCGATTCATCGAGCGCGCCGGAACGGAGTACGAAAGGCTGTCGCCGACGCCGCGGGAATACCAGGCGTTCGTTCAGCAGATCAGCCATATGTGGGACAGCGAGCCGAACTGGACGCCGGCCCAGCTCGGCGCCATCAAGGCGCCGGTGCTCGTCGTCGACGGCGACCATGACGAGGCGATCAAGCGCCCGCATACCGAATCCATCGCCGCCGCCATCCCCGGCGCAGGGCTTCTGATCCTTCCGAACGCCAGCCACTTCGCGTTTCTTCAGGATCCCGATCTGTTCAACTTCGCGGTGCTGCATTTCTTGGGCGATCGTTAGGTCGGGACCCTCGTGATCCAAATCGAACCGATAGCGCCCACCTCCAGCGTAATTGGCGGCCTCAACGGCAGTACGCCGACTGGCTCGTATCGCCGATGCGTGTCATGAAGAAAGTTGCGGTCTTCGGAAATGCTGGCGGCGGAAAGTCGACGTTGGCCAAACGTCTGGCTAGCCTCACGGGCTTGCCGCTCTTCTCGCTTGATCTCATTCAGTACAAGCCCGGCGGTGGTAAGGTTCCTCACGAGGACTACCTGAAGGCCCATGCAGATCTGTTGCGGCGGCAAGAGTGGATTATCGACGGTTATGGATGCACGACCTCGTCATGGGAACGGTTCGCCTGCGCTGACACGCTGATCTTAATCGACTTGTCACTCATCACGCATCGCTGGTGGGTGACGAAGCGCCTGATGAAGGGCCTCTTTTCGACGCCCGAAGGCTGGCCACAGGATAGTCCGGTGTGGCGGAGCGCTTTCAACAGCTACAAGGTGGTTGGGCTCTGCCATCGCCATCTGACGCCAAGGTACAGGCAACTTGTCGCGGATGAAGCCGCCTCCAAGCGGGTCCACCATCTGAAGTCGTCAGCCGAGATCAGGGCCTTCCTCGAATCCGTCAAACGCAATCGCACGACAGCCTCGCTCAACCGTGCGGAAGCCTGAGGGATTGAATGTGACGTGTGGCGTCCTCGCGCCTCTAGCTAGCGGCTGTCGGTCTTTAATTCGATCGCGGCTTTCGCACGCGCGATCGTCTCCGCCGGCATGTTGATAATCCCGTCGGCCAAGGCCTTCGCCTTGTCGGCGTCGAGAGGTCGCACCTCCATCTCCGCCTTCCGCGCCTCATCGATGAATGCGGGATCGGCGACGGTCGCCTGGAAAGCCGCGCGCAACGCCGCCAACCGATCGGCCGGGATCACGGGGGTCGTCAGAAACGGTCGTCCAAGAGCGATCTCCGCCGAAAACACTTGGAACAGCCGACGCTCGTCTTCCGTGCGGGCAAGATCGTTCAGGAGCGGCGTGTCGGGCCAGGCGGGATCCCTCTCCGCGCCGATCTGTAGAAGCATGTTGATCTTCTTCTCGGTGATCCAGGTCGGATTGCTGGCGCGAAGGCTCGTGAAGAAGTTGCCCGCCCGGCCTTCCACCTCGCCACGCTCCATGGCGAGGTGAATTTCGCTGGCGCTCTTGTAGCCCGATACGATCTTGAATTTGGTTCCGAGAACGTTGTTCAGCAGCGTCGGGTAGAGCACCGTGTAGGAGCCTGCGCCGGTGGCGCCCATCAGCACCTCTTTGCGCTTCGCGTCCTCGATCGAGGCGACGCCGGTCGTACGCCACGTATAAAGGTTGGCGTTGTCGACGTCGCTTGAGCCGAGCCAATTGAATTTTCGCGCGTCGTATTGAGCGCCGCGACCGTCGAGAACCTGATAGCCGACGAAGGCCGGGAGGATGGCGGCGATCGCCGTCCCGTCTCGCGGCGCCGCGTTGAACAGATAATTGGTCGCCTGCAGATGGCCGGCGCCGGTCATGTTCTGCGCAATGATCGTTGGATGGCCGGGAATATGGGCTCCGAGACGCCGCGCAAGGATGCGGGCGTTGAGATCGACGCCGCCGCCGGGTCCGGTGCTGATGATGAGCGTGATCGTCTTGCCTGAATAGAAGTCCGCCACGGGGTCGGCCGCCGCGGCGATCGAGCCGAAGCACGCGCTCGAAAGCGCGGCGAGCGTCGCAACGAGCCGGCTCAAAACCATGCGTTTCCCTCCCAAAACGTTCGCCCGTCGTCGCAGGCGGCTTCAGCGCTCGGCGACGTCGATGTAGACGCCTTCAAGATCGGTCAAGTGGAATTCGCCGACCGGGCATTGTTTGAAGAGATCGAGACGGGCCTGGCCTTCAGCGCCATAGCCCAGCGGCCTGGTGACGAACTGCGGGTTGTAGCCGATCAGTTCGTCCATCTCGCGCTTGACCGCTTCCACGCTCTCCACCTTGAAGCCGAAATGCTCCAGCATGGGCGGCATGGGGTCATGGCCGATGAAATTTTCCATCGTCCAAGGCAGGATGACCAAGGTCACCCGCCCATCGCTGACGTGGTGGGCGCCCCCGTTGCGGTGGTTGGCGAGATTGAAGTCGAAGACTTCCGTATAGAAGCGCGCGCTGCGCTCTGGATTGCGCGAGCGCAGGACGAGATGGTTGATGTAGCGCGGCTGCTCCCAGCCACTCTCGGCAAAGATATCCTGCGCCTTGCCGGAATTGCGCTCGGCGAGATCGAAGATGATCATGTCGGGATCGTGCGCGCTGAAGGCCGCGTTCGGACGCACGGCGGGACGCTGGACGTATTCGAGCGTCGGATCGAACGCTTTGATGCGCTCGAGGGCGAGCTTCATGCTCTCCACCTCGACGCCGAAGTGGTCGAGGCCGCTGCGCCGCCCCTCGCGGCGGGGAATGTTGTTGAGCCCGATCTGACCGTCGGCGACAGGGACGGCGCGTGCGGGCCGGCCCTTATCGGACGCCTTCATGCCGAACAGCGCCTGGTAGAAACGGGCGTTGGCGGCGTAATTGTCGCTGGCGATCGCCAGATGGTTGATTTTGGCGAACATGGGCCGTTCCTCTCTCCCGCGCGAGAGGCTAAGTTGGCCTGGTCTCGCATGTGACGTGATGCGCGAGCGCGCCTCGCGCGGTTATCGCTTCGAGGCATGATTTCCCGTGGCGCGGCGCGAGGCAAGGGAAAAGTCGGGGAGACGACCATGGACGCGCAAACACGACCGCACGAAGGCGCAGTTCGAGTGGACGGGCGATCGTTGCGCTACATCGAGGTCGGGCAAGGACCCGCAATCGTCTTGCTGCACGGCGCCTCCCTCGGTTCCTCGGCCGACGTTTTTCTGCGCAATCTGCCGCCGCTGGCGACGGCGGGCTTTCGCGCCATCGCCTACGACCAGCCAGGCTTCGGCCTGTCGGACGTTCCGGTCGATCACTCCGACGAATATCGCCGCGATTCGATTCTCAAGTTTATGGACGCCATGAACCTCGAGCGCGCGGCGCTGATCGGGCATTCGCAGGCGGGCGGCCCGGCGGTCGAGATTGCGCTCCAGTCGCCCGAGCGCGTGACGCACGTTGTTGTTCTTGGGACGGGCAGCCTTCTGCCGCCGCTCGAAGATGCCAAAGGCGTCGGCGAGCCCGCGGCGCAGCAGCGTCTGGAACGGCGCATGGCGCAGAGCGAGCCAACCATCGAGGATACCCGCAAGCTGCTTGAAGCGAATCTGTTTCATCACGAGTTGATTACGGATGAGGAACTCGCGTTGCGTCACAGCCGTAGCGTGGGGCCATGCTTCGCATCGTTCCAGGTCCGGAGCGCGCTCGCGGAGAGCCAACCGCCGCGCGCGCCCACAACGCCGCTGTGGAAGCGCCTCGTCGAGATGCGGCCGCCGCTCCTGATGATCTACGGCCGCGAGGACCGGGCCAAGGCGTTCGAGCGCGCCACGGCGTTGAAGGGCGCCTTTCCGCAGATCGACCTTCATATCGTCGATGGATGCAAGCACCTTGTCCCCTGGGACGCTGCGGACGCATTCATCAGGCTCGCTGTCCCCTTCTTGAAGGAGAAGCGCGCTTAAGCTTCGAGGCGCAGCCGTCCCTTGGATTGGGCCAGCGTTTTGTTGAGGAGCTTGACGCAGGCGTAGACCGCCGAAATGGCCGGCGTCGGCGTTCCTGTGATGGCGCCGAGTTCGACCACCGAGCCGACGAGCGCGTCCGCTTCGAGGAAGCGCCCGGCTTCGACGTCCTGGAGCATGGATGTCTTATGCGCGCCGACCTCGCGCGCGGCCGCGATGCGGCGCTCGATCGTCATGCGGGCGCGCACGCCAAGTTTTTCGCTGATCGTCTGCGCCTCGCGCATCATGTCGATGCAGAGCGCTTCGGTCGGCGGGAAGTCGCATATCGCGTCGAGCGGCGCATGGGTCAGCGCGCTGATCGGGTTGAAGCTCATGTTGCCCCAGAGCTTGGTCCAAATTTCCGCGCGGAGATCGGAGACGACGGGCGCCTTGAAGCCGGCGGCGGCGAGAGCCCGCGAAAGCGCGGCGACGCGCTCCGTCTTTGCTCCATCGACCTCGGCGAGCGAGAAGCGGTTACCCTCGATGTGTTGGATGACGCCGGGCTGCGTCATCGCGGCGGCGGGATAGACGACCGAGCCGATCACCCGATCGATGGGCAGGCTTTCGCCGATGCGGCCGCCCGGATCGACGCTTTCGAGCCGGCGGCCGTCATAGGGACCGCCCAGCTTCATGAAGTACCACCAGGGGATTCCGTTCTGCGCCGTCAGAACCATGGCGCCGTCGGCATAGAGCGCAGGCAGGTCGCCGAGGACATCGACGATCTGGTGCGCTTTCATGCCGAGCACGATCAGATCCTGAGGTCCAAGGTCGGCGATTTGGCTCGTCGCAAACAGGCGAACGGTCTCGATCTCGCCGCGCTCGCCGACGAGCGTCAGCCCGTTCGCCCGGATCGCCTCCAGGTGCGCGCCGCGCGCCAAAAGGCGAACCTCATGACCGGGTCGCGACAGGCCCACGGCCAGAAGGCCGCCGATCGCGCCAGCCCCGAGGATCGCAACGCGCATGACGGTCAGGCGCTCATGGTTAGCCGCAAGGGCGCCGGCGGATTGTTGAAGCAAGCATCATGGTCAGACGATCACCTGCGTATCGAGGCCAGCGGGGAAGACCTCGTCCACCTTGGCGTGACGGTGGGCGATGCCCTGCTGGTGCGTGTAGAGCAGAAGCTGCTCCCACGTGGCGCGATTGGCGTCGACGCCGAAGGGGAACGTGTCGCCGTGCATCATGTCGCGCATGCGGCGCGCGTAGGTCGGCAGCCAGGGAAGCGGATAGCGCGAGACGGCCGGATCGAACAGACGCTCGATACTGCGGCGTTTCGACTCGTTGCAGGCGTTCAGCAGATTGCGGGCGACCCAGGGATGCGCGTCGAGGATAGCGCGCTTCATCGTGAGGATGTGCATGATCGGCCAGACGCGCGTGCGCTCGTAGTAGTCTCCCTCCATCTCGAGATAGTTCGGATACAGCCGCTCCACGTCGGGATGTCCTTCAAGGAAGCAGGTCGGCGGCCGCGCGATGATGGCGCAATCGATCTCGCCCGCGGCGAGCATCTCCGACAGCGACTTGTCCGCGACGCGTGTGAGGCGGACGCCGGCAGGCAGGTTAAGCTCCACCTTTTCGATCCGGCCCGGGTCATTCGCGCCAGCCTGATACCAGTGCACGTCCTGCAGCTTCACGCCGCAATCGTTGTGCATCCATCCGCGCATGTAGACGGCGGCCGAATGCGCCCATTCGGGCGAGCCGACGCGCTTGCCCTTGAGATCTTCGACCGTCTTGATGCCGCTGTTCTTGTTGACGTAGAACGACGAAAACCGGAACAGCCGCGAGCAGATGATCGGCAGACCGATGATGTCCGAATTCTCGCGCGTCACCTGCGCCGTGAATTTGGCGCAGGACAATTCCGACACATCCCATTCGCGATTGAAGGTAAAGCGCGCGAAGACCTCGTGATGGCCGAGCGTCAGCCAGGTGTGATCGACGCCCTCGATCGGCACGAGCCCGAAGCGAAGATCGCGAAAATGATCGTAGTCGGTCGTCGCGATCGTCAGCTTGACGCGGTTCATGCGAGCCTCCTTGGGCAGCGAGGTTAAAGAGCGCGCGGTTGCTGGAAGTCAAGCCGGCGTTTCCGGAGGGGCAAACCCTTCAAACCGTTCGTCGCAGCGGAATATCTATTCTTCGCGTCTCCACGTCACCACCACACGAACCTTGCGGCCGGGAAGATTGGGATGCGGCATGGGATCGCTGACGATATGCAACAGATCCTCGGTTTCAAATCGCAGATTTCGGACCTGCTCGGTCCCGACCCAGGCCTCGTTCCAGGCGGCTTCCACTTTCGTTCGGACGACACCGTCCTCGCAACGATATCGGCCCGTGTAGGCGATCATCGTTTGGAGCGCGGCCGCACGCTCGACGTCATTCGTCGGCGTGGCCCGACCCTCGGCGGTGGCGAGGGCGATCCAGCGGCCGTCCGCGGTGGCGATCTGCCGACCTTTTGGGCGATCGCCAAAGATGGGAACGCGCTCGTTGGTCTCCACGTCCTCGTACATCTGGGCCACCAGGCCCCAAACGCCGACGATCCTCTCCCTTTCACGCATCGGTCACTCCGCCTTCATATGCGTCGCTTCGATAAGCGTTTTCCATTTTCCGGTCTCCGCAACGATCATCTCTTTGAATTCGGCGGGCGACATGGCCGTGGGGATGCTGCCGAGGTCCGCCAAGGTTTTTCTCGTCTTGGGATCCGCCAAAGCGGCGTTGATCTCCTTGTTGAGCATTTCGACGATCTGCGAGGGCGTTCCGGCGGGCGCGCCGATGCCCTGCCAGGACGTCGCCTCGTAGCCCGGCACGGACTCGCCGACTGTCGGGACAGTCGGCAGCGCTTCGAGCCGCGTCGCCGTTGTGACCGCCAACGCGCGCACCTTGCCGGCTTTAATCGTGGCGATGGACTCCGGCAGGGGGCTGAACATCGCCTGCACCTGTTCTCCCATCAGGCTGACGAGAGCGGGGCCGCCTCCGGGATAGGGCACCGGGACCATGTCGGTCCCGGTCATCGAATTGAACAATTCGCCCGCCATGTGATGCGGGGTGCCGATCCCGCTTGTCGCCATGCTCACCTTGCCGGCGTTGGCCTTCGCGTAGGCGATGAATTCGTCGACGGTCTTGGCGGGGACGGCCAAATTCACTTCCATGACCAGGGGCAATTTGCTGATCATCGCGATCGGGACGATGTCGCGAATGAAGTTGAAGCTGAGCTTGGGCAGCAAAGTCGCGTTGACGGTCACCGAGCCGGGGATCAGAAGCAGCGTGTATCCGTCCGGCGGGGCGCGCACCACGGCGTCGATGGCGATGTTTGTCCCTGCGCCGGGACGATTATCGATGATGAATTGCTGGCCAAGCCGCTCGGACAACCATTGACCGATGATGCGCGCGTTGATGTCGAGCGCGCCTCCGGGAGCAACCGGCACGATGATGCGCACCGGACGCGTCGGATAGTCGAGCGCCATCGACCTGCCGGGAACCAACGTCGCAAGGCAAGCCGCGTTGGCGAGCTTCAGAAAGCGCCTGCGCCGAAAATTCATCTCCTCCCCCTTTTTAGTCGAGCGATGCGGCGCGCCCCTGATCACCGCATCGGCGGCCGCACGCCGAAGGCCTTGGCGAGGAACATGCCGCCATGCAGAAGGCCGCCCTGATCGATTCCATGGCCGACGCCCCGCGCGAGATGCCATTGGGTTGGGATGCCGGCCTTGCCGAGGTCTTCCGCCGAAGAGAACAGCGCGTCGACGGGGATCATCTCATCGGCTTCGCCATGGACGAGGAGAACCGGCGGAGGCTCCCCCTTCGCGTTGCGCGCCGTGGCGCCTGGCAGATGCTCGGGGCCGACGAGCACGCCGGAATAGCCGAGCACCGCCGCCGGCGCCCGCGCGCGCCGCAATCCGACATGCAGCGCCATCATCGTCCCCTGGCTGAAGCCGACCAGCGCGAGCGCGCTGTCGGGAAGTTTATTGGCCTGCAACTCGGCGTCGAGGAAGGCGTCGAGCCCAGGGCGCGCCTTTTGCACGCCGATCCAACGCTCGTCGGGCTCGCGCATCGTGAGCGCAAACCACTGCCGGCCCATCGGCGACATCGAGCAAGGCTCCGGCGCGTTGGGCGCGACGAAGGCGGCATCGGGCAGAAGCTTCTGCCATTGGCGACCGAGTTCGATCAGATCTTTTCCGTCGGCGCCGTAGCCATGCAGGAACACGACAAGCTGCTTTGCGGCGCCCGATTTCGGCGCGATCCGAGGGCCGTCGAGCAAGGTCGCCATAATCGATCCCGTGATGACCCGCGATCCTGTGACGCCGCGGCCGCCGCGCGTCAACCCTGACGCGCGGCCGCCTTGGCGACGCCATACCAGGCCCAGAGCAGCCGCGCGGCGACGCCGCGCGCCGGCCGCCATCGCTCGCCGATCGCCGCAAGGCGGCGCGCGTCGGGGCGCTTGCGCAACCGCAACGCCATGCGCGCCGCCTCTTGCAAAGCGAGATCGCCCACCGGCCACGCATCGGGATGACCGAGGCAGAACAGCAGGTAGATGTCGGCCGTCCAAGGTCCGACGCCGTGGATGGCGGTCAGGGCAAGGCGCGCGGCGTCGGCGTCCATGCCAGCGAGCGCGTCGAAGTCGAGCGCGCCCGCCTCGATGGCGGCGGCGATGGCGCGCAAGGTTCGCATCTTGGGTCCGCTCAGGCCGCAGGCGCGCAAGGCGGCGTCGTCGGCGGCGAGCAGGGCCGCCGCCGTGAAATCCGGGAAGCCGGCGGCGAGGCGGGCGTGGATCGCCTGAGCGCTGGCGGTCGAGACCTGCTGCGACACCACGATCCAGGCGAGGCCCGCGAGGCCCGGCTCGCGCGCGCGCAACGGAGGCGCCCCTGCGGCGGCGGCGAGTCGGTCGATGAAGTCGCCGTCGAGCGCCCGCAGCGCTTCGAAGGCGGCGGCGAGGCTCGTTTCGCAGCGAATCGGATCGAGCAGCGCCGGCGGGGGCGCCGTCTTTGAGCGCGGTCGCGACGCGCGCTTGCGCCCCGGCTTTGCGGGCGCCACCTTCCGTTTGGAGATTGCCGTCGCCATGATGTCTTCCGTCGCCCGGCCGGTTTCGCGCTTCGCGCCTTCGCCGAATGGCTACCTGCATATCGGCCACGCCTACTCGGCGCTCGTCAACCAGCGGCTGGCGGAGCGCCTCGGCGGCCGGCTTCTGCTGCGCATGGAGAACATCGATCTCGGGCGCTGCCGGCCGGACTACGAAGCGGCGATCAAGGACGACCTCGCCTGGCTCGGCCTTGCCTGGGAACGGCCGGAGCGGCGGCAGTCGGAACACTTTTCGTCCTATGCGCGCGCGCTCGATCGGTTGCGCGAGGAGGGCCTCGCCTATCCCTGTTTTTGCAGCCGCGCCGACCTCGCCCGCGCCGCCGCCGAACGCGAGCGCTGGCCGCGCGACCCCGACGGCGCGCCGATCTACGCCGGCGTCTGCAAGCATATGAGCGCGGCCGAGCGGGAGCGGCGTCTGGCGGCTGGACAGGCCGCCGCGATTCGCATCGACATGGAGGAAGCGCGACGGCGGCTGAGCGGGCGCCTCGGCTGGCGGGAGTTCGGCGAAACGGACGTGGTCCGCGATGTGGCGGCCGAGCCCGCGCTCTGGGGCGACACGATCATCGGGCGCCGCGACGTGCCCGCGAGCTATCACATCGCCGTCGTGGTGGACGACGCCGAGCAGGGCGTCACGGACGTGGCGCGCGGCATGGATTTGTTCAACGCCACGAGCCTGCATCGCCTCCTGCAGGCGCTGCTCGGATTGCCCGCGCCGCGCTACCGCCACCACCGGCTGCTGCTCGACGAGAACGGCGCGAAGCTGTCGAAGAGCGCGCGCGCGAAATCGATCCGCTCGCTGCGCGAAGAGGGCGTCAGCGCGCCCGAACTGCGCGCGCAGCTCGGCGTCTGCGAGGGCGGCTCGCTCTAGTTGGCGTCAGTTTGCCGCGCCGCGACGCGAGTCGCGCCGGGCGCTTTGGCTTCGAGCGCGTCGATGCGGTCGCGTTCGCGCTTGAAGGAGGCGCTCATCTTGCCGTCGAGTTCGCGGGTGCGCGCCAGCTTGACGCGCATCGGATCGACGAAATGCCCGTTGACGATGACCTCGTAGTGCAGATGCGGTCCCGTCGCGAGGCCCGTCATGCCGAGATATCCGATCACCTGGCCCTGGCGCACGCGCTGGCCTTCCGCGAGACCGCGAGCGAAACCCGACATGTGATTGTAGGTCGTGATGTAGCCGTTGGCGTGCTGGATTTCCACGCGATTGCCGTACCCCGATTCCCGTCCGGCCTTGATGACGACGCCGTTGCCGGCCGCAACGATCGGCGTTCCCATCGGCGCGGCGAAATCGACGCCGGTGTGCATGCGCACGTATCCCAAAATCGGATGGCCCCGCATGCCGAACGGCGAGGTGATGCGCGCCGTCGTCACCGGCTGTCGGATGAGGAATTTGCGGCTTGAGCGGCCGTTTGGATCGTAGAAGTCGACGAGGCCGTCGTCGGGCGTCTGAAAGCGATAGTATTTGAACGTCTCGTCGCGCGCGGTGATCGACGCGTAGAGCAAGTCCGACCGGCCATCGGCTTCGTCGGGCTCGGAATAGAACGCCTCGAACGAATCGCCGGCCGAGACGGCGCGCTGGAAATCGACGTCGTTGGCGAAGATGCGCACCAGATTGTCGATGATGGGTCGCGGAATATCGTTCTTCAGCGCCGTCTCGTAGAGGGAATTGTAAAGCCGCATCCCGCCCGAATCGTCATCGTCGTCGTCATCGTCGCTCCTCGGCGCCGGCGTTTTCGGGGCGACTTGCCGCGTCTCGTCGATCCGCACGAATGCGCCGTCGTCGGCGAGCGCGACGGTCGCCTTGAGCGCATCGTCCGCATAGATCGACAAGCGGGCGATCTGCGGAACGCCGGAGCCGTTCACGTCGACGAAGAGCAGCTTGATCCGCTGGCCTTCCTCGACCGCGGCCTGGCCGCGTTTGGGATCGAGCGCTGCGCCGATCAGGCGGATTCTGGCCGGCGTGGCTCCTTGGCTGCGCAAAATGTCTTCGAGGGTCTCGCCATGGCGCACGACGATGAGGCGCTGATCGGTCTTGCCTTCGGGACCGGCGGTGCGGGCGATGTTGGTGACGTTCTCCGGCACCATGCGAACCTCGATCGAGGAGAATGGCGCGGTGGCGATGCCGGCGTTCAACGACGCGTAGCCCAGGCCGCCGGTGGGATCGAGGCCGGCGCGAGACGTCCGGGATAGAAGGATCTGCGAGGGCAGCGGGAGCGGCGGCCTCGAACCCGACAGGAGCGCCGTTTTGAGATGTTCGGCGACCTGCGCCTGGACCTCCTCCATGGACAGGGTCGGGGCCTGCGGGGAGGGCGTCGAATCCTCCAGGTCGC
>CBDIBA010000011.1:645000-937260 GCA_965276595.1 Beijerinckiaceae bacterium
CAAATCTCAAAAAGCCGTCTCAGTTCGGATTGCACTCTGCAACTCGAGTGCATGAAGGTGGAATCGCTAGTAATCGCAGATCAGCTCGCTGCGGTGAATACGTTCCCGGGCCTTGTACACACCGCCCGTCACACCATGGGAGTTGGTTCTACCCGAAGGCGTTTTGCTAACCGCAAGGGGGCAGGCGACCACGGTAGGGTCAGCGACTGGGGTGAAGTCGTAACAAGGTAGCCGTAGGGGAACCTGCGGCTGGATCACCTCCTTTCTAAGGATGATCCCTCAGGCAAGAGCCTCGCGCTCGCGCCTATCGGATCACTTGGAACATACGGCCAGTCAGGCCGATCTTCGCGGGACAGCCGCCGTCTACGTTTCTCTTTCTTCCCGGACGAGCCAAAGGGGCAGGCTTTGCGGCCAAGGGCGCGCTCGCGTCCCGGCTCGGGCTTGTAGCTCAGTTGGTTAGAGCGCGCGCTTGATAAGCGTGAGGTCGGAGGTTCAAGTCCTCCCAGGCCCACCAGTCTTCCGTCAGCGTGCGCGTAGCGCCACGCCTTCGGGGCCATAGCTCAGTTGGGAGAGCGCGTGCTTTGCAAGCATGAGGTCGTCGGTTCGATCCCGTCTGGCTCCACCAGGCGTCGCGATCCCGGCGAACCCCCCTCGATCTCTCGTCCATTCCGTTTCGCGATCGGCGCAAGCCAATCGCGGGTTATCTTACATCGTGAAGAGAAAACATATCCGGACGCCGGAAGGGGAAACCCCGAGGGCGTGCATCCAGCAAGTGGGCGTCGCTTGACCGCAACGCTCCCGGGTGTGTTTGAAGCAAAACTGGTCTTTTCTATTGGTGCCAGTCGGGTCTGACCCGACAACCGCCGCGCGCTCTGCCGAGGGCAGCGGATGGTGGGCATCGATAATGAGAGCGATCAAGTGCCATAAGGGTATTCGGTGGATGCCTTGGCGCTGAGAGGCGATGAAGGACGTGGTACGCTGCGATAAGTTCCGGGGAGCTGCGAACAAGCTTTGATCCGGGAATTTCCGAATGGGGAAACCCACCTTCGATATCCGTAATTGTGAGGCCGTCGCAAGACGGGCTTGCACTTACGGATATCAAAAGAAGGTATTTGTGCCTGAATACATAGGGTACAAAAGCGAACCCAGGGAACTGAAACATCTAAGTACCTGGAGGAAAGGACATCAACGAGACTCCGTTAGTAGTGGCGAGCGAACGCGGACCAGGCCAGCGCTTGCATGTTTCTAACCAGAACCGATTGGAAAGTCGGGCCGTAGCGGGTGACAGCCCCGTATGGATTTCGGGACATGCAAGACTTGAGTAGGGCGGGACACGTGAAATCCTGTCTGAACATGGGGAGACCACTCTCCAAGCCTAAGTACTCCTCAGCGACCGATAGCGAACAAGTACCGTGAGGGAAAGGTGAAAAGCACCCCGACGAGGGGAGTGAAATAGTTCCTGAAACCGGATACCTACAAACAGTCGAAGCCCGCAAGGGTGACGGCGTACCTTTTGTATTATGGGTCAGCGACTTAATTTGACGAGCAAGCTTAAACCGCTAGGTGTAGGCGCAGCGAAAGCGAGTCTGAACAGGGCGTTCAGTTCGTCGGATTAGACCCGAAACCGAGTGATCTAGTTATGAGCAGGTTGAAGGTAGGGTAACACCTACTGGAGGACCGAACGGGTGCCTGTTGAAAAAGGCTCCGATGACTTGTGATTAGGGGTGAAAGGCCAACCAAACTCGGAAATAGCTGGTTCTCCGCGAAAGATATTTAGGTATCGCCTCGCGTGAATACTCCAGGGGGTAGAGCACTGGATGGGCTAGGGGGGTTCACAGCCTTACCAAACCTAACCAAACTCCGAATACCTGGAAGTAATGTGCGAGAGTCACACAGTGGGTGCTAACGTCCATTGTGGAGAGGGAAACAACCCAGACCAACAGCTAAGGCCCCCAATTCGTGGCTAAGTGGGAAAGGATGTGGAAATCCCAAAACAACCAGGAGGTTGGCTTAGAAGCAGCCATCCTTTAAAGAAAGCGTAACAGCTCACTGGTCTAAATAAGGGTTTCTGCGCCGAAGATGTACCGGGGCTCAAGCCACGAGCCGAAGCTTTGGGCGCAGCGATGCGCGGTAGCGGAGCGTTCCGTAAGCCCGTGAAGGGACAGCCGTGAGGCATCCTGGAGGTATCGGAAGTGCGAATGCTGACATGAGTAACGATAAACACTGTGAAAGACAGTGTCGCCGAAAGTCCAAGGGTTCCTGCGTAAAGTTAATCTGCGCAGGGTTAGCCGGTCCCTAAGGCGAGGCCGAAAGGCGTAGTCGATGGGAACCACGTTAATATTCGTGGGCCAGTGGGTGTGTGACGGATTGCGAAAGCTGTGCGGGATGATTGGATTTCCCGTGCGGCCTGGCGGTTCCAGGAAATAGCCCCCACACGAGACCGTACCCGAAACCGACACAGGTGGACTGGTAGAGCATACCAAGGCGCTTGAGAGAATGACGCTGAAGGAACTCGGCAATTTACCTCCGTAACTTCGGAATAAGGAGGCTCCCGGCTTGGGCAACCAGGTCGGGGGGGCACAGACCAGGGGGTGGCAACTGTTTAACAAAAACACAGGGCTCTGCGAAATCGCAAGATGACGTATAGGGTCTGACGCCTGCCCGGTGCCGGAAGGTTAAGAGGAGAGGTGCAAGCTTTGAATCGAAGCCCCGGTAAACGGCGGCCGTAACTATAACGGTCCTAAGGTAGCGAAATTCCTTGTCGGGTAAGTTCCGACCTGCACGAATGGCGTAATGACTTCCCCGCTGTCTCCAGCGTCAGCTCAGTGAAATTGAATTCCCCGTGAAGATGCGGGGTTCCTGCGGTCAGACGGAAAGACCCCGTGCACCTTTACTGTAACTTTGCACTGGCATTCGTGTCGGCATGTGTAGGATAGGTGGTAGGCTTTGAAGCGTGGGCGCTAGCTCGCGTGGAGCCGTCCTTGAAATACCACCCTTATTGACATGGATGTCTAACCGCGGCCTCTCATCGAGGCCCGGGACAGCGCATGGTAGGCAGTTTGACTGGGGCGGTCGCCTCCCAAAGAGTAACGGAGGCGCGCGATGGTAGGCTCAGAGCGGTCGGAAATCGCTCGTTGAGTGCAATGGCATAAGCCTGCCTGACTGCGAGACCAACAAGTCGAGCAGAGACGAAAGTCGGTCATAGTGATCCGGTGGTCCCGAGTGGGTGGGCCATCGCTCAACGGATAAAAGGTACGCCGGGGATAACAGGCTGATACTCCCCAAGAGTCCATATCGACGGGAGTGTTTGGCACCTCGATGTCGGCTCATCACATCCTGGGGCTGGAGAAGGTCCCAAGGGTTCGGCTGTTCGCCGATTAAAGTGGTACGTGAGCTGGGTTCAAAACGTCGTGAGACAGTTTGGTCCCTATCTGCCGTGGGCGCTGGAGAATTGAGAGGATTTGTCCCTAGTACGAGAGGACCGGGATGAACACACCTCTGGTGGACCTGTTGTGGCGCCAGCCGCAGTGCAGGGTAGCTATGTGTGGACGGGATAACCGCTGAAGGCATCTAAGCGGGAAACCCACCTCAAGACGAGTTCTCCCTTGAGAGCCGTGGAAGACGACCACGTTGATAGGCCGGGTGTGGAAGCGCAGCAATGCGTGTAGCTTACCGGTACTAATCGCTCGATTGGCTTGATCGTTCTCATTAGTCGATGTCCATCTGCGGATGGACCAAATGAAAATCCAGTTTTGCTTCGTTCGCCCTTCGCTGGCCTGGTGGCTTTTGCGGAGCGTCCAGACCCGATCCCATCCCGAACTCGGCCGTCAAAAGCTCCAGCGCCAATGGTACTATGTCTCAAGACCTGGGAGAGTAGGTCGTCGCCAGGCCTGCGAAGGGCGGATGTTCTCTTTACGAAGATGATTTCACGACGGCGGCTCTCTAAAGCCGCCGTTCGTATTTGTCGTTAAGCCAGCTCATGGTCCGGCTGAGGATCGCGGCAACGCTGTCCGGCAATGGTTGGTGCGGGGTGGAGCAGCCCGGTAGCTCGTCAGGCTCATAACCTGAAGGTCACAGGTTCAAATCCTGTCCCCGCTTCCAAATTAAGCCCGTCAAGCCAAAACTTGACGGGCTTTCCCGTTTATGGCGACCGAACGGACGGCCTATTTGCCGGCTTGACCCCGGTCCTGCTTTTTTATGAGACAATGGTCTCGCCATGCGACGACCCGTCCGCCCCTCCGGATGGACCAGAGGTCGCGCCAAAGTCGGGGAGGAGCGATGCCGGTCGAATCAAGGCCTTTCCCGTTCGACGGAAATGGCTGCGCCTGTTGCTCTTCAAGGCGGGGATTTTTGGCTGGCGCCGGCGCCCTCGTGCTTGCCGGCCTTGCATCCAAAACAACCGCCCAAGAGGCGCCTCCACCCACAGCTCGGATCGATGTGCATCACCACATCCTTCCTCCGAAATATATTCAAGTCGCCCGCGACCGACTCCTCTCCTTCGCTCCCAATTTCGCGAGCGTGCTGCAATGGACCCCAGCGCAATCGCTGGAGCAAATGGACCGATTCGGAATACGAACGGCCATGACGTCGCTTTCGAACCCAGGCGCGTGGTTCGGAAACGCCGCGGAGGCGCGGAACCTCGCCCGCATGGCCAACGATTACGCCGCGGACATGATGCGCGACCACCCGGGCCGCTTCGGCATGCTGGCGTCGCTCTCGCTTCCTGACGTCGATGGAAGCCTGCTCGAGATTGAATACGCTCTCGACGTCCTCAAGGCGGATGGAATCGGACTTCTGACAAGCTACGGGGACAAGTGGCCGGGCGACCCAGCTTTTGCGCCCGTGTTCGAGGAACTCAATCGCCGCCGCGCTACGGTCTATTTCCATCCGACGTCGGCGGACTGCTGCTCCGCGCTGATCAGAGGCGTGCCCGCCCCGGCGGTCGAATACATGTTCGACACGACGCGCGCGATCGTCAGTCTCCTTTTCACCGGCTCGCTCTCCAAATACCAGGGAATCAAGTTCATCTTTTCGCACGCGGGCGGCGCAACAGCGCCCATCGTCGAACGAATCAGCCGGCTTGCGACCGTCGACAAAGAGGTCGCGGCGCTGTTGCCGAACGGTCCTCGCGCCGAGATGAAGCGGCTCTACTTCGATACGGCGACGTCGACAAATCCGGAGAACCTCGGCGCCGTTCTGCGCCTTGTCGGGAGCGACAGAATCGTCTTCGGAAGCGACTACCCGTTCTTGCCCATTGAAGCGACCTTACCGGGCCTCGAAAAATTTGGCTTTAGTCCGGACGACCTGGTCAGGGTCGAGCGTACGAACGCGCTTCGCCTCTTTCCGCGCTTGGCGGCTTGATTTCGATCTCGTTCCTATATCAGGACGCATGAACGAAATTTTCGGCGACATGGACGCGTCGCTGGCGCAAAGCGCGTGGCTCGCGGGGCGAGGCTATGACCATTCATGCTTGGGTCACGCGCGATTGTAAACGTCCTCGATGCGGACGATATCGTCCTCGCCGAGGTAGCTGCCGGTCTGGACTTCGATCAGTTCGATGTCGATCTTGCCCGGGTTCTCCAGCCGGTGCAGCGATCCCTGCGGCAGATAGATCGACTCGTTCTCATGCACGAGCTTCACCACGTCGTCGCAGGTCACCTGCGCGGCGCCGCGCACCACCACCCAGTGCTCCGCGCGATGGTAGTGCTTCTGCAGCGACAGGCGCCCGCCCGGCTTCACGACGATGCGCTTGACCTGATACCGGCCGCCGCCGTCGATGCCCTGGTAATAGCCCCACGGCCGGTAGACGCGCTTGTGCTCCTGCACCTCGGCGCGGCCGCGCGCCCGCAGATCGTCGACGAGCGCCTTCACCTTGTCGCCGTCGGCGGCGTTCAGCACGAGCACCGCGTCCTCGGTCGTGATGACGATGACGTTGTCGACGCCGACGACGGCGGTCAGGCGCTCGGGCGAACGGATGAGCACGTTGGTGGCGTCGCGCGCGACGCCGTGGCCGACGATCGCGTTGCCCTTGTCGTCGCGCTCCGAAAGGTCGAGCACCGAGGACCAGGTGCCGACGTCGGACCAGCCGATATCGGCCTTGACGACGGCGGCGCGCCGCGTGCGCTCCATCACCGCGAAATCGATCGATTTACGCGGCGCGGCTTCGAGCGATTCCTTGTCGAGGACGCGAAATTGCAAATCCACGGCGGAGCGCGCGACGGCTTTCGCCGCCGCTTCCGAAATCGCCGGTTCGAAGGCGGCGATCTCCGCCTTCATGACGTCGGCGTTGAAGACGAAATTGCCGGAATTCCACAGGTAGCCTTCTTGAATGTAGGTTTTCGCCACGTCCGCCGAGGGCTTCTCGACGAACGCGGTCACGTCATACGCATCGGGACAATCGGGGATCGCCGCGCCGGCGCGGATGTAGCCGTAGCCGACGGCAGGAAACGACGGCTGAACGCCGAGCGTCACGATGCGGCCGATGGCGGCGGCGCGCGCAGCGTCCGCGCAGAGCGCCAGAAAACGCTCCGGCTTCGTCACCACGTGGTCGGCGGCGAGCGCCGCGACGATGATGTCGGCGCCGCGTGCGCCGGCGATCTCAGTCGCCACGGCGACGGCGGCGGCCGAATCGCGGCGCACCGGCTCGATGACGATTTCAGCCTGCGCATCGATCGCCGCGAGCTGTTCGGCGACGAGGAAGCGGTAGTCATGGCTCGTCAGGATGATCGGGCGATCGAACAGCGAATCGGACGCGAGCATCGCGATCGTGTTCTGGAAGGTGGAGCGCGGACCGAGCAGCGGCAGAAACTGTTTCGGGAGGCTTTCACGCGATTCCGGCCACATCCGCGTACCGGCGCCGCCGCACATGACGATGGGAAGGATGGTGCTCATGATCGCGATCCGCCTGCTCAACGTATTTGGAAGCCGCCGCGCGTGTGCGTAAAGCACAAGTTGACCGAAATGTATTGAAATTCCGCGAAATCGAGCGGCGGTTCGCCGCGCTCAGGCCGCCCGGATCCGGAAACCCGTTGCTAACTTTCTGGGCAGACACTCGAATCCGGAGTGTCTCATGCGTCTGCCGCGTTTCGGATCGGCTCGAAAGGAAAGCGCCTCGAAAGCCAACCGCATCTTGGCCGTCGGGACGCTGTTCCTGCTGCTTTTTCTCAGCATTTACGGCGCCGTGCTGTGGGACGGGCGCAACGACGCCTGGCGGCAATACAGCCATGGCGCCGATAATCTGATCGTCACCATCAACCAGGATCTGGCGCGGACCTTCGCATCGTATGATCTCTCTCTGCAGGGCGTCGTCGAAGCCCTGGCCGATCCCGCGCTTGCGGGTCTTCCGGCGTCGTCGCGGCAAATGGCGATGTTCGACACGGCGGCGCGCGCCCCGTACATGTCCTCGATTCTCGTCCTCGACGAAAATGGCGACGTTCGAATCGAATCGCGCTCGCTCGAGCCGCGCTCGACGAATTATGCGGACCGCGACTATTTCCAATTCCAGCGCGACAACCCGAACGCCGGCCTCTATGTCAGCCGACGCTTCGAGGGTCGGCTGACGAAGCGCCCGCTGCTCGCCATCAGCCGGCGCCTGACGCGGCCCGACGGTCAATTCGCCGGCGTCGTCGTCGGCTCGATCGAGGCGCGCTTCTTCGACGATCTGTTCGGAAAGCTCGTCATCGGCCGGCACGGATCGATTTCGCTTCTGCGCGCCGACGGCGCGACGATCGCCAAGGTCTCCAGCGCGGCGCAAGGTCGCGACTTCGACCGAAACATCGGCCTGTTCAAACATTTCGACCAACAATCTTGGGGTCTCTTTCAAGGCGAGGCCGCCTATTCGGGCGAGCGGCGTATGTATCGCTACGCGCAGGTCGGCTCGCTGCCGCTGATCCTGAACGTCGGCTTCGCCAATCGCGACATCTACGCCGTGTGGCGGACTAAGGCGGCGCTGAGCGGAACGCTCGTCGCCATGCTTAGTATCGCAACGATGGCCTTGCTGCTGCTGATCCGGCATCGCACGCTACGACTCGAGACCCAATTGACGCTGTTCGACACCGCGATCCGCAACATGCCGCAGGGGTTCAGCCTCTTCGACAAGAAAAGGCGTCTTGTCTCCTGTAACGCGCGCTATGTCGAAATCTATCGCTTGCCGCCGCACCTGGCCAAAGTCGGCGCCTCGGTCGAAGACATCGGCGCGCACAGCCGCTCGGCCGGCGGCCTGTCCTCAGCCGTCGTCGATCAATACACCCACGACCGCGCGATCATGCAAAGCACTTCGGAAACGTCCACGCGCATCTATGAGACGGACGACGACCGCACCATCTCCGTCTCGCGCCAGCCCATGCCGGCCGGCGGGTGGGTCGGCATCCATCACGACCTAACGCGCCAACGGCGTTACGAAGCGCAGATCACGCACATGGCGAAGCATGATTCGCTGACCGATCTGCCCAACCGCGTGCTCTTCCTCGAGCAACTCGACAAAATGCTGCCGCGCGCCATCAACGGCTGCCACCTGGCGATTCTCTATATCGATCTCGACGGCTTCAAGACCGTCAACGATACGCTGGGCCACGCGGTGGGCGACAAGCTCCTGACGATGGTGGCGGATCGGCTCCGCAACAGCGTCCGCGAGCGTGATTGCGTGGCGCGCCTGGGCGGAGACGAATTCGCCGTCATCATGCAGAACGGCGACGATCCGGTCCGCTACGCCGGATCGCTGGCGCGCCGCCTCCTGATGTCGATCGGCCAACCTTACGACATCGACGGGGCGCGCTGCGTCATCGGCGCGAGCATCGGCGTCGCCGTGGCGCCGACCGACGGCGCGACGGCCGACGCGCTGCTCAAGAACGCCGACCTCGCCCTCTACCAGTCCAAGAACGAAGGGCGGGGGCGCTACCACTTTTACGAAAGCGAAATGGACAACCGGGTCCGCGAGCGCCGCGCAATGGAAATCGATCTCGGTCGCGCGCTCGCCGCGAACGAGTTCGAACTGCATTACCAGCCGGTCATCGACCTGAAGACCCGATCGATCGAACGCTTCGAGGCGTTGCTGCGCTGGCGGCATCCCGTTCGCGGCATAATTCCTCCTGCGGCGTTCATTCCGCTCGCCGAAGAGACGGGTCTGATCACGAAGATCGGCGAGTGGGTCATCAAGGAGGCCTGCGCGACGGCCCGGGATTGGCCGAGCCATATCGGCGTCGCGGTCAACCTGTCGCCGGTCCAGTTCCGCGACGAGACGCTGGTGCTGAAAATCGTGCGCGCGCTCGCCAAGGCCGATCTGTCGCCGGAGCGACTGGAGTTCGAGGTCACCGAGTCGGTCATGCTGCGCGACACCGCGGCGGTGCTCGCCATGATGACTGAGATGCAGGCGCTGGGGGCGCGCGTGTCGCTCGACGATTTCGGCACCGGCTATTCGTCGCTCAGCTACCTTCGCCGATTTCCCTTCGACCGTCTCAAGATCGACCGTTCCTTCGTGTCGGAACTGGCGCAAAGCGAGGATTGCCAATCGATCGTGCGCGCCATCCTCGCGCTGGCGAGCAATCTCGGCATGGTGGCGACCGCGGAGGGCGTCGAAACGATCGAGCAATTCCGGATCCTGCAAGCGGAAGGCTGCGGCGAAATCCAAGGCTACTTGCTCAGCAAGCCGATGCCGCAAGACGAGATCGACGCGTTCCTGCAAAACTATCGGTTGCGCGCCGATCTTGCGGCGTGACGCGCCGCCTTGCCGAGGCGCCGATCTTCGCCGACGATAACGACCTGTCGCGGAAGGTTGTTCGGCGCAATAGTCGTACTTGCGTCGCGCGACGCGTTTAACGTGATCGGTCACGGCAAGGATGCGGGATCCGAATGCGGCGCATAGCGCTTGGCGGCAGTTTGCTTCTTGGGCTCGCGTTGGCTGCCGGCGCGATCGCCTTCGTTCGCGGCGTCGATCATGATGCGCTGTGGAAGATCGCGCACGGCGAATGCGTCCCCCATGAGGAGGCCGCGCACGATCCCGCCCCCTGCGCGCTGGTCGACCTCACGGGAGGCGAAGACGCGGGCTTCGTCGTGCTCAAGGACATCGTGGGCCGCACCCACTACCTACTGATCCCGACGCTAAAGATTTCGGGCGTCGAAGATCCGCGCATCGGCGCCGGCGCTCTGCCCAATTATTGGCGCGCGGCCTGGGCGGCGCGAGGTTTCGTCGAGGCGCGCGCGGGGCGAGCCTTGCCGGACGACGCACTGGCGATGGCGATCAACGCGCCCCGATGGCGCAGCCAGGAGCAATTGCACATCCATATCGATTGCCTGTCGCCGGATGCGCGCCGCGCGCTCGCCGATCATGGCGCCGAAATCGGCGAGGCCTGGTCGGACCTGCCGTTCGATCTCGCCGGGCAGACGTTCCGCGGTCGCCGCCTCGTCGGCGAGACGCCGTCGCCCGACCCGTTTGCGTCGCTGCGGGCGGACGCCGCGGCGCAGGGCGCGCCGATGGCGGAGGAGACGCTCGCCGTCGCCGGCGCGCCCGGCGGCGGCTTCATCCTGCTGGCGCGGCGTGGGGCGGATGGCCAGCGGGCGCACGCCGAGGATGTCCTCGACCGCGCCTCGTGCTCGTCGCTCCCTTCTTAGAGTTGGCCCGCCATGCGTTCGATGCGGACGTTGGCGACGCCCGCGCGACGGAAGCCGAGCGCCTCGGCGGCGCTTGCGGACACGTCGATGATCCGGCCGCGGATGAAGGGTCCCCGATCGTTGACATGCACCAGGACCGTCGCCCCGTTCGTGAGGTTGGTCACGCGCAGGGGCGTGCCGAAGGGCAGGGTGCGGTGCGCAGCCGTCATCGCACTGGCGCGGCCGCCCCCAACATGGCCGCGGCCGCTGTAGAACGACGCCTTACCGGTCGAAGAGGACGCGAACGCGGGCGTCGCCGCAAAGAAATGGCCAATGGCAAGGGAACAAATCTCATGACGTCTCCGGAACGCCCCGCCCCGGTCGACCCGTGCCTGAATGATGCGTCGAAAACGCGGCGGCTTGAGCGTCACATGTGGCGGAGGCCGAGCGGCCGGCTTCCGTCCGCCGACTGCTTCCACCAGGATCCGTCGGCGTGATAGTCGAACATGGCGTGATGGCCTCTGCGCGCCGTCAGCACCAGTCGACCCCGCTCGAAGCTCCAGCCGACCGGCTCGAACACCACGATGCCGTTGTCGCGGCACGCGGGGGCCAGTTGCGCGCGGAGCGCGCCGCGGCCGACCGGCCGGTCCTCCAGCGTCAGCATGCAGCCGACGTCCCGGCCGCCGGCGACGCCTTCGCGCAGGATGATGTAGCGGCCGGCAAGGTCGTTGATCCGCCCCGCGTATCGAGCCACCGCGGCGTTCGTCGTCAGCGGGGGCGCCGGCGTGAGGCGGGCGTCCTGCGCCGGCGCCGTCCCCGGTCGAGCCGGACGCGATGGCGACAGGACCGCCGGCGCGTTCGCCAGCGGCGCGGCCTGAAGGCCGCCCGCGTCCGCCGCGGCGACCGCTTGGGCGTAGCGCTGACGCCCGGTCGCGACGAGTTCGTAGGTTTCGCCGTTAGGCCCCTGCGCGGTCAGCGCCTCAGCGTCGACGCTCGGGGCGAAACTGAGGATCGGCCTGCCGGAGCGGTCGTCGAGAACGATCTGCTTGTCGGCGTCGAGCGTCCAGCCGCCGATTTCCGCGAGCCCGGGCATGGAGCGCCGGCAGCCGGCGGGGAAGGCGAGGACGTGGTCGGCGCCCGGGGTCGGGTCGCTGCGGAACATCATGCCGCACTTTCGCTCCGTCGCGCCCAGCGAGATTTGCCAGGGGCCGACCAAAGCGGCGACGGCCGCCATGGCGCCAGCCGTGGAAGCCGCCCGCGCGGGGGCCCAGGCGCCGATCAGTCCGCAGGCGAGCGCCAGCCGCGCTGTGCGAAAGCCAAGAGCATGAAGGCGTGTCGCGGGCCGCATGCGACGATCTCCCGGAGACTCAGACGGCCGATCGGCCGCCGCTTTTCATAACGGCTTTCGCGCCTGACGGCCACGGCGTCTCGGCGACCGGAGTCAGCGGCCCATCGCCGCGCGCGAAAGACTCGATGTTTTGCACGACGAGGTTCGCCATGGCCTCGCGCGTCGGTCCGGTCGCCGAGCCCACATGCGGCAACAGCACGACATGCTCCATCGCCACGAGTTCGGGCGGCGTCGCGGGCTCGTCGCGGAAGACATCCAGGCCGGCGCTCAGGATGCGCCGCTCCCGCAGGGCCGCGATCAGCGCAGTCTCATCGACGACGCCGCCGCGCGCGATGTTGACGACGACGCCCTGCGGGCCGAGCGCAGCGAGGATCGGCGCATCGACGAGGTTGCGCGTCGCCTCGCCGCCCGGCGTCGCCACCATCAGGATGTCGCAGGCGCGCGCCATCGCCTCGAGCGAACCGTAGTAGCGCCAGGCGACGCCGGTCTGCGGCCGCCGGCCATGGTAGACGACGTCGAGCCCGAAGGCTTCGGCGCGCCGCGCGATCGCCTTGCCGATCCGCCCCAGGCCGACGATCCCCATCACACGGCCGCGCAGACTTGCCGACAACGGAAACGCCGCGTCCAGCCAGCGTCCGGCGCGCAGATAGCGATCGGCCTGCGGCAATTGACGGATGACGCAAAGCAGCAGGCCGAAGGCGGCGTCGGCGGTGTCCTCGGTCAGAACGTCGGGCGTGTTGGCGACGATGATCCCCCGAGCTGCGGCGGCGCCTATATCGATGTTGTCGTATCCGACGCCCATGTTGGCGACGAATTCGAGCCGTGGGAACCGCGCCAGGTAAGCGGCGTCGATCGGGCGCACGGCGCCGTTGGCGATCGTCGGGACGCCCGTCGCGATGAAGCGCAGCGTGGGCGCAACGGCGTCGAGCGCCTGGTCCGGGTCGGGCGCCTCGAACGGGCAGACGACGTTGAAGCCCACGCCCAGCCCCTCGCGCAGCGCGGCGGGGAGCGGAACAGGCATCAACACGTCCGGCTTGCCCACAGCGGCCTCCTGCGCCGCTGTTTCGCCAGCCATCGCCGCCGCGTCAAGCGGGCGGCGGCGCGACCTATTTGGCGATCAACGTCGTATCGACGAAGCGATCCGGATCGGTCGACCCTTCGATGTCGCCCTGCGCCTTGAGAATTTTAAGCAGGGTCTCGACGCCCGGCTTGCGCACCTCGCCGCCGCGTACGAAGAGCTTCAGCTTCGTATAATAATCGTAGGTCTTCTCGGCGTCGTCGCGCTGCGTCGTCGGTAGCGCCTTGATCATGATGTCGACCGCTTCCTCGCGATGCGATGCGTCGTAGAACCAGCCCGCGCCTTCGTCGAAGCCGGCCGCGAAGGCGGCGATCTGCTGCTTGTGCGTCTTCGCCCATTCGCGGTTGACGAGGTAGCCCGCGAAGGGAAAGTCGTCGATCTCAGCCGACCCGAGATCGGAGAAGCCGTCGGCCTTCGCCTTGAAGTTGAACGGCGAGGTGATGATCGTCGCGTCGATCGAACCCGATGCCAGCGCGGCGTAGCGGGCGGAACTCGCGCCGGCGTAGACGAGATCGTAGTCGCCCGGCTTGACGCCGGCGGGCCCGATCATCCGATCGAGGTAGATGCGGGTGATGTCCCTGATGCCGCCGATCATGATCGTCTTCTTCTTCAAGTCGGCGTAGGACTTGATCGACGGCTTGGCGACGATCTCGTAGGGCGCAGGTCCGCATTCGATCATGAACAGCGCGGCGCCGGCGCCCTTGTCGATGCCACGCAACGCGTCGGCCATGCCCGAACTCGACATGTTGACCGAGCCTGCCGCGAGTTGCTGCGTCGACGCCGCGCTCGAAGGCGTCGGAATGTATTCGACGGCGACGCCGCGCTTGGCGAAGAAGCCCTTGGCCATGCCGATGTAGGCCGGCCAATGCGTCGGCGAGCCCGAGCCCGTATCGCTGATCGTCAGCATGTCGAGCGCGAGAGCGGCGGGCGCGACGGCGCAAAACGCCCCGAGGGCGGCGGCGCAGACCATCAGGCGAAGCGTTCTCATCGTCATGGACTCCGTCGTCGACCGGCTTACTTGGAGGAGAGCGCCTCGCGACCCGCGCGCGCGATCTCCTGGCCCGTGGCGAGCCACACGCCCTCGTGCTTGCAGATATAGGCCAGCGCGCTGTCCAGCGCGTCGATGCGGTGGGGAACGCCGGTGATGTAGGGATGCAGCGCGATGCCAATGACGCGCGCCGAGTCCTCGCTCTCGCGGTAGAGCACGTCGAATTGCCGGCGGATCATGATGTCGAACTGCTCGGCGGTCATATGCATCTTGTCGAAGGCCGGCTTGTCGTTGAGCTCCGTCGAATAGGGGATCGACATGATGGTGCGCCCGTCGTCGAGCGTCATTTGATAGGGCTGATCGTCGTTGACCCAGTCGGCGACGTATTCGACGCCCGCGTCGACGAGATTGTCGAGCGTCGTCCAGGTCTCCTGCAGGCCGGAGCCGAGCCAGCCGACGGGCCGCACGCCCGAGGCGCGTTCGATCTCGGCGATCGACCGCTCGATGACGCCCTTTTCCTCGCCGGGCGGGACCTCGTTCAGGCGTCGCGTGTTGGATTCGTTGTGTCCCATCAGCTCCCATTTGCGCTTCATGGCTTCTTCGATGATGCGTGGATGGGCGCGGCAGAGGTCGCTGTTCAGCGCGACCGTGCCGCGGATGCCGTAGCGGTCGAACACGTCCATGAAGCGGAAGACGCCGAAGCGGTTGCCGTAATCGCGCGCCGCCCAGGTCGGCACGTCCGGCGTCTTGCCGCCGCCGCCGGCCGCCGCGGGCACCTGTTCGTCGAGCGCAAAGAACTCGATGTTCGGAATGATCCACAGCGCCAGCCGCTTGCCGTTGGGCCAGCGCCATTTCGGTCGGTCGATGATCGGCGAATAAGGAAACGGCCCGTATGCGCGCGGTTTCATGCGGCGGCTCCCGGGCGCATCTGGCCTTCGAGATGCGCGACGACCTGATCGACCTTCATCACGTCCGCATACTTGTGGTGCAGGTCGAACAGGTTGATCTTATGCGAGATGTCGCTGCGGTCGAAACAGCATTCCTCGACCATCACCATGTGATAGCCGCTGCTGTAGCCGTCGACCGTGCTCGCGCGCACGCAGCCCGACGTGCTTTCGCCGACGACGATGAGCGTCTGGACGCCCAGTTGCGTGAGGTGTGCGAGAAGCGGCGTGCCGTAGAAGGCGCTCGCGCGCATCTTGGTGATGACGACGTCGCCTGGCTGCGGGGCGAATTCGGGACGGATGTCGTAATCGTCGGGCAGGTCCTTGCCGCCGCGGCGGTTGGTCGCCTTCACCGCGCCGGGCTTGCTCGCCGGGCGCGTGTCGCTCGTCGTGTAGAAGATCGGGAGACCGGCTTTGCGGGCCGCCGCGAACAGGCGCTGCGTCGGCGGAATCGCCTTCCACGCATTGACCCCGCACGAGGACGGAAACTCCTTGGCGACCTCGTTCACAGGCTTCGCGCCGCCGCGATAGGCGATCTCGTAAAGATCGATGGCGAGGAGCGCGGGGTTCGGCCCGACGAAGATGTCGCGCTTGTAATGCTTGTAGAGATCCAGGACGTCGGCCGGCACCGCGTCCTGCCAGCAATGGTCCTCGAAGCTGTCGGTCATAGGCCATCTCTCTCAAGTGCGCCGTCGTTCAAAGACGGCGTCCGACGGATCGGAAATGCAAACGATGTGCCATCAAAGCGCATCGCGAACGCCATTGGGCGTCCGATCGGAGCTCTTCGTCAAGAGGCTGGGGCGCAGGTCGGCGCCCGGCGGCGGCTATTGCTTTTCGATGCCCGCCTTCGCGATCACGCCGCTCCAGCGTTTGATCTCGGTCTGCAGCTTGGCCTCGATCTCGTCGGGCGTGGTCGGATTGGCGGTGATGCCGACGTTGAGCAATTGCTTCTTCGTCTCGGGCGTCGAAAGCTGCTCCTGAAGCGCCGCGTTCAGTTTGTCGACGATCGGCTTCGGCACGCCTTTCGGCGCGAAGAGCGCGTTCCAGGACGGCACGTCGAAGCCCGGCACGCCCGCCTGATCGGCTGTCGGCGTATCCGGCAGATAGTCGGAAGGCTTAGCGCCGGAGATCGCCAAGGCGCGCAGCTTGCCGTCGGTAAAGTTGCCCTTCATGGACGCGGGCGAATCGACGATGAGCGCGACATCGCCGCGAATGGCGGCGACGATCAGATCGGGCGTCGAGCGAAAGGGCACGACGCGCGCGTCGACGCCGGCCATGGTCTTGAACAATTCCGCGGCGAGCTGCTGCGTGCTGCCGACCGCGACGGTGCCGATGTTGAGCGCGCCGGGCTTTTCCTTCGCCGCCTTCAGGAAGTCGCCGAGCGTCTTGTACGGGCCGTCGCCCGCGGTGGCGAAAACGAAATCGAAAAAGCCGAGACCGGAGATCGGCTTGAATTCCTTGATCGGGTCGTAGCGCAGGTTGTTGAAGAGGCCGACGCTGATCGCGGTCCCGTTGCTGAACAGCGTCAGCGTGTACCCGTCGGGACCGCCGGCGAGCGCATTGCGGGCGGCGACGATGCCCCCGGGGCTCTGCTGGTTCTCCACGATGAAGTTCTGTCCGAATTTGCGCGACAGCGCATCCGAGACGATGCGCATCGCGATGTCGGCGATCCCGCCCGGTCCGTAAGGCACCGTGACGCGCACGGGATGATCGGGATAGGTCTGCGCCGCGAGCGGCGTCGCGACGAGGGCCGCCGTCAGCGCAAGCGCCGGCAAGCGAAGGGCGTTTCCGAGCATGTGTTCTCCTCTTCGCAGACGCCGCCGATTAGTGGGCGCCGAGCAAGGTCCGGATGCGTTCAAGAAAAACCAGGACGGCGCTTAGGGCGCCGACGGCGCCAACGAAGGCGGCGATGACGCTTGTAGCGACGAACCATTTCGTCGGCATGTCTTCGAGACGGCCACGCAGGAACGCCATGTCGGCGGCTTGCGCCTTCGTGTCGAGCTTGGCGTCGAGAACGGCGAGCTTTCCGTCGATTGTCGCAAGGCGCGTCTCGGCCGCCAAGCGTGCTTCGTGCGCCCCCCTGATCAGATCATCCAACTTCCCATCGACTCGATCGTGCGCGCGTTCCAGAGCCGCGAGCCGGCGTCCGAACTCGCCGCCTCCGCCGTCGCCGCTACCGCTCCCCCCACCGGCTTGCGCGACCCGCGTCGATCTCTCGGCGAAGCGCGCGCGGTTCGCTTCGAAGACGTTTATGTCATTGGCCGCCGGCATTTTTCTCTATAGCCACTTCCACTTCGCTGTAGAGCTCGTCGATTGTCTCGCTCGCGAGTCCCAAGACCGTGTCTACCTCCCCCTGATCCCCGGGCTGATTACGGATCGCCTGCAACGCGAGATATAGGTCGGAGCTCACATAAAGCAGTTTGGAGACCATCCCTTCGAGCGACGCGATGCGTCGTTGCAAGGCTAGGATATCCGTTTCAGGTTCGGAGGCCATCGACGGGAACTATATCGCCGAAGGCGCTAAACGCCAGCCTTATGGATCCTGCCAGGCAAATTACGATCTGCGCGGCCGCGCGCTGTCGTGCCAGCGGGCCAGGACGATCCAGGAGACGAACGTGAGCGCCAGGAAGATCAGGACGCCCGTGACGGAGATGAGCGCAAGCGCGGCGAACATGCGGGGGATGTTGAGGCGGAAGCCCGCCTCAACGATGCGGTAGGCGAGGCCCGCGCCTTGCCCGGCCGAGCCCGCCGCGATCTCGGCGACCACGGCTCCGATCAGCGCGAGACCGCCGCCGATGCGAAGGCCGCCGAGGAAATAGGGCAGCGCCGCCGGCAGCCGCAGCAGCATCAACTGACTCAAACGAGAGGCGCCGTAAAGATCGAAGAGATCGACGAGGTTGTGGTCCGTCGAGGCGAGCCCCAACGCCGTGTTCGACAGGATGGGGAAGAACGCCACGAGGAAGGCGCAGACGAGCACGGCGCCATTGGGCTCCAGATAGACGAGCAGCAGCGGCGCGATGGCCACGATCGGCGTCACCTGTAGCACGACGGCGAAGGGGAAGAACGAGCGCTCCACCCAGCGCCAGCGCGCGAACAGCAGCGCCAGCAGCGCGCCGCCGATGGCCGCAGCGGCCAGCGCCTCGAAGGTGATGCGCAACGTGACGAAGAGCGAGGCCGACAGCACGCCCCAATCCTCGACGAGCGTGCGCCCGATGAGCGACGGCGCCGGGAGAATGTAGGGCGGGATCGCCTCGAGGCGAACGACGCCTTCCCAAAGCGTCAGCAGCAAGACGAAGACGAGGACGGGCGGTCCCCACTCCTTCAGGCGAGCGCCGGTCATGCGGGCTGCGCCTCCATCGCGCGTTGCAACGAGGCCGAGGCGCGCCGGCAATGCTCGGCGTAGGCCGCCGACAGACGGAACTCGTCGTCGCGCGGCAGCGGCGCCGCGATTTCGACCAGGTCGATGACGCAGCCGGGTCTGGCGCGGAAGACGGCGATGCGCGTCGAGAGATAGACGCTTTCGTAGACCGAGTGGGTGACGAAGACGATGGTGGTTCCAAGCTCGGCCTTCAGCCGGAGAAGATCGTTGTTGAGCTTCAACCGCGCGATTTCGTCGAGCGCGGCGAAGGGCTCGTCCATCAAGAGCAGAGGCGGCCGCGAGACGAGCGCGCGCGCGATCGAGACGCGCATCCTCATGCCGCCGGAGAGCTCGCGCGGAAAGGCGGTCGCGAAGCCGTCGAGGCCGACCAGCGCGAGCGCCTCGCGGATGCGCGGCGCCGCTTCGCGCTTGGACACGCCGCGCAGGCGCAGCGGCAGCCAAATGTTCTGGAAGACGCTGGCCCACGGCATCAGCGTGGCGTCCTGAAAGACGAAGCCGACCTGCGGCTTGCGGCCTTCCGCCCAAGCGAGGGAGCCGGTCGACGCGCGTTCGAGGCCGGCGATGATGCGTAGCGCCGTCGACTTGCCGCAGCCCGACGGTCCCAGCAGGCTGAGGAACTCGCCCTCGCGCACGTCGAGCGTCAAATCGCCGAGCGCCTGCACGCCGTTGGCGAAGGTCTTGCCGACGCGGTCGAGGCGCAGCATCGCCGCGCGGGACGCCGTCAAGGACGCGGCTGCAGGTCGAGCCCGACCTTTTTTCCGACGAAGCGAAGATCGTAGGCCTGGCGATAGTCGATGTCGGCTTTGACGACCTTGGCGGCCGCCATCTTGTCGAAAAAGCTCTTCATGCGCGCGTCGGTCATGGCGCCGACGCCAAGCGCCGCCGCATCGCCGGTATCGACGATGCCATACTCCTTCATCTTGACGATGGAATAGGCGATCTGATCGTCGCGGATGTCCGGGTTGTCCTTGCGGATCGCCGCATTGGCGGCGGAATTGTCGCCGTAAAGATAACGATACCAGCCGATGACGGAGGCGTCGACGAAGCGCTGCACGAGGTCGGGCGATGTTGCGATCGTGTCGCGACGCGTCTCGATCGTCGTCGAATACGAGTCGTAACCGTGATCGGCGAGCAGGAAGACATTCGGCTTGAAGCCGGCCTGCCGCTCGATCTCGAAAGGCTCGGACGTGACGTAGCCCTGCTGGATCGACGTCTTGTCGGCGATGAATGGCGCGGCGTTGAAGGTGTAGGGTTTGACCTTCTCTTCTTTGAAGCCGTAGGCGAGTTTCAGCCATTGATAGACCGACGCCAGGTTCTCCTTCGAGACGAAGGCCGTCGCCTTGGGCAGGTCTTCGAACCTCTCGAGGCCGACGCCCGGATGCGACATCAGGATGATGGGGTCCTTCTGGAAAAGCGCGGAGACGACGACCGTCGGGATGTTCTGCTCCACCGCGGCGAACGCCTGGATCATGTTGGCGCCCATACCGAAATCGAGCTTTCCGGTCGCCAGAAGCAAACGATTGTTGGCCTGCGGGCCGCCCTGGCGGATCGTCACGTCGAGTCCGTATCGCGCATAGGTCCCGTCGGCGACGGCCTGGTAGAAACCGCCGTGTTCGGCTTCCGCGAGCCAGTTCGTGCCGAAGACGATCCTGTCCGCGGCGCTGGCCGCGTGGCTCGCGACGGCGAGCGCGAGCGCGCTCAAGGCAATGGCTGATCTCACGGTCCCTCCGTCGGCCGATGCGGGCCCTCTGATGCGGATGGATTTCGTTGTCGCGGTTTCCCATGCGCCGCGCAAGATTTGCGCGGCCGTCGCGTCGAAGGGCGTCAGGCGCTGACCGGGAGGGTCCAGATCTCGCTGATCGTCTTGCCGGCGGCGCGCAGGAAGACGCGCAGATCGGCTGTCTGGCCTGCCGCGATCTCGACCTCGAAGCTCGCGCGAAAGCCGTTGATGTGCGGGTTGGGCGCGACGGACACATTCGCGACGCGTCCGTTGTTGGCGGTGGCCGCCGCTTCGACCACGGGTGGATCGCCGAGATAGTAGGCGAGGTCGCCTCCGGCGAAATCGACCGCGATGCGGCGCGCCGCCAGTCCGCCTTGCGCCACAGGCGCGGCCGCTTGGAACGTGTTGACGACATGCCCGAGGGGAACGATCGCGCTCGCATCGAGCATGGCGGCGATGCGGTAGGCGAACTTGATCGGCGTCGCGGGATCGGGCGCGGCGTTCGGAACCCAGGCGATGTCGATGTTCTTTGCGCCCACGTCGGCGGCGCTCGCCTCGGCGAGTTCGACGCGGCCCTCGCCCCAGTCGCCGACCGTTTCGACCCAGTAGCTGGGGCGGCGTTCGAAGCCAGCGGCCAGGTCCTGGTAATGATCGAAGACGTGGTCGCGCTGCATCAGGCCGAAGCCTTTCGGATTGGCGCCGCCGAAAGCGAACTGTCCGGGCGTCGCCGGGTTGCGCAAAGGGCGCCACAGCCATTCGTTGGCGCCGGTGTGCAGGGCGAAGCCGTCAGAATCGTGCGCTTCCGGATGGAAGCCGTCCGCGAGCCGCCGGTCATTCTCCCCCGACAGGAACATGGATGTCATCGGCGCGTAGCCCAGCGTCCCGCCGTTCTTGCGCGGGAAGACGACAGCGGACACGTCGAGCGCCGACTGGTCGCCCGGCGTCAGCTCCAGCCGGAAGGCGCCGGTCGCCGCCTCGCCGTCGAGCAGGGCGTGAACGATCGCGCGCGGCGCGCCGCGCCGAACGATCTCGATCCAGAACTCACGAAAGAAGGCGTCGGCGTTCGGGGCGACGCGGAGCGCGCGCAGTCGGGCGCCGGGCGACTGTCCGCGTCCAAACAGGCGGAACGCATTGTCGCCGGTGAAAACGACCGCGTCGTCGTAGCCGTTCGGATCGTTGAGCGGGAACTGCAGGCGGAAGCCGGCGAAGCCGAGGTTGACCGGCAGCGGGCGCTCCAGCTTCGTCCGGCCGTAATCGAATTGCGCCGGAGAATAGGGGATCGGGGTCGGAATGCCGTCGCGAAGGAGATTAACCGTGACGGCGGGCGAGCCGTTCGGCTGGAGGTGCAGCGTTTGCAGACGAAAGCGGCTGGCGGGTCCCGACAGCAGCGCGCGTTCCGGCCGAAAGCGAATGTCGCGCGCGGCGTCCGGATCGAGCCTGGCCAGTTGTTCGGGCGCGGACGGAGGCGGCGAGAGCGGCGCGCTCGCCAGATCGCGGGCGCGCCGCACCACGTCGTCGAAACTGAATCGCGGCGGCGTATTCGGCGCATCCGACTGCGCTTCGGTCCGCGTCGCGGCTGTGACGAGGCTCGCGCTCGCGAGACAGGAAACGAAATGGCGACGGGTCCAGTTGCGCATCGACGACCTAGCACGCGAGCCGCTTGGCTCGATGCGAGCACTAATGGGCGCATCCATTGCCGGCAAGCGGCGCCTTCGACGCAGGCGCGGCGAACGCGTTCGCCGCTTCGGGCGCGAGCGCCGACTTTTTGAATTTTGTTCTTGCGTCCAGGGAAAATCGGCCTATCTACCGTCTTGCCCAAATCGCACGTGCCTGTGGTCGTGTGTCGGTTGGCGGGGATCCGGACAAGAGGCCGGTTAACCGCCAGAAAAAACCGGCAGCCGGAGGCGAACCGGCGAACCCCGCCAAACGGGGGACGCGACTTAAAGCAACGACGGACCGGGCTTTTTCGTCTCTGTCGGCCTCCAAAGCCGACGTACCGAAGAGGCTTGTCTATCTTGCCGGGCGTGCGGACGGGAGCTCATCCCATCCAAACGATGGCTATCGAAGCCCGCTGATTGCGATCAGCCGGGCGTCGTTGGCCACGGCGCATCACCTGATCGGACGATCGTCGCCGAATGGTTCGGCGCGCGCGCGTTCGCTCACGGTTGGCGGGTCAACTGACCTGGTCGCGTCTCCATCGCGCGGCCGGGAATGCATCGCCACCCACGAAGTCCTCGTACTTGGCGCGAGACCCGCGCCCTTCGAAGGGATGCCGCGATGACCGACCGAATCCTCCAGTTCCTCCGCGACCGACGTCGCTCCGGGCTCGACGATGGACCCTGCATGGTCCTCGACCTCGACGTGGTGCGCGAGAATTACAACGCCTTCGCCAAGGCGCTGCCGGACACGCGCGTGTTCTACGCCGTCAAGGCGAATCCGGCGCCCGAGGTACTCGATCTGCTCGCGCGTCTCGGCTCCTGCTTCGACACGGCCTCGCTCGTCGAGATCGAGCAGGTTCTAGCGACCGGCTGCTCGCCCGACCGCCTCAGCTACGGCAACACGATCAAGAAGGAACGCGATATCGCGCGCGCCTATGCGCTCGGCATCCGTCTCTTTGCGGTCGATTGCGAGGCGGAGGTCGAGAAGATCGCGCGCGTCGCGCCGGGATCGCGGGTGTTCTGCCGCATCCTGTGCGACGGCTCGGGCGCCGAATGGCCGCTGTCGCGCAAATTCGGCTGTGCGCCGGAGCTCGCGACGCGCGTGCTCGAACACGCGCATCGGCTCGGCCTCGTCGCGCATGGCGTGTCGTTCCACGTCGGCTCGCAGCAGCGCAACCCGCGCATGTGGGATGGCGCGCTGAAGGCCGCTTCGGGGATTTTTCGCGATCTCGCCGAACGGGGCGTTCACCTGTCGATGGTGAACCTCGGCGGCGGCTTCCCGACGAAGTATCTCCGCGACGTGCCGGCGGTGCGCGCCTATGGCCAATCGATCTTCCGGTCGCTACGCAAGCACTTCGGCAACCGCATCCCGGAGACGATCATCGAACCGGGCCGCGGCATGGTGGGCAACGCCGGCCTGATCGAGGCGGAGGTCGTGCTGATCTCGAAGAAGTCGGACGCGGACAAGGTGAAGTGGGTCTATCTCGACATCGGCAAGTTCAACGGGCTCGCCGAGACGATGGACGAGATGATCCGCTACCCCATCCGCACCGAGTTCGACGACGACGAGCGCGAGCCTTGCGTGCTCGCAGGTCCGACCTGCGATTCGGTCGACGTGCTCTACGAGAAGGAGCCCTACCTTCTTCCCGTGAGCCTCGAGATCGGAGCGAAGGTGCTGATCGAGGGCGCGGGCGCCTACACGACGACCTATTCGGCCGTCGGCTTCAACGGTTTCCCGCCGTTGCAGTCCTACGTCATCTGACGTAGCCGCTTCGTCCGCACGCGGACGCGGGGTCGGCGGGCGCCTCAGTCCCGCATCTTTCCGATCCTTGTCCCGAACGGCCCCAGATGGGGTGCGAGGGTCGTCCTGCCCGATGGAGGCAAAGATGACCTCGACGATGCTCGCCGCGCGCCCGCTCACGGCCGCGTTTCCGTTCGCCTTCGCGTCCGCCGACGGTGTCACGCTGCGCGAGGAGCGCGCGTCGGACGTCCCCGCGCGCGAGGCGCTGCTCGACGCCGCCTTCGGCCCCGCGCGGCGACGCAAGACATGCGAGCGCCTGCGGCAGGGGCGCGCCTGCGCGCCGGGTCTTGCGCTCGTGGCGAGCGACGGCGAGGCGCTCGTCGGCACGATCCGGCTGTGGAACGTCGATGCGGGCGGCGCGCCTGCGCTGCTGCTGGGGCCGCTCGCCGTCGCCGAGACGCATCGTTCGCTCGGGCTCGGCGGCCGACTCATTCGCGCGGCGTTGGCGCGCGCCGCGTCGCGCGGGCACAAAGCGGCGATCCTCGTCGGCGATGCGCCATACTACGAGCGTTTCGGCTTTCGACGCGACCTCGCCGTCAACCTCGCCATGCCCGGCCCGGTCGAGCCCGAACGGTTCCTCGGACTCGAACTCGAATCGGGCGCGCTCGGGCAGGCGAGCGGCCTCGTCGTCGCCGCCGGTTCGAAGACGGCTCCCGTCATCGCGCTGTCACGCGGCGCGGCCAAACGCGCGGCGTGATCGTGTCGTCGTCGGCGTGCTAGGCTGGCGCGGTCCAAGGAGAGTGGCGATGGGTCTCATTCGGGCCGACGTGACGTTGGCGAACCTGTTCACCAAGGCGAGCCTTCCGGTATCGGCGCTCGTCGACACGGACGCGGTCCACATGTGTGTGACCGCGGCGCAGGCGCGGCAGCTCGGCTTCGACCTCAATGAATGCGCGACGCAACTCGTGACGCTTGCGGACGGGCGGCGGATCGAAGCGCCGAAAATTCGCCCGATCGAGATCGCATTCGAAAACCGCAGCTACGCGACGCAAGCGCTCGTGCTGGGGGACGAAGCGCTGATGGGCGTCCTGCCGATCGAAGCCATGGATCTCGTGATCGATCCGCGCGCGCAGCGGGTGACTGTCAACCCCGCGCATCCCAACCGCCCGGTGACCGTCGTCAAATAGACGCCGCGCGTCGCCTGTAACATCCGCATGAAGGAACTTTCGATGGATCAGTGGCCCGTTCACGCCGAAATTACCGGCCCCATCGTCCTGGTCGGCTTCGGCTCGATCGGGAAGGGCGTGTTGCCGTTGATCGAGCGCCATTTCAAGTTCGACGCGTCGCGCTTCGTCATCCTCGATCCGAACGACGGCGACCGCGCGCTGGCCGAAAAGCATGGCGTCGCGTTCCAGACGATCGGCCTCACGAGGGAGAACTATCGCGACGTTCTAACGCCGTTGCTCACGCGCGGCGGCGGCCAGGGCTTCTGCGTCAACGTGTCGGTCGATACGTCGTCGCTCGCCATCATGGAGCTCTGCCGCGAGATCGGCGCGCTCTACATCGACACGGTCGTCGAGCCGTGGCCGGGCTTCTATTTCAACAAGAGCGCGGGTCCGGAGACGCGCACCAACTACGCGTTGCGCGAGAGCGTGCTGGCGGCGCGTCGCGCGCGGCCGGGCGGGACGACGGCGATTTCCTGCTGCGGCGCCAATCCCGGCATGGTGTCGTGGTTCGTCAAGCAGGCGCTCATCAACCTCGCGCATGACATGGGCCAGCCGATCGATGCGCCGACGAGCCGCGAGGCCTGGGCCGCGCTGGCGCGCCGCGTGGGCGTCAAGGGAATCCACATCGCCGAGCGCGATACCCAGCGCGCGAAAGCGCCGAAGCCGATGCAGGCGTTCGTCAACACCTGGTCGGTCGAAGGCTTCGTGTCGGAAGGCATGCAGCCGGCCGAACTCGGCTGGGGCGCGCACGAGGCCTGGACGCCTCCCAACGCCGGCGCGCACACGTCGGGCTGCGGCGCGGCGATCTATCTGAACCAGCCGGGCGCCAATACGCGGGTGCGCTCGTGGACGCCGACGGCGCAGGCGCAATACGGCTTTCTCGTCACCCACAACGAATCGATCTCGATCGCCGACTATTTCACGCTGCGCGACGCCGAGGGCAAGGTCGTCTATCGGCCGACGTGCCACTACGCCTATCACCCTTCGGACGACGCGGTGCTGTCGCTGCACGAGATGTTCGGACAAGGCGGCCGCGTGCAGGACAAGCATCACATCCTGACCGAGAACGAGATCGTCGACGGGATCGACGAGCTCGGCGTGCTGCTCTACGGCCACGAGAAGAACGCCTACTGGTACGGGTCGCAACTCTCGATCGAAGAGACGCGGCGGCTCGCGCCCTATCAGAACGCCACCGGTCTGCAGGTGACCTCGGCCGTGCTCGCCGGCATGGTGTGGGCGCTGGAGAATCCGAAAGCCGGCATCGTCGAGGCGGACGAGATCGACTTCAAACGCTGCCTCGACGTGCAGACGCCCTATCTCGGCCCCGTCGTCGGCGTCTATACGGACTGGACGCCGCTGACCGACCGGCCGGGCTTCTTTCCCGAAGACATCGACACGAGCGATCCCTGGCAATTCCGCAACGTGCTGGTGCGGTAGGCGCCGCTTCGAACCCCGCGCTTGCCGGGAGGGCCGACGCCGGATCACTTTCGAGCGCCAGGATCCGACGCGCCATACGCGCGCCGCGATCGTCCGCTTTGACGATCGCAAGTCTTGTCGGCGCCGGCGGAGCGACCCTCGCATGTGGATTTCACGGCTCGCGGCCTGTCTGATCGGGTTGACGGTCGCTGGGCTCGCAACGTCGGCCGCCAGCGCGCATCCGCACGTCTGGATCTCGGTGAAGGCCGAAGCGATGCTCGGACCCGATGGGAAGCTCGTCGCGATCCGCCACCACTGGACGTTTGACGACATGTATTCGGCCTTCGTCACCGAAAACCTCGGCAAGGACGGCGAGGCGCCGACGCCGGCCGATCTCGAGCCGGTGGCGAAAACGAACGTCGAATCGCTCAAGGAGTTCGACTACTTCACGTTCGCCAAGCTCAACGGCAGGAAGGTCGCCTTCAATCCACCCAAGGATTGGTCGATGAGCTACGACGCCAAGTCCGAAGAGGCGACGCTGCATTTCACCTTGCCGCTCGCGCGCCCGGCCGACACGAAGAAGCCGTTCAGCTTCCTCGTCTACGACCCGAGCTATTTCGTCGCCTTCGGCTTCGAGAAGGGTCAGTCGGCGAACGTCGAGGGCGGCCCGCAGGGCTGCTCGGCGACGATCCTGCGGCCCGCGGCGCTCGACGACAAGGATCAGGCGCAACTCGACGCCGCCAAGATCGAGAACTTCTCGCCGGGCGAGGACTTTTCGATCCGCCTCGCCGACCGCGCCGTCGTGTCCTGTCCGTAAGCCCCTGCGGGACGCTCAGAGGCCTGCGGCGCCCCCGTCGGCGCGCGGATCGTGCGCCGCTTCGACGCGGCCGTCGCGCGCGTGGCGGATGAGTCCGCCCGCATGGCCGAACGTGTCGCCGTAGGGCTCGGGCCGAAGCGAAACCTCGTGGCCGGCGTTCTCGAGCGCTCGCGTTAGGGATGGGTCGAAGCGGCTTTCAAGCGCGAGCAGCGAGGAGGCGGCGCCCCAGGTGCGGCCGAGCGCGAATCGCGGCGCATCGATCGCCTCCGCGAGGTCCATGCCGAACAGGTAGCGCGTGAAGATCTGCGCCTGCGTCTGCGGCTGTCCGTCGCCGCCCATCGTCCCGTAAGGCATCACGCGTCCGTCGGCGAAGGTCGCAAGCGCGGGGTTCAGCGTGTGGAACGGCCGGCGGCCGGGCTGCAGCGGGTTGACCGACGTCTCGTCGAGCGAGAAGGCGACGCCGCGGTTCTGCATCAGCACGCCGGTGCGCGGCAGCACGCAGCCCGATCCGTACTCCCAGTAGAGCGACTGGATGTAGGAGACCGCGAGGCCGTTCTTGTCGATCGCGCCCATCCAGACGGTGTCGCCCTGCGCCGGCGGCAGCGGAAAGGGCGCGGCCCTGCGCATCGAGATCGCTTGCGCCGCGCGCTCCAGCGCGCGCGGCGTCAGGAACGCGTCGGGATCGCCGCTCAGATGATCGAAGTCGGTGACGAACGCGTCGCGCACGGCGAAGGCCTGCTTGGTCGCCTCGATCAGCCCGTGGATATGCGCGAAGGACTCGCATTCCTTGACGCCGAGCCGCGCGAAAATCCCCAGGATCATCAGCGATGCGAGGCCCTGCGTCGGCGGCGGAAAGTTGTGCAGCGTGTGCCCTGCGAAGGCGAGCTTGAGGGGCTGGCGCCATTGCGCGCGATAGGCGCGCAGGTCCGCGCGCGTCACCGGCGAGCCGATGCGCTCGAGATCGGCGGCGATTTCGCGCGCGATGTCGCCGCGATAGAAATCGTCGAGCCCGGCGTGGCCGAGGTGTTCGAGCGTCGCGGCCTTCTCGGGGAACGTGCGCAAGGCGCCCGCCTCGGGCGGTTCGCTATCGACGTAGTAGCGGTCGGCGAAGCCGGGCAGCGCCGCGAGATCGGCCGAATCGCGCGGCCGCGTGCGCGCCTCGGACCCCGACACCGGGACGCCCGCCTTGGCGTGATGGATGGCGGGCGCGAGCAGCGCGTCGAGCGGCAAGCGGGCGCCGCCGGACTTGGCGAAGGCATGCGCGAGCGCCCACCCGCCGACCGCGCCGGGGACGGTGAGCGCCGCGAGCGGGCCGCGCGCCGGCGTCGTCTCGAAGCCGGCGTCGCGATAGGCTTTGATCGTCGCTTTGGCGCCCGCGAAGCCGCACGCTTCGATGCCGCGCACGCGCCCTCTTGGCTCATGGATGAGCCAGAAGCCGTCGCCGCCGACGCCGTTCATGTGCGGATAGACCACCGCGATCGTGGCGGCCATGGCGAGCATCGCCTCGATGGCGTCGCCGCCTTGCAGAAGGATGTCGCGGCCGGCCTCCGACGCCAGGCGATGCGGCGCGGCGACGGCGGCGCTGACGAACGTCTCGGTCGAACTCATGGTCGGTCCTGTTGCGGCGCGCCTCGCCCTGGTATAGGCCGCGTCGAGAGCGGCGCAACGGCCGCGCGAGGACGCTGAGCTTGGCCGAGCCGAAAAAACCCATCCACTGGCAGAACGCTCTGACGATCGTCAGCGTCGCGATCCTCGTCGGCACCGAGCTTGTCGGCGTGTCGTGGGCGGCTGGGTGGGCGCTTGGCGGCATCTTCCAACTGCCGCGCGTTTTCAGCGCCGCCTTCGAGATTTTCGGCGGTTTGTGCGGCCTCGTGATGCTTTACTACTTCGTGCGCGCGGCGCTGAAGTCCGAGCCCCTGCGGGGTTGAGCTTCAATCTTCGATCGTTCGCTGACATGAATCCTGCGCGTTAAAGGCCTTCTTCCGCATGCGCGCGAGAGAGCCGCGCGGCGTCGGTCGCGCAGCGCTCTCCTGGACCGCTTTTCGTTGTGACGCGTGCGATTTGAGCGCAAAGTATTTAAGACCCAAGCTGCAGGCTTGGCGATCCGCCTTCCGTCTAGCAATGTCAGCGAATCTGCGAACTGTGATGTGACCAGATCGCTGACTTTTATGCGCCGCACGAAACTCGCGACCGCTTGCAGTTGGGGCGCGGAATTGGAAACAGGCGAAATGAGGCCGACGATTTTGCCCAGATCTTGGGCGACGATGCGAATGGGTTCGACAAGGTCGGTGTCGTGGAAAGAACCGCAGCTACATCAAAATTGTTTCGGAACGCGCCGAGTAGCAGATGCGATGCCAAATTGACGTCGCTTCCCTTTTCTTCTGTTTTATGTACGCGCACGACAGCCGGCCAAGGCTGCGGAATTTGGTGCGCAAGAACTGGACGAAAGGTAGGCGGATGGACAAGTCCCGCAAACTTCGTCGAGCTCAAAAAATTGCCCATATGAAAGGACAATTTTGGAATTGTGGAAAGAGCATCGAGGTAGACTTGTTGACGGGCAGGCGCCGAAGGATCGATGCGACCGGAAATACGCGCCGCGTAATAGCGAACTCCGATGATCCGGTTTTCGGCGCGTAACGTCTTCTCGGCCACCTGTTTGATATTGAGCCATTTGAGATCCGGCCGCCTCTCAAGCATGCGGTAGTACAAATTGAAGCCGTCTACATAAACAATCGTCCGCATTCGAGCCCGAGCAGATAAAGCAAAGGCCGCTTCAGTTTCCCACCGGCGGCCCTTGAGCCGGCAACACGCTACCGGCGAGTATGCTCGACACATATATCATCGGCTTAACAAAAGCAAGCAACACGGGTAAGATAACGTAAATTCAATTACTTACGATGAAAATGATCGTCCGCCCGCGGGCGCTCAGTGCGCCTCGGCCCAAATTTTTCTCTTCGTGAAGTAGAGCAGGCCGGCGAAGACGATCAGGAAGATCATCACCCGAAAGCCGGTCTTCTTGCGAACCTCGAGGTTCGGCTCCGCCATCCACATCAGGAAGGACGCCACGTCCTTGGTGTAGTTCTGCACCGTCTTCGGCGTACCGTCTGTGTACTCGACCTGCCCGTCGGACAGCGGGTTCGGCATGCCGATGTGGCCGCCCGGAAAATAGTCGTTGTGGTTGGGGTCGTTGGGGTCGCTGTAGCCCTCGGCCACGATCGCGTAGATGTAGTCGGGGCCCTGCTCCTGATATTGCGTCAACGCGTCGATCAGGAACCATGGAAACCCGCGCGAGTAACTGCGCGCCTTGGCGAGGACCGACATGTCGGGCGGCGCCGCGCCGATGGTCGCCTTCGCGGCCTCGGGATTCGGGTAGGCCGGTACCCAATGGTCGGCGGCGCGGCCGGGGCGCTGGAACATCTTGCCTTCGTCGTTCGGACCGTCCTGCACCTGGTACTCGGCCGCCAGCGCCTTGACCTGACCTTCGGTGAAGGCGGGGCCGCCGGGCTGCGACAGATTGCGGAAGGCGAGAAGATTGGCCGAATGGCAGTTGGAGCAAACGGTGCGGAAGACTTCGAAGCCGCGCTGCAACTGCTCCTGATCGTAATAGCCGAACGGGCCGCCGAAGGTCCACGTCTGGCGTTGCGGGACCTTGCTTTCGATTTGCTGCGCGCGGGCCGCGCCGCCGAGGGCGACCGCCGCGGAGAAGGCGGCCGCAAAGCCGAGCGTCTTGAGAGAGATCATCATCCGGTCCCCGCCCGTCAGAGCATCGGCTGGGCGCTGGCGCCCTTGGCGAGCACGGCGTCGGCGATGGACAGCGGCTGCGCCTTGGCTCTTTCCAGCCAGCCGACGACCGGCATGACCACCAGGAAGAAACCGAAGTAGTAGACCGACAGCAATTGCGCGGCGACCACGTAGCCGCCTTCCGGCGGCTGCGCGCCGAGATAGCCGAGGCCGAGGCAGCACAGCACGAAGGCCCAGAAGAAGATCTTGTAGACGGGCCGATACTTGGAGGAGCGCACCTTCGAGGTGTCGAGCCACGGCACGAAGGCCAGGATCAGGATGGCGCCGAACAGCGCGCAGACGCCGATCAACTTGTTCGGAATGGCGCGAAGGATCGCGTAGAAGGGCAGGTAATACCATTCGGGCACGATGTGCTCGGGCGTCACCAGCGGGTTGGCCATGATGTAATTGTCGGCGTCGCCGAGAAAGTTCGGCGTGTAGAAGATGAACCACGCGTAGACGATCAGAAACAAGCAGATCGCGAAGCTGTCCTTGACCGTCGCGTACGGCGTGAACGGGAGGGTGTCCTTCTCGACGTTCCGGACGTCGATACCGTCCGGATTGTTCTGGCCGGAGACGTGCAAGGCCCAGACATGCAGCACGACCACGCCGGCGATCATGAAGGGCAGCAGGTAGTGCAGCGAGAAGAAGCGGTTCAGCGTCGGGTTGTCGACCGAATAGCCGCCCCACAGCCATGTGGTGACGGAATCGCCGACGAAGGGGATGGCGGAGAACAGGTTTGTGATGACCTTGGCGCCCCAGAAGCTCATCTGGCCCCACGGCAGCACGTAACCCATGAAGCCGGTCGCCATCATCAGGAGATAGATGATGACGCCGAGAATCCAGAGGACCTCGCGCGGCGCCTTGTAAGACCCGTAATAGAGGCCGCGGAACATGTGGATATAGACCGCGACGAAGAACATCGAGGCGCCGTTGGCGTGCGCGTAGCGCAGGAACCAGCCCCAGTTCACGTCGCGCATGATGCCTTCGACCGAGTTGAAGGCGTAATCGACATGCGGCGTATAGTGCATCGCCAAAACGATGCCGGTGACGATCTGCGCACCCAGCATGAAGCTGAGGATGCCGCCGAACGTCCACCAATAGTTGAGGTTGCGCGGCGTCGGATAGGCGATGAAGGACGAATGCACCAGGCCCATGACGGGCAGGCGGCTCTCGAACCAGCGGCCGATGGCGCTCTTGGGGACGTAGGTGGATGGTCCGCTCATGAAATGGGTCTCTTGCGGCTTGCGCGAAAACGGGGCGCCGGACGACGATCAGCCGACCGTCAGCTTGGTGTCGGTGTCGAACTTGTAGGCCGGTACGGCGAGGTTGAGCGGCGCCGGTCCCTGACGGATGCGGCCCGACGTGTCGTAAACCGAGCCGTGGCAATGGCACAGCCAGCCCTCGTAGGGCCCTTCATGCCCGGTCGGGATGCAGCCGAGATGCGTGCAGACGCCGATCACGACGAGCCACTCCGGCTTCTGCACGCGCTGCGCGTCCGTCTGCGGGTCGCGGAGCTCGCTCACGTTGGCGCCTTGCGCGTCGGAGATTTCCTTCGCCGTGCGGTGGCGGACGAAGATGGGGTTGCCGCGCCACTTCACCGTGACGATCTGGCCCTCGGCGATGCCCGACAGGTCGACGTCGACCGGAACGCCGGCGGCGATCGTCGAGGCGTCGGGGTTCATCTGGCTGATCAGCGGCCAGACGACCGAGGCGGCGCCGACCGCCGCCGCTGCGCCCGTTGCGATAAACAGCATGTCGCGGCGGGTCGGTTGCTCCAGCGTCGATGCGTTTGCCACGAGAAATCCCCACCTGCTTCAATCGACTCGCCCGACTCGCCGCCGCCGGCCGCGTCGCCATCGCGGCGACGCCCTTCGGCGCCAGCGCGCCATCTGCCTAGGGCGCCGCAAAGCGGCGCGGCAATGCGACTCATCGCCGCCATGCGCTCGCGTGTTTCACGTCCAAGCGAGGCGCCGGGCTTCGCCGTCGGCGACCGGATGCGCCGCTGAGCGGCGCCCTTTTGGCGCCCTTCGGCCACCTTGTCCATAGCCGCAGCGCGTGCGTGGATGACGCCGCCGCGCGCGGATGCTAAGCGAGGCGATGAGCTTGATCCTGGCGCTGTTTCAGCCGGATATCCCGCAGAACGCGGGCACGATGCTGCGCGCCTGCGCGTGTCTCGGCGTCGGCGCGGCGATCATCGAGCCGGCGGGGTTTCCCGTCACGGACCGCCACTTCCGCCGGGCGGGCATGGACTACCTCGACCACGTCGACATCGCACGGCACGCCTCCTGGGCGGCCTTCGAGGCGTGGCGGGGCGCAAGCGGACGCCGGCTGGCGCTGCTGACGACGCAAGGCGACACGCCCTACACGCGCTTCGCCTTTCGCCCCGACGACGTCCTGCTCGTCGGGCGCGAATCGGCGGGCGCGCCGTCCGCGGTTCATGCGGCGGCCGATTCGCGGCTGCTGATCCCGGTGCGCACGGGCCTGCGCTCGCTCAACGTCGCGGTCGCCGCCTGCATGGCGTTGGGCGAGGCCCTGCGGCAGACGGGCGCGATCGAGGCCGCGCCATGACCGCGACGCCCGAGAGCCGGCAGGCGGCCGCGCAAGCCTGGTTCGAGGCGCTGCAGCAGCGGCTCGTCGCAAGCTTCGAGGCGATCGAGGCCGATTGCCCGGGTCCGTTCGCGCCGGGCGCCGACCGGCCGAGCCGGTTCGAGATCGCGCCCTGGTCGCGGGCCGACCACACGGGCGCGCCGGGCGGCGGCGGACGCATGGCCATGCTGCGCGGCCGGGTGTTCGAGAAGGCGGGCGTGCATTCGTCCACCGTTTTCGGCCGCTTCGCGCCGGAGTTCGCCAAGCAGATTCCGGGCGCCGAGGAAGACCCGCGCTTCTGGGCCTCGGGCGTGTCGCTGATCGCCCATCCCTGGAACCCGCATGCGCCGACCGTGCATATGAACACTCGCTACGTCGTCACGTCCAAGGCGTGGTTCGGCGGCGGCGCCGATCTAACGCCGACGCTCGACCGCCGCCGCGGCGCCGACGATCCCGACACGCTGGCGTTCCACGCGGGCCTGCGCCAGGCTTGCGACGACCATTCGCGCGTCGCCGACTACGCGCGCTACAAGGCGTGGTGCGACGAGTATTTCTTCTTGAAGCACCGCAACGAGGCGCGCGGCGTCGGCGGGGTCTTCTACGATTACCTCAACAGCGCCGGCGATCCGCAGAACACGCGCTGGGACGAGGATTTCGCCTTTACCCGCGCCATCGGCGAAGCGTTCCTCGCGATCTATCCGCCGATCGCGCGCGCCAATTACGCGAAATCCTGGACGGATGGCGACCGCAACGAGCAGCTCGCGCGCCGCGGCCGCTATGTCGAATATAACCTGCTCTACGACCGCGGCACGATCTTCGGCCTCAAGACCGGCGGCAACGTCGACTCGATCCTCTCCTCGATGCCGCCCGTCGCGACGTGGCCTTAGGCGCACGCCTAGAAGGCAAGATGCTTACTGGATCAGGTCTCTTGTCGTCCTGGCTGGACGGACGGCGCTTCGCCAGCGGAACGATCCGGTTCGGGCGCCGGTCGCGCCATGTCGGGATCGGCGGCGAGGACATCCGCCACGCTGAAACGCGGCGAAGGCGCGCGTCCTTCGCGCCAGCCCACGTTGAGAAAATGCGCGAGCGGATTGAGGCCGAGGGCCGTCACATCCGCGTTCTGATCGACGTACCAGCCGGAATCGAACATGGGGTGGGGATCACGCCCCTCGCGGGCGCCATGCGTCAGATAATGCAGGAGCGGATTGCGCCTGGCTTCGGCGACATCCCCGACGCCGGCCAGATAGTGATCGGGATCGAAGAGGCGATTGGGCCAGCGCCGTTCGGCGGCGCCGTACGCCAGATAATGGCGCAGCGGATGCATGTCGCCCGCGACGACGTCGGGATGGCGCGCGAGATAGAACGCCGTGTCAAACAGGCCGGATTCCCGCAGCACGATGGCGTCGAGCTGAAGTTTTTCGGCGTTCGCGCTCCGACGCTCGATGACCGAGCGGCGGACGCTCGTCCCAAAAACGCGTGCGATGACTTCCGCCGGACGGGCGAGAAAATAGACGTTGATGTTGCCGAGCAGCAAGCCGATATGCTTTGCGTTCATCGGGTTTTTCATTGCGGCGCGATGGTCGACGCGCATTTCACCGACCCGCCGCTGCACCGCCAGCATCGGCGTGACGGCGTACATGCCGGGCAGGCGCGCCATGTGACAGTCGAGGGATCCGCCCCAGATGGACGCGAGTGTGGGATCCATCGGCTCGGTGCGCGCAAGCCAGCGCAGCAGCGGTTCGTTGGCGATGAAAGCATGGGTGCATAGCGTCCGCACGGCGGCGAGCCCCGGCGCGACCGCGCGGCTTTCGATAGGCAAGTGGCCGAGATACAGGCACCACCAGTCTTTTCCCAGCTTAGCGAAAGCGGCCGCGACGCGCTCGCGAAGGACGGGCGCCGGCTTCGCGAAGCGCGCATCGTCTTCCAGGCTCAGAACGCAGCGCTGACCCTTCGACAGAGCGCGCCGGGCGATGGTCGCATGGGATCGCCAGATCGCGCGGGGAACGTGGACTCCTTGGCTGGGACGATACATCACCGCCAAACTGCACAGGCCGATTTCGTGCAGATGGGCGATCGCCGCGGCGGCGCGTATCGGCTGCTCCCTCAGGGCGATGCAATAGACTGCATCGACGCCGGGCAGAACGTCTGCGTCGCTCGCGAGGCAATGCGGGCAGCCCGGCAGCGGCGCAACCGGTTCGAAATCCTCCTCCGGGATGGTCTCGGGAACGGCGTGCGGATGATCCTGGGCCGGCAAACGGGCGCATCCCTCGGCGGCCTTGGACGGCGCTCCCGGACCGAGAACTCCAAGGCCGCGCGCTTCTAGCGTAAAACGCGGAGCGGCGGAAGCTGGATCCTGCGCGGCTAGGCCCGCTTCTCGGCGAACGTCCACATCTTATGGGCGCCGAAATTCCAGAAGAACACCACGCCGGTCGCGAAGACGCGCGCCGCCATGCGATCGGCGCCGAGCCGGTCGGCCAGCAGCCAGACGCAAATCCCCGTCAGCGTGAAGCCCACCGCCATGACGACGGCGAACCGCCACCCCGCTTCCATGTGCGTGCGGTCGCTGTCGAACGTGTGCGCGCGGTTGAGCGTGTAGGAGATCACGCCGCCGCAGCAATAGGAGGCGAGCGCGGCGGGGACGGGGCCGACGCCGAACAAGCGGCCCAAGAGGAAGAACACGCTCCAGTCGGTGATCGTCGCCGCGACGCCGACGCCGAAGAACGTCAGGAACTGTCTCAGATCCAGCATGGCGCGCGGTCTATCGAGCGCGCCTGCGCTTGTCGATGCCTATCGGGGAGCCGCCGGCCGCGGGCTTCCCCCCGCCCGGATTATCGTCTAAACCGGCGCAAATTCGGGCTGGGGCGTTTCCCGCTCGAACACCCCACCAGGGTTTTCTCGCCCGCGAGGGTTTTCGCACAGGACGCGCTCAGGGCCGCGAGGCCGAAGGCGCGGCCTTTCTTCGTGCGCGACACTGGAAGGCCATGCCGAAGCGGACCGACATTTCCACGATCATGATCATCGGCGCGGGGCCCATCATCATCGGGCAGGCGTGCGAGTTCGACTATTCGGGCACGCAGGCCTGCAAAGCTCTGCGCGAGGAAGGCTATCGGATCGTCCTCGTCAATTCGAATCCCGCCACGATCATGACCGATCCCGATATGGCGGACCGCACCTATATCGAGCCGATCACGCCGGAGATCGTCGCCAAGATCATCGAGAAGGAGCGCGGCGACCGCTCGAAGGGGTTCGCGCTGCTGCCGACGATGGGCGGCCAGACGGCGTTGAACTGCGCCCTCTCGCTCGATCGCGCCGGCGTGCTCGCGCGGTTCGGCGTCGAGATGATCGGCGCCAATGCGACGGCGATCGACAAGGCCGAAGACCGGCAATTGTTTCGCGAGGCGATGACGAAGATCGGGCTCGCGACGCCCCGATCGCGGCTGGCGAACGCCTCCGATCTGAAGAAGGCCGACAAGGAAGCGTTCCATCGCGAGTTCGACGCGCTGGGCGCCGACGGCGATCACATCGGGAAGGCGCGCGACGCGTTCCATCGCGACTGGAACTCGAGCGAGACCGACCGCAAGCGCCGCTACATTTCGAAGGGTTTGCAGGAAGGCCTCGAAGCGCTCGACGAGATCGGCCTCCCCGCCATCATCCGTCCGTCGTTTACGCTCGGCGGGACCGGCGGCGGCATCGCCTACAACAAGGCCGAGTTCATCGACATTCTGGAGCGCGGGCTCGACGCCTCCCCGACGACCGAAGTGCTGGTCGAAGAAAGCGTGCTCGGCTGGAAAGAGTTCGAGATGGAGGTCGTCCGCGACACTGCGGACAATTGCATCATCGTCTGCTCGATCGAGAACATCGACCCGATGGGCGTGCATACCGGCGATTCCATCACCGTCGCGCCGGCGCTGACGCTGACCGACAAAGAATACCAGATCATGCGAAACGCCTCGATCGCGGTGCTGCGCGAGATCGGCGTCGAGACCGGCGGCTCCAACGTGCAGTTCGCCATCAATCCCGCCGACGGCCGCATGGTCGTCATCGAGATGAACCCGCGCGTGTCGCGCTCCTCCGCCCTCGCCTCGAAGGCGACCGGCTTTCCGATCGCTAGGGTGGCGGCGAAACTCGCGGTCGGCTACCGGCTCGACGAGGTCGCCAACGACATCACCGGGGGCGCCACGCCCGCCTCCTTCGAGCCGACGATCGATTACATCGTCACCAAGACGCCGCGTTTCGCTTTCGAGAAGTTCCCGGGCGCGGAGCCGTTGCTCACGACCGCGATGAAGTCGGTCGGCGAAGCGATGGCGATCGGGCGCACCTTCGCCGAGTCGCTGCAAAAGGCGCTGCGCTCGCTGGAAACCGGACTGACGGGTCTCGACCCGGTCGAGATCGAGGGGCTTGGCCTCGGCGACGACATGAACAAGATTCGCGCCGCGCTCGGCACGCCGACGCCCGATCGCCTGCTCGTCGTCGCCCAGGCGTTGCGGCTCGGCATGGCGCCCGAGGTCATTCACCAGGCGTGCAAGATCGATCCGTGGTTCATCGCGCGGCTCGGCGAAATCGTCGCGCTCGAGAACCGCGTGAAGGCGCACGGCCTGCCGGACGACCCGTCGAACATGCGGCTCCTGAAAGCCTCCGGCTTCTCGGATGCGCAGCTCGCGGTGCTGGCGGCCCGGAGCGAGGCGGACGTGCGCGCTCTGCGCCATTCGCTCGACGTGCGTCCGGTCTACAAGCGCATCGACACCTGCGCCGCCGAGTTCGCATCGCCGACGGCCTATATGTATTCGACCTACGCCGCGCCTTTCGCGGGCGCGCTTGCCTGCGAGGCGAAGCCGTCCGGCGCGAACAAGATCGTCATTCTCGGCGGCGGCCCCAACCGCATCGGGCAGGGCATCGAGTTCGACTATTGCTGCTGCCACGCCTGTTTCGCGCTGTCCGACGCAGGCTTCGAGACGATCATGATCAATTGCAACCCGGAGACGGTGTCGACCGACTACGACACGTCCGACCGGCTGTATTTCGAGCCGCTGACCGCCGAGGACGTTCTCGAGATCCTCGCCAAGGAGCGGGAGGCGGGGACGCTGAAAGGCGTCATCGTGCAGTTCGGCGGCCAGACGCCTTTGAAGCTCGCGCATGCGCTCGAGCAGGCGGGCGTTCCGATCCTCGGCACCTCGGTCGATTCGATCGACCTTGCGGAAGACCGCGACCGGTTCAAGCGCCTGCTCGACCGGCTCGTCCTGAAGCAGCCGCGCAACGGCATCGCTTATTCGGTCGAGCAGGCGCGCCTCGTCGCCGGCGAACTGGGGCTTCCGCTCGTCGTGCGTCCGTCCTATGTGCTCGGCGGCCGCGCCATGGCGATCATCCGCGAGGAGGCGGCGTTCGAGGATTACCTGCTCGGCACGCTGCCCAGCCTCATTCCTTCGGACGTGAAGGCGCGCTATCCCAACGACAAGACCGGCCAGATCAACACGGTGCTCGGCAAAAATCCGCTGCTGTTCGATCGCTATCTCGCCGACGCGATCGAGGTCGACGTCGACTGTCTCTGCGACGGCAAGGACGTGTTCGTCGCCGGCGTCATGGAGCACATCGAGGAGGCCGGCATCCACTCGGGCGATTCGGCCTGCTCGCTGCCGCCGCGCTCGCTCTCGGCGCAGACCATCGCCGCGCTCGAAGCGCAGACGACGAAGCTCGCGCTCAGCCTCAACGTCGGCGGCCTGATGAACGTGCAATACGCCTTGAAGGACGGCGACATCTACGTGCTCGAAGTCAATCCGCGCGCCTCGCGCACGGTGCCGTTCGTCGCCAAGGTGATCGGCCAACCGATCGCCAAGATCGCCTCGCGGATCATGGCGGGCGAGCCGCTCGCCGCATTCCATCTCGTCGCCCACGAGCTTGCGCATGTCGGCGTCAAGGAAGCGGTGTTCCCGTTCGCGCGCTTTCCCGGCGTCGACACCGTGCTCGGGCCGGAGATGCGCTCGACGGGCGAGGTCATGGGTCTCGACCGCGATTTCGACATCGCCTTCGCCAAGAGCCAGCTCGGCGGCGGCACCAAGGTGCCGACCGGCGGCGTCGTTTTCATCTCGCTGCGCGACGCCGACAAGCCGCGCGCCGTCGAGGCGGTGCGCCTGCTGCACGACATCGGGTTCAAGATCGTGGCGACCGGGGGGACGCAGCGCTTCCTGGTGGAGAAGGGCATTCCCGCCAACAAGATCAACAAGGTGTCTGAAGGCCGGCCGCACGTCGTCGACGCCATCAAGAACGGCGCGATCCAATTGGTCTTCAACACGACGGAGGGCGCTCAGGCGCTTGCGGACAGCCGGTCGCTCCGCCGCGCCGCCCTCTTGCATAAGGCGCCCTACTACACCACTCTAGCTGGAGCCATCGCGGCGGCGCAGGGGATCAAGGCCTACAAGGGCGGCGACCTCCAGGTGCGCGCGTTGCAGGATTATTTCGTCTAAGCCTTTGAAGCCGGCGAAATCGTCTGAGATTTTCGAGAGGGCGGTCGCCGCGTTCGCGCGCGGCGGTCGTCGAGCTTTTTCTCCGTTCGACGTAGATCGAGGGAGGGAGGCGACATCCATGGGAAGACGGAAGAATGGATAAGATTCCGATGACCGCCTCGGGCCATGCTTCGCTCGAAAGCGAGTTGAAGCGCCGTCAGCAGGAAGAACGGCCGCGCATCATCCAGGCGATCTCAGAGGCGCGGGGGCACGGCGATCTCTCGGAAAACGCCGAGTACCACGCGGCGAAGGAAGCGCAGTCGCACAACGAAGGACGCATCGCCGAACTGGAGGACCAGATTTCGCGCGCCGAGGTGATCGACATCGGCAAGCTCAGCGGCGATTCGATCAAGTTCGGCGCGACCGTCACGTTGATCGACGAGGATACGGAAGAGAAGAAGGTCTATCAGATCGTCGGCGATTCCGAGGCCGACGTGAAAAGCGGCAAGGTGTCCGTCTCCTCGCCCATCGCGCGCGCCCTCATCGGTAAGAAGGTCGGCGATTCGATCGAGGTCAATGCGCCGGGCGGCGGCAAGGCCTACGAGATCCTGAAGGTCGCCTTCATCTGACTGATTCCGCGCCCGAGCGTGAGACGCGGCTCCCGCCCGGCGTCGTCGCCTGGGCGCTGATGTCCGGCCGCGCCGGGCATCATTCGCATTGCTTCAGCGTCGGGCGCGCGCTGGGCGTCGAGCCGCTAGCCAAGCGCGTGCGCGCTTGCGGCCCCTTCAGCGCGCTTGCGCCCTACGGACCGCTCGACCCGCGCGACGCGCCGAGCCGGCCGGGCAGTCCGATCGCGCCGCCGTTTCCCGACATCGTCTTCGCGTCGGGCCGGCGCACCGTTCCCTATGTGCGACGGCTGCGGGCCGCCTCGCGCGGGCGAACCTTCACGGTCTTCCTGGAAGACCCGCGCGTCGGCGCCGGTCTCGCGGACATCGTCTGGGTTCCCGCGCACGACCGGTTGCGGGGCGGCAACGTCGTCGTCACGGCGACGAGCCCGCACGGCCTGGTCCCCGCCGTGCTCGCGGCGGCGCGGGAAAGGCCCGACCCGCGGGTCGCCGCGCTCAGGGCGCCCCGCGCGGCGCTGCTTCTCGGCGGCGATAGCCGCCGGTTCCGCTTCACTGACAAGGATCGACTCGGGCTCGCGCGGCTCGCCGCCGCGCTGTTGGCGCAGGGCTTCGGCGTCCTGGCGACGCCGTCGCGCCGCACCGACGCGCGCACGCTCGCGGCAGTCCGCGACGCGCTTGTCGCCGCCCCGGAGCGCGCTTTCTTGTGGGAGGGGGCAGGGGACAACCCCTACAGGTCGATGCTCGCCCTCGCCGATGCGATCGTCGTCACCGCGGACAGCGTCAGCATGGTGAGCGAGGCGCTCGCCACGTCCGCGCCCGTCTACGTCTACGAGCCGACCGGCGGCGACGCGAAGACGCGGCGCTTCCTGGACGGCCTCATCGCGCAGGGCGCGCTGCGACGCTGGGACGGCCGAATCGAAATGGGATTTCGCACGCCGCTCGACGCGACGCCGGCGATCGCCGCCGAGATCGCGTGGCGTTACGCGCTGTTCGCGCAGACGCGCGCGGCGCGGTGATCCACTTCACCAGCGGTCCGACTTCGGCGCGCCGGCGAACAGTTCCGCGATGCGGTCGCGCGTGGCGCGGGTCGCGCCGCCGGGCAGCGCGTCCCGTGGAAAGAAGCCGGTCTCGCGAATCTCGAAGGTGGGCGCGGGCGCGGCCTTCCGCCGAAACGCGCGCGCGACATAGACGAGAACGTGGTCGCGCTTGGTCGCGAAGGTGTTGAAGAAAACCCCGTGCAGAAGCGGCTCCTCGTCGAGGGCGACGCCTGCCTCCTCGTCGAGTTCGCGATCGAGCGCCTGGCGCGCCGTCTCCCCTGCCTCGACGCCGCCGCCAGGCAGGTGCCATCCGGGCGTATAGCCATGGCGCACCAGGAGGACACGATCGTCGCGGTCGATCACGACGGCGCGGACGCCGAGCGTCAGCGGCCGCGCCAGGCCATGCGCCGTATGCAGCAGACGGGCGACAAGCCACGTCGCGCGAGAAGCGGAGGGTTTTTCCATCGATCGGTTCGAACTCAGCCTTTACCGCTTGTCCGCCCGTTTTCGCCAGTTTAGAACGTTTCCAGTTTAAAAAAGGATCGTTTGATGAAGGCGTTCGCCGACCTGTCCCCGCGTGAAATCCTGGCGGTGGCGATCGCATCGGAAGAAGAGGACGCCCGCATCTACATGACATTCGCAGACGATCTGCGCGAGCGCTATCCGGCGTCCGCCAACGTCTTCGATCAAATGGCCGAGCAGGAGACCGGGCACCGCCGCGACCTGCTCGCAATCTACGAGAAGCGCTTTGGAGCGCGCCTGCCGCCGATCCGCCGCGAGGACGTCAAGGGCTTCCTGAAGCGGCGGCCGGTCTGGCTCACGTCGAACCTGTCGCTCGACACGATCCGCAAGGAGGCCGAGGCGATGGAGTTCCAGGCGGCGCGCTTCTATCAGCGCGCCGCGGCGCAGACGACGGACACCGAGGTGCGCCAGCTGCTCGACGACCTGGCGGAAGTCGAGATGTCGCACGAGCATCGCGCGCAGGCGCTCGAGACGAGCGTGCTGACGCCGAGCGTCCGCGCGGAAGAGGATACGGCCCGCCAGCGCGTGTTCGTGCTGCAATTCGTGCAGCCGGGACTCGCCGGGCTGATGGACGGATCGGTCTCGACGCTCGCGCCCTTGTTCGCCGCGGCGTTCGCGACGCAGGCCAATTGGCCGACGTTCCTCGTCGGCCTCGCCGCTTCGATCGGGGCGGGGATCAGCATGGGGTTCGCCGAGGCGATGTCCGACGACGGCTCGTTGACCGGCCGCGGCTCGCCCTGGCTGCGCGGCGCGCTCTGCGGCGTCATGACGGCGCTCGGCGGTCTCGGCCACACGATGCCCTATTTCGTTCCCGACCGCTGGCCGAACGCCTTCTGGACGGCGACGGCGATCGCCGGCGTCGTCGTCTTCATCGAACTGTGGATCATCGCCTTCGTGCGCGCCCGCTATATGGACACGCCGTTCTTGCAGGCTGTGTTCCAGATCGTGCTGGGCGGCGTGATCGTGCTCGCCGCCGGCGTGCTGATCGGCCGCGCGTAGCGTCTCGTCGTCTCGTAAGACCCGTCTTACGTGCGAGGCGACGGCGAGCGTCCCTTCTCCCCGCGTGCGGGGAGAAGGACAGGTTGAGGGGCGGCAGGAGGGCGAACGCGCGCGCTTGACGCTTCCTCTACGAGCGCGGAGAGGAGGGGCCGCATGAGCTTTCTCCTCGCCCATCTGTCGGATCCCCATCTCGGGCCGCTGCCGCCTCCGCGAGTCGCGGACCTCATGAACAAGCGGCTGACGGGCTATATCAATTGGCTACGCCGGCGGACCATCCACAACATGGACGTTCTGGCGCGCGTCGTCGCCGACATGCGCGCGCAGAAGCCCGACCATGTGATGATGACGGGCGACGCGCTGAACATCGGGCTCGCCGGCGAGTTCGTCGGCGCCGCGACGTGGCTCGAAACGCTGGGCGCGCCGCGCGACGTGAGCTTCATCCCCGGCAATCACGATCTTTATGTGCGCGCCAACAGCTCGCAGATCGCATCGACGTTCGGCGCGTGGACGCGCGGCGGCGACGGCGTGGAAAACATCTATCCCTACGTTCGCCAGCGCGGCGGCCTCGCGTTGATCGGGCTGAGTTCGGCGATCGTGACGCCGCCGTTCATCGCTTCAGGACGGCTCGGCGCCGATCAATTGGATCGTCTCTCCGAAATCCTGGAGGAAACGGAGAAGCGCGGCCTCATGCGCGTGGTGATGATCCATCATCCGCCGTGGCGCGGCGGGGCGACGCCCGGCCGCGGCCTGCGCGACTCGCGCGGCTTCGAGCGCGTCATCGCCCGCCGCGGCGCCGAACTCATCGTCCATGGCCACAACCACCGCACGATGACCAAGCGCCTGCCGTCGCCGCGCGGCTTCGCCCCGGTGATCGGCGTGCGCTCGGCCTCCGCTGTGCCGGGCTCCACGCGCCACCTCGCCGGCTACCATCTCTACCGTGTGACGCGGCGCGACGCCGGCTGGCGGATCGACGCCTGGGCGCGCGGTTTGCGGGAGGGTTCGGAGTCGGTGGTCGATCTTGGCCCGATCGCGCTGTGAGCGCCGGCGTTAATCGAATCGATGAATATGTTTAAAATAGATTATCATTGACATTATACTTTCTTTAGGTTACCTGCGGCGGCGAACGAGGCGAGCTATCGCCGCCGCCGGCAGGGAGCGACGATCGGTTGACGGAAGACCTGAGGCTCGTCGACGTCCGTGATCTTGCCGACGTACGAGCGCGCGCTCGTGCGCTGCGGGACGGCGTAGGTCTACGCGCGGCGCCAGAACAGCGAGCCTCAGGCGGCGCTCGACGTTATGGGTCGGCTCGGCGTCGCGTCGGACTCGACAATTCCGTCAGGCTGACGAAACGTTCGGTCAAAAACAACGGAGGAACGAATGATTTCGCGTCGAGACGCGCTGCGCGCCGCAGGAACGGCGGCCGCCGCATCCCTTCTTCCGGCGCGCGCGTTCGCGCTCGATTATCCGACGCGCTCCGTGCGCTGGGTCGTCAGCAGCGCCGCCGGCGGGTCCGCCGACGTGGTCTCCCGGCTGGTCGGCTCCTATCTCTCGGACCGGCTCGGCCAATCCTTCGTCATGGACAACCGTCCCGGCGCCGGCGTCAACATCGCGACCGACCTCGTCGTCAAGGCGCCGGCCGACGGCTACACGCTGCTCGTCGTTCACAAGGCGAACGTGGTCGCCAAGATGCTCTACAGCCATCTCGACTATGACTTCGACCGCGACATCGAGCCGGTCGCCGGCATCGCGCGCGGGCCTCTCTTCATGCTGGTGAACCCGCAGGTCCCGGCCAAGACGCTCCCCGAGTTCATCGCTTACGCCAAGGCGCATCCCGGCGCCGTCAACATGGGATCCGCCGGCAACGGCACGGACCCTCACCTTGCCGGCGAGCTCTTCAACATGTTGGCGGACGTCAAGATGACGCACGTGCCCTATCGAGGCGGCTCGCTGGCGTTGACCGACCTTCTCGGCGGCCACGTGCAATTGATGTTCAGCAATTTGCCCGTGCTCGACTACATCAAGTCCGGCGCGCTGCGCGCGCTCGCGGTGACGACGGCGACGCGATCGCCGGACTTGCCGGACGTTCCGGCGGTCGCAGAGGTCGTGCCCGGCTACGAGACCAGCGTGTGGTTCGGCGTCGGCATGCGCACGGGCTGCCCGGCCGGAATCGCCGAGAAACTGAACGGCGACGTGGGCCAAGCCCTCCTGGATCCGAAGGTGAAGGCGGGGCTGGCCGTTCTCACGGCGGCGCCGATGCCGCTGTCGCGCGCCGAGTTCAAGAAAATGATCGCCGACGAAACGACGAAATGGGCGAAGGTCATCCAGACCGCGAACATCAAGCCGGATTGATCCGCGGACGCGCTTCGTTCATCGCCAAGGCGACGCGCCGGATCGCCAGAGAAGCGCGGCGACAACAAGCGCGGTCGCCAGGACGATCCAGCCGAGGAGTTCGGCGATGAATCGGATCGCCGCGACGAACCAGCGCCGGCGGCGCGGCTTCGGCGGTTCGACGACCGCGGGCTGCGGACGGTCGGCTTCGACGCCCGTCGCTTCGCCTGGCGTTTGCGAACGCGCGGCGTAGGCGCGAGCGGCTTGCTCGATCGTCTGGTCGGAGGCGAGCGCCTGTTCGCGCTCGACGAGACGGCGCGCGATATAGGCCGTAACCGCCTCGACGACGGCGTCGAGATGCTCGCTCTCCATGAGCGCGACACGGCCGTGCCTCGTGTCCTGCAAGAAGCGGAACACGCGCTGATCGCGGGCCATCTCGACGAAGCCGAGCATATCGATGAAGAAGCGGGGCTTCTCGCCGGGCGCCAGGCCGACATCGAAGAGATCGACGTGCGGCGGCACTTGCGCCAAAACCGGCTTCAACGCGTCGGCGAGACGGTCGAGATGCGCCGCCTCCGCGCCGCGCAGTTCGGCGATGGCCTCGGCGTGGCGGGCGACATCGATGCGCGCGCGGCGGATGGCGAGCTTGAGGTCGGGAACGGACGCGGCGGCCGCCGTCTGATGCGGGTCGTCCAACGCCTGACCTCCGAACGCGTTACCAATGCGCGCATCTTACAGGCCGTCTCAGGCGATCGCCAATCGATTCGCGAACGGCGTGGTTGCGACGCGCGAACGCCGCGCGTGGGGCGCGCGGCGCTCGTTGGCGTGACTGCGTTCGCGGTTATGGCGCGGGGGGCGGCGAACCGGCGTCCGGCGCGCGGGTGGGCCGTTCGCGCATGAAGCGGTCGAACTCCTCGCGGTCGCGGGCGCGCCGAAGCTGCGTGATGTAGTCGGCGAACTCGCGCTCGGCCGCTTCGAGCTTGCGTCGTTCTTCTTCGAGCTTGGCGAGCTCGCCGGCGCGCCAGTCGTCGAAGGCGGCGTTCCCCGTCGGGCGCGGGCCGAACCCGCCGCCGAAACCGCGCGCCGAGCGGCTCCAGCCCTCGCCCCTATCGCGCCAGGAGCGGCAGGTCTCGCGCGCCGTGCGGGCGCGCTCTTCGGTGAAGGCGAAGAGATCGCCTTGGTAGCCGGACCGGCGCTGCCACATCTTGAAGCCGATGACAGCGAGGCCGATCGGCCAGAACACGAGGAAGCCGCCGACCATGGCGGCGAGCTCCAGCGGTCGCCAGCGGCCGAAGCCGCATCCGCCGCCGTAACGCGATCCTTCAGCGCGCCAGCCGCCGGCGGGCGAAGCGCTGTCCGTGGAGTATGACATGTCAGTCTCCGTTGGCTTTCGTCACCCTATGGTCAAGCCATAGGATGTAAATGTAAAATACTTTCACATAGACCGAGCGACAAGGGCGGCGGCCCAAATAATTTGACGAGGCTCGCGGCGGTCGTTTGGGCGGGGGGCGTTCACGCCGACCGCGACCGCGCGGATCGCGCTACGGCGTCTTGACGCGGCCCCAGGGGCCGGTCGGCGGCGCGGGATGGGCGGCCTGCTCCAGCAGCCGCGCGACGCCGTTCGTCAGCATGTATTCGGGCGAGGCGCCGTCGCTGGCCGCGGCGAGCTGGCCGCCGGCGGCGAGCGTCGCCACGCCGTGCGACAACGCCCAGATTTGCAACGCGAGCATCGGAATGGCCGTCGCGGGACCGTTCAACTGGGCGAGCGCCGCGCCGGTCGCTTTCTCCAGTTGCGCGAAGGCGGCCGCGCCGGTCGCCGCGGCGGCGGGGTCGCGCGGCCCGGCCGCATCGGAGAACATCGCCGAATAGAGCCCCGGCTCCTCGCGGGCGAAGGCCAGGTAGGCGGCGCCCATGCGGTTCAGCGCCGCGAGGGCGTCCGGGCGTCCGAGATCCCACGCGCCGGCCATGCGCTGCGCGAAGAGATCGAAGCCGCGCCGCGCGAGTTCGCTGAGAAGCGCGTTGCGGTCGGCGAAGTGCCGGTAGGGCGCGGCGCCCGTCACGCCGACGCGCTTGGCCGCCTCGGCGAGCGTGAAGCCGCCGGCGCCCCGCTCGGTGAGGAGCGAGCGGGCGGCCTCCACGAGCGCGTCCTTCAACCGGCCGTGATGATACCCGCGGCGGTCCAGGGGGCGGCCGGCGAAGCCGGCTTTTCGAAACGGATGATCGCTGTCCATGACGTATCGCGTTTGCGGCGATCCTAGGGGCGTCTCGGCCGGAAAGCGAGGCGGCCGTGCGCGAAAGCCACGTTCGACGAGAGTCGCGCTTGGGTTTGGCGCGGTCCTCCCTATATTCACGCCGTCGTGAGCCGTCAGGCTCTATCTCGTGGGTGTCCCATGTCGTCCTCGATGTCTCGTTTCCGCCTGCGCGCGGCCGCTCTCGGCCTGGCGCTCGGCGTCGCGCTCGCTCCCGCCGTCGTCGACGCCAAGGCCGGCGGCGGCTTCAGCTTCGGCAGCCGCGGCGCGCGCACCTACAGCGCCCCGCCCGTCACCTCCACAGCGCCGCGTTCGGCTACTCCATTCGAGCGGTCGGCGACGCCGCAATCCGCGCCGGGGGCCTTCAATCAGGCGCGACCTGGCTTCTTCGGCTCGTCCCTCGGGCGCGGCCTGATGGGCGGTCTTCTCGGCGCCGGCTTGTTCGGCCTGCTGTCGGGCGGCGGGTTCTTCGGCGGCCTCGGCGGCCTCACGTCAATCCTGGGCCTGCTTCTCCAAATCGGCGTGATCGTCCTCTTGATCCGGCTCGCGATGACGTGGTTCCGCAATCGCCAGACGCCGGCGATGGCGGGCGGCTACGCGCGGCAGTCCTCGGGCGCAGGGCTGCAGCCGACCGGATTGGGCGGCGGGATGTTCAGCGGCGGAGCCAACGCGCCGCGGTCCGGCTTCGGGTCGCCGGCCGCGCCGGCGACGACGCCGCTCAACGTCGACGCCGAAGACTTCAACGTGTTCGAGCGGCGCCTGGCGGACATCCAGGCCGCCTATTCGGCCGAAGACCGTTCGGCGCTGCATCGTCTCGCGACGCCGGAGATGGCGTCCTATTTCGAGGGGCAACTCGCCGACAGCGCCCGGCAGGGCGTCGTCAACCGTCTGAGCGACGTGAAGCTCGAACAGGGCGACCTCTCCGAGGCCTGGAGCGAGGCGTCGGACGATTATGCGACGGTCGCCATGCGCTTCTCGCTGATCGACACGATGGTCGATCGCGCCACCGGCCGCCTCGTTTCGGGCGACGCGCAGAAGCCGTCGGAAACGACGGAGATCTGGACCTTCCGCCGGCCGCGCGGCGCGGCCCCTCAGGCCTGGGCGCTCTCGGGCATCCAGCAGGCGTGACGCCGCGTGCACGGTCCGGGTTGCCAAGTCCGCCAAATAGAAAGCGTTAACCGCAATCCTTGAGGCGTGGTTAACGCGATGCATCCATGTTTCAGGACATGGCGCGTCGCGTTTTGCCGTTCGCCGCTTGCGCGGCCGTTCTCATGCTGTCCGGCTGCGGCTATATCGCGCGGCCGGAGCGGCCGGCGTGGCGCGGACAGGCCGAAAAAGCCTGCCTCGCCGAAGGCCGCGTGAGGCCCAGCGAATACGCGCGGCCCGCCAACCCGATCGAGGGGCCGGGCATCTGCGGGCTCGATCACCCGTTCAAGGTGTCGGCGCTCGCGGGCGGAACGGTGGCGCTGCACGCGCCGCAGACGATCGGTTGCCCGCTGACCGCAGCGCTCGATGAATGGGTCGGCGCGATCCAGCCGATCGCCATGGCGCGCTTCGGCCAGCCGATCGTGCAGATCGACTCGATGGGCGCCTATTCCTGTCGGCCGATCGACAACATCCACGGCGCGCATCTCTCCGAACATTCGTTCGGCAACGCCATCGACATCGGCGGCTTTCGTCTCGCCGACGGACATTCGATCGTCGTGGTGAAGGCCTGGACGCGCGGCGATCCGCAGGAGCAGGCGTTCCTGCGCGAGGCGCAAGCCGGCGCCTGCAACGTCTTCACGACGGTGCTGGCGCCCGGCTCCGACATGTTCCACTACAACCACATCCATCTCGATCTCGCCGCGCACGGCCGCACGTCGAGCGGCCCGCGGCGCTATTGCAAGCCGCGCCCGTCGCCGCAGCTCGTTCCCGCGCCCGGTCCGCGCGACGCGCTGCCCGATGCGCCCGACATCGAGGAGGACATGGACGTGTCCTCGCGCAGCGTTCCCCGCAGCACGACGGTCGCCGGCGGCCTCGATGTCGCCGCGCCGCCCCTGCCGCCGCGCTCCACCTATCGGCAGGCGTTCGTGGCCGCCGCGCCGCCGGCCGCGATCGCCGCGCCGCCGCGCCCCGCCGCCCGCGTGGGCGCGCCGATGCAGCTCAATCCGCACGGCTCGGCGCATATCGACGCCGACGGCGTCTTCGTCCCCGAGGGCGATCCGGCCAACTGGGATTCCACGTCGTCGATCCCGAAACGGCGTTAGCGGCGCCCCACGATTGACCGAACCGATGTCGCGCTAGTCGAGATCGGGCAGATGCATGGCGGGGATCAATTTGCTCCATCGATCGGATTCCGCCGCGACATAGCGAGCCATCTCGTCGGGACCGCGATAATCCACGATCATCCCGGCCCCGATAAGCTGGCGTCGAAACGCGTCGTCCGCGGAGATGTCCTTGAGCGCGGCGTCGAGCCGGCTCAGCACCTGCGGCGGCATCTTTGGCGGCCCCAGGAGGCCGAACCAGTATTCAAGATGGACCTCGGGATACCCCGCTTCGATCGCAGTCGGGACGTCTGGCAATAGCGGATGCCGCTGCGGTCCGGCCTGCGCCAAAATCCGAATGCCGCCGCCTTCGACGGCCTTGGCGCTGGCCAACCCGATCGAGCCCATTTCGATGCGCCCTCCGAGCAGATCCGTCAAAGACGCCGCGCCGCTCGCATAGGGAACGTGGATCATCTTGGTTCCGCTGTTGAGTTCGAGCAACTCCGCCGCGATGTGCATCGCCGTCCCGATTCCACCGGACCCGTACCGAACGGCGCCGTCGCGCTTTTTCGCGTAGTCCACAAAATTCTTGAGGGTGTCCATCGGCAGGCCGGAGTTGACCGCGAAGACCGTCCAACTGTTCGTCAGAGTAGCGATCGGCGTGAAGTCGCTTTGCAGTCTCAAGCGGTAGTTCTGCTTCATGTAGGGAAGCATGACGATAGCCGACGACGCCAGCACGAGCGTATATCCGTCGGGCGCAGCGTGGGCCACGATTTCCGCCGGCCGAAGCTCATAGGCGCTCGGCATATTGTTGACGAGGACCGACTGCCCTAAGCGGATTGTCAGCTCTTTGGCGTAGAGCCGGGCGACGGTGTCGGCGACGCCGCCGGCGCCGGACCCAAGCAGAACGTTTATCGGCCGCGAAGGGTAAGTTTCCGAATGCGCGTTTGCAGACGAGACGATCGCGAGAAGGCCGACGCATAGGACCTTGATCGCGCGAAGTGATCGCGTCCTCATATTGTTCCTCCCTGATCCGCCCAACTTTGTTGTACGCGGAGCTTTTTTCGAGATTACTGCGAGGCGATCTTGAGCGGGTTGTCGGCGCAGATCGTTTTCAGCTCTTCGGCGTTCATGCCGAAGGCTTCCATGTAGCTGCGAAGCAGCCGGATGCATTCGACGCTGTGCGGGAAGAGCGGTTCTCCGGCATCGCTCGAAAGCGTGACGCGCTCGATCCCGATGGCGCGAATCGCGTCGTACATCACTTTTGGATCGACGCCGAGGAGCGGTGAAATCTCGTCATAGGTGAAGTTCATGTAAATGCCCGCCGCGCAGAGCTTCTTCATTTGGCTGACGGTGAGGTCGACGAACGGACTGAAGGGATGGTCGACCACTGCCTTCTTGAAACCGATCTCGTCGATCAGTTCCGCGAGCGCCCATATTTCCGGATGAGTTGCGTGCCCGAAGAACAATGCGACGCCATGATCGGACACCATTTTCACGATGTCCGCATAGATCGGTTTGAGTTTGCCCTTTTCGTCGAGCATGTAATGGCCGTAGCGCAACGCCTCGTCCCAGGGCAGGGGGTCGGTGTGCGCCTGCGGATCCGCGCCCGGATGCATCCACGCCGTCTTTCCACCGACCTTGTTGTAGGTGTTGGCGTGATTGAAGACGGGCAGCCACACGCCGCGAACGCCAGCCTTTAACTGTTCGGCCAGCCGATCGAGAGAAGGCGGCCTGCTGTCCATCGTCACAACGTATCCCGCCCAACACGCGATCGGCGCCACGCCGGAGGTGGAAGCCCACTCGTCGAGCTGCCGCTGGACCGAGGACATCTCCTCGGCGGGCCGGTAGGGCCCTGCGATCGGACCGATCGTTTTGAACAGAATGCCCTTCATGAGGCTCTCGGACGCTAGAATGGCGAGAGCAAGGGCGTCCTGTTGTCCTTCGTGCGCGTGACAATGAATGTCGACGCATCCGGCGACGTGGGGCACCTGGGGCGGATAGACGACCCCGGGGCGATATTTGCGCCGCGCGGGGTAAGATGTGACGCTCCTGATGTTGGTCGGCGTGGCTTTTTCCTGGATGTCGGACATGTTCGGACCTCTCCTGCGAGCGTAGGTTTCGTCGCGCTGCCAGTTTCAACCCAAACCAGAGCTCGCCATCGCGTTTCGCACGAGCGGGGCGGCCCGCAAGAGTTCGACGATTTGCGAGATCGCTTCAGCGCCTGCGCGCAGGCGATGGGCGACGGCGCAGGCCTGTCCGATGCTCATGAACGCGGGCTTCATGATCTCGCACCCGGGCGAAAGCGGCGCGATCCGCTCCAGCGCGTCTCTCGGAGCCGCCAGCGCAGCGATCGAGCGTTGCTTTAGAGGCTCGACGCCGGCTGTGAACGTGTCGAGCCGCATGAGAGCGCGTTCGGACAGAAGCCGACTCAAGAAGAGGTCCACGGCGCTGCCACGCCCGACCCCTATCACGCGCGTCTCGTCCCGATTAAGGCTGATCGGCGCCGAACAGGACTTCGCCAAAAAGAAGCCTTCGATGAAGAAAAGAGGCGGCGTGAAGGCGACGTAGGATTTTCGGGCGGGATCAAACGCCATGAATGCGACGTCCCAGCGATCTTGATCGCGCGCGTCGAAGAGCGCTCCCGCGGTTGCGAACCTGACGAATTTCGGCTTGCATCCCAACCGTCGGGCGATCTCGCATCCCAGAACGACCCCCAACCCATGAAGCTCGCCATCGGGCGCTGCCTGCATCCAATGCGCGTTGCTCAGGTTGACGCCAATCCTCAGCTCGCCGTTGAGGCTCGCGAGGAACTCTTGCGGCAAGTTTAGCGTCGCGATCTCTTGCACGGATCCCGCTCCTCGTTTCATTCGACGCTATGGCTTGACGCCGAGCAAGCGACGCGGGTTTCGCACGAGGATGTTGTTGCGTTGCGTCTCGTCGGGTGCGAAATCCAGTAGCATATCAAGCAAATCGGCGTCATTGGGCATCATGCCCGCCTTGTAGATGTAGGCGTGGGGCCAGTCGGTTCCCCAGATGATGCGATCGGGCGCCTTTTGGATCACGGCCCGCGACATGGCCACGATGTCTTCGTAGCGCGTTGCTTCGTTCATCTGGCGATCGGCGCATGTCAGCTTCAACCAGACATTGTCGCGGCCGAGAAGATCAAGCAGCGTCCTGAAAAGCGGCTGGTCGACGCCGTTACTCGGTTCTATGCCGCCGAACACGTCAATCATCACCGGGAGCTGAAGTTTGGCGATGAGATCGACATGCCGTTCCAGCGCGTCGTCATCGAGTTGGAATTCGGCAAACCAACCAAACGACTCAATGAGAGCCACATTCGCCTGCATCTGCTCGACATTGAAAGATCGCCCCACGAATTTTGCGAATGGGAAACGGAGCCCTCTTATGCCGCCGGCGTGCAGCGTCCGGAGCCGTTCGGCCGTCAGGTTGTTGTCTGCGCGGATAACGCCGCGTAGTCGCCCGTCGGACTTCGCGATGGCGTCGAGCGTGACGGCCGGATCGAGGTCGTGAATGTTTGGCGTGACAAGCAGGCCGTTCGAGATGCCGATGGCCGCCGACATCGCGAACCAGTGCTCGATCGGAGCGGCCGGCGGAGAATACCGTCGAGTCTCCGCATAAGGAAAACAATGGGGCGGACCGAAAACATGGAAATGCATGTCCCACGCTCCCTCTGGAGCGACGAGCTTCGGTCGGCCGGGATTCGCGTTGGGAGGAAATGGAACGTCGGAAATCGAGTTTTCCAAGGAACGTCTCCCACCCCAATGTTCGCGACGCCGAACGCAGGGCAGTCGAATGGAGACGATAACGTGCGGCGAGCCAAGCCCTACCGCGCGTCCCCTCTCTCGTCGCGCCCGCGGGGCATTGATGGCCGCCCCCATCCGGCATACATTCTACGCGTAATGTTGACACGTCATCTGTTGCCATGTCAACGGCTATCGGAGCCGACCGATCGTGACTGGAAAACGCAGCGGCCGGAAGTCCGGCGCGCCGACGAGCTCTCGCGTCTTCAACGCGTTCGCGTCGTACTTCATAAACGTCATCTCCAATCGCCTGTCTCGAGGCTCGTCGAGGCTTTACCTCCAGCTCTACGGCGTGGGGATCATCGAATGGCGAACTCTGGCTTGGCTGGGCGACCACCGACAGGCCAGCGTCATGGAGATCTCGCAGGCCTTGGGGATGGATAAGGCGGCGATCAGCAGATCCGTCACGGCGTTGGTCGCCAAGACGCTGGTGCGCTCGGAGCCGGTGAACAAGCGACAGAACTTGCTTGTTCTCACCGCCGAGGGACAGAGCTTATACGAAAAAATTTTGCCCTTCGCGGTGGCGCGGCAGCGCGTTCTTCTCAAGAAACTGACGCCTGATGAGAACCGCCTTCTCGTTGGACTTCTTCAGAAGGTGGGAGACAGCCTCGACGATTTGGTGCAATTTGACGCCCTGCTCCTCGCGCAATCCACGGCGAACGCGTCCGAACGGCGGAGATCGGCGGAGCCTCTGCATAACATTGGACGAGCGAAACGATCGGTGCCCAGGGCCGCGCCTTAAAGCAGGGGCCGACCGTGGTGGACCGGTCGTCTACGGCGGCTTCATCGCCTGGATGTCGGACAGGATCACAGGCTTTTTCGCGAGCGCCGCAGCCGCCGCCATGGCGTCCACCAGGGACGGCACTCGGCTTTTCCCGTCGCCAGCAACTCGCGGAACGAGCGGACGCGCGACATCGACCACAGCATGGCCGCCACGACCGAGGTCGGGCAGCTGTCGATCCGCTTTTTTCTCTCGGATAGACGGGGTAGCCAACCCCCTGATGAGGTTGAAGCTCGCGTGGACGCCGCGCGCCAGGACGACCGCTTCGCCCCACGACGCGCCGCCCCTGCCGCCGCGCTCCACCTATCGGCAGGCGTTCGTGGCCGCCGCGCCGCCGGCCGCGATCGCCGCGCCGCCGCGCCCCGCCGCCCGCGTGGGCGCGCCGATGCAGCTCAATCCGCACGGCTCGGCGCATATCGACGCCGACGGCGTCTTCGTCCCCGAAGGCGATCCGGCCGACTGGGATTCCACGTCGTCGATCCCCAAGCGGCGGTAGCGGCGGCGAGCGCGCTTCTTCCAGGTCGCGACTGTCTTCGGGTTGATCCCACAGCGCGTCCCTGAAGCCCTTACGCTCGCTTGACTATGCCGTATCGTTCGATGGACCGCCTCTGTCGTTGCGGCGCGCTCGCGCAGACCCGGCCCATAGCGCATCCTTCCAATCTCGCGATAAGAATGCGCCATCAAACTTCGGGATCAAACATTTAGGGCTCGCCCGCGCCATGTCCGACCTCTCGCTCGCCATCGTTCCGCTTCGCGAGGCCGATCTCGCCGCCCTCCGCAAGCTCGACGAGCGCGCCTTCGGGCCGGGACGCTTCGCGCTGACCGCCTATCGCCTGCGCGAGCATGTCGCGCCCGATTTCGCGCTGTCCTGCGTCGCGCTCGTCGGCACGCTGCTCGTCGGCGCCAACCTGATGACGCCGGTGCGCGCGGGGGAGGCGGACGCCCTGCTGCTCGGGCCGCTGACCGTCGATCCGGCGTTCCGCAACCGCGGCATCGCGCGGCGGCTGATGGACCATTCGCTCGAAGCCGCGCGCGGCGCGGGCCACGCAATCGTCTTCCTGGTCGGCGACGAGCCTTATTACGGCCGCGCCGGCTTCAAGCGGGTTCCGTCGGGGCGCCTGACTTTCCCCGGCCCGGTCGATCCCGCGCGGCTGCTCTACCGCGAACTGATCGAGGGGGCGTTCGCGACGATGGCGGGCGAGATCGCGCCGGCGTTGTGAGCGCGCGGAGCGTGAAGGCCTGGACGCAAGAGAGCGTCAAGCGAGCCGGCAAGCGCCAACGTCAGGAGCGGCGATGTATCCGTGACAATGAGATTAAACGGCGAACTCACGTGCGCGCCCGCAGCGCCTCGCGGATCACGGCGCGTCCGCGCTCGCGCGCCTCGCGGTTCGGCCCCTCCATCGGCGCGACCGGCGGCCGCAGACCGAGCGCGCCGAGGCCGCCGAGCACTTGGACGTAATCCTTGAAGCCGCGTTCGCGCAGTTCGCGCCAAGTCACGCCTCCGGCGGCGTATTGCCTCAGGAGCGCGTCCCGCTCCGTGTCGTCCATGATCGCGTCGTTCATGAGCGCATTCTCAAGATCGCATTCTCAAAACGCCCTTCATCATAGCATTTTTACGCGGCATCAAAACCCAGTCGCAGCGCGCTACTATTTCAGAGCCATGCTGCGCGGTTCGAAGGCGCGGCGGCGTGCGCCGTCACGCCCGCGGCTGCCGTCCTTCCCACAGCCAGCCGAGCAGAACGCCGCCGAGCAACGCGATCAGGCCGATGAAGCCGATGGCGAGCGGCGCGACGCCGACGCCGACCACGACGCTCGCGCCGGTGCGCTTGAGCCCGATATAGTCCGAGCCGCCGTAGAGCGGACTTTCGCGCATCGACACGAAGCGCGGCAATGCGACGGCGTCGCTCCCCTGCGCGCCGATGCGGCGCACGGTGCCCCCGGTCGCCTCGGCGAGCGGCTGCAGATGCGTCGGCGTGGAGACCACCTCCTGGAACTCGCGCGGGTTCTCGGGGCCGACGTTGACCAGCGCGTTCAACTCGCCGTCGCCGAGCCGGTAGAGGCCGAACTCGTCGACGTTCAGCGTCGCCGTCGAGACGCCCGGCTTCGAGGGCGCGAGCGTGACCGTCTGCGTGGCGCCGGAGGGCGCGGTGATCGTCACCGGCGGCGTGGTGTCCTTCAGCGTCTGCCGCTCGATCGTCATCTCGCGCCCGCGGGCGCTCGCGCGCAGCGCCTCCTCCTCGAGCTCCGGCTCCTTCATCAGCCAGTGGGCGAGGCGGCGCATCAGATCGCTTTGCGGACCGCCGCCCTGATAGCCGCGCGCCCATAGCCACATCTGGTCGGACAGCAGCAGCGCGACGCGGCCCTTGCCTTCGCGCGAGAGCAGCAGCAGCGGCTGGTTGTCGGCGCCGGACATGACGGGGACGCCGCGCAGCGGCGTCGCCGACACCTGTCGGAACCACTGGCTCCACGCCGGCGGCGTGGCCTCGGAGCCCGGCAGGTCGCGCGTGACGGGGTGCCTGTCGCCCATGGCGGTGATGGCGGCGCGGAACGGCTTTTCGACCACATCGCCCGTCGGCTTCGCCGGCGCGATCTTGCCGAGCGGCGAATAGAACAGGCCGTCGGGGCCGGCGTAATCGGGGCCGGTCGCCATCAGGAGCGCGCCGCCGTTGCGCACGTAGCGGACGATGTTGTCGAAGTAGACCGAGGGCAGCACCGTCTGGTTCGAATAGCGGTCGAAGACGATCAGGTCGAAGTCGGTGATCTTGCGGCCGAACAGATCGGCGGTCGGAAAGGCGATCAGCGACAATTCGTTGATCGGCGTGCCGTCCTGCTTGTCGGGCGGACGCAGGATCGTGAAATGGACGAGATCGACGTTGGCGTCGGACTTGAGCAGGTTGCGCCAGGCGCGCTCGCCGGCGTGCGGCTCGCCCGAGACGAGCAGCACCTTCAGCTTGTCGCGCACGCCGTCGACCGTGACGACGGCCTTGTTGTTGAGTGTCGTGAGCTCGTTCTTCAAAGGCGCGACGTCGAGTTCCACGACGTTGGGGCCGCCGTGATCGATGCGCACGGTGGCGCGCACGAGCGCGCCCGGCGTCGCGTTCAGCGTGGCGACCTGCGCGCCGTCGCGGCGCACGACGATGGTCGCCGGCTCGCCGTTCTCGCCGCTGTCGACGACGCGCGCGGTGATGGCGAGATCCTTGCCGACGATGCCGAACCGCGGCGCCTCGACGAGTTCGATGCGCCGGTCCTGTTCGCCGTCGTGTCCGGTGATGAACGCGTGCAGCGGCGCCTTGAAGCCCAGTGCGTCGGCGGTCGCCGGGATGTCGTGGACCACGCCGTCCGTCACCAGGATCGCGCCGCCGACGCGTTCGGGCGGCACGTCGGCCAGCGCCTGGTTGAGAGCGCCGAACAGCTTGGTGCCGTCGGCGCCCGACTCGTCGCTCGTCCCCGCGTCGACGAAACGCGCTTCGACGCCGCCCATGGCGTCGAGCGCCTTGCCGATCTGTTCCTTGGCGCGGTCGGTTTGCGCCTTGCGGTCGCCGATGCTTTGGCTGGCGCTGCGGTCGAGCACGACGGCGACGACATCCTTGAGCGGATTGCGGTCCTCGCGCACGAGCGAGGGGTCGGCGAGGGCGAAGAGCACGAGCGCAAGGCCGAGCGCGCGCAGCCATGCGCCGCGACGCCCGGCATAGATCATCAGACCGAACACGAGGACGGCGCCGGCGGCGAGCGCCACGAGCATCCACAGCGGGATCAGCGGCGCGAACGACAGATTGAAATCGCTCATCAATGCGCGAGCCTTTCGAGCAGGTCGCGCACATGCACCTGATCGGCCTTGTAGTTGCCGGTGAGGGTGTACATCACGAGGTTGACGCCGCCGCGCAGCGCCATCTCGCGCTGCCGCCCGGTGCCGGGCGTCAAGGGATACAGCGGCTCGCCGTCGCGCGTCGACGCCCAGGCGGCGGCGAGATCGTTGGAGGTGATGATGAGCGGCGACACGCCGTCGCCGGCGCGCGCCGGCCGGGCGCCGTTATCCGCCGAGGCCGGCGGCAGCGCCTCGATCCACGTCTGACCCACCGTCGTGCGGCCGACGAACCCGTCGAGCAGGTAGAAGGTTTTCGTCACCACGTGGTCGCGCGGCACCGGCTCGAGCTCCGGCACGTCGACGTTGGCGAGCAGTTTGCGCAGCCAGGCCTGTTCGGGCGTCGGCGGCCCGCCCGTCCGCGCCGTCAGGGCGTCGCGGGTGTCGAACACGATCATGCCGCCCTGACGCATATAGTTGGCGATCTTGGTGATCGCGTCGGCCGACGGGAGCGCCCGATCCGCGACGATCGGCCAGTAGATGAACGGATAGAACGCGAGTTCGTCGCGCGCCGGGTCGAGCCCCATCGGGTCGCCAGGGTTCATGGCGGTGCGCGAAGCGAGCACGCCCGACAGCGTCGCGAGCCCCAACTGGCTCGTTCGGTCGATCGTCGCGTCGCCGGTGACGACATAGGCGAGATGCGTCTGCAGCGCGGCGTCGATGTCGCGCTGGCTCGCCTGCTGGGCGTGGCCTTGCCGTGGCGCGCCGACGATCGCCAAGGCGGCGAAAAGCGCCACCGCTGCGACGGCGGCCCGCCGCAGCCGCCGCGTCAGGCCGCCCGAAAGCCACAGCGAGGCGAGCGCGTCGATCAGCAGCAGCGCCATCGCGAGGCCCATCAGCGCCGGCCGCAGATCGATCGGCTCGCTCTTGCGCAACGTCCCGGCCTTGATGTTCAAGCCGGAGAAATCCGCCGGCGCCAGACGATCCGCCGGCGCTAACGGATTGACCGCGACGAGCGCCTCCGGAGGCCCGTAGAAACCCGGCGGATGGTCGGCGGTGGCGCCGCCGTCGTAATTGGCGGGAATGGGCCGCGCCGAGAGCGGCGGCGGCCCGAGCGCGCCGAAGCCGTCGAGCGCGCGCGTCGGCGCGACGGTCGCGTCATGCGCGGCCTCGCCGTTGGCGGAATCGCCCTTGACCGCGCCGGCGGCTTCCGAGGAGAGCGACACGATCCGGCGCAGCATGTCGACGAACATGCCCGAGAGCGGCAGATTCGACCAGGTCGTGTCGGCGGTGACGTGGATCAGCACGATCAATCCTTTGCCGCGCTTCTCGGCGGTGATGAGCGGCGTGCCGTCGGTGAGCGCAGCCCAGGTCTTGCCGGGCAGGCCGGCGTCCGGCTCGGCGAGCACCTGGCGCGTCACCGTGACTTCGGGGGTCGTTTTCACGCCGTTGAGCGGACTGTCGCGGTCGAACGGCGCCAGCCTCTTGGGACGCTCCCACGAAAGCGCGCCGCCGAGCACGCGCCCGCCGCGCCGCAGCCGCACCGGGACGAGGTCGTCCGAGGCGTTCGCAAGCCGCGCGCCGGCGAAGCGGATCAGCAGGCCGCCGTTGTCAACGAAACGCGCCAGCCGGTCGTGCGCCGCGCCGGAGACGACGCCGACGTCCGTCAGCGCCATCACGGAGACCTGATCGTCGAGCAGCGACAGGATCGGGTCGCCGCGGCCGGGGCGAGCCTCGCGCACGTCGGCGAAGGGCGACAGCGCGCGCACGACATAATAGGCGGGCGAGAGGAGCGGCTGTGCGGTGTCGGCGGTCTCGCCGGAGACGACGCCGACGCGCCGGCGCTTCCAGCGCGAGTCGAGCAACGCGACCGCGCCGGCCGAGCGTTCGTCGGCGACCTCGATCCGCGCGATGTCGTTGCGCAGTTCGAGCGGCAGGTCGAAGCGCGCGCGTGTGTCGGTCTTGGATCCCAAATCGAAGGAGGTCTCGCCGATCGACACGCCCTTCATGTCGAGCGCGCGCAGCGTCCCCTGCGCCCGGCCGGACGGCGTCGGCCGCATGACCGTCACTTCGAGGGCGCCGGCGGTGTTGTCGGCGGCCGCCAGTGCGATCTGGGGACGCTCCTGCGTCAGCGCCTCGACAGGCCGGTCGCCGGCCGCCGCGATCAATCCTTGCGCGAAATCGCGCGCGCCGCCGGCGGCGAGGCCGTCGGCGATCCAGACGATCTCGGCGTCCTTGCTGGCGGCGAGGAAGCGCTGCGCCGCCGGCAGCGCCGCCATCCGATCGGGAACATACGGCGCAGGCTTCAACGCGCGCAGCCGTTCGAGCGTCCTGGAGGATTCGGCGGACTGCGCGTCGCGGCCGCCTTCGGACATCGCGAGAATGGCGCTGGCGCGCCCGTCGCGGCCGGCGGCCGCGATCCGCTCGGCCGCAGCCTGCACCCGCGCGTCCCATGTCGGCGCCGCAGGCCAGCCGTCGTCGAGCACGACGAGCAGCGGTCCCTTGCCGCCTTGTGCGGCGGGCGTCGGGTTCCAGATCGGGCCGGCCATGGCGAGGATGATGAAGACCGCGAGCGCGAGCCGCATCGCCATCAGCCACCAGGGCGTGCGCGCCGGCGTCTCGTCTTTCGGCTTGAGGTCGAGGATGAGGCGCAGCGGCGGAAAGGCCATCTGCCGCGGCCGCGGCGGCGTGATGCGCAGCAGGTAGTAGAGCGCCGGCAACAGCGCCAAGGCGGACAGCGCCAGCGGAACGGAAAAGGCCAGCGGCAAGCCGAGCATCAGCCGGCCTCCTGGCCAGCCGCGACGCGGACGCCCTCGGTGCGCGCGCGCAGATCGAGAAGCGCGCCCGACGCCGGGCGATCGGTGCGGTGGATCATGAAGCTCCAACCGCGCGAGCGGCATGTTTCGCGCAGCGCGTCCCGATGCGCGGCGAGGCGCGCGATGTAATCCGCCTTGAACGTCCGCGCCTCGCCGACGCGCAGCCGCGCCGCGGAATCGACATCGACGAATTCCATGTGGCCGGCGAAGGGGAATGTCTCCTCGACCGGGTCGGCGATCATGATCACGTGGCCCATCGCGCCGCGGGAGGCCATCGCGTGGATCGTTCGTGCGATCTCGTCGGGGGCCGACAGGAAATCCCCGATCAGGATCGCCTGCGCGCGCGTCGACAGCGGATCCGGGGGAGGCAGTTCGCGCGCCGGCTCGCCGCGCCGCTCCGCCTGGATCATCGCCTCCGAGAAGCGCTCGATGATGCCGCGCGTGGCGAGCGCCCGCGTCTCGCCGATCAGGCCGACGCGCTCGCCGCCGCGCACGAGCAGATCGGCGGTGGCGAGCCCGAGCGTGATGGCGCGATCGACCTTCGGCTGCATGGCGAGCGAGGACACGTAGGCCATGGAGGGCGATCGATCGATCCACAGCCACATCGTATGCGCGGCTTCCCACTCGCGCTCGCGCACATAGACGCGATCGTCGCGGGCGGAGCGGCGCCAATCGATGCGCGTCGTCGCCTCGCCCCACACGAACGGGCGGAACTGCCAGAAGGTCTCGCCCACGCCGGCGCGGCGGCGACCGTGGACGCCGTACATGACGGTCGTCGCGACCTCCTTGGCGGCGACGATCAGCGCCGGCAGACGCCGCGACAAATCGAGCGCCCCCGTCTGATGACGGGCGTCGGTCCGGCTTTCGTCGGCGTCGAGACGGCGCGCGTCGGCCATGCGCTCAGCCAAGCCGCGCCGTGAGGCGGCCGATCGCGCCGGCGATCGTTTCGCCCTCGGCGCGCGCGGCGAAGGTGAGCGCCATGCGGTGCTTCAGCACCGGTTCGGCCAAGGTCTTCACGTCGTCGATCGAGGGGGCGAGCCGGCCGTCGATCAACGCCCGCGCGCGGCAGGCGAGCATCAGCGATTGGGCGGCGCGAGGCCCGGGGCCCCAGGCGACGGTCTTCGCCACCGTGGCGTCGCCTTCGGCCGGTCGCGCCGAGCGCACAAGGTCGAGGATCGCTTCGACGACGCTGTCGCCGACCGGCAGCCGGCGCACCAGGCGCTGCGTCGTCGCCAGTTCCTCCGCCGTCATCGCCGCGCGCGCCGCGGCCTGCGCGTCGCCCGTCGTCTCGACGAGGATGCGGCGTTCGGCCGCGCGGTCGGGATAGTCCACGTCGATCTGCATGAGGAAGCGGTCGAGCTGCGCTTCGGGCAGGGGGTACGTCCCCTCCTGCTCCAGCGGGTTCTGCGTCGCCAGCACGTGGAAGGGCCGCGGTAGATCGTGCCGCTCGCCGGCGACCGTCACGTGATATTCCTGCATCGCCTGCAGCAGCGCGCTCTGCGTGCGCGGGCTCGCGCGGTTGATCTCGTCGGCCATCAGCAATTGTGCGAAGATCGGTCCTCGCACGAAGCGAAAGGCGCGCTTGCCCGTCTCGCTCTCCTCCATGATTTCGGAGCCGAGGATGTCGGCCGGCATCAGGTCCGGCGTGAACTGCACGCGGCGCGCGTCGAGCCCGAGCACGGTTCCCAAGGTTTCGACGAGCTTGGTCTTGGCGAGACCCGGCACGCCGACAAGCAGGCCATGGCCGCCGCTGATGAGCGTCACCAGCGTCTGCTCGACGACGCGCTCCTGCCCGAAGATCACCGCGCCGATGGCGGCGCGCGCCGCAGCCACGCGGTCGAGCGCGAGTTCGGCCGTCCGCGCGACGGCGTCTTCCAGGGAGGTGGCGGTGGTCTCTTGCGTCGCGCTCATTCGATCTCCGCTTGCGGCGATTGGCCGTCCGGCTTGGTCCGTTTCCGATCCTGCATTATACGCCCGGATTCGACGAAGAGGATAACTTTGGGCTTGAGCCGTATCGACGATCGCGACGGGCCGCATCGCATCGTGACGGACAATGGCGCGAGATTATGGCGGACGAGAAGGGGCATAGCATCGGGCGAGGCTCCACGCCGCAAGGCCTCGAGGCGCTCGCGGACGCCGCGCGGCGCTCGGCCGGCCGCGGCCTTCCGCCGGTTCATCTCTGGAACCCGCCCGATTGCGGCGACATCGGACTGAAGATCGGGCGCAACGGCGTCTGGTCCTATCGCGGGTCGCCGATCCTCCGGCCGGCGCTGACGCGGCTGTTTTCCACAATCCTGCGCAAGGACGCCGAAGGGTACGTGCTGGTGACGCCGGTCGAGAAGATCGCGGTCGCGGTCGAGGACGCGCCGTTCCTCGCCGTCGAACTGGCGGTCGAAGAGAACGGCGACGGGCATCGGCTGCATCTGCGCACCAATGTCGACGATTGGTTCGCCATCGACGCCGAGCATCCGCTGCGCTTCGAGCGCGAGCCTTCCGGCGGCGTAAAACCCTATGCGCGCGTGCGCGGCGATCTTTGGGCGCTGGCCACGCGGGCGATCTCGCTCGATCTGATCGAGCGCGGCGAGGCGCGTCTGGTCGACGGGCGGCCGATGCTGGGCGTCGCCTCGGCGGGACACTTCTTCGTGATCGCGCCGGCCGACGAGGACGAGGCTTCCGCGTGAGCGAATCTTCCGCGCCGTTCTCGATCGACGACTTCCGCGAGCGCGCGCGCCGTCGCCTACGCCCCGTTCCGGCGCCCGACAGCGAGGACGACGCGGAAGGCGACCATGTGTTCACGCCGAACCTCTGGGCGTCCAACGTCAGACCGCGCCGGCGTCCCGCCGCTGTGCTGGCGGCGATCGTCCCGCATGAGGGGGAGGCGACGATCCTGCTCACGCAGCGCGCCGCGCGCCTGCGCGAGCACGCCGGCCAGATCGCCTTGCCCGGCGGCAAGATCGATCCCGGCGACGCATCGCCGCTCGCCGCCGCCTTGCGCGAGGCGCAGGAGGAGGTCGGCCTCGACCCCGCGCTCGTGACGCCGCTCGGCTATCTCGATCCCTACCTGACCGGCACCGGCTTCCGCATCCATCCGGTGATCGCGATGGTCGACCCGCGCTTCACGCTGACGCTCAACCCCGACGAAGTCGAAGACGTGTTCGAGACGCCGCTCGAGTTCCTGATGAATCCGCTCAATCACCTGCGGCACTCGCGCGTCATCAACGGCGTCGATCGCGCCTTCAACGCCATGCCGTGGCGCGACCGCTACATCTGGGGCGCCACCGCCGGCATCCTGCGCAATCTCTATCTGCGGCTCTACGGCGCATGAACGCGGCGAGGATCGTCGACGGCCGGCTGACGGGCGCGGCGTTTCTCGACGACGCGCGGTTGCGCCGCGCGCTCGACGCGCTGAACGGCGGCGGCGAGGAGACGCGCATCGTCGGCGGCGCCGTCCGCAACGCGCTGCTTGGCGAACCCGTCGGCGACGTCGATCTCGCCACGACGGCGACGCCCGATATCGTGATGAAGCGAGCCGCCGCCGCCGGCCTGAGAACGGTCCCGACCGGCGTCGATCACGGCACGGTGACGCTGATCGTGGAGGGAACCCCGTTCGAAGTCACGACGCTGCGCAAGGATGTCGAGACGGACGGCCGCCGGGCGAAGGTCGTCTTCGGACGCGACTTCGCGCAGGATGCGCCGCGCCGGGACTTCACAATGAACGCGCTGTTCGTCGACGCCGACGGTCGCGTCGAGGACGAGGTCGGCGGCCTCGCCGACATCGCGGCGCGGCGCGTGCGCTTCATCGGCGACGCGCGGCGGCGCATCCGCGAAGATTATCTGCGCATCGCGCGGTTGTTCCGTTTCCATGCGGCCTACGGCGAGGGCGCGATGGACGCCGACGCCTTCCAGGCGGCGATTGCAGAACGCGCCGGACTCGAGACGCTGTCGCGCGAGCGGATCCGCAGCGAGCTGATGAAACTGCTCGTCGCCCGCCGCGCTGCGGAGGTCGCGGGCGCGATGTCGGACGCCGGCCTGCTCGGGCCGTTGCTCGGCGGCGTCGCCTGGCCGGCGCGCCTCGCGCGCTTCGTCGGCGTCGAGGCGGCGGGAAGCGACGCGCGCGATCCGGTCGCGCGGCTCTGCGCGCTCGGCGTTCTCATCCGGGAAGACGCGGAACGCCTGCGCGCGCGGCTCCGTCTCTCGAACGCCCAGACCGACCGTCTGATCGGCGCCGCCGAGGCGCTCGCGCGCCTGCGCGGGCGCGATGCGCCGCCCGCGTTCGGGCGCTTGCGCGAAACGCTGTTCGATCACGGCCGCCGCGCGGCGCTCGACGGGCTGGCGCTCGCGCGAGCCGAGGCGGGCGCAGCCGCGGACGATCCCGCCTGGGACGCCGCGATGCGGTTCCTGTCGGAGACGCCGGAGCCGCGTCTGCCGTTCAGCGGCGCGGATCTGATGGCGCGCGGCGCGCCGTCCGGCCGGGCGCTCGGCGCGATGCTCAAGCAGTTGCAGGCGGCGTGGATTCGCGCGGGCTTCCCCACCGACCCGCGCGATCTCGCGCGGCTGCTCGACGAGGCGACGACGGCTGCGCCGGAGCGTTGATTGCCCCAGACATCGAAGCAAGATCGGACATGGCTTCCCCCGAGCGAACCATGCGGATCGACTCGCAAAGACCGATGCGGCGTCTTATGCTGAGCGTCTCGTTTGGAGCGCGCCGCGTGACCAGCCCCCGCAAGACGCCCGCCGACCTCGCCCGTTCGCTGGGCGAGCGCGGGCGTCAGCGCGCGCGCAGCCGCGAGATGACGGCGGACGCCTGGCGGCGCGAGACCTTCACGCTGCCGCGAAACGAAGCGCGCGAGAAGGCGCGCGAATGGTTCGAGCGCTTTCCGAAGGCCGCCTACATGACCGAGATCGAGCGGTGGCGCGTTCTCGAAGACGGTCAGATCGAGTTCACCATGCGGCGCCTGCCGACCGCCGATTGATCAGGCGTCCACGTCGCGCGTGCGCCACGCCAGGTGCTGGCCGCCGTCGACCGCGATCATCTGACCTGTCACGGCCTGCGCGCGGGCCAGATACAAAACAGCGTCGGCGATTTCCTCGGGGTCCGATCCGCGCTCCAGCGGCACGGCGGCGGCTTCGCGCGCGAACGCCTCGCGATCCTGCATGTGATTGGCGAGCGTCGGGCCCGGCCCGACCGCGTTGACGCGGATGCGCGGCGCGAAGGCTTGCGCCATCGTCTGCGTCGCCGTCCATAACGCGGCTTTCGACAAGGTGTAGGAAAAGAACTGCGGCGTCAGCCGCCACACGCGCTGGTCGAGGATGTTGACGATCGAGCCGCGCCGATCCGCGGGCAGGGCGGCGGCGAAGGCGGCGCCGAGCTGCGCCGGCGCGCGCAGGTTGACCGCGAAGTGGCGATCCCAGGTCTTGCGATCGAACGCCGCCGCGCTGTCCTCCTGAAACACCGAGGCGTTGTTGACGAGCAGGGTCACGGGGCCGAGCGCCTGCGCGGCGTCGCGCAGCGGGTCGCGGCTTTCCTCCAGCGCGGCGAGATCGGCGCAGACGACGGCGACGCGACGATCGCCCGCGCGCAGGCGCGCCGCCAGCGCTTCCGCATCGGGCCGCGAGCGGTCGCTGACATGCAGCGCGAGATCGAAGCCCGCCGCGGCCAGCCGTTCGGCGATGACGGCGCCGATGCGCCGCGCCGCGCCGGTGATCAGCGCAACCTCTTTGCCTTCGCTCATGACGACCTCGAGCTTGCGCGTCCATCGAGACGCGACGAAGCCTACATCATTTCCGACCCTCGGCGCGTCGCGCGTCCGGCACGGCCGGCGTCACTCGCGCGCGAGCCAGTCGATGCGCCAGCGCGCGCGCGCGTCCCGCGCCAGGAGCCGGGTCAGCCAAGGCAGCAGAATGCGCGCTTCGGCTTCCAGCGCGAAGGGCGGATTGACGACGATCAGGCCGGTCCCGGAAAGGGGCGCGTCGGGAGACCACGCGGCGACTTCGAGTTCGAGACGCATCACGCGCTTGATCGCGCCGTGCGACAGGCGTTGCGCGAACGCGTCGGCCTCGCGGGGATGCTTCAGCGGATACCAGAGCGCATAGACGCCGGTCGGCCATTTGGCCCACGCGCGCTCCAACGCCTGGGCTATGGCGCCGAACTCGCCGTTCGCCTCGAAGGGAGGATCGACAAGGCAGAGGCCGCGGCGCTCGGGCGGCGGCGCGTAGGCGTTCAACGCGACATAGCCGTCGATCCGCAGGGCCTTGGCGCGCCGGTCGCGCGCGAGCGCGCGGATCAAAGCGCGGTGGTCCTGCTCGTGCAGTTCGCAAAGCGTGAGGCGATCCTGCGGACGCAACAGGCGCAGCGCGAGCAGCGGCGAGCCCGGGTACGTCGTCGGGACGGCGTTCGGCGTCAGCCGCAGCGCGGCGAAATAGGGTTCGAGCATCGCGCGCACCTCGTGCGGCGGCCGGGCGCGCGCAAGCCGTCCGACGCCCTCGCGCCACTCGCCGGCGCGCGCCGCTTCGCCCTTCGCGAGATCGTAGAGACCGACGCCCGCATGGGTGTCGAGGTAGCGCAGCGGCGCGTCCTTGCGCATGAGGTAGACGAGGATGCGCGCGACGAGCGCATGCTTGAAGACATCCGCGAAGCTGCCCGCGTGATAGGCGTGGCGATAGTTCATCGCCGCCGGGCTAGCGCGGCGCGGGGACGGCGATCTCGCTCGATCGGCAGGTGGCGCGCGCGACCTCCGGACAGGCGTGGAAGTCGCGCAGGTCTTTCGAAAGGCAGATGCGGACCTCCTGCAGGATTCCGCGCTGACAGTCGATCGCGATCATGTTCGGGCGCAGGCCGGCGTTCGCCGCCAGGAACGTTCGCGCGAGCGTGCCGGGGTCGACCTTCTCCTCGTTGCGCAGGCGGAGGAACTCGGACGGGATCTGCACCTTGTCGCGCGCGACGCGCACGTCGTTGAAGTAGGCGACCGGCGGCTTGCCCGTGCAGGTCCCATGCTTGCGCCATTCGTAGCGGGCGAGCCCTTCGCTGGGATAGAGGCCGACCGTCGTCTCGAGCGCCGTGCGCGTCACCGGCCGCGCGCCGGGGTCGCAGTCGGATGGGAAGCCGTGTTCGAACTGCGGCCACAGCCCATGCACGACGAAGCCGAGGTTGGCGCCGGCCGCGCATTGGTCGCGCGCCTTCTCGGCGCCGCCGGCCTCGCAAAAGCCGGACGACCAGGAGAGCGCCAGCACGTAGAAGTCGAAATTGCCCGCCTGCGACGTGGGGCTGCGCCGGAAGACCGGTCCCGGCGATGCGGGGTCGCGCGTGACGGAGCCGCCGCGCGGCGCGGGACCGTCGCGATCCTCGCAGCGGTCGAGGACGCAGCCATTCGCGCCGGCGGTTTGCGCCCGCGCGGCGCCGACGCCGGCGCAGCCGAGCGCTATCGCCCAGGCGGCGACGCGCCAAGCGTTCATCGCCGCGCTCCCCATGCGAACGGTTTCAGGGCCGCGCCGCCCGGCATTTCAGGCCGTAGGCGTCGTTGCGGTCGAGGCCGACGATGCACCAGTCGACGCCCCAATTCGTGCCGGCGCTCGGGTTGTCGGAGCTCACGAACAGGCCGAGCGTCAGCGCCTGCGCGACGCCTTCCGCGGTCGTGGCGCCGGTCCAGCCGGTATCCTCGCCCATGGAATAGTAGATCGTGCGCGGCTTGTTGTCGTTCAGGACCGCTTTCGCTTCGCAGTAGCGGCGCGGGATGTAGTCGACGCCGTTGCTGCGGAAGCCGACCTCGCGGACCATGTCGAAGCCCAGGATGCTGAGGCCGGACTGCCAATATTCGCTTTCGCGGTCGGCGAAGCGCGATGAAATTTTCGCGACGACGCTCGGGTCGGCGCAATCGGGGACGGTGGCGCGCCAGCGGGCGTAGCGCTGTTCGGCCGGCGTCAGCGGGCGCGCGGAAGCCGCGTTGAGCCCCGTAACCGCCTGAATCGCCAGGGCCGCCAGGATGGCCGCCGCACGAAACCTTTTTCTCAGCATGAGCGCCCCGCAAAACGTTAACGCCGGCGACGATGCGGCCTGCGCCGGACGCGGTCAAGGGGCGGATCGCCGCGCGCAAATCGCGCGTTCAACCGCGGGTTGCGGCCGGCGCGACGGTCGTGGCGCCGGCGCGGCGGGGTCCGAGAAGGTCGATGACCTCGAGGCCGCCGGCGTCGTTCAGCGTATGAACGCCGCGCCAAGCTCTTCCCGGCGGGGCGAGCCGCGCCTCGATCGTCTGCGCGAAGCCGTCGTCGTCCAGCCGGTCCACGCCGCAGAGAGCGAGCGCCGCCCCGTAGCCGCCGGCGCAATCCTGCGCCGGACGATAGAGACGCCCGTCGCGCTCGAAGAAGCGACCGGCGGAACGCGCCTGGCGCGCATCGATCAACGCGGGATTGGCGGGATGGGAGCGCCACGGACCGTCGAGCCGGTCGGCGCAGAAGATCGCGAGGCTGTCCCAGTCCGACTGGCCGTCGTTTGCGACCGTCGCGAACAGCCGCCATCGGCCGCCGTGATGAACCAGCGTGGCGTCGGCCGCCGCGACGCCGTCGAGGAGCGCGCCCTCGGGAACCCAGACGTCCGGAAACCGCTCGGCGCGGTAAAGCTGCAGGCGGTTTACGGCGGCCGATTCCGGCGCCATGTAGATCGCGCCCGCGTGTTCGAAGACGAACGGGTAGGAGAGGTGAAACGGCGCCTCGAGCACGGGCCGCGGCGCGCCGACGGCGCCGTCCGCGGCGATCGTGAAGACGCTGATCAGGCCGCGTCCCGTGGCGTAGGGGCATTCCTCGACGAAGACGAAGGTCTCGCCGTCGCGGACGAACACGAAGGGGTCGGCGTAATACCGCGCGCCGTCATCGGGCAGCAGCGCGTAGGGCGCGTCCGGCCACGCGAGCGTGCGGCGCACTTCGTCGCCGTTCGCCCGCCGCCAGGCGACGCGCCAGGCCTCGCCGCCCTCGCTCAGCCGCTGCAGCTTGCGCGACAGGCTGGCGGCGATCTGCGCCAGGGCGAATCGCGCGACGGAGCCGGCGGCCGGCGCCGCGGCCCGCGGCGCGGGGCCGAGCGGCGCGCCCGCTGCGATGCGGCCGACCGCCTGCGCCAGAAGGTCGTTGACGCGCGCTTCGAGCCGGTTGCGCGACTCGCGCAAGCGATGCGGCGCTTCGAGCGCGGGCAAGCCTCGCGCGGCTTCCCGCGGCGGCGTGTCGCCCGCGCGAAAGACGATGGCGACAATTGGCGCGCGACCTTCGAGCAAGGCGCTGAGCGCGGCGGTTTCGCCGCGAACGGCGTCGAAGGTGGGGGCGAGCGTGGGCGCGCCGGCCGCCCGGCCACCGGCGGTCAGATCGATGACGAGGTCGGCTCCGCCTTCGAACATCGCCTCCGAGCGGCCGGCCGGCGCGAGACCATCCCGGCGCGGCGGCCCGTACAGCAGGCGTTCGAGCAAGAGGAGCAGGTCGAGGCCGGGAATGGCGGGTTCGGCGTCGTCGACGAGCGCAACGCGCGTCGCGTGGCCGTCGCGTTGCAGCCGTCGCGCCAGCGCGACGATCCCGGCGCGCATCCGGCGTGGCGGAACCGCAATTTCGATCCGCATCGCGCCCGCTTTCCGGCTCTTTGCATTCACCCTAACGGCCGAGTGTTCGTGCGGGAGACCGGGCCATGCTGTAGGATCGAACGGTAAATTTATCCTCACCCGGCGGCGGCATGGAGCGCGGCAAGGTCTTCCTCTACACGCATGGCATGACGGGCGGCGGCGCCGAGCGCGTGTGGGCGTTGCTGGCCAGCGGCCTCGCGCGGCGCGGGCATGACGTGACGCTGATCACCGACTTCGCCGCCGAGCAAAACGAAAGTTATGTCGACCCTTCCGTCCGGCGCGTGACGCTGGGCGGACGTCACGTCGTCAACGTCGTCCGCCTCGCCCGCCTGTTGGCGCGCGAGCGGCCGGATGTGTCGATGTCGGCGCTCAGCGTGTCGAACATCAAGCATTTCGCCGCGGCGTGCCTGGCGGGCGCTCTGCCGCGGGCGGTCCTGTCCTTCCATGGCTATTCCGAGACCGAGCCGCAGTTTCTCTCGCGCCTGGGCTACATCGCGACGGCGGCGATCACGCGGGCGACGGCGGCGTCGGTCTGCGTCTCCGAAGGCGTGCAACGCTACGTGATCGAACGATGGCATGGCGATGCGCGCAAGACGCGGCGCATCTATAATCCGGTCGATCCCGGCCCACGCGCGGCCGCCGCCTCGGAAGCGGAGTTGCTGGCGCGCGGTCCGGTCGTTCTCGCCGCCGGCCGGCTCGTCGACTACAAGGGCTTTCGGCGCCTGGTGCGCGCCTTCGCCAAAGTCGAGCCCGCGAGCGCGCGCCTCGTCATTCTGGGCGAAGGCGCGGAGCGCGCGGCGATCGAGGCGGACATCGCCCGGCTCGGCCTGGGCGAGCGTGTGACGCTCGCGGGCTACGTGCGCGAGCCCTGGGATGACTATCGCCAAGCCGCGTGTTTCGCGCTGGCGTCCGACAGCGAGCCGTTCGGTCTCGTCGTCGTCGAGGCGCTGGGCAATGGGCTCGCGGTCGTCGCGACCGATTGCGAGGGGCCGCGGGAAATCTTGGCGGACGGCCGCTTCGGCGCGCTCGTGGCGCGCGGCGACGAGGACGCGCTCGCCGCCGCGCTGTCGCGCGCCTTGGCGTCGCCTGGCGATCCCGCGCCGCGCGTCGAGCGAGCGCGCGCCTTCTCGCTCGATCGCGGGCTCGACGAATACGAGGCCCTGATCGCCGACGTCATGGAGGCGTCGCGGCGGTCGCCATCCACGCCGGTCGGCGCGCCGAAGCAGGCGAAGAAAATCCTCCTCTACACGCATGCGCTCGCGGGCGGCGGCGCCGAGCGCGCCATGGCGCTGCTCGCCAGCGGGCTGGCGCGGCGCGGCGATCGCGTGACCTTCGTCTCCGACTACGAGTCGCGCCACAACAGCCGCTATCTCGACGCCAAGGTGCGTCGCGTCCAACTCGGCAGCGGTCATTCGCTTGGCGTGCTGAGGCTGGCGCGTCTTCTCGCCAAGGAGAAGCCCGATGTCTCGATGTCGGCGCTCGGCGCGAGCAACCTGAAGCATGCGGCCGCCGCCTTGCTCGCCGGCCGCCGCCGCCGCGCGGTGCTGAGCTACCACGGCTTCTTCCGCAGCGAGCCGCGGCCGCTCAGCCGCTTGTCGTTCGTTCTGACGCCGGCGCTGAGCCGCCTGACGGCGGGCACGGTCGCCGTCTCGGCGGCGCTGCGCGAGAACCTCGTGCGCCGATGGCGCGCCAACCCGCGCCGGACCCACTACATTCAAAACCCGGTGTTCTGGGGCGAAACGCCGGAAAGGCCGACGCGCGAAGCGCTTCAGCGGCGCGACAAGATGGTGCTCGCCTGCGGGCGCCTGTCGCCCGACAAGAATTTTCTCGGCCTCGTTCGCGCCTTTGCGCGCCTCCCGCGCCCCGACGCGCGACTGACGATCATCGGCGACGGCGAAGAGCGCGCCGCGATCGAAGCCGAGGCCGTTCGTCTCGGCGTCGCCGATCGCCTCGAGATGCCCGGCTACGTGACCGAGCCCTGGAGCTATTTCGATCGCGCTTCGTGCCTGGCGGTCAATTCCTATTCCGAGTCGTTCGGCATGGTCATCGTCGAAGCGCTGGCGCACGGTCTGCCGGTGGTCGCGACCGATTGCGGCGGCCCGCGCGAGATCCTCGGCGAGTCCGGCCTGGGCCGCCTCGTGCCCGTGGCGGACGACGCGGCGCTCGCGGCCGCGATCGACGCGGCGCTGGCCGATCCCGGCGATCCCGCTCCGCGCGTGCGCCGCGCGAGCGCCTTTTCCCAGGAGGCTTCGGTCGCCTCCTATGCGAGCCTGTTCGAGGACGTGAGCCGCCGGGCGGCCGTCCCCGGCGGCGCGCGGGCGCTGGCGATCCGGTTGCTCGGCGCGGCGATCTGAGATTCGCGCAGTTCAGGCGGCGCGGGCGCCTGCGAGCGCCGGGCGCGCCTCCGAGCCCTGCAGCGCGCGATGATGCGCGAAGAGCCGCGACATCTGCGCCTCGACGGAATAGGGCTCGACGCGCGCATGCACGCGGGCCGGATCGACGCGGCCGCCAAAAATGTCGTCGCGCACCCGCACGAAGGCGTCGACCAGTGCGGCAAGGCAGACCTCGACCGGATCGCTGCGCTCGACGAGCGCGCCGCTGACGCCGTCGACGACGAGCGGGTCGTATTGCGGCAGCCGGATCGCGCAGACGGGACGGCCGATCGAGAGGGTCTCGAGGAGATAGCAGGGCATGCCCTCGAAATACGATGTCAGGACGCCCGCGTGGCAGGCCGCCATGATCGAAGCGACGCCGGCCGCGGATCGAACCCCGTGACGGATCGTAAAGGTTTCGATCGCGGCGAAGGCGGGGTAGCGCGCGGGATCGGACGATCCGACGTAATGGAACTCCAGTTTCCCGCCGAGCCGCGCATGAAGCGCGGCGAGCGTGCGGAACATCAGCGGCGGGTCCTTGAACTCGTCGAGGCGGCCGGCGAAGACGACGCGGAACACGCCGTCGCGCGTCTCGAAGGGCGTCGCCGCAAAGCGCCGCGTGTCGACGGAGACGGTCATCACTTCGGCCCTGCGCGCCGCGCGCGGCAGGATCCGCTTCAGCCGCGTGACGATGTTCGGGTTGACGCAGAGGATCCGGTCGGCAAGTGACAGCGCGATCGTCTCGTTCAGCCGATGCACGAACCACAGCTTCTTGATGAGGCTGTCCATCTTCTGGTCTTTCGACCCTTCGCCATGCACCATCTGGATTGTCTTGAGCCCGATCAGCTTCGGCAGCATCGCGAATTCGAAGCGCTGGAGGTCGGCCGAGATCGGCGCGCCACGGGTGAGCGCGCGCAGCTTCGGCAGGAAGCGAAGGGCGCCGAGCGCGAAACGGAACGTCGTCGAGCCGGTCAGCTTGCGCGCCGCGACATTGATCCGATCCGAGCCGACGCGCACGACCGGGAGGAAGTCGATCGCGCGGCCGTCGACGTCGAGGCGGCGAACCTCGCCAAGCTTGCAATCGCCGATTTCGTCGACGCCGAAGAAGAGCACGGAAAAATCCGCGGGATGGCGACTGAGGATCAGCCGCACATGCGTCTCGATGCCGCCGAGCTTGCCGCCGCGCGGGTCCATCGGGTGCATCAGCAGAATGCGGTGTGGCGCGTTCATCGCCGGCCTCAACGCGCGGCGACGCCGGCGCTTCGGGCTCGCGCCGCCAGCGCCAGTCGGCCAAAGGCCGCTGCGCAGCGCGCATAGCGCAGCGTCAGCCGGCGCGGGTCGCTGAGGAGCCGCCACGCCCATTCGAGGCCGTGGCTCCGGAAGAACGCCGGCGCGCGCCGCTGCTCGCCGGCGAGGAAGTCGACGGCGGCGCCTACGCCCAGAAATCCGATGCTCGGATGGCGCGTCGTCATGCGATCGGCGAAAAGCTCCTGCTTCGGCGCGCCGAGGCAGACGAAGCACAGCGTCGCGCCCGAAGCTGCAAGCCGCGCGGCGGCGGCGTCCGCCTCGGGCGACGTCGGATCGAAGCCGAGCGGCGGCGCTTCAAGGAAGCGGACGATGAGCCGCGGAAACAGCCGGCGAAGTTGGCTGGCGGCCGTGTCGAGCGATGCGCCGCTCGACCCGAAGAACGCCACGGGAACGCCTGTCCTCGCGGCGGCCTCGCACATCGGCAGAACGAGATCGGCGCCGGTGACGCGCTCGATCCGCGCGCCTTGCCGCCCGGCGAGCCACACGATCGGCGCGCCGTCCGCTGTGACGAAGGTCGCGCGCTTGTAGGCGCTGCTGAACGCCGCGTTTTGGCGACGCTTGACCACATGATCGAGGTTGAAGGTGAACACGGTGAAGCCCAGGCCGCTGCGCAGACGCGCGATGGCCTGGTCTACCAGAGCGCTGGTTGTCGCAACGTTGATGTCCTGACCGTCGATCGAGATCAAGGCGCCGGGCGCCGCCGCCGCGTTCCCCATTTCGAACCATCCTCCGCCGTGAGACGCGCTCATGGCGAGGAGGCTGCAAAGCGGCGGCCAGCCGATCCGTGTCAGAATGGAACAGCCGGGACTTCGCCGGTCGGATCAGTGCGCCGCGGGCAGGAGCGCGCGCGCCCGCGACATCAGGTCGAGCGCGGCGGCGGGATAAAGCGCGGCCAGCGCCAGCGCATACACGGCCGCGCCGACCGCGCCTTCGACCACGAGCCGTGTCAGCGGCGGCCCCGCGAAATTCGCCAGAATGGGCGTCATGAGCACGGCGCTCATCACGGCCGTCGCCGCGGCGATGCGCGCCACGTGGTCCCAAGGAATCACGAGACCGAACCGCGCCACGCCGAACGCAAAGCCGAACGCCGCGCCGATCGTCGAGCCGAGAAGGCAGCCCGCCGCTGCGCCGGGCAGCCCGTAGCGCAGCTCTCCGATGGCGCAGAACAGCACCGTGCCGATCGCTTCGACGAGATTGATGATGAGCGTCAGATCGGTGCGCTCGAACAGGATGAAGACCTGGTCGCTGAAATGGATGCGCAAGTTGCGGACGGCGCCGGCGAGCGCCGCCAGCGGAAGGATGACCGTCGTCATGGCCTGAAACGGCGTGGCGATCATGAGTTCGACCATCGGCCGCGCGATCAGCATGACGCCGGCCGCCGCCGGCGCGACGAGCGCGAAGAGAATCGCGCCGCCCATGGCGAGCTGGCGCAAAGCGCCTTCCCGCGACCCGTTGACGAGGTGTTTGACGGCGAGCGGGAAAGCCGCGGCCGTCACCAGCATGGCGACCACCGACGACAGACGCTGGCCGAGCCCCCAGCCGACGGAGACGAGGCCCACCGCCTCGGCGCCTTGCACGTGTTCGACGACGAGGCGGATGCCGTTAACGCTGACCCAGGCGATCGCGCCGCCGAGCAGGAGCGGCGTTCCGAATCGCAGCGCGCTTTTGACGATCTGCGGATCCGGCCGCGCGACGCGCGCCCCAAGCCGGAGATTGCGCCAAATCCAGACGACGCCGATCGTCTGCGCGGCGGCGAAGCCGAACAGCGCCGCCTCCGGCGTCGCCTCGACGAATTTGACGAGCGCCAGCGCGACCAGAAATCCGGCGACCGGGCCGAAGCTCTGTCCGACCGTGTAGACGGCGATGCGACCCAAACCGCGCGCGCGTTCGCAAAGATGGCTCGCGAGCACGCGCGGAACGCAGCACAGGATCGCCGCCGCGAGCATCGTCGGCGTCAAGGGGACATGCAGCGCGGCGAGCAGGGCGATCGTCAGAGCCGCCTGGAGCGGAAGCCCCGCCAGGATGATGGCGGTTTCGCTCGCCTGAAAGCGCCGCCTCGCGGCCTCGTCCACGAAGGCGCCCGCATAGCGCAGCGTGTATTGCGACCACCATGAGAGGCAGCCGACATAAACGAGTTCCTGCGAGGCGAGGATATAGGTCAGAACGCCATAGGCGTCCGCCGTCAGCCAGTGCGTCCAGGCGACGGCGGCGATGAATTGGAAGAGCGGCCCGAGCAGTTGCGCGGGCATATAGAGCAGCGTCTGGCGGATCAGCATGGCAGGCCTCCCGCGCCCGCCACGCGCGCGATGAGGCGCAGAACCTCGACATGATCGCGGTCGGCCAGCGCCGTCCAGCGGGCCAGGTTGTCGCGCGCGGCGGCGACCGAGGCGGCGCGCCAGCCCGGAACGGCGAGGAGGCTTGCGATGCGATCGGCGGTGGAGATGGCGTCGGCGGGGTCGATCAGGAGGCCGGAATCGCCCAAGACCTCGCGGAACACCGGCTGGTCCGGCGCGATCGCCGGCAGGCCGCCGTATTGCGCTTCGAGCAGCGGCAGGCCGAGGCCTTCGTCGTGGGCGGTCGAGATCAGCGCATCGGCCGCATCCAACAGTTCGCGCGTGCGGTCGGTCGGCAAATAGCCGTGCAGCGTAACCCCCGGCGTGGCGGCGAGTTTGGCCGCATCCTCGCCCCAGCCGAGGCGCCCGACGATTTCGAGCCGCGCGTCCCTCTGGCCGCGCGCGCGCAACGCTGAGACGATATCCGCGGCGGCGAGCAGGTTCTTGCGCGGCTCGATGGTGCCGAGCGCGATCAATTTCAGCGACTCCGAGGTCTCGCGTTCGGCGCGGCCCGCATCGTTGAGGCCGAAGACGTTCCGGACGGCCGGTCGGTAGAGTTGGATTTTCGCGTCGGCTCGGCAGTGCAGGCGCAGTTCGTCGCGCGTGGTCTCGGAATTGACCAGGAAGCGCGGCAGGCGCCGTACCGCTGCGCGGAACGCCGGCGCCATGTAAAGCCGCGCGCGTGCGTTGAGATCGGCGGGACGCGAGATCAAAAAAAGATCGTGGATGTAGGGCAGGCAACGGTCTGCGAAGACGCTGGCGAGGAGCGACGGCGGAAAGCCCGGGCAAAGCAGAACGGCGCGCGGGTTGCTCAGCAGGGTGGCGGGCAGAACGAAGGTCTGCTTGACGATCATGTCCGCGACGCCGCTCGCCTCCACGATGTCGACATCGATCGGCGCCAGCGCCTGACGCGAGAACAGGTCGAGCGTGATGCGCTCGAGCCCGGTCACGTGACGGCCGCAGTGCGTGTGGTCGACCAGGACGCGCGCCTGGCCTCTCATGCGGCGCGCCTCGCCGGCGTCTCCGAAACGACCGCGCCCGCGACCTTGCTTTCGGCGATGTCGAGCAGCATCGCGACGTCTTCCAGTTGCGGCAGCGGCTCGTCGGACCGCGCCGCTACGACGACGCGGTCGACGGCGCTCGCCATCTCCCGCGCCTCCCCGTTCGTTTCCATGACCGGGCCATCGATGACGACGACGTCGAACTCGCCGTGAATCCCATCGATCCGCTCGGTCGTCGGCCGGCGATCGAGGCGCGCCACGATGCGGGCTTCCGCCGCGAGGATCGGCGCGACCCACAGAGACGGCGCGATGCGATAAACCGGCCGGCGTTGGCCGTTTAGCGCGATGAGCCCGGCCGGCGCGCCATTGGGGAGCACGCCGGCGAGCGCCGGATGCTCGGCGTTGGCGTCGATCAGCAGGGTCCGTCGGCCGCCTTTCGCGGCATAGCGGGCCAGATTGACGGCGATCGTCGTCTTGCCGGCGGCTTCGATCATCGAGGTCACGAGGATGACCCTGCTGCGGCGGCGCGGGCGGCGCAAGTCGGCGCCGGGGCCGCTCAGCGCCTCGAAGAGGCGGCCGATGGCCTGGCTAAAATCGGATTTGGGACGCGCTTCGACCTCGGCGAGCGTCGATGGAGGGGCGTCGGCGGCCGCCTCGTCGGCGCGCGTGCGCATCATCCAATCCCGTAAGGAGGCGATCTTGCTTCGACGGGCCGCGATCACAGGGGCGACGATCAGAACCGGCGTCGCGCCGGTTTCGCCGTCTTCCTTCTCGGCCACGTCCGAGGGCGGCCCGCGCAACGGTCTCGCCTGGCCCATGTAGTCGCTGAACAGCGCGATGCCGAGGCCGCCGAACAGGCCCGCCGCGATCGACGCGAAAAGCACCGCCGTCGTCTTCGGCGCGGAGGGCGTCGCCGGCGCGATCGCGGGCGCGATGACGCGCGCGCCGACGCTGTCGCCGCTCTCCTCGTCCATCTGTTCGCGCGCCCGCAGAAACTTCTCGTAGACCGTGCGGCTCGCGTCCACGTCGCGTTCGAGTTCGCGCAGTTCGACGCTCGTCTGGTTGCGGGTGTCGGTCGCGCGGCGCGCCTGCTCGACGCGGGCGCCCGTCTCCGTCTCGGCGGCGCGCGCGACCTGGTATTCGACGCCGGCGGAATCGGCGATGCGCTTCAGCTCTTCGCCGATCGAGCGCTGGGTGTCGCGCAATTGATTCTGCACTTCGATCAAAGCAGGGTGGCGGTCGCCCAGCGTGGCGCGCAGGTTGGCGTCTTGGCGGGTCAGGTCGGCGTATTGGCCGCGCAGCTTGTCGAGCACCGTCGATTGCGCGGCGCTCGCCGGGAAATCCTTGATGCGGCCGGTCTTGGCGAGTTCGCGCAGGCGGTCGTACTTCGTCTTGGCGTCGATCGTGCGGGCGCGCGCCTTGCCCAGTTCCGTCGCAAGGTCGGCGAGTTCCTGATCGCCGACGCTCTTGCCGTTCGCGTCCGTAATCCCGTGCTCCGCGCGGTAGGCCTGCACACGGTTCTCGGTCTCCTGCAGACGCGCCTGCAGGTCGGCAATGCGCTGGCCGAGCCATTTCGCGTCGTTGCGCACGATCGTCGCGCGCGCGTCGACCTGGTCGGCGAGATAGGCGTCGGCGACGGAATTGGCGAGCCGCGCGGCTTTGGCGGCATCGCCGGCCGAAACATCGACGTCGATGACATAGGTGCGCTCGGATCGTTTCACGGCGACGGAGCGCGCGAGCGCCTGCACCGCGCGGGTCGCCCGATCGTCAACGCCGGTCGCCGATCCGCCGAGATGGAGAAGCCCCAGCAGCCGCGCCCGCAACCCGGGCGGGCCGCCCCCGTATCCCGGATCGTCGGCAAGACCTTCGCGCGCCACAACCCGCCGCAGCACCGTGTCCGACGTGAACAGCTTCACCTGGCTCTCGACGAGAACAGCGTCAGCCGTCGCGTTGGCGTTGTTCGAAGGGTCGGAGCCGAGCGGCGCGCGAGGCCGGGCGTCGATCAGGATCGACACGGTCGCCGTGTAGCTCGTCGGCGTGACGGCGAGATAGGCGAGGCCGAGCCCGGTCGCGACCGCGGTCGACAACGCGACGATTTTCCAGCGTCTGCGCAGCGCCTCGACGAAGTCGCGCAGGTCCATCGACGGCGACGCGTCGGCCTCCGTCCGGGTTTGCGAGACAGGCGTCTCGTCGGCCTGATCATCACGCCGCAAGGAGGGACTCGCTGGGTTCAACGGGCGTTGCGTCATGAGCGCCGGAGGACTGAAAATAGACTGTTAGGCATAAATCGTTACCAAACGTTCACCGGTCGCCCGCCTCGCCCGGGATCGTCGGACGCGCCGCGCGGCGGCGTCGGCACGGGGGTTGCCCCACGGACCCCGGACGCCGGCTTGAGAGGCCAGATTGTTTCGGACCGGCGCCCGATGTTTCAAAATGAGGCGCCGATGTCCTTCGAGAGAGGCCTTTTGGTCGGAGCGCGCGCTACTGGCGCACGTGCGAGGTGGGGCGCGGGAAGCGGCGCCGGTTGGGCCGGCGTCATGCCTGCGGCGGATGCGGGGCTGATCCGCGGCCTGTTCTCGACGATCGCGGCGCTGAGCGACGCCGGCGCCATTCTGATGGCTTCGGTCATCGGCGGCACGCTGTACCACGCGATGTTCTATGACGCGGCGGGCATGCTGGAGAACCACATCACGCTCGGCGTCGTCATCGTGGCGCTGTTCGTGCCGCCGGGTCTGCTTCGCAAAGACTATGCGTTCGGCAATCTCCTGGTCCTCAAAGGCCAGTTGAGCCGCGCCTTCGCGCTGTGGAACCTGGCTTTCCTTTCCATGGTGATCCTGGCTTTCGTCACCAAGATGAGCGCGGATTTCTCGCGCGGCGCCGTGATCCTGCTCTACGTCGCGGGGTGGCCGTGCCTTTGCGGCGCCCGCATCGCGCTCGCGCGCGTCGCGCTGCATCGCGCGCGGATCGGCGGGGCGGCGGCGCGGCGGGTGTTCCTGGTCGGCGACGAACTCGAAATGCGTCGGTTCAGCGGTCATTACGAGCCCTGGAAGCAGGGGATGCGGATCGTGGCGGCCGCCGTGCTGCGCGGCGAGGAGACGCTCGAGGACGATCTGGCGCTCGCCGCCGCCTCGGCGCGCATGCTTCGTCCCGACGACGTTTACGTCCTCGTGCCGTGGTCGCGCACCGCCATCATCGACGCCACGGTTAACGCTTTCCTGCGCGTTCCCGCTTCCCTGCATCTCGGCCCCGAGCGCGTTCTCGACCGCTTCGCGAAGGCGCGGCTCGAACGGTCCGGCCCGATCGCCAGCCTCAATCTGGCGCGCAAGCCGCTAAGCGCCATCGACATCGCGATGAAACGCGCGATTGACGTTTCGCTCGCCTCGCTCGCGCTCCTGGCGTTGTCGCCGCTGTTCCTGGCGCTGGCGGCGCTGATCAAGCTCGACTCGCCGGGCCCAGTCTTCTTTCTGCAACGCCGTTACGGGTTCAATCAGGAGCCGTTCCGCATCTTCAAGTTCCGCTCGATGACGAGCCTGGAGGATGGGCGGAGCGTGCGGCAGGCCACCGCCGGCGACATTCGCGTCACGCGCGTCGGCCGTTTCATCCGCCGCTGGAATTTCGACGAACTGCCGCAGCTCCTCAATGTGCTGCGCGGCGACATGTCGCTCGTCGGCCCGCGTCCGCACGCGCTGGCGCACGACCAGCGGTTCGAACGCGATATCGCGCTTTATGCGCGCCGCCACAACGTGCGGCCGGGCATCACCGGCTGGGCGCAGGTGAACGGCTTCCGCGGCGAGACGGCGACGCAGGACAGGATCAGAGGCCGCATCGAGCACGACCTTCATTATATCGACAATTGGTCGCTCGCGCTCGACATCCGGATTCTGTTTTTGACCGTGTTCTCCGGCAAAGCCTACCGGAACGCGTATTAGGGAGATGACGATGCGGCTCGATCCTGTTTTCACCGGCTGGACCCAGAAGGACGCCGAGCGCTGGGGCCACGAGCCGATGCGCCTGCGTCACCGCCTGCATGAGCATCCGCTGTTCTCGAACGATGCGCTCGCTGCGCTCGTCGAGCATTATCCGCGCGAGCACTACAACCTCGTGCAATGGGGCGCGCACGGCGCGAGCGGCAGTTGGCGCGAGGGCGAGATCGTCGGCCTCTCCGGCAAGGACATCATCGACTCGATCGCGCGCGGCCGCGTCTGGATCAACATGCGCAACTTGCCCGCCGTCGATCCGCGCTACGGCGACATCATGGACGGGATCTTCGACGAGCTTGAAGACCACATGCCGGTCTTCCGCACCTTCACACGCAAGCTCGGGCTCCTGATCTCCTCGCCGCTCTCGCGCACGCTCTACCACGCCGATCTGCCCGGCCAATCGCTATGGCAGATCCGCGGCGTGAAGCGCGTCTACGTCTATCCGAACGCCGCGCCGTTCCAGACGCCCGAGCAGATTGAGCGCATCGCGCTGTCGGGCGTCGAAGTGAACATGCCGTTCTACGACTGGTACGATCAGCACGCGAGCGTCTTCGACATCGAGCCGGGCGACATGCTGCACTGGCCGCTGAACGCCCCGCATCGCGTCGACAACCACGATTGCCTCAACGTGTCGATGACGATGGAATATTTCACCGAAGACATCCGCCGCACCCACATGGTGACGGTCGCGAACGGCATTCTGCGCTCCAAGCTCGGGGTCACGCCGCGCGGCCACGCGATCTCCGGGCCCGCTTATTGGTCGAAGGCGATCCTGCAACGCGCGCTGCGCGAAACGCGCTGGGTGCGGCGTGAAAACCGCGCCCGCCGGCGGCCCGAGTTCCGGCTCGATCCGACGCGGCCCGGTTGCGTGGCGGACATCGAGGCGGCGTAGGGAGGCGGCGATGGCGACTTCGCTCACGCTTGGCGGCGCGACGGTTTCACGAGCGGCGTCCGGTCGGGACGCCTACCGCATCGAAATCGCCGCACGCTACGAGGACGCGGCGCCGCGCTGGCGCGCCCTGCGCGAGGCGGGGTCTTCGCTGGCCTTTCAGAGCGAGACGTGGCTGTCGTCCTGGTATGAACACGTCGGCCGCGGCGACGCCGAGCCGTTGTTCGCGACCCTCGTCGATCGCGCCAGCGGCCGCGATCTCATGGGGCTTCCTCTCGTGCGCCGCCGAATGGGTCGTCTGCGCGCGATCGAGTTCGTCGACGCGGGGCTGACAGATTACAACGCGCCCATTCTGCGCGCGCAGGCGAGCATCGACCCGGCGGCGCTGTTCAGAGCCCTGCGCGCCGCGCTGCCGCAGGCCGACGTCTTGCGCCTTGATAAAATGCCGCCGATGGTCGGCGAGACGCCCAACCCGCTCGCCCGCTTGCCTGGCGCCAGCGCGTGCCGTCTCGGCGGCAACCTTCTGCCCATTCACGGCGCCTGGGACGCTTGGCATTGGGGTCTCGAGCGGACGTTCCGCAAGGAGCTCGAACGAAGCTGGCGCGTCTTCGAGCGCCGCGGAGGAACATTCCGGCGTGTCGTGGACGCCGAGGACGCGCGCCGGACATTCGCCGCGCTAAAGGCGCAGCAGCGCGCCCGCATCGACGAGCTCGGCCTACCCTACATCCTCGACGAGCCGCAGAACGAGGCGTTCTATGACCGGCTCGTCGCGCAGGGGCTTGCCGAAGGCGAGGTCGTGCTGACGACGCTCGAAGCCGGCGGCGAAATGGTCGCCGGTCTGCTCGGGCTCGCGCGCGGCGCGCATTATTCCATGGTCCGGCTGTCGCAAGCCGGCGGCGACTGGCGCAACTGTTCGCCCGGCCGGCTGATGATCGAGCGCACGATGAAGGCGCTGCACGCCGACGGGTTCCGCCTGTTCGACTTCACGATCGGCGACTACGCGTACAAGCGTCGTCTCGGCGCGGCGAGCGTTCCGCTCGTCGATGTCGAGATGGCGCTCTCCTGGCGCGGCGCGCCGGGCGTCGCCGGCAGGCGCGCGAAAGCGATGGCGCGCGCCAATCCGCATCTCAAGCGTCTGGCGCAGACGCTCCGCCAGCGACGCCGCGCGCCGACCTAGTTTTTCTCAGGCGGCCTTCTGATAATCTTTGATATCGGCGAAGGCGATCGCCGGCCATTTCTCCTGCTCGTAGCGCAGCGCCCAGGCGGACGCGGCGAGGAACACCGGCGCGCCGTCGAAATCGGCGGCGACGGAGGACGGGAACGCGCGCACGAACGTGTCGAGGTCGGCAGGGTGGGCCGCCGAGACCCAGCGGGCCAGCTCGAAGCGGCTCTGCTCGAAGCCGACGGGCAAGCCGTATTCCGCCTTGAGACGCTCGACGAGCACTTCGAGCTGTAGCGCGCCGACGACGCCGACGATCGCCGGCGCGCCGTCGTTGGGCGAAAACACCTGCACCACGCCTTCCTCGGCAAGCTGCCGCAAGGCGTCTTTCAGCTTCTTGGCTTTCATCGCGTCGCCGAGGCGAACGCCGCGCAGGATTTCGGGCGCGAAGCTCGGCACGCCGCGAAACACCAGGTCTTCGCCTTCCGTCAGCGTGTCGCCGATGCGCAGCGCGCCATGGTTGGGCACCCCGACGACATCGCCCGCGAAGGCTTCGTCGGCGATCTGGCGATCTTGCGCGAAGAAGAATTGCGGCGCATTGAGCGCCATCGTCTTGCCGGTGCGCGACAACCGCGCCTTCATGCCGCGCGTGAGCTTGCCCGAGCAGACGCGCATGAAGGCGATGCGGTCGCGATGATTGGGGTCCATGTTCGCCTGAATCTTGAAAACGAAGCCGGTCATGCGCGGCTCGCGCGGATCGACGAGGCGCGAGCTCGAATCCTGGCCGCGCGGGGGCGGCGCGAATTCGGAAAGCCCGTCGATCAGATCTCGAACGCCGAATGCGCGCAGCGCGCTGCCGAAATAGACCGGCGTCAGATGGCCTTCGAGGAACGCCTCACGTTCGAACGGCTTGCAAGCCTCGACGGCGAGCGAAAGCTCTTCGCGGAAGGCGTTGCGCTGGTGGTCGGGCAGAAGGTCGGCGATGCGCGGATCGTCCGGCCCGTTCACTTTCTCGACGCCTCCGCCTTCGAGGCGGCGGATGGCGCTCGCCCGCAAGTCGTAGACGCCCGCGAAGTCGCGGCCTCGGCCGATCGGCCAAGTCAGCGGCGCGGTGTCGAGCGCCAGTGTCTTCTCCACTTCGTCGAGCAGGTCGAAGGGATCGCGCGTCTCGCGATCGAGCTTGTTGATGAAGGTGACGATGGGGATGTCGCGCAGGCGGCAGACCTCGAAGAGCTTGCGCGTGCGCGCCTCGATCCCCTTCGCCGCGTCGATCACCATGACGGCCGAATCGACCGCGGTCAGCGTGCGGTAGGTGTCCTCCGAGAAGTCCTCGTGGCCCGGCGTGTCCAGCAAGTTGAAGACGCAATCGCCGTATTCGAAGGTCATCACCGAGGTCACGACTGAGATGCCGCGCTCGCGCTCGATGCCCATCCAGTCGGAACGCGTCTGGCGGCGGTTCCCCTTGGCGCGCACTTCGCCAGCGAGCTGGATGGCGCCGCCGAACAGCAGCAGCTTCTCCGTCAGGGTCGTCTTGCCCGCATCGGGATGCGAGATGATGGCGAAGGTGCGCCGCCGGGCGACGGGATCGTTAATCTGCATGATGTCCAGGCAAGCAAGGCCGCAGCGGCTTAGCAGAGGCCGCGGCCGGCGCGCAACGCGCGTCTACTCGGCGGCGCGATCGACCGTCGCGCCGGGCCGGCGCTGCGCGAGCGCGGCCGGGACGCGGCGGTCGCGGGCCAATAGCGTATAGATCGCCGGCGTGACGAAGAGCGTGAACAGCGTGCCGATCGCCATGCCGAAGGCGATGACCATGCCGATCGCGATCCGGCTGCGCGCGCCCGCGCCGTCGGCGATGATGAGCGGGACCATGCCGACGACCATCGCGGCGGTTGTCATGAGGATCGGACGCAGACGCACGCCCGCCGCGTGCTCGATCGCCTCACGCGGCGAGAGATTGTCGCTGTCCGCCATCTTGTTCGCGAAGTCGACCATGAGGATGCCGTGCTTCGAGATGAGGCCGATCAGCGTCACGAGGCCGATCTGCGAGTAGATGTTCATCGTCAGGCCGGCGAAGGGGCCGCCCGCGGTCGGCGGCATCATCGAGCCGACGAGCATCGGCAGCATCGCGCCGAACATCGAGGTCGGCAGCGCGATGAGGATGATGAGCGGGTCGCGGAAGCTCTCGAATTGCGCCGCGAGCACGAGGAAGATCACGATCAGGGCGAAGACGAAGGTGGCGGCGAGCGTGTTGCTCTCCTGCACGAACTGCCGCGCGTCTCCCTGCCAGTCGTAGGTGTAGTTCTCGGGAAATTTCTTCGCCGCTTCGTTCTTCAGGAAATCGACGGCCTCGCCGATGGTGCGTCCGGGGAAGGGCACGCCTGAGATCGTCGCCGAGCTCAATTGCTGAAAGCTCGTCAGCGCGTTGGGCTGGATCGTCTGCGAGACGGCGGCGATCGTCGACAGCGGAACAAGGCCGCCGGCGCTGGTGCGCAGCTGGTAGCGCAGCAGCCAGTCGGGCGTCAGGCGGTAATCGCGCGGCGCCTGGGGAATGACGGTGTAGCTGCGGCCGTAGAGGCTGAAGCGATTGACGTAATTGCCGCCGAGCAGGGTGGCCAGCGCCGAGCCGACATCCTGCATGCTGACGCCGAGGCTGTTCGCCTTGTCCGCGTCGATCTTGAGGTTGATCTGCGGCGTATCGAACTTGAGGTCGCTGTCGAGAAAGATGAAGAGGCCGCTGGCGCGCGTATCGTTCTGAACGTCCTGCAACACCTGCGCGAGCTGCTTGTAGTCGCCCGTCGTGCGGATGACGAACTGCACGGGCGCGCCGCCGGACGAACCGGGCAAGGCGGGCGGCGGGATGGCGAACGACTGCACGCCGGGCAGCGACAGCAACAGCGGCTGGAGCGACTGGAGCACCTGCCTTTGCGTGCGCGTGCGCTCGCCCCATGGCTTGAGGATGAGGCCGGCGAACGACTGCTGCGGACCGGCGACGCCGTTGATCGCAAACGTGTGGTCAAGCTCGGGGACGGACTTCAGCTTCTTGTCGAACTCGTCGGTCGTATGCTCCATGTAATCGAGGTTGGCGTATTGCGGGGCCTTCAGAATCGAGATGATGAAGCCCTGATCTTCCTCGGGCGCGAGTTCGCGCTGGGTCGAGGCGTAGATGACGCCGGTGAGGCCGAGCACGCCGAGGAGAACGAGCACGGTCATGACGCGGAAGTTGAGCGTACGATCCAGGCGCCGCTCGTAGCGGCCGCGCATGCGCTCGAACATGCGGTCGAGGAAGCCCGCGAAGCCGCGCTTCTCGCCGCCGCGATGCGGTTTGAGGAGCTTCGAGCACATCATCGGCGACAGCGTCAGCGCAATGACGCCGGAGACGAAGACCGAGCCCGCGAGCGTGAAGGCGAACTCGCGGAACAGCGCGCCGGTGACGCCGGTGACGAAGCCGATCGGCGCGTAGACGGCGGCGAGCGTGATCGTCATCGCGATGACCGGCAGCGCGATCTCGCGCGCGCCTTTCAGCGCAGCCTCGAACGGCGTGAGGCCCTCCTCGATTTGCCGGTAGATGTTCTCGACGACGACGATCGCGTCGTCGACGACCAATCCGATCGCGAGAACGAGCGCCAGCAGCGTCAGCAGGTTGATCGAATAGCCGAGCGCCAGCAGCATGATCATCACGCCGATGAGCGACAGCGGGATCGTTACGATCGGGATCAGCGTCGAGCGCAGATCGCCGAGGAAGAGGAAGATGACCACGATGACGATCAGCGCGGCCTCGCCCAGCGTCTTGGCGACTTCCCAGATCGAGGCGCGGATGAAATCGGTGGCGTCGTAGGCGACGGCGCTCTCGAGCCCCGGCGGCAGGTTGGCCTTCAACGCCGGGTAGGCCTTGCGCACGTTGTCGATCATGTCGAGCGGGTTGGCGGTCGGCGTCGCATAGACGCCGATGAACACCGCCTTGAGCCCGTCGAACACGGAGGAGGAGTCGACGCTGTCGGGTCCGAGCTCCACCTTGGCGATGTCGCCGATGCGCGTCAGCGAATCGCCGCGCGCCGAGACGACGAGCCGCGCAAAGGCTTGCGCGCTGTCGAGCGACGTCTCGGCGTTGATGCTCGTCTGCACCCAGTCGCCCTTGATCTGGCCCGCGGCGGAGGTGAAGTTGTTGGCGATCAGCGCGTTGCGCACGTCGTTCGGCGTGACGTTGCGCGAGGCCATGCGTTCGGGGTCGAGCCAAACGCGCATCGCGAAGGTCTGGCCGCCGAGAATTTGCGCATCGCCGACGCCGTCGATCGTCTGCAGGCCGGGCTGCACGACGCGGGTAAGGTAATCGCTGATCTGCGCCGGCGTCATCGTCGCCGAATTGAACGACAGGTACATCAGCGCAAAGCCTTGCCCCGTCTTCTTCACGACGACGGGATCGTTCGACTCGCGCGGCAAAACGCTTTTCACCTGATTGATCTTCGACAGCACGTCGGTCGTCGCGCGGTCGGGATTGGCGTTGAGCCGCAGGTTCAGCGTGATCAGCGACGTGTTCTGCTGCGAGCTCGAAACGATGGTCTCGATGCCCTCCGCGCTGGCGACCGCCTGCTCGATGGGCGTCGTGATGAAGCCCTTGATCAGATCGGCGTTGGCGCCGGGATAGGTCGTCGTGATGGTGATCGTCGTTTGCGACAGTTCCGGATACTGGCGGATTTGCAGACGAAGACCGCACTGAACGCCGACGAGCAGGATCAGCAGACTGACGACGGTCGCCAGCACCGGCCGGCGGATGAAGAGATCGGTGAAGGATCTCATGCCGCCGCCGTCATTCCTTGGATCGGGGCGACGGCGGCGGCGGCAGGGCCGACGCGTTGTCGACCTTCACGCGCATGCCCGGCTGCAGCTTGATCTGCCCTTCCACAATCACTTTGTCGCCCGGCGAGACGCCGTCGAGGATCGCCACGTCGTCGCCGCGCGAGTCGCCGACCTGCACGACGCGGCGGTCGACGACCATCGTCTGGTCGCTGGTCGCCGCCTGGGCGGAGCCTGCGGGCGGGGCGTCCGGCCGCACGACGAAGACATTGTCCCCGTAGAGCGAATAGGCGACGGCGGTGCGCGGGATCGTGGTCAGCGCGCGCGGCTCTCCGGCGGCGATCGAGACGTTGGCGAACATGCCGGGCAGCAGGATTTTATCCGGGTTCGCCAATTCGCCGCGCACCAGAACGCTGCGGGTCTCCGAACTCACGCGCGCGTCGATCGCGCGGACGGTCCCATCGAACGCGCGGCCCGGATAGGCGTCCACGGAGAGGCTCACGCGCGCGCCGATCTTGATGACGGCGAGGTTCTGTTCGGGAACGGGAAAGTCCACGTAGATCGGATCGAGCTGCTGCAAGTTGACGATGCTCGTTCCCGCCGCGACGAACTGGCCGACGTCGCCTTTGCGCAGGCCGATGCGACCGGAAAACGGCGCGAGGATCTTCTTCTGGGCGATCACGGCTTTGCTGCGCGCGACGGCGGCGATCGCGGTGTCGCGCGTCGCTTGCGCCTGGTCGAACGTGGCTTTCGACGTGTTGCCGCCGGCGATCAAGCCCTTTTGCCGCTCGAGCGTGATGTCGGCGATCTTCAAGGATGCCTGGTTCGATTGCAGATCGGCCTGCTCGACGGAATCGTCGAGTTGGGCGATCACGGCGCCTTTTTCGACGTCCTGCCCGCGAGCGACGTAGAGCGAGGTGATGACGCCGCCGATCTGCGGCGCGAGGTCGACGCCCTGCACGGCGCGCAGGCTGCCGATGGCGCGCACGCTCGGCGCCCATTGCTGCGTCGTCGCCTCCTTGACGGCGACCGTCTGGACCGGCGGCGGCGCCTTGGCGATGATGTTCTTGATGAGGTCCGGCTTGAAGACGAACTGGAAATAGCCGAGGCCGCCGATCACGGCGACCAACACGACGAAGACGAGAAGAAGGGCGATGGCGCGCCGCATAAGTCACCCGGTGACGCCAAGCGCGAGGCCCGGCCCGATCGTTTCGCTATCCTGCGACGTGGCGCTCGCGGAAGAGGCTGCGCGCCAAACGTGCGACAGTCGCGCGGGCGGCAAAAGCCCGAACAGCGAGACTGTTTTCGCGGCAACGCTATACGGAATGCGATCCGAGGGGTCAATTCACAAGTCTCGTCCGATGGTTTGTCTTGACGGGGACGGGCTCGCGCGGTCATGACGCCGCGCATCGGCCGACGCGGACGGCGGCGAGCCGCAAAAGGCGGCGCGAAGGGAGGCGCGCATGAGGCGCAGCGACACGAAGATCCTCACCACCCATGTCGGCAGCCTCCCCTTCCTCGCGTTCGACGCCGGCGTCGCGGTCGGCGACGAATCCCTGCTGAAAGACGAGGTGGCCGAAGTCGTCGCGCGCCAGCGCGAGACCGGGCTCGATATCGTCAACGAGGGCGAATACGCCAAGGGCGGCGACTGGCTGCGCTACATGCAGACGCGATTCGGCGGCTTCGAGGCGATCGAAGAGCCGGAAGGCAAGCCGCTCGTCGAGCAAGGCAAGGACCGGGAGGACTTCGCCGATTTCTACGCCTACGCCAACGAGCGCGGATCGTTGTTCTTCATGCCTGGCAAGCAGATCGCGCGCAAGCGCCCGGTGCAGGCCTGCGTCGGCCCGGTGACATACGTCGGGCAAGCCGCTCTTAAGACGGAGATCGACGTCACGCTCGCGGTCGCCGGCAAGGACAATGTGTTCCTGACCTCGACCGCGCCGGCGTCGCTCGAAGTCTATCGCCGCAACCGCTATTACAAGAGCGACGAGGACTACGTCTATGCGATCGCCGAGGCGATGCGCGTCGAGTACGAGGCGATCGTCGCGGCGGGCCTGCTCCTGCAGGTGGACGACGCGTGGCTGCCGGCGCTGTGGGATCGCATCGGCATGGCGATGGGGCTCGGCGCCTTCCGCGCGCGCTGCGAGATGCGCGTCGAAGCGCTGAACCACGCGCTGTCGAACATCCCCGAGGACCGCGTGCGCTATCATTTGTGCTGGGGCAGTTGGCACGGCCCGCACGCACACGACCTCGAACTTGAAAAGATCGCCGATATTCTCCTCAAGGTGAAGGCGCAGGCCTATCTCATCGAGGGCGCCAACGCGCGGCATGAGCACGAGCACGCGGTTTGGCGAAACGTCAGGCTGCCGGACGGCAAGACTCTGGTCCCCGGAGTGGTCACCCACGCGACCGACACGATCGAGCATCCCGAACTCGTGTCGCAGCGCATCCAGCGCTACGCCGCCGCCGTCGGCAAGGAGAATGTCATGGCGGGCGCCGATTGCGGGTTCGGCGGCCGCTCGCACCCGCAGATCGCCTGGGCCAAGCTGCGCTCGCTCGTCGAGGGCGCCGCGCTCGCGACAAAGGCGCTGAAGTTCAGCTAGCCGCGCGCGCCGACGTAGCGCGCGGCGGCGGCGCCGGCGGCGCGCCCCGTGGCGAAGCAGGCTTGCAGGAGATAGCCGCCGGTCGGGGCTTCCCAGTCGAGCATCTCGCCCGCGACGAAGACGCCGGGACGGCGCTCGAGCATCAGGCCCTCGTCGAGGTCGCCGAAGCGGACGCCGCCGGCGGTCGAGATCGCGCGGTCGAGCGGTTGCGCCGCGATAAGGCGCACCGGCGTCGTCTTGATGAGCGCGGCGAGGGCGGGGGGATCGTGCGGGATCGCGCCGGCTTCGCGCAGGAGCCCGATGGCGATGGGAGCCAAGCCGGCCGCCTTGCGCAGGAACGTCGCGGTGGATTGGCCGGCGCGCGGCCGCGACAGGCGCTGCGTGAGCGTTTCGAGGGATACGTCTGGCCGAAGATCGATGTGAAGCGTGGTCCCGCCGTCGCGCTCGATGGCGTCGCGCAGGCGCGCTGCGAGTGCATAGACGACGCCGCCTTCCAGCCCGCGTCGCGTCGCCATGCACTCGCCGCGGATCGCCGCGCCGCCATGGCGCACGAGGATCGATTTCAGCGGCGTCCCCGCGAAGCGGTCGCGGAACAGCGGCGACCAGGCGGCGTCGAAGCCGCAATTGGCCGGCCGCAGCGGCGCGACGGCGACGCCGGCGCTGGCGAGAGCGTCGATCCATGCGCCATCGGAGCCGAGCCGCGGCCAGGAGGCGCCGCCCATCGCGAGCACGGTCGCGTCGGCGCGCACGCGCGTCTCGCCGTCGGGCGTCGCGAAGCGTAGCGCCCCGTCCTCGTCCCAACCGGCGAAGGCATGGCGCAAGCGCGTCACGACGCCTTGCGCCGCCAGCCGCCGCAGCCAGGCGCGCAGCAGCGGCGAGGTCTTGAAGCTTTTCGGAAAGACGCGGCCGCTCGAGCCGACGAAGGCGTCCTCGCCGAGATCCTGCGCGAAAGCGCGCAGCGCCGCCGGCGGAAAGGCTTCGATGAGCGGCGCCAGGCGCTCCCTCGCATCGCCGTAGCGCGCGAGGAAGCGATCGAGGGGCTCGCTGTGCGTGAGATTGAGGCCGCCGCGCCCCGCCAGCAGGACCTTGCGGCCGAGCGAGGGCATCCGATCGTAGATCGTCACGGCGACTCGGGCTTGCGCGGCGGTCTCCGCCGCCATCAGCCCGGCCGGGCCGCCGCCGACGATCGCAAGCGTGGGAGCGGCGCTGGACATCGCCGGCGCGTGTAGCACGCGCGGCGCGCCGTCGCACGCGATAGACGAAACGTGCTACGAGGCCGCATGAACCAGAACGCCAAGCGCCGCTCGCAGGCGGCGCGCGGACTTGCGGCGCAGATCGAAGAGGCGCCGCCCGCCGCCCCGCGCAAGGCCGCCGCCGAAACGCCGGCGCCGGCGGGCCGGCATGTCTTCGCCGTCGACGAGGCGGCCGCGGGCGAACGGCTCGACCGCTTTCTGGCGCGCGTGGCGGCGGGCCTGTCGCGCACGCGGATCAAGGCCTTGGTCGAGGCCGGCGCCGTGACGATCGACGACGCGCCCGCAACCGATGCGGCGGCCAAGGTCCGTGCGGCGCAGGAGGTCGTCATCGATCTGCCGGAGCCGGTCGCCGCGACGCCGGCGGGCGAGGCGATCCCGCTGCGTGTCGTGTTCGAGGATGCGCATCTCGTCATCGTCGACAAGCCGGCCGGCCTCGTCGTGCATCCCGCCGCGGGGCACGAGACCGGCACGCTGGTCAACGCGCTGATCGCCCATTGCGGCGACAGCCTGTCGGGGGTCGGCGGCGTCAAGCGCCCGGGCATCGTGCACCGGCTCGACAAGGATACGTCGGGGCTGCTGGTCGTCGCCAAGACCGATGCGGCGCATCAGGGTCTCGCCGCGCTCTTCGCCGACCACGGACGCGCGTTGTCGCTCGTGCGCGACTACGTCGCCTTCGTCTGGGGCGCGCCCGATCGCCCGGCGGGCACGGTCGAGGCGCCGATCGGCCGCCATCCCTGGCATCGCGAGAAGCAGGCGGTCGTTCGCGAGGAGCGCGGCCGCTTCGCCCTGACGCATTACGACGTCGAGCGCGTCTTCCGACGCGACGGCAAGCCCATCGTCGCGCGCGTGCGCTGCCGTCTTGAGACCGGGCGCACGCATCAGATCCGCGTGCATCTGGCGCATCTGGGCTGTCCCGTCGTCGGCGATCCGCTCTACGCGACGGGGTTTCAGACCAAGGCCGCGTTGCTGCCGGCTTCCGCGCGCGGGCGCGTCGAAGCGCTGCATCGCCAGGCGCTGCACGCGGCGAGCCTCGGCTTCGCGCACCCGATCACCGGCGAAGAGCTGTTGTTCGAGAGCCCGCTGCCGCCCGATCTTGCGGCGCTGGACACGGCGCTCACGCGGATGGACCCGTAATTACTTCCACGGATCGACGGCGCAGTGGATCGCGTCTGGCTCGCCCTCGCCGCCGACGGTGCGCAGCGCGCGATCGACCTCGTCGAGGCCGAAGACATGCGTCGCCATCTCGTGGAGCGGGTATTTGCCGCCGGCGACGATCTGCAATCCCAGTTCGACCGCCTGCCAGGAATGGCCGCGCATGCCCTTCACGCTGAGGAAGCGCGCGATGAGCATGTCGCTCGGAAAGTTCGGCACGTCCTTGAACTTGCGGCCGCCCAGGATGATGCGGCCGGCGTTGCGCGCGAGCGAAAGCGCGGTGACGACCGTCTCCGTGCCGCCGGAGGCGCAGTCGAGCACGAGATCGGCCATTTCGCCGCCGGTGATGTCGGCGATCGTCTCGAGCGCGTCGTGCTCGCTCACGTCGATCGTGTGATGCGCGCCGAGGCGCTTGGCGAGGGCGAGGCGGCGCCGGTCGGTCGGCGTCCCCAACCCCGTGACGATGACGCAGCCGGCGCCCGCCTCGTGCGCCGCGACGACGCAGGCGAGACCCTGCTGACCGGGACCCTGGATGACAACCGTCTCGCCGAGCTTGAGACCGCCTTGCAGGTAGGCCCATTCGACGCCGTTGCCGAGCGGCAGCGACATGGCCGCGAGCGCCGCGGGCATCGCGTCGTGGACGCGGTGGAAAACCGAGTTCGGGTGCAGGTACTGGTAGCGTGCGAAGCCGCCCCAGAGCCCCGGCGCGACCGTCACGGGCGTCGAGCCGTAGCGCACCGTTCCCTTGCGGTTCAGCGTGTCGGTCTCGGCGCAGAGGCGAAACTCCTGCTGGCGGCAGAAGCGGCAGTGACCGCAAGGCAGGTACTCTTCGAGCGCGACGCGGTCGCCTTCCTTGAGGCCGAAGCGCCGCGCCGCCGTCGCGCCGAGCCTGTCGATGCGGCCGACCGATTCGTGGCCGAGGATCAGCGGGCCTTTGCTCTTGGGGTAGTTGAGGTAATAGGGCCAGTCGCTGCCGCAGACGCCGGTGATCTCGATTCTGAGCAGGCCGGCGTCGGCCGCGACCTCCGGCTGCGGGAATTCGCGCGTCTCAGTGCGGCGGATGTCGGTGGCGACGGCGGCGGCGATCGAAGCCATGCGGTCCTCAGATCGACGTCGGCGACACGCCGGGCGTCGCGACGAAGGCGTCGGGGCGCGCCGTGTGGAACAAGGCGTCGTCCGGCAGCACGAAGGAGGCCGAGCGCACCGCATGGCAGCGCGGATCGAGCGCCGGCGGCGCGACGCCCCTGTCGGTCAGCGCTGCCGCGGCCTTGGCGAGACGCTGGCGCGCCATGATGATGGCGTTGTCGGTCGCGACGAGGTTTTCCTTCGTGCGGTCGACGATCGGCCCCATGCTCTCCTGCACGGAGGCGTCCTGCGCCGCGACGCCGTAGACGCCGGAGAAGGTCTTGCCGGCCTTCTGCCCGGCGCGGTCCATCATGTAGTCGTTGTCCTTGTTGATGCGCGGCCGGAACGAGCCCGGCTCGTATTCGACGTGGATACCCTGGCCGGCCTTCATGGCGCCGAGTTCGGTCGCCGACAGCGGCCGCGTCGGATGCCAGGTGAAGGTCCACGACCAGCAGCTCTCATCGTCGATCGGCGTCCAGGCATGGCCGTTCAAGGCGTTGTCGCCGTAGGGCGGGATCATCTGGTAGCAGGGCATGATCCATTGCGTGACGCGCCAATAGGTCTGGCCCGGTTCGGCAACGCGGCGCGCGCCGATCAGGAGGCCGCCATCCGACTCGACGATCTCGAATCGCGGCGCGCGATCCTTCTGGTACTCCGCGCCCTTGGTGGCGCGATGAAGGGGATCGGTGTGCAACTCGCCGCTGTGCAGCCACGACACGTGGCTCGAATCGAGGCCGCCTTCCATCGCCTGGAGATAGTTGCACTCCTGCAGGCGCTTCGAGACATGCAGGTGGCCTGGCGGCAATTTCAGCCATTCGAAACCCGGGAAGGGCGGCCGCTCGTCCGGCGCGGCGAGGCAGGTCCACAGGACGCCGCCGCCCTCGACGAGCGGGTAGGATTTCAGCTTCATCTTCCTGGCGTAGCCGCTTTCGACCGGCTCCGAGGGCACATCGACGCATTGCCCGGTCACGTCGTACTTCCAGCCGTGATAGGGACAGCGGAGGCCGCACTCCTCGTTGCGGCCGAACCACAGCGACACGCCGCGGTGGGCGCAGAACTCGTCGATCAGCCCGAGCTTCCCCTCGCTGTCGCGAAAGGCGAGCAGACGCTCCGACATGACTTTGACGCGCACGGGCGGGCAGTCCGGCTCGGGCAATTCGCTCGCCACGAGAATGGGAAGCCAATAGCGGCGGAACAGCGTCCCCGTCCGCTGGCCGGGACCGGTCAAGGTCAACAGATCGTTGTGTTCGTGTCGCATCGGTCCGCCCTTGTGCTTCGCGGCTTATAGCGCCGGCGGCGGCGGAGGGCCATTCGCAGCGCGAGGATCGCCGTGCGGTGTTGCCTCGACCGGCTAGTTCCTATTTGGTGACCCTCGTTAATTGGTGGCCCACGAGCCCCAAAGACGCATATCCGGGAGGAACGATGCTGTCGCGCGCTTTGACATTCTGGGTGACAGCCTGCGCAACGCTTTTCGGGTCGGGAGCGGCGTTCGCTCAGGCTTACCCTGCGCGTCCGATAAGGCTCATTGTTCCCTATGCGGCGGGAAGCGGCGTCGACATCCTGGCCCGCGTCCTCACCGTCGATTTGGGCCGCCGGTTGGGGCAAACGATTCTTGTGGATCCTAGGCCGGGCGCGGGAAGTCTGATCGGCTCGGACGCCGTCGCGACAGCCGCGCCGGACGGTTACACCTTGATGCTCACCACCAACGTCCTGCCCGTCCTGCCCGCGCTGTATAAGAAGATTCCGTTCGATCCGCTAAACGACTTCACCCACATCGCCAAGGTCGCAACGAGCAGCATGGCGCTCGTGGTCAATCCATCGGCGTTGCCGATCAAAACGCTCGACGAATTGAAGACCAAGGCTCGCGCGGAACCGGGCAAACTCAACTACGCGTCAGCGGGCAACGGCACGCCGCATCATTTGGGGATGGAGCTGCTGAAACAGCAGCTGGGTCTCGACATCGTGCATATCCCCTACAAGGGTGCGACAGGGGCTTTGAACGACTTGCTTGCCGGCCAGGTCCCGCTGGCGATGTTCCCGGTCAATGTCGTGCTGCCCTATGTGAAGGAGGGCAGGCTGACCGTTATCGCCGTCTCGGGGAAGGGGCGCTCTATTCTCGCGCCGGACGCGCAAACGTTCGAGGAGTTGGGACTGAAGAGCCTCGACGTGGATGTGTATTACTTCATCTCGGGGCCGGCGAAACTGCCCCAAGCCATCTCCGAGCGCCTCAACGCGGCGATCGGGGAGACGCTGAAGGCGGTCCGTGAGCCGATCCTCGCACTGGGGCTCGTTCCGGAATACAGCACGGCGGAGGCGCTTACAGCGCTGATCAAGGCGGACACGATCCGTTGGAAGGATCTGATCGAGAAGACCGGCATCACGGCGGAGTAGCAGGTCGGTGCGCGGAAAGCCGCGCGCCGATCATCTATTTATCAACGCCGTTGAGCGACGAGCTGCTTTGCCGCGAGATATGCGAAGATCAATCCTTTGCCGAGCGACAGTCCGGCCTGGTAGCCGCAGCCGAACTCGACGCCTGCCGAACAATTCGCGAGCGCATAGAGGCCGCCGATCGGCTTGCCGCGCTGGCCTAAGACCTGCCCGGTCTCGTTGGTCAGAAGTCCGGCCGACGATATGCCCGAGGGATGCAATTGGATGCCGTAGAACGGCGGCTTCTCGAGCGCGCCGAGGTTTGGGTTGCGGTTCGTTAGGTCACCGCTGTAATTGCGGCTCCAGTTCTCGCCGCCGCGGCCGAAATCCTTATCCACGCCCTTGGCGACGAAATCGTTGAATCGGGCAAGTTCTTCGCGCAATCCGGCCCCATCGACGCCGAGCGCGCCGCCGAGTTCTTCCGCGCTGTCGCCGCGCGCGATAAAGTCCGGGATCTGGCCAATCGGCAGCCCACTGAAGGAATATTTCTCGGCGTATTGGCTGTCGAAAATCCAGAAGCACGGCAGGTTTGGATAGGAGTGGGTCGCAACGTCGAACGCGCGCAACCCGTTCTGCAATTTCTGGAAGAACGCCTCGTCGCCAAACCGCCGTCCGGATTTGTTGACGATGATCGAGTGCGGCTGCGGTATCTCGCTCGTACCGGCGTTGCGATACATGGCGGGCCGGCCGTTCTGGGCGGGAACGTCGTAACCCAAGAAGATCGTCAGCTGCCGTGGGATCAGGCGGATTTTGGCGCCGATTTCGGCGCCCATCACAAGGCCGTCCCCTGTGAGCGTGTCGGGAAACATGTTGCGCAAGCCCGGAACGTCCTCGAAGTTGCGCACGAGTTCCGGATTGCCCTCATAGCCGCCCGTCGCCAAGATCACGGCGTCTCGCGCGCGGACAGCTTGCTCGCGGCCGTCCAAAATCGCGGTCAACCCGACCACGCGGTTTTCCTCGACGATGAGGCGCTGCGCGGGCGACTCGAGCAGAATGGGAATATCGCGAACCAACAGCGTCTTGACGAACGCGGCGACGAGTCCCGCGCCGAGCGCTCGCATGTCGTCCTTACGGCGCTGTTCCTGAACGGCGGGATCCCAGCCGTTGTAGCTGCCGCGCCCTCCCCAGCGCAGCGCTTCGTCGAAGGTCGCGCGGGTGAGAGTGAACGGCGAGGTCAGGACCTTCTCGCGCCATTCGCCCAATTCATAGCCGGGAAAGAGGTCGATCTCGACCATGCGGCCTTCTCGTTTCGCTCCAGGCGCCATGCCGTAGTAGATGTCCGGCACGTTGCGGGCGACGTGAAAGCCGATGCCAAGGCCGGCGAAATATTCCAGCGCCGCCGGGCCGTTCTCGATGTAGCTGCGGGCATTCTCTTCGACCTGGTAGCCCGCGCCAAGGAAGCGCAGATATTCAGCCCCCTCTTCCTTCGAGTCTTGGATGCCTGCTTCACGTTCAAGATGGTTGTCGGGGATCCATATTCCCCCGCTGGAGTAGGTCGTTCCCCCGCCGGCAAGAGCGCCTTTCTCCAGGAGAATGGTCTCCAACCCATGGTCATGGCAGGCGAGCGCCGCTGCGCAGCCGCTGGAGCCCGACCCGACGACCACCACGTCGACGTCTCTGTCCCATTTTTCTTTCACCATGTACTCCTAGGTCTTCGTGGCGGCCCGCTTCGGCCGCGTCTGTGCGCCGGGACGACCTTACACCAAGGCCTTGAAGGCGTGACCCGGGACTGCCGGCAGGCGCCGAGCCACACGGCCAGAAACGCCGTCATGGAAACAATCGCCTCGATCTGCTTTATTATAATAACGTCGCGGGTTTTTTGCCGCGCCGCCAAAACAAGAGAACAACGCGCCCGAACGAGGCTCGCCTATGACAGTCACTATAGAACTAAAGCCGGAGACCGAAGCCCGCCTCGCGGCCTTGGCCGCGGCGCGTGGGCTTGCCCTGCCGCAATATGTGCAACAGGTGATCGAAGAGCAGTTGCCCCCCAACCGCAAGTCGGAAACGCTTTCGCCCGCGGAGCGGGCAGCGGCGTGGCGCGCCTCAATTGAAGGCCTGCCAGTTCGGCCGCTCCTTTCCGACGAGGCTGTAAGCCGCGCCGGGATTTATGGCTCCCATGACTGATGAGCGTTCTCGTTGATACGAATGTCTTGTTGCGACGAACGCAGCGGACCATGACCATCATGTTGCGGCGGTCGAAAGTATAGGGCGTCTCCTCGATCGCGGAGAGGCGGTGTATTTCACGCCGCAAAACATTGCAGAATTCTGGAATGTTACGACTCGGCCCGTCGCCAAAAACGGATTGGGCTTTTCGATCTCTCAGACCTTTGCGGAAGTCGAGAAAATTGAACGCCTCCTGACGCTCCTGCCGGATTCACCCGCAATTTACCCGGAGTGGAAACGGCTCTCAGCGAAGTACAGCGTCATCGGCGTGCAAGCTCATGACACACGGCTCGTCGCGAGCATGAATGTGCACGGCGTGAACCGCATTCTCACGTTCAACGACGCTGATTTTTTGCGCTTCGAGATCGAGGTTCTGCATCCCGCCTTAGTGTGAAGCTCATTCCGGTTGAACCGGCGCCGACGGTCAGCGTGTGACGCCAAGCGCGGCCAGCGCTTCGCGCTCAGTTTCGGGGGAGAGCGGGGTTTGCGCCTGCAAGACAAACTGCGCCACGTCGATCTTCGCGCCGGCCGCATCCGCGCGATCGCGCAGGGCGGCCGCGGACCCTGCCGCCGTCACGAGCATATCGGCGGCGCGCCGCCGCAGAGCCGCGGCGGCGACCGCGCGCAGCGCCGCGGCTCCGACGGATGGGTCGGCCGCCATGGCGCGAACGGCGAGCGCCTCGGCCTGCGCCCGCGCCCAGCGATCTTGAAAGGCCACGTCCGTCATGGCGCCGGTCTCGCGCGCGAGGCGGCCGATATCCGTCAGCATCGCCGTCTCCGGCGAAGCGCCGTCGGCGAACAGCGCGGCCTCGGTCGCCTCGCCGCAGACCCAGTCGCGGAACCGCCGCCGATGCGCCGCGATGTCGCGGTAGAGACCGACGAGCGTCAACACGCGCGCCAGCAGCGGCTTCGCGTCGTCGCCGCGCCATCGCGCCGACCAGCCGGCGGCGGCGAGCGCCGTGTCGCCGGCCTGCGCCCGGGCGCCGGCGATCGGCGCGAGCAGACCGGGCGTCGGACAGTCGGCGAGCCGGGCGAGGGCGAAGACCAGCGCGCGCGAGGCGGCGATGTCGCAGCCGATGGCGAGGAGCGTCGCGGCGTCGCTCGCCGATGCCTGCGCGAGCGTCGTCTCGAACGCGCGGCTTGCAAGGCCGACGAGTTCGGCGGCGAGGCCGAGTTGCAGCGCGAAGCGGAGGCGATCGAGCACTGCGACAGCGTCGGCGCTTCGCGCCAGGACATCGCGCGGCTCGCATCGGACCGCTTTGAACTCGAGGCGCGCGACCGAGCCGCCATCGGCCGTGCGCTCGCTCGTCAGCGCGACGCCCGGCGCGTCGCGGGGAACGCGCAGCAGGACCAGACCGTTCGGCCCGCGCGCGTCGACGATAAAGCCCTCGGCCCGATCGCCATCGGGGACGAAGAATTTCGCGCCGTCGAGCAGCAGCGCGCCGCCGGCGACCTCGCGCGCGGTCGAACCGTGTCCGGCGGAAGGGCGCGCGCCCTCGCTTTGCAGCGCGGGCAGGATCAGCGTGTCGCCGCTCAGCGCGCGGGCGATGAGGTCGCGCGGCGGGATCGCCGCATCGCCCAGCGCGCCCGTCGCCGTCGCCACCGGCGCAAGTGAGACCAGGCCGGCGCGGCCGAACGCCTCCGCGGCGAGACAGAGGTCGTGGATCGACCCGCCGGCGCCGCCGAAAGCCCGTTTCAAAAGCAGACCGGTCCAGCCGCCGGCCGCCAAAGCGTGCGAAGATGCCGGATCGAACGATGCGCGAGGCGGCCGCCCCGCGGCGAACGCCGCGACGCGTTCAGCGATCCCCGGCGCGCGATCGCGCAGAGGCGCCTCTTTTTGGCTGATGGCGGGTTTTTTGAAACTTCTCACCGGCGCGCCCGTATCTTGTTCTCCGCACCCGAAAACATTGCGAGAGGCGCGGAGGAAAGCCAGAAGGATAAGGGACATGTCATCCAAGAACCTCAATCGATTCGCCGGCCTCGCTCTGTCGGCCGCGCTGATCGCAGGAACCGGACTCGTCGCGTCGACGGTCCCGAGCTTCGCCGCCGTCACGGTCGGCGGCGCGCCGATGTACGCCAACAAGAACATCATTGAGAACGCGATCCATTCGAAGGATCACACGACGCTGGTCGCAGCCGTCAAGGCCGCCGGCCTGGTCGACACCCTCGAAGGACCCGGCCCGTTCACCGTCTTCGCGCCGACGAACGAAGCCTTCAAAAAGCTGCCGGCAGGAACGGTGGATACGCTTCTAAAGCCGGAGAACAAGGCCACGCTGACCAAGATCCTCACGTATCACGTGGTTCCCGGCAAACTCTCGGCCAGCGCGCTCGGCAAGATGGTCGATGACGGCGGCGGCAAGGCCGAGCTCAAAACCGTCGCGGGCGATAGCCTGACGGTGATGCGCAAGGGCAAAGGCCTGACGTTGACCGACGACAAGGGCGATGTGGCGATGATCACGATCGCCAACGTCAACCAGTCGAACGGCGTGATCCACGTCATCAACGCCGTCATGCAGCCGTAACAGGCGCCAACGGGCGCCGGACTTCGGAAGTCCCGGGTCCGGCGACTCCTCACCGGCAGAGAGGCGTTCGGATACGTCCCGCATGACGCTCGCCTTGATAGCGGATAGTGTCCGGTCCCAAGATCAGACTTCCAAGTCTGGGGACCTGGGACCGGATATGACGACGACGGACGACCTCGCTGCGTTGATGGCGCGCGTCGCGCAACACGATCGGACCGCGTTCGAGGCCCTCTATCGCGCCACGTCCGCCAAGCTGTTCGGCATCGCCCTGCGCATTCTGGCGCGTCGCGACCTCGCGGAAGAGGCGCTCCAGGATGTCTATGTGAAGGTGTGGGAGCGGGCCCGTGAATTCGACGCGTCCCGGGGATCTCCCATCGCTTGGATGGCGACCATGACGCGCAATCGGGCTCTGGACGACGCTCGGCGCAAGCGCATGATTTCGGTCGATGAGATGCCGGCGTCGTTCGACCCGGCGGAAGACAGTCCCGATCCGCTTCAGGTCTGTCAAAGAAGCGAAGGGTTGCGCCGTCTGCTCGCCTGTCTCGATGCGCTGGAGCCTAAAAGTCGCGACATGCTTTTGCTTGCATATTATCAGGGCGCCACCCGCGAATCGCTTGCGCTGCGCTTCAACGCGCCCGTCGGGACCGTAAAGACCCGTCTGCGCCGCAGCCTGGCGAGCCTTCGAACCTGTTTATCGACATGACCGATCCCGACGACTTCGACGCGCTGGCCGGCGAATATGCGCTCGGCGCCCTCGACCCGGAGGAGCGGGCGCGCGTCGCCGGTCTGCGCCCTCGCGAGCCTCGCCTCGACCGAGCGATCGCGCTCTGGGAAGACCGGTTGGCCCCGCTTGACGACGCGACGCCCGGCATTGCGCCGCCGGCGGGGCTTTTCGAAACGATCGAGTCGCGTATTCGGACCGGCTCCGCCGCCCGTGTCGCTTCGACGGCCGACGCGGGCGCGATCTTCGCCGCGCGGCGGGAACTCCGGCGCTGGCGTCTGTCGACCTTCGGCGTCGGGGCCATCGCCGCCGTCCTCGCCTTTCTGCTCTTGGCGCCAATGACCTGGCGGGACGCCTCGTCGCCAAGTTTCATCGGGGTGTTGCAGCACGATCCCGCCGCGGCCGCCTTCATCGTCCAAGCCGATCCGCGTCGCCGCACCCTCAGCGTGCTGCGGCTCGCGCCCGCGCCGCCGGCCAACAAGAGCTACGAGCTGTGGATCATCCGCGACGCCCGCAGCGCGCCGCAATCATTGGGCGTGATCGGGCGCGACGGGACCGGCGCGCATCCGCTGGCCGCGAGCGACGATCCCGACAAGATCGAGGCCGCCACCTACGCCGTCACGGTCGAGCCGGCGGGCGGCTCCCCGACGGGCGCGCCGACGAGCCCGCCGTTGTGGACGGGCAAGCTCGTTCCGACGAGGATCTGATCGCCGCTTCAAGCGCTGGTCTTTGCCGACGCGCTCTGGAATAAGGAGCCGCCCTTCCTGTCCGTTGAGCGGGAGCTCGTCTCACCTTCATGTCCTGGCGCGATTTCTGGAACCGCGAAAACTCGATCTACGTCAACGACCGCCACCGCGCTTTGCATGACGAACGCATCGCCTCCGACATCGCGCGGCTGATCGGCGACCCGCAGGCGATCGTGCTCGATTACGGCTGCGGCGCCTCCTCGTCGGCCGACCGCGTCGCGGCGGTCTGCGGCCGGCTCTACCTCTATGACGGCGCCGAGGTCGTGCGCGCGCGCCTCGCCGCGCGGTTCGGCGGACGCCCCTCGATCGTCGTTCTGGGCGAGGGCGGCCTCGCCGATGTGGCCGATGCGTCGCTCGATCTCGTCGTCGTCAATTCTGTGCTGCAATATGTTTCAAGACCGCACTTCGAAGACCTCCTCGATCGCTTTCGCGCCAAGCTGAAATCGACCGGCCGTCTGATCCTCGGCGACATCGTGCCCCCCGACGCGAACGCCGTCGGCGACATTCGCTCGCTTCTGACATTCGCGTGGCAAGGCGGCTTTCTGTTCGCCGCCTGCGGGGGTCTGGTCTCGACGTTCTTTTCCGACTATCGCAAGCTGCGCGCGCAATACGGCCTGACGAGCTACGCGGCGGCGGACATGATCGCGCTGCTCGCGGCGCACGGGTTCGTGGCGGCGCAAGCGCCGCGCAACATCGGCTACAATCAGACGCGCATGACCTTCGAAGCGCGGCCCGCAGGCTGACGCGCGCTTGTCTTGGTCGGCGCGGCGCCTATGCTAAGCCAGCGCATGAGATGCGGCGCGAGCCGCGAGGGAGGACGACGCATGACCGAACTCAGCCAGTTCAAGGACGATCTCGTGACGGCGAACCGCGTGCTCGCCCATCATCACGTCGTCGATTCCTTCGGCCATGTCTCGGCGCGCAATCCAAACAACCCGAACACGTTCTTCCTCTCCCGGGCGCGCGCGCCGAACTGCGTCGAGATCGGCGACATCACCGAGTTCGATTTCGAGGGCAAGATCGTCGGCCATGAACCGGGCAAGCCCTATTCGGAGCGCTTCATCCACGGCTCGATCTACGAGGCGCGGCCGGACGCGATGGCGGTGGTTCACAACCATTCGCCGAACGTCGTGCCGTTCACCGTGCAATCGAAGAAGAAGATGCAGCCGATCATGCACATGTGCGCGCCGATTGGCGCCGACATCCCGAACTGGGACATCGCGCACAAGTTCGGCGTCACCAACCTGCTCGTCACGTCCGTCGAGATGGGACGCGATCTCGCCGCCTGTCTCGGCAAGCGCACGGTGGCGCTGATGCGCGGCCACGGCAGCGTCGTCACCGGAAAGTCGCTGCGCGAGGCGGTTTTCACGTCGATCTATATGGAGATCAACGCCGAGATGCTGCTGAAAGCCTATCAGCTCGGCGACGGCGAGATCACGCCGCTGTCGGACGGGGAGATCGCCGCCAACGCCGGCGCGCGGGCGGGCTTCACGCTGGAGCGCGGCTGGGAAAATTTCTGCCGGCTGACGGACCGGCCGTACTACCCGCAGAGCTGGGCCATGGGTCCGGGCTTTTCCAAGACCGACCTGTGAGCATGCGTCGCGTCCTCCTCGTCGCGCTCTGCGTTCTGGCGTCCGGGATGGGCGCGCAGGCCGCCGACAAGGTGTCGATCGGCATCGTCAATGCCGTGAGCGACGGCACCTTGTTCATCGCGCAGGACAAGGGCTACTTCAAAGACGAGAACATCGACGCCGATTTCGTGGAGTTCGACACCGGCGCCAAGATGGTCGCGCCGATGGGCGCGGGGCAGCTCGATGTCGGCGGCGGGGCCGCCTCGGCCGGCCTCTACAACGCGGTCGGGCGCGGCATCGCCATCAAGCTCGTCGCCGACAAGGCGACGAACGCGAAGGGGGCGCCGTTCCAGTCGTTCCTCGTGCGCAAGGCTCTGATCGACGGCGGCGCGGTCAAGACGCTCGCCGACATGAAGGGCCGCAAGATCGCGATCACCGGCGCGGGCAGCAGCGACGCCTCCGTGCTGAACGAGGCGATGAAAAGCGCCGGCCTTGCGTACGACGACGTCGAGAAGGTCTACCTCGGATTCCCGCAGCATGCGGCGGCTTTCCAGAACGGCGCCATCGACGGCTCGATCAGCACCGAGCCCACGACCACCAACATCGTCGCGCTCGGCGCCGCCGCGGTGCTGACCGGCAACGACGCCTTCTACCCGAACGCGCAGACCGCCACGATCATGTACGCCAACACGTTCATCGAGAAGCGCCGCGATGTCGCCGCGCGCTTCATGAAGGCTTATCTGCGCGCCGCCCGCGACTTCAACGACGCGCTCGTCGGCGGCAAGCTCGCGGGCCCGGGCGGAGACGATCTCGTCGCCATTCTCGCCAAGCGCACGGTGATTAAGAACCCCGCCGTGCTGCGCGCCATGACCATGCATGGCGTCAACCCCGACGGCGCGCTCAATGTCGACAGCCTGCGAAAGGATCTGGCCTTCTTCAAGCAGACCGGCGACGTGACCGGCGATGTCAGCGTCGACCAGGTGCTCGACCCCTCGATCGCGCAGGCGGCGGCGTCAGCGCTGGGCCCTTACGCGCGCAAACGCTGATCGCTATTCAGACGCTTTGAAGCCGGTGGTTTCTACCATGCGTCGCCAATGGTCCGCGCCGGCCTTGATTGACGCGGCGAGAGCCGGGCCGGTCACGGCGACCACGTCGAGGCCGAGCGGCTTCAACGCCGCGCCCGCCTTCGGGTCTTCATGGGCGCTCTTCGCCGCGTCGATGAGGCGCGCCGCGATGTCGGGCGGCGTCTTGGCGCTGACGAGCAACCCGTACCAGACGGTCGCCAGGAAATCGGGATAACCCAGTTCCGCGAAGGTCGGCGTGTCCGGCAAAGGCCCGTAGCGCGTCGCACCGGTGACCGCGATGGCGCGCAACGCGCCGGCTTGGATATGCGGCAGCGTCGGCGCGGTCTGGAAGAAGCCGACCTTGCTATAGCCGCCGAGCGCATCGGTCACCTGCGGTGCCGAGCCTTTGTAGGTCGCCTGAGCGAGATCGACGTCGAACCGCTGATTCATCTGCACGCCGAGAAAATGACCGGGCGTGCCGGGGCTGTAGGAGGCGATGGCCAGCTTGCCGCGGTTGGCTTTCATCCAGTCGATGAGTTCGGGCAGGGTTTTGGCCGGCACGGTGGGATGGACGGCCAGCACGAGCGGCGCCTCGACGCCCTTGATGAGCGGCGTGAAGTCGCCGGGCGTCCAGCGAAGATCGGAATAAACATAGGGATTGATCTCGATCATCGATTGCGTCGCCACCCAGACGGTGCGTCCGTCGGCCGCCTGATCGTGGGTGAATTGCGCAGCGACCACGCCGTTCGCGCCGGGATGGGTTTCCACGACGATGTTCGCGCCGAGGATGCGCGACATCGGCTCGGCGACGATCCGCGCGTAGGTTTCCACGGGACCGCCGGGCGCGGCGCCGACGATGAACTTGATCGTGCCGCCGAGCGGCTCCGCGGCGGCGGCGGGGCCGGAGAGGCGCAGACAAGCGAATGCGCAGGCGAAAACGAACGGCGCCGCGCGCGATTGAAGCGCGCTCGATCGAAACGGCATGGCGATTCTCCGGGCCGCCCCTATTAAAGGGCTTGGCGGCAAGCATGGCGCGCCAAGCCGTCCGCGGCAAGCGCGCGAAGCGGATCTAAAGCGGGCGCGCCGGAGACTCAGACCGAAATCTGCGTGCCGATCTCGACGACGCGGCCGGTCGGAATGTGGAAATACTCGCTGGCGTCCGTCGCGTTGTGCGCCATGAGAATGAACAGATCGTCCTGCCAGCGCGGCATGTTGCTCTTCTGGGCGATCTTGATCGTGCGCCGCGACAGAAAGAACGACGTCGACATGATGTCGAACTTCCAGCCGATCTTACGGCATTGGGCGAGCCCGCGCGGCACGTTCGGTTCGTCCATATAGCCGAAGGTCAGAAAGACTCGGGCGAAGAGATCGTTGATCGGCTCGATCCGCACCCGCTGTTCGGCCGGCACGCGCGGCACGTCGGCCGAGATGACCGTCAGCATCACGTTCTTGTCGTGCAGAACCTTGTAGTGCTTCAGGGAGTGGAGCAGCGCGCCCGGCGTGGTGTTTGAATCGCTCGTCAGGAACACCGCCGTGCCCGGCACGCGATGCGGCGCCTTCTTTTCGAGGCGATGGATGAGATCGGCGAGCGGCACGTCGTCGCGCCGGGTCTTGACGACGAGGATGTTGGTGCCGCGCGTCCAGGTCCACATCGAGATGACGAAGAGGCCGGCGATCGCGAGCGGGACGTAGCCGCCTTCGACGACCTTGATCAGGTTGGCCCCGAAGAAGATGAGATCGACGGCGAGGAAGGGAACGATGAGGCCGATGGCGCCGATCAGCGGCAGACGCCAGTGCCGCCACGCCACGATGAAGGTGAGGCAGGCGTCGACGATCATCGTGCCCGTGACGGAGATGCCGTAGGCCGTCGCCAGCCGGTTCGAAGATCCGAACAGGATGACGATGAACAGCACGCCGAGCAGCACCATCGTGTTGACCTGCGGCATGTAGATCTGCCCTTCCTGCTCCTCGGACGTGTGACGCACTTCGAGGCGAGGCAGAAGCCTTAACTGGATAGCCTGTCGCGTCAGCGAGAACGCGCCGGTGATGACCGCTTGGCTGGCGATGATCGTGGCGATGGTGGCGAGCGCCACCACGGGGACGAGCGCCCAATCCGGGTAGAGGCGGAAGAACGGATTATCGAGGCTCGCGGGATTGGCGAGCAGCATCGCGCCCTGGCCCAAGTAATTGAGCGCCAAAGACGGAAAAACCAGGCAGAACCAAGCCGTCTGAATGGGTTTGCGCCCGAAATGGCCAAGGTCCGCGTAAAGCGCCTCCGCGCCGGTGACGGCGAGGAACACCGCGCCGAGCGTCACGAGACCGATGCCGCCATGTGTCGCGAGGAAGCGGACGGCGTGGATCGGATTGACGCTCGCGATCACGCTCGGATCGAAGACGAGGTGGCTTGCGCCGCCGATCGCCATGGTCGCCATCCAGACGATCATGATCGGACCGAACCAGGAGGCGATGCCGGCGGTTCCGCGCCGCTGCGCCAGGAACAGGCCGACGATGATCGCGACGGTGATGACGAGAATGTAGGGATCGAAGCGCGGCGTCACGAGCTTGAGGCCTTCGACGGCCGACAGGACCGAAATCGCCGGCGTGATCATCGCATCGCCGAAGAACATCGCCGCGCCGGCGACGCCGAGCATGAAGATCAGGCGCGTCTGGCCGCCGATCGCGCGCTGCGCCAGCGCCATGAGCGACAGCGTGCCGCCCTCGCCCTGGTTGTCGGCGCGCAGCAGGATCGTCACGTACTTGAGCGTGACGATGATCGTCAGCGCCCAGAGCACCAGCGACAACACGCCGAGCACGTCTTCGCGGACGACGCCCTCGCGCGAGCCGCCGGCGGCGGTCACCGCCTCACGAAACGCGTAGAGCGGGCTGGTGCCGATGTCGCCGTAAACGACGCCGACCGAGCCGACGAACAGGCTCACGAACTTGGCGCGTCCCGCGTGGGGCTCCTGCGTTTCGGCTTTTACGACTTTGTCGGACGTTGCTGCGCCCATCGCGCCGGCGTCGGTTTGGGCCAGTCGCCCAGGAGCGCCGTCACTCATGGTGGTTCGCATACCCATCACCGCGCGTCTCGGCGGCCGCGGGCGTGGCTTCTACGCTTCCCATTTCGCTGGAACAAGGGAAATCTCCGCGCCGGCGAAAACAGGGGAGACAATCCGGTGAAAGGCTTGTCGTCGTCCGCGGCCTAATGCGCCCTGCTGACGCAGAAATCGACCACGTCGATCAGCGCGCGTTTCCATGCAGAGTTCGCAAACAAGCCGAGGGCGTCGCGCGCCATGGCCCCGTAGTGGCGGGCGCGCTCCACGGTATCCTCGATCGCGCGATGCTTGCGCATGAGCGCGATGGCGTATTCCAGATCGCCGTCGCGCATGTCGCCGCATTCCAGCGCGCGCCGCCAGAAGTCGCGGCCCGCCTCGTCGCCGCGGCGAAACGACAGCACAACGGGCAACGTGATTTTGCCTTCGCGGAAATCGTCGCCGATGTTCTTGCCGAGCTTGGCCGACGAGCCGCCATAGTCGAGCGCGTCGTCGATGAGCTGGAAAGCGATGCCGAGGTTGGCGCCGTAGCTGCGGCAGGCGGCGATCTCCGTCTTGCCGTCGCCGGCGAGGATCGGTCCGACTTCGCACGCGGCGGCGAACAGCGCTGCGGTCTTGGCGCGGATCACCGCGAGATAGGCGTCTTCCGTCGTTCCGGTGTCCTTGGCGGCGGCGAGTTGCATGACCTCGCCCTCGGCGATCACCGCGGCGGCGGTCGACAGCACGTCGAGACAGGCGAGCGAGCCGACCTCGACCATCATCTTGAAAGCTTGGCCGAGCAGAAAATCGCCGACGAGCACGCTCGCCTCGTTGCCCCACAGCATGCGCGCGGCGGCCTTGCCGCGCCGCATGTCGCTCTGGTCGACGACATCGTCGTGGAGCAGCGTCGCCGTGTGCATGAACTCGACCGAGGCGGCGAGTTTGACATGGCCGTCGCCCGCATAGCCGCAAAGACCCGCCGTCGCCAGCGTAAGCATCGGCCGCAGTCGCTTGCCGCCCGAGGAAATCAGGTGGCTCGCCACTTCCGGAATCATCGTCACGTCGGACCCGGCGCGCGAGAGGATGGTCTGGTTCACCCGCTCCATGTCCGGCCCGACCAGCGCCATCAAGGCGCCCGCGCCGGTGTCCTTGGGCTTGTCTTCCAGCGGTACGACGACACCCAATTTATACATCCTCGACTATGACAGAATGCAACTTAGGGGTCGCGGCGGCGCCCGACAAGTCTGCGCGACGCCTTGCACGCCGCAAGGCGCCATGCGACGCTCGCGCTCGCCGCGCAAGTCCAGCGCGTTTTAGCGTTCGAGGACCGTCGTCGCATATGATCGAGATCCTGCGAACCAACGATCTCGTGCTGATCTCCCTCGTGGAAGCGATCCTGACCGCCGAACGCGTCGATTATCTCGTCGCCGATCGTCATATGAGTTCGCTCGAGGGCGCGATCGGCATGCTCCCGCGAAGGGTTTTGATCCGTTCGGATCAGGCGCCGCGCGCGCGCCGGCTGCTGACGGAAGCCGGTCTCGCCGCCGAACTCGGCGCCAACGCCGATGGAGGATGACAGCGGCGACCTCATCGTTGCGGACGGCTTCCTCGGCGGCCGGCTTCTCTTGCGCCAATTGCCGCGCGGCCATCGCGCCGGCGCCGACGCCGTCCTGCTCGCGGCCGCCGCCAGCGTGGCCGAGGGGACGCTGATCGACATCGGCGCAGGCGTGGGCGCAGCCGGACTCGCGGTCGTGCAGCGGTCGCCGCATGCGCGCGTCATGCTCGTCGAGATCGACGCCGATCTTGCGAAGCTCGCCGCTTCGAACATCGAGGAGAACGGTCTCGGCGATCGCGCCAGGGCGATCGCCTGCGACGTTTTGTCGGGGCGGTCGCGGCGCCTTGCGGGCCTCGAAGACGGCGCCGCCGACGTGGTGATCGCCAACCCGCCCTGGCTCATCCCCGGCCGCGTTCGCGCTTCGCCCGACGCCCGGCGCGCGCTGGCGCATGTCGCGCGCGAAGACGGCGGATGCGAGGCTTGGCTCCGCGCCGCCGCGGCGCTGCTGAAGCCCGACGGACGGCTGGTGATGATCCATCGCGCGGACGCGTTGGGCGATGCGCTCGCCGCCTGCCGCAACCGCTTCGGCGATATGCGGATCCTGCCCGTTCATCCGCGCGCCGACGCGCCGGCGATTCGGCTGCTGCTGCGCGCCCGCAAGGGGAGGCGCGGGCCGACGCAGATCGCGCCGGGCCTCGTTTTGCACGAGGCGGACGGCGGCTTCACGCCGCTGGCGCGCGCGATCCATCTCGGCGAGGCGCAACTCGACTTCTGAGGGCGGCGGCCCGATGGCCGCGGTTTGACCCTTGCAAAGCCGCCGCCTAGGCTGCCGCCGCTTTGCAACCGGACGCTCCATGTCGCCCTCGCTCGATCCAAGCCGCTCGTTTCAGGGGCTGATCCTCACCTTGCAGCGCTTTTGGGCGGAGCAGGGCTGCGTCATTCTTCAACCCTACGACATGGAGGTCGGGGCCGGCACGTTTCATCCTGCGACGACGCTCCGATCGCTTGGCGCCAAGCCGTGGAGGGCGGCCTACGTGCAGCCTTCGCGGCGCCCGAAGGACGGGCGTTATGGCGAAAACCCGAACCGGCTGCAGCATTATTACCAGTATCAGGTCATCCTGAAGCCGTCGCCGCCCGACCTGCAGGACCTCTACCTGCGCTCGCTCGCGGCGATCGGCGTCGATGCGGCGCTGCACGACATCCGCTTCGTCGAGGACGATTGGGAGAGCCCGACGCTGGGGGCCTGGGGGCTTGGCTGGGAATGCTGGTGCGACGGCATGGAAGTGTCGCAGTTCACGTATTTCCAGCAAGTCGCGGGCATCGAATGCGCGCCGGTTTCGGGCGAATTGACCTACGGGCTCGAACGTCTCGCCATGTACGTCCAGGGCGTCGAGAACGTCTACGATGTCAACTTCAACGGGCTGGACGGCGACGAGCGCATCACCTACGGCGACGTGTTCAAGCAGGCGGAGCAGGAATATTCGCGGCACAATTTCGAACATGCGGACACGACGATTCTGTTCCAGCAGTTCCGCGACGCCGAAACCGAGTGCAAGGCGCTGCTGGAAAAAGGCGACAAGGGCGACCGGCACGAGATGGTTCTGCCGGCCTACGACCAATGCATCAAGGCGTCGCACCGCTTCAACCTGCTCGACGCGCGCGGCGTCATCTCGGTGACGGAGCGCCAGAGCTACATCCTGCGCGTGCGCGACCTCGCCAAGGCCTGCGGCGCGGCGTGGCTGAAGACCGAAGCGGGCGGCGCGGCGTGACGGCGCCCGCGGCGACGCTGGATCGCTTCTATCTCATCGTCGATGGGTCGTCGTGGTTGCGGCGTCTCTTGCCGCTCGGCCTGCGGCTCGCGCAGTTGCGCGTGAAATCGTCGGACGAGGCGCTGCTGCGGCGTGAGATCGCCGCGGCGAAGACGCTCTGCGCGGCCGCCGGCGCGCAGCTCGTCGTCAACGATCACTGGCGGCTCGCCATCGAGGCGGGCTGCGACTTCGTCCACCTCGGCCAAGACGATCTCGACACGGCCGATGTCCCCGCGATCCGCCGCGCCGGCCTGCGCGTCGGCGTCAGCACGCATGACGAGACGGAGCTCGATCGCGCGCTCGGCGTCGATCCCGATTACATCGCGCTGGGTCCCGTCTATCCGACGACGCTGAAACCGATGACGATCGGACCGCAAGGTCTGGAGCCGGTGCGCGCGTGGCGCCGCGCGCTCGGCGCGCGGCCGCTCGTCGCCATCGGCGGCGTGACGCTAGAGCGCGCGGGCGCCGTCTTCGCCGCAGGCGCGGACAGCCTCGCGCTGTCGACGGACGTCATCGGCGCGCCCGACCCCGAGGCGCGCTGCCGGCAATGGATCGACGCGACCCGCTGAGGGCGCCGCTTGCGCGCCGGCGCCCGTTTGCGCGATGGTCGTCCGCGAACGCCCCAGTTTGGAGAGCCCGTCCGATGTCCTATCCCAAGGTTGCGCAGAAAGCCCCCTACGCCGTCGACGTTGAGGAGGGGAAGACCTACGCTTGGTGCGCCTGCGGGCTCTCCGCCAAGCAGCCGTTCTGCGACGGCGCGCACAAGGCGGCCGGCATGGCGCCGATTCGCTATACGGCGACGCGCGACCAGCGTGTGTTCTTCTGCGGCTGCAAGGCGGCGGTCAACAAGCCGTTCTGCGACGGCACGCACGGCAAGATGTGAGCGGAGCCAGGAAAAGGGTCGGTCGAAATCTCGTCATCGGGGGGTCAGGAATACGGGCGAACGACACGCCGATCGTGACCAAGAAGGGCCCACGAGCATGGCGACACGGCCCAATCGGGCGGTTTGGCGCTGGCGGACTCGGTCCTCGCGGGCTACCGCCGCTCTTGAAAGCGTTGCTGCGCCGGAACGCCTGACTGACCGGTTAAGCATCGGCCGCCGCGATTTCGTCGTAACCGCATCCGACGAATTCGATCAGACACCATCCATGGCCGAACGGATCGGCGAGCGTCGCGATTTTGCCCCAGCGCTCGACGCGGACTTCGGTCTCGCGCCGTGCGCCCGCTTCGACAGCGCGCATCATGGCTTCCTCGATGCGCTCGACGACGATATCGATGTGGATCGGCGTCCAGTGGCGATCGTAGCGGCGGGGATCGTCGGTCGCGGTCACCGCAGCCGGCGGCTTCAGCAACAGATACAGCGGCGCCGGCCATCCGGTCAGTTCCGCGACCCCGTCGCCAAGCCGCCGCGCGAGCGCAAGGCCGAACGCCTGCGTGTAAAAGGCGATCGCGCGCGGCAGATCGGGAACGTCGATGTTGATGAGCAACGCCATATCTGCGCGCCTCTTCCCTCGATCGGTCTGGCGGCGTGACACCGCCGCCGCTCTCGCATAACACACCGGCGAACCGGTGACGCCGCAAAGACATGCCCGATCTCCTGCTTGAACTCCTGTCCGAGGAAATCCCCGCCCGCATGCAGGCGCAGGCGGCGGCCGACCTCAAGAAGCTCGTCACCGATGCGCTCGTCGAACGCGGGCTCCTCTATGAAGGCGCAGCGGGCTTCGCGACGCCGCGGCGGCTTGCGCTGCATGTCGCCGGCCTGCCGGCGCGCCAGCCCGACACGCGCGAGGAGCGCAAGGGGCCGCGCGTCGGCGCGCCCGACCCGGCGATCCAGGGGTTTCTCAAGGCGGCCGGCCTCGCCTCGATCGATCAGGCGACGAAACAGACCGACCCCAAGGGAAAGGGCGAATTCTACGTCGCCATGATCGCGCGCGAGGGACGGCCGACGCTCGACGTGCTGGCCGACATCCTGCCGGCGGTCGTCCGGGCGTTTCCGTGGCCCAAATCGATGCGCTGGGGCGCCGCCTCCGTACGCGGCGATTCGCTGCGCTGGGTGCGGCCGCTGCACTCGATCGTCGCGAGCTTCGGGCCGGAGACGGAAGAGCCGGAGATCGTCCCCTTCGAGGTCGGCGGGATCAGGGCCGGCAATGTGACGCGCGGGCACCGCTTCCTGGCGCCCGCCGCGTTCAAGGTGCGCCGCTTCGACGATTACGCGCCGGCGCTCGAACGCGCGAAGGTCGTGCTCGATCCGGCGCGCCGCCGCGACATCATCTTGCACGACGCGAAAGATCTCGCGTTCGCCCAGGGGCTGGAGCTCGTCGAGGACGAGAGCCTGCTGGCGGAAGTCGCCGGCCTTATCGAATGGCCGGTCACGCTGATGGGATCGTTCGACGCCGCCTTCCTCGACATTCCGCCGGACGTGATCCGCGCGACGATCCGCGCCAATCAGAAGTGCTTCGTGCTGCGCCGCCCCTCCGCTGAAGCGGGACGAGCCAACGACCTTGCGAACAAGTTCATTCTCGTCTCCAACCTCGCGGCGCGCGACGGCGGCGCGGCGATCGTCGCGGGCAACGAGCGCGTGGTGCGCGCGCGCCTGGCGGACGCGTTGTATTTCTGGAAGACCGATCAAGCGCCGTTGCCCGGTTACGCCGACAAGGCCGACAAGCCGCTCGACCAACGCCTGGCGAAGTTGCGCGCGCTGAACATCGTGTTCCACGAGAAGCTCGGCACGCAGGGCGAACGCGTCGACCGCATCAAGGCGCTGGCGAGGGAACTGGCGCCGATCGTCGGCGCCGACCCCGAAAAGGCCGCGCGCGCGGCGGACTTGTGCAAGGCCGACCTGATGAGCGAAGTCGTCGGCGAGTTTCCGGAGACGCAGGGCCTGATGGGCGCCCGCTACGCGCAATTGCAGGGCGAGGACGCCGACGTCTGCGCCGCTATCGAGGAGCACTACAAGCCGCAGGGGCCGGCAGACCGCGTCCCCACAAATCCCGTCGCCGTCACCGTGGCGCTTGCCGACAAGCTCGATACGCTCGTGGGTTTCTGGGCGATCGACGAAAAGCCGACGGGGAGCAAGGATCCTTACGCGCTGCGCCGCGCCGCGCTCGGCGTCATCCGCATCGTGCTGGAGAACGAGTTGCGGATCAGCCTTTGTTCAATTTTGCGCCAAACGCATGAGCGTCATCTGAGACAAGAACGAAACGCATTGCGTCTGATTGCACGCGTTGACGACGAGCGATTTAGCTACCTTCCAACCTGGGAAGATCGAGAAGCTTGGTCGACGACCAATGCCGACGGCGACTACGAGTTTAATCCGCAGCGGTGGGGTCTTCCTGAGAACCAACGGATTTTCTTTTTTGGAGGCGATATTTCCTCTGACAATCTCTTATCGCTTTTTCTAAGTGCCGGCGGAAAGCAGCCCGGTTTTTCTAGGATTCAAAACGAAGCCTTTGAGTATGGCGTGCTTAGGACGTTACCGTCTGACCTTCTCGCGTTCTTCATCGATCGTCTCAAAGTCTACCTTCGCGACAAGGGCGCGCGGCACGATCTCATCGACGCCGCGATCGGCGCCGCGCCTCCCTCTCCCCGCTTGCGGGGAGAGGGTCGGGGTGAGGGGCCGAGTGGAGATGCGCCCGACGATCTTCTCATGATCACGCGGCGCGTCGAGGCGCTGGCGATATTCCTCGACACCGACGACGGCAGGAACCTGCTCGCCGGCGACAAGCGGGCGGTGAACATCCTGCGCGCCGAAGAAAAAAAGGAAACCGCCGGGGCGAAGGCGTTTTCCGACGCGCCCGACGCTTCTCTCTTTGCGCAGGACGAGGAACGCGCGCTCGCCTCCGCCATCGAGACCGCCGCGCGCGACGTGCGGGCTTGCGTCGACGGGGAAGATTTCGAGGGCGCCATGCGCGCGCTCGCGCGACTGCGGGCGCCGGTCGATACCTTCTTCACGACGGTGACGGTGAACGACGCCGACCCGGCGCGTCGCCTGAACCGCCTGCGGCTGCTCAACCGCTTGCGGGCGGCGACCCGCGAGGTCGCGGACTTCTCGAAGGTCGCGGGATAAAACTGACCTGCGGCGGCAGGAAAGGGCGCCCGGCCGCTCTCGTGGCCACGAAGATATCCCGCGCGGGCTTGCGCGCGTAGAAGGAGGCGCATGAGCACCGTCCTCCATGCCTCATGCGACGCCGCCGCCGTTCGCTCATCCGTGGCGGCGACCCCGACCGCGCATCCCAATCTCGTGCTCGCAACCACCATTCTGGCCTTGAGCCTCGCCTTCGTCGACGGCTCGGTCGTGAACGTCGGTCTGCCGGCGATTGGCCGCAGCCTCGGCGCTGACGCCGGCGCGCTCCAATGGGTGGTCAACGCTTATCTGCTGCCGTTGAGCGCGCTGCTGCTGCTGGGAGGGGTCGCCGGCGACCGCTTCGGCCGTAGGCGGCTGTTGATCGCCGGGGTGGCGCTGTTCGCGCTGGCGTCGCTCGCCTGCGCGCTTGCCCCGTCGCTCGCGATCCTTCTCGGCGGCCGCCTGCTGCAGGGCGTCGGCGCCGCCATGCTCATGCCGAACAGCCTCGCCATTCTCGGCGCCAGCTTCACCGACGAGGCGCGAGGTCGGGCGATCGGCGTATGGGCGGCGACCGGCGCGGTCGCCGGCGCCATCGGTCCGGTGCTCGGCGGCTGGCTGATCGATCTCGTCAGCTGGCGCGCCATTTTCCTGATCAACCTGCCGCTTGCGGGCGTCGGCGTGTGGCTGGCCTTGCGCTTCTTGCCGGACGCGCGCGACGACGGCGATGAGCCGCTCGACTGGGTCGGCGGCGGGCTCGCGGCGCTCGGCCTTGCCGGAGTCACCTGGGCGCTGACGGTCGGCTCGGGGTCTGACGGCTGCACGCCGGTCGCGACCGGGATCGGGATCGCCGCCGCGGCTTTGCTGGCGCTGTTCCTCGCCGCCGAACGCCGCCTGGGCGACCACGCGATGATGCCGCTCGCGCTGTTCGCGTCGAAGAGCTTCATCGGGCTGACGCTGCTGACACTGTTCCTCTATGCAGCGCTCGGCGCGCTCCAGGTGTTGATCCCGTTCGTGTTAATCGAGGGCGCCGGCTATTCGGGAACCGCCGCGGGCGCGGCGCTGCTGCCGCTTCCGCTCGTGCTCGCCGTCGCCTCGCCGCTGATGGGCGGCCTCGCCGGCCGGATCGGACCGCGCCTGCCGCTGACGATCGGACCAATCGTGATCGCCTTGGGCTTCCTGCTCGCGGTCCGGATCGACGGCGCGGAGAGCTATTGGACAGGCGCGCTGCCGGCGATCCTCGTCATCGCCTTCGGACTATCGGGCGCGGTCGCTCCTCTCACCACGGCCGTTTTGGGATCGGTCGATGCGCGTCACGCCGGCTCGGCCTCGGGTCTCAACAGCACGGTCGCGCGCACCGGCGGGCTGGTCGCGACCGCCTTGCTCGGCGCGGTCCTGGCCGCGCGCGGTCCCGCGCTCGTCGCGGCGTTCCACGGCGCGATGATCGTCGGCGCCCTGACCTGCGCCCTGGCCTCGTTGAGCGCGTTCGCGCTGATCGCCGGTGATGTGGCGAATCCGCGCGCCCAACGCTGACCGCGACCGGACGGCATGGAGAGGCCGCTGTCCTCGTCCATTTATTCCACGTCGAGCGGCTCGGTCCCCTTGGGCTTGCCATCGGGGCCGAACGTGATCTTCTCGATGCGCGCCTCGGCCGTCGTCAGCAGCGCGTCGCAATGTTTCTTCAGCGCCTCGCCACGCTCGAACAGCTTGATCGACTCATCGAGACCGACTTGACCCTTTTCGAGCTTGTCGACGATCGTTTCGAGTTCGGCCAGCGCCGCCTCGAAGGGAATGGCGCTGAAATCGGTTTCAGTGTCCGACAAGAGAGGCCTTTCCGTACAAGCGACGCGGTCGCTCCCTATAGCATGGAGCGCCGCGCCGCATCGAGGGACGGGCGGCCGACAAAAAATCGGCGGCCTGAGGGCCGCCGATCCTGAACCGAAGCGCCGTCCGCTTTTAGCGGGTCTGGCCGGCGTTCTTGTCGGACCAGACGCCGATCACCTGGTCCGACTGCGTCGGCGCGCGATACATGCCGGTCGCAGCAATCGAGCCGGCCGTGCTGGCGACGAGTGCGCCAAGGATAATCGCGGAAGCGAGAATCTTTTTCATATCGATCTCCTAATGACTTCATCAAAAACGGCGCTCAAGCACCGCTTGGGCAATAAACGTGAGCCCTAATGGTTTGATCCGAAGCAAAACAGCGACTTCAGCGATGGAAGCTATCCAGCATTTGGATGGCGTGGAGTGGAACAAAAGCCTACGGCCTTTTCGACTCGATCCCGGAGGCCCTTCGTCGACACGTCGATCTGAAATGAGGCGCGGCTTGACCGCAGCCGGCGGCAAGGCCGGCCGTCGGCGTGCGCCTATTTGACGCCCAGCAGCATCTGCGCGTTCCTGTAGCAGATTTTTTCGCGATCCTGTTCCGGCATCTCCAGGCTTTCGAGGATGGCGATCGTGTCGCGGATGTAGCCGGGGCCTTTCTCAGGATCGAACGGGCAGTCGGAGGCGAACAGCACCTTGTCCGCGCCGTAGAACGAGAGACCGCATTCCGTCGCCGGCTTCGAGCCGAAGACCGCGCTGTCGGCGTAGAAATCCTTGAAATAGTCGAGCGGCCGACGCTTCATGTTGGCGCGCAGCGTCTTGTAATCCTCGTCGGTCGTGCGGTTGCCGAGTTGGTCCCAGCCCGGGCCGACGCGGCCTTCGAAATAGGGCACCATCGCGCCGAGGTGATGGGCGAGCACCTTCAGATCGGGGAACTGGTCGAGCACGCCGCCGAAGACGAGGCGCGCCATGGCGACGGAGGTCTCGTAGGGCCAGCCGAAGGTCCACCAGATTTCGTATTTCGATTTCTTCTCCGTCTTATAGTCCGGCAGGTCGAAGGCGCCGCGCGACGGGTGCAGGAACACCGGGTTTTTGTGCTTCTCGGCGAGTTCAAAGATCGGACGGAACTCCTCGTCATCGAGCGGCTTGCCGTTGATGTTGGTGTGGACCTGCACGCCGCAAGCGCCGGCTTTGATGGCGCGCTCGTATTCCTTGACCGCATTCTTGGAATTCATCGGCAGCGAGGCGAGCCAGCCGCAGAAGTAATCCTTTTCCTTGGCGCAAAGTTCGGCCATGCCGTCGTTGCCGAGCTTGGCGAATTCTTCCACCTGAGCCGGCTCGCCCAGCGCTTCCAGCGGGGGCATGCCGAGCGAGATGACCTGCTTGTAGTCCTGCGCCTTGTTGAACATGTCGCAGACCTGCTTGCGGCGATCCAGATCGTAGATCGCCGGCACGCCGCGCATGCGCGCGCCGATGTCGGCCGCTGCGCCCGGCGTCGCCATCATTTTGTCCCACAAGGCTCGCGGGAAGAAATGGTTGAAGCAGTCGATGTAACGCATGGGCGGCTGGTCCTCCTGATGGCGCGCGTTCGCGCGGACCATGAACGCGGTTTCCGACGGGAGCAAGCGGAAACCCGTTGCGTTCCGTCGGCGGTCGTTTCGTGCTACGCAGCGGCGAGCCGGGACAGGCCGCAGCGGGAGGATCGCGCGTGCATATCATCGATTCCCATTTTCATTGGTGGCCGCGCTCCGTGTTCGACAAGCTCTGCCGACGCGTCGATCTGCCGCGCGCGGCGATCAATGCGCGCGGCGGCTATACGTGCGAGCTGCAGGCGGGCCGCGATTACGTGTTGAACAGTTGGGCCGCGTGGTACGACCTCGACGACCAGTTCACGCAGATGGACAAGCTCGGACATAAGGTCGATGTCGTCTCGTCCATCGGCCCGTTCTCGGTCTACTTCTCGGCGCTGCCGAAAGAAGAAGGGCGCGACTTCGCGACCGCCTGGAACGAGGAGATGGCTGAGGCGCAGCGCAAGCATCCCGGCCGGTTCTGGGGCAGCGCCGCGATCCCGCTGCAGGACACGCGGATCGCGCTCGACGCGCTGGAGGACGCCGTCGGCCGCCTCGGCCTGATGGGCGTCAATCTGCCGGGCAGCATCGGGGCCGACCCGCGCATCGACGCGGAGCGGCTCGAACCGTTCTACGCACGCTGCGCCGAACTCGACCTGCCCCTGTTCCTGCACCCGACGGACGCCGTCTTCAACGCGATGCTCGGCGGCTACGACGGCGCGCTGCATCTGAGCCTGGGGCGCGTGATCGAGGTCAGCGTCGCGGCGACGCGGCTCATCCTGTCGGGCCTGATGGAGCGTCACCCGCGCTTGAAGATCGTGCTGTCGCACACCGGCGGCGCGCTGCCCTATCAGTCGGGCCGTATGGACAAGAACTCCAAGGCGGCCAAGCTGCCGCGTCCAGTCAGCGACTATATGAAACGCATGTTCACCGACACCGTGTCGCCGCATGCGGCGGGCATCAAGTTCGCGATCGACTATTACGGGATCGATCACGTCATGTACGGGACCGACTATCCCTGCTGGGAGCCGGCGACCTGTCTGGCGCTCATCGACGAGATCGGCCTGTCGGAGGGCGATCGGCGCAAGCTTTTCCACGACAATGCGCGGCGCATCCTGAACTTGCGCGATTCAGCGATGGCCGCCGCCGCGGAATAGGTTGCGGCGGAGCGCCTTGACAGAGGCGGGCGCGGAACCCAATACGGCGCAAAGCGCGGCAGGCCGCGCATCTCGACCCAGGAGCGAGCATGGACGGCGAATCGAGGGTCAATCGCGGCTCGACGGCGGTCGGCGCGATCGGCCACAATTCCGAAAAGCAGAGCCGCGAGGAGAAGATCGCGAGCCTGTATCATTCAAAGAAGGATCGCGTGTTCGTCCGCGGCTTTCAGGGCGAATACAACGTCAAGACGGAGCTCGACCGCCTGCGTTCCGTCCCCCGCGTGCGCAAGGCCAAGGACATCGGGTTCGTCGACGGGCCGCAGACCTTCAGCCGGCATTACGTCGAGCCGAAGGACGGCGTCACCCAGACGTTCCACATGCACCTCGAGGAATACGCGCCGGGCGCCTCCTCGCAAAAGCACGGGCATGTGAACGAAGCCGCCTTCTACATTCTCGACGGCAAGGGCTATGAAATCCACGACGGCGTCCGCTACGATTGGGAGGCGGGCGACATCGCCATCGTGCACAACAATTGCGTGCATCAGCATTTCAACGCGTCGAAGGACAAGCCGGCGCGCGCGCTCGTCATCAAGACGAAGCCGATGTACCTCTTCCTCAATATGCTGTTCCAGAAGACGGTGAAGGAGCGCCCGGTCGACGTGACTCCCGAATGCGAGGGCTTCGAGGCGCGGGAAGAGGAACAGGACTTCAACCACCCCAAGGAAGGCTACTGAGATGGCCTGGGGCGAGACGGGCGCCTGGCTCGAAGGGCGCAACAACGAGCGGCTTTACCAGCGCCTGCTCGACGACGCCCGCGACGCGCCGTCGCGCAACGCGCGCCGTCGCAAGGTCATCAAACCGGCGGACATGCCGTGGGAAATGTCGCGCCAGGGCCTTCTCAAGCATCTCATCAACGAAGAGATGAACACGCGCATGGAGACGGTCGACGCCTACATGCAGATCATCCCACCAGGGTCCCGGTCGGGCAAGCACCGCCATCTGGCGGAGGAATGCGTCTACATCCTCGAAGGCCGCGGCTACGACCTGCATCAGGACTGCGACGTCGAGATCACCGACGTGTTCGCCTGGAAGGCGCAGGATGAAGTCAAGCGCTTCGATTGGGAAGCGGGCGATTACATCTACATCCCGCCCAACACGATCCACCAGCATTTCAACGCCGACCCGGAGCATCCGCTGCGGATCATTTCCTCGACGGCGCGCATCTTCAAACAAATGGGCCTGAACTCGCTCGAACAGATCGAGGACGCGCCGGAGTACGACTCGAATTTGACGCTGACCGGCGAGATCGTCCGACAATTCATGCGCGGCGAGCGCAAAGCGGCCTAAGCGAAGCCGGCGGCCTTGCCGGGAACCATCGACGGTTTTTGGCGGTTGCGTGGCTATTACAGCGAGGAGCGCAGTATGACCCGTTACGCCTCCATGATCGCCATGAGCGTCCTGACCCTCGGCGTCCCGCTCGTAGGCGGGAACGCCTTCGCCCAGGCGACCGCGCCGCAGGCGTCGCCGTCGATCGGCACGACCACAACGGGAGCCGTGCCGGCGGCGCCGGTCGGGCATCGCCAGCCGAGCGCCGCAGACGTGCCGCCCGACGATTCCGTTCAGGGCGCGAAGGGCGCGCCCCGCGATCCGGCCGCCGCAAGGGGTGCGCATCGCGATCCGCCGATCGACACGAAAATCCCGAAGATCTGCAACGGCTGCGGCTAGGATCCGGGCAATCCTTTTGGCGCGCGGATCGCCCGCCAACGAGCGCCGATGAGCAAGCCGTCCGATTGTCACACCGCCGCCGATCACGATCTTGGCGCGCTTTCGGGCCATCGCCATGGCGAAGGCGACTTCGATCACGACCACGACGAGGATTTCCTTCCCGCCGACGCCACGACGCTCGAAAGCGTCGGCTTTATCAGCATGGGCGTCGACATCGGCTCCTCGAGCACGCAGGTCGCCTTCTCGCGTCTCTCGATGCGCGGCGCCGATGATCGCCACGCGGGGCTTGGCCGGCCCCGCCGCCGCGAGACGCTTTATCTGTCCCCGATCGCGCCGACGGCCTTCGACGGCTCGGGCGGCCTCGACGAAAACCGCACGCGTCGCGTCCTCGACAGCGCCTTCCGTGCGGCGAACCTGACGCCGGACGACATCGAAACCGGCGTCGTCATTCTGACCGGCGAAGCCGCCTCAAAGCGCAACGCCGAAGCAATGGCGCATCTCCTCGCCGAGACGGCCGGCGAATGCGTTTGCGCGGCGGCCGGCCACCATATGGAAGCGATGCTGTCGGCCTACGGCTCGGGCGCGGTCGAGGCGTCGCGCTTGCGCGGCGGTCGCCGGCTTCTCGTGATCGATGTCGGGGGGGCGACGACGAAGTTCGCGGTCGTCGAAGCGGGGCGCGTGCTGGCGACCTCGGCGATCGGCGTGGGCGGGCGCCTCGTGGCGATCGATCGCGACAACCGGATCACGCGGCTCGACCCTGGCGGCGCGGTCGCCGCGCGGCGCGCGGGCGTCGCCTGGCGGCTCGGCGATCGGATCGATCCGGCTGCGCGCACGACCGTCGCGGAGACGCTGGCCGATATGGTGTTCGCCGTTTTGCGGTCGCCGGCTTCTGCGGACGCCGCGTTGCTGACCGCGCCGCTCGGCGACCTCGGCGCGCTCGATGGCGTGATGTTCGCCGGCGGCGTCGCGGAATACGTTTACGGCCGCGAGGCGCGCGACTTCGGCGATCTCGGTCCCGCATTGGGGCGCGCGATCCGCCGTCGCGTCGACGAGGCCGCGCCGGGCCTGGCGCTCGAGCCCCCCGGCGAGTGTATTCGCGCCACGGTGCTCGGCGCGTCCGAACACGCGTTGCAGATCAGTGGCGAAACCATCTTCATCTCTTCGCACGCGGCGCTGCTGCCGCGCCGCAACCTGCCCGTCTTGCGGCCCGATCTCGATCTTGCGGGTGAGGTCGACGCCGCCGCGGTCGCCGCCGCGATCGGCCGCCACCGCCGCGCGTTCGACCGTCTCGACCCCAACGAGCCCTTCGTCCTGTCGCTGCCATGGCGGGGGGCGCCGGCCTATGCGCGCGTCCGCGCCCTGGCGGAAGGCGTCGAGCAGAGCATGGCGGACCAGATCGCGCGGCGCACGCCGCTCTATGTCGTCATCGAGGGCGATCTCGCGCTGACGTTCGGTGCGATCTTGAAGACGGATCTCGCCATCGCCAGCGAGGTTCTGGCGCTGGATGGTCTCGTCACCCGCGACTTCGACTACATGGACATCGGGCGCATGCGTCTGCCCTCGCATACGACGCCGGTCACGATCAAATCGCTGCTGTTCGGCGCGCCCCCCGGATAGACGCGCGGTGCGAGACGGCTCGAACGCCGGACGCCTGCAATATAGCAGTTTCTGACTTACTATAGTTTGGAAGAACGCCGCCGCGCGCGGGACGCTTTCATGTAACGCGCTTCGGAAAACGGCGTCGAGCGCCACGTGTGAGCAGCGCAACATAAGAAAACCGCGGCGCTATAGGACGAATGTCGCAACCGGCGTTGTCATTTGAGGCGGGAGGGAACTGGCAATTTGGATAGACCTCTGCCATAAGACGGCCGGCGCGCTTTGGAGAAACAGTGTTTCTGGCCCACGCGCGTGATCGCGGTGGGGTGCGTTGATGGATGTGTTGCACGCGGTCGGCGCGGCGCTGATAATCATGAGCGACTGGCACCGCCTGCTGCTGTTGTTCGGGGGCGTGTGCATGGGTCTGGCGCTCGGCATCCTGCCGGGCATCGGAGGCGTGGCCGGCATCGCCCTACTGCTTCCCTTCACCTACAGCATGGACCCGCCGACCGCGATGGCGCTCCTGCTGGGCCTCGCCTCGACATCGACGACCGCGGACCCGATCTCGGCCATCACGCTCGGCGCGCCAGGCCATGCGGCCTCCGCGGCGACCGCGCTCGACGGCTATCCGATGACCAAGCGCGGCGAAGGCGGCCGGGCGCTCGGCGCGGCTTATATGTCGGCGCTGATGGGCGGCCTTTTCGGCGCCTTCCTGATGGCCGTGACGCTGCCGATCATGCGGCCGCTCATTCTCTTCATCGGCTCGCCGGAGCTGCTGGCCTTGGCGGTGTTCGGCATCTCCATGGTGTCGGTGCTTTCCGGCAACACGCCGTTGCGCGGTCTCACCGCCGCCTGCTTCGGCATCATGATCGCGATGATCGGGTCCGACCCGCAGACGGGTACGCTGCGCTGGACGATGGACAGCCTCTATCTGTGGGAAGGTCTGCCGCTCGTACCGGTGACGCTCGGCGTCTTCGCGCTGCCTGAGTTGTGCGATCTCCTCGTCGGCCGCACCGCCGTCGTCGGCGCGGACAAGCTTATGGACACCCGCGCCGGCCTGCTGGCGGGCTGCAAGGACTGCTTCATCCACTGGTGGCTCGTTCTGCGCTGCTCCTGGATGGGCTCGGCGCTCGGCGCCATTCCCGGCATCTCGGCGTCGGTGATCGACTGGATTTCCTACGGCCACGCTCTGAAGACGGAAAAGGGCGCCAACCTGACGTTCGGGCGGGGCGACGTGCGCGGGGTGATCGCGGCGGAAAGCGCCACGAATTCGCGGGAGGGCGGCGCCCTGGTGCCGACCGTCGTGTTCGGCGTGCCTTCCTCGGCCGGCATGGCGATCCTTCTTGGCGCCTTTCTGATGCACGGATTGGTGCCGGGCCCCGACATGCTCACCAAGAACCTCGACATCACCTACTCGATGGTGTGGTCGATCGCGATCGCCAACATCCTGGGCTCGGGCCTGTGCTTCCTCTTCTCGGGCCAGTTCGCCAAGCTCGCCACGCTGCGGTACTCGCTGATCCTGCCGGTCGTGCTGTGCTTCGTCTATATCGGCGCCTTCGAAGGCAAGCGCCAATGGGGCGATCTCTATTCGCTCCTGTTCTTCGGCATCCTCGGCTGGGGCATGAAGCATTTTCGCTGGCCGCGTCCGCCGCTGGTGCTGGGCTTTATTCTGGGCGGCGTGCTCGAACGCTACATGTTCATCTCGATCCAGCGCTACGGCGTGTCCTGGATGCTGCGGCCGCTGGTCGTCCTGATGTTCGCCGTGTCGTTCATCTCGCTGATCGGCCCGTTCCTGAAGGACGTCAAAGCGCACGGTGGATGGCGCAGCATGATCGCCGACGTGCACAAGCCGATCCTCAAAAGCAGTCAGATTTTTCCGGTCGTCCTTCTCTGCCTGTTCGCCGCGATGATGACGGAAGCTTTTACCTGGAACTTCTACGCGAAGATCATCCCCATGATCGTCGGTTTCGGCGCGATCCTGTTCTGCGGGCTGTCGCTCCTGAACGACATCTTCAAGAGCAAGGTCCATGCGTCCCGTTCGATCGAGGCCGCCGCGCGCGGCGCGATCGAAGAAAAAATCCATATGGACATTGGCAGCAACGTCACCCACCTCCCGGCGACGACGATCATCTTGCGCGGCGCCATCTTCTTCGGCTGGATGGTGTTCTTCCTGATCATGATGGCGCTGATCGGGCTCATCCCCACGGTCCCGGTGTTCATCATCTGCCTGATGCGCATCGAGGCGAAGGAGCGCTGGACCTTGATCCTGCCGATGGCGCTCATCATGGCGGTGTTCTGCTGGTTCCTGTTCGATTGGCTTCTGTCGATTCCCTGGCCGGGGTCCTACCTCGGCGATTACTGGCAATGGTGGAAGGACAACGTCCCGAGCGCCTGAGCGAGGCGCCTCGCCTCAACGCCTCTCCCGCGAACACGGCGAGGACAGGGCGCCTCGCGCGGCTTTCGACGCTGTTTGTCGCTTAAAACAATCCGCGACTACAGCGAGCCGCCCTGCAGCCACCGCGCGCCGCGGGCGTAGAGCGCCTCGACCTCGGGCCCTTGAAGGCCGGGCATGTCCTTTTTGATCGTGTAGCCGATCTGGTGCTGCAGATAGGCAAGATGTCGATAGCCGATCGGAAACGACGCCAGCAGGGCGCCGTCGAGTTCGAGGCGCGACGACGGATCGACCGGATCCATGCGATCCTTCTCGTAGATCGGCTGGCGCAGGACGAAGCCCCATTTGCCGGCTCGGCGCTCGATAAGATCATAGAAGCGTCCGGTGCAGACCACGTCGACCACCACGTTGTGCACCATCCCGCGCTGCGAGATCGTCATCTTCGTCTGCGAAACCGCGCGGTCGCCTGCGAGATCGATCGCGTTGCCGCCGAGGAAATGCAGGATGACGACGCCCTTGTCCCATCCGGCCTTGCTCATGGCGATGAATTCGTCGGCCGTGCCCTGCGTCCACGTCGCCTGCATCACGCCGTCGTCATGCCAAACGGTCCGAAACCGCGTCCAGTCGCCCGCGTCGCGCCAGATCGCCCAATTGTCGACGAGTTGGCGGATCGTCAGGCGGTCGATCAGCTCCGGATCCATAGGCGGGGTCTCCCAACGTGGTTCCGCATTTTATGGCGCAGGGCGCGGGCGCTGCCAATGGCTCAAGGATCCTTAACCGCCCGGGCGTAGGCTGCCGCCTCGGCCGCAATGGGCGGGAAACATGGCATGAGCCTCGTCGCTTCATCGCTCGAAAGGGTCACGCGGCGCGACGGCGCCCTTGCGGCGGCGGCGCATGGGATGGCCTCGCCTTGGACCGGCGCCGGCCTCGTCGCGTTCGCCGCGGCGCTGCAAGGCCTCGGCCATCAGAATCCGGATAATTCCTGGCTGTTTACGGTCGCTGAAAAGGTCGTCGACGGCGCCCGGCCCTACGTGGACGTGATCGAAAGCAACCCGCCGGCGGCTTTCATTGACCAGGTTCCCGCCGTGTATTTTGCGCGCTTCGCGCATGTGAGCGTCGAATGCGTTTCGGTCGTGCTCGTCCTGTTCGTTTGCGTGGCGAGCGCCTGCGCCTTCGCGCGCGTCCTACGGGTCGCTAATCTCGCGTCGCGCAGCGAAGCGGGCGTTTTGCGCAACGGCGCGCTTTTCGCGCTCGCGCTGCTGCCGGGCTTCTCGTTCGGCGAGCGCGAACACATCGCCTGCGCGCTCGTCCTGCCGATCCTCGCCGTCTACGCCGCGCGCGCCGCCGCTCGCCCGGTCGGACCATGGACGGCGGCCGCCGCAGGCCTTGCCGCGGCTTTCGCCGCGGCGCTGAAGCCGCATTTCGCCATCGCGGTCGCGCTGCCGTTTCTCTACGTCCTCGCGATCCGCGCGCGGGCTGTGGGCGCGCGGCGCTGCGCGCGGCTCCTCGTGGAGCCGGAGCAGGTCGCCATCGTCGCGGGCGCGCTCGCCAATCTCGCGATCATCGCGACGCTGTTCCCCGCGTTCTTCCATCAGGCGGCCGTCTCGCTCGACGTCTACGTGCCGATGCGCATGCGCTGGCCGGCGCTCCTGACGCAGCCCTGGTTCATCGCCAACGTCGCGCTGCTCGTCGGCCTTGCGGCGACGTTCGGCCGTACGGTCCTCGCGCCACGCGTCGCCTTGCCGGCGCTGTCGTCGCTCGGTTTCGTCGTGACGTTTCTCATTCAGCGCAAAGGCTGGGTGAATCACGGCCTGCCGGGCGTCGAACTCGCGTTTGTCGCGATCGCGGCCGCCGCGGCGTCGATCTTCGCGCCGCACGAGGCGGAGGATCGCGAGGAAGCTTGGCGTCGCGTGCGCCGCCCGATGTTGTTCTTTTTTCTCCCCGCAGCCGTTTACGCGCCGATTCTCTTCGGCGCGCTGCTGTCCTTCACGGGCTTCGAGGAATACAAAGGCCTTACCGCCGCCGTGCTGCGCGATGCGCCCGCGCGTCCGCGCGTCATCGCGTTAGCGCCCGATCTCGATGTCGGCCACCCGCTGACGCGCCGCATCGGCGGCGAATGGGTCGGCCGTCCCAATGCGACGTGGCTGATGATTTTTGCGCGCATGTATCTCGACGCGGGGTGGGGCGACGGCGCCTACCGGGCCCGGCTGCAGACCTACATCGACGAGGATGCGCGCATGTTCCGCGAGGACGTCGAACGCCATCGTCCGGACGTTGTGCTCGTCGCGCGCGATGCGCGCGTCGAGACGGCGATGCGGGATCCCGACGTGGCCGCGGCGATGGCCGATTACGCGCCGCGCGAGGAGGCCGACGGCGTCGCAGTCTGGACGCGCAAGCCGGGTCGCTGATCGCCGCCCGGCGGCTACGCCTCGACCTGCGCGGCGGGCACGCGCGTTACCTGATGGGCCTTCAAGGCCGGCAGGACCTCGCGCCCAAAACGGCGCACCTGCTCGCGAAACATGTCGTTGGGCAGCGACCCCAGGTTCATGCTGAGCAGCAGATGGTTGGCGCCCATGGCTTCCGCCTTCTCGATCAGGCGCTCGGCCACGTGCTGTGGCGCGCCGAAGGCCAGCGAACCGTTGGCGACCCGCTTTTCGACGTCGGAGAGATTCGTCTGCCTGATCTTGGCGCGGTCGATCTCGGCGAACGGCCGGTTCTCCGGGCGCAGGTAATCGAAAGAGGAGGAGGCGACGTAGCCGGCCTTGCCCAGCGCCTCGCGCGGCTGGTCGCTGCCGTGGTGCCACAGCGTCTGAACGAAATAGAGGTAATAGGGGGCATATTCCTTCAGCGCCGCTTGGGCGCTTTCGGCGACGTAGGCTTCCGTGAACAGGCAGAGATGCTGCGGCGTGATCGTATGGCCATGCTTGGCGAGCGACTGCGCGTAGTAGCCGACGATGTCGTGGTTTACGCCGGCGTGGCCGGCGGTCATCACCGCGCTGAAATTGTTGCGCCCTGCGAGTTCGATGGTTTCCTTGCTGCCGGTAAACGGAATCCAGATTGGCGGGTGCGGCTGACGATAGGGCCGCGGCCAGATACTGATGTCCTTGAATGTCCAGAACTTGCCGTCGTGGGAGAACGTGTCCTGCGTCCAGGCTTTGCGAATGATCTCGAGGGCTTCGTCGAACCGCGCGCGCGATTCTGACATCGGCACGTCGTAGACGCGATATTCGCGCGGCACGCCACGTGCGAAGCCCGACAGGATGCGCCCCTCCGAAATGCAGTCGGCCATCGCCAATTCTTCTGCGATGCGCAATGGATTGTGCAGCGGCAGCAGGTTGCCGAGCAGCAGGAATTCGAGCTTGCGGCATTGGCGCGCGGCCATGGCGGCGATCATGTTGGGCGACACCATCAAACCATGCGGCGTGGTGTGGTGTTCGTTCAGCCCGACGCCATCGAAGCCGAGTTCCTCCATTTCGCTCCAGATGTCGAAGTGCTCGGCGTAGGTGCGCGCCGCGACTTTCGGGTCGAAATGCGAACCCGAAAGAGGATAGGGCATGTAGCGGTCAGCTTTAAATTCGTCGAATTGCTTGCCGTACGGCAGCAAATCCATCAAAAAAACCTTCATCGAGCAGCCCCGTTGGACAAGCGGCCCATCCGAGACTATCGATGGGCGCGCGAGATACGGGACTGTCGGTCGCGGACCGCCTCCGCGTCAACGCCGGCGCGCCGGTCCTGGAGTGGAACCGCCTTCGTTCCAGGGGTTGATCTGAACGGGGTCAGCGCCGTCACACTTAGGCCCTTGAAATCCAAGACGTTAGGAACCAAGAGCCAAGCTGTCTGTTCACTGCCCATTCAGCGGGCAACCAGCAGCATGGTACAGCTTCCGGTGTGCGACATTTTGTCTTGCGCCGCACCTTTGGAGTTACGACGGCCTCATGCCCACCATCGCTTTGGTCGATGACGACCGCAACATCCTGACCTCGGTCTCCATCGCCCTGGAAGGCGAAGGCTACCGCGTTCAGACCTATACCGATGGCGCGAGCGCGCTCGACGGCCTGAAGACCGGCTCGCCCGATCTCGCCATCTTCGACATCAAGATGCCGCGCATGGACGGCATGGAGCTGTTGCGGCGGCTGCGCCAGCGCTCCGACCTGCCGGTCATCTTCCTCACCTCAAAGGACGAGGAGATCGACGAATTGTTCGGCTTGAAGATGGGCGCCGACGATTTCATCCGGAAGCCGTTTTCGCAGCGCCTCCTGGTCGAGCGGGTCAAGGCGATCCTGCGCCGGTCCAACCCGAAAGAGGCGGCGGCCCAGAAGGAATCGGAGGCGAAGATCCTCGAGCGCGGGGCGCTGAAGATGGATCCCGAACGCCACACCTGCACCTGGAACGGCGCGCCCGTGACCTTGACCGTGACGGAGTTCCTCATCTTGCAAGCGCTGGCGACACGGCCGGGCGTGGTCAAAAGCCGCAACGCGCTGATGGATGCGGCCTACGACGATCAGGTTTATGTTGACGACCGCACCATCGACAGTCACATCAAGCGTCTGCGCAAGAAGTTCAAAGTCGCCGACGACGATTTCGAGATGATCGAGACGCTGTACGGCGTGGGATACCGATTCAAGGAGGCGTAGGCGCCTGCGCCGACTGCCTTCTAGGCCGGACGCCAAATGACCCTTGAAGCCCGCGGCGAGAGCAATCTCGCCTTTGAGCCATCCCCTTCCGTCCGCAAGCGCCGCACGATTCGTCGTTGGCGCGCCCGGCTCCTCCTGCGCAGCCTTGTTTCGCGCTACTCGTCCTCCTTGACGCGACGCATCGTCGTGCTGAACCTGGGCGGTCTTCTCGTTCTCTCCGGCGCATTTCTCTATCTCAATCAGTTTCGCGAGGGGCTGATCGACGCGCGCGTGCAGAGCCTTCAGACGCAAAGCGAGATCATCGCCGCCGCCATTTCCGCCTCGGCGGCGGTCGACACGGATTCGATTACGATCGACCCGGAGAAACTGCTGCAGCTCGCGCCGGGCGAATCCTACGATCCGAGCGGCGACGCCGAAGCCGATCCCGAATTTTCCATCAACCCCGAGCGGGTCGGGCCGGTGCTTCGTCGCCTCGTGACGCCGACGCGAACGCGCGCGCGCGTCTACGACCGCGACGGCTATCTGCTGGTGGATTCGCTTTCGATCGCCGAGCGCTCCAACATCTTGCGGTCCGATTTGCCGCCGCCAGGCCAGGAGGACGCCGCGCCGACATTGTCCGAGCGGACCTGGAACCTGCTGCGCGGCCATTTCGGGGCGTCGGCGCCGAAGACGGTCACCGAAGATTTCGGCGCCGGCAACGGCCGCGCGTTCCCGGAGGTGCGCGAGGCTTTGAGCGGCGCGCCGTCGTCGATCGTGCGCGTCAACGCGAAAGGCGAGACGATCATTTCCGTGGCGGTGCCGGTGCAGCGCTTCCATGTGGTGCGCGGCGCGCTGTTGCTGTCGACGCAGGGCGGCGACATCGACAAGATCATCAGCGTCGAGCGGTGGGCGATCATCCGCATCTTCCTCGTCTCGGCCGGCGTCATGTTTTTGCTGTCGCTGTTTCTCGCCGGCACGATCGCCGAACCGATGCGCAAGCTGGCGGATGCGGCCGAGCGTGTCCGGCGCGGCATCAAATCCCGTCAGGAAATTCCCGATTTCACATCGCGCTCGGACGAGATCGGCCACCTTTCGGGCGCGCTGCGCGACATGACGAGCGCGCTCTACAACCGCATCGAAGCGATCGAAAGCTTCGCGGCGGACGTTGCGCATGAGTTGAAGAACCCGCTGACGTCGCTGCGCAGCGCCGTCGAGACCCTCCCGCGCGCGCGCAACGACGAGTCGCGCGGGCGTCTGCTCGACGTGATCCAGCACGACGTGCGTCGGCTCGATCGATTGATCAGCGACATCTCCGACGCTTCGCGTCTCGACGCCGAACTGGCGCGCGGGGATACGAGCGCCGTCGACTTGCGAGAACTGCTCGGCGCCGTCGTCGCCATGGCGAACCAGGTCGACCGCGGCGACGGCGTGCGGGTCACGCTCGATATTGCGCCGGCCGGCGATCCCAAACGCGGCCTGAAGGTCCAAGGCCATGCGTCGCGCATCGCGCAGGTCGTCAACAACCTCGTCGACAACGCGCGGTCCTTTTCCCCGCACGGCGGCAGCGTCCGCATCGCCTTGCGGCGCGGACGCAACGGGACGCGCGGCGTGCAAGCGCGCGATGGCGTCGAGATCGTCGTCGACGACGACGGGCCGGGCATCCCCGCGCACGCCTTCGAGCGCATCTTCGAGCGTTTTTACACGGACCGCCCCAGCCAGGGATTCGGCCAGAACTCCGGGCTTGGCTTGTCGATTTCGCGCCAGATCGTCGAGGCGCACGGCGGCGCCATCCGCGCGCTCAACCGCGAGGAAGCGGGCGGCGCGCGCTTCATCGTCTGGCTGCCGGCCGTGGCATGAGCGCGCCCGAGGATCGCTGGACGCACGGCGCGGTGGTGGCGATCGGGGAGTTCGGCGTCCTCGCGCGCGGCGCGTCCGGGTCCGGCAAAAGCCGCCTCGCCCAGGCGCTGATCGCCGAGGGCGTCTCGCGTCGCCTGTTCGCGCGCCTCGTGGCGGACGACCGCGCGCAACTCAACGTTCGCGGCGGCCGCGTGATCGCGCGGCCGCACGCCGCCATCGCCGGCCTGATCGAAGAGCGCGGCGCGGGTCTTCTTCGCCTCGAATATGAACCGGCGGTCGTCCTCCATTGCGTCGTCGATCTCGACGCGGAAGCCGACGCGCCGGCCCCGCGCCTCCCCGAGCCGCACGAGATCACGCAGGATCTGCTTGGCGTCACGCTGGCGCGCGTGCGCCTGCGCCGCGACATTTCACCGCCCGAAGGCGCACAGCGGGTGCTTGGCCGACTTTTCCGATCCCGCAACGAAGAGTGAGCTTTGTGCTTGCCAAACGCCTTGCGTTGCACAAAATGGCCGTCCTTTTCCGAGGGCTGGGCGCCGATCGCCCTGGAGGCTTGTCGGCGTTGGACGGTCTGAGTCGATGATCGGATTGGTGCTGGTGACGCATGGGCGTTTGGCGATCGAGTTTCGCGCCGCGCTCGAACATGTCGTCGGGCCGCAAAAGCAGATTGAAACCGTCACCATCGGGCCCGACGACGATATGGAGCAACGCCGCAAGGACATCCTCTCGGCGATCCATTCGGTCGACACGGGAGCCGGCGTCATCCTTCTGACCGATATGTTCGGCGGCACGCCATCCAATCTCGCGATCTCGGTGATGGAAGGCGCGAGGGTCGATGTCGTGGCCGGCATCAATTTGCCGATGCTCATCAAACTCGCCTCCGTGCGCGACACGGCGCACCTCGATCAGGCGGTGGTTCAGGCGCAGGAGGCCGGCCGCAAATACATCTCGGTCGCAAGCCGCATCCTGACCGTCAAATGAGCGCGGCGCTCGACGAGGAGGATTGCCCGCCGGCGCCTGTCATTCCCGACACGATCTCGCTCGATCTCATCATCGTCAACCGCAAAGGGCTGCACGCGCGCGCGACCGCGAAGTTCGTGCAATGCGTCGAGAAGTTCGACGCCGAGGTCTTCGTCACGCGCTGCGGCGAGACGGTCGGCGGCGAGTCGATCATGGGCATTCTGACGTTGGGCGCGGGGCTCGGCTCGACGATCAATGTCGCGGCGCGCGGCGCGCAATCCCGGGCGGCGCTCGATGCGATCGCGACGCTCGTCGCCGATCGCTTCGGCGAGGACGAATAGGCCAGTCAGCGGCTTGCCGCCAGCGCGCGCCGCCAAGCGATGAGGCCGGCGGTCGACCCGTCGAGCCCCTCGAGGGACGCGTTCGGGTCGTCAACGATGGGCGCAAGGCGATTGCACAATTCCTTGCCGAGTTCGACGCCCCATTGATCGAACGCGTCGATGTTCCAGATGACCGATTGCGTGAAGACTTTGTGCTCGTACAGCGCGATGAGGCGGCCAAGCGAGCGCGGATCGAGCTTGCGGTAGAGGACCGTCGAGGTCGGCCGATCGCCGGCGAAGACCTTATGCGGAGCGAGGGCGGCGACCGCACTCGCCGAAAGGCCTTGCTTGTCGAGGATATTCTCGACCTCTTCGCGCGCGCGGCCGCGCATCATCGCCTCGCTCTGCGCCAAGCAATTGGCGACGAGGAGCGCGTGGTGATGCGCGTCCGCATCGGTCGGTTCGGCGGCCACGATGAAGTCGACCGGAACGATGTCCGTGCCCTGATGCAGCATTTGGAAAAAAGCGTGCTGCCCGTTGGTGCCCGGTTCGCCCCAGATGACCGGCGCGGTCGCGAGACGCGCGGGCGCGCCCTCCAGCGTCACCGACTTGCCGTTCGATTCCATCTCCAACTGCTGCAGATAGGCCGGGAAGCGCCCCAGGCGCTGATCGTAAGGAATGACGGCTTGCGATCCATGGCCCCAAATGTTGCGGTTCCAGACGCCGATCAGGCCCATCAGCGCCGGGATGTTGCTTTCGAGCGGAGCCTGCCGGAAATGCTCGTCGATCTCGAAGCCGCCGCGCAGGAACGCGTCGAACTGCTCGGGTCCGATCGCGATCATCAGCGCGAGGCCGATCGACGACCAGATCGAGTAGCGGCCGCCGACCCAATCCCAAAAGCCGAAAACGCGACCGGCCTTGATGCCGAACTTGTCGACCAGATCGAGCTTGGTGGAAACCGCGGCAAAGTGGTCGCCGACCGCCGGCTCGCCGAGCGCCTTGGCGATGTAGGCGCGCGCGCTCGCGGCGTTGGTCATCGTCTCCTGCGTCGTGAAGGTTTTCGAGGAGACGATGAACAGAGTCGCCGCAGGGTCGAGCGCCGCCAGCGTGTCGCCGATGTCGGCGCCATCCACGTTCGAGACGAAATGCGCGCGCAGGCCTGGCTTGATGAACGGCGAGAGCGCGCGACAGGCCATAGCCGGCCCGAGGTCCGAGCCGCCGATGCCGATGTTGACGATATCCGTGAACGCTTGGCCGGTCGCGCCGCGGATCGCGCCGCCGCGGATCGCCTCGGCGAAGGCATAAGCGCGTCCGCGAACCGCCAGAACATCGGGCATCACATCGCGGCCATCGACGAGAATCGCTCGGCCGGAACTGTTGCGCAACGCCATGTGCAGCGCGGGGCGATGTTCGGTCGGGTTGACGATCGCACCCGAGAACAACGCGTCGCGCCGCGCCTCGAAATTCGCGGCGCGCGCCAGGTCGAACAGGCGGCCGAGCGCGATGTCGTCGAGGCGCTGCTTCGAGTAATCGTAGAGCAGGTCGTCGAGCCGCACGTGGTAGCGTTCGAAGCGGCGCGGGTCGGCCTCGAACAGATCGGCGATCGAGCGGTTCGCGACATCCACGCGGTGGGCTTCGAGGGCGGCGATCGAAGCGGAGATGGCGGATTGGGGCATGGGCGATCCGGTGTTGAGCAGTTGCTGGTAAGATCAGGATGAAGCCAGGAAAGCGCGTTCGCTCGGAAGGGCTCGCCGTGGCGGGTTTGCTGGTTTAAGGCTGACGCCCCGCCGAAGCGACGCACACGATCTTGGCATGGCCACACCCCTTCTGATTCTGCGCGGCATCGAGTTGACGATCGGCGGCAAGCCGCTGCTGGAGGGCGCCGAACTCTTCGTCTCCCCAGGCGACCGCCTGGCGCTTGTCGGCCGCAACGGCTCCGGCAAGTCGACGCTGCTGAAGATCGCCGCAGGCGATCTGGAGTTCGACCGCGGCGAGCGATTCCTACAACCGGACTCGTCCGTGCGCTACCTTCCGCAAGAGCCCGACCCCTCCGGCTTCAAGACGGTGAGCGCTTATGTCGAGGCGGGGCTTGGCCCTGGCGACGATCCCTACCGCGCGCGGTACCTACTCGAACAGCTTGGGCTGACCGGCGAGGAGCGCCCGGATTCGCTGTCCGGCGGCGAGGCGCGGCGCGCCGCGCTCGTGCGCGCGCTCGCGCCGGAGCCCGACATCCTGCTGCTCGACGAGCCGACGAACCATCTCGACCTTCCCGCCATCGAGTGGCTCGAACGCGAGATCGCCGGCATGCGCTCGTCGGTCGTGCTCATCAGCCATGATCGGCGTTTTCTAACCTCGCTGTCGCGCGCGACCGTGTGGCTCGATCGCGGCCGCACCCGCCGGCTCGAGCGCGGCTTCGCCGCCTTTGAGGCGTGGCGCGACGATTTGCTCGAACAGGAGGAGCGCGACCGGCACAAGCTCGAACGCCGCATCGCCAACGAAGAGAATTGGGTGCGCTATGGCGTGACGGCGCGACGCAAGCGCAACGTCGGCCGCATGGAGCGGCTCGCCGGGCTGCGGGGCGAATTCCGCGATGCGCGCCGCGCCGTCGGCGACGTGAAACTAGCGGCGACGGAAGGCCGTCTTTCCGGAAAGCTCGTCATCGAGGCCGAGGGCGTGTCAAAGGCCTACGGCGCGCGCACGATCGTCCGGGATTTCTCGATCCGCATCCTGCGCGGCGACCGTATCGGCGTCGTCGGCGCGAACGGGGCCGGCAAGACGACCTTGCTCAAACTTCTGATCGGCGAACTCACGCCCGACACGGGCCGGGCGCGACTCGGCGCCAGTCTCGACATCGCTCACCTCGACCAGGGCCGCGCAGCCTTGCGGCAGGACATGACGTTGAAAGACGCGCTGACCGGCGGAGGCAGCGACTTCGTCGAAATCAATGGAGAGAAAAAGCACTTCGCAGGCTACATGCGCGATTTTCTGTTCGCGCCCGAACAGGCGCGCACGCCGGTGTCGCGTCTGTCGGGCGGCGAGCGCGCGAGGCTCTTGATCGCGCGCGCCCTGGCGCTGCCTTCAAACCTCCTCGTGCTCGACGAGCCGACCAACGACCTCGACCTCGAGACGCTCGACCTCCTCGAGGAGATGATCGGCGATTATCCGGGAACGGCGATCATCGTCAGCCACGACCGAGACTTTCTCGATCGCGTCGCCACGTCGGTGCTTGCCGCGGAGGGCGATGGCGTGTGGCGGGAATACGCCGGCGGGTATTCCGACATGGTGGCGCAACGCGGCTTCGGCGTCGGCGGCGCGCCGGTTGCGGACGCCGCAAAGCCGAAAGCGGGCGGCGCTCCGTCCACCCAGGCGAAACGGCGCGCGCGGCGTCTCTCCTTCAAGGAGAAACACGCGCTCGAAACCTTGCCGGCGCGCATGGAGGCGCTGCGCGCCTCGACAGCGGCGCTGCAGGCGAAGCTCGACGATCGGTCCCTCTACACGCGCGATCCCGCCGGCTTCGATACGACCTCGCGCGCGGTCGCGGCGGCTGGCGACAAACTCGCGCGGCTGGAAAACGAGTGGCTGGAGCTCGAATTGCTGCGCGAGGAACTCGAAGGCTGACGCGGATCAAGGCGTCGCGTCGTTCGGCGCGTTCGTCGACAGCCATTTGGCGATGGCGCTTGCAATGTCCTTGCTGTTCTTCTCCAGCATCATGACATGCGAGTTGCCGTGGATGCCGATATCGGCGAGCCGCATGAAGGTCGGTTTCATGCCGGCCTGCCTGAGGTAATTGACTGTGCAATGGTCGTAAGGCGCGTGATAGGACGCCTCCGAGGAGACCACGAGCGTCGGGATGTCGCGCAGGTTCGGCAATTGGCGTGCGGGCTCCGCCTGCGCGAAGCAGCGGACGAGCCCGTCGCCTTCCGGCTTGTCTTCCTGCACGAATTTCATGTCGGACGCATCGCTGACCGGCGGCGAGTAAGTCAGCGGCACGTCGGCGACGCCGTAGGCGAGTTCGATCTTGCCGTATTTGAACCAATCCGGCGGTCCGATGAATTGAACCGTATGCGCCGGCGGCCCGTTCGGCTCGATGGCGAGTATCGCCTTGATCGCCTTCGGGCGCGCGTCCGCGACTGGCCACAGGAAGGCGCCGGCCTGCGAGTGAGCGAGCAGGATCGAGGGGCCGATCTTGTCGACGAGGGCGATGAGGGCGTCGCGATTAAGCTCCTGCTGCCTGTGGAAGTCGATGATCTCGACGGCTTGCGTTGCGGTCAGGGCCATTATGGTCGGATCGTTCAGATCGGTCCCGCCCGGTCATTGCGAATGCAATTTCGATTGCGGCCACAGGTTGAATTCTTTCTCCTGCGCGTAGCGTGAAAGCGCGCCGCGCGCGTCCGCCATGCGCGAAGGCCCGTACGCCTGTTCGATGAGCGGCGAACGGCCGCGGCCGACTTGATCGACGATATAAACAGCGTAGCCATCGCGCACGAAATCCTGCGCCCAACCTTCCTTGCCGTCGAGCGTGCCGGTGAAGTTTACGCCCGTGCGCAAGCCGCCGTGCACGAGGACGATCGGATAGGGATGCGTCCGTTGCGCCGGGATCATGTATTCGACGTACATGTGATTGATCATCATCATGCGTCCGTCGATCTCGGTCATCTTGCCGCCGACGAAGAACGACCCGATGCTGGAGAGCGCGAGGGGCGGCTCTGCGCGCGTCGGCGCAACATGAGCTAGCAACGCGACCGCCACAAGGACGCCTTTCAAGCAAGGCTTGAACGTCATTTCCGCCTCCCCATAAAAAAGCTCGCCATTCGGGCCATCCTATCGCGATTGTGCGCAAGTTGAAGCATCGACGCGCTTGTAAGCGTCCGCTAGTCTAAGAGGGCGACATTGGCCGTCGCGCACAAGACGCCAAGGGAGACCATGATGACCGTCAGATATTCGCTCGCGCTGTTCGTCCTCGGGTGTGCGCTGATGGGGCCGCCGGCGACAAGCCGCGCGCAGGATTACAATGCGCTCGTCGCCGCGTCCGATCGGTCCGAGCCCGATCGGCAGGCCGACGCCAAGCGGCATCCGGCGGACCTGCTGGCCTTCACCGGCGTGAAGACCGGCTGGAAGGTTCTCGATCTCGGCGCGGGCGCCGGCTACAGCACGGAGCTCTTCGCGCGCGCCGTGGGGTCAAGCGGCAAAGTGTGGGGGCAGGACGGGCGCGCATCGGACAAGTTCGAAGCGCGCCTCAAGACGCCCGCGTTGGCGAACACGGCGCACGCCGTGCGGTCTTTCGACGATCCGGCGCCGCCGGAGGCGCGCGACCTCGACCTCGTCACCTTCTTCAACTCCTACCACGACACGACCTACATGCCGGTCGATCGCGCCAAGATGAACAAGGCCGCCTTCGCGGCTCTGAAGCCCGGCGGCTATTACGTCGTGGTCGATTATGCGGCGAAGGCGAACGATGGCGCCACGGTTGGCAAGACGCTGCATCGCATCGCGGAAAAGACGGTGCAGTCGGAGGTCGAAGCCGCCGGGTTCAAGCTCATGGCGACGGGCGATTTCCTCCATCATCCCGAAGACACGCGGGAAACGGTGATCTTCAAGAACCCCACGCCCGTCGACGAGTTCGCGCTGAAGTTCCAAAAGCCGATGTGACGATCGAAACGCGCCTCTCTCGTTCGCGGGAGAGGCGCGTATCTTCGAAAAGCGCTTTAGCCGCTACGCCCGCACTTCCTGTCGCTGAAACAGCACGTAGGCGATCGTGAACAGCACGATGAAGCCTGCGAGCATGCCGGTCACCTGCGGCCAGACGAGCGCGACGCTTTCGCCGAAGGGCAGCGGGCCGCTGACGGCGCCTTCCATTTGCGAGCGCAGCACAAGCCCGAGCGAGCGCGTCGTCGGGTTGAGGAAGGCGAGCGTCGTTTCCGCGAACAGCGTGTTCGGCGACAGACGCGACAGTCCCTGTCCGATCTCGACCGTGCGCAGCACCGATTGCACGTTGTAAGGGTCGGCCGGCGCGATGATCGGCGTGATCAGCGTGACGATCATGGTCCAGAAGAAGGCGAACAGCAGCCACACGGAAAGCGACGCCAGCGCAGCGGTCGCGGCGGAGCGGAAGATGACGGAGAACAGCATCGCGAGCGCCAGCCATACGCCGCCATAGGCGATCGCCGCGATGAGGAAGGCGAAGCCCCGCACGACTTCCTCCGTGCTTGGCGGGAGGCCCAGCATGAGGATGCCGAGGCCGACGACGAAAATCCACAACGCCGCCAGCGTCACCGCGAGCGTCAGCAGGCCGGCCAGAAACTTGCCGAAAAGCAGACCGTCGCGATAGATCGGCTGCGCCAGCACGCGGCTCATGGTGCGGCGGCTGAATTCGCCATTGACGCCGTCAAAGCCGAGTGCGATCGCGACGATCGGAATGAGAAAGCCGAGGAAGGCGACGAAGGACGGCAGCGGATCCTGCGCCGACGTGAAGATGCGCAGGAAGATGAACGGGTCTTCTCCCACCGTTTCCTTCACCTGGCCGATCGTCGCGTAAACGGCGCCCGCCCCGGTGACAAACACCAACAGTTCGAGCAGGCGCATCCGCGTGCTCGACAGATTGTCGGCGAGTTCCTTCATCGTCACCGAGCCAACGCCGGCGAGCGCCGAGCCTTCACGCCGCATGGGGCACTCCCTCGAAGTAGCGCGTGTAGACATCGTCGAGGCTGGCGTGGCCGGCGTCCATCGTGCGCAGATCGCCGCCGGCGTTCACCACCGCGCGCGCGATGGCGCCCCGCATGTCGCCGCTCGCCTCGACGCGGTAGACGGCGCCTTCCTGCGTCACGCGCGCGACGCCCGGCGTCGCGGCGATGGCCTCCGCGATGCCCGCGCCGCCGGCTTCGACTCGAATGACATGCGAGCCGCCGAGCACGCTGCTCAGGAGATCGTCGACGCGTCCCATCAACCCGATCTTGCCACGGTTGAACAAAGCCACGCGGTCGCAAATCGACTGCACGAGCTCCAGCAAATGCGACGACAGAAGGATCGTCATGCCGTCGTGCTTCAGCGAGCGGATGAGTTCGAGAAACTCGCGCGTCGCCTGAGGGTCGAGGCCGCCCGTCGGCTCATCGAGGATGGCGATCGACGCGCCCTTCATGAGAATCTCGGCGATGCCGAGACGCTGCCGCATGCCGCGCGAATAGGTGCGCACCGGCCGCTCGACCGCCGCATCGAGCTTGACGCGGACGGCTGCGGCGCTGATGCGGTCGTCGATCTCCTTGCCGCGCAACCCGCAGAGGCGCGCGGTGTAGCGCAGGTTCTCGCGACCGGACAGATTGTCGTAGAAGCCGACCTGATCGGGCATGTAGCCGACCCGGCGCTTCACTTCCAACGGCTGGCGCAACGGATCGAAGCCGGCGACCGTCGCCTTGCCGGACGTTGGCTCCGTCAGGCCGAGCAGCATCAGGATGGCCGTCGTCTTGCCGGCGCCGTTGGGACCGAGAAGGCCGAAGACTTCGCCGGCGGCGATCGTCAGATCGAGATGATCGACGGCGACCTGTCCGCCATAGGCCTTGGTCAGTTGCTCGGCTCGAATGACCGGCTCGCTCATCGGCGTCCAAACCTGCCGACGGCGCCGACCAGCACAAGGAGCGCGGCGCCGATCACGGCGACGCCGGTGACGCCCCAGAGCGTCGATGTCGTGACGGTCACGCGATAGGCCGCGGACTCGGAGACGCCGTCGCCCGAGGCGCGCATGCTGACGACGTAATCGCCGGCGATCGATTTCGCGTTGGGCGTGACGAGCGCGTTCACCTTCACTTCGTCGTTGGGCTTTACGGAGGGGATGTCCTTTGGATCGAACTTCACGGTCCAGCCGCTGGGCGCCGTTCCAGAAAGCGAGAGATTGGTCGCCGCCGCCGTGCCGGTGTTGCGGACGACGAGCGGGAAGCTGCGCTCCTGGCCCGCGACGGCGTCGCCGCTCAGGCGGTCGTCCTGTCCGGAGATTGATACCGTTGGCTGGCCGGCAATGTTGAGCGTCAGTTCGCTGGCGACGGTCGCCTTCTCGGAGGCGAAGGTGACGGTCACCGGCACGTTGCCGGCGGCGGCTTGCGGGCTCGGCTTGATGCCCACCGAGACATCCTTGCTCTCGTTGGCTTTCAGCGGCAGGCTGGTGATCTCCTGCGTGTTGTAGCCTTCCTTGAACGTCGTCGTGTAACCGGCGGGCGTCTTGGCGCTGAGATTAAGGACGACGTCCGAGGAACTCTCGTTCTTCACCGAAACCGAGAAGTCGAAGCTCGTTTTGGGCGTGCCCTTCAGCACCGGAAATTTCGGCGTTGCGGTGAGTTTCGCGGCGACCGGCGCGGCGAGATCGATCGCGATCGGCAACGTCGATTTGGCTCCGTCGCCCTCGGCGGTCAGTGTGATCGGATAGGAGCCTGGCTTCGTTCCCGCCGGCGGACTGACTTTGAGGTTCAAGCTCGCGCGTCCGTCGTAATCGACGAAGGCGGCGCTGACCGGCTTGCCGGAGCCTTGCAACTCGGCTTTCCAGTCGGCGGGAATGCCGGCGACGGTGATGGCGGTGCGCTGCGGCGGCAGACCGTAATTGTAGATGGTGATCGGGAGCGAGGTATCCTCCCCCGCTCGAATCTGGATCGCTGGAAAGTCAGTCGTGAGGTAAAGACCCTTCACGTTGTCGGGACTCGGATCCTTGGCCTGCGCGCCCGTCGCGAGCGACAATCCGACCACCAGCGCCAAAACGCCTGCGCGCATGCGCATACCCTCCCCACGAAAAGAAACGCGCACCCATGCGCGGCCGGCATAGGCGTGGCCAATTAGGGCCAAAATGGGACGAAATCAACCCGCGACCGCATGTCGCGGCGCCCGGACGTCGTTGATGCGACGCGATTATTCGTTAGCCGACGCGACGAAGGCGGCCGGTCAGACCTCGGTCATACCGGGCTCGTCGAGCGGGTCGGCGCGCGGGCGGCGGCGCGGCGCGCGCGAAAAGGGCGCCGCCATGAACGACTGCGCCATGGCGCGTAGCGGCGATGTGACGCGGTGAATGTCTTCGACGCGCCGGACGATCGTCTCGCCGCGCGTCAGTTCGCGATCGAGCGCGGCCATCGTTTCGGAAAAGCCGGGATCCTCGTCGTCGAACCAGACCGCGAGCACGCGGCCGAACGCGACCACCAGACCTTGCAGCTTCAGCGCGCCGAGCGAGCCCTCCGAGCCGATGCCGGCGGCCTCCAGCATGAACCGCATCGAGTTGAGCGCCTCGCGGTTCAAAGCGGCGGCCGACAGCGGGTCGCGACGCGCCCAGGCGGCGACGCCGCGCACGCCGGCGCGCCACGGCGCCATGGCGTCAAGGCGGCGCATGAGCACGTCGAAAAGCCGCTCCTTCGCCGGCTCGCCTTCGAGCGCATCGCTTTTCGCGGAAAGAACCGCGCGGTCGACGCGGCGGTTGAAGCCGGCGAGCGCCGCGCCTTTCGAGGGGAAGGCTTCGCGGAAATCCGCGAGACTGACGCCGGCGCGCAGAACGATGTCGCCAATCGAAATGTCGTCGAACGCGCGCTCGCCGGCGAGGTCCATGAGCGCGTCGATGATCTTGTCGCGGGGGCTGCTCGACGGGGCAGCGGTCGGATCGGTCATGATGGCGTGTCTCCCAGCGCGATGACTCAAACCTAGGCGCCGGCGCGCCCGGCGGCAAGGCGCGTCAGCCGGAGAGTTCCGCCGCCCGCCGCTTGGCCGCAGCGACGGCCTTGCTCATGAGCGGCGCCAAGCCGGCCGGCGCCATCAGCGCCTCGAGCGCGGCAGCCGTCGTGCCGCCCGGCGAGGTGACGTTCCTGAGTAGTTGATCGGCCGGTATCGCGGTGTCGCGGTAAAGCAACTCCCCGGCGCCTTCGACGGTGGCGCGCGCGAGCCGCGCCGCTACGTCGGGGCTTAGGCCCGCATCCACGCCCGCGGCGGCGAGGCATTCCACGAGATAGAAGACATAGGCGGGGCCGGACCCCGATAAAGCTGTCACGGCGTCCATCAGGCCTTCGTCGTCGAGCCATTCGACGGCGCCGACGGCGGCGAGCAAGGCTTGCGCCGCCGCGCGCTGCTCGCCGGCGACCGCGCCGCTGGCGACCGCGCCCGTCATCCCGCGGCCCACGGCGGCGGGCGTGTTGGGCATGGCGCGAACGATCGCGCGGGCCGGCAGCCGCGCGGCGAGGTCGGCAATAGTCTTGCCCGCCATGATCGAAAGGACGAGCGTTTGCGGGCCGACCAGCGCCGCGAGGTCCGGCGCGGCCTCGTCGAGCATCTGCGGCTTGATGGCGAGCACGAGCGCCGCGGGCGGCGCGACGTTGGCGCGCGGCGGATTGAGTTCCGCTCCGTGATCGCGGCAGAGCCTCGCCAGGGCGTCGCTGGGCGCGGGATCGAAAATCGTCGCGACCGAGCCTTGCAACCCCGACGCGAACCAGCGCTCCAGCAGAGCGCCGCCCATCTTGCCGGCGCCGACCAGGATCAGGGATGCCGGCAGGCCGGTCACGCGTCAGGCTTCCCCTGCGGTCTCGAACAGGGCGGCTTCCATGGCCTCGCGCGCGCTGCGCCCGGCCCAAATCACGAATTGGAAGGCCTGATAGTAACGCTCGCAGGCGTCGATGGCGGCGCGCAACGCCGCCTCGCACTGCTCGCGATTGGGCTGCGCGCCGCCCGTCAGCAGCATCGAGTGCCGATAGATCGCCACGCCATCCTTGTCCCAGAGGCCAAAGTGGCCGACCCATAGCTGCTCGTTGATGAGCGAGATCAGGTTGATGAGTTCCGGCCGCCGACGTTCGCCGACCTTGATGTCGAAGGCGCAACCCAGATGCAGCGCCTCCATCTCCGGCAGCCAGGTGAAGGCGACGTGGTAGTCCGTCCAGCCGCCGGCGACGGAAATCGACAATTCGTCATCATCGGCGCGATCGAAGGTCCATTCGTTCAGACAGGCCATTTGCTCGACGACGTCGAGCGGGTTCGCTGCGTGGGACTGTTCGGTCTCGAAAATCTGCATGAAGCTGCCTCTGGGCGCTGGATCGGAACGCGGCGACACTGACACGGACGCGACCGCTCGACCGGCCCTGCGCGCCTCGCCAGGCGGTTGGGCGAAACCCCGAAGCCTCGGCGAATCAAAACGCTAGGCGACTATACGCAGTGATTGTGACGGCACCTAGCACGCCGCAGGGTCGTGGATTCGCGCCGCTCAAACAATCCTTCCGCGCCCAAATCCACAGGCGGCGCCGCGGTTTGCCGGCTCAAGCGTCGAGCAGCGCGGGCATGGGTTCGCGCGCGCGGATCATGTCCGACGCCTTTTCCGCCATCATCAGGACGCAGGCGTTAATATGCGCGCCGACCATGTCCGGCATGGCCGAGGCGTCGACGACGCGCAGCCGCTCGACGCCGCGCACCCGCAACTGCGGATCGAGCACGCTGTCGGGATGGATGCCCATCGGACAGGTCCCGGCGGGATGGTGCGCCGTAATAACCGTCCGGCGGATCCAGGCGTCGATTTCCGCGTCGGTTTGGGTTTTTTCGCCCGGCGCGCGCTCGACGCCGCGATAGGGCGCGAGCGCCTTGTCGGCGGCTATGCGGCGGGCCAGTTTGAAGCCGTCGCGCAGGCGCGGCAAATCGTTGGGCGCGGTGAAGAAATTGTAGTGGATGCGCGGGTGGTCGAAGGGATCGCTCGATCCGAGGCGGACTTGGCCGCGGCTGTCGGGATGCAACAGCGCGGGGCGGATGCCGTAGCCGTCCGCATAGGCCGCCTTGACGCCCGGGAACCACAGATGCGCGTCGGTCGGCAGTCCGCGAAACATGAACTCGATGTCGGGGACGGCGAGTTCCGGCCGCGTCTTGATGAAGGCGTGCAGGCCGCCCGGCACGACCGTTCCCGCCCCCGCGCCGAACAGATACGCCTGGACCATGCCTGCCGCCATCCGGTCGAAGCGCATCGTGTCGCGGAACGGGCTCGGGTTTTCGGGCCGGGTATAGGTGTTGAGGACGGCGAGGTGATCCTGAAGATTGCGTCCGACCGGCAGATCGACGATGGGCGCGACGCCCATCTCCTTCAAGTGCGCCGCGGGGCCGACGCCCGACAGCATGAGCAATTGCGGCGTGTTGAAGGTTCCGCCGCAAAGGATCGTTTCGGCGCGAGCCTCCGCCTCGAAGGCCATCCCGCGCTTCGCCCAGGCGACGCCGAAGGCTGTCGCGCCGCGCATGAGGATCCGCGTCGCGTGGGCGCCCGTCTCGACCACGAGATTGCGCCGTTTGCGCGCCGGCCGCAGATAGGCGACGGCCGACGAAGAGCGGCGACCGCGCCCGATCGTATACTGGCTGCGGCCGAACCCTTCGCCGTCCTTGCCGTTGTAATCCCCCGTCACGGGAACGCCCTGGTTGCGCGCTGCCTCGATCCAGGCGTCGAACAGCGGGTCCTTCGTGCGGCAGAATTCGACCTTCAGCGGCCCGTCGCCGCCGCGCCAGGCGTCGCCTCCGGCGTCGAAGCTTTCGCCGCGCCGGAAGTAGGGCAGCACGTCGGCGTAAGACCAGCCGAGGCAGCCTTTTTGCGCCCATCGATCGTAGTCGCCGCGATGGCCGCGCGTGTAGGCCATGACGTTGATCGACGACGAGCCGCCGATGACTTTGCCGCGCGCCGCTTCCAGACGCCGATTGTCGAGATTCGCCTCGGGCTCGGTCTCGTAGCCCCAGTCATGCAATCCCCACTCGTGCATCTTGCCAAGGCCGAGCGGGATGTGGATCAGCGGGTTGCTGTCGCGACCGCCGGCTTCGAGCAAGAGAACCTTTGCGGCGCCGTCTTCCGTGAGGCGATTGGCGAGCACGCAGCCCGCCGATCCCGCTCCGACGATGATGTAGTCGTAGATCGCGCGCGCCGGCATGAGGCCTCCGTATCCGCGCGGGTCATAGCGCTCGACCGACGCTTTGTCAGCCCGCGCGGCCGGTTCGACCCGCCACTGAAGGCTTGGCGGGTTTGGCTTTCTGAATCCGCCGCGCGCGTTCGCGCGTCGGTGGGATGCGTCGCTCGGCGAGAAGCTGAGTGGCCTCGTCCGCCGCGAGATTGTCGATCATGGCGAGCAGCATGTCGCGCGTCGCGGCGATGGTCGCGGGGTCGACGCCGCGCACCGCGACGGCGTTCACCTCTTCGGCGAGGGGAACGAGCCTGCCGCGCAGGCCGCGGCCGATGGGCGTTAGAAAGACATAGACCTTTTTCCGGCTGTCGGACTGGCGGCGGCGATCGACATAGCCGAGTCGCGCCATCGCGAGCAGCGCGGCGTGCGTCGTCGGCTCCATCAGCCCGGCGCGTTCGCTGAGGTCGCGTTGGGTGATGCCATCGCGCTCCCAAAGAATGCGCAGAAACAGCCAGTGGCCGAAAGCGACGCCATGCTCCGCCAGCCGCATTTGCAGCGCGCGCGTGAGACCACGCGTCGCATCCTTGATCAGATGCGCGAGGCGATCGTCCGGCGCCGCCTCGCGCCGGCGCCGGAGGATGGCTTGGGCGCCGCCGTCGGTCGGCGCTTTGGGGGAGCGCGCCATGTCGGTTCAGCCGGCGTCCGAAGCGCATTGGCGCGACAAGGCGACCTCGCGCCGTTCGCGCGACGACTGGAGGATGGCTTGGCAAACCTCCATCGTCGCCATGGCCCATCGTCCGCCGTGCAGAGGCTTGCGACCATCGACGATCGCGCCGTGTAACTCATCGATCACTTCGCGGCGATGCGTACGCGGACGCTCGAGCGGCTCGAAGCGGCGTTCGGTGTGGCCGTAGATCATCAGTCCGTCCGGCCGCGGGCGGATGTCCGCGCCTTCGCAGGACACGAGCAGCATGCCGAAATGCTGGTGCCAGCGGCGCGATGCTTCGTCGTCGCGATGGGGCGGCGCGTAGCTCTCGCCGCCGTAGTTCGAGCGGGCCTTCAGCGCGTATTCGGCGTCCGCCGAGACGTTCGCGAGCCGCGCGCGCGCCTCGCCATAGCGCGCCGGATCTTTCGGCAGGCCGCTTTCGGCGACCCATTCGCACCATTCGTCGCTATCGAAATGGCCATATCCGCTATAGCTCAACGTCGCGGACACGTTGTCGCCAAAGGCGACGAAGGCGTTGTAGGCGCCTTCCGTGCGACGCGCCGCATCGAAGACGCCGACGTTGGCGCGGACGCTGCTCGCAAGGCCGCCGGCGATGACGCGCACGTTGTCCACCTGATGCGGCGCCTGGTTGAAGATCACGCCGCCGCCCGCCGCCGTGTCGAGCTCCTCGGGCCGGCGCGGCCGATAGAGAAAATCCGTGAACTGGATCGCGCTGATCATGCGCAATGCGCCATACTCGCCGCTGACGACGAGTTCGCGCGCGCGCGCGATGGGTCGATCGAAGCCATGGCTGTGGCCGACGACCATCACGACGCCGGCCGCCTCGACGGCCGCGATCATCGCCGCGCAGTCGTCAATCGTAAGGGCCATCGGCTTCTCGACAAGCACGTGCTTGCCGGCCGCCGCCGCGGCTTCGACGTGGGCGCGATGAAACTGATGCGGCGAGGCGACGTAGACGACATCGACGTTCTCGTCGGCGCACATCGCTTCGACGGTGTCGTAGGCGCGCGCGCCGAAGTCCGCCGCAAACCGCGCGCGCGCTTCGGGACGCGGGTCGGCGCCGGCAACGATCCGCAGGCGCTCGTCGCCCGCCAGCGTCGGCAGCATCAAGGAGAAGGCGCGGCCGAGGCCCGCGATCGCGAGCCGCAGCACACGCGGCGTGAGGCGGGGCGCGTTCATAGATCGAGCGTCAGGTCGCCGCGGGCGGCGCGCGACACGCAGATCATGATGTCGCTCGCCTTCTCCGCCTCGCCCAGCACGAGATCGCGGTGTTCAACGTCGCCCGAGAGGAGTTTCGTGCGGCATGAACCGCAGGTTCCGCTCTCGCAGGAACTCGAAACGGCGACGCCATGAGCGCGCAAGGTTTCGAGGATCGACTGGTCGGCGGGAACTTCGATCGAGCGACCGCTTTTCGCCAGATTCACGACGAACGCGCGATCGTCAGGCTTGTGGCTGGGCTTGGTCCCCCCGAAATCTTCGAAATGCACGGCGGCGTTGGACCAGTGGCCCGACATGTCCCGCACGGCTTCCATCAGCGGGCGCGGCCCGCAGCAGTAGAGGTGGCGTCCCGCCGGCTTCTCCAGGATGGGCCAAAGATCCAGCATGTCGTCGAGCTTGCCGCCGTCGTGATGCAGCGTGACCTGGCCCTTGTACTCAGGCGCGGCGAGTTCATCGCGGAACGCGGTGAGTTCGGGTCCGCGCGTGAGATAGTAGAGCTTGAACCGCGCCGCTCCCGTCGCCTTGCAGTGGCGCATCATCGATAGAATCGGCGTGACGCCGATCCCTCCGGCGATGAAGAGGAGGTTGCTCACGTTGCGGGCGAGCGGAAAGTCGTTGCGCGGCGCGGACACGAGCAACGTGTCGCCCGGCCGTGTGTCGTCCGCCATGGAGCGCGAGCCGCCGGCGCCGTCCGCCTCGCGTTTCACGGCGATCTCATAGCGCGCGCGATCGTCGGGATCGTTGCACAGCGAGTATTTGCGCATGGCGCCGTTGGGCGCCTTCAGGTCGAGATGAGCGCCGGGTTCAAACGCCGGCAGATCGCCGCCGTCCTCGCGCGCCAACTCGAAACGAACGATGTCGCGGGCGATTTCGTCTTTCGAAACGATGCGCAACGGCGTCAGCGCCAAGGCTTCGTCTGTTGCGGCCACGGGCGACGTTCTCCCTCGCGCCTGCGTTCCTAGCAGCCGCGCACAAAGAACTTAGGGGTCTAAGACGTTTCCGACAAGCTCGCCCTCACGCAATTTCGATGTCGAGGCCAACGTCGAGGATCGGCGCCGAATGGGTCAGCGCGCCCGACGATATGAGATCGACGCCGGTCTCGGCGATGGCTTTCACCGTCTCGATATTGATTCCGCCCGAGGCCTCGAGCTTCACTTTGCCGGCGGCGATTTTGACGGCCTCGCGCATCTGATCGGCGCTCATGTTGTCGAGCAAACAATAGTCGGCGCCCTCGTCGATGACCTCGCGCAACTGGTCGAGCGTGTCGACCTCGATCTCGATCTTGACGAGATGCCCCGCTGACGCCTTGGCGGCGCGGAGCGCCTGCCTCACGCCGCCGCAAACGGCGACATGGTTGTCCTTGATGAGGATCGCGTCGTCGAGGCCGAAGCGGTGATTCATCGCGCCGCCGCAGCGCACCGCGTATTTTTCCAGCGCGCGCAGGCCGGGCGTCGTCTTGCGCGTGCAGCAGATCTTGGCGTCGGTATGCGCCACGAGCGCCACGTAGCGCGCCGTCAGCGTCGCGATCCCCGACAGACGGGACACGTAGTTGAGCGCCACGCGCTCGGCGGTGAGGATCGCGCGCGCGTCGCCTGCCACGCGCGCCACAGGCGTGCGGTCGCCCGGGACGTGCGCGCCGTCTTCGACCAGCGCCTCAAACGCGAGGTCCCGGTCGATCAGGCGAAACGCGGCCTGCGCGACCGGCAATCCCGCCACGACGCCGGGCTTGCGCACAGCCATGACGGCGGTCGCGCGGCGGCCGGGAGGAATGGTGGCCAGCGTCGTGATGTCGCCGGCGCGGCCGAGATCTTCGTCAAGCGCCGCGCGGACAGCGGCGTCGAGCAGGATCGGGTTGAAGAAGGTCATCGCCATAGGACGCGCTCCCGCCTCGCGTGTCAGACCCGGTGGCCGCCGCGACCGCGGCCCTGCGACACATCGACAAAAAGATCATCGAGCGAGGGTTTCGTCTTCAGCATGCCGTGCGCGTGGGAATAGCCGATCAGCGTCTCGAGCGTTTTGCGGTTTCGCTCGGTGAGCCCGTATTCCCACGGATCCTTGCCGAGCGTCTTTTCCTGCTCTTCCATCGCATGGCGCCACCAGGCCAGCGTGGCGACGCGCGGATTGAACATGCGCTTCACGCCGGCGGCCTTGGCTTTGTCGAACGCCTTATAAAGCTCGATCGGCAGCCACGGAAAGCGATCGACGATCTCCTGCTTCACGCCGACGACATGCATGATCGGGAAGACGCCGGTCTTCTTGTAGAACGCCATCTCCTCGGCTTTGTAGTCGTCGAACAGGCGAGCGACGTTCGGATCGCCATCGATATAGGGATCGATGAGATCGGTGTGCAGGCACGCGTCGATCTCGCCGGAGACCAGCAGATCCTCAAGCAGGCGGCCATTGGGCGTGCGCGACAGGCGCAGATCGGCGGGCGGCGCGAACGCGACGTCCTCGTCGAGTTCGGAAACCCAGTTGATCGACTTATGCGGCACGCCATATTCCTGCTCGAGAATGCCGCGCATCCAGACGATCGCCGTCGCCTGAAAGGATTTGACCCCAACCGTCTTGCCGATCAGATCCTTCGGCGTGCGAATTCCTTTGTTCGTGTTGACGAAGACAAACTCGTGGCGAAAGCGGCGATGCGGGAACACCGGTACGCCAGCGATCGGCCAGCCGGCTTCTTTGGCGAGCAGGAAAGACGAGGCGGAGAGTTCGGCGATATCGAACTCGCGGTTGCGCAGGAACCGCCAGTGCCGCGTCGTCGAATCGATGTCGGTGAGCACGGTGAGGTCGACTCCGTCGGGCGCGACGGCGCCGCTCATCAGCGGCCGCGTGATCTCGTAGTCGCCGCAGGCGAGGGTCAGTTGGAGTTTCGACATGGAGCAGCCTCGAGGAATGACGCAAGGGCGCGCGCTAAAGGTCCCAGTCGGCCGGAATGACGCCTTCCGCCTGAGCCGTTTCCGTGTAGTAGCGCCAGAGTTTCTTGATATGCGCGTCGCGCTTGAACTCGCGTTCGAACGAGGCGATGTCGGCGTCGGACAAGGGCGCCAGCCGACCCAGCGCGGCGGCATGATACATGGCCATCGCGTTCTCGACGAAGTGGATGGAATCGATCAGCGCGGCCTCGACCGACTCCGCCGTGATGACCTGCCCGTGCGCGCGAATCTGCAAGGCGTGACGCGAACCCAGGGTTTTCACGAGCGCTCGGCCGAGTTCGGCCCCATGCACATGCGCGGGATCGGGATGAACGGGAATTCCGTCCTTCCAGCGCACCGCATGATTCTTCAACACGCGCAGCGGCATGTCTTCCACCAGCGTAAAGGAGTTCGTCATATCATGATGGAAATGCGCGACGGCGTTCACGTCCGGCCGCGCGCGCAGGATTTCCGCATGAATTGCGACTTCGGACGGCGGCCGGTTGTCTTTGGAGCCTTCGACGACGGCGCCGTCGAAATCGACGACAAGCAAATCGTCGGGCCGCAGACCGGAACGGGGAACCTCGCGCGGCTGAATCAGAAACGCGTCGCGGCCGAGCAGGCGCGCGCTCACATGGCCGCTATAGCTCATGAGCTTCTCGCGCACTAGAAGCAGCGTGCAGGCGGCGACCTGCATGCGCGTTTGCGCCTCGGCGTTGGCGCGCGCCGGCGCCGCCAGCGTGGTCATAGGGCTCTCCGCGAAGATTGTCGCAGGATGTGCCCCGAACGTTAGCGGTTGTCCAGCCCAACGGTTGCGCGCCGCCGGGAACCGGCGCACAAACCCCGCGGATGCTGAGCTTCAAGTTTTTCGAGCCGCTTCGTCGCGATCGGCGTCTTGCGCCGCTGCTCTTGATGATCGGGCTGATCATGACGGGCAACGGCGTCGTGGCGCCGATTCTGTCGCTCTACGCCAGCACCTTCGGCGTCGCCAGCACGCTTGTCGGCGCTCTCGTCACGATCTTCGGCGTCGGGCGATTGTGCGCCAATCTTCCCGCGGGCTATTTGTCGCAGCGCGTCGGGCGGCGGCCGATGCTCTTCGCCGGGCCGCTCATCGTCGCCGCGTCTTCGGCGCTGGCGGCGGTGACGCATGATTTCACCATGCTTCTCGTCTGGCGCTTCGTCCAGGGAGTCGGGTCGGGCGTCTATATGACCGCGTCGCTCGCCGCGATCGCCGACATCAGCCCGCCGATCCATCGCGCCGGCAACATGGCGCTCTACCAGGCCGCCTTACAACTCGGCGCGACCGTGGGTCCGGGCGTCGGCGGCGTTCTAGCGCGGCTGTTCGGCTATTCGGCGCCGTTCTGGGCCTATATGGCCGTGGGCCTCGCGGCGTCGCTGACCGCCATGTCCTCGTTCGAGGACTCGCTGGCGAAAAACGAAGAACGCAAGCCGCTGCCGTCCAAGACGCCGCCGCGCGGCATGATGACGGCGCCGTTCACCGCCGTCTGCGTGCTCACGACCGTAATGTTCTTCACGCGCGTGGTGACGCTCTACCAGCTCATCCCGCAGATCGCGACGTCGTCGCTGCACCTCGACGTCGGAGTGATCGGCGGCGCGCTCACCTTTTGCGCGCTAATGAATTTCGTGGTTCTGCCGGCCTCGCCGGGCCTGATCGACCGGTTCGGCGCGCGCGCCGTCATCGGCGGCGCCTCCACGTTCACGGTGGCCGGCTTGTTGGTGCTTTATGTCGCCGCTTCGCAGACGATGTTCTGGATCGCCATCCTGGTGATCGGCATCGGCAGCGGGATTAGTTATCCCGCCATCAGCGCCTTTACGATCGCGTGCCTCCCGCGCGAGCGCTATGGGCCGGGCATGGGGATGCAGAGGACGTTCGGCGACGTGGGCTTCGTCTTCGGTCCGGTGGTCGCCGGCGCGCTCGATGATTTCACCGGCGACATCGCCGCCGATATCTTTCTCAACTGCGCGCTCGTCGTCGCGGCGACCGGCGCGTTTATCGTCGCGAGCGCAACGTCGCGCCGCTGAGCCGTTCAGCCGGACAGCGCCGCGACCTTCTTCATGCGGGCCGCCAGACGGTGTCGGCCCCACGCGCGGTCGACTACGTCCTAGCCTCTCACCCAGTTCGATTGGACCGTGCGGCGTTGGCCGACAAACGGCTTGCGCCCATGCCAGGACGTGTCGGACCGGCGAAAGGCGAGCAATGCGCCGGCTTTGGGCGCCGTCTCGGCGGCGAATCCTCCATGTCCGGTGGGGGAGCCGCCCAATCAATTACCGGAAATGATTGCGTTTAGCGAAAGTTCATGCCCAAATTTAGGGGGCAAAAAATCCACCGTGTTCGGGTTGCGGTTCGCCATGGGCTGGGGGCGGCGTTGCGTTTCGGGCGTTGTCGCGTCTGTCGTTGTCTTGACGGCGACTTTTGCGCTCGCGGGCGCTTGGCCCATGGAGACCGGTCAGGCCCTCGTCATCGCCACGAGCTCGTTTTCAGATTCCAACATGGCGTTCGATCCGCAAGGGAAGCTCATCCCGGTCTCGTCGTGGCGCAAGTTCGAACTCGGCTTTTATGTCGAATATGGGCTGACCGATGCGCTGACGCTGATCGCCAAACCGACGCTGGCCGATACGGCGAGCGCCGGGCCGCCAGCCGGGACGTACCGCGGTTTTCAATCCGTCGAAGCCGGCGCGCGCGTGCTCCTGACGCGGCTTGGCGACTTTATGATTTCGGGCGAAGGGCTTTTCAAGGCGCCGGGCTCGACCGACGCCTTGAACCAGGCGCTGATCGGCGCAACCGCCTTCGAGGCGGAGGGACGGCTTCTCGGTGGCGTCTCTTTCGTCCTGTTCGATCATCCCGCCTTCTTCGATGGCGAGATCGCCTATCGCGCGCGCAACGGCGGCAATCCGGGCGAAGCGCGCCTCGATCTGACGCTCGGCTGGCGGCCGTTCGACAAAGTCCTCCTGCTGCTGCAGGACTTCAGCGCCGCAACGATCGGGCAGGGGAGCTTCGCCTACCCGGCGGAGAAATGGTCCAAGCTGCAGCCGAGCATCGTCTACGACTTCGCGCCCGGCTGGTCGGCCCAGGTTGGCGGCTTTGCGACCATCGCCGCGGAGAACGCGCGGATCGAGCATGGCGCGCTGGTCGCGCTGTGGCGGCGGTTTTAAGCGTCAATCAGAGCGGCATGCGATAGTCGCGCGCCACGGCGACGGCTTCGCGCGCCTGCGCCACCGTCAGAGGAGCGCCGCGCGCCTTGTTGACGGCGGCCATCGCGCTCGCAAGCCGATGCGGCTCAGGGCCGGTCTCGACCGGCTGTTCGGGCGCGGCGTCGAGCGCGCGTGCGAAGACGGCAAGCTCCTCCGGCGTCGCGCCGGCGTCGAGGGCGAGGGCCAGCGCCAGAGCGGGCTTGTCGACGGGACGCAGACGCGCCACGCGGTAGACGTCCGCGAAGCGCTTGGCCGTTCGCGGCGAACGCGCCGCAAAGGAGGCCAGCGCGCCGACCAACGCGGTCTCGATCGGCGCAAGCGGCTCGTCCGCTGCGGCGACGACGCGGGTCGGCTTTGACTCGTCCGGCGCGCCCGACAGGAACGCTCGGACGAACGTCGCCAAACGGGCGTCGTCGTGGCCGATGTCCGGCAGGTTGACCGGGATGTCGATCAGACGGCCGATCTGGTCGGCAGCGTTGGCGCCCTCCCATGCGCCTGCAAGACGGGCGGCGTCGGCGGCGAGGATGACGACAAAACCTGACCGCCCCAGCAGCGGGAGGACGCTTTCGAGGATCTGAGCCGCTCGCGCCGGCGACAGCCGCTCCGCATCGTCGAGCAAGAAGACGATCCGGCGCGGCGCGCCAGTCTCGCCCCGCTCCACGGCCGCCGACACATGGGCGATGAATTCGCGCGCGCGCGCCGTGCGCTCATCGCCGCCTGCAAACGGCGATAGGCCAGTCTTGCTTGGATGGCCGCCGGCGCGGCGCTCGGCCTCGGCCGCTTGATCGGCGAGCGCGTCGATCTCGCGCGCGAGAACGTCGACACGCCGCGTCTGATGCGCGACCGTCTGGTCGAGGCGACCGCGCCGCCCCTCCACGTCCGCGTTGAGCAACGCTCCGCCGCGAAAGATCGGCGCCGTGAAGCGGATCGCTCGCCAGATGTCGGCGACGATCAGCACGATGGCGAGGAAATCGGCGATCTGCCGAATCGTCTCGAACCACGAAACGTGACTTGCAAACGCATTGGCGATCGGCGCGGCCTGATCGCCGAGCCCGCGCAGCCAAGCCTCCCAGGCGACGCTATTGGCCTGCACCGCCTCGCAGCCCTGCGCCAGGAAGAACAGGACGATCGCCCAGATCAGCAGCCGCGACTGGCCGCGATAAGCCCAGGTGGCGCGCAGGAACGCCGCGACCCTGGCGAAGAAACCAGGACGTTCAGCGGCTTCGCGGGCAAGGTCCTTGTAGGTCGTGATCGCGTCGCCCTGAAAACCGAAGCTGCGCAAGCGCGCCTCGATCGTCGCGCGGCGCGCGCGGGCGTAGGCGTCGATGCGCGAGCCAGCGGTTTCGTAAAGGATGGTCTCGACGAGCCGCGCTCTGCGACTCTCGACATCGTCGAGCGTCTTGCGCTCCGCGTCGAGGCGCGCGCGGGCAAGATCAAGACGCTCCATCGCATCGCGCGCGGCGACATGCGGATCGACGGCGACCGTGGCCGCGTCGTTGGCGAACGCCGCATAGTTGGCGCCGTCGACGCGTTTCGCGGCGAGCGCCGTCCGCAGCGTTTCGGCGATCGTCGGGGCAGGCGCCTCGGCAAGATCGGGGATGGAAAGCCGCAAACAGCAGATGTGGGACAGAATGCGGCCGGACTGTTCCTTCGCCGCCGTTCCGGCCAACGCCTCGAGGCGGGCGAGCAGGCGGACCGCGGCGGTGGTCTTGCCGGCGCCCGCAGCGCCAAAAACGCCGATCGAAAGCGGCGTCGGGGTCGAGGCTCGCGCGATCAGGTCGGCGACCGGCGCGACGGCCGCCTCGTGGCCGAAGGCGTCGGATCCAAGGGCCGCATCGGCGCCCGCGGACGGGGAGGGCGCGGCGTCGGCCGGACTTGGCGTCGCCGCCGGCGGCTCAACGGCCGCAGGCGGGATCGCCAGCGCGGGATCGGCTTCACGGTCCATTAAAAACTCCAAGCCGAGGCGCGTCGATCAACGAAGCGGTTGCGCCGAGCGTCGCCGGCCGTGCGTCGGCCGCCCTATGGCGGCGAAGCGTGTCGGCAAAATGGCGGCCGCAACCGGGTGGCGTTTATAGATCAGGCATTGATTGGGGGGGTGGGGCCGTTCCGCCCGCAGCTTTCAGTTCGGTTTCGAGCGTCGTGATGCGCCGTTCGAGCCGGTCGTTCTCCTCGCGCGCCAGCGCCGCCATATCCCGAAGCGCCTCGAATTCCTCGCGCGTGACGACGTTCATCGTCGAGAGCATCCGTTCCATCTGAGTCTTGACGATGGTTTCGACCTCGCGCCGCACCCCTTGCGCGACGCCCACGGCATCGCCCATCAGGCGTGAGACGTCTTCGAGAATAGGGCTGCGGAACTGGGCCATCGTCGGTCTCCGGGTCGGCTGAGACATGGCGCCGCCGGCTGCCCGACACAAGCGGTCTCTTGTGGCGGTCGGGTCGCGCGCGTTAGTCTTCGCGACGCCATCGGAGGCCGCATGTCCGTTCCCACCTCGCCCGTCAGTTTTATTGCGGCCCATGCGGCGTTCCTTGAGGGCGCGGACACGCCGCGCGCCTTTTTGGAGCGCTGCCTGGAGAGGATCGATACGTACGAGAAGGACGTTCTCGCATTCGTTCATCTCGATGCGGAGGGCGCGCGCCAGGCGGCCGACGCGGCGACCGCCCGCTGGCGCGACAAACGTCAACTGTCGGCGATCGATGGCATGCCCGTCGGCGTCAAGGACGTTATCGAAACCGTCGACATGCCGACCGGGATGGGGTCGGCGCTGTTTACGGGCGTGAGCTCCGGCCGCGATTCGGCCAGCGTCAAGGCGCTGCGGCAGGCCGGCGCCGTCATCCTCGGCAAGACGGTGACGACGGAGTTCGCCGCCTCGCATCCCGGGCCGACCCGCAATCCGCACGATCTGACGCGCACGCCCGGCGGTTCGTCGAGCGGCTCGGCCGCGGGCTCCGCGGCGGGCTTTTTCAGCGTCGGTCTCGGCACCCAGGTCGTCGGGTCGATCGTGCGTCCGGCAAGCTTTTGCGGCGTCGTCGGATTCAAGCCGTCGCTCGGCGGCGTCAACCGCGGCGGCAGCCACGACTTCATGAGCCAGAGCGTGCAAGGAGCGCTTGGGGCGAGCCTCGCCGACGTTTGGAGCGCGCTGATCGAGATCGTCAACCGCGCCGGCGGCGATCCGGGTTGGCCGGGGCTCGCCGGCCCGCGCACGCTGCCCCCCGCCAAGCCCGCAAAAGCGCTCGTCGCGCTCGAGACGCCCGGTTGGGCCAAGGCGTCCGGTGCGACGAAAGCGGCGCTCGGCGAGGCGTTGGAAACGCTGAAGGCCGCGGGCGTTCGCGTCCAGACGCGCCGCGACGCCCCGGAGGTTGAGGCGCTGGAAAACGCGCTCGAACAATCGATCGCTTTGACGCGTGCCGTCAATGCCTGGGAATCGATCTGGCCGCTCAACATCTATCGCGACCGCGACGCCTCGAAGCTGAGCGACAGCCTGCGCGAACGCTCGCTCGAGGCGGAGGCGATGAGCATCGACGATTACCGCAGGGCGCTCTCGGCGCGCGCGGCGCTGCGCGCGCGATGGGCCGCGCTGTCTTCGATTTGCGAGGCTTGCGTGACGCTCTCGGCGACCGGCGGAGCGCCCGTCGGTCTCGCCTCGACGGGCGATCCCGCCTTCGCCGTGCATGGCTCGATCGTGGGCGTCCCCGCGTTGACCCTGCCGCTGCTTTCCGAAGACGGGCTGCCCGTCGGCCTGCAACTGCTCGGGTTCGAGCAGCGCGACGCCGATCTTGTCGGCATCGCCGCCGGGATCCAGGACCGCCTGCAGGCTTAAGCGCCCGCGCGTGGCTTGACGCGGCGCCGGGGCCGGGCGATCACGCGCGCCCGACGGAGCCGCGATGAATCCGCTGATCATACCGTATCCCGAGATCGATCCCGTCGCGGTCTGGATCGGCCCGCTGCCGATCCGTTGGTACGCGCTCGCCTATATCGTCGGCCTGATCGTCGGCTGGCTCGCCGCCCGCGCGCTCGTCGCCCGCGACGCGCTCTGGGGCGCAACGCCCCGGCCGACCCCCGTCGCGCTGGACGATCTTCTCGTCTATTGCGCCATCGGCGTCGTGGCCGGCGGCCGCATCGGCTACGTCCTGTTCTATAACGCCCCGTATTTCCTCGCCCATCCGCTCGGCGTCTTCGAGGTCTGGGGCGGCGGCATGTCGTTTCACGGCGGCCTGATCGGCGCGACGCTTGGCCTGTGGGCTTTCGCGCGCCGTCAAAAGCTCCCGGTCCTGCCGGTGGCGGACGTTCTGGCGACGGTCACGCCGCTCGGCCTCCTGCTCGGCCGGCTCGCGAATTTCATCAAGCCGGAATTGTGGGGCCGGCCGACCGACGTTCCCTGGGCTATGATTTTCCCAGGCGCAGGACCGCTGCCGCGTCATCCGAGCCAGCTCTACGAGGCGGCCCTCGAAGGCGTCGTGCTGTTCGCCATCGGAATGGTCGCCGTGCGATGCGGCGCATTGCGCAGGCCGGGGCTGGCCACCGGTATCTTCGTCATCGGCTACGCCTGCGCGCGGATTTTCAGCGAGTTCTTCCGCGAGCCGGACCCGCAGCTTGGCTTCCTCTTCGGCGGCGCGACGATGGGTATGCTGCTGTCGCTTCCGCTGCTGCTGCTCGGCGTCGCGCTGCTGGCCATCGCATGGCGGCGGAAACCGCTCGTCGCATGAGCGCGCTCGGCGATGTCGTCAGAGCGATGATCGTCGAGGACGGCCCGATCGGCTTGGAGCGCTTCATGGGCCTGGCGCTCGGCCATCCGCGCTACGGCTACTATATGACGCGCGATCCGCTCGGCGCGGACGGCGATTTCACCACGGCGCCCGAGATCAGCCAAATGTTCGGCGAACTCATCGGGCTTTGGTGCGTCGATTGCTGGCGGCGGATGGGCGCGCCGGAGCGCCTGTCGCTCGTCGAACTCGGTCCCGGCCGCGGAACGCTGATGGCCGACGCCCTTCGCGCCGCGCAGCTCGCGCCTGATTTCCGCACTGCGCTCGATGTCCGCCTCGTGGAGTTTTCCCCGGTCCTGCGCGACCGCCAGCGGGCGACACTCGCCGACGCCGGCGTCCCGATCGCGTGGAGCGACGACTTCGCCTCGATCCCACCAGGCCCGGCGATCTTCGTCGCCAACGAGTTCTTCGACGCATTGCCGGCGCGACACTACGTGCGCGCTGAGGACGGCTGGCGCGAGCGGGCGATCGGGCTCGATGCGCGGGGCGCCTTCGTGTTCGGCGCCGCGCCCGGCCTCGAACGATCGCCCGACATCGCAGCGCCCGCCGGCGCGGTCCTCGAAGTCAATCCGATCGCGCGCGAATGGATGCGCGAGATCGCCGCGCGGATCGCCGCGCAGGGCGGCGCCGCGCTCGTCGTCGACTATGGCTATGCGAAGCCCGGCCTCGGCGAGACCCTCCAAGCTCTGCGCGGACACGCCTTTGTCGATCCTCTCTCGGAGCCTGGCGAGGCGGACCTCACGACGCATGTCGATTTCGCCGCTCTGGCCCGGGCGGCGCGCCAGGCCGGCGCGCAAACCTTCGGTCCTGTCGGGCAAGGCGAGTTCCTGCGCCGGCTCGGCGTCGTCGAGCGCGCGGCGCGTCTCGTCCGGAACGCCTCGAGGGGGCAGGCGAACGCCGTCGAGGCGGCGCTGGCGCGGCTGATTGCGGAAGGCTCGGATCGCGGCGGCGGCATGGGAACGCTGTTCAAGGTTCTCGCGATTACCCAGAGAAGCGGCTTCGTTCCGGCCGGCTTCGAACCGAACGAAGCGGCGGCATGAGCCAGACGAGCGGCGCCGGGCCGCCGACCCTTCGATCGTCCTCGCTCGACGTTCCGGGCGTGTCGCACGCGTTCTTCACGCGGGAGGGCGGCGTCTCGACGGGTCTCTATACGTCGCTGAACGGCGGAACCGGGTCGAACGACGATCCCGCCGCGGTCGCCGAGAACCGCCGCCGCATGGCCCGCAGCCTTGGCGTCGAGGCGGCGCATCTGCTTGTGCCGTATCAGATCCATTCGGCCGACGCGATCGCCGTCGCTGAGCCTTTCGCGGGCGGCGCGCGGCCGCGCGTCGACGGTCTCGCGACCAAGACGCGCGGCCTGGCGCTCGGCGTTACCGGCGCCGATTGCGGCATGATCCTGTTCGCCGATCCGCAGGCGCGCGTCATCGGCGCGTGTCACGCCGGCTGGAAAGGCGCGCTCGACGGCGTCCTCGAAGCGACGGTCGACCGCATGGAGGCGCTGGGCGCCCGGCGCGCGGACATCGCCGCGGCGCTCGGCCCCACGATCGCCGGGGCGTCCTATGAGGTCGGCCCGGAGTTCAAGGCGCGATTTATCGGCGCCGACGCCGCTCACGCGCGTTTCTTCGCGCCGTCGCCGCGCGCGGATCGCGCGATGTTCGATTTGCCGGCCTTCATCGCCGCACGGTTAGCCGACGGCGGAGTCGGGCGCTTCGAAAGCCTCGGCGTCGACACCTACGCCGACGACCGCTGCTTCAGCTATCGACGCGCGACGCATCGTCGCGAGACCGATTACGGGCGCTTGATTTCGGCGATCGCGCTTTTGTGACGCGCTGAGGTCAAGCCGAGCGCCCGACGCGAAGGCCTTGCGTTTGACGGCGAGGGGCTTGCATTCTCGGTCAGCGGCCGCGCCGACGCCGGCCCGCAAGAAGGCCGCGCCAGGGAACCGCCATGAAAGTCGTTGATGCGATCGCAGAAATTCTGAGGCGCGAAGGCGTCGACACGCTGTTCGGCTATCCGGTGAATCCGCTGTTCGAAGGCGCCGCCAAGCTCGGCATTCGCCCGATCGTCGTGCGGCAAGAGCGCATCGGCGTGCACATGGCCGATGCGCTCTCGCGCGTGACGCGGGGCAAGAAGATTGGCGTGTTCTGCATGCAGCACGGTCCTGGGACGGAGAACGCGCTGGGCGCCATCGCGCAGGCGTTCAGCGAATCCGTGCCGATCCTGGTGATCCCCGGCGGCTATGACCGCCGTCTTGCGCATCTGGAGCCGAACTTCAGCGCGCCGAAATCGATGGCGACCTTCACGAAGTCGGTCGAGCAACTCACCAGCGGCGCGGAGGTCGCGAACGTGTTCCGCCGCGCGTTCACGCAATTGCGCAACGGGCGCGGGGGACCCTGCGTCGTCGAGGTGCCGAAAGACGTGTGGACCGAAGAGGTCCCCGCCGACTTCGATTACAAACCCGTCGTCACGACGCGCTTCGGCCCTGAACCCGCGGCGGTGGACGAGGCTGCGGCGCTGCTCGCAAAGGCGGAGCGGCCGGTGATCTATGCGGGGCAGGGCGTGCATTACGCGGCGGCGTGGCCGCAATTGCGCGCGCTCGCCGAGCGGCTGGCGGCGCCGGTCTGTACGTCGCTTGAAGGAAAGAGTTGCTTTCCGGAAGACCATCCACTGGCGCTCGGCTCCGGCGGGGCGGCGATGCCGCGCACGGTGCGCGCCTTTCTCGACGACGCCGACGTGATCTTCGGCGTCGGCGTCTCGTTCTCCGAGACGGCGTTCGGCGTGACCATGCCGAAGGGCAAGACGATCATCCACGCCACGCTCGACCCGCGCCATCTCAACAAGGACATCGAGGCGCGCGTGGGGCTGATCGGCGATGCGGCGCTGACGCTCGATGCGCTCAACGCGCGGCTCGAACAGATCGTCGCTGCGCCGCGCGATGTGCACGCAAAAGCCGCGGCGATTGCGGCTGTGCGCAAATCGTGGATGGCCGAATGGCGCGCCAAGCTCGCCTCCGACGAGACGCCGCTGACGCCCTACCGCGTGATCGCCGATCTCATGCGCACGGTCGATGTCGCCAACACGATCATCACGCACGACGCAGGATCGCCGCGCGACCAACTCTCGCCGTTCTGGGTGTCGACGACGCCCCTGTCGTACCTCGGTTGGGGCAAGACGACGCAACTCGGCTACGGGCTCGGCCTCGCCATGGGCGCCAAGCTCGCCCAGCCGGACAAAACCTGCATCAATGTGTGGGGCGACGCGGCGATCGGCTTCACCGGCATGGACTTCGAGACGGCCGCGCGCTACCGCATCCCGATCCTGTCGATCCTGTTCAATAATTTCTCGATGGCTTGCGAACTCGAGATCATGCCGGAATCGACGCGCGCCTTTCGCGCCACCGACATTTCCGGCCATTACGCCGACTTCGCGCGGGCGCTCGGCGGCTACGGCGAACGCGTGACGACGCCCGACGCGATCATCCCGGCAATCGAGCGCGGCCTGGCGAAAACCCGCGAGGGCGTCCCCGTTCTATTAGAGTTCATCACGTCGCTCGAGACCGCCCAGTCGCGGTTCAAGCCGCGAAGCTAGAGCCATCCTCTGGCGCGACATTTGCAACCCGCCGCACGCCGCCGCACACTCGTTGCATCGCGGCGACGATGTCAGCGACGAGGTGATGTATGAGCGGCAAACTGCGGATCGCGCATATGGCGGGCCCCACGGCCACGATCCAGAATTCGCCGCCGCTCGTCACGTCGAACAAGGCGCGCGCAAAGTACGGCATCGAGCCGCGCAAGGCGGCGAACGGCGCGGACCTGCGTTTCGACCCTTTGCGGAGCCAGCGGCTCGCCGCCCCGGCGAAAGTCTACGTCGAGCAATTTTCCGCTCACCCGCTGGAATCGGACGCCGCGCATCTTTATGCGCCGCCCGACGGCTATGTCGGCAAAGACGGCGTGTTCCGCAAGGAGCGCGGCGCGTCCGACGACAAGCCGGTGTTCGAGGTCGAGCTGCACCCGGAAGACGGGCTTTATCCTCTGCCCTACATGGCGCGGCAGGCGGACGGGAAGCCGTGGGACGACGTGGCGGCGGAGCCCGACGCGCCGGAGGGTCGCGCCCGGCAAGGCTTTTATCCGGACGGATCGCGTTCGTTCGAAGAGATCGACCGCTTCGGGATAGAGGAAAACGGTCTCGGCAACGCGATCTCGACGCTGGCCGAGGTCGATTTCTATCGCGTCATGCCGCCGGGCGGCTTCACCAGGGGGCGCGCCAAGGCGGCGCGCGGCGACGCCGGCGAAGGCGACATCGCGCCGGAAACGCGCGGGCGCGACTTCTTTCCCTACGCGCCGCGCAACCTGGCGTTCGCGCCGCCGCGCCCCGCCCTCGCCGTGCTGACCAACCGCGCGCACGCCGTGCTGACGAGCCGCAAATACGACGGCGCCGTGTGGACGCAGGGCAGTCCGCAGGTCGAGGAGACCTCCTACTGGTTCAACCTGCTGATGGACACGACCATCCCGATCTGCTGCAACGCCGCGCAGCGTCCGCATGGACAGCTCGGCGCGGATGGCCCGCACAACATCGCCGACAGCGTGCGCTACATCGCCTCGAAGGTGTGGGCGGACGAGCAGGGCCGCAACCGCGCCGGCGTCGTCGTGGTGCAGGAGCAGCAATTCTTCGCTGCGCGCGAAGTCGCCAAGGTCGATGCGCGGCCGGGCGGCTATGTGGCGACCGGCGGTCATGGCGGCATCGTCGGCCAAATCAGCCACGCGGGCCGCTGCGTGCTCACCTATCTGCCAGTGTTCAAGCACACCTACAAATCGGACCTGACCTTCAGCAAGCTGCCGGAGCGCGTCGAGGCGGTGCGCCGCGTCGACGGCAGGCTCGAACGTTTCACGCACGCGATCAAGGGCGCGGACGGGATGCTCGTCGAGAACGCGATCCCCTCCGTCTCGATCGTCAAGGACGGCGGCTATGCGGGCCTCGAATGGGGCGACAAGCCCGAGGTCGAGGAAGACCTGATCGCGCTGGTCGACCACAAGCTGCGGATGAATCGGCTTGGCGGCTTCGTGCTCGAAGGCCTGGTCCCCTACGGCAACGCGCCGTCCGGCGCGCGCATGCCGGTGCTGCTGCGCGCGGTCTTCTCGGGCCTGCCGCTCGTGCGCGTCGGACGCGGCGCGTCCGAAGGGTTCGCCGATCCGCTGCCCGCGCTGATCGGCGGATCGAATCTCACCGCCACGAAGGCGCGCATGCTGCTCATGGCCTGTCTCATGAAGTTCGGCGCGCTGCCGACCGCCGCCGACCAGGCGCAGCCGACGCCGGCGGAAATGCGCGCCACCTTGGCGGCGGTCGAACAGTATCAGCAGATCTTCGATACCCATTGAGGATGAGGCCAATGGCGGCGGACCCGACGGATGCGGCGCTCGAACGCGAGATGGACATGCTGGCGCAACGCGCCGGTCTCGACGTTCCGCCGGAACGGCGCGCCGCGCTTTTGGCCGGCTTCAAGGACCTCAAGCGCATGCTCGGCGCGCTGCACGGACCGCACGAGGAAACCGCAGACCTGTCGGCGCATTTCGATCCGCGCGTGATCGAGCGGCAGGTCTGACGCCGTGACGGCGTTGCACGAATTGCCCATCGCGGAGGCGGGCGCGCTGCTGCGCAAGCGAGCCGTGTCGTCGCGCGAACTAACGCAGCACGCGCTTAAGCGTATAGAGGCGATCGACCCGAAACTCAACGCCTCCATCACGGTGACGGCCGAGCGCGCGCTCGCCGACGCCGACTTGGCGGACGCGGATTTCGCGCGCGGCGTCGATCGCGGGCCGATGCAGGGCGTCCCCCATGCGCTGAAGGATATTTTCGACACGGAGGGGGTGCGCACCACGTGCCATTCCAAGCTGCGCGAGCACAACGTCCCAAAGACCGACAGCGCGGTCGCCGCGCGCTTCAAGGCGGCGGGCGCCGTGCTGCTCGGCAAGCTCTCGACGCACGAGTTCGCGCTGGGCGGCCCAAGCTTCGACCTGCCGTTTCCGCCGGCGCGCAACCCGTGGAGCCTCGATCGCATCCCTGGCGGCTCGTCGTCCGGCTCCGGCGCGGCGGTCGCCGCAGGGTTTGTGCGCATGGCGATGGGCTCGGACACCGGCGGCTCGATCCGCGGGCCCGCCGCCTATTGCGGGACGGTCGGGCTCAAACCGACCTTCGGCCTCGTCTCGCGGCGCGGCGTCTTCCCGCTCGCCTATTCGCTCGATCATTGCGGCCCCCTCGCCTGGAGCGTCGAAGACGCCGCGATCGCGATGGAAATCGTCGCCGGCTACGACCCGCGCGATGCGGGCAGCCTCGACGTTCCGACGCCGGCGTTCAGGGACGATTTGACGCGCGGCGTGAAGGGCCTGCGCATCGGGCTCGTCCGGCATTTTCACGAAGGCGCGGCGGGGCTGACCGCCGACGTCCAGGCAGCGATCGAGGGCGCGGCCAAGACGCTGGCGGCGCTCGGCGCTTTGGTCGAGGAGGCGCGTCTCCCGGACTACGATCTCTTCAACGCCTGCGGCCGCGTCATCATGTTCAGCGAAGCCTTCGCGATCCATGAGCAGGACTTTCGCGGTCGCCCTCGCGATTTCGGCCTGTTCACTTGGCTGCGCATGACGCTCGGCGCATTCGTCACCGCGAGCGACCTCATTCAGGCGCATCGCCTGCGGCGCGAACTTGCCGTGGCGACCAATCGCGTCTTGAAAACCTACGACGCGCTGATCACCGCAACGGCGCTCGCGCCCGCGCCGCGTTTCGATTCGTCGCCGCCCGGCCTTCCGGCGAATGCGCCGTTATTGAATTCGCATGGCAACGTCACGGGCAATCCGGCGCTCTCGATCCCCATCGGGTTCTCAAAGGAGGGCCTGCCGCTCGGATTGCAGATCCTGGCGCGGTATTTCGACGAGCCGATGGCGTTCCGCGTGGGCGCCGCGTTGGAGCGCGCGCTCGACACGCGCGGACGGCGTCCGCCGATCGCCGCCTGAACGAAGCCGATCCAAACCGCGCTCGCGTCCGTATACCCTTTCGTCAGCCGTGTTGGTCCGGGGGAAGCCATGCTTCGATTTTTAATCGCTTATGTCGCGACAGCGGTCGTTTTCCTGGGTCTCGACTCGATCTGGCTGACGCTCACCGCCAGCCGGCTCTATCGCCCGGTGCTCGGCGACATGATGGCGCCGACCTTTCAAATCGCGCCGGCCGTGGTCTTCTATCCCCTCTTTTTCGTCGGCGTGATCTATTTCGCCGTCGCGCCGGCGCTCGCGGCGGGAGACTGGACGCGCGCCGCCTTCAACGGGGCGTTCTTCGGCTTACTCGCCTATGGAACCTACGACCTCACCAACCAGGCGACCCTCAAGCAATGGTCGACGACGCTAACCATCGCCGACATGGCATGGGGCGCCGTTGTCAGCGGCGTCAGCGCAACCGCCGGATACGCCGCCGCAAACTGGTTCGCGACGCGAATGGGATAGCCGGCGCGGGTTTAGGCGGCCGCAAGCGACGCTCGCGCGCTCGCATAGGTCAGCCCGATCAACCCGGTCAACATCGCGACGCTGATCACATTCATGGAGCGAAAGCTCGCATATTGCGCAGCCGTGAAGGGGTGCAGCGGCGCGCCATAGAACGGCCTTGCGGCGAGGACGGCGAGGGTTGGAACGGCGATCGCGGCCAGCATCCACCATCGTTCCTCGTCGCGGAACGAGAGAACCGCGATGACGATGCAAGGAACGACGAAAAGATCGACGCCCGAGCCGATGCCGAACGCCTTCGCGCAGACGATGGTGTTCAGGACGCCCACGACCGGCAGCTGCAGGCGGCCGATCGCAGACCATCGGCGTCCGACGGCAGGGATCATCGCGAACAACGGCGTCGACAAGAACGTGACGAGCGACGTCCAGCCGTCGTCGCCGACGAACCACCAGACGTAAAGCGGATAGAAGGGCTGGTTGCCGACGACCGCCATCGCGATTTTGTTGGATGCGGCCGCCAACGGATCGTCGGACGCGAGATAGGCTATAAAAGCGGCCCAGGCGCGCCGCCAGTCACCCACGGGCGGACGGCGCCAGGCGGTAATGGCTGACGCCCCATTCCTCGCCGTCGGCATGGCCGAAGAGACCCGCGGTCGCCAGAAAGAACAGCCGCCATCGGCGCCGCCAGAGGCTTGCGTCGGCGCCATAGACCTGGCGCAGGATGACGTCGATCCGGTCGACGTTGGCGTCGAAACGGGCGAGCCAGTCGCTTGCCGTGCGCGCGTAATGGCCGCCGTTCCAGCGCCATTCCCTTTCGATGGCGAAGAGATCGGAAAAGCGTCCGATCAGGCCTCGGCTTGGCATGATGCCGCCGGTGAAGAAATGCTGCGCGATCCAATCGGACTTGTCGGCGGTCTCGAATCGGTACGGCATCGCCCGATGGGTGAAGACGTGGACGAACAGGCGGCCGTCCGGCGCGAGCCAATCGCGCGCGCGCCCGAGCAGCGCGCGCCAATTCGACATATGCTCGAACATTTCCACCGAGACGATGCGGTCGTGCCGATCGGGCGTGACGAACGCGTTCATGTCGGCCGTGACGACCGCGAGGTTGCAAAGATTTCGCTCCCTCGCGCGCGCCTCGATGAAAGCGCGCTGCGATTGGGAATTCGAGACCGCCACGATGCGCGCGTTCGGAAAGCGCTGCGCCATCGTCAGCGACAACGAGCCCCAGCCGCAACCGAGTTCGAGAATGCTGTGTCCATCCCGCAGATCGGCGTGCAGCATCGTCTCGTCCAGAGCGAACGTTTCCGCTTGTTCCAGCGTCGTCGACGCTTCGGGGTAGAGGCAGCATGAATATTTGCGGCGCGGTCCAAGGACGAGCGCGAAGAACTCCGCCGGCACCTCGTAATGCTGCGCGTTGGCGTCGTCGGCATGTTCGGCGATGGAATAGGCCGGCATGGTCTCGGCGAAGCGAATCTCATCCTCCGCCGTCGCGCGCGAGAGCCTTCGCCGTGTGCGGCCGACGAGAAAATCGACGCCTGCGCGGGTCATCGCGTCGGGCAGGGGCGCGCGCTCGACGGCATTGATGGCGGCGGCGATGAGGCTCACGAGCGGCGGTCCCGGTTGATCTCTAGCTCTCGCGCGGCCGTGGCGGGGCGGGGAAAAAGGCGCTGACGCGTTTCTGATAGGCGGCGAACGCGTCGCCGTGCGAGCGCAACATGTGCGCCTCAAGCAGCGGTACGCCGGACACAAAGGCGAGCAGGTAGTAGATGAACCCGGCTCCGGCGAAGGCGAGCCATCCCCAATTGTAATCCCCGGATAGGTTGATGGCCATCGCCGGATAGGCGAGCCAGATCATCGTTTCGAAGAAATAATTGGGGTGTCGCGTCCAACTCCACAGGCCGACGTCGCAGATCGCCCCGCGAGGATGCCGTTGTTTCTTGAACGCCTTGAGCTGACGGTCGGCGAGCGCCTCGCCGCTCAGCGCGATAACGAAGATAAGAACCCCAATTGCGTCTCCGATGCTCGGAAATGCGGCGGGGTTGAGCGCCGCGATCAGCGCCGACAAGGCCAGCGGCAGGATGCAAACCGCCTGAAGCTCGAGAAACCAGAACAGGCGGCGCGAGGCGTCCGCGCCCCATTGCCGCATCAGGTCTGCGTAACGCGGATCATCGGCGAGCGGCGCGCGCGCCGCAATGTGCGAGCCGAGTCGCAGGCTCCAGCACGCGGCCATGGCGCTGACGAGAAGCGCGCGCGGCGTCAGCGTCCCACCGACGATCAGGCTGCCCGCGAGCGCCAGAGCGATGCAGGCCGCGCCGGTCGAAAAGGACCATATGGCATCGATCCAGCCGGAGCGCTGGGTGCGGCGCTGCACCCGCCAGGCGATCGCCATGACGATGCAGAGACCAAGCGTGACGAGAACGATGGCGGCGATCAACATGGGGACGCTCTGTTAACGATCGAAGATCGCCTGGTACAATCGGCCGATCCAACTGTTGGGAACCGTGCGGCCTTCGGCGGCGACGAGGCAGACGCAACCCGCGTCCGCCTCCACAACGGGCTGGTGGTTGATGTGTTCGTCGACTTCGCTGAAATCGCCTTCAGCGTATCGCGCGTCGCCATCGGCGTAAGCGCCGGTCAGCATCTGCGTCCACTCGACGCCCGTGTGGCCATGCCGCGGCAGACGCTTGCCCGCGCCAACGCGCAGCAATTGCAGGTCGGCGGCGCGCGCCCAGTCGCCCTCGGCGCGGCTCATGTAAATCCCGGGGGCCAGCCACTTCCACGCGCCGAAGTCGCAGCCGTCAAGCGCGCGCGGCAGCGTCGCGCCGGCGGGCAGGTTGGGCGGGCGCCCCTTTCGAGCGCGGGGAGCAGCTTCCGCCGGGCGGTCGATGCGCGCCAACGCGTGGGAGAGACCCTCCCGTGGCGGGGCCGCCACATCGCCGGGGAGGGCGTCCAGCAACGCGCCGCCGACGGCTTCGAAGGTTGCGACCGCCCGCCGGCATTGGGCGCAGCCTTCAAGATGCGCGGCGACGACGATCGCGCCGCCGGCGCCAAGGCCGCCCGAGGAAAAGCGCGCCAGCGTCTCGTCCGAAGGATGATGACGTACGGTCATCGCAAATCACCGAGGAGGTCGCGCAGGTGACCGAGGGCCAGGCGCACGCGGGATTTCACCGTGCCGAGCGGCAAGCCCAGCGTGCGGGCGATCTCCGCATGCGGTTTTTCGTGAAAGTAGACAAGCTGAACGATGGCCGCCTGCTCCTTGGATAGGCTCGCAAGCGCGGCGCGGACCCGATCGTCGCGTTCGGCGGCGATCATGGCGGCGTCGATGGCGGGCGGCGCGTCGGTCTCGTCGCTGGGGTCGGGCCCCAACGCTCGCGCCGGCCGGTCGCGCCGGGCATGGTCGACGCGGAGGTTGCGCGCGATCGTGAAAATCCAGGTCGTGGCGCCCGCGCGCGCGGGATCGAACGACGGGGCCTTGCGCCAGACCGCCAGCATCGCCTCTTGCGTCAGCTCTTCGGACACGTTTGGAGCCGCGCCGAGCCGCGCCAGATAGGCCCGCAAACGCGGCGCAAAATGCCCGTAGAGCGCCGCGAAGGCCGGGCGATCCTTCCGCGCCGCGATCGCCTGGATGCACGCGTTGAAGTCGGCAGCCAGGAAGCTTTTGGACGACGTGTCCGCCGTCATTCGACGCGCGCCCGCCGCGCGCTTCCGCCAGCCGACATTGCTACTCGAACGAAGCGCGATGGCATTCATGCACCTGATACGCGAACGCGCGACGTTCGGATTAAATCGCGGCGCAATAAATCCGATCCGACCCCGCCGCCGTATAGGGTAGGCGTTCAGAGGAAAACTTCCAACGATCTTGGGGAGGGTTCCGACGGACATCCTGGCGTCACGTGGGTTTCATGGGGTACGAGAACCGGCTCGCCATCGCTGTCGTGGGAAGCGGCGTGTCCGGCCTCGCCGCGGCTTGGCTGTTGTCGCGGCGCCACGATGTGACCCTCTATGAAGCCGACCGCCGACTCGGCGGCCACGGCCATACGGTCGATGCGCCGACTGAGCGCGGTTCGGTCGCGGTCGATACCGGTTTCATCGTCTATAACGAGACGACCTACCCCAATTTCAGCGCGTTGCTGCGCCACCTCGGGGTCGCCAGCAAACCGTCGGAAATGTCCTTCGCCGTGTCGCTCGACGACGGAGCGCTCGAATACAACGGGACCAACCTTCGCGGCCTTTTCGCCCAGCCGGCGAACCTGTTGCGTCCGCGCTTCTGGTCCATGCTGGCCGATCTCCTGAGGTTCTACAAAAACGCGCCCGCGGACGTCGCCCGGATCGGCCTCTCCTCGCTCGGCGATTATTTGATCGCCGGGGGGTACGGCGAGGCGTTCCGCGACGACCACCTCTACCCGATGGCGGCGGCAATCTGGTCGACGCCGGGCGGCTGCGTCGGCGACTACCCGGCCGCCGCCCTCATCCGCTTTTGCGACAACCACGGCCTCTTGCAGGTGCGCGATCGGCCGATCTGGCGCACCATCGAGGGGGGGAGCCGCGTCTATATTCAGCGACTGGTCGACGCCCTGGAGAACCCGCCGACCGTCGGCGCGCGCGTGCGCGCCGTCGAGCGCGTCGGCGATGGCGTGCGCGTGCACGTGGACGGTGGCGCGACGCGGACCTTCGACCAGGTCGTGCTCGCGACCCACGCCGATGATACGCTTGCGATCCTGGACGCCCCGAGCGCCGGCGAGCGGCGCCTGCTCGGCGCCTTCCGTTACGCCGAAAACGCCGCGACGCTGCATCGCGACCCCGCGCTGATGCCGCGTCGACGTTCGGCTTGGGCAAGCTGGAACTATATCGCGCGACGCGGCGAGGCGGCCGCGAAGCCATGCGTGACCTATTGGATGAACCGCTTGCAGGGGATCTCGCAGACGACACCGCTGTTCGTCACGCTAAATCCCGATCGGCCGTTGCGCGAGGACCTAGTCATTCAGCGTCAGACCTACGCGCATCCGCTGTTCGATGCGCGCGCCATCGCCGCGCAAGACGATCTCTGGTCGCTGCAGGGCTGCGGCGGCGTCTGGTTCTGCGGCGCGTATTTCGGCGCAGGCTTTCACGAGGACGGGCTGCAGGCGGGTCTCGCGGTCGCCGAACAGCTCGGCGGCGTGCGGCGGCCGTGGCGCGTCGCCGATGAGTCCGGCCGCATCAGGGTTCGCCCGCCGCTCGGCGTTGCGGCGGAGTTCGCGCAATGAGCGGGTTCGACAGCGCGCTCTATGTCGGCCGTGTCATGCACCAGCGCCTGCGGCCGCACCGGCATGCGCTGCGTTACCGCTTGTTCGGCCTTCTTGTCGATCTCGACGAATTGCCGGCGCTCGCGCGCGGCCTGCGCTTGTTCTCCTACAACGGCTTCAACCTGTTCAGCCTCTACGATCGCGATTTCGGAGAGGGCGACGGCGCTACGCTGCGCGTTCAGGTCGAGCGGCATCTGGCGCGCGCCGGCATGGTTAGCGACGGACCCATTCGCATGCTCGCGATGCCGCGCGTGCTCGGCTACGTCTTCAATCCTTTGACGATCTTCTTCTGTCATGACCGCAGCGGCGCGCTCGCCGCGATTCTCTACGAGGTCCACAACACATTCGGCGAACGCCACGTTTATCTCGCGCCCGTCGAAGGCGCGCCGGACGGCGTCGTGCGCCAAAGCTGCGATAAGGCCTTTCACGTGTCGCCGTTCATGGACATGGGCATGCGCTACCGGTTCCGCGCGCGCCCGCCGGATGAGACGTTCCGCATCGGAATCGTCGGCGCCGATGCGGACGGACCGATCATTGCCGTGACCCAGACGGCGACGCGCGTCGCGCTCACCGACGCCGCCTTAGCCAAGGTCTTTGCGACGCATCCGCTGCTGACGCTGAAAGTCATCGGCGGCATCCATTGGGAGGCGCTGCGCATCTGGCTCAAAGGCGTCAAGGCGCGCCGCAAGCCGCCGGCGCCGCAAGCATTCGTCACGGTGGCGTCATCGCGGGCGCAAACCCGGGAGCGTTCGTGATGTCCTGGCGGACAGCGTCTCCATCGCGGGTTCCGCGTCGCGCCGCAGCTCGGCGCGTGCGGTCGTGGAGCCTGATGGACTTCGCCGTGCGCCGCGTTTTGTCGCGATTGCGCGCCGGACGGTTGCAGGTGACGCTGCCCGGCGGCCGCCATATCGACCATCGCGCGCCGGAGCCCGGCGTCGAAGCCGCGCTCATCATCCATCGCTGGCGAGCCATCCGGCGCCTCGTGCGTGGCGGCGATGTCGGCTTTGCGAAAGCCTATATCGACGGCGATTGGTCGACCCCCGACCTCACGGCGCTCATTGAGCTCATCGCCCGCAGCGGCGAGGATTTTACCGACGGCATCGCGGGGGGCCTCGTCTTCCAAGCGGCGAATTGGATCAAGCATTCCTTGCGCGCGAACACCCGCGCAGGCAGCCGCCGCAACATCGAATACCATTACGATCTCGGCAACGACTTCTACCGGCTCTGGCTCGATCGTTCGATGCTCTACTCCTCGGCGATCTACGCCGACGCCGCCCAGAGCTTGGAAGAGGCGCAGGGCGGGAAGATCGGCGCTATCCTCGAGGCGCTCGCTCTTTCGCAGGGCGACCGCGTCCTCGAAATCGGCTGCGGCTGGGGGGCGCTGGCCATCGCCATGGCCTCCCAGAACGGCGCGCGGGTCACCGGCATCACGCTGTCGCCGTCGCAATTGGATTATGCGCGCGCCGCGGTCGCCGACGCCGGCGTCGCGGGCAGCATCGACCTTCGGCTCGAGGACTACCGCGATACGCGGGGCCGCTTCGACCGCATCGTGTCGATCGAGATGATCGAGGCGGTCGGGCAAAAATATTGGCCAAATTATTTCGGCTGTCTGCGCGAACGCCTGAACCCCGAAGGCGTCGCCGTCGTCCAGGCGATCACGATCGCCGAGTCGCGTTTCGAGAGCTATTCCGGGCGACCGGACTTCATCCAGCGCTATATTTTTCCGGGCGGCTTGTTGCCGAGCAAGACGAAGCTAAAGCAGGCGGTGCAAGACGCCGGTCTGACCATCCGCGCCTCGCATCACTTCGGCGGAAGCTACGCATTGACGCTGGCGGAGTGGCGCCGGCGTTTTATCGGCGCATGGCCGAAGATCGAAGCCATGGGCTTCGACGCCTCGTTTCGGCGGCTGTGGGAGTTCTACCTTTGCTATTGCGAAGCCGGATTCCGGGCGGGCGTCATCGACGTGGGACTTTATTCTCTGGCGCACGCTCGCGCCGCTTAAAGCCGGAACGCCTCTCAAGCAGGCCTTTGCGCGATTGACTTGTCCATCAAGTCAACGAATCGCCGGAACAGATAGTGCGAATCCTGCGGTCCGGGCGACGCCTCGGGGTGGTGCTGCACCGAAAACGCCGGACGATCCGTCAGCGCGACGCCGCAGTTCGAGCCGTCGAACAACGAACGATGCGTTTCTGTCGCATTGGCGGGTAAGGTGTCGGCGTCGAGCGCGAACCCATGGTTCATCGAAACGATCTCGACCTTGCCGGTGGTGAAATCCATGACCGGATGGTTCGCGCCGTGATGCCCCTGCTTCATCTTGGCCGTCTTGGCGCCGATGGCGAGGCCGAGCATCTGATGCCCGAGGCAAATGCCGAAAATCGGGACTTTCTTATCGAGCAGGCTTTTTATGACCGGCGCCGCGTATTTTCCCGTCTCGGCGGGATCGCCAGGCCCATTCGAGAGGAAGACGCCGTCCGGGTTCAGCGACAGGATGTCCTCCGCGCTGGCGGTCGCCGGCGCCACGGTCACGGCGCAACCGGCGGCCGCCAGCAGGCGCAGAATGTTGCGCTTGACGCCATAGTCGATGGCGACGACGCGATATTTCGGATCGGTTTGACGGCCGTAACCGCTCTCGAGCGACCAGAGCGTTTCGTCCCAGTCGTAGCGTTGCGTGGTCGTGACCGCGGGCACCAAGTCCATGCCGTCGATGCCGGGCCACCCGGCCGCCTCGCGTTTCAGCGCTTGAACGTCGAAGGCGCCGTCGGCCGCATGGGCGATTACCGCGTTCGGCATGCCTTTTTCGCGAATGAGCGTCGTCAGCGCTCGCGTGTCGACGCCGAAAAGGCCGACGATGTTGCGCGCGCGCAGCCAATCGTTCAAGTGGCGCGTCGCCCGGTAGTTCGACGGGTCGGTGATGGGCGCATGGAAAACGACGCCGCGGACGCCGGCTGAGGCGGCGAGGTTCACCGTCTCGATGTCCTCGTCGTTCGCGCCGACGTTGCCGATGTGGGGAAACGTGAAGGTGATGATCTGGCCCGCGTAGGACGCGTCGGTCATGATCTCTTCGTAGCCCGTCATTGCGGTGTTGAAGCACACTTCGCCGACGGCATGCCCCGTGGCGCCGAGGCCGAAACCCTCGATTACGGTCCCGTCCGCCAGGACGAGCAAAGCTGTCGGCTTGCTTTCGATCCAGCCGTGCGCGCCTTTGTCTTGAACCTCGACCATGCTCGCTTTACATCCTGTCCGCGCGGCCGCCCGGCGCGGGACTGGCGCGGAGCGATCGGCGTTGCGGCATCGCCGGTAGGTAGGCGAGCGCCCCGTACGGGTCAACCCCGCGCAACGGTAAGGACATCCTGATGCGCGAGCAATTCACCGCCATGCTGAAGACCGCCATGAAGGCAGGCGACCGGCGCCGGGTCGATACGCTGCGCCTCATCAACGCCGCCCTGAAGGACCGCGATATCGCCGCGCGCGGGGAGGGCAAGACCGTCTCCGATGACGACATCGTCGCCATGCTTTCGAAGATGGTCAAAAGCCGGCAGGAATCCATGGAGATCTACGATAAGAACGGCCGCCCCGAACTTGCTCAGCAAGAACGCGAGGAGATCGCCATCATTTCGGAATTTTTGCCGACGCAGATGGCGGAAGGCGAGGTGAAATTGGCGATCCAGGCGGCGATCGCCGAGACCGGCGCATCGTCGACCAAGGACATGGGCAAGGTCATCGGCGCGCTGAAAGCGAAATACGCGGGGCGGATCGACTTCGCCAAGGCGAGCGGGCTTGTGAAGAGCCTGCTCGGCGCCTAACGGCGGTCTCTCGCGCGGGGTCCGCCGAGCGAGGAAGCGGCGCGGTCAGTACGGCGGCTTCCGGCGCGCGCGTTGCGCTTTCGCGGCTTCCGTCCACCAGGCGAGATCGTCGGCGAAGCGTGGGAAGGCGCGCGCAAGGAACTGGCCGCCCTCGCCGGCTGGCGCTCCCTCGGCGTCGAGCGATTGGGCGATGGGGCCGACCGTCAGCGTGCTGGAGATGACGAGCATCCCCATCTCGGCCAGCGTCGCGCGCCAGACGAGGCCGGAGCGGATCCCCGCTGCGCGGCCGGACGAGTAGCTGGCGATGGCCGCGGGGCGCCAAAACCATTCTTCCAGAAAATGGTCGGTGAGGTTCTTGAGGCCGGGCTGAACGCCCCAATTGTATTCGCCGGCGACGAACACGAAGGCGTCCGCCGCGATGATCTTCTCGGCGAGCGCCTGCATGGCCGGCGGGGCTTCGCCCTTTCCGTATTCCTTATACATCCTGTCGAGCATCGGCAGGTTCACCGCTTTGGCGTCGATGAACTCCGCGTCGGCTCCGCGCGCGCGAAATTGCGCAAGCAGATACGTCGCGAGCCGGACGCCCATCCGGTCCGAGCGATAGGAGCCGTAGAAGATCAGGATGCGGTCGCTCATGGTCGCCGTCCTCTCGAAAGCGCAACGGATCACGTCGGCGCATAGGCCTGGCGCATGAATTCGATCGCTGCAAGCTTCTGCGCGAAGCGGTTCCAATCGTCGCTCTCGGCGATCGGCGCCCAGATCGCCTCCACCTCCTCGATCAGCATCGCGCAAGGCGCCGACTGCTGAAAGTATGGGTGGTCGAGCCGCGCGTTGGAAGCAGCCTCGCGGTCCGCGAAGGCGGCGAGCACGGGCTTGAAATCTTCGCCCGCATAGAGGTCCGCGCTGGGGCTGACGGCGGCGCGGCCGCTGCTTGCGAGACCTCCGCGCCAATCGAAGAAGGCCTGCTCATACGGCGCTTGTGTCTTGTCCAGGAATTCGAGCCAGGCTTTGGCGAGGGTCGCGTCGGCCTTGCTGTCGTTTGCGGCGGCGAGGCCGAGACGGTCGAGCACGGCAAGCGCAAAGGCGCGCTGCAGCGCGGGCTCGAAGGCGCCGAGCGCGGTCTCGAGATCGGTCTGCGTCGAAAGCGGCAGCAGGCATTCGGCGAGCCGCGTCAAGTTCCAGGACAGCGCGCTCGGCTGGCGCCCGAAGGCGTAGAGGCCGCTTTGGTCGAAATAGGCCGCCGTAAACTGCGGGTCGTAATGGGGCGCGAAGCGCCAAGGCCCATAGTCGAAACTTTCGCCGGTGATGTTGATGTTGTCGGAATTGAGCACGCCGTGCACGAATCCGGCCGCCATCCAGCGTGCGCCGGTGCGCGCCACGCGAAGCGCGACCTCGCCCAGGAACTTCGCGGCGCGGTCGTCCGCCGGCGTTCCTGCAAGGTTCGGGAAGTACTCGCCCATCGCATAATCGAGCAGATGAGCGATCGATTTTTGGTCTTGCTGAAAGGCGAGACGTTGAAACGTGCCGATCCGGACATGCGAATGCGACAGACGCGTCAGCACGCCGGAGCGCGTCGGCGAGGGTTCGTCGCCACGGATCAGGGCTTCGCCGGTCTCGATCAGGCTGAAGGACTTCGACGTGTCGACGCCCTGGGCCTCGAGCATCGCGGTGGCGAGAACCTCGCGGACGCCGCCCTTCAACGTTAACCGCCCGTCGCCGCCGCGCGACCATGGCGTTCGACCGCTGCCTTTCGTGCCGAGATCGAGAAGGCGACCGTCGGCGACGTCGCGCAGTTGCGCGAGCAGGAACCCGCGGCCGTCGCCGAGGTCTGAATTGTACTGGCGAAATTGATGGCCGTGATAGCGTAGCGCGAGCGGCTTCTCGAACGCGCCGGGCAGCGGCTCGAAGCGGCCGAAATGCGTCACCCATTCGTCGTCCGTCAGCGTTTCCAGACCGACGCGCGCGGCCGCGCGATCGTTGCGGAAGCGCAGGATGTGCTGCGGGAAATGCGCCGCCTCGACAGCGTCGTAGAACTCCGAGCCGAGGCGTTCATGGCGGCGCTCAGGTCGATAGGCTTCCGAAACGGGCATGCGCATCTCACGGGAAGAGGCCGAGGTCATAAAAACTTGTCGGCGAAAAAGGTCCGCATAAACTCGTTGAAAGCGCGAACCTTCGGCGAGGCGTGGCGGCCGACCGGATAGAGGCTGTAGATCGAGACCGTCGGCAGGTCGTAGTCAGCGAGCACGCGCGACAGGCGCCCCGCTTCCATGTCTTCGCGAAAGAAGATGATCGGGCCATAGGCGATCCCAAGGCCCGTCAGCGCGGCGGTTCGCAGCACCTGTCCCGCGCTTGTCACGATGCGGCCGCTCACCGTCGCCGCATAATCCTTGCCGGCCTTCTTGAAGCGCCAGCAGCGAGGGTCTTCCACGTAGCTGTAACTAAGGCAATCATGCGCGGCGAGCTCGGCCGGCCGCATCGGCGTTCCGCGCGCCGCAAGGTAGGCGGGCGCGGCGCAAAGGATGCGTCGCGACACGGACAACCGGGTCGCCGCGAGGCTGGTGGAGTTCGGGGGCGCCGTATTGACGACGCGGATGGCGAGATCGTGACCGCTTTCGATCGGGTCGATGGGCCGGTCGCTCAAGCTGAGATCGATCGTCAGGTCGCCATGCGTCAGCAAAAATTGGGTGATCGCCGCGCCGAGATAGGCGAGACCGAAGTTCGTCGGCGCGATCACGCGCAGTTCGCCGCGCGGCGCGATTCCAGTCGGCGCGACGCTCTCTTCCGCCGCCGCGACATCGTCGAGCACGCGCCGGCATTGACTGTAGAACCGCCGGCCGGCCTCCGTCGCGCTGACGCGACGCGTCGTGCGGTGCAGCAGGCGGACGGACAGCCGATCTTCGAGCTGGCGCAATTGTTTGCTCAAGGCGGCGCGGGAGAGCCCGAGGCGTTCGGACGCGCGCGAAAAACCACCAGCCTCGACGATCGCGGCGAAGGCGCGCATCTGCTCGAAGCGGTCCACCGAGCCTCCCTGGTTTTTGTCAACTAACCGACACCAATGTCGTGCGCAAACGAGGGATTATCAATCCAACGCGGACGCGTATAGTCGTCTCAGAAAGGGAGGTTCGTCATGGATAAATTTGTCGTCGCGCCGCATTTCCGCCTGCACGAGTGGGTCGCCGAGGAGAAAGGTTATTTCGCCGACGAGGGGCTCGCCTACGAGTTCCGCGAAACGATGGATTCGAAGAAGTCGCAGGGCCATCACATCGGCAATGGCGTGGGCGCCTACCAAACCTTCGAAAAGGGCCGGGGATGCAACGTCAGCGGCGCTTGCCACTGGACGGTCAACGTGGCCGCCTCCAACGGGCACGCAAAGCTCTTCGCCGATTGCTATTCGGTGACGCCCGCCGGCGTCTTCGTGCCGGCCGATTCCGAGGTGCGGCGGCCGGAGGATCTCAAAGGCGTGCCGATCTCGGTCGGCTTCCAATCCGGCAGCCACTACTCGACGATTCAGGCGCTCGAACAATATATGGGCCTCTCGGACATCAACCTGTCCTTCAACGACGGCCTCCTGTTCGCCCGCATGGAGGCGTTGATCGACGGCAAAACGCCAGCCTGCGCGGTGTTCAGCGGTCCCTATTATTTCCTTGAGCAGCTCGGCTTTCGAAAAATCATCGACTCGACGTTCATGATCGCGGCGTCGGTGACCGACGATCCGGATCCCGAGGACGTGCGGAAGTATTTCGCGGCCTTGCGCCGCGCGCAAAAGGACATCGACCTGCGGCCCGACCTCTATACACATTATTATAAGAAAGAATTCCCCGAACGCTTCCACGATGTGATGGACACGCGGCGGTGGGGGCCGGGCGAGCGCCTCGTCTTCGAAAGCTATTCGAAGGACATCTACGAGAACACGTTCCAGTGGATCGCCGAACGCGAGATCTTCGCCAAGAATAGGATGGGCGCCGGCAAATACGAGGACGCGATCTTTTCGGTCGCGGCGGAATAGGCGGCTGGTCCGCCCGATTGTGAATTGCGGGTGAAAGCGAGGCGGCGACGTTTCTCATCTGTTCCGGGCGCGGCAGCGGGACTATGCTGCCGCGCCCATGCGATTCCCGCCGACATTCCTGGACGAGATCAAGGCGCGCCTCGCCGTATCCGAGGTCGTGCGCCAGCGCGTCAAGCTGCACAAGGCCGGGCGCGAGTGGAAGGGCCTCTCGCCCTTCAACAGCGAGAAGACCCCCTCCTTCTTCGTCAACGACCAAAAACAGGCCTGGTTTGACTTTTCGTCCGGTCAGAACGGGAACGTCTTCGATTTCGTGATGCGGACGGAAGGCTTGTCCTTTCCCGACGCCGTCGCGCGATTGGCGGCGGAAGCGGGCTTGGCGCTCCCGTCTGTCTCGCCCGACTTCGCGCGACGCGAGAAGGCGCGCGCCTCTTTGCGCGACGTGATCGAAATGGCGGCGGCGTTCTTCGAAACGCAGCTGCAGGGCGCGGCGGGCGCGCGGGCCCGCAGCTATCTCGCCGATCGTGGCCTGACGCCGAACGTCCAGCGCCAGTTCCGCTTGGGGTTTTCGCCGAACGAGCGCTTCGCGCTGCGCGACCACCTTGCCGACAAAGGCGCGAGCGCCGAGCAGATGAAGGAGGCGGGGCTGCTCATCCACGGCGAGGACATCGCCACGCCCTACGACCGCTTTCGGAACCGCGTCATGTTTCCGATCTGCGACGCCGCCGGGAAGGTCATCGCCTTCGGCGGCCGGGCGACTGAAAAGGACGCCGCTGCGAAGTACCTCAACTCGCCGGAGACCCCGCTCTTCCACAAGGGCGCGGTTCTCTACAACCACCACAATGCGCGCAAAGCCGCGCACGATCGCGGCGTCGTCATCGCGGTCGAGGGGTATGTCGACGTGATCGCGATGAGCGCGGTGGGCTACCCGCAGGTCGTGGCGCCGCTCGGCACTGCGCTGACGCCGGACCAGTGCCAGCTCTTGTGGCGCATGACGGAGGAGCCGATCCTGTGTTTCGACGGCGACCGCGCCGGACGCAAGGCGGCGGAACGGGCGATCGACACCGCGCTGCCCTTGCTGGGCCCCGGCCGCAGCCTGCGCTTCGCCTTCCTCCCGGACGGTCAGGACCCCGACGACCTCGCCCGCTCGGGCGGAGCGGCCGCAATCGAGGCGGTCTTGAGCCAGGCGCGCCCGCTTGTCGACGTTCTCTGGGCGCGCGAGAGCCAGGCCGGCCCGCTCGACACGCCGGAACGGCGCGCGGCCCTGGAGCGGCGGCTGATGAAGGCGATCCGTCCGTTAGGCGACGAGACGCTGCGCCGGCATTATCGCCAAGCGCTCGAAGATCGTTTGAGGGCGCTGTTCGGGCGATCGACGCCCCGGGCGGCCGGTCGCTTCGCATCTGGACATCGCGCCTCCAGTCGGGGCGGGGGGCAGCCCTGGAAGCTGGGACTGCGCCGCGACGAGCCGCGCGAAGGATTCGCCTCAAGTCCCGTTCTCGCAAGTCAAAGCTTTGTAAATTCGGCGCTTCTCGCCCGCGGAAAGGTCGTGGCGCCGCCCCGCGAGGCGATGATCGCGTTGATCGTCATGAACCACCCACGCGCGGCGATGCGATCGATCGAGGAAATCGCGCATCTCGATGTCGCATCGAGGGACGTCGCTCGCCTGCTCGAAGCCTTGCTCGGGCGGCTCTGCGAAGAGCCTGAGCCGAGCCGCAACGATCTGCGCGACGCGGCCGACCGAAGCGGCCTCGAAACGACCCGCCGGCGCCTGGAGGCGATGGAGGGAATCGCCAATCAAAGCGGGGTGCGGCCGGACTCGGCAAACGTTGATGCGGAAGAGGTTTTGCGCCAGGCGCTGGCCTTGCATCACCGCACCAGGGCGCTACATAGTGACCTGAAATCGGCGGAAATTGCGCTCGCCCGGGACGCCAACGAAGATACGCTCGCCCGCTTGCGCGACATCCAATGTGAGTTGGCGGCCATCGAGGGCCGCGAGGCGGTCGTCGAAGGCTTCGGCGTTTCCGCCGTCCGGGAGCGGACGCCTGCGACGGGCGATTGACCATCGACGGGGCATGGTTAAGCCCGATTAAATCTCCTACGGCCATTGTCGGCTCGCGAATCGGCCGGTCTGACAATGGCCGTCATTCAGTTTTTATCTCGCGCGGGGCGGTGCGTAGCGTCCCGGATCGGAGTTGAGCGCAATGGCGAAAAAGGAAGAGGAAAAAGCGAACGGCGGCGTCGCGACCGTAGAGGCTCCCGACAGCCCATTGCTCGATCTGTCGGACGCCGCCGTCAAGCGGATGATCAAGCTCGCCAAGAAGCGCGGTTTTGTGACGCACGATGAATTGAACGCCGTTTTGCCATCCGAAGAGGTGTCGTCGGATCAGATCGAAGACGTGTACGCCATGCTCAACGAGATGGGCATCAATGTCGTCGACAACGGCGAGCAGGACGAGGCGGAAGCCGAAACCAACGAAGAAGAAGAGACCGAGGGCGGCGATCTCGTCGAGGCGGCCAAGCCCGCCGCGGTTGTCACCACCACCACGCGCGAGCCGACGGATCGCACCGACGATCCCGTCCGCATGTATCTGCGCGAAATGGGCTCGGTCGAATTGCTGTCGCGCGAAGGCGAAATCGCCATCGCCAAGCGCATCGAGGCCGGCCGCGAGGCGATGATCGCCGGTCTTTGCGAAAGCCCGTTGACCTTTCAGGCCATCATTATCTGGCGCGACGAGTTGAACGACGCCAAGGTGCTGTTGCGCGACATCATCGACCTCGAGGCGACCTACGCCGGGCCGGACGGCAAGAAGATCGACATGACCGCGCCGGGCGCTGCGGAGAAGGTCGCCGAAGCCGAGCAGGCGCGCGCCGCCGCTCGCGCCGCAGCGCCCCCGCGCGTGGAGACAAACGGTGCGGACGGCGAGGCGGCCGTCGGCTCGGAGGATTTTTCCGACGAGGACGACGACATGGAGAATTCCGTGTCGCTTTCGGCCATGGAAGCCGAACTGAAGCCGAAAGTCCTCGATACGTTCGACCGCATCGCCGACGCCTACAAGAAGCTGCGCCGGTTGCAGGACCAGAACGTCGAAAACAAGCTCAAGAACGAGTCGCTGACGCCGTCGCAGGAGCGCAAATACAAGACGCTGAAGCGCGACATCGTCGCCGACGTGAAATCGCTCGCCCTCAATCAGAACCGCATCGAGGCGCTGGTCGAGCAGCTCTACGACATCAACAAGCGGCTGATCGGCAAGGAGACGCGGCTGATGCGCCTCGCCGAGCAGTTCGGCGTTGCGCGCGACGACTTCCTGAAGACCTACCAGGGATCGGAGCTCGATCCGAAGTGGATTCTGCGCGTGTCGAAGCTCGGCGCGCGCGGCTGGCGCGAGTTCGTCGCCAAGCAGAAGGACGGCATCAAGGCCATTCGCACGGAAATCCATTCGCTCGCGACCGAGACGGGCCTGGAAATCCAGGAGTTTCGCCGCATCGTGCATATGGTGCAGAAGGGCGAACGCGAAGCGCGGCAGGCGAAGAAGGAAATGGTCGAGGCGAACCTGCGCCTCGTGATCTCGATCGCTAAAAAATATACGAACCGCGGCCTGCAGTTCCTGGATCTGATCCAGGAAGGCAACATCGGTCTGATGAAAGCGGTCGACAAGTTCGAGTATCGCCGGGGCTACAAGTTTTCGACTTACGCCACCTGGTGGATTCGGCAGGCGATCACCCGTTCGATCGCCGATCAGGCGCGCACGATCCGCATTCCGGTGCACATGATCGAGACGATCAACAAGATCGTTCGCACAAGCCGTCAGATGCTGCACGAGATCGGCCGCGAGCCGACGCCGGAAGAACTTTCCGAGAAGCTCGCCATGCCGCTCGAAAAGGTTCGCAAGGTGCTCAAGATCGCCAAGGAGCCGATCTCGCTCGAGACGCCGATCGGCGACGAGGAAGATTCGCACCTCGGCGACTTCATCGAAGACAAGAATGCGATTCTTCCGATCGACGCGGCGATTCAGTCGAACTTGCGCGAAACGACGACGCGCGTGTTGGCGTCGCTCACGCCGCGCGAAGAGCGGGTTCTGCGTATGCGTTTCGGCATCGGCATGAACACCGATCATACGCTGGAAGAGGTGGGCCAGCAGTTCTCGGTTACACGCGAGCGCATCCGCCAGATCGAGGCGAAGGCGCTGCGCAAGCTGAAGCATCCCTCCCGCAGCCGCAAGCTGCGAAGTTTCCTGGATAATTGAGCGCGAGCCTCGCGCTTGCGGCCGCGGCGAGGTCCACGCGCGTTGATGATCGCAGGCGTTCTCAAGTAAGACATGCGAAGGGCTGGATCGCGAGAGGGGCGCGCATGTCGTTTTGGAAGAAGCTGTTTGGAGGCGGCGAAGAGCCTGCGCAGGCGCAAGCCAAGTCGCTGGATTACGGCGGCTTCGTCGTCCGCGCGACGCCGTTCAAGCAGAATGAACGCTACCAGGTTTGCGGCGTGATCACCCGGAACGTCGACGGCGTCGTCAAAGAGGAGACCTTCATTCGCGCCGATTCATTCACGCTCCTGGATGACGCCGTCGAGACAACGTTCGCCAAGGCGCGGCAGATCATCGACTCCAATGGAGCGGAGTTGCCGCGCTAGACGCTTACCCGCGCGGCTTGGCGTCGCGTTTCCGTTTCAAGGCGTCGATGCGCTTCGACGCTTCAGCCTTGCTCAGGCCAGGCTCGAAAGCTGCGGCGTCGTGCGCCTCTTCCGAAAGCGTCTTGAGGTAGGAAGCTTGCGCCCCCGTCATCGGTTCGGCGCCCGAAACCCAATCGTCCGGGTTCTTTTCGGTGTTGTCCGGCGGATCCTCGGCGAGCTTTGGATTCGCAACGTTGTCGTTTTCGGATTTGCGAGCCATCGCTTGCTCCTGGGTTCCTGAAACGTTCGCCTCGGTAACGGTTCGCGCGGCCGTGGGTTCCGGCCTATCGCCGGCTTGCCGCATCGACGCGCCTCGGCCATGACGTGTGATCTTCGAATCCGAGCTCGCCATGCCGCAACCCGAATCACCTGAATCGCCGCAAGGCGCGCTCACCGTTCGGACCATGGCGATGCCCGCCGACACCAACGCCAACGGCGACATTTTCGGCGGCTGGGTGATGTCGGCGATGGACCAGGCGGGCGGCATCGCGGGCGTGGAACGCGCGCAAGGACGTGTCGTGACCGTGAAGGTGGATTCGATGACGTTCATCCGTCCGATGAAGGTCGGGGACGTGCTGGAAGTCTACACGATGGTCGAGAGCGTCGGCCGAACGTCCATGAAAATCCATATCGAGGCCTGGGCTCAGCGCTTTCGGACCGCACGTCGCGAAAAGGTGACGGATGGGACGTTCACATTCGTTTCGATCGGCGACGACGGGCGGCCGCAGCCGATCCCATCGTCGTGACAACGCGCAACCGTCAAGGCTTTGTTGACCCTCTTGAGACGCGCCGCGCCGGCGACGAGCAGCGAGTGCTAAGCTGATCGCTGGATGGGAGCGATGATGACGCAGACGATTTTGGCGCGATTGGCGGATCGCGTTCTCGGGAACGCCGCGGTGGCCGCCACGCTGTTCGCGCCGCTCGTCATCGCCGTCGGTCTCGCCACCGATCATTCGCGATCGCCCGGCGGAGGTCTCCCGGCGCGCGGCGGTCTGCAGGCGAACTTGGCGCCCGCCGCGATCGGGCTGCGGTCGACCCTTTAAGCGTGCCGGCCGCCCCCGGGCGGCCGATTGCGCGCGTTCGCGTTGTTCAACCGCGCCGGCATACCGTATGAGATTGCGTTCTCGCGGACGCGGTGCGTCGTGGGGCCGGTAGCTCAATGGTTAGAGCCGGCCGCTCATAACGGTCTGGTTGCAGGTTCGAGTCCTGCCCGGCCCACCAACGCCCTCGGCCGCGTCAGGGTCGACGTTTACGGCGTTAGGCCGCCGGACGGACCGGCGAGAGCGCGCCGCCGTGCTTGGCCTCCGCCTCGCGCTCCATCTTGGCGAGGTAGCGCTCTTCGTGATGGCGAGCGAAGCGCCAGAAGATCAGAAGCCCGATAACTGTCGCGACGAAGGCGACGATGCTGATCGGACCGCTCAGGCGCATCACCGTATCGCCCAGCAGATAGCCGCCCAGGCCGAAGACCGACGCCCAAACGACGGCGCCGGCGGCGTTGAACAGGAGGAACGAACGCCATCTGAAGCCATAAACGCCGGCCAGCAGCGCCGCAAAAATGCGAAGGAACGCAATGAATCGGCCGAAGAAGACGATCTTCGCTCCATGCCGTTCGAACAGATGGTTGCCGAGCGCCAGCCGTTTTTCCGTCAAGCGGATCAGGTGTCCGTGTCGCTCCAGCAGCGGCAACCCGTACCGGCGTCCGACCCAAAAGCCGATATTATCGCCGATAATCGCCGCAAGCGTTGCGACCGCGATCACATGCGCGATCGACATGTGGCCGGTGACGCCTGCATAGATCGAAGCCGAGACCAGCGCGGTTTCGCCGGGCAGCGGTATGCCGGCGCTTTCCAGCATGATGATGAAGAACACGCCCCAGAGGCCATAAGTGCTGAGCAGAGCATGAACGGTGGTGTCGAACATCAGACGCCTTCTATGCGCTGTACGGCGAAGTTTCAGGTCGATGGCGGACAGCCGCCGTCATTAACGGCCTTTGGGTCCGGCCGCAACGGCGCCCGGCCGCTTGCGCGCTTAGACCTAGGGAGCAGCCGCGGGCGCACGGCGGTGGCGGGTCGCCTGTTCGTAGGCATAGGCGAAGCGCACCATTTTGGCGTCGTCGTAGGGGCGCCCGAGAAAGGTCACGCCCGCCGGCAGATCGTCGCGCGTGAAGCCCGCAGGGACCACGATCGATGGGACGAAGACCAGAAACGTATTGAGGTGCGGCGCGCCGCGCTGATCGTAGAAGGGCGGATTGAGCCCGTCCTTGATCGGCGTCGGTTGGTGCTCGACCGCTTTATGAACGATGGCGTCCAGCCGGTGGTCCGCCATCACCTGATGCATGTGCATCATCAGCGTGTCGCGCGCGCGCAGATAGGCGTAGTGCTGCGCCTCGCTGTTCGTGGCTTCCCAGCGCTGTTTGGCCCCGCGATAGATTTCCTTGAAAGCCGGCGACTTCATCGCTTCCTCGCGGGTACGGAACGGCGGCGCGGCGCTGCCGGCGAGGTAGGTCTCGAACGCCTTGTAATCGTCCGCGTCCGCCCGCGCACGCGTGGCCAGCAGCGCCTTGAGATCCGGAATGACGATGGGGTCGACAACTTCCGCCCCCGCCTTGTGCAGGTCGCCGACGGCTCGATCGAAGACTTCGGTGATCTTGGCGAAATCCTCGCTGTCGGGCTCGGCGCGGAATCCCATCGATTCACGCAAGACGCCGATGCGCGCGCCCTTCAAAGCGTCCTTGTCGAGCAGGGTCGAGAACGAGGCCGGCGCGCGCCCGACGCCCAGCGCCGTCACGGGGTCGGCGGGATCGTAGCCGATCATGTTTTCGAGGAGGATCGCAAGGTCGGTGACGGTGCGGCACATGGGGCCGAGCGAGCCGATGACGCTCGGCCAGCCGGCATAGACGCCGCCGCGGCTCACGAGGCCCGCCGTTGGTCGCATGCCGGCGACGCCGTTCCAGATCGCCGGCCGACGGATCGAGGCGAAGCCTTCCTGGCCGATCGCGACGGCGCAAAGATTCGCCGACACCGCGGCGCCCGAGCCGCCGGACGACCCTCCCGCCGTCCGTTCCAGATCGTAGACGTTGCGCGTCGAGCCGAAGAGCGATCCATGCGTGTCGCCCGCGCCGAGTTCGCCCAGAGTGGATTTGCCGATGAAGATCGCGCCGGCTTTTTTCAATCTTTGCGCTACAAAGGCGTCGCGGTCGGGATAGTGATCCTTGAAGAGCAGCGACCCCATCGTGGTCGGCATATCTTTCACGTCGCCCTGGTCCTTCATGACGATCGGGATTCCGTGTAGCGGTCCGACCGGACCTTTCTCCTTGTAGGCGCGGTCGAGCGCGTCGGCTTCTTCCAGCGCCTTGGGATTGGTCGACACGATCGCGTTGATCTTCGGCCCGGCGCGATCGTAGGCGGCGATCCGGTCGAGATAGGTCTGCACAAGCTGACGCGCGGTCAGGCTCCCGTCCTTATAGGCGGCGTGAATGCTGGCGATCGTCGCGTCCACGACCTTGAAGGATGGGTTCGCCATGAAAAGTCCCTTCGGGTTGCCAAGCCGGACCGGCTCGCGAGCCGCGACTGGCGCGTCCTGGCGCTTCGGGCCGGGCTGAAGGCATGCTTGTGTAACGCCGCGCGCGACCGTCGGCAATTGAGGCGTTCGCCTTCGTCTCAGCCGTTTCGTCTTGAGAGGCGGGCGACGATCGCTCGGAGGTCTAGCGTGGAGGAAGCTGCAGCAAGGCGCGCAGAATCGCGAGCGTTTCCGCGTCGGCGTGACCGTCGACCCGCGCGGGGCGGAAGTGGCGCTGAAAGGCTTCGACGACGACGCGCAGGCGCACGTCGAAATCGCCGTTTGGGGGAAGATCGTAGCCGTAGGACGCGAGATCGTGCCGCAACGCTTCGACGCGCGGGCCGCCGTCGCCGGCTCTCAGGGTGTCTTCCCCGCCGAGACGAAGCGACCCTGGCCACGCGCCGACGCCGAGGCGATGCAGGCGCGCCCAAGAAAAGCGCTCGCCGGGATCGAGCTTGCGGCCCGGCGCGATGTCGGAATGGGCCAGCACCCGGCGCGGCGCGATCCCGTGGCGTGTCACGATGTCGCGCCCCAGCGCGCCGATAGCCTCGATCTGCGCCTTGGGGAAGGGCGGCGATCCGCCGTCGTGGCCGGCGTTGACGATCTCGATCCCGATCGAGCAGGAATTCATATCGCGCTCGCCGTCCCAAGCCGAGCGCCCCGCATGCCACGCCCGCCGCGCCTCGGGGACGAGCTGCGAAATCCGGCCGTCTTCCCAAACCAAATAATGGCTTGAAACCTCGGCGCGCGGATCGCACAGCCGCGCCAGCGCCGCCTCCCCGCTCGCCATTCCGGTATAATGAAGGATCAGATAGTTGGGCCGCTTGCCGTCCCGCCGCTCGCCGTGATTGGGCGAGGGATGCGCCTCAGCGGCGTAGGAACTGTCGGGGGAGGGGTCCATCCCAAGACTTTAGCGTCGCCTTCCGCAAAGACGAAGCCCGACCCGCGGGACCGCGGATCGGGCCAAGCCGAGGGAGAACCGATCTAGTAGGCGTAGCGCGTGCAGTAGGGGTTCCCGTAGTAGTCGTAGCGCACGCGCACGCAGCGGCCGCCATCCGGTCCGGGGCTGGAGTTGGCGCCGATCACGGCGCCTGTCGCCCCACCTGCGAGCGCGCCGAGCACCGCGCCGCTCGCCCGGCCGCCCGTCGCCGCGGCGCCGATCGCTGCGCCGCCGACCGCGCCAATCGCGGCGCCGCCGACCGTGCGGTCTTGCTGCGTCGCGCCGCAGCCCGCAAGCGCAACCGACGACGCGAGAGCCGCCGCCAGGAGAACAGCTTTTTTCATTGTTCGACCCTCCAAAAGAAGCCCAAATCGAACGCGGGCTGCGCCGATTTGGTTCCTGACCTTGACCGTTTCTACGTTCACGCGGCGATTTTTTGACAGCAAGGTTGATTTTCGCTGAGAGTCCCGGCGTTTTCCGGCGGGTGCGCCCTTGCCCTTGCCGCATGTCGACGCGCCCTCTATGACAACGCCGCCAGTCGGCCGGATGGTCGCTCCCTCGCGGGAGAGGAAAGTCCGGGCTCCACGGAGACACGGCGCCGGATAACGTCCGGCGGGGGCGACCCCAGGGAAAGCGCCACAGAAAGCAAACCGCCGCTTTTCGGAGCGGCAAGGGTGAAAGGGTGCGGTAAGAGCGCACCGCGCGGCCGGCGACGGACGCGGCATGGCAAGCCCCGCCGGGAGCAAGACCGAATAGGGGCGACACGGGGCGGCGACGCCTCAAACCTGTTTCCGGGTTGTCGCCCGGGTTGGTTGCTCGAGGCGGCCGGCAACGGCCGCCCCAGAGGAATGACCGTCACGCCCGCGCGGTGCGCGAGCCATACAGAACCCGGCTTACAGGCCGGCTGGCGACTCTCTGCGCGAGCGGGTTCACGGGTCAGGCTCGCCATAATCCGACCCAACGGCTGCGCTAACGTATGGCCGAACTGGACAGGGGAATCCGCCGTCCACTACAAGGCTGAAACGGTTCGACAAGGCTTCCTGTTTTCATGAGCGAAACTCCGCGAACAGTCGATGTGGCGAAATCCGCCAAAGATGCGTTCGCTGGACCGATGGCGGGCGCGCTGGCGCTGGTCGGCCGCGCGAGAAACCTTCTTGGTCGGAGCGGCTCGAAGGAACTGCAGCCGGCGCAGCGCGGCGCGCTGGCCCCGCGACGATCGCCGGTGCGCGGCTCGGACATATCTGCGCCGTCCACCTGGGCCGGGCGGGCGCTTCGCTACTCTTTCATTGTGGTGGTGGCGATCCCCACGCTGATCGCAGGACTCTATTTCGCCTTCGTGGCGTCGGATGAATATGTCTCCGAAACCCGCGTTTCCGTGCGGGCGGCCTCCGAGGATAAAAATAGCTTCTCGGATACGCTTTCGGTCTTCAGCAAGCTCGGTCTTTCGAGCGGTAAGGCGACGGTCGAAGATTCCTATATCGTTCTCGACTACATCAAGAGCCAAAGCATCGTCGAAGATATCGGCGGCCGGCCCTACCTCGAATCGAAATTTTCTCGACCCGAGACGGATTGGTTCTCCCGCATGTCGCGAAACGAACCGATCGAGGACAACTTCAAATACTGGAACAAGCACGTCATTGCGGGACTCGACACGCTGTCGGGCATCGTCACGGTCCGCATCTACGCGTTCCGGCCCGAAGACGCGCAGGAGATCGCCAAAAAGATCGTCGCTCTTAGCGAGACGCTCGTGAACAAAGTTTCCGAACGCTCGCGCGCCGTCGCCGTTTCCGAGGCGGAAGCCGATGTTTCGCGCAACGAGACGGCTTTAGCGGCAGTGCGCGGCCAATTGCAGAATTTCCGCAATCAGACGACCTCGATCGATCCGGTCGCCAAGGCCGAGTCGGTCGGAGAACTCATCGGCAAGCTGATGGTCGAGCGAAGCGACATCGTCAGTACGATCGCCTCGATTTCCGGATCGCTTTCGAACAGCTCGCCGGCTTTGAGGTTTCAGCAGACGCGGCTCGAATCGATCGATGCGCAGATCGCCGATCTTCAAAACCAGCTGACGTCGACGGACACGCACGCCAAAACCATCGCGGCCGACCTGGCCAAGTTCGAGCAACTCAAATTGCAAGAAAAGTTCGCCGAGCAGAAATACACCGTCTCGCAAACCGGGTTGACGAAGGCGGAAGACGACATGCGGCGCCAAAGGCTTTTTCTTGCGACCTCAGTGCCGCCCGGGCTTCCCGAGTATCCGCTTTATCCGGAGCGCGGAACGGAGATCCTTCTCGCGTTTTGCGCCTGCTTCGTGCTTTGGAGCATCCTGAGCATGGCGACCGCGAGCGTCGTCGACCACTTCGCCTGATCCAAACCGGCCGACGTCTTCGAACGCATCGGCGACGCTCGCTCGTTTCCGATCGCAGAGCGCAGGGTCGCCTTCCCCGAGTGGACGGGTTCAACCCGCCATATTGTCGCGGACGAGAACGGCCAAGCCCGCTGCGATCGACCATAGCAGGAGCGACGGAAAGACGATGAGCGACCAGCCCCACCAGCGCCGCGGATACAGCGCCTTCTGCGCCAGGACGGGACGGATGATGTTGATCAGGAAGGCGTGCTGCGTCTCGGCGTCGGCGCGCGCCGTCTCGTAGTGCAGGGCGGCGGTCGCATACTGCTGCTGCGCCACTTTCAAATTGACCTGTTGCTGACTAAGGTTGCCGAGCCGATCGGCAAGCGTGGGCTCCGACGTGCGCTGGGAATTCGCAATCGACGATTGCAACTTGACGATCTGCGCTTTGATGTTTTCGATTTGCGTATTCAGAATGCGCACCTGGGGCGACTCCGGCGACATGCTGCGCGTCACGACCGCCGATTGCTGAAGCAGCTTTGCAAGCTGAAGCTGCATCGGCTCGATAATTTTTTGAATGGCCTTTGCGGCGATCTCTGGGTCGATGACGCCCTGCTTGTTCTGCGCGTCGCGGAGGTCGTCAGTCGCTTTGACGAGCGTCGTCTCGGCCCGATCCAGTTCCGCTTTCGAGACGTTGAGCGTCGATTCACGCACCCTCGCCATCATATTGTTGACCAAGCTTTCGCAATTTTGGACGATGGCGTTGGCGAGCGCGAGCGAATCCTGCGCCGTGAAGGCGCGCACGCTGACGTTGATGACCGACGATTGCACGTCGATCGAAGCGTTGACGCGCGAATCCCAGTATTTTTCGAGATATTCCACGGATCGCGTGGGGTTGAACCGCGAAAACCAGTCGACATCGTCGCGCGAGTAGATGCGTCGCAGATCGAGTTCCTGATCGAGCTTATCGACCATCCCGCGGCTCGGGATGTAATTGACGATGATCTGGGAATCGAGGTTCTGCTGCGAGGCCGCGAGGCCGGCCACGCCGGAAAGCGAATCCAGAACCGAAGATTCCCCGCTTCGCAGGGAAAATTGCGTCTGCGTGACGTATTGGTCCGAGGCGATAAGACCGAAATAAAGCGATGCGCCTACGATGGGCGCCACGATGAGCGCGACAAACCCTGCGATCATTCCGCGCCAGAAGAGGCGGTCGCCGCGACGCGCGCGAAAGCCGCCGCCACCCGAAACGAAGCCGACCGGCGCGCGCGATTGCCGCGCGGCGCGCCGAAGCGCAGCGGCGACCGCTACGGCGCGGGCGCGTCCGTCGTCCGTAACGAGAGTCATGGACGCCGCTCCGATGGCGATGCGCGGGCGACCGAGGGGGCGGGGCTATTCATTGAGCTTCTTGTAAAGTTCTATGGCGTCTTCAACCGAGGAAAACGCATGAAGACGCCCATGCGCCAGCACGATGCCACGTTCGCAGAATTGGGTCAAAGCCGGGATGACGTGAGAAATCATGATGACGTCCGCCCGCGCGCGCCGCTTTTCGAATTCTTCCGCGCAGCGTCTTTGAAAACGCATGTCGCCGACCGCCGTGACCTCGTCGATCAGGTAAACCTCGAATTCGATGGCCATCGACAACCCGAACGCCAGCCGCGCCATCATGCCCGACGAGTAGCGGCCCACGGGCACATCGATGTAGCTGCCGAGTTCGGCGAAATCCTCGACGAAATCGAGAACGCCGCGAACGTTCTGCCCGTAAATGCGCGCCACGAACTGGACATTCTCGCGGCCGGTCATCTTGGCGTGCAACCCGCCGGCGAAGCCTAGCGGCCACGAAATACGGGCGGATCGCCGGATCCTGCCGCTGTTGGGCATTTCGGTTCCGGCCATGATCCGCATCAAGGTCGATTTGCCGGCGCCGTTGATGCCGAGAATGCCGTAGCTGTTGCCGCCGCGGAACGCCATCGACACGTGATCGAGCACAATCTTGGTGTGCCCGTGCGTGCGATAGTACTTAAAGATGTTCTCCAGCGTAATCATGGGCCGCACCTTGGGCGAGCCAAGCTGAAGCGCGGCAATAGGCCGGGCGAGTCGGGATGAGACGAGGTAACCACCGCGCTTGCGGTTAGAGGCCCAAGGTGGCGGAAATTGGATGGCTTTTGCGCCTGCGAGCGGACGGCCCGGTCATGACGCGGCGTCGCTTTCGAGACCGATATCGACCGCCTCCTCCGCGTAGGAAAAAAGAGCCAGGTCGTTTTCGAGGAGATCGCGGACGATCCGGAGGCCGGCCAGACGGCGCGTGAGGTCCAAAACGACTTGCGACGTTTCGGGCCGAGCTCCGCCGAATGCGTCGGAGCCGAGGATCGCCGCAATCATGCCTCTGAACTCGTCGAACCGGCCGCGTGTCCCGACAACATCCATGCCGGCAAGATTTTCAAGCGCCTGCGTCACGTGATTGCGTGAGGGTTTTTCGTCCAGCTGGCAGGCGAGCATGCGGGTCAGGGGATCGCGAACGCTGTCGCTTTGATTTGTCTCCATGTCGCGAAGGATCCGATCCATCGCGCGCTCATCGGCAAAGGGAAAGTCTCGCGCAAGGTCGATCAAAGGGGTCAAGCCGGTGGCGAAAGGTATCAGAGAGGCCGCATTGCTGGATTTCGAGACCAGATTGAGGAAGAGGAGGCGTTCGGCCAATTCTTCAAACGGATCACGTAACAGCGCGGCGACGAGAAATTCACGCTCTTTGAGATGGTTGGCGTGCCGCATGAACATCGGTCGTCCAGCCAGGAGCAGCGAGGGGCTGTAGTGAATGTTGACGATGCTCGCCATCGTTTCGTAGGGAAAGCCCTCGACGGCGCTGAAGGGCATCGCAAACCGATTTTTCATCTGTTCGAGAAGCTTGCGCTGCGGCACGACGCTGGCGTCGAAGAGCATCAGCCGTTTTTGAACGTGAAGCGCAGGATCCAGCCGCTTATAAAACAGCGTGTGCGATGTGGCGTCGCGCAACTCCACGCCGACGGCGCTCGTCAGGCCTGGAACTTCCGTTTCGTTCACGTAGAACCCGACGACGCCCGTGTTGTGCATGCCGAGATCGACGATGTCGGGTCGGTGAATTTGCGCGCTGAACTCCACCGGATCGGAGCCAGGCAGGCGCACTTCGATGCGAGCCGTGGCGTTCGGATTGTCCGGGACGAACCATCCCGCAATGATCTCGCCGCTGTCGTGATCGATGTGAAATCGCATTGCGGAGCGGTACGGTCCTAGCGCGGCGTTGCTGTAGACCAACCGCGCTTCGGATTCAATGAACTTTACGCGGGGCGCGTTCCGATCTGGAGGCGCGGATCGGCCAACTCGAACAGCGGCGGCTGCGCGTGAAGCCATCGGCTATAATAGGGATCGTGAAGCGTCACGTCGCCCCAATCGTTGAAGAAGCGCCCGATTTCATCCAGCGACACGGTTCTCGTTCGGCTCCGGCTTTCGAAATGGCGAAGGACCGCCTGGGGCGAGTAGACGACGCGTTTGCCGAGCCCGATGACTTTGAGGCAAAGATCGATGTCGTTGTAATTGACGGCGAAGGCTTCGTTAAAGCCGGCGACCGCCTCGAAGTCGGCTCGCGTAATCATGAGACAGGCGCCGGTGACCGCGAGGTAGTTTCGATTGGCCACCGATGAGAAGCCGTAGCCCGCATCCGTTTGCGGGTAGCCGCGGCGAATATGGTCCGGCAGGCCGCGGCAAAACGCGACGCCGACGTGCTGCAAGTCGCCGTCTTCGAACAGCAGCTTGGCGCCGACGACTCCGACGCCCGGCCGCTGAAGAAGCGCCAGCATGGCGTCGAGCCAGTCGGGCGAGAGAATTTCGATATCGTCGTTCAGAAAGACCAGCACGTCCCCGTTGGCGTGCCGCGCGCCGAGGTTCATCTTGACGGCGACGTTGAAGGCGGCCCCATCGTACGTCACGGCCGTCGCACTGGCTTCCTGTAGCGCGGCGCGGGTTGTCGCGCGCAAATCGCCGTTGTCGACGACGATGATCTCGATGTTGTCGTAGGCGGTTTCGCTGCGAATGCTGGCGAGGCAGTTTGCGAGCAGATCCACCCGCCGGCGACCGATCCGCGCATCGCGTCCGGCGCTGGGAATGACGATCGAGACGAGCGGGCGCCCGACGAGCTTGCGACGCAGTTCGAAACATCCAGGGTAGGCCGAATTGCGCGCAAACTCCAGCGCGCCGGTGCGCGTCGCCCGCTGCGACAGCGCGCGCAGAGCCGCGTCGAGCACGTAATCCTTGCTGTCCATCGACAACGCCGTCGAGCCGGGGATCGCGCGCCAATGATAGAGGATTTTGGGCACGTGACGCACGTTCGCGACATGCTCGGTGTAGCGTAAGACGAAATCGTAGTCCTGCGCGCCGTCGCATTCCTTGCGGAAGCCGCCGAGCCGGCGCGCGAGGTCTGTCCGGTAGAGCGCGAGATGCGCCGTATACATGCAGGATTCGAGGTATTCCGGCGACCAGCCCGGCTTGAAGAACGGTTCGTACCGTTCCCCGTCGAGCGACATCTTGTCTTCGTCCGAATAGATGAAGTCGACGCTGCGATCCTCGTTCAGCACGCGCACGAACTCGAACAGCGCATTCTCGGCGATCACGTCGTCATGATCCATCAGCGACACATATTCGCCGGTGGCGAGGCTCAGCGCATCGTTGGTGGCGGCGGAGATATGGCCGTTTTCGGAGCGCCGATGCGTCTTGATGCGCGGGTCGGACGCCTCGAACGCGTCGAGTAGGGGACCGATGTGCGGCGCGGACGAATGATCGTCGCACAGGCACAATTCCCAGTGCGGGTAGGCCTGCGCCTGCACGGAAGCGACCGCCGCCTCGATCCATCGGCGATCGGTGTTGAAGACGGGCGTCAGGATAGAAATCGTCGGCTGAAACGCAAAGCCCGCGATCGTTTCGCGCATCGTTTCAACCGAAGGTCGCGATGGCGTTTCGACCAGTTCGATCCAGGCGTGGTAATGCGCCCGCTGACGATCGGCCCAGCCTTTCTCCTGACGACGACGCAGCCACTTGCCGAACGGAATGGTCACGAGCATGGCGCACGAGCCAGCGACGAACGCCTCGATTGCGGCGAAGCCTGCCGAAAGCCGGTCGGAAATGCTCAAGTCGGTCGGGCCGCCGTGGCGATGGTGGAGAATGGCGCGCCTAGACGCGAGCGGGCCGCTATCTAGCCCGCGCTTCGGGTCGACACAAGGCGGACAAGGCGCAGGCCACCAGCCCTCCGCAATCTGCGGCGTGGTCGTTGCCGCGGGCACGGGGGACGGCCTTCGCGGAAAGGCTCCGCCATGCTAATTTGCGTCGCGTTCCTCGCGAAGACGGCTGTGACTGCATGCCGCGGCCGGATCGAGAGATGATCGCCGCGGCGGCGAGCGCAGTCGCGCTTCGTGTGAGGCCGCGTTCGATGCGCCAACGAGCCCGGGGATTGTTCACATGACCAACGCCGCCGTCGAATACGCGCTTAGCCAATTGGTCATCGCCAATCGCATCTTGGGGCGCGAGGGCGTCATCGATGATTTCGGCCATGTCAGCGTGCGCCATCCCACCGATCCGCAGCGCTATTTCCTGTCGCGCTCGCGCAGTCCCGAGATCGTGACCCGAGACGACTTGATCGAGTTCACGCTCGAGGGCGAGCCCATCAACCAGAACGGCCGGGCGATGTATCGCGAACGCGCGATTCACGGCGCCGTCTATATGGCGCGCCCGGAGGTGAACGCTGTGACTCACCACCATGCGCGCGCGGTGCTGCCCTTCGCCGTCCCAGGACGTAAGCTGCGGCCGATCTTTCACATGGCGGCGGTCATCGGGCATGAGGTTCCGGTGTGGGACAGTCAGCCCGAATTTGGCGACACCAACATGCTGATCGAGACGATGCCGCAGGGCCGTTCGATGGCGCGCGCGATGGGCCAGGAGCGCTGCGTGCTGCTTCGCGGCCACGGCGCGACCTGTTGCGGGGCCTCGCTGCGCGAAGCGGTATTTGTGTCGATCTACCTGAAAGAGAACGCCGAATTGACGCTCAGCTCGGCGCCCTTCGGGGAGCCGGCGCCGCTGACGCCAGGGGAGATCGACCGGACGCGCGATATGCTGCTCTCCGACCTGGCGCAAGCGCGCTCGTGGGATTATCGCGTCGCGCGCGCCGGCTTTCGAGGCGTTTGAGCGTGGCTTTACCGCTCGATCGCGCCTACGACGGGATCATTATCGGCGCCGGCCACCACGGTCTCGTGCTTGGATCTTTTCTCGCGCGCCAGGGTCTGCGCATTTTGCTGATGGAGCGGCGGCTCAAATACGGCGGAGGGCTCTCCACCGAAGAGGCGACGCTGCCTGGCTTCCATCACAATCTGCATAGCATCAATCATTTTCACATCTCGCACGCGCCCTGGTTCACCGATCTCGGGCTCCAGGACAAGGTGGAATATTTCACGCCTCGATACGAATTCGCGCAGCCGCATCTCGATCGCACCGCGCTCGTGTTCGGCCGCGACCTTGACGAGACCTGCGCCAATATCGCGCGGTTCAGCCGCAAGGACGCCGACACGTTCCGCGCGTGGAACGCCCGCGCCGAGCGCATCACCCGCGAAATTTTCATCCCTGAACGCTATAGCGAGCCGCTGCCGCAGGCCGAGCGCGAGGTCCTCCTCGCGCAAAGCGACATCGGCCGTGACTTCCTCGAGACGACGCGCCGCCAGCCGCTCGAAGTTGTCGAGGAACTGTTCGAGAACGAACATGTCCGCCTGCTGTTTCTGTTCAAGGTCAGCCTGTTCGGAACGTGGCTCACGGACACGCTGTCGCGCACAAGTCCGATGGGCAGCGTCATCCGCGCCTTCGATCTCGAAAGCGGATACCAGCTCTGCAAGGGCGGATCCTTCAATCTCGCGCGGGGATTGATGGAGACGTTCATCGCCGCCGGAGGGACCTACCAGCCACAGGTCTCGATCGACCGTGTCGTGATCGAAGGTGGACGCGCGACCGGCGTCGCGTTGGCGGATGGGCGCACGGTGCGCGCCAATTTCGTGGCGAGCACGCTCGATGTCCACCAGACCTTTGAGCGCTTGATCGGCCGCGCGCAGGTCCCGGCCGTCTACGCGGCGAAGCTGGAGCAGTTCCAGTACACGAAATGGTCGCTGTTAGGCGTGCATTACGCGCTGAAGGAATCGCCGCGCTTTTACGCCGAAGCGTTCGATCCCCACATCCGCGAAACGCTGAAGTGGAGCCTCGGCGCAGAGACCATGGGCGACCTCGTGTCGGCCTTCCAGGACGTGGAGGCCAACCGTCCGCCGCGGATCGTTCAGTTCGGGTCGGGCGCGCTGAGCCAGATCGATCCGAGCCAGGCGCCGCCGGGCCGCGCCACGACCTACGCCTGGCACGTGATGCCGGAAAATCCGGACATCGGCGAATTCGGCTGCGACTACGAGCGTTTCAAGGCCGAGTTCGCCGATCGCATCCTCGACGTCTTCGCGCGCTATTGCCCGAACATGACGCGCGACAACGTCCTCGCGCGCTACGTCTATACCGCGCGCGAATACGTGGCCGAACTGCCCAACATGCGCAACGGCGACATCTTCATGGGCACGTTCAACGCCGAACAGGTCATGTACAATCACTTCGGCTATCGCACGCCTATCCCGAACTTCTATATGGCCGGGAGCGCGGGCCATCCCGGCGGGGCGATCAGCGGCGGCGCGGGCTATATCGCCGCGGGCCTGATCGCCGACGATCTTGGCCTCAAGCCCTGGTGGACGCCGTGGCGGGCCGCCGAAATGCTGGGGCGGATCGGGAAGGCAGCCTAACGAGCGCCGTTTCCACGAGGGCTTGGCTGGATGCGCGGTTCATCGCTGGCGAGAAGCTCTGACCTGGATCAGACAGATATGAGCGGCTTGCGAGATTGATGGGGGTCTCCGAGGTTCGGGTTGCTGAAGCTCGAATCGACAGGAGACCCCCATGCAGGTTTTTGGCCTGCCCGGCCATGTTATCCGAAGCGCTCGCGCGGCGTCGCGTCTTCTCGAAGCGAAGACGCCGGATATCGAAGCGCAGAGACGGCGCGACGCCGTCGCTCGATGGCTGCGCGCCTGCGAGAACGGCCTCACCGCCGAACAGGCGGCCAGCGCCGTCGGCGAGGCCTATTCAACTCTGCGTCGGTGGCGGAAAGACCCAATTCCCAAAAGCCGGCGACCGCATCGTGTGCGCAAGGCGGTCAACCCGCCGGGCCTGGAGGCCGCGGTCGAGCGGCTGCGCCTCGATCATCCCATGTGGGGCAAGCAGAAGCTGACCCCCATCCTGCGCGACCAGGGCTTCGCCGTCAGCGAGGCCAAGGTCGGACGCATCCTCAGCAAATTGATCCAGCGCGGCGTCGTCGCGCCGGTCCCCGCTCTCATCGGCAAGGTCGCGGCCAAATCAGCCGCTAAGAAGCGCCCGCACGCCAAGCGCAAACCGCCCGAGGTCGTCTTCCAACAGCCCGGCGACGTCGTACAGATCGACACCCTCTCCATCGATCTCGGCATCGGCTACGCCGTCAAGCACTTCGACGCCTACGATCCGATCGCCAAATGGACCGTCGCCAAGCCGTTCCGGCGCGCCACCGCCAAAAACGCCGCCAGCTTCCTCGAAAAGGTTCTCGCCGAGATGCCGCATCCCGTCAAAGCCATCCAGATCGACGGCGGCTCCGAGTTCATGGCCGAGTTCGAACAGGCCTGCGCCGAAAGGAAACTGCCGCTCTACGTCCTGCCGCCGCGCTCGCCCAAACTCAACGGAGCCGTCGAACGCTGCAACGGAGTCTGGCGCTACGAGTTCTACGCCTGCGTCGAACTGCCCGACAAGCTCGAAGCCATCGCCAAGCACGTCGACGCCTTCCAGCACCTCTACAACCACCACAGACCACACGGCGCCCTTGCCGGCCTCACGCCAGCCCAGTACCTCCATAAACGCCGAACCGAGGAAACCCCTCCCGCTCATATGTATTGATCCAGGACAAGCTCTTGCCCCCTTGCGCGATCCGCAATAACTTGGAGGAAGCCGAGGGGTGCCGTCCGCTGGACGGCTGAGATCACACCCGTCGAACCTGATCTGGTTAGCGCCAGCGGAGGGAAGGCGACCGAAGGGCCCATGCGCCCAAGCCGCACTCTCTTCAACAGCCTGGTCCGATCGACAAAGCCGCAGCCCGCAAGCGGACCGCGGTTTGGAGGGAACCATGAACATACAGCCCAAACGCGGCAGCCTCACGCCCGAGACGGTCACGACCGGCCCGCTCGCCGGCTCGCGCAAGGTCTACCATCATCCCGATGGCCGGGCCGACATTTGCGTTCCCTTCCGCGAGATCGCCATCACCGACGCCAAAGAGCCGCCGGTGCGCGTCTACGACGCGTCCGGCCCCTATACCGAGGCCGACTCGCGCATCGATCTTTCGAAAGGGCTTGCGCCCGTGCGCGACGCCTGGCTCGCCAAACGCGGCGGGCTCGAGACCTACGCCGGACGCGCCGTGACGCAGGAAGACAACGGCGGCGCCAGCGGCGAGAAGCTCGTGCCGCCATGCCCCGCCAATCGCCAGCCGCGCCGCGGGCTCGATGGCGCGATGGTCACGCAATACGAGTTCGCCCGCGCCGGGCTCATCACAGAAGAGATGATCTACGTCGCGCATCGCGAAAACCTCGGCCGCGAGACAATGCTCGAGGGCGCAAGGGACAGGGTCGCCGACGGGGAAAGCTTCGGCGCGGCGATCCCGGCCTTCGTCACGCCGGAGTTCGTGCGCGACGAGATCGCGCGCGGGCGCGCCATCATCCCCTCGAACATCAACCATCCCGAACTCGAGCCGATGATCATCGGCCGCAACTTCCTTATCAAGATCAACGCCAACATCGGCAACTCGGCGGTGACCTCGTCGGTCGCCGAAGAGGTCGAGAAGATGGTGTGGTCGACGCGCTGGGGCGCGGACACGGTCATGGACCTTTCGACGGGCCGCAACATCCACAACATCCGCGACTGGATCATCCGCAATTCGCCCGTGCCGATCGGCACCGTGCCGATCTATCAGGCGCTGGAGAAGGTCGACGGCGATCCGCTGAAGCTCGATTGGAGCGTCTTCAAGGATACGCTGATCGAGCAGGCCGAACAGGGCGTCGACTATTTCACCATTCACGCCGGCGTGCGGCTCGCCTACGTGCCGCTGACGGCGCACCGCACCACGGGAATCGTTTCGCGCGGCGGCTCCATCATGGCGCGCTGGTGCCTTGCGGGGCATCGCGAGAGCTTCCTCTACGAGCGTTTCGACGAGATTTGCGACATCATGCGCAAGTATGACGTGTCGTTCTCGCTGGGCGACGGCCTGCGGCCGGGCTCGATCGCCGACGCCAACGACCGCGCGCAGTTCGCCGAGCTCGAAACGCTGGGCGAACTCACGAAGATCGCCTGGGACAAAGGCTGCCAGGTGATGATCGAAGGCCCCGGCCACGTGCCGATGCACAAGATCAAGGTCAACATGGAGAAGCAGCTCAAGGAGTGCCACGAGGCGCCCTTCTACACGCTTGGGCCGCTGACGACCGACATCGCGCCGGGCTATGACCACATCACGTCGGGCATCGGCGCGGCGATGATCGGCTGGTTCGGCTGCGCCATGCTCTGCTACGTCACGCCGAAGGAGCACCTCGGCCTGCCCGATCGCGACGACGTCAAGACCGGCGTCATCACCTACCGGATCGCCGCGCATGCCGGCGACCTCGCCAAGGGGCATCCCGCGGCGCAGGTCCGCGACGACGCGCTGAGCCGCGCGCGGTTCGAGTTCCGCTGGGACGACCAGTTCAACCTCGGCCTCGATCCGGATACGGCGCGCGACTACCACGACGAGACGCTGCCCAAGGACGCGCACAAGTCGGCGCATTTCTGCTCGATGTGCGGACCGAAGTTCTGCTCGATGAAGATCACGCAGGATTTGCGCGTGGAAGCGGCCGCCATGCTCGACAACGAGAAGGCGGCGCTCGAAGGCATGGCCGAAAAGAGTCGCGAGTTCTTGGAGACCGGCGGACAGTTGTACGTTAAGGCCGGCGAGTAAACCGCACACTCGCTTCCCCGGACGGCATAGCCGATCCGGGGACCATCCGACATTGCAGATTCGCATCGCCCTTCTCTCCACGAGACGAGACAAATGCACGGGTCGCACGCATGACCGCCCTGCCGCGCCACACGATGACAGTCGAGACCTTTCTCGCCTGGGCCGAAACCCTTCCGAAGGAAGCGGGACGTTTCGAGCTGTGGGACGGCGAGGTCATCGAAAAACGGGGAGCGGCGGGCAGCATGAACGCTGAGAGATCGCAGCATTGGGAAGCGAAAGCCGCAATTTTCATTGCGTTGCGCGACGCTGCGAAACGGTCCGGACTGCCCGCCCATGTCGCCATTGACGGGCCGACGGTTCGCTTCGACTCGGGTAAGGCGGTGGAGCCCGACGTCCTGGTCTATTTCGGCGACCGCGCTCCGCGCGACGCGCTGGAAATTCCCAATCCGGCGATCGTCGTCGAGGTGCTGTCGCCGAGCACGGCGCGTATGGATTTGTCGCTAAAGTTGCAAGGCTACTTCAGCCTGCCGAGCGTCGCTCACTATCTCATCCTCGACCCGGACAAGCCGTTGCTGATCCACCATCGCCGTGGGCCTGACGGAACGATCGTCACGCGCTTCGTCACGGAGCGCATATTGCGCCTTGACGAGCTTCCGAATGACGCCGTGTTGGATCTCGATCTGAAGGACGTGTTTTCCCAAACCGTTGAGACCGACGGGAGCGAAGGGTGATCCATCGTCTCGTACCTGAACCTCGGCAGCGGTATGCTATTATTCATCCGGGAAGAATCGCTAAGCGGCTCTGACGACCATTAGACGCCTCTCAAAGGAAGCGGATCTCCATCCCGCATATTCGTCTGGTGAAACTTCAAAAAGGAGAGCGACATGCGCGCCCCCCTCATGACTCGTCGTGTCTTCGGATCCGCCCTTGCAAGCTCGCTGACGGCCGGATTTGCCGGCGCCGCGCGCGCCGCCGACACGATCACAATCGGCGTGCTCGGCGACATGTCCGGCTATTCCATGGAGATCGGCGGCCCGGGGGCGGTGCTCGCCGTGCAGATGGCGATAGAAGATCGCGGCGGCAAGGCGGCGGGCATGCCCGTCGAGGTCTTGCAAGCGGACTTCCTTAACAAGCCCGATCTCGCGACGCAGATCGCGCGGCGCTGGTTCGATGTCGATCGCGTCGATGTCATCACCGATCTGCCGAACACGCCCGCCGCGCTCGCCGTCGCGCGTCTTGGCAAAGAGACCGATCACATCATCCTTGTCGCCGAGGCGGCGACGCCCGAATTAACCAACGCGCAATGCGCGCCGACGACGATGCACATGGCCGACGACACCAACGCCGTCGCAGCGGGCGGCGCGAAGGCGCTGGTGGAAAGCGGCCATAAGACCTGGTTCTTCATTACCGCCGACTTTGGCTTCGGACTCGCCATGCAGGCGTCCGCCGAGAAAGTGGTGCGCGAAAACGGCGGCGTCGTGGTCGGCTCCGTGCGCGCGCCGCTCGGCGGTTCCGACTTCAGCTCCTATCTGTTGCAGGCGCAGGCCTCCAAAGCGCAGGTTATCGCGCTCGCCAATCTCGGCGACGATCTCACGACGACGATCAAACAGGCGCGCGAATTCGGCATCGGCGGCGGATCGCAGATCATCGCCGGTCTGCTGATGCTGATCAGCGACGTCAAAGCGCTCGGCTTGCCGGTCGCGCAGGGCCTCTACGTGACCGAGAGCTTTTACTGGGACAACAACGAACCTTCGCGCGCCTTTGCGCGGCGCTTTTCATCGCGCGACGGCGGAAGATATCCCACAAAGGCGCATGCGGCGAACTATGTCGCCGTGAAGCACTACCTCGACGCGATCGACGCCGCCGGATCGAAAGACGCGAAGGCCGTCATGGCGCAAATGCGCGCGAAACCCATCGATTATTTCGGTCGCCCCGCGCGGCTTCGAGAGGACGGGCGCGTCGTCTACGATCTCGATCTCTTTCAAGTCAAATCGCCGGCGGAGTCGGCAGGGCCGTACGATTTCTACAAGCCCGTGCGGCGCATCGCCGCCGACGAGGCGTTCCCGCCGATCAACCCTGCGGCCTGCGCGATGCTGTCGGGACGGTGAGCGAGATCTGCTTTCTCGTAAACGGCGGAAGCGCGCGGAGCTTGTCCTCGTCGGCGCGTCAAATCCCGAGGTAGGCCTTGCGGACCCGCTCGTCCGCCAGCAAATCCGAGCCCGCGCCCGACAAGGCGATGGAGCTGTTTTCGAGCACATACGCGCGGGACGCGAGCTTCAACGAGGCGACCACGTTCTGCTCGACGAGCAGGCACGTGAGCCCATCCTTGTTGAGCGAGCGGATGATGTCGAGCACCCGCGAGACGAAGGCGGGGGCGAGCCCCAGCGACGGTTCGTCGAACATCACGAGTTCCGGCTCGCTCATCAGACAGCGCGCGATGGCGAGCATCTGCTGTTCGCCGCCGGACAGACTTCCGGCGTATTGCCGCTCGCGCTCTTGCAGCCGCGGGAACATCTCGAACATACGTGCGAGATTGCGCGCCCGGCGCGCGCGCGCGCGGGGAATGATCGCGCCCATCATCAGGTTCTCGCGGACCGTGAGCGTCGGGAAAACTTGCCGGCCTTCCGCCACCTGCGCGAGACCGAGATTGCAGACGCGGTCGCTCGACCAGCCGGTGATGTCGATCCCCTTGAAGGCGATGCGGCCGGCCGTGGGCTTGTGCATGCCGGCGAGCGCGCGGATCAACGACGTCTTGCCCGCGCCGTTCGCGCCGACGATCGCGACGATCTCGCCCTGCGAGGCCTCGATCGACACGTTGGAGAGAGCGCGCGCATCGCCGTAGTCGAGAACGAGACCTTCGACACGCAGCATCAGCCGAGCGCCTCTTCGCCGAGATAGGACGAGATCACCGCGGGATCGCGCATGACCTCGGCCGGCGCGCCTTCCGCGATCGTCGCGCCGTGATGGAGCACGTGGACGCGGTCGGCGAGCGACGTCACGGCGCGCATCACATGCTCGATCATCAGTATGGTGAGGCCGCTCTCCTTGTTCATCCGGCGCAGCGTCTCGACCACGCGATCGATTTCGGGCGGGCGCAGGCCGGCCATGGTCTCGTCGAGCAGCAGCAGCTTCGGGTTTGTGGCGAGCGCGCGCGCCATCTCGAGCCGCTTGCGATCCGGCAGCGTGAGCGAGGAGGCGCGTTGCGCGCGCCGGTCCCAGAGATCGAAGGCGCGCAGCGCCGCTTCCGACTGCTCGAAGGCTCGCGCGACCCGCGGCTCGCGCGCCATTGCGCCGATGGCGACGTTCTCGTGCACGCTGAGCGCGGGAAACGGCCGCACGATCTGGAACGTGCGCGCCAAGCCGCGTCCGGCGATCTGATCGGGCCGCAGACCGTCGATTCGCGCGCCGTCAAAGATAACCTTTCCCGCGTCCGGCGGCCGCGCGCCGGCGATCAGGTTGAACAGCGTCGTCTTTCCGGCGCCGTTCGGGCCGATGACGGCGAAAATTGAGCCGGGCTCGACCCGCAGCGAAACGTTGTCGACGGCGACGAGGCCGCGAAAGCGCTTGCTGACACCTTCGACGACGAGGAGACTCACGGGCGCTCGTCCCGCAGGCCGAGCCGTCGCGCCAGGATCGGCCACACGCCGCCCGGCGCGAGCGCGATGATGACCATCAGTCCGAGGCCGTAGAACATCGCTTTGACGCCCGGCAGATTGACGCCGGCCGCCGACGTCGCTTCGCTGAGCCACTCGCCGAGCGGTACGAGGATGAAGGCCCCGACGATCGGGCCGAACAATGTGCCGACGCCGCCCACGATCGGCGCGAGCACGATGTCGATCGAGCGCGAAATGTCGAAGATCTGCGCCGGGAACAGGTTGTTGTAATAGAACGCGTAGAGGACGCCCGAGAGCGCCGTCATCGCGCCTGAGATCAGCACCGCGAAGATACGCACCCGCGTGATGTCGATCCCGATCGCGCGCGCCGCCTCTGCGTCCTCGCGCGTCGCGAGCCACTGGTAGCCGAGCCGCGATCCCCGCAACGCCGCGCAGAGCAAAAAGGCGATCGCGGCCATCGCGAGCGACAGATAGTAAAAGAACAGCGGGCCGCCGCGCAGATTCCACCATTGACCGGCGGTGTCGCCGCCCACGGGCAGGAAGAAACCGCCCGCTGCGCCGGTCCAGTCGAGATGATCGAAGCCGATGCGCGCCACTTCCGCGAAGGCGATGGTCAGCAGCGCGAAGTAGACGCCTTCGATCCGAAAGCGGAACCCGAGCCAGCCGATGCAGAGCGCCGCAAAGGCGCAGAGCGCCATGGCGGGGAAGAGACCGAGCAAAGGGCTCAGCCCATAATGGACGAAGAGCGCCGCCGCCACGTAGGCGCCGAGCCCGACATAGAGCGCGTGGCCGAGCGAGAGCAGGCCCGCGAACCCCATCATCACGTTCCAGGCTTGTCCCGCGTAAGCGGACCAGAAGATGAGCACGAAGACGGTGATGAGGTACCGGTTCATCACGAGCGGCGCCGCCAGGAGGACGAGCGCGAGAAGCGCGAGCAGGATCACCCGCACGCTCATGCGGCGCTCCGGCCCAAGAGCCCGCGCGGCCGCACGGCGAGGATGACGACGAGCAGCCCGAAAGAGACCATGCTCTTCATCGAGGGCGCGACGGCGAGACTGGCCAACGCCTCGGCGACGCCGATGACGACGCCGCCGAGGAGGGCGCCCGGCATCGAGCCGAGACCGCCGACGATGACGATCGTAAAGGCGAGCAGCGTGTAAGCGGGCGCCAGCGTCGGCGAGGGATCGGCGATGGTCACCAGCAACGCGCCCGCCGCGCCGCAGCAGGCGAGGCCAAGGCCGAAGGTGAGACCATAGAGCCTCTGAACATTGAGCCCGACGACGCCGGCGCCGAGGTGATTGTCGGCGCAGGCGCGGATGGCGACGCCGGTCAGCGTGAACTTGAAGAAGGCGAACAGCGCCGCCGCGACGACGATCGCGCCGCCGGCTGCGAGCGCCCGCGTCTTATCGACGAGGATCGGCCCAACGAAGTACGCGTCGTAGGAATAGGGCAGATCGACGTGCCGCGAATCCGGGCCGGAGACGAGCAGCATCCCGTTCGACAGGATGATCGCGAGCCCGATCAGCAAGATGAACTGCTGATAGTCGGGCCGGTCGATGAACCGCGCGACAAGGAAACGCTGCAGCAAATAACCGATGACGAAGAACAGCGCGCTCAGCGGAATGAGGGCGACGAAGGGATCGAGCGACAACCGCGTCGCCGCGAGATAGGCGATGTACATGGCGAGCACCGCGAATTCGCCATGGGCGAAATTCACTACGCGAACGACGCCGAAGATCACCGACAGGCCGAGCGCCATCAGTCCGTAGACGAGACCGTTCAGAAGGCCCTGAACGAGAACCTCGATCGTTAGCGACAGCGTCATGCGGCCGCCGTTCAGCCGACGCGCGAAGCGCCGACGCCGCCGATTGTCGGATGAAGCGGCATTTTACTTCCGCGCCTGCCATCCGCGCATGGGCAGGATCGGCTTTGCGGCGGCGACCGCCTCGGGGAAGACCACGACTGGCGTTTCATGCTGGTTCTGCACCGCCGCCGAGCCGATGTTGGCGTTCTGGCCCTTCTCGTCGAAGCGGATAGGGCCGCCGATCATCACGTGCGTCTCAAGATTCGTCGCCTTGATCGCCTTCATGAGCGTGGCGCCGTCGGTGGCGCCGGCGCGCTTGAACGCGTCGGCGGCGATGAGCAGCGCTTCCAGCGTGAAGCCGGCGTTGAAGGCGTCGACCGCGAAGCGGTTCTTCGAATTGGCGGTCTTGTAGGAGGCTTCGAGCGCCTGCGTCATCGACGATTTCGGGTTTGCCCAAGGCAGGTTGAACATGATGTCGTCGGACAGCGGTCCGAGCGCCTGGTAGAATTCCTCGTCGTAAAGGCCCGGCGAGCCGGGCGAGATGATCGCCTTCGGCTCGAAGCGCTGCCGCACCATATCGCGCACGAGCTTGATGGCGTCGCTGGCGCGCGTCACGACGAGCAGCAGGTCCGGGTTGACGCTGCGGATCTTCGTGACCTCGACGGACAAGTCTTGCGCGCGCGGATCGTAGGAGATGCTTTCGGCGATCTTGAACGGCATGTCCGCCTTGGGGAAAATGGCGTCCATCGCCGCGCGCTGCGCCGTGCCGAACGTGTCGTTCGCGTGCACGAAAACGGCGGTCTTGAAATCGACTTTCGTCGCCGCCGACACGTCCTTGATGAGCTTGAGACCGTTCGTGACGAGCTGGCCGCCGGTCTGAAAATTACGCACCAGATACTTGTAGCCCTGCTCGGTGATCTGCGGGGCGGCCGCGATGTTGATGACGAGCGGAACCTGACGCTGTTCGCACACTTGTGCGATGGCGAGGGTGAGGCCGGAGTCGAAGGCGCCGACGATGCATTGCGCGCCCTCGTTGATCGCCTTCTCGGTCTGCGTGCGCGCGACGTCGGCGCTCGATTCGACGTCGACGTGGACGAGTTCGACGGCGTAGCCGAGATCGGCCAGGACCTTGGGCGCGGCGAGCGCGCCGCGGTGACATCCTTGGCCGCCCTGCGCATAGAGTCCGGACATCGGCAGGAGCACGGCGATCTTGAGGGACTTGGCTTGCGCGCGCACGATAGACGGCGCGAAGACGGCGCCGGCCGCACCGCCGATAAAGACGCGACGATCAAGGGAGGGAAACGGGTTGCGGCTCACGGGGCGGTCTCCTGCCTTCAAAGCTTTTGCCGATTTGCGCCGCTCGCCTGGCTTTTGTCCAGCCCAAGGCGCCCAGTTCTCGCGCGAAGCGAACGTCAGCCGCGGTGGATCGGGTCGATCCAGGCCACCGTCTCCGGCTTTTCGGCCGGTTCGATGTCGAGGTTCACGGCGATCGCCTGCCCGTCGCTGCGCACCAGCACGCATTCGAGGGTCTCGTCAGCGAGCGCGTTGATCTCCTGATGAGGCACAAAGGGCGGAACGAAGATGAAGTCGCCCGGGCTGGCCTCGGCGACGAATTCCAGCCGGTCGCCCCAGCGCATGCGCGCCTTGCCGCGCACGACGTAGATCACGCTTTCCAACGGCCCGTGGTGATGCGCGCCGGTCTTGGCGTCGGGATGGATGCTGACCGTGCCCGCCCAAAGCTTTTGCGCGCCGGCGCGCGCGAAATCGATGGCGCCCTTGCGATCCATGCCCGGGGTCTGCGCCGTATTCGGATCGAGCGCGCCGGCGGGAACGACGCGGACGCCGTCATGCTTCCAGCGCGGCGCGTCGGCGCTCATGCGGCGCGGGCCGCCGGTTTGCGCATGAAACGCAGCGCAAGGCGCATCGCGCCGGGCACGAAGCGCGGCCGGAGGAGACGTTTGTCGTAGGCGCTGAGACGCCGGTCGTTTTCGGCCAGGCAGATCGCCGCCAATTCCGGGAAGGTGATTTCGACGCCGAGCTCCTTGGAGCCGTTCATCGTGAAGTTGTTCTCGCGCGCCTTGGTGTTGTCGCCCATGCCCTTGGCCATGTCGATTCGTTCCCAGATGAGGAAGGCCCAGACCGCCAGCACCTTGCCTTCGAACCAGGGCCGCCGCCACAAAGGCATGGTCCTGCGCATCCAAGCGACCCAGTTGACGAAGAACAGGATGTGCCGGCCTTCCTCGCGCATCACCGGTTCGAACGTGTCGACGAGTTCGGGCGGGAAGAAGCCAGAATCGCGCGCGATCTTGAACAGACCGAAGCCGAAGAAGCTGTCGATGCATTCCGAATAGCCGGTGCGCATGAACGCGAACTCCGGGTCGCGCGGGCGCTTGTATTCGGGCTCGGGCGCCAGGACGATGCCGTACGCCTGGACCATGTCGGCAAGCACGATCTTGTGACGGCTCTCTTCGAAGGCGTTCATGTCTACGGCGGACTTGAGCAGCGGATCGCCGATATTTTCGCCATAGGTGCGCACATTCATCCCGGCGCGACCCTCCGTCGCGACCGCAATGTCCCAGATCGGCAGCGATTTGATCTTGCCTTCGGTGTCGGGATCGAGCTTGGGCCAATCGATCAAGGCGGGCCGGTAGGGATCGTGCGTGTCGAGCAGCGTGCGGCAAAATAGGACTTTATGCGCCTGCGACCCGAGCGCCACGCGCTCGCCGGCTGCCGGCAACGCGTCGCCCCGATCGTAGTTCATCACCGCCATGGCGTCTTCGATCAGCGTCATGCCGGGATGCTCCTGTCTTTGCCGCGCCGGCGGAAAATCGTCTTTTCAAGAGGTGAGCGCAACCGGTTTTGCGGCCGCCTGGGAGGCGAACCGATCCCAAGACGGCCAGCTTAAGCGCGCCCATCCATCCGACAGATGCGCCGGACGGCCGCAACGTCGCGTCGCCGTGCTGTCGCTGCCCTACGCCGCCATGGCTCTGTCGAACGCCGCCGCCACCTTGTCGCGCGACGGCGAGGCCACGCGGGTGAAATGCTCGCCGCGCGCGGGCGGGATCGGATCGGCGACGGCGATTTTGAAGCTCGGGCGCGCCTTGCAGCGTTCGAACCAGTCTGCGACGCGCGGGTAATGCTGTCGCCAGACTGCGGCCTGCATCGCCTCCATGCGCGCGAAGAACGAGATGAAGCCGACGTCGGCCAGAGAGAAGGCGTCACCGACGAGCCATGGGCCGCTTTCCAGCGCGCGCTCCATGTCCTTGAAGAGCTTGTTGAAGCGCGTCAGCGCCTCGGCGACGTAAGTCGCCTCGAGCCCCTCCTCGAGGAGCCGCCGCCACTTCTCCCGTTTCGCCGCGTCGGGGATCGATTCGTAGCGTTTACGACGCTCCGCGGGCGGCTTCTCCATGAGATCGGCGCGGAAGACGAGGGTCACGGTCATCGTGTTGATGGCGTCGTGGATCGTGTCCTCGCGCTTGGTCCACAGGCGCATTCGCGCGCGGCCGTAAGCCTCGGCCGGCCGTAGCGCCGGCCCGGGAAACGACTCATCGAGATACTCGTTGATGATCGTCGATTCCGTCACGATCTTGCCGTCGTGCACGAGCGTCGGAACCACGGCGTTCGGGTTGAGCGCGAGATAGGCCGGCTCGAACTGATCGCCGCGATGCAGATCGAGAAGCTTGCCCTCGTAGGCGATGTCCTTTTCAGCCAACGCGACGCGGACCTTCGCCGCGCAGACCGCCGTATCTCCGTGATACAAGGTCAGCATCCGCAATCCTCCTTTAATTCCGTTTCATGCTTTCATGTTTGCGCGTCGCGCGCCACCGTCTTATGGGGCCGCGGCTGGTCATCGCGGGACGTTTCCTTTATAGCGGAGCGAGCGCGCGCGACGACCCCCCGGCGCGGCATCGAGTTTCATGCGTCATCGGATTACAGCGTCGCGCAGGTTGGTTGTCTGCCTGACCTCCATGGGCCTGGCGCTCGCGGGATGCGCCGGCCGTCCGACCGGCAATCTGATCCCCGTCGCCGACGGCGGCGCGCCAGGCGCCAGCAAGGTCGATCTTCTCGTCGCGACAACGCGCAGCGACGTCGGCGCGGCGCCCGGCGTGTTGTTCACAGGGGCGCGCGGACCGCTGTCGTACGCGGACATCGTCGTGTCCATTCCTCCGGATTCGCAACGGCAGGCCGGCGAGATCCAATGGCCCGAACATCCGCCCGGAGATCCGGCGCGCAATTTCGTGACCCGGCGCGCCGACATGATCGGAGGCGCGGCGGCGCGCGCCAAGATCGCAAGGGCGGCGGCGGCGCATGGCGGCCGCGTGCTGCTTTTCGTGCACGGCTACAACACGCGATTCGAAGAGGCTGTCTATCGCCTCGCGCAAATTTCGCATGATTCCCGGGCCGCCGCACAGCCCGTCCTGTTCACGTGGCCGTCGCGCGGGCGCTTGCTCTCCTACGGTTACGATCGCGAAAGCGCGAACTATTCGCGCGACGCGTTGGAGGCCGTGCTGCATGAATTGGCGGCGACGCCGCAGGTCAAAGCCATCTCGATCCTGGCGCATTCCATGGGCAATTGGGTCACGATGGAAGCGCTGCGGCAGATGGCGATCCGCGACCGCCGCATCGAGCCGAAGATCGACTCGGTCGTTCTCGCAGCGCCCGACCTCGACATCGACGTTTTTCGCACGCAGATCGTCGCCATCGGCGAGAAACGGCCGCCCTTCGTTCTGTTCACGTCGCGAAACGATCGCGCGTTGCGCGTCGCCGGCGCGTTGTATGGCTCGCAACCGAGACTGGGCGAGATCGATCCCAATCTGGAGCCGTATCGGGCGGATCTCGCGCGGGAACGGATCCAAGCGATCGATCTCAGCAATGCAAAGTCAGGCGACTCGTTCAATCACGCCACCTTCGCCGAAAACCCGGAAGTGGTGCGGTTGATCGGCGCGCGGCTCCTGTCGGGACAAGCGATCGAGGACAACCGCGAGAGCGTCGGCGATCGGCTTGGGCAGGTCTTCGCGGGCGCCGCCACGACCGTCGGCAGCGCGGCCTCCCTCGCGGTGTCGGCGCCCGTAGCGATCGTCGATCCGGACACCCGCGAAGGGCTTGGCGACCAGTTCAACGGAATCGGCGAGGGCGTCCGCACGACGGCGTCCGCCCCGTTCCAGCGCTGACAGCCGTTTTCGATGCGCCTCGGTTATGGGCGAGAGCCCAAGCAGTCCCACTTGCTTTCGCTCGCGTCCTGACATAAACATATCTTTATGTCTCTCGGGATGCAGCGATGAAAACTTCAGCCCAGGCGCCGTTTCCCGTCATTCTCGCCAGCTTGGAGGCGGCGGCCGAAGTCTCGCGTCTGCGGCTGATGGCGCTCCTTGCCGAGACCGAACTGACGGTGAGCGAACTCGTCACCATTCTCGGTCAGTCGCAGCCGCGCATCTCGCGTCATCTCAAGCTCCTGGTCGAGGCCGGGCTCGTCGAGAGGCATCGCGAAGGGGCCTGGGCGTTCTTCCGCCTCGCCGACCGCGGGGCCCGCGGCGAACTCGCGCGCGACATGCTGGCGCGCATCGAAACCTCCGATCCACTGCTCGCCAGCGATCGCACGCGGCTGGAGGAGACGCGCCGCGCTCGCGCCGACCAGGCGGCCCGCTATTTCGCCGATCACGCGCCGGAGTGGGATCGCATTCGTTCGCTGCACGTCGCCGAGGACACGGTCGAGGCCGCGGTTCTCGATGTGATCGGCCCCGGCCGGATCGATGCGGCGCTCGATCTCGGCACGGGGACCGGGCGCATGCTCGAACTGATCGCGCCGCTCGCCGAGCGCGCGGTCGGCGTCGACCAGAGCCCCGCGATGCTGAACGTCGCCCGCGCGCGACTCGAGCGCGCGGGCCTGCGCAACACGCAGTTGCGTCAGGGCGACATCTACGCGCTGCCGGTCGAGCGCGACCGCTACGATCTCGTCGTGATCCACCGCGTGCTGCACTACCTCGACGATCCCGCGCGCGCGATCCGCGAGGCGGCGCGCGTGGTGCGGCCGGCCGGCCGCCTCATCGTCGTCGACTTCGCGCCGCATACGCATGAATTCCTGCGGGAGCAGCACGCGCATCGGCGGCTCGGCTTCGCCGCGACGGAAGTGGCCGAGTTCATGCGCGAGTCCGATCTCGATCTCGTCGAGCAGCGCGATTTGCAGCCCGGCAAGACGGATGAGGCTTGGCTGACCGTCTCCATTTGGGTCGGCCGCGACCGGCGCATCCACAGCGACGCGCTGCCTATCACGCATTCGGAGCTCGCCTGATGGCCTACGATCTCCAGCGCGCGAGCCGTTCGGGCCGCGGCGATGTCCGCGTGTCGTTCGAATTTTTCCCGCCGAAAACGGCGGAGATGGAGGCGCAACTCTGGGAGGCGATTGCGCGCCTCGCGCCCTTGCGGCCCAAATTCCTTTCGATCACCTATGGCGCGGGCGGCTCGACGCGCGAGCGCACGCACGCCACCGTCGCGCGCATCGTGCGCGAGACGATGGTGCGGCCGGCTGCGCACGTGACCTGCGTCGCCGCCAGCCGCGCCGAGATCGACGATGTGCTGCGCGGCTATTGGAATGCCGGCGTGCGCCACGTCGTCGCGCTGCGCGGCGATCCATCGGGCGGCCTGGGCGCCCGCTTCGAGGCGCACCCGAACGGATACGAGACATCGACGGAGCTCGTCGCCGGCATCCGCCGCATCGCCGATTTCGACATCACCGTTTCGGCCTATCCGGAGAAGCATCCCGAAAGCGCTTCGATCGATCAGGACATCGACGTTCTGAAGGCGAAGATCGACGCCGGCGCGAACCGCGCCATCACGCAGTTCTTCTTCGACAATGCGCACTACCTCCGCTTTTTGGATCGCGCGCGGGCGCGCGGCGTATCGATCCCGATCATTCCCGGCGTCGTTCCCGTCCAGAACTTCCGGCAGATCGCGTCGTTCGCCGCGCGCACGGGCGCGACCATTCCGGCATGGCTGGCGCGTCGGTTTGACGGGCTCGACGACGATCCGGCGACGCGCCGGCTGATCGCCGCCGCTGTCGCGGCCGAGCAGGTGATCGACCTCGTCGACCATGGCGTGACCGACTTGCACTTCTACACGATGAACAAGGCCGATCTCGTTTTCGCCATCTGCCATCTGATCGGCGCGCGAGCGCCGATCGCGCTGGAGACCGCCGCGTGACCGGCGTCCGCATCGCCGACGGGCGGGCCACGCGCGCCGCGCTGACCCAAGCCGCGCGCGAACGCATCCTGGTGCTCGACGGCGCGATGGGCACGATGATTCAGGACTTGAAGTTCGACGAAGCGGCGTTTCGCGGCGAGCGCTTGCGCGACCATGGCCGCGATCTGCGCGGCAACAACGACGTGCTTGTGCTCACGCAACCGGACGCCGTGCGCGACATCCATCTCGCTTACTTTCTCGCCGGCGCCGATCTCGTCGAGACGAACACCTTCTCGTCGACCTCGATCGCCCAGGCCGATTACGGCCTCGAACATTTGGTTGAAGCTCTGAACTTCGAAGGCGCGCGGCTGGCGCGCGAAGCCGCCGATCTGGCCGAGGCGAAGGACGGTCGCCGCCGCTTCGTCTGCGGCGCGCTGGGGCCGACGAACCGCACCGCCTCCATTTCGCCAGACGTCAACGATCCCGGCTTTCGCGCCGTGACCTTCGACGAGTTGCGCGCCGCCTACGCAACGGCGACGCGCGCATTGATGGAGGGCGGCGCCGACGCGATCATCGCGGAAACGATCTTCGATACGTTGAACGCCAAGGCGGCGCTTTTTGGCGTGTGGGACGCCTACGATGCGCTCGGCGCGCATCTGCCGATCCTGTTGTCCGGCACAATCACGGATTTGTCCGGCCGCACCTTGTCCGGCCAGACGCCGGCGGCCTTCTGGAACTCGCTCCGCCATGCCGACCCGTTCGCGGTCGGCTTCAATTGCGCGCTCGGCGCACGCGAGCTGCGCCAGCACGTCGCGGAACTCTCGCGCATCGCCGATACGTTCGTCGTGGCCTATCCCAACGCCGGCCTGCCGAACGAATTCGGCCTCTACGACGAGAGCCCGGAACACATGGCCGGCATGATCGGCGAGTTCGCCGACGCCGGGATCGTGAACATCGTCGGCGGCTGCTGCGGGACCACGCCCGAGCATATCCGCGCGATCGCCGAGCGTGTGCGCGGCGTCGCGCCACGGCGGCCGCCGCGGGTCGAGCCGCTGCTTCGGCTGTCCGGCCTCGAGCCGTTCACGCTCACCAAGGACATCCGCTTCGTCAACGTCGGCGAGCGGACCAACGTCACGGGCTCGGCGCGTTTTCGAAAGCTCGTCAAGAACGGCGAGTTTTCGGCGGCGCTCGACGTAGCGCGCGATCAAGTCGCGGGCGGCGCGCAGATCATCGACGTCAACATGGACGAGGGCATGCTCGATTCCGCCCGCGCCATGCGAGACTTTCTCAATCTCGTCGCGTCCGAGCCCGACATCGCTCGCGCGCCGATCATGGTCGATTCCTCGAAGTTCGAGGTGATCGAGGCCGGCCTGAAATGCGTGCAGGGGAAAGCCGTCGTCAATTCGATTTCGCTCAAGGAAGGCGAGGCGAAGTTTATCGAGCAGGCGAAACTCGTGCGCCGCTACGGCGCAGCGGTCGTCGTCATGGCATTCGACGAGACCGGCCAGGCCGACACCTTCGCGCGCAAGGTCGCGATCTGCGCCCGGGCCTACGCGATCCTGACGCGCGACGTGGGCTTCCCGCCGGAAGACATTATCTTCGATCCGAACATCTTCGCCGTGGCGACAGGCATCGAAGAGCACGACAATTACGGCGTCGATTTCATCGAGGCCACGCGCGCGATTCGCGCGCAATTGCCGGGCGCGCATATCTCGGGCGGCGTTTCCAATCTGTCCTTCTCCTTTCGCGGCAACGATCTCGTGCGCGAAGCGATGCATTCGGTGTTCCTCTACCAGGCCATCGCTGCGGGCATGGATATGGGGATCGTCAACGCCGGCGCGTTGGCGGTCTATGAGAAGATCGATCCGGAGCTGCGCGAGGGCTGCGAGGACGTGGTTCTCAATCGGCGCCCTGACGCCACCGAACGGCTGCTAGCGATCGCCGAGCGCTTCAAGGGTCAAGCCAGCGAGTCTCGGGAGAAGGATCTCGCCTGGCGCGAGGACTCCGTCGCCAAACGGCTCGAATACGCGCTCGTCAACGGCGTCACGGACTTCGTCGATGACGACGTCGAGGAAGCCCGCGTTGCCGCCGCGCGCCCGCTCGATGTGATCGAGGGGCCGCTGATGGCCGGGATGAATGTCGTCGGCGATCTCTTCGGCGCGGGGAAGATGTTTCTGCCGCAGGTCGTCAAGTCGGCGCGCGTGATGAAACGCGCCGTCGCCGTGCTCATGCCTCACATGGAGGCGGAGAAGGCGGCGGGAGGCCAGGGGCGGGAAGCCGCCGGCAAAGTGCTGATGGCGACCGTGAAGGGCGACGTGCATGACATCGGTAAGAACATCGTCGGCGTCGTGTTGGCCTGCAACAATTACGAGATCATCGATCTCGGCGTGATGACGCCCGCAGCGAAGATCATCGAGACGGCGCGACGCGAGAACGTCGACATCATCGGCCTGTCCGGTCTCATCACGCCCTCGCTCGACGAAATGTGCGTGGTGGCGGGCGAGATGGAGCGTGAAGGCTTCGCCATCCCACTCCTGATTGGCGGCGCGACGACGAGCCGCGTCCACACCGCCGTCAAGATTCATCCGCACTACGCGCGCGGGCAGACGATCTACGTGACCGACGCCAGCCGCGCCGTCGGCGTCGTGTCGTCGCTGCTGTCGCGCGAGCAGAAGGACGGGTTCGTCGCCTCGATTCGCGAGGAGTACCAGAAGGTCGCCGAAGCGCATGCGCGATCCGAGACGCAGAAGCAGCGCCTGCCGCTCGCCCGCGCGCGCGCCAACGCGTTCAGGATCGATTGGGACGGCTATACGCCGCCGAAGCCGCTGTTCGCCGGCGTGCGCGTCTTCCGCAACTACGATGTCGCGGAGTTGGCGCGCTACATCGATTGGACGCCCTTCTTTCAGACATGGGAGATGAAGGGCCGCTATCCCGGCCTGCTCGACGATCCCGAGCAAGGCGCCGCGGCGCGCCAATTGTTCGACGATGCGCAGGCGATGCTGAAGCGCATCGTCGAGGAGCGCTGGTTCAGTCCCAAGGCGGTGATCGGCTTTTGGCCGGCGAACGCCAAGGGCGACGATATCGACCTGTTCACGGGCGAGTCGCGCACGGAGCTCCTCGCCACGTTCCACACCTTGCGGCAGCAGTTGGCGCGCCGCGACGGGCGGCCGAACATCGCGCTTTCGGACTTCGTCGCGCCGGCAGGCAAGCCGGACTGGATCGGCGGCTTCGTCGTGACCGCCGGGCCGGAGGAAGACAAGATTTCCGCGCGCTTCGCGAAAGCCAATGACGATTACGGCTCGATCATGGTGAAGGCGCTCGCCGATCGCATCGCGGAGGCCTTCGCCGAGCGGATGCACGAGCGCGTGCGCAAGGATTTCTGGGCCTATGCCCCGGACGAGTCTTGGAGGCCGGAGGAATTGATCTCGGAGGCCTATCGCGGCGTGCGGCCGGCGCCGGGCTATCCCGCGCAGCCCGACCATACGGAAAAGGGGACGCTGTTCGACCTGCTGGCGGCGGAGCGGCGCATCGGCGTGCGGCTGACGGAAAGCTATGCGATGTGGCCGGGCTCATCGGTCAGCGGGCTCTACCTCGCGCATCCCGATGCGCATTATTTCGGCGTCGCCAAGGTCGAGCGCGACCAGGTGGAGGATTACGCCGCGCGCAAAAACATGAGCATCGAAGAGGTCGAGCGCTGGCTCTCGCCGGTTCTCAATTACACGCCCGCCCCGATCGCCGACGCCGCCGCGTAATCCTCACCACATCAATTGTCCACCGTTGGGATGCAGCATCTGGCCGCTGATGTAGGACGCTGGGTCGCTGAGCAGGAACTCGACGACGGTTGCGACTTCTTCAGGGCGGCCGAGCCGACCGATCGGGATGGTGACGGCGGTCTCGCGCACGTAGGCGGCGTATTGCTCCGCGGTGCGCCCCTTGCTGAGGATCGGCGTGTCGATCGGGCCGGGTCCGATCGCGTTGATGCGCACGCCGGCGGCGGTGAATTCCGCCGCTAGGGATTTCGTCAACGAATAGATCGCCGATTTCGCCGCGCAATAGGGCGAGAAGCCGGCGACGCCGCGAATGGCGAAATCGGACGACGTGTTGACGATCGCGCCTTTGCCTCGCGCGATCATGTCCGGCAGCACCGCCTGCGCGCCGAAGCAGCAGCCTTTGACGTGGATCGCCATCATGCGATCCCAATCCTCTTCCGTGATCTCTTCGACGGGCTTGCGCGTGTTGATCCCCGCGTTGCTGAACAAGGCGTCGATCGGGCCCACCGTCGAGCGCGCCTGATCGACCATCGCGACGAGCGAGACCCGGCTGCCGACATCGACTTCGATCGCATCCGCCTTCAGGCCATCGGCCTTCAGGCGATCCGCGAGCGCCCGAGCGCCGGCGATGTCACGATCAGCGAGAATGACGTGGCGGCTTTTGGCGAGACGCACCGCCGCCGCCGCGCCGATCCCGCTCGCCGCTCCGGTGATAATGACGTTCATCGCGGCCTCAAAACAGGCAATAGCCGCCGGTCAGGCGAAGATCCTGACCGAGCATGAATCCGTTCTGCGGGTCGAGCAGAAAGAGCGTCGCCTCCGCCATCTCCTCGGGCGAGCCGAGACGCCCCATCGGGATCGCCGCGGTGCGCGCATACATCGCCTCTTCGCCCATGCTGACGCGCGGCATGGCCGTCTCGACAATGCCTGGGGAGATCGTGTTGACGCGCACGTTGTCGGGCGCGGCTTCAAGCGCGACCGCCCGGGCAAGCCCGAGGACGCCGCCCTTCGTCGCCGCGTAGGCGGCGCTGCGGACGCCGCCAACGCGCGCGAGCATCGAAGAGAACAGGACGATGGAGCCCGATTTCTGCGCCCGCATGATCGGCAGCACGGCCTGCACGGCAAAAAGCGGCCCTTTCAGGTTGATCGAGAAATGGCGGTCCCACGTCGCTTCGTCGAGCGCGAGGAAATCCTGCATGACGTAGATCGCCGCCAGCGTCACGAGCCCGTCGATCGCGCCGAAACGCCGGCGCGCGTCGGCGACGGCGTCGCCCACCGCCGCCTTGTCGCGTACGTCGAGCGCGCAAAAGACGAAGCGATCGTTCCCAATCGTCGCAAGAGGGCCTGGCTCAAGGTCCCACGCGAAGACCGCGTAACCTTCCGCGAGCAGGCGATGCACGAGCGCCACGCCGATGCCGCCCGCGGCGCCGGTGACGCAGACGGCGCCCTTTTCCGCCGCGTCCGTCATGCGCCGACGCGGCTGGCGACGCTTGACGCCGTCTGGCTGAACAAATTGCGCCTCCGCTCTTCGTCGCTCGCCTGCTGCGCCTGCAACGGCTCGCCCTTCGCATAAGCCGCTTCGGTCGCCGGGCGCGCCGCGACGGCATCCACCCAGCGCCGCACGTTCGGAAACGCCGCGATCACGTCGGCGTCGCGCTTCAGCGCCGAAATCGTCCAGGGATAGCTCGCCATATCGGCGATCGAATAATCGCCGCAGATGAAGTCGCGGCCGGCGAGGCGGCGGTCGAGCACGCCGAAGAGCCGGTCGACCTCCTTGCTGTAGCGATCGATCGCGTAGGGAATCGGCTCCGACGTCGCGCTCAGGAAATGGCCTTTCTGGCCGGCCATGGGACCGAGGCCGCCAACCTGCCAGAACAGCCATTGCAGGACATCGGCGCGCCCGCGCAGATCGGCGGGCAAGAACTTGCCGGTCTTTTCGGCCAGATAGATGAGGATCGCGCCGGATTCGAAGATCGCGAGCGGCGCGCCGCCATCGGCGGGCGCGCGATCGACGATCGCGGGCATGCGGTTGTTCGGCGAGATCGCGATGAAGTCCGGCTTGAACTGGTCTCCCTTGCCGATGTTGACCGGGCGAACCTCGTAAGGCAGCGCCATCTCTTCGAGCGCCATCGTGATCTTGTGTCCGTTGGACGTCGGCCAGTAATACAGTTCGATCATGCGACCGTCTCCTTGACCGCGCGGGGCGCCTGGCGCGCAAGGCCGCCGAACAGATCGAGCATGCGTTCGCGCCAAGCGAAAACCGCGTCGTCTTGCGCGACGAGCGCGACCGGCGAAAGATTGCGCGCCCAGACGAACGGACCGAATGCGCAATAGTCCGCAAACGCCGGATGCGCGCCGTTGATGAAAGGCTGCTCTTTCAGAAGCGCGCGCAGCGGCGACAGCGCCGTCGTCATCTGCGCCAGTGCTATGTCCGGGGCGATCCGCGCGGCCTCCAGCGTGGCGCCGAGGCGTTTCTCGCGCGTCTCCCGGAAATAGGTTTTGTCTTTCGGGTCGAGCGCATTGAAAATGTCGAGAATGATCGCCTTTGTAATGATTGGCATGAAAACGTTTTGTGCGTAGTGGCGCGTGAAGCTCGCCAACGCGCGCCCCTGCTCGCCGTCCATCAGCGTTGGCCGGTCAGGATAGGTCCGGTCGAGATATTCGGCGATCGCCCAGGAATCGTGCACGATCGTGTCGCCGTCGCGAAGCACCGGCACAAAGCCCTGGCCGGAAAAGGCGATCGCCTCCTTATCGGTGAAGCGCCAGGGGATCGTCTCGACGTCGAGCCCTTTGTGCGCAAGCGCCATCCGCGTCCGCCAGCAATAGGGGCTGAAGCGGACGGCAGGGTTCGCCGCCGCAAGATCGTGCATGCGGATCGTCATGACGCGCTTTCGTACGTCAGCGCCGGCTCTTGCGAGCCGAGGTGGATGGCGTCGCCGCTGTCGAGCGCCGCCTGGATGCGCGCGACCAGTTCGCGCGCCGAGTCGGCGGAGAGTTCGACGGCGACGCGCTCATGCGAACGCGAATCCACAAAGTCGATGTTGAGCGCGTGGTCGAGCGGAACATGCGTCGGATGATCGTAGTAGACGACGGCGGTGTCGACCGTCATCCAGCCGCGGCGACCCTTGGCGCTGCCGAGGATGGCGGCTTTCTCCGTGATGTAGGAGCACATGGCGGACCTCAGGCGAAAGTCTTGTTCAAGAACGCGAAGACCTTCCCCCAGGCGTCGGTCGCCTGTTCGGGCCGATAGCTCGGGCGGCTCCAATCGAAGAACGCGTGACCCGCCCCATCGTAGCGATGGAACTCGTAGGTCTTACCGAGGCTCTTCAGAGTCTCTTCGGTCTTGTTGACTTGGTCGACGTCCGGTTCTTTGTCGTCGTTGCCGAAGATTCCCATCATAGGGCAGGCGAGATCCTTGGTGTAGTCGATCGGCGCGACGGGTTGCTTGGCGTTCAGCCCGGCCGCGTCCTTCACCATCACGCGGCCGCCCCAGCAGTCGATCGCGGCGTCAACGCTCTTCAGCCGGCACGCGGCGAGATACGTCTGCCGACCCCCCGAGCAATAGCCCATGATCGCGACCTTGCCGCTGGCCTGCGGCTGCGCGCGAAGATAGGCCATGGCGCCTGCGACGTCGCCAAGCATCTGCTCGTCCGAGACGCCGCCTTCCGCGCGCGCGCGGGCGCCGATATCGTCCGCGTCGCCTTCGCCATACGCTGCGTAGAGGTTGTTGGAGATCGCCGCGAAACCGTGATGCGCCAAGCGCCGCACCGTTTCGATGCAGACCTCGTTCCAACCCGGAATATGATGGATGAAGGCGACGCCTGGGAACGGCCCGTCGCCGTCCGGACGGGCGTAATAGGCGTTCTTTTCGACGTTGTCGTGGCCTTTGAAGCGCACCTCTTTGCAGATCAGATCGCGATACATGACGTCTCCCTCTTGTCGCTGCGCGGCAGCCGATGTCCTACCGCAACTATAACGCTTCTTCCACTATTGGGGAGCCCGGCTTCGGCGCTTACGGCTCCAAAAACTGGGCGATGGCGCGCTTGTAATCGTCGTCGCGTGTGACGCGCTTCATCAGGTCGATCGAGGCGAGGCCTTTGACATCCGCTGGGTGTACGCCATCGCGCAGCGCCTGCATCGTCGCGCGCGCGGCCTCGACGGCGGCGAGAAACGGCAGGTGCCCCTGCAACGCGAAACGCACGCCGTTCGCGCTGAGGAAATCCTTGTCGTCGATCTCGGGTACGAGCGCGCCGAACAGAACGGGTAGCCTCGTCGTCGCATGCACCGCTTCGATTTCGGCGCGCGTGCGAACGCCGGCGAGAAAAATTCCATCGACGCCGCATCGCTCGTAGGCGCGGATACGCACGAGCGCATCGTCGAGGCTCGTCGTCATGACCGCGCTGGTGCGCGCCAGCACGGCGAGCGCCGGATCGCCGCGCCCCGCGACGGCGGCTTTCATCTTGCCGGCGCCCTCCTCGATCGAGAGCAGACGCGTCTCGCCGTCGCCGAACGCGCGCGGCAGCAGCGTGTCCTCGATGGTCAGGGCGGCGATCCCGGCGGTCTCCAGTTCATCGACCGTACGCATGACGTTGAGCGCGTTGCCGTAGCCGTGGTCGGCGTCGGCGAGGATCGGGAGAGCGCAGGCCCGATTGATGCGCAGCGCTTGCTGAGCGAACTCGCTCAGCGTCATGACGATCATGTCGGGCGCGCCGAGCGTCGTGAAGGAGCCGATCGAGCCGGCGAACATGCCGGCTTCGAACCCGATGTCTTGCGCCAGACGCGCGGAAATCGGATCGAACACCGAGGCCGGATAGACGCACCGACCGCCTTCGAGTAGGGCGCGGAAGCGTCGGCGACGATCCGTCCAGTTCATGCCGTCATCCTATGCTGACGCCATCGCCACAATGGCGCTTCGCTGAGACCAAACGCCATGGCTGCCTCAGCGGCCGTGATTGTCGATCTCCGCGACGGTTGGCACGCGGCCGTTCGGCGTCATCTTATCGACGACGCCCGGCAGCGCCTTCGAAAGCATGTCGAGCAGTTCCTGCTGGCTGACGCCGGCCTTCGCCGCGAGGTCGCTGATCGTCTGCTGGCCCAGCGCGTTGCTGAGTTGGCCCGGTTCGATCGGCTTGTTCGGTCCGCTCCCGACCCAGGACGAGGCGACGTCGCCATGGCCCGACTGGGTGAATTTTTCCAGCAGGCCGCCGAGGCCGCCGACCAGACCGCCGCCCGACGGCGGCTCGGTTTGCGGCGATGCGGGCGCGCTCGCCGACGATTTGTTGAACATATTGGACAGCACCAAAGCGCCGATGGCGATCGCAAGCGGCTTGGCGACATTGCCTCCGGGAACGGCCCCTTTCAGCGCGTCATCGAAAAAACCCATGCGAACCTCCTGTAAATCGACGCGGTCCCGCGGGGCCGCGCGGCGATAAGATTGGCGCCATTCGGGCGGTCGCGCCACCTCGGTCTTTTCACATCGGCGGGATGGCGTTTTCGCCATCAATAGCAAGGTCCGACCCCGCGCCGGCCGGCGCTCGCCAGCGATTCCAGGAATACACGCAGATCGGCCACAAGCCGGGCCCGCGCCTCGTCGGCGAGCGGCGCGTCGCGCAGGCCCGCAAGCCAGGCGTCGAAGGGCGTTGCGTCGACGTGGGCGAGGCGGTTCTCGACGAGCGTCAATAGCGCGTCGCGTTGTTCGTCCCGGTAGCGCGCCGCGAGTATTTGCAGGAAATCGCGCTCGATCGAGGTCCGATCGAGCGACAGCGCGAACAGGCCGCCGCAGGCGCAGCCGGCGTCATGCGGCGCGTTGATCCCTTCGATCCAAAGATCGGCGAGCGCGGCGTAGTCGTCGCGCGCCCCCGTCGTTGGCCGCGCGAGCGGCACGTTCAGGCGGCTCCCGCGAGACGCGCGCGGGCGCGCCGCGTCGCGTCGCGATCGAGCCCGCCGGCGCCATCGATGACGACGCCATAATCGCGCTCGGCTATTTCGCGGCTGATATAGCCTTCGCTTACGTCTCGAGCGACGCGCTCGGCCTCGCGGTCGGTCGGCGGCCCGAAGCCGCCGCCTCCGCCAGACAGATGATGGATTTGGTCGCCCACTTCGAGGCGCCGCGTGAACACTTTGGCGTTGGGCAGATCGTCGATCAGCTTGCCGCCAACGCGCAGATTGATGCGGTTTCCGGAGCCATCCTTGCCGCCTTCGAGCCCCCACGGCGCGCAATGGGCGCGATCGATATGCGTGTCGACGGTGAAGGGCGCGCGCGCCTCGATGATGCGATGAATGCCAAGGCCGCCGCGCCAGCGCCCGGCGCCGCCGGAGTTCTCGCGCAGCGCCAATTGTCGGACGATGACGGGGAACTTCGTCTCGGCCTGCTCCATCGGCGTATTGTGCGTGTCACCGTCGTTGAGGCAAACGGTTGCGGGCATCCCGTCTTCGGTCTCTTTCGCGCCCCATCCGCCGCCGAGCGGCCCGAAGTTGCCGAAATAAAACCGTCCGTCCCTGGGATGCACGCCCCACATGTTGATCGTCATCAGGTCGGCGTGATGGCCGGCGATGATCCGCTCGGAGATCGCCGGCGCGAGCGCCTTGAAGATCGAGTCGACGATCGTCATCGGATACGTCATCCACTGGCGCATCGCGGCCGGGCGCACCGCGCTGACGACCGTGCCGGGCGTCAGAATGACCTTCAGCGAGCGGAACGAGCCCTGGTTGATCGGGTAGTCCGTGGGCGAAGTCAGGCATTTATAGGCAACTTCCGCGCAGGCGTAGCCCGTCGTCGGCCCCGAGTTGAAGAAGCCGCGCACCTGCCTGCTCACCTCCGTGAGGTCGATCGTCGCCTCGTCGCCCTCGACGATCACGCGCACCTTGATCGGCACACGCCGGCCGAGATCGACCCCGTCGTCGTCCATGAAGGCTTCGGCCTCGTAGACGCCGTCGGGGATGGATCGCGTGAGTTCGCGCGCGCGCTGCTCGGACTGATCCATGATGCGCGCGATGGCGGCGAGCGTCTGCGCGCGGCCGTAGCGGTCGAGCAATTCGAGGTAACGGCGCTCGCCGGTCTTGACCGCCGTCACTTGCGCGCGCAGGTCGCCCATGGCGCGCTCGGGCACACGCACGTTCATGCGGATGATGTCGACGAGGTCGTCGTTGACCATGCCTTCGCGCTGATAGCGCAGGATCGGAATCTGGATGCCTTCGGCGAAAATGTCGGTGCTGACGCCGCCGAGCGCGCCGCCGACGTCCTGCCAATGCGCCATGCAGCAGGTGAAGCCGGCGAGGACGCCCTCATGAAAGACCGGCAGCGTGAAGGTGAAGTGGTTCAGATGGCTGCCGGTGAGATAGGCGTCGTTGGTGACGTAGATGTCGCCCGGCTTCATGTTCTCCTTGCCGAACTTCTCGATCTTGGCTTTCACGGTTTGCGACATGCCGCGAATAAACATCGGCAGGCCGAGCCCGATCGACACCGTATCGCCGTCCGGCGTGAAGAGCCCGACGGTGAAGTCGAGCGCCTCGTAGATGATCATGTTGTAGGCCGTGCGCATGAGGTTGGTCTTCATCTCCTCGGTCACGGCGAGCACGCCATTCTTGATGATGGCGGTGAGGATCGCGTCCGCGGACGTCTTGCCGGCTTGCGGCGCGCTGGTCGGGCTCATGCATGGCTCCGTGCGATGTCGATGACGAGGTTGCCGAAGCGGTCGACCGTCATCCGGTCTCCCGGCAAGACGACCGTCGTCGAGGCGTGTTCCTCGATCAGCGCCGGGCCTTCGATGACGTTGCCGGCGAGCAGCGCTTCGCGCTGAAAGATCGGCGTCGCGACCGCCTTTCCATGCTCGCTGAAATAGACGTTGCGGCTCGGCAGACGCGCCGCGCGCGGCGGCTCCCGTCCGCCTTCGTCGATGGAGGCCAGCGTCGGTTTCTTCATCTCGCCGATGATGGTGGCGCGCAGGCTGACGATCTCGGCTGGTTCGTTCGGCGCGCACGTGCCGTAGCGCGCGAGATGCACGTCGTCGAAACGCTGCTTGATCGCGCCGCGGTCCTCCCGCGCGAAGAGGTCGGCTGGAAGCTCGATGGTGACGGAATGCTCTTGCCCGACGTAGCGCATGTCTGCGGCGCGCGTGACGAGCGCGCGCGCATGGGCGACGCCGCTGCCGGCGAGCGCCGCCAGGCCTTCGTCCGTCATGGCGGCGTAGGTCGCCTCGATCGCCTCGAAGGCGGCGTCCGCCAGTCGCATCGGCGCGGTGCGCACGTAATCGTAGCGCAGATCGGAGAACAGCATGCCGAAGGCGCAGAAATGACCGGGCGAGCGGGGCACGATGACGCGCGAGGTTCCGATCTCGCGCGCGACGGCGCTGGCGTGCAGCGGGCCGGCGCCGCCATAGGCGATCAGCGGAAAGGCCGCCGCATCGAGCCCGCGCTCGGTCGAGACCCCTTTCACGGCGTAGGACATGGCGGTCGCCGCGATCTGCAGCACGCCCTCGGCGGCGGCGATCGCATTCAGCCCAAGCGGATCGCCGACATGGTTCTTGAGCGCGCGCTCCGCGGCCGCGACGCTGAGCGTCATCTCGCCGCCGAGAAAACGCTTCGGGTCGAGCCGGCCGAGCGTCAGATTGGCGTCGGTGACGGTCGGCTCCTCGCCGCCCTGACCGTAACAGGCGGGTCCCGGAATCGCTCCGGCGCTGAGCGGTCCCACACAAAGGCCGCCGCCCGCGTCGAGGCGCGCAATGCTGCCGCCGCCGGTGCCGACTTCGAAAATGTCGATCATCGCGATCTGCACGGGCAGCGCTTCGTTGTAGCCGCCGACGAGCGCCGCGTTCGTCGTCAGAGCCTCGCCGCGATGGATGACGCCGGCCTTCGCCGTCGTGCCGCCCATGTCGAAGGCGATCGCGTCCCTCAGACCAAGCGCATGGCAAAGCGCGCGCGCGCCGATGACGCCGGCGGCGGGGCCGGATTCCAGCATGCGGATGCAATGCTGCTTGGCCTGCGCCGATTCATAGAGGCCGCCCGACGATTGCACGAGCAGGAACGCGCCGTGGAAGCCGTTGGTTGCGAGATGGTGGTCGATGCCGGCGATGTAGGCGCTGACCTTCGGCCCGACGTAGGCGTTGGCGACCACGGTCGAGCAGCGCTCGAACTCGCGATACTCTTGCGACAGTTCATGCGAGGCCGAGACGAAGGCGTGCGGCAGGCGCTGACGCACGATGTCCTTGACGCGCCGTTCGTGCTCGGCGTTGCGGTAGGAATGCAGCAGCATGATCGCCACCGCTTCGATGTCGAGCGCGGCGAGCTTGTCGCAAATGGCATGGATCGAACCTTCGTCGAGCGGCGTCTCGACGGCGCCTTCCGCCACCAGGCGCTCCCGCGCCTCGAAGCGCAGGGAGCGGCGCACCAGCGGCTGGTGCTTGCGGAAATAAAGGTTATAGGCGTCCGGCCGATTGATGCGGCCGATCTCGTAGACATCGCGGAAGCCCTGCGTCACGATGAGGGCGGTGCGCGCGCCCGACCGCTCCAGCATGGTGTTGATCGCGATCGTCGCGCCATGCAGGAAGATGTCGGCTTCCGCCACGCGGACGCCGGCTTTGTCGACGCCGTGCGAGATGCCCTCGACGAGACGCGTCGGCGTCGACAAGGCTTTGCCGTAAAGCAGTTCGCCCGTCGCCTCGCGGAACGCCGCCACGTCGGTAAAGGTGCCGCCGATATCCGCGGCGAGCCGCGTTCCCGTCCCCATCTTGCTATGTTGCGCGCCGCTCGTGCTGTCCATGGCCGCCCGATCGCTTGTCGACGCGCGACGATCCCGCGTCGACCTCCCTTTTTTCGCGCCGGTGTTTTGGACGGATCGCCGGGGACTGTCCAGCCGCTTATTCGGGCGCCGCGGCGCTCTCGCCGGCGAAGCCGAGGCGGCGCGAAACTTCGACCGCGCCCTCGATCGCCGTGCGGATGCAGGTCTCTTCCAGAGCCGGCGTGAACCGATCGATCGGGCTCGAGATGGTGAGCGAGGCGACGACCGCGCCGGTATGATCGCGCACCGGCGTGGAAACGGAGCAGAGATCGGGGCTGACCTCGCCCGACGCCATCGCGTAGCCGCGGGCTTTGGCTTCTTCCACTTCGCGGATATAGGCGTCGACGCCGAGACCCATGACGATCGCGCCGTCGGAGGCGACGACCGAACGCAGGTAATCGTCTAGCGCGGCGCGCGCGTAGCCTGTCAGCAGCACGCGGCCGGCGGAGCCGAAATAAAGCGGGGTCTCCGAGCCGACGTTCGACATGCGGCGGACGCCCTGCGTGCTCTCGACATATTCGACGTTGACGCGGCGTGCGCCGCGCCGGATCGCCAGAACGACCGTCTCGTTCGCCGCATCGCGCATGCGGCGCATGACGGGCTGCGCGATTTCGCGCAGGTCGATCTGACTCCGGCCTGCGTTCGCCAGTTGCAGCCATGCGAGGCCAAGCCCCCAGGCGCCGGCGATCTCCGGGGCTCGCACAAGGCCGCGCCGTTCGAGCGCAGCGAGCGCCGCGCCGGCGAAGGCCGGCGACACGCCGGCGCGCTGCGCGATTTCGCCGACGCCGGCCGGCCCGTCCGCCTCGATCGCCGCCAGGATATGGGTGGCGCGCGTGACCGCCTCGATGCGATACCGACGCGCCGACGAGGCCTCGTCCCGCTCGTCCTTGAGCGCGTGCGCCCTCCCGTCGTCGTTCATCGCACCGCTCAGTCATGGATCGGCGCCTCAGCTTCGGAGACGGCCATCAGCGCGTTCATTGCAGCGCGACGACCATGGAAGCGGGGCGTACAAGCGTCAAGGCGCAAGGGCTTGCGAAGCCTCCCGCAACGCGGTTTAACAGCCGGGGCGGCAGGGCGCCGGAACAAACGGGACAGGTCTTCTGGTTCATGGGTGAATTTGGCATCGGCCAGCCGGTCAGGCGGAAGGAAGACACGCGCCTGCTGCAAGGCCGCGGCCAGTATACCGACGACATCAACCTTGAAGGGCAGGCCTGGGCGGCCTTCGTGCGGTCGCCCCACGCGCATGCGCGCATCGGCTCCATCGACACCGCCGCCGCCGCCGCAACGCCCGGCGTTCTCGCCGTCATCACGGGCGAGGATCTCGCGGCGGCGAACGTCGGCTTGCTCCTCAACGACGCCAATTACAAGAACCGCGACGGTTCGCCGATGACGAAACCTGCGCGCGAGATCCTGCCGCGCGCCGTCACCCGCTTCGTCGGCGAATGTCTCGCCATGGTCGTCGCCGAGACGGCGGCGATCGCGCGCGACGCGGCCGATCTCGTCGACATCGCTTTCGAGCCGTTGCCGGCCGCCGCCAGCACCGCGGGCGCGCTCGACGCGGACGCGCCGCTGGTCTGGCCCGAGACGGCATCCAACGCGGTCGTCCACTGGGAATATGGCGACGAGAGCGCGGTCGATGCGCTGCTCGCCGGCGCGCACCGACGCGTCAGCGTCGATCTCGTCAACAATCGCCTCGCGCCGAGCCCGATGGAGCCGCGCGGCGTCACGGCCGAATACGACGCGCAGAGCGGCGACCTGATCGTCTATTCGCCGACGCAAGGCGGCCGGCGCATCCAGACCAATTTGGCGCGCCTCTTGTCCATCCCGCTCGACAAGGCGCGCGTGATCTCACGCGACACCGGCGGCGGTTTCGGCGTGCGCAGCAAGATGTTTCCAGAGACGGCGACGGTCGCCTACGCCGCGCGGATGCTCAATCGGCCGGTGAAGTGGCGCGGCGACCGGACCGAGACGTTCGTCTCCGATTATCATGGGCGCGACCAGGTCAATCACGCGACCATGGGGCTCGACGGGGAGGGCCGCATCGTCGCCTTGAAGCTCGCGACGCTCGTCAACGTCGGCGCCTATCTTTCGGAGAACGGTCTGCGTCTGCCGATGGAAGGCGGCGGCCGCATCATTCCCTGCGTCTATCATGTCCCGGCGTTCTATTTCTCCGTGAAGCCCGTGTTCACGAACACCGTCTGCACCGATACTTATCGCGGCGCCGGGCGACCGGAGGCCAATTACATCACCGAGCGGCTGATGGACGCCGCCGCCGAGGCGATGAACTTGCCGCGTGACGAAATCCGCCGGCGCAACTTCATTCGTCCCGAGCAGATGCCCTACACGACGCATCTTGGCTTCACCCTCGATTCCGGCGACTTCGAGGGCTCCATGGATATGGCGATGGAAGCCGCCGGCTGGAACGGTTTTGAGGCGCGGCGCGCCGAGGCGCGCAACCGCGGCAAGCTGCGCGGCCTGGGGCTCGCGGTGTTCATCGAAGGGGCCGGGAGCCGCCCGGTCGAGGGCATGCGTGTGCGTTTCGAGGAGAACGGCGATGTCACGGTCATCGCCGGCACGTATTCGCACGGGCAGGGGCACGAGACGGTCTATTCGCAGCTCGTCAACGAGTTTCTCGGCGTCGATTTCGATCGCGTGAAGCTCGTCAACGGCGATACCGCGAATTCCCCCAAGATGTCGAACGGCAGCTTCGGCTCGCGTTCCTCGATGGTCGGCGGCATGGGGATCAAGCATGCCTCGGACGCGATCGTGGCGAAGGGTCGAAAGATCGCGGCGCATCTCATGCAGGCGGACGCGCAGCGCGTGACGTTCGATGAGGGCGTCTTCCACGCCGGCGCGAGCTCCGTCTCCCTCGACGATGTCGCCAAGGCGGCGCGCGATCCCAAGCGCCTCCCGGAGGGCCTGACGCCCGGTCTCGACGAAGAGGTCACGTTCGAGGGCGAATCGGAGAACTTCCCGAACGGCGCGCATGTCGTCGAGCTCGAAATCGATCCGGAGACCGGCGTCATCGCCTTGCAGAACTATGTCGCGGTAGACGATTGCGGCGTGGTGCTCAACCCATTCATCGTGCATGGGCAGGTCTATGGCGGCGTGGCGCAGGGCATCGGGCAGGCGCTGACGGAAGATATCGTCTACGACGCCTCGGGTCAGCTTTTGACCGCGTCCTACATGGATTACGGCATGCCGCGCGCGGCCCATCTCACCCATGTGCATGCGCTGTTCAACGTGGTGCCGAGCAAGTCGAACGCGCTCGGCGTCAAAGGCGCGGGCGAAGCCGGCGCGACCGGCGCGCCGCCGGCGGTCGTCTCGGCCGTCGTCGATGCGCTCCGGGACTATGGCGTGCTGCACATCGACATGCCCCTGACGCCGGAACGCGTCTGGCGCGCGATCGAACAATCGCGGCAGAAGAGAGCCGCCTAGCCGCAGCGGTAAACGATCGGAGAGAAAAAGCCGTGTTGTACGATATCGAGATGACGATGAACGGCAAGCCGGCGACCGGCAAGGTCGAAGCGCGCACGTTGCTCGTGCAGTTCATCCGCGATGATTTGCGCCTGACCGGCACGCATGTCGGCTGCGATACGACGCAGTGCGGCTGCTGCGTGATCCATGTCGATGGCGAGGCCATGAAGTCCTGCACCATGCTCGCCGTCCAGGCGAACGGCAAATCCATCACGACCATCGAGGGGCTCGCCGCGCCCGACGGCGCGCTGCATCCGATGCAGCAAGCGTTTCGCGATCATCACGGGCTGCAATGCGGCTTCTGTACGCCGGGCATGGTGATGATGGGCGTCGACATCGCGCGCCGCTTGCCCGGCGCGGACGAGCAGACGGTGCGCCATGAACTCGACGGCAACATCTGCCGCTGCACGGGGTATCAAGGCATCGTCGAGGCGATTCTCGACGCCAGCGCCAAGATGAACGCCGCGCGCGCTTAAGGGTCGCATCATGCACGACTTCAACTATCATCGCGCGGCCGACGTGAAGGACGCCGAAGCGCGGCTGAAAAACGCGGAAGACCCGAAGCTGCTCGCCGGCGGCATGACTCTTTTGCCGACGCTGAAGAACCGCCTTGCGGCGCCGAGCGATCTGATCGACCTGGCGGACATCGGCGACCTCAAGGGCATCGCGATCGAGGGGGACGAGGTGGTGGTGCGCGCCATGACGCGGCACGCCGCGGTCGCCGGTTCGAAGGAGGTTCAGTCCGTCCTTCCCGCGCTGTCGCAACTCGCCGGCGGCATCGGCGATCCGGCGGTGCGTCACCGCGGCACGATCGGCGGCTCGGTCGCCAACAGCGATCCGGCGGCCGATTACCCCGCGGGCTGCGTCGGGCTCGACGCGACGATCGTTACGACCGCGCGCCGGATCGCGGCGGACGATTTCTTCGTCGGCCTCTTCGAGACGGCGCTCGAACCCGGCGAGATCATCACCGCCGTGCGCTTCAAGACGCCAAAGCGCGCGCATTACCTGAAGTTCCGGCATCCGGCGTCCGGCTACGCCGTCGTCGGCGTCATAGTGGCGCAATTCGACAGCGGCGCGCGCGTGGCGGTGACGGGCGCGGGCCCCTACGTCTTTCGGGTCAAGCCGATGGAAGCCGCGCTCGATAAATCCTTCACGCCAGGCGCAATCGCCGACATCTCGATCTCGCCGGCGCAGTGCATGGGCGACATTCATTGCAGCGCCGAGTATCGCGCGCATCTTGTGCGCGTTTACGCGCGGCGCGCCGTTGAGGCGATGACCGCCTGAGCGGGTCCAAAAGGAAGGGGGCTTCCATGCTGTTGCCGACCACGCTCGTTGGCTCCTATCCTCAGCCCGACTGGCTGATCGATCGTCCGACGCTGGCGACGCGGCCTCCGCCGCGCGTGCGCGCCAAGGAATTGTGGCGCGTCGCGCCGGAATTCCTCGAAGAGGCGCAAGACGACGCGACGTTGCTCGCCATCCGCGACCAGGAGCGCGCCGGGATCGACATCGTCACCGACGGCGAGATGCGGCGCGAATCCTATTCGAACCGGTTCGCCACCGCGCTCGAAGGTCTCGATATCGACAACCCGGCGGTCGTGCCGAGCCGTAGCGGCAGGCCCGATCTCGTGCCGCGCGTCATCGGCCCGCTTCGCCGTCGCCACGCCGTCGAAACGCGGGACGTGGAGTTCCTGCGCCGCAACACGGATCGCATGATCAAGATCACCGTGCCGGGCCCCTTCACCATGTCGGCGCAGGCGAAAGATTTCTATTACGGCGACGAAGCCAAAGTCGCGATGGCCTATGCGGATTGCGTCAACGCCGAGATCAAGGATCTCGTCGCCGCCGGGGCCGACGTCATCCAGATCGACGAGCCCTATATGCAGGCGCGCGCCGAGCAGGCTCGCGCCTACGGCGTCGAAGCGCTCGATCGCGCGTTGGACGGTGTGACCGTCCCGACCGCCATCCATGTATGCTTCGGCTATGCGGCGCTGGTGAAGAACAAGCCGCCGGCCTACGCTTTTCTCACGGAGCTCGAACCCTCCAAGTTCAAACAGATCTCGATCGAGACGGCGCAACCGAACCTCGATCTCGCGGTGCTGAAGCAGTTGCCGTCGAAGCAGATCATTCTCGGCGTCATCGACCTCGAAAACCACGCCATCGAAACGCCAGAGGTTGTCGCCGCGCGTATCGAGCGCGCTCTGCCGCATGTGAAGGCCGATCGCATCATCGTGGCGCCGGATTGCGGGTTGAAATATCTGCCGCGAGCGGTCGCCTTTGGCAAACTTCAGGCGATGGTCGCCGGCGCAAAAATCGTGCGCGAACGCCTGGCCAAGACTTAGCGCGCGCAGGCGCGGCGCTGGCGGCGTCCAGCGATATTGGCGAAGAGCAAACGGCGGCCGCCCGTGTCTCGCGCGGTCGCCAACCGCTATGTCGCGTGATATACGACGCCCGCGCTGCGGCGCAGGCATCGATGGAGCTGGGACATGAAGATCAGCGCGCGCAACCAGATCAAGGGCGTCGTTCTCGAAGTCGTCAAGGGCGCGACAACCTCCCACGTGCGCGTCGAAATCGGCGGCGGCGCGACGATGACGGCCTCGATCACCAACGAGGCGGTCGACGAACTCAAGATCGCCAAAGGGCAGAAGGTCGTCGCCGTTGTGAAAGCCTCCGACGTGATGATCGCCGTCGAAGATTGAAACCTTTGAACCCGTATCGCCGACGCGCACGTCTTTTACGCCGCTGCGTCCGAGGCGCGGCGGCGTTCGCCGCCGCAATGCTGATCGCGTCGCCCGCGCTCGCCCGCGCGGTGACGGATTCCGCTGGCCGCATGGTCGAGGTCCCCGACACGATCGCGCATGTGTTCGCGGCGGGGCCGCCGGCCTCGACGCTGCTCTATACGCTTGCGCCGCAGGACATGGTTGGCTGGGTCGGCGCGCCGCGCCCCGCCGAAAAGCAGTATCTCGCGCCCGCGACCCGCGACCTGCCGCAACTCGGCCGGCTGACGGGGCGCGGAGATACGCTGAATCTCGAGCGGCTGATCGCGGCGAAGCCCGATATCGTCGTCGATTTCGGCACGATCAACGACACCTACCGCTCGCTGGCCGACCGGGTGCAGGCGCAGACCGGCATTCCCTATCTGCTCGTCGACGGCCGCTTCGCCAACACGCCGCAGGCGCTTCGCCTCCTGGCCGGCGTTCTCGGCGTGAAGGAGCGCGGCGAGGCGCTGGCGCATGCCGCCGAAGAGACGTTCGCCGCTGTGGACCGCGTCCTGGCGGCGGTTCCCGAGGCGAAACGGCCGCGGGTTTACCTCGCGCGCGGACCGGAGGGGCTGGAGACGGGCTCGCGGGGGTCGATCAACACCGAGATCATCGAGCGCGTCGGCGGCGTCAACGTCGTCGAGGGCCTGCGGGAAAAAGGCGGCCTCGTTCGCGCCTCGCCGGAGCAGGTGATCGCCTGGTCGCCCGATACGATCGTGACGCTCGACCGCGCGTTTCGCGACACCGTCGCGCAACAGCCGGCGTGGGCCTTCGTGCCCGCGGTCGCGCGAGGGCGCGTCTTCCTGTCGCCGAACCTGCCGTTCGGCTTCATCGATGCGCCGCCCTCCGTCAATCGCCTCATCGGCCTGCGATGGCTCTTGCATCGCTTTTATCCGGCCGAGGCGACAGGCGACGAGCGCGCCGAGGTCCAATCCTTTTTCCGACTGTTCTACCAGATCGACCTGGACGACGCCGCGCTCGATCGCCTCCTGACGGGCGGCTGACGCGGTCGTGCGGACCGCGCCCGCTCTGGTCCTGCTCGCCGCTCTGCTTGTCGCCGTCTTGCTCCTCGCGGCGGGCGTCGGCCCCTACCGCATCGCGCCACCCGACGTTCTGCGTGCGCTCGCGCTGCGCCTCCTGGAACGGCCCGGCGTCGGGCCGATCGACACGGTGCTGTTCAACATCCGGCTGCCGCGCGTGCTTGCGGCGGCCGTCGTCGGGGCGGCGCTGTCGGCCGCCGGTGCCTGTTATCAAAGCCTGTTCCGCAATCCGCTGGTGTCGCCGGACATTCTCGGCGTTTCGACAGGGGCGGGGCTTGGAGCGGTGCTCGGCATCCTGCTCGGCCTGCCGGTCGTCGCGATCCAGATGCTGGGCTTCGTCGGCGGCCTGGCGACCGTAGCGATCGTCGTCGGGCTCGCGCGCGCGCTGCGAGGGGGCGGCGACACGCTCGTGCTCGTTCTCGCCGGCATCGTCGTCAGCGCCTTCGCCGGCGCGGCGATCTCGCTCGTGAAAGTGCTGGCCGACCCTTACGACCAGCTGCCGGCGATCACCTTCTGGCTGCTCGGCAGCCTCGCGGGGGTCAAGCCGGGCGACATCGCGGTCACCGCCAGCGTCGTGCTGGTGGGTCTCGCCCCGCTCATCCTCCTGCGTTGGCGCGTCGGCGTGCTGTCGCTCGGCGACGAGGAGGCGCGGGCGCTCGGCGTCGAAGCCGGCCGTCTGCGCGCCGTCGTGATCGTCGCCGCGACCCTGATGACGGCGAGCGTCGTCGCCATTTCCGGCGTGATCGGCTGGGTCGGCCTGATGGTTCCCCATATGGCGCGCCTCCTCGTCGGCCCGCGCTTCGATCGCCTTCTGCCGGCGGCCGTTCTGCTCGGCGCCGCGTTCATGGTCGCTGTCGACACGCTGGCGCGCGTCGCCGCGCGCATCGAGATTCCGCTCGGTGTGCTGACCGCCGTCATCGGCGGCCCCGCGTTCGTCTGGCTTTTGGCGCGCGGGCGGCGGATCGTCGCGCCGTGAGCGCGCTCGTCGCGCGCGATCTCTCGATCGGCTACGGGGCGACGCGGGTCGCCCAGGGGCTTAATCTTTCGATAGAGCCCGGCAGCGTCACCTGCCTGCTCGGTCCCAACGGCGTCGGCAAGAGCACCTTCTTCAAAACGCTGCTGGGGCTCATTCCGCCGCTCGCGGGCGTCGTCGAAGTCGACGGCGACGACATCGGCGCGCTCGACCGCGCGGCGATCGCGCGACGCATCGCCTATGTGCCGCAGGCGCAGCCCTCCGACTTCGCCTACACGGCGCTCGATCTCGTGGTGATGGGGCGCACGGCCTATCTCGGCGCCTTTCGCTCGCCGCAGAAGGCGGATTACGCTTTGGCGCAGGCGGCGTTGGATACGCTCGGCGTCGGCGCGCTCGCCGGCCGCGACACGACGCGCATCTCTGGCGGTCAGCGGCAGCTTGTTCTCATCGCGCGCGCATTGGCGCAGGACGCACGTCTCATCATCATGGACGAACCGACGGCGAGCCTCGATCTCGGCAATCGCCTCGCCGTGCTCGATGTGGTGAGGCGGATCTCGGAGCAAGGCCGCGCCGTTCTCCTCTCCACGCATGAGCCCGAACAGGCCTTTGCCGCCGCCGACCGCGTCGCGGTTTTTGGGCGGGGCGACCGCTTCCGGACGGGGGCTGTCGAGGAGGTGCTCACGAGCGACGAGGTCTCCGCCCTCTATGGCGTCCCGTTGCAGGTCGAGACGACGCCGTCCGGCCGCCGCGTGGTGAGCGCCGTCAAGCCGTGAAGCCTGCGTTGACGTAGCCTCCGTTGGAACCGATGTTCCCGCGCTCGCGTTCAAGGTCTGCGACGAAAACGGAGAGCAAGTATGAAACATTTTGCCTTGGGCGCCGCGGCTCTGTTGTTCACCTCCAGCATCGGCGTCGCTCAAACGACGATTATCGAACACGATCGGAGCGCGCCGCCTCCCGTGGTGATCGACCGGGCGCCGACGGATACGATCGTGAAGGATAGATCGGTCGACGACGACCACGTGGGTTGCCGGTCCGCCACGACGACGAAGACCGACGAGACCGGCATGTCGCGGACGAAAACCAGGACCGAGTGCTGAGCGGCCGATCGTAAAAGTTTCCGGGACAGAAGGGCGTTCGCGGCAAATACGTCGCGGACGCCTCCGAGTCTTCCAGTAGAAGCTGTAAGTAGGGTTCGTTCGAATAAACCTAAAATTGGACGGTGTGGCGCAACGGAAGCTCCATGCTTGAGCTTCAGAACCGCCGAATGAAACCGATCAGCGACATGCTCAGCATCCGTCGCACTTGCGTCGTTTCCAACGGCGCGCCGCGACTAAGCGTCCTGCTGTTCAGCGGCGAACACGCCGTGTTGCGCTACGTCGCCGGCTCGCTTGCCGATGCCGAACGCTACGAGCGCCACACGTTGCGCGCTTTGAGCCGCGCTTGCGCGCCGGCGCTCATTGACTCCGCGATCCGCTGCAGGGGATGCGGAATGGCTTGCCCCTATCCGGATTTGGCGATCAAGGAACTGCCCGCCTCCGAGCGCCAAACCGAACAGCTTAAAGGCGTCAAGTAGGCGAACACCCCAGCGTCGCTAACCCGGCAAGTCGGGCTTGCCTTCGTGCGCGACGAGAAGATCGTGCATGTCATTGGCGTGTTCTTCCTCGACGCCGAGGATTCCCTCTATCATGACGCGCGTCGTCGCGTCGTCGTCGCCGAAATAGCGGACCAGTTCGCGGTAGTGCTCGACGGCGATGCGTTCCGCCACGAGGTTTTCGCGAATCATGTCGACCAGCGTCTCGCCTTCTTCGTACTCGGAGGCGGCGCGCGTCGCCAAACCTTTCGGATTGAAGTTCGGCTTGCCGCCCAGCTGGTTGATGCGCTCGGCCACCGCCGTCATATGCTCCTGTTCCTCTCGCGCATGTTCGGCGAACTCTTTCTTGACCGAATCCGAGGAAATGCCGGTCGCCGAAATCGCGTGCATCGTGTAGCGAAGCACGCAGACAATTTCGGTCGCGAGCACCGTCTGAAGAATCTCGATCGTCTTTTGCACGTCGCCCTTGTAGGCGTCCGTCACCGCTCCGGCTTGCAAGTGTTGGCGGCCCTTATCCCGAAGCGTTTTGATGTCGGTCAAAAACGGTTTCTGGGTTTTTTCCTGCGCCATGGGGCGATCTCCGTTCGATGTCGCCTGAACACGCGGCTGACGACGGACGTTTAAACGCGGCCTTTGCCGATGTGTTCCGCAGCGCCTCGCGAGGAGGGCGCGTTCCCTCCGTCTAAGTCCTGCGCCGTTCGGCTTCCCGCGAACGGCGGATCGTCACGGCTGCGCTGCGCCGGACGCCAACGGAAAACGTCACGTCGCGCCCCGCTGGCCGCACCGCGTCCAACGTCGGCGCGAACATCATCGTGTCATGTAGGGTCGGCCAAAGTCAAAATGGTCTATTCTCGATCGACCGGGGGCGGATCATCGGTCTTGCCATAAAAGGGGGCGGCGGCGTCTTTCCGCTTTTTGCGGCGCGACCAGACGACGTAAGCATTGCCGATCCGTCGCATCGGGACCAGATGGGCCTGCTCTTCGCGCCGCAGACGCGACGCGCTTTTGATCTTGATCGTTCCGAGAAACACCGGGATATGGATGGAATAGCCCATGGCCGATCCTATTCTCAATCCTCTCCCCGGCGATCCTCCCAGTTTCGGGTGACGATCGTTTGACGCGTCTCCGCGCGATCATCAAAAAGCGCAGCTTACGCGTAGGCCGGTTTCCAGTCGATCGCAAGCAGGACCGTCGAGGCGACCATCGCGAACGCGGCAGCCACGTAGAGCGCCGCAGGCCATGCGAGAGATTTTGACACGGCCGTCCTTGAATCGGATCGATTGGACAGCCTAGAATACGCTTCGTTAAAGCTTCATGACTCGCGGCTTCGCCGCCATGAACCGCGGCGGCCGCGCTCCCGGGCGCGGTCGAGCCCGGCGGCGTCGAGCAACCGCCACGAATGGGCGACGGATCGGGGCGCGCTACTCGTCGTTGGTGGCGTTCAGCTTGTCGACCGGAATGGCGGCGTCTGTCGGGGCATCTCCCCCGTCCGAGGTCTTGCGCTTCTCCGCTTTCGCCTTCGCGCGTTCGGCCAGTTTGGCGGCCTTGGCCTTTTCGCGTTCGCGGCGTTCGAAGTCGTAGTTCGGTTTGCGCGCCATGCCTGCACTCCTGAGTTTTGGGCACATTAGCATTGTTGGCGCTCGCGGACGCAACCTTCGGCTGTAGCGATCGTTAACTGCAAACCGCTGGACGCGCCGGCCGCTCAAGATCGCTAAGTCTTTGAAATCGGTGGTGGGCGCACAAGGGCTCGAACCTTGGACCCGCTGATTAAGAGTCAGCTGCTCTACCAACTGAGCTATGCGCCCGTCCAAACCGAAGACGGATCGACCACGATTTTCTGCCGCCCGCCAAACGCAACCGCCAAGAAGGCGGTTTCTGCTTCAGCCCTGCGGACTGCGGGGGCTTTTATGCGATGCCTCTGGCCTTGTCCACACTCTTTGCGACTGGCGCAGGCGAGCCCCCCGCGGCTAGCTTCGCCTGGCGAACGCGCAGAAAGTTTCGCTCTTAGCCGCGCGTTGAGCGATCATGATGCGGCGCTTGCAATGGAGCCTGAGACAGCCGCGATGAGACCCGCCCGCAATCTCGGCGCTGCCGGAACAACTTCGCTGCCGCGCGAGATCGCGGATGGCGCGTCTGATTCAGCACGTGTCTCGAGGTCCATGGCGACGCCAAGACGCTGCACAACCACAACGGATGCTTTCTGGTCCGCGGCGAGCCTGCATCGCGCCGATCCACGGGCGCTTTCATTCGGGGGCCGGATTGGCGCAGGAGGTTGTCAAACTTTATCGCGACGCCATCTTCGACGCCGAGCGGCAGGCCTTCGCCTACCCGTCGGCCGCCCGCTGTCTCAATGACGCCGGCGACGATAACGCTTGAAGATGGAGCGGTCGCGCATACCAAGCTCGACCGCGGCGTCCCCGCGCTTGTCGCTGGCGCGCGGGCCGCTATGATGGCCGACATCGTCCGGCGCAACTTTGGAGTTTGGAATGTCGTCCTTTAGCGACTGGAAGGCGCCGAGCGCCCAGCAGCCGAAGGCCGACGAATACGAGTACGATCTCGAGCGGGCGCTTTCGAGCGTCCTTCTAATCTCCTCCGTCGTGCCGGAGACGGCTTATTCCGCCGCCACGCTCGGCACGGAGCGCGCTGGCAACGCCGTCCTCATCAGCGACGATGGCCTCGTTTTGACCGTCGGCTATCTCGTCAACGAGGCGAGTTCGATCTGGCTGCGCAGCGGGGATGGCAAAGTCGCCCCCGGCGACGTTGTCGGCATCGACAACGCCACTGGTTTTGCGCTGGTGCGGGCGCTCGGCCGGATCGATCTGCCGCCCCTGCCGCTTGGCGACTCCGACACCGCGTTGATCGGCGAAGACACCGTGACGGCCGGCGGCGGCGGCCGCAAACGCTCCGTCGCCTCCCACGTGGTGGCGCGCCAGCAATTCGCGGGCTACTGGGAATATCTCGTCGACGACGCGATTTTCACCGCTCCCTCGCATCCGAACTGGGGCGGCGCGGCGCTCATCGACTCGCAGGGTCAGCTTGTCGGCGTCGGCTCGCTGCAAATCGAGCAATCGAGCGGCAAGGGAGCGACCGAAAACATCAACATGTGCGTCCCGATCAACCTGTTCAAAGCGGTCGCCGACGATCTGATGTCGATGGGCCAGCCGAAGGCGCCGCCGCGGCCCTGGCTCGGCGTCTATGCGACCGAGACGCACAACCGCGTCGTGCTGATGGGGATCGCCGACAAGGGTCCCGGCAAGAAAGCCGATCTGCGCACGGGCGACGTGATCCTCTCGATCGCCGGTTCGCCGGTCGTCGATCTCGCCTCGTTCTACAAGCGCCTATGGGCGCTGGGGGTGGCGGGCGTCGAGGCGCCGCTGACCATCGGACGCGACGGCAAACGCATCGACATGACGATCAAGACCGCCGACCGCAGCCGGATGGCCGCCACGCCGCGCCTGCATTGAGGCCTCCTCGGCGCGGCGCGTCGGCTGACCCTACCAGAAAGTTGTTTTCGCCAGGCGCGGGGGCGGATGACGGCGGCTTTGCAATTTGCAATATTCGCGCGAAGGCTGGCGCAATCCAGCCGGCAACCGCAAGCGGATTCCGGGAGGGTGACATGAAACAATCCTTGCGTTGGGCGGCCGCGACGGCGCTCGGCAGTTGCATGGCGCTTGCCGCCGTTCCGGCCTTCGCGCAGAGCCCGCTGAAGATCGGCTTCGTTTCCACGATGTCGGGACCGGAGGGCGTCATCGGCCGCGATTTGGCGGACGCGTTCAAGCTCGCGGTGACGACCGGCGGCTCCAAGATGGGCGGCCGGCCCGTCGAGGTCGTCTACGGCGACGACCAGTTGAAGCCCGATGTGGGGCGCCAGGTCGTCGACAAGATGCTCGAGAGCGACAAGGCGCAGATCATCACCGGCATCAACTTCTCGAACGTGCTGCTCGCGGTCGTCAAGCCGGTGCTCGACTCCGGCGCGTTCTACGTCAGTGTCAACGCCGGCCCCTCGGCGCTGGCCGGTAAGCAGTGCAACCCGCATCTCTTCTCGGTCGGCTTCCAGAACGACAACAATTTCGAGGGCATCGGCGAGTACCTGAAGGACAAGGGCTTGAAGAAGGTCTACTTCCTCGGACCCAATTATCCCGCCGGTAAAGACATGCTCACGGGCTTCAAGCGCTACTTCAAGGCGCCGCTCGACGCCGAAGTCTTCACCACGCTGGGCCAGCTCGACTACTCGGCGGAAATTGCTCAGATCCGCGCCGCCAAGCCCGATGCGGTCGTGATTTTCTATCCGGGCGGCATGGGCGTCAATTTCATCAAGCAATATGCGCAGGCCGGTTTGATGAGCCAGATTCCGCTTTATTCCGGCGCGGGCACGGTCGACCAGACGACGCTTCCCGCGCTCGGCGATGCGGCGCTCGGCATGTACGCCGGCGCAATGTGGAGCGAGTTCCTGGACAATCCCGCCAGCAAGACATTCGTGGTGGATTTCGAAAAGGCGTACAACCGCATCCCGTCGCCCTACGCCGCGCAGTCCTACGACACGGGACGGTTGATCCAGGCGGCAGCTGATTTGATCGGCGGCAAGGTCGAAGACAAGGCGGCGTTCCAGAAGGCGCTGGAGACGGTGAAATTCGACTCCGTGCGCGGCGACTTCAAGTTCAATACGAACCACTTTCCGATCCAGGACTATTACCTGACCCAGATCGTGAAGGACGACAAAGGGCGGCCGGTCGCGGCTTTGCGCCAGAAGATCATGAGCGGCTTGAAGGACGCTTACGCGGGCGATTGCGCCATGCCGAAATCGTGAGGCGCGCCGACGCGTCCGCCGACACGCACCGGCGATGAGCCTCAGTCTCTTCATCGAACAGTCGCTGAACGGCGTTCAACTCGGCGTCATGCTGTTTCTCATGGCGGCCGGGCTGACGCTCGTCTTCGGCATCATGAACCTCATCAACCTGGCGCATGGCTCGCTCTACATGGCCGGCGCCTTCTTGGCGGCGAGCTTCATCGCGATCACGCACAGCTTCGTGCTCGCGGTTCTGCTGGCCTTGCCGGCCGCGGCGCTCGTCGGATTCCTGGTCGAATGGGCGGTGCTGCGGCGGTTTTATGCGCGCGGCCACCTCGATCAGGTGCTCGTCACATTCGGCCTGATCCTCGTCTTCAACGATCTCGTGCGGATGGTCTGGGGCGTGGTGCCCGTGCCGCTGGCGCCCCCTGACGCGCTCGCGGGATCCGTCTATCTGTTTCAGGGCATATACTATCCGGCCTTCCGGCTGGCGATCCTCGTCGTCGGCGCGCTGGTCGCGATCGGCCTTTATTTCGTCGTCTCGCATACGCGGATCGGCATGTGGATTCGCGCCGGCGCGAGCAATCGGCCAATGGCGTCGGCGCTCGGCGTCGACGTGCAGCTCGTCTTTTCGTTGGTCTTCGCGGCTGGCGCGGCGCTTGCAGGACTCGCCGGCATGATGGCGGGTCCGATCACGGCGGTGCAGGTCGGCATGGGCGAGCCCATCCTCGTCCTCGCGCTCGTCGTCACGGTGATCGGCGGCATCGGTTCGGTGCGCGGCGCTTTCGTCGCGGCGCTCATCATCGGCGTCGGCGACACCTTCGGCCGCGTGCTGCTGCCGCCGGCGCTCGGCAGCATGGTGATCTTCATGCTCATGGCGGCGATCCTCGCCTGGCGGCCGAAAGGATTGTTCCCCGTCCATGCTTGAGTTGGACACGCGCCTCGCGCCCGCGCCCGAGCCGGCGTCGCGGCTCCTCGCGCTGCGCCGCGCGTGGCCGATCCTCGTCGTTCTCGTCCTGCTGGCTCTCGTGCCCACGCTGTCGGTCGCGCTCGACAATCCGTTCCTCATCCGCCTCTTCACGCGCGCCGTCGTCTTCTCGATGGCGGCGGTCGCGCTGAACTTCGTGCTCGGTTTCGGCGGCCAGGTCAGCCTGATGCACGCCGGCCTCGCGGGCGTCGGCGCCTACACGGTCGCCATTCTCTCCTTCCACGATTACGACGGATCGTTGCTCCTCGGCGTCGTTCCGGGCACGAGCAATCTTGCGATCTCGATCCCGCTCGCGATCCTCTGCGCCGGGCTCGCGGCGGCGATCACCGGCGTCGTTTCGCTGCGCACGAGCGGCGCGTATTTCATCATGATCACGCTCGCCTTCAATCAGATGCTTTATTACTTCGTCATCGCGCTGCAGAAATACGGCGGCGAGGACGGGCTGCAGATCCTGTCGAACATCAACTTCGCCGGGTTCGACATCTCGCGCCGCGCGACCTTCTTCTACGTGGCGCTTGGTGTGCTCGCCGTCGAACTCTTGTTCTTCGGGCGGCTTGTCGAAAGCCGCTTCGGCGCGATCCTGCGGGCGACGGCGCAGAACGAGCGGCGCGTCGCGGCGCTGGGCATTCCGCCGCTGCGCTACAAGCTCGCGGCTTTCGCCACTTCCGGCGCCGCCGCGGGGCTCGCGGGCGCGATGTGGGCGACGAGCCAGCAGTTCGTCAGTCCGGCGGAACTGTCCTGGGTGCGCTCGGGCGATTACATCGTCATGGCGGTGCTGGGCGGGATGGGCCGGGTGTGGGGGCCGGTGCTTGGCGCGATCGTCTTCGTGCTGCTCGAAGCCTTCCTGCCGGCCTGGACGCAATACTGGCAGGCGCCCTTCGGCATCGTCATCATTCTGATCGTCGTCTTCCTCAAGGGCGGCCTGATCGATCTCGTCGGCGCGTCGCGCGGGCCGGGCGGTCCTCGATGATTCCGATCCTCTCCGTCTCCAATCTCGACAAGCGCTTTGCCGGGATCGTCGCGACCGACAACCTGTCGCTCGACGTGCTGCCGGGCGAAACGCACGCGCTGATCGGACCGAACGGCGCCGGCAAGACGACGCTGGTCGCGCAGCTTCAGGGCGAGCTCACGCCTGACGCCGGCGTGATCGACTTCAAGGGCGAAGACATCACGCGTCAGCCCGCGCATCGACGCGCCGCCATGGGCATCGCGCGCTCGTTCCAGATCACTTCGATCTTTCCGCACTTCACCGCGCTCGCCAACGTGGCGCTCGCGGCGCAGGCGCAGCAGGGTCATGGCTTCCGCTTCTGGGCGCCGGCCGCGTCAGACCCCAGGCTTATCGCGCCGGCGCGCGAGGCGCTCGAGACCATCGGTCTGGCGCATCGGGCGGACATCGTCGCCGAAGACCTGTCGCACGGCGAGCGACGGCAGCTCGAACTCGCGATGGCGCTCGCCATGAAGCCGTCGCTGCTGCTGCTCGACGAGCCGATGGCGGGCATGGGCCGGCAGGATGGCCAGCGCATGACCCGCATCCTCTCGGGCCTTAAGGCGCATTACGCCATCCTCATCGTCGAGCACGACATGGACGTGGTGTTCGCGCTTGCCGATCGCGTCAGCGTGCTCGTGGCCGGCGCGATCATCGCCACCGGCGCGCCCGCCGCGATCCGCGCCGATCCCGCGGTGAAAGCCGCCTACCTTGGCCACAAGGGCTAGCGATGCTGCTCGAGGCGCGCGACGTGGAGGCGGGATATGGCCACGCGCAGGTGCTGTTCGGCGTGTCGCTGAGCGTCGGCGAAGGCGAGGTCGTCACGCTCATCGGCCGCAACGGCATGGGCAAGACGACCACCGTGCGCGCGCTGATGGGGCTCGTGCGGGCGCGCGCCGGCGCGATCACATTCGCGGGCGCGCGCGTCGACAATGCGCCGCCGCACCGCATCGCGCGCCTGGGGCTCGGTCTCGTCCCGGAAGGGCGGCAAATCTTCCCCAACCTCACCGTGCGCGAAAATCTCGTCATGGCGGGCATCGATCGCGCGCACGGCGGCGGCGCGGCCTGGACGCTCGATCGCGTGATCGAGTTCTTTCCGCGACTGGGCGAGCGGCTGCGCAACAGCGGCACGCAATTGTCCGGCGGCGAGCAGCAGATGCTCGCGATCGGACGCGCGCTGATGACGAACCCGAAGCTGCTGGTGCTCGACGAGGCGACGGAAGGGCTCGCGCCGGTCATTCGCGACGAGATCTGGAAGCGGCTCGGCGCGCTGAAGCGGACGGGCCTGTCGATCCTGATCATCGACAAAGAGCTCGAAGCGCTGTGCGAACTCGCCGACCGCCATTACGTCATCGAAAAAGGCGAGATCGCGTGGACCGGCACCACGGCGCAGTTGCTCGCCGAACCCTCCATCCACGAGACGTATCTCGGCGTTTGATGCACCGACCGCAAAGCCGAAAACGGGTGGGCGCGCCTGCTCGCGGCCGGCAAAATGCGACGCTCCCCTGAGGATCGCATGGCATGGCCGACACGTCCTATCTGCTCGATAACGCGTGGCGCGACCAGCGCGCTCGGCTCGATGCGATCGAAGACTTTCTCGATCCCGGCACGATTGGCTTGCTGCAACGCATCGGCGTGCGCGAAGGCTGGCGCTGTTTCGAACTCGGAGCGGGCGGCGGCTCGATCGCGGCATGGCTCGGCGACCGAGTGGGGCCATCCGGCCATGTCGTCGCCGCGGACCTCGACATCCGCCATTGCGTCGCGCGCGCAAGCGCCGTGCATGTCGAAGCGCGACGGTGCGACATCGTCGCCGACGCGCTGGAAGAGGGCGCGTTCGATCTCGTTCACGCACGGCTCGTCCTCGAACACATCCCGCAGCGCGACGACGTGTTGCGCAAGCTTGCGCGCGCCTTGCGGCCGAGCGGCTGGCTTATGGTCGAAGCCGTCGACTACGCGTCGGCGATCGCGATCAGCGCCCTTGGCGCGGCCGAACATACGCGCTCGCAGGCCGTTCGCCTGCGCGTGTTCGAAGCGGCCGGCCTCAAGGCGGATTACGGCCGCCAATTGCCCCGCCTGATGCGCGAGGCCGGTCTCGTCGATCTCGCCAACGAAGGCCGCGTGTTCGTGATGGAGGGCGGATCGCCGGGCGCGCGCTGGTTCGATCTCTCGATGCGCCAGGTGCGCGCGAAGCTCGAAGGACCCGACCGGCTGCGTCCCGCCGAGATCGACAGGATGCTCGAACTCTTCGTAAATCCCGGCTGGGCGGCCTTCTCGCCGATCATTCTGGCGTGCTGGGGCCGCCGCGCCGCGTCATCCCGCTGAGCCGAAGACGTCGCCGGCTTGGAGCGCGGCCAACGCGGCTTCCGGCGGCGTCCAACGAAACATCGGCAATTGATGGCGCGCGAAGGTGCGCTGGCGTTTGGCGTAACGCCGCGTATCCGCCTTGCCGCGCGCGATCGCGTCATCGAGGTCGATCTCGCCGCGCACATACGCGATGAGGCCTGGCGCGCCATGCGCCCGCATCGCCGGCAGAGCTGGATCGAGGTTCCGCGCGGCGAGCGCCACGACCTCATCGAGCGCGCCGGCTTCCATCATGGCGTCGAAGCGCGCGTCGATGCGCGCGCGCGACGCGGCGGGTTCGGGCGCAACGAAAAGGGCGGCGCAGGCGCCGATGTCGAGCAGCGGAGGCGCGCGGGCGCCCTGAAACGTCGCGAGGCTTTGGCCCGTCGCGTCGAGAACTTCGAGCGCGCGCAGAATCCGCTGGGGGTCGCTCGGCCGCAGGCGCGCCGCCATCGGCGGGTCGCGCGACGCAAGCTCGTCGTGCAGGTTTTGGCTCGTGCGTCCCTCTGCCCAGGCGCGCAGGCGGGCTCGCGTGCCGGGGGGGACGGCGGGTATGGCGGAAAGGCCTTGGACGAGCGCCTTGAAATAGAGGCCAGTGCCCCCGACGAAGATCGGCGTACGGCCGCCGGCCCGCGCATCCTCCAGCGCGCGCGCGGCGTCCTCGATGTAGCGGCCGACGGAGTAATTCGTCGCCGCGTCGACGTGACCGAACAGAATATGCGGAACGCCCGCCTGATCTGCGACCGTCGGCCGCGCGGTGAGAATGCGCAGATCGGCGTAGACCTGCATCGAATCGGCGTTGATCGCGACTCCGTTCAGGCGGCGCGCCGCCGCGATGGCGACTGCGGACTTGCCGCTCGCCGTCGGCCCCGCGATAAGGACCGCCGAGGGCCGTCGATCGCTCATGCGCGGCCGCATCCCAGGCGAGTCTCTTGCCCAATCCGATGACCCATGTCCTGACGCTCGTCTCCGGCGCCGCTCAGCCAAGCGCGCTGACGGACGCTCTCCTGCGCGATCTCGCCGATCACCTGCCCGGCGCGCGGGCGCCCGTCTGGCTCGACCGCGGCTTCGCCGCCGACATCGCGTTTGCGCCGGAGGCCGGTCTCAACGCAAAGCGCTTGGCGGACACGTTGCGGATCGATCTTGGGGACGCGCCGATCGATCTCTTCGTGCAGCCCGTCGCCTTCCGACGCAAGCGGCTGCTCCTCGCCGACATGGATTCGACCATGATCGGACAGGAATGTCTCGACGAGCTCGCCGACTTCGTCGGCCGCAAGGCCGAGGTCGCCGCCATCACCGATGCCACGATGCGCGGCGCGCTCGAATTCGAATCTTCCCTGCGCGCCCGCGTCGCCTTGCTCGCAGGACTCGACGCCAGGGTCGTCGATACCGTGCTGGCCGAACGCATCACGCTGACGCCGGGCGGCCGCACGCTGGTGCGCACGATGCGCGCGCATGGGGCCTCCGCCGCGCTGGTCTCGGGCGGCTTCACGCCGTTCACCGAGGCGATCGCCGCGCGCATCGGCTTCGATCTGCAGCGCGCGAACACGCTGTTGATCGAAGATGGCCGCTTCACCGGCCACGTCGCGGAACCCATTCTCGGACGCGAAGCGAAGTTCGAGACGCTCGTCGATCTGCGCGCCGCCTATCGCCTCGTCAAGGAAGAGACGATGGCGGTCGGCGACGGCGCCAACGACCTCGCGATGATCCGCGAAGCCGGCCTCGGCGTCGCCTTCCGTGCGAAGCCCGCGGTTGCGGCGGGCGCCGCGGCGCGCGTCGATTACAACGATTTGACGGCGCTTCTCTTCGCGCAAGGCTACGCCCGGCGCGAGTTCGTCGAGTGACGGTTTCGCCGTGGCGCAGCCGTCCTCAATCGATCGGCAGCGGCACGAAGCGCTTGTCGTCGCTGGGGGAGGCGACGAAGACGAGCGCCGACTTCCGGCCCTGGTCCTTCAGCGCTTTCAGTTTCTTCGTCACGTCGTCCGGGGTGCTCACGGGCTCTTGGTTGATTTCCAGGATGCGATCGCCGGAATTGACGCGCCGCTCGGCGGCGGAGGAGTTCGGATCGACGTTGACGATCAGCACGCCCTCCGCGCCGTCCTTGATGCCGTATTTCTTGCGCGTCTCCGCGGAGAGCGCCGCGAATTCCATTCCGAGCGCCTTCTGCACGGCGCTTTTCGGCGTCGTGCGGCCGTTCTTGCCGTCGCGGTCCTCGAGCGACGCCTGCTTGTCGTTCTCTTCGAGGCGACCGAGCGCGACATGCAAGTTCGTCTCCTTGCCGTCGCGGATGACGGTGACGACGACGTCCTTGCCCACCGCCGTCTGCGCGACGATCTTCGGCAGATCGCGCGAGTCCTTGATGTCCTTGCCATCGAACTTGACGATCACGTCGCCGTTCTTGATGCCCGCCGGCTTGGCCGGACCTTTGTCGTCGACGCCCGCGACCAGCGCGCCGCGCGGCTTGCCGAGATCGAGGCTCTCAGCCGTCTGATCGTCGACGTTCTGGATGCGCACGCCGAGCCAGCCTCGACGCGTCTCGCCGAAATCGCGCAACTGGCCGATGACGGGCACGACCGTGGTGGCGGGCGTCGCAAAGCCGATGCCGACCGAGCCGCCGGAGGGCGACAGGATCGCCGTGTTGATGCCGATCACCTCGCCGTCCATGTTGAACAGCGGGCCGCCGGAATTGCCTTTATTGATGGACGCGTCGGTCTGGATGTAATTGTCGTAGGGGCCGCTCTCGATGTTGCGGTTGCGCGCCGACACGATGCCGGCCGTGACCGTCCCGCCCAGACCGAAGGGGTTGCCCACCGCCAGCACCCAATCGCCGACGCGGGACTTGTCGCTGTCGCCGAATTTGACGGCCTTCAGCGGCTTGTCCGGCTTGACCCGAAGAACGGCGACGTCGACCTTCGTGTCTTTGCCGAGGACCTCCGCTTTCAGCTTCTGTCCGTCGGTGAAGATCACCGTGATCTCGTTGGCGTCGGCGATGACATGATTGTTGGTGACGATGACGCCCGACGGGTCGATCACGAAGCCGGATCCGAGCGAATTGGAGCGGCGTTGGCGAGGCGCGGGCGCGCCGCCCCCTTCGCCCTGCTGGCGGCGGCGGAAGTAATCTTCGAAGAGGTCGTCGAACGGCGTGCCCTGCGGCAGGTTCGGCATCGCGCTCCTCGTGTCCTCGACCGTTTGCGCGGCCGAGATGTTCACGACCGCGTCGCTGACGGTGGCGGCGAGGTCGGCGAGCGAGTCGGGGCCTTTGGCGAAAGCCGGGGGCGCGTTCGCCAACGACAGCGCCGGAAGGGCGATCGTCGCGAGAGCGAGCGCGGCGGCGAGGCTGCGCGCGCGGGACGAGACGGTGGCGGTCTGGGCGGCGCGGCGCATCGATGATCTCCTGAACGCGCCCGCAAAGGCCGGGCGGCCTGTCTTTCCAGCAACGGATTGGGGCGGAAACGCGGCCGCGTCGACGCGGCTGCGCCGATCTTACGTCAGCGGCCTACTTCGGGGAAGCTGGAGCCGCGCCGCCCGGCGCGCCGAAATAGCGGAAGAAGTCCGAGGTCGGACTGAGGATCATCCGCGTGTCGTCCGCCTTCATGCCGGTTTCGTAGGCCTGCATGGACCGCCAGAAGGCGAAGAACTGCGGGTCCTTGCCATAGGCGTCCGCGGCGATCTTGCTGCGCTCCGCCTCGCCTTCGCCGCGCAGGCGGTCGGCCTCCTGCTGCGCTTGCGCGCGCAGCACGACGACGTCGCGATCGGCCTTGGCGGTGATCTTTTGCGCCTGCTCCGAGCCTTGCGCGCGGAATTCCGCGGCCTCTCTCGCGCGCTCGGTCTGCATGCGGCTGAACACCTTCTCCGAAATCTGCCGCGGCAGATCTGCGCGGCGAATGCGCACATCGACGATCGAGACGCCGAACTTCGCGCCCTCCTGCTCGACTTGGTCGCGGATTTTGATCATCAACTGGGCGCGCTGATCGCGCACAATCTGCGTCATGTTCGCCTCGCCGAGCACGCGGCGCACGGCGGAGTTGAGCACGTTGGACAGCGCGCTCTCGGCGCCCTCGGTGGTGCGCACCTGCTGGTAGAACCGCAACGGATTGACGATGCGGTAACGCAGGAAGGCGTCGACCTCGATCCGGTTGTTGTCGGAGGCGAGCACCTCCTGCTTCGGCGTTTCGAGATCGAGGATCCGATTATCGATATAGACGACCGTGTCGACGAAGGGCAGCTTGAAATGCAACCCGGGATCGGTCACCAGCGAGCGGCCGGGCGCCGGTTCGCCGAAGCGCAACACGAGCGCCTGTTCGGTCTGCGCGATCGTATAGGCCGAGCCCAGAGCGGCGAAGATGACGACCAGGATGGCGACGAGCAAAGCGACGGAGGAAAGCGGCGTCTTCATCGCGCGGCTCCCGTCTGATTCTGCTGCTTCGCCGGGGGCGGCGGCTTCAGCGGATCGAGCGCGCCGAGCGGCAGATAGGGCGTGACGCCCTGGCCGTTCGGCTGATCGACGATCACCTTGTTCATGCCGCCGAGCACGCGCTCCATCGTCTCGAGGTACAGGCGCTCGCGCGTCACGTCTGGCGCCTTTTGGTATTGCGCATAGACCTGATCGAAGCGCGCCGCCTGGCCCTTGGCCTCCGCGACGGTCTGTTCGCGGTAAGCCTGCGCCTCCTGAAGGATACGGGCGGCCTGGCCGCGCGCTTCCGGCACGACGCGGTTGGCGTAGGCTTCCGCCTCGTTGCGCATGCGGTCGAGATCCTGCTGCGCCGCCGTCACGTCGCGGAAGGCTGCGATCACCTGTTCGGGCGGATCGACCGACTGCAACTGCACCTGGACGATCTGCACGCCGGCTTTGTAATCGTTGAGCACCTTCTGCATGAGGTCCTGCACGGCCGGCTCGATCACCTTGCGCTCGGCGGTGAGGATGCGCTGGATTTCCGTGCGGCCGACGATCTCGCGCATGGCGCTTTCGGCGACGGCTTTGACGGTGCCGTCGGGGCGGCGCACGTTGAAGGCGTAATCCTCGGGATGACTCGGATCGATCTGCCAGATGACGACAAATTTCACGTCGGCAATGTTCTCGTCGCCGGTGAGCATCAGGCTCTCTTCGGGGCGATCGACATGCGTCTGCACGCCGGCGCGCGGGTCGAACCCGGTCGTGAAGCCGATGCTCGTCGTATTGCGGTCGGTCACGCGCAGTTTCGTGACGGCGCCGATCGGGTAGGGCCAGTTGTAGTTCAGGCCGGACGCCGATTTGCCCGTATAGCGGCCGAACACCATGTTCAGCGCGACTTCGTTGGGCTGCACCGTGTAGAAGCCGCTCAGCGCCCAAAGCGCCACGACGACGACGACGATGAGCCCGATCCAGCCGCCGCCGAAGCCGCCCGGCGACAAGCGACGCAAGCGCTCCTGGCCCCGGCGAATGAGATCTTCGATGTCGGGCGCGTTATGGCGCCCGCTTGGGCCCTGACCCCACGGCCCCTGGGGATTGGGCTTCCAGGGGCCGCCTTGATTGCTCCAGGGCATTCAATTTCCTTCGTCCGACCGAACCCACCTAAGCATGGAACCGTAGCAATTCAACCAAACGATCGGCTATCGGCGCGTCGCACATAGTCGACAAAGGCGAAGGCGGCTTCGTTTTCTGCGTCGGCCGGGCGGCTCTCGCGAGACGCTTCTCGCCACGCCGCCGGATCGATCGCGGGGAAATAAGCGTCCGCTGCGGGCGCGAGGTCAACTTCCGTCAGGCGCAAGACGTCGGCGCGCGCGAGCGTCAGCGCGTAGACTTCGCCGCCGCCGGCAACGACGATTTCGTCCGCTCCCAGAGCGGCGGCGCGTTGGCCGCCGAGAGCGAGCGCGGCGGCGGGGTCGCGCGCCACGAACGCGCCCTCCGCGGCGAAACCGGGGTCGCGGGTCAGCACGATGGTCTCGCGGCCGTCCAGCGGCTTGCCGATCGACTGAAACGTCTTGCGGCCCATGATCATCGGCTTGCCCATGGTGATCGCGCGGTAGCGGCGCAGGTCGGCGCGCAGCCGCCAGGGCAGGCGATCGTGCGCGCCGATCGCGCCATTGCGCGCCACCGCCGCAACGATCACGACGCGCGGCCGCGGCTCCGCGCGATCAGGCATCCGCCGCCGCCGTCATCGGCAATTCGGCGGCGATGCTTTGCAGGTGGCTGAGGAGCTGCGCGCATCCGCGCGGGCCCAAGAGCTTGCCGATGCGCCGCTCTGCCGCCTCATGCAGCGCCATCGCCTCGGCAAGTTTCGCTTCACCTGCGGAGGTGAGATGCAGCGCGTAGGATTTTCGATCGACGATGCGCCGGTCGAGCCATCCCTTCTTTTGCAGGTCGTCGACGAGCGCGACGAAACTGGCGCGCTGGATGCCGAGCGCGTCCGCCACGAGGCTCTGCTTGAGGCCGGGCGTTTCGCAGACGACTAGCAATGTGCTGAATTGCGTCGGCCGCAGCCCGACGCCATCCATGCGCGCCAGCAAATCGGCGGCGACGGCGATTTGCGCCCGCCGCAACGTATAGCCGATCGAGGATTTGAGCGGCCCGAGCGACACGGGGCAGGGCGCGTCTTTCATGCTGGGCGTCGCCGGCTTCCTTTTCGTCGTCGCCCGCGTCATCGTCATCAACGCGCCCCCCAACGCGCGCTCCATTATGCCGATCGAGGCCAAGCGCTCAATGGGAAACATTATTCATCGCCGAACTCTTCGCCCCCCGAAATCGCTCCATCAGGTTCGCGCCGGGCCGGATCAAAAGCCCCGGCTCAACCGTTTTCGCCGAGCTTAGGCCTGCCGCTGCGAATGCGCGCGCCGTGATCGCATCGCCTGGAGACCTATGGGTACGGAACACACGCTCGCGCAATTCCTCGCCGAACTCGCTCTGCTGCTTCTTTGCGGCCGGCTCCTTGGCGAAGGTCTGAACCGCATCGGGCAACCCGCCATTTTCGGCCAATTGCTGGCGGGCGTGGCGCTCGGACCCTCCGTCTTCGGCGTTATCGCGCCCGGCGCGCATCATGCGATCTTCGCCGGCACGCCGACGCTGAAAGCGATGATCGACGCGCTGTCGCAGGTCGGTATCCTGATGCTGCTGCTCCTGACCGGCATGGAAACCAATCTCGCCCTCGTCAATCGCAAGCGCCGCGCGGTGATCTCGACGTCGCTGGTCGGCGTTGCGGTGCCCTTTGCCTGCGGCGTCGCGGTCACCTACGCGCTTCCCGCCAACCTGATCCCCAACAACCAGACGCTTGTCTCGGCCTTGTTCCTCGGCGTGGCGCTGTCGGTGTCGTCGGTCAAGATCGTCGCCATGGTGCTGATCGACGTCGGCGCGATCCGCCGCGACATCGGCCAACTGATCCTTGCGACCGCGATCCTCGACGACACCATCGCCTGGGTGCTGATCGCGGTGATCGCGGGCATCGCCGCCCATCACGCCGTCGACTTCAAGACGGTCGGCGTCAGCCTCGGCGGCGCGCTGCTGTTCCTTGCGGTCAGCCTGACCGTCGGGCGCGGACTGGTGGCGCGGGCGATCCGCATGGCCAACGACTACATGACGATCGAAGTGCCGGTCATCACCGCGATCCTCATCATCATGCTGCTGATGGCGGTGACGACCGATCTCCTTGGCGTGCAGACCGAGTTGGGCGCCTTCGTCGCCGGCCTGCTGATCGGCCAGTCTCCGATTCTGACCGATCACATCGAGCGTGAGTTGCGCGGCTTCATTCTCGCCTTCTTCAGCCCGATCTTCTTCGCGGTAGCGGGCTTGGGCCTCGATCTCTCGACGCTCGCCAACACGACGCTTCTCGGCTTTCTCCTGGCGATCATCGCCATTGCGACGTTCGGCAAGTTTTTGGGCGCGGGGCTCGGCGGCCTAATCGCCGGGCTATCCTTGCGGGAGTCGGCGGCCTTGGCGACGGGCCTCAACGCGCGCGGCTCGACGGAGGTCATCGTCGCCACGATCGGCCTGAGCATGGGCGCGATCAGCAGCCAGATCTATACGATGATCGTCGCCATGGCCGTCGTGACGACGATGGCGATGCCGCCGACGCTGCGCTGGATGCTGGTGCGCGTGACCCCCAACGACGAGGAGCAGAAGCGTCTTGAAAAGGAGGTGGCGGAAGAAAGCGAGTCGGTGCCCAAGATGGAGCGGGCGCTCGTCTGTCTCGACGACAGCGCCAATGCGCGGCTTGCGGCGCGCATCGCCGGTGCCTTCGCCGGCGGCCGCCAGGTGCTGACGACGCTGATGGGGATCAACATCGACGACGGACCGAAGACGCGGGGACATGAGCGCGACGCCATCTTGGAGGCTGCGAAAGCCGCCATTGCGCGCGCGCCCGCCGATCGCAAGGATGCGACCGACGACACGCCGCCCATCAAATTGAACGACCTGGTGCAGACGAAGGCGACGGACTCGGCCGACGCGATCGCGAAGGAGGCGACGAAAGGCTACAGCATCGCGTTCGCCGGCGTGGAGCAGCCGACGCGCGATCTGGCGCACCGGTTCGACCAGCGTTTGCAGGCTTTGATCGACGCGTTCAACGGACCCGTCGCCATCGCCATGAACGGCGAACGCTTCGATGCGGCGGCGGGGCGCCCGTTGCGCATTCTCGTTCCGACGGGCGGCGCGCCGCATGCGCGCCTGGCGACCGAGGTGGCGCTCGCGCTCGCCAAGGCGACCGGGGGCTCGCTCACCGTCTTCTATGTCTTCGAACCGGACGAGGACGTGAACCTGCTGCGCAGCCGCGGCCGGCGCTTCGGCATGTCGGTCCTCGCCGACGCGCGCCTCCTCGGGCGGCGCAACGACGTCCCCGTGCGCGCGATCAGCGCCACGGACGCGCGGCCCGAGGAGGCGATCCGCCACGCGGTGGCGAACGGCGGCTACGACCTCGTGATCTTCGGGGCGGTGTTCCGCGTCGGCGAGCGCAAGTTCCTGGGGCCGCGAAGCTCAGCGATGACGCGCGCGATGGACGGTCCGTTTCTGCTGATCGCGCAATGAGGGCGCTGGATCGTGTCTCAGTTTGTATAAGCCCAGCGCGGCTGCTTAACGGGGGAAGGTCGATGCCATTTATAAGTATCACCCGTCTGAGGATTCGGGCGCTTCGTTTCTTGCCGTCCTTCGCGCTCAATATCTTGCGAACGCGGCGGCAGGTGAAAGGCGCGAGTGGGTTTCAGGGCGGATCGCTCCTAGCAGATCGCGCCTGGACGTTTTGGACGATGACGGCTTGGGACAGCCAAGCAAGCATGCGGCGCTATATGACGACGGGCTCTCATAAGGCGACGATGCCATACCTCATGGATTGGTGCGATGAGGCGTCGGTCGTGCATTGGGAGCAGCCGGACGAGGCCCTGCCTTCTTGGGAGGAAGCTGATCGGCGGATGCGCGAGAGCGGACACGCGTCGAAGGTGAGGCATCCAAGCGCTCAACACGCGAGCCTGAGCTACCAGGCTCCTCGCGTCACCACGGCAGGACCGATCAAGCCCAATTGAATATCCGCGGGATTCAAACCGACACACGACCGGCGGCCAAAACGCCTTGACCCGCGCGCATGGCTCGGCTATCTGTGACGGTGATTTGGAGACAATCATGCGCCGCATCCTTATCGTATTTCGAGCGCCTGAGACGGGACGAGCCTAGCTCGCTTTCCCGCCAACGGCGCTATCCCAGGCCCCTCGCGGGCCTTTTTTATTGCCTGAATTCCTCGCGTGCAGCCGACGGAGACGCACATGCCGAAGCAGATGACCGGGGCCGAGATGGTGGTCGAGGCGATCAAGGACCAGGGCGTCGACACGGTGTTCGGCTATCCCGGCGGCGCCGTTCTGCCGATCTACGACGCGATCTTTCACCAGAACTTCGTGCGTCATGTGCTCGTGCGGCACGAACAGGGCGCGGCGCACGCCGCGGAGGGTTACGCCCGCTCGACCGGCAAGGTGGGGGTGCTCCTGGTGACCTCGGGCCCCGGCGCGACCAACGCCGTCACAGGCCTCACCGATGCGCTCATGGACTCCATTCCGCTCGTCTGCCTGACCGGCCAGGTGCCGACCCATCTCATCGGCTCCGACGCCTTCCAGGAGTGCGACACGGTCGGCATCACCCGCCATTGCACCAAGCACAATTATCTGGTGCGTTCGGTCGAGGACCTGCCGCGAATCCTGCACGAGGCCTTCTATGTCGCCTCGACCGGCCGGCCGGGGCCCGTCGTCGTCGATCTGCCGAAGGACGTGCAGTTCGCGACCGGCGTCTACGAGAAACCGCAGACCGCCGGCCATAAGACCTATCGGCCGAAGGTGAAGGGCGATCCCGACAAGATCGAACGCGCCGTCGCGATGATGGCGGCGGCGAAGAAGCCGGTTTTCTATACGGGCGGCGGCGTCATCAATTCGGGCAAGCCCGCCTCGGCGCTCCTGCGCGAGATGGTCGAACTCACGAATTTCCCCATCACCTCCACGTTGATGGGGCTCGGCGCCTACCCAGCTTCGGGCAGGAACTGGCTCGGCATGCTCGGCATGCACGGCACGTTCGAGGCGAACAACGCGATGCACGGTTGCGACCTCATGATCTGCGTCGGCGCCCGGTTCGACGATCGCATCACAGGCCGCCTCGACGCCTTCTCCCCGGATTCGAAGAAGGTCCACATCGACATCGATCCCTCTTCGATCAACAAGAACGTGCGCGTCGATCTGCCGATCGTCGGCGATGTGGGCAACGTGCTCGAAGACATGAAGCAGGCCTGGCGCGCCAGCGGCGCGAAGCCCGATCGCGCGGCGCTGTCGGCGTGGTGGAAGGAGATCGACCATTGGCGCGCGCGCAAGTCGCTCGCCTACCGTCCGTCGAAGACCACGATCAAGCCGCAACACGCGATCCAACGGCTGTTCGAGCTGACGAAAGGCCGCGACTGCTACATCACGACGGAGGTCGGCCAGCATCAGATGTGGGCGGCGCAGCACTATCGCTTCGAAGAGCCGAACCGCTGGATGACGTCGGGCGGCCTCGGCACGATGGGCTACGGTCTGCCGGCCGCCATCGGGACGCAGATCGCTCATCCCGAATCGCTCGTCATCGATATCGCCGGCGAGGCCTCGGTGCTGATGAACATGCAGGAAATGTCGACGGCCAAGCAGTATCGGACGCCGATCAAGGTTTTCGTGCTGAACAATCAGTATATGGGCATGGTGCGCCAGTGGCAGGAACTGCTGCATGGCGGCCGCTATGCGGAGAGCTACACTGCCGCGCTGCCGGACTTCGTCAAGCTTGCGGAGGCTTACGGCGCGCATGGCGTTCGTTGTTCGGACCCGCGCGATCTCGACCGCGCGATCCTCGAAATGATCGACACGCCGAACGCCGTGATCCTCGATTGCCTGGTCGAGAAGGAGGAGAACTGCTTCCCGATGATCCCGTCGGGTAAGGCGCACAACGACATGCTGCTCGCCGATCTCGGCGACGACGCCGGATTGGAGATGGGTTCGGTCATCGACGAAAAGGGCAAGATGCTTGTCTGACGCGAGTTCCCGCCCGCTTCGCTTCCCGCACGAAAGCCGCCGCCATGAACGCTCCGACGCCCATCCCCGCCGATCTTCCGCCCTCGCCCTATTCGTCGGCGATCGGCAAGTCCAACATCGAGCGTCACACCTTGAGCGCGCTCGTCGATAACGAGCCGGGCGTTCTGGCGCGCGTCGTCGGGCTCTTCTCCGGGCGCGGCTACAACATCGAGAGTCTCACCGTCGCGGAGGTGGCGCACGGCCAGCAACTGTCGCGCATCACCATCGTCACGTCCGGTCCGCCCGAGGCGATCGACCAGATTTTGCATCAGCTCGAACGCCTCGTGCCGATCCACGCCGTGACCGATCTCACGGTGCGCGGACGCGCCATCGAGCGCGAACTCGCGATGGTGAAGGTGCGCGGCAAGGGCGAAGATCGCATGGAGGCGCTACGGCTCGCCGAAGCCTTCAAGGCCCGCGTGATGGACGCGACAATCGAGAGCTTCATCTTCGAACTCACCGGCGGGCCCGGAAAGATCGACGACTTCGTCGATCTAATGCGCCCCATCGGTCTCGTGGAATTTTCGCGCACCGGCGTCGCCGCCATCACGCGCGGCGCGGAGGGGATGTAAACGAGATTTGCAGGCCGAACGCGAGGGTTTGACGGACTTTCCGGCGACGCTTAGAAGCGTTCCGACATCTGAAAAGGTTGCTCTCATGCGTGTTTATTACGATCGCGACGCCGACATCAATCTCATCAAGGCCAAGAAGGTCGCGGTCGTGGGCTATGGCTCGCAAGGTCACGCGCACGTGCTCAACATGCGCGATTCCGGCGTGAAGGATATCGCGGTCGCTTTGCGCAAGGGATCGACCTCGGCCAAGAAGGCGGAAGGCGAGGGGCTGAAGGTGCTCGATGTCGCCGAAGCGGCGAAATGGGCCGACGTGCTGATGATGCTCACGCCCGACGAGTTGCAGGGCGATATCTATCGCGAGCATATCGCGTCGCAGATCCGCCCCGGCGCGGCGCTGCTGTTCGCGCACGGGCTCAACGTGCATTTCAACCTCATCGAGCCGCGCGCCGACATCGATGTGCTGATGGTGGCGCCGAAGGGTCCCGGCCACACCGTGCGTTCCGAATACCTCAAGGGCGGCGGCGTGCCATGCCTCGTCGCCATCCATCAGGACGCCTCGGGCAATGCGCATGACATCGGCCTCTCCTACGCGTCGGCGATCGGCGGCGGCCGCGCGGGCGTGATCGAGACGACGTTCCGCGAGGAATGCGAGACCGACCTTTTCGGCGAGCAGGCGGTGCTTTGCGGCGGCCTGGTCGAGTTGATCCGCGCCGGCTTCGAGACGCTGACGGAAGCGGGCTATGCGCCGGAGATGGCCTATTTCGAGTGCCTGCACGAGGTGAAGCTGATCGTCGACCTGATCTACGAGGGCGGCATCGCCAACATGAACTACTCGATCTCCAACACGGCCGAGTTCGGCGAATATGTCACCGGGCCGCGCATCATCACCAAGGACACCAAGGCCGAGATGAAGCGCGTGCTGGCCGACATTCAGTCGGGCCGCTTCACGCGCGACTGGATGCTCGAGAACAAAGTTAACCAGACCTCGTTCAAGGCGACGCGCGCGGCGGTCGCTGCGCATCCGATCGAAGAGGTCGGCGCGCGGCTGCGCGAGATGATGCCCTGGATCGGCAAGAACAAGCTGGTCGACAAGGCGCGCAACTAGCCGGACCGGGCGACGAGCGCGAGGCGATAGCAACGATCGACGGAGGAAACCATGGCTGCGGACCGCATTCTGACGACCCATGTCGGCAGCTTGCCGCGTCCAGCGGACCTCGTCGACATTCTCCGCGCGCGCCATGCCGGCGGATCCTACGACCGGGACCGCCTGGAGGAGGCGGTGCGCAGAGCCGTCGAGACGGCGGTTGCGCAGCAGGTCGCCGCGGGCGTCGATATCGTCTCCGACGGCGAAATGGCGAAGGTTTCGTATTCCTATTACGTCCAGGACCGGCTTGAAGGGCTCGCGCCCGCCGCCGACGCGGACACGAAGGGGCGCCTGCTGCGGCGGTTTCAAACACTCCAGACCGTGGATCCGGATTTTCCCGACTATGCCGCCTTCGTGGCGCAAGCGGGGTCCGGACCGACCTCGGCGGCCCCGCCGGTCTGCGTCGGGCCTCTCGCCTATCGCGATCTCGCGCCCGTGAACGCCGAGATCGCCTGTCTCAAGGCGGCCGCCGCATCGGCGAAGGCTTCGTCCTGCTTCATGACCGCGGCCTCGCCGGGGGTCATCGCGATGTTCGCCTCGCGATCGAGCTACTATTCCACCGAGGACGATTATGTCTTCGCGCTCGCGGAGGCGATGAAGACCGAGTACGCCGCCATCCACGCGGCGGGCCTGACGCTGCAAGTCGATTGTCCCGATCTCGCGCTCGCGCCGCACATGAATTACGGCGCAGAGCCCGGCGATGCGCACCGCACGATCGCGCGCAATATCGAAGCGCTCAACCAAGCGCTCGAGGCGGTCCCCGGCGAGGCCGTGCGGGTGCACCTGTGCTGGGGCAATCACGCGGGGCCGCATGCGCGCGACATGGACGCGCGAGACTTGTTTCCGCACCTGCGTCAGCTCAAGGCGCGCGCGCTCTCGTTCGAGGCGGCCAATCCAAGGCACCAGCATGAATGGGAGGATTGGAAGCGCGCGGGCCTGCCGGACGACATGGTCCTGATCCCTGGGGTCATCGACAGCACCACGAATTTTGTCGAGCATCCGCGCGGCGTCGCCCAGCGCGTTCTGCGCTTCGCCGACGCCGTCGGCCGCGACCGCGTGATCGCCGGCGTCGATTGCGGGTTCGGCACCTTTGCGACGCAGACGCCGCAGGTGTTCCCCTCGGTCGTTTGGGCGAAGCTGAAGGCGCTTTCGACCGGCGCGAGCATGGCGTCCGACGCGTTGTGGGCGCGCGCGTAGACCCCGCTCAATGCGAGAGACGGTCTCGCCAATAGTCTATCAACGGAAGCGAGATGGTCAGAAACGTGGCTCCCGTCGGCGAATGCATGGCGCCGACCGCAGCGCCGGGCGGCATATAGAAATAGGTCTGTTCCCGACACGGCGTGTTTTCATAAACGACGCTTCCCCTCAAAAGGAAACGGATCTCGGCGTCTTCCTGAGTCGTTTCGCCCATAGTCGAGCCGGCAGGCAAATCGACGAGACTGACGGCGGTCCTGAGTTCGGTGAAGGTTCCGAGGTGCTTGACGCGCATACCAGGCTGCCGACGATCGGCGATCCAATGATAACGATCCGGCTTCATGATGACCGGCTCGTTATAGCGGGGGCGGGGATATTCCAGCTCGCGGCCTGTATTCTTCTCGAAGATCGCTTTGAAGGAGTCCTTGTTGATCTTCGATCCGTCCGGCTTGCGGAGCGTGCAGATGCCGTCGTGAAACTCGGCGCCGGCCTCGATCAGATCCTTGTAGGCGGCGTTGACCTCCTCGTTTCCCAAAAAGGGTTCGCCGTTCGCGCCCTGGAATTGGAGCAACAGGAGAGTGGTGTCGCCCTTCTGCTCCTGCGGGCCGTAATAAGCGCCCTCCGGAAAGTAGCCGCAGTCGCCGGCCTCCATATCCGCGACGCCGGTATTGTGGACGCCTTCGAGCGTGTAGCGAATCTGATCGAAATTGTGCCGATGGCGCGGCGTCCGATATCCCTCTTTGATGAAGTTGCAGGTGAATTCCATGCCGAGCCCGCGCACGCCCGTCTCCAGCGGCATGCGCTTGCGCAGAATATCGCTGGCGCGGCCACGCATGGCCGTTTCCATTTCGACATCGTCGACATGAACAAAGGCGACCTGGGCGTCAGGTGATTTGCCGGATGTCATGCGCTTCCCTCCCAAAGGCCGCGAAGCCCACGCGGGCATCGATTTGGGCGCAATATATCCCAAGACGCTTTGATCGCTAATCTCTTGCGTGACAAATTCCTTTGAAGAAGATGTGTCGTCGATGAACGCGATCGGCGACGATGCGGCGTCGGCGCCAGAAAATCGCTCTGGGGAGGAACCAGCCATGGGTCTATCGAGAATCGCATTGTGCGCCGCGCTCGCGCTGCTGGCGGGGCAGGCCCAAGCTCAAGACGCGCGCGATTATCCGGACCGGCCGATCCACGTCGTCGCGCCGGTGAGCGCGGGCTCGGGCCTCGACAGCGCGGCGAGGATCACGGCGGCCGCCGCAGAGAAAGCGCTCGGCGGAACCTTCATCATCGACAACCTCCCAGGCGCCGGCCAGCGGCTTGGCGCAGCGACCGTGGCGAAATCCTCGCCCGATGGCTACACGCTCCTATTCACCAACCCCGGACCGATCGCGGTGGCGCAGTTTTTCCCTCCGAAGCTCAACTACGACCCGGAGTCGGCGTTCCGGCCGGTGGCGACCGGTATGTTCCAGCCCGTGGTGCTCATCGTCCGGCCCGGGCTCGGCGTCAAAACCGTCGATGAGTTTGTCGATTACGCCAAGAAAAATCCCGGCAAGCTGTCGTTCGGCGTGCAAGGGCTGGGCACCGAGATCCAGCTGATGCTCGAACGCTTCAAGCAAGTCGCCGGCATCGACGTGACGACCGTGCCATACAATTCCGGCGCCCCCGGCGTCATCGACCTCTTAGGGGGCCGGCTCGACGCCATGTTCCTGGTCGTGCCGACGATCAAAAACTATCTCGACGACAAGAAGCTCCTCGCGCTGGCGACGGTCAGTCCCAAGCGCATCGAGGCGCTGCCGGATGTCCCGACGATGACGGAATTGGGCAGACCCGAGGTGACGAGCGCCATATGGTTCGGCTATCTCGCCCCTGCGAAAACGCCGGACGCCGTGATCGAGAAGCTGGCCGGCGCCTTCGCTTCATTGAAGTCCGATACGGCGCTGTCGAAGCGCGTCAGCGATTTGGGGGCCGAGCTCGACATCGTCGGGCCGACGCAGTTCGGCAAGATCATCGACGCGGATCGTCGTCGGTACGGCAAGATCGTCGCCGATGGCCATCTCGCCAAACCGGAGTGATGCGTAGCGCCGCTTCATCCAGCCGAGGCGCGCGCCTCGGCGATCGCTTGCGCGATCCAGCTTGCGGTTTTGCCGATCCCGCCGAACGGGAAGAAGTGGAAGTTCGTCACGCGCGCGCCGGTCTCGCCGGCAAGGGTTTCGGCGAGACCGCGCACGACGCCCTCGGGCCCGGTGTCCTTCAGGAGGCGGCCGATCGTGCCGACGTGCTTCTGCAGCGCCGTTACCGAATTGCCGACGCCGCAGCGCAGAGCGAACTTCAGCAGCGTCGCGGGGTTGGCGGGGCCGGCGAGGCCGATGCGGACCGGCGTGTCGAGGCCGGCTTCATGCGTGGCCTTGAGCCAGTCTTCGATCGGCCGCGGATCGAAGCAGAATTGCGTGACGATCCCCATCGCGAGCCCGGCGTCGCGGGCGGCCTGGCGCTTGTCGATCAGAAGGCGCGTCAGCTCCCGCGCGCCAAGCCCGGCGTTGCCTTCGGGATGGCCGGCGACATCGACGTGACGGACGCCATGCTTTTGCAGCGCGCCGCTTTGGATCAGCTCCAGCGCGGTCGAGAACGGCCCGCGCGCGCGCGTCGAATCGCCGGCGATCGCGAGCACCCGGCTGATCGCGGCCTCGCGCTGCGCGGCGCCGAGGAAGTCGTCGAGGAAGGCCGCGCTGAGCATCTGGCGGGCGGGAACATGCAGGACGGGATTGTAGCCCGCCGCACGAATCGCCGCCGCGATCTCGACTCGCTTTTGCACGTCGTCGCCCGGCAGGTAGGACACGTAGACATCGGCGCCCGGCGCGACGCCCGCTCGGATCTGCTCCGGCGCCCTGGCGGAATAGACCTCGATGGAGGCGGCGCGGAGCAAGTCTTCCAGCCGCGCGCGCGCCAAGACAGAGAGCATGGATGTTTCTCCCGAGCGTCCCGCGGCTCCGTCACGCGCGGCGCGAGATGACGTAGCTTTCATCGTTGAACCAGAGGCCGCCGTGTTTTTGAAGAACCTCTTGCGTCGCCTCGAGGTAGCGGTGGTTCTTCACCACCTCCGAGAGGCGCTGGTCCTCGATCTGCGCGACGTAGATGGCGGCGTTCCAGGCGGCGAACAAGGTCGAGGTGCCGATCGAACCCTGCACCTCGCTCGGCAGCGTGTGCATGTCGTAGCGAAACACCGAGCGCGCGTCGGCATAGGCGTTGAAGTTGAGGTTGCGGCCGGCGCTCCCGAGATCGGCCTTGGCCGCGCGCAGCACGGCGTGGCGGTCAACCTGAAAGGGGTTCTCGCCGGGCCAGACCTTCTGCACAATTTCGAGGCCGGGATCGTCGCCCTTGGAATGAATGCCGATGAGCCGGCCGCCCGGACCCAACGCACGCGCGAGCGGCCCGATGACGCTCTTCGCCTTGAACTCAGCGGACGAGCGCGCGCGGTAGGGCTGCGAGGCCATGATGAGATCGTAGTCGGCGCTGATGCGGCCGGGGCGCGGCAGAATCGGGTCGAGAAGGAAACGATGATCCTCGCGGTAGAGCGTGAGGATGATCGGCCGCTCGTAGATCGGGTTGCCGGTCTTGGCGCTCGTCTTGGCGCGCCAGTTCTCGGCAAGAAACGATTGCAAATCGGTCAACTGCTCTTCGAACTGATGCGACGAATTGCCGGCGAGCGCGACATCTTTCCAGATCAGGCTTTGCGCCGCCAAGGGCGACTTCGGCGACAGCCATGGCGCTTCCGAATAATAGAGATTTGTCAGCACCACGACGGAGGCCGGATGCTCGTAGAAGCGGTCCGGCAGCTTCTCGAGCGTCAGCCGCACGTCTTCGAGGCTGATTTCCTTGCCGGCGATGTAGAAGGGCATCGTCGGGAACTTCTGGTGCATCGAGCGCATCACGCGCGACAGCACCGTGCCGTCCCCGACGCCCGCATCGAAGACCCGGACCGCGGGCGGCCGGGGGCTGATGTGGCTCAACTCCATCCCGACGCGATTGGCGATGACCCACTTTTCCGAGCAGGTGTTGACGAACAGCAGGTACTTCTGCCGGTTGTCGAAAAAGCGGAAGTTCGTTTCCTTATCCTGACCGGGCGCGGGCGCCGGCTCGGTCGCGGCGGCCGACGACTGGACGCTCGGCTCGATAGCCGCAGCCTTCGTGCGCGCCGTCGCGCGAACGCCCGACGCGTGGTTCGTCATGAAGTGCCGCAAGCGGGCCAGCGTCTCGATGGTGACGCTGCCGCCGTCGCGCAGCCGCGACACGAGCTTGCCGTCGTTGACGGACAGACGCCCGAAGGTCGACTCCGCGAGGCCGGCGCCGCGGCAGAACTCGCCAATTTCCAGGAGGATCTCATCGGCCGTCATCGTCGTTTCCCCGTGGCTCTGTTGGCGAGCCTTTCGAGGCATGATGACCGCGGCCCGGCCCACTTTCCACCACAAAATCGCGCCTTGCAAAGTGGGCAATTTTAGTGGGGAGTAACCTACTCGTCGGGCTTGCGATGCATCAGACCGCGACGTCGGCCTTGATCGGCGGGTGCGGCTCGTAGCCGACGACCTCGAAATCCTCGATCCGATACTCGTCGATGCTCGGAGGGCGGCGCGTCAGCCGAAGGGTCGGCCAGGGCCTCGGCTCGCGCGACAATTGCGCCTGAGCCGCTTCGACGTGGTTGAGGTAGAGGTGCGCATCGCCGGCCATCCAAATGAAGTCGCCGAGGCCAAGCTCACACTGCTGCGCGATCATGGCTTGCAGCGCCACCGTCCCGACCCAGTTGAACGGGCAGCCGAGAAGCAGATCGACGCTGCGCTGAAACATCAGGCAGCTCAGGCGCCCGTTGGCGACGTGAAACTGGTAGACCATGTGGCACGGCGGCAGCGCCATCTCGTCGATGTCGGCGACATTCCAGGCATGGAACAGCAGCCGGCGGCTCGCCGGGGTTTCCTCGATCGCCGCGATCAGGCCGGCGATCTGGTCGTAATCGCGGCCGTCGGGACCGCGCCACCGCCGCCACTGCTTGCCGTAGACCGGCCCCAGGTCGCCCCAGCGCGCCGCAAAGGCGGGATCGGCGATCACGCGCTCCTCGAAGGCGCCTTGCGAGAGGGTCTCGCCGGTCTGCGTCCGGTATCGCGCCAGCGGCCAATCGCTCCAGATGCGCACGCCTTCTTGCAGCAGCGGCCGGATGTTCGTCCCGCCGGTCAGAAACCACAGCATCTCCCTTATGGCGGTTTTCCAATAGACGCGTTTGGTGGTCAGCGCGGGAAACGACCGGCTGACATCGAATCGCGCCATGGCGCCGAACAGCGAGCGCGCGCCGACGCCCGTGCGGTCGATCCGTTCGTCGCCTTCGGCAAGCGCCCGCGCAAGCAGGTCCAGATACTGGCGTTCGGGGTGGATGTCCGTCATACGGGCTTGGTCCTCGCTCGGGGCGACCGTCTAGGGAGTCGTGAACGTCGCCAGAAACCACCCCGCGAAGTTGTAGGCGCCGTGAAACGCGAAGCTCGCCCGGGCGCTGTCGGCGCGCTCGCGCACATAGCCCAGGAGCAGGCCGATCGGGAAGACCGCCAGGGCGTAAAGATGCGTCGATTCCCAATGCGCCACCGCGAAGAGCGCGCCGGTGACCAGGATCGTCGCGACCCGTCCGAACTTCGGCCGCAGCGCGCTGAACAGCCAGCCGCGAAAGAACAGTTCCTCGCAGAGCGGACCCAACAGCACGACGAGGACGAAGCCCACGGCGATGCCAACCGGCTCGTGCGGCAACGCGACCCAGTCCTTCGAGGCCGGGTTCAGGCGTTCGATCACGGCGCCGATGCCGACGCCCCAGGCGACGCCCGCGAGCGCGACGAGCGCGTAGACCCAATCCAGCCGGAACGGCCGCCAGGCCACATAGTCGCGCCAGGCGCGGCCGCGCCGCAGACGCGCGACCGTCGCGATCGCGACGATCACGACAACGTAAAACAGCGCGCCGATCAAAACGCCGAACAGCATGCGCAGGGACCGCGGCGCCGTCAGGCGCATGTCGCGGATCGCCGCGATGTCGGCGCCCAGTCCCCCAAAACCGCGCGCCAGACCGTCCGCGAGCGCCGCCAGCGCCGCGCACAACGCCAGAAGGACGGCGGCGACCGCGATGAAGCCGAGGATATCGACGATCAGGCGCACGATCAGCCGAACCGACGTCTCGGGCCGGGTCGTGCGGCTCTCCAATTCGTTCATGCCTGCTCCAGGGTCGATTCGCTCGCGCGCCCGCCGGCCGAAGTGGTACAAGCGCGGCGGACCCGCGCCAATGCGGGCCGCATCGACTTGCGAGGGAATGCTCTTGCGCGCTTCCGTTTGGACGGCTTCCGGGGTTCTGGCGTGCAGCCTCGCTGCGACCGCGTCGGCGCAGGACGTCGGCGCGTTCTACGCCGGCAAGACGATCACGGTGATGGTGGGCGCCGGCGCCGGCGGCAGCTACGACATCTACGCGCGCGCGCTCGCCGACCGCTTGGGCAAGCATGTCCCTGGCCGGCCCGGTCTGCTCGTCAAACTCGGCGGGGGCGTCGGCGGCGGCGTGGCGACGGCGATCCAGGTCGAGCATTCCGCGCCGAAGGACGGCACGGTCATCGGCGTCACGCAGCAAACCAACGTGACAAGCCAACTCACCGAGCGCGAGGTCGCCGGCAAATACGACGTGTCGAAATGGCGATGGATCGGCGGCATGGCGACGTTGCGCAACTTCGTCGGGGTCTGGCGCACCGCCCCGGCGCAGAGCCTCGAAGAGGCCGAGAGCAAGGAAGTCATCATCGGCGCGACGGGTCGCAACTCGCCGACCTACACGGTGCCCGCCGCGCTCAACGAGATGCTTGGGACCAAGTTCAAGATGGTGCTCGGCTACAACGGCGCCTCTGATCTCAACCTGGCGATGGAGCGCGGCGAAATCCAGGGCCGCGGCGCGTCCTGGATCAGCGTCGTCCTGTCCGCCCCGGACTACATCACGCAACACAAGCTCAAGCCGCTCGCCGTCGACGGGCTCACCCGCGACCCGCTGCTGCCCGACACGCCGACGCTGCTGGAACTCGCGCGGACCGACGAACAGCGCGCCGCGGTCCGGCTGATCTCGGCGTCGGCCGACTTCGCGCGCGCCTTCTTCGCGCCGCCGGGGACGCCGGAGGACCGCGTCGAGGCGCTGCGCACCGCCTTCGACGAGACCATGGCGGATCCCGACTTCCTCGCCGAGGCCCAGAAGCTGCAACTCGTCATCGAGCCGAAACGCGGCGCGGATCTCGAGCGTCTCGCCGCGCAGATCGTCGCGTCGCCGCCGCAGGCCATCGCGCTCGCCAAGGACCTGCTGGGCAGCCCATGATAGTGTCTCAGGTTGAATTTCCGCTTCCGACCCATCCCTGAAGTTCAAAAGGTCTGCTCCCGAGCGATCTGACTGCGCCCTTTAAGCGATCCTGGCCGAAAGCGTCCGCTTTGATGCGCAAGGAGCAAAGCTGCGTACTTCAATCTCGCCAAGCTGCACATTGCGCGCGAGGGATGCACGTGAAGCTGCCCAACCGCGATAGTCGTGGCCAGCAAGGCCATAGCTCGTCGGCGATCACAACGGCAAGAGTCGGGGCTTGGGTGGACACCCGCACGGCATCGCTCCGACGCCGTGCGGGTGTCTCAGGTCGGTCGCCGCGCTAGCGGCCCGAGCTTCCAAACGCGACCTTGAGGTCGCGGGCTGCGACGTCCTGCGCCGTCTTGGCATCATCCACAACCGCATCGAGTCCTAAGAACTCGTGCGTCACGCCCCTGTAAGTGACGCGCGTCGTCTTCACGCCCGCCGCCTTCAACTTCTCGACCAGCATCTCCCCGTCGGAGAAGAGCGGATCGATCTCCGCGTTGATGACGGTCGCGGGCGGCAGGCCCTTGAGATCGGCGGTCGTGGTGAGGTTGAGCATCGGGCTCTTGGCGTCTTCCGGCTTGGCGAGCGTCTTGTCGACGAACCAGCCCATCGCTCCCTTGGAGAGCGGCATGGCGTTCTGGTCGGCGATGTAGGACGGCGTCGTCATGTCTGTGCCGGCCACAGGATAGACCAGGAGCATATGGACAGGCGCCTGCACGCTGCCGTCGCGCGCCATGATGGCGACGTTGGCCGCGAGATTGCCGCCAGCGCTCTCGCCCGCGACCGCCACCTTGGCCGGATCGCCGCCGAACTGCCCGGCATTGGCCAGCACCCACTTGTAGGCCGCGAAGGCATCCTCGTGCGCGGCCGGGAACTTATTCTCCGGTGCGTGGCGGTACTCGACGCTGACCACGATGGCGTCGGCCTTCTTAGCAAGCGCCATGGCCGATGATTCGTAGGTATCGATGTTCGCGATCACCCAACCGCCGCCATGGTAATACACGATCACCGGCATCGGGCCCGACCCGGCACCCTCGGGCGTGTAGATTCGGACCGGCTGCGTACCCCCCGCGGTCGGGTAGGTCATATCTTTCTTGGACACCTTCATGGCGGCCATCAGGGCAACTGGATCCTTGCCTTCGGCCTTGAGGATCGCCTTCACGGCGTCGCCCGGGCTCGGCTGCGTGCGGGCTTCCTCGACGGTGCGCGACTCGATGGGCTTCGCGCCGAGCGCCTGCATCGTTTCGAGGACGCGGAGCATGCCCTTGTCGGCCCGCTTCATCGTCCCGCTATCGGGGCTTTCGGCGACCGTCGCCGGAACGGCTTCGGGGATGGGGGCCTGAGCCCATGCGGCGGAAGCGGTAGTGAGCGCGACTCCGGCCAGGAGTTGGGCGGCCAGTAGGGATCGGAATGGGATGGTCATGGAATCTGTCTCATGTGAGTTGTGAGGGGCGGGAGAAAGGTCGGCAGGCGCCAGGGCGCCCGCTTGAAGCGAGGCCGGCGCTCAGGCCTTGAGCTCCGTCGAAATGCGCGTGCAGATCGCGGTGTGCTCCTTGAAGACGGCGAGCATCAGCGAGGCCAGATGCCGACCCTGCTTCTCGGCCGGATCGGACGCGCCGGCGGAGTTCGCGAGGTAGCCGTCGGCGAGGTCGCGTAGGAACTCGTGGTTTTCCAGCTGGAACGCGATGTAAGCGCGGTCGAAGGCGGCGCCCTTCGCGGTCGCCTTCATCTTTTCGACGAGCGCCATCTCGGCCGAGCTGTCCATGGCTGGCGCGTTCGTGAGGATGTCCTTCAGAACCATATTCACGGTGATCGCCTCGCCGAGCTCGAAGCCGGCGAATTCATGCGTGTTACGGTTGGTCGCCTTTTCGACCCCGAGCTGGGAAGCCGACAACGACATCTCGGCCCGCGGTAGGACGGCGGCGTAGAATTGCGGAGCCATCTTTACGTCGGCCGGAACCATGGTCGGCATGGCCTTTGTCAGAGGGGCCGGCGACTGGGCGAAGGCCGGGGTTGCGGCGGCGGCGAGTGCCATGCCGGCGAGAATGGAACGACGGTCGGTGATCATGACGTTTCCTTGCAAGGGCGGGTTAGCCGGGGCGACCGCAGACCGGTCACCGCTCGTTCTCACCCTGCGCCTAGAAGGATTGTCGGTTGCAGTCGTTCCCCGAGAATTTCAATTAGAACGAGAGAGGACGCGATCCGAACGATGGAAGACCGAAGATTCTTCTGCCCCGATGCGGCAGCAGTGAATTATGTACGTTCCACGACGTTCGGAGGAGTGCCTTCGATCCGCTGCGGTTCGCCTTCGTCCTGTCCACCGACCAACCTGAACTGCGTGGGCGCGGCCCCGAATTCGACTTCGAATGCTTTGCTGAATGAGCTACGGCTCGCGTAGCCGACGCTCCCGGCTATGACCTTGATCGGCAAATCGGTGCTCGTCAGCAGGCGGGCGGCGATGCGCAGACGCACGCTTTGGACGAATTCCATCGGGCCCCGGCCGAACACGTCAGAGAAGCTTACCGCGAAACCGGTTCGACCCATCCCGGCGAGAGCCGCCAAGCTGTCAACCGTGTAGGGCGCTCCCGGCTGTTCGAGCACGGCAAGCACGGCGCGGGCGAGTTTCGGGTTCTGGAGAGCGACGAGCAGCGGAGAGGTGAAGTCGTTCCCCGCGAGGTGTTGACGCAGGAGGATGATGAGGCACTGCTTCATCAGCACCTCGGTCATGGCCTGCGTCCCGAGGCTCGGCCGTGCCACCTCGGCCAGCATGAGTTCAAAAGACCTTTGCAGGATGCTGTCCGCCGGAAAGGCCTCCACCATCGGGGCCCGGAACAGCTCGAACAGACCCATGGCCCCACTGTAGCTGTCGGCGATCTGCCCGCACACGAAGAGTGCGTCGGGGCTTCCGTCGCCGGCCGTGAACGTGATCAGGCCGTCGCCGTGCAGGGCGCAATGATCTTCGGCCCGAGCCTCGCCGAGGCAATCGTCGGCTGCGCCAAGACTGTGCGATTGGCGCGCCGGAATGACGATGATGGTATGCGGCGTGAACGACTGCCAGGGACCATCGCCGACCCGCAAGCTCCCGGAGCCACGCAGCACGTAGTGGATCGTGATCGCTTCGAAGGGACTGAACCCCAGGCGCCAGCCCCGCTGAATTCGGCACACCGAGAACGAGCGAAGCCGCACGGCGAGGGTCACGAGAAGACGGTCGAGGAGGTCTGCTCTCATGGCGGGGTTGTTATGAACCAGATTCAGGTGCCTTCCTAGCCGTTTTGCAAAGCTGTTTCCTCTCCTGCGGGTGACGAGACGCAGCGCTCGGGCCTGATCAGAAAGCAGGCTGGCGCGCAGGCAGGCGTTCTGCCGGTGTGGCTGTGACAGCAAACGAATCCGCTGTCGGATCAAACCGGTCCAGGCCTTGCGAAATCGGAGTTTAGTCCGCCCAGTGTCTGCTTTGGAGGAAGCATCAGACCTCGGGAACGGCCGACATGGGCGCCGAGCGGAACGTCTGGTTCTGGGCGGCCTGTCAAGTTCAGCTCCCCACCCAATCCGCAAATCCAAACTGAGACACTACCCGGCCCATAGGCGACATGACACCGCGATAGGCCTCGGTTAAGTTGCAGGCGATAGGCGCCGGACATAACGCGCGCACGACAAGGAGACGATGCCATGCAGGCAAGGACGTTGATTTTGGCCGCCGCCGCGCCGCTGGTCGCCTTGTGGGCGAGCGCCGCCGCCGCGCAGACGCCGATCACCATCGGCGCGATCGAGATTCTGTCCGGTCCGGCGAGCGCTTACGGGATCGCGATCCGCAACGGCTTCGATCTCGCGCTCGACGAAGTCAACAAGAGCGGCGGAATCAACGGGACGCCGCTTGCGATCGCCTACGAGGATTCCGCCGGAAAGCCCGACCAGGCGGTGAACGCCGCGCGTCAGCTGATCGGCAGCCGCAAAGTGCCGCTGATCCTGGGTCCGACGCTCTCGACCGAGATGTTTCCGGTTGGTCCGATCGCCAACGAGCGCAAGATCCCGATCATCGGCACCTCGACGACGGCGAACGGCATCACCGCCATCGGTCCCTACGTCTTCCGCACCTCGCTGCCCGAGGCCGACGTCGTGCCGGTGACGCTGCGCGTCGCGAAGGAGAAGCTCAACATCAAGAAGGTCGCGGTGATGTACGGCGCCGACGACGCCTTCACCAAGTCGGCCTATGACGTGATGAAGGCGTCGCTGGAGAAGCTCGGCATCGAGACGCTGGCGACGGAGACCTTCGGGTCGAAGGACAGCGACTTCAGCGCGCAACTCACCAAGATCAAAAGTCTCAAGCCCGACGCCATCGTGGTGTCGGCGCTCGTCGAGGCGGGCTCCGGCATCCTTCTCGCCAAGAAGGCGCTCGGCATTCCCGATTCGGTTCGCGTCATCGGCGGCAATGGCCTGAACTCGCCGAAAGTGCCGCAGGTCGCCGGCGAGGCGGCGAACGGCGTGCTCGTGGGTTCCCCCTGGTTCATCGGCAAGCCGGACGAGGCGAACCAAAAGTTCGTCGCGGCCTACAAGGCGAAATACAACATGGACCCCGATCAGTTCGCCGCGCAGGCCTACGACACGCTGTTTATCGCGGCGGAGGCGATCAAGGCCGCCGGCGGCCCGGACGCCGGCAAGATCCGCGACGCGCTGACGAAGACGAAATATTCCGGCGTCATGGGTCCGTTCTCCTTCACGGAAGGGCGCGATCCCGCCGACGCCTCGGGCGTCGTCGTCATCGAAATGCATGACGGCGGGTTCCGCATCTTCAAGTAGCCTTGCCGCGCGGGCTTGCCGAGCCTATCGAGGCGCGCGGATCGGATCGATGCTCCCCCAGCAGCTTTTCAACGGATTGGTCGTGGGCTCGACCTATGCGCTCTTCGCGCTCGGGTTCACGATCATGTTCGGCGTTCTGCGCGTCGTCAATCTCACCTACGGCTTCTACTTTTCGGCCGGCGCGCTCATCGCGCTCGGGCTGACGCTGGCGTTCGGCGCGCCGGTCTGGGCGTCGCTCATCGCCGCCTCCTGCTGCGCCGGGCTCCTCGCCGTCCTCATCGACGGTCTCGTGCTGACGCGGCTGCGCCGCGCGCGCGCGCCGGAACTCGCCTCGTTGACCGCGACGCTCGGCGCGACGCTGCTGCTCTATTCGCTGGCGAGTTCCGTCCTCGGCGTCGACATCCGGCGCTTTCCGTCCTCGGCGATCGATTCCTCCGCCTTCGATGTCGCGGGCTTGCGCGCCACGGCGACGCAACTTCTCATCATCGTCGCCGCGTTCGCGATCGTCGCGGCGCTGACCTATCTCATCCGCGGCACGCGCCTCGGCCTCGGCGTCCGCACGCTCGCGGAGCGGCCGGACACGGCCGAGATGATGGGCGTCAACGTCGCGGCGATGACACGGCTCGTATCGTTCGTGTCGGGCGCGCTCGCCGGCGCGGCGGGCGTTCTGATCGGCCTCAACTACAACGCCATCCAGCCCTACATGGGCGAGCAGATGATGCTCAAAGGGTTCGCCGTCATCATTCTCGGCGGCCTCGGCGACGCGCGCGGCGCGCTGGTCGCGGGGCTTGTCGTCGGCCTGCTGGAGACGCTGACTGCGGGCTACCTCGCTTCGAGTTGGAAGGACGCCGTCGGGTTCGTGCTGCTCGTCATGACGCTGTGGGTGCGGCCCTCCGGCCTGTTCGGACGCGCCGCCGTGTCGCGGGCCTGACATGCCGGCCTTCCTCGACGATTTCCTTTTCACCTACGAGAGCCTCATCCATTCGCTCGGCGTCAACGGCCTGCTCGCGCTGAGCATGTATGTCGTGCTCGCGATGGGCCAATTGTCGCTCGGCCAGGCGGCGTTCATGGGCGTCGGCGCCTATACGGGCGCTTTGCTGTCGCTCAACCTCGCGCTGCCGTTCCCGTTCGTGCTGCTCGCGGCGATGGCGATGGCGGCGCTTGTCGCGCTCGTCATCGGCGCGCCGACGATGCGTCTTTCCGGCGTCTATCTCGCGCTCGCCACGATCGGCGTCGGCGAAATCCTGCGCCTGTTCTATGTCAACGCGTCGTTCACCGGCGGCGCGCTCGGCCTTTCCGGCATTCCTACCCGCAGCGGCTTCGTGTGGATCTACGGATGCCTCGCCGTCGCGCTTCTCGGCTTCGTCTTCATCGCGCGCTCGCGCGTCGGCCGCGCGATGGAGGCGATGCGCGAGGACGAACTCGCCGCCGGCGCGCTCGGCGTCAACCTGCCGGCCTACAAGCTCGGCGGCCTCATCGTCTCCGCCATGCTCGCCGCGCTCGCCGGCGCGCTCGATGCGCACGGCTCGTCATTCATTTCGCCCGCAGCCTATGGCTTCGACGAGGCGGTCACCATCCTCTCCTTCGCGCTGCTCGGCGGCGTCGGCTCGCCCTTCGGGCCGATCCTGGGCATGGCGATCCTGACGCTGCTGCCGGAAATTCTGCGGCCGCTGCAGGACTTCCGGCTCGCCGTCAACGGCCTCATCATCGTGGTGGCCGTGCTGTTCATGCCGCGCGGCCTGCTCGCCTGGCGCATGGGGCGGCTCGGCGCGGCGCGGCGGCGCGTAGCATGAGCGCGCCACGGCTTGCGATCGAGCGGCTGAGCGTACGGTTCGGCGGCGTCGTCGCGCTCGACGACGTGAGCTTCGATGTCGCCGCCGGCGAGGCGCACGGGTTGATCGGTCCCAACGGCGCCGGCAAGACGACGCTGTTCAATCTCGTTTCGGGTCTGACGGCGCCGAGCGCCGGCGCAATCCGCCTCGACGACGCGCCGATCGAGCGGCTGGCGCCCTGGCGGCGCGCCGCGCTCGGCCTCTCGCGCACGTTCCAGAACATCCGCCTGTTCCAGGAGATGACGCTCGCCGAGAATGTCGCGACCGGCATGCAGACGCGCTTGCGCGAGAGCCTGCCCGCGATCCTCACCCGGCTCGGCGGCTTCCGCGCGGCCGAGCGCGAGGCCCATGACGAGGCGACGGCGCTGCTCGATCTCGTCGGGCTCGGCGGCAGGGCGCGCGAACGCGCCGGCGATCTGCCCTACGGCGACCGGCGGCGGCTCGAGATCGCGCGGGCGCTCGCCGGCGCGCCGCGGCTGCTGCTGCTCGACGAACCGGCCGCCGGCATGAACCCGTCGGAGACGCGGACGCTCGCTGCGCTGATCGAGGCGCTGAAGGCGCGCGGCCTGACGATCCTGCTCGTCGAACACGACATGGGCTTCGTCATGCGTCTGTGCGAGCGGATCAGCGTGCTGAACTTCGGCCGCAAGATCGCGGAGGGCGCGCCGTCCGAGGTGCGGTCCGACGCGGCCGTGATCGAGGCCTATCTCGGCGCCAAGGTGGCGCGACGGCTGCAGGCCGCCACGTGAGCGCGGCGCCGCTCCTCGCCGTCCGCGGCCTGACGCTCGGCTACGGCCGCGGCGACGTCGTTCACGGGGTCGACCTCGCCGTCGCGCAAGGCTGCGTGGCGACGCTGATCGGCGCGAACGGCGCCGGCAAGACGACGATCATGCGCGCGCTCTCCGGCATGCTGGCGCCGCGCGCCGGCGCGATCTTGTTCGCCGGCCGCGACATCGCGGGTCTGTCCGGCCATCGCGTCGCGCGGCTCGGGATCATCCAGGCGCCTGAGGGGCGGCAAATCTTCGCCGACCTGACGATCGCCGAGAACCTGCGCATGGGCGCGTGGCTCGTCCGCGACGCCGCCGAGTTCGCGCGCCGCCGCGCCGCGGTTCTGGCGCGGTTTCCGCGCCTCGCGGAGCGGCTCGGGCAGTCGGCGGGGCTTCTCTCGGGCGGCGAGCAGCAGATGCTCGCGATCGGCCGCGCGCTGATGGCCGATCCGCGGCTGCTGCTGCTCGACGAGCCTTCGCTGGGTCTCGCGCCGCTGTTCGTCGAGGCGATCTTCCGCATCATCGAAGACCTGAAACGGGAGGGCCGGACCATCCTCATCGTCGAGCAGAACGCCAGCGCGGCGCTCGAGATCGCGGATTACGCCTACGTGCTGCAATCGGGCCGCATCGAGATCGAAGGCGCGGCGGCCGACGTGGCGAACGATCCCCGCGTGGTCGCCGCCTACCTTGGCGGGTGACGCCTTTGAAATTCGGCTTCGATGCGCTATATCGATGGGGCTCCCGCAAGGGAGATATGGCGATAAACGCGATCGAAATAAGCCTTTCGGACCCGGGGGCGGTACCCGGCGCCTCCACCAGAGCCCATCGCGGTGGGCTGCGGCGGGGGCGAAATAGGATCGACGAGGGGTGTAAAGGGTTGGCTTTTGCCCGGTATGATACCGCCGTTATCGGGTCAAACCTATAGTTGCCAACGACAACTATGCTCCCGAGGCCCTCGCTGCGTAACGCAGCGCTGGTTTGGGAATCCAAGTCCTAAGGGGTTGCACCTTTAGGCGGGGTCCGGAGGCGCCTGGCAACAGAAGCCTCCACTTTCCTTCGATCATCGAGCGGTCTTCCTTTAGCGATCCGGCGCCTCGCCTCGCATGCGCGAGACGTCCTTGACGACGCGTCAAAACGCCAAATTTTCGTCGCCGCATATTTGATCGGCGCCGCGATTGCCAGCCGCGCGAGGCTCGGCTAGGGGAATCGAAAGCCGGCGCGCTTTCCCGGCGATGAGCGCGGACCCCGCATGCCCAACGATGTCATCCGCTACGATCTTCTCGTGCAGGAGGCGCTGCGCGGCGTCGTCCGCAAGGTGCTGGCGGACGCGGCGCGCGATGGGCTGTCGGGCGAACATCATTTCTACGTCACGTTCCGCACGGACGCGCGCGGCGTGCGCCTGTCGAACCGCATGCGCGAGCGCTATCCCGAAGAGATGACGATCGTTCTCCAGCATCAGTTCTGGGATCTTCTCGTCACCGATCAGACGTTCGAAGTCGGCCTCTCCTTCGCCGGCGTGTCGGAGAAGCTCGTCGTGCCGTTCGACGCCGTCGTGGGCTTTTCCGACCCCTCGGTCGAGTTCGTCCTGAAGTTCTCCCTGCAGGAGCCGGCCGCCGAGGTGGGCGCCAACGACGCAGCGCCCGGCAAGCGTGCGCCGCCGCGGCTGCCCTCGTCCAAAGCGCCGCCGCGCGTGCCCGACAAGCCGCCGCGGGGCGCCGGCTCCGAACCCAGCGTGATCAGACCCGCCTCGACGAAGGCGCCGCCCGCCACGGGCAAGCCGCGCGCAGACAAAGCCGGCGCGAAAGACACGCCGGACGAGGCGCAGCCAGCGGAAACCAAGGTCGTGTCCATCGACGCGTTCCGCAAGAAGCCGTGAGCATGGGCGACGTGATCAACCTACGCGCGGCGCGCAAGGCCAAGGCCCGCAAAGCGGCGGACGCGACCGCGCAGGAGAACCGCGCCGCCTTCGGGCAGAGCAAGGCCGAACGCGAGCGGCTCGCGCTGGAGCGTTTGCTTGAAGAGCGGCGCAACCAAGGCCATCGCCGCGGGCGAGCGGACGCGGACGGCGCGGATGAGTGAACGCGCCGGCGCGCGCGTGCTGAAACATTCGATCGTCATCGCCGGCCATCGCACATCGATCTCGCTCGAGGACGCCTTTTGGACGGCGCTGCAAACCATTGCGGCCGAGCGCGGCCATTCCCTCGCGGGGCTTGTCGCGATGATCGACGCGGGCAGGGGCGGCGCCAACCTGTCTTCGGCGATCCGCGTCTTCGTGCTCGAGGCGTCGCGCGCTCAGTAACGTCCCGCGGCGGATGGGTCGGCGCCCGCGGGCGGCGGCGTGAAGACATCCGGCGGCCGCTGCCGCCGCGGCGGCGTGAGGTCGAACGGCTGCGCAGGCGGTTGCGGCGCCGGCGCCTTGGCGTCCTCGATGCGCGCCTCGGCGGCGCGGCGTTCGCGGTCGGCGCGTTCCTTCTCCTGACGGGCGGCTTCGAGCGCGCGCTGGCGTTCCGCTTCGGCCGCGCGCGCCTGTTCGGCCTCGAAGGCGGCGATCTCGGCGGCGCGCTGGCGGAGGAAGGCGAGACCTTTTTCGCGCCGCACGAAGGCGGCGCGTTCGCGCGCGTCCGCCTCGAAGGCCTCGATGCGCGCCTGTTCGCGCGCCAGCGCGCGCGCCGTCGCGGCGGCGATGTAGTCGCCGGCGTCGATGTCGCGGGTCGGCGCGTCGGGCGCGCCCTTCCACGAGACTGCGATGCTGGGCGCAGGACCGTCCCAGTTTTTCGGCAGCGGCTTGGCGACCAGCGTCGCGCGCGAGGCGATCGCGCCTGTGCGCGCGTCGTAGGCGAGCGAGGCGCCGGAGGGCGCGACCAGCTTGACGACGCCGCTGACGATCGACGCGTCGAAAGCCGTGTCGCCGGCGTTCAAGGGCGCGGCGTCGAGTTCGCGTCGCAGCGCGCCGATGAAGTCGTTTTCCGAGACCATGAGATCGCCGTCCTCGGCGCGCGCCAGCACGCGCCCGGGCGCGGCGGGATCGGCGCGGGGAATGACGAGGTGCGCGACGCGCGCGCGCCCGTCGCCGACGAGCCCGGCGATCAGCGCGGCCGGCGTGTCGCCGGTCGCCGAAGCGTTGAACGATCCGGTCAGCGCGCCGGAGGCCGCCGGTTTGTCGAAGGCGACGCCTTGCATCGCGGCGTCGGCGCTGAGCGAGGCGTGCGCGCCGTCCCGCCGCAGCATCAGACGGCCCGACAGCGCGCCTTGGCCGAGCTTGGCCGCGAACCGGTCGAACGCGACGACGCCGGGCGCCAGCGATAAGTCGAAGCGGGCGTCGCGCGCCGTCAGCGCCGGCGACAGGCCGAACGCGCCCGCCGTCACCGAAAGCGTCGTGAGCGGCGGCTTCGCCAGGCCCGCGGCGAACGGCGTCGAGGCCCAGGTCTCGCCGGGCTTCGGCGTCCGCGCCGGCCCCAGCATCAGTTCGGCGAGCCGCGGCGCCCAGAGACGATCGAGGGTCAGCGCGCCGGTGAGTTTCGGCCGGGCGTCCGCGTCGGGGGCGAGCGTCAAGTCGCCGGCGACGGCGCTCCCGGCGACGGTTCCCGTCAGGCCGGCGAGCGCGGCGCGGCCCTCGCCAAACGTTCCGTGCGCGGCCACGCTGGCCGGAAGCTTCAAGGTGGCGTCCGGCGGCCCGAGGCCGAAGAGCCGCAGAAGCGGCGCGGCGTCGGGCGCGGCGAGCGTCACGTCGCCGACCGCGTCGCTCGACGGCGCGAGGCGGCCATGGAAGCCGAGCGTTGCGCCCGCGACCTTGGTCGTCGCCTCGACGTCGAAGCCCGTGGCCGCGGCGCCATGCGCGCTCAGGTCGATGTGGGCGCCTCCGGGCGCGAGGGCGCCGGCGGGGGAGAGCCCCAATTGCCGCGCCAGCATCGTGGCGTCCGCGGCGTCGAGGCTCAGCGATCCTGAGATCGCGCCGGCTTCGCCCTGCGGCGTCGCGCTGGCTTTGATCGTGGCGCCCCGCGCCGCCCCATCCGCGGTCAGGTTCGTCAGAACAAGCGGCGCGCCGGGGCCGGCGCGACGCGCCTGCGCCCGCAGGGTGAGGTTCGTCGGGGACAAGGCGGCGGCGCGGGCCGCGAGGGCGTCGGTCAGCGGGCCTGGCGCGATGCGTCGCAGGAAGGCGGCGAGGTCGGGCAGGCGCTCGGCGGCGACCGTCGCCTCGCCTTGGGCGCCGGCGGCGTCGGCGCTGCCGCTGGCGCGCAGGCTCGCGCCGCCGAGGTTCTCGACGGATAGCGACTCGAGCGCGAGCCGGTCCGCCGCGCGCGTCAGATGCAGGCGGATGCGGCCGGCGTCGATGGTCCCTTGGCCGAAACGGGCGACGCGGATCGCGCGCGCGTCCAGCGAAAGCGCGAGATCCGTCTCGGCGAGCGCGTCGCCGGCGCCCGACAGATCGGGCGCCGTGTCGAGGTCGAAAGCGTCGGACGAAAGATCGAGAACGAGCCGGGCCCGCGCGTCCTCCGCCGCGCGCGTATAGGTCGCGGTTCCCGCAAGCGTCGAGCGGTCGGCTTTTATGGCGAGGTTCTTCGCGGCGACGCCGGCGGCGGACAGCGTCACGTCGCCGCGCAAGGCGAGCGCGCGGACGGGCAGGGCGCGCAGCCGCGCGGCGGCCTCCGGCGAAGTCTGCGCGAGCCAGTCGGCGAAGCGCGGCGCGTCCCGTGTCTCGGCGTCGATGCGGCCGTCGAACGCCATCGACGCGCCGGTCTCGATCTCGCCGGCGAGAGTCGCGCGCGAGCCGCCGGGGCCCGCGCCGAACGCCGCCTCGATCGCCGCCGGCGCGTCGGGCGCCGCGCGCAGCCGCAGCGAGGCGTCGGCGAGGCTCTCGCCGCCGAGCAGCGCAGCGGGGCTCGCGACCGAAACGTCGACCGCCAGCGGCGTCGCGATCCGGGGCGTCGTCAGGAAGCCGCGCAACGACGCAGCGGCGGGCGTCGCCAGCAAGCGGTCGAGGTCGAGTTGGCGCGTCGTCAGCGCGAGCGTCGCGCGAGGGATCGCGCCGGGTTCGAACGTCGCCACGCCTTGGAGCGACACCGCGGCGTCATCCGGTCCGAGTCTGACCTCGGCCTTGTCGATCCGCGCGCCCGCCGCGTCGGCGCGCAGCGGACCCGCGATCCGCCACGGGTTCGGCGCGCCGCCGATGAGCGTCGCCTGGCCTTCGAAGGCGGGACCGGTGCGACCGGCCAACACGACGGCGCCGTCGAAATCTGCGCGCGGCCAATCGCCGGCCGCCTCGAGCGCCAGCTTCATGCGCAACCGGTCGTCTTCGAACGCGCCGGTCGCGAAGTGGAACGGCGTCGCGACGCCGGCGCGCCGCACCGAGCCGGCGCCCTTGAAGGGACCGGCGAGCGAATCCGCCTGCCCGTCGAGATCGAGGCCCTTGAGGTCGACGCGCGCGGCGCCCTGCGCGTCGAGGAGGACGACATGCGCATTGGTCAGGCGCACGCGCTCGAAACTCGCCGCCGGCGCCTGCGCGGCGTCGCGCGAGAGGGCGGCCGCGCCCGGAAGTCTCAGCGCGATGTCGGGCCGGTCGATCTCGGCGTCGTAGAACCGCAAGGCGCCGCGCAGCAGCGGCGCCACGGCCATCTCGAAGCGCGTGCGTCCGGCGTGGATCGTCGGACCCGTTGCGCCGGCCGCCACATCGAACCCGTCGAGCGCCAGATAGGGCGTCGGCAGCAGCTTCAAGTCGATCGCGCCGCGCGTCGTGACCTTGACGCCGAGGGCGCGGGTGAGTTGCGCCTCGACGAACTCGCGATGCGCGCTCCAGTCGATCAGCCACGGTCCGACGAACGCCGCGGTCAGCAGCGCGATCAGGGCGCAAGCGAGAATTGTCAGGCTTTCGCGCAAGGGCGTCCCGCGAACGAGGCAAGCCGCCGGGGGCGGTCGAACGCGATCAGTGTAGCGGACTTCGTGGCGTCAGGGTGGCGGCGGATTCAGCCGGCCTGCACGAAGCTGTCGAGCACCATCTTGCGTCCGGCCTTCTCGAAATCGACGGTGAGCTTGTTGCCGTCGACCGCCGCGACCGCGCCGTAGCCGAACTTGATGTGGAACACGCGGGCGCCCGCCGCGAAGCTCGACGCGGCGCTCGATTTCGCCACGAGTTCGCCCTCGATCTCGCGCGGCGGCGCGCGCCGGCCGGGCGCGCCGGATGCGCTCCAGTCCTTCGTCGGGCCGGCGGCGCCCTGGCGCGTCTGCGCGCGTCGCCAGCCCGGCGTGTTGTAGGTCGAGCCGTAGGTGTCCATGTTGGCGAAGCGCGATTGCGCATAGCCTCCGTAGGCGGTCCCCGACGCCGCCTCCACCACCTCGACATGATCGGCGTCGAGTTCGTCGAGAAACCGCGTCGGGATCGTCGTTTGCCACAGACCGTGGATGCGCCGGTTGGTGGCGAAATAGATGCGGGCGCGGCGGCGCGCGCGCGTCAGCCCGACATAGGCGAGACGGCGCTCCTCTTCGAGGCCGGCGCGGCCGTTCTCGTCGAGCGAACGCTGATGCGGGAATAGGCCTTCTTCCCAGCCCGGCAGATAGACGGAATCGAATTCGAGGCCCTTGGCGCCGTGCAGGGTCATGATCGAGACCTTTTCGGCGCCGCTCTTGTCGTCGGCCTCCATGACGAGCGAGATGTGTTCGAGGAAGCCCGCCAGATCGGGGAACTCCTCCATGGAGCGGACCAGCTCCTTCAGGTTCTCGAGCCGTCCCGCCGCGTCGGCGGAGCGATCGTTCTGCCACATCTGCGTGTAGCCGGACTCGTCGAGGATGATCTCGGCGAGCTGATCGTGGCGCGTGACCTCGCGCTGCGCGGACCAGCGGTCGAAATCGGCGATCAGCGCGCGCAAGGCCTGGCGCGGCTTCGGCTTCAAGTCTTCGGTCTCGGTCATGACGCGCGCCGCCTGCATCAGCGGGAGGCCGGCGGCGCGGCCATGGGCGTAGAGGCTTTGCAGCGTGGCGTCGCCGAGCCCGCGCTTCGGCGTGTTGACGATGCGCTCGAAGGCGAGATCGTCGGCGGGCTGCGCCACGCAGCGCAGATAGGCGAGCGCGTCGCGGATCTCGGCGCGCTCGTAGAAGCGCGGGCCGCCGATCACGCGGTAGGGCAGGCCCAGCGTGATGAAGCGCTCCTCGAACTCGCGCATCTGGAAGGAGGCGCGCACGAGGATGGCGATCGCGTCGAGGCGTTCGCCCTTGCGCTGCTGGTTCTCGATGTCCTCGCCGACGACGCGCGCCTCTTCCTCGGAATCCCACACGCCGGTGATCGCCGGCTTGTCGCCGTCCTCGCCGTCGGTGAACAGCGTCTTGCCGAGCCGGCCCTCGTTGTGCGCGATGAGATGGGCGGCGGCGGCGAGGATGTGGCCGGTCGAGCGATAGTTGCGTTCGAGCCGGATGACCTTCGCGCCGGGGAAGTCCTTCTCGAAGCGCAGGATGTTTTCGACGTCCGCGCCGCGCCAGCCGTAGACCGCCTGGTCGTCGTCGCCGACGCAACACAGGTTCTGCCGGCCCTGGGCGATCAGCCGCAGCCAAAGATACTGCGCCGTGTTGGTGTCCTGATACTCGTCGACCAGGATATAGCGGAAGCGGTCGTGATAGGTCTTCAGAACGTCGGCGTTTTCGCGCAGCAGACGCAGGCATTCGAGCAGCAGATCGCCGAAATCGACGGCGTTGAGGATCTTCAGCCGCTCCTGGTAGAGCGCGTAGAGCTTGCCGCCCTTGCCGTTGGCGAAGGCGGCCGCCTCGCCCGCCGGCGCGTGGGCGGGATCGAGGCCGCGGTTCTTCCAATTGTCGATCTGGTAGGCGAGCGCGCGCGCCGGCCAGCGCTTGTCGTCGACGTTCTCGGCCTGCAGCACCTGCTTGAGCAGGCGGATCTGGTCGTCGGTGTCGAGGATCGTGAAATCCGACTTGAGCCCGACGAGTTCGGCGTGGCGGCGCAGGATCTTGGCGCTGATCGAATGGAACGTGCCGAGCCAGGGCATGCCCTCGGCCACGTCGCCGACGAGGCGGCCGATGCGCTCCTTCATCTCGCGCGCCGCCTTGTTGGTGAAGGTGACGGCGAGGATGTCGTAGGGCCGCGCGCGGCCGAGCGAGAGGATGTGCGCGATGCGGGTCGTCAGCACGCGCGTCTTGCCGGTGCCGGCGCCGGCGAGGACGAGAACCGGGCCCTCCGTCGCCTCGACCGCCTCGCGCTGTTCCGGGTTCAGGCCGTCGAAATAGCGCGGCTCGCCCATGGCCGCGCGGGCGCGCGCCAGCACGCCGCCGGCGCGGGGGGCGGGCGCGGCGAGATCGTCGGCCTGGATGGATTTCGCGGGATCGGGCAGGGAGGGCTCCGGGTCGGGGCTTGAGCGAATCGCCCTCCGCAATGTGGTGTCGCGGCGCGCCAATGTCGATGCGGGCGAGGCTGGGCGATAGCTTGAACCTTGCCGGGGCGTCGCCGCCTCGTCATTGCGAGGAGTGACGAACCAGCGTCGTCCTTGCGAGGAGCGGAGCGACGAAGCAACGCGGTCATCAAAGCGCATCTGGGTCGATGACGGCGATGGCCGATGGCGCTCTCGACGTTCGTTCGCCCCCTCACCCCGGCCCTCTCCCCGTCGCGACGGGGAGAGGGGGGCTGCGGCGAGCGCTCGTGTGGATCCCCTCTCCCCGCTTGCGGGGAGAGGGTTAGGGTGAGGGGCGGCGCGAGGGCATGACCGCCGCCGCGAGAGGCGCGCTGCGGCGCTCGCCGGCGCGGTAGAAGACCAGCGTCGCGATCACGCCGCAGGCCGCCGCCGCCATCAGCCAGAACCCGGGCGAGGCGCGGTCGCCGGTGACGCCGATCAGCCACGTCGCCATCAGCGGCGTGAACGTGCCGAACAGCGCCGCGGCGAGCGCGAAGGCCAGCGAGAACCCCGTGGCGCGCACGCGCGCCGGCACGAGCTCCGACAGCGCGGCGACCATCGCGCCGTTGTAGAGGCCGAAATAGGCGGACAGGACGAGCTGGACCGCGAGCAGCTTGCCGAAGCCGGGCTCCGCCGCGAGCCAGTGCAGCATCGGGTAGGCGCTGACGAACGACAAGGCCGCGATCGCCAGCAGCACCGGCTTGCGGCCGACGCGATCGGAGATCGCGCCGCCGATCGGCAGCCAGATGAAATTCGTCACCGCGACGCAGAGCGTCACCAGCAGGCTGTCGGTTGTCGACAGGCGCAGCACATTCTTGCCGAAGGTCGGCGTGTAGACCGTGATGAAATAAAAGGTCACCGTCGTCATCGCCACCAGCAGCATGCCGAAGAAGACGATCTTCCAATTGTCGATCATCGAGCGGACGATCTCGGCGGAGGTCGGGTGCGAGGTCTGCGCGGCGAAGTCCGGCGTCTCTTCGAGCGTGCGCCGGATGAGAAAGATGAACGGCACGATCAGGCAGCCGATGACGAAGGGGATGCGCCAGCCCCAGGCCGCGATCTCGGACGGCGACAGCGCGTCGGCGACGACGTAGCCGATGACGGCGGCGACGAAGATCGCCACCTGCTGGCTCGCCGACTGGAACGCCGTGTAGAACCCCTTGTTGCCGGGCGTGGCGATCTCGAACAGGTAGATCGACACGCCGCCGAGTTCGACGCCCGCGGAAAACCCCTGCAGCAGCCGGCCGACGAGCACGATGATCGGCGCGGCGAGGCCGATCTGCGCATAGGTCGGGCAGACCGCGATGCAGATCGTGCCGATCGCCATGATCGCCAGCGTGACGATGAGGCCGCGCCGTCGGCCGATGCGATCGAGATAGGCGCCGAGCACGATCGCGCCGATCGGGCGCATCAGCGCGCCGAGCCAGAACGTCGTGAAGGTCAGCATCAGCGAGGTGACGGGATCGCGCACCGGGAAGAACGCCCGCGCGATGTCGCTGGCGTAGAAGCCGAACAGGAAGAAATCGAACTGTTCGAGAAAGTTGCCGCTCGTCGAGCGCAGGATCGCGCCGAGCTTCGAGCCTGTCTGCGCCGTCGCCGCCGCCATGCGTGTCTCCCCCGTCGCGGCGCGCCCCGCCGCTGCGTCATGCTAACGCCTGCGCGCGGGCAAGGGAACGGGCGCGCAACGTCGTGTTTGCGAGGAGCGGAGCGACGAAGCAAACCAGGGGATCAAAGCGCTTCTGGGTTGCTTCGCTCCGCTCGCAATGACGGCGCGCCCCGCTCGCGATGACGGCGCGCTACTTTTTCCGGCTCTCGCGGCAGACGAGCGCGCCCGGCGTGCAGGCGATCCCGGGGGTCGAGCATGTCGGCGCGCCGTGCGCCCCGCGCGCGCAGGTCCGGCAGGCGTCGGTCCACTCGACGCAGTCGGGGTGCTCGGCCCCGAAGGTGAAGACGGTCGCGCGCCCGCGCGCGGGCTTGGGCAGCGGCGAGGGGCGCGGCTCGTCGGCGAACGCCGGCGACGTTGCGGCGAGCGCGAGGGCCAACGCGGCGAACGACAGCCTGATCTGCATGGCCGATCCCTAGCCGATTTCGGGCGCGCCCGCCAACGCGCTCAGGCGACGCGGCGCGGCACCAGGCGCTCGCTGCGCAGCGCCTCGACGGCGCCCGAGGCGCCCGCCTCGTGATATTCGGCGTCCTCGTTCACGTCCCAGATGTCGTAGATCGGCTCGCCGGCCAGGATGTTGCGGACGGTCAGCATGGCCGTCATCATCGCATGGTCCTGGTTGTTGTACTTGTGCATGCCGTTGCGGCCGACGAGATGCAGGTTCGGATAGTTGAGCGCGAGGTCGCGGCGCACCGTGTCGACGTTGTCGCGATAGGCCTCGTCGTAGACGGGATAGGCCTTCGGCTGGCGCACCACGCAGGCGTCGACCACGTCTTCGGGGCGGATTAGCCCGATCTGTCCGATCTCGCGCTTGGCGAGGGCGACGAGATCCTCGTCCGCCGCGCTCCACAGCCCGTCGCCCTCAAAGCAGAAATATTCGAGGCCGAGGCAGGTCATGCCCTCCTGCGGCACGAGATCGGGCGACCAGGAGCGGAAGTTCTGCACGCGGCCGACCTTGACCGAGGGATCGTGGATATAGACCCAGTTGTCGGGGAAATCCGCCCGCGTGCGCGCGATCAGCGCGACGGTGAGGAAGTCGCGGTATTTCAGCGCGCGCGCATGCAGCAGGCTGATCGGCGAGGGCGCGAGCGCGCCCATGAGTTCGACGATCGGCGCGGAGGAGACGACGTGGCGGGCGGTCCACGTCTGCTCGCGGCCGGCGGCGTCGCGCGCGACGACGGTCCAGAGCTCGCTCGCCTCGTTGCGCGAGAGGCGCGCCAGCTTGCGGCCCATGGCGATGACGCCGCCGCGCTCCTCGACGGCGTTGGCGCAGGCTTCCCACAGCATGCCCGGGCCCTTGCGCGGATAGCGGAAGGATTCGATCAGCGTCTTGATGACGGGACCGCCGGACTTGCGCGCGCGACGGCCGCCGAACGAGCGCGTCAGCGCGTCGCGCACAGCCGCGCCGAGGTCGAGGCCCTTGATGCGCTGGGCCGCCCAGTCGGCGGAAATCTCGTCGCAGGACATCCCCCACACCTTCTCGGTGTAGGTCTTGAAGAAGATCGAGAACAGCCGCTCGCCGAACTGGTTGCGCACCCAGTCGTGGAAGGTCTTCGGCTCCGCGATGGGACGCAGGCGCGCATACGCGTAGGAGAGCATGCAGAGCGCGCTTTCGACGAGGCCGAGGTTGCGCAGCGCCTGCATCCCGTCGAGCGGATAGGCGTAGAACTTGTCGCCGTAGAAAATGCGCGAGAGGCGCGGACGCTCGATGAAATCGTCGGGCAGGATCTCGTCCCACAGATCGACGACCTCGCGCGACTTCGAGAAGAAGCGATGGCCGCCGATGTCGAAGAGGTAATCCTTGTAGTTCGCCGTGCGGCTGATGCCGCCGACGCTGCGCGGATCCTGTTCGAGAACGAGGACGGACTGGTCGGCCTTGACGAGCTGGTAGGCCGCCGTCAGCCCGGCGGGGCCGGCCCCAATGACGATCACTTCGAAATCCGGGGCCATGCGCGTCCTGATCGTCGTCGGCGCCGCGCGGATGCGCATCGCGTCGTTCGATCACCGATAGCGCTCGCCCATTAATTAACCGTAATCGCGGCCGCGCGGCAGGCGTAAACCGCCGTGAGTCAAGCGCTTCAAACCGCCGTTAACCTTCCGTATGCGACGCTCGCCCGTCTTTCCGAGAACGAACCCTGTAATGACCCTGATCCTGCCGTCCGCGGCCGCGCCCGCGCACCCGCCGTCCGCCAGCCTGGCGCGGCCGCGCGTCGGCCTTGCTTTCGCGGCCGCCGGCGTCGGCGTGTTCGCGCTGCATCTGGCGCTGATCTGGACGCATGTCGCCTGGCTCGACGAGTTTCAGGCCGCGCTCCTCGCGCGCCACTCGCACGCGCTCGCCGACTGGTGGACGAATTTCCGTTACGAGGGCCACGCGCCGCTTTGGCACCTGCTGCTCAAGGCGGCGATGCAGTTCGGCGCCGACGACGCCGCGTCGCTGAAGATCGCCGCGACGGCGTGCGCCTGCGCGACGACCGCGCTCGTGTGGGCGCGCGCGCCGTTTTCGCCGGGACTGCGCCTGCTTCTCGTCTGCAATTATTTCATCCTCTTCGAGTTCGGCGCGATCTCGCGCGACTATACGCTGGGCGTTCCGCTGTTTCTGGCGGCGATCGCGTTTCGGCGGCATTGGGCGTCATGGCTGATCGTCGCGCTGCTCCCGCAGGCCGGGCTGCAGTTCGTCATGCTGGCGGCGATCTGCGTGTGGATCGGCTGGTGGGAAAAGCGCTTCAGTTGGGCGGGCCTCGTCCTTGTCGGGCTCGGCGTCGCCGTGGCGCTCGCCTGGATGCACCCGAACGCCGATTTCGAGGCGTTCGGCTCGCTCGATATGCAAAAGCCGTTGCGCGAGCGTATCGTCAAAGCGCTCGTCATGATGGGCGCGGCTCTGATCCCGACCGACGTCGGGGGCGCCCCCATAGGGTGGCGCAGCGTGTCGACAGACACGATTGCGGCCGCCTTCGTGGCGGGCTTGGCCCTGCCCATTATCGTCGGCCTCGCGTCGCGCCGCCTGCGCTGGCTCATGGTCGCGAGCCTCGGCTTCACGGTCGCATCCGTCGCGCTCGGCGTGTTCGTCTATACGCTGCATACCCGCCATTACGGCCTGATCGTCCTGCTCTTGATCGGCTGTTGGTGGATCGAGCAAGAGCATGGATTGACGCGCGACATCTTTGACAAAACGCTTGCCGCGCTGTGGGCGCTGGGCGGCCTCGGCGCCGCCGCGACGGCCTTCTCGGCGCCGTTCTCCGGTTCGGCCGCCGCCGCCCAATGGGTGCGCGACCATGGCTATGCGTCGCGCCTCATCATTCCCATCGATCAAGGCATCGGCGACGAGCTCGTCTCGCTGCTCGATCGGCCGATGCTCAACGTCGTCAACGCCTGCACGCAGACGTTCGCCTTCTGGAAGGGGCATGTCTTCCTCGGCGAGATCGACGACAAGGATCCGCTTAAACGCGATGCAGCGCCGGCGCAGGAGCGTCAGGCGATTGAGACGATCAAGGCGATCGTCGCGCGCGGCGGCGGCGACGCGCTTCTCGTGCTCGACGACAACAGCGCCAAGAAGCTGATGGCGCAGCCCGATGCGGCGCTTCAGGCCGTGGGCTCCACGCCGCGCCCGTCAGGGCCGGGCGTCGATCGCGTCTTCGTCGAGGTTCATGTCCCCGCCGCACCCGATGCGCAGCCGTTTCCGCGCTGCTTGTCGCCCGACGCGCGCTGAGCGCCGCCTCAATCCTCGCGCCGGTACAGCGTCCACGTGAAGCCGGACAGGCCGCGCGCGGGAAACGACCGGTCGCGCATATAGCCGGCGGCGCATGTCGCCGGCCCCGCGGTCTTTCGCAGCGGCTGGTCCGACGGAACCGTCGAAGGCGGGGTCACGACGATAAGCCAGCGCGGCGGCGTCGCGCACCAGTCCGCATCGGCGACGGAGACCAACGACCGGCCGGCGCGCCGCGCGTAGTAACCGACGACGAGCTTGGTCTCGTTCTTCAGCGTGTCGGCGGCGAAGGTCGATGCGCCGTCCTGCGTCATCGCGGCGACGGCGGCGGGGTAATCGCCGCGGCCGATCGTCAGCGCCGGCCAGAGTTGCGCCGCCTGGCCGGCCGCGAAGGCGGCGAGCGCGGCGAGCGACGCGACGCGGGCCGCGCCTTTACGCAGCCAGAGCGCCGCGAGGCCCTCGCTCAGGGCGAGGACGAGACCGACCGCCGCCGTCAGATGGAAACGCGGATAGAACTGCGCCGGCGTCCGTAGCAACGCGAGCACGACCGGCGTCGCGAAGATCGCGAGCGCCGGGAACCAGCGCCGCTGCGGCGGCGCGAGCGCCAGCGCCGCGGCGGCGATCGAGGCGGCGAGGACGAGGACCCAGGCGTCGCCGAGCGAAGCGGGAAGACCGAGCGTCGCGCGCGCCATGCCGGCGAGGCCGGCCGTCAGACCTGCGATCGTGAACGGCGGCATCTCGCCGATGCGGAAGTCCGCAAACAGGGCGCCGTAGCCGAAGCAGGCGAGCGCCGGGAGCGTCGCCAAGATCGCCAGCGCGACGATCGTCCCGGTCGTGCGCAGACGCGCCCGCGCCGGCGCGCCGCTCGCCGCTGAGCGCAGATAGGCCGACGCGCAGAGGAGCCCCGTCGCCTCGACCATGGTCAGATGCGAGAAGGTTCCGAGCCCGATCGCCAGCGCGAAGGCCGCGTAAGCGCCGATGGACGCGCGGCCTTCGAGGATCGCGTCGAGCGCGGCGTAGGCGACGAGGATCGCAAGCGCCATCCCGGCGTAGCCGCGCGCCTCCGAGCCGTAGCATACGAAGAAATAGGCAAACGCGATCAGCGCCGCCGCGAGCAGGCCCGCCGCGTCGCTGGAGCGCCGGCCGATCGCCGCCGCGGCGGGGATCGAGGCGACCCCGCAGACGAT
>CBDIBA010000012.1:0-1191936 GCA_965276595.1 Beijerinckiaceae bacterium
GTCGACGGCGAATTGAGAGGAGCCAACAAAAAAGGGCGCGTCGCCGCGCCCTTTTCCTTCGCGCGACGCCGCCGCGGCGTTACGCCGCCATCGCCTTCTTCAGGTTGTCGTCGATCTTGTCGAGGAAGGCCGTCGTCGAAAGCCATTTCTGCTCGGCGCCGACGAGGATCGCGAGATCCTTGGTCATGTCGCCGGCCTCGACCGTGTCGATGCAGACCTTCTCCAGCGTCTGCGCGAAGGTCATCAACGCCGCGTTGTCGTCGAGCTTGGCGCGATGCATCAGGGCCGCGCGTCCAGGCGAAGATCGAGGCCATCGAGTTGGTCGAGGTTTCCTTGCCTTGCTGATGCTGGCGATAATGGCGCGTCACGGTGCCATGCGCCGCCTCCGCCTCGACCGTCTTGCCGTCGGGCGTCATCAGCACGGAGGTCATGAGGCCGAGCGAGCCGAAGCCCTGCGCCGCCGTGTCCGACTGCACGTCGCCATCGTAGTTCTTGCAGGCCCAGACGTACCCGCCCGACCATTTCAACGCGGCCGCCACCATGTCGTCGATCAGGCGGTGTTCGTAGGTGAGCTTGCGTTTCGTGAATTCGGCCTTGAACTCGGCGTCGAACACCTCCTGGAAGATGTCCTTGAACCGCCCGTCGTAGACCTTGAGGATCGTGTTCTTGGTCGAGAGATAGACCGGGTAATTGCGTTGCAGCCCGTAGTTGAAGGAGGCGGCGGGCGAAATCGCGGATCGATCCATCCAGATTGTACATCGAGAGGGCGACGCCGGCGTCCGGGAACTTGAACACTTCGCGCTCGATGACCTTGCCGTCGTCGCCGACGAATTTGAGCGTCAGCGTTCCCTTGCCCGGCACCTTGAAATCGGTGGCGCGATACTGGTCGCCGTAGGCGTGGCGGCCGATGACGAAGGGCTGCGTCCAGCCCGGGACGAGGCGCGGCACGTTCTTGCAGATGATCGGCTCGCGGAAGATCGTGCCGCCGAGAATGTTGCGGATCGTGCCGTTGGGCGACTTCCACATCTCCTTGAGCTTGAACTCGCTCACGCGCGCCTCGTCGGGCGTGATCGTCGCGCATTTCACCGCGACGCCGTACTTCTTCGTCGCCTCGGCGCTGTCGATGGTGATCTGGTCGTTGGTCTCGTCGCGCTTCTCGACCGAGAGGTCGTAATATTTCAGGTCGATGTCGAGATAGGGGTGAATCAGCTTGTCCTTGATGAGCTGCCAGATGATGCGCGTCATCTCGTCGCCGTCCATTTCGACGACGGGGTTGGCGACCTTGATCTTGCTCATGGATACGGGACCTTGCTGAGGGAGAGGGCGGCGGGCGGCGAGCGCCTCGACGGTTGCGCGGAGCTATAACACCGGCTGCGCGGGGGGCAAAGCAGGACGGGGCGGCGTCTCGGGACGCGCTTCGCGGTTGCAGCGACGCCAGCGCGTTTGTGACACGCCTGCGCCTCCCCGCGCGCCGGGAGGGTGAAGGCGAGGGGCGGGAGGCGCAGGCCCGTCTTTGCGAGGAGCCGAAGGCGACGAAGCAATCCATGGACATCAAAGCGCGTCTGGGTTGCTTCGCTTCGCTCGCAATGACGACGGAGCGTTCTCTCCGTTGAAACGGGGGAGAAGGTCAGGGTGGGCGATGATCGTCGAGCACGGCGGCAGCCGTGCTGCCGCTCGCTCGTGTAAACGCCTTGCAATCCTATTTCAACGCTTGGATCTGGATCAGATCGCCAAGCTGCGCATCGGTCAGCGGCTTCGCAAGGAACTTGAATTGGACGGCGTCTTCCTGGCTCGCCTCGACGCCGTCGACATGATCGATCTGCAGACTTTCCTCCGGGATGAAGTCGGCGATCATCTGCTTGACCGAGGCTTCGGGAAGGCCCGAGTAGGCGACATAGCGCGCGACGGCCTGCGGCGAATGGTACATCCAGTCGAGCGTCTCGCGATAGGCCGCCAGATAGCGCTTCAGCACATCCTTCCTGGCCGCCAGCGCGGCGGCGTTGGCGATCATCACGCGGATGGTTTGGCCGCGGATGCGCGCGATGTCGCTGCCCCTGCCGACGATGCGGATCTTGCCTTCGCGCAAGGGCTCGAGGTTGAACGGGGCGACCGACCAGCCGATGTCGACCTGGCCCGACATGACCTGCGTGATCGTCGAGGAGACGTCGCCGGTGGCGACGGGTTTGGCGTTGGTCAATCCGTATTCCTGGATGAAGCGCAGAACGGCGATTTGGGTCGACGACCCGTTGGTCGAGAATGCGATTGTCTTGCCGCTCGCCTCGTTCATGCTTTTGACCGCGGACGAGGCCTGATCGTACCAGAACAACTCGCGCGAGCCGGTGGAGCTCGACCCGACGATGCGGATCGGCGCCCCCTTGGAGAACGCGCCGAGCGAGCCGGCCATGCCGGCGCTCAACCCCACGTCGACGGCGCCGGAGACAACGACCTGCAAGGTCTCGCCGCCGCCGGACGTGTAGAGGATGTCGAGGTCGACGCCGTGCTTTTGGAAGATTCCCTCCTGCTTGCCGAGTTCGGGGATCGCGCCTTCCCAACTGCCGCGCTGCGGCGAGGCGATCTTCAACGTCTCGGCTCGGGCGCACGAGGCGGCAAGCGCCAGGCCTGCGCATAGAACGGCGGACAATCGCAGCATCGCGTCTCTCAAAGGCTGGCGTGTTCGGGCAGGCGCGACGTCTCGGTCGCGCGCAGCGCCGGCATCACCTCGGACGCGAACAGGCGGATGTTCCTGTCCGTCAGATCGGCGGGCAACGTGCCGATCTGCAGCATCGCCATCAGGTGGCCGACGCCCATCTCCTCGCCGCGGCGCAGCAGTTGCTCGCGCACGGTCGCGGGACTGCCGCACACGATGATGCCCTGGTCGATGAGGCTGTCGATCGTCGCGTTCGCCCGCGCCTGGAACTTCTGCTCGATGAGGCGCTTCGTCGAGGCGATCGACGAATAGCCCGGCGGCAGCCGCATCTCGAGCGAGGGAAACCGCAGCAGCTTGTTGAAGAACGTCTCGACGTGCGGCTGCAATTCGCGGCGCGCCGCCTCGTCGGTCGCCGCCACGTAGGTCGGTACGGCCCAACCGAGCTGCGACGGGCTCGCCTCGTAGCCGTTCTTGCGCGCTTCCTCGCGATAGAGATCGAAGGCGCGCAGCGCGACCTTGTAGGGGCTGAAGGTCTGCAAATAGGTGTATTTGCGCTCCTTCGCCGCGCACCAGACGACCGTCTCGCTGCTGCCCTGCGAGGGCACCCAGACGGGCGGATGCGGCTGCTGGAGCGGACGCGGCCACGGATTGACGTAGTCGAACTGATAGTGCCGGCCCTGAAACCGGAACGGACCCGGCGTCGTCCAGGCTTTCAGGATGAGGTCGTGCGCCTCGTAGTAGCGCTCGTGCGAAAAGGTCGGATTGACGCTGTTGGCGAAATATTCCGAGCCGATGCCGCGCACGAAGCCGATGATGACGCGGCCGTCGCTCAAGTGGTCGAGCATCGCGATCTCTTCCGCGATCATCACGGGGTTGCTCACGAGCGGCAGCGCGCGGCCGAGGACGCAAATCTTGGCGTTGCTGGTCGAGCGCGCCAAGGCGCCGGCGATGACGTTGGGCGCGGGCATCAGGCCATAGGCCGTCTGGTGATGCTCGTTGACGCAAATGCCGTCGAAGCCGAGACGATCCCCCAGCTCCAGTTCGCCGAGATAGCGATGGTAGAGGTCGCGGCCCTTGCGCGGGTCGAAATGAGCGTTCGACAGCGTCACCCACGCGGAATTCACAGCATCGCTCTGGGCGATGTCGAGATTCGCGTAGGGCATGAGATGGAAGAAATAGATTTTCATGGGCGTGTCCCGAGAAAGGCGCGCATCCGCTCGGCGATGTCGCGGCCGCGTTCGATCGGCGCGGCGTGCCCGCATTGCGGCAAGCGCACGACTTCGCATCGCGGGATCGCCTGCGCGAAAACGGCGTGGTTGGCGTATGGGATGAGCCGGTCCTCCTCGCCCCAGACGAGCAACGTCGGCGCGTCGATGCGATGCAGCCATGTCGGCAGTTGCACGCTGGCGAGCCGCGGCGTCCAGCCGAGGCGGGCGAGGCCGGCGCGGTTCTGCAGCGTACGGTCGACCGGGTCGCCCGCGCGCGCGGCGATCTCGCGCTCGGCCAGGGACGGGTCGAAGAACTGCGCGCGGACGGCCGCTTCGCCGTTCAGCAGAAAGATGTCGTCCGCGGGCGCCGCGTCCGGCATGACGCCCGCCGGCGCGATCAGCGCGAGGCTCGCCAGCCGCGATGTGTTGCGAATCGCCAGTTCCGCGGCGATCCATCCGCCGATCGAGTGCCCGGCGAGATGCAGGCGGTCGAGGCCGAGCGCGTCGATGAGGTCGAGACTGAACAGCGCCGCGTCGGCAATCCCCATCATCCACGACGGGATGGTCGAATCGCCAAAGCCCGGCCATTGCGGCGCGATCACGCGGAACGTCTTCGCCAGGTCGTCGAGCAGCGGCGAGCGGCCGGGCCCGTCGATCCCGTGCAGATAGAGCAGCGGGGCGCCTCGCCCGCTCTCAAACAGCGCGACGGGCGTCCCGCGCACGTCGATCGTCCGGCTCTCCATCGTTCCTCCGTCGCCGTCGCCGACGCCCGCGCCACGATCATGCGGCATCCGCGGGCAAAAGGGAACGCTGCGGTCGAGGGCGACGGCCCACCTGAAGACCGCAATCCGAATTTTTGACGGCCGCCGCGATGGCGACGTGTTATGGGGCGGCGATGAGTCGAACTAGCGAAGCCGCGGCTTGACGGGCGCCGGAACCAACACGACGCGCGAGTCGCTCGCCGGCGGGCCGGCTATCGTGCTGGTGCGGCCGCAGCTTGCCGTCAACATCGGCATGTGCGCGCGCGCCATGGCGAACTTCGGGCTCGCCGATCTGCGGCTCGTCGCGCCGCGCGAGGGCTGGCCGCGCACGGGACAGCGGCGCGACGAGGCTTATGCGGCGGCGGCCGGCGCCGCCCATCTGCTCGATGCGGCGCGGGTCTACGCCACGCTCGGCGAGGCCGTCGGCGATCTGCAATTCGCGCTCGCCACGACCGCGCGCGAGCGCGGGCAGGGCAAGCGCGTCATCGCGCCAGTCGCGGCGATGGGCGAGGCGAGCGCGCGCATCGCGCGTGGCGAGACGGTCGGCGTCCTGTTCGGACCCGAGCGCACCGGTATGGACAACGACGAGGTCGGCGTCGCCGACGCGATCGTGACCTTTCCCGTCAATCCGGCCTACGCGTCGCTCAACCTCGCGCAGGCTGTCCTGCTCATGGGTTACGAGTGGATGCGCGCCTCGCAGGGCGATACGACGCCCTTCGGGCGCACGGATTATTCGCCGCCGGCGCCGCGCGAGATGGTCCTGTCCTTCTTCGCCTATCTCGAAGGCGAACTCGACCGGAACGGCTTCTTCCGGCCGGAAGGCAAGGCGCCGGTCATGCGGCTCAATCTGCGCAACATCTTCCACCGCATGGAGATGACCGAACAGGACGTGCGGACCTTGCGCGGCGCCATCGTCCGCCTCGTCGAGGGCCAACGCCTCGAGGCCCAGACGCGCAAACGCCGGCGGCCGCCGAAGTCGCCCGCATGACCCGCGCGCCGCAAATCATGGTGTTCGATTCGGGGCTCGGCGGCCTCACCGTGCTGGCGGAGCTCGCCGCCGCGCGGCCCGACGCGGCGTTCGTCTACGTGGCGGACGATGCGGCGTTTCCCTACGGACCCTGGCCCGAGGCGGCGCTCGCCGACCGCGTCGCAGCGGTCGTCGAGACGGCGGTCAGCGCGCGCGCGCCGGACATCGTCGTCATCGCCTGCAACACCGCCTCGACGCTCGCGCTGCCGCGGCTGCGCGCCGATCTGCCGCACGTCCCGTTCGTCGGCGTGGTGCCGGCGATCAAGCCCGCCGTGCTGGCGTCGGCCTCGCGGCGCATCTCGGTGCTCGCGACGCCGGGCACCGTGGCGCGCGACTATACGCGCGATCTCATTCGCGATCACGCGGCGCATTGCGAGGTGACGCTGGTCGGCTCCGCGCGTCTCGCGCCGCTCGCGGAGGCGCACATGCAGGGCGAGGCGATCGCCGACGCGGCGATCTTGCACGAGATCGCGCCGTGTTTCATCGATCTCGACGGCCGCCGCACCGACCATGTCGTGCTCGCCTGCACGCATTATCCCCTGCTGCGGGCGGCCTTCGAGCGGCTGGCGCCCTGGCCGGCGGAGTGGATCGACCCCGCGCCGGCCATCGCGCGGCGCGCCGAGCACCTGTTGCGGGACGCGGGCTTCGCGCTTAATGCGCAAGCCCCGGCGGCGGTCGGCGAAGCCCTGTTCACCAGCGGCGCGGCGCCCAATGCGGCCGTGCATCGCATTCTCGCCGGGCAAAACCTCGCCGTCGGCGCGACGCCGCCTGCGTTCCCGCCGCCGCGTCGCTGACGCCGAGGCTTCGCAAGCCGGCGGTTGTGTGGCACGCTCGACGCCGTCTTAGGGAGGAAACGGATGCCGTCGTTCCGGGCGCTTCGGCGCGCCGTCGCTCTGCTGACCGCATTCGCGTTTTTATTCGCGCCGGCGGCGCGCGCGCAGACGTGGCCGGACCGGCCGGCGCATATCGTTCTCGCGTTCAGTTCCGGCGGCACGATGGACACGCTGACGCGCGTCATCGCGGACAAGCTCGGCGCCATGTGGAACGTCGGCGTGATCGTCGACAACAGGCCCGGCGGCTCGGGCAACATCGGCGCGTCCTTCGCGGCGCATGCGGCGCCCGACGGCTACACCCTGTTCATGAGCGGCCAATCGATGAGCGCGAACGCGACGATCGCGCCCACCACGCTGTTCGATCCGGCCAAGGACTTCGAGCCGATCGTCTTCATCGCGTGGGCGCAGGACGTGCTGACGGTCGGCAAGAACGCGCCGTACAAGACGCTGAAGGATCTGCTCGACGCGGCGAAAGCCGCTCCCGGCAAGCTCAACTTCGGCTCGCTCGGCATCGGCTCCAGCGGTCATCTGGCGACCGTGCAGCTCGAAGATCTGACGGGCGTGCGCGCCGAGCACGTGCCCTACACGAATTTCGGCCAGTTGCAGACCGATCTGTCCGCGGGGCGCCTGTCGTTCTGGCTGGTGACGCTCGGCGGCGTGCTGGGCGCGGTCAAGGGCGGTAACATTCGGGCGCTCGCGGTCTCGGGCGAGGCGCGCGCGAAGGAGCTGCCGGATACGCCCACCTTCAAGGAGCTCGGCGTCGCGCTTGTCGAACCTTCGACCTGGTTCGGCCTCTATGCGCCGAAGCGGACGCCGCCGGCGATCGTCGCCAAGATCAACGCGGACGTGAACGCGGTGCTGAAAGAGCCGGACGTGCGCGACAAGCTCGCTTCGCTCGGTTTCAATCTGCGGGGCGGGGCGCCGGACGTCCTCGCCCAGTGGCTGCAGCCCGACATCGACAAATGGGCGAAGATCGCCAACAGCCCGGCCTACAGCCAATGAGGCGGCTCGCCGCGCTTATCGTCGCGCTGGCGTTCGCCGGCGTCGCGCGCGCGGAGACGATCGAGGAGTTCTACAAACGCGCGTCGCTCACGGTCTACGTCGGCTCCGGCGCCGGCGGCGGCTTCGACGAGATCGCACGCGTCTTTGCGCCGCATTTCGCGCATCATCTGCCGGGCGACCCAGCCGTCATCATGAAGAACATGCCAGGGGCGGGCGGTTTGCTCAACGTCAACTACATGTATGCGCAGGCGCCGCGCGACGGTTCGGCGATCGCCGCGCCGTTCAACACCGTATTCATGCTGCCGCTGTTCGGCGACCCCGCCGCGAGGTTCGATCCGCGCGCCTTCACCTGGCTCGGCAGTCTCGACAAGCAGACCGGCGCGTGCGTCGTGTGGAGCACGTCGAGCGCGCGCACGCTCGCCGATGCGCGGACGCGTTCGATCCTCGTCAGCGCCACCGGCGCCAATTCGACGCCGACCATCTTCTCGAACCTGCTGAATACGTTCGCGGGAACGCAATTCAAGGTCATCAACGGCTACTCGACGACGGAGATGCGGCTCGCGCTCGAGCGCGGCGAGGTCGAGGGCATCTGCGGTCTCGCCTGGCAGACCTACAAGGCCGTCGCGCCCCAATGGATCGCCGAGAAGAAGATTCGCGCGATCGCTCAGATGGGCCTGGAGCCGAACAAGGACTTGCCGGGCGTTCCGATGGCGCTCGACGCCATTTCCGACGCGGCGGACCGCCAGATCTTCGAGCTCACGGTGCTGCCGCAGGAGTTCGGCCGTCCCTTCATCGCGCCGCCGGAGGTCCCGCCCGATCGGGCGGCGGCGCTCGGCAAGGCGTTCGCCGAGACGCTGACCGACCCCGGCTTTCTGGCCGACGCGGCGAAGATCCGGCTCTCGATCGATCCGCTGTCGGGAACGGCGATCAAGGCCCTGCTCGATAAGGCGTATCGGGCGCCAAAGGCCGTCATCGAGCGGGCGGCGAAGTTCAGCGTGGCGAACTAGGGTTTCGGCAGGCCTTCGAATGCCGCCTCAGACGCGCGGCCTTGCCGGTTGGCGCGCCGGCTCCTCACTGCAACGAAATGCCGGCGTCCTTGATCAGCTTTGTCCACTTGTCGAATTCCGAGTGAACGAAGCCGTCGAGCTTGTCGGACTCCACCCACATGTAATCGCCGCCCACGCGGACGAACTTGGCTTTCAGCGCGGGGGCCGCAGCGGCGATTTCCTTCTGCAATTTCTCGATCGCCGGCTTCGGCGCGCCGGCGGGCGCGAACAGGCCGATCCACGAATCGACATTGAGGCCCGATACGCCCGCCTCGTCCATGGTCGGCATGTCCGGAGCGTCCAGCGAGCGTTGCGGCGCGAGCAGCGCGAGACCTTTCACCTTGTCGTCTTTCACAAACGGCAGCGCCGCCGTGATCGAGTCGAAGAACACGTCGACGCGGCCGGCGAGCAGATCGATATAGGCCGGCGCTGCGCCTTTATAAGGCACTTGCAGAAAGTCGGTCCCCGTCGCTTTCATGAAGGCCACGGCGGTGAGCTGCTGGCCGGTGCCGATCCCGGCCGTCGCCAGGTTCAGGCTGTTGGGCTTGGCTTTCGCGGCCGCGATGACGTCCTTCACATTGGAGTAGGGCAGCTTGTTCGAGCCGACCATGACGTAGGACAGTTTGTAGACGATCGCGATCGGGACAAGCGCCTTGAGCGGATCGTAGGGCGCTTTCCGGTACAGGCTGGCGTTGAAAACGATATTGCTCAGGCCGCCCGCGAGCAGCGTGTAGCCATCGGGCGCTGCGGCGATCGCGGCCTGCGTGCCGACGATCGTGCCGGCCCCAGTGCGGTTCTCGACAAAAAAGCTTTGTCCCGTCGAGTTGCTCAACTGATCCGCGAGCAGTCGGCTGACGACATCGTAGCTGCCGCCCGGATCCGACGGCGAAATGATGCGCACCGGCCGCGTCGGGTAATCCTCCGCCCGGGCGGCCGCGCCGGCAATGAAAAACGCCGCGGCCGCGGCGAGCGCAATGCCAAGGCGACTGCGGACCACCGCTTCAAACGGGGCGCTGCGTATCATCCGTGTTCCTCCCAATGAGATCGCCGCCGCGACCGCGCGGCCGCGGCGACATTCGATGCTTTAGCCTCGCTGATTACCCGCGCCGCGTCGAGAGCCGTTGACTTCCCGGCGCGGCGCCGGTAGCACAACGGCCATTCGCGCGCCTTCGGGCGCGCGTTGCATTTGACGCACCCGCGGTTCGGGCTTCGGCTTTGGACCTGTCGGCCTCGCGAGGGGCAGAGGAGGGCGCGTTCCTCCGCCACCGGCGGGAGGATCGCGGAACCGGAGCGCTCGCGCGGCCCGGCGCCTGTCCTCGCGCCCCATTTCTAGAGGACACGCGATGACGAAGCGCGCTGAATCCAAGTATAAGATCGACCGTCGCATGGGCCAGAACATCTGGGGGCGCCCGAAAAGCCCGGTCAACCGCCGCGAATACGGCCCCGGCCAGCATGGCCAGCGGCGCAAGGGCAAGATGTCCGATTACGGCACGCAGTTGCGCGCCAAGCAGAAGCTCAAGGGCTATTACGGCAACATTTCCGAACGGCAGTTCCGCAAGTATTACGCCGAAGCGATCCGCATGAAGGGCGATTCCGGCGACAACCTCGTCGGCCTGCTGGAACGGCGGCTCGACGCGGTGGTCTATCGCGCCAAGTTCGTGCCGACGGTGTTCGCCGCCCGCCAGTTCGTGAATCACGGCCACGTCGCGGTGAACGGCCGCAAGGTGAACATCGCGTCCTATTCCGTGAAGCCGGGCGACGTGATCGAAGTGCGCGAGAAGGCGCGCGAGATGGCGCTGGTGCTCGAGGCGACGCAGCTCGCCGAGCGCGACCCGCCGGACTATTACGAGGTCGATCACGGCAAACTGACCGCGAAGATGACGCGCATCCCGTTGCCGGCGGATATCCCGTACCCGGTCTCGATGGAGCCGAACCTCGTGATCGAGTTCTACTCGCGGTAACGCCATCGCCCGCGGACGCGCACCGCGCGCGAACGCGAACCATCGTTCAGAGGGTCCCGTTTGCGCACGCGCCCTTGATTTTGACCTCTGGACGCCGCAGTCTCTCGGGGGCTTGGCGAAAGGGATGGCCTTGACAGAAGAACAGGGTGAGGCGCTTCAGCAATACGTTGCTGGATTACTTGGCACAAGGCAGGCGATCGCACGGGCCGGTCTGCATGATTACGCCGACCTCGTTGTCGCCATGGCGCAAAAAAGTCTTGTCTTTCCAAGGCCGGCCGATACGCCACGGCGACAGGCCGGAATTGCGGAGGCGCGCGCCGTTCTCCAGCCGCTTTTGCGTCGTGCGCGTTGACGTCACCCTCTTCGTTTTCGACGCGCCGCCGTTGATTACGCTCGCCGCGGCCCGCAGTCTTACTCGCGCGGATATCGCTTCGCCATCGCATCGAAGAAACCTTCGGCCTTCAGGGCCGCCGACAGGCTCGGATCGACATAGTCCTTGAGGTCGTGCCTCGCGCCGGGCGCGGCGATCTGCTCGACGATGGCGCGCGCGCCATCGTCCGCGATCTCGGCGAAGGGCGGCGTCTGGTCGCGAAAGTCCGCGTAGACGATGTCGATGATCTTCGGGTCGCCGATCCGCATCTCGCGCGTCAGCACCGCTTTGCCGCGCGCCGCGTCGCTCATCGCGAGGCGATTGCCTTCGATCGTCGCCTCGAGAAAGCGGGCGAGCCTGTCGCGGTCGTCGCGCAGCGAGGCGCGGGGCGCGACCAGGCCCGTGAACAGCCACGGAATACGCTGCGGCGCGAGATCGACGAGCGCGTTCAGTCCCGCCGCATAGGCGAGGCTGCGGTCCGGCTCATTGATCGCCGTCGCCGCGACTTCGCCGGCCTTGACCGCCGCCAGACGCGGCAGGCCGATCGGCTTGATCGTCACGTCGGCGCGCGTCAGGCCCAACTGACCGAGCGCCAGGGTCATGGTGGCGTCGCTTTCCGAGCCAAGGCTGCTGACGCCGACGACCTTGCCTTTCAAGTCCGCTGCGGTCGCGACGCCCGGCGCGGCGAAGAGCGCGAAGCGAATGACGTTGCTGAGCGACCCGAAGGCGCGCAGATCGGCGCCCCGCGCATTGGCGCGCACCACCGAGGAAAGGCCGATGTGCATGGCGTCGATACGCTTGGCCGCGAACGCGTCGGCCATCTCCGCGCCGCCCGCCATCGCGACGACGTCGACGTTCAAGCCGCGCGCGGCGTAGAAGCCGGCGTCCTGCGCCATCCAGATCGCGAGGAAGGTATTGGCGGGCGAGGATTGGCCGACGTGGAACGGCGCCAGTTCGGCGGCTTGACTCGCGTTCGATGCGATATGGACGGACATGGCAACAACAAGAGCGCCGGCGAAGCCCGCGGCATGGTTCATCTTACCCTCCCGATCGGCTTTGCATAGGAGGCTAACGGCGGCGTAAGACGGAGGCAATGAGCCGCGCTGGTGTTGTCGCACTGGTGTTTGATCGAGCGACGTCGAGGGAGGCGTCCATGGAAACCTTTCGCAACCTGATCACCGACGTGGCGGGGCTCCGCGTCGGGGTCGCCGCCGACGCGCGGCTCGCCTCCGGCGTCACCGCGATCGTTTTCGACGGGCCTGCCGTCGCCTCGATCGCCATCCATGGCGGCGCGCCGGGCGTCCGCGACACGGCGTTGCTCGCGCCGGGTATGAGCGTGCAGGCGGTCGACGCGCTCGTGCTGTCCGGCGGTTCGGCCTTCGGCCTCGACGCGATGGGCGGGGCGCAGGCGTTCCTGCGCGACGAGGGCCGCGGCTTCGGCGTGCGCGGCGTTCGCGTCCCGATCGTTCCGGGCGCTATCCTGTTCGATCTGCTCAACGGCGGCGACAAGTCGTGGCTGCGCCAGCCGCCCTACTGGGAGCTTGGCTACGCGGCGGCGGCCTGCGCCGGGGAGGCGTTCGACCTTGGGACGGCCGGGGCGGGCTATGGCGCGGCGACGGCGAACCTGAAAGGCGGTCTCGGCTCGGCGAGCGCGCGCACGCCCGGCGGTTTCGTGGTCGGCGCGCTCGTCGCGGTGAACGCCATGGGTTCGGCGGTCGTCGGCGACGGACCGCACTTCTGGGCGGCCCCCTACGAGCGCGGCGGCGAGTTTGGCGGGCTGGGATCGCCCGCGCGTCCCGCCGAATCCGATCTCGCGTTCCGCATCAAGGGGACGGCGCCTGAGAACACCGCGATCGCCATCGTGGCGACCGACGCGGCGCTCGACAAAGCCGCCTGCGAACGGGTCGCGACGATGGCGCACGATGGAATGGCGCGCGCGTTGCGGCCGGCTCACGCCCCGATGGACGGCGATGTGGTCTTTGCGGCGGCGACGGCGCGCCACCCGAGCGCGGCTTCGCCCCGGGATCTCGTCGAGATCGGCGCGACGGCGGCCGATTGCCTCGCGCGCGCCATCGCCCGCGGCGTCTTCGAGGCGACCGCCTTGCCCTTCGACGGCGCGCAGCCGGCGTGGCGCGACCTGTTTTCGCGATGAGCTTCAGCCTTCGGTCACGTTTGCCGCGCAATCGTTCGCCGCTCTCACGCAGAGGCCGCCATGCCGCCCCGAGGCTTTGTCGCCGCCGACCCGCGCGCAATCGCTCTAACCGATGCGCCGATCAACCCAGCCTGGGTGCGCGCCGGCGCGCCGAGGGCGCGGCTCGGCGAGATCGCGCGCAGCGCGGATGGGACCTGCGCGATTGTCGTTTGGGACTGCACGGCCGGCGTCTTCGAATGGCGCTTCGGCGTCGACGAAACGGTTCAGATCATCGACGGCGCCGTCACGGTCGCGGATGCAACCGGGCGGGAGCGCGCCTTGCGGCCGGGCGACGTGGCCTTCTTTCCCGCGGGCTCGGCCAGCCTGTGGCGCGTCGAGACTTACGTGCGCAAGGTCGCGGTCTGCCGGCACGCCATGCCGGCGCCGCTGGGCTTCGTCCTGCGCGCCTTCAACAAGCTGAAGACGCTGGCGGGCTTCGGCGCCGGCGGCGCCGCGATGACGCCGGCCCAGCCTTCGGCCGGATAATCAGGCGCGGCGCCGGCCGCGCGGACTTTGATCCACGTTGTCGATCATCTCGCGCATTAGCGCTTCGATCAGCCGCGCCTTGACGCCGGCGTACGCGGCGTCGTCCCAGCGGTTGTGAAGTTCCTGCGGATCGTCGGCGAGGTCGTAGAGTTCGCCCCACGTCTCGTTGCGGTAGACCGAAAGCCGGTAGTCGTCGCGTTGCAAAGTGCGCACGACCGCCGGCTCTTTGAAGTCGATGCGGCGCTGCGTATCCTCGAATTCGATGACGAGCTGGTTGCGCAACGCCGGCGATCCGTCGAGATTGCCGAGGAACGAGCGGCCCTGGATGCCGTAGTACGGCTTCACGCCGGCGCGGGCGAGAATGCTCGGCGCGAGATCGAGGGTCGAGGTCAGCGCATGGGAGCGCCGCGCGACGCGCGCCTGCGGGTCGGACCAGATGAAGGGCACGTTGTTGATCGAGCGGCGCTGGATGGCGCTTTTCAGCATCATGCTGCAGTCGCCAAGATAGTCGCCATGGTCCGCGTTGAAGACGATCACGGTTTCGTCGTATCGGCCGCTCGTCTTGAGCGTTTCGAGAACCGCGCCGACCGCATCGTCGATCATCGCGATCATGCCGCAGGAGAGCGCCATCGCCTCGCGAATTTCGCGCTCGCTCGCCATGAAGGCTTCCTGCGACTGGTCGGCGCGTCCTCCGGTTTTCCACTGCTCGTGCAGAAAGCGCATCGGCGGGATCGGGTTGCGATGCGCGTCGTAGCCGGGCGGAACGGAGAACTGCTCGGGTTTATACATGTCCCAGTATTCGCCCGGCGGCGTGAACGGATGGTGCGGATCGGGAAAGGAAACGAAGGCGAAAAACGGCTTGTCGTCCTCCTTCGCGCTTTTCAGCCACTCGATCGCACGGTCGCGGATGAAGGCGGTGGGATAGAGGTTTTCGGGGATCGGCGTGCGGAACGCCTGCGGGCAGACGTAATCGTGCGGAAGTTGGTTCTTGCGGTCGCGCCAAGCGTCGGACTGGTTCGATTGCCGGCGCAGCCATTGCAGATAATGGCCGCTGCAGACGTCGCCGTGCCACGTCACCATGTCGACGTGCTCGTAACCGTAGTAGGGCAGATCGAACCGATAATAGTCGACGCTCTCGTAGCGCGCGGGGTCTTCGTTGTCGTAGTCGGCGCCGTCGTCGCGCCAGGATTCTTTGATCGGGCCGAGGGCATCGGGATCGACGCGCGGCTGCGCTGGGATCCCTGTCATCGGCTGTACGTGGCTTTTGCCGATCGCCGCCGTGCGATAGCCAGCGCGCCGCAAGACATCGACGAACGTTGTCGCGTCGTAGGACAGTTCGCAGCCGTTGTGGCGGAGGCCGTTGACCGAAGGATAGCGCCCGGTCAGCAGCGTCGCGCGGTTCGGCATGCAAACCGGCGTCGCCACCCAAAAATTATCGAACAGCACGCCGCCCGCGGCGATCGAATCGATATGCGGCGTCTTGAGCACGGGATGGCCGGCGCAGCCGAGGTAGTCGGCGCGGTGCTGATCGGTAATGATGAAGAGGAAGTTGGGTCGTTTCGCCATCGCTCGCGCGCGCCTCCCGCCCCTCGCAAGGTAGCCCGAGCGCTGACCCGGTCAAGCGCGCCAAATGGACGCCGCGACGCTCGCATGGTATCCGCCTCGCCTCAACACGGGGCTTCGCATGCGTCCGCTGAAGATTTGCCCGTCGATCCTGTCCGCCGATTTTTCAAAACTCGGCGAGGACGTGCGCGCCGTGATGGCGGCCGGCGCCGACGTCGTGCATGTCGACATCATGGACGGCCACTTCGTGCCGAACCTCTCGTTCGGTCCGTCGGTGATGAAATCGATCCGCGGCGTTACCGACGCGTTCTTCGACGTGCATCTGATGATCGCGCCGGTCGATCCCTATCTCGCCGATTTCGCGGAGGCGGGGGCCGACGGCCTAACCGTGCATGTGGAAGCCGGCCAGCATATCCACCGTTCGCTTCAGGCGGTGCGCGCGCTCGGCAAACGCGCGGGCGTCGTGATCAATCCGGGTACGCCGGTCGCCGCGGTCGCGCCGGTGCTCGACATCGTCGATCTCGTGTTGATCATGTCGGTCAACCCCGGCTTCGGCGGCCAGACGTTCATTCCGGCGACGCTGGACAGGATTCGCGAGGCGCGCGAGATGCTGCGCGGCCGCGACATCGATCTCGAGGTGGACGGCGGCGTCGACGCCGGCAACGCGGGCGCCATCGTTGCGGCGGGCGCCAATTGGCTCGTCGCGGGGTCGTCCGTCTTTAAGGGCGACTCGGCGCGTTTCGCGCAGAACGTCGCCGCCCTGCGCCAGGCGGCGGAGTCCGCGCGTGGCGAGCGGATTTAGAAGACGCGTGCGGCGTAGCGCGCCCGATCACACGGGACGAACTGTGGCGAGCGCAGCGCCAGGGCGGTCAATCCCGAGCCGCTTCGCCCATGCGCTCCGTCGCCGCAGGATCGGCTGCTCGAGCCAGAGGTAGGACGCGGAGGCGATCGCGATCGACGCGACGATCGCCGCCGCCGCGCCGCCATAGTTTCCGAGCAAGCCGTAGCGCTCGCCCACGGTCAGCACTAGGAAGTGCCAAAGGTAGAGCGAATAGCTGATGCGTCCGAAGAAGACGGCGAGCGAATGGTTCAGCGCGGCGCGCGCGCCGCCGAGATCGGGATTGAGCAGGACGTTGGCGATCAGCGTCGCCAGCCACAGGGCGATGGCGCTTTGAGAGAACGCCATGGCGAGCTTGCCATGGCGCGAGAGCAACTCGCCGACGACGAAGACGAGCGTCGCGAGCGCGAGGACTCGCGTGGTCGCGACGCGCCGCAAGGCCGCACGGCCGGCCTCATGCGCGCTCGCCACCGACAGCAGACAGCCGCCCATGAGAAGGTCGCAGGCGGTCTCGGTCCGCCAGACGAGGAAGTTTTCCGGGCGGCCTTGCAACGCATAGAAAATACGGAAACCAAGCGCCACCAGACAAAGCGCGCCGATCGCCGCATAAAGCGCACGGATGTCGCGGCGGAAAAGGGCTAGCAGCAGCAGCGGAAACAGCAGGTAGAAGTGTTCTTCGACCGCCAGCGACCAGGTTCCTTCCAGGTTGACCGCGGGACCATCGTACATCGTCCCGACCCCGGTCACGCAATAGTTCGTGACGTAGGCGAGCGCGCAGATCGTTGCGCGGAAATCCCGCGCGCCCTGCGCGGCGATGAATAGGGAAAAACAGAGCGTCATGGCGGCGAGCGCCGGCGTCAGCCGCAGGACGCGGCGAAAATAGAAGTTCGCGAGCGAGACGCGGCCCGTCTCTTCGAGTTCGGCGAGCAGCAGGCGGGTGATGAGGAAGCCGCTGATGGCGAAGAACATCTCGACGCCGAACAACCCCGGCGCGGGGGGCGCCCCCGGCAGGCCCTCCGTGAAGTGCATCAGCACGACGAGCGCGATGCTGATGGCGCGCAGGCCGTCGAGACTCGGCGCGCGACGGAAGTCGGGCGCGAGCGAGGCGAGGCGATGGGGGTCGGAGCGCAACTCCTGCGAGAGGGCGGCCATCGGGCGGATCCGGGCGAATGCACCCTTGCATCCCGGAATTCGATGAACAAACCGGAAAGACGATCGACGATTTAGGCGAAGCGGGGGAAAAGCGCCCGTGGGTTGTCGCGTTCCATCATGGTGAACCGTTCGTGCGGGAAGAGGTCGGCCTCGGTCAGCGTGGCGTTTTGCTGCGTTACCAGGCGCCGTTCGACGTAAGGCCAGTCGGAGCCGTAGAGAATGTTCGCCGGCTTGGCGACCTCGCGCAGCGAAAGCATGGCCGCTCGCGAGCCGGAAATCGCCGTATCGAAGTAGAAGCGTTCGACGTGAGGCGCGGCGCCTTCGGGCGCCCGCTCCTTGAACGGCGGCGCGTGATCGTCCTGCTCCTCCATCAGGTGCAGGCGATAGGAAAGATACGGCAGGCAGCCGCCGGCGTGCGCGAGGATCCATCGGATGTTCGGATACTTGCGCATGACCTCGTTGTAGATGAGGTTCGCTGCGACGCGCGTGGTCTCGAACGGATATTCGACGACGGCGGACCAGAGATCGAGCTTCAGATCCGATGCGAAGGACGGCCGCGCCGGATGGATGAAGCACGCGGCGCCGCGGCGATCCAATTCCGCCCACAGCGGTTCGCCGACCCTGTCGCCGACGTAGACGTTGTTTTGGTTGGTCAGCAGGATCACCCCGTCGGCGCCGAGCCGATCGAGCGCCGTCTCGGTCTGGCGCACCGCGCCGTCGATGTCGGGATAGGGCAGCGGCGCGAAGAAGCCGAAGGTCTTGGGCGCGGCCTGGGCGAACGCCGCCAGCGCCTCGCCGACGCTTTCGCAGAGATAGCGGGCGTTCGCGTCGTCGCCGTGATGCACGCCGGCCACCGACAGCGGGTTGACGACCGCGCCCGCGATTCCGAGGTCGCGCATCGCAGCGGCCGCCGCCTCGGCGGTGCTGTTCTTGCGCAAAGGCTTGGAGGGATCGCGGGCGCCCGAGCGCACCAGCGCCTTCTCGTATTCCGGCAGCACGACGTGGTGGTGAACATCGATGAAGTGAGTTTCGCGGAGCGGCATGAGGCGTTCCTGAGCGGGGATGACGGTCATTGGCCGCGCCTCGGATGGGCGTGTCAACCCGTCGGGCCGCCGCTTTCCCGCTCCGCTTCTCCATGTTAGGGGCTTCGATCGCCGCTTCGCGAGACGCCGATGATCCCCCGCTATTCCCGTCCCGAGATGGTCGCCATCTGGGATCCGCAGACGCGATTCCGCATCTGGTTCGAGATCGAGGCGTACGCATGCGACGCGCTGGCCGACCTTGGCGTCATTCCGAAAGAAAGCGCCAGGGCGATCTGGGACAAGGCCGGCGGCGTCACGTTCGACGTGGCCCGGATCGACGAGATCGAACGGGTCACGAAGCACGACGTGATCGGATTCCTGACGCACCTCGCCGAGTTCATCGGGCCGGACGCGCGCTTCGTGCATCAGGGCATGACGTCGTCCGACGTGCTCGACACCTGCCTTTCCGTGCAATTGGCGCGCGCCGCCGATCTCCTCATCGCCGATGTGGACGCCTTGCTGGCTGCGATCAAGCGGCGCGCCTTCGAATATAAGATGACGCCGACGATCGGGCGTTCGCACGGCATCCATGCCGAACCGGTGACCTTCGGGCTCAAGCTTGCGCAAGCCTACGCGGAGTTTTCACGCTGCCGGACCCGGCTCGTCGCGGCGCGCGCGGAGGTCGCGACCTGCGCGATCTCGGGCGCCGTCGGCACCTTCGCCAACATCGACCCGCGCGTCGAAGAACATGTCGCCGCCAAGTTGGGGCTCGCCGTCGAGCCGGTGTCGACGCAGGTCATCCCGCGCGATCGGCACGCGGCCTTCTTCGCCACGCTGGGCGTCGTCGCCTCCTGCATCGAGCGCGTCGCGATCGAAATCCGTCACATGCAGCGCACCGAGGTTTTGGAGGCCGAAGAATTCTTCTCGGAGGGACAGAAGGGCTCCTCGGCGATGCCGCACAAGCGCAATCCCGTGCTGAGCGAAAATCTGACCGGCCTCGCCAGGCTGGTGCGCGGCATGGCGACGCCGGCGATGGAGGACGTGGCGCTTTGGCATGAGCGCGATATCTCGCATTCCTCAGTCGAGCGAATGATCGCACCCGACGCAACGGTGACGCTCGATTTCGCGCTCGCGCGCCTCACGGGCGTGATCGATCGGCTGATCGTCTATCCCGAAAACATGCGCAAGAACCTCGACCGGCTCGGCGGCCTCATCCATTCGCAGCGCGTGCTGCTGGCCTTGACGCAGAGAGGCGTCAGCCGCGAGGACGCCTATGTCTATGTGCAGCGCAACGCCATGCCGGTGTGGCGCGGCGAAGGCGATTTCCTTACGTTGCTCAAAGCCGACAAGGACGTGAAGGCGCGGCTCTCGGACAGGGAGCTCGAAGACCTGTTCGATCTCGGCTATCATCTCAAGCATGTCGACACGATCTTCAAGCGCGTGTTCGGCGTGGCCTGAGCAGTTTGCGTCCGGACGGAACAACCGACGTGCCGGTCCGTTGCGCGAAGCTGCCGCACCGCGTGCGGCTTTGCCTCGGCTCACGGGAGACCCGCATGACCGACCGCGCAAAAAAGTCCGCTCCTAGGCCGACCGAAGCCGGACGAGACGCTTCGAAAACCGAGCGGAAGAATGATCGACATAGCCCGGCGCCGGGCGCGACGGATGTTCCCGCGGCCGGGCCGCACGCCCATCCCGATCTGACCAACGAGGACGCAACGCCCGGCTCTGGGGCGCTTGCGCCTTCTGGAAGCGATCACGACGGCGACGCGACTGGCTAACGCGTAGGAGCCCCGACGCTTGCGCTTGCGCGCCGTACGACGACGCCCCAGATGGGGTGGATGAAAACTTCCGACCTCGAAATCCTCTTTGTCCCGGGCCTCGGCGGTTCGGGGGCCGATCATTGGCAGACGCGCTGGGCCAATCGGCTGTCGACCGCCCGCATCGTCGAGCAGCGGGACTGGCATGCGCCGCTGCGCGAGCCTTGGGTCGAAGAAGTCCGCAAGGCGGTCGAGGCGTGCGAGCGCCCGAGCGTGCTGGTCGCCCATTCGCTCGGCGCTCACGCGGTGGCGCACGCCGCGCCGCTGTTTGCGCCCGGCAAGGTGGTCGGCGCGATGTTCGTCGCGCCGCCGGCCGAAGCCGCCTTGCGGGCGATCGCCGCGCAGAAAGACGCGCCGCTCGATTTCGCTCGGATTCCGCGCGAGCCGATGCCGTTTCCCGCGCTGCTGGTGGCGAGCCGCAACGATCCTTACGCCTCCTTCGAGGCGGCCGAAGCGATGGGCCGCGACTGGGGCGCGCGCCTGCTGGACGCCGGCGAGGCTGGCCACATCAATGCGGAGTCCGGCCACGGCCCTTGGCCGGAAGGGTTGATGACCTTCGCGAGCTTTCTAAAGGGGCTGACCGGCGAGGGCGCGGCGTAGAGGGCCGCCCTCACGCGTTCGTCACGGCGCGCACGCTTCCGTTTGCGCGCCTCGCGCGATAAGAGGGCGCATGGCGTCGCAAGTCACCTACGCGACGGCGGCCGCTGCGGGCCTGCTGTCGTTCCTCAGTCCCTGCGTGCTGCCGCTGGCGCCGCCTTACTTGGCCTTCATCGCCGGCACGACGGTCGAAGAATTGTCGGGCGCCGACAAGGGGCGCGCGCGGCGCGACGTGGCGCTTGCGGGCGTGCTGTTCGTGCTCGGCTTTTCGACGGTGTTCGTGCTCCTCGGCGCGACGGCCTCCGCCTTCGGACAGATCATCCGCCAATACCTCGACACGCTGTCGCTGCTCGCCGGCGTCGCGATCATCGCCATGGGGCTGCATTTTCTGGGACTGTTCCGTTTGGCGTTCCTGTATCGCGAGAAGCGCGTGAGCGTGGAACGGCCGGTCGGTCTTTGGGGTCCCTATGTGATGGGTCTCGCTTTCGCTTTCGGCTGGACGCCGTGCATCGGGCCGATCCTTGCGGCGATCCTCGCCGTCGCGGGCTCGGAAGACACGGTGGCGAAAGGCGCGTCGCTGCTTGCGGTCTACTCGATCGGCCTCGGCGCGCCGTTCATCGCCGCAGCGCTCGCCATCGAGCCCTGCTTTGCGTTCATCCGGCGCTTTTCAAAGCATTTTGGCGCGGTCGAGAAGACCGTGGGCGCGCTCCTGGTTCTGACAGGCGTCGGATTTCTCACCGGCGGGATGCAGGCGGCGTCGTTCTGGCTGCTCGAAACCTTTCCCGCGCTGGGAAAACTCGGCTAGAAAGCGCTCCAGCAAAGACTTATGCGGAGGAGCGGCATGCCGCGGCTTGAAGAGCGTCAGAAGCGGATCGTCACGACCCACACCGGCAGCCTGCCGCGCCCCGACGATCTTTCGGCCCTGCTGTTCAAGCATATGACGAAGCAGCCGCATGACGCCGCATTGCTCGCGAAGCGGACGCGCGAGGCCGTGGCCGAAACGGTGCGCGCGCAGGAAGACGTCGGCGCCGACATCGTCAGCGACGGCGAGCAGTCGAAGACGAGCTTTCAAATCTATGCGACGGAGCGCTTGAAGGGCCTCGAGGCGATCACGCCGAAAGCCGGCGCGCGCCGGACGCGCGAGAACGCTTCGTTTCCCAACTTCTACAGAAACGGCGAGCATTCCGGATCGCAGCAGCCGCGTTTCGCCTGCGTCGGGCCGATCGAATACACGGGCCACGTTCAATTGCAGGCCGACATCGATAATCTCAAGGCGGGGCTGGACGGGCGCGACCCGGTCGACGTGTTCATGCCGTCGGTCTCGCCGTCGAGTTGCGCCGGCACGATGGAAAACCGCTTCTACAAGGACGACGAGGCGCATGTCTTCGCCGTCGCCGAGGCGATGCGCCACGAGTATGAGGCGATCGTCGACGCCGGCTTCATGGTGCAGATCGACGATCCCCGCCTCGCCATGCACTACATGCTGGCGCCCTCCGAGAGCATCGAGGAGGCCCGCGCCTGGGCGCGCCGCCGCATCGAGGCGCTCAACCACGCGTTGCGCAACATCCCGCCCGAGCGGGTCCGCCATCACACGTGTTACGGCATCAACATGGGACCGCGCGTCAGCGACATGGAGCTCAAGCACCTGGCCGATCTGATCGTCACCATCGATGCAGCCTATTACTCCTTCGAAATGGCCAATCCGCGACACGAGCACGAATGGCGCGTGTGGCAGGACGTGAAGCTGCCCGAGGGCAAAGCGCTGATGCCGGGCTGCATCACGCATGCCTCCGTCATCGTCGAGCATCCCGAACTCGTCGCCGAACGCATCGTCAAGGTCGCCAGGATCGTCGGGCGGGATAAGGTGATTGCGAGCACCGATTGCGGCTTCGCCTCGACGCTGACGCCAGGCGAGCCGCCGGAGATCGAGCCGGAAATCGTCTGGGCGAAGTTCCGCTCGCTCGCAGAAGGCGCGCGTCTCGCGACGAAGGAGCTGTGGGGTTAAACTGTGCAGGCGCCGCGCCCGTGAGGCTATCGCCCGCTGGTCCGCCGGCGACCTGTCGCCGACCTACGCGCCGTGGCTTTTCAGAAGCCGGGCGAGAGCTTTCGCGATCACGTTGCGTGGCGGATTCGCTCGCGGGACAACCACGACGTCCCAAGACCCGCTTCCCGGGAGGGGTTGGAACCTTCCCGCAGGATCCATGCGTCCGCCTTGCGCGTAAGAGTAGGCGAGCGATACGCGCCGCGATCCCGCCCAGCAGTTCACTCGGCTTCCGACGACTTCGATGCGGTCGATCGGCGCGCTCAGTTCATCGGTCGCGCGCCTGATCGCCACGCCTAGCATCTCCGCGCGTTCATATTGCGGCGCTTTCATTGGCTTCCTCCGCTATAAAACCTCGGCCCCAAATCAGTATCATCGCAGCGGTCGTTTGGGTCGCCCCATATACCCAGGCGCTGAGCGCTTAGTTTGGACCGGCGGCGCTCAGAAACGGGTATTGCCGTTTCATCTGGCGCGCGCGCGTGACGCGCCAGCCGAGCGCCGCCGCGACGAGCAGGATGACGAAGGTCGCCGCGAAGCCTTCGAGGTCGCGCGTCATCGCCCCCCATGCGCCGGCCGCGAGACGTTCGCCAATGTCGAAGACCGGCAGCGCGCCGACGCCGAACAACGCGTAGCAGAGGAAGTCCGCCGCGGCGGCGAGCAGCGCCACGTAGACGATGGCGTGGCGGAACGGCCGCCAGCCATGCGCCAGCGCGCGCCCCGTGGCGACGGCGGCCGGCGCGCCGAGCGCGAGGACGACCGCGAGCCAGATCAGCGCGTCGCGCGCGGTCGCGTTCATCCGTGGCCGCCCTCCAGGTATGCGGCGCGGATTTCGGGCCGCGTCAGCAATTCGCGTCCGTCGCCCTGCATCGAGACGAGGCCGTTGACGAGCACATAGGCGCGATCGGCGAGGCGCAGGGCGTGCCAGGCGTTCTGCTCGACGAGAAACACGGTCAGACCCTCTTGCTTGTTCAGGTCGCGGATCGTGTCGAAGATGAGCCGCACGACGAGCGGCGCGAGGCCGAGCGACGGCTCGTCGAGCATCAGGAGCCGCGGCCGGCTCATCAGCGCGCGGCCGATCGCGAGCATCTGCTGCTCGCCGCCCGATAGCGTGCCGCCCCGTTGATCCGCGCGTTCTTTGAGGCGCGGGAAGATCGCGAAAACCCGTTCGAGGTCATTCTGATAATGCGCGAATTTGTTGATCGCGGCGCCCATTTGCAAATTCTCGCGCACGCTCATGCGCGCGAAAATGCGCCGGCCTTCCGGAGACTGCGCGATGCCGAGCTGGGCAATCTCGTGCGTCGGCAATGCGGAGATGTCGCGCCCATCGAACAGAATGGAGCCGGCGCGGGCGCGCGGATCGCCGCAGATCGTCATCATCAGCGTCGACTTGCCGGCGCCGTTCGCGCCGATAAGCGCGACGATTTCGCCGGCGCCGACATCGACGTCGACGCCGCGCAACGCGGCGACGGCGCCATAGGCGGCGTGCAGTCCGCGAATTTGCAGCAGCGGCGCGCTCACGCCGCGCCGCCCTGCGCCACCGCTTCCTCGACCTCCGCCTCGTCCGCGGCGCCGAGATAGGCGGCGATGACGGCGGGATTCTCGCGCACGTCCTTCGGCGCGCCATCGGCGATCTTGCGTCCGTAATCCAAGACGACGATGTGATCGGAAATCGCCATGACCACGCTCATATCGTGCTCGATCAGAAGCAGCGACACGCCGTCGCGGTCGCGGATCGAAAGCAGCAGCGCGTTGAGTTCGGCGGATTCGCGCGGATTGAGGCCGGCGGCGGGCTCGTCGAGACAGAGCAGCACGGGCTCGGCGCACATGGCGCGCGCGATCTCGAGCCGCCGCTGCGCCCCATAGGGCAGCGCGCCGGCTGGATCGTCGGCGCGCGCCAGCAGACCGATGCGATCGAGCCATCCCCGCGCCATGTCGATCGCCGCGCTCTCGGCCGCCGCATAGGAGGGCAGACCGATGAGGCCGCCGACCGTCATCAGCGACGCGCGCATCAGAACGTTGTGGCGGGCGACCACGAGGTTCTCCAAAACCGTCATGCCGGGGAACAGGCGGATGTTCTGGAACGTGCGGGCGACGCGCGCCTCGCGGGCGATCTCGTGATCGCGCATGCGCTCGAGCAGATAGAGGTCGCCGATCTCGTTCGCCGCATGGCGGCGGCCGCATCGCGTCAGGGCGTCGACGGCCTGCGGCTCGGCGACGCCCCTGCGCGCGAGCGCCAGCCGGCCGCTCGTCGGATGATAGAAGCCCGTCACGCAGTTGAAGACGGTGGTCTTGCCGGCCCCGTTGGGCCCGATCAGCGCGGTGACATCGCCGCGTCCCACCGAGAAGCACAGGTCGTTGACGGCGACCAGTCCGCCGAACCGCATGCTCAAATGTTCGATCGTCAGCAGCGGTTGCGCGAGCCAGCGGGTCAACCGGCGCCCTCCCGCACCAGGTCGCCCGAGACCTTGCGCCGCGCCGCCAGAAAGATCGAGGGCGCGCGGTGGGAGACGAAGCCGCGCGGTCGCCAGATCATCATCGCGACCATCGCCGCGCCGAAAATCAGCATGCGATATTGGGCGGGATCGAAGCCCTCGCCGAAGACCGCTTTCAGGAGGTCGAGCTCGCGCAACATTTCGGTGCCGCCGATCATCACGACGGCGGCGAGCGCCACGCCGATCTGCGAGCCCATGCCGCCGAGCACGACGATCGCCAGGATCGTCGCGCTTTCGATGAAGGAGAAGCTTTCGGGGCTGACGAAACTTTGCCGCACGGCGAAAAAGGCGCCGGCGAGGCCGCCGAACAGGGCTCCCAGCGCGAACGCGGTGAGCTTGGTGTTGACGGTGTTGATCCCGAGCGAGCGGCAGGCGATCTCGTCTTCGCGGAGCGCCTCCCAGGCGCGGCCGATCGGCAGGCGGCGCAGACGCAACGTGACGAGGTTGGTGGCGAGCGCGAGCGCGAGGATGAGATAGAACAGGAAGATCACGCGGTGGATCGGCGAGAATTCGAGCCCGAACGCCGATGCGAAGCTCCCTTCGTCGTCGATAAACGGCAGACCGAAAAAGGTGATCGCGGGAATGGATGCGACGCCGGCGTAGCCATTCGTCAGATCGGTCCAATTGATCAGCACGACTCGGATGATCTCGCCGAACGCCAGCGTGACGATCGCAAGATAATCGCCGCGCAGCCTCAGCACGGGAAAGCCGAGGATGAGGCCCCAGAAGGCGGCGAGCGCGCCGGCCAGCGGCAGGCAGATCCAGAACGAAAGACCGAACGTCGTCGCCAGCAGCGCGTAGGTGTAGGCGCCGACCGCGTAGAAGGCGACGTAGCCGAGATCGAGCAGGCCGGCGAGCCCCACGACGATGTTCAGTCCCCAGCCGAGCATGACGTAGATCAGGATCTGCACGCCGTAGTTGTTGATCCACTTGAGCGAGCCTTGCGGACCGAGCAGCGCCAGCATGACAAGCGGGAAGGCGAAGAGAGCGACGATTCCGGCGACGCTCAACAGCGTGGCGCGCGCGTGAAGCGCCGTTCGGGCGGCGAGTTGTCGCGCGCGCAGCGGCGCGGTTCCCGACAGCGGCGCGTAGAGCGCCAGCAAAGCCGCACTCGCGATCGCGACGGCGCCCGCCACGAAAATGCGCGCGGGCAGCGGACCTTCGAGGTCGAGGGCTTCGCGAACGAGCCCCAACGAAGCGGCCGCGCAGAGCGCGAAGGCGAACCAGCGTCCGAGCGTTCGGGCGCCGGGAAGTCGCATCGCCAATCGGCCGCAAAACACGATTGCCGCAGTCGCGAAAAGCCAGCTCCATCGCGACTGCAGCGTTAACGCGTTGCTCGAATCCTGCACCGTGAGGTAAGCCAGGATCGGGAAGGCGAGGCCCGCGGCGACAGCGCCCGCGCCGGCGGCGTCCTTCAGCGCGTCGACGATGGGGCGTTCGGCTTTGGCGTCGCCCGCAGGCCTCATACTTTCTCGACCTCGGGACGGCCGAGCAGGCCAGAGGGCATGAAGATCAGCGTGATCGCGAGGATCGAGAAGGCAGCCACATCTTTGTAGTCGGACGAAAAGTAAGCGGACCAGAACGTCTCGACGAGGCCGATGATGAGACCTCCGACGACGGCGCCCGGCAGCGAGCCGATGCCGCCGAGCACGGCGGCCGTAAACGCCTTGACCCCCGGCGTGAAACCGTCGGCGAAGTTCACGACGCCATAATAGATCATGTAAAGCGTGCCGGCGACCGCGGCGAGCGCCGCGCCGATGACGAAGGTCGCCGCGATGGTGCGATCGACATCGACGCCGAGCAGCGCCGCCATCTTGCGGTCCTGCTCGCAGGCGCGTTGCGCGCGGCCGAGCGACGTTTTCTGCACGAGCCACCAGAAAGCGCCGAGCAGCGCGGCGGTGACGGCGACGATGAGGATTTGCTTGTAGCTCAGCGTCACGTCGTAGCCGCCGATCCCGGCGGTCACGAGATCGGTGAACAGCGGCGGCGTCGGCTTGTTGCGCGGCCCCTGCGTCACCTGAACGAAGTTGGAAAGGAAGATCGACATGCCGATCGCGGAAATGAGCGGCGCGAGGCGGAACGAGCCGCGCAGCGGCCGGTAGGCGACGCGCTCGATCGCCCAATTCCAGAGGCCCGTCAGCGCCATCGCCGCGATCAACACGATCAAGAACGCCAGCGGCAGCGAGGTCAGGCCGATGATCTGCGTGAGGATGAGATAGACGATCAGCGCAATGAAGGCCGATAGCATGAAGACGTCGCCATGGGCGAAGTTGACCATGCCGATGATGCCGAACACCATGGTGTAGCCGATGGCGATGAGGCCGTAGATCGAGCCAAGCGTCACGCCGTTGATCAGTTGTTGCAGGAAAATGCCCATTTGGGCGTTGCTCCTTGGCGAAGGCGCGCTGCGATTCGCCGCGTCCATCCTAGCGGAAGAGGCCGCCGCTCCGACAGCGTGCGCCGCTCACCGCGTCCGCCGACGTGCGGCCGCCCTCCGCGTCTTTTTCGCGGCGCGTTTGGCCGCCGTCTTCGCCGGCTTGCGCACGCCGCCTGTCGTGCGTTTTTTGGCGGCTTTCTTCATCGGTTTCTTGGCCGATTTCTTGGCCGCTTTCTTCGTCGATTTTTTGGCCGCTTTTTTCGCCGCAGCTTTCCTGGCGGGCGTTTTAGCTGGCTTTCTGGCTGACTTCTTGACGGCTTTTTTAGCGGGCGCCTTTTTGGTTTCGGGCGTCGGCGGCTCCGCCTCTGGCGGTTCGTCCGGGCTGGCGGCTTTCGTCGTCTCGCCTTGCAAGGGCTTGGCGGCCGAGGCCTTCGGCGCGCGGCGCCTTGGGGGCGGCCGCGACTCGGCCGCATGATCGGCCGGCGGCGGCTCGTCGCCGACCGCGCGCCCGCTCAGGAAGGCGACAACCGCTGCGGCGAAAGCATCGGCCTGTTCGACAGCCGACATGTGCATCGCGTCGAGCGCGAGCAGGCGCGCGCCCGCGACGGATTGCGCGATCATCCGGCCTTCGGCGGCCGGCGTCGCAGAATCCTGGTCGCCTGTAATGACCAGCAGGGGCTTTCGGATGGCGCGCAAGGATGGACGCAAATCCATATTGCGGATGGCGATGCAGCAGGCCGCATAGCCGTGCGCCGGCGTGTTCGCGACCATATCCTTAATCATCTGGACGAGTTCAGGGTTTTCCGCCGCAAAGCCGGCGCTCAGCCAGCGCTCGACGATCCCGTCGGCGAGGGCCAGCATGCCGCCGTCCTTCGCGGCTTGGGCCCGTTTCTCCCAGAAGTCGGAATCCTCCATGTGCGCCGCGGTGTTCGCGAACACGGCGCGATTGATGCGGCCGCCGGAATGGGCGAGAACCCATTGTCCGACCATTCCGCCCATGGACAAGCCGACCCAGTGAGCCTTGTCGACGCCGAGCTTGTCCAGAATGGCGACGGCGTCCCGGCCGAGTTTCTCGATCGTATAGGGGCCTTCGTCGGCGGGGCTCGCGCCATGCCCCCGCGAATCGTACCGGATGACCCTGAAATGCTTGGTCAATTCCGGCATGAGCGGATCCCACATCCGAAGGTCCGTGCCGAGCGAATTCGAGAGGATGGCGACCGGCGCCTCGCGCGGGCCGTCGACCGCGACGTTGAAGTATTCGTCTCCAAGGCGAATATGCGCCATCGCGGCCCTCCCAGCGGCAACCGACCGGTGTCTCTAGCGCATAGCTTCCCCCAACCCAACGCGCAATGGCCGCGCAGCCGGAAGAGCTTTGGCCGCAGGGGTTTGCGCGGCCTGGAGCGCATGATACGTCGGTTTCGGCGCCTCGTTTGGCCGCCGGCCTGGGTTCAGGAGGGGATTTCCGATATGGCGATGAAGATGAGCGGCGAGGTCGCGCTGCCGGCCGACCGGCAAACGGTATGGAATAAATTAAACGATCCCGAGGTGCTGAAAGCCTGCATTCCCGGGTGCCAGACCCTCGAAAAATCCGGCGAGAACGGCTTTGCGGCCCTAGTGAAGCTCAAGGTAGGACCGGTTTCGGCGACGTTCAAGGGGAACGTGGAACTGACCGACCTCGATCCGCCGAACGGTTACAAGATCGGCGGAACGGGCGAGGGCGGCATAGCGGGTTTCGCCAAGGGCGGCGCGACCGTGCGCCTGGCCGACGCGGACGGCGGCGGCACCAAGCTTTCCTACGATGTCGAGGCCAATGTCGGCGGCAAGATCGCCCAGCTCGGCGCGCGCCTGATCGATGGCGTGGCCAAGAAAAACGCCGACCAGTTTTTCGCGAGCTTCGCGAAGATCGTCGGCGAGGCGGCCTGATCGTTCACAGCGCGCAGGAGCCCGCGTTTGTGACGCGGCCTCGTTCTACCGCGTTTGCGAAGCGGTGCTGGCCTTCGACGTCCGGCGTGCTTGACGCCCGATGCCGGGCCTATCAAAGTCATTCTCAAAATCGAATTGGTTGGCAGGAGGGATTATGCCCGAAGTGTCCATGACGGTGAACGGCAAGCCCGTCGCCGGCGACATCGATTCCCGCACGTTGCTGGTGCAGTTCTTGCGCGAGACGCTGCGCCTGACGGGCACGCACGTCGGGTGCGATACGAGCCAGTGCGGCTGCTGCGTCGTGCACGTCAACGGCGACGCCGTCAAAGCCTGCACGACTCTGGCGCTGACCTGCGAAGGCGCGAACGTCTTGACGATCGAGGGGCTCGCCAATGGCGAGCAGTTGCACCCGATGCAGGAGGCGTTCCGCGAGAACCATGGCCTTCAATGCGGGTTCTGCACGCCCGGCATGATCATGACCGCGGTCGAAATGGTCCATCGCAAGGGCAACGACCTCGACGAACATACGATCCGCGAGGAGCTCGAAGGCAATCTGTGCCGCTGCACGGGCTACCACAACATCGTCAAAGCGATCGCCGCCGGCGCGCAAGCCATGGGCGCGAAAGCCTAGTCGCCGAGCCTTTCGCGACGGCCGGGGAGCCGCCGTCGCGATTTCGAATGTTGCGCTTTGGGAGTTGCAGCATGAATGCGACGGGCCTTGGCGCATCGGTGCGCCGGAAAGAAGATTTCCGCTTCGTCACGGGAAAGGGCCGGTACGTCGACGACATCAATCGTCCGGGGCAAGCGTACGCCTATTTTCTGCGGTCGCCCCATGCGCATGCGACGATCGGCCGGATCGATACGGCGTCCGCGGCGGCCGCCCCGGGCGTCGTTGCGGTCTTCACCGGCGCCGACATCGCGGCCGACAAGATCGGCGGCCTCATCTGCGGGTGGATGATCCATTCCAAGGACGGCTCGCCGATGAAGGCGGGCGCGCACCCCGTGCTGGCGCAGGGGAAGGTCCGCTATGTCGGCGACCATGTCGCCGTCGTCATCGCCGAGACGCTGGCGCAGGCCCGCGACGCGGCGGAACGGATCGTCGTCGACTATGAAGCGCTGCCGGCGGTGGTCGATCCGGCTAAGGCGGTCGGCGCCGCCGCGCTTCACGACGCGGCGCCCGACAATCTGGTCTATGCTTGGCAGCTCGGCGACAAGGCCGCCACGGACGCGGCGTTCTCGCGGGCGGCGCATGTCGCCAAGCTCGATCTCGTCAACAATCGCCTTGCGCCCAACGCGATGGAGCCGCGCGCAGCCGTCGGCGAGTATGACGAGGGCGTCGATGGCCTTACGCTCTATACGACGAGCCAGAACCCGCATGTCGCGCGCCTCGTTCTCTCCGCATTCGTCGGCATCGCGCCGGAGCATAAGCTCAGGGTCGTCGCGCCCGACGTCGGCGGCGGCTTCGGCTCGAAAATTTTCATCTATGCGGAAGAGACGGTTTGCGTCTGGGCGGCGCGCAAACTGCGCAGGCCCGTCAAATGGACCGGCGATCGCACCGAAGCCTTTCTCGCCGACGCGCACGGACGCGATCATGTCACTCATGCCGAACTGGCGCTCGACGCCCGCGGCCGGATGCTCGGCCTGCGCGCGCATACGGTCGCCAACCTCGGGGCTTATCTTTCGACCTTCGCGTCGAGCGTGCCGACCTATCTCTACGCGCCGCTGCTGTCCGGCCAGTACGCCATTCCCGCCATTCATGTCGAGGTCGACGCGGTTTACACCAACACCTCGCCGGTCGACGCCTATCGCGGCGCCGGGCGTCCCGAAGCGACCTTCGTCGTCGAGCGCATCGTGGAGATCGCCGCCCGAGAGTTGGGACTGGATCCGGCGGAGCTGCGCCGCCGCAACTTCATTACGAGCTTCCCGCATCAGACCCCGGTCATCATGTGCTACGACGCCGGCGACTACGCCGCCTCGCTCGACAGGGCTCTGGCGCTGGCCGACTACGCGAACGTCGGCAAGCGCAAGGCGGAGTCGGCGAGCAGGGGGAAACTCCGCGGCGTCGGGTTCTCGGCCTATATCGAGGCCTGCGGCATCGCTCCCTCGGCCGCGGTCGGGTCGCTGGGCGCCGGCGTCGGACTGTGGGAATCGGCCGAAGTGCGCGTCAATCCGATCGGGACGGTGGAAATCCTGACGGGATCGCATAGCCACGGGCAGGGCCACGAGACGACCTTCGCGCAACTGGTGTCGGAGCGTCTTGGCATCCCCATCGGCAATGTCGCCATCATTCACGGCGACACCGACAAGGTGCAGATGGGCATGGGCACCTACGGCTCGCGATCCGGCGCCGTCGGCATGTCGGCCATCGTCAAGGCGCTCGACAAGATCGAGGCGAAGGCGAAGAAGGTCGCGGCCTTCGTGCTGGAGGCTTCGCCCGACGACATCGCGTTCGAAGACGGCAAGTTCTCGGTCAAGGGCACCGATAAGACGATCGATTTTCCGTCCGTGGCGTTGCAGGCCTATATCGCGCATAAGTTCAACGGGCAGGAGCTCGAACCCGGCCTCAAGGAAAGCGCTTTCTGGGATCCGACCAATTTCACGTTCCCGGCCGGCGTGCATATCTGCGAACTCGAGATCGATCCGCAAACCGGCGTCGTCACGATCGACAGGTGGACCGCCGTCGACGACTTCGGCAACCTCATCAATCCGATGATCGTGGAGGGGCAGGTGCATGGCGGCATCGCGCAGGGCGTCGGGCAGGCGCTCTGCGAAGGCGCGCTGTACGGCGAGGATGGGCAACTCGTCACGGCGAGCTTCATGGACTACCGGATGCCTCGCGCCGCGGATTTGCCGTCCTACGCCGTCGAGATGACGCGGACCCCGTGTCCATCCAATCCGCTCGGCATCAAAGGGTGCGGCGAGGCCGGGGCCATCGCCGCGCCGCCCGCCGTCGTCAACGCGCTGACCGATGCGCTGGGCCACGAGAACATCGCCATGCCCGCCAGCCCCCTGGCCGTCTGGCGCGCGGCGCGCCAAACGGTTTCGTTGCGGAAGGCGGCCGAATGAGCGCGCCGGCCGGCGCGCTCGATGCAAAGTAGATCCATCCGCCGGCGACGGCGGCGATTTCGGGGAGACGACGATGTACGCTTTCAACTATCACAAGCCCGGTTCGGTCGACGAGGCGTCGAAGCTCGCCGGCGACAATCCCGATGGCAAATTTCTGGCCGGCGGCCAGACGCTGCTGCCCACGATGAAGCAGCGGCTTGCCGCCCCCTCCGACATCATCGACCTCACCAAGATCGGCGACAGTCTGCGCGGCGTCGAGGTGAAGGACGGGACCGTCGCCATCAAGGCGATGACGCGGCATGTGACCGTCGCCACCTCGTCCGAAATCCAGAAAGCGCTGCCGGCGCTGGCTGAACTCGCGGGGCTGATCGGCGACCCGGCCGTGCGCAACAAGGGCACGATCGGCGGGTCGGTCTCCAACAACGATCCGGCGGCGGACTACCCTGCGGCCTGCTTGGCCCTCAACGCGACGATCACGACCAACAGGCGATCGTTGAAGGCGGAGGAGTTCTTTGTCGGGCTGTTCGAGACGGCGCTGGAGGAGGGCGAGATCGTGACCTCGGTCGCCTTCGAGATCCCGGACAAGGCGAATTATCAAAAGTTTCGCAACCCCGCCTCTCGCTACGCCATCGTCGGCGTCTTCGTCGCCAAGAAGGGCGACGCGGTGCGCGTCGCCGTCACCGGCGCCGGATCGAACGGCGTGTTCAGGCAGAGCGAGTTCGAGACGGCGTTGAAGAAGGAGTTCTCCCCCAAGGCGCTCGACGGTGTGAGCCAGTCGCCCGCGAACCTCAATTCGGACATTCACGCCGACGCCGAATATCGCGCCCATCTGATCGGCGTGATGGCGAAGCGCGCCGTGGCGGCGGCGAAGTAGCGCCGCTCGGATTAGCGGTCGAGCTCTCGAAGATAGCTCCCGTCGATCATCGACGCGGCGGGGAAGCTCTCCTTGAGTTCGCCTAGCGTCACCAGCGAGTCGACCACGGCCTGGATGCCCGGCTCGCTGAGCGCGGCGTTCTGAGCGAGGATCTTCTTGTCGATATAGAAGCGGTAGACCCGCTCGGCCGTATCGGGATCGGTGTTGCTGTAGCGCGCGAGGATCGACACGACCGCGTCGTGCTGCGCGGGGTCATAGAAGATCGCCGTGGCTTTCCGGTAGGCGCGCAGGAAAGCGAGAACCTCCATGCGGTGATCGCGCGCCCAGTCGGCGTTGACGAAAGCGTTGTTCTGCGACCACACAGGCACGTAATCGGCCGCCGCGCCGAGATCGTTGTAGCCGTCTTTCATCGCCATGATGTCGTTGGGGTTGGTCAGCACCGCGGCGCCGATCGCGCCGCTGACGAGCTGGGTGAAGCGGGCCGGCGTGGTGCCGGCGTAGAGGAGATCGTAGGCCTTGTCGTCCAAACCGTTCTTGCGCGCCATCACGCGAAAGAAATACAGCGTCTGATCGGACGGGCCGCCGACCGAGATCGTTTTTCCTTTGAGGTCGGACCAGGTCTTGACCGTCTTGGCGCCCAACACGCGAAAGGGCGCCGCGCCGACCGTACCGGCGACGATCTTGATCGCTGCGCCTTCCTTCACCGCGCGCGTCATGGCGTCGGTCGCCGCAATCGAGAGGTCGAGCGAACCCGCGACCGTCTGCTGCACCGCGCGGGCGGCCGAGCCGGCGGCGATCCAGTTGACGGTCAGGCCTTCCGCATCGAACAGTTTTTTCTCCACGGCGATGAACACCGGGATCGAGGTGGAGTCGGCGCGCCCTGTCGTGCCGAATTGGAGCGTCTGCGCGCTCGCCACGGGCGACGCCAGCATGACAGCCGCCAAAAGCGCGCCCAACGCGCGCGCTGCTCGTCTTTTTCGCATCGAATGCTCCATCGCCTCGCTTCATGGGCGGTTAGCAACCTCCATACCATGGGCGGCCCCGCCGCCGCGATTGCGCATGGCCCAGAATGCGTTAGATCACGCAGGATCGACGATCAAACAACCCGCGCGCGTCTGGGGCGCGCGCTCGATCAGGCGTTTTCATGACCCGTGCGCTGCCTCCGTCCATCGACGCCACCCTCGATCTGTTGTCGGACGCGGGCTATGTCGCGGATCGCTCCCTCGCAACGGTACTTTTTCTATCCTTGAAAATGGGCCGGCCTCTGCTTCTCGAAGGCGAGGCGGGCGTCGGCAAGACCGAGATCGCCAAGGTCCTCGCCTCAAGCCTCGGCCGCGAGTTGATCCGCCTGCAATGCTACGAAGGCCTCGACGTCGCCTCGGCCGTCTACGAATGGAACTATGCGCAGCAGATGATGGCGATCCGATTGGCCGAGGCCGCCGGCGAGACCGATCGGGCGCGCATCGAAGGCGACGTCTTCTCGCAACGCTACCTCATCAAGAGAGCGCTGTTGCGGGCGCTCGAAAGCGGCGTCGCCGGGCCGCCGGTGCTGCTTATCGACGAACTCGACCGTACCGACGAAGCCTTCGAGGCGTTCCTGCTCGAAGTGCTCTCGGACTTTCAAATCACCGTGCCGGAGCTTGGCGCCATCAAGGCGGAGCATCCGCCCATCGTCATTCTCACATCGAACCGCACGCGCGAAATCCACGATGCGCTGAAGCGGCGCTGCCTCTATCATTGGATCGATTACCCCGACGCCAAGCGCGAGATGACGATCGTGCGCGGCAAGGTTCCGCACGCGCCGCAACGCCTGACGGAGGAGATCGTCGCCTTCGTGCAGCGTCTGCGCAAGGAAGACCTGTTCAAGCAGCCGGGCGTCGCCGAGACGCTCGACTGGGCGAGCGCGCTGACGGAACTCGACGCCGTCGCGCTCGATCCGACGCAGGTGACGGATACGCTCGGCGTCCTGCTGAAGTACCAGGACGACATCGCGCGGATGCAGAACGGCCGCGCGCAGCAACTGATCGAAGAGGCGCGCGCCGATCTGCGCGCGCTTCAGGCGGGATGAGGCGCTGACCGCCATGCCGGACGAGGCCGCCGCCGCGAGCGCCGCCGAAGGCCGGCTGTCGCAGAACATCCTCTACTTCGCGCGCGCGTTGCGGGCGGCGGGCCTGCCGATCGGGTCCGGCGCGGTGATCGACGCCATCCGGGCGGTCGAAACGGCGGGCTTGAGCGACCGCGAAGACTTCCGCGCGACGCTGCGCGCCGTCTTGATCAAAAAACACGAGCAGACGCCGGTTTTCGAGCAAGCCTTCGAGCTTTTCTGGCGCAAGCGCGGTCTGCTCGACGGTCTCATCGCCATGCTGTCGCCGGCCGCCGCCGAAGCGCGCGGGGCCGAGGCGGCGAAACCGGCGGCCGGCGCGTCCCGCGTCGCAGACGCGCTGTTCAAGCGCGACGATCCGGCCGAGCGCCAGCAGCTCGAACTCGACTATCGTCTCACCATGTCCGACGACGAGGCGCTGCGGCGCAAGGACTTCGCACAGATGAGCGCGCAGGAAATGGCGCGCGCGCGCGCCGCCATCGCGCGCATGGTTCTCGACAACGACGCCCTGCGCACGCGCCGCCTCGTCGCCGATCCGCGCGGCGCCCGCATCGATCCCCGCCGTTCGTTCCGCCGCTCCCTGCGCGCCGGCGGCGCCATCATCGATCTCGCGCGCCGCACGCCTGCGCTGCGCAAGCCGCCGATCGTGGCGCTCTGCGACATCTCCGGCTCGATGAGCGACTATACGCGCGTGTTTCTGCATTTTCTGCATGCGCTCGCCGAGCGGCGCGGGCGCGTCCAGACCTTCCTGTTCGGGACGCGGCTGACCAACGTCACGCGCGCGTTGCGCCACAGAGACCCCGACGAGGCTTTGGCGCAATGCTCGGATCAGGTGGCCGACTGGTCGGGCGGCACGCGCATCGCGACGTCGCTGCACGCGTTCAATCGCGTCTGGTCGCGTCGCGTGCTCGGGCAGGGCGCGACGGTGCTGCTGTTCACGGATGGCCTCGAACGCGACGGACGCGCCGATCTGGCGCGCGAGATGGAGCGGCTGCACAAATCGAGCCGCCGGCTGATCTGGCTCAACCCGCTGCTGCGCTACGACCGTTTCGAGGCGCGCGCGCAAGGCGTCCGCGCGATGCTGCCTCACGTCGACGAATTCCGCCCCGTGCACAACCTCGCGGCGATCGAGAACCTCACCGAGGCGCTGAGTCGCACGGGCGGACGCGGCCGCAACCCCCGCGCGTGGCTGAGCACCTGCTGAAATCCGGCACTCGGCGGCTGGCCTGATCGACATCGCCGTTCCCCCCGATGCTCAGGTTGGTCTAAGCCTAAAGGAGAGCTACCATGGTAATGGAAAGGAAGACGGAAGAAACTATGGTGACCGCCGGAGGGCCTCGGGGTTTTCGCCCTCGCTCGGAGCCTGGTTGTTGAACATCTATTGGGATGGACACACCGACGCATCGCTGCAGATATTAACGCGCGGATCGCTAGTGCGAGCGCATGATAGAATTCAGTTCTGTGGCGTTCCACCAGGTGTGGACGAACGGGACGAAAGTGATCATGAACTTGATCGCGGCTGGTGCATCGACGACCGCGCTGAGCCATCCCGATGTTAGCTGCGCGCAAAGCTGAGCACGGCTTCAACGGCTCCAGGTCGCCGCTTATACACACGCGTATACGGATTCACGCCCGACATGGAGCGAGCGAGTCGAAACTCCGTTGAGCTGAGAAATTCGAGACCATTAAGCGTGGCCATCTCAGACACGATGGTCGGAAGATCATTATGCACATCTTTGTAGTATGAGTCTTGAACCACAAGTACCGCCTTAGCCCCCTGTTTCATAAGGGCTCTGATTCGATTTATCGAAGAGGACAGCTTGTCAAAGTAGTCGAGGTGAGTTTTGAAATAGTATCCACTCGAAGCTTTGGACCTGTGCGACTTCACGGACGTTAGAAATTTGGTGCAAGTCTCTCCCCATCGAGAATCGGGTTCGATCTCTTCAAGTGGAACCCTGGTGGAGCCTATCATCTTTCGCGAGAGTTCACGAGCCGAGATGTTGAGGAGCGGCGCGATTACCGCGAGTTCGATCCGAGTGGCGGCCGTGTAGTCAATCCGCGTGCAATAAGGCGGCGAAGTCAGGACAAAATCGATGCTCGCTTCTGGCAATACCAGCTTCGTGCTATCGGCAAGGTATATATCAATCTTCCCCTGCTCACGCAGCTTCAGCGCCGGTTCCAATGCTCCAGCGGCCAGATGGCTCGACATCGCGTGAAGGCAGCTCCCAAAAGCTTTGAGTATTGCACCCCGGTCAATTGCGATCTGGGCCTCCCCCGACTTGCGACGACGAAGCCACGTCGGGTTCGACGATTGAAAAACCGATACCAGCGACCGGCATGTGACGAATAGCGCCACATAGAAGGTGGAAGCCAGGCTCGACATGCATTCAAAGTGAGTTCCGTCCAAACGGAGCGTCCACGCCCCGAGAAGATGCTCCCGGACGCTAGCCTCGATACACCGAATGCTTTTTGCCGAAGTACTGTCGAACCATCCTAACAACGGGTCGTCTTCATCAACATGCGCGCTGGCCTTCGCCGCCTGCTTGATTATCTTGTTGGCAAGGGGCTTGATGCTGTCCCCATCAATTGGCGACAGACAACGCGCCCTCGACACAATCAACATGACAGGATTTATGTCGCAACCGATCGCGCGGAAGCCTAGCTTGGAGGCGACTTGAGTCGTAGTGCCACTGCCATTCCAAGGATCGAGAACCATCGCATTCGGGTCCAACCCTGCAGAATCTATCAACGCGCTGGCAAAAGAAGAAGGATATCCAGCATAGTAGGGGAAGAATGCCTCCCAGCCTGCCCGGGAACTGCGGCTCTGCTTCGGGGAAGGTATGGCGAACTGCTCGGACAAATGCCTCAGCCCCATGCGGCTCGATTAACTAAAGCCGTATCATGTCCGAGGCGTTAGCTGATTCCTTGCCGGAATGGAACGCGCGCGGCGTCTGGCAAGCGCGAAGGTGATGTGGCTGGACCCGCAACCCAGCCACATCATGGATTGCATCAAGCCGCGATGGCAGGGTCTTCTATCGAAACGTCGCCATCGGCCGGTGCGGTCTTGGCCTGAAGCCGTTCCCACGTCCCAAGATACTGATGGGCTTTTCTACGGATGGCCTGCCGGCTTTCGTAGCCGCCGCCGATGAATGTCAGCGCCATCTTCCCGCGAACCTCCTTCTCGCGCATTACATCGGACCAGAAGCCGGCGTTGCGGCTCCAATCGAGCTCCCCGAGCTTTCGCCCCATTGCCGCAATGTCTTCAATGTCGAGGGTGGCGTCGAGATCGTAGAAAATTGCTCCCAGTGCCCCCCAGCCGGGACCGGTTAGGTGGATGCTATTTTTGGTGTCGGCGAAACGCGCACTGCCCAAAACCTCCGCGATGCCACTCAGGAACCGGTCCGCCCTCGTAACGAACTCGCCGAGGCTATCCTCTGAAAGGCGGCGCTGCCCCTCGGCCTTATCGACGTTCGTCTTGGTCTCGGCGAATGAATCGCCTTCCGCCCCACCGCGCACAAAGCGTACGAGGTGCTGCAAGACCACCAGTGCCGTGGACTTCGCGCCGAGCGACGCGGACTTCGTCTCCATGCCGCCGTTCGACTTGATCACTGCGCAGTCTGCGAGACGCCGCGTAGCCTCGACATAGACGTCACTCGAGTCGTAGTTCATGGCCATGGTCGGGCTAATCGATGTCTGCTTGAAGTTGAAGTCAGCAAACAGCTGCCTCAGCTCTTTAACATCGAGTGGCTTGTCTTTCTGCCGCGGCGCAAAGATCACGAGCGGCAAAGTGAATTGGTCGATCAGGTCGTTGACGGTCTTGCGCTCCTCAGCGCTCAGGGCCTCGTCATTTGCCAGCTCGACAAGCTCGATGACACCGGACACGCGGGCAAGGCCGTCGAGGACGATCCTCCCGTTCGACTTCGACATGTCGAGGTGAAGGGTACCTGCTCCCTGAACGTTGCCGTCGTCGAACGAGTCGAACCGAAGATGACGCTTCACGGCGACTGAGATGGCGGGGAACGCGCCGAGGATCACCGCCAGTTGGGAGAACCGCTTCCGGATGTAAGACTGAATGGCGCGAAGTCGTTCGTTAGTGGTGTTGCGCTGGAGCTGCAAGTAGATCTGCTCGAGCTCCGGATCGAGCTTCTTCCAATAGCGCGAACGGGGATCGTGTCCGAGGAATGCTTCCAAAGAGCGAGGCGCGATTTGCGTGGAGTAGGTCGCAAGCCTGTGGCCATATGCGCCTTGAACGGCCGCGATACGAATGGTAAGTTGAGTGGAATTAAGCACGGTGTTCTCCATGGTGCTTGGTTTTGTGACGCCGGTGAGGGTGGAAGCCTCGCCGGCGTTTTCTTTTAAGCATACTCTAGCGGAGCAATCAAGGGGCCCCGCATGATATTAGTGTTTCCCCGTAGTTTTTTTTTGCGGGGAACGCGATAAATTTAACGGGGAAGACTGCTCCTGCAATCTTGGGCAGCCCCATGTCTGCCCTTCAACATATCCATCGCATCGTCAAGGATTAGCTCGTTGATGATAGGCAGAGATGACGGTCTCATCACTCGATCAAACATGTATAGCGAGGCTGTGGTGGCCGCTGTGGGACTCGAACCCACATGGGCAAAGCCCGAGGCATTTTAAGTGCCTTCCGTCTACCAGTTTCGGCAAGCGGCCTATCAGTCGTCCTACCCACGTAGCCCGTACCCGCGCTCATGACAGCCGCGATTCATTGGGCCTACGCGAGACCTCACCGGCTGTTCGGATCGCGTAATCCGGTTTCCGCGCGGCCCTGGCTTAATCGGCGCGCCACGCGCCGACAAGGCTCAGGCGATGCTCACGCGCCGGCGATCGGCTTTGCGTAGGAAAGCTCCAGATCCCATGGAAAGTAGATCCAGGTGTCCTGCGACACTTCCGTAATGAACGTATCGACCAGCGGGCGGCCGAGCGGTTTGGCGTAGACCGTCGCCACATGCGCGCCGGGCAGAAGCTCGCGCACCACCTTCATGGTCGAGCCGGTGTCGACGAGATCGTCGATGACGAGCAGCTTTCCGGCCTCACCGGCCTTTAGAACGTCGGGCGCGATGCCCTTGAGAATTTCAAGCCGGCCCTGCGATTGATGATTGTAGCTCGCGATCGAGATCGTCTCGACGACACGGATCTCGAGTTCGCGCGCCACGATCGCAGCAGGCACCAAGCCGCCGCGCGTGATGCAGACGACCGCCGCGTAAGGTCCGTTGGCCGCCAGCCGCCAGGCGAGCGCGCGCGAGTCGCGGTGGAACTGGTCCCAGGAAACCGGAAAAGCCTTGGCGGCGCGTTCGTCCATCTCGTCCTCGCGGGTCGAGCGGCCTCTTAGCAGCCGCGCCGGATGGACGGAAGGCCGGCAGGCGTCAGCCGCGCCGCGCGTCGGCGAGCGCCTTCAGCATGTCGTTCACCGCCGCGGCGGCGGCGGCGAGCGTTTGGGCGTCCTTGGAGCGCACCACGATCTGATTGTGGAAGCGGCCTTCGCTCAGCTTCGGATAGGAGCCGATGACCACGCCGACGTGCGCCTTGGCGATCGCCGCGAGGCCGGCGGCGTAGCCGCCTTCGGGAAGGCCCATGGCGTCGATCGACTCCGATAGCATGCGCGCGCCGGTCGCGAGTTTGGGCGCGACGTCATCCAGCATCGCCTGCATAATCGAGGGGACGCCCGCCATCACGATGACGTTCTCGATGCGGAACCCCGGCACGCGCGAGATCGGGTTGGCGACATGCTCCGCGCCGCGCGGGATGCGCGCCATGCGGCGGCGCGCCTCGTTAAGGTCTTCCGGTTTCAAGCGCTCGAGCATCATGTCGAGGATGCGCTGGTCCTCGTAGAGTTCGAGGCCGAGCGCCTTGGCGATCGACTCGGCGGTGATGTCGTCGTGCGTCGGCCCGATGCCGCCGGTGGTGAAGACATAGGTGTAGCGGCGGCGCAGAGCGTTGACGGCGTCGACGATCTCGTCCTCCTCGTCCGGGACGACGCGCACCTCCCTCAGCTCGATGCCGATATTGGTCAGGTAGCCGGCGATATAGCCGATGTTCTTGTCCTTGGTGCGCCCGGACAGAATTTCGTCGCCGATGACGAGCAGGGCGGCGGTGATGGTTTGTTCGCTCATGACGGTCTCCCGGCGATCGTCATGGAAGCCGGCCGCCAACGCGTCAAGCCGCGCGATCGGCGCGCGCGATTGACCGGCGCGCGATGGAGCCGCACGGTTGCGCCATGCGATTTGCAACGCCGCTTGTTCCCGGCCGGCTGATCCGGCGCTACAAGCGCTTCCTCGCCGACATTCTGCTCGACGCGGGCGAAGTCGTCACCGCCCATTGCGCCAATCCAGGCGCGATGCTCGGCCTGCTTGCGCCGAACGCCCGCGTGTGGCTGTCCACGTCGGACGATCCCAAGCGCAAGCTGCGATATTCCTGGCAGATCGTCGAGGCGGACTTTGGCGCAAGCCCCTGCCTCGTCGGCGTCAACACCGGTCATCCAAACGCGATCGTCGCGGAGGCGATCGCGGCCGGATTCTTCCCGGAGTTCGAAGTCTACCCGATCATGCGGCGCGAAGTGCGCTACGGCAGGAACAGCCGCGTCGATCTTCTGCTTGAAGGAAACGGTCGGCCGCCCTGCTATGTGGAAGTCAAGAACGTGCACATGATGCGCCGGCCGGGGCTCGCCGAATTTCCCGACAGCGTCACGGCGCGCGGCGCGAAGCACCTCTTCGAACTCGGCGAGATGGCGCAGGCGGGCGCGCGCGCCGTCATGGTCTACGTGATCCAGATGGAGGCGGACCGCTTCGGGCTCGCCGGCGACATCGACAAGGCTTACGCCGCCGCCTTTGCGGTCGCACGCTCGCGCGGGGTCGAGACGATCGCCGCCTGCTGCGCCGTCAGCCTCGAAGAGATCAGGATCGACAGGCGCGTTACGGTAGCGATTTGAACCGACCATCTGCGACGCTAATCCTCATCAAGCGCGTAGGCTACGTTGCGCCGCGTTCGAAGCGCCTCGCGGTAGCCTTTCGATTGCAGCAGCGTCGCCATTCTGGCCGCGGCGCGGCGATCGATGCATTCCATCACGATCGCGCGTGGCCAAAGCGACTGCGGCGCTTCGTCGAAAAAAGCGCCGAGGATGATGTCTTCCGCGCCTTCCACGTCGAGCTTGATCGCATCGATGCGCGCGAAACGTTCGGCCTCGACGATCGCCCAGAGGCTTTTCGCGGGCACGCGGACCTGGGAGGCCGCACGGCTCGGCACGATGCGGATCGAGCTCTCGCCGACATTATGGCTAGCGATGAACAGCGTGATTTCGCCGGAGCGGTCGGCGATGGCGCAGTCGAGCGCCTTGACGCAGGAAAACCCATTGAACCGGATGTTCTCCACAAGCCGCTCGAAGATCGCCGCCTGCGGCTCGATCGCCAGGATGCGGGCGCGCGGACCCTCGCGCGAGGCGACGAACATCGTGTAGCCGCCCACGTTCGCGCCGATGTCGATGAAGACGAAATCGGCGTGGATGCGGCGCGCGAGAAAGATCCGTTCCGCCTCGTCGAAGAAGCGCGGCGTGAACAGAAGGCGGCGTTCGCAAACGTTGTTATAGGGATGCAGACGCATCCGCGCGCCAAACGCCTGCACGTCGAAAGGTTGACCTTGCAGCGCGGGCGCGGCCAAGCGCCGCAGGGCGTAGCCGATCCGGCGACCCAGCCAACTCGGCGGCATTCCACGCGAGAGCGCGAGGATCGCGCCCACGTAGCGCCCGGGAGAATAGACGCCGAATGCGGCGGGCTCAAGCGTCGGTTGGACGGAGGGCGGCTTCATTGGCGGTGTTCGTACCACGCGCGCAGACGCGCAAGCCACCGGCGCGCTTCGCCGCATGGACAGGGGTCGGGCCGCTCACTAGGCTTTCCGCGTGTTTCGACCACGGCGCTTTTCCTCCGGCTGGCGGCGCTTCGCCGCCACCGCCCTCGCGTATGCGTCGGCGAAATCCGCCGCCTCGGCGGCGTTCCGTCCCGTTGTAGGAGCGCGATCATGTTCGGCCTCAAATCAAGCCGCGTAGCCTTCGCGGCCGCTTGTTATTCCGCGCTGGGTGTTTCCTTGGCGTGCGCGCACGTCACGCTCGAAAAAAAGGACGCGCCGGTCGGCGGCTTTTACAAGGCGGTGTTTCGCGTGCCGCACGGCTGCGCCGGATCGTCCACCATTCGCCTCCGCGTCCGCATTCCCGACGGCTTCATCGGCGTGAAGCCGATGCCGAAGCCCGGCTGGACGCTCGACACGATGCAGGCCGATTACGCAAAGACCTATGCCCTCGAACATGGGCAAGTCTCGCGCGGCGTGAAGGAGGTCTCCTGGGGCGGCGGCCGTCTGCCTGACGATCGCTACGACGAGTTCACGCTGATCGGCTTCGTCGCCGCCGATCTCAAGCCAGGAACGACGCTTTACTTCCCGACCGTGCAGGATTGCGAAAGCGGGGCGGAGCGGTGGATCGACCTTCCAGGGGAGGGTCAGAGCGCGCGCGATCTCAAATCGCCTGCGCCCGGCCTGACGCTGACGGCAGGCCCCAGCCGGTGACGCTCATCGGCCGGGCGTTGCGGCTCGCGGCGGTCGCCGTCGCTGCAAGCCTCGGTCTGGCGGCTCCGATTTCAGGCGCCTTTGCCCACGCGTCGCTGGTCGCGTCCAATCCCAGCGACGGCGCCGTGACGCAAGCGGCGCCGACTCATATCACGTTGCGCTTCAACGAGCCCGTGTCGCCGCTCGCCATTCGGCTGATCGACGCGGCAGGCGCGACGCATGCCGATCTCGCCGTCTCCGCGCGAGACGAGACGATCGATGTCGCGTTGCCCCCCGATCTCCCGACCGGCACGCAAACGCTGAGCTACCGCATTCTATCGCTCGACGGTCATCCCGTCGGCGGCGCGCTGGCTTTTTCGATCGGCGCGCCGACCGGAGCGGCGCGGATCGGGGCCGGCGCGATCGATCCGTTGCGCGCGGCGGCGATCTGGCTGACGCGCGCGATCCAGTACGCCGGCCTCTTCGTCGGCGTCGGCGGCGTGTTCTTCATCGCGTGGATCGGCCACGACGCCAATCGCACGCGCGTCGCGCACTGGCTTTACGCATCGCTGGTGGCGGCCTTCGCCGCTATCGTCGCGTCGATCGGCCTGCAGGGGCTCGACATTCTCGACGCGCCTTTCCCAGCGCTTTTCACGCAAGCCACTTGGACCGCCGGGCTCGACGGATCGTACGGCCTCGGCGCGCTCGCCGCCATGGGCGCCGCGCTCGTGGCGGGCGCCGCGCTGGTGTCGCGACGCGGCCCTGCGCGCCGCGCGCTGGCGGCGACGGCGCTTGCAATTTTGGGAGCGGCCTTCGCCGCGACCGGCCACGCGGCTTCCGCGGGGCCGTCGTGGCTGACGCGCCCCGCCGTGTTCCTGCATGCCGCCGGCGCCGCCGTCTGGCTTGGAGCGCTCATGCCGCTGATGCTTTCCATGCGGGGCGCCGGCGCGCCGCTCGAAAGCCTCAGGCGTTTCTCCCTTATCGGGCTCGTCGTCGTCCCCATCCTTCTGACTGTCGGCGTTGCGCTGGCGCTCGTGCAGTTCGACACGGTCCGGGCGCTGACGACGACGCCGTATGGCCGCATCTTCTCGGTCAAAATGGTGGCCGTTCTGGCGCTTCTGGCGCTGGCCGCCGCCAATTTCTTCGTGCTGACGCCGGGGGTCGCGCGCGATGGCGGAGCCGCGCGGCGCTGGCTGGCGCGATCGATCGCAGCCGAACTCGCGCTCATGGCGGCCATCGTCATGCTCGTTGCGGGGTGGCGGCTGACGGCGCCGCCGCGCGCGCTGGAGGCCGCGGCGCCCTCGTCGCCCGAGATCTTGCGCCTGCATGGCGCGCGGATGATGGCGAGCCTGGGCTTTTCGCCCGGGCGGGTCGGCGCAAACCATGTCCATGTCGATGTGCTCTCGGGGGACTTTAAGCCGCTGCATCCCGAAGAGGTGCGCCTCACGCTGGCGCCGAAGAGCGGCGCGATCGAGCCGCGCTCGTTTCTCGCCAAGCCGGACGGGCAGGGCGGCTTCGATGTCGACCAGGCGCTGGCGCCGCTGCCCGGACTCTGGACCATTGAAGTTTCGGCTCTGATCGACGATTTCACCAAAATCGAGTTGTCGGGAGAACGCGAATTTGCCAAGTGAGGCCATGACATTCGTCGACGCAGCGTCCGCGAAAGGACGCAAGACCGGCCACATCAAGCTGCACGGGCCGGAGGGATTCGCGGGCATGCGCAAGGCCGGCCGCGTCGCCGCAGAGGCCCTCGATCTTCTTGCCGAGCGCGTGCAACCCGGCGTGACGACCGCCGAACTCGACGACTTTATCTTTGGCTTTGCGATGGATCGCAGGGTCTATCCAGCGACGCTCGGCTATCGCGGCTACCGCAAGTCGATCTGCACGTCGATCAACCACGTCGTCTGTCACGGCATTCCGGACGCCAAGCCGCTGCGCGACGGCGACATCGTGAACATCGATGTGACCTTTCTTGTCGACGGGTGGCACGGCGATTCGAGCCGCATGTACCTTGTCGGCGATGTTCCGCGCCGCGCCGCGCGGCTTGTCGAGGTCACCTACGAGGCGCTGATGCGTGGCGTCGCCGAAGTGAAGCCGGGCGCCGCGACGGGCGATATCGGCGCCGCGATCCAAGCCTTCGCGGAAAGCGAGCGCTGCTCCGTCGTGCGGGACTTCTGCGGTCATGGCGTCGGTCAACTCTTCCATGACGAGCCGAACATCCTGCATTACGGCCGTCGCGGCGAAGGCGTTCCGCTGAAGCCCGGCATGTTCTTCACCATCGAACCCATGATCAATCTCGGGCGAGCGGCCGTGAAAATCTTGCCGGACGGCTGGACGGCGGTCACGCGGGACCGTTCGCTGTCGGCGCAATTCGAGCACGCGGTCGGGGTCACCGAAACGGGCGTCGAAATCTTTACCTTGTCGTCGCACGGCCTCGATCAGCCGCCCTATCGCGGCGGGCCTTCCGCGTGACGCGCGATCGGCCGGAACCCGCAGTGCGGGGAACGCCGGTCGAGCCGCACTATCATGGCCACCGGGACCGGCTGCGCGCGCGCTTTATTGAAAGCGGCGAACAAGCGACGCCCGATTACGAATTGCTCGAACTGCTGCTCTATCGGAGCATCCCCCGGCGCGACGTGAAGCCGCTCGCCAAGGCGCTGATCGCCCGGTTCGGATCGTTCGCCGAGACGCTTGGCGCGCGCGTCGAACGCCTGATGGAGGTTCCGGGCCTTGGCGAGGCGACCGCCGTCGATCTCAAGCTGATCGAAGCCGCCGGCCGAAGGGTGGCGCGCGGCGCGGTCAAGGAGCGCCCGGCGCTTGGCTCCTGGAAAAGCTTGCTCGACTATTGCCGCGTTGCGATGGCCTTCAGCGAGCGCGAGGAATTCCGGCTGCTGTTTCTCGATAAGCGCAACCAGTTGATTTCAGACGAGGTTCAGGGCGTGGGCACGGTCGACCATACGCCGGTTTACCCACGCGAAGTAGTGCGGCGGGCGCTGGAGCTCGGATCGACGGCGCTGATCCTGGTCCATAACCATCCTTCGGGCGACCCGACCCCGTCCGCGGCTGACATCAAGGCGACTCAGGAGATCGTCGCTATCGCCAAACCGCTCGGCATCGAGGTGCACGATCACATCATCGTCGGCCGCCACGGCCACGCGAGCCTCCGGGGGTTGAAGCTAATTTAACGAGTCGCGGCGAGACTTGGAGGACGGCTCAGCATCCGCTCGTCCGTCTCCGTTCGGTCTGGACCAGGATTTCGCGAGCGATGCGGTTCATTCGACTTGGAAAGCCCCGCGAGGGGCGCGGGAACGACAGTCTTGTCACGATCTCGCTCATCACCTCGCTGACGCTTGTCTGCATGGTGCTTGTCCTGGCGTGGGGTCGCGCCAGCCACAACCAGGACGCCGAGCAAGTCGACGGCAATCGGATTGTCGCGGCGGCGTCGCAAGAGTTGGCTGCTCAAAGTCATGAACTGAAGAAAGCGCTGGAGGACATGCTCGACGGCGGCGCGGCGCCAGCCACGGCGGCCCGCCTCTTCCAAAACGTGTTTCTGGTCGACGTGACCGGCGAGGCGACAGCGCTTGCCCTCGGGGCGTTTTCGCCACCCGAGAGGTTTACGGCCTACCAGGCGAGCATCGACGCCATGGCCCGCACGCTGCGCGCGCGCGCTATGGCGCTTAGCGACGCTGCCGGGGCGCCCCCGAACGGCGGCAAAACGTTGGCGGGGCAGAACGCCTTCGTCGTGACGCCGCAGGGCGGCTACGCCGTGAGCGGGTTTCCGCTCAGCGAGGCCGGCCGCAAGGCGTTGCCAGGCGCGTTTACGGATGGCCGCATCCTCGCGGCGATCGGCTTCCGGCCCATGGCGGATTCGTTCTTGGCGCATATCGCGCGCACCGCCGGCATCGCGACCCTCAACATCGTCGACGCGCCCTCGCCCAATCCAGCGACGGCGTCCATGCCGATCGGGCTCGACGGGCAAAACGTCTATATCGAGTGGCGCGCGGACCGGCCGGGCGATCGGCTGCTCGGGAACATCGGCTCGATGCTGGTCAGCTTCGCGGCGCTGTTCGCCGGCCTGCTGGCCTACCGCTCGACTTTGAAGCTCGCCGACGCAGAACTGACGGCGACCAAGCTCGCTGGGCAGGACGCCTTGTCAGGCATTCCGAACCGCCTCTTGTTTACGAGCATTCTCGACAATGCGATCGGCCACGCCCAACGCAGCGACCGCGGGTTTGCGCTTCTCTCGATCGATCTCGACCGATTTAAGTTCATCAACGACACGCATGGTCATGACGCCGGCGACAAAGTGATCATCGCGGTCGCCCACCGCTTGCAAAGCCGACTACGCGCGACGGATGTGGTCGCGCGCTTCGGCGGCGACGAGTTCGCGGTGCTGCAAAGCGGCGTCACATCGCCGCGCGACTGCGAAGTCCTGGCGGACCGGCTGCTCGAAGCGCTGCGCGCTCCCTTCGATCTCGACGGCCAAGAGGTCTACCTCGGCGCGTCGATCGGCATCAGCATATGCCCGCAGGATTCGCTCGACCGGGAAATCCTGATGCGCTGCGCCGACATGGCGCTCTACAACGCCAAACGCGCGGGACGAAACCGCTACACGTTCTTCGAAACCTCTCTCTCGGACCAGATCGAGGAGCGGCGCTCCGTCGAAGAGGAATTGCGTCTCGCGATCGATAACGGCGATCTGGATGTCCTCTACCAGCCGATCGTCTCGATCGACGGGCGAACGATGGTCGCCGTCGAGGCGCTCGTGCGCTGGCGTCACGCGACCAGGGGCGTCATTCCGCCATCCGACTTCATCAATCTCGCGGAAAAGCGTGGGCTCATCCTGCAGCTCGGCGAATGGGTGATGAGACGCGCCTGCGAAGACGCCAAGCACTGGCCGCATCTTCGCGTCGCGGTGAACGTGTCGGCGATCCAGTTCCGCCATCCCGGGTTCGTCTCGATGCTTCGCCGCGTGCTTGACGACACCGGGATCGATCCGGCGCGCCTGGAGCTCGAACTGACCGAGACGATCGTCGTCGAAGACGCCGATGGCGCCGAAAACGCCATGTTCGATCTGCGCGCCATGGGCGTGCGGCTGGCGCTCGATGATTTCGGCACCGGTTACTCGAGCCTGATCTATCTCCGCCGGTTCGCGTTCGACAAAATCAAGATCGATAGGTCGTTCTTGGAATCCATGGAGGCGACCGGCGAAAGCGCGATCATCGTTCATTCGATTGTGCATCTCGGACGCTCGCTCGGGCTTACGGTCGTCGCCGAAGGGGTCGAAACCTCCGAGCAGCATCGCTACCTGCAAGCGCTCGGCGCCCACGAATTGCAGGGCTTCATGTTCTCCAGGCCCGTGTCCGCGCTGGAGATCTCCCGCATCTGCATGAACGATCGGATGATGCCGCCGCCGCAGCCGATCGATCGGGGCGAAGACGACGCCGACGAGCCGATGGCCGGCGCGGCCTGATCGTCATTCGAGATGGTCTGGCGTGTCGACGTCGTAGGCGATCGCATCGTCGTCGATTTCGACCTCGACCACGTCGGCGCCTGCCGCGCGCAGCAAACGCCTCGCGCCGATATCGCCGTCGAGACGGGCGATCTCGCCGAACAGATTTCGTGACACCAACACGGGATTGCCCCGTTCGCCGCGACGAACGGGAGCGACCGCCTTGGCGTTTGGATCGTGGTCGAAGGCGTCGATCAACCCGTCGATCAGCGCAGCGGATACGCGCGGCATGTCGCCAAGCAAGACAATTGCCGCGTCGATGTCGGCGGGAAGCGCAGCCACGGCGGTCTTCAGCGAGGATGCAAGGCCGGTCGCGAACAGCGGATTGTGCGCGAAGCCGACGGGCAAACCGGCCAGCGCCGCCTCGACCTCCGCCTGCGCATGGCCGGTGACGACGAGGATGGGACGCGCCTTGGAGGCGAGCGCCGCGCGAGCGACCCTGCGCGCCATGGGTTCGCCGTCGACAACGGCGATGAGTTTCGTTGCGGGGCCGCCCGCGCCGGCGGCGGCGCGAAATCGGCTCGACCGACCGGCGGCGAGGAGAATGGCCGCGACGGCGTTCACGCGTCGGCGTCTTCGTCGCGTTGGCCGTCGCCGTCGCGCGGCTGCCCACGCGAGATAATCTCCATCAAGAGGCCGCCTGCGCCCATGCGGCGAATGTCGGCGGCGCGGAGCGGCACATCCGCCAAGAGGCGTTGCAGCACCCAATCGAAGCCGTTCTCCTTGGGCGAGCGCGCGCATCCTGGCGCGCCCAGGACGACCGTGCTCCGCGCGCCTTCGCCCAGCCGTCCGAGCAGCAGCAGGTTGCCGGGGTCGACGGGCATGCCGAATTGCTCGATGCGGCCGCCGGCCGCTTCCAGCGCCGCCGGGATCACGTCCCGGCGATCGGTGATGGCGGACGCGCCGAAGATGACGATGAGGTCTGTTTCGGGGGCAACGCGCGCGATGGCCTGGGTCAGCGCCGCGGTGTCGTGATCGACGCGACGGTCGGCGACGACGCGAGCGCCGGCGGGCGTCAGCCGGTCCTCGAAGACGCGCAGCGTCTTGGCGATCACCGACGGCTTCAGGCCCGGCAGGACGGTCGAGATGACGCCGACGCGCTTCGGCAGGTAAGGCGCGACGCGAAGCGCGACCTGCTCCGCGCCTTTGGCCGCGCGCGCGACGATCTCGCCTGGCGCGGCGAACGGAATGATCTTCACGGTGGCGACCATTTCGCCGAGGACGACGGCGCGGAACGCGGGCAGAGTGGCGACGGTGATTCGTTCGTCGATCTCGTTGACGCGATCGAGCGCCTCGACATCCATCATCAAAACGCCGGCCTTTTCGGCGAACAGGTTGGAGCGGCCAGTAAAAGGCTTTTCGACCCGCAGATGGTCCCTGGCGACCGCGCGCGCCAATTGTTCGGCGGCCTGATCCTCGCCGACGTCGCCGGGCTCTAAGCGCGCGACGACGATCTCTCCGACGCCGGACGCCCGCAACGCGGCGAGGCGTCCCGCGTCGACGGTCTCGCCTTTTTTGAGGGTAACGCCTTCGCGGCGTACGGCATGAGCGACGATGGCGCCGAGCGATTCGGAAACGGGAACCGGTCCGAACTTCAAGCAGCCTTCTCCGCACGCAATGATTTCTTGCGCAGCGCAAGGATCATTTCGCCGAGAATCGCGACCGCGATTTCAGCCGGCGTCACGGATCCTATATCGAGGCCGATCGGGGCATGAATTCGCTGGAGCGCACGCTCGTCGAAGCCTTCCGCCGTCATGCGCTCGACCCGCCGTCCATGCGTTTTGCGCGAGCCGAGAGCGCCAATGTAAAAACATTGCGCACGCAACGCGGCGATCAAGGCCGGATCGTCGATCTTCGGATCGTGCGTGAGGAGGCACACGGCGGTGTAGCGATCCAGGCCGAGCGTCGGCAGGACGTCCTGCGGCCATTCGGCATGCACCCTCACCTCGGGGAAGCGCTCGGGCGTCGCAAACGCCGTGCGGGGATCGATAATCGTCAGATCGAAGTCGGCGAGCCTCGCCATAGGCGCAAGCGCCTGCGAGATGTGGACGGCGCCGATGCAGAAGACGCGCACGGATGGCGCGCGCACGGTGAGAAACAGCGTCTTGCCTTCATGCTCGACGTTCTGGCTCTTGCCGAGCCGCAGCGCTGTCTCCAAAGCGTCGGCCAGGGGATCGGCGGCAATGTCGGCGTCGAGCACCAGGCGTTCGTCGCCGGTCGCGACATCCGTCACCAGCACCGTCGGCCGGCGCGCGAGGCGTTCCTCATTCAAGCGTTTGAGGAGATCGAGGCGCATGGGGGGCTCAGTCGCTGGAGCGCGTCAATCGACGCGCTCGACGAAAACGCGGATACGGCCGCCGCAGGAAAGACCGACGCGCCAGGCCGTTTCGTCGGCGACGCCGAATTCCAGCGTTCGCGCCTTACCATCCTCGATGACGTCGGCGGCCTCCGCGACGACCTCCCCCTCGACGCAGCCGCCGGAGACGGACCCTGCGAAATTGCCTTCGTCGTCGATGACCAGATGGCTGCCGATCGGGCGCGGCGCGGAGCCCCATGTCTCGACCACGGTTGCGATCGCGACGCCCTTGCCGGCAGTCTTCCAATTTTGCGCGGTGGTGAGGATGTCGTCGTCCGATGAAAGCATGGCGCCCTCCGTTCGGATCGCGTCCCGCAGACGCGACGTATACGCCGACATATAGCGCTCGCCACCCGGATTTGCCAATGCTCTGACGCAGCGGTCGCGGCGGACTAAGCTGCCGCTATTGTCTTGTCGATTTCGGAGGAGCCAATCGTGCAGCAGCCCCGCGAACCTTTGCTGATAAGCGTCAAAATCGCCGACTTGCGGCCGACTCAGATCACGGTCGGCATGCGCGAGGTCACGGAAAAGCGGAAGCGCTGGCGGGAGAAGCACGGCGACAAGGCCGGCAAATTCCTCGGCGACCACATGATTCCGGTGATCCTCGGCCCGAAAGAGCGCCGCTACGTCATCGATCACCATCACCTTGCGCGCGCGCTGCAGGAGGAGGGCGTCGAAGACATTCTCACGACGGTTGTCGCCGACCTCAGCGCGCTCGATAAGGACGCTTTCTGGTTCGTGCTCGACAATCACAATTGGATGCATCCCTTCGACGACGAGGGGAAGCGACGCGCCTACCCGGACATTCCGAAGTCGGTCGACGATCTTGTCGACGACCCGTTTCGCTCGCTCGCCGGCGCATTGCGCCGCGCCGGAGGCTTCGCCAAGGACACGACGCCGTTCAGCGAGTTCCTTTGGGCCGATTTCCTGCGGCGGCGCTTGAAGCGCAAGTCCGTCGAGGAGAACTTCGCGCATGCGCTCGAGAAGGCGCTGGCGCTCGGCAAATCGACGGAAGCAGGCTATTTGCCGGGCTGGTGCGGTCCGTCCGACGACGACTGAGGCGGCGCGGGACCGTCGATCTCGGCGAGGACGTAACGCAACGCGCCTTCGAGGTTTTGCGTCCACGTGTCCCAATCGTGGCCGCCCCGCGTCAGTCGAAAGCGCGCCGGCTGCCGCCGTTCGCGCAAGGCCTGATAGAGTCGGAAGGCCGCGGCGTGGATGTTCAACTCGTCGCGCTCGCCGCTGTCGATGTAGAAGCGAATTGGATGCCGGGCGCGGCCATAGGCCGGCAGAAGCGCAGGATAACATTGCCGCGACCATGCGGCAGCATCGAAACGTGGGGCGCCGTCTTGGCCCGTCGTGCAGAAGCGGTCGTAGGCGCTGGAGCCGGGCGGCGGCGCGCCGGCGTAGACGGCCGGGCTGAGCAGCGCCGCGGCGCAGAAGAGATCGGGCCGCTTCAGCGCAAAACGCAGCGCTCCGGCGCCGCCCATCGACACGCCGCCGATGAGGCGCGCGCGCCGAACGGCGCGCACGCGCTCGGCGCTTTCGACATATGGGATCAGATCGCGCAAAAAGGCGCTTTCCATCGGCGTGTCGCCCCGGTCGACGTACCAGGACGTTCCGGCCGCGGGCGCGACGATCAGCACGGGCGGGATGACGCGCGCCGCGATCAGCCGGTCGGCGGTCTCGCGCAACCCGCCGGCGGCGACGAAATCCTCCGGGTCGCCATGGCTGCCGTGCAGCAGATATAAAACGGGATAGAGGAGGCCGGATGTGGCGTAGCCCGCCGGCGTGTAGAGGACGTAATCCCAATCGCGACCAAGCAGAGGGGAGCGAAACGTCTCGCGCCGGACATCGCCGCCGGGAGACGACGCCCCGCTCGCCATTTCAGCCGCGCGCCTTCGAATCGTAGAGCCAGTCGAGGCGCGACAACATGCGATGCGGCCCCAGCGCGCGCATGGTCGCGTCGCGCGCGAGCGCGAGCGGCCCACCCATGTGGTAGATCGCGCCCTGGCGCCGCGAGGCCAGAACGACGGCGGCGGCTCGGGCGAGACGCGCCGTCTCGTAAATCCGGAACGCGCGTTCGACATCGCCGTCCGCTTTGGCGAAGGCCGATCCAAGCTCCGCCGCATCCTCGATCGCCTGCGAGGCGCCTTGCGCCAGGAACGGCAGCATGGGATGCGCGGCGTCGCCGATCAGCGCCGCGCGGCCGTAGGTCCAGCGACGGCTGGGCGCGCGATCGAACAGCGGCCATTTGCGCCATTCCGGCGCCGCCCCGATCAGCGTTCGCGCTTCGAGGCACCAGTGGACGAAACGCGGGGCGAGTTCGGCGCGCTTTCCGGCGATCGACCAAAGGTCGGCCGCGTCTTCGCCGCGCCAGGAATCCTCGGCGATGGCGACGATGTTGACGAAATCGCCCTGGCGTACGGGATAATGCACGAGATGCGCGTGAGCGCCGAGCCACAGCGTCGTCTCGAGCGCGCGTGCGAAGGCCGGCGCCTCGCGCGCCGGCGCGAGCCCGCGCCAGGCGGAGCGGCCCGACCAAACCGGCCGATCCGCTAGGCCGAGGCCGATGCGCGCGCGAAGAGTCGAACGCAAGCCGTCGGCGACGATCAGCGAGTTGGCTTCGAGGCGCAGCGTTTCCTCGCCTTGGCGAGCGGCGACCTCGACGCCGTCGTTCAACGTGGCGAAGCCGACGATCGTGGCGCCCATCGTGATCTCGATCGCGGGATCGGCCTCGCACGCTTCGACAAGCGCGCGCTGCAGGTCGGCGCGCTGCAGCGTGAGGTAGGGCGCTCCCCAACGCAGTTCCGCGATCGGGCCGAGCGGCACGCGCGCGATGTCGCGGCCGTCCCGCGCGCGGCGAATGCGCACCTGGTCCGGCGTTGAAGCGTAGCGCGAAACAGCAGGGAGGAGACCGAGATCGCGCAGAGCCCCGCCGGCGTTCGGCGACAATTGCAAGCCGGCCCCGACCTCTTCGAACGACGGCGCGCGTTCGACCACGGTGACGCGCAACCCCGCCCGCGCAAGCGCAATCGCGGCGGTCAGGCCCGCGACGCCGCCGCCCGCGACGAGCGCATGCGACTGGGTCGTCAACTTAGGCCGCCATGAGGTCCATGCGGGCGTTCAGGCCGCCTTGGGCGTCCACTCGCATTCGGCCGGGTCCGCATGGCCGCGCAACGCCGGATCGTAGACGAAGAGCGTCGAGCAATACGAACAGATCGACTCCGTCGCATCGCCCATGTCGATGAAGATATGCGGATGATCGAAGGGCGGCAGCGCCCCGATGCACATGAACTCCTTGGCGCCGACGCGCAGGGACCGAACGCCCGGCTGATTGTGGAAATGCGGCGTGGGGTGGTCCGTGGCCATGATCGATCCTGCGAGGGGGAATGCGGGACGCTTTCGCGCGCGTTATCGGTCGCGCGCGACGCGTTCAATGCACCATTTGGTCAAGCCGGGTGGCGAAGTTGGCGATGGTGCGCGCATAAATGTCCGATTCGTTCCACTGCTTGATAACGGCGAAGTTCGGCTGCCCGGGCTCCCAGCCGGCGCCCTTCTGCCAACCGTAGCCGCGCAGGTAATTGGCGGTGGAGGCGAGCGCGTCCGATTGCGAGTGGATGAGGTCGCGCCCTCCGACCGCGTATTTGAGGTAGGACGAGGGCATGAACTGCGTCTGCCCGATTTCGCCGGCCCAGGCGCCATGCATCGAAGCCGGCGTCATATAGCCCGCATCGACGATCTTCATCGCGTCGAGGAGCTGCGCGCGGAATTTATCGGACCGGCGGCAATCGTAGGCGAGCGTCGCCAGCGAACGGATCGTCGGGAAATTGCCCTGGACGGCGCCGAAATCGGTCTCGAGGCCCCAGATGGCGACGAGAACCGGGCCCGGAACGCCATACTGGCTCTCGATCCGATCGAACATCGATCCCAGGGCGCGCAGCTTGTTCGCGCCCGGGTTCAGCCGCGGCGGCACCATGCGGCCGGAGAATTGTTCGAAGCTCTGGCGGAACACCTTCTGCCCGCGGTCGCGGCTGATTATGCCCTGATCGAAGGTGACGCCGTCGAGCGCAGCCTGCCCGCGCGGGCCGATGCCCTGGCCGGCCGCCTGCTGCTTCACCTGCTGCAGCCACGTTCCGAAGTCGGCGCTCTGGCAGGAGGTCGCCGCAGAAGCGACGGAGGGGGCGAGCGCCAGCATGGCGGCGCCCATCAACATGCGGAAACCGAACCTCATTGAATCCACTCTTTCTCAGCGAAACCCTGGCGCACCCTAATTGGCGCATCGCTCGCGCGCAACGCGGCATGCTTGTCCCGATCCATTCTCGCCTGGCGATTGGCGCGTCCCGGTCCCTCGCCTATAAGAGCGCGGTCGCGAGCGCGGCGGCGGGAACGGGCATGGATTTCTTCAGCCACGATGGCGTCCGACTCGCCTTCATCGATGTCCCGGCCGCCACGGCGGATCTGGGCGAGCCCATGCTGCTGATCCATGGGTTTGGCTCGACGCACGCGGTCAACTGGGTCAATCCCATGTGGGTCAAGACGCTGACGCACGCCGGCCGCCGGGTGATCGCCTTCGACAACCGCGGCCACGGGCGGAGCGACAAACTGTACGATCCCGCGCAATACGCCTTGCCCCGCATGGCGAGCGACGCACGGGCGTTGCTCGACCATCTGGGCCTGCCGCGCGCCGACGTGATGGGCTATTCCATGGGGGCGCGGATCACGGCGTTCCTCACGCTCGCAGCGCCCGAGCGGGTCCGCTCGGCGGTGCTCGGCGGCCTCGGCTCGCATCTCATGACGGCCTCGACCTTGCCGGCCGGTATCGCCGACGCCATGGACGCGCCGGCCCTCGAAAGCTTGACCGACCCGACACAGCGCATGTTTCGCGCCTTCGCCGAGGCGAACGGGGCGGATCTGGCCGCGCTTAGCGCCTGCATCCGCGGCGCCCGCGAGACCATGACCCGCGAGGAGGTCGCCACGATCGCGTGCCCGCTGCTGGTCGCCATCGGAACGAAGGACCAGGTGGCGGGCGACCCGCACGGCCTCGCCGCCCTCGCGCCGCGCGGCGAAGCTCTTGAAATCCCCGGCCGCGACCACAACCTAGCCGTGGGCGATCGGGTTTTTAAGGAAGGCGTGCTGGAATTTTTGCGCCGCCGGCCGTGACCGTTTTCCGCGGCGCCGGTCCTCGCTAATCTGGCCCATCTTTGGGAGCGTACATGGTTCAGCAGCAGTCCGCCCGGGTCGTCGGTTTCGGTCGGACCGATCCGTTCTTCGCGCGCATCCGCGCCGATGCGGAAGACTCCGTGCGGCGCGAACCCGAACTCGCAACGTTCGTGACATCGACGGTGCTGAACCACGAGACGCTCGAGAGCGCCATCGCCCATCGGGTCGCGGCGCGGCTCGATCATCAAGACGCGCCAAGCGACCTTATCCGTCAGACCTATATCGAGGTGATCGCGCGCGACCCTTCGATCGGGGACGCCTTCCGCGCCGATCTGCTGGCGGTCATCGACCGCGACCCCGCTTGCATGCGCGTCATCGAGCCCTTGCTCTACTTCAAGGGATTTCACGCGATCCAAACGCATCGTCTGGCGCACGCCTTGTGGAAAGCGGGTCGGGTGGACTTCGCGTTGTGGCTGCAAAGCCGCTCTTCGGAAGTGTTTCAGACCGATATCAACCCCGCCGCGAAAATCGGCAAAGGCATCTTCCTCGATCATGCGACGGGCCTTGTCGTCGGCGCCACGGCGGAGATCGACGACGACGTTTCGATCCTGCACGATGTGACGCTCGGGGGCACCGGCAAAGAGCGTGGCGATCGTCACCCGAAAATCCGCCGGGGGGTTCTGATCGGCGCCGGCGCGAAGATCATCGGCAACATCGAGGTCGGCCATTGCGCGCGCATCGCCTCGGGCTCGGTGGTGCTCGCCGACGTGCCGCACAACAAGACGGTCGCCGGCGTGCCGGCGCGCGTTGTGGGCGAGGCAGGCTGCGCGGAGCCGTCGCGCTCCATGGATCAAATTCTCGCCAAGAAGCACGATGACGCCTGAATGGGCCTCGCCTTGCCGCGATGGCGCTTTTCTGGCATCCAGCGGGGCTTCGAACGCGAGATGGGAAACGCCGCATGGATAAGGTGGAACTACGCAAATTGCAGGCGTTTTTCCGCAACTCCTTTGGAAATGACGGCATCCGCGTCACGCTCGACCCGAAAAACACCGAAGCCGCCGCCGTGCAGCTCGGCGAGCGCCAGATCGGTTCGATCATCGTGGACGATGAGGACGGCGATCGGTCGTTCGCCTTCGAGATGAAAATACCCGTCGGCCGCGAGGTGTTGCAGGATTACCTGCGGCGCCTATTCGAGAGCGACAAGCTGCGCATCGTTGCGCGAGGGCGCAAGACGGATTCGGTCGAACTCAATCGCGGCGACGAATATCTCGGCATCATTTCCGCCGACGATCCGCGCGGCTCGTCGTTCTCGTTGTCGATGGCGATCCTCGACATCGACCTTGAGGACGTTTGATCTCTCATCGGCTCACGCGTTCGATGAACGTGCGCGTCCCGTTAACGAGCGCCTCCCAATCACCAAGGATGTCCGGCGTAAAGCGCAGGGTGACATCGAGGCTGTTGACGCGAATTTGATCGAGGCAGCTTTCCGCGAGTCCGTCCGGCGGCTGTCGCGGGCGCGTGCACCGCGCCGCGAAGAGGCGGCCTTCCGGCGGCGCGAAATAGAGTTCCTCGTGCGCATAGGGGCTGCTGTCCTCGAATCGCCGCATGAGCAGACCGCCCGGATGGCTCCATTGTTCGGGCTCAAGGAATCGAACGTAGAGTTTCGCCGGCCGGTCTTCAGGCGACAGAACGCCGTCCGCCGGCTCCAGACGCAGGAAGACGAGCGCGTCAGCCGCCACGCCCCGCGGCTCGATCGGCGCGAAACCCGGAAAGCGGAACGCGAGATCGATCCGCTCCAGTTTGCCGCCGCCGCGGCTTTCCGGCGAGGCCGCGTAAGCGGGATTGACGCGCAGCGTCGTCTCGCCGACCTGTGCGACGACGATCGGGGACGCGAGGGGGCCTTCGCTGCGCCAGACGCGCGCCGCGGTCACGACGGCCAGCGCCGCCGCCGCTGCGACGCCGAGCGCCAGACCAACAGGAATGAGCCGCATCTTCGCCGAGACGTAGGTCCGAATCGACGCCAGTATACAGGAGCCGCCCACTTTCCCCTTTGCGTCGGCGCGCGGCGCGGGCATCGTCGCCGCATCATTGGGAGACGCCCATGCCTCTTTACGCTCTCGACGGCGCAGCGCCGGACCTACCGGCCGATGGCCGCTATTGGATCGCTCCGGACGCCGCCGTCATCGGTCGCGTGCGCCTGAAAGAAGACGCAAGCATCTGGTTCGGGGCCGTGCTGCGCGGCGACAACGAGTGGATCACGATCGGCGCGCGCAGCAACGTGCAGGATGGATGCGTGCTGCACACCGATTTCGGCTCGCCGCTCGACGTCGGCGAGGATTGCACCATCGGCCATCGCGTCACGCTGCACGGCTGCACGATCGGCGCTGGCTCGCTGATCGGCATGGGGTCGACGATCCTCAACGGCGCGAAAATCGGCCGCAACTGCCTGGTCGGCGCCAACGCGCTGGTGACGGAAGGCAAGACATTTCCCGACAACGCGCTGATCGTCGGCGCGCCGGCGCGCGTCGCCCGCACGCTGGACGGCGCGGCGATCGCCGCCTTTTCGAGGGGCGCCACGGACTATGTGGCGAACCACAAGCGCTTCGCGAAGGGGTTGACGTTGATCCGACCCTGAATCGAAACGAGATCAGAGGCGGATGTTCTCGTCGAAGTCTTCGACATGTAGAAGCCGCATGAACTCGACCGCGATTCCACCTTCGATGTGCCGCACCACGCGCACCCGGGTGTGGCCGAGCGTCAGGAGCGTTCCGATGGGCGGTTGACCGTCTGTCTGCAGCGCAGCGCCCGAGAGCGAGACATCGACGATCTTGACGAGATGCTCTTCGCCGGCGGCCGTCGTCATCGTCGCGCGCGGATTGCGCGGCGTGATGCGTTCGTGCCGGCGATCCTCCAACAGGCCGAGCGCATGACGGTTGGCAAGCCAGGTGAGTTGATCGGCTAGGCGCTCGCGCTTGTTCGGGGTGACCTGGATCGTCATGGCGAATCCGGTGTCGGTATGGCGGACCGCCGACCCCTCGAACCGTCCGATGTCATCGAGATAGGCGACGATGCGCGCGCCGATGGACGGCTTGACCGGCGCGAACAAGGCGACGCCGCCAAGCGACATGTCGATGGTCTGGCAAGGGAATTCGCGCCGGTCTTCCAGCATGTAACGGCCGAGCAAGGTCACTTTGACGCGCTGGTGCCGGCGCCGGTCGCGCGCCCGCGCCAAAACATCCGCAACTGGTCCGGACGCACCGAGCGCCGCAACCTGCTTCATTTCTCACCCGCTGGATACCAGCTAAGAAGCTAAGCGGTGATCCGTTAAAGCGGGCTTACCGACGGTACAGAATGTTAAGATGTGCGGCCGCCTTGGACGACGCGCGGCGCGAATGCGGCCCGCGGTTCCTGCGCCGTCGGCGCGAGAATCGCGGCGGAGGGAAGCGCCGCGGCCTCTTGCGGCGGGTGGGGGAAGCCTTCCCTGCGGATGATCCGCAACGAAACGAAGCGCAGCGGATGCGTCTCGACGAGGCCCATCCAAGCCGGCGTCGAAGCGGGCGTCAACGCGCCCAACATGCGCGCGTGCGTCTTGCCGCGATGGCGTAGCGGCAGCAGCAGGAGTTCGAGATCGAGGTCCGCATACCCCAACGGGGCAGCCACGACGCCGGCTACCGCCGGGGCCGCATCGTCGAGCACGCTTTCCACGACGGCTCGGAGGCAATCGCGATCGGCGGTCGCATAGAGGCCCGTGAACCGGGCTCCCTTGAGTTCGCGCAGAAATAGCGAGCCGACGCGGGCGCCCGCGACGCGGATCGGCAAGGTCCGCCGCCGATCGATTTCGAGAATGAAGATATCGCGCAACAGACTTCGGATCGGCGCCGGATCGATGTCCGCGCGCTCCGGCGTCGCCCGCTCGCCGCGACACTCGTCCCAATAGGCAAGCAGTTTTCGAGTTCCTGGCTGTTTCATTTCGGCGCCTTTGACGGCGTGCGCCGTCGTTCTGTTACGTTTTGGCGCGACGACAGGCGTCCCGCGATGGTCTCACAGGCCCGCAGCCAGGGACGTGCCACGCGTCCGCGCGCCATCGCTTGTGCTCGCAGCGCGCATTGGCCATGAGAGGCCGACCTTCGGCCCGGGAGTTTTCGTGCAGCGGCAGCCCGTCTTCAACATCCCCATCGTGATCGTAACGATCGTCCTGGCCTTGCTCGCCGTCCATGCGTATCGCGACTACGTGGCGACGGACGAGATGGAAGGCTGGATCCTGTCTACCTTCTCCTTCGTTCCCGGACGCTTCACCTACGGCTTCGATCCCGCCGGCGTCGCCGATACGTTCGCGAGCTTCGTCGGACCGACGGCGCGCGCTCAGGAAGAGGTCGCCCGCTTCTTTCTCGGCGATGGCAGGCCGTTATGGTGGACGCCTGTCACCTACCTGGCGCTGCATGCGGACTGGACGCATGTCGGGGTCAACTGCCTATGGCTTGTCGCCTTCGGCGCGCCGGTCGCGCGGCGCTTCGGCGCGCTTCGCTTCCTGGCGTTCTTTCTTGTCACGGCGATCGCCGGGGCGGCGGCGCATTGGCTCGCCCACCGCTACGATCTCAGTCCGGTGGTCGGCGCCTCCGCGGCGATCTCCGGGGCGATGGCGGCGGCGACGCGCTTCGTCTTTCAGCCGGGAGCGCCGCTTGGCCTCGGTCTCGGCGTTTCCGGCGATCAGGCCTTCCGGCAGCCCGCGATGTCGCTTCGGAAGGTGCTGACGGACCGCCGCGCCCTGCCGTTCCTCATCATCTGGTTCGGGTTGAACTTTATTTTCGGTCTGCTTTCCGCGCCGCTCGGCATCACCCAAGGACCGATCGCCTGGGAGGCGCATGTCGGCGGCTTCGTCGCCGGCCTGCTGCTGTTCCCGTTGTTCGATCCGCCGATCCCGCCCGCGCCTGCGATCGACGCCGCAGCGTTTGCAGACCCAACCACGGACGGCCCGTCGCCCGATCCATAGGGCGGCGCGCCGCGGCCTTGCGCAGCCGCCCGGACGGGATCATTCTTTGCATCTGAGCGTAGAAGAAAACATGCAAGGGAGATCGTCATGACAGTCGCTCGCATTCTCGTCTCAAAAGGCGGGGACATCGTCACTGCGCAGCCGCACCGCACCATGGCGGAGGCGGCCAAACTGATGGCGGACAAGGCGATCGGCGCGCTGATCGTCGTCGAACCGAACGGCGCGCCGCTTGGCGTCATCTCTGAGCGCGACATCGTTCACGCGATCGCGCGCGACGGCGCTCAGGCCCTCAACGAAGCGGTCACGCGCTATATGATCAAGAACATCGCGACGACGACGCGCTACGCGACGGTCGGGGAAGTGATGGGCCATATGACGCGCGGCCGCTTCCGTCACATGCCGGTCGTCGAAGACGACAGGCTCGTCGGCATCGTTTCGATCGGCGATGTCGTCAAGAGACACATCGAGGAGATCGACACCGAACGCCAGGCGATGCGCGACTATATCGCGAGCGTCTGACAGATCAGTCGCCGTTCGCAGGGAGGCGAACGATCACGCGTCCGCCTTGATAAGGCGAACGCCGCCAGTCCCGTTCTCGACCGCGCGATAGAAGCAGGACCGGCGGCCGGTATGGCAGGCTCTGCCGTCGCCGGCCGCCTCGACTTCAAGCAAAAGCGCGTCCTGATCGCAGTCGACGCTGAGCCGCACGACCCTTTGCGTCTGACCGGATGTGTCGCCCTTGCGCCAAAGCGATCGGCGCGAGCGCGACCAGTAATGCGCATAGCCGGTCTCCAGCGTCAGACGCAGGCTTTCTGCATTCATGTAAGCGACCATCAGCACGTCCCCGCTGCGGGTCTCCGTCGTCACGCAGACAATCAGTCCGTCCGCGTCGAACTTGGGCGCGAAAGCGTCGCCTTCTTCCAGGGCGTGTTTGTCGCCGCGCGCGGCGAAGGGCGGAGCGTTCATCGGGGTCCTCTCGATGCGGCTTCCTACATGGTTTCGCGTGGCTTGGATATTCGCAGACCGCGTGAGACAAGGCGACGCCCTGGGGGCGACATCGATGAACGACTACGCGTTTTTGACTTTCATCGGACTACTCGCCGGCGCGATGAACGCTGTGGCCGGCGGCGGCTCCTTTGTGAGCGTTCCCGCGCTGATCGCCACCGGCGTACCGTCCGTCACCGCCAACATGACGAGCACGGTCGCGCTCTGCCCGGGCTCCTTCGCGAGCGCCTATGCGTTCCGCCGCGATTTCCGCTCGTTCGGCGACGCCTCGCTGCCGCTGTTGCTGACGATCAGCCTGATCGGCGGCGCGACCGGCGCGCTGTTGCTCATCTACACGTCGTCGCGCGCCTTCGACGTCATCATTCCATTTCTGCTTCTTCTCGGATCGACGGCGTTCGCCTTCGGGCGGCAGATCGGCGACTGGCTGCGCAAGCGGTTCAAGCTCGGCAAAACGCCGCTTCTAATCGTGCAATTCCTGCTCGGCGTTTACGGCGGTTATTTTGGGGGCGCCGTCGGCCTGATGATGATGGCGGCCTGGTCGATCTTCGGATCGCGCGACCTTATCGCGATGAGCGCCACGCGCGTGCTCGTCACCGGCGCGACGAACGCCGTCGCCATCCTGTTCTTCATCGCGATCGGAACGATCTACTGGCCGCAGGCGATCCTCATGCTCGTCGCCGCCATCGCAGGCGGTTACGGCGGCGCGCTCATCGCCAAGCGCGTCCCCGTTCAAAAGTTGAGGCTCGGCATCGCCATCCTCAACTTCGCCATCACGGCGGCCTTCTTCTGGAAGACGTTCGCCTGACGCAGGGGATCATTTCATCCCGCGCACCATGGTGAAAAACCGCGCCTGCTCGGCCGGATCGTCGCGAAACAGGCCGGTAAACCGGCTCGTGATCGTCGAGGCGCCATGTTTGCGCACGCCGCGCATGGACATGCACATATGTTCTGCCTCAATCAAAACCGCGATGCCGCGGGGCCGCAGCGCCTCGTCGATCGCGTCCGTGATCTGCGCGGTCATCGACTCCTGCGTCTGCAGGCGCCGCGCGAAAACCTCGACCACCCGGGCGAGCTTCGATAAACCGACCACGCCGTCCGCCGGGAAATAGGCGATGTGCGCCTTGCCGACGAAAGGCACCATGTGGTGCTCGCAATGGGAGGCGAACGGGATTTCGCGGACCAGAACCATGTCGTCATAGCCCTCGACGTCTTCGAAGACGGTCGAAAGGATTTGCGCCGCATCCTGCTTGTAGCCGCTGAACAGTTCCTCGTACGCTGCGACCACGCGCCTCGGCGTGGCGGCCAGACCTTCGCGGTCCGGGTCGTCGCCGGCCCAGCGGAGCAGGGTGCGGACCGCCGCCTCCGCCTCTTCCCGCGAGGGCCGTTGGGTGGGAGTCAAGGGAACGTTCGAGCGCGAAGTAGGGAGATTCAAGGACTTAACCACAGCGTCCATGTGGCGCCTCCAATGTTTTGGCTTCTCAAAGAACATATACGCATCAGGCCAGAAGCTGGACCATAGGCGGCGACGATAAACTTCTCCCGGTTCCTCGTCTGTGTCGCGGCGCCGACGACGCGGCGGGAGCGCGTGGGCGGTTCCGTAACGGGCGCCCGCGCTCTATATAATCGATACGGGCGCGCCGACCAAGGCGCCCGCGCGGAACGGGCGCCATGCTGAACGAAGTCTACAACAAGCGTATCCTCGAACTCGCCGGCGATATCCCTCGGCTCGGCCGTCTGCAACAGCCAGACGCCACGGCCACGGCGCACTCCAAATTGTGCGGCTCGACCGTCACGATCGACCTGGCGATGCGCGACGGCAAGGTGAGCGAGTTCGCTCATGACGTAAAGGCTTGCGCGTTGGGGCAGGCCTCGTCGTCCATCATGGCCCGCAACATCATCGGTTCCACCCCTGCCGAGTTGCGCGCCTTGCGCGAGGGCGTGCGTAAGATGCTCAAAGACAACGGCGCGCCGCCGAACGACGGAAAATGGGCTGATATCGCCGTCCTGGAGCCGGTGCGCGACTACAAGGCGCGGCACGCCTCCACGCTCCTGACGTTCGATGCGGTCGTGGACGCGCTCGGCCAAATCGAGGCGCGTTCGAAGGTCGACGCAGCGCCGGCGGCGTGATCGTTCCGAATTTTCGGTCGTCATCGTCCCGATTCGATTGTCAACCGGCGCGAAAGCCTCTTGAATTGTGCGGCATTGTCGGCGAGGGCGGGGCGGTGGGGTGTCAGATGGATCGATCGCCAAGCGCTTGCCGGAAGTTCCGCTCCTCGTGAGGCTCCCAGCCGCTTCGCCATCGGCGATCAGACGGACCGGCAGTGTATCCCGGCATGGCCGCGCGACCGGCGCCCCCTGATGTTCGCCCTGCATCATCTGCGTCTGCTGCTGCTCGCCATCGCCTTTGTGCTCGCCGGAGCGCTAGCCTGGCGGGCGTGGCAGGGTCCCGTCGTCTTGCCTCGGGAGCCGGAGCGCCCTTTCGCCCGCGGCGAGCGGCCGACCCAGGAGGCGCTCAACGACGAGCGCGACGCGGTGGTGCGCCGCCTGTCGGATGCGCCGGCGTTCGCCGCGTTCGTCGACCAGCTTTCGAGCGCCTTTCCGCGCGACTGGGACCGGATGCTGACCGTCTTCGCCCGACGTGGGCTTCCAGCCCATGCGCTCGATGCGCCTGAGGTCTACGTCTCCGACGCGCTCCGCATGTTGCGGCGCGATCGAGGCGTCACGGCGGGCAAGGCGAGCGCCGACGCGTTGGCCCGCGTCTTCGAGGCGCAGGCGGCTCTGCTGAGCGGGCTTGCGGCGTCCGACAAGCGGCTTTGCGTCGATTTTCTCTTGGGCCAGACAAGCCCTGCGTTCATGGCGTTCATCGCCGCCCATCGCGACCTGCTGGCGAATCTGGCGACCGCCTCTCTCAGCGCCATGCGCGAGGGGGAGACGAAGCAGGTCGATCGGCCCGCGCCCTCCGACGCCGACTTCGATGCGCTTGAGGCTGCGCTCAAGGCGCGCGGCCTGGGCGCTCCCGAGATCGGCGCACTGCTCGATGGCCAATTGCCCCAGCCGGCCATCCCCGACGCGACGCTCTGCGACGCAGGCCTTGTTTATTTTGACGCGTTAAAAGGTCTGCCGGACGACGCGCGGATGCGCATCTACGCGCTCGCGATCCGCGCCATGGCGAAATCATAAATCGCGCGGGGGGATCGCTGAACTTGGGGCTGGCGGCGTCCGCCAGCGGCCATAGCGCCAGGGCGTCCAAAAGCTCGCGCGCGGATCGAGGCGCGCCGGCGTCGGGTCGTAGCCGGAGCCGCCCCAGGGATGGCAGCGGCAGAGCCGGGCGAGACCGATCCAGCCGCCCGCCCAAAGGCCGTGCCGCCCGATCGCCTCGTCCATGTAGTGCGAACACGTCGGCTGATAGCGGCACTGTCGGCCGATGAGGCTCGATAGCGTCAGCTGGTAGGCGCGGATGCAAAGATGGGCGGTTTGGCGCAGCACGATCGACCTTGTCGAGGCGTTCCCGACGCTCGTAGAGCGCCCTCACATGCGGAGGACGCCAACGATCCGCAAGGCCGAATCGGATTGGGCCGATCAGGGGGGAGCGCCCATGCATCGATCCCGTCGTTCGCTACGCGCCGGCGCGCTCGAGCCTCCGCGCAACGCGCTGCGCAGGGTTACGCGCGCTGGGGAAAGGGCATGAACGCTGCGGCGCTGAACCTAGGCGATTGCTCGCCTACGAATTGGCGAAAAAGCGCGGCTGCAGTCTTCTCTATGTCAGCGATGATTCGGAGACGGACATCGTGAGCGTTCTTTAAGCTCCAGACTTTGAATGGGAGCCGTCCCCCGATGAAGCAGGTTGAAAGACCCATCCCGCCGCCTTATACGCGATCCCTTGATCCCGCTTACGCCGGCTTGTTTCGGCGAGTGAGCAACAGGAGCGACCATGATCTCGGTGACGTTTCCCGACGGCGCGCGGCGCCAGTTCGAGCCCGGCGTGACGGGCGCAGATATCGCCAAGTCCATTTCGCTGTCCGTCGCCAAACGCACGGTCGCGATGGCTCTCGACGGCGCGGTGATGGACCTCGCCGATCCCGTGCGTCAGGACGCGCGCATCGAATTTCTCTCGCGCGAAGATCCGCGCGCGCTCGAACTCATCCGGCACGATTGCGCGCACGTGCTGGCCGAGGCCGTGCAGACGCTCTATCCCGGCACGCAGGTGACGATCGGGCCCGTCATCGACAATGGGTTCTATTACGACTTCTTCCGCAACGCGCCCTTCACGCCCGACGACTTCGCAGCGATCGAAACGAAGATGCGCGAGCTCATCGCGCGCGACAAACCGTTCGTCAAGGAAGTCTGGTCGCGCGACGAGGCGATCTCCTTCTTTGAAAAAAAAGGCGAGGCGTTCAAAGTCGAACTCGTCGAAACCATTCCCGCCGACCAGGACTTGAAAATCTACAGGCAGGGCGATTGGCTCGATCTCTGCCGCGGGCCGCATATGACCTCGACGGGCAGGATCGGCGACGCCTTCAAGTTGATGAAGGTCGCCGGCGCCTATTGGCGCGGCGATTCCAACAAGCCGATGCTTCAGCGCATCTATGCGACCGCCTTCGCCAAACAGGCGGAACTCGACGCCTATCTGCGTCAATTGGAGGAAGCCGAAAAGCGCGACCATCGCCGCCTCGGCCGCGAGATGGATCTCTTCCACTTCCAGGAGGAGGCGCCCGGCGCGATCTTCTGGCACCCGAACGGCTGGACGCTGTTTCAGACGCTCGTCGCCTATATGCGCCGGCGGCTCGCCGGCGATTATCAGGAAGTCAACGCGCCGCAGGTGATGGACAAATCGCTGTGGGAGACGTCGGGCCACTGGGACTGGTATCGCGAAAACATGTTCATGGCGAAGTCGGCGGGCGAGGAGACCAACGACGACCGCGTCTTCGCGCTCAAGCCGATGAACTGTCCCGGCCACGTGCAAATCTTCAAGCACGGATTGCGGTCCTACCGCGACCTGCCTCTGCGCCTCGCGGAATTCGGCGTCGTGCATCGCTACGAGCCGTCAGGCGCCATGCACGGGGTCATGCGCGTGCGCGCGTTCACGCAGGACGACGCGCATATCTTCTGCACCGAGGAGCAGCTTGCCGCGGAATGCCTGAAGATCAACGATCTGATTCTGTCTGTCTACGCCGACTTCGGCTTCGATAAGATCGTCGTCAAGCTCTCGACGCGACCGGAAAAGCGCGTCGGCTCCGACGCCATGTGGGATCACGCCGAGGCGGTGATGTCGAGCGTGCTGGAGAGCATCAAGGCGGAGCACGGGACTATCGTCGAGACGGCGCTCAACCCGGGCGAGGGCGCGTTTTACGGGCCGAAGTTCGAATATGTGCTGCGCGACGCCATCGGCCGCGATTGGCAATGCGGCACGACGCAGGTGGATTTCAATCTGCCGGAGCGTTTCGGCGCCTTCTACATCGCGAGCAACAGCGAGAAGACCGTCCCCGTGATGGTGCATCGGGCGATTTGTGGCTCGCTCGAACGCTTCATCGGCATCCTGATCGAGCATCATGCGGGGCATTTGCCGTTGTGGCTGGCGCCGCTCCAGATCGTCGTCGCGACGATCACGCAGGAGGCGGACGCCTACGCGCTGGAGATCATCGCCAGGGCGCGCAAGCTCGGCCTTCGGATCGAGGGCGATCTGCGCAACGAAAAGATCGCCTATAAGGTGCGCGAACATTCGCTGGCGAAAGTCCCGGTCCTTCTGGCGCTCGGCAAACGCGAGGCGGCCGAGCGCGCTGTCTCCGTTCGCCGCTTCGGATCGCAGCAGCAGACCTCGATGAGCCTCGACGACGCGTTGACGGCGCTCGCGAAGGAGGCGACGCCGCCGGATGTTGCGCGTGCGATTTAGCGCTCGGGTCCGATAGCCGCGCTTTGTCTTTATACGACCGTTTGCTCTTGATCGCAGCGGTCTGCAATTCTTTGCTGGCGCGCCCTCGCGCCGCGATGCAAACTGCCGTTATCACGAGGGCGCGATCATGCGAAGACCGATTCTGTCCGGCAATCATTTGGCGATCGTGGCCGGCTTGAGCGTTTTTGCGGGCGCGATCGCGCACGCCGACGAACGCAAGGACGCGTTGTTTCAGATCGTCGACCGCAACGCCAAGCAGATCGCCGACATTGGCGATGCCGTGTTCTATTTCGCCGAGCCCGGCATGCAGGAAGTCGAGAGCACGAAACTGCTGAAAGACACGCTGGAAGCCGCCGGCATTTCGGTGGAGCTCGGCGGCGCCGGCATGCCGACCAATCTTTGGGCCAAGTGGGGGAGCGGCAAGCCGGTCATCCTTATCGCCAGCGAGATCGACGCGCTGCCGGAAGGTTCGCAGACGCCGGGATCGATCCCGCGCAGACCCATGGTGGCCGGAGCGCCTGGCCACATGGAGGGCCACAACACGCACGCCGGCATCACGGCCGGCGCGATGTTCGCGTTGAAAAAGACGATGGAGCAATACAAGCTTCCGGGCACCATCATGCTGTCGCTCGGTCCGGCGGAGGAGCAGCTCGCCAGCCGGCCGTTTCTCGTCCGCGCGGGGTACCTCAAGGACGTCGACAGCGCCTTGATCGTTCATATCGGCGACAATTTCACGACCGGATGGGGTTTGCAGAATTACGCCGCGATCAGCGCCACGTTCACGTTCCATGGAAAAACCGCGCACGCCGCCGTCGACCCTTGGGACGGCAAGGACGCCGTTGACGCCGTCGAGTTGATGGATATCGGTCTCGACAAGCTGCGCGAGCACCTCAAACCGACATCGCGCACCCACCGCGCAATCCTCAACGGCGGCGTGCAGCCCAACATCATTCCCGACTTCGGCAGAATCTGGTGGTTCGTTCGCGAAGCCACGGCCCAGGCGGCGAAGGAAAACTTCGACAAGCTCGTGAAAATCGGCGAAGGTGCGGCCTTGATGACGGGCACGACGATGGACCCACCCGACGTCATCGCGTCGGCGTGGCCGCAGCTCGGCAATCATCCGATCAGCGAAGACATCCGCAAGAACATGGAGGCCGTCGGCCTGCCGAAGTGGAGCGACGACGAAGTCGCCTTCGCCAAAGAGTTCCAGAAGGCGAATGGACAGAAGGAGGTCGGTCTCGCGACCGCGCTGCCGCCGGCCGGTCCGCGGCCGCAAGGCTTTTCCTCCAATGACATCGGCGATTATACCTGGAACGTACCGACCGGTCTCATGACGTTCCCGGGCAGCGTACCTGGAATCAATTATCACGCGTGGCCTGCGGCCGTGACGCCCACCAGCACCATCGCTCACAAGGGAATGGTCGCGGCGACCAAGGTGATGGCCGCCACCGCTCTTGACTTGCTGACCTCTCCCGAATTGCTTCAGAGGGCGAAGTCAGCCTTCGCCGACGATGTGAAGGACACGAAGTACTTTTCGTTGCTGCCGGATGACGCCAAGCCGCCGACGTACCTCAACAAAGAGGTGATGGAGAAGCTGCGGCCGGAAATGGCGAAATTCTATCTGCACGTGGCGCCGCGGTTCGAATGACCGCCGAATGCCGCCTAGAACGCCTTGAAGGTGATGATCGTCTTGGTGTCGATAATCCCGTCGATAGGCTGAACCTTATCGCCGACGAAATGGCCGATGTCGGTGTCTTTCGTGACGTAGAACTTTGCGAGTATGTCGTAGTCGCCGGCGATCGAATAGATTTCGGACGCGATCTCCGCCTCGGCGAGCGCGCTCGCGACGGCGTAAGTGCGGCCGAGCGCGCATTTGATCTCGACGAAGAAGGTTTGCATCGTTCTCCCCGGCGGCGCGACGCGCGCTACTTGGCGAGCACTTCAATATCTCGATCGAGCGACGATTGCACCGTAAACGTGCCTTGAAATGTCTTGCCGTCGCGCCGCGCGATCACGACGTATTCGCCCTCGGCGAGCACCAGCGAGGGGAACGCGCCGATCAGTTCCCGGATGACGTCGCCGCCCGGGGTCAAGACCGAAAAGCTCGTGTTGGCGAGGGCTTCGCCCCCGGGCGCGTTGACGAGTTTCAACGTCAGCACCGCCGCATGGTGGCGCAGCGTCACGTCCGTCAGCTTGCCGGTCTGCACGCGAACCTCGGCGTTGACGATCGAGTTGGTGGCGTTGGGCCGCCCGGCCGGATTGCTCGTCGTGCCGCCGCCTTCCTTGTCCAGATAGGTCGAGATGATGCGGTAAGAGCCTTCGGGCAGACTCATGGTCGCCCCGGGCTTCGCGTCGGCGACGACGAGCCGAGCCTCGCCGCCGTCGCGCTCCGGCACATAAATGGAGATTTGCAACCGCGAGGCGGGGATGTGGGCGTCGCCAAGCATGCCGCTGACTTTGAGGGCGCCGGCGTTCAGGGCCAGCCGCGCATCGACATCCTGGCCGCGGACCGAGACGCGTTTGATCGCGCTTGCGAGACCGAAGGCGACATGGACGACGTAGTCGCCATCCGGCAACGGCAGGTTCGGCGCGGCGTCCTTGGTCTCGGCGACGAGTTGATGCGACCCGTCCGCCTCGGCGCGCTCTTGAAAGATGCGCCAGTCCAATCCGTTGCTCACGGAATGCTGATCGCCGAGGCTGGCGGAGAGATGCATGATCGTCGCCCGCGTCTCGACGGCGGCGGGAGCGGTCGTCACCGGAGCCCCCTGGTTTGGCGCGCTGAGGGACGGCGCCGGGCCTGGAGAGGGCGTGGCGAGGGGCGCGGTCGCACTCGGCGAAGTCAGCATCGGCGGCGTCTGCGCGACCGCCTGCGCGACCGCCTGCGCGGCGGCCATCGCGATTCCGCTCATCAGGACGATGCTTCGCAAGCCGCCGATCCTATCTGCTCCACCGCGATCTCTGCGCCTTAGACCGGCGACGCAGCCACGGCAAGCCGCCGCTTGGCGACGACCCGCCCGACGGATACACGTCTTCTCTCATCGCGTCGCGGTCAGCGAGACCGCGCCTTACACCGCGCAAAGGTGGCCGCGCGGCCTACAATCAAGCCGCACGGATGCTCGCAAACTGTTCATGATACAACTTGGTCAGCTTGGCGTTTCCGTCGTTTCCCATCGCTTGCATCAGTTTGGGGAAGAGGTTGCCTTCCTCGTCATCCTTGGCGTGATGCAGCACCGCAGTTTGCAAGGCCTTTACTTTGTCATTGAACGCCGGATCGTCCTTCGCGAGCATGTCTAGTCCGGCATTGCCGACTTTGGCGTGAGCCTGATCCAGGTAGAGCTTGTCCGAATCGGAGGCCATCCCCTGCATTGCGATCGCAGGATACAGAACATTCTCTTCGGCGACCGAATGGGCTGTCAGCAGATAGCCGAGGTGTTTGAGCGACGCCGCACGCGGCCCTGGCTTGTCGGCCGCAAGCAGCTTGTCGAATGTCTCCGCGATGAGCGTGTGATGCGCTTTGACCATGTCGAACCATGTTCCACCCGACGCCATGGTGGCCGCAGTCGCCTGCTGCATGCTGGCGAGCGCGGCGACGCCGGCGATCCCGACGCCGAGCGTTCGGCGGGAAATATCGATGTTTTCCATTGTTGGACCTCTCATGCGGCATGCAAGTTTGCACACATGACAAACGCCGGCTGACGATAGGCGTTCCAGAGACTCCGTGAGACCTGAGCGCGGCGACCACCTTTGGCTCGGGCGCTGGCGGCGCATCGCCGTACGTTTCGGCGGACTTCCAAAACGTCATGGGGTCACGGGCCTGTCGCCCTCGCCGCAACTGTCCTATGGTGGTTGAAAGTCCGGACCTCTAGCTATGACCGACACCATCGATCTCCTGGCCGTGCGCCGATCCGTTCCGCCGGTTGCGCTGGACGGACCGGGGCCCGATCCGGCGCAACTCGAAACGCTGTTGCGGATCGCGGCGCGCGTGCCCGACCACGGCAAGCTCGCGCCCTGGCGATTCATCGTTTTCGAAGGCAAGGCGCGCGAGCGGGCGGGCGCGATCATCGCGCGCGTGTTCGTCGACGATCATCCGGACGCCGACGACGAGCGCCGTCGCGGCGAGGCGAAGCGGCTGAGTTTCGCGCCGCTGGTGATCGCGGTCGTCTCGCGGGCGCAGCCTCACGTCAAAATACCGGAATGGGAGCAGGTTCTCTCCGCCGGGGCCGCCTGCATGAATCTGGTGGTGGCCGCCAACGCTCTGGGCTTCGCCGCATCCTGGCTGACACAATGGTACGCCTACGACCGGCGGGTGCTTGATGCCCTGGGCCTCGCCGCGGACGAGAAGATCGCCGGCTTCGTTCATATCGGCCGCGCGCGCTCGACGATCGAAGATCGCGCTCGGCCCGAGCTCGCAGACATCGTCACCCGCTTCGGCGCCTGACGGAGGCCGCGCATGTTCTACGAGCCTCACGCCCGCGACAAACGCCTGCTTCCGCACGATCCGTTCAAAGCGCTCGTCGCGCCGCGGCCGATCGGCTGGGTCTCGACCGTCAACGCCCGCGGCGACATCAACCTTGCGCCGTATTCTTTCTTTAATGCGGTCTGCGACCGACCGCCGCTCATCGCGTTCTCGAGCGACGGCGAAAAGGACTCGGCGACATTCGCGCGCGAGACGGGCGAATTCGTCTGGAACCTCGCGACGTGGGAGTTGCGCGGAAACATGAACGAAACATCCGCGCCGCTGCCGCGCGGCGACAGCGAGTTCATCCACGCGGGGCTGGAAATGGCGCCCGCCAAACTGGTGAAACCGCCGCGGGTGAAGGCGAGCCCCGCTCAACTCGAGTGCAAAGTCACAGAGACCGTCAGACTGAAAGACAAGGACGGCGGCTTCTCGAACAATTGGATGGTGTTCGGGCAGGTGGTCGGCGTCTGGATCGACGACGTCTACATAAAGGAGGGGATCGTCGACGTGACGCGGATGAAGCCCATCGCTCGTTGCGGCTACATGGATTACACTGTGTTCGACGACGTGTTTCAGATGCGTCGGCCGCAAGGCGCGGGGAACGCGGCTGGAGGAGGATAAATCGGGCTGGCCCGTGAATTGCTTCAAGGGGTAGGGGGAGATCGCGAGGTCGCAATGCGCCCGCAGCGTGAACGCGGGAGCCGGCTTCGCATATGGGGGAAAATGCGCCCCGGTGGGTCTTTCGAAAGAGAGGTCAACGATGAAAAGCATGCCCTTCCTCTTCTTGCTTCTGGCCTTCGCCGCTCCGGCCTCGGCGCATGACAAATGGTGGAACGGAAAGGAAGTCGATCCCGCGACCAAACGCTATTGTTGCGGCGATAACGACGCCAAGCACCTGACCAGGGAAGAGGTGAAAATCGTCCCAGGCGGCTACCAGCTTGGAGACACCGGCGAAGTCGTGCCGCAGAACCGCACGCAACCCTCGGTCGACGGCGAATTCTGGGTGTTTCGGTGGGGCGACCCGATTCGGACGCAATGCTTTTTCGCGCCCATTCAGAACATGTGACTCTCCGCGCGGGCCGTTTAGACCGACCCAAAAACCTCGTGGATGATCGCGACCTGCGTTGAGTCGATCGCCAGCTTGGCGCGAAAGCCGTCGCGCCGCGCCGCGATGCACTCGGCGCGCAAGCCCGCTTCGTCGCGTAAGTCCGTGAACGCGCCGTCGATCGGCTCGATGCGCGCGCCGCACGCCGCCATCAACGTGAGTGCGCGCGCGAGTCGATACGGATCGGCATAAGACCCGTCCTGCAAGCGCGCCGTCTCCGCGCGCACCGCGCCGGCGAGCGCATCGGCGTCCCACGTCAACCCATACAGCCTTGGGCTCGCCCCGGCGTAGGATTGCAGCCCGAACAGAGCGTCGGGCGTTTGCGCGACGATCGGGAGCACCCGTGTCGCGCCTTCGGTCAAATCATTGAGAGCTTCGTGCACGGCGAGCTTGACCGAGAGATGCTGCACGTCGGCGCCGTGGCGGCAGTTCGGCAGCATGATCGCATCGGGCGCGGCGGACATGACGGCGGCGAGATCGTCGTCGATGAGGCCGCCGTCCAGCGCATTCACGCGAACGATCAGCAAAGGGCGATCCGCCTGTCGGCGCGTGTTTGTAAGAAAATCGCACGCGCGTCGCCGCCTGTCGTCCGCATCCGCCGTGACGCCGCGCGGCCCTTGCAGGTCGACGACGATCGCGTCGGCGCCGCAGGCGAGCGCCCTCTCCAGTTCGCCCGGCTTGCCGGCCGACGCCACGAGCAGAGAGCGCGTCCTCGGGCGCTGCGCGCGCCTGAGATCGCCGACATTCGGCGTTTGCTCCTGAGAGCCGCGTTGATTCGACTCGGCCACGCTGCGCTCCTGATAAATCGCCGCGCTTAAACTTCTATTTACCACAAAATCCGATGCTGTCGGTCCGCGGGGATCGGCCTCGCCCGACCCGAGACCCATGTCGATTTTTGCGTTTTTTCCCGATGACGCCAAGCCGACGCGGCGCGCGCGGACGCCAACGCTATGATCGTGCCGCAATTCCTCGCATGGGTGCAAACGGCGAGCGCCGGCGCGCGCGCGGAGGCGACGAGCGCGCTGGCGCGCGCCTACCTCTACAGCGATTTCGACGATCGCGACCGCGACGAGGCGCAGACGGCGCTGACCGCCATGCTCGACGATCCCTCGCCGCTGGTGCGACGATCGCTTGCCGAAGCCTTCGCCAGCGCGCCGGAAGCGCCGCGTCCCTGCATCAGCGCGCTCGCCGCCGATCAGTCCGACATTGCGTCGATCGTTTTGGCCCGCTCGCCGCTTCTCATGGACGCGGAACTGATCGATTGCGCGCGAAACGGCGACGCCTTCGCGCAGGCGGCCATCGCGCTGCGGCCGAAACTCTCGGCGGCCGTCGCGACGGTCATCGCCGAGGTCGGCGCGCCGGAAGCGTTGATTTCGCTCGCGGTCAATGTCTCGGCCGACGTGCGCGAGGCGCATCTGCGGCGGATGCTCGAACGCGCCGGCGACAACGGCGAGGTTCGCGAAAGCATTCTGTGCCGTCCCGACCTGTCGCCGGCGCTGCGCGCCGATCTGGTCGCCGCGACCGCCGACGCGCTTTCGGCTTTCGTGATCGCGTGCGACTGGATGTCCGCCGATCGCGCGCGCCGCATGGCGTCCGAGGCGACGGAGAAAGGCGTCGTCGCCATCGCCGCGTCCCACGACGGTGGCGACGATGTCGTCCCCATGGTGCGAAGGCTCCGCCAATCCAAGCGCCTGACGCCCGCGCTCGCGTTGCGCGCGCTGCTCAGCGGCGACCGCAGTTTGTTCGAGGCGATGCTCGTGGAATTGGCCGGCGTCGCGCCGCTTCGCGTCGCCGGCATCGTCGGTCGGCCCGATAGCGCGGGCTTCGCCGCGCTTTATGCGCGCGCGGCGCTTCCCTCGGCGCTTCTCCCGGCGTTTCGAATGGCGCTTCTGGCGCAGCATGAGGGCGATCCCGGAGGCATCGCGACGGCCGGCGCGCTCTCGCGTCCGCTGATCGAACGCGTTCGCATCGCTTGCGAGAAAGCCTGTCCGGATGACGCGAGCGTCATGGCGCTGCTGCGGCGTCTGGAGGCGGAAGCGGCGCGGGAGGCGGCGCGGCTCGCGACGCGCCGGCTCGTGGCCGCGCAAACGCCGGTGTTCCATGGTCCGGCAAGATTGATCGAAATCGATCTCGCCTCGATCGAGGCGGAACTCGTCGCCACGACGCCGGTCGCGATGTGCGACGCGGCGGCTTGATCCCCGAAGCTTCGCCTTAGAAGCCGTGGTCGCGCTGCGAGACGCGCGCGCTTCGCATAGCATCCATGTTCTCGCCGCGGCGAAGCGACGCAAGAACGACGGCGCCAAAAACAAGGCAGTTGTCGAGCCTCTGTCATAAACCGATGACATAGCGGTCGCGCGGTTCGATCACGAACGACGTCGCGGGGGTCGCGACGCGCGGCTCGGACCGAGGGCGCGAGCTGGAGATGACGATGCGTATTAGGAACAGCCTTTTGCCGGGATTGACGGCGTTTGCCGCCATCGGCGCGGCGCAGGCGGCCGACCTGCCGTCGCGAAAAGCCGCGCCCGCGGAGTACGTCAAAATCTGCGACGCCTACGGCTCGGGATTCTTTTACATTCCGGGGACCGATACCTGCCTCAAAGTCGGGGGCTATGTGCGCGCCGAGTACATTTACGCCACGCCCGACAACATCGTGACCGTGCCGACCTTCAGGGCGAATGCGGCGACGGCCTCGGCGTCCAATGCGACCTTCGTCACGAGCGCCGCGCTCGATCAGACCGGTTTTCAAGGACGTGGCCGCGTCGAACTCGACGCGCGCACGCAGACGGCGTTTGGAACCGCGCGCACCTATATCGGGATCCGATCGAATGTCGGAACGGGCCTTTACGCCGACAATTACACGACGAACACGTTCACCGGCGCGGGCGGCTCCGCCGGCATCACACTTGAGAATGCCATCATCCAGTTCGCCGGATTCACGTTCGGCCACACGCCGAGCGACGTGTTCGCCTATCTGCCGGGCGAGGCCTACACGTTGCTGGCCAATTACCAGAACCCGCCGGGCTATAATCTGCTCAGCTACACCGCCACGTTCGGCGGCGGCTTTTCGGCGTCGATCGGCGTCGAAGATCGCTCGACGGAAGTCACCGCGACGCTCCCAGGCTACATTCCCAACGCAGCGAACGGCGGCATCTACTCGCTGCCGACGACCGGCGCGAACGCCTACGTGACCTCCGGCTCGAACGGCCAGCTCGGGTCCGCCTTCACCAACGGACCGCTGACGTACCCGGTCCTGGAGGCGAACCTGCGCGTCGACCAAAGCTGGGGCAACGCGCAGATCATGGGCGCGGTGGACCAGAACTCGGCGCTCAGCACGTTCTCGAACGTTCCCAACTTCACCGTCGAGAAAACCGGCTTTTCGATCGGCGCGGGCCTGCGAATCAACCTGCCGATGTTCGCCAAGGGCGACCACCTGTTGCTGACGGGCGCCTACGCCGACGGCTTCCTCGACGGGCTCCAGCCGAACAACACCAGTTCGCACCTCGCCGACATCGGGCGCACGATCCCGGGCTTCCAGCGCATCGATCGGAACATGTACGTCCTGCCGCTGGTCGGCGGCGGCTTCACCAGCGAATCGACGACCGGCTTCTCGATCGCGGGCGCCTTCACGCATTACTTCACGCCGACGCTCCGCACGGTGATCCTCGCGTCCTACATCGACCTGACGCCCGGTCAGAAGACGCAAAACACGGACTGGACCTTGGGCGGCCTGAGCGAGGCGACGGTGTTCCAGGTTGCGGGACAGCTGGTGTTTACGCCGGTGAGCAATCTCGAAGTTGGCGGGGAAGTGTCTTACAATAAGCTCGATCAGCATCTGACCGGCTCCAACGGCGCGGCGCCCACGGCCGTCCCGGCGGTCTTTACCAACGCTCCGGTCGCCGACGACGCCATCGTGACCCGGCTGCGCGTGACCCGCCAATTCTGATCGGAGAGGCGGTCGAGGCCGTCGCGAATCCGCAAACGCCGCCTCGAAAGAGGCGGCGTTTGAGCTTGTTGACCGAAATGGGGCGCAAATTCGCCACGTCGAAACGCCTATAAGCGAGATAACGCGGCTTTCCGGTAGGGAAAGCGGGCTAAACTGTGGCATTTGAAACACAGCGTACAAGCGATCGTGATCGATCGCCTATTTTGGGTGTTTCCGCCCATTTTGATAAATCAAGCCCGCTACATTTTCATCATGCGAACGGGGAATCACCCGGCGCAGTCGAGCTTTCGTCCAACTCTCGAGTGGGGCTGATGTTCGGGGTCGAGGGGCGGGGGTAGCTTTAAGGGTGTCGCTGATAAGGCGAGCCCAAGGCGTCAGCCGGTTCCACTGGTTCAACTCACTGGAGGGTGCATAATGAAGGTCTTCAAGAGCCTTCTCCTCGGTTCAGCGGCGGGTCTCGCCGCCGTGGCCGCGGCGCAGGCCGCTGATCTTCCCTCGCGGAAGTCGGCGCCTGTCGAATACGTCAAGATCTGCGACGCCTACGGCGCCGGATTCTTCTACATTCCGGGTACGGACACCTGCCTGAAGGTCGGCGGCTACGTCCGGGCGGAATACGATTACGCCACGCCCGGCAACATCGTGACCGTGCCGACCTTCAACGGCTCGGCGGCGGTGCCTCTGGCGATCACCGGCGCCGGCTCGATCGGCGCGAACGGCTTCCCCGTCGTGGGCAGTTCCGCGGCCTACGCGGCTTCGTTCAACGCCGCCTATCAGCAAGTGCTCGGCCGTGCGACCTTCCTGCCGGCGGGTACGATCGACCAGACTGGCTTCCAGGCCCGCGGCCGCGTCGAACTCGATGCCCGCACGCAGACGGCGTTCGGAACGGCGCGCACCTTCATCGGTCTGCGCGTCGCTTACGGCAGCGGCCTGTACGCCAACGGCGACAACTACACGACGAACACCTTCGTCTCGCAAGGCGCGGCGAGCGTGACGCTGGAGAACGCGATCATCCAGTTCGCGGGCTTCACGTTCGGCCATACGCCGGGCGATGTCTACAGCTACCTCCCCTCGGAATACTACAACGTCCTCGAGTCGTACGGGTCGCCGGCGGGCTTCAACCTGCTCGCCTACACCGCGACGTTCGGGGGCGGCTTCTCCGCCACGATCGGCATCGAGGATCGTTCCAACGAAGGCTACGCGACCATTCCGGGTTACGTTCCGACGTTGGCGAGCGGTCAGATCGTCAGCACGTCGGGCTTCACGACGAGCCAGACGGGCGGCATCTCCAACGGTCCTTTGACCTGGCCGGTGTTGATGGCCAACCTGCGTGTCGACCAGAGCTGGGGTAACGCCCAGATCATGGGCGCGGTGGCCCAGAACGAGGCCAACACGCCGGCTGCGGCGGGCTTTGGGGTTCCCTACAACGCTGCGGGCACGCAGACGTTCGTCCCCAATCCGGCGTTCCCCGCCGGGTTCACGCAGACGCTCGATAAGGTCGGTTTCGCGATCGGCGCGGGCGTGCGCATCAACCTGCCGTTCTTCGCTCCCGGCGATCACCTCTATATTACGGGCGCTTACGCGGACGGGTTCCTCGACGGTCTCTCGAGCCAGAACACGTCCTCGCATACCGGCGACATCGGCCGCACGATCCCCGGCTTCCAGCGCATCGACCGCAACATGACGGTGATCCCGAACGCCGACGGCACGTTCTCGACCGAGTCGACGACGGGTTATTCGGTGTCCGCGATCCTGACGCACTACTGGACCCCGACCCTGCGGTCGCTGCTCCTGGGAGGGTATGAGCACCTCGATCCGGGCGATCGCACGCAGGCGACCGACTGGTCGTTGGGCGGCCTTCGGGCGGTCGACATCTACTCAGTCGCCGGCCAGCTCGTTTGGACTCCCACCGCCAACCTCGAGATCGGCGGCGAAGTGTCCTACAGCAAGCTGGATCAGAACCTGCTTTGCGTAAACACAGCCTCCTGCGCGGCGCTGAACTACCTGACCAACACGCTCGGCGCTCGCCAGGGTGACGATGTCATCCAGACCCGCCTGCGCGTGACGCGTCAGTTCTGATCGCCTCGCGATCCAGAACGGATCAGCAAACTTCGGCTCCGGCGCGCAAGCGCCGGAGCCTTTCGTTTGGCGGGGACGCGTCGTAGGGCGCGCGCCCCGCTCTCCCGGCGCTCGCTGCGCGTCGCTCGCATCGAACGACTGCGCTTTTTCCCGCCGGCGATTAAAGTCGCGGAGCGACGCCGCGCGCGGGGCGGGTCAACGAAGGAACGCGTGTTGAACGACAGGACCGACATGATCGCGGCCGCGCGGATCGCGTCGCGCATGTTCCGGCTGTTTCAGAGCCTGCGCGCGCGCCACGGCGTCGAATTGGACGAAACGATCGTCTATTTCGCCGTCGGCCGTTTGAACGTCGATCCCGCCCAAGGGTCGATGATTATGATCCGGCCCACGAACATCGCCTCGCTCGCCGATTTTCTCGGCGTTCCGCGCGAGACGGTCCGGCGCAAGCTGTTGCGACTGGAGGAAAAGGACCTCATCCAGCGGTCGAGTTCGGGCTTCGTCGTGCGCGACATGGCTGTCTGGCGGCGACTGACCGAGCTTGCGGGCGACAAGGGCGCCGAAATCGCGCAGGCCGCGCCCGACGCGCCGTCCGGCTAGAACGGACCGAATTGTTCCCGCAGGATCCGCTCGTCGAGCGAGTGCCCCGGATCGTGCAGCAGGACGATGCCGGTCGCATGATCCATCGAGACGTCGACGCGCGTGACGTTCTTCGTCTCGTTGTGGTCGGCGACGGCGTTCACGGGACGCTTGTCGACCTCCAGCACGTCGATGGAGACCGCGGCGTGGTTCGGCAGCAGGGCGCCGCGCCAGCGGCGCGGGCGGAAGGCGGAAATGGGCGTCAGCGCCAGCAACGGCGCTTCGAGCGGCAGGATCGGCCCGTTGACCGACAGATTGTAGGCGGTCGAGCCCGCCGGCGTGGCGACGAGCACGCCGTCGGCGATGAGTTCCGCCAGGCGCTCCGCGCCATCGATGCTGATGCGCATTTTCGCCGCCTGATAGGAGGCGCGCAGCAGCGACACCTCGTTGATCGCCCGCGTCTCGCTGACCTGTCCGTCGGTCGTCGTCGTTCGCATGATCAGCGGATGCACGGTCGAAGCCTGCGCTGCGGCGAGGCGCTCGCGCAAGTTCGTGTCAGAATAGTCGTTCATCAGAAAGCCGACCGAGCCGCGGTTCATGCCGTAGACGGGCTTCGAGGAGCCCATGAAACGGTGCAGCGTCTGCAGCATCCAGCCGTCGCCGCCCAGCGCGACGACGATGTCCGCGTCATCGGGGGCGACGCGTCCGTAAAGCCCGTCCAAATGCGCCTGCGCGGCGTTGGATTCGGGCGTCCCGGACGAGAGAAACGCGATGCGCTCGAAGGCGCGCGGCGAACCGCGGTCCATGCTCATTTCCCATCTGCCCGATATGCGGCGATCTCTGCATAGCGCAGATTTCCGCGGGGGGAAAAGCGCCGCGCCCGCGCGTCCCGCCTTGCAGCCGATCGTTTGACCGGCGACCCGCATCGATTATGGTCGCGCCGACCTTTCCCACGAGGCGCGGACTCCGTTCATGAACATTGGCGTCGACGACGAGCAATTGGCGACGATGAAATTCGCCGTTGGCCAGCCGGTCCGTCGAAATGAAGATATGAAGCTTATTCAAGGGCTTGGCGCATACAGCGACGATCTGGCTTTGCCGGGGCAGGCCTATCTCGCCATGGTGCGGGCGCGCGCGCCGCACGGGCTGATCCGCGCGATCGACGCCGACGCCGCGCGCGCAATGCCGGGCGTCCTCGCCATCTATACCGGGGCGGATCTGATGGCCGCCGGGTACGGGCCGTACCCCTACCGCGTGGCGCTGAAGAACCGCGACGACACGCCCTTGATGAAGCCGAAGCGCTATGCGCTCGCGACAGATCGTGTCTCCTACGTTGGCGATTCCATCGCTTTCGTCATCGCCGACACGGCCGCGCGCGCCGAGGATGCGGCCGAAGCGGTGATCGTCGACATCGAGTCGCTGCCCGCGGTGGTCGACATGCGCGAGGCCGTGAAACCGGGCGCGCCGCAGATCGTCGAGGGCGCCGCGAACAATGTGGCGCTCGACTACCACTTCGGCGACGCCGCGAAGACCGCGGCCGCCTTCGCGGAGGCGGCGCATGTGACGCGGATGCGTCTGATCGACAACCGCATCGTCGTCAACGCCATGGAGCCGCGCGCGTGCCTCGCCGCCTTCGACGGCGAGAACGGCCGCTTCACGCTTTGGGCGTCTTCGCAGGGCGTCGCCGGGTCGCGCGCCAATACGGCCGAGATGATGAACGTCGCGCCGGACAAGCTGCGGTTCGTCGCCGTGAACGTCGGCGGCTCCTTCGGCCTGAAGGGCTCGACGTTCCCCGAGTATATCTGCGCGCTGCACGCGGCGCGCGACCTGGGCAAGCCGATCAAATGGAACGACACCCGTTCCGGCTCCTTCCTGTCGGACCACCACGGCCGCGACCAGGATTTCGACTGCGAGATGGCGCTCGACAAAGACGGCCATATCCTCGCCATTCGCTGCACGGGTTTCGGCAACCTCGGCGCCTACATGACGATGCTGGGGCCGCTGTTCTCGACGTTGAACATCGCCAAGCATGTCAATGGCGCCTATCGAACGCCGCTCATCGAAGTGAGCACGCGGTGCGTGTTCACCAACACCGTGCCGATCACCGCCTATCGCGGCGCCGGTCGGCCGGAAGGCAATTACTTCCTCGAGCGGCTGATCGACACCGCGGCCCGAGAGATGGCCATCGACCCGATCGAGATTCGGCGCCGCAACCACATCGCGCGCGATCAGATGCCCTACCGGACAGCGTCGGGCTCGACCTACGATTCAGGCGATTTCCCGGCGATCCTGGAGCGCGCGGTCATCGAGTCGGACTGGCGTTCCTATTCCGCTCGCAAGGCCGAAAGCGAGAGGCGCGGCAAGCTACGCGGCCGGGGCGTGGGGCAGTTCGTCGAGGTCACGGCGCCCGTCACGGGCGAACTCGGCGACATCCGTTTCGACGTCGACGGCTTCGTCACGCTGCGCACCGGCTCGCACGACCACGGGCAGGGGCACTGGACGACGTTCGCGCAGGTGCTCGGCGCGCAACTCGGCGTGCCTTTCGACAAGATCCGCCTCATGCAGACCGATAGCGACGAGTTGCGCATGGGATCCGGCACCGGCGGGTCGAAGTCGCTGATGTGCTCGGGCACGGCGATCGTGGAAGCGAGCGAGATGGTCATCGAAAAAGGCAAGATCGTCGCGTCGCACCTGCTCGAGGCGGGCGTCGGCGACATCGAGTTCAATGGCGGCGACTTCGCCGTGGTCGGCACCGATCGCGCCATCAACATCATGGATATGGCGCGGCAATTGCGGGCGGGGTCGCCGCTGCCGCCCGACGCGCCGACCTCGCTCGACGTCGATCATACGTCGAGCGCCAAGCCCGCCACGTTCCCCAACGGTTGCCACGTCTGCGAGGTCGAGATCGATCCCGAAACCGGCGTCGTCGAGATCGCGAAATACACGATGGTCGGCGATTTCGGCGTGGTCGTGAACCCGATGATCGTCGAGGCCCAGGTGCAGGGCGGCGTCATGCAGGGCATCGGCCAATGCCTGATGGAGCAGACGATCTACACCGAAGACGGCCAGCTCGCGACGGGCTCGTTCATGGATTACGCGATGCCGCGCGCCGCCGACGGCGCGGTCTACAAATACGTCTCGCTTCCGCAGCCGGCGACGACCAACCCGCTGGGCGTCAAGGGATGCGGCGAAGCCGGCTGCGCCGGCTCGATGACCTCGATCATGAACGCCGTCGTCGACGCGCTGCAGCCGGTGGGCGTGAAGCATATCGACATGCCGGCGACGCCCAAGCGCGTGTGGGACGCGATCCGCGCCGCGCGCGGCTGACACAACGAAGGGCTCGCGCGGCGAACGCGCGCGCATAACGATCGAGGGATGCACATGCCGACGAAGCAGATCGAGGGCACGGTCGCCGACGCTTATCTTGCCTTGCTGGCGGATCGCGGCGTCGACTGCCTGTTCGCCAATGCGGGCACCGACTTCGCCCCGTTGATCGAGGCGCTCTCGAAGGCGGAGGCGAAGGGCCTCAAGACGCCGCGGCCGATCATGGCGCCGCATGAGAACGTCGCCGTGGGCATGGCGCTCGGCTATTACCTCAAGACGGGCCGTCCGCAGCTTGTCATGGTGCATGTGAACGTCGGCACGGCCAACGCGGTCTGCGGCGTGATGAACGCGTGGCGCGGCAACCTGCCGTTCATCATGAGCGCCGGCCGCACGCCCTATAGCGAGGAGGGCTCGCTTCTCGGCAAGCGGTCCGGCGAAATCCATTGGCCGCAGGAAATGCGCGACCAGGGCGCCATGCTCCGCGAGTTCGTCAAATGGGATTACGAGCTGCCGAACGGCGAGGTGCTCGAGACGACGCTGGACCGCGCGCTGAACATCGCGATGAGCGAGCCGCGCGGCCCGGTCTACCTGACGTTGCCGCGTGAGGTTCTCGCCGCGCCTGTGAACGGGTTCACCTATCAGTCGCCGTCGCGCCGCCGGGCGGCGACGGCGCCCTTTCCCGACACGCGAGCGATCGACGAAGCGGCGGACATGATCGCGAAAGCCAATCATCCGCTGATCGTCACGTCGAGCGCCGGCCGCGACGGCGCCGACATGGCGCGGCTCGAGGCTCTGGCGGAGCTCTTCGCGATCCCCGTGTCGCAGCGCAAGCCGCGCTATGTGGCGCTGTCCAGCGATCATCCGATGCATCTCGGCTACGAGCCGGACGCGATGCTGAAGGACGCCGACGTGGTGCTCGTCGTCGAATGCGACGTGCCGTGGATCCCCGGCAAGCGCGCGCCGAACGCGGACGCCAAAGTCATCCATCTCGGCGTCGACCCGCTGTTCTCCGCGTACCCGATCCGGGGCTTCCCCTGCGATCTCGCGATCACCGGGGTGCTCGGCGCGACCTTGCCGGCGCTGACGCAAGCGCTGGAATCGCGACTTGGCGGCGCGCGCGACGTCGTCGAGCGGCGGCGCAAGCAGGTGGCCGAGCGGCGCGCCGCGCAGCGCGAGACATGGAAGGCCGCTCTGGCGCGTGGCCGCGACGTCACGCCATTATCGCCCGCTTGGATCACCCATTGTCTCGACGAGGTGAAAGGCGACGGCGGCGTCGTCATCAAAGAATCCCCGTTGGCTTTCGAGCAGATGCGCTTCACGAAGCCGGGCACGATGTTCTCGATCGGCGCAGCCGGCGGTCTTGGTTGGGGCCTCGGCACGGCGCTCGGCGTCAAGGCCGCCGCGCCGGACGACCTCGTCATCTGCACCTGCGGCGACGGCGCTTACATGTTCGGCAACCCGACGCCGGCGCATTACGTTTCCGCCGCCGAAAAGCTGCCGATCCTGACCGTCGTGTTCAACAATCAGATGTGGGGCGCGGTGAAGCGCAACACGCGAGACGTCTATCCGGACGGCTACGCCGCAAAGAGCAACCGCGAGCCGCTCACGTATTTCGATCCGGGCCTGAAATTCGAAAAAGGCGTCGAAGTCGCCGACGGTTACGGCGAGCGCGTCGAGGATCCCGCGGCGCTGCCGGGCGCCATCGAGCGCGCGCTGAAAGCCGTCGACGTGGAGAAGCGGCAAGCCTTGTTGAACGTCATCTGCCGTGGCCCGTAGCCGCGCCCGCGGTCATCACGCGCGAGGGCGTTCCCTTCATCCAGTTGGCGATGTTGTCGACGATATCTTCGAAATATTCGCGGTAGGTGTTGTCGCTGACATAGCCGAGATGCGGGCTGAGCGTGGCGTTGTCGAGCTTGCGCAGAATGTGATCGGGCGGCAAAGGTTCGACGTCGTAGACATCGAGCGCAACGCCGCCGATGCGCTTCTCCTGCAAGGCGTCGATCATCGCGGCCTCATCGACGATCGGACCGCGCGACGTGTTGATCAGCACGGCGGTCTTCTTCATCAGCGCGAATTCTTTGGCGCCGATCAGACCGCGCGAACGATCGCTTAAGACGAGATGGACGCTGACGTAATCGGAGCGTGAGAAAAGCTCGTCTTTGCCGACGAACTCGACGCCATGTTCGGCGGCTTTCTCGCGCGTCAGGTTCTGGCTCCAGGCGACGACCTTCATGTCGAAGGCCTTCGCGATGCGCGCCATGCGCGATCCGAGCCGGCCGAGCCCAAGGACGCCAAGCGTCTTTCCCGCGACGGTCGTCGGAATTTCGGTCTGCCATTTGCCTTCGCGCATCATGCGGTCTTCGCGCGTCAGGCCGCGGCCCTGGCCGAGCAGCAAGGCGAAGGCCGTTTCGATCGTCGTCGCCGTCGAATCGCCGCCGCGCGTGAAGCAGCACACAATGCCCTTCGATATGGCGTGGTCTTTATCGAGCGAGCGGTTGGACCCGCCGGTCGTGATGATGAGCTTGAGGTTCGGCAGCTGGTCGATCAAGGCTGCAGGCATCGGCATGCGTTCGCGCATGAGCACGACGACATCGAAAGGCGCGAGCGCCGTCGCCGCTTCATCGACGTTCGCCAGGTTGTTGTGGAACGTCGTGACCTGCGCGGACGGATCGAGCTTTCCCCAATCGCCGATCGACGTTGCGACGTTTTGATAGTCATCGAGGACGGCGATCCGAGGCATAGGCGCTCCCGCGACAAAAGTCCGCGCGGAGATTGCACGCGTCATTCGCGTGCGTCAACGTGCGCCGGTCATGCGGAATATCGCTCAAGCGAGCTTCAGCAATCGCGCCGCATTGTCGTGGAAGATCGCGCGCTTGGCGGACGCATCGAGCGCCATGCCGTCGATCCCTTCGAACGTTTTGCGGATCGGCCCGAGCGGGGCGTCGGTCGCAAAGACAACATGCTGCGCGCCGAAAAAATCCAGCCCGCATTTTACGCCGTTGGTCGCGCCGAACATCGCCGTGTCGCCATAGAACTGCTTGAAGTACTCGAGGTGCGGGCGCTTCAGCGACGGAAGCACGTTGGAATAATCCTCGTCGCTCGTGCGCGAACCCAGCACGTCGAGCCCCGGCCCCACGCGTCCGTCGAAGAAAGGAATCATGCCGCCCATATGGTGGGTGATGATGTCGATGTCGGGATGGCGGTCGAACAGGCCGTCGAACACCAGGCGAGTCATGGCGACGGACGTGTCGTAGGGCCAGCCGAAGCACCACCACATCTCGAAGCGAGACTTCGACTCGCTGGCGTAGTCGGCCACGGCGGACGTGCGCGTGGGATGCAGCCAAATCGGCCGCTTCCAACGCGCCATCGCATCGAAGAACGGCCGGAAGCGCGGCTCGTCGAGCGGGTGGCCAGCGACGTGATTGTAGATCTGAACGCCTTTTCCGCCGAGTTGGTGAATGGCGCGGTCGGCCTCGCGGATGGCCCCGTCAACGTCGCCGAGATGCACGGCGGCTGCAAAGCCGACGAAGCGGTCCGGGTGCTTTCGGCAGAGGTCGGCGAGTTCATCGTTGGCGATGCGCGCGAGTTCGGCCCCGGTCTCGGGGGGACCAATGTCTTCGAGCGAAGGGTTGGGCAACGAAATGAGCTGCCGATAATCGTCGACCGCGTCCATGTCGTGAAAACGCTGGTCGAGATCGGATAGCGGCTTTACGGAGAGCAGGCGCCCCACGATGCTCCCGGCCTTCGGCCCGAGGTTCGTCAAGCGGTCGAGGAAAGTTCGCGGCGCGATATGCGTGTACATGTCAATAATCATGATTGGCTCCCTTTCCGCGCAGCGCGCGTCAGTCGTTTGGCGTCACGCCGGCATCCTTGACGATGCGGCCCCAAAGGGTCGCCTCATCCTTGAACCAGGCGGCGGTTTGTTCGATGCTGAGTTTCGCCGGCTCCATGCGAATGGCGCGGATTCGCGCGGCGACATCAGGTTGGGCGAGAATGTCGCGCACGTCGCGGTTGATCTTCGCGGCCAGTTCCTTGTCCATCCCGGGCGGCCCCGCAAGCGCGAACCATGTCACGGCCCTGAAATCCGGGAAGCCTTGCTCGGCGATGGTCGGAACGTCCGGCAGAAACTCGGAGCGGGTAGGCGAGCCGACGCCGAGCGCCTTGACGCGTTGATCGTTGAGGACGGGAATCGTCGTCGAGATCACGTCGAAGACGAAGTCGACTTGGCTCGCCATGACAGCGGTCAGCGCCGGCGCGGCGCCCCGGAACGGCACATGCACGAGATCCAACCCCGCGCGGCGGCCGAACTCCACGGCCGAGAGATGCACGGTCGATCCGGCGCCGGCCGATGCGAAGGTCGTCTTGCCCGGATTGGACTTGGCGTAGGCGATCAGATCCTTGAGCGTTGCGCCGGGAAAATCGGGCCGCACGTCGAGCACGTAGGGCGCGATGGTGACGAGACCGAGCGGCGACCACCGCGCGTAATCGTAGCCGGGATCCTTGAACAGCAGGTGATTCGTCGCGAACGCCGTCGGCGGCGCGAAGAGCAGGGTATAGCCGTCGGGATCGGCGCGGAAAGCGGTCGCCGCGCCGATATTGCCGGAAGCGCCCGTGACGTTGTCGACGACGACGGTCTGCCCCCATTTACGCGACAGCTGGTCGGCCATGATGCGCGCGATGATGTCGGTGCTCGAGCCCGGCGGAAACGGCATGACCATGCGCACTTGCCGCGTCGGGTAGGCGCCGAGCGCGGCGCTCGGCTGCGCGAGGCCGAGGCCCAGCGGCAAGCCGCCGAGCGCGCCGAGAAGGCCGCGCGCCGCCGATCGTCGGGTGAGTGTCACGCGTGTCCCCGTTTCTTCGCCCACGCCATCCACCCGGCGTCGGCGCGTTGAAGCGGTGGAGAGGGCCGATCCGTTTCGGACCGGGCACGGGAGAACTCACGCATGTCGACCTGCAAAGCGGCCTCCCACTCGCCGCCTTGCCTTTCGAAGGCGGCTGGTTGATCGTTGACGCGAACAAGCGCGATTTTAAAGCGGTCTGTCAACGGCGATCGCCAACCGGCGCGATTGGATGGCCGTCGTCGCTGTCCGGCAGGCTGCGGCGCAAGGACGCGAAGAATGTCGAACGTCGAACCAACTCGCGCGGCTGCCGATCCGCAAGCCGACGCGCGGCATCGCAATCGCGTGAATTTGATCGCCGCAATCGCGATCGCCATTCTGCTTCTATCGCTGTTCTTCGTCCTGCGGATGGTCGTCGATCAGCGCAATCGCGAACGCTGCATCGACTCCGGCCGTCGGGATTGTCTCGATCTCGGCGCATCGCCGCCGCGCGAGGGCGTTCGCATTCCGGTCCGCTGATTCCGAGAAGGAGCGCCGATGCGCCGAGGTCTCATCGTTGCGATAGTCTGGGGCGCGGCCCTGTCGACGACACAAGGCGCCGACGCAGCCGACAAGTTGGATGCGACGCTGCAGACATGCCAATCCTGCCACGGAGCGCAGGGGCTGCCGAACGATCCGACCGTGCCGATCATCTGGGGCCAGGAAGCGAAATACATCGAGAAGCAGCTACAGGATTACCGCAGCGGCGATCGCGACAGCCAGATCATGTCCTCCATGGCCGAGAGCCTGAAGCCGGACGACGCGGCGCGCGCCGCCGCGACGATCTCGCAGAAGGCATGGCCGAAGCGCGAGGCGGCTTCGGTCGCGGCGCCTGACGGGATCGCAGCTTGCCAAGGCTGCCATGGCGGCGCGCTGATGGGCGGCGATACGCCGGAAGGGGCCGCGCCGCGGCTCGCCGGCCAGTTCGCCGAGTATCTTGCGCAGGAGATGGACGCGTTCGCGCGCGGCGAGCGGGCCAACCAGCCAACCATGTCTGCGATGATGCAGGCGCTCAGCGCCGATCAGCGGACGGCGCTCGCGACCTACCTGGCGAGCCTCGATCGGCGTTGACGGAACGCCGCGCGCGCGGGACAGTTGCGGATATCGGAGCGTCGCATCCACGCCATCGCGGGAGGTCTCATGACACGCGTTCTTCTCGCCGCCGCATCGGCGGCCGCCCTTGCGGCCGCAGCGACCGCCGCTTTCGCAACCGACTATCGAGACGGTCGCTCCGCCTTCGGCGATTGGCGCGACGACGCGCCAGGATTGACCCGCCGAATTGCGCCGGGCGATGTCGAGAAGCCGATGGCCTCGCCATCGGCGGCCAACCGCTCGAAAGTCATTGCCAAACCCGCGGACGCGGCGCTGAAGACCATGCCGGGCTTTACCGTGGCGCCGTTCGCGACGAACCTGCCGGGCGCGCGCGTCCTGCGGATCGCGCCCAACGGCGACATCTTCCTCTCGCGCAGCCGGCCCGAGGGCGCGATCACGGTGTTGCGGCCGAGCAAGGACGGCGACAAGCCAGAGCGGACGGAGACCTTCGCGAAGGGGCTGAAAGAGGCCTACGGGATCGCCTTCTATCCGCCCGGACCGAACCCGCAATGGGTCTACGTCGGCATGGAAGGCAAAGTCGTACGCATCCCCTACAAGGTCGGCGACATGAAAGCCTCGGGCGAGCCGGAGACGATCGTCTCGGATCTGCGCGTGGGCGGCAGCCATTGGACGCGCGACGTCGCGTTCTCGCCGGACGGAAAGATCATGTATGTGGCGGTGGGCTCGCAAAGCAACGTCGCCGAAGACATGGGCCCGCAGCCGGCCGACCTCGCCGCCTTCGAGAAGAGCCATGGGCTTGGCTCCGCCTGGGGAACGAACGAATGGCGCGCCAACGTTCTGACCTACACGCCCGACGGCAAGGACAAGCAGGTCTACGCCGCGGGCATCCGCAATTGCTCCGGCCTCGCCGTTCAACCGGACACGGGAACCGTCTATTGCGCGACCAACGAGCGCGATCTCCTCGGCGACAACACGCCCCCGGATTACGTGACAAGCGTAAAGAAGGGCGGCTTCTATGGCTGGCCCTGGTTCTATATCGGCGATCACGAAGACACGCGGCCCGGCGGGGGGCCGCGGCCCGACTTGAAGGGCAAGGCGACAACGCCGGATGTGCTGATCCAGCCGCATTCCGCGGCGCTGGGACTGGCCTTCGATCCCGGCGGCATGTTTCCGCCCGACTGGACGGGCGACGGTTTCGTCGCGCTGCACGGGTCGTGGAATCGCTCCCTGCACACCGGCTACAAGATAGTCCGGCTCCCGTTCAAGGATGGCAAGCCGACTGGCGAATACCAGGATTTCGTCGTGGGGTTTACGGCGGGCGATGCGGATGTTTGGGGTCGCCCGGTCGACACGGCCTTCGCGCGGGATGGATCGCTGCTGTTCAGCGACGACGGGAACGGCGTTGTCTACCGCGTGACCTACAAGAAAAAGATGGCCGCCGCCCCAGGCGATACCGCGAACTGATCGCCGCGCGCGCCGGGAGACGACGCGCCGCTCAATGGCCCCAGAAGGTCCGCGGCGCGTTGGACGCAAGTTTGTCGATCTCGAGCATGTCTTCCGCGCTCAATTGGCCGGCGACGGCTTCGGCGTTCTGCTTCAGTTGCTCGGGCGTGCTGGCGCCGGCGATGACGCTGGGGATTTCAGGATGCGCGAGCAGCCAGCGGAACGCGAGCTGCAGCATCGTCACGCCACGCTCGTCACAGAACCGTTGAAGACGCTCGACGATCTCGTAGTTGGGATCGCTCACGAACATGTTGGCGAGCGCCTGGTTCTTCGTCAGCCGCGCGCCCGCCGGCATGGCGACGTTGCGCCGGTATTTGCCGGACAGAAAACCGCCGGCGAGCGGAAAGTAGGGCAGCAGGCCGACGCCGTGATGCGCCAGCGCGGGAAGAAGCTCGGCCTCGACCTCTCGCGCGAGCAGGCTGTATTGGTTTTGACTGGAGACAAACCGCCCGACACCGAGCGCCGCCCCCGTGTGCATCGCATCGACAACCCGCCATGTCGGTAGATTGGAGACGCCGATGTAGCGGACCTTGCCTTGCCGCACGACATCGTCGAGCGCGCGCAGCGTCTCGTCCATCGGCGTTTGGGGATCGGGGAAATGCATTTGATAGAGATCGATGCAGTCGGTCTTGAGGCGGCGAAGGCTCCCCTCCAGCGCGCTGAAGACATACCCGCGCGAGCCGTTCCCGTCTCGCGAGGAGCGGTCCGCCGGCAGGCCGAACTTCGTCGCGATGGCGACGGACTTGCGCCGGTCGCCGAGCCCGCGACCGAGGATCTCTTCGGAGACGCCGAAGCGTTCCAGCGGATAGGCGTCGGCGGTGTCGAACAGCGTTACGCCGAGGTCCACGGCGGCGTGAACGACTTTGATCGAAGCCGCCTCGTCCAATCTGCCGCCGAAGTTGTTGCAGCCGACGCCCAGGGTCGAAACCTTCAGGCCGAACCGGCCGACATGTCGAAAATCCAAGGCGGGCTCCTCGCGCTGAAGCGCTAAATGAGACGCCGGCGCGATCAGGCGGGGACGGCGTTTTTCGCCTTCGCCTCGACCCGCGGCCGTTCAGGGGGGAGCGGCGCTTGCGCGCCGCCGTCGAGCGCGTCGGGCGGCGATGTCGTCGCGACGCGATCACCCTTGTGGATGCAATCGAAAATGAAGTTAAGCTTGGCGACGACTTCGGGCGTGAGGATGAACGGATAGAAATCCTGCAGGCCCATGCTGCGGTTGATCGACGTCATCGCGTAGGTCAGAGGCAGCCAGCACTCGACGATGTGCTTCACCGAGGCCGTATAAGGATCGAAGTCGAACGACGCCGAAAGTTCAGAGCCGTGCTCGACGTGCGGGCGCACGCGCAAGCCGAAGGCGCCTGCCGTCTCGAGCGTATCGACCAGGTGGAAGTAGTGCGCCCAGGTCTCGGCGAAATCCTCCCATGGGTGCGAACTAGCGTAGGGCGATACGAAATGTTCTCGCCAGTCCTCCGGCGGCCCCATGTCATAATGCCGTTGCAGCGCTTGTTCGTAGTTCTGCCGTTCATCGCCGAACAGCGCGCGAAACTCTTCGAGCATCGGCGACCTGGCGATCAGCCGATCCCAGAAAAAATGGCCGCTCTCATGCCGAAAATGGCCAAGCAGCGTGCGGTAGCGCTCGCCCATCGACAGCCGCGTGCGTTCGCGCTCGTCGTCGTCGGCCTCGCGCACGCGGATGGTGATGGCGCCGTCGGCGTGGCCCGTCTTCACGCCGGCGCTCGGCTCGTCATCGAGAAAATCGAAGACGAGACCGGTGGGATCGGCAGGCCGTGGCGTGAGCGGCAGCCGGAGCCGCATCAGCGAATAAAACAGGTGATGTTTAGCCTGTTCGAGCTTGCGCCAGCGCGACAGGTTTTGCGGGTTCGATAGATCGGGGATGGTGCGGTTGTGCTGGCAGGCGACGCAGAACTGCGATGCGCCGTCGGCGGCCACCAGCCAATTGCAGGCGCCCTGCTGCGCGTTCGCGCATTTGCGAAACAAACCCTCGCATCGGATCATCGGCCGCCAAAGCGGGCCTTCCTCGCTCAACGCCGAAAGCGTCCCAAGCTCGGGCAGGTAGCCCACAGCAGCAAAACAATGTTCGCAGCGCGTGTTCTCGAAATAAAGCGGCTGACCGCAATTCTGACATTCGAACAGTTTCACCGGAGGTTCCGATCTCGCTTCGCACGCCGCGATGGAAAAAAGCGAAAGAATTGATGGCTCTGCACAACAGCGTCGGAAAACGTCTTGGCGGCTGTTGGGTTCCCAAGCCGTCGTCGCCGGCGGCTGCCGCCGTCGCTCTCGCGGACCCTCAGGTGAGGAAGATCAGCGCCGCGATTCCGCCGAAAAGCGACCATTTCAATGCGTAATAGACCGTTCTGTTCCAGCCCTTCAGGCGTTTGCCGACAAGGCGGACCCGGTAGAGGTAGGCGAACGCGTGATTGAGGCCGCCGGTGCGGTCGCCGGTGTCATTGGGGCTCGTGGCCGCCCCCAGTAGGAACCGGCCGATTCCCCGCACCACAAGCTGAGCCCAGCGGAAGCGCATCGGCCGCTCGATGTCGCAAAACAGGATGATGCGATCGCAGCCGCTCTGGTTTTCGGCGAAGTGGATGTAGGTCTCGTCGAAGATCACGTCCTCGCCGTCCCGCCAGAAATACGGCTGGCCGTCGACATCGATGTTACAGGCGGGGTCGTTAGGCGTCGCGAGGCCCAGATGATAGCGAAGCGACCCGGCGAAGGGATCGCGATGACGCATGAGCTTCGAGCCCGGCGGCAGTTCCGCGAACATGGCGGCCTTCACGGATGGAATCGCGCTCAGGATGGCCGTCGTCCGCGGGCAGTGTTCGACGGCGGAGGGATGCGCGTCGTCATACCATTTCAGGTAGAATCGTTTCCAGCCCGTGCGGAAAAACGAGTTGAATCCGATATCGTTATAGGCGTCGGCTGCACGGATGCGGCTCGCCTCGCGCATGGCGAGCGCCTCCTCGCGAATGATTCGCCAGGATTCGCGCAACGGCGTCAGTTCCGGAAAGCGCGAGACGGGCACGTAGGGGGTGGTCGGAACCCGCGACAGAAGGTAGGCGAAGCAGTTGATCGGCGCCATGAAGGTCGAATGGTCCGAGAGTTGGCGAAATCCGGCGTGACGTACGCGGCCGCGAAAATGCACGTAAATCGCGCTCGCCGCGAAGATGGCGAGGATCATCCATCGCATGGCCGGCCCTATCGTCCGTCTCTGTTTGCAACCGCGGAAATCCTACCGCATTCGCTCAGAACCTGCCATACGGAAGGCCAGGGTGTGGACGATCGGCATGTCGGCGGAAGGGCTATGGTCGACCGCCAATCGCACGCGCGCTTGAGTCTCCGGAGCGGAACGCATGGCTCGCCCTTCCGTCGATCTAAAACCCGGCCGCCGGTCCGCGGCGCGCTGAGACGTCGATGCTGCTGACGCTTGTCATCCTGCTCTCCGCGTCTGTCGCGCTCGTGCCGCTGTCGCGACGGCTCGGGCTCGGGAGCGTGCTCGGCTATCTCGTCGGCGGCGCGCTGATCGGTCCTTCGGGGCTGCGGCTCATTACCAACGTCGGCGAGATTTCCGCGGTCGCGGAGCTCGGCGTCGTCATGCTCCTGTTTCTCATCGGTCTCGAGGTGCGGCCGCAGCGTCTTTGGGTGCTTCGGCGCGCCGTGTTCGGCTTGGGCCTCGCGCAAGTCGCCGTCACGGGCGTGGTCATCGCCGGCGCGCTGTATGCGTTCGGCGCCGGGGGGCCGTCGGCGATGATCGTGGGCGCGGGCCTCGCGTTGTCCTCGACGGCCATCGTCCTGCCGATGCTCGGCGAGCGAAATCTTCTCGGCTCCGCCGTCGGCCGCGACGGGTTCGCAGTGCTGCTGTTCCAGGATCTCGCCTTCATTCCGCTGGTCGCGCTGGTTCCCTTGTTCGCGGGCCAGGGCGTCGCGACCGACGCGCCGTGGCGCGATCTCGCCATGGCGATCGCCGCCATCGCCATCATACTCGGCGGCGGCCGCTATCTGACCCCGATCGCGTTTCGCGCCATCGGCGGCGCGCGCATCCCTGAAGTCTTCGTAACGCTGGCGTTGCTGATCGTGGTGGGCGCTGCGACGATTGCGGCGCAAGCCGGTTTGTCGATGTCGCTCGGCGCCTTCCTCGCCGGCGTGCTTCTGTCAGGCTCCGCCTATCGGCACGAGGTGCAGGCCGACGTGGAGCCGTTCGAAGGCATCCTGCTGGGATTTTTCTTCCTGTCTGTCGGCATGTCGGCCGATCTCGGCCTGGCGTTGAGCGACCCCTGGTTCTTCGTCGCCGCTACGCCCGGCCTGATGATCGTGAAGGCGCTCGTCGCCTTCCTCGTCGGCCGCGTCGGCAAACAGAGCAACCTGACCGCGCTGCGGTTCGCGGCCGCGCTGCCGCAGGGCAGCGAGTTCAGCTTCGTTCTGTTCGGAGCCGCCATCGCGGTCGGCGCCATGTCGCAGTCCTTCGCCAACCGCGCGACCTTGACGGTCGCCTTTTCGATGGCGCTGACGCCTGTCGTTTTCGCCGCATCCGAACGGTTCCTTGCGCCGCTTCTGAATGCGAAACAGCCGAAGGCGCCCTACGACAAGGTGCAAGGCGAGAGAACGCCGGTCATCATCTGCGGGTTCGGCCGCGTCGGCCAGATCGTCGGGCGTCTCCTGCGCATGCGTGGCGTCGCGTTTACGGCGCTCGACGAAGACAGCGAGCAGGTCGAGGTCGTGCGCCGCTTCGGCGGCAAGGTCTATTTCGGAAATCCGAAGCGGCTCGACATCCTGCGCGCGGCGGGCGCGGAGCAGGCGAAGTTGCTGGTTCTCGCGATGGACGACGAGCAGGAGGCTCTCGACGTCGCCGATCTCGCGCAACGCAACTTTCCCGATCTCAGAATTCTCGCGCGGGCGCGCAACCGCCGTCACGCGCATCTCCTGATGGATCACGGCGTCGATCAGTTGGTGCGCGAGACGTTTCACTCCAGTCTCAAGCTCGGCGAAATGGCATTGATCGATCTCGGCGTCTCCGACGAAGAGGCGCGGCGCGCCGTTCAATTCTTCGCCGACTACGACGAGCGCAACTTGATCGACACGCACGCCCATTACGACGACGAGCGCCGGCTGATCCAAAGTTCGAAGCAGGCGGCGGACGAGCTTGCGGCCCTGTTCGAAGCCGATTTGCGCGAACATCCGGCGCCGGGTTGAGCGGCATGCAGACCGACGACAAAATGGAAGAAGGGGCAGGCGCGATCGATCGGCGGCCGCGCCGAGAAGAGTACGTGCTCCTCGATCTCATGCGTGGACTGGCTGCGTTCGCCGTAATGGCCGGCCATGTGCGGGGCAGCGCGTGGGTCGACTACGCCGCCTTGCCGGCCGCGCAACGAACGGGCCTCGTTGCGGCGTTCTTCGCGTTGACGCGCCTCGGGCAAGAAGCCGTGATGGTGTTCTTTGTCCTAAGCGGCTTTCTCGTCGGCGGCGCGGTGATCGTGCGATGCCGATCCGGCGCGTTCGACCTCGGCCGCTATGCGCTGGAGCGCGCGGCGCGCATCTATGTCCCCCTGATCCCGGCCTGCGTCCTGACGGAAGCGATCGTCGTCTTCGTCTTTCATGGCGATATCGCCTGGTCGCAACTGGCCGCAACGCTCGTCGGGCTGAACGGCGTCGCGGCGGACTGGTTCAACGCCAATCCTTCGCTATGGACGCTATCCTACGAAATCTGGTTCTACATTCTCGGCGGCGCCGTCGGCGCGCTTTTTGGAACGAAGATCCGATCACCCGCGATCCTCCTGCTTTGTGTGGGGGTTGGAGTCTTCTCGGTCCTTCGCGCCCGCTATCTCTTCTACTGGTGCCTCGGCGCATCGTTCGTTCTCGCGTCGGCGCCGCTGCGAAGCGGTTGGGCCGCGCTTGCCGGGGCGATCGTCGCGCTGATCGGCGTGGCGCTCTGCCAGATCGCCTCCGACAGCAATTCCTTCGCCGCTCTCAGGGCGATCAATCCCGATGTGGGCGAGGCGGTCCTTTGCGTCGGCGTTTCGCTGCTCCTGCCGTGGTGCTGCACGGCCGCCGCCCAGCGACTGGCTGCGCCGCTGGCAGGCTTTTCGGCCTGGATCGCCTCGTTCTCCTATACGCTCTATCTGGTGCATTATCCGATCAACCAAGCGCTCAGCCTCGTCGCGCCGAAATACGCGGCATTATCGGGCGAATCGATCCTGATGTTCGCGTTCCGCATCGCCGTCTGCGTCGTCGCCTCCATCGCGCTCTTTTATCTTGCGGAGCGTCACACCGCCGCGCTGCGCGGTTGGATCAGGCGGCGCGTGCGATCCCGTGCGCCCGCGTAGAGCGCGAAGACGCCGACCGAGCCCGGCGCCGCGCTTATGACGTCAATGCAATCCGCGCCTGATGGAAAGCCGCGGGAGCGCCGCTGGGCCGCCGACCCACGCGTCGGCTTGGCGCTGACGATCGGCGCGCTCACCCTCCTGCATTTGTGGGCCGCCCAGCGGATCGGGATCGATCCGGACGAGGCTTATTATTGGCTTTGGTCGCTGCATCCCTCGTTCGGCTACTTCGATCATCCGCCGATGGTCGCCTGGTGGATGGCCGCCGGCGTCCGGCTGTTCGGCGACAACGCCTTCGGCATCCGCTTCTTCTCGACGCTCAGCGTGGCGGCGACCTCGGCCGCGCTCTACGCGACCGCGCGGCTGCTGTTCGAGGACGCGAAGATCGCCGTCCGCGCCGCGGTCTGGATGAACGGGTCGTTTCTCATCGCGATCGATTTGTTGTTCGCGACGCCGGATGAGCCCTCGGTCCTGTTCTGGTCGCTGGCGACGCTGACGCTGGCCGGCGTTATCAAAACGGGCAAGGGCTTTTACTGGGTTCTGTTCGGCTTGGCCGCGGGTCTCGGCGTCATATCCAAATTCACCAATCTCTTTCTCGGCGTCAGCGTCGGGCTTTTTCTCATCGCCGACGCGCGCGGGCGACGCTGGCTGACAAGTCCATGGCTCTGGACGGGCTTCGTTGTCGCGGTGTTCATCGCGCTTCCGACCTTCATCTGGAACGCGGAGCACCAATGGGTCACGGTCTCCAAACAGTTTGGGCGGCTCGTCGACGGCTCGTTGTCGTGGCGACATGTCGCGGGCTATCCGGCCACCCAAATCGGCCTCCTGAATCCTCTCCTTTTCGTCTTCGCTGCGGCTGCGGCCTGGCGATGGTGTCGTAACGCCGATGCTCCGTATCGGCGAGAAACCGGTCTGCTGCTCGCCATCGTCGCGCCAATGATCGTCTACTTCGCGCGGCATTCGTTTTATGGGCCGGTGCGGGAGAATTGGCTTGCGCCGATCTATCCGGACCTTGCGCTGCTCGCCGCGCTCGGCGCCGCGTGCGCGCCGGTCGGCGTTCTAGGCCGCAGCCAGCTGATGGCCGCGTGCAAGCGGACGGCGTCGCCGCTCGGGATCGGCTTATCGCTTCTCGTGCTTGTCTACCTCGCCAATCCGGTTCCGGCGTTCTCGCCGTTCCGGGATCCGTCGCGAAGTCGCGGGTGGGGCGAACTCGCCACCCGAATCGACGACGTGCGTCGATCGAATGGAGCGACTTGGATCGCGACGACGGATTACCATCCCGCCGCCGAGTTAAGCTTTCATCTCAGGTCGCAGACGACGCTGGTGGCGCAGGTCACTCAGCGCGTGCGTTACGGGTTCCTGCCGGCGTCGGCGATCAGCGAGCCGAACGCAAACGCGATTTTGATCGTCGAGCCCGACACGCCGCCGGCCGAATACGCCGGCTGCTTTTCCCGTCTGACGAAGCTCGAGACGCTGAGCGAGGTCGCGGGGATTGCTCTATGGGCGTCTTACGACGTGTTTCTCGCCGAAGGCCCGAAGGCGAACATTTTGCGCGATGGATGCGGCGCTCTTTGAGGGCTGCGACGAGCGCGCCGTAAAATCATTCGTTCCGCTCGCCTCTGGCGGCGCGAGCGCGTCCTTCCCATATAACACGCAGCGGCAGAGGCCACGCCATATGGCGTACGGATCGCGCGAAGCTCGAGGTTGAGCTTAAAAGCGGTTACTCAGGTCATACGCCGCAACCGCCTATCCGCCGCAAAGTCTTCGGCTTGGTAGGCAGGGGAAACACGATGAACCCGATCAGCTCCGTCGCCGTTTTCGCCCTCTTTCTCTGCGGCGTTGGCGCGGGCGCGTTGTCGTTCCGGTCGGAAAGTCTTGGCGGCGAGATCGCGGCTGCGGCTTTCTTCATCGCAGCGATCCTCGTGGGGCTCTCGCTGAAGATGGCGAACGCCTGGGAAAAATTCGTGGTCCTTCGCGCCGGTAAGTTGCAGGGCGTGCGGGGGCCCGGGTTGTTCTGGCTGATTCCCGTTATCGACCGCGTCGCCGCTGTTATAGACCAGCGCATTCAGACCACGGCTTTCAACGCCGAGCAGGCGCTCACGAAGGACACTGTCCCGGTTAACGTCGACGCGGTCGTCTTTTGGCACGTGAACGACGCCAGGAGCGCGGCGCTGGAAATCACCAATTACCGCGAGGCGATCGACCGGGTGTCGCAGACATCGCTGCGGGAGATGATCGGATCCTCGATGCTGGCGGCTCTTCTGTCCGATCGCAAGGCCGCCGATGAACTGCTGCGCGCCGAGATCGGATCGAAAACGGCCGCTTGGGGCATTTCGGTTCGATCCGTCGAGGTTCGCGATGTCGCGATCCCCGTCGCTCTCCAGGACGCCATGTCGCGACAGGCCCAGGCCGAGCGCGAGAAGCAAGCCAGACTTATCCTTGGCTCCGCCGAAGCCGACGTGGCGCGAAGCTTTGTCGAGGCGGGAAAGACCTACGCCGAAAATCCGATCGCGCTTCAGCTTCGGGCGATGAACATCATCTACGAAACGACTAAAGAACGGGGCAGCACGATCCTTGTGCCGACCGCCATGGTCGACACCTTGAACCCAGCGTCATCTCTGTTGTTGGCCGGTCTGGCTCCGCGAGGCGCGAGCGGCCGTTTCGCCAATGGGGCGGACTAGCCGCAGATCGGGCGGCCGCCCCGCGGCATTGACCCATTTATCGATGTCCGACGCAAGCTTTGCGCTCGCCGCCAAGCGGCTTGACTGCGGTCGACAGCGGCCGCCGCCGACTTTCTCCAACGATCGTGCTTCTATGACAGACTTCTCGACGTTTGACCTTGGCGATGCAAGAGGCGTCGCGCAAAAGCTTGGCTTGTATCGTAACGTTAACTTCTCGCGCAGCGTCTTAGAACTCCTCGTTACCGTTCTGCCGTTTGCAGCGCTGTGGGTCGCGATGCTGGAGGCGATGGCGATCAGCTACTGGCTGACCCTCCTTCTCGCGATTCCCACGGCGGCCTTTCTCGCCCGCCTTTTCATGATCCAACATGATTGCGGCCACGGCGCGCTGTTCCGCGGACGCGCGACAAACGATTGGACGGGACGCCTCATCGGCGTCGCGACCTTTACGCCCTACAATTGCTGGAGCCGCACACACGCGGCGCATCACGCGACGGTCGGCAATCTGGAACGACGCGGCCTCGGCGACATCATCACCCTGACGGCGGCTGAATTTCGGGCGCTAAGCCCCATGCGCCGTCTCGGCTATCGCGCCTACCGCCACCCGATCGTCATGTTTGTCCTCGCTCCCGCCTATGTGTTCCTCATTCACAACCGCCTCCCGGTCGGTCTCATGCATTCAGGCGCGCAGCCATGGCTGAGCGCGATGGGAACGAACGCCGCGATCGGCGCGGTCATCCTCTTGATGGTCTGGTTGGTAGGCATCGCATCGTTCCTGCTGGTGGAAATCCCCGTCGTTCTGATCGCGGCCTCCATCGCGGGCTGGTTCTTCTATATGCAGCACCAATTCGATGAGACGCGCTGGGCGCACGATGGCGATTGGGCGTTTCACGACGCCGTTTTCCATGGCAGCTCGTACTATCGACTGCCGCAACCGTTCGCTTGGCTCACGGGCAACATAGGCGTGCACCACGTGCATCATCTCTGCAGTCGAATTCCATTTTATCGTTTGTCAAAAGTGCTCGTCGATCATCCAAAGCTCGCGACCGTCGGTCGCGTCGGTTTCCTCCAGAGCCTGCGCTTCACGAGCCTTGCCCTGTGGGACGAGGACCGGCGGCGGCTCGTCTCGTTTAGAGACCAGGCGCCCGCACGCTTGCAAACGTCCTGAGCGATGCGGATGCGATCACGACCACGAGACGTTCCTCATGGCGCGCCGAATGAACAAAGACGCCCGACCGTCGTTGCGCCTTTCACCACCGCGCTTCGGGCTTTCCGATGCGGATCGATTGGAGAACTTCCATGGCGAGCAAAATGCAAAAGACCTTGGGCGTCATGTGCGCCGCCGCCGCCTTCGCAGGCAGCCTGTCCGTCGCGAACGCAACGAACCTGTCGCCGAACCAACCGAGCGTCGACCATTCTGAAAACGCCGATAAGGCGGAGCCTGTTCAGGATAAGGCTCAGCGGTCGCACCGCGTGCATTACCGCAAGCTTCAGCAGCATCTGACGCACGATCGGATGTGAGGCCGTCGAGACGCCAGCCCTGTTCGGCTCAGCCGAAAAGGGCTGGTTGTCAGTGGACTTGGCCTTGAGCGATCAGATCGAGCTTTTTGGCGGCGACGGCGTAGCTCCGCACCTCCTCCTTGAAAAGCTCAGCATATCGCGCGGTTCCATTTTCCTGCAGTTCCATGCCCAGCATCTTCAGCCGGCCCGTCATTTCGGGCGTTCGAAGAGCCTGCGCTACTGCGCCTTGGAGACGTCCGACGATGCCGGGGGCGAGCCCGGTTGGTCCTTGCAACCCGATCGTTGCGGCCACATCGAAGCCCGAGACGCCCAACTCGGAACAGGTCGGCGTATCGGGGATCGACGATGGCCTCGTCAGAACGCTCGTGCACAGCGCGCGCAACTTCCCGGCCTGTATGAGCGCAGCGACATTCGGCACGCCCGCCCACCCAGCCTTCACCTCGCCCGATAGGATGCCGCTGACGGCCGCCGTGCCGCCGCGGTAAGGCACGTGCTGAAATGTGAGCCCTTCGCGTTCGGCGAACGCCTCCATCGTGAATTGGTGGATCGATCCCACGCCGGCCGAGCCGTAATTGATCTGCTTTGGCCGCGATTTCGCCAGGTCTATAAACTCGCGCAGCGTCCGCACGGGTAAGGACGGATCGATCACCAGAACGGTAGGCACGCTCACCAGCGCCGTGATAGGCGTGAAATCGACAAGCGGATTATATCCGACGTTCGGCGTAATCGCGGGGCTGATCGCCATGATTCCAGTGTCGCCGAGCAGGAGCGTCAAGCCGTCGGGTTTAGCCGTCGCCACCGATTTTGCGGCGACCACTCCTCCGGCGCCTGGAATATTGTCGACGATGAACGACCCGCGAAGCGATTCACCGAGCTTTTGGGCCAGCAGCCGGCCGAGCACGTCGGGATTTCCGCCCGGAGCGGCGGGCGCGATCAGCCGTACGGCGCCCGCTGGATAGGCGGCCGCATCCTGGGCGCGAGCGAGCGATGCGAACCCTGCTAAGAAAGCAAAGCTTGCCGCCATTAGCCGCGCGATCATCCCAGAGTCCTCCAATTTTTCGCAATGGCAGCCGATGAAAGCGAGGATAGAGCGGTTGATGAGAATGGCAAACGGTTCAAGCGCTTCGTCCGCGCCAATCGAGGGCTTCGGTACCGCAGCGGGACGCGACGAGTCCGGCTCCTGCTGCGCGATTAGATTATTGCCCAAAGGCCCGCTAAATGGGACCGTTGGAGCGATCATGCTGAAAAAGCCGATGGCTAAATATAAATTGGCTGTGGCAACTCGATACTGGCACAGTGCGAGAATTGTGATCTCGAATCAGTTTCGCCCAGTGGAGTTCTTCGAGCCTGTAGGCTTCTTGTTATGCATGGCTACCGAGCTTGCACTCAAGGCGTTTGCCTTGGATGCCGGGATGAGCGAGAAGCAGCTCTCAAGCAAAAACGAAATGGGGCACGATCTTGGAAAGGCTGTCCTTGCATGCGTCAAGCATGGACTTGAACTATCGGAGAATGATGTCCAGACCGTTCTGGTAATGCGGCCGGGACATTTTGCTCACTTCTATCGCTACGGCTTCGACGAACGCCAAGGGGGTATAGGTGCGATTCTGTTGGCCAACGAGAAAGCAGCGCTCGCATCGGTCGCCCGGCTTATCGACCGAATAAGTGAAGACCCCTCGGTGCTAAGAAAATTGCATCTGCACTCCGAGGATTTAGGCTGGCCCCAAACGTTTCCTGTGTTGTCACCGGTGACATCTGATTGGGTTGTGAAGTTGATGGATCAGATGGAGGAGCACGCAGATAAGGTGAGTAGCATAGGTAAGCGTGCGCGTTGATTAGCTTTGGGAGGCCGCTTGTCTTTCGACGATCCCATGGTGATTTATCAGGTCGATTATCAATTCCACTACAAGCAATTTGCCGCTCCGTTAGCTCTCCGATTGAAACCGTCCGAATTTGAATACTTTGAGAACCAAGCGAAGGGGATGCACGTCCTCAACATTGCAGGTGCACTCCATCAACTAATCTCAGACGCGCTTGTTATGCTTGAGGTAGTTGCCCTGACGGCCGAAGGCGATCGCTACCTTCGGTATGGGATCATGCGGCGCCTTCGCTTGATGCAATCCGCTTTCAACGACTTCCGTAGCATCATCTTGCCAGAGCGCACGGATCCTCTTTCCCAACAGGAATCCGACGATGTCTGCCGTGACCTCAACGCGATCTATATTCACATCTCTGGTCTTCTCGACAACTACGCATGGCTGCTGGTTCATCAAATGGCAACGGAAACCACGAAGGCTGTTGATCCTAAGCAGATAGGCCTGTTCGCGCGGGCGTTAAGGCAAGACGCCAACCTTCATGATGGACTGGCTGACGTCGAGCCATTTCGCGCCTGGCTGAAAGAAGTCAAAGAGAAACGTGATCCCGCGGCTCACCGCATGCCGCTCTATGTTCCGCCAGCGGCACTCACGCCAGAGGACGTGCGGCGCTACGAGGAAATTGAACAGGCGATCACGATCGCGTGGCGGCAACGACAGTTCAATCGCCTTGATGAGCTTCGTGATGGACAGAGACGCATCGGACGCCTCATCCCCGAGTTCCTTCACGATCCCGCGGAGGGGACAATGCCTATTTTTCCGACTCTGCCTCAGGATATCGGTAAGGCTATTCTAATCGGTAGGATCGTACAGGTATGGGTATGTAAAAGCTGCCCCAAGGTGTAGGAGGTCGCGGAGGAAAATGGTGCCGGCAGAGAGGATTGAACTCCCGACCTTCGGTTTACAAAACCGCTGCTCTACCGCTGAGCTATGCCGGCCCTCTTCGATCGAAGCCGCTCGCCGACGCCCCGATCGCGTCGCACGCTGCGGTATTCGACCGAACCTCGCCGCATCTAGAGCAGGCAAGCGCGCAGCGTCAACCGCAGCGGAACGCGACGAGTCCGGCTTCTCACGGCGAGACGAGGCGTCCTTTCCCCATCATCCGTCCTCATCATCCGACGATCGTCTCGCAGGGCGACGCAGCGATTGCTATAAAGCTAGCCGCGACGGCCTTCGTTTTGCTTGACTCTTCGCAAGGACAACGCCTGGAGATGACCGCATGACGCTCCGCCGCGTGTCGCGCGACCTTTCGATCGCGCTGGCGAGCGCGTGGCTGGCCTTGTCCGCGGCGCAGGCGCAACCCGTCAGCCTGGCGGGCAAGCGTGTGACGGTGCTGATCGGCTATTCGCCGGGCGGCGTCGGCTACGACACCTACGGCCGCGCGCTGGCGCGCTATCTCGGCCGCTATCTGCCCGGCGCGCCGAGCGTCATCGCCGAGGACCGGCCCGGCGCAGGCTCGATGACGCTTTCAAACTACATGTATAACGCCGCCCCGCGCGACGGGACGGAGATCGCCATCGTCGGGCGCGGCGTGGCGACCGAAAAGCTGATCATGGGCGCGGCGACGACATCGCGGTTCGACGCCGCGCGGTTCAACTGGCTCGGCAGCATGAACAACGAAGTGTCCGGCCTCTACCTGCGCGCGGGCGCGCCGGCGTCCGGCCTCGCCGATCTGCTCGCCGGCAAGCCGGCGCAAGCCGGCTCGACAGGCGCCGGCGGCGATCAGCAAATCTTTTCGCAGATGCTGAACAACGTTCTCGGCATGAAACTTCACGCCATCCCCGGGTATCCCGGCACGAACGAGATCCTGCTGGCGATGCTGCGCGGCGAACTCGATGCGATCGCCGGCTATTCGTGGGGCGCGGCGAAGATCGGCAACGCCGCCGAACTGAAGAGCGGGCAGATCAGAATCGTGCTGCAACTCGCCATGCAGAAGCACCCCGACTTGCCCGACGTTCCGCTGGTGAGCGACCTGATTTCCGGCGCGCAGCAGAAGCAGGTGCTCGAACTCATCATGTCGCGACAATCGATGGGGCGGCCGCTGCTCGCGCCGCCGGGCCTGAAGCCGGAGCTCGTCGCGGTCTATCGAACAGCGGTGGCCGACGTCATGCGCGATCCGGATTTTCTCGCGGAAGCCGAGCGCGTGGGGCTCGAACTCAATTACGTCAGCGGCGAGGACGTGCAGGCGCTCGTCGAGCGCATGTATGGGCTGCCGCAACCCGTCATCGCGCAGGCCCGCAGTTTCGTGGATGTGACAAGTCCGTAGTCTTCTGGTCTCATCGTTTCGACGAGAAAGGATCATCCCCATGGCCGAGCGTATCTGGGACCGCTTCCTGACCGCGCACGACAAGGCGCATCTCGCGACCTCGAAGCGCCGTACGGTCGGCCTCGGCCGGCGGCCGGCGCTGCTCAACATCGATCTCTACCGCGCCGTCTTCGGCGATGAGAACGTCCCGCTGCTCGACGGTCTCACGCATTGGCCCAGCTACTGCGGGGCGGCGGGGTGGGCCGCCGTTCCGCATATCCAGCGGCTGATGCAGGCTGCGCGCAAGGCCGCGATCCCGGTGGTGCACGTCACCGGCCTCGCGGAAGAGACCTCCGGCGTTCCGGGCTGGTTCGACGCGATCCATGGCGGATCGCGGCGCGGGCCGCCGCAGGACAAGGCGGCGCAGGACCGCTACGCGCGGCGCCTCGATATCATCGACGAGGTCGCGCCGCTCTCCGGCGAGACGGTGCTGCGCAAGACAGGCCCCAGCGCTTTCTTCGGCACGCCGTTGCTGGCGCAACTGAACTTCCTCGATATCGATACGCTGATCGTCACGGGCGAGAGCACGAGCGGGTGCGTGCGGGCCTCGGTCGTGGAAGCCGCGAGCTATCGGTTCCGCGTGCAGGTCGTCGAAGATTGCGTGTTCGATCGGCACGAGGCCTGTCACGCGATCAATCTCTTCGACATGGATCAGAAATACGCGGACGTGATCTCCGTCGGCGCGGCGATCGACGCCATCGGCGCGCTCAAGGGCGGCGCGTGAGACCGCCGTTGCCGTCCGATCGGGCGAGCGGCGTCAGGCGGCGAGATTGTCTTTCAGCGTCTTGCCTTCGTAGTCGGAGCGGAAGCGTCCGCGTCGGCGAAGCTCTGGGATGAGCAGGTCGACGACCTGGATATGGTCGTGCGGCGTCGTCGGCGCGCTCGCGAACATAAACCCGCCGCGGCTGCCGGCGGCCTCGAACGCCTCCTCCAAGATGTCGGCGATCTGCGTCGGGGTTCCGGCGTAGGTGCGTTCGTAGTCGGTCACCATCTTGCGCCCGTGCTCGAAGAACTCGTCCGGGGTGATCTCGGCATCTTCGCCGATTTCGCGCGCCAGCTTGTGCACGAAGCCGACGGGCGACGCGTTGGTCGCGGCGATGATGATGTTCAACTCGCTGGGCGAGAATTTCGCCGGCAATCGCGAGAAGTCGTAACCGCAATTGTCGGAGAGATAGGACGCCACCGCTTCGCGCGGCAGTAGGTTCAACACCGCCTCGCGCCGCGCCTTCGCCTCCCGTTCGGTCTCGGCGACGAGAACGGAGACCGCGAACATCATGCCGATCTTGGTGTGGTCGCGCCCCTCGGCGATCAACGCCTCGTCCAGCGCCGCGCGATGCTTGGCCATCGCCGCAAGCGAATTCGCGCTCGCAAAAATCACGTCGGCGAAGTTCGCCGAGGCGCGGATGCCGCGCGGCGATCCGCCGGCCTGGAGCAGCACGGGGTGTCGCTGCGGAGAGGGCACGGTGTTCAACGGCCCGCGCACCCGGAAAAACTGCCCGACATGATGAATGGCGCGAACCTTGGCCGGGTCGGCGACGACGCCGGTCTCGCGATCCCACTGAAAGGCGTCCGGTTCGACGCTGTCCCACAGGGCCTTGCAGACCTTGATGAATTCTTCCATGCGGTCGTATCGCAAATCGTGCTCCATCAACTCGTCGAAGCCGTAATTCGCCGCATCGGAGCGACGCGTCGACGCGACGACGTTGAAGGCGATGCGGCCGCCGGTCACGTGATCGAGCGAATTGAGCAGCCGCGCGACATAAAACGGATGCATGAACGTCGACGAATAGGTCAGGCCGAACCCGATGTGTTTCGTCACGCGCGACATGCCGACGATATAGGGGCTCATGTCGTGCCGAGGCCAGCCGACGCCCCAGCGCGCCGCCTCGTCCTGAGACCCGCCGTAGGTGCTCGCAACGCCGGTGCCGTCGCCGAAGAACAGCAGATCCATGCAGCCGCGCTCGGCGATTTTCGCGACCTCCTCGAACTGGCCGGGGTCGGGATACGTGTAGTCCATCCACGAGCCGGGGCTGCGCCAGCGCCCTTCGAGGTGCGTCTTCGACAGGTCGAAGCCGAGATGCATTTTGGTCGTCATGTTCGATCTCCGCGCGCAGGATTATTCGTAATCCCTAGTAATGATCCCCTCGGGAATTTCAGAGAAGCCGAACGCCTGCGGGCCGGCGATCGGCAGCAGGGTCGCGAAGTTCTTCTTGACGTCGGCCTCGACGGTCGGCGAGAAGGAACGCAGAAAGTCGCCGCGCGCCTCTTTGCGGAACAAGGCGGCGACGTCCGGCGGCATTTTCATCTGGCCGCCGCGGTCGATCCAGGCCTGGTCGTCGACGCGCAGCATGTCGATCACGTCGTGGTAGGCGGCGACGAAGGCGCGCGTGTTCTGCGGATGCGCCTTCACCCAAGCGTTGCGGAACGTGTAGAGCAGCGAGGGAATTTCCGGGAGCCCGATCTGCGCGATGAGATCGCTGTCCTTGGCGAGCACGCGGAACTTGCCTGTCGCGATCATCGCCGGCGCAACGGAATTGAACGCCTCGATGGCGTCGAGCTGGCCTTGCTCGAGCAACGCCCACATCAGCGGCCCGGCGCCTTCCTGAATCGTCGCTTCCTTGTCGAGGTCGACGTGGTAGACGCCTTGCGCGACGGCGCGCTCCAGGATGAAGTTCACGCCGTTGCGGTTGTAGACGCCGAACTTCTTGCCCCTGAGGTCGCCCAACGTCTTTAGCGGCGAGTTGATCGGTACGATGCTGTAATCGGCGCCCCAGCGCAAAAACGGCGACACGCCCACCACGTCGACGCCGGCCTTGCGCATCCGAGAGACGTCGCTCCAGTCGAGCGTCCCGACTTCCGCGCCGCCCGATTGCAGCATGGTCATGCGGGCCTGATCGTTGGCGCTGGCGACAAGCTCGATTTCGACGCCATGCTTCTTGTCGAGACCGAACGTCTTCATGAAGACGGCGGGAAACGAGTTCGAGCCAAATTCGCTATAGAGAAGCCGGACCTTGCCGCCGTCGCCTTTGACCGCGTCGTCGGCCCGAGCGCCCGTTGCGGCGAGCAAGGCGAACGCCAGGCCGAACGCTTTCACGTCTAAACGAGCCATTTTGCATCCCTTCATTCGCCGTACGGCGTTCAGGCGTCTTCATCCATGCGCCCGATGTGGCTGACGAGGCGCGCGACAACGTCGCGGCTCGCTTCGAAAACAATCGTATCTTCGTAGCTGCGCGGCCGACCGAGTCCGGCGAGGTTCATTTCGTCGCAGAACTGGCTGCGCGGACCCTTGGTCATCATGAGAATGCGGTCGCTCAGGAACGTCGCCTCGAACGCGTTATGCGTGACGAAGAGCACCGTTGGACGGAAGTCGCCCCAAATGACGAGAAGGCGTTGACGCAGACGCCGGGCTGTCAACTCGTCGAGCGCGCTGAACGGCTCGTCCATCAGCAGCACTTCTGGCTCGATCGCAAAGGCGCGCGCGATCGACGCGCGCTGCTGCATACCCCCGGAAAGCTGCAAGGGGTAGAAGTCGGCGAAGTCTTGCAACCCGACGAGCCGCAGCACGCGGTCGGCGCGTTCGCGCCACTGCGCCTTCGCGAAGCCGTTCACGTCGAGCGCGAACTCGATGTTGTTCCGCACGGTGCGCCAGGGCATCAGCCGCGGCTCCTGAAAGACATAGGCGACGCGCGGGCTGCCGTATTGCCGGTCGCCGACCGGCTTGCCGTGAATGGCGGCGCGCCCCTCGAACTCGCTGTCGAGTCCGCTGAGGATATTGAGAAGAGTCGATTTCCCGCAGCCCGATGGTCCTAGGATGCAAACGAACTCGCCGGGATCGACGCTGAACGTGGCGTTGTCGAGCGCTTGCCAGCCGGGCGATTTGCCGCGGCCGGCGAAGATCTTCGAGACGTTTGCGATTTCGATGGACGCGGGATTGGGCACGGGACACTCAAAGCTGCCGCTGCGCCGGGCGCCACCTGAACACATGCCGTTCAAGCGCGCCGAGCAGCACGATTTCCACGAACAACATGATCAGCAGAAAGAGCAGGGCGTGCGCGAGCACCTCGCTCATGTTGAACATCTGGTAGTAGAACTCGATCTTGTAGCCGATGCCGTTGCTGCGCCCGAGCAGTTCGACGAACAGGACCATCTTCCAGATGAGGCCGAGGCCGAAACGCGACGACGCCATGATCGCCGGCGCGATCTGCGGCGCAACGACAGAGCGGATGATGCGCGAAGGATTGGCGTGATAGGCTTTCGCCATGTCGACGAGCTTGTGGTCGACGCCTTTGATCCCGCTCCAGATGTTGATGCTGAGGATGGGGATGATGGGCAGCGCGGCCGCCAAGACGGCGGCCGTCTCGTTGAGCCCGACAACCATGAAGATCGTCAGGATCGTGACGAGGCTCGGCAGCGAAATGCCGCAGACCATCCACACATCGAAGAATTGCTCGGCTGTCTTCGACAGGCCCATCGCGAAGCCGAACACGAGCGCTGCGGACATGGCGACCAGGAAGCCGAGCGCGATTCGCGTCAGGCTGACCGCGACATCGCTCCAGATGCCTCCCGCGCGCATGTCCGCCCATAGCGCGCCGGCGACTGTCGTCGGCGCGGGGATGACGCTCGAAGGCAGCGTGGCGGCGCCGAGCCACCAGAGACCGAGAAGCGCAAGCACCGAGCACAGCTTGGTCAAGCCGTCCGCGGCGTGCGCGTCCGCCCAGCCGCGCAGGCGCCCGCGTGCGCGCTTTGCGCGCCGGGTTTCGACCGGCGCCGGATAATCGGCGATGGCTATGGGACGTGGGGGCAAAGCGGGGCTCGCGGATGTCCACGCAAAGCTCGCAAGCCCCATGCCATGTTGATCATAGGCAGGTTTGGCGGCACGGCGAGCTTGGCCGGCAACCCCTTTCCCGCGTGGTCGACGAGCGCGATGGAACCCAAAATGGATCGCGACGTTCACCGCGAAGCTGAGTAGGGCTTATGGCTCAACGGGATGCCGTGAATTCGCCGTTTTGCCACGCTAGCGCTACCGGGCGGACCAACAGGCTCCATCGTGACGGATGGACCAGAGCCGAGCGGAGATTTTCATGACGGTGACAAGAAGCGGACGAACCCGCGCCGTGGCGGCCGCCGCAGCGGCGGTGACGCTGGCGACGGGCATGGTTGCAATGAGCGCGGCGCCGGCGTCGGCGCAGTACCGGTACTACGGGCATCGCGGCTGGGGCGGCGGCGGCGCCGTCGCGGCCGGCGTGTTGGGCGGCCTCGCCGTCGGCGCGATTGCGGCCGGCGCGGCCAGCGCGCCGTATTACGATCCCTATTATGGGCCCGAACCGGTTTACGCCGGCCCCGGGCCGCGGTGCTGGCTTGAGCCGGAAGACGCCTGGAACGGCAATCGCTGGGTGCGGCGCTCGGTCCGCGTCTGCCAGTAAGCGACAGGACGGCAAGACGATTAGAAGGCCCCGCTTTTCGGCGGGGCCTTTGTTTTGGCGGGATCAGTCGGCCGCGTAAATGTCGCGGTCTTTCGTTTCCGGCATGAAGAGCAGCCCGATGACGAATGTCATGAGCGCGAAGCAGATCGGATACCAGAGGCCGGAGAAGACGTTGCCTGTCGCCGCCACGATGGCGAACGCCATCGGCGGAAGGAAGCCGCCGAACCAGCCGTTGCCGATGTGGTAGGGCAACGACATGCCGGAGTAGCGGATGCGGGTCGGGAAGAGCTCGACCAGCATGGCGGCGATCGGGCCGTAGACCATCGTCACGTAGAGGACGAGAATTGTCAGGATGGCGATCGCGAGCGGCAGGTTGACGCGTGACGGATCGGCCGCCGCCGGATAGCCGCCGGCGCGAATCGCCGCCGTCGCCTCGTCGGTAAACGCCTTGCGTTTCGCCGCCGCGCCGGCGCCGGCCTGCTTCACGTCGAAGGCCGTCACCGTGCGGTCGCCGATCTTAATTTGCGCGGGCGTTCCCGCGGGCGCGGCCACGTTGCTGTAATTCACCGCGTTGCTTGCGAGAAAGGATTTCGCGACGTCGCAGGACGACGTGAAGCTCGCCGTGCCCGTGGGGTTGAACTGGAACGAGCACTCGTTCGGGTCGGCCACGACCGTGACCGGCGATGTCTCGATGGCGACCGCCAGGGTCGGGTTCACGGCGTTGGCGAGCGCCTTGAACAGCGGGAAATACGTGATGGCCGCGAGCAAGCAGCCTGCGAGGATGATCGGCTTCCGGCCGATCTTGTCCGACAGCCAGCCGAACGCCACGAAGAACGGGGTGCCGATCAGCAACGACGCGGCGATCGCCAGGTTGGCGGTCGTCGGATCCATCTTCAGCGTCTGCGTCAGGAAGAACAGCGCGTAGAACTGCCCCGTATACCAAACGACCGCCTGACCCGCGGTCCCGCCGAGCAGGGCAAGGATGGCGATCTTGGCGTTACGCGCCGTTCCGAACGCCTCGGTCAGAGGCTTCTTGGAGCTTCTCCCTTCGGCTTTGATCTTCGCGAAGGCCGGAGATTCCTGCAACTGGAGCCGGATCCAAAGCGACACGCCGAGCAGCAGGATCGACACGAGGAAGGGAATGCGCCAGCCCCACTCCGCAAACGCCTGCGGCGTCATCGTGAGGCGCAACGCGAGGATGACGAGGAGCGATAGAAACAATCCGAGCGTCGCCGTCGTCTGGATCCAGGATGTGTAGAACCCGCGGCGATCCTGCGGCGCATGTTCGGCGACATAAGTGGCCGCGCCGCCATATTCGCCGCCGAGCGCCAATCCCTGCAGCAGGCGGCAGGCGATGAACGCGACAGGCGAGGCGAGACCGATGGTCGCGTAGCCCGGCAACAGGCCGACGACGAAGGTCGCGAGGCCCATGATCGTCATCGTGACGAGGAAGGTGTATTTGCGGCCGATGAGATCGCCGATGCTTCCGAAGAAAAGCGCGCCGAACGGCCGGACGGCGAAGCCGGCCGCAAAGCCGAGCAGCGTGAAGATGAAGGCTGCGGTCGGGTTCAGTCCGGAAAAGAAGTTGGCGGCGATGTTGGCGGCCAGCGAGCCGGCAAGATAAAAATCGTACCATTCGAAGATCGTACCGGCGGACGACGCCAGAATGACCTTCCGATCCTCCCGCGTCATCGGCCGCGTTCGCGCCATCGTGGCGGTCGCCATCGTCATGTTCGTCTCCCCCAAATCGCCGGCTTTGACGCCGGTCGTATTCACCATGATCGCGATCGCTTGTGTCGCTACCGTTAATGATTCGTATACTCATCGCGCGGCGGCCGCCTCGTCGATGGAGCAAAATATGACACATTTGTCTAGACCTGCGCTTTGGCGCGATTGTGCGGCCGTTTGCATTCTCGCCGCCGCCTCGGCGGCCGCCTTCACGTCGGCCGCCGCGGCCGGCATGCGCGGCGGCGGCCCCGCGGCGCGCGGAGGGGGACCGGCCGTCCGCGGCCACCAAGGTCAACCCGTCACGACCCCGTTCACCGCGCTTCGCGTCGGCTCGCCCAATGCGCTGGGGCGGCTCGGGCCGCCGCGATCGGCCGGACGGCCTGTCCGGCGCCGCTCCTACGATCTGTCCGGACCCGGCTTCGTTGTCGCTCCAGACGATTCCGACGCCTTCGAGGGCGCGCCTGCTCCCCTCGAAGGAGCGCCGCCCGTCCAGGCAGGCGACGCCTACGAGACCGCGGCGCCCGCCCGCGTGTCCTGCGTCCACCCGCGCATCATCGAGGTGACGCCCGCGCGTGCGACGCACCGAGCCTTGCCCATCGTGGTTTATGGATCGCCGCCGCCCTGCGCGCGGTTCGATGCCGCCGACCGCTAGCGATCAGCCCGTCGCGCCCTTGATCGATGCGATCGTCAGCGCCATCGCGCAGGCGTTCGAAACGTTGAGGCTCTTGATCGCGCCGGGCAGATCGAGCCGCGCGATCGTATCGCAGCGTTCGCGCGTCAGTCGCCGCAAGCCTTTGCCTTCCGCGCCGAAGACGAGGGCGAGCGGACGCGCAGCCGACGTGTCGGCGAACGAGACCGGCGCCTCCGAATCGAAGCCGACGCGCGCATAGCCGCGTTCGCCGAGCCGCTCCAGGGCGCGCGCCAGGTTGACGACGGTGCAGATCGGCGTGAACTCTAGACCGCCCGATGCGCTCTTGGCGAGCACGCCCGTCATCGCCGGCGAGTGGCGCTCGGTCGTCACGAGGGCGTCGACGCCGAAGGCCGCCGCCGTGCGCAGCATCGCCCCGACGTTATGCGGATCGGTGATTTGATCGAGCACCAGGATCAAACCGTCGTCCGGCACATCGTCCAGATCGATCGGACCAAGCGGCCGCGCTTCAAGGAGGACGCCCTGATGAAGGGCGTCGCGCGGCGCGCGGAGATCGAGGTCGCGCGGCTCGAGCGTCGCCACATCGAGCGACCGCGCGGCAATGTCCGGAGCGAGCTTCGCCGCCGCGGGCTGCGTCGCATAAAGCCTGAGCAGCTTGCGGCGTGGCGAGCGCAAGGCCGCGCGCACGGCGTGAAAGCCCCAGATAAGAGCCACGTCGGGGTCGGCGGACCGCCGTTCTGGGGGACGCGGGCTTTTTTCAGGACGACGCTCGGCGTCGCGAGCGACATCGAACCCGCGCCCCGCCGTGGCCGAAGGCGACGCCTGCCGAGAACCGCTTCCTTTGCGTCGAGTCATGGTCAAGTCCGGCCGAAGCGCGCCCGCGTGTGGTGTCGCACGCGGGCGCCCGGTTCGCAAAGCGCGCCGAGGCGCTGCGCGAACGCCGCTTTGTTGTCCCCCGCTCAGGCCGTGCGCCGCTCCTCGACGACGACCGTTTCGACCAGCGACGAATCCTCGTAGAGCATGCGCGCCAGGCCGCCCGCGACGACGGCGCCCGCGATCGGCGCCAGGATGAACAGCCAGAGCTGGCCGACGTAGGCGCCGCCGGCGAAAAGCGCCGGCGCGATGCTGCGGGCGGGATTGACCGAGGTGTTCGTGATCGGGATCGAGATCAGGTGGATGAGCGTGAGGGCGAGCCCGATCGGAATGCCGGCGAAGCCCGTCGCGGCGCCCTTGGACGTCGTGCCGATGATGATGACCAGGAAGAAGAAGGTGAGCAGCAGTTCGGCCAAGAAGCACGCCGCCATGGAATAGTGGTTCGGACTGAGGTCGCCATACCCGTTCGAGGCGAAGCCGCCGAGAACCCAGTCTGGCTTGCCGGACGCGATGACGTACAGCGCGCCGGAGGCGAGGATCGCGCCGATCACTTGAACCGCGATGTATGGCGCGACGTGCTTGTTGGCGCAACGACCGGCCGCCCACAGGCCCAAAGTCACCGCGGGGTTGAAGTGGCCGCCGGAGATATGCCCGACGGCGTAAGCCATCGTTAGGACGGTGAGCCCGAAGGCGAAGGAAACGCCGGTGAAGCCGATCCCGAGTTGAGGATAGGCGGCCGAGACGACGGCCGCGCCACAGCCCCCGAAGACCAACCAGAACGTCCCGATGAATTCGGCGGTCAGCCGCCGCTGCATATCGTTGTGCATGAATGATCCCCCCACGCTGAGCCGCTCGACTCACAAGCGGTTCGAGCGAGCTTCGCACAACGTCCTACGGAAAATGAGTCAGGTCCTTGCAGCGGCGGCGTTTTCCGCTCAGGATCGTTAAAAGCGCCGAACCGTAAAGGCTCCTTCCGCTCCTATGCGCCGATCCAGTTGATCCAGGTCACGGGGTGATCCAGGTCGCGGGGTTGACAGTCAAAGGCGCGTTTTCCATAAGCGGCCCGCGAGACGCCCGCCGCCCGGCGGGCTTTTTCGTCGCGGTCGCCGCACGGCGCCGGGGGAATGTCCCGAGCGGCAAAGGGGGCGGACTGTAAATCCGCTGGCTATGCCTTCGTAGGTTCGAGTCCTACTTCCCCCACCACGCTCAACGCCCGCGCGAGACCCCGATCCACCCTCATTGCCGCCGACGCATCCGTCGCCCGGCGCCGCCGATTGAACCGACGACGATCGAGAATTTCTATTTATGAACCACGGGACGCCGCTGCGCCGCTACAAGGCGCCCTGGAAGGGGCGCGCGGTGCTCGCCTGCCGCAAATGCCAGAGGCGCCTGCGCCGGGCCGACCGGTCGGCGCTCGGCGGGCGGCTGGGCCAGGCGCTGAAGAATATGGCGAAAGAGGCCGGAACGCCGTCGGTTTCCGTGATCGCCATCGGATGTCAGGGCGTTTGCCCGCGTCGCGGGGTCGTCGTCTGCGCCGGCGATCAGTTCGCCGGCGACCGGCAGACGGTGTCCATCGTGCGAAGCGACGCGGATGTCGAGGCGCTCTTCCACAGTTGCGCGTCAATCGGAGGTCTTTAAGGTCGTCGCGGACCAGGGGATGAAGCCATGCCGACCGTGATGACCGACGCCGACCTCACCTACGTGCGCCACACGATCGCAATGGCCTGCGCCTCCGCGCAGGACGGCAACCGGCCGTTCGCCGCCGTCCTTGTCGGCAGGGACGGTTCGGTTCTGGCGGAAAGTTGCGACATTTCCAACCAGACCGGCGATCCGTTGAGCCACGCCGAGATCAACGTGTTGCGGCGCGCGCATGTGGACGGCGGCCTTGATGCGGTCGCCGGCGGCGCGATCTACGTCAACGCCGAACCTTGCACGATGTGCGCGGGGACGATCCTGCGTTATGGTCTCGCGCGCGTCGTCTACGCCCTGTCGAGCGCCGCGACGCGGCCCTATCTCGCTCACGATCCGCGCGGCAAAATCTATCCGAGCGCGCCGATTTTCGCCGTCGCTGGCGCGCAGGTCGACGTCACGCCGGAGGTTCTGATCGAGGAGGCGAAGCGGCCGTTCGAGCTCTACGCGGCGCACTGCGCGCAGGCGCCGGGCGGCGCGCGCGCGTTCGAGCGGCGCTGACCGGGGACGCGGCGTCTTACGGCTTGTCCGGTCGGCGGATGCTGCCCGGCGCCACCGGCACCCAATGCTCGTCGAGCGGCGTGTTCCAGGCCTTGCATTTCGGGCAGACGCAGAGCGACCATTCCTCCTCGGCGCCGAGCTCGGACCGCTTGTTCACGTCCATGTCCGCCGCCTCGCAGACGAAGCCGCAATGCAGGCACTCGTAAAGCTGGCTGGCGGGCGTTTGGGGCATGTCGGCGTCGCACGCGATTGCGCATTGGGAGCCCGGGAGTAGGCTTCAACGGTCGCGCGGACAACGTCGGCTTGACGGGATTGTTTCCGAAGTCGCCTCAAGCGTCCGGTTGACTCCGGTCCGCCGGCGGACTCTTCGCGGCCTCGATCAGGCCGCGCAACTGTTTGAGAAGCGAGGGGCCGCTGATCTGGTTCGCCGAATACCCCTCGGCCTGCAATTGGCGTTTGATGCCGACGACCGTGTCGAACTTGCCGGATTTCGCGAGGCTGAAGGCGCGTTCGAGCGCCGAGATGTTGGGATCCATAAACACAACGTAGCACGGCTTGCGGGTGTTTGTTGAGCCCCGCGCGATGCGGCTGTTCAAGCCGGGGGGCCGTCCGCGAATGCGGCCGCGCTGTCGGCGCCGGCGTCGTCGCTTCCATCATCGAGTAAGCGACTGAGGTCCGATCAATCCTGATCGCTGCGAACGACGACATCGATTTCGACGCCGTCGTCCACGCGCCACCGCGCCCAAGTGGCTTTCAATCGCGTCAGCAACGAGGGGAGGCGCGCGGCGCGCGCCTCGCAAATCAGCGCGCGGGCCAGTTGCTGCGATTGGCGCACCTTGAGCAGGTGGGGCATATCGGTCTCCGTGGTCCGCAGGCTGTCTTACAAATCCGCCGGGATTGCGGCGTATCGCAACGCCTAAGGCGAGGCGTAACGCATCCGATTTATGAGGCTCGGGGCGTCAGCTTTGCGCGATCGCCGACTGCTTATGCGTATCCCGCATGGTGAGATAGATCACCAGCGAGAGAGCGATCAGCACGGTCAGGTACCAGTAAAAACCCGGTTCGTTACCCTGCTGCTTGAACCATAACGCGACGCTGGGCGCGGTGCCGCCGAAGATCGACACCGTCAGAGCGTAAGGCAGCGCGACGCCCGTCGCGCGCACGCGCGTCGGAAACAGCTCGGCCTTCACGATGGCGTTGATCGCGGTGTAGCCGGACACGATGACCCAGGCGAAGGAAATCATCACGAAGGCCGCCAGCGCGCTCTTGGTGTTCTGGATGCCCGACAGCAGCGGATAGGTGAAGATCACGCCCATCACGCCGAACCAGATCAGAACCTTGCTGCGGCCGATGTGATCGGAAACATAGCCGTAGAGCGGCTGCAAGGCGATGGCGAACAGCAACGACGCGGCGGCGACGATGGTCGTCGTGTCGTCGTCGAGGCCGACCGACAGTTTGAGAAACGTCTGCATGTACGTCGTGTAGGTGTAGAAGGCCGCAGTGCCCCCAAGCGTCAGGCCGATGACAAGCAAAACTTCGCGCGGATAGCGCGCGAGCTCGACGAGCGCGTTGGTTTTGACCGCCTTTTCCTTGACGGAAACCTCGAAATCCTTGGTTTCATGCAGTTGCGTGCGCATGACCGCGGCGACGACCGCGAGCAGCGCGCCGATCACGAACGGAATGCGCCAGCCCCACTCGCGAATCTGGTCGTTGGTCAGGAAAACCTTCTGCAGCACGAAAAGCACGATGAGCGCGACCAACTGGCCGCCGATGAGCGTGACGTACTGAAAGCTCGAGTAGAAGCCGCGCCCGTCCGGCGTCGAGACCTCGGCGATGTAGGCGGCGCTGGCGCCGTATTCGCCGCCAAGACTTATGCCCTGGATCACGCGGGCGAGCGCCAGAATGATCGGCGCCCAGACGCCGATCGTCCCGTAGGTCGGCGTCACCGCGATGAGCAGCGAGCCGAAGCACATCATGAAAACGGAAAGGGTGAGCGACAGCCGACGACCGCGGCGGTCGGCGAGATTGCCGAACAGCCAGCCGCCGATCGGCCGCACGAGATAGGTGGCCGCGAAGATCGTCATCGTCGAGAGCTGCTGCGAGACGGCGTCGCCGCGCGGGAAGAAGGCCGCGGCGAAATAGAGCGAGAAGGCGGTGTAGGCGTAGATGTCGTACCATTCGACGAGGTTGCCCACCGAGCCGATGAAGATGGCGCGCAAGCGGCGGCGGGTGTCATGCGCATCGACCGGCGTCGTGGTCGTGCTCGCAGTTTGAACAAGGCTTATGTCGGCCATCTGACCCCCCGGCGGGCGTTTGCCGCGCTCAACCTCCCGCAGGACATCTCGCGTGAACGTTTCGCCCTCGAATCGCTGCGCGAGTGTATGTCCGACCCGGCGAGCCGGGCAATGCGGCCGACCGCTTGCTTTCGCATGGGCCTTGCGGCAAACAGGCTTGCCGCTGGCGGCTCCTAGGAGTGTAGCTCAATGGTAGAGCACCGGTCTCCAAAACCGGGGGCTGCAGGTTCGAGTCCTGCCACTCCTGCCAACCGCATTGGTCAGCCTGATTAGGTTAATCTCCGGTCAACCGTTTTCGTCGCGCAATTGCAGGCGCGGCGATCTCTCCAATTGGGGGCGGCTTTTTGATGCGAGCGGACAGACGAACGAGGCTCCGCCGCCGATCATCATGGGTCGGAATCACGCCTTTGGAGCAATGATCGGTCCGCCGATCGCGATTTATCGCGCGGCCCAGAAGCGATCTACGCCACCTTGAGAGACAACTTGCCGACGCCATCGGTCTTGATCGGGTAACCTTCACTTCGATGTCATTGCCGAGAACGCGAAGACATTCGAGTAACCGTTCGAGAGAGAACCCCCTGAGGCTGCCTCGAAGGAGTTTCGACAAGTCTGGCTGCGCAACGTCGATAAGGGTCGCCGCCGCGCTTTGCGTCAATCCTTTTTCTTCGATCGCCTTACGAAGAACGATTGCGAGTTGCGCTTTGAAAAGCGCCTCATCGGCGTCTGCTACGCCGATGTCGGCGAAGACGTTCCCGCTCCCGCGGGTGATGGCGTTCTCGGAGGCCATGGCGCATCTCTCAGAAAGCAGAATGTCTGAACTAAGCGGTCTTCTGAGCGGCGCGCATGGCCTTCCACACCGCGAGCGGGTTCAGCGGCATGATTAAATCGAGCGAGCGATGCGGCGAGATGGCGTTCTCGATCGCGTTGACGACGGTTGGCGTCGCCGCCGTCGTGCCCGCCTCGCCGACGCCTTTGGCGCCGATCAGATTGGTCTGGCAGCGGGTCGGCCGATGCAGAACCGTCAGGCTCGGCACGTCGCCGGCGCGGGGCATCATGTAGTCCTGGAACGAGGCGGACAGCAGTTGGCCGCTTGTCTCGTCGTAGCGCGCGTATTCCCCCAGCGCCTGGCCGATCCCCTGCACGACGCCGCCCTCGATCTGCCCATCGACTATCGTCTCGTTGAGGATCACGCCGCAGTCGCTGACGGCGGTGTAGCGGACGATGACGACTGCGCCGGTGTCTGGATCGACCTCGACTTCGGCGACGTGGCAGCCGTTGGGGAAGGAGGGGCCCGTCTTCGCCGTCTCGTTGGTGTCGAGGTCCTCCTCGATCGCGCCTTGCTTGAGCATGTCGTTGGCGTGGTCGGCGAGTTCGAACAGGCTCACCGACCGCCCCGTCTTGGCGATCTCGAAGACGCCATCGCGGTATTCGACCTTGGCGTCGCCCGCCTGCAGCACCGTCTTGGCGATCGCGGCCGCCTTGACCAGGATTTTGTCCGTGGTTTGCACGACCGCGCTGCCGAACAGCATGGCGGTGCGCGAGGCGACGGCGCCGAAGCCCGGAACGTCGCGCGCCGTATCGCCGAACGTGACGCCGACCTGCTCGGGATCGATGCCGAGGCGATCGGCGACGAGTTGACGGAAGACCGTCAGATGGCCTTGACCGTTGGGCGCGGCGCCCAGGCTGATGACGGCCTTTCCATTCTCGAAGGTGATCCGCGCCGGCTCTTCGTAATGGCCGCCCGAGATTTCGAGGTAGCAGCCGATGCCGACGCCGCGCAGCTTGCCGCGCATCGCCGATTGCGTGCGCCGCGTCTCGAAGCCTTTGTAGTCAGCGGTCTCCAACGCGGCCTCGAAGATCGCGGGGAAGTCGCCGCTATCGAATTTCGGTCCGGTCGCGGTCTGATAGGGCATCTTCTCCGGCGCGATCAGATTGCGCCGGCGGAGTTCCGCCGGATCGATCGAGAGCTTGCGCGCGGCGGCCTCGATCGCGCGTTCGAGGAGGTAATTCGATTCAGGGCGCCCGGCGCCCCGATAGGGGCCGACGGGCACGGTGTTGGTCAGGTAGGTCGTCGAATCGACCATGATCTTGGGGATGTCGTAGACGCTCGGCAGGCAGAAGGCGATGTGGACCGTCGGGACGAGCACCGCGACGCCGGTGAGATAGGCCCCGGCGTTCATCTCGCCCTTGAGCCGGAGGCCGAGGAACCTGCCGCGCTCGCTCAGCGCCAGTTCGACATGCCAGACCTGATCGCGCGCCTGATTGTCCGTCACGAACGATTCGGCGCGGGTCGAGGTCCAGTGGACGCTCTTGCCGGTCTTCTTCGCCGCCGCAAGCAGGGCGGGGTATTCGGCATAGGTCGAAGCCTTCATGCCGAAGCCGCCGCCGACGTCCTGCGTCAGGACGCGCAATTGCGGCATGTCGAGCTTCAAGGTCATGGCGACCTGCGCCCGGATGGCTGCGACCCCCTGGGTGCCGGTTCGCAGCGTGAATTGACCGGTGGCGGGATCGTAGGCGCCGGTCGCGGCGCGAGGCTCCATCGAGACGGCGTTGATGCGCTGGTTGACGACATCGAGCGCTACCACATGCGCGGCGGACCGGAACGTCTCGTCGAGCGCCTTTCGTTTGTCGCCGTCGGGATCCTGCGGCGCCGACCATTCGAGCGCGACATTGCCCGGCGCTTGCGGCCAGAGGTCGGCGCCGGCGGCCTTGGCCTGATCGAGCGTGATGACCGGCGCGCGTTCCTCATATTCGACCGCAATCAGATCGGCCGCGTCCTGCGCGGCGTCGACAGAACGCGCGACGACCATGGCGACCGCCTCGCCCACATGCATCACCTTGTCGATCGCAAGCACGGGGCGGAACGGCGAGATCGGGTTGGCGCCCCCTTTGCCGGGAAACGGAATGGAGCTTGATACGCTGCCAAACCCGAATTCTTCGAAGTCCTTGGCGATGTAGACCGCGACGACGCCGGCCGAACTGGCCGCGGCGGCGGTGTCGATGGCCTTGATCGTGGCGTGCGCGTGCTGCGAGCGCGCGAAGGCGGCGAACAGCGTGTCGGCCGGGCGCGCGTCATCGGTATATTGGCCAAGCCCGCGCAGCAGCGGCCCGTCTTCATAGCGCCCGGCCCACGCCCTCATCGTGCGATCGCTCACAGTGACCCTCCCATCGGCTGACATATTCGACCGTGTTCGGCCGCGGACTGTCCGTGCGGCCGCGGGGGAAGTCAATGCAGCCAACGTCGAGCGACGCGCGCATGATTTTGCCTTGCGCATGATTTTGCTTGGCGCTCGGGGGGCGACCCGATATAAGGCCGACCAGTGGCGCGAGACCGACAGGTCCCGCGCCCTCTCATTTTTTGGCGGTCGGCTGGCCGTTTCGCCGGTCGACGGGCTGGCCGGCGGACCCCAGGGTCGGGACGGCTGGCCGCGGAGCACAACGTTTCATGCTGAACCCCATCGCCTTCCTGACGCAGGTGCGGTCGGAGGCCAACAAGGTCACGTGGCCGTCGCGGCGCGAGACCCTCATCACGACCGGGCTGGTGCTGGTCATGGTGGTCCTCGCCAGCATCTTCTTCGTCGCGGTCGATCAGGCGCTGCGCCTGCTCGTCACCTTCGTCCTCTCCCTCGCGCACTGACTTCGGGGCGTTTCATGGCCATGCGCTGGTATATCGTTCACGCTTACTCGAATTTCGAAAAGAAGGTCGCCGACTCGTTGCGCGAGCAGGCCGGTCAGCGCAACCTCGCCGAAAAGTTCGAGGAAATCCTCGTGCCGACGGAGCAGGTCGTCGAGGTGCGTCGCGGCCGGAAGGTCAATTCCGAGCGGAAGTTCTTTCCCGGCTATGTCCTGGTGAAATGCGACCTGACCGACGACGTGTACCATCTCATCAAGAACACGCCGAAAGTCACCGGCTTCCTCGGTGCCGACAAGAAGCCGATGCCGATCTCCGACGCCGAAGCGGATCGAATCAAGGGTCAGGTCAAGGAGGGCGTCGAGCATCCGAAGGCCTCGATCAGCTTCGAAATCGGCGAGAAGGTGCGCGTCAACGACGGGCCGTTCGCGTCCTTCGAGGGCCTGGTCGAGGAAATCGACGAGGGCCGTTCGCGCGTCAAGGTCGCGGTTTCGATCTTCGGCCGCGCGACACCGGTCGAACTCGAATACACGCAAGTTGAAAAGCTTTAAGGCGACCTTCTTCAACCTTTTTCGAAGGCTGAACCTCAGATTTTGGTTGTAAGACAATCGCGCCTACGGTTCGGAAAACGAGTCCGGAAAGCCGGCTATCAAATTGATAGAAAAGTGATTTTCAAGCAACCGGCGCGAAGATGCGGCCTGGCGTTTGCGCGCTTGTGAGGGCCCGGCATTCCTGCTACCAGCCGCCTCTCACGCGTGGGAGACGCGCCCGGTCGCCAGCCGGGACGCCGCGTCGCACCACGGACTGCAATCGGCCGATGCAGGCGCAAGCCGGCGTTCGGCGTGTTTTGGAGCAGAGCAATGGCGAAAAAGATCACCGGCTACATCAAGCTGCAGGTGCCGGCGGCGGCGGCCAACCCGTCGCCGCCGATCGGTCCCGCGCTCGGGCAGCGCGGTCTGAACATCATGGAATTCTGCAAGGCCTTCAATGCGCGCACCGCGCAGATGGAGAAGGGGTCGCCGATTCCGGTGGTGATCACCGCCTATCAGGACCGTTCGTTCACCTTCGAGATGCACCAGCCGCCGGTGACCTTCTTCCTCAAGAAAGCCGCGGGCCTGAAGATCGGCAAGAAGCCGGCCTCGGGCGCGAAAACGCCTGGTCGCGGCTTCGTCGGCAAGGTGACCAAGGATCAGATCAAGGAGATCGCCGAAAAGAAGATGCCGGATCTCAACTGCCATACGGTCGAATCCGCGATGTCGATGATTGAAGGCTCCGCTCGCGCGATGGGCCTGGAAGTGGTGGGGTGAGGCCATGACGCACGTGGGAAAACGCATCAAGGCGGCGCGCGACGGCGTCGAGCGGATCAAGCTCTATCCGGTCGACGAGGCGGTGAAGCTGGTCAAGCAGGGTGCCAAGGCCAAGTTCGACGAGACGGTCGAGATCGCGATGAATCTGGGAGTCGACCCCAAGCATGCGGACCAGATGGTCCGCGGCGTCGTCAATCTTCCGAACGGAACGGGTCGCACCCAGCGCGTCGCAGTCTTCGCGCGCGGCGCCAAGGCCGACGAGGCGAAGGCGGCGGGCGCCGATGTCGTCGGCGCGGAGGATTTGGTCAGCTCGGTTCAGTCGGGGACGATCGACTTCGATCGTTGCATCGCCACGCCGGACATGATGCCGCTGGTGGGGCGCCTCGGTAAGGTGCTCGGTCCGCGCGGCCTGATGCCTAATCCCAAGGTCGGCACGGTGACCATGGACGTGAAGGCCGCGGTCGCCGCCTCCAAGGGAGGGGCCGTGGAGTTTCGCGTCGAAAAGGCCGGCATCGTCCAGGGCATGGTCGGCAAGGCGTCGTTCGGCGAGGACAAGCTCGTCGAGAACATCAAGGCTTTTGTGGATGCGGTCGCCAAGGCCAAGCCGCAGGGGGCCAAGGGAACCTACATTCAGCGCCTTGCGCTGTCCTCCACGATGGGGCCCGGCGTCAAGATCGATCCGGGCACCGTAGCCCTGCAAGGGCCGACCGGCGGCTGAGCCTTCGTTGAATTCCGCGCCTCGGCCATCGGGATCGGGGACAACCGTAAAAAAACCTCGCGAGCCTCTTGGCAGGGCGCGCCGGAGCGTTTAGATACCGCACTCGGGGTCGATCGCGATTTGCGACCCCAGTTCAATTCAGCTTGCTTGTGGCGTCGGGCCCATCGGTCATACGACGCGAGCCAGAAGGCCGGCGGACCCGGGGATTCTCCCGCGTCCCGTCTGGCCATGTCCTGTCCGAGACTGCGGGCGCCAGGCAATCCGTTCGGATCGCCATCGGCTTAATCTCCAAGGCTGATTCGGGTTCGCCCGACGCCGTGGGGCCGGCATAGACGGGGAAAGACCGTATGAGGGCCGCCCCAGCGGTCCTGGTGTTGGTTCGAACCCCTCTGTCCGCGGCGATCCGATCGCTTCGGGGACAGGTCGCGCGGTGTCGCGCGAGGGCGCTCCGGCGTTGCTCGTGCGGCTCATCAACCGGCGGAAGGCGACTTCCGTCCTATGGAGAGCACTGTGGACAGAGCGGAGAAGAAAGAGGCGGTCACGGAACTCAGCGGGATCTTCAAAAAGACTTCCGTTGTGGTCGTGGCGCATTACTCCGGCCTGACCGTGGTCCAGATGCAAAACCTGCGAAAGCAGATGCGCGCCGCTGGAGCCACCGTTCAGGTCGCCAAGAACCGTCTCGCCAAGATAGCTCTCGAAGGCACGGACGCCGCTTCGATCGGCTCCCTTTTGAAGGGACCGACCCTGCTCGCCTATTCGGACGATCCGGTGGCGGCGCCGAAGGTCGCCGTGGCTTTCGCCAAGGACAACGACAAGCTCGTCATCCTCGGCGGCGCCATGGGCAAGACCGTCCTGAACACCGACGGCGTGAAGTCGCTTGCGACCATGCCTTCGCTCGACGAACTGCGCGCCAAGATCGTGGGCCTCGTCAATGCGCCCGCAACCAAACTCGCCCAGCTCGCCACCGCGCCGGCCGCCAAGCTTGCGCGCGTGTTCGGGGCCTACGCCAATCGGGACGCTGCCTGACGGCGCGTCGATCCTCTTAGTCGAACCAACCTTAAGGACCGTTACTGATGGCCAACCTGGAAAAGATTGTCGAAGACCTCTCGGGCCTGACCGTGCTCGAAGCCGCGGAGCTCGCCAAGCTGCTGGAAGAGAAGTGGGGCGTCTCGGCGGCGGCGGCCGTCGCGGTCGCGGCGGCTCCGGGCGGCGGCGCGGCTGCGGCCCCCGTCGAAGAGCAGACCGAGTTCACCGTCGTTCTGGCGGGAATCGGCGACAAGAAGATCGAGGTCATCAAGGAAGTGCGCGCGATCACCGGCCTCGGCCTCAAGGAAGCCAAGGATCTGGTCGAGGCCGCTCCAAGGCCGGTCAAGGAAGGCGTCTCGAAGGAGGACGCCGCCAAGTTCAAGGCGCAGCTTGAGAAAGCCGGCGCCAAGGTCGAGCTCAAGTAAGCGTGTTCGCCGCCTTCGGGCGGCCTTGGAAAAATGCGGGCGGTCCCGGGGATTCTCCGGGGCCGTTTGGCCGTTCCCGGAAGCCGGATGGTTTCCGACGCCGCGCGGGGCCCGGCGTGACAATTTTTGGGGCCCAGCCCCCGCCGTCCGGCGCCTAACGGACGGCTACGACGGAATCCTTTGATCCCGCCGAACTGACAGGCACGAGGAGCGACATGGCCCAAACGTTGGCTCAGACATTCACCGGCCGCAAGCGTATTCGCAAGTTCTTCGGGCACATCCGCGAAGTCGCGGACATGCCGAATCTGATCGAAGTTCAGAAAGCCTCCTACGACCAGTTCCTGCTCGCCGACGAGCCGCAAGGAGGGCGGCCCGACGAAGGGCTGCAATCCGTCTTCAAGTCGGTCTTCCCGATCTCCGATTTTTCGCAGACTTCGTTGCTCGAGTTCGTGAAGTACGAGTTCGAGGCGCCGAAGTACGACGTCGACGAGTGCCGCCAGCGCGGCATGACATTCGCCGCTCCCCTGAAGGTGACGCTGCGCCTCATCGTGTTCGACGTGGACCCGGACACGCAGGCGAAGTCCGTCCGGGACATCAAGGAGCAGGACGTCTACATGGGCGACATGCCGTTCATGACGCTGAACGGCACGTTCATCGTCAACGGCACCGAGCGCGTCATCGTCTCGCAGATGCACCGCTCGCCCGGCGTGTTCTTCGATCACGACAAGGGCAAGTCGCACTCCTCAGGCAAGCTGCTGTTCGCCGCGCGCATCATTCCCTATCGCGGCTCGTGGCTCGACATCGAGTTCGACGCCAAAGACATCGTGCATGCGCGCATCGACCGTCGCCGCAAGATCCCGGTGACGTCGCTGCTCTACGCGCTCGGCATGGATGGCGAGGAAATCCTCCGCACGTTCTACAAGACCATCATCTATTCCAAGATGAAGGACGGCTGGCGCGTCCCCTATGATGTCGATCGCATGAAGGGCTTCAAGGCCAGCGTCGACATGGTCGACGCCGACAGCGGCGACATCGTGATCGAATCCGGCAAGAAACTCACGGTGCGCAGCGCGCGCCTGCTCGCCGAGAAGGGCGTCAAGGCGCTCAAGGCGCAGGACGAAGACCTGCATGGCCAGTACATCGCCGAGGATCTCTATGACCCCAACACCGGCGAAATCTTCGCCGAAGCAGGCGACGAGATCACGGCGAAGTCGCTCGTCGCGCTGATCGAGGCGGGCTTCGAGGAACTGCCGATCCTCGACATCGATCACGTCAATATTGGGCCCTACATTCGCAACACGCTCGCGGCGGACAAGAATTCCTCGCGCGAGGAGGCCCTGTTCGACATCTACCGGGTGATGCGACCGGGCGAGCCGCCGACGGTCGACACCGCCGAGGCGATGTTCCATTCGCTGTTCTTCGACTCGGAGCGCTACGATCTCTCGGCCGTCGGCCGCGTGAAGATGAACATGCGCCTCGATCTCGACGCCGCCGACACGGTGCGCGTCCTGCGCAAGGAGGATATCCTTGCCGTTGTCGTGGCGCTCGTCGGCTTGCGCGACGGGCGCGGCGAGATCGACGACATCGACCATCTCGGCAATCGCCGGGTGCGGTCTGTCGGCGAACTGATGGAGAACCAGTACCGCCTCGGCCTGCTTCGCATGGAGCGCGCGATCAAGGAGCGCATGTCGTCGGTCGACATCGACACGGTGATGCCGCAAGACCTCATCAACGCGAAGCCTGCCGCCGCAGCGGTGCGCGAGTTCTTCGGCTCCTCGCAATTGTCGCAGTTCATGGACCAGACGAACCCGCTGTCGGAGATCACGCACAAGCGCCGTCTCTCCGCCCTGGGCCCGGGCGGCCTCACGCGCGAGCGCGCCGGCTTCGAAGTGCGCGACGTGCATCCGACGCATTATGGCCGCATCTGCCCGATCGAAACGCCGGAGGGGCCAAACATCGGCCTCATCAACTCGCTCGCAACCTTCGCGCGCGTCAACAAATACGGGTTCATCGAGGCGCCTTACCGCCGCGTGCGCGACGGCAAGGTGACGGACGAGGTCGTCTACCTCTCGGCGATGGAAGAATCCAAGCACCACGTCGCGCAGGCGAATGCGGTGGTGGGCGCCGACGGCGTGCTGTCCGAGGATCTGCTGATCGCCCGCCATTCGGGCGACGTTCTGACGACGCAGCGCGAGCGCGTCGACTTCATGGACGTCTCGCCGAAGCAGCTGGTGTCGGTCGCGGCGGCGCTGATCCCGTTCCTCGAGAACGACGACGCCAACCGCGCGCTGATGGGCTCGAACATGCAGCGCCAGGCGGTGCCGCTCGTGAAAAGCGACGCGCCGCTCGTCGGCACTGGCATGGAGGCGATCGTGGCGCGCGATTCGGGCGCGGCGATCGCGGCGCGCCGCACGGGGATCATCGACCAGGTGGACGCCACCCGCATCGTCGTGCGCGCGACGGAGGACATCGACCCCTCGAAAGCGGGCGTCGATATCTACCGGCTGATGAAGTACCAGCGCTCGAACCAATCGACGTGCATCAATCAGAAACCTCTCGTGAAGGTGGGCGACCAGGTGCGCAAGGGCGACATCATCGCCGACGGTCCTTCGACGGACCTCGGCGACCTCGCTCTCGGCCGCAACGTGCTCGTCGCGTTCATGCCGTGGAACGGCTACAACTTCGAGGATTCGATTCTTCTCAACGAGCGCATCGTCAAGGACGACGTGTTCACGTCCATCCACATCGACGAGTTCGAGGTGATGGCGCGCGACACCAAGCTCGGCCCCGAAGAGATCACGCGCGACATCCCGAACGTGTCGGAAGAGGCGCTGAAGAATCTCGATGAGGCCGGGATCGTCTATATCGGCGCGGAAGTGCAGGCCGGCGACATCCTCTGCGGCAAGATCACGCCGAAGGGCGAAAGCCCGATGACGCCGGAAGAGAAGCTGTTGCGCGCCATCTTCGGCGAGAAAGCGTCGGACGTGCGCGATACCTCGCTGCGCGTGCCGCCGGGCGTGCAAGGCACGATCGTCGAAGTGCGCGTGTTCAACCGGCACGGCGTCGACAAGGACGAGCGCGCGCAAGCAATCGAGCGCGAGGAGATCGAGCGGCTCGCCAAGGACCGCGACGACGAGCTCGCGATCCTCGACCGCAACGTCTATGCGCGCCTCGCCAGCCTGCTCGACGGCAAGGTCGCGATCGGCGGCCCGAAAGGCTTCAAGAAGGACGCGAAGCTCAACCGCGAGACGATCGAGGAATACCCTCGCTCGCAATGGTGGACGTTCGCCGTCGAAGACGATCCGCTGATGGCGGAGATCGAGGCGATGCGCAAGCAGTACGACGAGGCGAAGAAGGGGCTCGAGAGCCGCTTCCTCGACAAGGTCGAGAAGCTGCAGCGCGGCGACGAACTGCCGCCCGGCGTGATGAAGATGGTCAAGGTTTTCGTCGCGGTGAAGCGCAAGATCCAGCCCGGCGACAAGATGGCCGGACGGCACGGCAACAAGGGCGTCGTGTCGAAGATCGTCGCGCAGGAGGACATGCCCTTCCTCGCCGACGGGCAGCCGGTCGATATCGTGCTCAACCCGCTCGGCGTGCCGAGCCGCATGAACGTCGGCCAGATTCTCGAGACGCATCTGGGCTGGGCCTGCGCGGGTCTCGGCAAGCAGGTCGGCGAAGCGGTCAACGCCTACCTGAAGACGAACGACATCAAGCCGCTGCGCTCCAAGCTCGGCAGCATCTACGGCAAGGACGAGACGATCGGCGCGTTGGACGACGCCTCGCTCGCCGAACTTGGCGGCAATCTGCGCCGCGGCGTTCCGATCGCCACGCCGGTCTTCGACGGCGCGCGCGAGAAGGACATCGTGGAGATGCTGGAGATGGCGGGGCTCGACAGTTCCGGCCAGGTGGTCCTGCACGATGGGCGCACGGGCGAGCCGTTCGACCGTAAGGTGACGGTCGGCTACATCTACATGTTGAAGCTGCATCACCTCGTCGACGACAAGATCCATGCGCGTTCGATCGGGCCTTACTCGCTCGTCACCCAGCAACCGTTGGGCGGCAAGGCGCAGTTCGGCGGCCAGCGCTTCGGGGAAATGGAGGTGTGGGCGCTCGAAGCCTATGGCGCGGCCTACACGCTGCAGGAAATGCTGACCGTCAAGTCCGACGACGTCGCAGGCCGCACGAAGGTCTACGAGTCCATCGTGCGCGGCGACGATTCGTTCGAATCGGGCATCCCGGAGAGCTTCAACGTGCTCGTCAAGGAAATGCGTTCGCTCGGCCTCAACGTCGAACTCACATCGACGAAGGCGCCCGCGACCGAACTGCCGCCAGCGGAGGCGGCCGAATAAACGCGATCGTGGAAGACGGCGGCGGACGCAGCGTTCGCCGCCGACACGCGCAAATCTCAATCCGGTGTCGCCAGGGCGCTTGAGCCTGCTGGCTGACTTTAGGAGATCGGCATGAATCAAGAGGTCATGAATCTCTTCAATCCTGTGGTGCAGCCGCAGGCTTTCGACCACATCCAGATTTCGATCGCGAGCCCCGAAAAGATCCTGAGCTGGTCGTTCGGCGAGATCAAGAAACCCGAAACCATCAATTATCGGACGTTCAAGCCCGAGCGCGACGGCCTGTTCTGCGCGCGCATCTTCGGGCCGATCAAGGATTACGAGTGCTTGTGCGGCAAGTACAAGCGCATGAAGTACAAGGGCGTCATCTGCGAGAAGTGCGGCGTCGAAGTCACGCTGTCGCGGGTGCGGCGCGAGCGGATGGGCCACATTTCGCTCGCCGCGCCGGTCGCGCATATCTGGTTCCTGAAGTCGCTGCCCTCGCGCATCGGGCTGCTGCTCGACATGACGCTGAAAGATCTCGAGCGGATTCTCTACTTCGAATCCTACATCGTTCTCGATCCGGGCCTCACACCGTTCAAGGAGCGCCAGCTTCTGAACGAGGAGGAATACATCCGCGCCCAGGACGAGTACGGCCAGGACACGTTCACGGCGATGATCGGCGCCGAGGCGATCCGCGACATCCTGCAGAAGATGGACCTCGCCAAGATCGCCGAGGAGCTGAAGGTCGAGATCGCAGAGTCGACGAGCGAACTGAAGCCGAAGAAGCTCGCCAAGCGCCTCAAGATCATCGAGGCCTTCATGCGCTCGGGCAACAAGCCTGAGTGGATGATCTTGCGCGAAGTGCCGGTGATCCCGCCGGACCTGCGTCCGCTCGTGCCGCTCGACGGCGGCCGCTTCGCCACGTCCGACCTCAACGATCTCTACCGTCGCGTCATCAACCGCAACAACCGTCTGAAGCGGCTGATCGAGCTGCGGGCGCCCGACATCATCATCCGCAACGAGAAGCGCATGCTCCAGGAGGCTGTCGATGCGCTGTTCGACAACGGCCGCCGCGGCAGGGTCATCACCGGCGCCAACAAGCGCCCGCTGAAGTCGCTCGCCGACATGCTGAAGGGCAAGCAGGGCCGTTTCCGGCAGAACCTGCTCGGCAAGCGCGTCGACTATTCCGGCCGCTCGGTGATCGTCGTCGGTCCGGAGCTGAAGCTGCATCAGTGCGGCCTGCCGAAGAAGATGGCGCTCGAACTCTTCAAGCCCTTCATCTATTCGCGCCTCGACGCCAAGGGCCTGTCGGCGACCGTCAAGCAGGCGAAGAAGCTTGTCGAGAAGGAGAAGCCGGAGGTTTGGGACATCCTCGACGAGGTCATTCGCGAGCACCCCGTGATGCTGAACCGGGCGCCGACGCTGCATCGTCTCGGCATCCAGGCGTTCGAGCCGGTGCTGATCGAAGGCAAGGCGATCCAACTGCATCCCCTCGTCTGCGCGGCGTTCAACGCCGATTTCGACGGCGATCAGATGGCCGTCCACGTGCCCCTGTCGCTCGAAGCCCAGCTCGAGGCGCGCGTGCTGATGATGTCGACGAACAACATCCTGCATCCCGCCAACGGCCAGCCGATCATCGTGCCCTCGCAGGATATCGTCCTCGGCCTCTACTATCTCACGCTCATGCGCGACGGCGAGCCGGGCCAGTACAAAGAGGATCCGAAAAGCAAGGCGCCGATCCAAGGCGTGTTCAGCGACCTCTCCGAAATCGAGCATGCGCTGCACGCCAAGGCGGTCACGCTGCATACGAAGATCAAGGGCCGCGCCTGGGTGCGCGACGCCAAGGGCGGCCGCGTGGCGAAAATCTTCGACACGACTCCCGGCCGCATGCTGCTCGGCCAGTTGCTGCCCGACCACCCGAAGGTCTCGTTCGACGTCGTCAACAAGCTGATGACGAAGAAGGAGATCTCCAACATGATCGACACCGTCTACCGCAACTGCGGTCAGAAGGAGACGGTGATCTTCTGCGATCGCATCATGGCGTTCGGGTTCCGCGAGGCCTTCAAGGCCGGCATCTCCTTCGGCAAGGACGACATGGTCGTGCCGGAGACGAAGCCGCGCATCGTCGGCGAAACGCGAGCGCTCGCGAAGGAATACGAGCAGCAGTACAACGACGGTCTCATCACCCAAGGCGAGAAGTACAACAAGGTCGTCGACGCCTGGGCGAAGTGCACCGACAAGCTCGCCGAAGAGATGATGATTCGAATCTCCTCGGTGCACAAGGATGAAACCGGGCGCGACAAGCCGATCAACTCGATCTACATGATGTCGCACTCGGGCGCGCGCGGTTCGCCGGCGCAGATGAAGCAGCTCGCCGCGATGCGCGGCCTCATGGCCAAACCGTCGGGCGAAATCATCGAGACGCCGATCATCGCGAACTTCAAGGAAGGCCTCACCGTGCTCGAGTACTTCAACTCGACGCACGGCGCCCGCAAGGGTCTCGCCGACACCGCCCTGAAGACCGCGAACTCCGGCTATCTGACGCGTCGTCTCGTCGACGTCGCGCAGGACTCGATCATCACCGAGGTCGATTGCAAATCGATCAACGGCATCCGGATGCGCGCCATCGTCGACGCGGGTCAGGTCGTGGCGACGCTCTCGAGCCGCATTCTCGGCCGCACGACGGCGGAGGACATCCGCGACGCGGACGGCAAGGTGATCGTCAAGAAAGGCGAGTTGATCGTCGAGGGCGATATCGACGCGATCAACGCGTCGGGCGTGCAGGAAGTGAAGATCCGCTCCGTGCTGACCTGCGAGGCCGAAAACGGCGTCTGCGGAACCTGCTACGGACGCGATCTCGCGCGCGGCACGCCGGTCAACATGGGCGAGGCGGTCGGCGTCATTGCGGCGCAATCGATCGGCGAGCCCGGCACGCAGTTGACGATGCGCACGTTCCACATCGGCGGCGCAGCGCAGATCGCGGACTCGTCGTTCATCGAATCGAGCTTCGATGGAACGGTGCGCATCCGCAATTCGCATCTCGCCAAGAACTCCGACGGCGACACGGTGGTGCTGGCGCGCAACGTCGCCATCGTCATCGTCGGCGCCGACGGAGCGGAACGCGCGGTGCACCGCGTGCAGTATGGCGCGCGCCTCAAGGTCGCCGAAGGCGACAAGGTCAAGCGCGGCCAGCGCATGGCCGAGTGGGATCCGTTCACGCGTCCGATCCTGTCGGAAGTCGCGGGCGCGGTCGGCTTCGAAGACCTGGTGGACGGTCTTTCGATGTCGGAAGCGGTCGACGAGTCGACCGGCATCGCCAAACGCGTCGTGACCGACTGGCGGCTCAACCAGCGCTCGTCGGGCCTCAAGCCGGCGATCGTCATCAAGGGCAAGGACGGCAAGCCGATCAAGCTGCCGCGCGGCGGCGACGCGCGCTACACGCTGCCGGTCGAGTCGATCATCGCCTTCGATCCGGGCTCGGAGATCAAGGCGGGCGATGTGGTGGCGCGAATCTCGCTCGAATCGGCGAAGACGCGCGACATCACCGGCGGTCTGCCGCGCGTCGCCGAACTCTTCGAGGCGCGCCGGCCAAAAGACCACGCGATCATCGCGGAGGTCTCGGGCTCCGTGCAGTTCGGCCGCGACTACAAGAACAAGACGCGCATCTCGATCGTCCCGCCGGAAGAAGGGGCCGAGCCCGTCGAGTATCTGATCCCGAAGGGCAAGCACATCCATCTTCAGGACGGCGATATCGTGGAGAAGGGCGATTACATCGTCGACGGCAATCCGGCGCCGCACGACATCCTGGCCATCAAGGGCGTCGAGGAACTCGCCGCCTATCTCGTCAACGAGATCCAGGAGGTCTATCGGCTCCAGGGCGTCAGCATCAACGACAAGCACATCGAGGTGATCGTGCGGCAGATGCTGCAGAAGGTCGATATCGTCGACGCCGGCGATGCGGACTTCCTGCCGGGCGAGCAGGTCGACGCGACCGAACTCGAGGCCGCCAACGAGCTGGTGGCCGCCAACGGCGGCAAGCTCGCTGTCGGCACGCCTGTCCTGCTCGGCATCACCAAGGCGAGCTTGCAGACGCGTTCCTTCATCTCCGCCGCCTCCTTCCAGGAGACGACGCGGGTGCTGACGGAAGCGGCGGTCAACGGCAAGATCGACACGCTCGAAGGCTTGAAGGAGAACGTCATCGTCGGCCGGCTCATCCCGGCGGGCACCGGCGCGGCGATGGCGCAATTGCGCCGCGTGGCGACGTTGCGCGACGAGTTGATCCTGCAGCAGAAAGCCGAGGCGTCGAGCGCGCCGACGCCGCAATTGCCGCCGGCCGCGGCGGAATAAGCGCCGCAGCCCGACGATTGGAAAGAGCCGCCGTTGCGCGGCTCTTTTCTTTTCCGGCGCCGCAGAGCGCCCGACGCAAGCTCCGCAGCCGCGCGGAAGCGTAAAATGCGAGTCGGATCAGCGATTTTGGTCCGTTTCGTGTTGACGATGATGGGAGGCGCGGATAAGTTCCGCGCACTTTCGAAAGGCAGTAGGTCCGGTGGTTCCGGGGCGACACGCTCAGGACGTTGAAACCTAAACGCTTTCGGCCTCAACGTGACTTGAGTGGTCCTTCCGGCCCGGGTTTCCGAGTCGGTTCGAGAGGCAAGACCGCGGCTTGCGCCGTGGTCCTCTGCGACGCGCCGCCGACGCCCGCCAGGGCTTTCGGCGTGTCTTTGTTTGGCGCGGAGTCCCGCGCGGGCGGCCGCGCGCCGCCGATGCGTTTGAACGGGTCGCCCGGTTCGCCGGCGAACCAGGTTGACAGGTTTAATCCCCGAAAGGGCGAGGACGAATGCCGACGATCAGTCAGTTGATCCGCAAGCCGCGGCACCCGAAGACCTACCGCGAGAAGTCGCGCCATCTCGGCGCGTGCCCGCAGAAGCGCGGCGTGTGCACGCGCGTCTATACGACGACGCCGAAGAAGCCGAACTCGGCGCTTCGGAAGGTCGCCAAGGTGCGTCTGACCAACGGCTTCGAGGTGATCGGCTACATCCCGGGCGAGGGCCACAACCTGCAGGAGCATTCGGTGGTCATGATCCGCGGCGGCCGCGTGAAGGATCTTCCGGGCGTCCGCTATCACATTCTGCGCGGCGTTCTCGATACGCAGGGCGTCAAGGACCGTAAGCAGCGCCGTTCGAAATACGGCGCGAAGCGTCCGAAGTAAGGAGAGCCGCGATGTCGCGTCGTCACAGCGCCGAGAAGCGCGAGGTCATTCCGGACGCCAAGTTCGGCGATTTCGTTCTCGCGAAGTTCATGAACTCGATCATGTACGACGGCAAGAAGTCCGTCGCCGAAGCGATCGTCTACGGGGCGTTCGACGCCATCCAGGCGAAGGCCAAGACCGACCCGCTGCCGCTGTTCAAGCAGGCGCTGGAGAACGTCGCGCCGGCTATCGAGGTGCGCTCGCGGCGCGTCGGCGGCGCGACCTATCAGGTGCCGGTCGAGGTGCGCATCGAGCGCCGACAGGCGCTGGCGATCCGCTGGATCATTTCGGCGGCGCGCGACCGCAACGACAAGACGATGGTGGACCGCCTGTCCTCGGAACTGATGGACGCCGCCAACAACCGCGGCAACGCGGTGAAGAAGCGCGAAGACACGCACCGGATGGCCGAGGCCAACCGCGCCTTCGCGCATTATCGCTGGTAACGCAGGCTTAAGGCGCGCAAGCGCGAGAGGATCACGACGATGGCCCGCCAATACGCCCTCGAGGACTATCGCAACTTCGGCATCATGGCGCATATCGACGCCGGTAAAACGACGACCACCGAGCGGATCCTCTATTACACCGGCAAGAGCCACAAGATCGGCGAAGTGCACGACGGCGCCGCGACCATGGATTTCATGGAGCAGGAGCAGGAGCGCGGCATCACGATCACCTCGGCCGCCACGACGGCCATCTGGAACGGCAAGCGCCTCAACATTATCGACACGCCGGGTCACGTCGACTTCACGATCGAAGTCGAGCGCTCGCTGCGCGTGCTCGACGGCGCCGTCTGCGTGCTCGATTCGAATCAGGGCGTGGAGCCGCAGACCGAGACCGTCTGGCGTCAGGGCGACAAATACAAAGTCCCGCGCATCGTCTTCTGCAACAAGATGGATAAGGTCGGCGCCGACTTCTATCAGTGTCTCTCCGACATCAAGACGCGTCTCGGCGCCAAGCCGGTTCCGATCCAGCTGCCGATCGGCTCGGAGTCGAACTACAAAGGCATCGTCGATCTGGTTCGCATGAAGGCGGTGGTCTGGCAGGAGGAATCGCTCGGCGCGAAATTCGACGACGCCGACATTCCCGCCGATCTGATGGATAAGGCGACGGAATATCGCATGGCCCTGATCGAGGCGGCTGTCGAACTCGACGACGACGCCATGGCCGCCTATCTCGACGGAACGGAGCCGGACGAGGCGACGCTGAAGCGGCTCATCCGCAAGGCGGTGATCACCGCCGCCTTCTTTCCGGTGCTTGCCGGGTCGGCGTTCAAGAACAAGGGCGTGCAGCCGCTGCTCGACGCGGTCGTCGATTACCTGCCTTCGCCGCTCGATCGCGGCGCGATCAAGGGGATCGACTACAAGACCGGCGAGGAGACCGAGCGCCGGCCCGGCGACGATCAGCCGCTTTCGCTGCTCGCGTTCAAGATCATGGACGATCCGTTCGGCGTCCTCACCTTCGCGCGCATTTATTCCGGCAAGTTCGAGAAGGGCGTCGCGCTGTTGAACTCGACACGCGAGAAGCAAGAGCGCGTGGGCCGCATGGTGCTCATGCACGCCAACAACCGCGAAGAGATCAGCGAAGCCTTTTCGGGCGATATCGTCGCGCTGGTCGGCATGAAGGACACGCGCACCGGCGACACGCTGTGCGACCCGAACCGCCCGGTGATCCTCGAAAAGATGGAGTTCCCCGAGCCGGTCATCGAGATGGCGGTCGAGCCCAAGACCAAAGGCGACCAGGAGAAAATGGCGACGGCGCTCGTCAAGCTCGCCACGGAAGACCCTTCGTTCCGCGTGTCGACCGATCAGGAATCCGGCCAGACGATCATCAAGGGCATGGGCGAACTGCATCTCGACATCAAAGTCGACATCCTGAAGCGCACGCACAAGGTCGACGTAAACGTCGGCGCGCCGCAGGTCGCCTATCGCGAGAAGATCACCAAGCGCGTCGAGAAGGACTATACGCACAAGAAGCAGACGGGCGGCACGGGCCAGTTCGCGCGGATCAAGTTGATCGTCGAGCCGAACGAGCCGGGCAAGGGCTTCGAATTCGAATCGAAGATCATCGGCGGCGCGGTGCCCAAGGAGTACATCCCCGGCGTCAACAAGGGACTCGAGTCGGTTCTCGGCGCGGGCGTCCTGGCGGGCTTCCCGGTGGTGGACGTGAAGGTGTCGCTCATCGACGGCGCCTATCACGAAGTGGACTCGTCCGCGTTGGCGTTCGAGATCGCCGCGCGCGCGGGCTTCCGCGAAGCCTTGCGCGAAGGCGGATCGGTGCTGCTCGAACCGGTCATGAAGGTCGAAGTTGTGACGCCCGAAGACTACACGGGCTCCGTCATCGGCGACCTCAATTCGCGGCGCGGGCAAATCCAGGGGCAGGACATGCGCGGCAACGCGAACGTCATCACCGCGATGGTGCCGCTCGCCAACATGTTCGGCTACGTCAACAACCTGCGGTCCTTCAGCCAAGGCCGGGCGAGCTACACGATGCAGTTCGACCATTACGCCGAAGTGCCGCGCAACGAAGCAGAGAAGATTCAGGCGAAATACGCCTGAGAGACATCGTCAATCTAGCCGCCCTTATCGCGAGGGCTAAGGAGCTCGATCATGGCCAAGGAAAAGTTTGCGCGGACGAAGCCGCATTGCAACATCGGGACGATTGGTCACGTGGACCATGGCAAGACGTCTTTGACGGCGGCGATCACCAAGGTCTTGGCGGAGACCGGCGGGGCGACGTTCACGGCCTACGACCAGATCGACAAGGCTCCGGAGGAGAAGGCGCGGGGGATCACGATCTCGACGGCGCATGTGGAGTACGAGACGAAGAAGCGGCATTACGCGCATGTGGATTGCCCGGGGCACGCCGACTACGTGAAGAACATGATCACGGGCGCGGCGCAGATGGACGGGGCGATCCTCGTCGTGTCGGCTGCGGACGGCCCGATGCCGCAGACGCGCGAGCACATTTTGCTGGCGCGGCAGGTGGGCGTGCCGGCGCTCGTGGTGTTCATGAACAAGGTCGACATGGTCGACGACGCGGAGCTTTTGGATCTGGTCGAGCTTGAGGTGCGCGAGCTTCTGTCGAAGTACGAGTTCCCGGGCGACGACATCCCGATCACCAAGGGCTCGGCGTTGTGCGCGCTGGAGGACAAGCAGCCGGAGATCGGCAAGGAAGCGGTTCTCGCGCTGATGGACACGGTGGACAGCTACATTCCGCAGCCGGAGCGCCCTGTGGACCAGCCGTTCCTGATGCCGGTTGAGGACGTGTTCTCGATCTCGGGGCGCGGCACGGTGGTGACGGGCCGGGTCGAGCGGGGAATCGTGAAGGTCGGCGAGGAGGTCGAGATCGTCGGCCTGAAGGCGACGGTGAAGACGGTGGTGACGGGCGTGGAGATGTTCCGCAAGCTGCTCGACCAGGGCCAGGCGGGCGACAACATCGGGGCGCTTCTGCGCGGCACCAAGCGGGAGGACGTGGAGCGCGGGCAGGTCCTGTGCAAGCCGGGCTCGGTGAAGCCGCACACGAAGTTTACGGCGGAGGCCTACATCCTGACCAAGGACGAGGGCGGGCGGCACACGCCGTTTTTCACCAACTACCGCCCGCAGTTCTATTTCCGCACGACGGACGTGACCGGGATCGTGACGCTTCCGGAAGGCACGGAGATGGTGATGCCGGGCGACAACGTGACGATGGAGGTGGCGCTGATCGTGCCGATCGCGATGGAGGAGAAGCTGCGCTTCGCCATCCGCGAAGGCGGCCGCACCGTCGGCGCCGGCGTCGTCGCATCCATCATCGAGTGAGGGGCTTGCGGCGCGCCGAGCGATCGGCGCGCCGTGTCAATGGCGGTTTGGTTAAGCGAACGCGAACGCAACGGTCGGCCTCCGCCGACAGGACGAGAACATGAACGGTCAAAACATCCGCATTCGCCTGAAGGCGTTCGATCACCGGATTCTCGACGCCTCGACGAAGGAGATCGTCTCGACCGCGAAGCGGACGGGGGCGCAGGTGCGCGGGCCGATCCCGCTGCCGACGCAAATCGAGAAGTTCACCGTCAACCGCTCGCCGCATGTCGACAAGAAGTCGCGCGAACAGTTTGAAATCCGCACCCACAAGCGCGTTCTCGACATCGTCGATCCGACGCCGCAGACGGTCGATGCGCTGATGAAGCTCGACCTCGCCGCCGGCGTCGACGTCGAGATCAAGCTCTGAGGATCAATCGGACGCCTCGGCGCCGCGAAGGAACGACACCATGCGATCAGGCATCATCGCGCGAAAGGTCGGTATGACCCGTGTTTTTACGGAGGCGGGCGAGCATGTGCCGGTCACCGTCCTGCAGATCGACGGGTGCCAGGTCGTGGCGCATCGCACGATGGCGTCGAACGGCTACACGGCCGTGCAGCTTGGCGTCGGCAAGGCGAAGGTGAAAAATGTGCCGAAGGCCGAACGCGAGCGGTTTGCGCGCGCGCGGGTCGAGCCGAAGATGAAGCTCGTCGAGTTCCGAGTGGACGAGGGCGATCTGATCCCGGTCGGCGCCGAGATTACGGCCGATCATTTCATTCCCGGCCAGTTCGTCGACGTGAGCGGCACAACGATCGGCAAGGGATTCGCCGGCCCGATGAAGCGCTGGAACTTTCGCGGTCTGCGCGCCACGCACGGCGTCTCGGTCTCGCACCGCTCGCATGGGTCGACCGGCAATCGCCAGGATCCCGGCAAGACGTTCAAGAACAAGAAGATGGCGGGCCATCTCGGGGTCGAGCGGGTGACGACGCTGAACGTCAAGGTCGTGCGCACCGACGTCGAGCGCGGACTGATCCTGGTCGAAGGATCGGTGCCGGGCGCCGCCGGCGGCTACATCCAGATTCGCGACGCCATCAAGAAGGCGCTGCCGAAGGATGCGCCGAAGCCCGGCAAGTTCCGCACGTCGAAGAGCGACGGCGGCGGCGCGGCCGAGCCGCAAGAGCAGAAGGAAGGCTGAGCCCGTGAAGATCGATCTCACGTCCCTCGACGGGTCGTCGGACGGCTCGGTAGAGCTCAACGACGAGATTTTCGGCCTCGAGCCGCGTCGCGATCTGATCGCGCGGATGATCCGCTATCAGCTCGCCAAGCGTCGCGCCGGCACCCATGCGGTGAAGAACCGCGCCGACATCTGGCGCACCGGCAAGAAGATGTACAAGCAGAAGGGCACCGGCGGCGCCCGCCACGGGTCGGCCCGTGTGCCGCAGTTCCGCGGCGGCGGCCGCGCATTCGGTCCCGTCGTGCGCGATCACGCTCACGATCTGCCGAAGAAGGTGCGCGCGCTCGCCCTGCGTCACGCGCTCTCCGCCAAGGCGAAGGACGGCGGCATCATCGTATGGTCGGCGGCGTCCGTCGACGCGCCAAAGACGAAGGCGCTGCGGGCGAGCTTCGCCAAGCTCGGTCTCGCCAACGCGCTGATCGTCGACGGCGCCGCGCCGAACGCGCACTTCTCGCTCGCCGCGCGCTCGATCCCGCACATCGACGTGCTGCCCGTGCAAGGCATCAACGTCTACGACATCATTCGCCGCGAGAAGTTGGTGCTGACCAAGGCGGCCCTCGATGCGCTGGAGGCGCGCTTCAAATGAGCCAGCCTCGTTTCGCCGACACGCGCCACTACGACGTCATCATCTCGCCGCTCATCACCGAGAAGGCGACCATGGCGTCGGAGCAGAACAAGGTGGTCTTCAAGGTTCGCAAGGACGCCACCAAGCCGCAGATCAAAGCTGCGGTCGAGCGGCTCTTCGACGTCAAGGTCGAGAGCGTGAACACGATTCTCCGCAAGGGCAAGACGAAGGCGTTTCGCGGCGTCCTCGGTTCGCAGTCGGATGTCAAGAAAGCGATCGTCACCCTCGCCGAGGGTCACAAGATCGATGTGACGACCGGTCTGTGAGCGCCGCGAAAGGGACAGGATCAAGACGATGGCGCTGAAATCATTCAAGCCGGTCACGCCGGGCCTTCGCCAACTGGTGATCGTCGACCGCAGCGGGCTCTACAAGGGCAAGCCGGTCAAATCGCTCACCGAAGGCAAGCATTCGCAGGGCGGCCGCAACAACACCGGCCGCGTGACCGTGCGTTTCCGCGGCGGCGGCCACAAGCAGACCTATCGCATCGTCGACTTCAAGCGTCGCAAGGTCGACACGCCGGCGACGGTCGAGCGGCTCGAATACGACCCCAACCGCACCGCTTTCATTGCGCTCGTGCGTTACGCCGACGGCGAGCAGGCCTACATTCTAGCGCCGCAGCGCCTGTCGGTCGGCGACGAGGTCGTGTCCGGCGCGCAGGTCGACGTGAAGCCCGGCAACGCCATGCCGCTGGCGGCGATGCCGGTCGGCACGATCGTGCACAACGTCGAGATGAAGATCGGCAAGGGCGGCGCGATGGCGCGGTCCGCCGGCGCCTACGCGCAGATCGTCGCGCGCGACCAGGGTTACGTGACGCTGCGCCTGAACTCGGGCGAGCAGCGCCTCATTCACGGGCAATGCTTCGCCACCGTCGGCGCGGTGTCGAACCCCGACCATATGAACGCGTCGCTCGGCAAGGCGGGCCGCAACCGTTGGCTCGGCCAGCGTCCGCACAACCGCGGCGTCACCATGAACCCGGTCGACCATCCGCATGGCGGCGGCGAGGGGCGCACGTCGGGCGGCCGGCATCCGGTCACGCCGTGGGGCAAGCCCACCAAGGGCAAGAAGACGCGGACGAACAAGTCCACGGATCGGTTCATCGTGGTCTCGCGCCACGTCCGCAAGAAGAAGGGCTAAGCCATGACGCGTTCGATCTGGAAGGGTCCGTTCGTCGACGGCTACCTCTTGAAAAAGGCCGACGCCGCGCGCGGCTCGGGCCGCAACGACGTGATCAAGATTTGGAGCCGCCGTTCGACGATTCTGCCGCAGTTCGTCGGCCTGACGTTCGGCGTCTACAACGGCCACAAGCATATTCCCGTCGCCGTGAGCGAGGACATGATCGGGCACAAGTTCGGCGAGTTTTCGCCGACGCGCACGTTCTACGGCCATGCCGCCGACAAGAAAGCCAAGAGGGGCTGATCATGGGCAAGGCATCGACGCCTCGCGCGCTCAAGGACACCGAGGCCAAGGCGATCGCGCGCATGCTGCGCGTGTCGCCGCAGAAGCTCAATCTTCTCGCCCAGCTCATCCGCGGCAAGAAGGTCGAGCGCGCCCTGGCCGATCTGCGCTTCTCGCGCAAGCGCATCGCCGTCGAAGTGTCGAAGACGCTCGAGAGCGCGATCGCCAACGCGGAGAACAACCATTCGCTCGATGTCGACGATCTCGTCGTCGCCGAGGCGCATGTCGGGCGCGCCATGGTGATGAAGCGATTTCACGCGCGTGCGCGCGGCCGCGCCGGCCGCATCGAAAAGCCTTTCTCGCACCTGACGATCGTGGTGCGCGAGGTTCCCGCGGAACCGGCTGCAGCGAAGGCCTGAGGAGAACGAGATGGGACAGAAGGTCAATCCGATCGGCCTGCGGCTCGGCGTCAACCGGACCTGGGATTCGCGCTGGTTCGCGACCCGGGGCGATTACGCAAAGCTGCTGCACGAAGACATGGCGATCCGCGAATCGCTGATGAAGACGCTAAAACAGGCGGCGGTTTCGAAGATCATCATCGAACGCCCGCACAAGAAATGCCGTGTGACGATCCACTCCGCGCGGCCGGGCGTCGTCATCGGCAAGAAGGGCGCCGACATCGACAAGATCCGCAAATCCGTCGCCGAATTGACGGATTCGGAAGTGGTCATCAACATCGTCGAGGTGCGCAAACCCGAAGTCGATGCGACGCTGGTCGCCGACTCGATCGCCCAGCAGCTCGAGCGACGCGTCGCGTTCCGCCGCGCCATGAAGCGCGCCGTGCAGTCCGCGATGCGGCTCGGCGCGGAAGGCATCCGCATCAACTGCTCGGGGCGGCTCGGCGGCGCGGAGATCGCGCGCCTCGAATGGTATCGCGAAGGCCGCGTCCCGCTGCATACGCTGCGCGCCGACGTCGATTACGGCGTCGCCACGGCGCATACGGCCTATGGCACGTGCGGCATCAAGGTCTGGATCTTCAAGGGCGAAATCCTCGAGCACGATCCGATGGCGCAGGACAAGAAGCTGGCCGAACAAGATCATGGCGGCGGCGATCGTCGCCGTCGCGAACGTCCCGCGGCCTGAGGCCGGCGCAGGCAACGAGCTGAACCATGCTGCAACCCAAACGCACCAAGTTTCGGAAGGCCTTCAAGGGCCGCATTCACGGCGTGGCCAAAGGGGGCTTCGATCTGAACTTCGGTCAGTTCGGCCTCAAGGCGCTCGAGCCGGAGCGCGTGACCGCGCGTCAGATCGAAGCCGCCCGCCGCGCGTTGACCCGCCACATGAAGCGCGCGGGCCGCGTCTGGATCCGCGTGTTTCCCGACGTGCCGGTGTCGAAGAAGCCGGTCGAGGTCCGCATGGGCAAAGGCAAGGGCGCGCCGGAATATTGGGCCTGCCGTGTGAAGCCCGGCCGCGTGATGTTCGAGTGCGACGGCGTCCCTGCGCAAATCGCCAAGGAAGCCATGGCGCTCGCGGCCGCCAAGCTGCCGATCAAGACACGCTTCATCCAGCGCATCGTCGAGTGAGGAGGCGATCGTCATGAAATCCAAGCAGCGCTTCGGCGACCTGAAGGTCATGAGCGACGACCAGCTTTCGGAAGAGCTTCTCAAGCTCAAGAAGGAGCAGTTCAACCTGCGCTTTCAGCGCGCGACGGGCCAGCTCGAGAATACGTCGCGCGTACGCCTCGTGCGCCGCGACATCGCACGCATCAAGACGCTCGCCGCGCGCAAGCGCGTCGCGGCCAGCCAGTAAAGGTCTCATCATGCCGAAGCGAATTCTGCAGGGCGTCGTCGTCAGCGACAAGCAGGCGAAGACCGTGGTGGTGAAGGTGGAGCGGCGCTTCACGCATCCGCTGCTGAAGAAGACCGTGCGCCGATCGAAAAATTACCATGCGCACGACGAGAACAAGGCGGCCAAGGTCGGCGACACCGTGCAGATCGAAGAGAGCAAACCGATCTCGAAATTGAAGCGCTGGGCGGTGGTGACCCCTGGCGCGGCCGCGTCCGCGGCCAAGGAATGAGGCTGTTTTAACCGGGAGCCGGCGGCTCCCATCGGGCGAAGTCCGCGCCGTCGCGCGTCGCGCGGAAACTGGTTCGACACGAAAGGCATAACGCCATGATTCAGATGCAGACCAACCTCGACGTCGCCGACAATTCCGGCGCGCGCCGCGTGATGTGCATCAAGGTGCTCGGCGGCTCCAAGCGCAAATACGCCGGCGTCGGCGACATCATCGTCGTCTCGATCAAGGAGGCGATCCCGCGCGGCAAGGTGAAGAAGGGCGACGTCATGAAGGCGGTCGTCGTGCGCACCGCCAAGGACATCCGCCGCTCGGACGGATCGGTGATCCGTTTCGATTCCAACGCCGCGGTGCTGGTCAACAACCAGTCGGAGCCGATCGGCACCCGCATCTTCGGGCCGGTGCCGCGCGAATTGCGCGCGCGCAACCACATGAAGATCATCTCGCTCGCGCCGGAGGTGTTGTGATGGCCGCGAAGATCAAGAAGGGCGATAAGGTCGTCGTTCTCGCCGGCCGCGACAAGGGCCGCAGCGGCGAGGTCATTCAAGTCATGCCGCGCGAGACGCGCGCGCTGGTGCGCGGCGTCAACATCGTCAAGCGCCATCAGCGCCAGAGCGGCGCGCAGGAAGGCGGCATCATTTCGAAGGAAGCCGCCATCCACCTGTCGAACCTCGCCGTCGCCGATCCGAAGGACGGCAAGCCGACGCGTGTCGGCTTCAAGACGCTCGACGATGGCCGCAAGATCCGCGTCGCCAAGCGCTCGGGAGATTTGATCGATGGCTGAGCCGCAAACGGAAAACGCCCCGGCGAAGGGCAAAGGCAAGGCGAGGGCCCGCAGCGAAGCGCCGGCCGCCACGCTGGCGAGCGACGCCGATCTCACGGCGCCGAAGGATTACGTCGCGCGAATGCGCAAGCATTACGACGAGGTCGTGAAGCCGCAGCTCATCAAGGAGTTCGGCTACAAAAACGCGCTCGAAGTGCCGCGCATCGATAAGGTCGTCCTCAATATGGGCGTCGGCGAAGCCGTCAACGACACCAAGAAGGTGACGGTCGCCGCCGCCGATCTCGCCCTGATCGCCGGGCAGAAGCCGATCATCACCCATGCGCGCAAGGCGATCTCGACCTTCAAAGTGCGTGAGAACATGCCGATCGGCGCCAAGGTGACGCTGCGCAAGACGCGCATGTACGAATTCGTCGACCGGCTCGTGACGATCGCGCTGCCGCGCATCCGCGACTTCCGCGGCTTGAACCCGAAGTCGTTCGACGGGCGCGGCAACTACTCGTTGGGCATCAAGGAGCACATCGTGTTCCCGGAGATCGACTACGACAAGGCCGAGTCGGTGCTCGGGATGGATATCATCCTATGCACCACGGCGAAGACCGACGCAGAGGCGCGAGCGTTGCTCGGCGCCTTCAATTTCCCGTTCCGGCAGTGAGGCCAAGTCCTCAAACGCGGACACAGAGGTGACATTCTCATGGCGAAGAAGAGCTCGATCGAGAAGAACAAGAATCGTCAGAAGATGGTGAAGCAGTTCGCCGGCCGGCGCGCGCGTCTGAAAGCGATCGCCGACAACGACACGCTGACCATGGAAGAGCGCTTCGAGGCGCGTATCAAGCTCGCCGCCCTGCCGCGCAACGGGGCGCCGACCCGTATCCACAATCGCTGCGAGGTGACGGGCCGTCCGCGCAGCGTCTACCGCAAGATGAAGATGTCGCGCATCGCTCTGCGGGACTTCGGGTCGCGGGGCCTCGTCCCCGGTCTCGTCAAGTCGAGCTGGTAAGGGAGCGGCGACGATGAACGATCCTCTCGGCGATATGCTCACCCGCATCCGCAATGCGCAGATGCGCAACAAGAGCAAGGTTTCGACGCCTGGCTCGCGGCTGCGCGGCCATGTGCTCGACGTGCTCAGGGAAGAAGGCTATATCCGCGGCTATTCGTCGACGGACTTCGGCAACGGCCGCACCGAGTTCGAGATCGAATTGAAATATTTCGATGGCGAGCCGGTGATTCGCGAAATCCAGCGCGTGTCCAAACCCGGACGCCGCGTCTATTCCGCGGTGCAGGCCATGCCGCGCGTAGCGAACGGGCTTGGCATCACCATCATCTCCACCCCCAAGGGCGTCATGGCCGATCACGTCGCGCGCGAGCAGAACGTGGGCGGCGAAGTGCTCTGCAAGGTCTTCTGAGGGCAGGCGAGGAAATCATGTCTCGAGTCGGAAAAAAGCCGGTTCCCGTGCCGACCGGCGCCACCGCCAAGGTCGAGGGGCAGACGGTGTCACTGAAGGGCGCGAAGGGCGAACTCGCCTTCACCGCGCCCGACGATGTCGTGATCGCCTTGGACGCGGGCCAGATCAAGGTCGATCCACGCGATCAATCGAAGCGCGCCCAAGCCATGTGGGGCATGTCGCGCGCGATGATCAGCAATCTCGTCGTCGGCGTGACGAAGGGTTACGAAAGGAAACTGGAAATCACCGGCGTCGGCTATCGCGCCGCGGTCTCCGGCAAAAATCTGCAACTGTCGCTCGGCTTCAGCCATGACGTGCATTATGCGATCCCCGCCGGCGTGACGATTGCGACGCCAAGGCCGACGGAGATCACCGTCGCGGGCGCGGACAAGCGTCAGGTCGGTCAGGTCGCGGCGGAAATCCGCGCCTATCGCCCCCCCGAGCCCTATAAGGGCAAGGGCGTGAAATACGAGGGCGAATATATCTTCCGCAAGGAAGGCAAGAAGAAGTAAGGACTTGGCGATGGGCAAGGGCAAACAGGTCATTCGTCGCGTCGCGCGGGTTCGCCGCGCGTTGCGGGCGCGCGCCAACGGCAAGCCGCGACTTTCGGTGTTTCGGTCGTCGAAGCAGATTTACGCGCAGATCATCGACGACGCGCAGGGCGCAACGCTTGTCGCGGCTTCGTCGATCGAGAAGGATCAGCGCGGGTCGTTGAAGACGGGCGCGACGGTCGACGCCGCCAAACTCGTCGGCCAGTTGATCGCCGAGCGCGCAACGGCCAAGGGCATCAAGGATGTCGTGTTCGACCGCGGCGGTTACATCTATCACGGCCGCGTCAAGGCGGTCGCCGAAGGCGCCCGCGAGGGCGGCCTGAACTTTTAGACGTTTTGCGCGCGGCAATCGTCGCGCGCAAACGATCCCAGCGAGCGGTTCGCGCGGCGGACTGCGCAAGTGACGGAAGACACAGATGGCGGATGAAGAACGCAGAGGCGGCCGGGGGCCGCGCCGGGATCGCGATCGCGACGACCGCGACAACGAGTTCGTGGATCGCCTGGTCCACATCAACCGTGTCGCCAAGGTGGTGAAGGGCGGCCGGCGCTTCGGCTTCGCGGCGCTCGTCGTCGTCGGCGACCAGAAGGGCCGCGTCGGCTTCGGCCACGGCAAGGCGCGGGAGGTGCCCGAGGCGATCCGCAAGGCGACGGAAGCCGCCAAGCGCGCCTTGGTGCGCGTGCCGCTGCGCGAGGGCCGGACCCTGCATCACGACGTTTACGGCCGCCATGGCGCGGGCCGGGTCGTGCTGCGCGCCGCGCCGGCTGGCACCGGCATCATCGCCGGCGGCCCGATGCGCGCCGTGTTCGAGACGCTCGGCATGCATGACGTCGTGGCCAAATCGCAGGGGTCGTCCAATCCCTACAACATGATCCGCGCCACCTTCGACGCGCTGAAGCGCGAAGATTCGCCGCGCACCGTCGCAGCCCGCCGCAACGTCAAGGTCTCGACCTTGCAGTCGCGTCGCCAAGGCGTCGACGCCGACGCCGTCGACGCGTGACAGGGAGGCTCGCATGGCGGAACCATCCAAGAAGACCGTGACGGTCGAGCAGCATCGCAGCCCGATCGGACGCCCAGGCGATCAGCGCGCGACGCTCGTCGGTCTGAAACTGAACAAGGTCGGCCGCCGATCCTCGCTCGAGGATACGCCGGCCGTGCGCGGGATGATCGCCAAAGTCGCGCATCTCATCCGCGTCGTCGACGGGCAATAGGAGGCGAGGATGCGGCTGAACGAGATCGTCGACAATCCCGGCTCCTCGAAGAAGCGCACCCGTCTGGGGCGCGGCATCGGCTCGGGCAAGGGCAAGACCGCGGGGCGCGGCGGCAAGGGCCAGACGGCGCGCTCGGGCGTGCGGATCAAGGGCTTCGAAGGCGGCCAGATGCCGCTGCACCGGCGTCTGCCCAAGCGCGGCTTCACCAATATTTTCGCCAGCGACTACAATGAGGTCAACCTTGGCCGCGTCCAGGCGGCGATCGACGCGGGCAAGCTCGATGCGAGCCGGCCGGTGACCGTCGATGCGTTGATCGCAGCCGGCGTCTGCGCCAAGGCGCGCGACGGCGTCAAGCTCCTCGGCTCCGGCGAACTTACGGCCAAGGTGGCTTTCGAAGTGGCGCGGGCGTCGAAGGCGGCGGTCGCGGCGATCGAGAAGGGCGGCGGCAGCGTCAAGCTGCTGGGCCAAGAGGCCGCGCCGCCGCAGGGCTGATTGTCCGCGGCCAAGGTCCTATATTAGGCCGGGCGGGGCGAAAGGCGAACACCTTGCGCCCCGCTCGTCGTTCAAGCGATTGCGGCGCGGCGCGCCCTCCAGCGGAGCTCTTCCATGGCGTCAGCGGCGGAACAACTCGCGGCTTCGATCAACTTTTCCGCCATCGGCAAGGCGCAGGAGCTGAAAAAGCGCATCTGGTTCACGCTCGGCGCGCTCATCATCTATCGGCTCGGAACGTATATTCCGCTGCCCGGCATCGATCCCGCGGCGTTCGAGGCGAACTTCACGCGCCAGAGCCAGGGCGTCCTCGAACTCTTCAACATGTTCGCGGGCGGCGCCGTCCAGCGCATGGCGATCTTCGCGCTCAACATCATGCCGTACATCTCGGCCTCCATCATCATCCAACTGCTGACGTCGGTGTTCCCGACGCTCGAAGCGCTGAAGAAGGAAGGCGAATCCGGCCGCAAGGTGCTCAATCAATATACGCGTTACCTCACCGTCTTCCTCGCGGTGTTCCAGGCCTACGGCATCTCCATCGGCCTCGAGGGGCAGGCCGGGACGGTCGCCGAGCCGGGCCTCTTCTTCCGCATCTCGACCGTCATCACGCTCACCGGCGGCACGATGTTCCTGATGTGGCTCGGCGAGCAGATCACCTCGCGCGGCATCGGCAACGGATCGTCGCTCATCATCTTCTCGGGCATCGTCGCCGCGTTCCCCTCGGCGATCGTCAATACGCTCGAACTCGGCCGCCAAGGCGCGATTTCCGGAGGCTTGATCTTCGTCGTCGTGGTGATGTCGCTCTTCGTCATCGGCTTCATCGTCTTCATGGAGCGGGCGCAGCGTCGTTTGCTCATCACCTATCCGAAACGACAGGTCGGCAACCGCATCTATGAAGGGCAGACGTCGTTCCTGCCGCTGAAACTCAACACGGCGGGCGTCATCCCGCCGATCTTCGCGTCCTCGCTGCTCCTCCTGCCGACGACCATCGCGAATTTCGCGCAATCGTCCGGCGGCGGCGGCGTGCTCGGCCTGATCTCGACCTATCTGGGCCACGGCCGTCCGCTCTACATGCTGCTCTACGTCGGGCTGATCGTCTTTTTCGCCTTTTTCTACACGGCGATCGTCTTCAACCCGACCGAGACCGCCGACAACCTACGCAAGCATGGCGGCTTCCTCCCGGGCATCCGGCCGGGCGAGCGCACGGCGCAATACATCGACCAGGTGCTGATGCGCATCACCCTGATCGGCGCGGCCTATCTTGCGATTATCTGCCTGTTGCCCGAAATGCTCATTTCCTACGCCGCGTTGCCGTTCTATTTTGGCGGCACATCGCTCCTCATCGTCGTCAGCGTGACGATGGACACGGTCGCCCAGGTGCATGGCCACCTGCAGGCGCAGCAGTACGAGGGGCTCGTCAAGAAGGCCAAGCTGCGGGGGCGGCGGAGATGAGGCTGGTCTTGCTGGGTCCGCCCGGCGCGGGGAAGGGGACTCAGGCGGCGCGCCTCATGGAGCGCTATGACATCCGGCAATTGTCGACGGGCGACATGCTGCGCGCGGCCGTGCAGGCCGGTACGCCGACGGGGCTGAAAGCCAAGGCGGTCATGGACGGCGGCGGCCTCGTCTCGGACGACATCGTCATCGGCATCATCGCCGACCGCATCGACGAACCGGACACCAAGAACGGCTTCATCCTCGATGGCTTTCCACGCACGGTCGCGCAGGCCGAGGCGCTCGACGCCCTCCTGGCGCGCAAGGCCATGCGGCTCGACGCCGTCGTCGAATTGCGAGTCGACGAGGCCGCGCTGCTGTCGCGCATCGAGAAGCGCGTGGCGGAGACGGCGGCGCAGGGCGGCGCGGTGCGCGCCGACGACAATCCCCATGCGTTCAAGGTGCGTCTCGACGCCTATCGCGCGCAGACGGCGCCGGTTTCCGCCTACTACGCCGGCAAGGGCGCGCTGACGAGCGTCGACGGCATGGCGCCGGTCGACGCCGTGACGAGATCCATCCAACAGGCGCTCGGCGTCTAGGCGGCCGACCGACCGCTCGTAATTTTGCGTTTGGCCGTTGACGCGCCGATGTCAAGCGAATAAACACCCGAATGCTCGGCGTTCGACGTCCGACCGTTTACGGTTGCGGACGTTCCCGTTGAAGACTTTCCCGTTTGCTCCGCATGGGCCGGCCTCCACCGGACGCGGAGCGGTTCGCGCCGATCCCGGCGACACATGGAGACGAAGCATGGCTCGTATCGCGGGCGTCAATATTCCGACCAACAAGCGCGTCGTGATCGCGCTGCAGTATATCCACGGCATCGGCGCGACGAAGGCCGAGGAGATCTGCGAGAAGGTGAAGATTCCGGCGGAGCGCCGCGTGTCGCAACTGACCGACGCGGAAGTGTTGCAGATCCGCGAGGCGATCGATCGCGACTATGTCGTCGAGGGCGACCTGCGCCGCGAAGTCTCGATGAACATCAAGCGTCTGATGGATCTGGGCTGCTATCGCGGGCTCCGCCATCGCCGCCAGTTGCCGGTGCGCGGCCAGCGCACGCATACCAACGCCCGCACCCGCAAGGGCAAGGCGAAGCCGATCGCCGGCAAGAAGAAATAAGCCCGGGCGGCGCGCCGCCCGTCGCTCGCCGGCTCGCCGGCGCAAGAGAGCCCCAGCGCCTGGCATCACGGGCGCGCTAGAAGGACGATTTGATCGATGGCCAAGGATACGACCCGCGTCAAAAAACGCGAACGCAAGAACATCGCGTCGGGCGTCGCCCATGTGAGCTCGACGTTCAACAACACGATGGTGACGATCACCGACGCGCAGGGCAACACGATCGCCTGGTCGTCGGCGGGCACGATGGGCTTCAAGGGCTCGCGCAAATCGACGCCCTACGCCGCGCAGATGGCCGCCGAGGACGCCGCGCGCAAGGCCGGCGAACATGGCATGCGCACGCTCGAGGTCGAGGTGTCGGGCCCCGGTTCGGGCCGCGAATCGGCGCTGCGGGCGTTGCAGGCGGCCGGTTTCACGGTCACATCGATTCGCGATGTGACGCCGATCCCGCATAACGGCTGCCGGCCGCGCAAGCGCCGCCGCGTCTGATTTTACAAGCATACGCGGTCGCGCCGACGGGTCGGCCGCGTTCCCCGCCGCGCTGACGCGCGGCGATCGCACGTGCGGCGCGCGGCCAGGGTCGACGGACCGATATGCCCGCGCCGAGGGTGATCCCGATGATCCAGAAGAATTGGCAAGAACTGATCCGACCCAACAAGCTTGAAGTCGCGCATGGCGACGATCGTCACCGCATGGCGACGCTGGTCGCCGAACCGCTGGAGCGCGGGTTCGGTCTCACGCTCGGCAACGCGTTGCGCCGCGTGCTGTTGTCCTCGCTGCAGGGCGCGGCGATCACGTCCGTGCACATCGACGGCGTGCTGCACGAATTCTCGTCGATCCCCGGCGTCCGAGAGGACATCACCGACATCATCCTCAACATCAAGGACATCGCGATCAAGATGCAGGCCGAGGGGCCGAAGCGACTGGTCCTCAAGAAGCAGGGGCCGGGCGCCGTGACCGCGGGCGACATCGGGACGACCGGCGACATCCAGATCCTCAACCCCGACCTGATGATCTGCCATCTCGACGAGGGCGCGGAAATCCGCATGGAGTTCACGGTCAACAACGGCAAGGGATATGTCGCCGCCGAGCACAACCGCGCCGAGGATTCGCCGATCGGACTGATCCCCGTCGACAGTCTGTATTCGCCGGTGAGCAAGGTCAGCTACCGCGTCGAGAACACCCGCGAGGGCCAGAAGCTCGACTACGACAAGCTGACGATGACCTTGGAGACGAACGGCGCGATCAGCCCCGAGGATGCGGTCGCCTACGGCGCGCGCATCTTGCAGGACCAACTCAACATCTTCGTGAACTTCGAAGAGCCGAAGCGCGAGGAGGCGACGCCGTCGATCCCCGAACTCGCCTTCAACCCGGCGCTGCTCAAGAAGGTCGACGAGCTCGAACTTTCGGTGCGCTCGGCGAACTGCCTGAAGAACGACAATCTGGTCTACATCGGCGACCTGATCCAGAAGTCGGAGGCGGAGATGCTCCGCACGCCGAACTTCGGGCGCAAGTCGCTCAACGAGATCAAGGAAGTTCTCGCGCAGATGGGCCTGCATCTCGGCATGGAAGTGCAGGGCTGGCCGCCGGAGAATATCGAAGAGCTGGCGAAGCGCTTCGAAGAGCATTACTAGCTGAGCTTCCCTCCCCGTCGCGACGGGGAGGGATCGTCCGGCGCTTCGCGCCGCCTCCGTCCCGCTTGCGGGCGAAGGCCAATAGGACGGCCGACCCTTGGCACGGCGGCCGGAAGAACGAAGGAGAGCCGTCATGTACCATGGTCGCGCCAAACGGCGCTTCAACCGCACGAGCGAACACCGCAAGGCGATGTTCGCCAATATGTGTCAGGCGCTCATCAAGCATGAGCAGATCGTCACGACCTTGCCGAAGGCCAAAGACTTGCGTCCGGTCGTCGAGAAGCTCGTGACGCTCGGCAAACGCGGCGATCTTCACGCGCGCCGCCAAGCCATTTCGCAGATCAAGGACGCCGTGCTCGTCAAGAAGCTCTTCGACGTGCTCGGCCCCCGCTACAAGGCGCGCAGCGGCGGCTATACGCGGGTGCTCAAGGCGGGCTTCCGCTTCGGCGACAACGCCGCCATGGCGGTGATCGAGTTCGTGGATCGCGATGTCGAGGCCAAGGGCAAAGACTCGGGCCTGGCGCCGGACGCGCAGGCGGCCTGACCGGCTTCACGACGGCTTTAAGAGCGCCGAGAGGCGTTCTTTTCGGTCCGGGCGCGCGCTCGAAGCGCAGGCGGCGTTAACGCGCCCTCGCTAGGCTGAACCTGCGGCGTCTCGCGCCGCCCGGGCTTTGGACCGCGCGCATGATCGTGATCGTTCTTGCCGATTTCGCCGTCCGCTCAGGCGGGGCGGAGCGCGTCGCGATCGACTCGGCGCGGGCGCTTGCGGAGGCGGGCGCGCAGGTCGTCTATATCCACGCGGTGGACGGCGCCGATGCGGCGCTCGATCACCCCGACGTCGAACGCGTCTCACTCGGACTTGCGGACGTGTGGTCGCGGGGCGCCGCGTCTGCGGCGGTCAACGGCGTCTGGAACCGCGAGGCCGGCCGCCGGCTCGCCAAGGCGCTCTCGCGGTTCTCCGCCGCCGGCGAGACCGTCGTCCACCTGCATCAATGGACGCGCGCGCTGTCGCCGTCGATCTTTCCGACGCTGCGACGGTTCGGCGCGCCGCTGATCGTCACGGCGCACGATTATTTCCTCGCCTGTCCCAACGGCGTGCTGTTTCGCTTCGATACCGGCGCGCCTTGCGCCTTGACGCCCATGAGCGCGGCCTGCGTCTGCACGAATTGCGACGCGCGGTCCTACGCGCACAAGTTGGTGCGCGTCGCCCGACAGGCCGCGACCGATCGCCAGTGGCGCGACTGGCCCCTCGATGTCGTCCATATCGCCGACCGTCCGCGCGCCATCCTCGCGCCATTGCTGCCGGCCGGCTGGCGCCATCGCCGCATCGACAATCCCATTCCCGCGACGAAAGCGGCGCCCGCGGAGATCGGCCCAAACGCGGCGTTCGCCTTTGTCGGGCGGCTGACGCAGGACAAAGGCGCGTTGATCGCCGCGCAAGCCGCCGCCGCGATCGGCGCCGACATGCTCTTCATCGGCGAGGGTCCCGCGCGCGCCGACATCGAGGCGGCGCTGCCGGGCGCCAGGATCACCGGCTGGATCGGCGGCGGCGATGTCGAGGCGCTTATGCGCAACCATGCGCGCGCGCTCGTCGCGCCGTCGCTATGGCGGGAGACGGGGCCGCTCACCGTCCGCGAGGCCGCCGCGCTCGGCTTGCCATCCATCGTGTCGGCGCGTTGCGGCGCGAGCGACCAGGTCGACACGGCGAGCGGCGTCGTGGCGGAGCCGACGGTCGAGGCGTTCGCCGCCGCGATGCGCGCGCTGATGGACGACGGCGCCGCGCGCGCCATGGGCCGCGCGGCGTACGACCGGTTCTGGGCGAACCCGCCGACGCCGCGGGCGCACGCCGCCGCTCTGCTCGATCTCTACCGCGAGCTTTTGACGCGCCGCGCCGCCTGATCCCGCTTGTCTTCCGCTTTGCTCCTGCGTTCGACGCGCCTATATGCTCGCGACGCTCGGACAACGGAGATGAGGATGCTGCGGCAGCTTGTGCGCCTGGTCGGATCGCTGACCCTGCTGGCGGCGGCCTCGGTCGCCGCGGCGCAGACGCAGCGCGTCGTTCCGCAGGGGCGCGGCGACGTGATGTTGTCCTACGCGCCCGTCGTCAAGCGCGCGATCCCGGCGATCGTGAACGTCTACGCGTCGCGCGTCGAGCAGCGCCCGCGCAACTCCTTGTTCGACGATCCGCTGTTCCGCCAGTTTTTCGGCGACGCGCCGTCGGGGAATCGCGTGGCGCAATCTCTGGGCTCGGGCGTCATCGTCGACCCGACGGGCCTCGTCGTCACCAACAACCATGTCATCGAAGGCATGACGACCGTGCGGGTCGCCTTGTCCGATAAGCGCGAGTTCGACGCCGACATCGTGTTGCGCGACCCGCGCAGCGACCTCGTGGTGTTGAAACTGAAAGGCGGGTCGAACTTCCCGACCCTCGATCTCGGCGATTCCGACGCTTTGGAAGTCGGCGACTTCGTTCTGGCGGTCGGCAACCCCTTCGGCGTCGGACAGACGGTGACGCAGGGAATCGTCTCGGCCCTCGCTCGCACGCAGGTCGGCATCAGCGACTACGGCTTCTTCATCCAGACGGACGCCGCGATCAATCCCGGCAATTCCGGCGGCGCGCTGGTCGATCTCAACTCGCGCCTCGTCGGCATCAACTCGGCGATCTATTCGCGGTCGGGCGGCTCGATGGGCATCGGCTTCGCAATCCCCGTCAACATGGTGAAGGTGGTCGTTGCGGCGGCGAAGCGCGGCGGCAAGGAAGTGCGCCGGCCCTGGCTCGGCGCGACGCTGCAGTCGGTCTCGCGCGAGATCGCCGATTCGTTCGGTCTCGATCGCTCGTCCGGCGCGCTCGTGGCCGACGTGATCGACGGCGGCCCGGCGGCGGGCGCGGGCCTGAAACGGGGCGATATCGTCACGGCCGTCGACGGGCAGCCGATCGACGATCCTGAGGCGTTCGGCTACCGGCTCGGCACCAAACCGCTGGGCGGCGTCGCTTCGCTTTCCGTCGAGCGGGACGGCAAGCCGCTGGTGCTGCCGATGAAGCTGGCGCCGGCGCCTGAAACGCCGCCGCGCGAGACGCTGAAGATCGCCAGCCGGTCGCCTTTCGTCGGCGCCACCGTGATGAACTTGTCGCCTGCCGTGCAGGAAGAACTCGGCGCGTCCGATACGCATGGCGTCGTCGTCGCCAATGTCGACGAAGGCTCCATCGCGGCGAACGTCGGACTGCAGAAGAACGATGTCATCCTCGCGGTCAACGACGCCAGGATCGCGCGCACGGCCGACCTCGAGAAAGCGGCGCAGGCGCGCAAGGCCTACTGGAAGGTCACGCTGTCGCGCGGCGGCCAGGTGATCACCACCGTGCTCGGAGGCTGACCGCCAGGCTCGCGAGACGGCGATATGGCGAGACAAACAAGCGACGGCTATAAGCGCGCGATGAGCGGCTTTCTCATCGTTTTCCTCGGCGCTGGCGTCGGCGGCGCAGCCCGCCACGGCGTCAACGTCACCTGCGCCCGCGTCCTTGGCGTCGATTTTCCATGGGCGACGCCGATCATCAACGTTCTCGGATCGGCGATCATGGGCGTCTTGATCGGCTATTTCGCCTTTCGGGCGAGCGGCGCCTGGAGCCAGAACCTGCGGCTTTTCGCGACGACCGGCGTTCTCGGCGGCTTCACGACCTTTTCAACCTTCTCGCTCGACGCCGTGCTCCTGTGGGAGCGGGGCTCCCACGCCGCCGCGACCCTCTATGTGCTGGGGTCCGTCGCAGTCGCCATCTTGGGGCTGGCGTCCGGCCTCGCGGTCGTTCGGGCGATAACATGAATGGGTCTGCGACACAGGGCGTCCAGACGCTCGCCGTCTCGACCGACGAAGACGGCATGCGCCTCGATCGTTGGTTCAAGCATCGCTTTCCGACGCTGGCGCCCTCGCATGTGAACAAGCTTGCGCGCACCGGCCAGGTACGCGTCGACGGCAAGCGCGTCGACGCCTCGACGCGACTCGCCGCCGCGCAGAGCGTCCGCGTGCCGCCGCTGCGGCTGGAAGTCGCTGCGCCCGCAGTGAAGCGCGCCTCGCATGGCGAAGCCGACGCGCGCGCCCTGCGCGACATGATCCTCTACGAGGACAAGTGGCTGATGGCGCTGAACAAGCCATGGGGTCTCGCGGTCCAGGGCGGATCGGGCACGACGCGCCACATCGACGGGATGCTCGAAGCGATGACGGACGCGAAAGGCGAGCGGCCCCGCCTGGTGCATCGACTGGATCGCGATACGAGCGGCGTTCTGCTCGTCGCCAAGACGCGCAAGGTCGCCGCCGATCTCGGCGAAATCTTCCGCTCGCGTCAGACGCGCAAGATCTACTGGTCCGTGGTCACGGGCGTCCCAAGCCCGCTGCAGGGCCGCATCTCGCTGTTCCTCGCAAAGGGCGCGGGCATGGGCGATGCGCGCGGCGGCGGCAGCCCGAACGAACGGCGCGACCCCGAAAAGATGCGCATCGCCAAACATGGCGAGGAAGACGCGCGACATTCCGTCACCTTCTATGCGACGGCCGACAAGGTCGCGCCTCGGCTCGCGTGGCTGTCGATGAAGCCGATCACCGGGCGCACGCATCAGTTGCGCGCGCATGCGGAAGCGATCGGCCACCCAATCATCGGCGACCCGAAATACGCCGGCCGGCTGACCGAAAACGATCCGCGCCGCACGGATCCGATGCGCGCGATCCCCGCCGAGATCGAGCGCAAGCTGCATCTTCTGGCGCGGCGCCTCGTCCTGCCGCATCCCAAAGGCGGCGAACTCGACGTGACGGCGCCGTTGCCGCGGCATATGCAGACGACCTTCGATCTGTTCGGCTTCGATCCCAAGCAACGCGATCCCATCGAAGACGCGCCCGACCGCTGAGGGAAACGACAATGACGCAATCGCCTTCGCGCCTGCCGCCCATTGGAGAAGCGGCCTATTCGCAGGCGCAGCGGGATGCGCTCGCCGACTTCAAGGCGACGCGCGGCGTCGGCTTTTCCGGTCCCTGGCACGTGTTCATCCGCAGCCCCGAATTGCTCACCCACGCGCAGCGGATGGGCGAATATCTGCGCTATCGCTGCTCGCTCTCGGGCCGGCTCAGCGAAATCGCCATCCTGCTGGTCGCGCGCGAGTGGACGCAGGATTACGAATTCGGCGCGCACCGGCCGATGGCCGTGAAGGCCGGCGTCGCGGATGCGACGATCGACGCGATCCGCGAGGGGCGACGCCCGGAGCGCCTCGGCGACGACGAGCAGCTCGTTTGGGATTTCGTGACGGAGATCCTGCGCACGCGCCGGGTCAGCGACACGACCTACGCGCGCGCGGCGACGCGCTTCGGCGAGCAAGGCGTCGTCGATCTCGCCGGCATCGTCGGCTATTATTCGCTGCTGGCGCTCACAATGAACGTCGCGCGCACGCCGCCGCCGGACGGCGAACCGCCGTTGCCGCGCTTTCCCGAATAGCGTCGTTCAAGACGCACTCTTCAAGACTTGGGCTTCAAGACTTGGGCTTCAAGACTTGGGCTTGTACGGACCGAGCGCCTTGACGACCTCATCGACGAAGGAATTGTCGACGACGTCCTTCACCTCGACCGTCGCAGGCTGAACGAGGTTGAGTTCCTTGAAGAACGCGAGATCGGTCGCGAGGCTCGCCTCGTCCACGCCGCCGTCTGGGTTGTCGGCGGCGGGCCTCATCGCGCGTTGCAGGGCTGCGTCCTTCACGTCGGTGCGCTCCACGAGCGTGTCGATGATCTCGTCGGCGTTCGGGCCGGCGATCCGGCCGTCCTTCAAGGCGTCGTTGTAGAAGCGCACGCCCCGAATGTAGGCGCGCATGAATTTGAGAGCGGCGTCGCGGTTCTGTTTTGCGAACGCGTCGCTGTAGATGAGCACGGCGGTCTGATGATTGGGGAACAGGTCGTCCATGCCAGGCGCCGTCGTCGCGACGCCTTCGCGTTCGGCCTGCGTCGCGGTCGGTTCGTTCGACACGCCGGCGTCGATCGCCTTGTTGCGGAAGGCGATCAGGTGATCGGGGAAGCCGAGGTCGATCGTGCTGACCGCGGACGAGGGAAGGCCTGATTTCGTCAGCGCCTGGTAGAGCGTCGCCGCGTTTCCGGTGCCTGCGCCGGCGATGGCGACCTTCATGCCTTTCAGGTCGGCGAAGGCCTTGAACCGGCCGCTGTCGACGAGATCCTTGCGCACCAGGATGCGCGAGAACAGATAGCCTTTCCGGCTCGAGCCTTTGTCGGCGACGATGCGGATGCCGATCTTGCGGCCGACCGCGTTGTAGAGGCCGGCCGAGACGGTGCCGCCGCCGACATCGAGCTGCCCGGCGCCGAGCGGCGCGATCATCTGCGCGGCGGTCTTGAAGGGGATGAATTCGATATCGAGGCCTTCCTCCTTGAAGAAGCCCTTCTGGTCCGCGATGTAGATTCCAACGTCGCTGACGGTGTTGACGTTGCCGACGCGGACCTTGGTTTGCGCCACAGCAGCCGATGTCGCGATCATCGTCGCCAACGCCGCCGTTGCGGCAGCCCAAGCCTTCGTCATCGTGTCCTCCAAATTTGCAGGCGCGACCGTAAAGATCGCGGACGGGACGGGCAATCTTTCCGGCTGCGGTCTGGCGCCGCATCAAGGCGTCGCCTACATCGGCGGCATGCGCGAGGACTTGAGCAAGACTCCCGAGTCGAAGGCCGGAGAGGCGATCGATCCCGTGGCCATGGCGCGACGCGATCTCAATCGCAAACTGCCGGCGCGTTTTTATAAGACCGTCGCTGTCGAGCCGCGCGAGAACGGCTTCGCGCTCACGCTGGACGGCCGGGGCGCGCGTTCGCCGGGCGGCGCGCCGCTGGTTTTGCCGACGCAGGAGGCGGCGACGCTCCTCGCCGAGGAGTGGGAGGCTCAGCGCGAGCTGATCGATCCCGCCGCCATGCCCGTCACGCGTCTCGTCAATTCGGCGCTCGACGGCGTTGCGCACGCCATGGACGCGGTGCGCGAAGACATCGTCAAATACGCGGGGTCCGATCTTCTATGCTACCGCGCGGGCGAGCCGGAGAGCCTCGTCGCGGCGCAACGCGACGCCTGGGACCCGACGCTCGACTGGGCGCGCGACGACCTCGGCGCGCTTTTCATCCTGTCCGAAGGCGTGACCTTCGTGACCCAGCCCGACAAGGCCATCGGAGCGATCCGCGGAATGGTCGAGCAAGCGCGCGATCCGCTGACGCTTGCGGCGCTGTCGTCCATGACAAGCCTCACGGGATCGGCCCTGCTTCCGATCGCCGTTTGGCGCGGGCGCCTGAACGCGCAGGATGCGTGGACCGCCGCGCATGTCGACGAGGACTATCAGATGCGTCATTGGGGCGAGGACGCCGAGGCGATGGGGCGCCGCGCGCGGCGCTGGCGCGAGATGGAGGCGGCCGCCGCACTGCTGGGGCCGCCGCAGGCCAGCTAAATGCCGCCGCCGCTTTCGTTGACGTCGGCGGCCGCCGCGGCGCGGGCGAGCCGCCAGATCTGCAGGGCGGCGCGGGCGACGAGACCAAGCGCGGCGACGGCGACGCCGGCCGAGACATCGCCCGCGAGCACGCCGGCGATCGCGCCGAGACCGAACGCGATCGCGCCTTCTTCGACCGTCATGCGAAGGAAGGCCGCTCGCTCCGACGATCCGGGCGCGCCGGCTTCCGCGCGCAAACGGTCGGCGAGCGTCACCGGCGCGGCCGGCGCGGCGCCCGACGGGGCCGCCCGCGCGGCCATGGCCGCGACATCGATGACGCCCAATCCCGCGGTCTGATCGGTCAGCCGGTCGATGAGAATGAAGACGCCGAAGTCGCGATCGTCCGGCTCGGTGGAAACGATCAGCGCCTTGTCGCTGGCGAGCGAAACCAGCCCGATCTCGTTCATCGCGAGCGCCGCGCACGGCCGCTCGGCGAAACTCTCCACATCGATGGCGTGATGCACGGCCGTCACGCGAACGTTGGCGCTCGCCGTCGCCTGCCGGATGAGGTAGTCGCGTCCGGCGGACAGGGGATCGTCGATCATCCAGAGCACGCGCGCCACCAGGGAGCGGCGCGGCGACAAACGATGCGAGACGGCGGCGAGCACGTCGCCGCGCGACACGTCGATTTCGTCGTCGAGCGTGACGGTGACGGCGTGGCCGGCGCGCGCTTCGTCGAGATCGCCGTTCGCCGTGACGATACGCGCGACGCGCGACGCCCGCGCGCCCGGCAGGGCGACGACGGCGTCGCCAGGCCTGAGACTCCCGGCCGCGATCGTGCCGGCGTAGCCGCGGAAATCGAGGTTCGGCCGATTGACCCATTGCACGGGCATGGCGAAGGCCGCCCGGTCGCGATCGACGATGCGCGGCGCGACACGCTCGAGGTGTTCGAGCAACGTTGGGCCGCCATACCAGGATGTCTGCGCGGACCGGGACGTGACGTTGTCTCCGTCGCGCGCCGACATGGGGATGGCGACGATCGACCCGAAGCCGAGCGCAGCGGCCGCCTCGCCATACTCGGCGACGATCCGCTCGAACGTCGCTCGATCGAATCCGACGAGATCCATTTTATTGACGGCGAGCACGATGTCGCGCACGCCCAGCATCGACACGATGTAGGAGTGACGGCGCGTCTGCGCCAAGACGCCTTTGCGCGCATCGATCAGGATGATGGCGAGTTCGGCGGTCGAGGCGCCGGTCGCCATGTTGCGCGTATACTGCTCGTGACCGGGCGTATCGGCGACGATGAACGCGCGGGATTTCGACGAGAAGTAGCGGTAGGCGACATCGATGGTGATGCCTTGCTCGCGCTCCGCAGAGAGGCCGTCGAGCAGCAGCGCAAAATCCAACTGCTCGCCCTGCGTGCCGAACTTCTTGCTGTCGCGCTCCAGCGCCTCGATCTGGTCTTCGAAGACCGAGCCGGTGTCGTAAAGCAGGCGGCCGATCAGGGTCGACTTGCCGTCATCGACCGAGCCGCAGGTGAAGAATCGCAGCAGCGATGTCGCGCGGGGCGCCGGCGCGACGGTCTCCGGCGCCGATCTCGTCAATGCGCCGTGCATCAGAAGTAGCCTTCCTGCTTCTTCGCTTCCATCGAGCCGGACCCATCGTGATCGATGATGCGGCCCTGACGCTCGGAGGCGCGCGACGCGCGCATCTCGGCGATGATCTCGGGCAGCGTCGTGGCGTCGCTCTCGACGGCGCCCGTCAGCGGATAGCAGCCCAGCGTGCGGAAACGCACCATGCGGGTTTGCACGACCTCGCCGGGCAGAAGCGGCAAGCGCTCGTCGTCGCGCATGATGAGCGCGCCGTCGCGGGCGACGACCGGACGCGGCGCGGCGAAATAGAGCGGCACGACCGGAATGTTTTCGCGCGCGATGTAGTCCCATACATCGGCCTCGGTCCAATTCGACAGCGGAAACACCCGAAAACTTTCACCGGGACGTTTGCGCGTGTTGTAGAGCCGCCAGGGCTCGGGCCGCTGGTTCTTGGGGTCCCATCGATGCTCGGCCGAGCGCAGGGAAAACACGCGCTCCTTGGCGCGCGACTTCTCCTCGTCGCGCCGCGCGCCGCCGAAGGCGGCGTCGAACTTGTGTTTATCGAGCGCCTGCTTCAGCGCCTGCGTCTTCATCACGTCCGTATGCAGGCGCGAGCCCGAGGCGATCGGATTGATCCCCGCCTTAACGCCATCCTCGTTGGTGTGAACGATGAGGTCGAGGCCGAGTTCTTTCGCCATCCGGTCGCGAAAGGCGATCATCTCGCGAAACTTCCACGTCGTGTCGACGTGCAGCACTTTGAACGGCAGCTTGGTGGGATGGAACGCTTTCATCGCGAGATGAAGCAGCACCGCCGAATCCTTGCCGATCGAATAGAGCAGCACGGGCTTTTCGCAGGTCGCGACGACCTCGCGGAAAATCTGGATGCTTTCGGCCTCCAGCGCGTCGAGATGCGTCAGCATCATGCGCCTTCCGCGCGCGCGAGGCGGCCGTCCGGCGCGACATGCAGGCCGCATTCCTTCTTGGCTTCGTCTTCCCACCACCAGCGGCCGGCGCGCTCCGATTCGCCGGGACGCACCGCGCGCGTGCAGGGCGCGCAGCCGATCGACAGGAAGCCGCGGTCGTGCAGAGGGCTGACGGGAATGGCGTGGCGGGCGACATAGTCGGCGACGCGCTGCCGCGGCCAATCGACGATCGGGCTGAGCTTGATGAGGCCGCGCGCGTCGTCGTAGGCGACGCAGGGCGTCGCGCCGCGATCGTCCGACTGATCGGCGCGCAAACCCGCGATCCAGGCCTGCGCGCCGGCGAGCGCGCGCGCCAAGGGCTCGACTTTGCGCACGCCGCAGCAGGCTTTGCGCGCCTCGACCGAATAATAGAAGCCGTTGACGCCCTGCTTTGCGATCAGGGTCTCAATCGCGCCGGCGTTCGGGTGAAGGGATGCGACGCGCACGCCATACATCTCTTCGGTCCGCGCCCATACATCGTAGGTTTCGGGAAAGAGGCGGCCCGTATCGAGGGTGGCGAAATCGACGTCCAAACCGGCTTCCGCGATCATGCGCGTGACAGCTTGGTCTTCGAGGCCGAAGCTGGTGGTGAAGACGATGCGGCCGGGCAGGGCGTCGCGCAGGGCGACGAGCCTGTCCTCCGCCGCCAGCGGCGCCAGTCGCGCGTTCAAGCGTTGCGTCAGTTCGCGTATCTCGTCGGTCATTGCGGCGGCCGCCTGCGTTGCGAAGGCGCACGCCGTTCGCGCAATCCGTATATGGCGATAAATTACATCTTTCAACAGCCCTTCGTTCCTAAAGAACATATTCAATATGTTTTTAAGGCGCCCATGGGACGACGGGGCCGCAGCGTATAAGCTCGAAAAACCGCTTTGTGGATCGAATCCAATGAAAGACATCCTTGCCGCCCTCGAAGCGCGCCGCGCCGGCGCCCGGCTTGGCGGCGGCCTTACGCGCATGCAGAGCCAGCACGCGCGCGGCAAGCTCACGGCGCGCGAGCGCATCGAGGTTCTGCTCGATCACGGATCGTTCGAAGAGTTCGACATGTTCGTCCAGCATCGCGCCGTCGACTTCGGCATGGACAAGGGCGAAAAAATCCCCGGTGACGGCGTCGTGACGGGCTGGGGAACGGTCAACGGACGCGTCGTCTACGTTTACGCCAAGGACTTCACGGTCTTCGGCGGATCGCTCAGCGAGACCCATGCGCAGAAGATCATGAAGGTGCAGGACATGGCGCTCCGCAACGGCGCGCCCATCGTCGGCGTGTTCGACGCCGGCGGCGCGCGCATCCAGGAAGGCGTCGCCGCGCTCGGCGGCTACGCCGAAGTGTTTCAGCGCAACGTCCTGGCCTCCGGCGTCATTCCGCAGATCTCGGTCATCATGGGGCCGTGCGCGGGCGGCGACGTCTATTCGCCCGCGATGACGGATTTCATCTTCATGGTCCGCGACACGAGCTACATGTTCGTGACCGGTCCCGATGTCGTGAAGACGGTGACGAACGAGACGGTCACGGCCGAAGAACTCGGCGGCGCGAGGGTCCATACGACGAAGTCGTCAATCGCCGACGGCGCTTACGACAGCGACGTGGAAACCTTGCTTCAGATGCGGCGGCTGATCGACTTCCTGCCGTCCTCCAACCGCGACGCAGCGCCGGAATGGCCTTCGTTCGACGAGGCGGAGCGCGAGGACGCCTCGCTCGACACGCTCGTCCCGGATAGTCCGAACACGCCTTACGACATTCGCGAACTCATCACCAAGGTTGTCGACGAGCGCGATTTCTTCGAAATTCAGGAAGCGCATGCGCGCAACATCGTGGTTGGCTTCGGGCGGATCGAGGGGCGGCCGGTCGGCGTCGTCGCCAACCAGCCGATGACGCTCGCCGGCGTGCTCGACAGCGACGCCTCGCGCAAGGCGGCGCGCTTCGTTCGCTTCTGCGACGCCTTCGGCGTTCCGATCGTCACCTTCGTCGATGTGCCGGGATTCCTGCCGGGCGTCGCGCAGGAATATGGCGGCCTCATCAAGCATGGCGCGAAACTGCTGTTCGCCTATGGCGAGGCGACCGTCCCGAAGGTGACGATCATCACGCGCAAGGCGTTCGGCGGCGCCTATGACGTGATGGCCTCGAAGCATCTGCGCGGCGATGTCAATTACGCGTGGCCGACGGCGCAGATCGCCGTGATGGGCGCGAAGGGCGCGGTCGAGATCATCTTCCGCCCCGAGATCAAGGATGCGGAGAAGATCGCCGCCCGCACGAAGGAATACGAAGCGCGGTTCCTGTCGCCCTTCGTCGCGGCCGAGCGCGGCTACATCGACGATGTCATCCTGCCGCGGGCGACGCGCCCGCGCATCGCCCGCGCGCTCGCCATGCTTCGCCACAAGGAACTGGAGAACCCCTGGAAGAAGCACGACAACATCCCGTTGTAGGCGGGACTCGCCGGCAAGCTCCCTTGGCCGGATCAGAGCGTTCAGCTTCGGGCAACCACGCTTCTTGCCCCCCGTTTAACCCTGCGCCGCATCGCCGCGGGCGGATTCATACCCCGGCAACGGGCATGAGCGCAGGGTAAACGCCATCAAGAACGCGGATCAACACGCGTTCATCCTAACAGTGGGCGTCGAATGTCTTTCGAACGGAGAAACGAAATGGCAAAGGAAATGGACCGCGGCCGCGCCGCCGTTCTGGCGATTGCCGCGCGCGGCGCGATCAATGCGGACGACGTAGCGGCGCTTCGCCGCGAGGTTTTCGCCGAAGGCTTCGTCAGCCGCGAAGAAGCCGACGCGCTTTTTGCATTGGAGCGCGCCTGCCCGAAAGGCTGCGCAGAATGGACCGAGTTTTTTGTCGAGGCGATCACGGACCACGTCGTTTGGCAGGCGCGGCCCACCGGCGTCGTCAACGAGACGCAAGCCGAGTGGCTCATCTCGCGCGCCGACGCGGCGGCGAGCCTCAACGGCCTCGCCGCGCTCGTCAACGTGCTGGCCGAAGCGCACCGCACGCCGCTCTGGCTCGTCGCGGCGGCCCGGGCGCGGGCGGCCCGCGGCTGGAGCGGTGTCGACGACGCGCGCGCGATGGTGGCCTGACCGTCGCCCGAAGACGAATGGACGCTGCGCCGGCGCTCGCTTAGGAAACGGAAGACGACCGGGCTTTTTGCCTCGCCGTCGTCCGAGGGCCGCATGTTCAAGAAGATCCTGATCGCCAATCGCGGCGAGATCGCCTGCCGCATCATCCGCACGGCGAAGCGCCTGGGCGTCGCGACCGTCGCCGTCTATTCAGAGGCGGATCGCAACGCGCTGCATGTCGCCATGGCGGACGAAGCGGTCGCCATCGGTCCGGCGCCCGCCGCGCAATCGTATCTGAACATCGACGCGATCCTCGAGGCTTGCGCGCGCAGCGGCGCCGAGGCCGTGCACCCCGGTTACGGCTTCCTCTCCGAGCGCGCCGCGTTTGCGCGGGCGCTCGACTCGCGCGGCGTCGTGTTCATCGGACCCAACGCCGCCGCCATCGCGGCGATGGGCGACAAGATCGAATCGAAGAAAGCGGCGCACGCCGCGCGCGTTTCGACGGTGCCGGGCTTTTTGGGCGTCATCGCCGACGCCGAGCACGCCGTGCGCATCGCCGAAGAGATCGGCTTTCCGGTCATGCTGAAGGCCTCCGCCGGGGGCGGCGGCAAAGGCATGCGCGTCGCGCAGACGAGCGGAGAGGTCGCGGAAGGTTTCGAGCGGGCGCGTTCGGAAGCGGCCGCCTCGTTCGGCGACGATCGCATGTTCATCGAAAAGTTCATCGTCGATCCGCGGCACATCGAAATCCAGGTGCTCGGCGACAAGCATGGCGCGGTCGTTTACCTCGGCGAACGCGAATGCTCGGTGCAGCGACGCAACCAGAAGGTGCTGGAGGAGGCGCCCTCGCCGCTGCTCGACGAGGCGACCCGCCAGGCCATGGGCGAGCAGGCCGTCGCGCTCGCCAAGGCCGTCGGCTACGACAGCGCGGGCACGGTCGAGTTCGTCGCCGCGCAGGACAAGAGCTTCTATTTTCTCGAGATGAACACGCGCTTGCAGGTCGAGCACCCCGTCACCGAACTCGTCACGGGTCTCGATCTCGTCGAGCAGATGATCCGCATCGCAGACGGCGAACCGCTCGCGTTCAAACAGGCCGATGTGACCATGCGCGGGTGGGCGGTCGAAAGCCGCATCTACGCCGAAGATCCCTCGCGCGGCTTCCTGCCGTCGACCGGCCGGCTCACGACCTACCGGCCGCCCGCGGCCGGAACCAGCGACGCCGCCGTGACGCGCGTCGACGGCGGCGTCGAGGAAGGCGGCGAGATCTCGATCTACTACGATCCGATGATCGCCAAGCTCGTGACGCACGCGCCCGACCGCGCCGCCGCCGTCGAGGCGCACGCCCGCGCCCTCGACGAATTCGTCATCGAAGGCATCCGGCACAACGTTCCGTTCCTGTCGGCGCTGATGGCGCTTCCGCGATGGAAAAGCGGCGCGCTTTCGACCGGGCTCATCGCAGAGGAGTTTCCACAGGGCTTCGTCACGCGCGCGGTCGAAGGCGCCGACGCGTTGACGCTCGCCTGCGTCGCCGCCGCGGTCGATCACACGCTCAACCGCCGCAAGCGCCTGATCTCCGGCCAGTTGCGCACACGCGACCCGATCGTTTTTCTGCGCGACCGCACGGTGCTGCTCGGCGATGCGCGCCACGATGTCAGAGTCGAGGAAGACGGCGACGAAATCATCCTGCGCTTCGAGAGCGAGGCCGCCGCGCCGCGCCGGATCGTATCCGGCTGGACGCCGCTGGAGCCTGTCTGGCGCGGCCAAGTCGATGGCGAATCGGTCTCCTGCCGGGCCAAGCCGATTCTGAACGGCGTCGAATTGTCCTGGCGCGGCATGACCGTCGCCGCGCGCGTCTATACGCGACGCGAGGCCGCGCTCGCAGCCTTGACGCCGCCGCGACGCAAGGACGACGCGACGAAGACGCTTGTGTGTCCGATGCCCGGTCTCGTCAAAGCGCTTTTCGTGAAGCCGGGCGACGCGGTCGGGGCGGGCGACCCGCTCTGCATCGTCGAGGCGATGAAGATGGAGAACGTGTTGCGCGCCGAACGCGACGGTGTCGTTAAGAGCCTGTTCTGCGCGGTCGGCGAGTCGCTCGCCGTCGACGCAGCGATCCTCGAATTCGCGTAGCGCGTCGAAACGCTCATTCCATCTTGATCCCGGCCTCCTGCACGATGCGCTTCGTCGCGTCGAATTCCGATTGCAGGAAGGCGCCGAACGGCGCGCCGCAGCTGACCGCCGGATAGAATGCGAGCGGTTTGAGCTTCGCCCGCAGGTCGGGCGACTGCATCGCCTTCGTCACCATTGCGGAGAGACGATCGAGGATCGCCGGCGGCGTCTTGGCCGGCGTCATCAGGCCGAACCACACGGCGTAGGCGACGTCGTAGCCGCTCTCGCGCAGGGTCGGCGTCTCCGGATAGCCGTCGATCCGCGCGTCCGACAGGGTCGCCAGCAGGCGCACGCGATGGTCGGCGAGCATGCCGGCGACATCGGCGATGTTGACGGTCACGCTCGTGATGTCGCCTGCGAGCAGCGCGTTGATCGCGAGCGCGTTGGTGCCGTACGGGACAAAATTGACGTCAACGCCGGCGGCCCTCTTGACCATCTCGATGGCGACGCGCTGCGCCGTCGCAGGGCCAATCGCCGCGTTCGTCAGGGTTCCCGGCTTCGCCTTCGCGGCGGCGACAAAATCCGCAAGCGTCCGGTAGGGCGCGTCGGCCCCGACGGCGATCACCAGCGGCGAGTCCACGAGCTTGCACAGCGGGTCGAAGCTCTTCAACGGATCGTAGGGCAGTTGGCGCACGACCGACGTGATGAGGAACGAGTTCGCCACCATCAGCGATACGCCCCCATCGGGCGCGGATCGCGCCGCGAATTCATTGCCGATTATCGAGTTGGCGCCCGGCCGGTTGTCGACGATGAGGCCGGAGGCGCCTTCCTTGCCCATCTGGTTCGCGACAAGGCGGCCCAGCACATCGACCGTTCCGCCCGGCGGGAACGTCACGACGAGCCGCATCGTGCTCGGCAATTGCTGCGCGCCGGCGGCGCCGATCCAGGCCATGCTCGCCAGGAGCGCCAACGTCCATCGTGTCATGAAATACTCCGGTATGAGGTCAGGATCAGCGCTGCGGCTTTTGCGCGAGAAAGCGCGCGAGCGCGCCGGTCTCGGCTTTCCCACCTTGCTCGTCGGCGGCGATGCGCTCGTAGAACTTGGCGATCGCCTCGAACATCGCGGCCGCCGCGGGATCCTCGCCGACGAATTCGGCGATCTCGCGCATCTCGGCGACCCAGCGGTAGGCCTTCTGGCTCATGCCCGGGATCTGCCGCTCGAACCACGGCGTGAGCGCCGGCTGGCTTTCCGCGAGTTCGTCGCGCAGGCCCTCGGCGGCGCCCGCGCGCGTCGCCGCCAGCATCATCGCCGAACCGATCGCGGTGGTCCCCTTGGTGACGCCCGCATAGGACATCTTGAGACCGGAGGCCGCGCCGATCGGCGCCTCCATCGCGCGCACGACGACCCCGTAGTCGTCGATCGCGGCGAAGCGCGCGGCGTGCGGCCCGGAGGCGTAGAAGGTCGGTCCCTCGGCGTCCTTGCGCGGCGGCGCGCCGATGATGCCCGCATCGACGAAGGGCGCGTCGGTCGGCGCGATCACGGCGGCGATCTCGCGCACGGTGACCGGCGAGACCGCATTGCAATCGGCGAAGAGCGGCTTCGATTTCGCGGCTTTCAGATGCGGCGCCATGCGCTGCGCGAAGGCCAGCGCGTCGCCCGGCGGCACGATCGACAGGATCATCTCGGCGTCGAGCAGGCCGGCGTCCGAGACGGCGATCATGCCGGCTTCCTTGGCGCGTCCGGCGCTCGCTTCGCCGCGGCCTTCGAGCGAGGTCAGCACGCGCGCGCCGCCTTGGACAAGCCGCGCGCCGACGCCGGCGCCCATTGCGCCTTGCGCGACAACGGCGATCATCATGCCCATGCTGTCATCCTTTTCGCGAGGAACGGGATGATAAGTGCCGGTCCGGGCGCTGTCCACGCGGCCCAGCGGTCACAGAGGCTGGCGCGCGGGCCGCATTTTGACGCGAGCCACGGCGCGGCTTGACCGCGCGCCGCGCGCGTCGCATGTCCGGCGCATGAGCCCTGAGCCCGATCCAAAACCAAGCGCCGACGAGCGTCTCTCGCTCGAAGCGACGATCCTGCGCCTCTGCGCGGACGTGGCGCCGGGCAAGAGCATCGATCCGATGCAGGTCGCCAGGGCGTTCGGGGCGGCGCGCGGCGAGGACGATCTCGCCTGGCGGCGATGGCTGACGCATGTGCGCGCCGCGTCGATCGGCCTGGCCCGGCAAGGCCGCCTCGTCATCTATCGCAAGGGCAAGCCGGCCGACCCCGACGATTTTCGCGGCGTCTGGCGCCTCGGGCTTCCGCGCGCCGAGTGAGCCTCACGGCGCCGGCAGCAGCGTGTCGGTCTTGCCGGTCAGCCGATAGGCGAGGAGGCCGATCCATTCGCGCGCGGCGGTGTCGACGCGGGCCAGCGATTGCGCGGGATCGAGGCGCGGACGCCAGAAATCGCTTTGCGAACCGCCCATCATATAGTCGGCGGGCCAGCCGACGACGTTGAAGCCCGCCTTGCGGAAGACGCCGATGGCGCGCGGCATATGGAAGCCCGAGGTGACGAGAAAGAATCGTTCGCCGGGCTTGGGCCGCACGAGGTCGCGCGTGAAGCGGGCGTTCTCGTCGGTGTTGCGCGAGCGATCCTCGTACTGGAATCGCCCCGCCGCCACGCCGAGCGCTTCGAAGAAGCGCCGCGCGACATCGGCTTCGCTCGTCGCATGCGCCACGAGATCGCCGTTGCCGCCGGTGAAGATCATGCGCGCCGTCGGGTAGCGGCGCGCGAGCGCGACGGCTTCGCTCATGCGCGACCCATATTCGCCCAGCACGAGCGCGTGACGCGCTTCCGACACCGTCTCGTCCATGCCGCCGCCAAGCACGATGATTCCGTCGGGCGCGGCCGCGTCCGCGGCGGGTCGAGGGAAGCGGTCTTCCAGGGGACGCGCCAAGAGACCTTCCAGGGGTCCGAAGGCGCAGAGCAGGTAGACGCCGACGCCGACGCCGAGCAGAACGCGGGCGGCGCGCGCGCGCCCCGCCGCCAGGGCCGCTAGGCCGGCGACGAGCGCCAGCGCGACGAGGCTTGCCGGCGATGCGACGATCCAGAACAGTTTCGATGCGACGAAAAACACGCTGGGGCTCCGCCGACTTCATTAGCGGCGAAGCGTTGCGGCCGGCTTAATCCCAGCGCGGCGCGCTCGACGGGCGGATGATGCGGCCATCGGCGGTGGCGAGGCCCGCAACAGCGCGCATGTCGTCGTCGCTCAGCGCAAAGTCGAAGACATCGATGTTCTCGGCGAGGTGCGCGCGCTCGCGCGAGCGCGGGATCGCCGCCACGCCCGGCTGCTGCATGTGCCAGCGCATGACGACCTGCGCGGGCGTCTTGCCGAGCCGGCGCGCGATCGTTTCGATCGTCGGGTCGCCAAGCACGCCGCCCTGGCCGATCGGGCAATAGGCCACCAGCGGAATCCCATGCTTGCGACAGGCGGCGAGAAGTTTCGTCTGGTCGAGCCGCGGATGATATTCGCACTGATTGCAGGCGAGCTTCTGTCCGTGCTGCGACGCCAGCGCCACCGCTTCGTCGAGCATGGCGCTGGGAAAATTGGCGACGCCGATGGCGCGCGTCATGCCTTTGGCCTGGGCGTCGCAGAGCGCGGCGATCGAGACGCGCAGCGGAATCGCCGCATTGGGCCAGTGGATGAGCAGCAGGTCGACGCGATCGAGGCCGAGCCGTTTCAGACTGCCGGCGGCGGATTTCTGCAGATCGCCGTCGCCGAGGTCGCCGGGAAGCACTTTCGTCGTGACGAACACCTCGTCGCGCGACAGTCCGGCGGACTTCAATCCTTGGCCGAGTTCCGTCTCGTTGCCATACATCACGGCCGTGTCGATGTGGCGATATCCGACGGCGAGCGCCGTCTCGACCGTCCGGACGGCGTCCGCCCCGGTGATGCGCGAGGTGCCGAGACCGATCGCCGGCATACGCGCGCCGTTGGCTTCAAGAATGGGAATTGCGTTCGCCATGATCCCTCGACCGACCGCGCGTCACGTCAGCGGAAGCGTCAGCACCTTCGCCGACGCCGGGCGCCGCATGAGGGCGGCGTAATAACGCTCCACGTTCGGTCGCGGTTCGCGGTCGAGGGGAATGTTGCGCCAGCGGTGCAGGGCGGGCCCGAGCACGCAATCGCCCATCGTGAAGGTCTCGCCGCCGATCCAGGCGCGGCTCTCCAGCCGCGCGTCGAGCATGGCCATCAGGTCGACCATCGCGGCCTTCGCCTCGTCGAGATCCTTTGGCGCGATGGCGCCCGGCGACCGCACGAGCCCCCAGAACAGCGTGGTCAGCGGCGGATTGTGGGACGTCTGCTGCCAGTCCATCCAGCGGTCGACATCGGCGCGCGCCTGCGGATCGGTCGGCCACAAGCGGCCGGCGGAATGTTTCGCGGCAAGGTAGCGCACGATCGCGTTCGACTCCCACAGCACGAATCCGTCGTCGTCGATGGTCGGCACGCGGGCGTTCGGGTTCATCGCCAGGTAGTCCGGCGTCTTCGTCACGCCGAAATGCATGCCGGCGTCGACGCGCTCATAGGGGAGCGCGAGTTCTTCGACGCAGAGCATCGCCTTCTGCACGTTGACGGAATTGATGCGTCCCCAGACCTTGAGCATGCGCGCCTCCGCCGCGTGCCTAGCGACGGCGCGCGTTGGAAGTCAAGACGCCGAGAGTTAGTCGCAGCAGGGTCGCAACAGCCGGACGCTGCGAGCGCGAACGTGGGCGAGCTACTCGTCGTCGCCCGCGTCGTCGGGCGAGGGACGCCGCAGGCCGGCAATGGCGCCGGGCGGCACGAGCGCGTCGGAACGTGGCGCGGCGACAGCGCCGGGAATCGACGCCGTCACCACCGGAGTGGTCGTTTCAACCTGCGCATAGGCGGTAACCGGCCCCTCGAGGCGACCCCCCGCAAAGGCGAGCCATTGCTTCTGGTCGCCGTGGAAGGCGTTGCGGTCGACATAGCCCTGAATGCCCGGCACGCGCGCATCGGACTGGTACTGCCAGAGATGCCAGTTCCGGCTCCCGTATTTCACCGGCGGCGAATATTTCGTCGAGCGGATCCAGATCGGGTAATCCTCGAGTTCGCTCGGGTGGAGGATGGCCTGATAGAAATCGACGGTGCTGTAGATGACCGGCCGCTTGTGATAGACTCGCTCCATCGTTTGCAGCATTTCGCGCATGCGCGCGATCGTCTCGCCACGCTGCAGCACCTTGCGGCAGGTCCGCGACGTTGGCGTCGCCTCGACGTCGAGCACCGGCGGCAGCGCGTCGGCTTCGGGCGGCACAGTGTTGACGAAATTCGCCATCTCCTCCTGGGGCGTGCGGCACCAATAGGCAAAATGATAAGCGCCGCGCTGGACGCCGGCCGCCTTGGAGCCCTCCCAATTCTGCCGGAACTTCGAATCGACGCGGTCGCCGCCTTCCGTCGCTTTGATGTAGGCGAATTGGACGCCGCTCGCCCGCACGGCCCTCCAGTCGATATCGCCCTGATATTTGGACACGTCGATCCCGTGAATGGGAAAGTCATGCGGGTATATTGCTTGGAATTGGCTCTTATGCGGCTGTGCCGACGACACGCGTTGGCCGGCGACCGGCACGGCGGCGCTACAGGAAGCGACGACGACGCCTGCGGCGACGGCGCAAACGACCGGCCTCCAGGCCCCGGGAAATGGCGTTCGGAACGTCATTGCCGGAAACTATAACCCAGATCGTAACGGCTCGTTAATGGGGGAATCGCCGATTGTTCCGCTTATGGCGCTTTTTTCGCGGGATACGACGGCCGCGACCACGCGCTACACACTGAAAGGCGTCGGCGCTTCGCTTCAAATTTGACGCTATAGAGGCGTACGCGCGAGGCAATAGAAGCGGGGATGCTTGAAATCGCCATACGGATCCAACGGCTATGCTTGAGCCTGCCGCGCCAAAATCGAACGCTCTTGTCTTTGCGGCCTTTATCGGCGATTAACCAAAACGGGCCTTATAAAGGCCAACAGGCCTTGCCATGGCGATCGGCGCAAGCTGACCAGCCAGCAAAGCTTGTGAGAGCGAAGCGGCTTTTGCGGAAGCGGACCTGATGACCTACGCCATCGATGCGCCGGACGAATTCGCCGCTTTTGACAGTGATCGCTTAAACCGTCGAATCTCCCCGCGTCTGATTTCCGGCGCCGCAATTCTCGCCGCTGTCGTCACCACGGGCGCGTGGATGATCGACGCCTACAGTGCGTATCCCTCCCATATACGCCTCGCGTCGGCTACACAGCCCGACACGATTCTTTCACCTCAGGCGCCAAAGCCTCAGCCGGCCCCGCCAGTTCCACCCGTTGTTGCTGTGAACGCGTATAGCGCGCTCTTTGATCCCTCCTATTCGCTAAGATTTACGCGCGCCCGTTTTGCGCCGGGTCCGAACGCGCCGGATGCGCCGCCCGCCTCGACCTTCCAGCCGACGGACGCGTCAGACTTCGCGGTCGTCGAGACGCCGCAGAGTTCGGACGCGCCGACGGTGACGGCGAAACTCGAAGAAGATCTTCCGCCGCTTGCGAGCGCGCCGAAAACTGTCGACGCCGCGCCGACGCCGATTCCCAGACCGCCGGAACTGCGCGCGGCGCAAGCCCCGCTCGCGCCACGCGCGCCCCGCCGCCAGGTCGCGCGACTCACCACGACGGGCGCGACCGTCGTGCAGCAGCAACCCGACAACCGCAATTTCCTAGAGCGGCTGTTCGGCGGCTCCCAGGGGGGCGGCCAGCAGCCGGCTGGACCGGTGCTCGCCTATGCGCCGGCGAACGGCGGCATTCTCGACGCGCCGCAGCCGCGCATCGCGGCAAGTCCGCCGGCCGCCGTCGACCGGCAGACGGCGATCTACGATATTTCCGCGCGCATGGTTTACATGCCCAGCGGCGCGCGGCTCGAAGCGCACTCCGGTCTCGGCGCGCTGCTCGACGATCCGCGCTACGTCAGCACGCCCAATCGCGGCCCGACGCCGCCGCATCTGTACGATCTCACCTTGCGCGAACAATTGTTTCACGGCGTGCGCGCGCTGCGCCTCACGCCTGCCGACGGCGGCAGCGTCTACGGTCGCGTGGGGCTTCTTGCGCATACGTTCATGCTCGGCCCCAAGGGCGATTCGAACGGCTGCGTGTCCTTCCGCGACTACAACGCCTTCTTGCAGGCGTTCCTCAACGGCGAGGTCAAGCGCCTCGTCGTCGTCGCGCGTCTAGGCGACCGGCCGATCTGAGGTCGCGCTCGCCTGATACGGTCAGCGCGGCGCGCGGGCGGGGTTGCCGTAGACCGTGCAGCCCGGCGGCACGTCGCGCGTGACGACGCTTCCGGCCCCGATCAGCGCGTCGTCGCCGATCCTGACGCCCGGCAGTATGAGAGCGCCGGCTCCGATCCAGACGTTTGCGCCGATCGAGACCGGTCGTCCGAACTCCAGCATCTGCGCGCGCAGGACCGGATCGCGCGGATGGTCGGCGGTGAGAATCTGCACGCCGGGGCCGATCTGCGTCTTCTCGCCGATCGCGACCGCGACGACATCGAGAATCACGCAATTGAAATTGATGAAGACGTTCGCCCCCACACGGATGTTGTAGCCGTAGTCGCAATGGAACGGCGGCCGAATATCCACGCCCGCGCCGACTTCGGCGAAGATCTCCGTCAACAGCGCCTGTCGTTCCGCTTGCGAGCGGGCGCGGACGCCGTTGTAGCGATCCATCCATGCGCCGGCGCGGTGAACGTCGGCAACAAGCTCAGGAGCATCGGCGAGGTACAACTCGCCGGCGAGCATCTTTTCTTTTTCCGTGCGTTGATCCATCGACGACCCGCCTGCCGACCTGTCGCGCTTGCCGACCCGTCGCATGCCGGACGCGAGACGCGCCCCGCGCGTCAGCCAAAACGACGCCGCACGGGCGCCCGTCGATCGAGCGTGGGACGGCGGAGCCCTCGCTCGTTTGGTGCGGTCGAGAGGACTCGAACCTCCACTCCGGTTAAAGAACTAGCACCTCAAGCTAGCGCGTCTACCAATTCCGCCACGACCGCCTATGTCTCCGGCGCGCCGGCGACAAGCGCGCGGGTGGTAACAAAAGGACTTTCCGCTGACAAGGGTGCGACGTTTCTCCACGTTGCGGGCGAGCGGCGCCACGAAGCAGCGGGCGATAGGAGACAGGCTTGACGCTCTGCGCCGAAACCGATCGCGCATTCCGGCCCACATCGCCGGGCGCGCCGGTCGCATGGACCATCGCCGCCGCGCCAGTCGGCTACGAGGCGGCCGTCGAGGAGATGGAGGCTTGCGCCGCCGCGATCGCCGATGGCGGCGCGCCGGAGCGTGTCTGGCTCGTCGAGCATCCGCCGCTCTACACCGCCGGCACTTCGGCCAAGGACGGCGATCTGCTCAGCGCGCAGTTTCCGGTGTTCCGCTCGGGACGAGGCGGCCAGTACACCTATCACGGGCCCGGTCAAAGGGTCGCCTACGCCATGCTCGATCTGCGCCGGCGGCGCGAAGATCTGCGCGCCTATGTCTGCGCGCTCGAAGACTGGATGATCGCGACGCTGGCTTCGTTCAACGTGCGCGGCGAGCGGCGCGAGGGGCGCGTCGGCGTATGGGTGGCGCGGCCCGATAAGGCGCCGGGTCTCGACGGCGCGCCCGCCGAGGACAAGATCGGCGCGATCGGCGTGCGCGTGCGCCGCTGGGTCACGTTCCACGGCGTGGCGCTCAACGTCGAGCCGGACCTGACGCATTTCAAAGGCATCGTGCCCTGCGGCGTCGCGCAGGCGCATCTTGGCGTCACAAGCCTCGTCGACCTGGGCGTCCCCGTCGCGATGGCGGAGGTCGACGCCGTGCTGCGGCGCGAGTTCGAGCGGATCTTCGGCCCGACGTCGGCGCGCTAACCGGCCAGCGCGCCCCATTTCACGAAGAGCGTCTTGAGGTCGCGGAACACCGGAGCGACGGCGCGCTCGAACGACACGCCGGCTCTCATCCGCGCATAGACATCGGCTAGCATCGGCGCCGAAGCCGAGAGAGGCAGCGCCGCGGCGCCCCCCGCCCGCACCGGCGCGCCGACGTGGCAAACCGCGTCGCCGGCGACAGCCGGGCGGGGCAGCGCCAAGCCGGCGCGCAGGGCGTTCGCGCCGATCCAGCCAACGCGGCCGCGCGCGTCGCGCGGGAACAGCGTCAGGATGCTCGCGCGCAGCGGATCGTCCTCGTCGAGCGGGCGCGGTTCGAGATCGAGGAACGCGCAGCGCGCCGCAAGCGCGCGGGCCTTGCGCGAGAACGCATCGAGGATGGCGCCGCAGGTCGGCTCGGGGATGGCGGCGTACCGATCGTATTCCGCGAGCGCCGCGGTCCATCGCAGGCCGAGGCCGACGTTCAGCAGCGCCTCGAAACCGCCGTCGAACAGGCGTCGCAGGCGCGCGGGCACATCGAATCGCGCGGCCGCGGCGTCGGCGTCGAAGCGGGGCGCCGCGTCGTCAAGCTGCGCCGCCAGCGACGCCGGCACGATCAGCGCGGCGCAATGCGCCGGGCCGGCGAGGAACCGCGACCCCGAAACGATCGCCATCGCGCCGGCCGCCAAATCGTCGGCGAGAGCGCCGGGCGCCAGGCGCCAGTCGCTGGCGTCGACCACCGTCAGCGCGCGCTCGGGCGCCCAATCGCGGATGCGCCGCGCGGCGGCGCGGCTGATCCCGGCGAGGCCGCTGCGGGAGAGGTCGAGCGCATACGTCAGTACGCAGCCGCTATGCTCGAAGGTCGTGCGCGCCAGCGTCAGCGCGCGCGCGTCGATCGCTGCTTGGGGGAGCGGCGCTCCTTCCGCGTCCCGCAGCGCCATCGCATCGCTGTGGGCGACCGCAAGTCCGGATTCGGTTTCCGCGACAGTGACTTCCGCGGGAATGCTTCCAAAATGAATCGTGGCGATGAAGCGCGCCAGCGACGCGGCTTCTCGCGGCGAGGGCGCCAGCAGCACCGCGGCGTCGGGGGCGCCGGCGGCGGCCGCGATCTGCGACCGCAGGCCGTTGAACCAGATTGTGAGCGGCATCGGCGCGCCGTCGACGCCGGCCAGGCGCTCGAGCGCCATGCGCGCCGCCGCGCGGCCGTAGCGCCCGGGGCTCGTCGCCGTCGTGGACGAAAACCAGATTTCCGCGTCGTCGGGGCCGACGCCGGCGCCATCCGCCGTTCGACGCGTCGAGGCGTTGGGCCACACCTCGTCGCCGCCGCCGCTGCACAGGAGCAGGTCGAGCTCCGCGGAGAGGTCGGATTGCGTGCGCAACTCGGAGAGATGCAGCGCTCCGCCTTCGGCGGTCTGCAAGGTGGAAGACGGCATACGCAACCTCGAACGCCACTCGACTCCGCCCAATGTGCGCCGGGGTGATTAACGAAGCGCCGACAACGCGGGCGATCTCGGGACGGCGCCGAGTCCGGGCGCCGCCTTCTTGCTCTTTGCGCCCGCGCATCCGATCTTATGAGCGCTAACGGAACGGACGAGGCGGATGTGGTCCAGAGACGGGACACGAACATTGTCGCGGGCCGGCCGGCGTCGGCCGTCGACGCGTTCCTGCGGACCGCCGAGGTCGCGCGCCCGGCGACGAGCGGACGCGGGCGGCTGATTTTCGCGCTCGACGCCACGATGAGCCGGCAGGCGACGTGGGATCTCGCGCAGTCGCTGCAGGGCCGCATGTTCGTGACGGCGGCGATGCTTGGCGGCCTCGACGTGCAACTCGTCTATTTCCGCGGCCTGTCCGAGTGCCGCGCCTCGCGCTTCATCGCCGATGGCGCCGGGCTGCGCGATCTGATGAGCAAGATCGCGACGCGCGGCGGCCAGACGCAGATCCGCCGCGTGCTGGAGCACGCGCGCAACGAGACCAGTCAGGCGCGCGTCGGCGCGCTCGTCTACGTCGGCGACGCCATGGAAGAACGGGTCGACGATCTATGCGCCATCGCCGGCGAACTCGGGCTGCTCGGGCTCAAGGCGTTCATGTTTCACGAGGGCGACGACGCGAACGCGGGGATCGCCTTTCGCGAGATCGCGCGGCTGACGGGCGGGGCGTACGCGGCCTTCGACCACACGGCGCCGGGCCGGCTGGCGGACCTGCTCGCCGCAGCCGCCGCCTACGCCTCCGGCGGCCTGGCGGCGTTGCAGCGGCAAGCCGACAACGGGCAAGCGGCGGCGCGCCTTCTGTTGTCCCAGATGGGCTAGCCGTGCCGCAGCTGATCCTCGTGCTGCTGGCGCTCGGCGGGCTTTGGTGGCTGTCGCGGTTCTTTCTGCGCGCCAACCCTGCGGCGTTGGCGCGGCTCATCCAACAGGGCAGCGGCGCGGCGGCGCTCGTCGGCGCGGGTCTTCTCCTGTTGCGCGGCCAGATCGAAATCGCCGTGGGGCTCGCCGGCCTCGGACTCTACCTGCTGGGGTTCAGTTCGACGCTGCACTGGTCGGGCGTCTTTAGAAAGAGCGCGAAGACCGCCGGGCGAAGCTCGAAGGTTCGCTCCGCGCTGATCGAGATGGCGCTCGATCACGACACCGGCGCGATGGCCGGGCGGGTCGTCGGCGGCTCCTTCGCGGGCCGCGCGCTCGCGAGCCTCACCCGCAGCGAATGCGAGGCCCTGGCCGCCGTTTGCGCCCGGGAGGACCCCGATGGCGCGCGTCTGTTAGAGGCGTATCTCGACCGCCGGTTCGCCGGCCGGCGTGGCGCAGGCGAGGGTGACGCGGACGGCGGGGGCCGGCGCGGCGGCGCGGGGAAAATGAGCGAGGATGAGGCTTATGAGGTCCTGGGGCTTCAGAAGGGCGCCGCGCGTGAGGACGTGACGCGCGCCCACCGCGCGCTCATGCAGAAACTGCATCCTGACCATGGGGGGACGACGAACCTCGCCGCCCAAGTGAACGAGGCCAAGGACATCCTTCTGCGCCGCCATACGTGAACTCCAACGCAACAGACTGCCAAAACCGTCAGTTTTTTGTGGCGAAACAGGCGAAGCCGGAACGTTTCAGCGACTTGCAGGCGTCGTCGGCCTGGCTCTCCGTCAATCCGGCGAACCGGGCGCGATAGAGCGTCTCCGAGCCTTTCTGCACCTTTTCGGTAAACGGCGTGGCGCGGGCCAGGGCAGGGTGCTGCGACTTGGCGCGGGCGAGAAGGTCGTGCGCCTTGTCAGCCTCGTCGGTCGCGCCGATCTGGATCATCAGCCCGGTTTTCGCCATGGCCGGCCGGCCGAGATCGGATTTCGCGGCGTGAACGTCCCGGGCCGGTTCGGCTTTGGCGAGCCGGGTCTCGTTTGCGGCCGCCTTCGAAGCCGCCGCATTGCGCGCCGCGGGGCCCGCGACCCAGCGCATCAGCCCGGAGGTCGTGACGGTCGCGACGTTTGCGGTGACGAAGCGGGTCGAGCCGTCGAGCGCGACCGTTTTATGGCGCGGGATGCTGGCAGTCGGATCGTCCGCGGCCTGATGCGTGATCGAGGCGACCACGGCGGGACGCGGGCGCTCGACCACCGGCGCCGCATAAGCGGCGACCGCCGGCGTCGGCTTGGGAGGCTCGGCTTTGACGACCGGCGCTTCGTGGCGGGCTTCCGCTTCGCGCGCTTCGCCGCGGACATCCTCGACGTCGGAGGCGGCGCTGGCGACGCGGACCGGCGAGCCGCCGGTGATGTTATCCTCGATCAGGCCGGCCATCAGGTGATCGCGCGCCGCAGCGCTGCGGCCGCCCAGGATCACGGCGAAGATGCGGCGGTTGCCGCGCTTGACGGAGGTCAGCAGGTTCGAGCCGGAGGCGTGCGTGTAGCCGGTCTTGATGCCGTCCATGCCTTCGACGCGGCCGAGCAGGTGATTGTGGTTGCGGATCGTCTGCCCGTGGAAGTTGAAGGCGGGCAGAGAGAAGTAGGCGTAGAAGCGCGGGAAGCGATCGTACATGGCGCGAGCGAGCGTGATGAGGTCGTGCGCCGTCGTCAGCTGCTCGGGGTCGGGTAGGCCGGAGGCGTTGGCGTAATGCGTGCGCGACATGCCGAGCGCATGCGCCTTCTCCGTCATCATTTCCGAGAAGCGATCCTCGGAGCCGCCGATCGCCTCGGCGACCGCGACCGCCATATCGTTGGCCGACTTGGTGACGATCGCCTTGATGGCGTTCTCCACCGTGATCGTCGATCCGGCTCGCAGGCCAAGCTTGGACGGCTCCATGGAGGCGGCGTGCGCCGACACCGGGATTTCGGATTCCAAGGTCATCTTGCCGCGCTCGAGCTGCTCGAAGAGCATGTAGAGCGTCATGACCTTGGTGATCGAGGCCGGGTGCCGCAAGTCGTTCTCGTTGACCGCATCGAGCGTCTTGCCGCTGTTGGCGTCGACGACCATTTCGGAGAAGGGGGGCGCATAGCCGCCCGCTACTGCGACCATTCCGTGGCGGTGGCGCCCCCGCGAGACATGGACCGTCGCATGCCCGTGAAAGACTCTTGCGTGGGCGACATGGCGCGCGCGATGCGAATGCCGCGCTTGCGCCGTATCTATCGTCGCGGTCAAGGCGAGCGCCGAAAGCGCGCAAATCAAACCCTTACGCCCGACTTCGCCTCTACGCATCGCGACACCCAAATTCGAACCGTTTCCCGAAGCTTGACGCGACCGTCGCGCTTGTTGCCTCGTGGCCACAGGCTTGAACGGTAGGGGAATGCAGTTACGCGGCGGTTAATGAAGGGAATTTATGCGCAGCCGCGCGCGGAACGCGGGCGCGAATGTTGCGCCGCAAGGTAAATCTTGACAAAATATTGTGCGTCGCACATCTTTTCGCCGCATCCTCGGGCCGGATGGCCACGGTGCGGTTTCGATCCCGGCTGCGGCCAACCAAGAGTGGACCATGTTCAAGAGCCTCGAAGACATGCAGACGTTCGGCAAAAGCCAGTTCGACGCGGCCAACGTTTCCGCCAAAGCCTGGAGCAACGGCCTGCAGCAGATCGCCTCCGAGACGAGCGACTATTCCAAGCAGAGCTTTCAGGCTTCGTCCGGCTTCTTCGAGAAGCTCGCCGGCGTGAAGTCGCTCGACAAGGCGATGGAAGTTCAAACCGAGTTCGCCAAATCGGCTTACGAGAGCTTTCTCGCGCAGACGACGAAGATGGGCGACCTCTACGCGTCGATCGCCAAAAACGTCTACAAGCCCGTCGAAGACGCCTTCGCGCAGGCGCAGGTCGCCGCCAATTAAGGCGCGCGCCGCGCCTCTTGTCGCAAACGCGTTCCCGCATAAATATCGGAAGGCTCGGCGTTGCGCCGGGCCTTTTGCTTTTGGCGGCGGCGACGCGCGTGAATTTATGCCGGGGAGGCTTTCTCGGCTCTGGCGAATGGCGCGGACGGCGCCTAGACTAGGATCATGTGGCGGCGCATGAGATCGGATCAGGGACGCGTGACGAAGCGGGTCGAGCGCCTGTGGCAGGCGGTGACGTTTTTCATGCCGCGCAGTTTTCGGGCGACGGCGGCGATCCGTATGGCCAAGGATCCGATGAAGGGCGGCGACGGCGGCAATGGGACCGGCGCGGCCGTCATCACGCGCACGCGCACACAGACGAAGAAGCCGAGCCTGTACCGCGTGCTGCTGCTGAATGACGATTATACGCCGATGGAGTTTGTCGTTACAGTGCTGCGTAAATACTTCAACAAAGGGAGCGACGAAGCGACGCGTATCATGCTTCATGTCCACCAGAACGGCGTCGGCGAATGCGGCGTCTTCACCTACGAGGTGGCCGAAACCAAAGTGACGCAGGTGATGGACTACGCGCGCAAACACCAGCATCCGCTGCAATGTATCATGGAGAAGAAGTGAGAGGCGGGCTCACCCCCGCGCGGTGGACCGGGGATGCGGCTCCGGCGATCGGCACGGCTCTTGCTGAAATCTCGTCAAATCAAAACAGGTGAGAGCCGACATGCCGTCTTTCTCGCGAAATCTCGAACAGACCCTGCATCGGGCGCTGGCGCAGGCCAACCAGCGGCGTCACGAATACGCGACGCTCGAACACCTGCTGCTGAGCTTGCTCGACGACACGGACGCCGCCGCCGTCATGCGCGCCTGTTCGGTGGATCTCGACGCCTTGAAGCGCAGCCTGGTCGAATACATCGACAACGAGCTTGAGAATCTCGTCAGCGACGGTCGCGACGATGCGAAGCCCACCGCCGGCTTCCAGCGCGTGATACAGCGCGCCGTGATCCACGTGCAGTCGTCCGGCCGCGAGGACGTGACGGGCGCCAACGTGCTTGTCGCGATCTTCGCGGAGCGCGAGAGCCATGCGGCTTACTTCCTGCAAGAGCAGGACATGACGCGCTACGACGCGGTGAACTACATCAGCCACGGCATTTCGAAGCAGCCGGGCCTCTCGGTGTCGTCGAAGCCGCCGCGCGGGGCCGACGACGAGCAAGAGCAGCCGGCGGCGCGCGAGCAGCGCGAGCAAAGCGGCGACGCCAAGAAAAAGGACAGCGCGCTCGACGCCTATTGCGTGAACCTGAACAAAAAGGCGCGCGACGGACGCATCGATCCGCTGATCGGCCGCGACGCGGAGGTGCAGCGCACTATTCAGGTCTTGTGCCGGCGCCAGAAGAACAACCCGCTCTACGTGGGCGATCCCGGCGTCGGAAAGACCGCCATCGCGGAAGGTCTCGCGCGCAAGATCATCAAGGGCGAGGTGCCCGAGGTGCTGGCGTCGGCGACGGTCTACGCGCTCGATATGGGCACGCTGCTCGCGGGCACGCGCTACCGAGGCGATTTCGAAGAGCGGCTGAAGCAAGTGATGAAGGAGATCGAGCAGCACAAGAACGCGATTCTCTTCATCGATGAGATCCATACGGTGATCGGCGCCGGCGCGACATCGGGCGGCTCGATGGACGCGTCCAATCTTCTGAAGCCTGCGCTCGCGCAGGGCGCGCTGCGCTGCATCGGGTCGACGACCTACAAGGAGTACCGCCAGTATTTCGAAAAGGATCGCGCCCTGGTGCGCCGTTTCCAGAAAATCGACGTCAACGAGCCCTCTGTGCCCGACGCGATCGACATCATGAAGGGGCTCAAGCCCTATTTCGAGGAGTTCCACAAAATCCGCTACACCAACGATGCGGTGAAGGCGGCGGTGGAGTTGTCGGCCCGCTACATCCACGACCGCAAGCTGCCGGACAAAGCGATCGACGTGATCGATGAATCCGGCGCCTCGCAGATGCTGGTGCCGGAAGGCCGCCGCAAGAAGACGATCGGCGTCAAGGAGATCGAGGCGACGATCGCGACGATGGCGCGCATTCCGCCCAAGACCGTGTCGAAGGACGACGCCGAGGTGCTCGAACATCTCGAAACCACGCTGCGCCGCGTCGTCTATGGTCAGGATGCGGCGATCCATGCGCTCACGGCGGCCATCAAGCTGGCGCGGGCGGGGTTGCGCGACGGCGAGAAGCCGATCGGCTGCTATCTGTTCAGCGGTCCGACCGGCGTCGGCAAGACCGAGGTGGCGCGCCAGTTGGCGTCCGCTCTCGGAGTCGAACTGACGCGCTTCGACATGTCGGAATACATGGAGCGCCACACGGTGAGTCGGCTTATCGGCGCGCCTCCGGGGTATGTCGGCTTCGATCAGGGCGGCCTTTTGACGGACGCCGTCGACCAGCATCCGCACAGCGTGCTGCTGCTCGACGAGATCGAGAAGGGTCACCCGGACATCTACAACATTCTGTTGCAGATCATGGATCACGGCAAACTGACGGATCATAACGGCAAGCAGATCGACTTCCGCAACGTCATTCTCATCATGACGACGAACGCGGGCGCGGCCGATCTCGCGAAGTCGGCGTTCGGCTTCACGCGCACCAAGCGCGAGGGCGACGACACGGAGGCGATCAACCGGATCTTCGCGCCGGAATTCCGCAACCGTCTCGACGCGACGGTTCGCTTCGGCCATCTGCCGCGCGAGGTCATCGCGAAGGTCGTCGACAAGTTCGTCATGCAGCTCGACGCGCAGCTCGCCGACCGCAACGTCTCGATCGAACTCTCGGACGAAGCGCGCGATTGGCTCATCGAAAACGGCTACGACGAGGCGATGGGCGCACGGCCGATGGCGCGGGTGATCCAGCAGCACGTCAAGACGCCGCTCGCCGACGAGGTGTTGTTCGGACGGCTGAAGAACGGCGGCACGGTGCGCGTCGTCGTCGCGGAAGAGGAGGGCGTGAAAAAGCTCGCCTTCATCTATCCCGAGGGCCCGGCTTTGCCGCGACCCGATCGCGAGGTCGTCGAGTCGGCGAAAAAGCGCGTGCGCCCTGAGCCGGAGGTGCGTCGCGCGAAGGCGCGCCGCAACGAGCCGAAAAACCGCAACGACGGCGGGATGGGCGGCGCCGTTCCGAAGGTGCCGCTGAAAAGCTGAGCGCGACGCAGATCGCGTTTGCGACGGCCGGCGTCCATGCGCCGGCCGTTTTGCTTTTGCGTCGGCGCGTTGACGCCCATCGGTCGAATGCTTATCCCGTCGTGCAGGCATGGCGGATCAGGACATCATCTGCGAACGGCGCGGCGCGAGCGGCTTCGCGCTGCTTAACCGTCCGAAGGCGCTGAACGCCCTGAACCTCGACATGGTGCGCGCCTTGTCGCGCGCGCTGACCCAATGGCGCGACGACCCCGCTGTCGAACGCGTCGTCGTGCGCGGCGCCGGCGAGCGCGCCTTCTGCGCCGGCGGCGACATCCGGCTCATTCACGAACAGGGACAAGCCGGCGACCACGCGGGGCAACTCGCCTTCTGGCGCGAAGAATATCGGCTCAACCAAATGATCGCTCGCTACCCGAAGCCTTTTGTCGCGCTCATGAGCGGGATCGTGATGGGGGGCGGTGCGGGCCTGTCGATCCTCGGCTCTCATCGTGTCGCCGGCGAGACTCTGTCCTTCGCCATGCCCGAGGTGAGCATCGGGTTTTGTCCTGATGTGGGCGCAACCTATTTTCTGCCGCGGCTCGCGGGATCGTTCGGCGTCTATCTCGGCGTGACCGGCGCCCGCATCGTCGTCGGCGACGCCTGCGCGGCGGGGCTCGTCGATTTTTTCGTCCCGTCGCAATCCTTCGATGCATTGAGCGACGCGCTGACCGGGTCGGGCGACACGGACGCGATCCTGGCGCGGTTCGCCGCGCCGCCTCCCGCAGCCAAACTCGCGCCGCATCGTGCGACAATCGCCGCCTGCTTCTGCGCGCCCGACATTGCGACGCTGCTCGCGCGTCTCGACGACAACGACAGCGAGTTCGCAAACGTCACGGCAGCCGACCTGCGACGCAAATCGCCGTCGAGCGTCGCCATCGCCTTTCGCCAGATGCGGATCGGCGGCGCGCTGTCGATCGAGGAGGCTTTGCGCGTCGAGTGCCGGATTGTCGCGCGCATCCGCCATACGCATGATCTCTACGAAGGCATCCGCGCTGCGATCATCGACAAAGATCAAGCGCCGCGCTGGGATCCTTCCCGCTTCGAAGCGCTCGATTCCGCTACTATCGACGCCTTCTTCGCGCCCTTGGGGGCCGAAGAGCTGACGTTTCCCGCAGCGTCTCCGCGATGACGGGGCTTGCAACCCGCGGCCGCGCGCCGCCCGCGAAAGAGGCGATCCAACTCGGCGTCGATACGCCGGGGAAGGGGCCGCGCGGCGTGCGATTCGGCTTGCTGCTCGTCGTCTTCATGCGGCTGATCGCAGGCCTGTGGACCGTGCGCGGTCTGATGTCGTGGTACGCGATCTTGTCATCGCCGCGCGGGCCTTTCGAGATGCTGGATCCGTTGTCGGCGGCGGCAATCGTGTTCTTCGCGATCGCCGATCTTCTCGCAGCGGTCGGGCTGTGGCTGGCCTCGCCGTGGGGCGGCGTTCTGTGGCTTTTCGCGGCGGCCAGCGGGCTCGTCGGCGCTTTGACGCTGCCGCCGTCCGTGCGGGAAAGCCACCTGGCCTTCGGCGCCGATGTCGTTCTCATCGTCGCCTATTTCGTCTTGAGTTGGTGCGCCGCGCGCGAACGCGAGTATTAAGAAGCGTCAGGGTTAAGCGATTTTGACGGTAAATCAAAGCTTTCCTTCATGTTCGATTTACCGAAGCAAGTAAATACGCGATTCATGTTGTTATTTAAACGCCTCTTCACGCGTCCCGCTTATGTTCAGCCCTACAAACGAGCGGCTATGATCATCATGTCGCCATAATAGAAGTAATGGGGTGTGGCATGAATACGCTGGCGAAGACAGATGTATCTCAGTTGCGGGCCGATCGTTTGAACGATGTTCGTCCCGCTTACCTCGAAGCGTTGACCTTGGTCGAGCGGCTGCATCGTCGGCTGCTCGATGTCATCAAGGACGAATTCGATCGGCGCGGCCGCAGCGACATCAATTCCGTGCAGGCGCTCCTGCTCTATAACATCGGCGGCAAGGAATTGACCGCCGGCGAACTGCGGACGCGCGGCTATTATCTCGGCTCCAACGTCTCCTACAACGTGAAGAAGCTCGTCGAGATGGGCTATCTGCATCACGCCCGCTCGCGCATCGACCGGCGCTCGGTGCGCATCAGCCTGACCGAGAAGGGCAAGACAATCCATTCCATCGTCGCCGCGCTCTACGAGAAGCACGTGCTGACCGTCGAACAGATCGGCGGCATCTCAGGCGACGAGTTTCAGCGGATGAACCAGGCGCTGATGCGTCTGGAACGCTTCTGGACCGACCAAATCCGCTATCGGCTCTGATCCTGAGCGCATCCGTCAAGGCGACTTCGCCCGGCCTCGCGCCGGGCTTGTTGCATTTGCGCCACGAGCTTTGCGCCCATTGTCGGGCGGCCGCTTCCGCCACATTGTGGCCGGACTGTTTGTATTTTATTCACCCTGTCCATGCTAGGTGACGGCATGGTCCGCCAGCGGCGTGCGAGTCTCGAGCGATCCAGCGCTTGAGATTTTTTTTGCCCCGACGCCATCGCCACTTTGGAGCGCTTTCGTGACGAGATCGACGTTTTCTCAGACTCGCCGGATGTTCACGCTGACGCTGGCGACCACGAGTCTTTCGGCCCTGGCGCTCGCCTCGGTCGCGCGCGCCGCCTCCGACGGCGCCTTCGCCAACCAGGCGGAATGGTCGCAGAAATACGACGCCGACGCCGGCCTCGCCATCCCGCGCACCTCGACGCCGCTGCTCTCGCAGGAGACGGCGGCTGCGACCGAAGCGGCGATCGCCCAGTACCGCGATCTCGTTTCGCAGGGCGGCTGGCAGTCGGTTCCCGCAGGCCACACGCTCAAGGTCGGCTCAAAGGGCGCGCCCGTCATCGCGCTGCGTCGCCGTCTCGCCACGAGCGGCGACATCACGGCCGATGCGGGCGATTCGCCGGTGTTCGACTCGTTCGTGCAGGCGGGCGTCATGCATTTTCAGGCGCGTCACGGGATCAACCCCGACGGCGTCGTGAACAACGAGACGTTCGCCGCCTTGAACGTGCCGGCGGACGAGCGCCTGCGCGAACTCGAACTCAATCTCGTCCGCCTGCGCTCCTACGCCGCGGGCAATGTCGGCGATCGCTACATCGCGATGAACATCCCGGCTGCGGCGGTCGAAACTGTCGAAAATGGCGCGATTTTCAGTCACCACCGGGCCGGCGTCGGCAAGATCGATCGTCAATCGCCGGTCATGCAGGCCAAGGTGCTCGAGGTCAACTTCAACCCGTATTGGACCGTGCCCGCCTCGATCATCCGCAAGGACTTGATCCCGAAGATGCAACGCGACGCCAACTATCTGACGGACAACAAAATCCGGGTGTTCGACAAGGCCGGAACGGAAGTCCCGCCGACGGTCATCAATTGGAATTCGATGGACGCGACGAACTATCGCTTCCGCCAGGACCCGGGCGCCGACGTCAATTCGCTCGGGGTCGTGCGCGTCAACATCGCCAATCCCTACGGCGTCTACATGCACGACACGCCGGAGAAGGGCATCTTCGGCGACGACGCGCGCTTCGTTTCGTCCGGATGCGTGCGGGTGCAGAACATTCGCGACTACGTCGCTTGGATTTTGAAGGACACGCCCGGCTGGGACCGCGACCATATCGACGAGGCGATCCGCTCGGGCGCCCGCATCGACGCGCATCTGACGCAACCGGTGCCGGTCTATTGGGTCTACATCACCGCTTGGGCGAACGACGGGCTGGTTCAGTTCCGGGACGACATCTACAAGCGCGACGGCGTCAACGCGCCGGCGCTGGTCGAAGGGGTGACGCCGGCGCCCGCGGCTGCGCATTCTTCGGTCGTTCCCGCAGCGCCCGCGCGTCGCGGGGCCTCGCTTGCCAGCCCGGTCCGCGTCGCGCGCGATTAGCGCAACCGCTTCTTCTCGTATGCGCCGCCGTCGTTGGACGGCGGCGTTTTCATTTCGGCGATGGCTGCGCCTTGCGCGCCGTCGCGCGCGTCTCTATGCAAAGCGGCTGTCGAACCTGAAAGTCGTTTCATGGCCGAACCGCGCCGCTCTTCGACACCGAGCTACTCCGCGCCCGGGGCGCGTTTCCTCATCGTCGAGGCGCGGTTTTACGATGCGATCGGCGATCTGCTGCTCGCCGGCGCCAAGCGCGCGCTCGATGCGGCGGGCGCCGCGTATGACGTGGTCTCGGTGCCGGGCGCGCTCGAGATTCCGGCGGCGGTCCGCATCCTGACGCGTGGCGGGCGCTACGCGGGCGCCGTGGCGCTCGGCTGCGTCATTCGCGGCGAGACCTATCACTTCGAGATCGTCGCCGGCGAAAGCTCGCGCGCGCTGATTGATTTGACGGTCGCCTACGAGATGCCGGTCGGCAACGGCATCCTGACCGTCGAAGACGAGGCGCAGGCGATCGTGCGCGCCGCCCCCGACCAGGGCGACAAAGGCGGCGACGCGGTGCGCGCGGCGCTGGCTCTGTACGGGCTCAAGCAGCAATACGGAACCCGCTGAATGGCGCGCGAGAACCGCGCCGCCGCGCGCCTTGCGGCGACGCAGGCGCTTTATCAGATGGATGTCGCCGGCAAGGGCCTCAACGAAATCTTGGCCGAGTTCGAAACGCATTGGATGGGCCGCGAGATCGAAGGCGAGCAATACATCCAGGCGGAGGTCGCGTTCTTTGAGGATGTCGTGCGCGGCGTTCTGGAGCACCAACGCGGGATCGATAGCGAGGTCGACGAGACGCTCTCCGACGGCTGGCCGCTGCGGCGCGTCGAGGCGGTCATGCGCGCCGTGCTGCGCGCCGGCGACTACGAGTTGATCAAGCGGAAGGACGTGCCCGCCCGCGTGGTCATCAAGGAATATGTCGACGTGGCGGCGGCCTTCCTTGCGGCCGACGAGGTCGGGATGATCAACGCGGTGCTCGACAGGCTCGCGCGCAAGGCGCGGCCGGAAGATTTTTAATCGCCGCAGGAGGGATGGTTTGAGCGTCCCATTCAGCGAAGACGAGCTGATCGCGCGCCTCCTCGCGCCGCTTGCGGGGCAGGGCGCCTTCGGGCTGAAAGACGACGCCGCGCTGATCGTCCCGCCCCCCGGCTGCGATCTCGTCGTGACGACGGACGCCATCGTGGCGGGCGTCCACTACTTTGACGACGATCCGCCCGAAAGCGTCGCGCGCAAGGCGCTGCGGGTTAATCTCTCGGACCTCGCCGCGAAGGGCGCCGACCCGCTCGGATTCCTGTTGACGCTGGCCTTACCGCCCGACATCGGCGCGGATTGGCTCGAACGTTTCATCGCAGCGCTCGGCGCGGATGCCCAGGCGCGCGGGATCGCCCTTCTCGGCGGCGACACGGTGCGCACGCCGGGTCCGCCGATGCTCTCCATTACCGCCTTTGGCAACGTGGCCTCCGGCCGCATGGTCTCGCGGCTCGGCGCGCGTCCCGGCGACCGCCTCTACGTCAGCGGATCGATCGGCGACGCGGCGATCGGCCTGCGCCTGCGCCAGGGCTTCGAAGCGCCCGGATTGTCGGCGTCGGCGCGTGCGCATTGTCTGGCGCGATATCTGGAGCCGCAGCCGCGCAACGGGCTTGCCGCCGCTCTGCGCGATTGCGCCAGCGGCGGCATGGATGTCTCCGACGGGTTCGTCGGCGACGTGACGAAGATGCTGGCGGCGTCCGGCGCGTCGGCGCGGATCGACCTTCGAGCGGTCCCGCTGTCGGCCGCCGCGCGAGAAGCCGTCGAACTCGATCCTGCGCTGTTCGAAATCGCACTGACGGGCGGCGACGATTACGAATTGCTGGCGAGCGTGCCGACTGGCTCGGCGCAGGCCTTCGAGACCATGGCGCAGGCGGCCGGCGTCGCCGTCGCGCAGGTCGGCCTGGTGACCGAAGGGCTTGCGCGCCCGGACTTTCTCGGCCTCGATGGCGCGCCGCGCGTCTTTACGCGCGGCGGCTTCAGCCACTTTTGAGAGCCTCAGCGGAGCGCGCGGCGGATTTTCTCGGCGTTGGCCTCGATCGCCGCCTTGTCGCCCATCGTCCCCGGCGGCTTCAAGGCGACGCCGTCCCAGCGCGGCAGCAGATGGACGTGCAGGTGGAACACCACCTGTCCGCCGGCCGCCTCGTTGAACTGTTGGACGGTCAGACCCGGCGCGTCCATGCCGGCCTTGCAGGCCGCGCCGACGCGTTGCACGCGCTCCATGTACGGCCCGAGCGCTGCGGCCGGCATGTCGAACAGGGTGCGCGCCGGCGTCTTGGGGATGACCAGCGCGTGGCCCTCGGCGCGCGGCATGATGTCCATGAAGGCGAGCGCGACGTCATCCTCCATGATCCGGTAGCAGGGCGCCTCGCCGCGCAGGATTTTGGCGAAGATGTTGTTTGGATCGTAGACGGCCATGGTCTCGGTCTCCGTGACGCCCGGCGGGCCGGTCAGAAGTCATGCTCTTCGGCCTGCTCGTGCTGGAGCGGACCCTTCCGGAACGGCGTGTGTTCGGCGTAGGCGCCGATCAGCCGCTCCATGTCGGCGCGTTCGCGTTTGAGGAAGTCGTCAACGGCGCGGGCGAAGCGCGGGTCGGGGATGAAGTGCGCGGAATAGGTGAGCGTGGGCTCGTATCCGCGCAGCAGCTTGTGCTCGCCCTGCGCCCCGGCCTCCACCCGCGAGAGCCCCCGCGCCAGGGCGAAGTCGATCGCCTGATAATAGCAGACCTCGAAGTGCAGGAAGGGATGCTCCTCGCTGCATCCCCAGTTGCGGCCGTAAAGCGCGTCGTCGCCGATGAGGTTGAGCGCGCCGGCGATGAAGCGGCCCTTGCGCTTGGCCATGACGAGCAGCACGCGGTCGGCCAGCGACTCGCCCAGCATCGAGAAGAAGCGGCGGTTGAGATAGGGGCGTCCCCATTTGCGGCCGCCGGTGTCCATGTAGAACTTGAAGAAGGCGTCCCAATGCGCCTCGGTGATCGCGCGACCCGTCGCCTGCTCGATCTCGATCCCGCCGGCCAGCGCGTCCCGGCGTTCGCGTTTCAGCACCTTGCGCTTGCGGGAGGCGAGGCTTGCGAGGAAGTCCTCGAAACTGGCGTAGCCGCGATTGAAGAAATGGAACTGCTTGTTGGTCCGCAGCAGAAAGCCGCGCGCGCCCAGGTCTTCGTATTCGCTTTTTTGCATGAACGTCAGATGCAGCGAGGAGGCGTCGAGCTTTTCGGTCACGGCGCGTAGGCCGGCGATCAGCGCGCCGCGCGCCTCCGCCTCGCGCGCGCCCGCCGCGACGAGCAGCCGCCGCCCCGGCGCGGGCGTGAACGGCACGCAGACCTGCAGCTTGGGATAATAATTGCCGCCGGCGCGCTCGTAGGCGTCCGCCCATCCGTGATCGAACACGTATTCGCCCTGCGAATGGGTCTTCACGTAAGCCGGCGCGCAGGCCAGGAGCGCGCCCGCGCGATCCTCCACAAGCACGTGCGCGCCGCCCCAGCCGGTGCGGCCGACCGCCGAGCCGGAGGCCTCGCAACTATGCAGAAAAGCATGGGTAATGAAGGGGTTGAACCGCTCTTTCTGAGAAAGAGATTCAATAGGTTCAGACGTCGCTTCAGGCGCTTCAGATTTCGAATCGCCTGCAGGGGCGGCGACCGGATTGGCGCAGGAATCCCATGCCGCCGGATCGACATCCGCGAGCGACGAGACGACCCGCACGTTCAGAGAAGACGTTGGCATGGCCCGATCCTATGTCTGATCCGTTTGCGGCGCCACATCTTGCGCGCGTCGGCCGGACAGCAGACGCTTGAGGTTGGAACGGCTGCCGGCGTCTGCTAGGTGACAGCCATGTTTCCAGATCGGTTGAAAGACGGCTATCGGGCCTTCTTGAGCGGACGCTTCGCGAGCGAGCAGACGCGCTATGGCGCCCTCGCCGAGAAAGGCCAACAGCCGGAAATCCTGGTGATCGGCTGCGTCGATTCCCGCGTCTCGCCGGAAGCGATCTTCGACGCCGCGCCGGGCGAACTGCTGGTCGTGCGCAACGTCGCGAATCTGGTCCCCCCCTTCGAGCCCGAGCCGGGGAGCCAGCACGGCGTCAGCGCGGCGCTCGAATTCGGCGTCATCGCGCTCGCCGTTCGGCATATCGTGGTGCTGGGCCATGCGTTTTGCGGCGGCGTGCGAGCCTTCGCGGACGCGAGCAAGCCGCTGTCGTCGAGCGACTTCGTCGGCCGCTGGGTGGCGCAGATCGAGCCGGCCGCGGAACGGCTCGGGCCGCGCGTGGCCGCGGCCGGCGACGACTGGCTGCGCCGGCTGGAGTTCGCCACGGTCGAACTGGGCCTCGCAAACCTCATGACCTTTCCGTGGATTCGCGCGCGGGTCGAGGCCGGCGCGCTCAGCCTGCACGGAGCTTACTTTGGGATCGCGACGGGCCGGCTGCTGGCGCGCGACCCGCAAACGGGGCGTTTCGAGCCCGTCGTCGATGCGATGCCGGAGCGGGTCTTCCGCTGCGATCAGACGGGGGCGGCTGGGCCGGACGGTCAGGGCCGGAAGCCTTCGAAGACGATCTGATCGGCCCGGCGATACGCGGCGTCGGCGGCGTCGCGGCTTCGCACCGTCCACGCGAGGATGGGAACGCCGACGTTCCCCGGACTGTCCGCAGGATCGCGCCCCGGCAGATCGCGGACGTTCCAGGAGAGGAAGTCGACGCCGGCGCCGAGGTCGCGCAGCCTCGTGCGCGAAGCGACGCCCGCAGACGCTTCCTCGCCGACCAGGCCGAGCGGCCGATCGGCAAGCCCAAGCCGATCGCGCCGATCGGCGAGATGGGCCAGGATCGCCGGATCGAAACTCTTGATGGCCAACGGACCCGCATAGGCGCGCGCCACCGCCGCGACGCGTTCGGCCAGACGACGGTCGCCTTCAAAACGGCTCTTGATCTCGCAGACCGTCGCCACGCGTCCGGCGACGAGGTCGAGCATGGCCCGCAACGTCATGATCGTATCGTCCGAACCGCGCAGGACGACGCCTTCGAGGTCCGCCGCGCGCCACGCGTCGATCGGACCGGTTCGCTCCGTCAGCCGATCGAGCCTATCGTCGTGGATGACCATCGCCTCGCCGTCGGCGCTGATCCGCACATCGCACTCGATGGCGTAGCGGCCGGCGACGGCCGCCTCGAACGCCGACGCCGAATTCTCGATGACGCCTGCGGTTCGATCATGCAGGCCGCGATGGGCGATCGGCCTCGCCGTCAGCCAAGCGGACGCGCCATGTCGCGTCATTCGACCTCGAAGATCGCTTCGACTTCGACCGCCGCATCGAGCGGCAGTTCGGAAACGCCGACCGTCGTGCGCGCGTGCCGCCCGCGATCCCCAAACACCTCCGCCATCAGGTCGGAGGCGCCGTTCATCACGGCCGGCAGCGCTTGGAAGCCCGGCGCGCCGGCGACGAAGCCGCCGAGACGCACGACCCGCGTCACGCGATCGAGCGAGCCCAACGCGAGCCGCGCCTGCGCCAGCACGTTGATCGCCGCGAGCCGCGCCGCGAGCCGCCCTTGCTCGGGCGACACGGCCGCCCCGACTTTGCCTTTGCTGTGCGGGTCGAGCGCCCCGTCGCGCATCGGCAAATGGCCGGATACGATGAGCAGCGATCCGGTGCGGACGGCCGGCGCGTAATTCGCCAGCGGCGGTTGCGCATTCGGGAGAACGAGGTTCAACTCGACGAGACGCGTTTCGGCGGACATGACGGCTCCTGTGCGGCGCAGGCGCCAAAATTGCACCTTGCGGCGCGTTCGCCAATTCGTAATGTCACGCGTCAACGGCATCGCGAAAAGCCGCGCTTACGCAAGGAGTTGTTCTTGATGCTTGATCTTACCCGCACGAGTCGCGCGTCGGTCCTGGCGCTGATGTTCGGCGGAGCGCCCTTTGCGGCGCATGCGACGAGCCTGATCCAATCCGCCAATCTCCTTGCGCACCGGGCGGTGTACGACCTCTCCATGCAGAGCGCGGATGACAGTTCCTCCGCGCCCGCCGCGGCGCGCGGGCGTATCGTCTACGAGTTCACCGGCTCGGCCTGCGAAGGCTGGGTCACCAATTTCCGCCAGGTGACGGAACTGCAGATGAGCGAAGGCGGCGAACGCGTTTCCGATCTTCGCTCATCGACCTTCGAAGAGGGCGACGGCACATCGTTCGCCTTCAAGACCGACACGTTCATCAACGGCAAACAGCTCGACGCGGTCGACGGACGCGCGCGGCGCGCCGACGACGACGCGATCGCCGTCAAGCTGACGAAGCCAAAGCCGGCCAGCGCGCAATTGGCGGCGGGCGCGGTGTTCCCGACGGCGCAAATCATCCAGATCATGCAGGCGGCGAAGGCCGGGCAGAAGACGGCGCAGATCAAGATTTTCGATGGCTCGGACAGCGGCGACAAGGAATTCGACACGATGGCGGTCATCGGCCGGCCCAAGACGTCCGACACGCCGGAACTCGCCGCCTCGAAGGCGTCGGACGCGCTGAAGGGCGTCTCGCGCTGGCCGGTTTCGGTCAGCTATTTCGATCCCAGCAAGCGCGACGGCGAGCCGAACTACGTCCTCGATTTCGATCTTTTCGAGAACGGCGTCTCGAGTTCGCTGCGCATCGATTACGGCTCTTATGTCCTCGCTGGCAAAATGGTGCAGTTCGAGCCGCTGGCCCAGAAAGCCTGCAACTAGGGCCGTCGCCGCGCGGGCGCGCGCGGCAGAACGATTCCTTTGACGAGGGCGTCCGCTCCGTAGCGGGCGCGCAGGGCGTCCATCGCCGACTCGGCCGCCTTCTGGCGCAGCACCTGCGTGTCGACGAGATCGCCCCGATCGGCCTCCTCCGCGGCATAAAAATCCGAAACGCCGACGCCGATCAGGCGAAAGCGCGCGCCGGTCGCCTCCTTGGCGAGCAGATCGCGGGCTGCGGCGAAAATGCGCGCGGCAAGTTGCGTCGGCTCCGGCAGGATTCGAGCGCGGGTGCGCAGCCTGAAATCCGCCGTCTTGAGTTTCAGCGTCACCGTGCGTCCGGCGAGAGCTTTGGCCTTGAGGCGCGCGGAGACCTTCTCGCTCAGCCGATAAAGCCGCTGCGCCAGCAGATCCGGATCGGCGATGTCGTCCTCGAACGTGCTCTCCGCGGAGATCGTCTTGGCGTCGTGATCGGGGCTGACCGGCCGGGCGTCGAGGCCGTTTGCGAGGCGCCAGAGCCGGCCGCCTTCGGGACCGAGCCGGCGGAGAAGGTCGGCCTCTTCGCAGGTCTGCAGGTCGGCGATGGTCCTGAACCCGTCGCGCGCAAGCCGCTCCTCGGCGACGCGGCCGACGCCCCAGATCGCGCCGACCGGCCGCAGCGCGAGAAACGCTTTGGCCTCGGCGCGCCCGATCACCGCGAAGCCGCGGGGTTTGTCGAGATCCGACGCCATCTTCGCCAGGAACTTGCAATACGACAGGCCGACGGACACGGTCACGCCGATCTCGCGCTCGATACGACGGCTGAGACGCGCGAGCGAAGCCGCCGCGCATTCGCCGTGCAAACGCTCGCCCCCCGCGAGATCGAGAAAGGCCTCGTCGATCGACAGGGGCTCGACGAGCGGCGTCAGCCCCAGCATCATCTCGCGAATCTCGCGCCCCACGCGCGCGTATTTCGCCATGTCGGGTTTCACGACCGCCGCATCGCGGCAGAGCGCCAACGCCTTGAACATCGGCATCGCCGAGCGGACGCCGAAGGTGCGCGCGATGTAGCAGCAGGTTGCGACGACGCCGCGCTTGCCGCCGCCGACGATGAGCGGCCTGTCGCGCAACGCCGGATTGTCGCGCTTCTCCACCGCCGCATAAAACGCATCGCAATCGAGATGGGCGATCGCCAAGCGATCGAGCTCGGGATGACGGACCAGACGCGGCGATCCGCAGGCCGCGCAACGGGCGACCGCGCCGCGCGCCTCCGCAAGGCAGTCGCGGCAGAGGCCGTTCATGCGCCCCAATCCGGCTCGGGCCCGCGCAACGCGGCGCGGGCGCGCTCGATTTCGGAGGGGTCGTGGCCGCCTTCCGCGGCGAAGCGGAGCAGGAGCGCCTCGTCGCCGGCGAGGTGATCGAGCACGCCGGCCAGAAATCCGGGCTCGGCGGCCGCGACGCGCAGCCGGTTGGGATCGATCCCCGTCAGCGACAGGAAAGGCTCCAGCCGTTCGGGATCGCTCGCCAGGAACGCCAGCGCCTCAATCGCCAGCGCCTCCGCCCGGTCGAGGGCGTCGGCGGCGTTGGAGGCGTTGGAGGCCCTGAAAGGGCCTTTCTGCGCAGGGGTTTTCATTTCAGCAAGGTTCGCTCGCTAGGATTTTATCATATTGTCCGCCTAAAGCCGGGCCGATTCCATGCCGGACGCCTGAAAGGCGGAAAAAGCCATGCCGAAGACCGTCCTGATCGTCGAAGACAACGAGCTCAACATGAAGCTCTTCAATGATCTGCTGGAGGCGCATGGGTATCGGACCCTACAGACCCGCAGCGGCGTCGAGGCGGTCGAACTGGCGCGCAAGAATGGGCCCGACCTCATCCTCATGGATATCCAGTTGCCGGAGGTCTCCGGCCTGCAGGTGACGCAGTGGATCAAAGACGACGAGACGTTGCGGCACATTCCGGTCGTCGCCATCACGGCTTTCGCGATGAAAGGCGATGAAGAGAAAATCCGGCAGGGCGGATGCGAAGCCTATCTGTCGAAGCCTATCTCAGTAGTCAAATTTTTAGAAACCGTTCGTAACTTCGCCGGCGACGCTTGAAGGACGTTTGCGCATGACCGCGAGGATTTTGGTCGTCGACGACATTCCGGCGAACATCAAGCTTTTGGAAGCGCGACTTTCCGCCGAATACTTCGACGTCCTCTCCGCCGCGAACGGCCCCGCGGCCATCGCCATGTGCGAGCGCGGCCTTTGCGACATCGTGCTGCTCGATGTGATGATGCCAGGCATGGACGGCTTCGAGGTCTGCAAGCGCCTCAAGGCCGACATCCGCACGGCGCACATTCCGGTCGTCATGGTGACGGCGCTCGATCAGCCGGCCGATCGCGTGCGCGGCTTGGAAGCCGGAGCCGACGATTTCCTGACCAAACCCGTCGACGAAGTCGCGCTGATCGCGCGCGTTCGCTCGCTGTCGCGGCTGAAAGTGGTGCTCGACGAACTGCGCACGCGCGCGGCCACATCCGCCTCGCTCGGCATGCCCGACCCCCTCGCGCATGTGCTCAACGAGAAAGGAACGCAGGGAAAAATCCTGCTTGTCGACGATCGCGACAGTTCGCGCGAACGCATCACCGGCGCGTTGCGCGGGGAGCACGCGGTGACGCACGAGAGTTCGCCGCAGGACGCTTTGTTCCGCGGCGCGGAAAGCGATTTCGATCTCGTCATCGTCAGCCTCGGCCTCAAGGATTACGACGGCTTGCGATTGTGCAGCCAACTCCGTTCGCTCGAGCGCACGCGGCAATTGCCGATCCTGATGATCGCCGACATCGAAGACCGGTCGCGGGTGCTGCGCGGCCTCGATCTCGGGGTGAACGATTATCTGGCGCGTCCGATCGACCGCAACGAACTGGTGGCGCGCGTGCGTTCGCAGTTGCGCCGCAAGCGTTACGTCGACGCCTTGCGGGAGAACATGCATGCGTCGATCGAGATGGCGCTTGTCGATCCGTTGACTGGATTGAACAACCGCCGCTATCTCGAGACGCATCTCTCGTCGCTGCTGCAAAATGTCGTCGCGCGCGGCAGCATGCTCTCGCTGATGATCCTCGACATCGACCATTTCAAGTCGGTCAACGACAGCTACGGTCACGATTCGGGCGACGAGGTGCTGAAGACCTTCGCAAGCCGCGTCAAACGCATCGTGCGACAGGCCGATCTCGCCTGCCGCTTCGGCGGCGAAGAATTCGTCGTCATCATGCCCGACACGACGATGGCGGTCGCCGCCGTCATCGCCGAGCGCCTGCGCGCGGCCGTGCAGGGCGAACTGTTTCCGATCGAAGCCGGCAAACGGGCGATCCCGGTGACCGTCTCGATCGGCCTCGCCGAAGCCGCCGGCGTCTGCGATCCGCACCTGTTGTTCCGGCGCGCCGACCGGGCGCTCTACGCCTCGAAAAACGGCGGCCGCAATCGGGTCACCGCCGCCGCAGCCTGAGGGCGGCCTGGCGGAAAACCTTTAACCATAAGCGTTTAGGTAAATATTGGATGAACGCCGTCGATGGCGTTTGAGCCATTGCTTTTCATCGGCTCGACGGTAGGTTCGGACCGTCCGCAACAAGAGCGGGCGCCATCCGGGACCGGGCGAAAGCCGGATCCCTCCGAACGCCCTACGGAGTGCTCAGGTCCGCCGCATCTCCTGGGTCCGTGGGGTTCGGCCGGTCGATGATGGAAGGAGTGGCCTCCTCACGCCATCGTCGGCCGGCCACCTTCTAAGCCGGCTGATCCCCGACACCGCGATGAGCGAACGAAAACGCCGGTTCTTGCGAACCGGCGGTGTGATCGTAGCCGCTCAGCAGCGCTTACTTGATCTTGGTTTCCTTGAATTCGACGTGTTTGCGGACGACCGGGTCGTATTTCAACATCGACATCTTGTCGGTCTTCGTGCGCGCATTCTTCGAGGTCACGTAAAAATAACCGGTGTCGGCGGACGACAGCAGCTTGATCTTGATATTGGCGGCCTTGGCCATGGCGAATCGTCCGTTTGCGACTGTGAAAGGGTTCGCGCTCAAGGCGCGTCGAGGCGCAGCCCGTCAGCGCCGGCGATGGTGGCGGGCAAAATACGGACGGTCCCGGCGATGTCAAGCTGCGGGCGCGCCGAGCGGCATCCGCGATGAGGAGGGCGCGATCGCCGATCCTTCGAACCCGTGCATCTCCAGCGCCCATTGATACCCGATCAACGCGCCCTTGAAGCGCGGCAGCAAGGCAAGGCTTAGCGCGAGCGTGAGGAGCGGCCAAACCGTCATGTGAATCCAGATCGGCAGCATGTCGTTGGCTTCTTCGACGACGAGCATCGAGGCGCCCACCAGGTGGCCGACGACGAGAATCGTGAAGTAGGCCGGCGCGTCGTCGGCGCGGTGGTGATAGAGGTCTTCGCCGCAGACGGGGCAGGCGTCGGCAACCTTCAGATACGAGCGGAAGAGCTTGCCCTCGCCGCAGTTCGGACAGCGACCCATGAAGCCGCGCCGCAGCGCCCGCCACTTGTCGCGCGTCGTCGACCTGCCGCTCTCGCCCACCATCATTTTGTCCCCTTGCCGCTTCGCTTCGAGCGCGACCGCTGCGCGCCTGACCCAAATCTTTTACCATCGGACCGCGCGTCGCGGCCAATCACCTTTTCGCCCTTCACGCCAAACCGAGCGCCGCTCCGGCGGCCCTCCGAGACGATCGCGAACCGCAACGCCCCGGCAAGCGGCGCCGCCTCGACGAGCTTGACCTCGATCGTGTCGCCGAGGCGAAAGGTTTCGCCCGTGCGCGCGCCGATCAAAGCGCGGTGCGCCTCCTCGAAGCGGTAGTAGTCTGCGCCGACCGTCGCCGCCGGCACGAAGCCGTCGGCGCCGGTCTCGCGCAGCTTGACGAACAATCCGGCGCGGGTGACGCCGCTGATGCGCCCTTCGAAGGTCGCGCCGATGCGATCGGCGAGGAAGGTCGCGATCAGCCGATCATTGGTTTCGCGCTCGGCCGCCATCGCGCGCCGCTCGGCAGACGAAATACGCTCGGCGATGTCGGACAGATCTTCCGCGCTCATGTCGCGCAGACCGTCGTCGCCGAAGCCGAGCGCGCGGATCAGCGCGCGATGGACGACGAGATCGGCGTAGCGGCGGATCGGCGACGTGAAATGCGCGTAGCGTCGCAGGTTGAGCCCGAAATGGCCGTAGTTCTCGTTGGCGTATTCGGCTTGCGCCTGCGTGCGCAAAATCGTCTCGTTGACCACGCCTTCGTGCTCGCCGCCATGCGCGCGCGCGAGAATGCCGTTGAACTGTCGGGTCTTCAGCGCCTGGCCCTTGGCGAGCTTGACGCCGATCGTCGCAAGAAACTCCGATAAGGCGTGCAGTTTCTCCTGCGTCGGCTCGTCGTGCGCACGGTAGATCAGCGGCTGACGCTTGTCCTCGAGCGTCTCGGCGGCCGCGACGTTGGCGAGGATCATGAATTCCTCGATCAGTCGGTGCGCATCGAGGCGCGGCGGGACGATCACGCGATCGATCGAACCGTCCGGCTTCAGCAACAGCTTGCGCTCGGGAAGGTCGAGATCGAGCGGCGAGCGATGCGCGCGCTCGATCTTCAACGCGTCGTAGGCCGCCCATAAGGGCTTCAGCGCCGGTTCGAGCAGCGGTTCGGCGATCGCATCGGGCGCGCCGTCGATCGCCGCCTGCGCCTGCGGGTAGGCGAGCTTCGCCGCGGATCGCATCATGATGCGGTGAAACGAGTGGCGCCGCTTGCGGCCGTCCTTGTCGATGATCATGCGCGCGGCGAGCGCGGGCCGGTCGACATTCGCCTTCAACGAGCACAGGTCGTTCGAGATGCGCTCCGGCAGCATCGGCACGACGCGGCCGGGAAAATAGACTGAGTTGCCGCGATCGAGCGCTTCGCGGTCCATCGCCGAACCCGCGCGCACGTAGGCTGCGACGTCGGCGATCGCGACGACAATAATAAAGCCGCCCTCGTTGGCGGGATCGTCGTCGGGCGTCGCATAGATGGCGTCGTCATGATCGCGCGCGTCCGCCGGATCGATCGTGACGAGGGGGAGATCGCGCCAGTCTTCGCGGCCGCGCATCGTCGCGGGCCGAGCGGCCTCCGCCTCCGCCAGCGCGTCGGCGGAAAACTCGTAAGGAATGCCATGCGTCTTCAAGGCGATCAGGCTGATCGCCGCTTCGCCGCGCACCGAGCCGAGCCGCTCGCGGATGCGCACGGCGGGGAGGCCGAAGTGGCGTTCGCGCGTCGGCTCGACCGAGACGAGATCGCCATCGACCGCATCGGCCTCCCCGCCGGGCGCGACGGCGAGTTCGCGGTTCAGCGACTTCTTGTCGATCGGCGCGATGCGGCCGCCGCCGTTCGGCGCCGCATGGAAGACGCCGATGAGACGCGCGTTGGCTTTCGCCAGGGCCTTGATGACGCGGCCGCTGTAGTGCGGCGTATCGCGCTCGGCCCGTCGATTGCGCTCGACGCGCAGCAGCACGCGGTCGCCGACGCCCGGAGCGGGCGCGCCAGGGCGCGGCTTGCGGGGATGATCGACCAATATCCGCGGCGGGGGGCCGCCGGCGGCCGCATCCCATTCGTCGGGCTCCGCGATCAGATCGCCGTCGCGGTCGCGGGCGACGATGTTCGCGGCGACGACCGGGGGCAGGGCGCCCGGCTTGGCGAGCGCACGCCCGCGCCGCTCGACCGCGCCTTGCAACTCAAGCTCCTTCAGCATGCGCTTCAGGGCGATGCGGTCGGCGCCTTTGATGTCGAACGCGCGCGCGATCTCCCGCTTGCCGATCTTGCCCGGGCTAGCTGCGCCGGCCTTCTCGGCCGTGGCGCGTCCGCGCGCGATGAACGCCAGGATGTCGTCGCGCGTCGGCGTCGCATGAGGCGCCGCGGTATTTTTCAGGTGAGTGAGTTTCTTCAAGGAGCGCTCAGAATCGTCAAGTCCGGCAAGCCTACCATGCAATTGGGGGCGGACGTTGGACAAACAGCGCCCAATGCTTGCGCAAGGGCGATGTCGCCGACACACTTGGGCACGATTCGCAAATTATCGAGGGGCTATGACAGCGCTTCCCGGACGATCGTGCGGCGCCTGCACGCTCTGCTGCCAAATCCTCGTCATCGACGAGCTGAAAAAAGACGCCGGCGTCCTCTGCAACCACTGCCGGCTCGGCGGGGGCTGTCAGATCTATCGGGATCGTCCGCCGGTTTGCCGCGAGTTCGAATGCGAGTGGCTGACCGAGCGCGACGTCGCGACCTTGCTCAAGCCCGACAGGACCGAGACGATCTTCATGATCTGTCCGGATTCCGAGCAATATCAAGCCGTCACCGACCCCAAGCGGCCCACCGCTTGGCGGAAGCCCGCGGTCATGAAGCACCTGATCGCCAAGGCCAAGGAAGGCCATGTGGTCGTCGCCAAATCCGGCGCACTGGCGTGGCGGGTCTATCCGAGCGGCGAATGCGCGCCGTGGAGCTGAACTAAGGCGTCCGCGCGCTCGTCAAGGCGCGCGCGAGGCGCGTGAAGCCTTCGACATCGACCTCTTCGGCGCGTCTGGTCGCCTCGATGCCGGCCGCCTCGAGCAAGGCAAGCGTGTCGATCGCCTCGTCGCCGACGGACAGACTTTTCAGCGACTGGCGCAACATCTTGCGGCGCTGGCCGAAGGCCGCGCGGGTGACCGACGCCAACGCGTCCGCTTCGCAGGGCGACGGCGCGGGTCGGGGGACAAGCTCCACCACGGACGACACGACTCGCGGCGGCGGCGTGAAGGCCGACGGCGGCACATCGAACAGGATGCGCGCCTGCGTGCGCCAACCGGCAAGTACGCCGAGGCGCCCGTAAGCCTCGCGCTCTGCGGGCGTCGCGACGATGCGTTCGGCGACTTCGCGCTGAAACATCAGCGTGAGGCGATCGAACCAGGGCGGCCAGGGATCGGCGAGCAGCCATCGCACGAGCAGCGGCGTCGCGATGTTGTAGGGCAGGTTGGCGCAAATGCGCGCCGGGCCGTCGCCGATCAGGGCGCGGCCGTCCACGCTCAGCGCGTCGTCGTGGATCACGGCGAGCCGGCCGGGGTAGCGCGCGGCGATCTCGGCCAGGGCCGGCAGGCAGCGCGCATCCCGCTCGATCGCCACCACGCGCGCGCCTTCCGCGAGCAGCGCGCGGGTGAGGCCGCCGGGGCCGGGTCCGACTTCGAACGCCGTCACACCCTCGAAAGGGCCGGCCGCCCGGGCGATGCGCGCCGTCAGGTTGAGGTCGAACAGAAAATTTTGGCCGAGCGATTTTTTGGCGAACAGCCCGTGGGTCCGCGCGACCTCGCGCAGCGGCGGCAGGTCGTCGATGGCGCTCACGCTCGCGGCGCCGCGCCGTCCCTGACGGCCGCGCCGCGACCCTGGAAGCGTGGCGCGGTCACAACTGCGTCCTCCCCTCGCGCACGCCGTGCAGCCGCTCGCCGACGTAAGGCCAGTTGACGACCTCCCAAAACGCCTTGAGCCAATCGCCGCGCACATTCCTATGCTTGAGGTAGTAGGCGTGCTCCCAGAGGTCGCAACAGAGGAGGCCGGGCGCAGGCTCGGGCTCCCACAACACGCTGTCCTGATTGGGACGCGTGAAGATTTCCAGCCTGAAGTCCTGCTTCGGACGCGCGACCAGAAACGCCCAGCCCGAGCCGAAGTGCGCGGCGCCTGCCGCCTCGAAGGCGGCCTTGAAGGCTGTGATCGAGCCCCACTCCTTCTCGATGGCGTCCTTGAGGAGACCCTGCGGCCCGTCCGGTGCGCCGCCGGGGGTCAGGATCTTCCAAAAGAACTGATGGTTGGCGTGGCCGCCACCCTGGTCGCGGACCGTCTGGCGGATGTCTTCGGGGAGGTCGCGCAGGCCGCGCAAGACCTCCTCGATCGTCTTGCCCAAGCGCTCGGGATGCTTGGCGAGCGCGGCGTTGACCTTCTCGATATAGCCCCGGTGGTGCTCGTCATGATGGATGCGCATGGTTTCGGCGTCGATCGCGGGCTCCAACGCATCGAAGGCGAACTTCAACGGCGGCAGGGCGTAGGGGCCGAGGGTTGGGTCGGACTCGGACATGGGGGGTGTCTCCAGAGAGGTCAGACGGGAGCGGGCGGCGTTCACGCAGCGGCTCGAGCGCGCGCGAGGCGGCTCGCCAATTGCAGCGCCGCGACGAGGCTCGCCGGATCGGCGACGCCTCGGCCCGCGATGTCGAACGCCGTCCCATGATCGGGAGAGGTCCGCACGAAGGGGAGGCCCAACGTGCAATTGACGCCGGTGTCGAACGCCAGCGTCTTGATCGGGATGAGCGCCTGATCGTGATACATGCAGATCGCCACGTCATAGCGGGCGCGCGCGGCGGCGTGAAACATGGTGTCCGGCGGCAAGGGCCCGCGCGCATCGAACCCCTCGGCGCGCAGGCGCTCGACCGCCGGCGCCACGACCTCGATGTCCTCGCGCCCCATGGCGCCCGCTTCGCCCGCATGCGGATTCAGGCCCGCCACCGCAAGACGCGGCGCGGCGACGCCGAATTTCGTGCGGAGATCGTGCGCGACGATCCGCGCCGTCTCGACGATCAGATCGGTCGTCAGCATCGCGAGCGCGCGCGTCAGCGAGACGTGGATGGTGACGGGAACGACGGCGAGCAGCGGCGACCAGAGCAGCATGACCGGTGTCACGTTCGCCATCGCCCAGCCGCGTTCGGCGAGTTCGCCCAGCCATTCCGTGTGGCCGGGATGATGGAAGCCCGCGCGGTAGAGCGGCTCTTTGGCGATCGGGTTGGTGACGACCGCCGCCGCCTCGCCGGCGCGCACGTAGCCGACGGCGCGCTCGATCGATTCCAGGGTCGCGGGCGCATCGTGCGGATCGCTGACGCCGAAGGCGCCATGCACCGAATGGACGAGCGGCGTCAAGGGGAGCGCGCGATCGAACAGCGCAGTCGCTTCGCTCGGGGGCGCCGCAATGAGGGGGACGTCCAAATCGAGCGCTCGGGCGACGCGCGCCACATGTTGGGGATCGGCGAGAAGAAAGAAGGGATCGACAAGACGATCGCGCGCCAGCCACGCCTTCAGCGCGATCTCAAGGCCGATGCCCGAGGGATCGCCTTGCGTCAGCGCCATCGGCGCGGCCGCCGTCATCGCGCCAGCCTATTTCTTGACGATCACGGCGCGTTTGCGAACGTCGGCCAGCAATTGATCCGACTGGCTTTGCAGCCGCTTCGACAGGAGGTCGTTGCGCACCACGTCCATCGCGTCCTGGTCGGAGCCGCTGGACTTCGAGCAGACGGCGAGCATTTCGATGCCCTCGGCGCTGCGCTGCGGCGGCGTCAAGTGGCCGACCTCGGTCTTGTCGAGCATTTCGCGCAATTGCGGCTGTAGCGCCGAGGCGGAGCGGTTGATCGGCTGTTGGATCACGGCGTCCTGCGTCTGGCGCACGAGTTGCGCCCCGGCGACGCAATCGGTGAAGCGACCGCGCAGCGCGTTGGCGCTTTTGACCCGGTCCTCGATCACGCCGCCGCCCGCGCCGTTGGGAACGACGAGCATGACCTGGCGGACCGTGTATTGTTCGGCTTTCGAATTGCCGCGCCGCGCGATTTCGTTGCGCACATCGTTTTCGCTCACTTCGAGAGACCGGTTCAGCGCATGCACGTACATCAGCCAGGCGGCGTCCGCCTTGAACTTCTGCTCAATCTGGTCCGCCGACACGCCGGCGTGCGCAAGCGCCGCGGCGAGCTGCTGCGGCTCGGTTTTCAGATCGCGGGCCGCGATGCCGAGCGCATAGCTGATCTCGGGCTTGCCCGGCGCAATCTTGTACTTGGACGTCTCGATGAGCTTGAGCCGGGTGTCGACGACGTCCTCCATCGCCGCCTGCGGCGAAGCCGGCTTGCGCAGGATGCGGAGCATCTTCTCGTGCTGATCCACGTCGACGTTGGTGATCGGATCGTCATTGACCGCGGCGACGATGTTTTGAGCCGCGGCCGGCGCGGCCCAAGGCAGCGTTGCGGCGAAAGCCAAAACGGCCGCGGCCGCCAAGCGAGCCAGGGGGATGTTTCGTTGAAAAGCCATCGGTTCGTTCCGCCCTAATGGAGACTGCTCAACCCGTCCTGCGTGCCGATATTGCCGAGTGATGTCGAAATCTTGGCGTCGCCCAGCGTCCGCAGCTGGATTTGCGCCATGATGGTCTGATTCAGCACCGGCACGCCATAGCCGTTGTCCTGATAAATCTGCGTATAGTTCAGCGAAACCGTGGTGCAATCGTCGGCGTAGCCGAGTTCGGCGCCAAACCCGGCGACGGCGAAGAGCGGCGCATTGCCGCCGACCTGCGGGTTGGAATCGTAGAGGTGGCGCGACAGGTCGAAGATCACGCTGCCCGAGGTGAACAGGCCTCGATCCATCTTGTATTTCAACGCCGTCGAAATGCCTTCGCGCTGCTTATCGAAGCCGATCAACGGCTGCGATTCGTAGCGGGCGTATTGCAGCGTCGCCTCGAACGCGCCCAATTTGGCCGTCGAACTCAGATCGAGGCGGCGCAACGCGTAGGTGCCGGGATCGAACCGGGCCTTGGCGATCGCCGCAAAGGTCGATCCGGACGAGACGGCGAGCCGCGTGACGAGATCGGACGCCCGCCCGTCGAGGCCGGAAGAAATGCCGACGTTCGCGGCGTCGGGCGTCGCGTAGGAGTTCTGGCCGGCCACCTGAAAGGACTGGCCGACGAGCGCGTTCACATAGGCGCCGTTCTTGAAGGTCATCGTGTATTGGGCGCCGTAATTGGCGCGGGTGCCCCCCTCGAATCGATCGTAACCGGAATACTTGTTCCATTCGAACAGGTTCGAATCGTCGAAGACGAGGCTTTGCGCGTCTTCGTTGATGAGCGACTGGTTCGCCGGCGCGTTGGGCCGCACGATGATCTGCGCGATCGGCTCGAAGATGTGGGTCGCCCAGTCGTTCGCCATGACGAAGGGATAGCGCCATTCAAGCCCGGCGCCTGGCGTGAAGGAGGACGATGTCGTGTTGTCGTTGGGGCCGAAGAATTTGTTTTGCGATGAGTTGGCGATGGTCGAGGCGCCGTAGGTCTGGGCGTAGGTCTGATTGAGGTCCACCACCGACCCGTCGAGATGGGCGAAGACGAACGGCGTCCAGGTTTCGCCGATCGGATCGATGAAGCGGCGTTGCCAGGAGGCGTTGAGGGTCGCGCGCGTGTAGTCGCCGCCGATGCCGCGCACGAGGCATTTGCCGGGGGCGTAGACGGTGCAGACGTCGTAGAGATTAAATGCGGAATCCAGCGTGCGCGGCCCCGCCGCCTGGAACGCGGCGAGCTGACGCGACAGATGCGTCGCGTTGGCGTCGATCTCCACGCGGCCGCCGATGCCCGCGGTCGCCTTGGGGTCGAGATCGAACGTCTTGTTGTAATCGATCACCGGCGCGACGACGGGCTGCTGCTCTTGCACGTCGTAACGGCTGAGACCCTGGATGTAGAATCCGCGCAGATCGAAGAAGCCGTGCTCGCCTTGGCCGGTCAGATAGGCGGTCGAGACCGCCTCGCGGAAAAAGTCGTTGGAGTTGACGAGCGACGGCGACCGGTAGTCGGTGATGAAGAACTTGTCCGTCACAAGATTGACGTTCCAGCCGAAGCGCCAGTTCTTGTTGATGTAGAAGTCGCTCCAGGTTTCGATTTCCCCACGGAAGTTTTCGCTGCCGGCGCCGTTGGGCGGCGGCAGGAACGCCGCGGCGTCGTTCTGGAAAATGCCGGACAGGCGGATCGCGTAGGCGCCGTTGGCGAGCTGATGCCGCCACTCGGTCTGCAGGAACAGGCCCTGGCGCGTATAGAAGGTCGGCGTGACCGTCAGATCGTAGTTCGGCGCGATCGCCCAGAAGACCGGCGTCGAGACGCCGAAGCCGAGACTGGCGTTGTAGATGTAGCCCGGCGCGAGCAGGCCGCTTTTGCGCTTCACGCTCGGATCCGGCACGGAAAAGTAGGGCAGATACGCGATCGGGATGCCCATCAACTCGAAGTCGGCGTCCTCGAAATAGATGACCTGCTCCTCGTTGTCGTGGACGATCCGCTTGGCGCGGACCTGCCAGAACGGCGGCTTTTCCGGATTGTTCTTGCAGGGCTCGCAGGCGGTGTAGGTCGCGCGGTCGAGAATCGTCGTTTCGCCCGCCGCACGCTCCGCCCGCGCCGCGCTGAAATGGGTTTGATTGGCCGCGTCGGCGCGCAGGCTCTCGATGAAGCCGTCCTTGAAATCCTGCGTCAGATCCATCTTGTCGGCGTAGACCACCGATCCGTCGGCGTTGGTCAGCTTCACGTGGCCGTCGGCCGCGACGCGATCGGCGGCGCGGTTGTAGAGCACGCGATCGGCCTGCAGCGCGCGGCCCTGATAGTAGATCTGGACGTCCCCCGTCGCCTCCACGGTGTCGCCGTTCTGATTGTAGATCATCTCCCGGGCGTTGAGGAGCATATGATCGGTCGCGCGGCCGGGCGGCGATGCAGCGCGGCGCGCGGATGGGTCGGCGAGAGTCTGCGCTTGCGCGCTCGGCGCTGCCGCGCAAAGGCAGCCGCACGCGAGGACCGCGACCAGCCAAAAGGAAGCCGCCGCAAGCCTCGACGTCGAGCGAGTGCGATCAGTCCGGGGGCCGGTTGGGCGCCCCATCAACCGTCCTCCTGATGCAAAAGCGCCAACGTACCCAACAGACACGCGATGATCGCCGGCGACCACGCCGCAACAGGAGCGCTCAGCAAGCCTGCGCCGCCGAGATCTCCGATGATTTTCGTCGCCACGTAAAGCACGAAGCCGGCCGAGACGCCACCCGCCACCAGAAAGCCTAGGCCGCCGGATCTAAAAAATCTTAGCGAAAAAGAAGCCGCGATCAGAACCATCGCGACCAAAAAGAGCGGCAGGGCTAACAAAGACTGAAGGCGCAGATCATAGCGATGGGCGTTGAGGCCGGCGTCTTGCGCCCGGCGCTCGGTGTCGCGCAGCGACCAGAACGGCACGGAATCAGGCGTGACGAAGGATTGCATGACCTGCGCCGCGCTGAGATTCGTCGCCAGTAGATAGGAGCCGAGCGGCTTGGGCTCTTCGCCCGGCGCATTGAGTCGCGCCTCCGTCAGCTCCCAGAACCCCTGCCGCAACCGCGCCCTGTCCGCGTCGATCCGTTCCCGGAACGTCCCGTTCGGCTCGAAGACGAAGGCCGTCACGCCGGCGAGGTTGGCGCCGCGGTCGCTCGACCGATCGGCGTGGACGATCGACTGTCCGTCGACGCCGCGCTGCCGAAACCACAGACTCGTGTCGGATTCCTGATGCGCGCCGCCGAACAGCCGCGCCTCCATTCGGTCGGCCCGTTCCTTCATCGCCGCGGCGAGGGGATTGTAGGCGGTCACGGCGATGACGCCGATGATCGCGGTGGCGGCCAGCACCGGCGCCAGAATTTGCCAGACGGACAGTCCGGCGGCGCGCGCCACGATCAATTCCATCCGGCGCGACAGGTTGAAGAACGCGGCCATGGAGGTGACGAGCACCACGAACGGCAGCGCCTGTTCGCCGATCGAGGGCGCGCGTAGGAGGGACATCGACGCCGCCGCGAAGCCGCTCACGCCCGCGGCTCCGCTGGCGCGGCGAAACATCTCGACGAAATCGAGAAGGTAGATCAGAGCCAGGACGGCGACCGCGCCGCTGGCGAAGGTCGCGCAGAACCGCGCGAGAATGTAGCGCGACAAGGTCCAGCCGGGCATCGGCTATTCCGCGGGGATCGGCGACAGGGCGGGACGGCGGGCGACGAGGCGCACCCATCGCAGCGGTTCGCCGAGCGCGCTCCAGATCGCGATGGCGAACGCGGCGATCGGCAAGCCGAATTGCAGCGCCGCGCCCGACGCATGGTTCGCCGCCAGCGCCGTCGCGGCCACCCCTCCCATCCGGACGAACAGCGCGGCCCCAACCGCGAGCGCGAGGGCTAGCCCGCGGCCTTGACGCGTCGTGCGCACGCGCCCGACGGCGGCGAACGCGATGGCGCCGAAGACCAGCGCGTATAGCGGGTTGGCCAGGCGGTCGTTCAACTCCGACCGGAGCGCCCCAAGGTTCTTTCGCACATAGGGATCGGCCATGTCGGGCGCGAGAAGGTCGAGCGTGGAGCGCTCGCGCGGCTTGAGCGGCGCGCCCTGGAGATCGGGTGTGAACTGGGCGAGATCGATGGCGTAGCTATCGAACACGACCATGATCGGGTCTTTCGCCCCCGCCTGCTGACGCTGGATGCTGCCTTTTTCGAGGCGTAGAAAATTTTGGCCGTTGGCCTCGACCGTGTAGCCCGCCTCGGCGAGATAGGTGGCGATGCGATCGGCGTCGCGGCGGTCCTGGATGAAGAGGCCGCGCAACCCGCCGTCCGGCGCGCGCTCGCGGTAGTGGAAGACGAATCCCTGATCGAGCGTCGTGAACTGCCCCGCCACGACCACGTTGGCGATGAAATCCGCGCGCACCTTCATCAGAATGTCGCGCAGGCCGACCGCGCCGAGCGGCATCAGCCAGAGCGCCATGATTGCGATGATCGCGGCGGTCAGGGCGGTGAGGCCGGCGAACGGGCGGAGAAGCCGTGACGGCGAGACGCCGACAGCCGCCATGGCGATCAATTCGCTGTCGCCATTCAGCTTGTTCAGCGCAAAGGCGATGGCGGCGAAAAGGGCGACCGGCGCGATGATCATGACGAGGGTGGGCAGCACCATCCCGGTCACCGCTAGAAAGACCAGGATCGATTGCCCTTTGGTGGTCAGAAGGTCGAAATCGCGGAGCGCCTCGGTCACCCAGATGACCGCGGTAAAACCAAGCAAAGCCGCGAGGAAGGCGATGCCGGACACTCGGAAGAGATATTTCGGGATCACTTGCATCGTGGTTTGATCGGCTACGCGTCGGAGGGACGCGTAGCGGGCGCGACCGCCTACCTGTCGATTCGCGTCGGCGCGTGCAAGCGGCGCGCCGTCGGGACCGACTGTGAGAACGTTAAGCGTGGCATCAATGCCACTTCGATGATCCTTATGCGGCGAATTCAAGACTTGGCGCATTGGGACGCACGGGCATGTTGCGTCGTGGAAAAATCACTTGCAAAGATGGCCGCCGTTTCTTGGCCGCCCTAGCGACGCCCTTACGAGGACCTCCATGCCGACCACGCTCGACGTTTCCTTCGTCGCCCTCGACAGCCTCAAACCGGGCGCGGGCGATACGCTTGTGGTCCTGGCTGGCGACGAACTGGCATTGTCCGCCCCCACCCGGGACCTGCTGGGCGGTGCGCGCGAGACCGTCGCGAAGGCGGCGGCGACGGCCAAGTTCAAGGGAAAGACGTCGAGCGCGCTCGATCTGCTGGCCCCGGCCGGGTGCGCCGCCGGCCGCCTCCTCGTAGCGGGCGTCGCGCCCGCGAAAAAGCCTGCGGCGGGCGCTGCGCCGTTCGATTACGCGAGCCTGGGCGGCTTCGTCATGGGCAAGGTCGCGGCGGCGGAGAGCATCCTCGTCGCGTTCGATCCGCCTGCGGTGGAAGGCGAGGCGGCCGGCGCGGCGGCGGCGTTCTCGATGGGCCTGAAATTGCGCGCGTATACCTTCGACCACTATAAGACTAAGAAAAAGGACGAAGATGAAAAACCAAACCAAGTCAGAGTTTTGATCGGAGTTCCTGACGTTGAATCTTCAAAGCGAGCCGCCATCCGCGCCGATGCGCTGGCCGACGGGGTGAGCCTCGCGCGCACGCTTGTCAACGAACCGGCCAACGTGCTCGTGCCCGTTGAGCTCGCCGAGCGCGCCAAAGCGTTGGAATCGTTGGGGGTCGAGGTCGAGATTCTCGACGTGGCCGCGATGACGAAGATCGGCATGAACGCGCTGCTCGGCGTCGGGCAGGGTTCCGCGCACGAGAGCCGGTGCGTCATCATGCGCTGGAACGGCGGTAAGCCGGACGACAAGCCAGTCGCCTTTGTCGGCAAGGGCGTCACGTTCGACACGGGCGGCATTTCGATCAAGCCGGCCGGCGGAATGGAGGATATGAAGGGCGACATGGCGGGCGCGGCCTGCGTGGTCGGCCTGATCCATGCGCTCGCCGCGCGCAAGGCGAAGGTCAACGCCATCGGAGCGATCGGCTGCGTCGAAAACATGCCGAGCGGCGCCGCGCAGCGGCCCGGCGACATCGTCAAGACGCTGTCCGGTCAGACCATCGAGATCATCAACACGGACGCGGAGGGGCGCCTCGTCCTCGCCGACGTCCTCTGGCATGTGCAGGATCGCTTCAAGCCGGCGTTCATGGTCAACCTGGCGACGCTGACGGGCGCGATCCTGGTCTCGCTCGGCAACGAATACGCCGGGCTCTTCTCCAACAACGACGAGCTCGCCGCGCGGCTGACCGCGGCGGGGACGGCGACCGGCGAGAAGGTCTGGCGCATGCCGCTAGGTCCCTCCTACGACAAACTCATCGACTCGCGCTTCGCCGACATGAAAAACGTCGGCGGCCGTCATGCCGGTTCGATCACCGCCGCCCAATTGCTGCAGCGCTTCGTCAACGAGACGCCGTGGGCGCATCTCGACATCGCCGGAACGGGCATGGCCTCGCCCGCCTCGGACATCAATCAAAGCTGGGGGTCGGGATGGGGCGTTCGCCTCCTCGACCGCCTGGTTTCCGATCATTACGAAGCGTGACGCCGGGCGGCTGGGGGTGTCCGCGATGACGCGTGTTCTCGGATGGCTCGTCGCCGGCGCGCTGGGCGCGGGGTGGATCGCGCCCGCTCGTGCGGAGACGCCGACGTGCCAGGCGTTCAAAGACGCGCTGACGCGCAACGCCGCGGATCTGGCGCCGGAATTCGTGCGCCCGCTGATCGTCTCGCGCGGCGGCGTCGCGGGGGTCGATGTGTACGACATGGTGACGAAATCCCGCATCGACGGCGCGCTGCGCTGCCGGGGCGACCGGTTCGCGAGCTTCGAAGCAAAGATCGTCCTCCCGGTCGACGAGGCTCTGGCGGTTCGCTTCAACGACGTGCAGGAAGCCGGCGCGATGGCCGCGCTCGGCTGGTCCCAGGAGCAGGCGAAACGGCGGATGACGCGCTACAGCGCGGAAGCCGCCGATTACCTGCGCGGTTCGGAAGAACGCGGCGATGTCGTCGTTTCGGGCAAGGTGGAGGACCATCTGCCCGACTTCATGGACCTCGGCCTGATCTGGACCCGCACCGACCGAACGTTCATCGTGACGTACAATCCCTGACGGCGGAATGGAGATCTGGTTCTACCACCTGACCCGCCAGACGTTGGAGGCCGCGCTGCCGACGCTCGTCGAACGCGCGCTCGCGCGGGGATGGCGGTCGGTGATCCAGGCGCAGGACGAGGAGCGCATCGCCGCCGTGGACGATCTGCTGTGGACCTATTCCGACGCCGGCTTCATCGCGCATGGCCGGGCGCGCGATGGCGACGCGGCGATGCAGCCGGTGTTTCTCACGACCAGCGAGGAGACGCCGAATGGCGCGCAGGCGCGCTTTTTCATCGACGGGGCGCCGATCACGCCGTTTCTTGCGACCGACGGGGCGAGCGCCTACGAGCGGCTCATCGTTCTCTTCGACGGCGCCGATGCGCAGCGGCTCGCGGCGGCGCGCGCGCAGTGGAAAGACCTCAAGGATCGCGGCCAGACGCTGTCTTATTGGCGGCAAAGCGAGGCCGGCGGCTGGGAGCGGGTCGCGTGACCCGCTTGCGCGGGTCTGAGACGTTTGCCAAGTTATCTTCCACAAGGGCGATGCGCCCCTCGGGAGAGTTGCGATGGCCAAAGGATTTTGGGTCTCCGTCTATCGATCGATCGCCGATCCCGCCAAACTCGCCGACTACGCCAAGCTGGCCGGCCCAGCGATCGAGGGGGCGGGCGGAAAATTCCTGGCCCGCGGGACTGCGGCGAAAGCCTATGAGTCCGGCCTGATGCAACGGACCGTCATCGTCGAATTTCCGAGCGTCGAGGCCGCCGTCGCCTGCCACGACGGGCCGGGTTATCAAGCTGCGCTGAAGGCTCTGGGCGGCGGCGCCGACCGCGATTTGCGCATCGTCGAAGGCGTCTGAACCGCGCCGATCAGGCGACCGTCGGCGTTCCGGCGGAGGCCAGCGCGCGTTCGACCAACGCGCGGCAATAGTCTGGCGTCAGAGCCTTCTGCCCGAACAACACGTGATAGGTGATCGGCGACACGATGTGGTCGACAAGCGAATCCACGTCGACGCCTGGTTCGCCACGCTGCTTGGCGCGCTCGACGATGGCCTCCAGATCGCCGGTCGTGTAGCCGAGGCAGGTCGAAAGCTTGCGCGTGTCGAGCGTCGTCGCCAGCACGTCGCGCAGCATGGCCTGGCCCAGCTCGGACGACATTTCCTCCATGTATTGTTCGGCCCACGCCTGGATGTCGCCGCGGAGCGAGCCCGTATCGAGCGGATCGGCCGCCGGCCGCAGGCGCTCGACCGCCACGTCCGACAGGAGCTCCGACAGGTCGCCCCAGCGGCGGTAAATCGTCGAGGGCGTGACGCCGGCGCGCGCGGCGATCATCGGAATCGTGAGGTCGCCGCGGCCGCGTTCGCGCGACAGCGACGCCACCGCCTTGTGGACCTCGGTCTGAATGCGGGCGCTGCGGCCGCCGATCCGAACCCGCTCCTTCGCCGGCACCCTCGCCCCCTCAGATTCGCGGCCCCGGAACTTAACGCAAATTATTTGCGTTAAGGGCGCGGCGATGCCATATAGGCCAAACGCATTTTCTTAGCTTTAAGATCAAGGGACAGCCGATGTCCACTCCTCATTGCCCAGCGATCGCTGCTGACGCGCCCGCGTCGACATTCAGAGACGGGCGCTTCGGCGCCGTCGCCCTGACCGCCGTCTTCGCCGGCTCGACCGCGCCAACGCCGCTTTATCACGTGTACCAGGAGACGCTGGGCCTCACCCCGTTGACGCTGACGCTGGTGTTCTCGGCTTACGCCGTCAGCTTGCTGGCGACGCTGCTGACCCTCGGATCGCTGGCCGACCTGATCGGCCGACGACCGGTCGTGATCGCGTCGCTGCTGACGTCGGCGCTGACGATGCTGATCTTCGCGTCGGCCAACTCGCTTCCGGCGCTGGCGGCGGCGCGGCTCGCGCAAGGCGTCGGCAACGGGATCGCCATGAGCGCGATGGGCGCCGTGATCCTTGACGCGAACCCCAGGCGCGGGCCGCTGATCAACAGCGTCACGCCGTTCATCGGCATGAGCCTCGGCGCGCTGGGCTCGAGCGCGCTTGTCGCCTATGCGCCGTCGCCGACGCGGCTGCCCTATGCCGTCATGATGGCGGTGTTTCTGGCGCTGGCCGCCGCGGCGATGCGGCTCCCCGCGCCGATCGGGCCGACGCGTCCCTCGCTGGCCGCATTCCGGCCGCGGGTCGTCATTCCCCCGCAGGCGCGCGGCGTCTTCGGCCGTATCTCCCTCGCCAACGTCGCGGCCTGGGCGCTCGGCGGCTACGCATTGTCGTTGATGCCCTCGCTCCTGCGGATCGCGACCGGCGAGGACTCGCCGCTGCTCGGCGGCTCGATCGTCGCGGCCTTTACGCTGAGCGGCGCGACGGCGGTTGTGGCGCTGCGCAAGAGCCGCTCCGAACAGACGATGCTCGCCGGCGAGGCGACGCTCTTCGCCGGCGTGCTGAGCATCCTGACGGGCGTCGCTCTCGCGTCCGCGCCGGTTTTGGCGTTCGGCGCGCCGGTTGCGGGGTTCGGCGTCGGCGCCGTGTTCTTCGGCGGCGCGCGCCTGCTGCTGCCGCGGGCCGGACCGCATGAGCGCGCCGGGCTCCTCGCCGCCTTCTACGTCGAAAGCTATGTCGCCTTCGGTTTGCCGGTGGTTCTGGTCGGTTTCGCCGCGCCGACGCTCGGCCTGGCGCATGCGACCTATGGCCTGGGCGGCGCGCTGGCGCTGCTCGTCGCCGCGTCGTTCGCCGTGCGACGCGTGTCCGCTCGGCGTCGAGTTTCACAGGGGAGCGCACGATGACCAAACCCACCGTCCTGATCACCGGCGCCTCCTCGGGCATCGGGTCCGTTTACGCCGATCGTTTCGCCAAACGCGGCCACCCTCTGACGCTGGTTGCGCGCAATCGCGACCGCCTCGAGAGCCTCGCCGCGCGGCTGCGCCAGGAGACCGGCGTGCAGGTCGCCGTGCTGCGCGCCGATTTGACCGTCGAGGCGGATGTCGCGGCCGTCGAGGCGCGGCTGCGCGAGGACGCGAGCACCGGCGTCCTCGTCAACAATGCGGGCGCGGCCTCCGACGGCGGCTTCGCGCAGGGCGACCTCGACGCGCTGAACAAGCTCGTCGCCCTCAACGTGGTTGCGGTGAGCCGTCTGGCGGCCGTCGCGGCGCGGGCGTTCGCCCAGCGCGGCGGCGGCGCGATCGTGAACGTCGGGTCGGTGGTCGGCTTCTCGCCGGAACGGATGCCGGGCGTCTACGGCGCCACGAAAGCCTTCGTCTTGGCCTTGTCCAAATCCTTGACGGTGGAGATGGCCGAGAAGGGCGTTTACACGCAGGCCGTGCTGCCATCGGCGACCAGCACGGAAATCTGGGAGCGCGCCGGCTACAAACGCGGCCCCTCCGACATGATGTCGACGGAGGACTTGGTCGATGCCGCCCTCGTCGGCTTCGATCGCCGCGAGACCATCACGATACCGTCCCTGCAAGACCCGGCCTTGTGGGACCGATTCGAAGCGGCGCGCGTCGCCATGCTGCCGTCGCTTCGGCAGCCGCACGTCGGCGCGCGCTATCGCGCCCGAGGCGTTTTTCGTCGCCGAACGTGAACGCGTCAAAAGATTCCGCACCCGTTTTGTTCTTTTTTTGTTCCCTTGGGGCGATTTTTCTGCTAAGCTCTGTGAATGGATCGTTTCGACCGCTTCTTCGCCACGATGGGCCAGCCGGGGCTTGGCGTCGCGCTGCTGGCTGTCGCGCTTCTCGGCGTGGCGCTGCTCGTCGCGTTTTGGCGCGGCGGCCGCGCCCGGTCGTTCGAGGCGGCCGCCCGAACGCAGCGCCAGCGCGAACTCGACGACAAGCTCGCCGGCCTGATGCAGATGAACGCCGAACTCGCCGGGCGCATGCGCGCCATGACCGAGACGGCCGCCGCGCGCCAGGGGGACCTGGCGCGCGCCGTCAACGAGCGGCTCGATGCGGTGGGGTCGCGGGTCGGGCAGGGGATCGAGCAGAGCGCGCGCTCGACGGCCGAGCATCTGGGCAAGCTCGGCGAGCGGTTGGCGGTGATCGACCGCGCGCAGGGGGCGCTCGCCGACCTGTCGCGCGAGATGATCGGGCTCAAGGACATCCTCGCCAACAAGCAGGCGCGCGGCGCGTTCGGGCAGGGCCGCATGGAGGCCATCGTCCGCGACGGTCTGCCCGCCGCCGCCTATGCGTTCCAACATACGCTGTCGAACCGCACGCGGCCCGATTGCGTCATCCGGCTCCCCGGCGATGCGCGCTGGATGGTGATCGACGCCAAGTTCCCGCTGGAGGCGTTTCTGGCCTTGCGCGCCGCGCGGGCCGCCGACGAGCGGAAGCAGGCTTCGACGCGGGTGCGCGGCGACGTCGCCAAACATCTGCGCGACATCGCCGAGCGCTACTTCATCGCCGGCGAGACGCAAGACATTGCGATGCTGTTCGTGCCGTCCGAATCGATCTACGCCGACTTGCAGGAGCATTTCGACGACATCGTCCAGAAGGCGCATCGCGCCCGCGTGCTGATCGTCTCGCCGTCGCTCCTGATGCTCGCCATCCAGGTCATGCAGTCGGTCGTGCGCGACGCCCGCATGCGCGAGCAGGCGCACGTGATCCAGGATCAGGCGCGCGCCTTGCTCGACGACGTGGGACGGCTGCGCGATCGCGGCGCGCGTCTCGCCACCCATTTCCGGCAGGCGCAGGAGGATCTCGATGGCGTGCTGACATCGTCCGACAAGATCGTGAAGCGCGGCGAGCGCATGGCGCAACTCGACCTCGCCGAGCCGGAAACCGACTCCGCTGCCGCCGTCTCGTCCCCGCAGCCGCAAATCGCCGGCGCGAGCGGATGACGAGCGCCGCCGCGCTCGCTCTCGCCGTTGCAACGGGGAAAGGGCGGGGGTGGGCGGACGATCATCGAGCGCGTCATCGGCCGCTGTGTCCTCTTGCGTGAAGCGCGGGTTCGCCGCCGCGCCCCCTCTCCCCGTTGTAACGGGGAGAGGGCCGGGGTGAGGGGCGAACGATCGTCGAGCGCGTTATCGGCCGTCGTCGTCCTTGCTAGCGAATGCGATCCAAGAGCAACGTTCGTCTCGACTTGCTTGGTCGCTGCGGCCCCTCACCCTAACCCTCTCCCCGCAGGCGGGGAGAGGGGACGCATCGAGCGCGTCATCCGTCGCTGCGCGCCTCGCGATCGACGAGCGTCTCCTCGGTCGCTTTCCTACTTGCGGAAGACGCCTTCGCGTCGGGCGCGTCGATCACGCGGCAACCGAGGGATTGGATTTACCGATCCTTAACTCAACCTTCGGATGCCGCAGCGGCGGAAAGATCCGTTAGGGTCGCCGTGCGAGGACTCCCCTGAAGAAGAATAAGGGGACGTTCATGGCTGAGGTGACAAGCGTTGCGGCCGCCGGCCGATCGCAGGCGAGCAACGGAAGCGTCGTGTCCGTGCGGGGCGCCCGCATCCTGGTCGAACTGCGGCCGCATCCGTCCGCCGCGCCGGCCCGCACGACCGTCGGTAATTTTCTCGCGATCGACGTGGTGGACGTCAACCTCGTCGGCATCATCACCGAGGTTCGCGCCGCCCCGTCGGAAAACGCCGGATCGTCAAAGACCTTGACGGCGATGCTGCATCTCGTCGGCGAGATCCGGCGGGGGACGAACGGCGACGTGGTTTTCAACCGCGGCGTGTCGGTCTATCCGACCATCGGCGACCCCACGTCGGCGCTGTCGCACGATCACATCCGCCTTATCCACGGTCTGTCGGACAAGCGGCAGATCACGGTGGGGCGACTCTATCACGATTCGGCGGTCGACGCGTGCATCGACGTGGACAGCCTGCTATCTCGCCATTTTGCCGTGCTCGGCTCGACGGGCGTCGGCAAGTCGAGCGCCGTCGCCATCATTCTGCGCGAGGTTCTGCAACGCCGCGACGACGTCCGCATCTTCATGCTGGACAGTCACAACGAGTATGGCGCGTGCTTCGGCGACCAGGCGAACGTCATCAACCCGAAATCCTCCAAACTGCCGTTCTGGCTGTTCAACTTCGAAGAGTTCGTCGACGTTCTCTACGGCGGCCGGCCCGGCCTCGACGAAGAACTCGAAATCCTGTCGGAGCTGATCCCGCTCGCGAAGGCCCAATACCTCAGCTACAAAGCGACGGCCGATCGACTGTCTCTGAAACGCGTCGACGCCAAGGCCAACGGCTTCACCGTCGATACGCCGGTGCCCTACTTGCTTCAGGATTTGATCTCGCTCATCGACGAGCGGATGGGCAAGCTCGAAAACCGCTCGTCGCGTTTGAACTACCATCGCCTGATGGGCCGTATCGACGTGATCCGCAACGATCCGCGCTACGACTTCATGTTCGAGAGCGCCAACGTCGGCGGCGATACGATGGCGGAACTCCTCAACCAGTTCTTCCGCATCGATCCGCAGGGCCGGGCGATCACCGTGATGCAACTGGCGGCGCTCCCGATGGAAGTGATGGACGCCGTCGTGTCCGTGCTGTGCCGTCTCGCCTTCGATTTCGGTCTGTGGAGCGACGGGGCGGTCCCGCTCCTGTTCGTGTGCGAAGAGGCGCATCGATACGCGGCGGTCGATCATTCGATCGGCTTTGGACCGACGCGCCGGGCGCTCTCGCGCATCGCCAAGGAAGGGCGCAAGTATCGCGTGTCGCTCGGCCTCGTTTCGCAGCGGCCGGCGGAGCTCGATCCCACCATCCTGTCGCAATGCGCGACGATGTTCGCCATGCGCCTCGCCAACGACCGCGACCAGTCGCTGCTCAAATCCGCGCTCAGCGACGACACGGCCGAACTGCTTTCCTTCATTCCCACGCTCGGCGTGCGCGAGGCGATCGCGTTCGGAGAAGCGGTTCCGATCCCGACGCGGATGACGTTCCGCACGCTGGCCCGGGACTTGTTGCCGCGAAATGAATCCTCCGGCCAATTGTCGCGCGAGGCGTGCGAGCGCGCCGGAACCGATTTCGTCCAAGGGATCGTCGACCGTTGGAGACGCGCGCAGACGGACCGCAAGGTTCGGCACGAGGAGCCCTCGGCCGCGCCGCCGGCGCCGCCGCAGCCGCCCGTGCTGATAGAGCCGGCGGGCTTCGTCAGCGCGAGCAGCCGCCTCGATCAGGTCAGAAGCCAGCTTCTGCGCCGCTGACCGGGCGATCGCCGTCGTGTCGTTCGTGAAGGCCACGCCCCAAGCTGCTTCGGTCGATACCGAAGTCATCGTCGGCATCGTCGAACAATTGCCGTTCGGCATCGCGATCTACGATCGCGAATTGGCGCGCCCGGTTTACGCCAATCGCGCCTCGGCGTTGATCGGTCGCGACGGACAGGCCTCTGCGAGCGCCGACATCCGGCGGCACCGGTTGCGCGCGGGCGAGCGCGAGTACGACGTCGTCACCGCGCTCGACGCCACCCAGCAGCGTGCGAACGAGGAACGCCTAACGAGGCTGGCGTTCTTCGACGAACTGACGGGATTGCCGAAGTCTCACGTAATCCGCAAGGCGGTCAATCAATTGATCGCGCAGAACGCGCCGTCGTTCGCGCTGTCGTTCATCGACGTGGATAATTTCAAGTTCATCAACGATTATTACGGGCACGACATCGGCGACAAACTGCTGCAGAAGATCGCGCAGCGGATATCGGAAAACTTCCGCTCGACCGACATGCTGGCGCGCGTCGGCGGCGACGAATTCGTGCTGCTGACGTCGCCGGTGAATTCGCTTGCCGGCGTCAGCCCGGAACTCGAACGACTGACCGCGCGCTTCCGCGAGCCCTTCTATATCGACGGCTTCGAAATCTTCTCGTCGGCGTCGATCGGCGCGAGCCTGTTCCCCTTGCATGGACAGAGCTACGACGCGCTTCGCGCCAACGCCGACAGCGCGATGTATCGCGTCAAGGAATCGACCAAGGGCGGCGTCCAAATCTTCGACGAGACGCTCAGCGCGGCGGCGACGGCGCGCATGGAGCTCGAGCAGCGCCTGCGGCTTGCGATCCGAGACCGCAAGATCCATTGCGCCTTTCAGCCGAAGATCGACTTTCGCGCCGACGCGATCACCGGGCTCGAAGTCCTGCTCCGCTGGCGCGACGATCGCGGCGTCCTGCAGGCGCCCGGCGACTTCATCAAGCTCGCCATCGAACTCGGCCTGATGGACGATATCGCGCTCATCATTCTGGATCAGGTCGTCGAGCAGATCGATCTCATCAACGATGCGTTCGGAGCGGCGGCGACCATCAGCCTCAACGTGGCCGCAAAGCAGGCGACCGACATCGCGTTCATGCAGACCTTCGTTCGCGCCATCGCCCAGACGGGCTTCGCCAGCCGCTTCATCGTCGAGTTGACGGAAGAGGCGTTTCTTTCGAAGGACGTGTTCAGAACGCAAGTCCTGCCGATGCTGTGTTCGCAAGGCATCCGCATTTCGATCGACGACTTCGGCGTCGGCTACTCGTCTCTGTCGGCGTTGGCCGAGATCAGCGCCGACGAACTCAAGATCGATCGCTCGTTCATCACCGACATTCATCTCAAAGGCCGCAACCAGACGATCGTGAAGATGATCGAACTGCTGGGGGCCGATCTCGGCATGAAGATCGTCGTGGAAGGCGTCGAAACCGAAGACGAGCTCAACTATCTGATCGAGCACACCGGGATCAGCTGCGCGCAGGGGTACTTTTTTTCAAGGCCGGTCGTGCTGCGGGAACAGGATCGAATCGAGGCGCGCGCGTCGGCGCGCTCCTCCTCGAGCCGCTCGACGTCGGTCTCGCGCGCCGCGCTCAAGAACCGGTAGAGGAGAAACGCGCGGTCATTGCGAGGAGCGGAGCGACGAAGCAAACCACGGATCACAACGCTCCTGGCTTGCTTCGCTTCGCTCGCAATGACGCGCTCGACGATCGTTCGCCCCTCACCCCGGCCCTCTCCCCGTCGCGACGGGGAGAGGGAGCGCGGCGGCGAACGCTCATGCGAACCTGCATTGCTTCGCACAAGAGGGGACCGTGGCCGATGACGCCCTCGATGCATTCCCTCTCCCCGCTTGCGGGGAGAGGGCTAGGGTGAGCGGCGGCGCCACGTCGCGGCGTCGCCACCTGAGTTAACTACGCGCGACGCTGAGAGAAACCCTTGCGCCGCAGGCGTTTCTCTCACTCGGTCCAGACGCGATCAGACCGAGTAATACATGTCGAACTCGACCGGATGCGGCGACATTTCGAAGCGCATCACTTCGGCCATCTTGAGTTCGATGTAGCTGTCGATGAAATCGTCGTTGAAGACGTCGCCGGCCTTGAGGAAGGCGCGATCCTTGTCGAGGTTCGACAGAGCGTCGCGCAGCGATCCGCAGACGGTGGGAATCTTCTTCAACTCGCGCGGCGGCAGGTCGTAGAGGTCCTTGTCCATGGCCGCGCCCGGATCGATCTTGTTCTTGATGCCGTCGAGGCCCGCCATCAGCATCGCGGCGAAGGCGAGATAGGGGTTGGCCGTCGGGTCGGGGAAACGAACCTCGACGCGCTTGGCCTTGGGGTTCGAGGTCCACGGAATGCGGCACGAGGCCGAGCGGTTGCGCGCCGAGTAGGCGAGCAGAACCGGGGCTTCGAAGCCCGGCACCAGGCGCTTGTAGGAGTTCGTCGACGGATTGGTGAAGCCGTTGAGCGCCTTGGCGTGACGGATGATGCCGCCGATGTAGTAGAGGCATTCCTGCGAAAGGTCGGCGTACTTGTCGCCGGCCATGACCGGCTTGCCGCCTTTCCAGATCGACTGGTGCACGTGCATGCCCGAGCCGTTGTCGCCGTAGATTGGCTTCGGCATGAAGGTCGCCGACTTGCCATAGCTCTGCGCGACCTGGTGGATGCAGTACTTGTAGATCTGCATATGGTCGCCCATCGTCGTCAGCGGGCCGAACTTCAGACCGAGTTCGTGCTGCGCCGAGGCGACCTCGTGGTGATGCTTCTCGACGACGGCGCCCATCTGCGCCATCGCGGCCAGCATCTCGCCGCGCATGTCCTGCGCCGAATCGATCGGCGGGACGGGGAAGTAGCCGCCTTTGGTGCGCACGCGGTGGCCGAGATTGCCGCCCTCGTACTGCGTGTCGGAATTGGTCGGCAGCTCGATGCTGTCGAGTTCGAAGCCGGTGTTGTAGGGGTCGCTGGAGAAGCGCACGTCGTCGAACACGAAGAACTCGGCTTCCGGGCCGAACATGCAGGTGTCGCCGATGCCGCTCGATTTCAGATAGGCTTCCGCCTTCTTGGCGATGCCGCGCGGATCGCGGTTGTAGGGCTGGCCGGAGGCGGGCTCCAGAATGTCGCAGACGATCGACATGGTCGAGGCGGCGAAGAACGGGTCCATGCAGGCCGTCGCGGGATCGGGCATCAGCGTCATGTCGGATTCGTTGATCGCCTTCCATCCGGCGATGGAGGAGCCGTCGAACATGACGCCGTCGGCGAACATCTCTTCGTCGCACAGCGTGACGTCGAAGGTCACATGCTGCCACTTCCCGCGCGGGTCGGTGAAACGCAAATCGACGTATTTCACATCGTTGTCCGTGATCGCCTTGAGAACATCCTTGGCGGTCTTCATTGCAAACCCTTTCGTTGGTCGGTCGTGCGGGAAATGAACGGTGGATGACGAGCCCGGCGATCAGATCGCTTCCGAGCCGGTTTCGCCGGTGCGGATGCGAACAGCCCCTTCAATATTCGATACAAAAATCTTGCCATCGCCAATGCGACCGGTTTGCGCAGCCTTGCGGATCGCTTCCACCGCGCGGTCGAGTTGATCGTCGTTCAAAACGACCTCGAGTTTCACTTTGGGAAGGAAATCGACGACGTATTCGGCGCCGCGATACAGTTCGGTGTGCCCCTTCTGGCGACCGAAGCCTTTGGCCTCGGTCACGGTGATCCCCTGCAGCCCGGCTTCCTGCAGCGCTTCCTTCACCTCGTCGAGCTTGAAGGGTTTGATGATCGCCTCGATCTTCTTCACGGGCCGCCTCTTTCCGTTCGGTCCGGCGCCATCGCGATGCGCCCGAACCTTGGCCGGTTGTCCTAGCACCGGCCATGCCATCGGCCAACGGCGCCATCGCCGCAATCCCGCGGGACGGCTGGGCGGGACCAACCCAAAACCCTCGTTTACCCAGTGTCGATTGCTGATAAAATAAGCGATACGACTATCAAATAGTCATTTTAGCGTGGACACGCCGTCATGCGGGTTCGACGGGGCGATCCGAGCGCGCGCCCCACTCGCTCCACGAGCTGTCGTAGAGCCGCCCCTGCGGCTTGCCGGCGCGGGCCAGCGCCAGCGTCAGAAGAGCCGCGGACACGCCGGATCCGCAGGACGTGATGACCGGGCGGCTCCAATCGGCCCCGGCGGCCTCGAAGGTTGCGACGAGGTCGGGCGCGCTCTTCAGCCGCCCGGCCGCGACGACCTCGGAGGCGGGCAGGTTGCGGCTGCCCGGCATGTGGCCCGCACGCAGGCCTGGACGCGGCTCGGGCGCGAGCCCGGCGAAGCGCGCCGCGGGGCGGGCGTCGAGCACCTGCGCGCTTGCGCTCCGCAGCGCCTGCGCCACGTCGTCGATATCGGCGACAAGCGCCGCGTCGAACATTGGTGTGAACGCGCGGGCGCGCGCGGGCGCCGGCTCGGCCGTCGTCGCGTGGCCGGCCGCGATCCAGGCCGGCAGGCCGCCATCGAGCACGGCGACCGCGCCGTGGCCGAACACCTTGAACATCCACCACAGGCGCGGAGCGGAGAAGAGGCCGAGACCGTCGTAGACGACGACGCGCGTGGCGTCGCCGACGCCCATCGCGCCGACCGCGCGGGCGAAGGTCTGCGCGTCGGGCAGCATATGCGGCAGGCCGCTCGCATGATCGGCGACGGCGTCGAGATCGAAGAAGGCCGCGCCGGGGATATGCGCGCGCCGGTACTCTTCGGCGCCGTCGCGCCCGAGCGCCGGCAGATACCAGGAGGCGTCGATCACCGCGAGATCGTCGGCGCCGAGGCGCTGCGACAGCCAATCGGCGGAGACAACAACGTCGGGATCGTCATCGTTCATCGCGTCCTCGTTCCGCCCGATCATCGGTTGTGGCGCCGATGATTGTGTAGCAACATCGTCCTTATCATTCGCGCCGCGCCTCGCGCCGCCAAATCCAGGAGCTGACGTGACGAGTGGCGTCGAACAGCGATCGTCCGCTTGGTTATGGGCGCGCAGCGCCAACGTCAATTCCCAGTCGGGCGAAGATGGCGTGATCGCCGCGATCCTCGATCTTCTGCCGACGCCCAATCATTGGTGTGTCGAGTTTGGGGCGTCCGATGGCCGCAGCGGCAGCACCTCATGCACGTTGATCGAACATCGCGGATATTCCGCCGTCCTCATCGAGGGGAACGCGGCGAGCTTCCGCCAGCTTAAATCCCTTCACGGAGGCAACAAACGCGTCTTCGCTTTCAACGAGTTCATCGGGCTCGATCCCGCGAATTCGATCGACACGCTCTTGGCCCGAACGCCAATTCCGGTCGACTTCGATTACATCAGCATCGATATCGACGGTTGCGACTATCACGTCTGGAAATCGATGAGGACCTACCGTCCCAGGATCGTGTGCGTGGAGTTCAATCCCACGATCCCAACGGGCGTGATGTTCGTGCAGCCGGCGGATTTCGGGGTGCGCCAAGGCTCCAGTTTGTCGTCGTTCGTCGATCTGGGCAAAAGCATGGGATACGAACTCGTCTGCGTGACGCCCGTTAACGCAATATTCGTCGAAAAGTCGCTGTTTCCCTTATGCCAAGTGGCCGACAACAGGCCAGAGACGCTCAGGCTTCACCATCACGCGATTACGTGGATTTTTAGCGGGTACGACGGCACGGTCTTCCTGTCGGGCAATCAAATCCTGCCTTGGCACGATGTCGCGATTCGTGCGCCGCAACCGCTTCCAGGATTTCTGCGACGATACCCGCCCGGCTATTCGTTTCTGAACCGGGTCATGTTCAGGCTTCTTTTCCATCCAAAAACAGTATTTCCAAATTTGAAACGCCGCGTCGGCCGCTGGCTCGGACAATAATACGTCTCTTCGCTGGTCGGCGTCTCGTGGGCCGCCCGCCGTCGAGCATGGCGGCCGCGTCGCGTCGCCCGATGATTGTGGCGAAAAAACCACATTGTCCGCCCGTCTGCGCCGCGCCGTCAACCCGGACGCTTGCTGTAGCGTGACTGTCATAGTCGGCCGTTAGCGACGACGCATCGTTAACGAACGGGCGGGGCGGTCATGCGCGAAGCGCGAACACATCTCTTCAAATCCCATCTCATGCGGTCGGCGGCGATCATCGTCTCGGCGTCCGCGGCCGCCGTCGGCGGCGCGCACGCGCAGGCGGTGAACACGACTCCGTCGAACGTCAACGTGCTCAATCTGCTCTCGCCATTCCTCGGCCTCAACGCCACGTCCGTCGGCCAGGCCACGCTGCAAGGCAACCTCGACCAGGCCGTCGCGACCAACAACGGAGCCAACTTGACGATGCAGCAATTGTCGATCAGCGACAAGAACCTGCTCGGCTCGGCCGCGAACAGCGTGACGGGGCTGCCTGGAAATTACGGCGTCGCGGCCAACCTCGCCGGCGGCCTGCCGCCGCAGGCGCCGATCAACGGCATCACGCCGCAGCAGCCGGTCGGCGGTCTCGGCTCGCAGCTCGGGCCAATCTATGTGGCGGGCGTCGCCAACGGCCTCGCCGGGCCGCTGACCAACACGGTCAATCTGCTGACGCGGGCCTACAACTTCGCCGGCGCCGACCTCGGCGTCGCGAAGAACTATTTCGCCAACGGCGCCGCGAGCAACCCGTCGACGACGCCGCCCGGCTATGTCGCGACGCCCGCCGTCGCGCCGCCGGGCTACACCTTGCCGACCTTCAACGGCCTGCCGAATACGACGAACAGCGTGCTCGATCTCGCCTACGGCGTGACCAACACGCAGCCGGGCCAAGATGTCTACGGCAGTTCGCGGCCCGTGCAGGCGGCGCCAAACCGGATCAACCAGTTCGACCCGACGTCGATCAGCGGCCTGACCACCAACCCGTCGTTCCCCAGCGGCCACACGACCTACGCGTATACGGACGGGCTGTTGCTGGCGATGCTGGTTCCGCAGCAATACCAGAGCATGCTGTCTCGCGCCGCCGAATACGGCAACAGCCGCATCGTGCTCGGCGTGCACTATCCGCTCGACATCATCGGCAGCCGCGCGCTTGCGAGCTACGATCTCGCGCAGGCCTTCAACAATCCGCTCTACCTCAACAACGCCAACACGACCGGCACGGCGATCAACCTGCCGGCGCTGTTCAACGCGGCGATGCCGGAACTGAACGCGTACCTTTCGGCGCAGTGCGGAAACACCGTCGCCGCCTGCGCGACGAGCGCGGCCAACACGACGAACGACCCCTACGTTCCGTCGGCCGCCAATCAGGCGCTCTACCAGCAGCGGCTGACCTACGGACTGCCGACGCTGACCTACGCGCAGGCGCCGCGCGAAGCCGCGCCGGCGGGCGGCCCCGACGCGTCGATCCTGCTCGCCACGATCTACGGCGGCAATTCGGCGGCGGCGACGACGATCGCGCCGAACGGCGGCCTGCAAGGCAATCTGTCGACGAACACGATCAACCAGATCATCGTCAACACGGAAGGGACGGCGCTCGCCGCCTTTTACGGATCGCCGCTGAGCTACTGGACGCGCATCGACCTCTACTCGGCCGCCGGCTACTTCCAGAACGTCGCCGGCGTGCTGACCATGGCGTCGACCGACGTCCTGACGACGCCGACGGTCACGGTCGGCAATACCGGCGTGCTCGTCGCCAACGGCGTCATCGCCGGGCAGACGACCGTCGCCAGCGGCGGCGTGCTCGCCGGCGTCGGGACCGTGGGCGCCACGACGATCGCCGGCGGCGGCGCGCTCGCGCCGGGCGTCCCCGCGGCCGGCGGAACGCCCGCGGTCGGCGTGCTGCGCGTGAACGGAAATCTCGCGCTCAATCCGGGATCGACCTACCTCGTGAACGTCACGCCCGCGTCGGCGAGCCGCACCGCCGTGACGGGAACGACCACGATCAACGGGTCGACCGTCGCCGCGAATTTCCTGGGCGCGTCGGCCTATTCTCTGGCCGGCTCGCGGCAGGCGATCCTCACCTCGACGGGCGGCGTCGCGGGCGCGTTCAACAACGCGACGCTTTCCGGCGCGCTGGCGAACTCGGTCGTTCCGACGCTGATCGCGCTGCCGAACGAAATCGATCTCGCCTTCGCGCCGAACACGATCACGTCGCAATTGCCCTCGGGTACGACGCGCAACGAGCGCGCGGTCGCCGCGGCGATCGACGCGAGCCTGGCGACCGGCGCGGCGCCCGCCGAATTCGTCAACCTGTTCGGGGTCTCATCGTCGGCGCTCCCGATCGCGTTCGATCAGCTGTCGGGCGTCCTGCACGCCGATACGCACTCGCTGCTGATCGACGACGCGGATGCGGCGCGCAACGTCATCCTGGATCGCATGCGGCAGATCCCCTACGCGGGCAATGGCGCGGGTTCGGCGCTCGCCGCCGGCGGCCCGGCGCTGATGTACGCGGAGCCTGCGACGCCGCACCGACTCGCGGGGCTCAGCGCGCTGAAGGACGAGGCGCCGGTTGTCGCTCCGCCGCCGCGCACCGATCTCGTGCTGTGGGCGCAGGGCTTCGGATCGTGGGGGTCGTTCGACGGCAACCGCAACGCGCCGCAAGCCGACCGCGACTTCGGCGGCTTCCTCTCGGGCGCGGACATCGGCGTCGGCGACGCCTGGCGGGTCGGTCTGGCGGGCGGCTACTCGCACTCGACCTTGCGCACGACGGCGACCAGCGGCGCGGCCGATGTCGACACGGCGCATGTGGCGCTCTACGGCGCGGCGAGCTACGGCGCCGTCAACCTGCGCGTCGGCGGCGCGTACAGCTTCAGCAGTCTCGACACGACCCGGACCGTCACGTTCCCCTTCGGCAGCGCGCTCGCGGCGAGCTACGATGCGGGCGTCGGCCAGGCGTTCGGCGAGATCGGCTACGGGTTGACGCTCGGCCAGTTCGCCTTCGAGCCCTTCGCCGGCCTCGCCTACGTGCATCTGAGCACCGACTCCTTCACGGAGACCGGCGGTCTCGGGTCGCTCAGCGGCGCGGGAACCGACGTGGACCTCGGCTACTCGACGCTCGGCCTGCGGCTCGCGACCAACGTGGCGATCGGCAACGGTCTGACCTTGACGCCGCGCGCGATGGCGGCCTGGTCGCACGCCTTCGACGACGTGACGCCCACCCAGGCGCTGCTGTTCAACGCGGGCGGCGCGAGCTTCCTGATCGCGGGGACGCCGATCGCCCGCGACGCCGCGCTCGTCGAAGCCGGCGCCGATCTCAAAATCTCGCCGCAAGCCAGCGTCGGCCTGTCCTACGTCGGGCAACTCTCGTCGAACGTCACCGAACACGGCGTCAAGGGCAATTTCACTTATCGGTGGTGACTGTCGGCCCGATTGCAAACCGCGGCGGACGGCCGACGCCGTCCGCCGCGATGGTTCAAACGAAGTCGGGCTCGATGGACGAGGCGCGCTCCATCCAGGCGGGGACCGGCAGGTTCTTCGTGCGAAGGAACGCCGGATTGTAGAGCTTCGAGGCGTAGCGAAGGCCCGAGTCGCAGAGGATCGTCACGATCGTGCGGCCGGGTCCGAGTTCTTTCGCCAGACGGATGGCGCCGGCGACGTTGATTCCCGAGGAGCCGCCGAGCAGCAGACCCTCGTGTTCGGCGAGATCGAAGAGGATCGGCAACGCCTCTTCGTCCGTGATCTGATAGGCGAGGTCGATCGGCGCGCCTTCGAGGTTTGCGGTGACGCGCCCCTGGCCGATGCCTTCGGTGATCGACGATCCGTCGGCGTGCAGTTCTCCGCGCGTGTACCAGGCGTAAAGCGCCGCCCCCATCGGGTCGGCGAGGGCGATCTTGATCTGCGGGTTCTTGGCCTTCAGCGCCATGGCGACGCCGGCCAGCGTGCCGCCGGTGCCGACCGCGCATGTGAACCCGTCGACCTTGCCTTCCGTCTGGGCCCAGATCTCCGGACCGGTCGTTTCCATGTGGCCGCGGCGGTTGGCGACGTTGTCGAACTGGTTGGCCCAGATCGCGCCGTTCGGCGTCTCTCTCGCCAGGCGTTCCGCGAGACGCCCGGAGACCTTCACGTAGTTGTTCGCGTTGGCGTAGCCGACGGCGGGCACTTCGATCAGCTCGGCGCCCTGCAGCGCCAGCATGTCCTTCTTCTCCTGCGACTGCGTCTCCGGAATGACGATGACCGTGCGAAAGCCCATGGCGTTCCCGACGAGCGCGAGACCGATCCCGGTGTTGCCCGCGGTGCCCTCGACGATCGTGCCGCCGGGTTTCAGCAGGCCGCGCGCCACCGCGTCGCGGACGATCGCCAGCGCCGCGCGGTCCTTGACCGAGCCGCCCGGATTCATGAACTCCGCCTTCCCGAGGATTTCGCAGCCGGTCGCTTTCGACGCCGCCGTGAGCCTGATAAGGGACGTGCGCCCGATGGCGCCGATCACGTCGCGATCTATGGTCATGGCGGGTTTCCGGTAGGGAGGCCGGACCCTAGGATCGGGGCGACGGCCGCGCAAGGCGCGGCGCGTTCTTCACGACGATGGAGAGTGTCATGTACCGCGCGCGTCCGGCCGACGGGGTGGCCTGGGTCACCGGCGCCAGCACGGGAATCGGGCGCGCGACGGCGCTGGAGCTTGCCCGGCGGGGTTGGACGATCGCGGCCACGGCGCGTCGCGTCGCCGAACTCGAGAGTCTGGCGGCCGAGGCTGCGGCGTTGGGCGCGCGCGTGCGCGTCCACGCCGCCGATGTAACCTCGCGCGAGACGATGGCGATCGCCGTGCGCGACATCGAGCGCGACACCGGTCCCATCGCGCTCGCGATGCTGAACGCGGGAAGCTTTTTCCCTGAAGTCTCCGACGACATCGTCGGCGAGAACTTCCGCGCGACGGTCCGGCTCAACGTCGATGGCGTCATCAACAGCCTCGAGCCCTTGCTGCCGCTCATGAAAGCGCGCGGCCGCGGGCAGATCGCCGTCATGGCGTCGATCGCCGGCTATGGCGGCCTGCCGACGGCGGCGTCGTACTGTCTCGGCAAAACGGGGCTGGTCGCGATGAGCGAATCGCTGAAATTCGCGCTCGATCCGCTGGGCGTCACGATGCAGGTCATCTGTCCCGGCTACGTGAAGACGCCGCTGACCGACCGCCAGCGCCAGGCCAAGCCGTGCATGATTTCAGCCGAGGCCGCCGCGACGCGCATCTGCGACGGCTTCGAGCGCGACGGGTTCGAGATCGCCTTTCCGCGCCGGCTCGCCTGGGTCGTCAAGGCGTTCCGTCACCTGCCGTACTTCGTCTACTTCCCGCTGCTGGCGGCGGGCTCACGACGCTATGGATGACAGGGCCGCGAGCGCCCGCTCGCGAGCTTTGGCATGATCGACGATCGGCTTGGGGTAGGTTGTCCCGAGCGTCACGCCGGCGCCGGCCAGCGCGTCGTCGGGCGCGGTCCAGGGCTTGTGGATGTAAGCCGCGTCGAGCTTGGCGAGTTCGGGGACGTAGCGCTTCACATAGGCGCCGTCCGCATCGAATTTGGCGCCTTGCAGAACGGGATTGAAGATGCGGAAGTAGGGCGCGGCGTCGGCGCCCGAGCCCGCCACCCATTGCCAGTTGCCCGGATTGTTGGCGGGGTCGGCGTCGACGAGCGTGTCCCAGAACCATCGCTCTCCCTCGCGCCAGTCGATCAGCAGATCCTTGACGAGGAAGGACGCGCAGATGAGCCGCACGCGGTTGTGCATCACGCCCGTGGTCCACAATTCGCGCATGCCGGCGTCGACGATCGGATAGCCGGTCAGACCTTTTTGCCAGGCGCGCAGATCGGCGTCGTAAGATTTGCGCCAGGGCAAGGCGTCGAACCGCTCGTTGAAGTTCTTGCTCGCAAGATCGGGCCAGTGGAACAGCAGTTGATGGTTGAACTCGCGCCAGCCGAGCTCGCCCAGGAACTTCTCGATGCTGCGCGGCGCGGCCTTGTGGGCGTCCTGCGCGTGATGGACGGCGGCGAGCGCCTGGCGGGGCGAGAGTTCGCCGAAGCGCAAATGCGGCGACAGGTTCGACGTGACATGGCGCGCCGGCTTGTCGCGGTCGCCGGCATAGTCTTTCAGGCGATCGTCGATGAAGGTCCTGAGGCGCTTGCGCGCTCCGGCTTCGCCGGGCTCCCACGCCTCGCGCAGGCCGCCGGCCCAGTCCGGCTTCGTCGGCAGCAGGCCGAGTTTATCGAGCGCGGCGCGGCGCGGGGCGCCGCGCGGCCAATCGGCGGAATGCAGCTTGCGCGGCGCACCGGTCGGCTCCGGCGGCGCGGGCAGGGCGCGCGCCGCGCGCCAGAACGGCGTGTAGACCTTGAACGGGCCGCCCGCGCCGGTCTTGACCGTCCACGGCTCGTGAAGGAGCAGGCCGTTGAAGCTCTCGGCTTCGATCTCCCGCGCCCGCAAGCGCTTCTTTGCGGTCTCGTCGATCGCGATTTCGGCGCCGCCATAACGGCGCGTCCACACCACGCGCTGCGCCTTGGCGGCGACCGCCAGCGCCTCGATGGTCTCGGCGCCGGGACCTTCGAGGATGTCGAGCCGGCCGCCGATCGCCTCGAGCGAGGCGGCGAGCGCGGCAAGCGAGCCATGCAGCCACCAGCGCGACGCGCCGCCGAGCGGCCGCAGGTCCGCACTGTCCTCGTCGAAGATGTAGACGCACAGGAGCGGCGCGCGCATCGCGACCGCCGCCGCGAGCGCCGGCTGGTCGGCGAGGCGCAAATCCTCGCGGAACCAGACGATGACGGGGGCTTGGATCTGTTCGGCCATGGCCGCTTGTAGGGCGCCGCAGCGCCTTTGACACGCGCGGGGTTCGCCGCCGGCCTTAAGCGCCCATTATGGGGAGCCAGGAATGCGACCGCTCACTCCGCGATGGCGCTCCACGTGTCGCGCATATGCTCGGCGCCGCGCAGCGTCACGGCCGCAATCGTGTTGGTGAGATGCACGGCGCCTTCGGTTGGAAACAGGCCTGCGCCGCCAAGGAAGAGATTGGCCACCTCATGCGTTTGGCCGTAGCTGTTGGCGACGGAATCCGCCGCGCTCGCGCCCATGATCGTGCCGCCGTTCATATGAATCGTCGGGGGCGCCGCGCCGCCGCCGGGCCAGGCCTCGCTCGGTCGAGCGAGCTTGGCGACCGCGACGGCCTGTTCGGTGGAGTTGCGCCACAGATTGATTGCATCCTCGTCGTAGCTGTGGATGATGCGCGCGATCGGATAGCCGAACGCATCCTTCTCGCTGGAAAGTTCGACGCGATTCTCGGCGCGCGGAAGCTCTTCGCCATAAACGTTGATGCGGGACAGGCCGCGCGCCGCGCGCTTCATGAAGTCGTCGAGCGCGGGCCCGAAGAGGTCCGGTCGGGCGCCGGCCAATCCTGCGTTAGGCTTTAAGGCGTTGCCCATGATCCAGAACGCGCTTCCAAAGCCTTTCTGCGGCAAATCCTTCGCGTAGCGCTCATAGGACATGAACTGGGTCGCCGTCGTGCCCATGTGGTTGTCGACCGGCTCGTCGAATATGGCCCAAGCGGTCGCCCCCGTGTGGCACATCACATATTTGCCAACCAGCCCGTTGCGATTGGCGAGACCGTTGGGATGTTGGGGCGTCGCGGAATTGAGGAGAATGCGCGGCGTCTCCGCCGAATAGGCCGCGAGCACGACAGCGCTCGCCTCCTGCGTCCGCCGCTCGCGGGCCGCGTCGAAATATTCGACGCCGACGGCGCGATCGCCTTTCGCGTTGGTCAGGATTCGCGTCACGTAGGAGAACGGCCGCAGTTCGACGCCGCGCTCACGCGCGTCTCGGAGGTAGCTCCATTGCGGCGTGCCGTGTGCGCCGATGGGGCAGCCGACATGGCACCAGCCGTCGTTCAGACAGGCGGGCCGACCCTTGTATTCCGTGCTGTTGATGGCGGTCGGCATGGGCGCGAGCGGGAGTCCGCTCGCCGCCATCGCGTCGCGCCAGATTTCGCCGTGGCGAAAGGTCTTGAGCGGCGGCATGGGATAGGAGGCGCCGACCGGGCGCCAGCGGCGCTCCTGCTCCGCGTCGCCAGACACGCCGATGTCGCGCGCCACACGATCGTAGTAGGGCGCAAGATCGTCATAAGAGATCGGCCAGTCGAGCCCGCGGCCGTAAAGGCTTTTGGCGTGGAAATCGATCGGAAGCAGGCGCGGGAAGTTCGCGTAGAAATGGATCATCGAGCCGCCGGTTCCCCAACCGGCGTTGAAGCCGTGGCCCGGATTGTTCTTTCCCGCCATTTCGAACCGCGGCGCGTTCTTGATGCGCTTGCCCCAAATCTCGGAACTGATGAAGTCGTTGTCCTCCCAGTCGGGCCCAAATTCCAGGATCGCCACCTTCTTGCCCGCGCGCGACAACGCGTCGGCGTAGATCGAACCGGCGGGTCCGGCGCCGATGACGGCGACGTCGACCTTGTCGTTCGTCGCCATGTCACCACCTCTCCGTGGGAAGCACGTGCGGCATGTAGGGCACGCCGAGGCGTTTGAACCCGTCTACCGTGCCGTAGACGACATCGACCGCATCCTCGCGGCAAATGTTGTAAATCTGCGCTTGAGGCGGCCCTTTCCAATCGGAAATTGTCGATTGGCGCATCAGGTCGATGAAGTCGTGCTGCTCGCTCGCCGACAGCGCAGCGAACGCTTTGCCGAACTTGGCGGCGCTTTGCCGGTCGATCTCGGTCAACGCCGCGCGATAGAAATTCACGAAAGGCGGCCGCGCGTTGGCGATGCGCAAGGCCAGCAGCGCCTCATGCGGCGGGACCGAGCATTGCTGATCGACGAAAAGCGCGATTCCATCGTCGCGGGCGCCTGGCGCGAGAGCCTCCGCGAAAGCTTCGAGCGCGTGGGCCTCGTCCGGCTTCAACACTTTCAACGCAACGCCCTGCGCGCGCGCCTCGCGCGGGGTGAGGAGCGTATCGACGCCGGCGATGCTGTAAATTAGAGCGCCCATTGCGGCGCCGCTCACGACGGCGCGCCGTCGCACGACAGCCATGACGTTTTCTCCCCGATTGGCGCCTGCGACGCTCATCCGCCCATTCCAGGCGTGACGATGGGGATGATGCAGCAGTCGCAAGCGGAAGACAATGTTCGGACTGAGGCGGTTCGGACTGCGGCGGCTGCGGACTGCGTGATCGAGGCCAGAGATGCAGGTGGGAAGTTTTAGGACGTTTTGTTTAAACGACCCGTATGGCGTGGCTTGACGCCGCACACTTCAGAGCCTAGCTAGCCCCATGAGGATCAGGAACGTCATCCATAAAGGATTACGACAATTCATCGAGGATGATGACGCTAGCGGGCTCCAAACCGCCATCGTGTCGAAGGTCCGCCGAATCGTGTCGTTCCTTCAAGATATGGAGCGCGAGGAGGAGTTGCGGACCGTGCCGAGTTGGAAGGCGCATCGGCTCACCGGCGACCGCAAGGGCGCCTGGAGCCTTTTCGTGACCAAGAACTGGCGAGTGACGTTTCGGATCGACGCCAAAGAGGTCGAGATCATCGACCTCGACTACGAGGACGACCATTAGGAGGTGGCCATGAACGCGGTTTCCGGCTTTCGCATGAAGCGCCCCGCGCACCCGGGCGGCTTCGTCAAGCACGAGATCATCGAGCCGCTCGAGCTGTCGGTGACGGTCGCGGCCGAGGCGCTGGGCGTGACGCGGGCGACGCTTTCAACCCTGCTGAACGAGCGCGCCAGCCTTTCGCCCGAAATGGCGCTTCGGATCGAAAAGGCGTTCGGCGTGTCGATGGACACGTTGATGCGAATGCAGAACAGCTACGATATCGCCCAGACGCGGAAGCGGGCTGGAACGATCAAGGTCGCGCCTTTCGCCGGCCCGCCGCATGGACGACGTCCGGCGCGCGTGTGATTCAACGCCCAGAGCGGCGCAGGGCGCCGATCCATCAAACGCAATCACGCGGCTCTGATAGCGGCGCGCGGCGGCTTGCATAGGCGTCGGGCCGGGCGCAGCCTGATCAGGAGCGGCGCGACAAGGCCGCCGGACAGGGAGAGAACCGATGACGAAAGACATGCCGCGGCGGGATTTTCTGTTCGCCGCGGGCGCCGCGACCACCGCCGGCGCCGCGCTTGCCGCCGCTGGTCCCGCCGTTGCGGAACCCGCCGCCGCGAAAGACGCCGGCGCGCCGGCGGCCGCCGCCGCGGGCGTCGATCAATATAAGGTCATGCACCAGATCGTGCGCGACGCGCAGACGAAAATCCCAACGATAGGCCTCAACTACCTTCTCGGCGCCGCCGACACCGAGACCACGATGAAACGCAACCGCATGGCGCTCGACTCGCTGGCGTTCAAGCCGCGCATCCTCACCGGCGTCGGCAGCGTCGACATGACGCGCACGCTGCTCGGTCACAAGATGCGGATTCCGGTCGTCCTGTCCGGCGTCGGGTCGGTCGCGCTGGTGCATCCGGACGGCGGCGCGGCCGTGGCGCGCGCCGCTAGCCAGTTCGGCGTGACGATGGGCGTGAGTTCGGAAGCCAAGCCCGGCCTCGAAGCGATCGGCGCGGCGGCGCCGGGCCCAAAAATCTACCAGCTCTACGTCTTCGGCGACGAGGCCTGGATCGACGCGATCGCCGAGCGCGCAATCAAGGCCGGCTATACGACGTTCGGCTTCACCGTCGACAGCGCGTCCTTCAGCCGCCGCGAGCGCGACATCGTCAACGCCGGCCAGAACGCCGACAAGAGCGACCATCCGAACCCCTACAAGACGGGGCTCAACTGGGACGTCGTCAAGCGCTTCAAGGAGCGGCATCCGACCTTGCAGATGATGATCAAAGGCGTGACCTGCGGGGAAGACGCCGCGCTCGCCTGCGACGTCGGCGCGTCGGCCGTCTGGGTGTCGACGCACGGCGGTCGGCAGCTCGATCACGGACGCGGCGCGATCGACATCCTGCCGGAGGTCGTGACGGCGGTGAACGGCCGCGCCGAGATCATCGTCGACAGCGGCTTCTCGCGCGGCAGCGACGTGGTCAAGGCCATTGCGCTCGGCGCGACCGCCGTCGGGATCGGCAGGCTCTATTGCTGGGGCCTGGGAGTCGGCGGCGACGCCGGCGTCGTGCGCGTGCTCGAACTGCTCGAAAAGGAAATCTACGCCTGCATGGCGAACTTGGGCGTCCGCGATCTGGCCTCGCTCAACCGGTCGCATGTCCTCGCGGCGAGCCCGGTCAACCATCCGAGCCTGTTCAGCGCCTTTCCGCTGATGGACACCGTCTGAGGTCTCGCGGTCTCAACCGCAGCCGCGACCCAATGGGAGGCGGGCTCCAATGGGTCGCGGCCTCGCGCTAGATGCAGCGCCGGGTTGTGACGCGGCGGACCATGCCGTGCGCGCGGACCACGCGGGTGACGACCCTGCAGCGGTGCGCGATCGGATGGCGGACCACGGTGCGGGTCGTCACGACCGTCGCGGCTGACGCCGATTGCGACGCGAGCGGCGCGCCGGCGGTCAAGCTCGCCAGTGCGAACGCTGCGAGAAACGCTGTTTTCATTTCAATCTCCTTATCGCCGCCGCCGTTCATGCGGCGCAACGCGATTGAAGGCCATCGAACATGAACGTCGCCTGACTTGAGCCAAGCCGAGAAATTCGCCGGAGGCGGACGCAAAAAAGCCGGGCGTCGGCCCGGCTCCTTCGCGAACGCAACCCGGCAGAGTGGTCGGGAAACCGAATTCGTTCACTTGCGGCGTAAACGCTCAAGGCGCCGCCTGGTTCCGGACCGAAGCCGTCTTTTTTTGAAACAAGTTTGCAACGGCGGCAGGAACTCTCCTCGGACGCCTGGGTTATTGGCCCGACCCGGAGGCTTCCCAATGAGCGCCCTTATTACCTCTTCGATCGCGTTGGTTGTGCTTTGCCTGCTGCTGACCGGGTCCGGCGTCAGCATCTGACAGGAGCAAACAATACGCGTTCACCGTCGCCACGTCAGGCCCGAGAGGAACGCGACGGCCGCCGCGACGCTGACAGCCTGCCTCGGATAGTCCTGAATGAAGCGTTCGATTCGGTGCGACAGCGAGGACACGAGGGTCGACGGCTCCTCCGCAGACGCCCCATAGCTCGCAAGCAGCCCCTCGACTTTTCCGGCGAGCGTCACCACCTCCGCCTTCAAGACGGCCAAGTCCGCGCTCAGCGATTGTAGCGTCACATTTTCGGCCATCGATCCCTCCTAAAACTTGGTCATCTCGTAACGCCTCGCCCAAGGCGGGAGTTCCCCGCGCGCGGCGATCGCGAGGCCCGACGTCCGACAAGGCGCGATCAGTCCAGCGGTTCGAGCTTGACGATCGCCGCGCCGTGATTGTCGCCGGCCCAGACCGTGGGGCGTGGCGTCGAATTGTCGACGAAGACCCGCCGGATGTTGGTCTTGCGCGGCAGAAGATATTCGATCGCCTCGCCGGTATCGGGGCGCATCCGCAACACGCGGTCGTTCGACATGTTGCCGCTCCACAAGTCGCCGGCGCGATCGAGGAAGGCGTCGTAGGGATAGCTATGCGGCGTGGGCGCCGGCCACTCGGTAAAGCGTTCGGTCTTGATGTCGAATTTGGCCAGCTTGTTCGCGGCGAATTCGGCGAACCAAAGCTCGTCGCCGTCGAGCATCACGCGGCGCGGGCGCGATAGCGGCGTCGGCGTCGGGTAGAGCGTCGGGCGAAGCGTCTTGGCGTCGATCTTGCCGATCGCCTCGCCGCCGAAATCCATGAACCACAGGTTGTTCTGCGCGTCCGCCGCCATGCCGTAGGGCGCGTGGGAGCCTTTCGGCGACGACGCAAAGGGGTCGATGCGCTCGTAGGTTCCCGTCGCCAGATCGACGCGCATGATCGTCTGCCGCGCGACATCGTTCGTCCAGACTTTGCCGTCGACATCCGCGCGCCACGGCATGACCATCGACTGCTGCATCGCCTTATCGTCCAGCGCCGACGGCACGGGATAAAACCGAAAGGTTTTCGATCGCGTGTCGAACTTCGCAAGGCCGCCCTGGAACATCAGCGCGAGCCACAGGTCGCCCCCGGCGTCGGGTTCGAGATCGAGACTGCCGGTCGGCGCCTGCTTGAAGAGCGGGTACGCGAACTCCGAGAGGTCGCCGGTGCGCGGATCGAAGCGGCCGAGAACGTTTTCGGTGAAGTCCGAATACCAGACGTCGCCGTTGCGATCGACACGAACGTCATGCGGCGCGATCGTGGCGCGCGGCAAAGCGTATTCGGTGATGACGACGCGCGTCGCCCGGCCTTTCGGGCGCGCGAAAGTCTTCAGCGGCCACGCGCGAGGACCGGTCGATTGGTTGATCGAGGCGAGATAATCCGCCAGCTTGCGCAGCCGCGCTTCCGGCGGGTCGCGCTGCTCGACGCGAAGCTGAATATGGGCCTGCGTCGTGTTGTTGGCGTAATTCGCCATGCGGCGAAGAACATCGACGAATTCGTCGGACGTGTAATGCGATGTCACGACGCGCTCGAGGGTGTGGCACGACATGCATTCGATCAGCGGCCGCTTGTCCTCGTCGGAGCCCGGCATGCTGGTCAGCCATTCGCTGCTGGTCATTTGCGCGGCGAGGTTTTTCGTGGAGCTCAGCGCGACATCGCGATGCGCCGCCGTCTCGCCATCGACCTGCGCCACAAGCGGGCCGGCAAGCTCGTAGCCGATGGCGCGGATCGAGAGGCGATAGCGCGCCGGCGGCAACCGCTCCGCGGGAAAGGCGTAGCGCCCCTGCGCGTCGCTGACGACCGTGACGGCGACGGGCGATGCGTCGGCCTGCGCGGTGACGAGCACGCCCTCCATCGCGCCCTCGGCTTGCGAGGTCACGACGCCTTCGAGCGCGACCCTGCCGCTCTCGCCCTTCGAGATCTGCGCCGGCAGGCAAAGGAATGCGGCGGCAAGCCATGCAATTCCGGTTCGCGTCGACGATCTGCGATTCATGCGCCGCTCATTCCTTCTCGACGAGGCATGTCACGGCGATCGGCGCTTTAGGGTCGCCGCCGGTCTTCTGCTTGGTGCGCGCGAAGAACTTGTAGCCGTCGGCGGCGCAGGTGAAATCGACGCCGTCGGGGTCGACGCTCGCATCGAATCCCTTGACGGTGAAGTGGCCCTGGTCGTCCGCGCGCACGACGAGCGTCGAGTTGAAAGCCTGGACGGAGACCGTCACCTTCGCGTCGGGGATCGGCTGACCGTCGCGATCCCTCACGTCTCCTATGAAGGGAGGCCCGGCGTTCTGGTCGTCATCGTTCATCGAATCGAAGGAGCCGCCGCCGGCGCAGACGCGCCCGCCGGTCAGCGCCAAAAGCGCCAGACCGACAACGGCCGAACCGACGCGCGTCAACGGTCCCATCAAAGCGTCCCGGCTGCTTCGCGCACGCGCATCACTTGAATCCGAACCACGGCCGTTCGATGTAAAGCAGGATCATCGTCGCCACCGCGGGGGTCAACCACGTCAGGCCGGGCCACGCATAGCGGCGGAGGCTTTCGGGCGCGGCCAGCGCGAGAAGGCCCGCAAGGAGACCGGCGAGCGCGCCGGTCGTCAGCCATGACCACCAGAACATGCCGGGACCGCGCGCGCCGAGATTCGGGACGCCCCAGAACCATTGGCCGAGCCGCGGCGCATAGGTGAACAGCGTGAACGTGGGATGAAAGTCCATGGAGATGAGATAGGCGACGACGAACACGACCGAAAAGGTCGGCAGCGCGCGCGTCCAGGCCATCTCAGATGCCCCTGATGTTGTTGAGCACGTGACCGATGAGAAACGCCGACCAGATGAAAATCGCGAGGACGAGAACGACGCCTCTGCGCGCCCCATCGTAACGCGCGTCCTTCTTCTGGCGCCAAAAATACCAGTAGGCCGGCAGAAGGCCCAGCGCGAAGGAGACGATGTGCTCCTTCACTTCGAAGGCGCCGACCGGCGCGCTTTTTCGCAGATCTTCGAGGTAGACGCGCGCGCCGAGACGATAGGACGGATACGAGATCGAGCCGAGGATGAAGGTGATCAGAAAGAGAACGATGATGGCGTTCACGAAGCTCGTCGATTTGACGGCGCGAAATCGCGACACGAACGATCCATCGGGGCCGCGCGCCGGAATCCACACGCTGGCCGCCTGATGGGTGATGGCGCCGAGCAGGGCGATGGCGCACAGACCGTGGAAGATGAAGATCGTCGTCATCATTTCGCCTCCCTTCGAGTCGGCGCGCCATGTTCTGTTTTGCGACGCTACGCTTTTAGGCGCCCGGGCGCCGCCTCGCAAGCGATGGCGCGCGCGGACGTTTCGACGTATCCTCGTTCGGCGGCGCATCGTCTGCACGGCGCCGGATCGAGAAGGACTCCGCGATGCCGGCGTCGCGTCGGGACGTGATCAGGACGTTGGGAGCCTCCGGCGCCCTTGTAGGTCTCGGCGCGCCTTCGTTGCGCGCGCAAGATCGGGCGCCGAAAATCGATCATACGATCCGGATCGCGCAGACGACGATCGAACTCGCGCCCGGCCGCTCCGTCGAGACGACGGCCTACAACGGCAGCGTTCCCGGACCGACGCTGCGGCTGAAGGAGGGCGTTCCCGTCCACATCGATGTCGTCAACGAGACGAAAAACGAGGATATCGTCCACTGGCACGGGCTGCACGTACCCTCCAAGCCGGACGGCGCCGTGGAGGAGGGCTCGCCAAGCATCGCGCCCAGCGCGACGCTCGGCTACGCGTTCACGCCGCGCCCGGCGGGAACGCGATGGTACCATAGCCATGCGATGGCGGGCGCCGATCTCTCGCGCAGCACCTATTCCGGCGAATATGGCTTTCTCCTCGTCGAGCCGGCGAGCGGCGATCCCGGCCGCTACGACCGCGAAGTGCTGCTCGCGGCGCACCACTGGCAAGGCGAGTGGGTGAGCCTGCAGGACTTGCGAAAGGGGCCGCCGCCCGACAACGGCCTCGAAGTCCTCTACCACGCCGCGACGCTCGGCGACCGCCTGCTCGGACATGGCGAGCCGATCCGCGTGCGCCAGGGCGAACGGGTTCTCTTCCGGCTGCTCAACGCGAGCGCGAGCATGGGCGTCGTGCTGGCGCTGCCGGGCCATCGCTTCGCCGTCGTGGCCCTCGACGGCAATCCGATCCCGCGACCGCAGAGCGTCGACGTGGTGCGGCTCGACGTTGGCGAACGGGCCGATGTCGTCGTCGAGATGAACAACCCGGGCGTTTGGGTCTTCGGATCGGCGGACGACATGGATCGCTCCATGGGCATGGGCGTCGTCGTCGAATACGCCGGCCGGCAGGGCGAGCCGCAATGGATCAAGCCGCCGCAGCTTGTGTGGAATTACGCTGCGTTCGGACGCAGCGACCCGGCGGCGTCGCCCGACGAGACGATCAAGCTGACGTTCGAAAAGATTGCGGGCGGCCGCGGCCATTTCAACCGCTGGACGATCAATGGAAAATCCTGGCCGTCCGCCGAGCCGCTGTTCGCCGCGCAGGCGGGTAAACGCTATCGCCTGATTATGACGAACCAGAGCGGCGACAGCCATCCCATGCATCTGCATCGCCACACGTTCGAGGTGACGAAGGTCGCCGGCGCCGCCATTTCCGGGCTGATGAAAGACACGATCAGCATGCCGCGCTTCTCGGTCGCGGAAATCGATTTCGTGGCCGACAATCCGGGGCCGACGTTTTTTCACTGCCACCATCAGGACCATATGGACGAAGGACTGGCGGCGCTGATCGTCTACGCCTGACGACGCGCTTGCCGTCCGCGCAGACTGCGCGTCGCTTTCGTCCTCGCGGCGGGTTACGACCGGGACCATGGAAGACACGATCGAAGACCGGGCGCGCGCCGCCGAGACGATCGCGCTCGAGGCGGCGGACCTCGCGCGCGCTCTGTTTACGCAGCGCGACCGGCTGGACGTGCGGCTGAAGGGCGCGCAGGAGCACGTCACCTACGCCGATCACGCGGTCGAGGATCTGATCGTCGGCCGGTTGGGCCGGTTGTTTCCGGCGGACGGATTTGTGGCGGAGGAGGGAAGCCGGGCGCCCGGCGCGGGCCTTTGGGTCGTCGATCCGATCGACGGCACCGCCAACTATGCGCATGGAATCCCGCATTTCGGCGTGTCCATCGCGTTCGTCCGCGAGGGAAGGGTCGAGATCGGCGTCGTCGCGGCGCCGATGCTGCGCGAGACCTTCGTTGCGGTGCGGGGCAGGGGCGCGCGCTGCGGCTCCGAACCGATGCGCGTGTCGGACGCTTCGAGCCTGCGAAACGCGCATATCGAAGTCGGCTGGAATATGAAGGATCGGACGGCCGAGTTCACCCGCACGATCGCCGCGTTGGCGGCCGAGGGCGCGGGCGTGATCCGCGCCGGCTCCGCCGCGCTGGCGCTCGCCTACGTCGCAGCGGGCCGGCTCGACGGCTATTGCGAGCAGCACGTTTATGCGTGGGACGCGCTCGCCGGCGTTCTTCTCGTCGAGGAGGCCGGCGGCGTCGCGAACGCCTTCCTGCGGGAGGGCGTATTCGAGACCGGCGGACCCATCCTCGCCGCGCCGCGAGGCGTCTACGCGGCGCTCGGTCGCGCGTCGGGGATCGTCTGACGCTCTTCGCGCAAAGACGCTACACGGCGGCGGACGCGGCCGCCCGCTTGGCGTCGCGCGCGCGCCCATAGAAGGCTTCGAGCTCTTGCGCGCGATGCTCGGCCGTATGCGCCGACAGAATACGCCGGCGCGCGGCGAGCCCGATGGCTTGACGGCGTTCGTCCGGCGTGTCGCGCAGGATGGCGAGGACGTCCTCGCTCGTCTCCGCGATGAGGATTTCCTCGCCCGGCGCGAGGAAGGTCTCGAGTCCCGCCCACATGTCGCTGATGATCGGAGCGCCGCAGGCGGCGGCCTCGAAAAGCCGCACGCTGGGCGAATAGCCGGCGGCGATCATGTCCGCGCGCGTGACGTTGAGCGTGAAGCGCTGCGCGCAGTAGAAGCCGGCGTGGTCGTGCGGCGGCACGTGGTCGAGCTGCGCGACATTCGCCGGCCACTTTGCCGCGGCGGGGTATTGCGGGCCTCCGACGACGAAGCGACGCTCCGGCTCTCGGCGCGCCGGCTCGAGAAGCAGGCGTTCGACGGTCGGCTGGCGATCGGCGCTATAGGTGCCGAGGTAGCCGAGGTCCCACCGCGTTTGCGTGGCGACCGGCGCATGCGTCTCGGGATCGACCGCGCAATAGAGCGGCTCCGCGCGCCGCGCGCCGTAAAGGCTCTCGATCCGCCGCAGCGTCGGGCCGCCGGTAAAGGAGAGGTAGAGATCGAACAGCGGAATGTCCGCCGGCGTGATGTAGGGACAATCGCCGCGCGCCAACGCCGCGAGCGTCACCGGCGTATCGATGTCGTAGAACGCGGTGACGCCGCGCGCCTCGCGCGCGATCCATTGGGCGAGCGTCGGGCCGTCGGGCGCGTAGGAGCCGAGAACGATCAGATCGGCGTCGCGCGTCAGCGCGCCGAAGCGGGTCGGGACGTCCTCGATCCCGCCGTAGAGCGACACCGCGGCGTAAGGGCTTTGCGGCATGTCGCAATGTGCTCGATACCATGCGGCGTCGCGTTCGAGAAAGACGACGCGGTGGCCGCGCCGGGCGAGCGCCTTGGTCAGCGCGCGATACGTCGTCGCATGCCCATTGCCCCACGACGACGTGATGGACAGGCCATAGATGACGATGTTCAGGCCCACGCCGGCGCCCCGCTCGTCCGCGTCGCCGCGCCGAGCAGCGCCATCACCTCAAGCGCGCGATGGTCGTAGGTGTGATGGGCCAAGATGCGCTTTCGCGCGGCCGCGCCGACGCGACGCGCAAGGTCCGGCGTCATCGCCTCGACGAACGCCGCGACGGCGTCTCCATTCGCGGCCACCAGGATTTCTGCGCCGGGTTCTAGAAACTGTTCGACGCCGACCCATTCGTCCGTCATCAGGCAGGCGCCGGCTCCCGCAGCCTCGAAAACCCGAGTCGGCGGCGAGAAGCCATAGCGCGCCATGCTGTCGCGGTTGACGTTGAGCGTCGCCAACGGCGAACAGAAGAACGCGTTGTGGTCGGCCGTCCCCACATGCCCGAGCCGCGCAACGTTGGGGGGAATCGTCTTGTCGTCCCAGCCCGAGCCGCCGAAGAGAAAGCGTCGGTTCGGCAGCAGAGAAGCGGGCTTCAGGAAGAACTCCTCGACACGCGCTTCGCGGTCGGGCAGCCGATTGCCGAGGAAGCCGAGATCGAGGCTCCAATCGGCGCGGGAAGGCGCGGGGTGATGCGTCTGCGGATCGACGGCGTTGTAAATCGGCGTGCAGGATCGCGCGCCGGCGCTCAGATAGCCGTCGACGACAGGATCGCCGCCGCCATAGGTCAGAACGAGGTCGTAGCGCGGCAACGCCGCGCGGAGACGATGGTCTGGACGGCTGGCGATGTCTTCGAGGGTCGCCGGCGCATCGACATCCCAATACGCGCAGAGCGCGCCGGGACGACAGGCCTGCGGGGTCGCGGCTTCGAGTTCGGCGTCGAAGGCGCCGACGCCGCTCGCCTTGACGAGGAGGTCCGCGGTTCGCGCGCCGGCGGCCAGCGCGCCCCTCCATCCGTCCGGCGTCGCCGGGTAAACGACGACCTTCGCCCAGGGCGGATCGGCGATGTCGCGATGCTTTTGCCGCTCCCAGGCGTCCGGCTCGTAAAAGACGATCCGGCAGCCGTGATTGGCCAGCGCCTTGAGCAGACCGCGATAATACGTCGCGGCGCCGTTCCAGTAGGAGGAGACGAGGCTCGATCCGAAAAAGCTGATGTTCACGAGACGAGCGTCCCTTGGCGCTCCGAGGCGCAGGCGCCCGCGCGGTCCGATCGCAGCGCTTCGAGAACGCCAAACAGCTCCGCAACGCGGTGGGCGCATGTGTGGCGCGCACGGATCGCCGCCAAGCCGGTCTCGCGCAGCGATGTCGCCAGCGCGGCGTCGTTGAGGACATCGCGCATGGCGCAGGTCATCGCCGCGCCGTCCCGCGCCATCATGAACGCGCCAGGCGGGAAGAGCCCTTCCGCGTCGCGCCAGGGCGCGCTGACGAGCGGAACGCCGCAGGCCAGCGCTTCGAACACGCGAATGGTCGGAATGCCCGGCGCCGCCTCGACATAGGGAGCGCGCGGCACGTGCGCGGTCATGCGCGCCTGCGCGAAGGCGCGAGGCGCACGATGATTGGGCAACCAGCCGGCGTAATCGACACCGGCGCGCGCCAAGGCCTCTCGCGCCGCCTCGGGATACCGCACGCCATGGATGCGCGCGTTCAGTCCAAGATTCTCGATCGGCGCGATGAGATACTCTTGCAGTTCTTTCTCGCGTTCGCCGTCGCCCCAATTGCCGATCCAGATCATGTCGAGGTCGGGAGCGACGTCCGTCATCGGCCTGAAAACGGCCGTATCGGCGGCCTCGTGCCAGGTGAAGGCGCGGCGCGACCAACCCTTGCGGAGGTAGACTTCGCGCAACACGTCGCCGAAGGCGAGCACCGCGTCGTGACCTTCGAGATCGAAGCCGTCGATTTCATGCGGAGACGTCACGCCACGATGATGCGTGTCGTGAAAAAGCAGCGTGAATCGCCCGCCGGCGAGCCGCAGGCGGCTCAGGCCTCCGACGATGGCGGGCGCCGTCCACTCGTGGGCCATGACGACATCTGCGCCGTCGGTCGCCTCAGTGAGATCGAGCGTCGCATCGTCGTAGAAGCGCGCATCGACGCCGGGGACGAGCGTCTGCGCATCGGGAAGCGCCGCCGCGCCCGCATCCCGCAGCGCGTTGACGCGGCTCCAGCCCTCGCGCGGTTCGTAGACGACGACCTCGTGGTCTTGCGCAATGAGTTCGCGCACGATCCCACGGAGGAAGTGCGCATTGCCGTGGTTCCAGCACGAGACCAGCGAGTGATAGAAGAGGACGAACCTCATGCGTTCGCCGCTTCCCGCGGCGCGGCCGGCGCCGTGGCGCGTCCGGCTTGCGGCGCAAGCAGGCGGCCATAGAGATCCGCCGTCGTTCGCGCCATGCGCGCGTCCGTATAGGTCCGCGCGCGGCGTCGGGCTGCGGCGGCGAGGCGGGACCGCAACGCCGGCGTTCGCGTCAGGCGCTGCAGCGCGTTGGCCAGAGCCTCGTCGTCTTCCGGGTCGACGAACAGGGCCGCTCCGTTCCACAGTTCGCGGAATGTTGCGAGATCGGAGAGCACGAGGGCGCAGCCGGCGTGCGCCGCTTCCAAAACCGTGAGGCCGAAGGGCTCATAGCGCGCCGGCGATACGAAGATGGCGGCGCGACGCATGTGCGCGGCAAGCGCCGGACGCGGCAAGGCGCCAAGCCAGATCACCGTTCCGTCAGTGAAAAGGTCGGAGCGAACTTCGGTTGCTTCCGCCGCAATCGGACCGGCCAGATGGATCGGCCACGCGCAGCGGGACGCGATGCGCAGAAGCGCGGCGATGTTTTTCGCCTCGTCCCAGATGCGGCCGGCGGCCAGAACGAACGGCGCCTTGCCCGCTGTCGGCTCGACGGGCGTCGTTCCGTTTGGAATGACCAGGCCATGGCGCGCGGGCTCGTAGAGCGCGGCCATCTCGTCGCGGAACGCCTTGGTCGGCGAGGCCCAAGCCTGCGACCGATCGAGCGCGGCAGAAACATCCTCGACATAGTTGCGCCACGTGGCGTCGAGGTCCGCGCCGCGACACGCGCGCGACCAAGAGCGGCAGCACGAATGCGCCATGACCAGCGTCGGCGCGCCCCATTCGACGAGCGCGTCCCGATAGCCGTTCACATGCACGATGTCGGGCCTGTGGCGACGCGCTAACCGCGCGAGAAGGAGGCGCGAGCGCGCCGTCTCGGCGCCGCCGTGATCCATCCATTCGAGCGGCAGGTCCGTCACGACGACCGAGAGGCCCACGATCCCGTCGAGCGCGCGCATCTGGCCGGCTGAAGGCGGCGGCCCCTCAACGACGAGCGTGATGCGCCAGCCCATCGCGCAAAGGCGCGCCGCGAGGGTTTCGGCGTAGACGAAAACGCCGCCGACCGCGTCCGTCGTCATCAGCAGATGGGCCGCGCAATCCTCGCGCGCGCGGTTCATGTTTGCAGCTCCAATTCGCTGAGCTTCAGCGGCCGCTCATTCTGGACGTCGCTGAAATCGGAAAAATGCGTCAGGTAATAATCGTGCGCGCGCTCCCAGGCGGCGTCGTCGGGCTGGCCCCAAAGCTTTCGATAGTCGGGCGATCCGGGGTACGGGAACAGGGGAACCGGATCGTTGGCCCAAACGCCGGCCTCGCGCATGCTGAGGCGCCACGCGGCGACCGCGTCCGGATCGTCGGCTTCGACCTCGATCAGGTTGGCCTGCACGAAGGGGATATGCCGTTTCGCCTCGACGAGCAGGGCGGCGATCTCGTCCGTCTGCAGCTTGCAGCGCTTGGCGAGGCTGTCGCGGCCTTCAGGCGTCAGGCTTTCGACGCCGGCTTCGACGGATACGCAGCCGGCGCGGCCCAAAAGCTCGAGTTGCCGCGGCTTCCACAGATCGATGCGCGTCTGCACGCCGAACTTGACGCCGCGGCCGACGAGACCTTCCAGCAAGGCGTCGTTCGGCAGAAAGATCTCGTCGATAAAATAGACGTATTCGATGTCTTGCGTCTGTAACGCGGCGATCTCGTCAAGAACCGTCGCGACCGGCCGACGGCGGTAGCGGTCGCGGAAATTCTCCTTGGCGCAGAACGTGCAGTTGTAAGGGCAGCCGCGTGACGACTCGACCTCTGCGCCCGGCCGGCTCGGCTGCGCATCGAACCGGTGGTGATGATGGCGGTGGCGGGCGATGAAGGCGTCCGGCCAGCGCAGCGCCGGCAGGTCCGTGAAGCGCGCCGCCTGCGGGCCGCCGCAGACGCGGATCTCGCGGGCCGGACCGTAGTCGCAAACGCCGGCCACGCCGTCGCGCTCGCCGTTGGCGAGACGAACCAGCGTCTCCTCGCATTCGCCCATGACCACGCAATCGACCGCCAGCTTGCGCAGGGCCGCGCGAGGGGTCGTCGATCCGTGCGGACCGACGGCGACAAGCAGCGGGGCATGGCGCCGCAGAATGCGCGCGAGATCTTGCGGCCGCCGCAGTTCGGGCGGCGCGCAGCGCCAAAACAAATAGCTCGGGGCGGTCGTGACCACGACCATGTCCGGCCCATAGGCGCGGACTTCGTCGGCCACTGCTTCATCGGAAAGGTCGAACAGATGCCCGTCGACGATGCGCGCCTCGTGCCCAGCGTCTTGGAGGAGGCGCGCCGAGTAGCCGTACTCCAGCGGCAGATGCGGTTCGCGGCACCCGAAATAGATGCTTCCGTCGAAACTCCAATTCGGCGTGACGAGCGCGACCTTCATGCCCGCGCCCCGGCGAGCGCCACGGGCTGGCCGAAACGCGCGTCGAGCCAGCGTTCGAGCGAACGCAAGCCGTCATCGAGCGAGATGCGCGGCCGCCATCCGAGCGCCGCCTCGATGCGGCGCGTATCCGACACGTACCAAGGCTGGTCGCCAGGCCGCCAGGCGTCGAACGCGACGTCGGCCGCCGAGCCGCGCAACTCTTCGATCCGCCGCAACAGATCGCGCAGGCTCATCGCGCTCCGCGGGCCGCCGCCTAGGTTGAAGATCGAGCCGGCGACCGAATCCATCTGATCGAACGCGCCGAGCCAAGCGGCGACCGCGTCGCCGACGTGCAACGCATCGCGCACCTGAAAGCCATCGCCATAAATCGTGATCGGTTCGCCGCGAATGGCGCACAGGACCATATGCGCGATCCAGCCTTGATCTTCGGTGCCGAACTGCCGAGGCCCGTAAATGCAGCTCATCCGCAGGACGACGGTCCGCAACCCGAACACGCGCGCGTAATCGCGCACGTACTGGTCGGCGGCGCCTTTCGAGCACCCGTAGGGGCTGTAAAGATCGATGGGCTCTCCCTCGGCGATCCCCGCCGCAAATCGCTCGTCGGCTGGCGCGTAGCGTTCGGCGTTGCGCACCACATCCGCGTCGTTCAACAGCCGTCCATAAACTTTGTTGGTGGAGGCGAACACCAGCGCCGCTTCGGGATTGTGGCGGCGAAGGGATTCGAGCACATTGAGCGTACCGCGCGCATTGACTTCGAAATCGTAGATCGGATCGTCCAAGCTGGTCGTGACGGCGACTTGGCCGGCGAGGTGCAGAACGCCCTTCGCGCCGCGAACCGCTTCGTTGACGACTTCGGCGTCGCGCACGTCGCCGGAGACGATGGTCAAGCGGGAGCGATGGCGGCCGCGCAGCCAGCGCGCGTTTTCACGCGCCCCGTCGCGGGCGAAGCTATCGAGCACGCGCACGCTGTCGCCGCGCGCCAGCAGCGTATCGACGATATTGCAGCCGACGAACCCGCATCCTCCGGTCACGAGAACGGGCGCGGCGCCGGCCCCACGGTCGAACGTGGCGCCGGTCATGCCACGAGCCCGCGCTTGACGAGTTCGGCCGTCGCTTGTTCCGCGTTGTCGATGGCGACCTGACCGGACAGCCACTCGGCAAGCTCGCTCAACCCATCCCGCCAGACGACCGCCGGCTCGAAGCCGAGCTTTTGGCGGCTATATTGGATATCGGCAAAGCAATGCCGAATGTCGCCGGCGCGGTACTTGCCGACGACATGCGGCTTGATGTCGTCGCGCTGCACCGCCTCGGAAAGATCCTCGGCGATCGAAAGTACCGTTCGGCTCACGCCGGAACCGATGTTGAACACGTCGCCGTCGCAGCTCGTCGCTTCGAGCGCCAGCAGGCACGCGTTTGCGACATCGCGCACGTGGACGAAATCGCGTTGCTGCAACCCATCTTCGAAAATGAGCGGCGGCCGGCCGTTCAGAAGGCGCGAAGCGAAGATCGCCAGCACGCCGGTGTAGGGGTTGGAAAGCGCTTGACGCGGGCCGTAGACGTTGAAGAAACGCAACGCGACCGTCGGGATCTTGTAGGCGCCGCCGGCGATCAGGCAGAGACGTTCCTGGGTGAACTTGTTGAGCGCGTAAACCGAGCTCAGAACAGGCGCCTTCGTCTCCGGCGTCGGCAACGGCGTCAGCGGCTCGCCGTCGGCGCCCTGCAATTCCCAAGCGCTGCGGCGCAATTGGTCGAGGCCACGCTCGGCCGGCGCCACGATGCGCCCGTTCGTCTGCCTGGCGAGCCCTTCGCCGTAGACGCTCATCGACGAGGCGACGACGAGCTTGCCGACCCTATTCTTGGCCAGCGCTTCGAGGAGTACGGCCGTCCCCACATCGTTGACGTGCGTATAGGAAACGATGTCGTACATGCTCTGGCCGACGCCGACCAAGGCCGCGAGGTGCAGAACGCGATCGACGCCCGCGAGCGCCCGCTCGACCGCCGCAGGGTCGCGCACGTCGGCGACGTGCAGTTCGACGTCGGGATCGAGATACGCCGGCCGCTCGCCGTCGCCGTGAACCTGCGGCGACAGATTATCGAGCGCGCGAACCGCGTAGCCGCGCGCCAGCAGCAAGTCGGCGACATGCGAGCCGATGAACCCGGCCCCTCCGGTGATCAACACGCGTCCGCGCGTCTCGGTGCGTCGAGACTTCGAACCAAACGAGGGCGCCTTTCTCGGTTTGGAAACTGCCTCGGATGCGACCGAACTTGGCGGCTGCTGCATGGACGACCTCGGTTCATGTATACGCCACAAACCGTGAGCCTAGGCGCCAGGTTCCTCTCTCACAAAGGAAATCCTGCGCCGGCTCAGCGTAAGCTCGGTCGAGCGGCCTATCGCTCCGGCCAAGCCGTCGAGCGGCGCACCGACATGCGACCATTTAGGCGGTCGGCGGTGTTCTGCGCGCGCCATATCGGCCGATCATCTCCGCGCAGAAGTCCGCGAATTCCTGATTGTCCTGCGGCGCGCTCGTGTGATGGGGCGCAACGCCTCGATGTTCCGGCGTGAAGCAGAAGGTCGCCGTCACGTCGAAGTCCGCCAGCGCCTCCATCTGCCGATCGAACCAGGCGAGCGCGCCTGGACGAAAACGGTCGGCCCATGACAGTCCGGTTCGCAGATAGGTCACGCCGAGGCGCTTCATCCAGACGACGGCGTCGTCGAGGCGATGATCCTCGAAATGGAACCATTGGCAGAGTCCAAGGTCGGGCGTGCGCTTGCCGAATTCGTCGAGCGCCAGCTTGGGCTCGCCATGCTCGTCGAGCAGGCCCATGTGGAAGTGGCGATAGTAGGAGGAGCCTTCCGCCTCTTTGTGTCGCGTGGTGGCGGGCCACGCCTGCGGCAGGTCGTAGAGACTGTACCAATGGACGCGCGGCGCTTGGCCGAGCAGCAGATCCGCCGTCGTCTTCAGGCCCCAGCGCTGCACCTCCTGCGCGCCGAAGCTCGACACGCCGACTTCGCTCACCCACACCGGCTTTTCGGTGACGGCGCGGATTTCGTCGATTTTGCGCGGCCAGTCGTGGATCGACCACAGGTTCCAATCGAGCGGGAAGCCGTGCACCGCGACCGCGTCGATATGATCGAGCGCTCCGCGGGCCTCGAGATTGCGGACGAAGGACGGATCGATCGGCGACATGCCGCCGAGCACGCGCGGCAGCGTCGGGTCGACCGCGCGGATCGCTTGGCCGGCGGCGCCGACCAAGTCGGCGAACAGGCGCCAGTCGGGATCGATGTCCAGATCCCAGTGCGACTTGTTGTTGGGTTCGTTCCAGATCATGGCGGCTTCGATCATTCCGGCCGCCCTTTGCTCGGATAGACCGCGCCCGCCGGCAGCGGCGGGTCGACGTGCCGGCACAGGTAGACTTCGGATTCCGGATGCGCGGCGATGGAATATCCGGCGCTCCGCAGCATGGCTTCCACGCCGGCCGCGTTGGGCGCCCACCAGTTCGTCCAATCGTTCGAGTAGCTGCGCTCGATGAAATGCATGCGAGGGTAGGAGGGTCGATCGAACATTTTGACGTCGAAGAAATCGTAGTCGTTCTCAAGCGGCTCGATTTTGCTGCTCCCGCGCTGCATGGATTGGAACAGCAGGAGATCGCGCGTGCAATGTTCGTGAATGAGATCGAGCGCCAGCAGCGGATGGCGCAGATGGTAGAAGACGCCCATAAAGATAACGAGGTCGAACCGCTCTCCGAGTTTCCCCACGTCGTACACATCGAGCTTGGCGAACTCGATGTCGGCGCCGCGCACCTCGGCGGCGAAGCGGGCCTGCGCGAGATAGATCTCATCCGAGTCGATGGCGACGACGCGCGCCGCGCCGCGCCGCTTCATTTCGATGGAGTAGAAGCCGGCGTTGCAGCCGATGTCGAGCACGCTCTTGCCGGCAAGGTCCGCAGGGATGGCGGACGCAAACCTCTGGAATTTGACCGCCGGATAATCGCCGAGGAAGTGGCTCGGCGCCGTCCAGACGCCATTCAGGTCGAGGTTGTGAAACCACGGGCCGAGCGTCTCGACCGTCTGCTTGATCTGATCCGGCGAGCGCATCGTCATCTCTCGTTCCAGCAATGGTTGCGCACGGTCCCGAGTGCGCGTCATGAGGCGACCCAATCGTCCGTCCCGCGCCATCGGCCGCCGTCCGCGCCCCAATCGAAGATCGAGACGCTTGCGAGCGGCGCGTCAAAGGCTGCGAAATCGTTGAGGGAGCGGCCCAGCGTGTGGAGGATCGCAGTCCGGATGATCTCGGCGTGGGTCACGAGCGCGATATGCGCATCCGGCTTCGCAATGGCGAGCGACGTCAGATGCGCGACGAGGCGCGCGCGAACCTCTTCCATGCTCTCGCCGCCGGGCGCGCGCGCCGCACTGCGCCGGCGATTCCAGTCCCGCCAGCCGGCGTCCTCCTGGAGGTCGTCGAACGACCGGCCGGTCCAAGCGCCGAAATCCACCTCGTCGAGCGCGTCGACGATTTCCAGCGGGCGGCGATGGCGTTCTGCGATCGCCGCCGCCGTTTCGCGCGCCCGGCGCCGCGGACTCGCTTGAACGAGATCGAGCGGCGCGCGCCACGCGGCGCCGAGCGCCAGCGCCTGCCTGCGACCTTCGCGCGACAGCGACACGCCGTTCGACCTGCCGACAAGGATCCGATCGCCGAGACCGTGCGCCGCGTGACGCACGAGATAAAAAATCGACATCGGCTCGCGCGCTATCTTTCCGATTGGAATTCGCATGATGGGCCGGCGCGCCGCTCATCGAGCGCGTCGGCAAGCTGGCCAAACCGCCGCCTTAGGCAAAGGTTCCGCGTCACGCCGGCGCGTCCAAGGCGGGAGCCCCGGCGCTTGGGCCGGGGCGGAGACGTTTCAAGCCGCTGCGCTGCTCGTCGCGACCCGATCAAGCGCGGCCATGGCGTCCTGCGTCAGTTCAAGGTCGGCGGCCGCAAGATTTTCGCGCAAGTGCGCGACCGACGAGGTGCCGGGAATCAGCAGGATGTTGGGCGCGCGGCGAAGCAGCCAGGCGAGCGCCACCTGCATCGGCGTCGCGCCGAGGGCCTTGGCGACGTCGGACAACGCCGTCGATTGCAGCGGCGTGAAGCCGCCAAGCGGAAAGAACGGGACGTAGGCGACGCCCGCGGCGGCGAGATCGTCGATCAGCGCGTCGTCGTCGCGATGCGCGAGATTGTACTGGTTCTGCACGCAGACGATCTTCGCGATGGCGCGCCCGTCGTCGATCTGTTTGGGCGTCACGTTGCTGAGGCCGATATGGCGGACGAGTCCCTGCCGCTGAAGTTCGGCGAGCGCCGTGAGCGGCGCCTCGATCGAGCCCTCGGCGGGCCCGTGGGCGCTGAACATGATGCGCAGGTTGACGACATCGAGCGCGTCCAGGCCCAGGTTGCGAAGGTTGTCGTGCACCGCGGCGGTCAAATCCTCGGCCGAGAACGCCGGGTTCCACGAACCGTCCGCGCCGCGCTTGGCGCCGATCTTGGTGACGATCGTCAGGTCTCGCGGATAGGGATGCAGCGCCTCGCGGATGATCTGATTGGTGACGTGCGGACCGTAGAAGTCGCTGGTGTCGATGTGATCGACGCCGCTCGCCACGGCCTCGCGCAGCACGGCGAGCGCGGCTTCCCGATCTTTCGGCGGCCCGAACACCCCGCGTCCCGCGAGCTGCATGGCGCCGTAGCCGAGACGCTTTACGGCGCGATCCCCCAACGTGAACGTTCCGGCGTTGCTGATATCGGTCATGGCGGTTCTCCTTCGGGATGACCTGTATTTAGACAGCCCCGCCCAGCGCGATAACGGGTCCTTATCGGCACAGGCCGTTCGCAAAAGCGAACAATGGCGGCCATACCTAAGGCTCAGCCGGACCAAGGGGCGCCGATGCCGGCGGAGGCCGGCGCGCGCCCATGAACCGCAGCCTATGTGGATGGGTTAATACGTGAGTGGCCGATGAGCGGCGGCCCGGCGACAGGGATCTCGTCATGGGCGACCATAAGCTTGACATCGCCTTCTGGAACTATGATCGGACGCGGGCGCTGGCCGATGGCGCGGTCAAAATCGACGGCGTCGACGCCAGCTTCCACAGCGCGCGCATCGTCCCCGAGATCTTCGAGCGCATGATCCGAGGGCGCGCCTACGACGTGTCGGAACTGGGGATGACCTACTTCCTGCGCACCATGGACTTCGACGACCCGCCGTTCCTCGCAATCCCGGTTTTTCCCAACCGGTGTTTCCGGCACTCGGCGATCTACATCAACAAGGCGAGCGGTATCGAGCGGCCGGAGGATCTCGCTGGTAAGACAATTGGCGAACTCGCGCTCTACGGACACGACGCCGGCGTGATGGCGAAGGGCATGCTGTCCGACGACTACGGCGTGACTCTCGACCGATGCCGCTGGATCGTCGGCGGCATCGACTTTCCAATGAAGCCGGTCGACTTCGTTCCGCAGCCGCATCCCGACAACGTTGAGGTGACGTGGGCGGCCGAAGGGGCCGATTTGGGCGAAATGCTGGAAGGCGGAGAGATCGACGCGCTGATCTCGGCCGACATTCCCAAATGCGTGCTGGAGAAATCGCCCAACGTCGGGCGACTTTTCGAGGACTACGAAGCCACCGAACGCGCCTCCTATCAGAGAACCGGAATTTTTCCGATCATGCACACGGTCGTGGTCCGCAAGGAGCTCATCGCCGAGCGACCCGAGGTCGCGAAGGCCGTCTACGAGGGTTTTTGCGACGCCAAAGACCGCATGGCCGAGCAATTCATCAAGGGCATGACGTTCAACAACATGGCGACGATGATCCCTTGGCTCAGCAAGCTCATCGGCGAGACCCGCAGCCTGCTCGGCGCCGATTGGTGGCCCTATGGGCTCGAAGCCAACCGAAAGGCGGTCGACGTCTATCTTCGCTACAACTTCGAACAGGGGCTTTCGAAACGACGCATGACCTGCGAGGACATCTTCGCGCCCGGGCTCGAAGCCGTTCGTGGGGGAGGGTAAATTGCGTCCCGGCGGAAAAGCGCGCCCTAACGGAATAAATGCGTGGCTCCCCGAGCTGGACTCGAACCAGCGACCATTCGATTAACAGTCGAATGCTCTACCAACTGAGCTATCGGGGATCGCGCGTCGGCGCGCCACGCGTATAGCAAACCTCGTCGCCATTGCAAACCGTGGCTCGATCTCGCTTCGCCAAAGCGCGGACGAGCGTCAGGCTTGGCGGTTGGCGCCGACCCGGCTACACTCCCACAGAATGCCGCCTGCGCCTCGCGCGGCGAAGGGAGTTTGCAGTGTGACGAACGACCGGACCGGCGCGGGCGCGTCGGTCGTCGCCGCCGCGCAACGGGACGCCGGCCGAACCGGCCCGCGCTTCGAGGCGGCGCGCGCGCACGGCGCAACCTACGCCGCGCTCGATCTCGGCACCAACAATTGCCGTCTGCTGGTCGCCCGACCCTCGCGCGAGGGCTTCCGTATCGTCGACGCGTTTTCCCGCATCGTTCGCCTCGGCGAAGGCCTGTCGCGAACCCGGCGTCTCGACGCCCACGCCATGGAGCGCACGATCGGCGCGCTCGAAGTGTGTCGCGACAAGATGGAGCAGCGCGGCGTCACGCGCGCGCGGCTGATCGCCACCGAAGCCTGCCGTATCGCCGAGAACGGCGCGCCGTTCCTGTCGCGCGTGCGCGAGCAACTCGGCCTGTCGCTCGAAATCGTCGATCGCGAGACCGAGGCGCATCTGGCTGCCGAGGGCTGCGCGTCGCTCGCGGACCCGGACGCCGCCGGCGTCGTGCTGTTCGACATCGGCGGCGGCTCGTCGGAGATCGTCTGGCTCGCGCCCGTCGACGGGGCGGCCGGCGCCCGCGCGGCGCGCGAGCGCGTGCGCGCCTGGGCGTCGCTGCGTCTTGGGGTCGTCACGTTGGCGGAGCAGTTCGGCGGCTTCGATGTCGACGACGAGGCCTACGAAGCGATGATCGCCCATGTCGCGGAACACCTCGCGCCCTTCGTCGAGCGCACCGCGCGCGAGCCTCGCTGCAACCAATTCCATCTGCTCGGCACGTCGGGCACGGTGACCACGATCGCCGGCGTGCATCTCGGACTGCAGCGCTACGACCGCCGCCGCGTCGACGGGCTCTGGATGACCGACGAAGAGGCGTCCGCGGCGATCCGCGCCTTGCGCGGCATGACCTACGACGAGCGCGCCGCGAACGGCTGCATCGGGCGCGATCGCGCCGACCTCGTTCTGGCGGGCTGCGCCATCCTCGACGCGATCCGGCGCGCCTTGCCGGCCACGCGCGTGCGCATCGCGGATCGCGGTTTGCGCGAAGGCATCCTGACGCAACTGATGACCCAGGACGGCGTCTGGCCTGCGCGTCAGGGAGCGCATCGCGGGTGAGCGAGGGCAAGGGCTCAAGCGGCCGGGAAGGCGGCCGCTCCTTAAAGGTGCGCGTGAGAACGGGCGGTCGGCGCACGCAATCTTCGAAGCTTTGGCTCGAACGGCACCTCAACGATCCCTATGTCGCGCAGGCCAAGCGCGAGGGCTACCGCTCGCGCGCGGCCTACAAGCTCCTGGAGATGGACGAGCGCTCCCACCTGTTCAAAGCCGGGCAGCGCATCGTCGATCTCGGCGCCGCGCCGGGGGGCTGGGCGCAGGTCGCCCGCCAGAAAGTGGGGCCGCGCGGCCGTGTCATCGGCATCGATCTGCTCGACGTGGAGCCGCTCGCGGGCGTCGAGCTTTCGGTCATGGATTTCAACGACGCCGACGCCCCGGATCGACTGAAGGCGATGCTTGGCGGTCCAGCCGACGGGGTTCTCTCGGACATGGCCGCCAACGCGACGGGCCACCGCAAGACCGACCATCTGAAGATCATCGGCCTCGCCGAACTCGCCGCCGATTTCGCGCGCGACGTGCTGTCGCCCGGCGGCTTCTTCGTCTCCAAGGTGTTTCAGGGCGGTTCGGAAGGCGAGCTTCTGGCGATGCTCAAGCGCGATTTCGCCGTCGTGCGCCATCTCAAGCCGAAGGCCAGCCGCGCCGGATCGCCGGAACTCTACGTGCTGGCGAGCGGCTTTCGCGGCCGACAGGAATGACGCGTCGCGAAGATGTTTGCGCCGCGTCATGAACGCGTGATAAGCACCACCGTCAACCCGGCTTCGCGAGTCGTCCCAGGCTCCGAGACCGTTCGCGGGCGCCGTCGCCGGCGTATCCCGGCCTGGAGTTGACCATGTCCTCGATCGTCGCGCCGACGTTTCCCGAAGCCCTCACCTTCGACGACGTTCTGCTGCGCCCGCGCCATTCGACGGTGATGCCCGGCGAGGTCGATATCCGCTCGCGCCTCACCCGCTCCATTCCGCTCAATCTGCCGATCGTCTCTTCGGCAATGGATACGGTGACCGAGGCGCGGCTCGCGATCGCCATGGCGCAGGCGGGCGGCATCGGCGTCATCCACCGCAACCTCGACGCCGAGGCGCAGGCCGAAGAAGTGCGCAAAGTGAAGCGCTACGAAAGCGGCATGGTGGTCGACCCGATCACCATGTTCCCAGATGAGACGCTGGCCGACGCCTTCGCCCGGATGAAGCGCTACACGATTTCCGGCATTCCGGTCGTCGAGCGGGGTCCGTCGGGCAGGCCGGGACGGCTGTGCGGCATCCTGACCAACCGCGACGTGCGGTTCGCCGACAATCCGTCCCAGCCGGTGTCCGAGTTGATGACGAAAAAGCTCATCACCGTTCACGAAGGCGTCGGCAAGGACGAGGCGCGGCGGCTTCTGCACGCCAACCGCATCGAGAAGCTGCTCGTCGTCGACGACGAATACCGCTGCGTCGGTCTTATCACGGTCAAGGACATCGAAAAGGCGACCCTCAATCCCAACGCCTGCAAGGACGCCGACGGGCGGCTGCGCGTCGCCGCCGCCTCGACCGTCGGCGACATGGGGTTCGCGCGCGCGGAAATGCTGATGGACGCCGGCGTCGACTGCATCGTCATCGACACCGCGCACGGCCACTCGCAGCAGGTCCTCGACCAGGTCGCGCGCGTGAAGCGGGTCTCGAACAAGGTGGCGATCGTCGCCGGCAACGTCGCGACGGGCGAGGCGGCGCGCGCGCTGATCGACGCGGGCGCCGACGCCATCAAGGTCGGCATCGGGCCGGGCTCGATCTGCACGACGCGCATCGTCGCGGGCGTCGGCGTGCCGCAGCTGACCGCCATCCTCGAATCGGCGGAGGTCGCGCGCAAGAACGACGTTCCGGTCATCGCCGACGGCGGGATCAAGTATTCCGGCGATTTCGCCAAAGCCATCGCGGCCGGCGCCGATTGCGTGATGATCGGCTCGCTGCTGGCGGGCACCGACGAGAGCCCGGGCGAGGTGTTCCTGTATCAGGGCCGCTCGTTCAAGTCCTATCGCGGCATGGGCTCCGTCGGCGCCATGGCGCGCGGCTCTGCCGACCGCTATTTCCAGCAGGATATCAAAGACGCTCTGAAATTGGTGCCGGAAGGCATCGAGGGGCAGGTTCCCTACAAAGGGCCGGCCGGCGCGGTGCTGCACCAGCTCGCCGGCGGCCTGCGCGCTGCGATGGGCTATGTCGGCGGCGAGACGATCCGCGATCTGCAGGCGCGGGCGCAATTCATGCGGATTTCAAGCGCCGGCCTTCGCGAAAGCCACGTGCACGACGTCTCGATCGTGCGCGAAACGCCGAACTATCCCATGGGGGGCGGATGAGCGGGACGCGCTGACGCCGCGCCGTTGGTCCGCGTCCGCGTTTGCACGCGGGACTAAAACCGGCGCGATGGCGCGCCCTTCCGGGATGGGATAAGCATCGCCCGCTTTGCCCTCGCATCTCGGACCGCCATGACCCCCGCCGCGCGCGTCGCCGCCGCCATCGACGTTCTCGCCGCGCTTGCCGCCGCGCGGATCCCGGCCGGCGAGGCGTTGAAGGAATGGGGCCGCGGGCACCGCTTCGCCGGGTCGGGCGACCGCGCCTCGATCGCGAGCCTCGTCTTCGACGCGCTGCGCAAGAAGTCCTCGGCCGCCTGGGTCATGCAGGACGACGCGCCGCGCGCCGTCATGCTCGGCGGCTTGCGCGAGGCGCGCGCGCTGGATGTCGAGGCGATCGCGGCGCTGTTCTCCGGCGAGGGCCACGCGCCGGCGCCGCTTTCGCCATCCGAACGCGAACGTCTCGTCGACGCGACGCTCGACGCCGCGCCCGATCACGTGCGCGGCGACTATCCGGAATGGCTCGCGCCGGCGTTCGCGGCGGTGTTCGGCGAGGGCGCGGCGGACGAGGGCAGGGCGCTTTCGGCGCGCGCGCCCGTCGATCTGCGCGTCAACACGCTGAAGACCACCCGCGAGGCGGCGCTCAAGCGCGTGTCCCATCTCGGCCCGCAGCCGACGCCGCTGTCGCCGCTCGGTTTGCGGCTCGCCGTCGGCGCCGACGGCCGCGGGCCGGCGCTCCTCGCGGAGCCGGCTTATGCGAAAGGCCGCGTCGAAATCCAGGACGAAGGATCGCAGCTGGCGAGCCTCCTCGCCGGCGCGGAACCCGGCATGCAGGTCCTCGATCTTTGCGCGGGCGGCGGCGGCAAATCGCTGGCGTTGGCGGCCGTCATGGACAATCGGGGGCAGATCTACGCGACCGACACGGACGGGCGGCGCTTGGCGCCGATGTTCGAACGGCTCGAGCGCGCCGGCGCGCGCAACGTGCAGATTCGCCCGCCGCGCGGCCCAGCCGACGTCCTCGCCGACCTCGAAAACCGCTGCGACCTCGTGTTTGTCGATGCGCCGTGTACGGGCGTCGGCGCATGGCGGCGCAATCCGGATTCCAAGTGGCGCACCCGGCCCGGGGCGCTCGACCAGCGCATCCGCGATCAGGATGCGGCGCTGGCGCGCGCCGCCCGCTACGTCAAAGCGGGCGGCTCGATCTGCTATGTCACCTGCTCGCTGCTGCGCGACGAGAACGAGGATCGCGTGGCGGCCTTCCTGGCGCAACATCCGGCGTTCCTGCCGCGCGACGCGGCGCACATGGCGCGGCGCGCCGGCGCGCCGGCCCTGGCCGAGCGCGCGTCGCGCTTCTGGCCGGGAATTCGCCTGTCGCCGCGGACGACGGGAACGGACGGCTTTTATGTCGCGTCGCTGGCGAGGATCGAAAGCTAGGCCGCCACGGGCGCGGTGGGGCCGCAGCGCTCCGGGTCCGCCGTCCAGTCTTGCGCGCGAGGCGGCGCGCCATGCGGCGACGCCTCCAGCCCCGGATCGCGCAGCCGCGCATTGTCCAGCGTCCAGCGGCCGGGGCGTGCGAGCCCGGCGTTCGCACGCAGGAGCGACAGAAAGTCCGCGCGCGGCATCGGAACGAAACCGAGGTGGGCGACCTCCGCCTGCGCCACGCAATCGTGCAGCACGAAGCCCTTTTGTTGCAGCAGCCGGCTCCACGCGATCAGCGCGAGGTCGGCGTGATCGGCCGTGCGGCCGAAGGCGCCGAGCGTCACGAAAATCTTGCCTACCGCGACTCCGAAAACGCCGGCGAGCCGGCCGCCGGTCGCATCGTTTAGGTCGAGCGCATGGGCGTAGCCCTCGTCGGCCAGCGTGGCGAGCAGCGCCAGGCCCCGCGGCGAACGCAGGACGCCGCTGGTGACCCAATCGGCGCGCGCCTGCGCGGCGAGGGTCGCATCGAAATCCATGTCGACGGCGACGCGCAGCGGCTCGAGACGCTCGACGCGCTGCGCGACGGGGGGCCATCGCCAGGAGCGAAGGCGCAGAACGCGCCGCGTCGCCGGCGACCGCCAGGCCAGCGGTCCGGCGCCGGCGGCTGGATAGAGCCCGCGCGCAAGCGCCTCCATGACCGCCGTCGCGCTCGCGTCCGACACCAGCCCGCAGACACCGTCCGGCGCGCCCAACGCCTGGGTGGGGTCCGGCAGGCCGTCGGCTCTGACGGCGCGTTCGCGCAGCAGGAAACCGAGCCGCGCCGGCAGGCTCGTCAGGCGGCCTGGCTTGAGCGCGCCGACGATCGCCCGCGCGCGCCGGCGCAGGGCGACGGACGGCGTTTCGGCGAACAGCGCCTTGCGTCGGGCGAGGCGCTCGCGCGGCGTGCGAGGCGGTCGCGCTTCGATCCCCTCTGAAAAGAGGCTCCCGGCCTGAGCGATTCTCACATCGATTCCCATGACGAACCCTCTTGGCGAACCTTCGTGAAAGCTCCATCGGACGGCGCCGCCAGCCGCGCACCCTGCGCGCCGCCGGTTTCGGTCCGGCGAAGCCGATCGGTCGAATGCCGCTGAAAATCGTTCAGAAACGCTTTGATTTGCGGGCGGCCGATTGCGCCGCGGGAAGCGCTCGTCTAATCCGTCGCTTTGCAGCGGAAGGAGCGATCATGGCCGCGGCCGACCCGCATGAGGACATCGTCAGCCGCCACGACAAGGCGCTGATCGTCGACTTCGGCTCGCAAGTGACGCAACTCATCGCCCGGCGCGTGCGCGAAGCCGGCGTGTATTGCGAGATCGCGCCCTTTCAGTCCGCCGCGCAAGCCTTCGAGACTCTGCGGCCCAAGGCCGTCATTTTGTCCGGCGGCCCGCGCTCGGTCGTCGAGGACGGCTCGCCGCGCGCGCCGCAGGCGATCTTCGAGTCCGGCGTGCCGGTGCTCGGCATCTGCTACGGCGAACAGGTCATGGCGACACAACTCGGCGGCCATGTGGAGGCCGGCCATCACCGCGAATTCGGCCGGGCGGACATCGAGGTGACGGGCCATTCGGCGCTGTTCGACGGCGTTTGGCGCGAGGGCCACCGCTACCCCGTCTGGATGAGCCACGGCGACCGCGTGACGCGGCTGCCGGACGGGTTCAAACGGATCGCGCAATCGGAAAACGCGCCGCTCGCCGCGATCGCCGACGAGCAGCGGCGCTATTACGGCGTGCAGTTCCACCTCGAAGTCTTTCACACGCCGGACGGCGCGAAGATCATCTCGAACTTCGTTCACAACGTCGCCGGCCTCAACCGCGATTGGACGATGGCGGCGTTCCGCGGCGAGGCGATCAAGGCGATCCGCCATCTGGTGCAGGGCGAGCGCGTTCTCTGCGGGCTGTCCGGCGGCGTCGATTCGGCGGTCGCCGCGGCGCTGCTGCACGAGGCGATCGGCGAGCGGCTGACCTGCGTCTTCGTCGACCACGGCCTGTTGCGCAAAGGCGAGGCGCGCGAGGTCGTCACGCTGTTTCGCGACCATTACAACATCCCGCTCGCGCATGTGGACGCGAGCGCGGCGTTTCTGCGCGCGCTCGACGGCGTCGCCGACCCCGAGACCAAGCGCAAGATCATTGGCAAACTGTTCATCGACGTGTTCGAGGCGGAGGCGAAAAAGATCGCCGGCGCCGGCGCGCCGACCTTCCTCGCGCAGGGCACGCTTTACCCCGACGTGATCGAGAGCGTGTCGTTCAGCGGCGGCCCGTCCGTCACCATCAAGTCGCACCACAACGTCGGCGGTCTGCCCGCCCGCATGAACATGAAGCTCGTCGAGCCGTTGCGCGAATTGTTCAAGGACGAGGTGCGCGCGCTCGGCCGCGAACTCGGTTTGCCGCAAGCCTTCGTCGGGCGGCATCCGTTCCCGGGGCCCGGCCTCGCCATCCGCTGCCCGGGCGCCGTCACGCCGGAAAAGCTCGACATCCTGCGCGAGGCGGACGCGATCTACCTCGACGAGATCCGCAAGGCCGGGCTCTACGACGATATCTGGCAGGCCTTCGCCGTGCTGCTGCCGGTGCGCAGCGTGGGCGTGATGGGGGACGGACGCACCTACGATCACGTCTGCGCGCTGCGCGCCGTCACCTCCGTCGACGGCATGACCGCGGATTTCTACCCCTTCGACATGGCGGTGCTCGGCCGTGCGGCGACCCGCATCATCAACGAGGTGAAAGGCGTCAACCGCGTGGTCTACGACGTGACGAGCAAGCCGCCGGGCACGATCGAGTGGGAGTGAGGGATTAAAAATTCTCTTTATATTCAGTGGCTTATATAGGATTTGGAATGGCCGGCAACACATCGTTAGTTCGGCCATCGGATCTGGTAACCGCTTGAACTGTAAAGGGAGTTCCTACGGTCGAAGTATTCTTGAGTTACGGAATGCTGGATAAGTTGACGGTCTTTCTGACGGTCTTTTTTGAACTGGTCACCTGCCGAAATCAAAAGACCGTCAGATAGCGCGGATAGCGCTGACGGTCTTTTCCTGGCCGGCAAGTTTTTGATACTGTACTGGAAAGGGTAAATTATAGCCTGTTCGGGGCGTTTTTTACGATTGAGGCATGACCGCTTTTACGATTGAGGCATGACCGCCGAAAACTGTCCCCGGAAAGAGTATGCGGGGCTTCAGCTCTTGAAATGGCCGGGCATTGGCCGTACATTGGCGGTAGGAGTATCGCCATGGCAAACGCAGCCACGAAATCGGCCCGCGGTCGCACCCGCGCGCAACGCCTTGAGACGCGGGTGACGGCGGAGCAGAAGACGCTTATCGAACATGCTGCCGCCCTCCAGGGACGGACGGTCACAGATTTCGTGCTGACCAGTGTCCAGGATGCTGCACGGCGGGCGATTGAGGAACACCAGCAGATCGAACTGTCGGTGCGCGACAGCCAGGCGTTTGTTGATGCGCTGTTGAATCCGAAGCCCGTCAATGACCGCCTGCGCGACACGGTGCGCCGCTATCGCGAAGCCACCGGCGTATAGCCGGTGCCGGGCGCTCCCGAGGGATCGCTTCGGGTCGAGGCGCTTGGTCCGCAGCACGATCGCGGTTCGTTCGTTAGCGGCGCCGAAGCGCTCGATCGCTATCTACGAAGCCAGGCTGGCCAGGATGCCCGCAAGAACATGGCGGCGCCGTTCGTACTGGTGCTGCCGGACGGCGCCATCGGCGGCTATTACACTCTGTCCGCGACCGGCGTGAAACTCGCCGAGTTTCCGGCTGATATCACCCGCAAGCTGCCGCGCTATCCACTCGTCCCGGCAACGCTTTTGGGCCGGCTCGCCGTCGATCGAAACTATCAAGGGCGAGGGTATGGCCGATTTCTGTTAGCGGACGCGTTGCATCGCGCGGTTTGTAGCGAGATCGCCTCGTTTGCCGTTATCGTGGATGTCAAAGATGAGGCGGCCCGTCAGTTCTATTTACGTGAGAGCTTTCTGCCACTTCCCGATCAACCGATGAAGCTCTTCCGGCCGATGGAAGACTTGGCGAAGCTCTTCGAAGGATAATGTCACAATGGCCGGTTCCAATTCCACAGCAGGGGGGCGCGCAACCGAAGCTGGGATGTCGTTCCAGGCCATGGTGGGCACCTGGCTTGCCGCGCAACTCGTCACGGATATGCCTGTTGGTGCGCGCTTCGGTCTACGCGCCGATCTGCGACCGGTTGAGCTCCAGTTCGAGACTGGAGACGCTCTCGACGACGCCGTGCTGCGTTTGGCTGATGGAGGCGCGATCTATTTCCAATGCAAGACGCGGCCTTCTTTGGAGCGAGGGTCAGATTCGGCGCTGGCGAAGACGATTGTGCAGCTTGTCCGGTTCGCCGCAGAGCAAAGATCAAAAAATCCCGCCATAGAACCGACGCGCATCGCCGCGGTGCTCGCAATTGCAGACAACGCTCCTCGATCTATTGATGCGCTCGATGAGGCCTGTCGGAATTTCGACCGAGGGGAAACGTGGCCTGCGGTTGTCGCGAGGGTCTCCGTTGCACAGAAGGACGCACTCGCGATCTTCAGGGATCACGTGGCTCGCTCGTGGAAGGGCGAGTTCGGTTCGGATCCAAGCGAGGATGACCTGGTTGATCTCGCGAGGCTTTTCCGAATCCGTCGATTTGGTGCTGACGCTGCTAGCGCCGACTGGCGGGAAGCCACATCTCTAGTCGGTTCACGGCTCTATGCGGGGGCAGACCAAGGGGGAGCGCCGACCTCAGCGCTGCTTGAAATCGTCAGGCAGCTTATTCGCAGCGGGGCCGCTGCGGATCGAAATGGCCTGGCCCGTGCGCTTCGATCTGCCGGCTATCCCGATAGGCGGGCGCCCGGGTTCGACCCGGACATTGACGCTCTTCGCCGCTACACGAGCGACGAATGCGAGCGGCTCGCTCGCCACACGCGACTAGAGGCGGATCGCCGGGTTCCGCTTGCCCGCGAATGTCTACCGGCGCTCAAAGCCGCCATCGACGGCGGAAGCCTTCTCGTCATCGGCGAACCCGGAGCGGGAAAGACTGGGGTTCTTGTGGCTCTGGCGCAGGAATTTCTGACGCAGACGGCCCCATTTATTTTTCTGTCCGTAGATAGGTTGGCCGGTATCATCAAGATCGCGGATTTGAAGGGCGAACTCGGTCTTACGCACGATTTCCTCGATGTCCTTGGGGCTTGGCCGGGCGGCGAGCCCGGGGTCATCATAATCGATGCTCTCGACGCCTCGCGCGGCGGTCCATCAGAGGCAGCGTTCGCATCGTTGATCGAACTCGCGCTGCCAAGGCTCGGTGAGAGATGGTCGATCGTTGCGTCTATCCGAACCTTCGATCTGCTGAATGGCCGTCGCTTCCGCGAAGCCATGCAGGGGGCTCCGCCGAACCCGGCATATGCCGAGCAGAGGCTAGGCCAGGCGCGTCACTTCCTGATCAAAGCTCTGTCGCCGGGTGAACTGAGTGAAATCGCAAGCCAAGCGCCGCAACTCGGCGATCTGATCGAGACTGCGCCGCCGAAACTAAAGCTGCTGCTGACGAATATCTTCAACCTTTCGCTCGCCGCCGACCTAATCAAAGGTGGCGTCACGTCCCAGGCGATTCGGACGGTCGCCACTCAATCGGAGCTCATCGATCGATACGAGGACGAACGGCTGCCTACGCAGCCGCTAAAGCGTGCTGCATCGGCAGCGATCGCTGCCATGGTCGGAAGTCGTCGCCTGACGGTTCCGCGGATCGCTGTGCAGCACGATGCCCTCGACGGCGTTCTTCAATCGGGCATGCTCGTGCCTGCTGGGGATTTGGTGGCGTTTGCGCACCACGTTCTCTTCGATCACGTTGCTGGTCGCTACTATCTCGCATGGAGCGAGACTGATCGCCTCCTGGGACAGATTTCCGACGATCCCGGAGTGGGGTTACTGCTCGGACCCGCGTTGCGTTTTGCGATGGAGCGCATCTGGCAGCTCGACGATGCAGCGAAATCTCAATCTTGGAAGCTGCTCAACAGCATCACGTCATCGCAGATTGTGGATCCCGTGGTCGCGAGTGTGGCCCTTCGGACGATCGCAGAACGTGTCGAAAGCGAAGCCGACGTAGCCGGATTATTGGCAATCATCACAAGCGCAACGGACCGCCCGTCGGCCGGTGCGATGGTCTCGCGGTTGGCGCGCTTCGTCGGAATGACCTTTACCGACAGAACTGTTCAGCCGGCCACCGGAAAGGCGTGGTCGAGGGTTGCCGAGACGGTGGCCAGCTTGGGCGATCGCAGTTTCGCCGATGCGGCGCGTTTTCTTCTTTGGTCGCTGTATGAACGGGCCGATTTCAGTGATGCAGCCTTTGTTACGAGATTCGGTTTGGCATCTCGCGCGCTCCTCAAGCTAGCTTGGTCGCTCGATCCCTACTTGTCCCTAATCACGATTGCCGGAATCCGCTGCGTCGCAAAGAGCTACGGCTCGGACCCTCAAGCCTCCCGGCTCCTTCTTCAGCAGATCTTTGATGAGCCGCACTTCACCGAGCACGCGCACAGCGAGGCGCCGTGGCTCGCCGAGGGCGTGCTCAACATCATTCCGTATGACGCGGACTTCGTGGCTACAATCTATTCGACGTTGTTTGGGAGATCCGCTCCACAAGATGGAAAGAGTTGGCTCGGAGGGCAACCCAGCCGCATCATGCCGCTTTCGACAAATCGGAAGCAGGAATACGAGCACGCATACTGGCATTTGAATCGAACGCTGCGGGCATTCCTTAACGCTGCGCCAAAGGCCGGCGTCGCTGCCGTGATCGGCGCCGCCAAAGGCATGGCGCAAGACAAGAGTCGGAGCGAAACCCCGCTCACAGTTCTTGAAGTCGATGTCGATGGAAGCACCGTCCGCGTCATCGACGAGATGCTTTCGCTCCAAGACTGGCGACGAGGCAGCCGCCGGACGGGATCGGCCGAGGACGACGTCCTAACCACTTTCGTCGATTTCCTCGAGAAAGCCGATGCTGAGACGTTTCGCAGCGCCGTTGACTTTGCCGCGGTCGGTGAGGCCGGAGCTGCTATTTGGGCCCGCCTCCTGCGGATCGGCTCCGAACGTGCAGGTGTGGCCGACGATCTGCTTTGGCCTATAGCTGCGACGCCGACGTTCGCCAGCATCCGAGGACTCGCCAGGGATGCTGTCATCTACCTCGGTGCGACCTATGCTCTACGCTCACCCCATGAGCGTGAGAAATTTGAAGCGGCGGCGCTTCAGCCGCATCTACTGGAGGATTCACCAGCAGGGAGATGGTGGCGGTCGCTGCTGTCGCGGCTGCTTTCTCTGGTCCCAGAAGATGCGTTGATCACCACGGAGATGAAGCAATTTCGCGCGGGGTTGGCCACCGAGAACTTGCTTCGTGGCAATCCAGCTTTCGTTTCAATCGAGACTCGTTCCGGGCCGGCGGAAGACGTCACCGACTTTCTGCTCGCCCGCGACGGCGTCGATTTGGAAAATGAACCGGACCGATCGGTCCGGGCAGCAACGCGCGTGCTGGAAGAGAATCTGAAGACCCAGACTGGCGCGGATGCGCAAGTAGATGTGGTCGGTGTCTGGCGTCTGACATGCGCGCTCGTGGAGATTATTGATCGGGCGGTAAACCCCGCGCCGCACGCGGAATTGCTGCACTCGAGTTGGGGCGCCGTTAGCAATGCGGTGGAGCGGATAAGTACCAGCGATACTTATGACCCTACGCTTGCGGGACATCCCGATCTCGACACGCTGCTTGCGCTCGTTTCTCGCCTTGGACGGAGTGCGTATCCCGAAGAGCGCGCGGAAGACGACGACGGCGGAATGATGGCGTGGGGCAACTGGGACGTCCGCGTCTATGCAGCCTCTTCCATCATGCGGCTGGCCCAGCGCTTTGCGGCCGACCGCCCCGGGATGTTGGACGAGCTCGAAGCCTTTCTTCGCGATCCGGTGCGCACTGTTCGACTACAGGTGGCCCAGTCCACCAACGGCCTTTGGGATGTGGCGCGCGACCGAATGTGGTCGCTGGCGGACTACGTCGCCAAGAATGAGACCAGCACGGGCGTCCTTGGCTTTTTTATTTCCGGACCGCTGCAGCGTGTCGCCGGTGCGGATCCTGAGAGAACTGAACGGCTGCTTACGGACATCCTTAGCAGGACGTCGGCCTTCGAAGGGTGCGAGAAGCAGTCGGGCAGGAAGGACTTTGAAGAAGCCGCTGGGAATCTCGTGGCGTGGCTGTGCGTGAAGGCGGATAGCGCGCGGGCATGGAGCCAGTTCGCGATCTGGGTCGACGAGCTGGTCATCGGTGACGCCTTCCTCTGGGCTATGTTGTCCAGTCTGCGTGAAGTGCTTTTTTTGGCTATCGGGCGCAAAGCAATGTCGAAGAGGCAGCGATGCGCGCTCGCGCGCAGACCGTCCTGGATCGTATCGTTACAGCGTCCGTCGTCGCCAAGGGGAGGGCAGAGCCGGTTCTTCGGTCGGCCGAGGCATCCGACGCGGATAAGACGCCCATGGAGGCGCTTTACATCGCGGCGGATCATCTGCTCGACCACGCCTGCAATCAGTTATATTTCGGCTCAGGGGCGTTTCGACAGTCGAACGACGGATCCCCCGGCATCGTCGAAGCCGCGGGCAAGCAGCGCTTCTTGGAGGACTATCGAGGCGCTCTTGATGCAATCAGCGAGCATGGCTCAACACGAACGATTCATCATCTCATCGACCTCTATGTGTTTCTCGTCGAGGCGTCGCCAGCAGAGGTTTTCGATCACATCGCCGCCATCCTCACAGGACCAGGCGTAACCGAGAACTATCAATTCGAGTCTCTTGGTGCGGATGCCTTGGTCGCACTCGTGCGAGTGTATCTTGCCGATTATAGATCGATCTTCGAGGACCCTGACAGACGCGCACGGCTCGTCACTGTCCTGGAGACCTTCTCGGCGGTGGGCTGGCCGGACGCCCTAAAGCTCCTCTACGAACTCCCGGACTTGCTGCGTTGAGCGAAGAGGTCGCGATCGCTGCGTTTCGAGCAGCGCTGCGGCGCGCGTTCGAAGACTTTTAGGCCGACGAGCAACGCATTCGCGGCCAATATGCGCGGGCTGTACAGGAAGGTGAAGCGCCTGCCGGCGCCGATGATGACGAGCTTTTGGAGAGGCCAACGCGCCGTTTTCTAGTTGATCGCATGCTTCGCTCGCTCGATTGGAACCCCGACGACCCTCGGCAGGTGGTGGAGGAGGCAAGGAGTTGGGATGCTGACGACGAGCGACTCTACTTTGATTATCTTGGTATCGCGCCCGAAACGCGAGCGCCCGTCGTGCTGGTCGAGGCTAAGCCTTATGACGTTGGTGCCGCACGCCAGCCGCGTGGTCAAAACCTCGATGCGCGAGGAATGGCTGACTTGATCAGCGGCGCGATAGGTGACCTGAAATCCGGAAGGAAGGATCGCCCGATCTTGGCCGAATGGGCAGAGTGGTTGAACGATCTTCGCACCGTATGTGAGATCACTCGACGAACTCGGCCGCTCAACGCTTCGCCGAGTGGTATCGACCGCGGGCCGATGGGTCGTGATCTTTGAGGAGCCGGTGGATGTCTTCACCGGCGAAGGTCCACCGAATGTGGGGTTAATACACTGCTTCGTCGGCCTTGAGGACATACTCAACGGACACGCAGCGCTGTTTCGGCTTCTTCATCGGCCACGGCTGGTCGATACGCTTCCGCTCAGCTTGTCTCCTGCGCAGGCTCTTGCTGCGCTTAACCCGACGGCGATCTCTCGCATCTTCAGGGGAGTTGTGGCCGTCACCCGAGAGAGCGGTGGTAGCCGTCGCACTTATCCGACGCGCTCGATCTGGCCCGCGATCATAGCGATTACCTCGGATCGACCATTTGCAATCATCGACGACGCAGGAGCGGCATTGGAGGATCCGAGGGAACCCGGTCGCATGGCCGAGTTCATTGGCACTCTGTCCGCGAATGGGGCGGCGTTCGAAGCGCGCCTGCTCCAAATGCTCGGTCGACCGGACTTGGTGCCTGGTCCGATGACCGAGTTCCCAGGCTTCCCCCGGGGGCTCGGAAGCCGCAAAGCCGCCCAGCCCGATGTCGTACCGATTGCGGGCTCAACGCCGGCGGACGCTCTTGAGGGTGGCGCCAATGACGTGAAGTTCGTCATCCATGTTGGGGGTCCCTATCCGGAGTACGTGATTGCGACCGGGGAACACTGGTTTTTTAAAACGGCGGAGCCGGTCGGCCCGGCCTGTGAATTCCACGAATGGCCGAAAGCTCGGGCCAAAGGAGTTGCGGCCGCTCAACCTCTCACGGGTCATTCTGAAACGTCGTATACCCAGAGCGGCGATGACATCCATTGCGCTCATGAGGAACTTCGCGGATTGCGCGCTGCTCGATGCAAAATTGCCGTTTTGGAGAGCCACCTTTGCTGCCGGGCCTGTCGATTCAATTCGATATGTTGGGCGGAAGACGCGGAACGACTTCCGTGCCCGGCCTGATTTCTCTGAGAGCGGTGCCGTTCCCGTTGATGGCAGCGGCGGAGCTGGTCATCGCCCGTGAGGTGGATGGCTCGGGCGGCCGGAGGCCGGCGCGTGAGCATTGATCTGACTGAAGAGAAAAATATGTCCGGCGGACGGATCGCGATCAGCGGCTTCGACTACCAAGCGATCGTCATTCTGGACCAATTGTTCGATCACTTCGACCAGCATGCTGGCAACGCCCGGGCACGGCCTGAAGGGAAGGACGATTTGGATTTGGTTTGGACTGAGAACTGCCGCGACCGTCGCCGCCACGTTCAGGTCAAGAAGCCGCGCGAGACAGATCAGGGCGTCCCCAAAAATCAGCCCTGGCGACTTTCCGAAGTCGCGGATGAACTTCTGCCAAACACTCTGGATCAACTCGCGACCTCGGACAGCCAGCAGGCCTGGATTTTGGGGGACACCGTGCGGCCGGAGGTTCGGCGCTTGGTCGCGGCCGGGAGCGCAGTGGCGGATCGAGAGGCGGAACTCTACTGGTCGGTGGTCCATCTGTTGGCTCGCGCGGCGGTATTGGACCAACTTCCCAGCGGGGAGCGTCGATCCCTTCTCAAATGGCGTTTCAAAAAGCCGCCCAGCATCGCTGATGACGCGCGTGATCTTCTAGTCGCCACCTACGGCAAGATGTTGAGCGCAGCAACTGCCAGCGCCGAGGTCGTGCGTGCCTATCAAGAGCGGGTTGCCTGGATCGACCAACGTCTTCCAGGGGTGCTCGCCCGGGTCGAAATTCTGGACGATTACGGGTCTGAGGCGGCGGTGGGCCAACGCTTCAAAGACCGACTGCAGCGTGAATACCGCCTGTCACCGGAGGTTGTGGGGCACAACCTGTTTGGCAATTTCCGATCCTTCATCAACGATGTCGCCAAACGGCCGGGAGAGATGATCGATCGGCAGGGTTTCGAAGTGCAGCTCCGCAGCGCCTGGCCGCAGATGAGCGCTGCGACAGAGCCGCCAATTCCGCCAGCAAATGGGATTTTAAGATCGGACTTGACCGATGGACTGGTCAAGCCTGGATCCGCCACGGTCGTCGAGGTCGTCGGTATCTCCGGGTCTGGCAAGACGACGCTTGCCGCCCAGGCGGCCGCCGCCTTGGAGGACCACGATCCGGGGCGGCTTCCGATCTACGTCCGCGTGCGGGCAGACGCGGCATTTCGCGACGTGATGTCCGGAGTCTCTTTCCACCTTTTGCGTCGGGGAATACCCGACCTGTTCGGTCTCGCTGTGGAGAGTAAACCCGCCGACGAGACGGTGATCGACCGTTTGGCGGAGATTTGCAGTGGCCTGTCTCGGCCGGTGCAGTTGCTGTTGGATCTGGCCGAGGGAGCCTGCAACGCCCAATTCGGCCGAGACCTGGGACGGTTTGCCCGCGCCTTGACGCCGGGGTCCTGCCGCCTCGTGGTGTTTGGCCAGCAGAGCACTTTCAGCGCGCTGAGCCCTGTCGAGACCGACAGCGCTGGCGTCCTCGCGATCAACATGCGCGGTTTCCGCTGGGAGGAGTTCGTAAGCCTCGTGGGTCATTACCACCTTGGCGCCGACCGGAGCGTGCTATGGGATATCTTCAATCGCATCACCGTTGGCCGGCCGGCCGGGCTCTATGCGCAACTGGCTGAGGCCTTGGCCCGCCAACCGTCGCTCGACGCGATGCTCGTCGTCGCGAGCAGACCGCCTGAGGATATGGTTTCGGCTGCGGAGCAAAGCCGTTTCGATCAGCTCGCGCCAGGCGCCAGGTCCGCGGCGGAGCGTCTTGTCTGCTTCGCTCTGCCATTTCGACGGCACGATGCCGAGGCGGCTTTCCCGGATGAAAATGTCGGCGCTGCCATTAAGGCGCTCGTAGATCTTGGCCTGCTTCGGACCGAGGCCGAAGGCCTTCTGGAGATGCACGAAACCGTTCGCGCCGGGCTGGAGTCCGGCATCGCGCCAGCCGTGCGCCAGAGCGCCCACGGCGCCTTGGCGGAGTGGTACGGCGGACAGGGCGATATCGCCACGCAGATATTCCATCTCGACAAAGCAGGCCGTTCTGCTGAAGCGGAACTTCTTGGCCGAGAGGTGTTCCTGCGAGGAGAGGCGTGGCGCAGTCTCGCCAGCTACGTGACGCGCCGGGCGCTGGTCACCGCGCAAGAGGTCGTCGCTGTCGCCGCCCGACCCGAGCGCATCGCCGACTTCTATCTCCTCCGATCCATTCTGCAGGAACTGGCCCCAGAAGGCGTGGATGGGCTGCTCATGGACCTCGTGGCCCAACAGCGTTCCCGCTATTTTGGCGACCATGATTGGGCGCGGCCCGTGGTCGAAGCGATCCTCGCGATCAGTCCCCCCCGTTTCCAAGACCTGCTCGTATTTACGGTCGCCCAGGCGGCAAATGCCGAGGAGCGTCGACAAGGCCTGACTTGGCTTTTGATTGCCGCCCGCTACGGACGCCGGTCGTCGACAGCGGAGATTGTCGGTTTCGCAAAGTCGCAACCAGAGGACGTTCAGCGCCTGCTGTTGCCGGTCCTATTGCTCGACGGTGGCCGCGCCGCGCTTGCGTTGGCCTTTACGATCTTTGCTCGCCCAACTGACGACGAGACTCGTCGCGACGCCCCCTGGAGCGGGGTGAAGCTGACGGTAGAGCGGCGGGAAGATGTGGTGGAAATTCTGGCCGCTCTGCCGACGATGTCGGCATCGGCAATGATCGCGACCCGATCGCTTGCGTTCGGACCCGTCGGATCTCTCATCTGGGCGGCGCGGAGCCAGTTGCGCCCATTCTGTGTCGACATTCTCAGGGAAGACGGCAGCGAAGCCGAGATCAAGGCCAACGCGTGGCGGGTCCTGATCTTTGTCGGTCACTCAGAAATCGAGAAGCTGGTCGATCCCCTCGCCCCTGGACCAGTCTCTCAAGACTACGCTCTGCTGGGGCCAGTCTTTGCGCCGACGGCCTATGATGGCAGCCGATATGAGGGGATTCTGCTAGATCCATCCGCGCCAGCCCCCCACCGGCAAGCCGCGCTTGCGGTCCTCCTTTTTCTGGATGTGGATCTTGGGTCGCTGCGGAGTCGTCTCGCAGCCTTGCCGCAGGATCCGCTCGCGGCGCTTTGGGACAGGCTTTTTGTCCTGCTGTTTGTCAAAAAGCCCTTCGTCGCAGGCGTCCCGATATTGCAGGCCGAACTTACGTCGCCGTTGGCGGCTCCGCTGCCGTCTGCGTTCTTGGTGTCCTGCCTTGTCGCGGTTGCGGAAGCCGCGTGGCCCGCTGTCACCGATCTCCTCATTCAAGGCGTGCAGCACGCAGACGCGTCGGTCCGGAGCGCCTCCGCCGCCGGATTGGCCCGCCGTCGTTCCCGGCGCGCGGCGGGGGCGCTTAGGCGTCAAAAGTCCGTCGAGCCGGACGCCAAAGTCGCTACGCTTCTCGCCCAGGCGGTTGCCGCGTGCGGTCCCGGGTCGGCCGGCGATCTAGCCGACGGTGTGTCGCCGCCGGAGATTGCCCTATGGCAATGCATCGTCGCGACGCGGACCCGGGACGAAGGCTTCGCGCCGCAGCTCGTTAAGCTTGCGACGGACCCATCGGTTCATTGGGTGGTTCGGCGCGCCGCCATCTGGGCGGCAGGTCGCTTACCTTTCACTGCGGCTCTTCAAATGATCGCCCCAGCAGTCCTGGCGGAGAGCACGCCCCTGACGATCGATCGTGATGACAACTTGCAGGCCCACGCTTCTCTCAGCGGCATGCTGCAGAACGGCGTGTCAGGATTTTTGTTCGAGGGCGAAGCGAACTTCATTGCATTCATCGGTTCGGCTCTAGAGCAACAGTGGAGCGAACTGGTCGCAAGGGGCAGCTTGCCGTCGCCATCCGACGCGGCCCGATGGCTCTACACGAGCTTGGTGAGTGATCCATCGCCCGCAGGTATTCAGCGATTGCTGAATGGAGTTCAAACGCCCCTTCTGCACGCGGCAGTCGTGAGAGCCTTCCGCCTTTGCGGTCTCGCTCGGGATATCGAAGACGTGCTGGCGAGCGCGTCTTCGGTTTGGTTGGCAGTCAAGTGCCTGCAGGAACGACGCTGGGTCCGGGACAGCGATTCCGACCTGTGTCCGCGGCTGCGCCGCATCCTGGCCACGTCGCCCTGCGGCGGCGCAGCCCTGTTAGGTCGCATTGTCGACGAAATCGAAGCGGGTCGTCGCCAATCGGGGACCGTGGCGACCGCATCGCCAGTTCCCAAGCCGCCGACGCCGGTGCCGAACCCGCTTCTCGATTATTCTGCGGCGGTGCGTGCTCTTCGCGGGGCTTCCGACTTGGGAATCGATGCAGGGCAATCTATCGCGCTTTCGCGGTTAGACCGGGAGGAAGTGCAGAGACTCATCGCTTTGGCGGATCCGGTCAACGATCCTTCGACAGCCGTCGTCCGCTTCACACCCACGATGACGTTCACCGCCGGAGGGCATGTTGTGGGCCAAGAGAGTTCGACGTCGACTGGCGGCACGTCCATCCCTGAGCGACTCCGCCCCGCCATTGCCGCTGCCAACCGATTCGATTTACCAATGCCCTGGCATGCCGAGCGCTTGCGATGGCCCTGGGTTGGCACCTATGGGGCGCAATTCATCGCTAGCCTCGGCGCGCAGGGCGATGCCGATCGCCTCTACCAAGCGCTTGAGTCCGAAGCCGACATCCTGCTGCCCTTTCTCGGGCGCCTCGACGGCCTTAAGGCGACAGAACCACTTCTCGATGAGCGTCTAGCGCCAGTTCTTCACCGCTACCTTTTGCTGGGCGACGACGCCTTTTTCGAGAGCCTCTGCAACTTGGCGCAGCGAATTTCTCCTGCAGTGGCCGTACCCATCCTTTCGGGACTGCTCGGACGATGGGCGTCTCGCTTCGATGTCGCGTCACCGGTACCGCAGGCCGAGAATATTGAACTATGGCGCGGATTTGCGCGTCTCAGAGAGCACCCGCGCTTTCGCGAAGTGGCGGGGTGGCGTAAGATTCTGGAGAACGTTCTTGCCGCAAACATGCGGTGGTTTCATAAGCAAGACATTGTGCGGGTCCTCGAGGGCGATCCCGGCTCCTATGTGATCGTCGAGAGCCGGCTGTTGCGGGAAGAGAACTGGGTCCACTTCAATCGATGCGAGATCGATAGTTTGGATGAGGCCGCTGAGCGCCTGTTCCACGAGACCCGCTAGGGTGTAGGGGATTTGTAGAAGGTTCGTTATCAAATTCAGGTCTGGCGATTCCCCAACGACGAACCGCTATCCCCACGCTGTGCTCACCCAGGATAATTGGGACGACTACGGTTACAAGACGACGTTCCACGTCGTCCTGCATATATCCGCTGACGAGTCACTCGATCTCAGCCATCGTATCCGAGGCGCGCGCACCTCGGCCTCATTGAAGCCAATGGATGGGCTTAGCGCACCGAGCCATTACGCCGCTGCCTTCTCGTCACCATCTCGGACCTTTGTTGGCCATGTGTCCTTCCACACCGCCGCAGTACGATGCCACTTTCGATCAAGAGCTCACCAACCGCAATGGGCCGGGTTTGTATGTGATCAGGAGAGCACAAACATGGCCAGCGCGAACGCCCTTGTGCTATAGGTGCTGACGGTCTTTTTTCATCCTGGCGCAGAATGCGCTCCGCGATCGACAACGCGAAAAATTGACCGATAGTTGGCGATAGTTGTCGAAGCCGCACGAAATTTGAATCGCGCAATTTTCCCTTTGAAATCAAAAGCGAAAAAATTTGACGGACCCACGGTCGGATTTAGACCGTCAGAAGAAATATTTTGTGCTTGAAAATCAGCGCGTTACGATGCGTTGAGAGAATCGAGTGGGAATGAGGGATACAATCGGCGGCGATCGGCGGGAAGGGCGACTCTGGCTTAGGTTAGCTTAGTTTGCGTGCCATCTTAAAAGCCATCAATGCCGTAACATTACCGCTGATAGATCCCTTGAACCGCGACGACCGCAGACGGTCGGCGGCGGAGATGGGCCTGGAAGCACTAGCGGTTCTGCGTCGTGGCGGCCGCATCCCGCCGGAAGGCCAGGAGGCGCGCATCGACCTGCTGGTCAGCCAGATCGTCAACGACCGCGGCGGCTGACCAGTTGGCGATAGGAGGATTTTTTCAAGCGCATGAATTTCTGACCATGGCGCCGCAGATTACGAGCACGGCCTTTGATGGACCGCACCAGAACCAATACCAGCCCAGCGGCGTCACGATGCCCTCTCGTCCGCCTCGCGCGCTGAGGACACCGTGAAACTGCGGCATCTCGTCCTTGTTCTGGGCGATCAGCTCGACGGCCGGTCGGCCGCCTTCGACGGATTCGACCCGGCGCAGGATGCGATTCTGCAGATGGAGGTTCGCGAAGAGGCCACCTACATTCCGCAGCACAAGCGGCGTCTGGCGTTCTTTTTCGCGGCGATGCGGCATTTCCGCGACGGGCAGCGCGCCGAGGGGCGACGCGTCTACTACAGCGAACTCGACGATCCCGCCAATCGCGGCAATTTCGCAGACGAGATCAGGCGCTGGGCGTCCGCGTTGCGGCCGCAACGCCTCATCGTTCTCCAGCCCGGCGATTGGCGCGTCTACGCAGAACTGGCCGGGCTCGGCCTGCCGATCGAGTTTCGCGCCGACCGACACTTCCTCTGCCCGCCCGAGACCTTCGCCGCGTTCGCGGAAGAGCATCCTCGCCTTGTCCTCGAGCCGTTCTACCGATCCATGCGGCGGGATCTGGGTCTCCTGATCGAAGCGGACGGACGTCCGACCGGGGGCGCCTGGAACTTCGACAGGCAAAACCGAGCCTCGTTCGGCCGCAAGGGCGTCCCACCCATTTGGCGCCCCATGCGTTTCCCGCCCGACGACACGGTCCATAGCGTGCTGGCACTCGTGCAGCGCGAGTTCCCGGGCCATCCGGGCCGGCTCGACGGGTTCGACCTGCCCGTGACGCGCGATCAGGCATTAGCTTCGCTGCAGGATTTCGTCGACCGCCGCCTGGACGATTTTGGACGCTTTCAGGACGCCATGCGGATCGGAGAGCCGTTTCTGTTCCACTCGTACCTGTCGGGCCCTCTCAACCTGCATCTCTTGCAGCCACGGGAAGTCATCGACGCCGTCATCGCCAATCCGGCAGGGGCGCCGCTCAATTCCGTCGAGGGCTTCGTTCGTCAGATCGTTGGATGGCGCGAGTTCGTTCATGGCGTCTACTGGCGCTTCATGCCGGACTATGCCGGTGAGAACGCATTGGACGCGGACCTGCCGATGCCGCGCTTCTACTGGACCGGCGAAACCGACATGCGGTGCCTAAAGGAGGCGATCGGCCACACCCTCGATCACGCCTATGCGCACCACATCGAGCGGCTTATGGTCCTGGGGCTGTTCTGCCTGTTGCTCGGCGTGCGGCCGTATGACGCGCATCGCTGGCATATGTCGATGTTTTGGGACGCGATCGATTGGGTCTCGCTGCCCAACGCGCTCGGCATGAGCCAATATGGCGACGGCGGCCTGATCGGGACAAAACCCTATGCGGCGGCTGGCAATTACATCGATAAGATGAGCGACTCTTGCCGCCATTGTCGCTACGATCCGCATAAGGCGGTTGGCGATGACGCCTGTCCCTTTACGACGCTCTACTGGGATTTTCTGGCCCGCCACCGTCAGCGCTTCTACAAAAATCCCCGCATGAAATTTCCCTACCTGAACCTGGCTAAGAGAGATTCCGCAGAGATTTCCATGATCCGCAAGCAAGCGTCCGCGCTGAAGACGAAGATGACCGCGGAGACCTTCCTTTAAGCGGGCGGAACGCCTCAGACCATGCCGACGGAGAGGCTGCAGGGAACCGTGGCGCCGCTTCGATCCTTGGCTGAGGCCGCGCCGACGAGGCGGATGTCGCGTTCCTTGAGCAGTTGCGCGATGATCGTGCCGATGGCGCCGCCGATGCCGTGGACGAGCAGCGTTTGACCGTCCTGGACCTGTGCGGCGTCGAGCGCCTGCATCGCGGTCTGGCCGACGAGCGCGAGCGAGGCCGCCTCGGCATGGGTGAGGTTCGCGGGCTTCCCCGCCGCGTTATCCGCGTCCACCGCGATATACTCGGCGTAGGCGCCGCCCGCGACCGATGCGGCGCTGCGCCGAGGGCTCGACCGCGGCGCCTCCGTCGTTTCAGGCGCGGAGCCGTTCGCCGTCGACATCGACTGTCAGCTTCTCGGGGTAGAAGCTGAACCAGCGTGGGATCATGAGCGCATCCCCCATCGGCGTGGCGAGGCTCCAGGCCGCATCGGCGATCCGCATACCGTCCACGACGACATGCCAGTGCTGGCCGTCTCCCTTGTACGGGCATTGCGACACGGTCTCGCTCTTCGCGAGCAGCGCCGTCCGCACCGCTTCCGGCGGAAGATAGAAGCGCATCGGGATGGAGGTCTCGAACAGGATCGCGGGCGCGCGGGTCTCCGCGACGACCGTCGCTCCCGCGCGCACAACGACATGGCGGGACGAGCGATGCACGTCGCAGCGGTGGTAGGGATCGCGCGGATGGGCGTAGCCAAGCTCGTCCTCGAGATACCAAGCGTCCGCTTGATCGAGATTGAAGATAACGTGGTCCTTGAGGGCGGAGATCGCCGGGGGCGGCGCCTCGATCGACTGCGCGATGGCGGCGCCGGTCCCGACCGCCCAGGCGCGCAGAGGACCGGCGTGACCGCCGTCAGCGGTGTCGCCCGCTCTCAAATGCTCGCGCCGGACGTCGGACCAGGGCGCGCAGAGGCGCATCAGCTTGCCCGTCTCGTGCAGGGCGACGGCGTTGCGACTGTCGATGATCGTCTCCCCGCCGGCGACGACGCGGAGGCGTTTTTGATAGGGCTCCCAGAAGAGCAGCGGCCGAGCGGGCGGCGCGACGTCGAAACGCCCGGCCGGCTGCTTGCTGAAGGGACCGTTTCCGATGGTTAGCGCCATGGCGACTCTCCGTCAGTCAAAGTTGCTCGCAATTACAACATCCGAATGACCGCCGGGGTCGCCATCGCCGCACGGAGCCTTTCCGCGGCCCAGCACATCGGTGGAGTCGGGCTCCTGGACGTGAGGTTGGCGCCGGGCGCCTATTGCTGAACGAACGCCAGCGTATCGGCGATCATCCGATCCGAGTTGGTCGCGTAGAAGCCGTGCGGGTGGCCCTCGTACTCGATCAGCTGCGAGCCGGGGATCATCCTGTGGGCGCGCCGGGCCGTCGCGTCGATCGGCGCCGGCTTGTCCTCGGTTCCATGCAGGATGAGCGTCGGCGCGTTGATCGCCGGAACGTCGGCCTTGAAGTCGCCGAAGGTGAAATTGTGCGGCATGGCGGTCATCGCCCGCATGCCGCCCATCAGCGCGGCGTTCACCGCGGCTTCGAGCACGTCTTCGCTGGCGGCGTGCGGCGTCCCGACCCCGTAGAACGGCGGCAGGAACGTGCGCCGAAAGAACGCGGCGGCGTCCTTCTGGATGCCTGCGACGATGTCCTCATAGTCTCGAGCCGTGTGGCCGGCCGGATTGTCGTCGGCCTTGAGCATGCCCGGCACGATCGAGGCGTACAGGCCGATCTTGATGACGCCCTTGCCATCGTGGCGGCTCATGTAGCGGGCCGCCTCGCCGCCGCCCATCGAGTAGCCGATGACGGTTGCGTCCCCGGTCGCGCCGGTCGCCCGCATCACGTCGGCGAGGTCGTCGGCATAGGTGTCCCAGTCGTAGCCGCCCCAAGGCTGGCCCGAGCGGCCGAAGCCACGCCGATCGTAGCTGATCGCGCGGAAGCCTGCCTCGGCCAGCTTCATTGCGGTGCGGTCGAAACTGTCGGCGTTCAGCGGATAGCCGTGAATGAGAATGACGGGACGCGCGCCCGCGTCGCCCCAGTCCTTGACGTAGATTTCCGAGCCGTCGCGTGTCTTGATCAAGGGCATCGTCGCGTCTCCACTGCTGACAGGCTCACGATGGGGCCCGCGTTTCCCGCGGACATGTCGACGCCCGATCCGACCGCCGCCGGCCGCAGCGGGAATTTAGGAGAGGGGAGCGCCGCGAAAACCCGCATTATCTCGACGCGAACCTTCGAAACTTGCGAAGGCGGCCTCGCGCGGCTTCAGCGCGCACGAAGCAGAGGTTCAAGACTTTCTGACTGTTGCTCGTCGGCGTACTGCGCCATCTGTCATCGATGGGCTAGGGGCCGCGAAGACGGTGCGCCGATTGCATCTGGTCGCGAGTCGGGTGACCGAAGCGTCGGGCCAGGCTCGCATGGCTCGGCCCTGCTCGCCGATGGAGAGACGAAATGATCCAGTTCTACACGTGGAAGACGCCCAACGGCCGCAAGGTGGCGATCATGCTCGAGGAGATCGGGCTGCCGTACCGGGTCCATGCCGTCGATCTGTCGAAGGACGAGCAGTTCGCGCCGAGCTTCCTCGCGATCTCGCCCAACAACAAGATCCCGGCGATCGTCGACGAGGAGGCGGGTCGAGAAAATCAGTCCCTGTTCGAGAGCGGAGCGATCCTCAGCTACCTCGCCGAGAAGCGCGGCATGTTGCAGCCGCCTCCCGGTCCGGCGCGCTGGTCGGTTTACGAGTGGCTCCATTGGTCGATCGGCGGGGTGGGTCCGATGTTCGGTCAGCTCGGCTTCTTCGCCGTCCGGTCGCAGGAGAAGGCGCCGCTCGCGATCGATCGCTTCCGCATCGAAGGCGAGCGCCTTCTCCGCGTGTTGGAGACCCGGCTTGCAGACCACCCCTTTATCGGCGGCGCCGACTATTCGATCGCCGATATCGCGTCCTACCCATGGGTCCACGGGGCGCGGGTCGCGATGGCGGAGCCTCTGGGTGAAGCCTTCGCGTCGTCGCCGGCGATCGCCGACTGGCTCGCGCGCGTAGGCGAACGTCCGGCCGTCAGGAAGGGAATGCGCATCCTGGAGGATTGATCGAACGCGCGATCGGCTGCTTCAGTCCGACGGCTGTCCGCGAAAGCGCTCGATCAGCCACGTCGCGGCCGGACCGGGCGGCGTGTCGGCGCGGTAGATGGCGTCGAGCGGGTAATCGAACGGCGTGAGATCCGGAAGGTCGAGTTGGACGAGGACGCCTTCGGCGAGATCGTCCTTCACCATCGCAAGCGGCATCATTCCCCATCCGATCCCCGCGCGCAGCAGCATGTGCTTGCTGGAAAGGTCGGCGAGCCGCCAAGTGCGGCTGGCGCTCACGCTGAAATCCTTGCCTTTCGTGAGCGGCGATCGGTCGTAGACGACGAGTTGCACATGCTCCCGCGCCGCGCCCGGCGGATGGCCGCCAACGGACGCAAGCGGGTGGCGCGAGCCGGCGACCGGGACCATCCGCAGACCGCCCACGCTGATCCGATGGAGTTCGTCGAAGTCTGCGGCGAACGGACCGCTGATCCCGATCATGGCCGTCTTATCGAGCACCAGACTGGCGACCGCGCCGAGCGTCTCCACGTGCAGGCGCAGCCCGACCGTGGGGTACGCATCGGAGAAGGCCGTCAAGGCGTCGATGACGCGCGCGGACGGCAGCAGCGAATCCAGCGCCACGTGAAGTTCTCCCTCAAGCCCTTGCAACATCCCCGCGATTTTGGCGCGAAGATTGCCGACCCCGCCCACGACCGCCCGCGCTTCGGCCAGCACGACCCGGCCAGCCTCGGTGAGCTGCGGCTTGCGACTGGCGGCCCGATCGAAGAGATCCACGCCGAGCTGCGCTTCGAGATTGCTGATGGTGTAGCTGACGACCGACAGCGCCCGGTTCATCTTCCGCGCAGCCGCGGTGAAGCTGCCGGTTTCCACGACTTGCACGAGGACGTTCAGCTGATCGAGCGTGGGCGCCCCTGGACCTGACGGCATGTTCGATAAACTCGAATAGAAAGTCAGATCTTATCGGGAGCTTCCCGAAGACGCCAATTAGACAAGGATGCGAAGATGATCGACCTGGGTCGCCGAGAGGCGCCTATCGTTGTCCGCGCGCCGCAAGCCCGCGACGAGTTCGCCTGGCGTCGGCTTTGGGCGGGCTATCTGGATTTTTACGGGGCGACCGTCTCTCCGGACGCGACCGACCGCACATGGAATCGCATCCTCGACGCCGGCGGTCTCATGATCGGCAGGATGGCGACGCTGACGGGCGACCCCGTCGGGTTCGCGATCTGCGTGGTTCACGACGGCACATGGAGCGTGCGGCCGACCTGCTACCTCGAAGACTTGTTCGTCGATCCGGTATCACGCGGCGCCGGCGCGGGCAGGGCGCTGCTCGACGATGTTATTGCGCTCGGCCGCGAACGCGGCTGGCGCTCGATTTATTGGCATACGCGCGCCGACAACGCGCAAGCTCGCAAGCTCTACGACCGCTACACGCCGGCCGACGACTTCGTGCGGTACAGGCTCGCGATCAGGCCGCAGACAGCCGATTAGCCCACCGATCGATTTTGTCGAAGGAAACGCGCAGGTTTATCTGCATACCGCCGATGTCGCTTCGCGGCTAAACGATCCCGAGGCGCGGTTGCGATCGCCGCGCCGGTCTCAGCCGCTGCGAGGGCCTGATCGTGGAAGGCGACACGCGTGATCGACGAGGGAGGCCCGGGCGTCCGACGACCGGCCTGCTGCGCCCGCTGATCTTGTTTTGGTTGGCGGGCGTGACGCTCCGGGTCACGATCCTCGCCTTGCCGCCGGCGCTTCATGCGGTGGAAGCCGAGTTTCGACTCCAAGGGTCGGACGTTGGCGTGTTGACGGCGATCCCATCGCTGTTCTTTGCGCTGGCGGCCGCGCCGGGCGCCGCTCTCATCAATCGTCTCGGCGCGGCGCCCATCCTCCTGGCGGGTCTGCTCGTCAATGCGCTCGGCGCCGCAGCGCGCGGGTTCGCCGGCGACTTGATCGGACTGGAGTTGACGACCTCCTTCATGTGCCTCGGGGTGGCCATCATGCAGCCGGCGATGCCGACCCTCGTGCGCGCTTGGACGCCGACCCGTGTCGGGCTCGCGACCGCTACCTACACCTGCGGCCTCCTCTGCGGCGAGGTGCTGCCTGTGTTATGGCCCTTTGCGCCGGACCTGCCGCTGATCGGCGGCGGTTGGCGGGCGGCGCTCTTCCAATGGTCTCTCCCCGTACTCGGAACGGCCGTAGCGATCGCGTTGCTAAAGCCCCGTCCTCGGCGAGCGCCCGATGCGCGCGCGCCGCGCCTCTGGCCGAACTGGCGAGAAGGATCGATCTGGAAGGTCGGGCTGCTTCTCGGCGCGGTCAACGCCAGCTACTTCGGCCTGAACGGCTTCGCGCCGGGCTGGCTTTCGCAAGCCGGCGGCTCGTCCATGGTCCGACCGGCCCTGCTGGCGCTGAACGTCGCCCAGATCCCGGCGTCGCTGCTGATGATGGTCTTCGTCGAACGGCTTGTCTTCCGCCGCTGGGGCTATCTGGTCGCGGGATTGCTCATGCTGGCCGGAAGCGTCGGCCTCGCGACCGGGGCCGCCGCCATCGCCATCGCCTGCGCCGCAGTGGCGGGCTTCTCGCTCGCGTGTCTCCTCACGTTGGGATTGGCGCTGCCGCCTATGATGGTCGCCGAGAAAGAGCTGCCGAGCTTCTCGGCGGCGGTGTTCACGGTGAGCTACGCCATCGCCGTCCTCACGGCGCTCCTGACGGGGATTCTGGAAACCGTCAGCCCGAGCCGCGCGACGAGCGTTCTGCCGATCGCTGCGGCCGCGCTGGCGGTCCTCGCCGTCGGCGCGACGATGCGCCGTCAACCGCGGAAGCGCGGTTCGGACGAGCGCGCTTGATCGTCGATTGGACGAAAGCGGCGTCGCGCCGACCGAAAAAACGATCCCTTCGATCGAGACGGACACGCGACTCGAGACTGTCTTGATAAGCGTCTAAGCGTCTCAGCCGCATGAAGTGGGGGAGGCGGGAATGGCTCATGTCGATCTTCGCGTCTATCGCGGCGCCGACAGCAATTTCCTCGCCTGGTGGTCGACGGAACGCGTCATAGGCTGCCTCGGCTACGCCGCCAAACGCCGCATCGACGAGCGAGCGCCCGAACCGCTGACCGCCTATGTCCCGTTTTCCGGGAGCGCGCACGTGGTCGCCAACCCGGACGGTCAGCCGAGCACGAGGTGGCCGTTTCAACGCTTCACCTGGTCCGACTTCGACCCGCATCCGGGGAAGGTGGAGTATCAGGTCGTCGGCGTCTTCGGGACGCCGACCAACCCGGTCGAGAGGGACCTCGCATCGGAGTGGGTCTCGCCCGAAGCGCCGGTGTTTGGCGACATCATCCCGTATTTCAACTTCGGAACGGTCAGTTCGCGGTGGTTCTCGACTCGGGCCGCGCTCTACCCGGACGAGTTCGACACGCTGCGCAAGGCGCTGTCGCCGCATCGCGCCGACGCGGCAGGACCGAGCGCCGACGACGCCCTCGCGGCGGTCCTGAAGCTCAGCGAGGACGGGCCGGGCGCGCGTGGGCCGTCGATCGCCGACAAGCTCGGGGGTCGTCTCGCCCCCCGGATCAAGAAAATGCTCGCCGATGCAGCCCAAGACCCAAACGTCGAACTCTATGCCGCCCTGTTCGAGCTGTCCGACCCGGACCTGATCGACGGCCTCGCCGCGATCGGCGAGCGATGCCATCTGATTCTTGCGAACGGCACGCATAAAAACCGTGAGGACGAGAACGCGGCCGCGGCGGATGCGCTCGACGGGAAGATCGACATGACCCGCCGGATGCTTCGGCAAGACAGTCTCTATGCGCACAACAAGTTCGTCGTGATCGTCGAGAGGGGGTCGCCCGCGTGGGTATGGACCGGGAGCGCCAACTGGTCGCCCCACGGGCTCTACACGCAATCCAACAACGGCCTCGAGTTGGGCGACCCGGCGATCGCCGAGGCCTATTTCGAGGCGTGGAAGCGGTTGCGCGCGGCGGGCGACGCGACCCCGCCGCCGCCGGACCCGCCGGCCCAAGAGCAATACCATTTCAGCAAGGGCGGCCTGACCACGTCCGTGTTCTTCAGCCCACACAAGACCACGAAGGCCGCGGCCGCGAAATCGCCCGATCTCGTCTACGGCGATGCGCTCATTCGGGGCGCCAAGCAGGGCATTCTCTCGCTCATGCTCGATCCGGGTTGGACCGGCAGCCTGCTGCAGACTCTGCGGCTGAAGGCGCAAGCCGAGCCGACTCTCTACGTCCGGGGCGTGGTCAATTCGGATCCCAGTCAGCACGCCAAGGCGGAAGATGCTTCGGCGATCGGTTTCCTGCACGGTCCGGAGGCGATCCCGTCGAGCTACGACATCGTCCTACCCGCGGACCAGCGCCAACCCGGCGAGCCGATCGAGGACTATCTCGGCCGCGTCGGCATCGTCGTCGTCCACAGCAAGATCATCGTCATCGATCCGCTCGGCAGCCATCCCGTGGTCATGACGGGCTCGCACAACATGGGCGTCAAGGCCGCGACCAAGAACGACGACAACCTCGTCATCGTCGAAGGCGATCGGGATTTGGCGGTCGCATACGCGCTCAACGTCATGTCGGTATTCAATCATTTCTGGTGGCGGCACAACATGGCGCCCGCGGGCGCACGCAAGCGGGCGAAGACCGTCGACGCCGGACCGGCAGGCCCGCATGCCTCGGGTGCGATCGCCGAGTGGAAGGGCCTGCGGACGTCGGATGCGTGGCAAAACAAGTTCTACGCCGACGACGCAGAGGCGACCGAGGCGAAGTTCTGGGGCTTGGTCGAGTAGCTCGCTACCCGCAAGCTTCAGACCGGATCCAACTACGCAGACCACGTCGGCGCAAATCCGAGGCGCTGCGGCAACCTCCCAGCCGGACCGACCAGAACCTGCTGGCGCCGATGACCGAGATGCAATTGCGCTATCACCAGGAAAACGCCGACGCGGTGGCGCGAATCGTCCGGCGCCTTCACCTTGGCGCCGTGGGTGCGCTGAAGCTCCATGACGCGGCGTTGAGCACGGCGCCGAACGCTTTCACCGGGCGGATCATGTCGAGCTCGACGGCGCCGAAGAAGCGGCGGGCTTGCGTAGGCCGGCGGGCGCGCCGCCGCCCGTCGCCGATCCCGAATGCTCTAGACCGCTCTGAGGTAGACCGGCGGCGCCTTGGTCTGAAGATAGCTAATTGTCGGCACTCCGTTGCGGCTCGAAAAATCGCGACGGGGTCGCAGCACTGAATGGCGCGCCACGCGTTAAACGACTATGCGCCACTACACCGTCAGTCTGCTTGCCGTCCTTTCCCTCTTGGCCTGCGTCGGCGCGCCGCCGCTCGCGACCGCTGCACCGGAGCCGCGCTTCGATGCGCTCGCGTTCTTTTCAGGCCATACCCTCGGCGTCGGCAGCCTGAAAAAGATCTTGTCGGGCGCCGAGAAAACGGAGGTCCACGGCGCTGGTCAAGTCGAGAACGGCACGTTGGTGCTGAATCAGATCGTCAAGGAAGGCGACAAGCCAGTCACGCGCCGTACATGGCGCATCCACCGGGACGCGCCCGGCCATTATAGCGGGACGCTCACCGATGCTTCCGGGCCGATCACAGGCGAAGCCGAGGGCAATCGGCTTCATCTCGCCTTCACGTTGAAGGGCGGTCTGCCAACCGAACAATGGCTCACCCTTGCCGCCGACGGCCGCTCGGCGCACAACATCACGGTGGTGAAGAAGTTCGGTCTCCGCGTCGCTGTGCTCGACGAAGAAATCCGCAAGACCGATACCCGTCGAGTCCTGAAGCGTCTTCGATAGGCCTCACCCTCGGTCAGGCCGGCGCACGGCTCTCACTTTGCCGCTGCTTCCGCCTCCGCAAAAGAATCGATCGCTTCCATTGGATTCAAGCCCCGACACGGCGACGCCGCGCGGCATCTCAAACGTCGCAAATTCCAATCTGTCAGCGTCCCAAGACAGGGGCCTTGACACAAGACTGCTTCAGCCGTAAATTTCTGTCATGACAGAAACAACAGTTGATACGAAGCATCTCTCAGCCGCCGTTCAGGAGTTTGTGCTGCGTTGGGGAGATCTTGGCGGCCAATGGGGGGTGAATCGTTCCGTCGCTCAAATCCAAGCGTTGCTCTACCTCTCCGATCGGCCGCTGACGGCGGAGGACATCGCTGAAATGCTCGGCCTTGCCCGCTCGAACGTGTCGAACAGCATCCGCGAATTGACCGCTTGGAAACTGGTTCGGCGCGTGCCTGTGCTCGGTGATCGGCGGGACCATTACGAGGCGGAAGCCGATCTCTGGCTGATTTTGACCCGCATCGCGCAGGGCCGCAAGGAGCGTGAAATTGATCCTGCGGTTGCGGCCATTCACAAGGCGCTCGAAGCTGCTGATGGCGATCCGACGATCAGCAAGGTGGCTCACGCCCGCCTTCACGAGATGCAGACGTTCCTAACCACGCTCGATATTTGGTTCGGCCAGATGCTGGCAGTGCCCCCAAGCACGCTCATGCGGCTGATCAAGCTCGGCTCCCGGGTCGTCAATCTGCTGAATCTTGGCCGTGGCAAAAGCAAAATTAAAGATGGGGCCGCCTAAAAAATTTATGCCATTATTTCTCTAATAGCAGAAATATCAGTCACGACGGTAGGGGGGTATATGATGAGGTCGCAGACGGCCGTACTGTTGAGTGCAGACGCCCATGAGGCCGAGCCGATCGAAAACGATCGCCTGTTGCATGATCTACGGTTTCGGGCCTTGCTCGGCGCCGCTGCGTGGTCGGGCCTGCCCATCCCGGTTCGCCAGCGCTTCAGCAGGCGGTTGAGTCCCGGCGCGTCGGTGACCTACGCCGGCGAGATAGTGGAAAGCCGCAGAACCCGGTTCGGCAAGCTGATCGCTCAGCTTTGCCGCCTGATCGGCGGACCGTTGCCTCTGTATGATGAGGTCGGCGTCCCTGCCGTCGTCACCATCACTGAAGATAGCGCGACAGGCGGCCAGTTTTGGACCCGGATCTACGGACGACCTTGCGGATTCCCGCAAGTCATCCACAGCAGCAAGCGCTTCGCCGGATCGACGGGCCTGGAGGAGTATCTGGGGTTCGGTTTTGGTATTGCGCTCGCCGTAAGCGCCGACAGCAGGGCGATACATTTCCGGAGCGATCATTATTTCATGGCTGTCGGAAGAGTCCGACTGCGTTTGCCACGATGGCTGGGACCCGGGGCCCTGACGATCAGCCATGTCGATTGCGGTGACGGTGGGTTCACCTTTGTCCTGGCGCTGCGTCACTCGCTATTCGGCGAGATCCTCCGCCAGACCAGGGTTTTCCATGAATGCCTCACTCGCAACGTCGAGGAGAATTCTCATGAATGACATGCTTTGGACGCTTGTTTTCTTCCAGGTGGCGATGGGCGGGTTCGATACTCTGTACCATCACGAATTGACTGAGCGCCTCGCGTGGCGACCGTCGCAGGCAAGCGAGCTCCGGCTTCACGGGCTTCGCAATCTCGCGTATGCCGTCGTTTTCGCGGCGCTCGGCTGGAGCGAGCCGCATGGTGTGGCTGCCGTGGCCCTGATTACTCTCATGGTGGGCGAATTGGTCGTCACGCTGTGGGATTTCGTCGAGGAAGACCGCACGCGCAAGCTTCCTGCCAGCGAACGCGTCACCCATACGCTGCTGACGCTGAACTACGGCATCGTGCTCGCGTTGCTTGCGCCATTGCTCGGACGGTGGGCTGCGCTGCCAACGGCGATCGTCCCAGTTTATTACGGTCTTTGGAGCTGGCTCTGCGGCATCGCTGCGATCGGCGTCATTGGATCGGGGCTACGCGACCTCGCCGCGGCTCGGCGAACATCGCGAATCAGAGCGAGTAATCCCGCGCCGCTCGCTGAGGCGCTAAAGGAACGCAAGGCCATTCTCATCACTGGCGGGAGCGGCTTCATCGGAAGCCGTTTGGTCGGAGCATTGGCGGCCGCTGGCCATGACGTGACGGTCCTGACTCGTTCCCGCGTCAGCGCGGTCGACTTGGCGGCGCCAATCCGCGTGATCACGTCACTAAATCAGATTGCAGACGACACTCGAATCGACGCGCTCGTCAATCTGGCGGGCGAGCCGATCTCCAACGGCTTGTGGACGATCCGAAAGCGGCGTCGGATCCTTCGCTCTCGTCTCCAAGTGACACGCGGGCTCGTCAAGTTGATCGGCCGTCTGCAGACGCGGCCGAGCGTCATGATTAACGGTTCGGCGATCGGATGGTATGGATTACGCGGTGACGAGACGTTAGACGAGACTGCGGATGGCGTTGACTGCTTCTCACGCAACATCTGTGTGCGGTGGGAAAGGGCGGCGATGGCCGCGGCGGCTCTCGGGGTCCGCGTCGTATGCCTTCGCACTGGTCTTGTCCTGGCGGCCGAAGGTGGAATGCTCTCGCGCATGCTGACGCCGTTCGAGTTTGGCCTCGGCGGCCCGTTCGGCGCCGGCCGTCATTGGATGAGTTGGATTCATCGGGACGATCTGGTCCGTCTGATTGTCCATGCGATCGCAACGCCTACTCTGGCTGGGCCAGTCAACGGGACGGCGCCAACGCCGGTGACCAACGCCGCGTTCGCCACAGCATTGGGTCGCGCTTTCCGGCGCCCGGCGATTTTATCGGTTCCGGCCGCGCCACTCCGCTTCGCGCTCGGAGCATTCGCCAAAGAACTCCTGCTCAGCGGTCAACGCGTGTTACCCAGCGTTGCGCTCGAGAGCGGCTTTCGCTTCATCTATCCCGACATCGACGCTGCGCTTCCAGCGATCGTTGGCCAAGCACGCGGGACCGGGCGGCGTCGGCCCCTTGGCGGTACCAAGAGTCTTTCGCAAGGTAGACAGAACTTGCCGGTCTCGCGAAAGCCATTGGAAATCGACCGGTAGGCCGCCCATACGCAGCGAAAACGAGCAACCCAGATCGCCAATCTGCAACTCGTCGAACTGACAGATCACGTTGACGGCGAACGTTGCTCATCGCACCGCTCCGCGCAGCGGATTGATGACCTGAATGTCGGGAAAATCCTTTTCATTATCGGTGACGAGGGTGCATTCGTGCGCCTCGGCGACGGCGGCGATGATCGTGTCGAGCGCGCTGCGCGGGCGGCCACGCGCTTTGCTGTCCGCCATGAGGCGAGCCCAAATCTGGCCGGCTTTCTCGTCGAAGGGCAGCACGCGGCCAGCGAACAGCGCCTGAGGGCCTTCTGGTCCGGAGAACCAAGCCTCAAGCTGATCGCGACGCCTGCCGGCTGGCTTCTCGAGAAGCCCTCGGCGGATTTCGGCGACCGTCAGCGAGGCAATGAACAGATCCTCGTCGGTTCGCTCGCTCATCCACGCGAGCAGGAACTCCGAGGGGGCCGACTTCGCGATGTCGCTGATGATGTTGGTGTCCAGGAGGTACCGCATTAAATCTGGACTTTACGACCTTCTTCGCGGGAACGGTTCAGATCGAGATCCGCGCCCACGAGGGGCGAGCGGCGGAGCGCAGCCAAAACCCCGCCCTTCCTTGGGGGCTCTCCGCTGATGGTCTGGCTGAAAGCCGCGCGGAGGCGCACAGCGTCGGGGCCGTCTTCCGCCAGGCGACGCGCCAGCGATCGAATGAGGTCGCGATCGGCGTCGCGACCCAGCACTTCAAAGCGCGCCAGACCACGGCCGCTCAGGCGAGATCGATAGTTTTGAATGGCGCGTTTTTGCGAACTACCCACGGCAACTCCGGCTTATTTCCAGTAATATAGCCAGGAGTCCTCGTTTTGCAATGCGCTGTTGGTCGACTGCGCAGTTCGCCTGCGGCCGGATGGCCGCGCAGCCGAGGCGCATGCGCCTCGGCCTCATTGAAGCGGTGTAACCGCGATGATTCAGGTAGGTGCCGGCGCCGACTACCCGGACGTTCGTCTGGAGAACACCGCCGACGATCGGCCGGCCGACCTGATCGAAGACGGCTTCGACATCGCCATCTGCGTTAATCCGCCGGCGGACGAGGCGCTCGTCGGCCGCTGCTTCATGCGCGACGAAATCGTTGTCGTCGCCGCGCCATCCATGCCGCAACCGGACCACCGCGCATGCGGCCGCGCGGTCGGCCTTTTCAAGGCCGCGGACGATGAGACCTGGCGCATCGTCGAAGGGGTTCGCATCCGCAAACTCAAGCTCGACATCGTCGTGCGCCTGTCGTCGCTGATCATGGTTCGCGACGCGACGCTGGCCGGCGGCGGGGCCGCGGCGCTGCCGCTCTCCCTGGTGGCGCGCGATCTCGAAAGCGGACGGCTCGCGCGCTGGGGGCGTCCTCAATGGCGGCCCTTTTTCCGTTTGGGTTTGCACGCCTCCCGTCGGCACGTCGGCCGCCGGGTGAGCGCCTTCGTTGACGATCCTGATCGCTGCGTTTCCGGGAGCGGTTCTGCGCGCTTGAGTGGGCGCCGCGCCGACGAACGCGGGCGGCCGGATCGCTCCGGCCGCCCCGTTGGATGAGCCGGCGAGGACGCCGCGCTCCGGATTAATGGTCTTGGATTTCCGTGTGCCGATACATGTTCTGCTCGGCGCGCGTCTCGCCCGGGGCGGCGCCGGCCTCGTAATGTAGAACGCCCGGAGTCGCGGCCGGATTATTGGCCTCGTACACGGCCGGGCCCCGCTGGATCGAGCCGGTCGGGAAGTCTTCGTCGCGGGATGACGCCGCAAACGCGCTCGTCGCCGCGCCAACGAGGATCAGGGCCACCGCTGCGCAGCGGAATTGAGTATTCATCATGCTTCTCCAAGTAACGAGGGCCGTCCTGGCCGCCGTTTTGAGCCCCTCAGCTTGTTCAAGAGTGTATCCGCCAAATGCTGCAGCGCACCTTAACGTTTTGTAATGTCGCCAGCTCGGCGATGAACTCTCCGTGAGGGAATCGTGAGCGAAACGGCTTCGAAACACGCAGATCAGAGGTTAACGACTGCTTAACGAGGCTTCAGTCGATCTTCTGGGCGCCGCAGCATTCAACGGATCATTGTCGTCAACGCCGTCGAGATTGCGGAGGCCGCCCTCGCGTTTAAAGGGCTTGCGTGCTAACCGCCTTTCGATTGCGCGTCCCGGACGCGTTTCAACCGGACTGGCGATGGCCGACATTTTCCGCGAAGTCGACGAAGAAGTCCGGCGCGATAAGGCGCTGGAATTCTGGAAAAAATATCAAGTCTACTTGATCGCGCTGATTGTGCTCGTCGTCGCCGGCGCGGGAGCGTGGCGTTTCTACGAGACGCGTTCGCGCGCCCAGGCGGAGGCCGCCGGCACCCGCTACGAAGAGGCGGCGCAACTCGTGCGCGACGGCAAGACGGCGCAGGCCGACGAGGCGTTGCGGGCGATCATCGCCGAGGGCCCTCCCGGCTACGCCTTGCTCGCCCGCTTCGCGGCGGCGAGCAACCTGGCGGGTGGGGACGCCGACAAGGCCGTCGGCCTTTATGAAGGCCTCGCCAACGATTCTTCGGTCAATTCGACGCTGCGCGACGTCGCGCGGCTGCGCGCGGCGGTCCTGCGGCTCGATACGGCGGACTACAGGGAGATGCGCACGCGGCTGGAGCCGCTGACGCAGGTGGGCGGCGCGTTTCGCAATTCGGCGCGCGAGTATCTCGCGATCGCGGCGTTCAAAGCGAACGACCTCGGCGCCGCAGGCAAGTGGCTCGACGCGATCGTCGTCGATCAGGATGCCCCGGCGCAAATCCGCGCCCGCGCCGAGGCGCTGCTCGGCCTCGTGACGGCAGGTCCGCCAAAACCTTGAGGCGCAGCGCGCGCCGGAAGAGTGCGGAAGCCTCATGACGTTTACGATCGCGATCATCGGCCGACCCAACGTCGGCAAGTCGACGCTGTTCAACCGGCTCGTCGGCAAGAAGCTCGCGCTCGTCGACGATCTGCCGGGCGTCACGCGCGACCGGCGCGAAGGCCGGGCGAGCCTCGGCGATCTGAGCTTCGCCGTCATCGACACGGCGGGCCTCGAGGAGGGCGACGCCGACACGCTCGTCGGCCGCATGCGCGCGCAAACCGAAGCCGCGATCGAAGACGCCGACGCGATGTTTTTCATGATCGACGCGCGCGTCGGCGTCACGCCGTCCGATCGGCATTTCGCCGCTCTGGCGCGCCGCTCGGGCAAGCCGATCATTCTCATCGCCAACAAGGCGGAAGGGCGCGTCGGCGAGAGCGGCGCCTACGAGGCCTATGCGCTCGGGTTGGGCGATCCGGTCGCGCTGTCGGGCGAACACGGCGAAGGCATGGGGGCGCTCTACGAGGCCTTGCTCGCCGCGCTGCCCGAGCAGACCGCCGAGCCCAGCGAGGATCAGGAGGCCGAACAGCCGCGGCCGGCGTTCGGAGACGAGGAGGACGGCAGCGAGCTCGACGTGACGAAACCGCTGAACGTGGCGGTGGTCGGCCGCCCCAACGCCGGAAAGTCAACGCTGCTCAATCGCATTCTCGGCGAGGAACGCCTTCTGACAGGGCCTGAGGCCGGCGTGACGCGCGACTCGATCGGCGTCGAATTCGAGTGGACGCGGCGCGACGGCGCGCGCCGCAAACTCAAAATGTTCGACACCGCGGGGCTGCGCAAGCGCGCCAACGTGATCGCCAAATTGGAAAAGCTCGCGGCCGCGGACGCCGTGCGCGCGGTCAAGTTCGCCGAAGTCGTCGTCGTCCTCCTCGACGCGACGATCCCCTTCGAGAAGCAGGACCTGTCGATCGTCGATCTTGTGGCGCGCGAGGGCAGGGCGCTCGTCATCGGCCTCAACAAATGGGATCTCGTCGACGATCCGAACAACCGCCTGCGGGCGTTGCGCGAAGACGCCAATCGCCTGTTGCCGCAGGTGCGCGGCGCGCCGGTGGTTCCGGTGTCCGGCCTGACGGGGGCCGGCGTCGAGCGGCTGATGGACGCGGTCTTCCGGGTCCATGAGATTTGGAACGTCCGCATCTCCACCGGCCGGCTCAACCGCTGGCTGGAACCCGTCATCGACCGCACGCCGCCGCCGGCGGTCTCGGGCTTCCGTATCAAAATTCGCTACATGACGCAGCCAAAGGCACGGCCGCCGCACTTCGTCCTGTTCGGCAATCAGCTCGATGCGCTGCCGACAAGCTATGAGCGCTACCTCATCAACGGACTGCGCGACACGTTCGGGCTTGACGGCGTGCCGATCCGCATCAGCAAAAAAGGCGGCAAGAACCCGTTTCACGATCCAAGCAAGCGCCGGATCAAGTAGACGCGCCCTCGGCTTTACGCCGGCTCGCGGAAGCTTTTCACGCTTTTCGATCGAAACTCGTAGTATTGGCCGGACGTGGTCCATTCGGGCGCGCACATCTCGACGATGCGCTCGGCGAATTCGTCGGGCGTCTGCAACGTCATCGGATCTTCGCCGGGCATCAGCGTCGCGCGCATGCGGGTGCGCAACGGCCCCGGGTTGGCGATCATCACCTTTACGGGGCTGGTGTTCGCCGTTTCCGCCGCATAGGTGCGGGCCAACGCGTCGAGCGCCGCCTTGGATACGGCGTAAGGCCCGAGGTAAGGCCGCATGTGCGCCGCGCTGCCGACGCCCGAACTGATGAAGACGACGCGGCCGGCGTCGGATTGACGCAAGAGGGGATCCATCGATCGGACGAGGCGATAGTTGGCGGTCACATTGACCGCGAGGGTCTCTTCCCAATTCGACGGCTCGACATGCGCCAGCGGCGTCACCGGCCCGAGCGCCCCGGCGTTGGCGACGAGACTATCGAGCTTGCCCCATCGCTCGTGGATCACATGGCCGAGCCGGTCGAGCGCCGCGAAATCCTTGAGGTCGCAGGGCGCGAGAGTCGCGCGGCCGCCCAGCGCGCCGATCTCGTCGTCGAGGTCCTCCAAAGCGCCCTGGGTGCGGCCGAGCGCGACGACATGCGCGCCCTCCCGCGCCAAGGCGAGCGCGATGGCGCGGCCGATGCCGCGCGTGGCGCCCGTGACGAGCGTGATCCTTCCTGCGATGGACAATGACATGGAAGGCTCCGCGATGGCGCGCAGCCGATCCTCGCGCGCGTTCGTGCGACTTTAGCTGGCTTCCGCCAGGAGCGACAATTGATGGCGGCCGGATTCGCCCGCGAGGTCGGTCAACAGCGTCGGATAGTCGCCGGTGAAGCAGTGATCGGTAAATTGCGGGCGCGCGGGATTGCGGCCGTCTTCGCCCATCGCCCGATAGATGCCGTCGACCGATAGGAACGCCAGCGAATCCGCGCCGATCAGCACGCGCATCTCGTCGAGCGTGTGCGTCGCCGCCAAGAGCTTGTCCCGGACGGGCGTGTCGATCCCGTAATAATCCGGATGGGTGATCGGCGGCGACGAGATGCGGAAATGTACCTCTTTCGCGCCTGCCTCGCGCATCATCTGGACGATCTTGACCGAGGTGGTGCCGCGCACGATCGAATCGTCGATCAGCACGATGCGTTTGCCTTCTACGACGGAACGGTTGGCGCTGTGCTTCAACCGCACGCCCAACTCGCGGATCGTCTGCGTCGGCTGAATGAAGGTGCGTCCGACGTAATGGTTTCGCACGATGCCGAGTTCGAACGGCAAACGCGCCTGCTGCGCGTAGCCGATCGCCGCCGGGACGCCCGAGTCCGGCACCGGAATCACCACGTCCGCGTCGACCGTCGATTCGACCGCCAATTGCGCGCCCATGCGCTTTCGAACGTCGTAGACCGAGCGTCCGTGCACGATCGAATCGGGGCGCGCGAAGTAGATGTATTCGAAGATGCAGGGCCGCATCGGCATCGGCGGAAACGGCTTGTGCGATTCGATGCCGGTCGGGTTCTCCGCCGTCTTCTCGGAAATCACCACGATCTCGCCGTTCTCGACGTCGCGCACGAAATGCGCGCCGATGATATCGAGCGCGCAGGTCTCGGAAGCGAGGATGTAGCAACCGTCGAGTTCGCCCAGCACGAGCGGGCGGATGCCGAGCGGATCGCGGACGCCGATCAGCTTCTTGTTGCTCAGCGCCACGAGCGAGTAGGCGCCTTCGATGTAGCGCAGAGCCTCGATGAAGCGGTCGAGGATGCGGCCTTTGCGGCTGCGCGCGACCAGATGCAGAATGACTTCGGTGTCCGACGTCGATTGATAGATCGCCCCGTTGCGCACGAGATCGCGCCGCAGCGTCAGGCCGTTGGTCAGATTGCCGTTGTGGGCGACGGCGAAGCCGCCCGAATCGAGTTCGGCGAACAGCGGTTGCACGTTGCGCAGGATGGTCTCGCCGGTCGTCGAATAGCGGACGTGGCCGACGGCCGCCGAGCCCGGCAGGCGTTCGATCGTCGAACGCGACGAGAAATGGTCGCCGACGAGCCCCATCCGCCGCTCGGACGAGAAGCGCTTGCCGTCGAAGGCGACGATGCCGGCGGCTTCCTGACCGCGATGCTGGAGCGCGTGCAGCCCCAGCGCGGTGATCGCCGCGGCGTCGGGATGGCCGAAGACGCCGAAGACGCCGCATTCCTCGCGCAGCCGGTCGCCGTCGAGGTCGTCAGGACCGGGAACGGCGCCGGCGGCGTCGCATGAAAGCGCGGTCGCGCGATCGGTCTGCTGCATCGCTGTCCTCTCGTCCGCCGGTATATAGGCGCGCGATCCCAAAACGCCGACTCGCATCGCGTCACAAGTATGACACGATGCGGCGAAATCCGCCTGGCTTCAGCGCGCCGCCGACGCGCGATCCCGCTGCAAAAAGGCGTCGATGGAGCCGGGAGTCGCCTCGCTGCGGCGGCCGGGCGGCGTCGGCGCGGGCGTAGCCGGATCGCTTTCGGACGGCGGCTCGTCGCCTCCGTCGCCCTTCTGCTTCTTCAGGACGCTGGAAATCGTCGTGTCCAGATTGTCTGGCAGCATGGCCTGGAGCGTGACGCCGGTCGCCTCCAGCCAGGATTTCGTCTTCGAGTTCTGCACCCAGACCGGATAGGACTTCTCGGGCACGAGCCAAGCAAAAAAAACGAAGGCGATGACGCAGAGCAGATAGCCGCGGCCCGCGCCGAAGAGAAATCCCAGCGAGCGGTCCAGAGCGCCGACCTTCGAATCGAGAATCGTGTCGGAAATCTTCACGGTGATGATCGACACGACGATCAACGTGGCGAAGAACACCGCCGCCGCCGCCGCCGCGATCGCATATTGGTCCTTCGAGATGTACGGCCTGACGTAGGGAACGACGAGCGGATAGAAATAGTAAGCCGCGGCGGCCGCGGCGGCCCAGGAGGCGATGGCCAGAACCTCGCGGGTGAAGCCGCGCAGCATCGACAGGAGCGCGGAAATCAACACGACCGCGATCAGGACCAGATCCAGATAAGATGGCATACGCTTCCGCCTCGTTCGGCGCCGCCTTCGAACGCTCCGGTCCGCCGATCTGGCAGGGCTTATAGCTAACGGCGCCGCATCCGTCACCATTGCGCGGCTTTTGCGCATGATGCTTGCCAGCCGCGCTGAAACGCTGCATAAGCCGCCGCGTTAGCTCCGGCTGGGGGCTGAACGGAAGGTCGGCGTTCGCCGATCGGCCTCGTTTGCAAGAACGATGCGGCCGCGCTTCCCGTGTCTCCGCCTTCGATGCGCAACACCGTCGGGCCTTTCTCCGGGCTCGAAGGGCTCCGCGCCGGCGCCGACGACGAAACGAGAAAGGCTATCCTATGGCTCTCTACGAGCATGTCTATATGGCGCGGCAGGACGTCACGGCCCAGCAGGTCGAGGCGATGACGGAGCAGTTCAAGTCGATCGTCGAGCAGCGCGGCGGGACGGTCGGCAAGGTCGAATACTGGGGCGTCAAGTCGCTCGCCTATCGGATCAAGAAAAACCGCAAGGCGCATTTCACGCTGATGAACATCGACGCGCCGCCGGCGGCGATCGCCGAGGTCGAGCGGCTTCAAGGCCACAACGAAGACGTGCTGCGGTTCCTGACGCTTCGGGTCGAAGCCTTCGAGGACGGTCCCTCGGCCATGATGCGCAAGCGCGAGGACGGCGATCGCGACGATCGCGGCGATCGCCGGGGTCCGCGTCCCGACCGCGGGCCGCGCCGGCGCGACGAAGCCTCTGCGGGAGCTTACTGATGAACGCCACCGCTCCCCGCCGTCCGTTCTTCCGCCGGCGCAAGACGTGTCCCTTTTCAGGCCCGAACGCGCCGAAGATCGACTACAAGGACACGCGTCTCCTCTCGCGCTACATCTCCGAGCGCGGCAAGATCGTACCGTCCCGCATCACGGCGGTCTCGGCCAAGAAGCAGCGTGAACTCGCGCAGGCGATCAAGCGCGCTAGGTTCCTCGGTCTGCTGCCGTATCTGATCGGCTGAGGCTCTTAGGCCGGCTTTGAGCCGGAGGACGTCGGCCGCCCCGGATCCGCCGGGTCGGCTTGGTTGGGCGCGCGGTCCGCGCCGCCCTAACCGCTCGAAAGGCGGGACAGCTCGGCGATGGCGCAACAACTTCTGATGGCGCTCGGCGCAGGCGCGGCGTCGGCGATTCTCTTCATTCTGCCGGCGAAGGGATCGCTGGCCGGGCTGGCGTTCGGCGTGCTCGCGCCGTTGCCGCTGATGATCGTGGCGCTCGGGCTCGGCGAACGCATGAGCGCCGCCGCCGCCGCGATCGGCGCCGTCGTGATCGCGCTGATGATCGATCCGATCGTCTCCGGCGCCTTCCTGCTCTCCGTCGCGGCGCCGGCCCTGTTGCTCGGCTTTCTCGGCCGCCGGCCGGGCTGGGGCGCGCCGGGCGTTCTGCTGCTCGTCGTCGCGCTTGTCGCCATGCTGGCGGCCTGGAGCCTCATCGCGATCGTCGGCGCGCGGTATCCATCGTTCGGCGCGGCGCTCGACGATCTGGCGCAGCAGCTCGCGCCGCAGATCAAGGCGATGATCGAGGCGACGGACGCCCGCGTCCTCGGCCTCGAGCCGCAGGAGGTCACGCGCTGGGTGCTCCTCGGCATGCCGCCGATCGCCGCCGCCTGGAGCGTCGCAGCGTTGTCGTTCAATCTCTGGGCGGCCGGCCGCATCGCCGCGGCGTCCGGGCAATTGCCGCGACCCTGGGCCGGGATGCCGGAGACGTTGCGGCTGCCGCGCGTCGCCTTCGCGCTCGTCGGCGTCGCCGTTCTCGGCGGCGTCGTCCATGGCTTGCCGCGCTTGCTCGCCGCGACGGCGCTCGCCGCCTTCCTTGTCGCGTTCGCGCTGCATGGGCTTGCGACGCTGCACGCGCTCACGCGCGGGCGCGCCGGCCGTCCCGCCATTCTCTCGGGCTTCTACGCCCTCTGCCTCGCCCTGTTTCCGTGGCCGCTGGTGCTTGCCGCCGGCCTCGGCCTTACCGACGCCGCGCGGCCTTTTTTGCGCCCGAGCGTCCCCCCGTCCCCCGCAACCAACCGCCGACCTTAGGAGATCGTCATGGAAGTCATTCTGCTGGAGCGCATCGCCCGCCTGGGCCAAATGGGCGAGACCGTCCGCGTGAAGGACGGCTTTGCGCGCAATTATCTGTTGCCGCGCAACAAGGCCTTGCGCGCCAACGAGGGCAACAAGAAGCGCTTCGAATCGCAGCGCGCGCAGCTCGAGACGCGCAACCTCGAGCTCAAGTCCGAGGCCGAAAAGGCCGCCGGGAAGATCGACGGCAAGACGTTCGTCATCATCCGCCAGGCCGGCGAGACCGGCCAGCTTTACGGCTCGGTCTCCACGCGCGACATCGCCGAGGCGATCACCGCCGGCGGTTTCTCGGTTGGCCGCAACCAGGTCGTGCTGACCAACCCGATCAAGACGCTCGGCGTGCACGCGACGCCGATCCGTCTGCATCCCGAAGTCGAGGCCAACGTGATGATGAACGTCGCGCGCTCGCCGGAAGAGGCGGAGCGCCAGGCCAAGGGCGAAGAGATCAACACGCGCGTCGAGACGACGATGGACGATCTCGGCCTCGAAGTCGGCGCCGCGCTCGCGGACGCCGGCGAAGACCGCTGATCGTCCGGCGCCGTCTTCTCACGACGCGTCAAGACGATTCCGTCGGTACGCGGAAAAACTTCGACCGGCTGTTGAAAGCGTGATCGTTCCGCGGCCGGTTCTCGCGCCGCCATCGCCGGCGTGCCATGGTCGTGGCGCGCCGGACGCCGGTTTGTTAGGGAAGCGTCGCGCGACACCGGAACTCGAATCACCGCAAGGTCATGGCGTTCGTCGAAGCATTGTCGGGCCGCGGCCCGTTCGTCTCCCCCCAAGCGGACACGCCCGCCTATCGCGTCGCGCCGCATAATGTCGAAGCGGAGCAGGCGCTCCTCGGCGCCATCCTCGTCAACAACGACGCTTTCGATCGCGTCTCGGATTTCCTGAAGTCGGAGCATTTCTCCGAGGAACTGCACCGGCGCATTTACGAGATCGCCTCGCATCTGATCCGCCAGGGCAAGCTCGCGAGCCCGGCGACCATGCGCAGCTTCCTCGGCGAGCACGATCTCGGCGGCGTCACGGTGCCGCAGTACCTGGCGCGCCTGGCCGCCGAGGCGACCACCGTCATCAACGCCAAGGACTACGGCCGCACCGTCTACGACCTCGCGATTCGGCGGACGCTCATCGCCATCGGCGAAGATGTCGTCAACACCGCTTACGACGCGCCGATCGACATGTCGCCGCGCGACCAGATCGAAGAGGCGGAGCGCCGGCTCTACGAAGTCGCGGAACAGGGCCGCTACGACGGCGAGTTCCAGACCTTCTCGTCGGCGCTGATCACGGCCATCGACATGGCTGCGGAGGCGTTCCGGCGCGATGGCGGGCTTTCCGGCATCTCGACCGGGCTGACCGACCTCGACCGCAAGACCGGCGGTCTTCAGCGCTCCGATCTCATCATCGTCGCGGGTCGCCCCGGCATGGGCAAGACGGCGCTGGCCACCAACATCGCGTTCAACATCGCGCGCGCTTACGAGTTCGAGTTGCGGCCGGACGGGACGCGGCAGACGAAGAACGGCGGCGTCGTCGGGTTCTTTTCCCTCGAAATGTCGTCCGAGCAACTGGCCACCCGAATCATCGCCGAACAATCGGGCGTCGCCTCTCACAAGATCCGCCGCGGCGATATACAGGAGCGCGACTTCGGGCTGATCAAAGAAGCGGCGCGCCTTATGGAGCAGATCCCTTTCTACATCGACCAGACGGGCGGCATCTCGATCGCGCAACTGACCGCCCGCGCCCGCCGCCTGAAGCGCCAACGCGGTCTCGACGTTCTGGTCATCGATTACATCCAGCTTCTCTCGGGCTCGAAGTCGCGGGGCGACAACCGGGTCCAGGAGGTGACGGAGATCACGACGGGCCTGAAAGCTTTGGCGAAGGAGCTCGGGGTGCCGATCGTCGCGCTCTCGCAATTGTCGCGTCAGGTGGAGAGCCGCGAGGACAAGCGGCCGCAATTGTCGGACCTGCGCGAATCCGGCTCGATCGAGCAGGACGCCGACATCGTCATGTTCGTCTATCGCGAAGAATATTACCTGCTCGGCCGCGAGCCCAAGGAAGGGGCGGAGGATTACGCGAAGAAGACGGCCGCCTTTCAAATCGCGATGGATCAAGCGATGGGCAAGGCCGAGGTCATCATCGGCAAGTCGCGCCACGGGCCGACCGGCACGGTCGGACTGTCTTTCGAGGCGGAGATGACGCGCTTCTCCAACCTCGCGCGCGACGACGCGCTGCCCGAGCGGATGTGACATGGCTGCGCCGCCGATCCCGTCCGAAGCGGCGCAGGCGGTCCTCACGATCGATCTCAGCGCGCTCGTCGCCAATTGGCGCACGCTCGCGGCGATCGTCGCGCCGGCCGAATGCGCAGCGGTGGTGAAGGCGGACGCCTACGGGACGGGTCTCGAACGGGCCGTCGCCGCGCTGGCGGACGCAGGCTGCCGCACGTTCTTCGTCGCCCATGTCAGCGAGGGCGCGCGCGCGCGCGAGACGCTCGGAACCGAATCCGGCGCGCGCATTTACGTGCTCAACGGCCTGGCGTCCGCCAGCAGCGTGGGGCTGTTCCTCGAGCACCGCTTGCGGCCGGTGCTAGGCTCGCTGGCGCAGGCCGCAACCTGGATCGAGGCTTGCGGCGGCGCCGCGAGTCCTGCGGCGCTGCAGATCGACACCGGCATGAACCGGCTCGGTCTCGCCCCAAGCGAACTCGCCGATTTCGCGCTGATCCGCGGAGCGCCCGTCGATCACGTGATGAGCCACATGGTCTCCTCGGAAGAGCCGCGCGATGCGATCAACGATCGCCAGATCGCCGCCTTTGCAACGGCGCGAGCGGCCTTCCCGCAGATCGGCGCGAGCCTCGCCAACTCGTCCGCCATCTTTCTTCCGTCGAAGCCGTTTTTCGACCTCGTGCGGCCGGGCTACGCGCTCTACGGCGGCAACCCGACGCCCGGCGCGCGCAACCCGATGCGGCCGGTCGTGCGGCTCGACGCGCCGATCCTCGCCTTGCGGTCGATCGCGGCGGGCGAGACGGTCGGCTACAATGCGCAATGGACGGCGCGCCGGCCGACACGGCTCGCCACGATCGGCGTCGGCTACGCGGACGGTCTGCCGCGCGCGCTGATGGCGACGGACGCCCGCTTCGGCGGCGAGGCGCTGGTCGCCGGCGTGCGGTGTCCCTTCGCCGGCCGCGTGTCGATGGATTTGACGGTCATCGATGTGACGGGCGTCCCGGCGGGCGAGGTCGCGGTCGGCGTCATGGCCGAGTTGCTCGGCGACACGATCGGCGTCGACGATATGGGCGCGCGCGCCGGCTCGATCGGCTACGAGGTTTTGACGAACCTCGGCCGCCGCTACCACCGGCGCCATATCGCGGCTTAGCGAATGCGCACACCGGATCATATGGCGGGTTCCGGTTTCCTCCCGGATGGCAACGATACTTGGGTGTACTTGGGCGACCGGCGGGAAAACCAATTTCCCGTCTTCGGATCGCGCTCCAGCTTCGGCATTTGTACCGCCATTTTGTACCGCCCCTTTGTACCGAGCGGCGGCTGAAAGCGTTGCAGTTACAGTTAGTTAAGAAAAATCAAGGGGTTAGTTTGGCGCGCCCGGAGAGATTCGAACTTGGGATAAGCGCCATGCAAGACCTTGATATTCCACGCTTTCATCCGCTCGTATGCGCGGGTTTGTACCGCCAAGATGCGCCTCTGGCAACCTCGGTTCCTTACGCTCCCGACGCTTGACTAAGGTGTGTGACTGAAAGTCTCTTAAGCGCTTTGCTGGGGAGCACGCGATGTTTGAAGGCGTTCGCGCGAGGTGGAAAGAAGCGCGAGGCGGCGTTTTACGTGAGGAGTTCGAAGACCTTGGCATGAGGATGCATAGCTTCGACCGGGCGGAAGCAATTGAGTTCACTCGCGTCCTTGCTGGCGCATACGAGATTTTGGTCAAGTCGCTCGGAGACCCCACAAAGCTTCCAACCGCCGCGAAGATCAAGCACTCGAAGATATACGCCACCTTTGCGAAGCAGGAGGTTCTTGTAGATCGGGGGAAGGCTTACGCACTGGCCATCCTCAGCATGCATTTAGAGGCTTTGGCGCTTCCCGGCGCGGACGCCGCCTTTGTCACTGCCGTCACGGGAGAGGCAATCATGGGCACATTGAAGGACACGGGACGCGCGTGACGTGCGGGGCATGGAATTCTAAACTGCGCCCATGAACCTGAGCTTTTTCACCACCTCGACCGGAATCGCGGTCATTGCGTCGGTCGGCTCGTTCATCGCTGGTCTGGCCGGTGCCGGCATATCGTCATGGACGATCCATCGGACGCACAGACAAAGGCTCACTGCCGACGAAAAGCTCGCTCAACGAAAGTTTGAATTTGATCGAGCCCTGGCAGAGCGCCGCGTTCAACTCGATCTTGACCTTGCCAGCCGCAAGCGCCGTATTGAACTGATGGAAGCCGTGCTCGCTGATTTTTACGAGGTTCGAGACATCTACAGCGATGCGCGCTCTCCTATCGTCTGGGCCGGCGAGATGGTGCCAAAAGAGGGTGACTCCGAACTGGTCAAAGAGAGCGACTACGCTCCCATAAAGCGGCTAAGCCGCCACAATGCCGTGATGGCGCGCTTCTGGTCGCGGGAATACCTGGCGCGTTCGGCATGGCGGGTTCGGCCCTATAGGTATCGCAAATTTGTCTGAGCCCATCACCGGCTAGACAACCGCGATTACCCCCGTGCCACCCTCCTTGCGACAACGCCACGTCGCCCGCGATCAACCGGAATGCCGCCCGTCATGCTGCGCAGTCTGGCGGCCCGGCGGCGCGGTCGGGGCTCAGGCTCCGGCTCCGGTCATGAACCTTTTTTACGACTGGCGCGATGGGCTGTATTGTCACTTGCCTTTTGTGCTGCAAAGGTTGAGGTCGATGCCCGCACTCCTGCTTCTCATTCCGTTCTCGGCTGTGGTCGCCCTCATGGTCTTCCTTTGGCGCTGCGGCAACGCGGCGGCCCTGGGATCGAAGCGCCGCCAGCGCGAGTGGGAGGCGATCCGCGACTACAATTGCACCCGCCCTTCGGACCGTGGGTTGCCATAAAGAGGGCAAAGCCCGCTTCGAGCGTAGACCTGACGCCTCCCGCAATGTCTGCTTGGCGAAGCACGGCCTCGGGCTGACATCGGTTGTGGAGCGGGCGGGGTGGCGCAAGCATCGCGGCTTCCCATCCGTCCAATAGCCCCAGCCCTACCGGACGTGTCCGTTCCGATGCTCTGGAGCGTCCAATAGACTTCCTATTGACTTTCGGACGCGACCGACTCATAAGCCTAGGCATTGTGGACACCTAGGAGGACGACATGACAGCGAACCCAACCGGCGGCAAACTCATCGGCTACGCCCGAACCTCGACCGCCGAGCAAGAGGCCGGGCTCGACGCGCAGATTCGCGACCTGAAAGCCGAAGGATGCGTCAAAATCTTCAGCGAACAGGTTTCCTCCATCGCGCAGCGCGGCGAACTCGACCGGGCGTTAGACTATGTGCGCGGCGGCGATACGCTGGTCGTCACCAAGGTTGACCGCCTCGCCCGCTCGACAACCGGGCTGTGGAAAATCGTCGAGCGGCTCGAAGCGATGGATCACGGCGGGGTCGGCTTGCGCGTGCTCAACCTCGGCGGCGAGAGGGTCGATACGAAGAGCGCGACGGGCAAGCTCATTCTGACGATCTTCGCGGGCTTCGCGCAGTTCGAACGCGAAATGATGCTGGAGCGGCAGCGCGAGGGCATCGCCAAGGCCAAGGCGGAAAAGCGCTACCTCGGGAGGAAGCCCACGGCGCGTGTCAAGGCTGACGAAGCGGTGCGGCTGCACAAGGAAGGCGCGACGGTTTCCCAAATCGCGGCCAGCCTCAATATCGGACGGGGGAGCGTCTACCGGGCGTTGGACGCGGCGGGCGTCAGGCGAGCGCCGGATTGAGGCGCGAGCGGCGCGGTCGGCGACGAACGGTGAAGGGCCCTGGCCATTCATCGCCTCCGCACGGCACGACGGCAGACGGCTAGAGCGGAACGGATGCGGAATAAGTGATGGCAAGGTTGCCATTGACGGCCGCTAAGCCTCTGAAACTGTTTAATTCAACGGTAACTTTCTATTACCCTCGTAACCTATTGTTTTTAAGAAGTAATTTAATCCGTCTACTTGCCTGTCGGCATCGATCATGGTAGGGTGCGGCATGGTGACGCTGTAGCGGCCATCTAAGAATGCCGGGACCATGCCCGGTGCCAGCCCAGGCTCGTTCGGACTCCGGTTCGTGGAAGCGTCAGGGCGTATCGGCGACACAAAGGCGCAACGGGCGAAGAGCCTGGAGCGGCGCAAACCAAGCAGGAAGCGTAGCGGCACTGAGCGGATTGACCGCGTGCTTACGTCGATAGCATGGCCTCCTAAAGGTCCGGTCCCGACAACGGCAAACGGATATGCGCTTCGGTACTAGGATATCGTCCTAGCTGACGAGCCCCAGTAAGGGCGAAACCGACGGCTTATAATGGCCGAACAACATCGGCGACAGTCAGTCTCCACAAAGCAAGGATCGTTTCTATAGTCATGAACATTTCTACCTCTAACGACAACACGGCTACAGTCTACGCAAAGTCTGTAACTGGAGCGTACATCGTGCAAATCGCACGTTGCTCGAAAGACGGCGTCAAAGAACCTGTGCAAACCTTCCCGCAGTCGTTAGCTCCCGAAACTACGGTTTATCGGGGCACGCTGCGTGCCATTGTAGACGCGCTTGAAAGGCTCGACGGCTTTGACGGCGTGCTCACCGTGTACGTTGATCTTCGATCACTCGCCAAAGGCTACTCAGGATGCAAATCCCTGTGGGAGCAAACCGGACGATGGGCGAAGGCTACGGGCAAGCCATTCGAGCACGCGGACGTTTGGCAGAAAATCTTGTCGCTGCGCGCCGGGCGACCGATGGAAGTCCTTTACGCATGGGATAAGCGGCTTTTCCGAGCCCTCGGAGAAGAGGCGCGAGCGTGGGCGTCGGGTGGCGCACACGCTAACGCCGCGTGAAGCATCGAAAGCGGGAGGGGGCTACGGCCCCTTCCTTGCCCGATCCCGCAATCGCATCTCCCGTGCCTCGCCAATCCTCGCCGCCCCAGAGCCGGCCTCCGTATCAGGCGGACGGTCGGCGTGGTATTTTTGCAACGGTCAAGGAGTTTCATGAGCCGCAAATCTCCCGCCCGCCGCAGGATCAAGCAGCGCGCCGCGACCAAGGCCAGCCCCAAAACCTGCCGTGCGCCAGGATGCCAGAGGGCGGCCCTATCGGCGACCGAACATGGCGTGGGCTCACTCTGCCGGCCCCATTTGGAGTTCCTTCGCCGGCATGGCCACGTCAGCATCCGAAGTTTGGAGGGGCGGCGGATCACGCCGTATCGTCATGCCGCGTTCCATTGGGTTCGCGCCAACGCGCACAACGCCGAGGTCAAAGTCGCCCTCGAAGGCATCCTATGCTGCATGGCGCTTGCGGGGCCGTATGTTCCGGCAAGCAGCATCAACGGACTGAGCGCGCGCCAAAGGGCGGACGCCGTATGGTCGCGACTCCGCCAGCGCCAGGTTCATCCGATGGTCCTCTTGGCGGGCGGACTCGGCATCCTCGCCGCGCTCAACAACACGCCGTTCATTCCGACCCGCGAGTACCGCCTCGTTCAGTTGGGGAAGCTGTTGAACCGTCTCGGCGGCGGCACGGTGCGTATCTGGCGACGAACCTCCACGCCTCATCGGCGACAGGAACTCCGGAAGTTCCAAGAGAGCGACGGACCCACGGTGCGGCGTCTCGGCGAGCTTCTTGAACGCGGCATGAGGACGCTGGCGGGTGACGCCATGGTGATCGGCGAGGTTCTCCGCGTGAAGGCGGACCTTGAAGCGAAGGGCTTGAAGCTCGTCAGACCCTATCCCAACCGCTTCGCCAACAAAGCAAGACGCGCCGTCGTTTCGATCCTCGATGACGGGCCGCCAGACCTATTTGTTAAGACGGCTTCGCCGAAGTCCGTTGAACAGTTACAGACCCCTTCGGGACCGTGCCTTGCCATCCTCAAATACTGAGCTAATGGCATGACGCGCCCATCGCGTAGGAGGGGCTACGAGGGCCGTCAGGACTCGTTCTTTGATCCATGGCTCATTCCCTCAACCGGTCGCGGCAAGGCCTCCCTGGGGCCGCTGAGGGCCGTCTTGGAGGCAAACGAGACGCGTGAGCGGAAGCGTCGTCTCTTAGACCGGCAAACTTGGGCGTCCACCGCTGACACGTTTTTCGCGAACCTCGTCATGGCGGTCCTGGAGCCTCCGCCTTCAAACCGCGTGGCGCTGCCCCTCGCCAAGCCTCGCCAGAAGCTCACGCGCTATGATCGCCACGGCCTCAGCCCGACGATGCTTGCCGCGATCTTGAAGCAGGGCGTTGGAGAGTTTTTCACGCTGAGCATTGGGCGGTCGCGGGGTGTCGCCTCTACCATCGAACCAACGCCAGCCTTCGCGGAGTGGACACGGCAAGAGGGGCTTTCTGTCGAAGACTTCACGCGGCGCGATGGGGAGGAAGTGTTGATCCTCAGCGCGAAGCATCAAGGCGAGCATGAAGGCGACGGCCGGGAATCGGGAGCCTCAGTCAAGCGCATCGACTACCGCGACACCGTACGGACACACGCCATGCGTGGCGAACTGCAAGAGCTTAACGCCTTCCTTGCGACGGCGGATATTGCGTTCGTGCAAGATGGCCTTGAGCCGGTCTACACGCGCTCGCGCCGGCTTCGTCGCCACTTCTCTCAACACCCTCAACAGATCGGGCAGGTCTTTGAGTTTGGCGGGCGGTTGTTCGGGGCGTTCTGGAGCAATCTCGCGCGCGAGCGGCGGAGGGCTTCACTTCGTATCGACGGAGAGCGGATTGCGGAGGTGGACTTCTCCGCGCTGTTTATCCGATTGGCTTACGCGGCTCGCGGTCTAACTTTGATCGACGACGATCCGTATAGCGGCATGCCCGGCTTCAAGCCCCAGCATCGCGCCAGCGTCAAGGCGGCCATCAATGCGCTGTTCTTCGCGCCTGGCCTCAAGCGATGGCCCGAAGACGTGCGTGAAGGCCTGCCCGAGGGATGGCCTGTCGCGCGGCTTAAAGCCCTCGTCTTGGAGCGGTTGCCGGGGTTGGCGGACGAACTCGACGGACGGAAGGATGGCGCGGAGCGAGACGCGAGGGAACTAGCTCCAGGCTTCCGCTTCATGCGCATGGAAAGCGACATCCTCATGCTGGCCTTGAAGCGTCTGAGGGAGGCCGGCGTTGTCGCTCTGCCGCTACATGACGCCGTGCTTGTGGCGCGAAGCAGTGCGGAGGCGGCGAGGAAGGAGCTAGAGGCGGCGGCCTTGATGCTCACAGGCGGGAGGATTCCGGTAGCCATCAAGCAAGGGCCTGAGGGTTGATGGGAGTGGCCGACCACAACAACGTCCGCGTCATGATGGACTGAGAGAAGGCTCACCAAAGAAGCTCTCTCTTCCTCTTCCTCCTCCTCCTCCTCCGCCTCCCATCGCGTCCTCCGCATAAAGGACTTAGAGATAGACCTATTATGTATGTCCTTTGTGAGGGACGTAACGCCGCTCCAAAGGCCCCAGCCCTCTAGCAGGCCCTAGGAAGCTCGTGGAGCGGCATGAGGCCTTCTTGGCTAATGACTAGCCGAAAGCCCCTCAAGCGTATCAGCGGGCTTCCCTGACGATCCTGGAGCGAGTTGACAGGCGAATCCCCATGATTCATCCTGGCTTGGGCGCAGCGGGCGGACGGCGTTCCGGGCGACCGGTTTGGGAGGATGAAAGCCGATGATACTGACGAGCGGGCGACACGGGTTCGAACTGGAAATACGGCCGGGCTTCGCATTGTTGCGGATCGGCGGGTGGTCCGGGTGTCTCTACATGCGGCGCGAGGTGTTCGCCAGGGTGGCGGGCGAGCCGCAGGTCTGGACGCACCGCGAGGATAGCGCCAGGGCCGTCAACAGGAACGGCCGCATCGGCTGTCTTGAATGGAACGCCTCACGGCGGTTCAGGTCCGGCGCGGCGGCGGCGCTCTAGGGCGGCGGCATGGGGCTGACTTGGCGGGGGTCCGGTGCGACGGGCTCCCGCTCCCGACCCGCCTCCGCCTTCCCTTCGACCGCCTCGACCGTCAGCTTGCCAATCTCGCGAAGCAGCGTCGCCTTATCGTGACGGTCCCCATATTGCCGTCCGACCGAACGCGGCGCGTGGCCCGTGATGGCGTCCGCGTATTGCTCCTCGATACCGGCGCGTCGGGCGCAGGTCTTGAAGCGGTGCCGCCAGGCGTGGTTCGGGGCGACGTTGGCGTCTGTAATCCCGATTTCCTTGCGAACCCATTTTGCGAGGTCTTCGGCCCGACTGTCGGCGCGCGTCGAGGCGCTGGTTTTGTCGCCGCTGGCGTTGGGCGTGTAGAACAACGGTCCCTCCCGGCGCGCCTTGGCGAACGTCACAAAGCCGAGCTCGATCAGGCGCGAATGAAGCGGCACAAACCGTTCCTCGCGGTCCTTCACCTTGCCGGCTTCAGGCGTGATCCGAATGAACCAGCCGCCACCGTGCTCTTGCACGTCTTCGGCGCGGATTTGCGTCATCTCGCCGACGCGCGCGCCCGTGTAAGCGCAGAGGAACGGAACCCATTGCTTCGCGGCGGCGAGCGTGGGGTATCGATTCGAAGACGGCGTGGCGCGAGCGGCGTTAAGAATGCGCTGCGCTTCATCGTCGCGGAAGCCTTTCTCGCGAGGATGGCCGCGCCGTCTTACCTTGATCGTCCAGCCGACTGCGGGGTTGTTCGAAATCAGCCCCTTGCCCTTGCCCCATCCGTAAATCGAACTGACGACGGCGCGGTACGTCGCCTTCGCGGTGCGCGGCGCGAGCCCTTCCTCCATGCGTTGCTCCATGTGGTCGCGCAGACGCTCCATCGTGACCGCTTCGGCGAGCGGATTGTCGAGGGCGCGGCTGATTGCTTTGATTGCGCCGCGATAGCGTTGAAGCGTGCCTGACGCGTTGTCGCGTTGCTCGGGATGGGCGGCCCATCGTTCGAAGAGTTGAAGCAGCCGCAACCGGCTTGGAGCGGGGCGGTTCGCCGCCGAGGCGCTTGAAGAAGGACCGGGGGAGGGCGTCGCGTGAGCGGCGGCGTGAGCGAGGGGCGAGCCCCGAAAGTTCCCTTCCTGTTGGCGCTGCTTGAGGCTGTAGAGCGCCGTATAAAGATGCAGCATTTCGGCGGTCAGGCGCGCCACGGTGTCGCGATCCGCGATGATCGATTGGGCCTTGAGAAGGGCGCGGGCTGATTTTTCGATCTGCTCCCGGACGTAGGGATGCCGATCCGCCTCCGCCAGGACCGTCAGGACAGCCTCAAGCGCCTCGGGATGCTCGTTCCTGTTCTCTTGCGCGTGCGCTTGCTCGGCGAACCAGCGTCCAGCCACGTCCTTTACCTGTTCGTCTGTGAGGCGGTCGCCGCCCTTACGCGCCGCCGCAATCTGTCTCGTCAGGTCCGAATGCCACTTGTGATAGGCGCAGGTCGCCTCGCTTTGCGTGAAGGTCGCCGGCCAGGTCTGTTTGAATTCGCGCTTGCCGAGCACGGCCCGCACATCGGCCGGAATGACCTGCCGCGAGACCCAATTCCCGGACTTTTTATCGCGCTCCAGCTTCGGCATTTGTACCGCCATTTTGTACCGCCCCTTTGTACCGAGCGGCGGCTGAAAGCGTTGCAGTTACAGTTAGTTGATAAAAATCAAGGGGTTAGTTTGGCGCGCCCGGAGAGATTCGAACTCCCAACCCTCGGTTCCGAAGACCGATGCTCTATCCGTTGAGCTACGGGCGCGACGCGCCTAGTTAGCGTCGAGGCGGCCGCTTCCGCAAGCGCCCAGGCAAGCGTCAGGATCGGGCGACGGCGCGCTTGTCGGCCGGCGATGCGACTGTCAGAAGGGTCGCGGCTGAAGCGGCGTCGGCTTTGGTCCGCTCGGCGACGCCGGCGCGCGCCTTGCAGCAAGCGGCGGATCGCGGGGAGGGCGGCATGAACAAAATCGCGCTGGCGACGGGCGGGGGCACCGGCATCGGGCGCGCCGCAGCCCTCGCGTTGGCGGGAGCCGGCTTCGACCTGGTGCTGGCCGGCCGCCGCGCCGCGCCGCTGGAGGACACCGCCGCCGCCATCGCCGCCGCCGGCGGCCGCGCCGTCGCGCATGTCTGCGATGTCGGCGACGAAGCCGACGTGGACGCGCTCTTTGCGCGGATCAAAGCCGATTTCGGCCGGCTCGATTTCCTCTTCAACAACGCCGGCCGGAGCGGACCGCCGGTGGCGTTGGAAGACCTGCCGTTCGAGGCCTGGACGCAAGTCGTCGACGTCAACCTCAACGGCGTGTTCCTGTGCACCCGCGCCGCCTTCCGCCTGATGAAGGCCCAGACGCCGCGCGGCGGCCGCATCGTCAACAACGGCTCGATCTCGGCGCATACGCCGCGGCCGAACTCGATCGCCTATACGGCGACGAAGCACGCCGTCACCGGAATCACCAAGGCCGCCTCGCTCGACGGCCGCAAATACGACATCGCCGTCGGTCAGATCGACATCGGCAACGCCGAGAGCCAGATGGCCGAGCGGATGAAGGCGGGCGTCCCGCAGCCGGACGGGTCGGTGCGGCCGGAGCCGACCATGCCGCTCGACCACGTCGGCAAGGCGATCGTCGCCATGGCGACCCTGCCGCTCGAGACGAACGTGCTGTTCATGACGATCAAGGCGACGCAGATGCCGTTCGAGGGGCGGGGCTGATCCTCCGGATCCGAGACCGCGACGTCCGGCTTGCGCGGGAGTTCCGCGTCGCTAAAACCGGCCCATGCCCCTGCATCTCCTGAAACTGTCGGTCGGCGCGGAGTCGATCGGCGATCACCAAGCCTGGATCAAGGAGCGGCTCGCGGCGCGGAAGGCGCAGGGCAAGTCGCCGGTGCATCTGCACCGCACGCGCATGGTCCCCAAGCGCGTGGACGAGCTTGTCGACGGCGGCTCCATGTATTGGGTCATCAAGGGCCAAGTGTCGGCGCGTCAGTCCATCCTCGCCGTCAAGCCGTTCACGGGCGACGACGGCATCGCCCGCTGCCATATCGTCATGAAGCCGAAGCTGATTGCCGTGATGCCGCGCCCGTTCCGGCCTTTCCAGGGCTGGCGCTATCTGCTCGATCAGGATGCGCCGGCCGATTTGAAGCCGGGACAGGATTCGGTGGCCGCCATGCCCGAGACGTTGCGGCGCGAATTGCGCGACCTCGGCCTCATTTGAGGATGCGTCCATGACGAGCCTCGCGGCGCCGGCGGCGCGGCCGATCGCAGCCCGCATCGCGGCGGGTACGCGGGCGTTCCGCGACGTCAACGTCGCGGTTTTCTCCTGCGGCTTCTCGATCTTCGCGATCCTGTATTCCACCCAGCCGGTGCTGCCCCTGCTGTCGCGCGAATTCGCCGTGACGCCGGCGGAAGCCTCGCTGGCTCTGTCGTTGACCACGATCACCATGGCGCTGGCGATGCTGGTCGCAAGCTCCGTCTCCGAGGTTGTCGGCCGCAAGCCGCTGATGGTCGCGGCGCTCGTCGGCTCCTCGCTGCTCACGCTGGCGCTTGCGGTCGCGCCGAACTGGAGCGCCGTCCTGTGGCTGCGCGCGCTGGCCGGCGTCACGCTGTCGGGCGCGCCGGCGGTGACGATCGCCTATCTCGCCGAGGAAATCGAACCGTCCGCCGTGCCGAAGGCGGTCGGGCTCTACATCGGCGGCGGCGCGCTCGGCGGCATGTGCGGGCGGCTCGCCGCCGCGATCCTGGCCGACTACGGCTCCTGGCGTTGGGCCATGGCGGGACTGGGCGGCCTCGGCCTCGGCTCGGCGATCGTGTTCTGGCGGTTGCTGCCGATGTCGCGGCACTTTCACCCGCGGGCGTTCAAGCTGCTCGAACTGAGCGTCTCGATGGCGCGCCTGTCGGTGAGGCCCGCCATCGCTGTGCTGGTCGTCGAGGGCTTCCTCCTGCTCGGCGGCTACATGGCCGTCTTCAACTACATCGGCTTTCGGCTGCAGGCGCCGCCGTTCAACATGAGTCAGAGCGTCTCCGGCCTGGTCTTTCTGGTGTATCCTCTCGGCAGCTACGGTTCGGCGCTCATGGGCGCCTGGGCCGGGCGTTTCGGCCGCGGGCGCGTCCTGTCGTTGTCCGTGCTCATCATGTGCGCGGGCCTCGTCGCCATGAGCCCCAACAACGTGTTCATCCTGGCGGCGGGGCTCGGCGCGATGACGTTCGGCTTTTTCGGCGCGCACGCCATCGCCAGCGGCTGGGCGCCCTCGCTGAGCGAGCGCGACAAGGCGCAGGCGTCGTCGCTGTACCTGCTTTTTTACTACATCGGCGGCGGCGTGGCGGGATCTTACGGCGGCGTCTTTTGGACCGGCCACGGCTGGTCCGGCGTCGCGCTCTTCGCGGGCGGCCTCATGGCGGCGACGCTTTTGGGGGCGCTGGCGCTGTGGCGCATCGCGCCGACGCAATAGGGCGGCGCATGGACTGGCGCGACGAGGGCGTGATCATCGGCGTTCGGCGGCATGGCGAATCGAGCGCCATCGTCGAAGTCATGACGCGCGACCATGGACGCCATCTGGGCCTCGCGCGCGGCGCGCGGTCCCGCGGGATGACGCCGACGCTGCAGCCGGGCAACAGCGTCGCCGCGACCTGGCGCGCGCGGCTCGACGAGCACATGGGCGCCTGGACGCTCGAGGCGACGCGGCTGCGCTCGGGCGTCATCATGCAGTCGGCGCTCGCGCTGCATGGCGTCGGTTGCCTCGGTGCGCTGGCTCGGCTGCTTCCCGAGCGGGATCCCCATCCCGCCGTTCACGCGACGATCGAACTCGTCGCCGATCATCTGCACGAGCCCACGATGGCCCCGGCGCTGATGGTGCGGCTTGAACTCGCAATTTTGACGGAACTGGGTTTCGGCCTCGATCTGACCCGCTGCGCCGCAACCGGCGCGCGCGAAGGCCTGATCTATGTCTCGCCCAAGACGGGCCGGGCGGTCAGCCGGGATGCGGGCGAATCTTGGAAAGACAGGCTGCTGCTGCTGCCGGGCTTTCTCGTCGGCCGCGAAGAGGCGGCGGACGCGGCCGCGTTGACGGCCGGTTTCCGTCTCACCGGCCATTTCTTGGAGCGCGACGTGTTCCGCGCTCGAGGGGCCGAACTGCCGGACGCGCGCCGCGCCTTCGTCTCGGAAGCGCTGCGCTTAGCGGTGTCGCCCTAGCGCGCCTGGTCGCAGACCTGGCGCAACTCGACGGGAGAGACGCCGTACCCTTCGTCGATCGGCATCTCGACCATCCGGCAGGCGCTCCCGGCGGTCTCGCTGGCGTTCGAGGGGGCGACCGTCGGAATATTCAAAACCATCAACGTCAGCAGGGCGACGCCGGCGCAAAAACCGAAGGTGGAAAGCATCTTCTTCATCATGGTCGCCGCAAGCCGATCCATACTGGGCGCGTCCACCGGGACGCTGATTCGTTAAACGATGCGCCGAAAACCTTTCCATAACGCCAAGGCTCGGCCAGACCTGGGCGGGGTTTAGGCGCCTTCGCCCATGCGCGCTAGTGCATCGCGGCAACACCGCGCCGACCCTTTTGTTCCGCTCAAGGCCCAGGCCGGGACCGCCCGAAAATCAGCCTTGCCGCGACTCGGGGGCTTGGCTACGCCAAGCCATGGCAAAAGCGCCCACACTTCCGCCACCGCCGCCGCCGGCGACCGACCCCGTCGACCTCCGCCAGGCGCTGGAAGAGCGCTATCTCGCCTATGCGCTTTCGACGATCATGGGCCGCGCCCTGCCGGACGCGCGCGACGGGCTGAAGCCCGTGCATCGCCGCATCCTGTACGGGATGAACATCCTCAAGCTCGATCCGGACGCCTCGTTCAAGAAATGCGCGAAGATCGTCGGCGACGTGATGGGCTCCTTCCATCCGCACGGCGACCAGGCGATCTACGACGCGCTCGTGCGCCTCGCGCAGGACTTTTCCTCGCGCTATCCGCTCGTCGACGGGCAGGGGAATTTCGGCAACATCGACGGCGATTCCGCCGCCGCGTACCGCTACACCGAAGCGCGGATGACCGATGTCGCCGGGCTGCTGCTGGAGGGGATCGACGAAGACGCGATCGACTTCCGCGAGAATTACTCCGGCGATCAAAAAGAGCCGATCGTCCTCCCCTCGGCCTTTCCAAACCTGCTCGCCAACGGCGCGCAGGGGATCGCGGTCGGCATGGCGACGTCCGTTCCGCCGCACAACCTCGCCGAACTTTGCGACGCGGCGCTCTACCTTATCGCCCATCCCAAAGCGACGAGCGACCAGCTCATGGCCTTCGTGCCCGGCCCGGACTTCCCCACGGGCGGCGTGGTCGTCGATACGCCCGAGCAGATCGCCGAGACCTATCGCGCCGGGCGCGGCGCGTTCCGTCTGCGCGCGCGCTGGTCGAAGGAGGACAGCGGGCGCGGGACGTGGGTCGTGGTCGTCACGCAGATCCCTTACGGCGTGCAGAAGGGCCGCCTCTACGAAAAACTGGCCGAACTCGTCGGCGACAAGAAGCTGCCGCTGGTCGGCGACATCCGCGACGAATCCGCCGAAGACGTCCGCCTCATCATCGAGCCGCGCGCGCGCCATGTCGACGCGCAGGTCATGATGGAATCGGTGTTCCGCCTGAGCGAACTCGAAACGCGCTTTCCCGTGAACATGAACGTCCTCGTCGATGGCGTCGTCCCGCGCGTCGTGCCGCTCGCCGATGCGCTGAAGCAATGGCTCGCCCACCGCCGCGACGTGCTGCTCCGCCGCTCGCGTTTTCGACTGGCGCAGATCGAGCGCCGGCTCGAGCTGCTCGCCGGCATGCTCCTCGTCTTCCTCAATCTGGACGAGGCGATCCGCATCGTGCGCGAGGAGGACGAGCCGAAAGACGCGCTGATGGCGCGCTTCGCGATGACGGACCTGCAAGCCAATTACGTCCTCGATACGCGGCTGCGCTCGTTGCGGCGGCTCGAGGAAATGGCGTTGCGGAAGGAGCACGACGCGCTCGTCAAGGAAAAGGCCGAGGTCGAAGCGCTGCTCGTCGACGAGCCGAAGCAGTGGAAAACCATCGCAGCGCAAATCCGCGAGACCCGCAAGACGTTCGGGCCGGAAACCAAGATCGGCAAGCGCCGCACGACGTTCGAACAGGCGCCGGTCGCCGACGCCTCCGACATCGTGCACGCGATGATCGAGCGCGAGCCGGTGACGATCGTCGTTTCGAAGAAAGGCTGGGTCAGGGCGCTCAAGGGCCACGTCGCCGACGTCGCCGGCCTTCAGTTCAAAGGCGACGACGGGCTGATGACGTCGTTTTTCGCCGAGACGACGTCGAAGGCGCTGGTTCTGACCGCGAACGGCAAGATGTTCACCCTCGACGCCGCCAAATTGCCCGGCGGCCGCGGTCTGGGCGAGCCCCTCCGGCTGATGGTCGATATCGACGACGGCGACGACATCGTCGCGGTGTTTCCCTATACGCCGGGCCGAAAGATGCTGATCGCGAGCAGCGACGCGCGAGGCTTCGCCGTCTCGCAGGACGATATGATCTCCTCGACGCGCAAAGGCCGCAGCGTGCTCGGCGTCGACGCGGGGGCCAAAACCGCCTTGGTCGCCGCGGCGGAAGGCGACCACGTCGCCATCGTCGGCGACAACCGCAAGCTCCTCGTCTTTCCGCTCTCGCAGGTTCCCGTGATGGCGCGGGGCAAGGGCGTGCGGCTGCAAAGGTATAAGGGCGACGGCAAGCTTTCGGATTTGAAGGTGTTCACGATGGCCGACGGGCTGACGTGGAAAGACTCGGCCGGGCGGCTCTTCGTCTGGCAGAAGACCGAACTCGCCGACTGGATCGGCAATCGCGCCGACGCCGGACGCCTGCCGCCGAGAGGTTTTCCGAAAAATAATAAGTTCGGATCATAGACGATGGGACCGCGCGCGGTTATCGCCTGCGCCAGCCATGTATTCAGCGCGCCGGTCGGCGCGTCCCCATCCCGGACCGGAGCACACGATGCGGCTTGAGGCCATCAGGACAGGCAAGAACCCGCCCGAAGACGTGAACGTCGTCATCGAGGTGCCGATCGGCGGCGAGCCCATCAAATACGAGATGGACAAAGAGTCGGGCGCGCTGTTCGTCGATCGCTTCCTTTATACGGCGATGCGCTACCCGGGCAATTACGGCTTCATCCCGCACACGCTGTCGGACGACGGCGATCCGTGCGACGTGATCGTCGCCAACACCCGCGCGCTCATTCCGGGCGCGGTCATCAACTGCCGCATCGTCGGCGTGCTCTTGATGGAGGACGAAGCCGGCGGCGACGAGAAGATCGTCGCGGTGCCGAGCGCAAAGCTGACCCGCCGCTACGAGAACGTCAAAAACCACACCGATCTGCCCGACATCACGCTGAAGCAGATCGAGCATTTCTTCGAGCACTACAAGGACCTCGAGCCCGGCAAATGGGTGCGGGTGAAAGGCTGGGGCGACGCGGAGCAGGCGCGCGCCATGGTCGTTCAGGCGATCGAACGCGCCAAAAAACAAGGCGTCTGACGCGCGGCGCAGCGCGCCTTCGCCGCCGCGCGCGGATTTGGATCGCGCCGAGACGCCTGTTATGAACACTGCGACGGAGCGGGCCATCGGGCCGCTTCGCAGGCGTGGAGGGGGGATGATGACAAGCATGACCGCGACGACGAGGGTGGCCGCGGCGCCGCGAAAACCCTGGTATCGGGTCCTCTACGTCCAGGTGCTCGTCGCCATCGTGCTCGGCGCGCTGCTCGGCTGGCTCGATCCCGCGCTTGCCACCAACGATTGGATCAAGGCGCTCGGCGACGGCTTCGTCAAACTGATCCGCATGGTCATCCCGCTGATCATCTTCTGCACCGTCGTCTCGGGAATCTCCCACATCCAGGACGCCCGGAAGGTCGGGCGCGTCGGCGTCAAGGCGCTCGTCTATTTCGAGATCGTCTCGACCTTCGCGCTGCTCCTCGGTCTCCTCATCGGCGAGATCGTGCGTCCGGGGCAGGGGTTCGGCGGCGCGGGCAACGCCGCCGCCGTTCAGACCTATGCGGACCAGGCGAGCAAGATGAAGCCGGTCGACATGGTTCTGCATATCATTCCCGACAGCGTCGTCGACGCCTTCGCCAAGGGCGACATCCTGCAGGTCCTGCTGTTCGCGATCCTGTTCGGCTTCGCCCTGATGTCGCTCGGCGAACGCGGCCATACGGTGCGCTCGCTGATCGACGATGTGGCGCACGGCGTTTTCGGCGTCATCGCCATCATCATGAAGGCCGCTCCCATCGGCGCCTTCGGCGCGATGGCCTATACGATCGGCAAGTTCGGCACCGGCGCGATCCTCAACCTTCTGGGTTTGATCGCGACGTTCTATCTCACCTCGATCCTGTTCGTGGTCGTCGTGCTCGGCGCCATCGCCCGGTACGTCGGCTTCAATATTTTCCGCTACATCGCCTACATCAAGGACGAACTCCTGATCGTGCTGGGGACGAGCTCGTCTGAAACGGCGCTACCGCAGTTGATGGCGAAGCTGGAGCGGCTCGGCTGTTCGAAGTCGGTCGTCGGCCTGGTGGTGCCGACGGGATATTCGTTCAACCTGGACGGCACCAACATCTACATGACCCTGGCGACGCTGTTCATCGCCCAGGCGCTCGGCGTCAGCGTCAGCCTGGAACAGGAGCTCGTGATCCTCGGCGTCGCCATGTTGACCTCGAAAGGCGCCTCCGGCGTCACCGGCGCGGGCTTCATCACGCTGGCCGCTACTCTGGCCGTGGTCGATCCGCGCCTGGTGCCCGGCATGGCGATCGTCCTCGGCATCGACAAGTTTATGTCCGAGTGCCGCGCGTTGACGAACATCGCCGGCAACGGCGTCGCCTGCATCGTCGTCTCCTGGTGGGAAGGCGAACTCGACCGCGACAAGCTGCGCGTGGGGCTGAGCGGCGGCGCGGAAGCCTCGGACGTCGAGGCCGCCTTGGCCACCGGCTGAACGCCGGCCGCGCGCCGATGGTCAGGGGCCGCCCGCGCGCCGATGGTCAGGGGCCGCCCGCGCGCAGCCCCGCCTTCGCCTGTCGAAAGAGCTTGCAAGCGAAGGCGCGTTGTGCTAGAACAAAACATGTACAAAAGACATTCGGCTAATGTGGACAAGTGACGAATGCGGCGTCCGCGAGCTCACGCCGCATTCCGCGCCGGTCTACAAGGATGCAACGCCGGCGCGCCGGCCTCGTCGTTAGGAGAGCGTCATGAGCGTCAACAAAGTTATTCTCGTCGGCAATCTCGGCCGCGATCCCGAGACGCGGCGCACCGGCGCGGGCGACGCCGTCGTGAGTTTCAGCGTCGCCACGAGCGAGTCCTGGCGCGACAAGGCGACGGGCGAACGCAAGGACAAGACCGAGTGGCACAATATCGTCATCTGGAACGAGAACCTGGGTAAGGTCGCCGAACAATATTTGAAGAAGGGCTCCAAGGTTTATATCGAGGGCCAGTTGCAGACGCGCGAATACACGGACAAGGACGGCAACCAGCGCAAGTCGACCGAGGTCGTGCTGCAGCGGTTCCGCGGCGAGTTGCAGATGCTCGATCGGCGCGGCGAAGGCGGCGACGACCGCAGCGAATCCGGCGCGCGGTCGGAAGGCGGCGGGAGTTTTGGGCGCAGCTCGCCGATGGAGCGCCGCCCGGCGCCGGCGGCCGGCGGCCGGGCGTCGGAGCCGATGGACGACGATATCCCGTTTTAGACTCCCCTCTAAAGCGCACGCGCTTTCTTCTTGTGCGGGCTTGCCTTCTAAAAGCTTGATGTTGCATGCTTTTAAGGTGACGGCAGGGTGTTTTTCATAGCCTTCGCGCGGGGAATCGACTATAGACATCGACGATAGACATGCGAGTTCTCCCGCCATCCGGACCGCCTGACCTTGGCCGACACGCAAGACGATCAACCGCCGCAAGACGGCTCCGACATTCGCCCCGTCTCGATCACCGACGAGATGAAGCGGTCGTATCTCGATTACGCCATGAGCGTGATCGTGAGCCGCGCGCTGCCCGACGCGCGCGACGGCCTGAAGCCGGTGCATCGGCGCATTCTCTACACGATGTACGAGAACGGCTTCACGCCGGACAAAGCCTATAAGAAATCCGCGCGCGTCGTCGGCGATACGATGGGCAAGTACCATCCGCACGGCAACCTTGCGATCTACGACGCGCTGGTGCGCATGGCGCAGCCGTTCTCGATGCGGTTGCCGCTGATCGACGGGCAGGGGAACTTCGGATCGGTCGACGGCGATCCCCCGGCCGCCGATCGGTATACGGAATGCCGGCTCGACAAGGCGGCGCTGCCGCTGCTCGACGACCTCGACAAGAACACCGTCGACTTCGCCGAAAATTACTCCGGCGAGTTCCAGGAGCCGTCGGTCTTGCCGGCGAAGTTCCCGAACCTACTGGTCAACGGCGCCGGCGGCATCGCCGTCGGCATGGCGACGAACATTCCGCCGCATAATCTCGGCGAAGTCATCGACGCGGTCGTGGCGCTGCTCGATCGGCCGGAGATGACGATCCCCGAACTGATGGAGTTCGCCCCGGCGCCGGACTTTCCGACCGGCGGCCTGATCCTGGGGCGTGGCGGCGCACGCTTGGCCTATCACACGGGCCGCGGTTCGATCCTCATGCGCGCCCGGGTGTCCGTCGAGACGATCCGCAAGGACCGCGAAGCGCTGATCGTCACCGAGATTCCCTATCAGGTGAACAAGGCGAGCCTGCTCGAGAAGATCGGCGAGCTCGTGCGGGAAAAACGCATCGAGGGCATCGCCGAACTGCGCGACGAGTCCGATCGCGAGGGCATGCGCATCGTCATCGAGATCCGTCGCGACGGCAACGCCGAGGTGGTGCTGAACCAGCTCTACCGCTACACGCAATTGCAGACGTCCTTCGGCGCCAACATGATCGCGCTGAACGGCGGCCGTCCCGAAACGCTGAACCTCAAGGATTTTCTCCGCGCCTTCATCGACTTTCGTGAAGACGTCGTCACCCGCCGCGCCAAATTCCTGCTCGGCAAGGCGCGCGACAGCGCCCACGTCCAGGTCGGCCTCGCCATCGCCGTCGCCAACATCGACGAGGTCATCGCGCTGATCCGCGCCGCGCCCGACGCCGCGCACGCGCGCGAGACGTTGATGGCGCGCGATTGGCCGGCGCGCGACATGGCGCCGCTGATCCTGCTCATCGCCGATCCGCGCCATGCGATCAACGACGACGGCGCCTACCGTCTGTCGGAGACGCAGGCGCGCGCGATCCTCGATCTGCGCCTGCAGCGGCTGACGGCGCTCGGGCGCGAAGAGATCGCCGAGGCGCTGAACAAGCTCGCCACGGAGATCGCCGATTACCTCGACATCCTGCGCTCGCGCACGCGCGTCCTGACGATCATCAAGAGCGAACTCGCCGACATCCGGGCGAACTTCGCGACGCCGCGCCGCACCGAGATCGTCGACAGCGAAACGGATTTCGACGACGAAGACCTCATTCAGCGCGAGGACATGGTCGTCACCGTGTCGCACGCCGGCTACATCAAGCGCGTGCCGCTCTCGACCTATCGCGCGCAGCGGCGCGGCGGCAAAGGCCGTTCCGGCATGTCGACGCGAGAGGAGGATTTCGTCGCGCGCCTGTTCGTCGCCTCGACCCATCAGCCGGTTCTTTTCTTCTCCTCGCGCGGTCAAGTTTACAAGGAGAAGGTCTGGCGTTTGCCGCTCACCGGTCCGCAGTCGCTGGGGCGGTTCCTGAAAAACATCCTGCCGATCGAGGAAGGCGAACGCATCACGACGATCATGCCCCTGCCGGAGGACGAGACTCAGTGGGCGGCGCTCGACGTGATGTTCGCGACGACGAGCGGCACGGTTCGACGCAACAAACTTTCGGATTTCGCCGAGGTGCGACGCAACGGCATCATCGCCATGAAGCTCGAAGACGGCGAAGGCATCGTCGATGTGCAGATCTGCACGGAAGCGCAGGACGTGCTGCTGACCACGACGCGCGGTCAATGCATCCGCTTCCCCGTGGGGGACGTGCGCGTGTTCCAGGGGCGCACGTCGATGGGCGTCCGTGGCGTGGCGCTGGGCGAGGGCGATCGCGTCATCTCGCTCGCGATCCTGCGCCACGTGGAGGCTTCGCCGGAGGAACGGATCGCCTATCTCAAGCGGCAGCGCGCGCGCGAAGGGGTGGTCGACAACGACGACATCGAACGCGAGGTCGTCGGACGCGACGGGATCGCTCCGGAGCCGTTCGACACCCTGCCGGAACAGCGCTACATCGAAATGTCCGAAGCCGAGCAGGACATCCTGACGATTTCGGAGCGCGGCTTCGGAAAGCGGACCTCCTCGTTCGAGTACCGCATCACCGGGCGCGGCGGCAAAGGCATCGTCGCCATGGCCGTGAACGCGCGCAACGGCGAACTCGTGGCGTCGTTTCCCGTGGAAGAGAGCGACGGCGTCATGCTGGTGACGAACGGCGGACAGTTGATCCGCTGTCCGGTCCGCGGGATCCGCATCGCCGGCCGCGGGACGCAGGGCGTGATCGTCTTCCGCACCGAGGCGGACGAGCGCGTCGTCGCGGTCGAGCGCATCAGCGAGGATGAGGCCGGCGAGCCCATGAGCGAGGACGGCGAGGCCGCGCCGGAGTGAGCGCGGCAAGGAGCATCATCGCATGGCGGTCACAGCGCTGTTCACCGGCACGTTCGATCCGATCACCAACGGGCACATCGACGTCATTCGGCAGGCCGCCGCCTTCTGCGATCGTCTCGTGGTGGCGATCGGCGTCCATCCCGGCAAGACGCCGATCTTCTCGCCGGACGAGCGCGCCGATCTCATCCGGCGCGCCTGCGCCGGCGCGCTGAACGGCTCGGCTTGCGCGCTCGAGGTCGTGACGTTCGACGGCCTGGCGACGGACGCCGCGCGCGCCCATGGCGCGACCGTCATTCTGCGCGGCCTGCGCGACGGGACGGATTTCGACTACGAGATGCAGATGGCGGGGACGAACGCGGCGCTGGCGCCGGACATTCCCACGATCTTTGCGCCGGCGTCGCCCGCGGTCCGTCACATCGCCGCCACGCTCGTGCGTCAAATCGCGGCGCTCGGCGGCGATGTCGCCGCTTTGACGCCGCCGGATGTCGCGGCGGCGCTGGCCGCGCGGTTCGCGGGCGGCGACTGATCGCCGGTCTCACGTGAAAGGATCGTTTATGAGCATGAATCGTCGCGCCGTCCTGGCCGTTCTCTCGGCGTTCGGCTTGTCCGGCGCGGCTTTCGCGCAAGGCGCGGACGCCGACAACACCGTCTACCTTGAAACCAAGGACGGGCGCATCACGATCCGCTTGCGGCCCGATCTCGCGCCCAAGCATGTCGCGCAAATCAAGGCGTTGACGAAGCGGCATTTCTACGACGGCATCGTCTTCCATCGCGTGATCGACGGTTTCATGGCGCAGACCGGCGACCCGACCGGCACCGGCACGGGCAAGTCCGACCTGCCCGATCTCCCGGCCGAATTCACGCAGACGCCGTTCAAGCGTGGAACGCTCGGCATGGCGCGCTCGCAATCGCCCAATTCCGCCAACAGCCAGTTCTTCATCTGTCTCGCGGATTCCTCGTTCCTGAACGGCCAGTACACCGTGTTCGGCGAGGTGACGTCCGGCATGGATGTCGTCGACAAGATCAAGAAGGGATCGAAGGCCGAGAACGGCTCCGTGAGCAATCCCGACAAGATCGTGCGCATGCGTCTCGCCAGCGACAAGACGTGACCGCGCGGCGCCTCGCCGCCACGCTCGTTGCGCTCTGCGCGATGGCCGGCGGCGCGGGCGCCATCGAAAACGACCGCTACGAGCGGCATTGGCGGCAGCGGGCCGGCGTCCCGCCTTTGCCCTATCCCGAAGTGCTTCACCCCGACGACCCGATTCCCTACCCGACGGGCTTCGTCATGACGATCGTCAAGCGGCCGGACCTGGACGATCGTCTCGCGCATCGATCGCTCGACCGCGCGCGCGAGGTCGCCGAGCGCCTCGCGGAATGCTGGACGCCGCCGACGGCCTCGAATTCGGCCAAGCGCGAGATCACGTTGCGGCTGGCGTTCTCGCGCGTCGGCGCGCTGATCGGGCCGCCGCGCGTGACCTACGTCGACGCGAGCGGCGCGCGCGGCGGCCGCCATGCGATCGTGGAGTCGATAACGGACGCGCTCAAGGCCTGCGCGCCGCTGCGGTTTACCGCGTCCCTGGGGGCGGCTATAGCAGGCTACCCCTTCGCCATCCGCTTTGTCGCTGCGAGCGATACGGCGCAACCCAAACCCTAGGAGACGCTCATGGCCGACGACGGCGACACGCTCACGCTCGAAACCACCAAGGGTCCCGTCGTCATTCGCATGCGGCCCGATCTCGCGCCCAACCATGTCGCGCATATCAAGAAGCTTGTCGGCGAAGGATTCTACGACGGCCTCGCGTTCCATCGCGTCATCGACGGCTTCATGGCGCAGACCGGCTGTCCGCACGGCACCGGAACCGGCGGCTCCAAGTATTCGAACCTGAAGCAGGAATTCAACGCCGAGCCGCACAAGCGCGGCACGGTGTCGATGGCGCGCGCGCAGAACCCCGACTCCGCCAATTCGCAGTTCTTCATCTGCTTCGAGGATTCGAGCTTTCTCAACCGGCAATACACCGTGTGGGGCGAAGTGACGTCGGGCATGGAAAACGTCGACAGGATCAAGCGCGGCGAGCCGGTGCGCGATCCCGACAAGATCGTTTCCGCCAAGGTCAGCTGACCGCCGACACCGTCGTTTCGCCGCGCAGCGGAAGAACGACAGTCGCGATCCTCCATCGATGCGCGTCGACCTCTTCGATTTCGATTTGCCGGACGACCGCATCGCGTTGCGTCCGGCGGACCCGCGCGATGGCGCGCGTCTGCTGGTCGTTCCGCCATCGGACGCGTTCGTCGATTCGCGCGTGCTCGCGCTGCCGCAATGGCTGGCGCCGGGCGATGCGCTCGTCGTCAACGACACCCGCGTTCTGCCGGCGCGGCTCGACGGATCGCGCGCGCGCGGCGACAGCGTGGCGCGGATCGAGGCGACCCTGCACAAGAGAGACGGCGAAGATCGCTGGCGCGCCTTCGCGCGGCCTGGCAAGCGTCTCGCGATCGGCGACCGCATCCGCTTCGGGGCGGCCGTGGAAAACGCAGCCTGTCTGCTTGGAACGCTCGATGCGTCGGTCGTCGAGAAAACCGACGACGGCGAGGTCGTGCTGGCCTTCGATCTCACGGGGCGCGCGCTCGACGAGGCGATCGGCCGGCTCGGCCATACGCCTCTGCCGCCCTACATCGCGAGCCGGCGCGGCGATGACGCGCGCGACGTCGACGATTATCAGACGCTGTTCGCCGAAAAGCCCGGCGCGGTCGCCGCGCCGACCGCGGGGCTGCACTTCACGCCGCGCCTGATCGCGGCGCTCGAGACGCATGGCGTGACGATCCATCGCGTCACCCTGCATGTCGGCGCCGGCACGTTTCTGCCCGTCAAAGCCGCGGACACCGACGAGCATCGCATGCACGCGGAATACGGCGTCATCGATCGCGCGACGGCGGACGCGCTCAACGCCGCGCGCGCGAGGGGCGGCCGCATCGTCGCCACCGGCACGACGAGCCTGCGCATTCTCGAGAGCGCGACGGGCGACGACGGCGTCGTCAAGCCGTTCAGCGGGGACACGTCGATCTTCATCAAGCCCGGCGACCGCTTCAACGCCGTCGACGCGCTGCTGACGAACTTTCACCTGCCGCGCTCGACGCTCTTCATGCTGGTGGCGGCCTTCAGCGGACTCGACCGCATGCGGGCCGCCTATGCGCACGCGATCGAGAACGCCTATCGGTTCTACTCCTATGGCGACGCATGCCTGCTGTTGCGCGAGACGGCGCGATGAACGCGCGTATCTTCGCGCGCTGGGAGGACGATCCGCTCGAAAGCCCGATCACGCTCGACGCGCCCCTCGATGGACTTCCTCCGCGCATTCGGGGCGGATGGGTCTTGTTCGGCGCGACGGGGCTCGGCGGCCCGGCCGTTCGCGCGTTCGCGCTCGACGCCGACGGCCGGATGGATTTCGGCGCCGGCCGGGCGGACGCCGACCGGTTTTGGCGCACCGACATCCGCGCGCAGCCGATCGTGCTCGGCGGCGTCTTCGACGTGGTCTGGAGCGGCGGCGAGCGCGGCGTCTATCGCATCGAGAAGATCGCCCGGCCCGGCAGCAAGATCGCGCGGGGGTCGGTATGAGGCGGCGTTACAAGGGCGGCTTTGCCAAGGCTTCGCCGTGACCCAATCGTTTTCCTTCGCCATCCACGCGACCGACGGCGCCGCGCGCGTCGGGGCGATCACGACAGCGCATGGACTCGTCCGCACGCCGGCCTTCATGCCGGTCGGCACGGCTGGCGCGGTCAAGGCGATGTATCCCGAGCAGGTGAAGGCGCTCGGCGCCGATATCGTGCTCGGCAACGTCTACCATCTGATGCTTCGGCCGGGCGCGGAGCGCGTCGCCGAACTCGGCGGCCTGCATCGGTTCATGCGCTGGCCCGATCCGATCCTGACCGATTCCGGCGGCTTTCAAGTCATGTCGCTCGCCAAGCTGCGCAAGCTCGACGAGACCGGCGTCGCGTTCCAATCGCACATCGACGGGTCGCGCCACCTGCTGACGCCCGAGCGCTCGATGCAAATCCAGGATCTGCTCGGCTCCGACATTCAGATGCAGTTCGACGAATGCGTGAAGCTGCCGTGCTCGGACGCCGAGGTCGAGCGCGCCATGCGCCTCTCGCTGCGCTGGGCGGAACGCTCGCTGACGGCGTTTCGCGCGCGCGACGGCCGGGCGATCTACGGCATCGTGCAGGGCGGCGCGGCGCCGGCGCTGCGGATCGAAAGCGCGCGCGCGCTCGCCGCGATGAACTTCCACGGCCTGGCGATCGGCGGCCTGGCGGTGGGCGAGCCGCAGGACATCATGCTGGCGATGATCGAAACGGTGGAGCCGCATCTGCCGGCGGGGAAACCGCGCTACCTGATGGGCGTCGGGACGCCCGACGACATTCTGCAAAGCGTGGCGCGCGGCGTCGACATGTTCGATTGCGTCATGCCGACCCGGGCGGGGCGCCACGGCCTCGCCTATACGCGGTTCGGACGCGTCAACCTCCGCAACGCGCGGCATGCGGCGGACCCGCGCCCGCTGGACGCTGAATCGTCCTGCGCGGCGGCGCGCGATTATTCCCGCGCCTACCTGCACCATCTCGTCAAAGCCGGCGAAATCCTTGGGATGATGCTGCTGACCTCCATCAACTTGGCTTATTACCAGGAGTTGATGGCGGGCCTCCGCGCGGCGATCGGCGCTAAGCGCCTATCAGATTTCACCGGCGAGACGAAAGAACGTTGGGCCCGCGGCGAAACGGACGCGGTCGCCGCGCCCGGCTGAGATAAAGAGCAAGGCGCGATCACGCGATCCGCCTTGCTTCAGTCATCCCGTCCCGACCGGCCCCGTTTGATAGATCGTCTGATCGAGTGGCCATCGAGGGCTCTTAACGATCAGCGTCTTTCGGACCGGCTTCCTCCCGTGACTTGGATAGCAGCGTCCAAACGGCCCAAGGGCCGGATGGCGGCCTCCTTTCGGATGCAAAATGGACGTTAAACGAGCTTTTTGCCCTTGTCACTATCTCGCCACGCTTTTTGAAACGCCATTTCGCGGTTTTTCCGCACGCTATCGAACCCTTCTCGCAGCGGCGCTTTTTCGCCGGCGTTCTTCCGCGGCTTGCGTTTTCTGCTTCGCTGGCATTGTTAGCCGGTCTGTATCGCGCGCCGGCCGCGAATCGAACCGGACGATCCATGCGCCTGTCCCGATATTTTTTTCCGATTCTGCGCGAAACGCCCAAGGAAGCGGAGATCGTCTCGCACCGCCTGATGCTGCGCGCCGGCATGATTCGTCAGGAGGCCGCCGGCATCTACGCGTGGCTGCCGCTCGGCCTGCGGGTTCTCGACAAGATCAGCGACATCATCCGCGACGAGCAGAACCGCGCCGGCGCCCTCGAAATCCTGATGCCGACGATCCAGTCAGCGGATCTGTGGCGCGAAAGCGGGCGCTACGACGCCTACGGCAAGGAGATGCTGCGCATCGAGGACCGCCACAAGCGCGACATGCTCTACGGCCCGACCAACGAGGAAATGGTCACGGCGATCGTGCGGTCGCATGTGCGCTCGTACAAGGACCTGCCGCTCAACCTCTACCACATCCAATGGAAGTTCCGGGACGAGGTGCGCCCGCGCTTCGGCGTGATGCGCTCGCGCGAGTTCCTCATGAAGGACGCCTATTCCTTCGATCTCGACGCGGAGGGCGCGCGGCACGCCTACAACAAGATGTTCGCGGCGTATCTGCGGACCTTCGCGCGGATGGGCCTCAAGGCAATCCCCATGCGCGCCGAAACCGGGCCGATCGGCGGCAATCTCAGCCACGAGTTCATCATCCTGGCCGCGACCGGCGAGAGCGAGGTGTTCTGCCACCGGGATTTCCTCGACATGGCGCCGCCCCCCGCCGACATCGCCTTCGACGATCGCGCGACGATGCAGGGCGTCTTCGACGCCTGGACCGCGCGCTATGCGGCGACGTCGGACATGCATGACGCCGCCGCCTTCGAGGCGCTGCCCGAACCGGACCGGGTGTCGGCGCGCGGCATCGAGGTGGGCCATATCTTCTTCTTCGGGACGAAATATTCCGAGCCGATGCGCGCGGTCGTCAACGGGCCGGACGGCAAGGAGACCGCGTTGCAGATGGGGTCCTACGGCATCGGTCCGTCGCGGCTGGTCGCGGCTCTGATCGAGGCGAATCACGACGAGAGCGGCGTGATCTGGCCGGAGCCTGTCGCGCCGTTCCGCGTCGGCCTCATCAACTTGAAGGTGGGCGACGCGGCGACGGACGCCGCCTGCGCCGACCTCTACGGCAAGTTCGAAAAAGCCGGCCTCGACACGCTCTACGACGATCGGGACGACCGGCCCGGGGCCAAATTCGCCACGATGGACCTGATCGGCCTGCCGCATCAGGTCATCGTCGGACCGAAAGGCCTTGCGGACGGCGCGATCGAGGTGAAGAACCGCCGCACGGGCGCGCGCGAGACGATGACGCCCGACGCGGCGCTCAACAAGCTGACCGCGACCTAGCGTTCGCGGCGCAGATCGGCGAGGCCATGGACGATACGGCCCATACCCAGACCCTGCGGGCGGCGGCTCCCGCCGGCGCGCGCCCGCTGGGCGCGTTCGAATGGCTGATCGCGCTGCGCTTTCTGCGAGGGCGGCGCGTGCGGCGGCCGTTCTCCGCCTTCGCCGTCGTCTGCTTCAGCGGGGTGATGCTGAGCGTCGCGACGCTGATCGTCGTCATGTCGGTGATGAACGGCTTCCACGTCGAGCTCCTGAACAAGATCATCGGCATCAACGGCCACGCCTTCCTGCAGGGCGTCGACACGCCGCTGACGGATTACGAGGCGGTGACGCAGCGGGTCCTGAAGACGCCCGGCGTGACGATGGCGATCCCGATGGTCGAGCAGGCGGCGGGCGTCTCCTCGCCCTACCAGCAGAGCGGCGCGCTGGTGCGCGGGATCAGGGGCGCGGACCTCGAGCGCCTGCCGGGCATCGCCGGCAACGTGCGGCTCGGCAGCCTCGAGGGGTTCGATCGGGCGGGCGGCGTGGCGATCGGCGCCAAGATGGCGGAGAACCTGTCGGTCCGCATCGGCGACACGGTGTCGATCCTGACGGCGAAAGGCGCCGCCACGCCGTTCGGCGTCGCGCCGCGCATCAAGGCCTATCCGGTCGTGGCGATCTTCCAGATCGGCGTGTCGGAGTTCGACAACCTGTTCGTCTATATGCCGCTGCAGGAAGCCCAGGCCTTCTTCAACAAGGAGGGCGAAGCCAGCGTCATCGAGGCCTTCGTCGACAACCCGGACGACATGGATCGGGTGCGCGACGCGCTCGACCAGAACGTCGGCCGGCCGATGATCATCACCGACTGGCGCGAGCGGAACCGCTCCTTCTTCGATGCGCTGAAGATCGAGCGTAACGTCATGTTCCTGATCCTGTCGCTGATGGTGATGGTTGCGGCGCTCAACATCATCTCCGGCCTGATCATGCTGGTGAAGGACAAGGGCCGGGCGATCGCGATCCTGCGCACCATGGGCGCCACGCGCGGCGCCATCATGCGGGTGTTCCTGCTCACCGGCTGCATCGTCGGCGTGACCGGCACGGCGGCAGGCCTGCTGCTCGGCCTGCTGATCGCCGAGAACGTCGAGCCGATCCGGCAATTCATCAACCGGACCTTCAACATCAACGCTTTCGATCCGAACTTCTATCTGCTGAGCCGGCTGCCGTCGGTGGTCTCGACCGGCGACGTTCTGATCGTCGGCTCGCTGGCGCTGGGCCTGGCGCTCTGCGCCACGATCTATCCCTCCTGGCGCGCCGCGCGCCTCGATCCCGTCGATGCGTTGCGGTACGAATGATGGACGAGGCGACCGCCGTTCCGGCGCTGTGGCTCAACGCGGTCGAACGCGGCTACCAGCAGGGCGACACGAGGCTGGAGATCCTCAAGGGCGCGGACCTGGCTTTGTGGCCGGGGCAATCCGTGGCGCTGATCGCGCCCTCGGGCGCGGGCAAATCGACGCTGCTGCACATCGCCGGCCTGCTGGAGCGGGCGGATGCGGGCCAAGTCATTCTCGCGGGCGTCGCCACCTCGGCCATGGACGAGCGCCAGCGGGCGGCCGCGCGGCGCGTCGATATCGGCTTCGTCTATCAGTTCCACCATTTGCTGCCCGAATTCTCGGCCGTCGAGAACGTCGTCCTGCCGCAGATGATCGCGGGGCTCGCGCGGTCGGAGGCGAAATCCCGCGCCGAGCAATTGCTCGACTATCTCGGCCTCGGCCATCGCTTCACGCATCGGCCGGCCGAGCTCTCCGGCGGCGAGCAGCAGCGCGTGGCGATCGCCCGCGCCGTCGCCAACCAGCCGCGCGTGCTGCTTGCCGACGAGCCGACCGGCAATCTCGATCCCCGCACGGCGGCCCAGGTGTTCGGCGCGCTGCGCGACCTCGTGCGGGCGTCCAGTCTCGCGGCGCTGATCGCGACGCATAACATGGACATCGCCAGCCGCATGGACCGCCGCGTCACGCTCCATGACGGCCGGGTGGTCGAACTGCCTTAGGGTCGTCCGTGCTCGTTGCCGAGAGCGCAGCGACGAAGCAGGGCGCCTGGCTCGGCGCGGATTGCTTCGGTCGCAACGTCGCGCCGCCCCTCACCCTAACCCTCTCCCCGCGGGCGGGGAGAGGGGATCTCCACGTCGCCAACACGCTGGCGTTTGGACGAGCGCTCGTCGCGGCGACTCCCTCTCCCCGCAGGCGGGGAGAGGGTCGGGGTGAGGGGCGAACGATCGTCGAGCGCATCATCGGCCGGCGCCGACCGGTCATCGCGCGGGTCGCTGGCTGTCCCTCGTTAAGCACGATTGAAGCTTCCGCGCCCGCGGTTCAAACATGGCTTGTGCATAGAACAAAACAGGAACATATAGGGGTTACCCTGGGATTTCATGGAGCGTTCCGTGCTGAAAGCGTTGGCCGCCGATCTCTTCGAACTCGCTTCGCTAGCCGCATTTTTGCTGATGATCGCGCTCTTCGCTCGCGCTGCCGGCGGCGCGTGATCGCAAGGATTCTCGTTGGCGCCGTGCGCGCCGCTTGGTTCAGAGAGTCTTGCAGCGCGCGATCGATTCTCGCGTCAAGTTTGCATCGAAATGCAAGGCGTCGCTGCTAGGCGTTGCGCAGCGTCAAGCGTGGGGACCGATATGAGCGAGTTGATGAAGCAGGCGGGTCTGGACGACATCGATCCGCGCCTGCTCGAAGAGGCGTTCCGCCGCGCCTGCAAGGCGCCGATCAACGAACGCGTCGATCCGGCCTGCGTGCTCACGGCGATCTTCGCCGAGGCGCGCCGCGGCACCCGCCATTTGCATGGGCTCGTCGGCGCCGCCGTCCGCGGTCGCCTCGCCGCCTGAACCGTTCAACGTTTCGCAAACAAACGCCCGCCGGCTCCGGCGGGCGTTTGTTTTGGCGAACCGGGCCGCGCACAGCACGGCCGCTCCAGGCTCGACAGGTTCGGCCGCGAGGTTTAATGGCGTCTTCGGCTGACGGGCGGCGTCCGCGGGCCAGCAAAGTCGAGCGGTCGCCGGCTACGACGGAGCGAAGAATGAAGGGCATTATCCTCGCGGGGGGCACCGGAACCCGGCTTTTTCCTCTGACGACGGTCGTCTCCAAACAGCTTTTGCCGGTTTACGACAAACCGATGATCTATTACCCGCTGTCGACGCTGATGCAGGCGAAAATCCGCGAAATCCTCATTATTTCAACGCCTTCAGATGAGCAACACTTTAAGAAGCTGCTCGGCGACGGCAGCCAGTTCGGGGTGCGGCTCAGCTACGCCGTCCAGGAGTCGCCGCGCGGTCTCGCCGACGCGTTCCTCGTCGGCCGCAGCTTCATCGGCGCCGATCGGGTCGCGCTGGTCCTCGGGGACAACATCTTTTTCGGCTTCGGTCTTCCCGAGTTGCTCGCGTCCGCGGTGGCGCGCAAGGAAGGCGCGACCGTTTTCGGTTACGTCGTGTCGGACCCCGAGCGCTACGGCGTCGTCGAATTCGACGGCCGAGGCAAGGCGATCTCGATCGAGGAGAAGCCCGAAAAGCCGCGCTCGAACTTCGCCGTCACCGGCCTCTATTTCTATGACAACAGCGTCGTCGACATCGCCGCCTCGATCAAGCCCTCGTCGCGCGGCGAGATCGAGATCACCGACGTCAACGCCGCCTATCTGGAGCGGGGCGAACTCCATGTCGAGATGATGGATCGAGGCTTCGCTTGGCTCGACACCGGCACCCACGAAAGCCTCATCGCGGCCGGGCAGTTCGTCGAAATCCTGGAGCGCCGGCAGGGATTGAAGATATCGAGCCCGGAAGAGATCGGCTATCTCAACGGCTTCATCAACCGCGATCAGCTCATCGAAGCGGCGAAGGCGTGTGGAAAATCGAGCTACGGCCAGTATCTTCTGGCGCTCGCCGATCGTCGCCAGACCTCGGCGTTCTAATTCGCCGCTGACAGGAGGCGCGTCATGGACGACAAAAAGCTCGCGGTCATCGTCGGCGTCGGCGACGGGCTGTCGGCCTCGCTGGCGCGTCTGCTTGCGCGCGAGGGCTATGCGCTCGCGCTCGCCGCCCGCAATCCGGGCAAGCTCGCCGCGCTCGCCAGCGAGACGGGCGCCTCGGCGCACGCCTGCGACGCCGCCGACGAGGCCTCGGTCGCCGCGCTCTTCGACGCGCTGCCCAAGCCGCCGGACGTCGTCGTCTACAATCCCTCGGCGCGCACGCGCGGCGCCCTGATCGATCTCGATCCGGCGGCGGTCCGCAAGGCGATCGAGGTGTCGGCCTTCGGCGCCTTCCTGGTCGCGCAGCGGGCGGCGCGCCTGATGCTTCCGCAAGGCCGGGGCGCGATCCTGTTCACCGGGGCGTCGGCGGGCGTGAAGGGCTACGCCAAGTCCGCGCCCTTCGCGATGGGCAAGTTCGCGCTGCGAGGTCTCGCGCAGTCGATGGCCCGCGAACTGCATCCGCAGGGCGTCCATGTCGGCCATATCGTGATCGACGGCGGTATCCGCTCGGCGACGCGGCCGGATGCGGGCGGCCGCGACGCGCTGCTCGACCCCGACTCGATCGCGCAAAGCTACCTGCATCTCATTCGTCAGCCGCGGGACGCTTGGAGCTGGGAAATCGAGGTGCGGCCTTGGGTCGAGACCTTCTGAGCCGGCCGACATGACCGCTCGCTCGATCGTTCTCGTCGGCGAAGGCGCGCGCGCCGTGGCCTTCGGGTCCAAACTGCCGCTCGCCGTCATCGCCGGGCCTTGCGCCATGGAAAGCCGCGAGCACGCGCTGATGATGGCCTGCGCGCTGAAGAAGATCGCGACGCGGCTTGGCGTCGGCCTGGTGTTCAAATGCTCGTTCGACAAAGCCAACCGAACGTCGCTGCAAGGGCGGCGCGGCGTCGGGCTGGAGCAGGCGCTCCCGATCTTCGCCGAAATCCGCGACAAGTATGCGCTGCCGACGCTGACCGACGTGCATGAAAGCGGTCAGTGCGCCGCCGTGGCGGAGGCGGTCGATGTGTTGCAGATCCCGGCGTTCCTCTGCCGCCAGACCGATCTGCTGCTCGCGGCCGCGGCGACCGGCAAACCGGTGAACGTCAAGAAAGGCCAGTTCCTGGCGCCATGGGACATGAAGAACGTCGTCGCCAAACTGACCGGCGCGAACAATCCGAACGTGCTCGTCACCGAGCGGGGCGCGAGCTTCGGCTACAACACGCTTGTGTCCGACATGCGGGCGCTGCCGATCATGGCCGCGGAGACGGGCGCTCCGGTGATCTTCGATGCGACCCATTCCGTCCAGCAGCCCGGCGGGCAGGGGACGTCCTCCGGCGGCCAGCGCGAGTTCATCCCCGTCTTGGCGCGCGCGGCGGTCGCGGTCGGCGTCGCCGGCGTCTTCATCGAGACGCACGACAATCCGGCGCAAGCCTTTTCCGACGGCCCCAATCAGACGCCGCTCGACGCCTTCGAGCCGCTCGTGCGCCAGTTGATGGCGTTCGATCGGATCGCCAAGGGCTTCGACGCGTCATGAGCCTGTGACGCGCCGGAGCTAGATGGCGCGCCATGGACAAATCCGCGTTCAGCTATGCCGACGTGTCCGACCCGTTCTGGAAACGCGCCGCGATCGGCGTCGTCGAGACGGCGACCGGCCGCAATCGCCTTCGGCGACTGTATTTCGACCGTCAGCGCGCCGGCTGGGACGGGCGCGGCTTCTTCGCGACCTCGATCGCCGCGCTGTCGCTCGATCTGCGCTACGATGCGGCGAAGCTCGACGCGCTGCCGAAGACCGGACCGCTGGTGGTCGTGGCCAATCACCCCTTCGGCGTGCTCGACGGCATCGTCCTCTGCGCGCTGATGGAGCGCGTGCGCGCCGACGTTCGCGCGCTCACCAACGCGGTGCTGCTGCGCGCGCCCGAGATGCGCGCGACGCTGCTGCCGATCGATTTCAGCGAGACGGGCGCGGCGCGGCGCGCCAATGCGGCCAGCCGGGCCGCGGCGCTGCGCCATCTCTGCGACGGCGGCTGCGTGGTCATCTTTCCGGCCGGCGCCGTCTCGACGGCGCCGGACCGCTTGGGGCGGCGGCCGGCCGTCGACGGTCCCTGGACGCCTTTCGTGGCGAAGCTTGTCCTCGCCGCCTCCGCGCCGGTCGCGCCGGTCTATTTTCCCGGCCAGAATTCGCGACTGTTTCAGGTCGCCAGCCACATCAGCCAGACATTGCGGCTGGCGCTCTTATTTCACGAGGTTCGCCGCCGTGTCGGCTCGCAATTCCCGGTGGAGATCGGCGACGTTATTCCCTTCGCGGCGCTCGAAGGCGAAGGCGATCGCCACGTCTTGACGGCTTTGCTTCGCGCGCGCGTGGCGGCGCTCGCATCGGTGAAAGACTAGGGTCTTGACTCGATTAACCTGACAGTGAGCGGTCGCGTTAGACCCTTTCGAGACATTGGCGCACGTCGTTCGCAATGGCCGGAGGTAGCCGAAGCGGTCCGTCCGCTTTGATCAAGCAATACGACCAAGCGGACGTGGTCACGCGGCAGTTGCCGACCCGTTCAAAGCTGTCCGAGTTCAACACCAATCTTGAAAGCGGTCGCTCGCGAACCTCCGGCGACGTGCCGCGTGGACAAACCCCTGGGTGCAAGTAGGTTTGAACAGCGACGAGCATGCGATCGTTCCAAGCTAGGTTCGAGGGTGTTCGATGAATCTTGAGAACTTCGAGAAATGGTTTGCGATACGTGCGAACCATCGCGATGACGACCATTGGCCCGGTCGGCTAAGCTTCGACCTCGACAAAGGCATTTACCTCACGACCGCGCGCTTCGCAGGCAGTGCTGACAGCCACAGCGATCCAACATTTCACGCTCGGACGATGACGGGGTGGTTAGATTACCAGCGACCAACGACGCTGATCGATCCTTGGATTCAGACAGTCGACGGGTTCACCCTCAGCGCGGATACGCCTGCAATGCGCGCGTCCTATAGATTCGTCGTAGGCGCGGTGCTGAAGAACATATTTATCGAGGACATTGCCGAGCCGATCTTCAACGGTCTTGTCGTCGAACATCCCGCCGTTCATGCTTGGGTGAATCCGCGCCTCGTTGATCACGGCTGGTTGCGTCCCGAGAATGTTGGTTTGCCCTCCCTTTCCGTTGATGTTGCATCGCCTAGACAGCGCACCTTCCAGCTGCAAGACGGAACCGAAGCTCTCGTGACTAGCGCGACCCGCGCGCAGAGCGGTGAGGCTATCACACTGGACGAGTACACCGTCCTAAGGCTGCGCTTTCCCAAACCGGTCGATTACAACACGATTACCCGTCTGGCGTGGCGGATCTCCGTTCTGTTTGAGTTCATGATTGGCGCCCGCACGGTGGCGCCAGTCTACCAATTGCCGACGACGCAGACACGCACGTGGAACGGCGAGCAGCGGGAGGTCGTCGCGGAGTTTTGGTATTGGCCCGCACAGAAAAGAAGAAGTGGGGACGCTTTGCTGCGCGTGTCACAATGGTTGACTGTTGAAGGGCGCTCGGCAGTCACGCTGGAATCACTGCTCAACCGGGTTGCAGGCGGAAACGACGAAATTATCTACCTGGCCGACATCATTCAAAGCACGGAGGACTATGATCTTTCGCTTACCCAAGGCTTCGGCGAACTCATGGGTTGCCTTGAGGACTTCGATTTGCGTGAGTTCGGAAATGGCTCGGACCCGCATTTCTCAAGGAACGTGCAGAGTTTAAAACAGATCATTCGACAGCACGGTTCAGACGCGGATTTTATGATGTTCAATCGATTGCGCGACGGGGCTCCCAATAGCTATTCGCTGCTGCGACGTCTTGAGCGCCTGCATGAGTTCTGGCGCAACGACGGCTTTCGTGGCAACCCGGATCTTGGCCGCATTAGAGATTTGCGGAATCTGCTGCCGCACGGACGGGGCCTGCAAATATCCAGCAACGTCGCGCAGGAGATGATCGTCTATATGAAGTACCTCTGCGCGTTAGGCCGCTATCATGTTTTGCGAGCGCTTGGGTTCACAGGTGACCAGATTGCGGCGGCATTCTCCGGGCAACCACATCGATACGGTCTCTTCATACCTAAGCGTACGGTCTGAGGGGCGTAATATTGATAGCTTCGCGTTCCAGCCACCGACATCACCGCGGAGTTGAACGTGCGGACGCGATGACAAGCCATTTCAACGGCTGCGATGGAAACAGTGACGAACTGGAATCGCAGTTTTGATTGGGAACCAATAACGCGAATGTCCGCTCTTCTTTACTCGCGACCGAAGCGGACTATCTGCGAGCCACCCATATCAGGACTCAGAGAATGCAAGGCGGGCCAACAGCCTGGGTTCGGTTCTCACCTAGCCCCGGCCGCGGTACGGCGCGACGCCCTGGTCGGGCAGCCAGACGCCTTTCGGCGCCTCGCCGATGTGCCAGAACACATCGATCGGCATGCCGCCGCGCGGATACCAATAGCCGCCGATCCGCAGATATTTCGGTTGAAGAACAGACGCCAAGTCCTTGCCGATCCTCACGGTGCAATCCTCATGATATGCGCCATGGTTGCGAAAGGAGCCGAGATAAAGCTTCAACGACTTGGATTCGACCAGCCAGGCGGCCGGCGCGTAGTCGATGACCAGATGGGCGAAATCCGGCTGTCCCGTCACCGGGCAAAGAGCGGTGAATTCAGGCGCGGTGAAGCGCGCGATATAGTCGGTGTCGGACTGAGGGTTCGGCACGCGGTCGAGTTCGGCGTCGTCCGGCGAGGCCGGCAAGGCGACGTGTTTGCCGAGCAGCGAGGGGCCGTCATGCGCCTTGGTCATCGCGGTCGTCCCCGGTTTGGGCCGAGCGCGCTTGCCGCGGCTCGACGCGCCTGTTAAGAACAAAGAAGGAACAAAAGGTTGGGCTTATGCCGACTCTGACTTCGCATCAAAAGCTCGCGATCCTCGCCGACGCGGCGAAATACGATGCGTCCTGCGCCTCCAGCGGCGGCCAAAAGCGCGACGCCCGCAAAGGCGGGATCGGCTCCGTCACCGGGGCGGGCATCTGTCATTCGTTCACGCCGGACGGCCGCTGCGTCTCGCTCCTGAAAATTCTGCTGACCAACCATTGCGTCTACGACTGCCTCTACTGCGTCAACCGCGTGTCGAGCAACGTCGCCCGCGCCCGCTTCACGCCGGAGGAGGTCGTCGATCTGACGCTCGGGTTCTACCGCAGGAACTATATCGAGGGGCTATTTCTTTCGTCCGGCATTATCCGCTCGCCGGATTATACGATGGAGCAACTCGTCCGCACGGCTGAGCTTCTGCGTGAAACGCATAAATTCCGCGGCTACATCCACCTCAAGACCATTCCGGAGGCCGACCCGCGGCTGATCGAGCAGGCCGGGCGCTACGCCGATCGCCTGTCGTTCAACATCGAACTCCCGCGCGAGGCGAGCTTCGGCGGTCTCGCGCCGCAGAAGAACGCCGCCTCTATCCGCAAGGCGATGGGCGGCTTGCGGATCCGGCTCGACGAAGCCAAGGCGGCGCGTCGAAGCCGGCATGCGCCGAGCTTCGCCGCCGCCGGGCAGAGCACGCAGATGATCGTCGGGGCCGATAGCGCGCCCGACTCGGAAATTCTGCGCGCCAGCGTGCGGCTCTATTCGAGCTACGATCTGCGGCGGGTCTATTATTCGGCGTTCAGCCCCTTCCCGGGCGCGAGCGCCTCGCTGCCCTCCCGCAAGGCGCCGCTGATGCGCGAGCATCGGCTCTACCAGGCCGATTGGCTCTACCGCTTCTACGAGTTTTCGATCGAGGACATCGAGGCGGCGACCGACGGCGGGATGCTGGACATGGCCGTCGATCCGAAAACCGCCTGGGCGCTTCGTCACCGCGACCGCTTTCCGCTCGACGTCAACACGGCGGCGCGCGAAAGCCTGCTGCGCGTGCCGGGACTCGGCGTCCGCAGCGTCGATCAGATCGTGCGCGCGCGCCGGCAGACGCGGCTGCGGCTCGCCGACGTGGGGAAATTGGCGAAGTCGGTCAACGCGCTGAAGCACTTCATCGTGGCCGCGGATTGGCGGCCGGCTTCGATCGACGCAGGCGATCTGCGCGCGCGTCTCGAGCCCGCCCCCCGCCAGCTCGAGATGTTCGCATGATCGGCGTCGATCTGGCCAAGGAGGCCGACTTCGAAGGGTGGCGCGCCGCCGCCCGCACGCTGGCCGAGCGCGCCATCGCGCCGGAGAAGGTCGTGTGGCGAACGCCCGCTTCGCCCGGCGACCTGTTCGACCTGCGCCCGCTGTCCGAGGCGGCGACGGAGCCGGCGACCGCGGCGGGTGTCCGCGTGTCGCAGGACTTCGTCGAAACCGCGCGACTGGTCGTCTGTCACGGCGATGACGACCGTTACGGCTTTCTCTACCGTCTTCTGCTGCGTCTGGTCGCCGACCCCTCGCTGAAGGCGAACGCGATCGACGACGACATGCGCCGCTTGCACGACATGGCGCGGTCGGTGCGCCGCGATCGGCACAAGATGACCGCCTTCGTGCGCTTCCGCGAAGTCGAGATGGAGGACGGCAAGGCTTACATCGCCTGGTTCGAGCCCGAGCACCACATCGTCGAACTCGCCGCGCCTTTTTTCGTCGCGCGCTTCGCCGCGATGCGCTGGTCGATCCTGACGCCGCGCGCCAGCGCGCACTGGGACGGCGCAGCGCTGCGCATCGCGGAGGGGGCGACACGCGCGCAGGCCCCGAACGAAGACGCGCTCGAAGACGTCTGGCGCACCTACTACGCCAGCATCTTCAATCCCGCCCGCGTCAAAGTCGACGCCATGCGCCGCGAGATGCCGAAGAAATACTGGGTGAACCTTCCCGAGGCCCGGCTGGTTTCGGACCTGGTCCGCGACGCCGGCGCCCGGGAAACAGAGATGATCGAGACGCCTGCCGCCAAAGCGCCCGCCCGCGCGGAGACCATCCTGCGCTGCCGCCGGGAGGATGTCGAAACGCCCGCGCCGCCGCCGGGCGGTCTCGCCACGCTGCGCGAGGAGGCGGCGGGGTGCCGGCGCTGTCCGCTTTACAAGGATGCGACACAAACCGTTTTCGGCGAAGGGCTGCCGCAGGCGCGGCTCGTCTTCGTCGGCGAACAGCCGGGCGACAGCGAGGATCTGGCGGGCAAGCCGTTCGTCGGTCCCGCCGGCCAATTGTTCGACAAAGCGCTGGAGCAGGCCGGCATCGCGCGCGCGGACGCCTACGTCACCAACGCGGTCAAGCATTTCAAATACGAGCCGCGCGGCAAACGGCGCATTCATAAGAAACCTTCGACCGGCGAGATCGACGCCTGCCGCTGGTGGGTCGATCAGGAGCTCGGCGTCATCAAGCCGCATCTCGCCGTGGCGCTCGGCGCGACGGCGGCGCGCGGTCTGACGGGCAAGACGACGCCCGTGATGGCCGCGCGCGGCACGGTCGTCCCAGGCCTCGCCGTCGACAAGGTCTTTGTCACCGTGCATCCGTCCTTCCTGCTTCGACTGCCGGACGAAGACTCGAAGCGGCGCGAATGGGCGGCTTTCGTCCGCGATCTCAAGCATGTGCGAGAGTTGATGGAAGCGGCCTGACACGGCCCTTTCCGACTGCGGCGCTTTTGCCTAAAGAGGGGCGCATTCCGTCTCCGCCGCGAGGAAAGCATGACCGAGATCGCCGACATCCACGCCCGGGAAATCCTCGACAGCCGCGGCAACCCGACCATCGAGGTCGAGGCGACGCTGGAAGACGGATCGTTCGGCCGCGCGGCCGTGCCTTCGGGGGCGTCGACAGGCGCGCACGAGGCGGTGGAACTGCGCGACGGCGACAAGGCGCGCTACGGCGGCAAGGGCGTGCTGAAGGCGGTCGAGAGCGTCAACCGCGACATCTTCGACGCGCTCGCTGGCCTCGACGCGGAGGACCAGCCGAAGATCGACGCGGCGATGATCGCGCTCGACGGCACGCCCAACAAGGCGAGGCTTGGGGCCAACGCGATCCTCGGCGTTTCGCTGGCGGTCGCCAAGGCCGCGGCGGACGCGGCGGCGCTGCCGCTCTATCGCTACGTCGGCGGCGTCTCCGCGCGCGTGCTGCCGACGCCGATGATGAACATCGTCAACGGCGGCGTCCACGCCGACAATCCCATCGATTTCCAGGAGTTCATGATCCTGCCCGTCGGCGCGCCGTCGCTGAAGGAGGCGGTCCGCTGGGGCGCCGAGGTGTTCCATGGACTGAAGGCGGCGCTCAAGAAGGCCGGCCACAACACCAACGTCGGCGACGAGGGCGGCTTCGCGCCGAACCTGCCCAGCGCGGAAGCTGCGCTCGATTTTTGCGTCAAGGCGATCGGCGACGCCGGGTTCAAGGCCGGTCAGGACATCTGCCTCGGCCTCGATTGCGCCGCGACCGAGTTTTTTAAGAACGGCAAGTATGTTTATGAGGGAGAAGGGAAATCTCGATCGATCGACGAGCAGGTGAAGTACCTCGCCAAGCTCGTCGCCGCTTATCCCATCGTCTCGGTCGAGGACGGCATGTCGGAGGACGATTGGGACGGCTGGAAGGCGCTGACCGACGCGCTCGGCGGCAAGTGTCAGTTGGTCGGCGACGATCTCTTCGTGACCAACGTCGCGCGGCTGTCGGACGGCGTTCGCAAACATACGGCGAATTCCATCCTGGTGAAGGTCAACCAGATCGGTTCGCTGACCGAGACCCTCGCCACCGTCGATATGGCGCATCGCGCCGGCTACACATGCGTCATGTCGCACCGCTCCGGAGAAACGGAAGATGCGACGATCGCCGATCTGGCGGTCGCCACGAATTGCGGGCAGATCAAGACCGGGTCGCTTGCGCGCTCCGACCGCCTGGCGAAATACAACCAGCTCATCCGCATCGAGGAGGAGCTTGGGAGCCAGGCGCAATACGCCGGCCGCAGCGCCCTGAAGGCGCTCGCCTGACCTCCCGACGCCTTTGAGGAAACCCGCCGATGACGACGCTGTTCGACCCGCTGCCGCTTGGCCCCATTACGCTGAAGAACCGTATCGTCATGGCGCCCATGACGCGCTCGCGCAACGACGACGAGGGCGTCCCGACCGACATGATGGCGACATACTACGGCGAGCGCGCCTCGGCCGGCCTCATCATCAGCGAGGCGATCTATGTCTCGCCGCTCGCCAAAGGCTACTCGCGGATTCCAGGCCTGCACACCGACGCGCAGACGCAGGGCTGGCGCAAGGTGGTCGAGGCCGTGCACGCCAAAGGCGGCCTGATGGTGGCGCAGCTTTTCCATACCGGCCGCGTCGCCGTGCCGCCCTTGCTGCCGCCCGGGGCGCAGCCGGTCGCGCCGTCCGCCATCGCGATCAAGGGCAAGAACTACACGGATTTCGGGCCGATCGATTTCGTCGCGCCGCGCGCGCTGGAGACGCGCGAGATCGCCGGCGTCGTCGCCGAGTTCGCCGCGGCGGCGCGCAAGGCGCTCGAGGCCGGCTTCGACGGCGTCGAGTTGCACGGCGCGTCCGGCTACCTCGTGCATCAATTTCTCGACGCTTCGATCAACACGCGAGCCGACGCCTACGGCGGCCCGGTCCCCAACCGCGCCCGCTTCGCGCTCGAAATCATCGAGGCGCTGATCGGGGTCGCCGGCCGGGACCGCGTCGGCATGAAGGTCTCGCCGCGCATCAAGTTCAACGACGTTGCCGACCCGGACGCCGAGGATATGTACCCGCATCTCGCGCGCGAATTGTCGGCGCGGGGGATCGCCTATCTGCACGTCGCGCAGCAGGGCGCTTACGAGGCCCATCGCGAGATGCGTCCGCTGTTCAAGGGCGCCTACTTCGCCGGGTCCGGCCTCACCGGCGAGAGCGGCGACGCGCTGATCCGGGCGGGCGGCGCGGACGCCATCGTCTTCGGCAAGCCGTTCGTCGCCAATCCCGATCTGCCGCGCCGGCTCCGCGATCATCTGCCGCTGACGCCCGACGACCCGAAGACCCATTACAGCAAGGGCCCGGAGGGCTACCTCGGCTTCGCGCCCGCGAACTGAAGCTCGGCGCTTCACGGATCGTTAACCGCGCCGCGCGAGGGTCGGCTATGGTCGTCCGCACCCGCTTCCGCCGGATTCTCTATCCGCTGGCGCTTTACGCCATGTCGGCCGGCGTCACGACCTACTTCATCTACCACGCGATGAACGGCGACCGCGGGAAGAAGGCCGGCATCGCCTATGTGGACGAAATGCGCTCGCTCGCCGGCCAATTGGCGGACCTGAAGCTGGAAAAGCAGGCGATTGCGCTGCGCGTCAGCGAATTCCAGAGCGATTCGGTCGATAAGGACCTGCTGGACGAGGAAGCGCGCCGGCTGCTCGGGCGCGCGCATCACAACGAACTCGTCGTCATGACGAACGTCGCGAACTGATCCACGCCAGCCCAAAAAAAGTCCGGACAATTTTGGTGCGTAACTGCAATTCGGTTTACCGCGCGATCTTTTTACGTTTTCAGGCTTTTAGCCAATTAAAAACTTGTTCGCGCCCCGCCTCGATTTCCGCAACCGCTTCCCCTATGTTGCCGGCCAGAAAGCGCATCATCGGGGATCATCATGGCTACAGCCACGCGCGCCAAGCCGGGCCAGGCGACGGACAAAACGGGCGCGGTCGCCTCGTTCAGCAAAGAGCAGGAGCTGACGGCCTACCGCGACATGCTGCTCATCCGCCGCTTCGAGGAGAAGGCGGGCCAGCTTTACGGCATGGGTCTGATCGGCGGCTTCTGCCATCTCTACATCGGGCAGGAAGCCGTCGTCATCGGCATGCAGATGGCGTTGAAGCCGGGCGACCAGGTCATCACCGGCTATCGCGACCACGGCCATATGCTGGCGACGGGCATGGACCCGAAAGGCGTGATGGCGGAGCTGACGGGGCGGCGCGGCGGCTACTCGCACGGCAAGGGCGGCTCGATGCACATGTTCTCCAAGGAGAAGAACTTTTTCGGCGGTCATGGCATCGTCGGCGCGCAGGTGTCGCTCGGCACCGGCCTCGCCTTCGCCAACCGCTACCGCGACAACGGGGCGGTCTCGGTCGCCTATTTCGGCGACGGCGCGGCGAACCAGGGGCAGGTCTCCGAAAGCTTCAACATGGCGCAGTTGTGGAAACTGCCGATCGTCTACGTCATCGAGAACAACCGCTACGCGATGGGCACTTCCGTGAACCGCGCGACCGCGCAGCAGGATTTCTCCAAGCGCGGCGCTTCGTTCAACATCCCCGGCGAGCAGGTCGACGGCATGGACGTGCGCGCGGTCAAGGCCGCGGGCGAGCGCGCCATCGCCTGGGCGCGCGAGGGCAAAGGACCGTTTATCCTGGAAATGCAGACCTACCGCTATCGCGGCCACTCGATGTCCGATCCCGCCAAGTACCGCACCAAGGAAGAGGTGCAGAAAATGCGCGAGGAGCACGACCCGATCGAGCAGGTGCGCGCGCGCGCCATCCGCGACAAGCTCGCAAGCGAGGACGAACTCAAGCAGGTCGACCAGCAGGTGCGCGCGCTCGTCAACGAAGCGGCGGAATTCGCCACCAACGATCCCGAGCCGGACGTGTCCGAGCTGTGGACGGACATCACGGTTTAATTGGGCCAGGACGCGCGCATCATGACCACCAACATTCTCATGCCCGCCTTGTCGCCGACGATGGAGCAGGGCAAGCTCGCGAAATGGCTGAAAAAAGAGGGCGACGCGATCCGGGCGGGCGACGTGATCGCCGAGATCGAGACCGACAAGGCCACGATGGAGGTCGAGGCGGTCGATGAAGGCACGCTCGCCAAAATCCTGATCGCCGACGGGACGGACAATGTCGCCGTCAATACGCCGATCGGCGTGATCGCGGGCGAGGGCGAAGACGCCAACGCCGCGCCGCCGCCGGCGCCAAAGGCCGCCAACGCCGCCCTCGCCGCGCCCGCCAGCAACGAGGCGAAGGCGGAATCGAAGCCGCCGGCCGCCGCGCCGAAGGCCGAACCGGCCGCCGCGCCACCGGACGTTCCGGCCGGAACGGAGATGGTCTCGATGACCGTGCGCGAAGCGCTGCGCGACGCGATGGCCGAGGAAATGCGTCGCGACGAGAAGGTCTTCGTCATGGGCGAGGAGGTCGCGGAGTACCAGGGCGCCTACAAGGTCACGCAAGGATTGCTGCAGGAGTTCGGCGCCCGGCGCGTCGTCGATACGCCGATCACCGAGCATGGGTTCGCCGGCGTCGGGATCGGCGCCGCGATGAGTGGGCTGCGCCCGATCGTCGAGTTCATGACGTTCAACTTCGCCATGCAGGCGATCGACCAAATTCTCAATTCGGCGGCCAAGACGCTCTACATGTCCGGCGGCCAAATGGGCTGCCCGATCGTGTTCCGGGGTCCCAACGGCGCGGCCGCCCGCGTCGCCGCGCAGCACAGCCAGGATTACGCGGCGTTCTATTCGCAGGTTCCCGGTCTCAAGGTCGTGATGCCCTTTTCCGCGGCCGACGCGAAGGGCCTGTTGAAGACCGCGATCCGCGACGCCAACCCCGTGATCTTCCTCGAGAACGAGATTCTCTACGGGCATAGCTCCGACGTGCCGAAGATGGACGAGTTCCTGATCCCGTTCGGCAAGGCGCGCATCCACCGGCCCGGCAAGGACGTGACGATCGTCTCCTACGGCATCGGGATGACCTACGCGATCAAAGCGGCCGAAGAGCTCGCGAAGGACGGCGTCGAGGCTGAAATCATCGACCTGCGGACGCTGCGGCCGATGGACATCGAGACCGTCGTGCGCTCGATCCAGAAGACCGGGCGCTGCGTCGCCGTCGAAGAGGGCTGGCCGCAGAACGGCGTGACCGCCGAGATCGGCATGCGCATCATGGAGAACGCCTTCGACTATCTCGACGCGCCCGTGGCGCGCGTGACGGGCAAGGACGTGCCGATGCCCTACGCCGCCAACCTTGAAAAGCTCGCGCTGCCGAACGCGGCGGAAGTCGTGCAGGCGGCGAAGGCGGTTCTCTACCGGTAGGCGCCATGTCCGATTCCATCGTGCAAGATCTGCCGGTTCCGCCCGAGGCCGCGCGCCTCGGCGGGAAGGAGGTGCTGCGCGCCTTCATCGTGGAAGGCGAACTCCACGTGATGATCGACGACGCCTTCGAGCAGCCGGCGATCTGGGGCGTCATGCTGGCCGACATCGGCCGCCACGCCGCCAACCTGTTCCGCGACGCGCCGGGCTTCTCGCCCGGCCAGGCGCTCGCCGCCATCCGCCGGGGCCTCGACGAAGAATGGTCGAACCCGACCGATGACCCGGACGCTCAATTCTCCCATCGAGGCTGACCATGCCGATCAACATCCTGATGCCCGCGCTCTCGCCGACGATGGAAAAGGGCAACCTCGCGAAGTGGCTGAAGAAAGAGGGCGACGCGATCAAGTCGGGCGACGTCCTCGCGGAGATCGAGACCGACAAGGCGACGATGGAAGTCGAGGCGATCGATGAGGGCACGCTCGCCAAGATCGTGGTGCCGGACGGCACGCAGGACGTGCCGGTCAATCAACTGATCGGGCTGATCGCAGGAGACGGCGAAGACGCGAAATCCGTGGCGTCGAGCGGCGCCGCCACGTCCGCGGTCGCGCCCGCCAAGTCGTCGGAGACGCGCACGACGGAGCAGACCTCCGTCGATGAGAAAGCGGCGAAGCCGGAGGCGCCCGCGCAGGCGACCGCCCCTGCCGCGACGCCCGCGCCAGCGAACGCCGCTGCGCCAGCGAAGGCGGAGGGCGTTCGCGTCTTCGCCTCGCCGCTCGCGCGCCGCATCGCCAAGGAGGCGGGGCTCGACGTGGCGAGCGTCGCCGGGTCGGGACCGCACGGGCGCGTCGTCGAACGCGATGTGCGCGCCGCGATGGCGGGCGGGACCGCCAAGACCGCCGCGGCGGCGAGCGAAGCGCCCGCGCCTGCGGGAACTCCAGCGGCGCCGGCCGGCCGCGCGGCGCCCGCCGGCATGGCGGACGAGACGATCAAGAAGATGTTCGCCGCCGGCAGCTACGAGGAAATCCCGCACGATTCGATGCGCAAGACGATCGCGCGCCGCCTCGTCGAGGCGAAGCAGACGATCCCGCATTTCTACCTGACGGTCGATTGCGAGCTCGACCGCCTGCTCGCCGCGCGCGAGGAGATCAACGTCGCGGCGCCGAAGGACAAGGATGGCAAAGCCGCCTACAAGATCTCGGTCAACGACTTCGTCATCAAGGCGCTCGCCGCTTCCTTGCGCCGCGTGCCGGACGCCAACGTGACGTGGACGGAAGGCGCGATGCTCAAGCACAGAAGCGTCGACATCGGCGTCGCCGTGTCGATCCCCGGCGGCCTCATCACGCCGGTCGTGCGCGACGCCGACCGCAAGGGTCTGGCGGCGATCTCAAGCGAAATGAAGGATTACGCCGCGCGCGCCCGCGCCCGAAAACTGAAGCCGGAAGAGTACCAGGGGGGCACGTCCGCGGTGTCGAACCTCGGCATGTTCGGCGTCAAGAATTTCTCCGCCGTCATCAACCCGCCGCATGCGACGATCCTCGCCGTGGGCGCGGGCGAGAAGCGGGTCGTCGTGAAGAACGGCGCGCCGGCCGTGGCCACGCTGATGAGCGTGACGCTCTCGACCGATCATCGCGCCGTCGACGGCGCGCTCGGCGCCGAACTCATCGCCGCCTTTCAGGCGTGCATCGAAAACCCCATGTCGATGCTGGTGTAAGCGGCTCCCGGAGTTCCTGCGTTCATGGCTGATTCTTACGACGTCCTCATCATCGGCTCGGGGCCCGGCGGCTACGTCACCGCGATCCGTTCGGCGCAGCTCGGCTTCAAGACCGCCATCGTCGAGCGCGAGCACCTCGGCGGCATCTGCCTGAACTGGGGCTGCATCCCGACCAAGGCGCTGCTCCGCTCGGCGGAGATCTTTCACTACGCGCAACACCCCGAGGCTTACGGGCTGAAGATCGAAGGGACGGTCAGCGCCGACACTGCGGCCGTCGTGAAGCGATCGCGCGCCGTGTCGGGCCAATTGAACAGCGGCGTCGGCTTCCTCATGAAGAAGAACAAGGTCGACGTGATCTGGGGGGAGGCGACGATCGCCAAGCCCGGCGAGGTCGTCGTCGGCCCGGTGAAGAAGCCGCCGATGCAGCCGCAACATCCGCAGCCGAAAGGCGTCCTCGGCCCGGGAACCTACCAGGCCAAGCACATCATCGTGGCGACGGGCGCGCGGCCGCGCGCGCTGCCGGGGATCGAGCCAGACGGCAAGCTGATCTGGACCTATTTCGAGGCGATGGTGCCCCCGGCGATCCCCAAGTCGCTGATCGTCATGGGCTCGGGCGCCATCGGCATCGAGTTCGCCTCGTTCTACAACGCCATGGGCGCGCAGGTCACGGTGATCGAGGTGCTGCCGCAAATCCTGCCCGTCGAGGATGCGGAGATCGCCGCGCTGGCGCGCAAGCGCTTCGAGAAGTTCGGCGTCAAGATCATGACCTCGACCAAAGCGACGAAGGTCGAGAAAGGCGCCGACGGCCTGACCTGCACGGTCGAGGACGACAAGGGCGCCACGCAGACGCTGAAAGCCGAGCGGATGATCTCAGCGGTCGGCGTCGTCGGCAACATCGAGAACATCGGCCTCGAAAAGCTCGGCGTGAAGACCGAGCGCGGCTGCATCGCGATCGACGGCTTCGGCCGCACGAACGTTCAGGGCGTCTACGCGATCGGGGATGTCGCCGGGCCGCCGATGCTCGCCCACAAGGCCGAGCATGAGGGCGTCATTTGCGTCGAGGCGATCAAGGGCCTCCACCCGCACCCGATGGATAAGCTCGAAATCCCCGGCTGCACCTACTGCAACCCGCAGGTGGCGAGCGTCGGCCTTACGGAAGCCAAGGCGAAAGACGCCGGCTACGAGGTCAAGGTCGGGCGGTTCCCGTTCATCGGCAACGGCAAGGCGATCGCGCTCGGCGAGCCGGAGGGCCTCGTCAAGACGGTGTTCGACGCCAAGACGGGCAAGCTCCTCGGCGCGCACATGGTCGGCGCCGAGGTGACGGAACTGATCCAGGGCTTCGTGATCGCCATGAACCTCGAGACGACCGAGGAAGAGCTGATGGGCTCGATCTTCCCGCATCCGACCCTCTCGGAGACGATGCACGAGAGCGTGCTCGACGCCTACGGCAGGGTCATCCACACCTGAGTGTTTGTTGTATGCAACGCGTCGTCACTGAGGTGCGCTCATGCAGTTACGGCCGCTAACCAGTATCCGCTTTCTGTTCGCATTACTGGTGGTGGTGTTCCACGGCCAAGACACACTGAAGCAGGGTGGATTCGATAATTGGCCTGTCGTGGTGCGAGCAGTTATCTCGCATGGCTATATCGGGGTAAGCTTTTTCTTCGTGCTGTCTGGATTCATTCTCGCCTACGCGTATAGGCGCAAGCTAAACGATGGGGGGGGGGGAAGCGTTGATTTCTGGTGCGCTCGCTTTGCACGAATTTACCCCGCTTATCTTGCAGCTTTCATTGTCTTCCTTCCGATCGCAGTTTATTCGACGCTTATCAGCAATGATTTTCCGGCAGCTTATATTACTGCACTTCTTCAGATCACACTTTTGCAATCATGGATACCGTACGCGGCATTACAGTGGAATGGGCCGGCTTGGTCTCTATCGGTCGAAGCGTTATTCTATGCAATGTTTCCATTGTTGTTTTTAAAAGCTCGATCGATGTCTACGAAGAAACTGCTAGGGATCGCGGGATTTTCTTATCTTGTATCGCAAATCGACGCATTGATGGGGTGGCGTTATGGCCCGTCATTAGCGACGGCGCTCAACGATGGGCTAAATTTTCCAACGCTGAATAATGATACCCGAATGCTGTTTTTCATGTTTTTCCATTGTTCCGGTTGCCTGAGTTCGTATTCGGCATGACGCTGGGCGTCTTGTTTACGCGGACCGCACCTGTCGGCACGTTGATGCGTCGGTTGATGATCCTTATGGGAATCATTGGGTTCGCTGTCGGTTTCGTGCTGGTCGCGCCGCTCGTTCCCGACCAGATGATTAGGGTCCGGACCTATTAACGGGATTCCTGGATCGGCGCGAGACTGATTCAATGCCTCTCGATTCGGAGGCTTGTATCATGTCGGATTTCTTCTGGTTCACGGATGCGCAGTGGGCGCGGATCGAGCCCCTGCTGCCAATCGATGTGCGTGGCAAGGAGCGGGTAGACGACCGTCGCGTGCTGAGCGGGATCGTCCACGCGCTTCGTTGCGGGGGCCGGTGAAGCGATGGCGCGGGCGTCTACGGACCGAAGAAGACCGTCTACAACCGCTTCGTGCGATGGGCGGAGCGTGGCGTTTGGGAGGCCATCTTCGCCGCGCTCGCGGGAGCCGAGGATGCGCCCGACCGGCTCTTTCTGGATAGCAGTTGCATCAAAGTTCATCGCTGCGCCGGCGGCGGAAAAGGGGGGCCTTGGCTCATGGCATCGGCCGCACGAAAGGCGGACGCAACACCAAGCTCCATGCGGTCTGCGACGAGAAGGGCCGGCCTGTCGTCCTGCTCCTGACGCCGGGGAACGTGCATGACTGCAAAGTCGCACAGCGCTGCATCGCGGCGCTGCCGCCGTCCGCCGAACTCGTCGCTGACAAAGGTTACGACAGCAAGGCGTTGCGTGAATGGCTCGCGGAACGCGGCGCAGAAGCCGTCATCCCGCCGCGCAAGAACCGCAAAATCCAGTACGGCTACAACAAGACGATCTACAAACAGCGCAACGTCATCGAGCGCATGTTTTGTCGCATCAAGGACTGGCGGCGCATCGCCACCCGCCTCGATCGCAACATCAAATCCTACATGGGCGCCGTCGCCCTCGCCGCAGCCGTCATCTGGTGGCTATAATGAGTCCGGACCCTAGCAATGGGCTTTTAATGCCGTTCTTGGGTCTTCTGCTCGTCGGATTGGCTTATTCGCCATCGTGGGTATTCAATCATCCGATCTTCGTGCAACTTGGCGATGCTAGTTACTCGCTTTACCTTCTACACATCCCATTATGGAATTGGATGGCTCGTGCGGACGACCATTTAGAGCATTCGGCGGTTAAGTTGAGTTGTATCCGGCGTGACGGAGGTAGTTTGAGCATTCCTGTGGCGTGAAGGCATCCAGGATGGAGCCGATCGTGTCCCAGAGAGCGCCGACGGTTCGCTCGGCCGCGGTTCGCAGGAGGGTCTTCAGCTTGGCGAAGGCGAGTTCGATCGGATTGAGATCTGGCGAGTAGGGCGGCAGCAGACGAAGGGTGGCTTGCCTGGCTTCGATGAGGCGCCTGACCGTTTCACCCTTGTGGGCCGGCAGGTTGTCCATCACGACGATGTCGCCGGGCTTCAGGGTCGGGGCGAGGACTTGGTCGACATAGGCCTCGAAGGCTGTCCGGTTCATCGCGCCATCGAGCACGAAGGGTGCGCCGATCCCGTCCCGGCGCAGGCCGGCCACGAAGGTCGTGGTCTTCCAATGACCCCATGGGACCTTGCCGACGACCCGCCGACCCCGGGGACCGCGCCCGCGCAGGCGAGCCATCTTGGTGTTCGCCCCCGTCTCGTCCACGAAGACGAGCCGGGCGGGATCAAGCTCGGCCTGGCCGGCCCTCCAGCGCTCGCGTGCCGCGGCCACGTCCGGCCGATCCTGCTCGGCCGCGTGAATGGCTTTTTTTGAGCGTGATCCGGTGACGGTCGAAGAAGCGCCGGATCGAGCGCTCCGTGATCGTCAGCCCCACCCCGTCCGCGATCCGGCGTTCCAATTGGGCGAGCGTCAGGTCCGGCTCGCAAGCCACGAGGTCCAGGAGCCAAGCGGCATGCGGCTCCAGCGGCGAACGGCTCTTGCCGCCGCGCGGGCGGGGCGCAACGCTGCCCGTCTCATGCTCCAGCGCCGCCCAGCGGATCGCCGACGACGCGCTGACCTTGAACCGCGCCGCCGCCCGTCGGCGCGAAAGCCCGGCCGAGACCTCTCCGACCACCCGCTCCCGAAGATCAACAGATCGAGCCGCTCCCATCGCAACCTCCAGAATCAGAGACGCGATCGAATCAGACGTCAGCCCAGCCGTGAACCCCAAACCTGATGACCTGGATCAGACAGATATGAGCGGCTTGCGAGATTGATGGGGGTCTCCGAGGTTCGGGTTGCTGAAGCTCGAATCGACAGGAGACCCCCATGCAGGTTTTTGGCCTGCCCGGCCATGTTATCCGAAGCGCTCGCGCGGCGTCGCGTCTTCTCGAAGCGAAGACGCCGGATATCGAAGCGCAGAGACGGCGCGACGCCGTCGCTCGATGGCTGCGCGCCTGCGAGAACGGCCTCACCGCCGAACAGGCGGCCAGCGCCGTCGGCGAGGCCTATTCAACTCTGCGTCGGTGGCGGAAAGACCCAATTCCCAAAAGCCGGCGACCGCATCGTGTGCGCAAGGCGGTCAACCCGCCGGGCCTGGAGGCCGCGGTCGAGCGGCTGCGCCTCGATCATCCCATGTGGGGCAAGCAGAAGCTGACCCCCATCCTGCGCGACCAGGGCTTCGCCGTCAGCGAGGCCAAGGTCGGACGCATCCTCAGCAAATTGATCCAGCGCGGCGTCGTCGCGCCGGTCCCCGCTCTCATCGGCAAGGTCGCGGCCAAATCAGCCGCTAAGAAGCGCCCGCACGCCAAGCGCAAACCGCCCGAGGTCGTCTTCCAACAGCCCGGCGACGTCGTACAGATCGACACCCTCTCCATCGATCTCGGCATCGGCTACGCCGTCAAGCACTTCGACGCCTACGATCCGATCGCCAAATGGACCGTCGCCAAGCCGTTCCGGCGCGCCACCGCCAAAAACGCCGCCAGCTTCCTCGAAAAGGTTCTCGCCGAGATGCCGCATCCCGTCAAAGCCATCCAGATCGACGGCGGCTCCGAGTTCATGGCCGAGTTCGAACAGGCCTGCGCCGAAAGGAAACTGCCGCTCTACGTCCTGCCGCCGCGCTCGCCCAAACTCAACGGAGCCGTCGAACGCTGCAACGGAGTCTGGCGCTACGAGTTCTACGCCTGCGTCGAACTGCCCGACAAGCTCGAAGCCATCGCCAAGCACGTCGACGCCTTCCAGCACCTCTACAACCACCACAGACCACACGGCGCCCTTGCCGGCCTCACGCCAGCCCAGTACCTCCATAAACGCCGAACCGAGGAAACCCCTCCCGCTCATATGTATTGATCCAGGACACCTGATTCACGTCAAACGCCGAATGCTCTAGGTCACTGGCGGGCGCTGTCTCCGATGCTGTTCTTTTTTGTCTACGTGGCGTTGACCATCGTAGCGTCCTTGGCGTCATTGCATCTAATCGAAACGCCTGCGCGGCTCGCGATACGCCGTTGGTTGCGATCGTCCCGACAGCCGATAGCCGAACGCTCGCTTCCATAGCGGCAGGCGCAGGCCGGGATTAACCTGGCCGTCACCTCGTCGGTCTCGGTCTTCGCGATGGTGAGCGGCGAGGTGTCGGATCAAGCCAACGCCGTCGCGGGCCGCGGCGGCCTGCGGGTGGTTTGGTAGGCGACTGTGAGCTTACCATTTCCCTCACGCCCGCCTTTACGAAGGCTCGATTGCCGAACGACATCGATGTCCTTACATAGGCGGCGAGGGCGTCGGCCACGCGAGACGGCGCCGGAAACAGCCTCATGACCGTCGTCTTCGACATCGACCGCACCCCCCGCCGCGCCGCCGATCCGGCGAAGCCGCGCCATCCGGAAAAGGCGCATCGGCCGGATCAGCCGATCCAGCGCAAGCCCGACTGGATTCGCGTCAAGGCGCCGGGTTCGGCGCTTTGGGCACAGACCAGCAAGATCGTGCGCCAGCACGGTCTGGTCACGGTCTGCGAGGAAGCAGGCTGCCCCAACATCGGCGAATGCTGGGAAAAGAAGCACGCGACGTTCATGATCATGGGCGACACGTGCACGCGCGCCTGCGCCTTCTGCAACGTCCGCACGGGTATGCCCGGCGCGCTCGACGACGGCGAACCGGCCAAGATCGGCGCGGCGGTCGCCGCGCTCGGCCTCGATCACGTGGTCATCACCTCGGTCGATCGCGACGATCTCGACGACGGCGGCGCGCTGCATTTCGTGCGCGTCATCGAGGCGATCCGCCGCGAGACGCCCAAGACCACGGTCGAGATCCTGACGCCGGACTTCCTGCGCAAGCCCGGCGCGCTGGAGACGGTCGTCGCCGCGCGCCCCGACGTGTTCAACCACAACCTGGAGACGGCGCCGTCGAAATACCCGCGCGTGCGGCCGGGCGCACGGTATTTTCATTCGGTCCGGCTGCTGCAGCGCGTCAAGGAGCTCGACCCGACGATCTTCACCAAGTCTGGCGTCATGGTCGGGCTCGGCGAGACGCGCGATGAAATTTTGCAGGTGATGGACGACCTGCGCACGGCGGATGTCGACTTCCTGACTATCGGTCAATATCTCCAGCCGACCCGCAAGCATCATCCGGTCGTCTCGTTCGTGACGCCGGACGAGTTCAAATCCTATGAGACGGTGGCGCGCGCCAAGGGCTTCCTGCTGGTGTCCGCGTCGCCGCTGACGCGCTCCTCGCACCACGCGGGCGAGGATTTCGCGCGCCTGAAGGCGGCGCGCCTCGCGCGCGGCTGAGCCTGCGGGCTGTCGCGCGGACGGGCGCATGCTATGAGGGCCGCGATCTCGCCGGGACGCCGATGCCTTCCTTTCGCGTGACGCGCCGCGTCGCTCATTCCGCTCACGACATGTTCGCGCTTGTGGCCGATGTCGAATCCTATCCGCAGTTTTTGCCGCTGTGCCGAGGCTTGCGCGTGCGCCGCCGCTCCACCTCGCCCGACGGCAAAGATGTCGTCGTCGCCGACATGGACATCGGCTACAAAGCCATTCGCGAGACGTTCGGCAGCCGCGTGACGCTCGATAAGGCGGACAAGCGCATTCTCGTCGAATATATCGACGGGCCGTTCCGTCATCTGCAGAACACTTGGGCCTTCGTCGACGAGACGCGCGCCGACGGGTCGGCGGGCTGCGTCGTCGAGTTCTTCATCGATTACGAGTTCCGCAGCCGGCTGCTCGGCCTGATGATGGGCTCGATGTTCGACACGGCGTTCCGCAAGTTCGCCGAAGCCTTCGAACGCCGCGCCGACGAGGTTTACGGACGCGCGCGCGGTCCGCGCGCGATCGGTTCGTGAGGGTCTGCGGCGCGCTCGCCGGCGTCGTCGCGATCTGCGTCGCCGGCGCTTGTCACGCCGCCGACGTGACGCTGCTGGTGGGGTTTCCGCCGGGGCAGGGGACGGAAGTCGAATCGGCGCCGGACGTGACGTCGGGCGCCCTCATGCGGCTGTCGTCCGATCCGACCTACGAGGAAGCCGGACGCTTCTACGCCGAGCGGCTCAGCGCCTTCCTCCCGGATCAGCCGCGCATGCGGATGAAGATGATGCCCGGCGCCTCGAGCCTGCTGGCCGCCCGAAGGCTTTTGGCGGCGACGCCGGGCGACGGCGAGATGCTGGCTCTGCTCGGCCCGCGCGTGATCTTCGAGCCGCTGGTCGCGCCCGACCGCGTGACCTGGAAGGCCGACGGTTTCGCCTGGATCGGCGCGCGCCAGCGCGACGACGATCTCTGCATCGCCCGCAGCGATGCGCCGGTGCGATCGGCCGGCGACCTCAGGACGCAATCCATGTTCATGGCGGCGCTGGCGCCGGGGTCGCGCAGTTTCGTCTATGCGCGCGCCCTGAACGAACTCGGCGGCGCGCGGTTGACGATCGTCGCCGGATATGGCGGCGACCTCGAAGTCGCGCGCGCGCTTGAGACGGACGAGGCGCAAGGATGGTGCGGCTGGTCCGCCACGGCGTTCCGCGACCGCCATGGCGACTGGGCGCGCGAGGGCGGGGCGCGCGCCATCGTGCAGTTCACCGCCGCGCGCGACGGCGGAGGTCTGGCGATCCCGCGCGCCGAAGACCTGGCGTCGAACGACGCCGATCGCGCGGCGATGCGCGCCATCGCCGCACAGACGCGCTTCGGCGCATTCGCGCTCGCGGCGTCGCCGACCATGGCGCCGGCGCGAGTCGCGGCGTGGCGCGCGGCGTTCCTGGCGATGATGCGCGACACCGAGACGCTGCGGATCGCGGCCGACCGCGGCTGGACCATCGACCCGGTTTCCGGCGACGACTTGCAGGCGCTGGCGACGCGCCTCGCCGCCCTCTCGCCGGAGGCGCGTGCCTCGCTCAAACGCGCGCTTCGCGCCCCCTGAGCGCACGGCGCTCTTGACGCGCGCCTCGGATCGTCGATCCATGCCGGCGTGCTCACGAGGAGACGCGCATGTCCCACGCCGCCGCGACGCAGACGCCGGAACTGACGGCGTTCTCCAAGGACATCCGCGCGCTCGAGCTGTCGCCGCTGTGGGAGCGCACCGTCTCGCAAAAGCCCGGCACGCCTTGCGTCCCGCATCTGTGGCGCTGGGCCGATCTCGAGCCGCTGCTCAGGACCGCGGCCGCCCTGATCGGCAAGAAAGACGCCGAACGCCGCGTGCTGATGCTGGAAAACCCCGCTTTACAAGGCCAGAGCTTCATCGCCCAGACGTTGTTCGCCGGCCTTCAGATCATCCTGCCCGGCGAAGTCGCGCTGGCGCATCGCCACACGCCGAACGCGTTGCGGTTCGTCATGCAAGGCGAGGGGGCCTATACCGCCGTCTCCGGCGAGCGGACGGCGATGAGTCCCGGCGATTTCATCGTGACGCCGAACTGGTCCTGGCACGAGCATGGCAACCTCGGCCGCGAGGCGGTCGTCTGGATGGACGGGCTCGACAGCGCCTTCACGCGCTTCTTCGGCGCGACCTTCCGCGAGGATTATCCGGCCGAAACGCAACCGCTTTACCGGCCGGAGGGCTCGGCGGCGGCCGCCTATGGATCGGCGCTGCTGCCCGTCGACCACAAGCCCGAAGCCGGTCCTTCGCCCATGCTGCGCTACCCCTACGAGCGCACGCGCGCCGCGCTCGACCATCTCGTCCGCAACGCGGAGCCGCATGCGGCGCACGGCGCCAAACTCCGCTACGCCAACCCCGCGAACGGCGGCTATCCGTTCCCGACGATGGCCGCCTTCATGCAGTTGCTGCCGAAAGGGTTCGCCGGTCGGCCCTACCGCAGCACCGAGAACACCGTCTTCAACGTGGCGGAGGGCGCCGGCCGCGCAATCATCGCCGGCCAGACATTCGCGTTCGGGGCGCACGACGTTTTCGTCGCGCCGTCCTGGTGCGACTATGCGCTGAGCGCGCGCGAGGATTGCGTGATCTTCAGCTACACCGACAGGCCGGCGCAGGAGGCCGCCGGGTTTCTGCGCGAGGAAACGCTCTGAACGGGCTCCCGGGTTTCGCGTTGATTGCGCAAACCAGGAGCGCGGCATGTCCGGTCCATCAGCCATCCGCAGAGACCTGCTTGTCCATAGCGCCGAGCCGCTGAACGCCGAACCGCCGCTCGATCGTCTGCGCAGCGCGTTCGTGACGCCTGCGGACACGCTTTACATTCGCTCGCACGGTGGAATTCCCGACATCGATCCACGGGCGCACAAGGTCCGCGTGACGGGGCAGGTGCGCCAGGAGCTCGAGGTCTCGCTCGCCGACGTGAAAAACCGTTTTGACGCGCGTACGGTGACGGCCGTCATGCAATGCGCCGGCAACCGTCGCGCCGACCTGCAGCGGGTCGAGCCGACGGCGGGCGACCCGTGGGGGCCAGGCGCGATCGGCAATGTCGCCTGGACGGGGGCGCCGCTCGCCGACCTGCTGCGCGCCGCCGGCGCCAGCGAGGCCGCCGATCTGCATGTCGCCTTCGACGCCCTCGACATTGTGGAGAACGAGGGCGCGGAGAATGCGCGGTTCGGCGCGTCGATCCCGATGACGAAAGCCCTCGACCGCGACGTTCTGCTGGCCTGGGCCATGAATGGCGCGCCGCTGCCGCGCGAGCACGGCGCGCCCATGCGGATCGTGGCGCCCGGCTACGCCGGCGTGCGCAGCGCCAAATGGATCGGCGAGATCCGGGTTCAGGGTCGGCCGTCCGACGCGTTCCAGCAGCGACACGAATATCTTCTGTTCCCGGCCGATATGCGCAAAGAGACGCAGGATTTGTCCCGAGGCGCGACGATTTACGAGATGCCCCTCAACTCGGCGATCTGCGAACCGCAGGACGGCGCCATGCTGACGGCCGGCGAAACAATCGTCCGCGGCTACGCCGTCGCTGGCGATCAGGCGGTCGTTCGCGTCGACCTGTCCGCTGACGGCGGCCGCACGTGGCGAGAGGCGACCATCGAGCCAAACGCCGACGCGCGGTGGAGTTGGACGTTCTGGCGCGCGGCGCCTAGCCTTGCAATCGGCGATCACGAACTGGTCGTGCGCGCCATGGATGCAGCCGGGCGCACGCAGCCCGCGACCCTTGCCGACACGTGGAACTTCAAGGGGTATCTCTGCTCGGCGTGGCATCGCGTGCAGGTCAGGGCGCGATAGTGCGGCCGGGCGGCCGCCTAACCGAGCCTCGCTTCGAGCAGATCGAGCGCGGTGACGAGCGCCGCGCGCCGCACCCCGGCGCGGCCCCGATCGCCGAAGCGACGCTCGACCGCGATCGTCTCGCCGCCGCGCCGCGCGCTGGCGAGATGCACCAAACCAACCGGCTTGCCGGGCGACCCGCCGCCGGGTCCGGCAACCCCGGTGATCGCCACCGCAACGTCGGCGCGCGAGGAGGCGAGCGCGCCTTCCGCCATGGCTGTGGCGACCGGCGCGCTGACCGCGCCGTGGGTTGCGATCAGTGCGGCGGCGACGCCGATCATCTGCGTCTTCGCGTCGTTCGAATAGGTGACGAAGCCGCGCTCCACGACCGCGGACGAGCCGGCGATTTCCGTCAGAAGTCCGGCGAGGAGGCCGCCCGTGCAGGATTCGGCCGTGGCGATCATCAGCCGCTTCTCGGCGTAAGCCGCGCTCAGCCTCGCCGCGCGGTCGAGGAGTTCGGCGTCGAACGGCGTCTCGGCGCTCACGAGGCGCCCGGCGCCTGCAAAGGCAGGCGCAACGTCGCGGTCGCCATCGCCGCGATTCCCTCGCGCCGGCCGGTAAAGCCCAAACGCTCGGATGTCGTCGCCTTCACGGCGACCCTGCCGATGGGAAGGCCCAGGATCTCGGCAAGCCGCGCGCGGATCGCGTCGCGATGCGGCCCGACCTTCGGCGCTTCGCAGACGATCGTGCCGTCGATATGGGCGATCGCGCCGCCGCGCGCGCGCGCCAGGCCGGCGGCGTGGCGCAGGAAGACCTCGGAGGCGGCGCCCTTCCACTGCGGATCGGAGGGTGGAAAATGTGAGCCGATATCGCCGTCGGCCAGCGCGCCGAGGATCGCGTCGGTGATGGCGTGCATCAGAACATCGGCGTCGGAATGGCCTTCGAGCCCGCGCGTATGAGGCACACGAAGGCCCCCGAGCCAGATGCAATCGCCGTCGGTGAAAGCATGGACATCGTAGCCTTGACCGACCCGAACGTCGGCGAGATCGCCCAAGAGGCGCTGCTCGGCGCGGGCGAAATCTTCCGCCGTCGTCACCTTCATGTTGGCGGGGTCTCCTTCGAAAATGCGAACGGTTGCGCCGGCCCATTCCGCCACGGCGGCGTCGTCTGTCAGGTCGGCCAGGCCGGCGGCGGCGGCGCGTTCGTGCGCGTCGCAGATCAGCGGGAAGGCGAAGGCCTGCGGCGTCTGCACGGCGCGAAGGCGGTCGCGCGGCGGCGTTCCGACGATCGCTCCCGTTTCATCGACGGCTTTGATCGTGTCCGCCAGGGGAAGGCCGGGCGCCGCGGCGCCGAAATCGAGAGCTGCGGCGGCAGCCCTATCAGTTAGAATTTTAGATACGAAAGGGCGCGCAGCATCGTGAATCAAAACGATTTCTGGAGCGTTCTTAAAGTCGTTTAGAGCTGCGAGACCGGCGCGTACGCTGCCCTGCCGCGTCGCCGCGCCGATGGCGGGCGCGCGGACGGCCTGCCGCTGGTCGGGCGTCAGAGCCGTCAAAACATCCTCGAACAAGTCCCGGTCGTCGCGGTGGATGACCGGCTGGATCGCGGCGCCGGCGGCCGCGTCCGCCAGATTGGCGAGCGTGACGGCAAGCAGCGGGCGATCTGCCAGCAATCGATACTGCTTCGGGCCGCCCGCCCCCGCGCGCAGCCCGCGACCCGCCGCCACCACCAGGATGGCGACATCGGCGAAGTCGGGCGCGCGCGTGGACGAAGACATACCAATTCCTTCGGCGCATCCGTGGCCGATTTGTCCCAAACCGTCAACGTGAGCATCATTTGCTTTGATCGGTCCGACTTTATGGTTATGATGTGGGCATGCCGTCAGTTGCTCAAAAATTGAGCGCAGGACATGTGTGGCTGGGATCGACGCGTTTGGAGGGGCGCGCGCTTCTCGCGCCCATGTCCGGCGTCACTGATGTCGCCATGCGGCGGATCGCCCGCCGCTTCGGCGCGTCGCTCGTCGTTTCCGAGATGGTCGCGTCCGACGCCTATGTGCGCGGCGACGAGGAAAGTCGGCTGCGGGCTGAAGGCGAGGGCGTTGCGCCGCATGTCGTTCAGATCGCCGGCTGCGAGCCGCGCTGGATGGGCGAGGCGGCGCGACTCGCGGAAGCCTCGGGCGCGGACGCCATCGACATCAACATGGGCTGCCCGGACAAACGCGTGACCGGCGGCTATGCGGGCTCCTCGTTAATGCGAACGCCCGATCTGGCGCTCGCCTTGATCGAGGCGACGGTGGCGGCCGTGAGCGTCCCCGTGACACTGAAGATGCGGCTTGGCTGGGATGGCGCGAGCCTCAACGCCGCCGCTCTTGCGCGGCGCGCCGAAGCGGCGGGCGTCGCCATGGTGACGGTGCATGGCCGCACGCGCCAGCAATTCTACAAGGGCCGAGCCGATTGGGCGGCCATTCGGGCGGTCAAGGAGGCCTTGTCGATCCCGGTGGTCGCCAATGGCGACTGCGGGTCGGTCGCCGACGCCCGGGCCATGCTCGCGGCCTCAGGCGCCGACGCCGCGATGATCGGGCGCGCCGCCCTGGGCCGCCCTTGGCTGGTCGGCCGCATCGCCCGGGCGCTCGCGGGCGTCGCAGCGAACGAGCCTTCGAGCGACGAACGGCGCGAGGCGGCGCTCGAACACCTCGATGACCTCTTGCGGCGGATGGGCGTCCGAACCGGGCTGAGGCACGCGCGCAAGCATCTCGCCGCCTACGCGGACCACGCCGGGGGCCGCGAGAACGTCGCGCGCGGGCGAGACCGGCTGCGGCTCGTCACGAGCGAGGACGCGAGCGAGGTCCTCGGTCTCCTGGCGTCGTTCTTCGACGCCGGCGCCGACCAATCGGAGGCGGCGTGATGTCAAACTCCGGACTGCTCGCCGCGCCGCGATTTGGGCTCGATCCAAGCGAACTCTTGAACGCTCTGCCCGATCCCATCCTGACGGTCGGGCCGCTTGAGCGCATCGTCGACGCCAACGTTGCAGCCGAGCAGTTTTTCGAAATGGGACGGCTCGCCATGTCGCGACAGCGACTCACCGATTTGCTGCCGTTCGACTCGCCGCTCCTGGCGCTGATCGACCACGTCCGGCGGCAAGGCGTGACGGTCAATGAATATCGCCTCGATCTCGGCCTCTCTAAATTCTCATCGGAGCGGATCGTGGACGTTCATGCGGCGCCGCTGCCGGGAAATGGCGAATGCGTCATCATCATGCTCAAGGAACGGACAATCGCCGACAAGATGGACCGGCAATTGACGCATCGGGGGGCAGCGCGATCGGTTTCGGCTCTGGCGGCGATGCTGGCGCACGAGATCAAAAACCCGCTGTCGGGCATTCGCGGCGCGGCGCAGCTCCTGGAAGCCTCGATCACCGACCAAGACCGCGCGCTGACCCGTCTCATCTGCGACGAGACGGACCGCATCGTGAAGCTCGTCGATCGGATGGAAGCGTTCTCGGACGAACGCCCGATCGAGCGCGAAAGCGTCAACATTCACGCGGTGATCGATCGCGTCAAACGGCTGGGGCAGGCGGGCTTCGCCCGGCATATCCGCTTTGTCGAATCCTACGATCCCTCGCTGCCGCCGCTGTTCGCCAATCGCGACCAGTTGATCCAGGTTTTCCTGAACCTGATCAAGAACGCCGCCGAGGCGATCGGGCAGGACGCCATCGACGGCGAGATCGAAGTCTCGACGGCGTTTCGCCACGGCGTCCGGCTGAAGACCCGCACATCGAGCACGCCGGTCAGCCTGCCGCTCGAAATCTGCGTGCGCGACAACGGCCCGGGCGTTCCGCCCGACATCGTCGAGCACCTTTTCGATCCGTTCGTCACCAACAAAGCGAGCGGGACTGGCCTCGGTCTTGCACTTGTCGCCAAAATCATAGGCGACCACGGCGGGATCGTCGAATGCGAATCTCATCCACGGCGAACGGTGTTCCGCGTGCTGATGCCGATGCATTCGCCGACCGACGGCCGGGCCGCCGCCAGCAAATAGTCAGCAAGCCGCCGCGCGTCGGCAGGAGAGCAAGCGTTCATGCCGACCGGACACATTCTCGTTGCGGACGACGACGCCGCGATCAGAACGGTCATCAGCCAAGCGCTCGCCCGCGCCGGCTATGAGGCTCGAGTCACCGGCACGGCTTCGACCCTTTGGCGGTGGGTTCAGGAAGGCGAAGGCGATCTCATCATCACCGACGTGGTGATGCCCGACGAGAACGCGTTCGAACTGCTGCCGCGCATCAAGAAACTGCGGCCCGAGCTGCCGATCATCGTCATGAGCGCGCAGAATACCTTCATGACCGCGATCAAGGCGTCCGAGCGCGGGGCTTATGATTACCTGCCGAAGCCATTCGACCTGAAAGAACTGATCGCCATCGTCGGTCGCGCGTTAAGCGAGCCGCGCAAGCGGCCCAATCGCGAGAAAAGCGAGGACATCGACGGCATCCCGCTCGTCGGCCGCTCCCCCGCGATGCAGGAAATCTACAGAACGCTCGCGCGGCTGATGCAGACGGATCTCACCGTCATGATCACCGGCGAGTCCGGCACCGGCAAGGAACTCGTCGCCCGCGCGTTGCACGATTACGGCAAGCGCGCCAAGGGCCCATTCGTCGCGATCAACATGGCGGCGATCCCGCGCGACCTGATCGAGAGCGAGCTCTTCGGCCACGAGCGAGGCGCCTTCACCGGCGCCAACGCGCGCTCCGCGGGCCGCTTCGAGCAGGCCGAAGGCGGCACCCTGTTCCTCGACGAGATCGGCGACATGCCGATGGAAGCGCAGACGCGCTTGCTGCGCGTCCTCCAGCAGGGGGAATATACGACCGTCGGCGGGCGCACGCCGATCAAGACCAACGTGCGCATCGTCGCCGCGACCAACAAGGACCTGCGCATCCTCATCCAGCAGGGGCTGTTCCGTGAAGACCTGTTCTTCCGCCTGAACGTCGTGCCGCTGCGCCTGCCGCCGCTGCGAGAACGCAGCGAAGACGTGCCCGATCTGGTTCGCCACTTCTTCGCGCTTGCCGCACAAGAAGGTCTGCCGCTGAAATCCATGGACAACGGCGCGCTCGACCGGATGAAGAAGCACCGTTGGCCCGGCAACATTCGCGAACTCGAAAATCTCATCCGGCGGCTTGCGGCGCTCTATCCGCAGGAAGTCATCTCCGAGCCGCTGGTCGAATCGGAACTGGGCTTCGACACGACCCTCCCGGCGCCGCCTGCGCGGCCTCAGCAAGGCCAGCCGGCGGGTCTCGCCGGGGCCGCGGCGGCCCAGATCGACGACAGCAGCCTGTCGCTGACCGTCGAGCATCACCTGTCGCGCATCTTCCGCGACGCGGGCGACAAGCTGCCGCCGCCGGGCCTCTACCATCGCATTCTGAGGGAAGTCGAATATCCGTTGATTTCCGTGGCGTTGGCGGCGACGCGCGGCAACCAGATCAAAGCCGCCGAACTTTTGGGCCTGAACCGAAACACGCTGCGCAAGAAGGTTCGCGACCTCGACGTTCGACTGATGCGAACCTCGCGCTGACAACCGCAGGCTGGCCGTAGAGCCACCCTCAAATTGTCGCAATTCGGCAACAGCGTTGTATATAGGCCACGAACGCTGGGCGCGATCAGGAGTACCCTACGCCGGACGACGCGAAGCGTCGTACGGCCCCGCCCGGCTGGCGCGGCCCTTAAGCCGATGCAAGCGGGTCATGACTCAGACGACAGCCAGTCCACAGACGCTTCCCGACCCACAACGGCGCGAGCAGCGGGCGCTGGCCCGGTTCGGCCCTATCGTGGTGAGCCTGGCGGCGCTGCTGGCGTTCGCGACGCTGCTCATCTTCGCCAACTACACGCCGATCCAGCCGACCGGGCGCGTCGTCGTCGGCCTGTTCATGGCCAACCTCGCCATCATCGCGATCCTGCTCATCCTGATGGGCGTCGAATTGTGGCGGCTCATTTCGGCGCGGCGCGCGCATGCGGCTGCGGCGGGCCTGCATTTGCGCGTCGTGCGCCTGTTCTCGATCATCGCCGCGGCGCCCGCCGTGTTGATCGCCATCGTCGGGTCGATCACGCTCGACCGCACGCTGAACCCGGCCTTCATGCAGGACGTGCGCGGCTTCGTCTACAACACCGCCGAGGCGGCGCGTCTGTTTCGCGAGTCGCAATGCCGCTCGCTGCTCGGCGAAACGCATCTCACCGCGCTCGACATGTCGCACGCGCGCCAGGCGTTCGACGCCAATCGCAATTTCTTCGACGAGTTCTTCGACTCGCGGGCGCGCTTTCTCGGCTTTCGCGTCGCAGCGCTGATCAAGCCGGACGGTTCCATCCTCGCGCGCGCCGCGCCTCGGGTCGACAACGCGCCGGCCGTGGCGGGATCGACGACGCCTGCGCCGCCCGCCGCGCGCGTTCCCACGGTCGTACGACCCGAGGCGAGCGACTTCGAGGACGCCCGTAAGAACGAGCCGCAATGCCTGATCACCGACGAGGGGCGCACCTTCGTCGCCTTGAGCCCCGTCGACAATTTCGACGACACGTTCCTCTACGCCGCGCGTCCGATCGACCCCTTCGCCATCGAGTTTCCCGCGCAGGCGGCGACGCTGATCAATCTCTACGAGATCTTCGACGCCAACCGCGCCAACATCCAGCTCGCCTTCGCCACGATGTTCGTGCTGATCGCGCTCATCATGGTGCTCTCGGCGATCTGGCTGGGGCTTTCCTTCGCCACGCGCCTCGTCACGCCGATCCGCCGCCTGATCTCGGCGACCGACCAAGTCTCCGCCGGCAATCTCTACGTGCAGGTGCCGGTGCGCGGCGACGACGGCGACATGGCGAGTCTCAGCGAGACGTTCAACAACATGACGTCGGAACTGCGCCTGCAGCAGAACCGCCTGATCTCGGCCAACCGGGTCATCGACGAGCGGCGCATGTTCACCGAGGCGGTGTTGTCGGGCGTCCCGGCGGCGATCATCGGAGTCGACGAGCGCGAACGCGTGACCGTCATCAACCCCTCGGCCCGGCGCCTGCTCGCCGACGGCGCCGATCCGGGCGATCACATCGGACAGCCGGTCGGCGCGCTGATCCCGGAATTGCTTTCTTTGCTCGCCGAGGCGAAGGCGTCGCGGGCGCGCCTCTACCAAGGCCAAATCACGCTCGCGCGCGAGGGGCGCGAGCGCATCCTCAATGTCCGCGTGACGAGCGAGCAGCCGGGCCAGACGGAACGAAGCGTCGTCGTGACGCTCGACGACATCACGGAGCTTGTCGCCGCCCAGCGCACATCCGCGTGGGCGGACGTGGCGCGGCGCATAGCGCACGAAATCAAGAACCCGCTGACGCCGATCCAACTGTCGGCGGAACGCATCAAGCGCAAATACGGTCGCGTCATCACGGAAGACCGCGAGGTCTTCGACCAATGCACCGATACGATCGTGCGCCAGGTCGACGACATCAAACGGATGGTCGACGAATTCTCGTCCTTCGCCCGTATGCCGCGCGCGCGTCTCGCCGAAGAGGACGTGGGCGAGTGCATCAAGCAGGTGCTCTTCCTGATGCGCGTCGGCCATCAGGACATCGAGATCGCCGAACATCTGCCCGCCGCGCCGGTGCTCGCCTCGTTCGATCGGCGACTGCTGTCGCAGGCCCTGACGAATGTCGTCAAGAACGCCACCGAGGGCATCGGCGAGGGCGGCCGGCGCGAAGGCGTCGCGCCGAAGATCGAAGTCAATCTGTCGCTCGACAGCCGCGACATCGTCTCGATCGACGTGATCGACAACGGCAAAGGGTTCCCCCGCGAAAATCGCAGCCGCCTGCTCGAGCCCTATGTGACGTCGCGCGCGGAAGGGACCGGCCTCGGTCTCCCGATCGTCGCCAAAATCATCGAGGACCACGGTGGCGGCGTGGAACTATTGGATGCGCCATCGGGGATCGGCGCGCGCGTGCATTGCTTTTTCCCAAGACAGGGACGGCCTCCCGCCGGGCCCGCTCATTCAGACTGATCGATCGAAAGGTAAGCGCGAGCCATGGCGAGCGATATTCTCATTGTTGACGACGAGGCGGACATTCGCGACGGCGTGTCGGGCATTCTGTCCGACGAGGGCCACAAGACCCGAGCCGCGCGTAACTCGGATGAAGCTCTCGACGCGATCACGGCGCGGCGACCGCACCTCGTCTTCCTCGACATCTGGATGCAGGGATCGCGGCTCGATGGATTGCAACTTCTTAGCGTCATCAAGGAGCAGCATCCCAACTTGCCGGTGGTGATGATCTCGGGCCACGGCAACATCGAGACCGCCGTCGCCGCCATCCGCGACGGGGCGTACGACTTCATCGAGAAGCCGTTCAAGGCGGACCGGCTTGTTCTTGTCGCCGAGCGGGCCCTGGAGACGTCGCGGCTGCGCCGCGAGGTCAGCGATCTGCGCACGCGGGCCGGCGCGAGCAACCGGATCGTCGGCGGCTCGAGCACGGTCGGCCATCTGCGCCAGGTGATCGAACGAGCGGGTCCCGCCAACTCGCGCATCCTGATCAGCGGCGCCTCAGGCGCCGGCAAGGAACTCACGGCGCGCGCCATCCACGATGTTTCGGCGCGGGCGTCCGGCCCCTTCGTCGTCATCAGCGCCGCGACCATTACGCCGGATTCGATGGAGCTCGAACTGTTCGGTTCGGAGACCGAGGACGGCCGTCAACGCAAAGTCGGCGCCCTGGAAGAGGCGCATGGCGGGACGCTCTATCTCGATGAAGTGACGGACATGCCGCGCGAGACGCAGAACAAGATCCTGCGCGTGCTGACCGATCAAAACTTCCAGCGCGTCGGCGGCGCGACGCGCGTGCATGTCGACGTGCGCGTGATCTCCTCGACGAGCCGCGACATCAGCGCGGCGATCGAGGAGGGGACCTTCCGCGAAGATCTGTTTCATCGCCTCGCCGTCGTCCCCATTCGCGTGCCGGGATTGGCCGAGCGTCGCGACGATATCCCCGAACTCGTCGAGTTCTTCATGGAGCAGATTTGCGGATCGACCGGCATGGCGCGACGCAAGATCGGCGAGGATGCGATGGCTGTGCTGCAGTCGCACGACTGGCCCGGCAACGTGCGCCAACTCCGCAACAACATCGAACGACTGATGATCTTGGCTGCGGGCGATCCCAACGCGGAGATCAGCGCCGACATGCTGCCGTCCGAGATCGGCGCGCTCGTGCCGGCGACGCCCAACGGCGCAGGAGGCGAACGGCTGATGAGCTTGCCGCTGCGCGATGCGCGCGAAGTGTTCGAGCGGGAATATCTCATCGCGCAAATCAACCGCTTCGGCGGCAACATCTCGCGAACGGCGGAATTCATCGGCATGGAGCGCTCGGCGCTGCATCGCAAGCTCAAGTCGCTGAACATCGACTGACCGATGAGCCGATGGACGTATGTCAACGGCCGCTACCGCCCGCGCGGCGCCGCGAAGGTCGATGTCGAAGATCGCGGCTACCAGTTCTCCGATGGCGTCTACGAAGTTTTCGAAGTGCGCCTCGGTCGGCTGGTCGACGCCGAACGCCACCTCAATCGCCTCGATCGCTCGCTTGCGGCGCTGGCGATCGCAGCGTCGATGGCGCGGCCCGCGTTGCTGTTGATCATCGGCGAGATCGTCGCCAAGAATCGGGTGGTCGACGGCATGGTCTACTTGCAGGTCACGCGCGGCGTGGCGCGACGCGACCACGCCTTCCCGAAACCGGCCGTCAAGCCGAGCCTCGTCGTCAGCGCGCGTTCGCTCGATCCGCAGAAGGCGCAAGCGCGCGCGGAGGCCGGCGTGCGGGTCGTGACGATGCCGGATCTGCGTTGGCGGCGCCCCGACATCAAATCGATCTCGCTTCTGCCGAACGTCCTCGCGCGGCAGGCGGCTCGGGACCAGGGTGCGGACGAAGCCTGGTTTTTCGACGCCGACGGCATGATCACGGAGGGCGCCTCCTGCAACGCCTGGATCGTTTCGCCGTCGGGCGCAATCGTCACGCGGCAGGCGGACCAGGGCATTCTCAAGGGCGTCACCCGGGAGACGCTGTTCGACCTGCTGCGCGCCGACGGCCTCCGGCTCGAAGAACGCGCCTTCTCGCTTGCCGAGGCGCACGCCGCGACTGAGGCTTTTCTTACCGGCGCGACCACCATCCTGGCGCCGGTCGTCGCGATCGACGGACGTCCGGTCGGCGACGGGCGGCCCGGCGCGCTCACGCTGCGGCTTCGGGCTCGCTTTCACGAGATGGCGAAGTGAACGCCGCCGCAGCAGCGGGCTTTACCTTATCCGCGCCTTCGGTCTTGACGCGCGTGGTGCAGCGCACAACATTCCTCTGGTCGCCGTTCGCCCAAGCCCGGCCGTTCTTCGTCGGGCGCGCGACAGCACGGAGAAATAGAAAATGCCGACCGAACGACCCCAGAACCTCCAGGACACATTCCTCAATTACGTTCGCAAACAAAAAATTCCTTTGACCATTTTCCTCGTCAACGGCGTTAAGCTCCAGGGCGTGGTGTCGTGGTTTGACAATTTCTGCGTTCTGCTGCGTCGGGACGGTCACTCACAGCTCGTCTACAAGCATGCGATTTCGACGATCATGCCGGGCGCCCCGCTGCAAATGTTCGAACCCGCCGAAGAGCCGGAGAAGAGTTGAGAGCCGATCGTAGGGAGGCTTTGCGTCCGACAGCCCAAGACGGGTTCACCCTGGAGCGCGAACGCGCGAGCCATACCCGGGCGCTCGTGGTCGGCCCCTACCTGACCGATCGCGCCCGCGGACGCGCGGATGAACCCGCCGCGTTGCGCTCGTTCGACGCGCGGCTCGCCGAAGCCGTTGGACTGACGCGCGCGATCGATCTCAACGTCGTCGACGCGAGCGTCGTCTCGATGAATCAAATTCGGCCGGCGACCTTTATCGGCGCGGGGAAATTAGAGGAAATCGCCGCGCAGGCGAAAGAGGGCGAGATCGACCTCGTCATGTTCGACTGCGCGCTGTCGCCCGCCCAGCAACGCAACCTCGAAAAGGCGCTCGGCGCGAAGGTCATCGATCGCACGGGTCTGATTCTGGAAATCTTCGGCCGCCGCGCCCGGACCCGCGAGGGCGTGCTGCAGGTCGAACTCGCCCATCTCGCCTACCAGAAAAGCCGCCTTGTCCGCTCGTGGACCCACCTCGAGCGCCAGCGCGGCGGGTTCGGCTTTCTTGGCGGCCCGGGCGAGACGCAGATCGAGGCCGACCGCCGGCTCATCCAGGAGCGCATCGCGCGGCTCGAAAAGGATCTCGAAGGCGTCAAAAGAACGCGCGGCCTGCATCGGTCGAGCCGGCGTGAGGTTCCGTTTCCGATCGTCGCGCTCGTCGGCTACACGAACGCCGGCAAATCGACACTGTTCAACCGTCTGACGAACGCCGAGGCGTTGGCGAAAGACATGCTCTTCGCTACGCTCGACCCGACATTGCGCGCGGTGCGCCTGCCGCATGGCGCGAAAATCATGCTCTCCGATACTGTGGGGTTCATTTCCGATCTGCCGACGATGCTGGTTTCGGCGTTTCGCGCCACGCTTGAAGAGGTGATCGAAGCCGACGTCATTCTGCATGTGCGCGACATCTCGCACGAGGAAACGGATGCGCAAAGCGCGGACGTCGGAGCCATCCTCGCCGATCTCGGAATCGCGCCCGACGATCCGCGTCTGATCGAGGTCTGGAACAAGCTCGATCTCGTCGACGCGCTCGGGCGGCAGCGCCTGCTCAACGCCGCCGGGCGCCGGCGCGCGGATGTTCGGCCGGCGGTCCTATCGGCGGTGACCGGCGAGGGGGTCGACGAACTCCTCGCTTCGATCGAGGCGCGGCTGTCGGCGGGACATCCGACCTACGAGGTCCGCGTCGCGGCCGCGGACGGCGAGGGGCTCGCCTGGCTTCACGAGAGGGCCGAGGTGCTCTCGCGCCGGACGGGGCGCAACGGCGACACGACGATGACGGTGCGCGCGCCGCCCGCGCAGGCGGAACGCCTGCTGCGACGGTTCCCGTCCGCGCGCCCGCTACGCGCGCCCCGAGGCGACCAGCCGATCGTTTTGGCGCGGCCGGCCGAATAGAGATCAGGCGCTCCGCTCGCGGCGCTTGGCGTCGATCCAGAGCGCCTCCATTGAATCGAGACTGGCGTCCGCGGGCGTCTTGCCGTTGGCGGCGAGTCTCGCTTCGATATGTGCGAAGCGCTGCTCGAATTTGGCGTTGGTCCCGCGCAGCGCCGAGTCCGGATCGACATCGACATGGCGAGCCAAATTCGCGACGGCGAACAGAAGATCGCCGATTTCTTCTCGCAAGGCCGTTTTGTCGTTGGAGGCCAGCGCCTCATCGAGTTCGCACGTCTCTTCCCGGATTTTTTCGAGCACGAGCCGCGCATCGTTCCAGTCGAAGCCGACCGCCGAAGCCTTGCGCTGAAGCTTCACGGCGCGGGCGAGACCGGGCAGGGCGGCGGGAACGCCCGCGAGCGCGCCTGTCGCGTGGGCCTCCTCGGGGAGACCGGCCGCGGCGTGCGCGGCGCGGCGAGCCGCTTTCTCCTGCGCCTTGATCTCGCCCCACAGCTTGGCGACCTCGGCCGGCGCCAGATCGCGCGCATCGCCGAACACATGCGGATGGCGACGAACGAGCTTCTCGCAAACGCCTTGGACCACCGCGCCAAAGTCGAACAGGCCTTGTTCCTCCGCCATGCGAGCGTGGAAGACGACCTGCAGCAGGACGTCGCCCAATTCCTCCGCGAGATCGCCCATATCGCCGCGTTCGATGGCGTCGGCGACCTCGCAGGCCTCTTCGATCGTGTAGGGCGCTATGGTCGCGAACGTCTGATCGAGATCCCAAGGGCAACCGGAGCCCGGCGTCCGCAACGCCGCCATGATCGCGAGCAGGGCGTTGATGTCGCGGCTCGCCTGCATCGCGCCTCCCAAAGACTCGTCGAGCGAAAACAAAAGCGGCGGACAGGTCCGCCGCTTTCAATCGAGGTCGTTGCGCCGATCAGGCGAGAGCGATGGAGACGGCTTCCCGCCCTTTGGGCGTATCGACCACGCGCATGCTGACCGGCTGGCCCTCCGCCAAGTGCGCGATATTGGCGGGACGCAGGACGGAGATGTGGACGAAAACGTCCTTTCCGCCGTCATTGCTGGCGACGAAGCCGAAGCCTTTCGTCTCATCGAACCACTTGACCGTGCCGGCGACCTCGATGGCCGTCGAGGGATCCGGCGCGCGGCGCGGCGGCCGCGGGCCGTCGAAGCGGCGCTGCGGCGTCTCCTGGGCGCTCGACGTGTCGACTTCGAGCACGCGCGACACCTGGGCGCCCTTCATGCCCTGGGTCACGATGACCTTCATCTTCGAGCCCGGAGGCACGGTCTCGTACCCCGACGATTGGAGCGCGCCGACATGCAGGAACGCGTCGCCGGCCCCGTTGGCGAGTTCGACGAAGCCGAAGCCCTTATCGGCTTTGAACCACTTGACCGTGGCGTCGACCGAAGGCGCCGTCGACGCGCCGGCCAGCATGTCCGGAGCACCGCCGAACCCACCGCCCATCGGCGGACGTGACATCGGCCGCGCCGGCCTGTTATCATAGGACGGAGGTCCGTCATCGTCATCAAAGCCACGCTTGCGTGGCCGAAAATCCTTACCCTTGCTCATTGCTCAACCCGTCCCCGCCGGCGTGGCCAGAAATCCCTTTGATCGCCCTCGCGTCGCGTCGTCAGACACAACAAAGTTCGGGCGGAACATGGCTCCGTCCGTTCCAAGTCCTGATATCGAGCCGGTGAGGGCTTCAATAGAGAATCTGCCGTAAGTCCACGCGCCGCTACTCGGCAATATAGCCATACGAGCACGGGATTGGCTACGGCGTAATAAAAAAAATTAGCGCATTTTTATGGCGCCGCGACCGCCAATCCAGCAATTTCGCATCGACCCGGCAGAGACCCGCAACAGCGGGCATGGCGCGCGAGGCCGCCTTAAAACTCTGCGGTAGCGGACGCCCGAATGCAGCCCGCGAAATTCTCGCCATCCGATGGGGCGCCTAAACCACGAGGCGGGTTCCTTGTGGGTTTACGGGACATCCTCGTCCTCAAGAATAGGAAGGAAAATCGCATAATGAATATTATGGAACTTAAATCCTTGTGTTTGAAATACTGGAGAAAGGCGCTTTCGGCCGCGTTTCCCGCTGGCCGAACGCCGATCATCGGACCGCATCGTGAAGGGAGCGCTGAGAAACGTGGTGAATGGGTTCGACTTTTTCGCAGCGCTCGAAACCAAGCCGCTTGGCTATCTTGCGCCCGCGATGGGTTCGGCGAGTTCGGCGGCCTGCCGGAACCCGGGGTCGGCCAGCGTCGCTTCGCAAAGCGGCCCGCAGCGTCGTGACGCGTTCGGGTGGCGCAACGCGCGGACCGGCCTCAGCTTTCCAGAACCATCCCGTCAAAGGCCGGTTCGACGCGCGGCGGCAGTTCGGCCCGCAGGGTCTCGTAATCGACCTCGGTGCTGAGATTGGTCAGCACCGCGCGCTTCGGCTTCATCTGGCCGATCAAATCCAGGGCGTCGGCGATCGACAGATGCGTTGGATGCGCTCTGTAGCGCAGCGCATCGATGATCCACAGATCCAGCCCTTCGAAGGCCGACAGGCTTTCGGGTGGAATGCGCACCAGGTCCGGCGAATAGGCCACATCGCCGAAGCGAAAGCCAAGCGAGGGGATCGTGCCGTGATCGAGTTGGATCGGCGTCGCCTCCATCGCGCCGCCGGCGCCTTCTATGAAGCAGGCGCGCCCGGCGACGAGCCGACGTTCGTTCAACAAGGGCGGATACACGCGACGGTCGGGGCTCTCAAAGATGTAGCCGAAGCCCGTCCGAACGACGGCGCTGGTCGGCTCGTCCATCCAGGCGTCGAGCATCCCGCGGCGGTGAATGACCAGCGGCCGGACATCGTCGATCCCGTGGGTATGGTCGGCGTGCGAGTGCGTCCACAAGATCGCGTCCAGCGAGTCGACGGCCGCGTCGAGCAATTGTTCGCGCAGATCGGGCGAGGTGTCGACCAGCGCGCGGGTCGTCCCCTCCGCGCCGCCGATTTCGACGAGGATGGAGCAACGGCGCCGGCGGTTTCTCGGATTGGCCGGATCGCAGACGCCCCAGCCCTGGGCCACGCGCGGCGCGCCGCCCGACGACCCGCAGCCAAGGATGCGGATCCTCGGGTTCATGCGGCGATCGCCGGCATTTTCGAGAACAGCCGAACCGCGTTCGCCGTCGTCGCGGCGGCGAGGTCCTCCTCGGAAACGCCTTTGACCTCGGCCAGCTTGGCGGCCGTGGCGGCGACGAAGGCCGGCTCGTTGCGTTTGCCGCGGTAGGGGACCGGCGCGAGGAACGGCGCGTCGGTCTCGACCAGCAGACGGTCGAGGGGCGTGTCGCCGGCGATCGCGCGCAAGGTGTCGGAGTTCTTGAACGTCAGCACGCCCGAAAACGAGAGACTGAGACCAAGGTCGACGCCTGTCTTCGCCAAGCTGGCGCCCGAAGTAAAGCAATGGAGCACCGCCTTGAACGCGCCCTTCCCCATCTCGTCGCGCAAGATGCGCGCCATGTCGGCGTCGGCGTCGCGAGAATGGATGACGAGCGGCAGCCCGGTCTCGCGAGCGGCGGCGATATGCGTGCGGAACACCCGCTCAGCGACATCGTGCGGCGTGTCGTCGTAATGATAGTCGAGGCCGGCTTCCCCGATGCCGACGCAGCGAGGATGCTGGACCTTGCGGATGATGTCATCGACCATCGTATCGGGCTCTGCGTTCGCATGATGCGGATGCACGCCGATCGTGAACCAAACGTCCTCGTTTTCTTCGGCGATCGCGCGATACGCGTCGTATTTGGCGATCGATGTGGCGATCGTAATCAGGCGGCCGACGCCCGCCTCGCGCGCCCGCGAGAGCACGCCGATGCGATCGTCGGCGAGCTCGGGAAAATCGAGATGGCAATGCGAGTCGATCAGCATCAGGTCGCGCCTTCGGCCGCCGGCGGGGCGTCCGGCTCGACGTATTTCGGGAAAATCGGCCTGGGCGCCGGCAATTCCACGCCCGCCGCCAGCCGGTTTTGCGGCCCGACCGAGGCAAACGTCCGCATATCGGCCGCGACGCCCAATTGATCCAGCAATTGAGCCGCGCCGTCGGGAACGACCGGTTGAACGACAAGCGCAATGTTGCGCAGGGCTTCGAGCGTCGTCCACAAGACGGTTTGCATTCGGACGCGATCGGTCTTGGCGAGCTTCCAGGGCTCCTCGGCGGCGAAGTAGCGATTGGCTGCGGCGACCGCCTTCCAGACGTCGGCAAGGACCGTGTGAAGGGCGAACTCGCCCATCGCCGTGCGGGCGCGATCGGCCAGGCCCCAGGCCTCCGCCAGCAGCGCCTCGTCGGCTGCGGCGAGCGGCCCGGGCGCCGGCGCCCTGCCCTCGCAATTGCGCGCGACCATCGAGAGCGACCGCTGCGCTAGATTGCCGAGGTCGTGCGCGAGATCGGCGTTGATCCGGTTGACGATCGCCTCATGCGAGTAATTGCCGTCCTGCCCGAACGGAACCTCGCGCAGGAAGAAATAGCGCAATTGATCGACGCCGTAGTGCGCGGCAAGCGTAAAAGGGTCGATCACATTGCCGACCGACTTCGACATCTTCTTGCCCTTGTTGAACAGGAAGCCATGCACGACGATCTGCTTGGGCGGCTCCAGACCGGCCGACATCAGGAACGCCGGCCAATAGATCGCGTGAAAGCGGGTGATGTCCTTGCCGATCACATGCGCGTCGGCCGGCCAGTATTTGGCGCGCGGCGAATCTGCGTCGGGATAGCCCGTCGCGGTCAGATAATTCGTCAGCGCGTCGACCCACACGTACATGACGTGCCTGGGATCGCCGGGAACGGGCACGCCCCAATCGAACGTCGTGCGGCTGATCGAGAGGTCGGACAGGCCGCGTTTAACGAACGCTTTGATTTCGTTGAAATACTTTTCCGGTGTGACGAAATCCGGGTGATCCGCGTAGTGCGTCAGCAAGCGCTCGGCGTAGGCGGACAGCTTGAAGAAGTAGCTTTCTTCCGCGACCCACTCGACGGGCGTCCCCTGCGGCGACAGCTTTTGGCCGTCGGGACCGTCGCTGAGTTCGCCCGCGTCGTAGTAGGCCTCGTCGCGGACCGAGTACCAGCCCTCGTACTTGCTCAGATAGATGTCGCCGTTGGCGACCATCCGCTCCCAAATGGCCTTCGACGCCGCATAGTGGCGCGGCTGCGTGGTGCGCACGACATCGTCCGCTCCGGCGTTCAGCGTCTCGCCCATACGCTCGAAGAGCGCCGCCGTCCGGTCTGCCAGCGCTTGCGGGGTCGATCCCTCGCGCTGCGCGGTCTGCTGCATCTTGAGGCCGTGCTCGTCCATGCCGGTGACGAACAGGACATCGCGGCCGTCGAGCCGCATGAAGCGTTGGATGGCGTCGGTCGCAATCCGCTCATAGGCGTGCCCGATATGCGGCGCGCCATTGGCGTAGGGGATCGCCGTGGTGATGTAGAAGGTCCGCGGCGCGGCCATGCTGTATCCCGTGACAGGCGCGTCACCGCGGCGCGACCCCCGACGCTTGGTCAACCCCGGGCCGCCTGTTCGGCGACCGCCAGATCGGAGAAAATCGATAGGACGAGCGGGCGTTTGTCGAGGTTCAGCGCCTCGGTTTCTCGCACCGACGCCGCGACTTTTTCCCATACCTCGGCATAGCGCGCAAGGCGCGAGGAGGCCGCCCCCGTCGCGTTCACTCGTCCGTCGAGCCATTCAAGCACAGCGCCGATCAAAGCCTCGTAATCCTCGACGCCGTCGGCGCGCGCGACACTGTCGCCGAGCGCATGGACCTGCCCCCAATCGACGCGCGGCAACCCGTCGAGCAGCCGCGAGACCCTCTGTTCGAAGGCGCGGCGCTCGGCGTCGAGCAGCCGGAGCGCGCGGCGCACCGAGCCGCGCGAAAGCGCGCTTGCGGCCGAGACGGCCTCCAGGTCGTCGCTCCACGGCGATCCGAGCGACAGAACGGTCCGGGTCACGTCGTCGACGGCGAGCGGATGCAGCATCAGCAGGCGCGAGCGCGATCGGATCGTCGGCAGGATTTGCCCAGGCCTTTGCGAGACGAACAGGAACAGCGAGCGCGGCGGCGGCTCCTCGATGAGCTTCAACAGCGCGTTCGCGCTGTTGCGATTGAGATCGTCCGCGCTGTCGACGATGCACACGCGCCAGCCGCCGGAGGACGCCGCCAGGCGGAAAAGCTCCGCGGCGGCGCGTACGTCGTCGACGCGAATGTCCGAAAAATGCTTGGCGGGTCGCGCTTTTGCGTTCCATTCCCGCCGCAGAACGAACAGGTCGCCGAGCGCCAAGCCGGCGAGTTTCGTGGCGACCGGGTGATCGGTGTCGACGTCGAGCGTGTGCGCAGTCTGGACCGCGGCGGCGCTCGCATCGGGATGGGCGAACAGGAACCGTGCGAAGCGCCAGGCGAGCGTCGCCTTGCCGACGCCCTCGGGGCCGCCCAGGATCCAGGATTGCGGCAGACGGCCGGCGCGATAAGCGTCGAGCAGCGTCCGTTCGGCCGCCGCGTGCCCGTACAGCGCCGAAGCATGGCGGGGGTGCGGGACGTTGTCCCAGGCGTCGCTTTCCGGCGGCGCTTCGTCGTCGCGAACCCGCCTCACCGTCCGGTTCGCTCCGCCGCCCGCGCGGCCGTCGGACCGCGCCAGCGTTCCGGATGCAGGCGGTCGGTCACACAGGCCCAGACGTCGCGCGCCACGTCGGCTTCGCTCTGCAGGGCGTCGACCGCGACGCAGCGGTCTGGCTCGGCGGCGACGATCGCCATGAAGGCGCGCCGCAAGCCTTCGTGAAACGCGAGCGTCTCCTGCTCGAAGCGATCCGCCCGACCGGCGCCCCGCCGCTCGGCCGCCCGCGCCAGTCCGACGTCGGGCGGCAGGTCGAGCACGATGGTCAGGTTCGGGCGCATGTCGCCGATCGTCACGCGCTCCAGCGCCTCGACCAAGGTCGGGTCGAGGCCGCCTTGGGAGCCCTGATAGGCGCGCGTCGAGTCGATGAAACGGTCGCAAACGACCCAGGCGCCGCGGGCCAGAGCGGGGCGGATCGTGATGTCCAGATGGTCGATGCGGGCGGCTGAAAACACGAGCGCCTCCGCCGCCGGACCCAGCGCGGCGACGGCGCCCGACAGCAGCGCCTCGCGCAACCGCTCGGCGCCCGGCGAGCCGCCCGGCTCGCGCGTCAGGACGCATTCGAGGCCAAGCGCCGTCAGCCGCGCGCCGAGCCGCGACGCCTGCGTCGACTTGCCGGCGCCCTCGCCGCCTTCCAGGGTGATGAATCGGCCGTGGCGCGCACGCCTCGCGACACTCATTTCTTGAAGACGTACGTCGTCACGAGGTTATGGCCGAGCTCGAGCGCGGAATCGAACGCGCGCCGGTAAAGCGGTCCCTGCGGCACGCTTTCGGCCGCCTGCAACGGCGCGTCGATCGCCAGCGTCTGCCCGCGCGAAATCTTGACGCGCGCGATCTCGCGGCCGGCGTCGATCGGCGCCGCAATCGGCCCGTCGTAGACCACCTGCCCCGTCAGCCGTTCCGTCGAGCCGCGCGGCGTCAGGATGCGAACCTCCTTCTCGGTGACCAGCGGGACGCTCAGCGCCGCTCCACCGAAGAGCCGCGCCGATCCGACGGTCTCGCCGGCCTTGAAGACCGTTCGCGATTCGAACGATCGGAAACCCCATTGCAGCATCTTGCGCGCCTCTTCGGCACGCTCCTTGGCGTTGCGCGCGCCATACATCGCCAGGATGAGGCGCTGATCGTCTTCGACCGCGGAGGCGACGATGCCGTAGCCGCTGGCGGCGTCGATGTTGCCGGTCTTGAGCCCATCGACGCCGATGTTCATCGGGATCAGCGGATTGCGGTTCGGCTGCTTGATTCGCCCCCAGGCGAACTCCTTTTCGCCAAAATAGCGATAGAGCGCCGGGTAGGTCTTGATGATGTGGTCCGCCAGCATCGCCATTTCGCGCGCGTCGACGCGCTGCCCGGGATCGTCTTTGCCCCAGACATTCCCGAAACTCAGATGGGTGAAGCCCAATTGAGCGGCGCGCTCGTTCATGCGCTTGACGAACGCGCTCTCCGTTCCCGCGACGCCTTCGGCCAGGACGATCGCGGCGTCGTTGCCCGAGACGACGACGAGGCCGCGGATCAAGTCCTCGACGCGAATGCGCGAATGGACCGCGGCGAACATGGTCGAGCCGCGCGCCAAGGCGCCGCCGGCGCGCCAGGCGTTTTCGCTCACCGTGAATTCGTCGTCGAGTTTGAGCCGGCCTTCGGCGATCTCGCGGAAGACGAGTTCCGCCGTCATCAGTTTGACCGTGGAGGCCGGCGCCCAGGGCGCGTCGGCATTCTTTTCGAACAGCGTCGAGCCGGTGGCGGAATCGATCAGGATGGCGCTCGGCGCGCTCGTCTGAAACGCCGCCGTCTCCGCGAACGCCTGCGGCGCAATCGAAATCGAGCCGATCAAGGCCAGCGCGAAGGCGATCTGCGTCAGCCAGTTCGAACGACGACCCACGCAACCCTCGCAACCAGAGCCCAGCGTTGGCTCGCGCCGCACTGTGCGCCGCGGGCGGCGCGAAATCAACGCGCGGCGGCGTTCACCTGTCCCTCGTCACGATCCGGCCGTCGGCCGCGACGGGTCCGCGCGACGCGGCGCGTGCGGACGCGCGTTCGGGACCGGCGAAGAACATGGCGGCCGTCTGGCGACGCGGGCCGCCGATCGGCGTCGCCGCGCCCGGAATGGTGCCGAGATCGAAGGGACGGCTCGGCGGCGTCGGCGCGTTGATTGGAAGGGCGTTCCCATGCGGTGGGGGCGGCTCGACGGCGTCGTCCTCGGCCTCGCGCGGCGCGACATAGGCGGCGACCCGCTGGGGCGCCGGCCGCTGCGGCGGCGGCGCAACGGGCGCGTTCGAGGCGACCATGGTCGGAGCCGACGGCGCGCCGTTCATGATCGCCGGCTGCCCGTCGGTGCGCAGCGTCGCCATCAGCATCCGGTCGTCGGAGCCGGCGAGACTGGCGCGCCCGACATAATCGACCCGCACCCGCGCCGTGCCGTAGCGGCGAAAATCGAGCGCCTCGGCCACGCGCTGCGACACGTCGAGCACGCGGCCGCCATGATAGGGGCCGCGGTCGTTGACCCGCACGATCATCGATCGGCCGTTGCCGAGGTTGGTGACGCGCACGTAGCTCGGCAGCGGCATGGTCGGGTGCGCGGCGGAAACCGAGGCCATGTCGTAGACCTCGCCGTTGGCCGTGCGGCGGCCGTGGAAGGCGGACCCATAGTAGGACGCCATGCCGACCTGGCTCGGCGTCGGCGCGTCGCTCGGCACATAGCGGCGCCCGGCGACCGTATAAGGATGGCCGACGAGGTACTGTCCGCCGCCGCGCGGCACCGGTTGCCCATCCGCCACGACGCGAGGGCTTGCGGCGCCGTAGATCGAACTCGGGAAATATTCGCCGGAGCGGCTGACCCGCTGGCGGCCCGGCTGCTGCGCGCAGCCGCCGACGGCGGCGCAAAGAGTCAACAGCTGGAGCGGCCGAACGAAGGCGGCAAGCGGCCGGTCGCCAATGACGCGGAATGACATGAAGGGATACGCAACGCTCGACGGTCCAGAGCGGCGCATCAGAAAGCCTCCTTTCCGTCGATGATCGGCTGCGCCGGGCGACAAGACCTAGGAGGCGCAAAGACGCGCCAGGCGATAAAATCGCGCGATTTTGGTTGCAAAACGTTTAACCCCGCCCGTCCGTCCGCCAATCGTCCCGCCCGAGCCGTTTCCCACCGTCAATCGCCTGCAAATTACGCCCAAATTGCGGCACGGGCGGCAAAGTTGATCGCCTGCGCCCGGCGATCGCGGCTTCGCGTCGTCGAACGGGTCCGCGCCGGCCGGATTCCTCCTGTGCGCCAATCCGATCCGCGTGGTAGGGGTCGCCATGCCTCTCGATGCGCGGCCCGACGAACGCTTCGTGAAGCCGTCGCCCGCAACCCGCGCGAAGGCGTCGCGGCAATTCGCCCTCGCAGCGGCCTGCCTTCTCGTGCATCTGAGCGGGCTCTACATCGTCTATCGCCTCGACCGCCCTGCCCCGTCGCTGCGGCCGCCGGAGGAAATCCCCGTCGAAATCGTCGTCGAGGCGCCGCCTCCTCCGCCCCCGCCGCCCAAACCGCCGCAGCCCGCGCAGCCGCCGCCGCCCACGATCGACGAGAAGCCCGCGACCGACGCGCCGCGCGCCGTCACGGCGGAGCAGACGGAGCGCGACGCGCCCGACGACGCGACCCATGCGCCGACGCCCGCCAAACCGTCCGACCCGCCGCCGGCCGCCGGCCGCATCGACCCGCCGGAAGAGACCGCATCGCGGCAATCGATCGAGGACAAACCCAACGCCGAGGCGGTCGCGCCCGCCGCGCCGCGCCGCGCCGAAAAAGAGCGTCAGGCCTCGCAGCCGAAACCCGCCGACGATCCGCGTCCGCAAACGCTCGGCGATCAATTCGCCAGCTTCACGCCGATGCCCGACTACAAGATCGGCGGCGCCGCGAAACAGACTCCCGTTTCGGGCGGTCAAGCCAAGGCGACCTATCTGTCGATCCTCTACGGCATGATCATGGGCCACATGCGCACGCCCGAGAAGGCGCGCGCCAGCGCGCTCACGGGCGAAGTCTCCTTCACGGTCGACGGAACCGGCGCGCTCATCCACGAAGGATTGAAACGCGGCAGCGGCATGCCCGCGTTCGACGCCGCGGCGCTAGCGGCGGTGAAGGCGGCCGCGCCGTTCCCCGTCACGCCGAACGGCGTTCCCGTCGGGCTGACCTTCACCTACAGCACGCAATGATTGAGGCGAGCGCTTCGAACGCCACGGGGCGCGCCAAGCCCTTGGCGGACAAACCCAGCCGAGTCTGGCAACCATCGGCGTCGCACAGCTCCGGCCGTCTCATATGTGCTGAACCGGGTCGCCATGTTGACGCGGTCGCCGCAGCGATCATAGAACCGCGTGCGAACCGTAAGCGCCTTCGGAGCGCAAACGCGTCCTGTGCCCGGTTGCTTGCGGGCGCCCCGTTCGCGTCGTTGCAGGCGCGGCGTTCGCGATGTTGGGAAGGGTGGCCGAGTGGTTTAAGGCAGCGGTCTTGAAAACCGCCGTTGGGGCGACTCAACCGTGGGTTCGAATCCCACCCCTTCCGCCACTTCGGAACAGATCTAGGCACGCCGGCCGCCGCCGTGGCTACGCCAACGTGGTACCGCAGTGGCGAAAGCTCCAAGTAGGTCACAGGGTCGCCGCCGTGCGCTCGCGCAGGAACGCGTCGACGGCAATCGACGTCATTGCAATGGCAATCTGCCAAGCCGCGAACAGCTCGTCGTGCAGCGCTTGGAGATCGGCAATCATCTTGTCACGCCCGTCGTCCGTTTGAATCTCGAAATTGTGCCGCTCATAGAAGCCATGATTCAACCGGTTCCGGGCGCTTAGCGCTGACGCGAACCGCGTGGACAGATTATCATCGAACTGAACGTACCTCCTGAGCTTCGAAAGCAAACCGCCGAGCGTGCTTCGGTCTATCTCGCGCAACACGTCGCTCGTGCTCTCGCCATCGGGGACAGCGTGCCAGCCGCATTCCAATCCGCGCGCGCATAAAAGAAGTGTCCCGAGTCCAGTCTCGAACAACTGCGCCGCCTCCGCGGTGATGCCAAACTTAGCGTAGAGATCATCCCGCGTGGCCACTGCGGCTCATCCTGCGACCGCCTTGGGCGCGGTTGGGCCGAGCTCATTTAGGAATCGGCTCGGTAATAGATTCGCCATCGCGCCCGATCGCGTCGCGAATGCGATATTCGCGCCGTAAGCGTCCTTGATCGTCATCTGTTGCGGGTAGCTTATAAAAAGGCTCCCCGGCCGACCGTTGTCGGGATCGGCCTTCACGCGTGTGATGCCGACGTAGAACAGTCGACGCGCCTCTTCGAGCGCCGCATCCTTCTCGTGCTTTGACCAGTCGGGATCGGGTGCCGGCGGCAGAATGCCCTCGACGCAGCCAGCGACGAAAACATAGGGGGAGCTCAGTCCTTTGCTCTTGTGCAAGCTCATCAAGCGGACCTCGTCGACCATCGGCGGGATGTCGGGCTGAGTGATCTCCTGCATCATGCCGGCGAGCAGATCGGCGGGTGTCTCGGCTCCGTCCATCTGGGCTATCGCGAGTTCGCGGAGTTCAGCAAGCTCGGCGTCTCCATCCGGCAGCAACTTGTCGATGAACGCTTGAACGTCATCGCTAACTGCCTCCAGCTCTTCCAGTGCGCTCTTGAGTAACTTAAAACGGGCGACAAGCGGCTTCGTGTATGCAATGATGAGCGCATCGTCATCCAGCTTGTTCATCGCCTGCCACGGACTATCGCCTGAGGTCTCGCAGTGATTTCGGACGCGGGTGTATGAATTGCATCGGAAATCATCAACGTCCGAACCTAGCAGGTAGCGAAGGGCGACCCGATCCTCGTTGTTGAGGAAGAGCTTATATAGTGCGAACTGCATCTGGGCCGTCTCGGAGTCGAGCTGGCTCTCCTCGTAATACGACTTCGCAGGAATATCCGCCACGCGAAGCGCCCGAAGGATCGGCTTCCCAGCGACTGCGCGCTGAACGAGAATGATGATCTCGCTCGGATGAACCCCAGCCGCGATCAGCCCAGCAATTTTATTTTTGATCCACTCGGCCTCGTTGTGAAGGTAGGGTACCTGTATAATCGCCACCTCGCCCGGCCCCTTACCAGCCAGCGCATTCAGCGCCCGCTGCGCGCGGTTCTTGTTTACTGCGATCAGAGCGTTCGCCATTTGCACGACCGTCGTGGGGCAGCGATGGCAGTCAGCCATCTCCAAATCCGCGCACCCCGGGTGAAGACCCTTCCACTCCCGAATACCGTCGGGGTGGGCGTTCTTAAAGCTGTAGATCGACTGGTCATCGTCGCCGACAATACAGACCTCGGCTGCCGTGCCTAGGTAAGCAATCGCCGCTTGCTCCGCCTTATTGAGATCCTGAAACTCGTCCACGAGAAGATGCTTGAACTCCTTGTGCTCGGCGGCGGCGGGATTGTCCCTGAGGAAGCGTACCAAGTAGGGTATAAGCTCGCCAATCAGCATGCCCTGTTGAAAGTCGAGCCAGTCGAGCAGAACGGCCTGAAATTTCTTCTCGGCATCGGTCTTGGCGAAGCCGGGCTCGTCGCCCTGGCTCTGCGCCCAAGCTGCGGTGTAACCTTGGATCATCTTCTTGACCTTGCGTCTGCCGCCGTTGGCACCAGCGAGGTCGCAAATCATGGCCTTGGTCTCAAACGTGTTCAGCGGCCTCGGGACGCGGCCGACCGCCTCAAGAACGTGCTTCCGAGATAGAATGCGCATCGCCAAGCTGTGGAGAGTTTGGCCCTCCAGCTCTTCACACCCAGGTGCGCCAAGCTTCTGGAGCTCTCGATGCAGGTCCTCGGCAGCAACACGGGTGAAGGTGACCGCAAGGATCTGCTTGGGCGAGATGCCGGCCTCCAACAGCCTAGCGACCCGACGCTTCATAGCGAAGGACTTGCCGGTGCCCGGTCCGGCGATGACACGCACCCGCGGCTCCGACGCCGCGGCAATACAGTATGCTACACTGCCTGGATCGAGTTCGGAATTCCAAGCCATCCTGCCCCCCGATCGTGTACTTAGCATTACGCCGGTGAGGTTCCACGACAAGCGGGGCCGTTCGTCCGCGGCTTTACTAAGGAAAAATCCGGGGCATTGCGCGGCGGCTCGCAACCTTTCGGGACCTTGAAAAGTAGTCGGGTCGGCCCGCTCGAAAACGGGTCGTCAGATGACAGAGTTTGCGGCGGCCCTCCACGCCGCGAACCTCCTGTCGCACTCGGCGAAAAGCGCTCCAGCTTCAGCGCAAGAAGCGGCGAAGCAGGGTCCATAGCTCGCCGTGGCGCCACCTCGACGCGGTTGTATGCCGCGCATCGGGGATTGGTGAGCCATCCCCAACCGCGAGGCGCTTTGACGCCCAGGCTGCGCCGCAAGCGGCGTTTTCACGAGGTTCGCGCCGCCAAGCACTTTCGCCGGGCGTGCGCAGTCCAAACTTCACGTTCGCTCCTCCCCACGCCATCGCGCCGTTCGCGCGCGGCGATCTTAAGGCGTCGCGCCAATGTTTGAAGGCGACCGTAGAGGCAGTTTTTTGACTGACCAGACACTCTGTGATATGTCCCATCCGTTTTGAGGATTACGTGTATGGCCAGGCCGAGAAGCATCGATAAACGGAACGCGATCGTAACCGCCGCGATCCGCGTCATCGCGAGTCAGGGGCTCAGCGCGCCGACCGCGACGATCGCGAAGGAGGCAGGCGTCTCGAATGGATCGCTCTTCATCTATTTCGAAACCAAGGCCGACTTGTTGAACCAACTCTATATGCAGTTGAAGGCGGAGATGGGCGCCGCCGTAGCGGACGGATTGCCGCCGGAGGGGGATGTTCGTAGCCAACTCCTGCATTTGTGGTCCGGATGGCTGCGCTGGGCGACCTCCAATCCAGAGAAGCGACGGGCGATCGCACACCTTAACGTCTCGGGGGAGATCACGCCGGAAAGCCATCGGACCGCCAGCCAGGCCCTGACTGACATAGGTAAGCTTCTGCAAAGGAGTCGCGAGAACGGACCTATGCGCGATGCTCCGCTGGGACTCGCCGTTGCGCTGATGAGCGCCTTGGCCGACGCCACGATCGATTTCATGGTCCGTGACCCGCTGAACGCGGATGCGCACGCCTCGACCGGATTCGAGGCGCTTTGGCGGGTCGTCTCCTGATTTTGCCTCCGAGACGACTGACTAGACACACAATAAAGTGGAGACGAATGTGCCTCATACCGCTTCAACGAACGCGTCAGCTCGCAAGGCGTACATCATCACGGGTCCGACATCCGGCATCGGCTACGCCACCGCCCTTGAGCTCGCCAAACACGGAACGATCGTCCTCGTCAGCCGCAACCGCGCCAAGCTCGCCAACGTGCGATCGATCATCGAGCGGAACGGTGAGGAAGCGGTGACGGTCGTGTGCGACATGTCGGACGTTGCGGACGTACGACGCGCGGCGGCGGAGATCCTCGCGCTCGACCTTCCGATCGCAGGTCTGCTCAACAACGCGGGCGTCCATGAGGCCCGTCCAAGCAAGAGCGCGCAAGGCTGGGACAGGACCTTTGCGACCAACCACCTCGGGCCGTTTGCGTTGACCGAAGCGCTTATTCCGCAACTTCCGGATGGCGCGAACGTCGTCTTCGTCGCGTCCGGCGTCGAAGATCCCGACCGCAAGCCCGCGAAGGCCGCCGGGTTCCGCGGCGGCCGCTACATCTCCGCCGAAGCGAGCGCGCGCGGCGAGTGGGCGACGGGCGGGTCCGCCATGGCGGGATCGGACGCCTACGCCACGTCCAAGCAGGCTCTCCTCGCCGCGGCGCTGGAGCTCGCCCGCGAGAACCCCCGCCTGCGCATCAACGCCGTCGAGCCAGGCTTCATTCCGGCCACGTCGCTCGCGCGAGACGCCAACGTCTTTATTCGGCTCCTGCTAAGATACGTCCTCACCTTGTTCGCGCCTCACGTGAAATATTGGAGCACGCCGACCCGAGCGGCGCGGATGATCGCCAAAGTTCTGACCGATCCGGGCCGGACGGGCGTCTATTTCGACGACCGCGGCGAGCCGATGCTCGCGTCCGATCGCGCGCGCGATCCGGCGTTTCAGTCCCGTGTCGTCGCCGAGACGCGAAGCTTGCTGGCGACGGTCCCAGCATAAAAGAGAGCGCAGGGGCATCGCTACAGTCCGCAAAACCGTTTGTCGAACATCGTGAATTGACTGCGGAAGCCTTCGATCGGCATCCTCGTCCCCTGCGGGTCTGCGACGGACGCGTATCGCCCATGACGCGCGCATTTCCGCCTCGAACCGATCGTCGTCGCGCCCGACGTGGACCGTCGACCGTCCAACCGATCTTCAAGGCCAGATCGATGAAGGCCATCGCACTCGGCTTCGCAAGGATCGCCCTCGCTCTCGCGGCGCTCACCGCGTTGGCTGTCGCCGCAGATGGTTCCTCGAAGCCGAAGCTCGAGATCCTGTCCATCGGTCCCGCGCGACAGGTTCCCGTCTCGATCGAAGCGGGAATGCAGCCTTCGCCGGCGTTCGAGATTCCGCCCGTCGTCGTGGCCGGCCTCCCCGGCTCATTTTTTGCGTCGACGGGATGGTCCTGGCTATGCCGCTCGAAAACGCCCGTCACAGCGAAGATCGACGTCGACTCGACGAACTGCCTCCGCTTCAGCACGCCCGGCGAGATCGATTTCGCAAGCGGACAACGCGTCGCGGCGTCATCGATGAGCAAACAAGAGGCGGACTGGGGCCGCAATTATCTTGGGGCCTTCTCGGCCGTCAAACTGCCATGGGCGTGGCGCGGCTACGACGCCATCGCGATCATGCACGGCGAAAACAAGAATGAGACGATCGGAACCGAGACGTACGCGAATACGGTCGACACCGAAGTCGACCCGAAGGCTTGTACGTCAGGCTACGCAGGGGGAACGTACAGCGAGTGCTACGCCGCTTATAACGGCTTTATCTCGGTGCGCCTTTTCGACTCGAGCGGCGCGAACCGGCCGCCACAGGATCTCGGACCAATTCTTTGGTCGACGATGCCCTACAGAACGAACGGAAAGAAAACCTCGTACGGCCTTCGTCATCCCAGCGCGGTCGTCGACGGGGGGTTCCTCTACATCTTTTATGTCGATGGGGCGCAAAGCCCGGAGATCGGCCGCGAGGCTGGTTTTCATGTGGCCAGGATGGCGATCCCGAAGAACGATGCGGAAGAGTTCGGCGAGGCGGCTCCATACTACAACGGCGCCTTCCAGGGCCGCAGCCTTCCCCCGGGGTTCGACAAAGCTCGAATCAGGACGTTTTACGACCGGGCGGGATCGCCGGCGAGCGATCTCTGGGCCGGCGGCTGGCGGACCGCGCGATTCGCCGTGTCCCGGATTCAAGGCGAGCGAAGGTTCATCGGCGTCGATTGGCTGTCCGCCGCCGGCGTCACGGACGTTCGCCTGCGTGTCTCCGACGACCTCGTGAACTGGAGCGGTCCCGTCTCGCTTTCGACCGCGAAGTCGCGAAGCGATTCGTCCGATGGGCCGATGCTGTACCCCGTGTTGACGAACCTTACGGGCGACACCAGCATGATCGATCCCGCGGCCTTTTACATTTTGGGATCGTCGTCCGACGCGCAACACGCCGTGCTGAAGCAGATCGGCGTCTCGCTTTCCGGTCAAAGACGCGAGTAACGGGTGTGCACGAACCCCTGACACGCCTTACCAGGTTTGCGGATACGGTCCCGGCAGCCGCCCCTCGTCCGCCCCGTGGCGCAGAAAGTGGACGAGCGGATTCAATTTTGCATCCGCGATGTCTTTATACGTCCGCAGATAAAAGCCCCCGTCGAACAGCGGGCCGGGACAGCGTCCCTCGAGGCCGCCGTGTTGCATGTAATGGTCGAGGGGCGACCCTTCCAAAGCCGACAGATCGGCATAGGTCCGCAGATACCACGCGGCGTCGAACAGGCCGGAAATCTCGACGAGGCGGCGATCGTTTTTGTATTCCTTCGAGTTGGGATCGGGATTCACATGGTCCTCCTGGCGCGAATGGGGCCCGGGCTTCAACATCCGCCAACTTGCGTCAAGCCAATTGGCGTTTGATTTTGCTTCCGACGCAAGCTGCAGACGCGCGCGGCGCGCCATCTCTTTTAGACGCTCCCGCCGTTCTTCGGCCAGACCGGCTTCCAAATCAAACCGCGTGATCGCGTTGGCCGCCACCGCTTTGAGCCGCTCCCGCCGCTCCTCGGCTAACTGCCCTTCAAAGCGCAGCCAAGTACTGGCGCGGCGCGCAATCGCCTTAAACCGCTCTTGGCGCTGTTCGGTCAGGTCGGCTTCGATGCTTAAGATCCCTCGGGCGCGCGACGCGATGGCTTTCATCACGGATGCGCGACTCTGAGCCAGTTCGGCTTCGCGTTGACGAAGAAGCCCGGCTTCTTTGTCAAACTTTCGAAACGCCGTGACGACGCTGACGGCGTCGGCCGGAGCAAGAGTGTACAAAGCGTGCGCCAGCCGGAGTTCGCCCGGCATGCGCGCGTAGGTCTGCAACATCGAATTGGCGCGCAGCCGGTACAGGAACATCGGCTGCGGAAGGACCCAGATTTTCAAGCCGGCGACGGTCATCCGCGTGAAAAGCTCCCAGTCCTCCAGCATGGCTTTCGACGAGCCATCCCAGCCGCCGAGGTCGCGGATGGCCTCGGTCCGGTAAACGGCGAAGGCGTCTCCGATCGCATTCGCGCGCAGCATGGCGCCGAGATCTTGGCCCCATGGCCGATACTCGAACGCCCAAGCGGCGCGGCGGGCGCGCCATGACTCGCCGTCTTTGAACGCCCAGCTCCAAGCCGTCACCGCTGCGACGTCCGGGTTCTCATCCAAAATGCGGCACGCGATATCGAGATAGCGATTGAGCAGAATATTATCGTTGTCATGCGCGCAAACGTAGGGCGTCTCGAGCTTGGCTAGGCCAACGTTGCGAGCGCCCGCGAGCCCGAGGTTCTGGGCGTTGAACGTCACCTCGTGCGGCACGTCGCCCAGGCGCTGTAAGCCGTCCTCGAGCCGCTCGCGCCCCGCCTTGTCGGAGCCGTCGTCGACGACCTGAACGCATGCAGGTCTCAGGAACGAGTTGCGCAGGCCAAGCGCCAGATCTTCGAAGAAGTGCCTATCGCCGTTGAGATTGGGTATGATGACGCTGACCGCGCCGCGCGCAGGCCGTGGCTCCATCCGCGAGCGCTTCAGCGAGTCGATCGTGGCTTTGTATTCGCGCGTGACGACATCATAGCGCTGCTTCATCAAGCGCCACGTTTCGTCGAGAAGCAGCGTGCGGTCCCAGAACGGTTGATTGACGGCTCGCGCGATGCCCTCCTCCAACGCCGCGGCGTTCGGTCGGCAAAGCAGCGAACCGTGGAGTTCGACCGGCAGGATTTCCGGAACGCCGCCCGCGTCGAACATCAGGATCTGGCAATCGGCGTCGACCACTTCGAAAATGGAAAGAGGGTGATTGTCCCCCTTGTAAGGAAGCACGGCCAACGCGCGAGACGCATTGGCTTGGATGATCGAGACGACCTCGTCCAACGGATAGATCCCATGGGTCACCTCGACATGGGGCAGATTCAACAAACGCGGATCGGGATCGGTGACTCCAAGCAGCACGAGCCGCTTGATCTGCTGCGCCACGTCGCCATGTCCCGGCTTGTCAAAAAGCCCGACGACCGCGTCGCAAAACTCCGGATAGCCTTTCTGGGGCGACTGTTTTCCGTAAAACAACAGCGTGTCGATCGGACGTCTCGCGAGATCACTTGCCGCTCCTCGCTTGAACTGAATCGGATACGCCTGATAGCGGACGTCGCGAAATCTCAATCCCTGCGCATCGCTGTAGAGGTCATGCAGGAACTTGGAAGGAAAGAGGACGACGTCGGCTTGCTCGAGGGAGATCCGCTCGCGCACGTCGATTTCGAGAGACCGCCCGACGTCGAGCAGCGCGCCGCTGGCGTTGTCGAGGTAGAAATGGTCGCCATGCGCGTAGGCGCAAACGGTGATCGTGGGGGGAAGCAAGCCGGCCCGCTTGGCTTGCGCGACGCGCATCCCGATGCCCAGGTAATCCTGGTACTCGACCAGGCGAACCTCGTCGTAGATGAAGACGATGTGCTGAAGCGCAGACAGGATCTCATCGGGCGTGTAGTTGGAGAGACCGTCGAGCCCGTCCGGCGGGTTCTCGGAAAACTGCGCAACGTGAATCCACCGCTTCGAGTGGACAAAGCTGAGCCATGATGGGGGCAGTCCCGCAGCGCCGACATAAAGATAGATCTTGTTCGTCCCGCAGGCCTCGTCGCTATAAAGATGGTAGGAGCCGATCCCGCCGGTCAGACGAGACGACGCGTGCTCGGTCGTGATCGCGACATGGTCGCTTCTGAAAGGAAGATGATTTTGCGCGAGAAATCGGTCGTAGCTCGCAAGCGTACAGGTCGCCTCGGCGATAATCGTGCGGTCGAGGCGATCGTATTGGTTTTGCTTGACGTGCCCGATCCGGACGATGTCGAAGCCGGCGGAAAGGAGAGCGAGCCCGAACTCGTTCAACGTCCATTGCCGCACATGGCCGAGGTTGTCCGGCAGCCGCTTCGAGCCCAAGCCGTCGATCAAATCCCGATCCGGCGTGGAAATGATGAGCCGATTGCCGGGATCGTCCCGAAGCAGCCGGCGTAAAACCCGTAGCAGGGGCCGGGGGTCGAGCAGATGCTCGATCACGTCGGACAGGAGAAATACGGTCGGCGGACCTCCGGCGAGCTCGGCCGCAACGCGTTCGAGATCGCCCGCATCTTCCAGGTTGGCCGTTATGAAGCGGCTTGCCTCAGGGCCCGTCGACGCGTCGATGGTCTCTCGCCGGTCATCCCAATCGATCTGGATCCGCTCGGCGTCGAGCCCTGCAAAGATGTCCTTGAATTTTGCGCCGGCGCCGGTTCCAAAATCGACGATCCGCCGGCTATTCCGGCGCAGGAAAACCGCGCGCGCCTCCGCGTACACTTCCCCCTGCCAGACGACGCCCTGATCGCTATACGCCCGATCGATTTCGACAAGGGTGCGCGCAAGGCCGCCGGCGCCGAAATTCGTTTCCGGACGAAAAAGACGAAAGTCGAAACATCCATCGAGGGAGCTGACGCGGATTGCGGTCTCTGCGTGCGACCAGACCGGCTTGACGCCGGACTCCGGCTTCATTGCGCCCGACATCGTCGCGTTATTCCTTTTCCGACAAGGGGCGACGAAGCGCCACGTCGCAATACATCAGGAAGTGAAGCGCGATATAGGTGAATTCAAACTTGTGATTCAGACTGAGCTCGCATACCGCGTGCGGCACCCCGTAATCGATACACTCGACCGGGCTCCACATAACGAAATCGTTGAAGACGAGCATTCCCCCCGGCTTCACTTTGGTTCGCGCCACGGCGATGTCCCGCTTGACGCCTTCATAGCTGTGGTCGCCATCGATATACATCCAATCGAAATAATCGTCCGGAAGTCGTCCGAGCATCGTAGCGGAATCGCCTTCATGCAACTTTGCGGCCGTAAGCAGGTCGGTGTCGGTCCTCGTCTTTAAAGGCGAAAAGTCGATGTCGAACAGATGCAGTTCCGCCGGTTGGCATTGTTGCAGGATGTGATCGGCAAAGCGGCCCTCTTGCGTTCCGACTTCGGCGACGCGGCCGCCCTTGGGCAGAAGCGGCAGGATCGCATGCCGGTTCGGCAACATCCTGCAATTCTCGACAAGCTCAGCCGGTAACGCAGGCAGCGGCTGAAACAGCGCGCTCGGTCCGTAGCCCTCGAACGGCCGCATGATTTGCAGCCATTCGCCGCGCATCCGCGTGAACCAGGCTTTTTGCTCTTCGGTCATCACCATCGGCATCTGAACTTCCTTGCGACGTTGGGTTTCGCACGTTCGGCTGGGTCTCCTTCAAAGCGGCCCGCCGAGCTCCCGCGCTTGTCGTTTTCTGAACCAAGCCCAGATGAAATCGCTTCCGGACTGGCGGAGGCGATATGCCAGGTTGTTGTGAGACAGGTAATCGTGCGCCGCGCGGGCGCATCCATCCCAGGCGTAGTAATCGTCGAGGATGACGATTCCATCGTTAACGACGAGCGGCTCCAGCGCGTCGAGCGTGAAGCGCACAGGGTCATACCAGTCGCAATCGATCCGCAACCAGGCGACGCCGGGATCGGCGAGCGTATCGCGAAGGCCGGGAATCGTGTCGTTAAACCAACCAGGAACAATCGGGCATTCGGCTTCCGAGAGCCCGAGCTTGTCTCTCCAGGCGAGAACCTCGTCGAGCGGCGCACGGCAATTGTCCATGTAGGCCGGATCGTCGATGCGGCTTTGGTATTGCAGAGCGGCCGGCCCGTCGCGATCGTCTGCGTTTGGAAGACCCTGAAAACTGTCGAGCATATAGACGGGTCGCATGACCTTGCCGAACATTTGTTTCTGGCAAAGGGCGAGCCCAAAGCTGCATCCGCCCATCCACGTGCCGCACTCGACGAGCGCGCCCGGGATGTCGCGCTGAATGAGGTCGCACGCCGTCTCCCAAGAGAAAAAAAGCGCGTCGTCGGCGACCATCGAGCAGCCTCGAATGTCTGCGAGCACCGATTTGCAAATAGATTCCACTGTCAACATCGCCGTGAACGCCGCAAGCCGAAGCATGAGCATAAAGATCCCGTTGGGTAAAGCCCAACCGGCGCCTTGGCTTGCCGACGCCAGCGGGCTAGAAGCGCTTCAAAATTCGCTTCGTCCGACGCGGTCATCCATGAGCTTCATCTCAGATCAAGCGATCCGTTCGCTGCGGCCGTCGCTTTTCAATGTCGGTCCCGCGCGCCATGCGGACGTCGACGATCTGGTCCGCGAATCGTTTGCGCATGATCTGCGTCGCATAGAAGAAATCATGCCGGAGGCCTATTACCTCGACCGATTATCTTCGGCGATTTTTTATCGGATCCCTTACCTGCACAGCATTGGACGCGATCTGTCCCGAATGAACGTTCTCGAACTTGGATGCGGGCGCGGGCTGAAAGCGATTCCATGGTCGAGGTTGTTTCACCGCTATTGGGGCGCGGATCTCGACGTTCCATCGATTGAGCTTGGGCGGCGGCTTGTATCGGCAACGAGCAGACCGAACGTCGAGCTTATCGTGGCGAACGCGGTTGACGTGATGCGCAACCCGCAGACCTTCGGAATCAACGATCGCATCGATTGCGTGGTGATGTACGCCGTTCTTGAGCATCTCACGCTGGACGAACGCCGCTTCGTGCTCGAAGCCGTTCGTGAGTTGCTTGATGAAGATGGCTTGCTGATCATCTGCGAAACGCCGAACCGTCTTATCCCTCACGACGGACATTCGACCTTCCTGCACTTTTTTCAGACGCTGCCGACAGACTTGGCGCTTCAGTATATCGGGCGTTCTCCACGAACCGACGCGCAAGCGATTGCAAGCGCTAGCGGCGATCGAACGGAAGCTCTTTATCGCTTCGGTCAAGGCGCCTCCTACCATGAATTCGAGCTGTTTTTGGCGAACGCCGAAGGCGTTCTTCCCGCCATACGAATTGACGGGTGGTCTGCGTGGCCGGCGTTCGACGAGGCCATCCGGCGAGATGAAGTCGCGCTCGCCGACTACTTCAGACAGCATGGCGGCATCGCTCACCCCGCGTTCGCCCGTTACTGGCTCGAAATTGTTTTCGATTTCGGGCTGTCGCGTGCGCTGGCGCCGCGCGCCCCGACGGTCTTGAGCGCCGAACCCCTGCGCTCTCCTACGCACGTCGCCCGGCCGCAATGTTGGACGCTCGACCTCGATGTCTATGCAGGCGACGCAGCGGCGTCGTATACCTTGGGAGCGAGCCAACCCCGCTTCCTTCAAATCGATCTGGCGGAAAGCGCGGGCGCGTTTGGCGTCTTCGACGCCTCAGGCGCCCAACTCGCCGAGTTCGAGGTCGCCGAGATCGAAAGAGCCCGGTACAAGCGTTGGCACTCCCGTTGCGTGTTCGATCTTTCGTCAATCGCTCAAACGCAGCAACTCGTCATCCGCCCAAGCTCGCCGCAATCTCGGGTCGCCATCGAGTGCCTCGTTGCGGACCAATTCTGATGATGGAGCGGGGCCGCTTCGAACGGTTCTAGCGCTGCTTCGATAATTGCTCGAAGCTCCATTGAGCGGTATCGGCGAGCGCGTCGAACCAGCTTCGCGTAGGACGCCAGCCGAGCTCGGACTCGATCAGCGATATGTCCAAAACGTTATAAGGAACATCAGCCGCTCGGGCAGCAGTATGCGTTTGCTTGATCTCACGCCCGAGCACGCGTTCGAGCGACGCGATAACGTCGTTCGCGCTCCTGCCTATTCCACTTCCGACATTGAAGATCCGATGCTCGCCTTCGTAGCCTGAAACGGCCAAAATACCGTCGATCAAATCATCGACCGGAATATAATCTCTGACGATCGACCCATCGCCCCAGATCTCAACGGGCAGACCGCGGTGAACGCGCTCCAAGATTGCGGCGATGAGACCCTGCTGTCGGTATGCTCTCTGGAACCGGCCGAACGGGTTGGACACTCGAACGACTCGATAATCCAGGCCGTACAAATGATTGTATAGGCCCAAGTATTTTTCGATCGTCAGTTTTGAAACGCCATAGGCCGACAAGGGATTCGTCGGAGACAATTCCGTCGCGCTTTGCATGCCTGAATTGCCGTAGACGGTGCCCCCCGACGAGAGGAAAACAAGTTTTTTAGCGGCCTTATCTCGACACAAGCTAAGAAGTTTAAGCGTATTCTGCACATTACTGACCAAATCCGCCAAAATATTATCGTTCGAGTTTCCGGGAACGGTTTCGCTGATGCAGTGGAACACGAAATCCTGGTCGGCAACCGCTTTTTCAATGGCGAGGCTGTCCGAAAATTCCCCTTTAATCCACCTGGTATTTTCAAGACCGTCCGGGAATTTGTCGTCGCGCCCGAAGCGCGACACGATTGCGCCGAGACCCGCGAGACGAAGCGCCAAATTTGTCCCGATAAAGCCGGAGCCTCCTAAAATAAGCGCCTTTTTTCCGACCAGACTCTGCAAAGCGGGTCCCCGACGACATTACCGATGTGTCGTCTATTACATAGCTTCGTGACTTCGTCAGCCCGTTGGCAAATCCCTTGTCCGCTGGCTGACAGGCTTTGTCGCCATGAGGTTGTTTCAGCTTGGAACACGCGGATGCGCAGCGCATTGCTGCGGCATCGACTCAACGGAGGATCGTCGCAGTGAAAGCGCTCACCTGGCACGGCAAGGAAGACATCCGCTGCGAGACCGTTCCCGATCCGACCATCCAGGATGGGCGCGACGCCATCATCAAGGTCACGAGTTGCGCCATTTGCGGCTCCGACCTCCACCTGATGGGCGGCTTCGTGCCCGGCATGAAGGCCGGCGACATCATGGGCCATGAGACGATGGGCGAGGTCGTCGCGGTCGGCAAGGACAGCCGCAAGCTCAAGGTCGGCGACCGAGTCGTCGTCCCGTTCACGATCAGCTGCGGCGAATGCCGGATGTGCAAATGGGGCTTGTTCTCCTGTTGCGAGCGATCCAACCCGGCGGGCGAGGAAGAGGCGAAACAGATCGGCTACCCGACCGCCGGCCTGTTCGGCTATTCGCATACATACGGCGGCTTCGCCGGCGGCCAGGCTGAATATCTTCGCGTTCCCTACGCAGATGTGGGACCGATCAAGGTTCCCGAGGGGCTGTCGGACGAGCAGGTTCTTTTTCTCTCCGACATTTTCCCGACGGCCTACCAAGCAGCGGAGAATTGCGAGATCAAGGGCGGCGAAACGATCCTTGTCTTCGGCTGCGGGCCGGTGGGACAATTTGCGATCAAATCGGCCTTTCTGCTCGGCGCCGAGCGCGTGATCGCCGTCGACACCGTGCCCGACCGCTTAGCGCTCGCCGAAGAATCGGGGGCGGAGACCCTCGATTACGCGGACGCCGACCTGCAGCGCCGGATCGTCGACATGACCGACGGCAAGGGGCCGGACGCGGTGATCGAAGCCGTCGGCATGGAAAGTCATGGCTCCGGCGGCATCGTCGAAAGCGTGACGTCGGCGACGATGGCGACGGAGCGGCCGTATGCGTTGCAGCAAGCCATCATGGCGTGTCGTCCGGGCGGGATCGTCTCGTTGCCCGGCGTTTTCGTGAACGCCGTTTCGGTGCCCATGGGCGCGTTTGTCGGCAAGGCGCTGACCATGAGGACGGGCCAGACGCATGTACAGCGGTACCTCGAGCCGTTGATGAAGCGCATCGAAAACGGCGATATCGATCCCTCGTTCATTATCACCCACCGCGTGTCGCTCGCGCAGGGTCCAGACGCTTACAAGACGTTCCGCGACAAGCAGGACGGCTGCATCAAGGTCGTCATGCATCCGGCCGCTTAAGCGCCGCTGTCGGTTCGCTTTCTCAACGCGCTTCTTCGTTCACCGGAGCCATGATGACCCTCGACGCCCCCCTGCCCTTGCGATACACGCCCGCCGTCGAAAAAATTGACGACGACGAGAATGAAACCCTGCGGGGCCTTCTCGAGACGTTGGCGCAGATCCGCGAGACGACCTATGCCGATGGCGGTCACGCGCTGCGCAGCGTGCACGCCAAAAGTCATGGGCTTCTCGAAGGGGAGTTCGAAGTCGATTCGGGTCTGCCTGAAACGCTGGCCCAAGGTCTATTCGCCAAGCCCGGCCGCTATCCCGTCGTCATGCGCCTCTCGACAATCCCCGGCGACATTCTCGACGACAGCGTGTCGACGCCGCGCGGTTTGGCGATCAAGGCGCTCGGCGTGTCGGGCGAGCGGCTGCCCGGTTCGGAAGGCGACACCACCCAGGATTTCGTGCTGGTCAACGCGCCCGCGTTCAGCGCGCCGAACACCGCCGCCTTTCTCAAAAACCTCAAGATGCTCGCCGCGATGACCGACAAAGCGCCCGGCCTGAAGAAAGCGCTCTCATCGGTCATGAGAGGGGTCGAAAGCTTGATCGAATCCGCGTCGCAGCCGAGTCCGACGGTCGTCACCTTGGGCGGTCAGCCCGAAACGCATATCTTGGGGGAAACCTTCTACAGCCAAGCGCCGCTGCGGTTCGGCGACTACATCGCCAAGATCGCTGTCGCGCCGGTTTCGCCCGATCTGACGGCGCTCTCGAAGGCCCCCTTGGACGTGAACGGCGTTCCCAACGGACTGCGCGAGGCCGTTGTGTCGTTCTTTGCCGCCCATGGCGGCGAGTGGGAAGTGCGCGCACAGCTATGCGTCGACCTGGGCTCGATGCCGGTCGAGGACGCCTCCAAGAAGTGGCCGGAAGACCAAAGCCCCTATCGGACCGTGGGACGCATCCGCGTCCAGCCGCAATCCGCCTGGAGCGAAGAGCGGTCCAGGCGCATCGACGACGGCATGGCGTTCAGTCCCTGGCATGGGCTGCTTCACCATCGGCCGCTCGGGTCCATCATGCGGGCGCGCAAGCAGACGTACGAGGCGTCGGCCGTTTTCCGGGGCGAGCACAACGGCTGTCCCATGCGCGAGCCGAAAGGCGCCGCCGTGCGTTAGAGATGGACACACGCGAACTTAAAGGAATGCAGCATGGCGGAAAAAGGTTTGAACGAACTGTTTCAGGACACGCTCAAGGACATCTACTTTGCCGAGCGACAGATTTTGAAGAATCTGCCCAAGATGGCGAAAGCCGCTCAATCGGACGAACTCAAGCAAGCCTTCATGCATCACCGCGAGGAGACGGAGGGCCAAATCGAACGGCTGCAACAGGTCTTCGAAATGATCGGCAAGCGCGCGCAAGGCAAAACCTGCGAGGCGATCAAGGGCATCCTCGAGGAAGGCGAAGAGATCATGGACGAGTTCGAGGATTCGGACGCTCTCGACGCGGGTCTGCTGGCGGCCGGCCAGGCGGTCGAGCATTACGAGATGGCGCGATACGGCACGTTGAAGAACTGGGCCACGCAGTTGGGACACAAAGACGCCGCCGCCCTGCTCGACCAGACCCTGCAGGAGGAAAAGAAAACCGATGCGCTGCTCAGCAAGCTCGCGGAAACGTCGGTCAATCCCAAGGGCAAGAAATAGGGAATTTGGCTGCTCATTGAACCCGGTGGCGGCAGGCAGCTCGTTTGACTGCCGCCATTTCGGGGACTGGGATGGCGGTTATTAATCAACCGCGACCGCAATCCAAGCCAAACGGCCCTCTTGCCAAATGCCTCTCGGCTTCGAAAAACGATCCGTTCATGTGGCGTAGCCGCCCGGTTTTGCCGCAACGTTCATCGCAAGAAAGGCGCGGGGCGATTGCCACGCCCGACGCCCTTCGTTTTCGTGCCTTAGAAGCGGTTGAAGCGCGGCTCGATGCAGCGATAGCCAATGAAGCATTGCGGGTTGCTCGCCGTGGGGACGAACGCCGGCTGTATGACCTGCTCGATTTCGCACAAGCTGCGGTTCGCTACGAAGCGATCGTAGGTGTCGCCGCCGGTGCCGAGCACGATCGCGCCGCGGTGCGTGACGAGCGCATGCGCCGCCCCGCAGGACATGGCGGTGGTGGACGGTCGGGGCGCGGCCACAGCCAGTGACGGCGCTAACAGGGCGATCGCAAGGATGGTCCGTCGCATTTTAGAATCCTCGATTGTTTCACCGATGAACGACACTCGACGAGGCGAGTTCCCGCCGAGCGTCGAGTTGCGCTGAAACGTTGGCGCGGCTTGCTAATGCAGGTCGGCTGGAAGCTTGCCGCCATTGGCCGCGAGTTTCTGCATCACCTGCTTATGCAACCACACGTTCATCGTCGCGGAATCGTTGGCGTCGCCCGTGTAGTTCAATTCCTTGGCCAGTTCCTTGCGGGCGGCGAGGCTGCTGTCGAGGTCCAGAAGCTTCATCAGATCGACGATCGAATGCCGCCAGTCGAGCTTCTCATGCTTTTGAGCCAGGTCGCCGTCAAGAATCGCCGCAACGTCGACGGAAGCGCCGCTCGAAGCATGCGATGTCGTTGGCGCAGCGGCCGCGGTCGATGCGCCTGCGCCTGACGCCGATGACGCCGAGGCCGATGATGCCGACGAAGGCGCTGCGCCGGCAGGAGCGGCGGTCTGTGCGCCGGTCGGTTGCGCGGAGCTGGAGGGGGTGGACGCCGGCTGCGCCGCCGCCGGATGGGAAAAGATTTTCGAGATGATCGAGCCGAGGATGCTCATGGGACCTCCGGTTTGGGCCGTTCGGAATGAACGTTCATTAACTTGCGAACCCGGCCGATGGTCCTTACGTCGCGATCGGCCCAATGGATCGGTCCCGCGAGAGCCACGGCCTCGAACCCAGCGACGGATCTTCCAAAAATTTCGCGCCCGCTCGGAACCGCGTGACGAGGATCGCGTTCGAGCGATAAGTGAATCGGCCAACCCGCCCCCCGATTGGCTAGGTTCGCAGGAAGGCCGGGCTCGACGCTCGGCCTTCTTGCATCTGGGCTTCAGAAATCGCCTATTCGGAGCCCCTGGGAGCGCGGTCGCGCACTTCGCCGACGTCCAGCAAAGCGCGCTTTTTCGATCGCGCGGCGGCGTCCGCGAGCGGGCGGTTCGGCGACTTGACGGAAACCATCGATCGCGGCTCTGGTCGACCCACATCCGGGGAGCGTCCATGGTCAAGCCTCCGACAGCCAGCCTGACTGAGCCGAGCCGAGAGACGCCGATCTACGGCGCGTACGAGGCGGTGGTGATCGGCGGCGGCCCGGCGGGACTCGCGGCCGCCACCGCGGCGGCGCGCGCCGGGCGCTCCACGCTGTTGATCGAACGTTACGGCTTTCTCGGCGGAATGGGCACTGCCGCCGGCGTGACCAATTTCTGCGGCCTCCACGCCAACGTGCGCGGCGAACGACGCCAGGTCGTGCATGGGGTGGTCGACGATCTGCTCGCCCGCATGGACCGGCTCGGCGGCTTGCGCGAGCCGCACGACGTTATGGGCCGCATCCAGGCGCAGGCCTACGACACGTCGTCCTACAAGATCGCCGCCGACGATCTTTTGCTGTCGGCTGGCGTCGAAATCCTTTTCCATGCGCTCGCGGCGGCCGTCGTGATGGAGACGCCCGATCGCATCAAGGCGGTGCTTGTCGAGACCAAATCGGGGCGTCGGGCGATCCTTGGCAGGACCTTTATCGACGCATCGGGCGATGGCGACATCGCCGTCTGGGCCGGCGCCCCGTTCGAACTCGGCGACGGCTCGGGCGCGATGCTCTACCCATCGACGATGTTCCGCATCAACGCCGTCGATCCGGCGCGAGTCGATCATTCATGGTCCGGACTGTCCGAGCTCATGGCCAAGGCCGAACGCGAGACCGGACGGCGTTTCCCTCGCAAGGGCCCGATCGTGCGCCCGCAGAAATCCACTATCGAATGGCGCGCCAACGTTACGCAGGTTGCGCGGGCGGACGGCGTCGCGATCAATGGCGTCGATGCGGACGAACTGTCTCAAGGCGAAGTTCTCGGGCGCAGGCAGGTCGCCGACGTGTTCGCCTTCCTGAAGACGGTTCCCGGTTTCGAACAATCCTACATTGTCGACATTCCGCCGCAGATCGGCATCCGGGAGACGCGGCGCATCGTCGGCCGCTACATGCTGAACGAAGACGACGTGCTCGGCTGTGTCGATTTCGACGATACGATCGGCGTGAACAGCTGGCCGATCGAGGCGCATGTCAGCGGCGACGTTCTCTACAAATGGCCGCCGAAGGGCTCGCGCGGCTACAACCACCTCCCCTACCGCATGCTGGTTCCGCAAAAGCTCGGCAACCTTTTGGTCGTCGGGCGCTGCGCGTCCATGACCCACATGGGCCAGTCCGCCGCGCGCGTCTCGGGCGCCTGCTTCGTCATGGGCGAAGCAGCCGGCGTGGCCGCCGATCTCGCGTTGTCGGCGTCGTGCGACGCCGCGTCGGTCTCCGTTTCGGCGCTGCAGGACCGCTTGGAGCGGAACGGGGTTTTTCTCGGCCGCGGCGACGGGTAAACGAGCAAGATCAATGGGAGGATGAGTGATGCGGATGATTGTCGCGCTGATCGCGCTGTTTGCGGGCGCGCCCGCTTTGGTTCGCGCTCAGCCGGCTGCGACGGTATGGCCGACCAAGACCGTGCGCATCGTCGCGCCGTTCGCGGCGGGATCGACGCCCGACATCGTCGCGCGTCTGCTCGCCGACCATTATGCGAAGGCCTTTCCCGCCTCCACCTTCCTCGTCGACAACAAGCCGGGCGCGAGCGGCAACCTCGGCACGGACATTGTCGCCAAAGCCGACCCCGACGGGAGCGTGATCGGCGTCAGCATCGGCGGCCCGCTCGCCATCAACACGATTCTTTTCAAGCGCTTGAACTACAATCCGGCGAAAGACATTGCGGCCGTCACGCAATTGGTGACGCAGCCGAGCGTGCTGGTCGTCAACGCGAAGCTCGGCGTTAACAACGTCTCAGAACTAATTGAAATTCTGAAAAAAAATCCAGGCCAATATACGTATGGGTCGATCGGGGTCGGATCGCTTTCGCAACTCGCGATGGAGGCGATCGCCCAAAGTTCTGGCACCAAAATCGTACACGTGCCTCTCCAAGGCTCGCCCGCCGCGATGATGGAGGTGATCCGCGGCGACGTGCAGATGGCGTGCCTCCCTTCCATCGCGGTGACGCCGCAAGCGAAATCCGGCCAGATCAAGATCCTCGCGGTTTCGACCGCCAAGCGGTCCCCTTTCCTGCCGGACGCGCCGACCTTGATGGAATCGGGCGTGAACGTGCAGGCCGACGCCTGGATGGGCCTTATCGCGCCGGCGGGGACGCCGCAGGCGGTCATTCAGCGCATCCATGACGCGACGGTCGACGCGCTGGCTTCGGCCGACGTGAAGGAGAAGCTCGCGGCGCAGCAGATGGAGCCTGTGGGCAACACGCCGGCGCAATTCCGGGCCGTGATCGACGCCGAGGTCGCTCGTTGGGCGCCGGTCATCAAGGCGGCGAATATTTCGGTCGACTGACGGCGCGCGGTCACGCGAACGCCGGCGCTCGCTGCGCCGGCGTTTTTTTTCAGTGAAGAAATCTTACCTCTTCTGCTCGTTGACTTTCTTGTCAGTCACGGAATTCGTGCCATGAACGCGCGGCCGCATGCGATGCATATGCCGCATGTGGCGCATAGGCCGCACGTGGTGCCGATGATGGCTCATGCGATGCGAGCGGGGCGGATTCGCTTGGTCGGCGAATTTGTCGGCCTTGTCGGCGTTCTCGCTGCGATCGATCCCAGGAGCGTTCGGCGATTCATTGGCCGCGTAAGCGGCGACCGGAGCGGCGCCCAAAAGCGCGGCGGCGAGAAAAAAGGTTCGGATGCGGACGCCCATCGGTTCCCTCCAAAGAAACGACCGAACGATATTGCTCAGTCGCCGCCGATAACGTCAAAGCCCAGGCTTAGGTTCCTGGCGAGATGAAAGAGCATGAACGAACCTTTGCCGTCCTTCGCAAATGTCGCACATTGACCACAGCCTTGACTCTCCCAGCGAAAGCGCCATTGTTCCTTTGGAACAAATAGTGAACATAATGACGCTTTCACGACGATCTTCTCTTGTCCTGGGATCGCGGCCGCCACGTCCGACAGGGCTCGGCGAACCGCGTCCTCCCCAGCTTTTCAGCCTGGGATCCGCCACGCTCGACGCGTCGTTGCGCGGCGGTCTCGCGCAAGGCGCATTGCATGAGATTTTCGCCCGCTCGACCATGGAGGCCGCCGCCGCGACGGCGTTTGCTTTGACTTTGGCGATCAAGGCTTCGGGCGGCCGCTGCCTTCTCTGGGCGCGACAGGATTATGCGGATCGGGAGACCGGACGGCTTCATGCGCCAGGCTTCCTCGCGCTTGGTTTCGATCCGGCGCGACTGATCCTTGTGCGCGCCCGCGACGCGGCCGGCGTTCTCCGCGCCGGCGTCGAAGCTGCGCGGTGTTCCTCCCTGGGCGCCGTCGTCATCGAGCCCTGGGGCGAGCCGGCGATGCTCGATCTCACCGTCTCGCGCCGACTGTCTCTCGCCGCCGGCCAATCCGGCGTGACGATCCTGATGGCGCGGGTTGCGGCCCGCCCCACGCCCAGCGCGGCTTCGAGCCGCTGGATGGCGCGGCTTTCCGCCTCGCGGCCGATGCCGGCCAACGCGCCCGGGCCGCCCGTCTTTGAAATTGCCTTGTTGCGTCATCGCGCCGGAATTGCGCCGCGCGCGTGGGTGGTGGAGTGGGACCGTGATCGATGCGCTTTCAACGATGGGTCGTCGCTATCTCGCCCTTTGGGCGCCGTTCCTGCCGACCGAACGGCTGCGTCGGCGCGCGAGCCTTTCCGCCTCGAACGAGCGGGGTGACGCGCCGCGCGTCCTCGTCGAGAAGGCGGGGAACGCGCTGAGACTGGCGGCGGTCGATCCTTGCGCGCTGCGGCTGGGGCTCGCCGTCGGCATGACGCTCGCCGACGCCCGCGCGCGCATTCCCGATCTGATCGAAAGCGATCATGAGCCGGCGGCGGATCGGGCGTTTCTCGAGCGCCTGGCCGATGCTTGCGAACGCTACACGCCGCTCGTCGCCGTCGATGCGCCCGACGGTCTGATGCTCGATATCGCCGGCTGCGCGCATCTTTTCGGTGGCGAGGACGCCCTGCGCGCGGATGTGATTGCGCGTTTCGCACGCGGCGGCGTGAGCTTGCGCGCCGCGATCGCCTCGACACCCGATACTGCGCGCGCGCTCGCCCGCTTCAGCGAGACCGCGATCGTCGAGTCCGGCGAAGAGGCGGCGGCGGTGCGCAATCTTTCCATTCTGGCGCTGGGACTCGTGCCGGAGACGGCGACGGCGCTGATCCGCGCCGGCCTCAAGACGATCGGCGCCCTTGCGGACCGCCCGCGCGCCCCGCTCGCCGCGCGTTTCGGCGAGGACATCGTCGGCCGCCTCCATCGCATTCTCGGCTTCGAGGATCTGCGTCTCACGCCGCGCCGCGCCCTGCCCGAGTGTATCGTCGAGCGGCGCTTCGCCGAGCCGATCGCCCGCAACAGCGATGTCGAAGGCGCGCTTCTCTCGCTCATGGAAAAGATTGTCGCGATGCTCGAACAGCGCGGCGAAGGCGGCCGCGCGTTCGAGGCGAGCTTCTTTCGCGCCGACGGCGCCGTGCGGCGTCTGCTCGTCGAAACCGGACAGCCGTCGCGCGATCCCCGCCTGGTCATGCGGCTTTATCGCGAGAGGCTCGACGCACTCGCCGATCCGATCGATCCCGGTTTCGGCTTCGATCTCATTCGCGTCAGCGCGCCAGAGACGGAGCCGTTGCGCGCGGCGCAGTCCAGTCTCGACGGCCGCCGCGGCGAGGAAGAAGAAGTCGCCGAACTCGTCAACCGCCTCGTCGCAAGGTTGGGACGCGATCGCGTGCTGCGCTTCATCGCCCGCGACACGCATGACCCCGATCGCGAGGCCGCTCTCGTCCCCGCCATCGACGCGCCTGTCGGGCTTCCTTGGGAGAAGCCGGCGCCCGGCGACCCTCCCGCCCGGCCCTTACATCTTTTCGATCCGCCGCAGCCGATCGAAACGATGGCCGCCGTGCCGGACGGACCGCCCGTGCGTTTTCATTGGCGGCGGATCGCCCATGAAATTGCGCGCGCCGAAGGTCCCGAGCGGATCGCGCCGGAATGGTGGAGCAACGCCGACGCGCCGACACGGGATTATTACCGGGTTGAGGACACCAACGGCCTGCGCTTCTGGCTTTACCGCGACGGCCTTTACGAAAGCGGCGCTGCGCCGCGCTGGTACTTGCGCGGGCTCTTCGCATGAGCGGTTACGCGGAACTCGCGACTGCGACGAACTTCTCGTTCCTGCGCGGCGCTTCGTCGGCGCAGGACCTCGTCGCCACGGCGCTGGCGCTCGGCCACACAGGCATGGGCGTCGCCGACCGCAACACCGTGGCGGGCGTGGTGCGCGCCTTCGCAGCGTGGAGGCGCTTCAGGGACAATGAGCATCCCACCTTCAACAAGGTGAAGGTGGGATCGTCGCCGGGCGAGCACATCTGGGTCGAAAACCCGGAAGCGGCGAGCCTGCGCGATTTTCACGAGATCTTGGTTCAGCGGGCGCAGACGTTTCATCTTGCGGTCGGCGCGCGCCTCGCCTTCGCCGACGCGACGCCCGACATCATCGTCTATCCCGAAGACCGCGACGGCTGGGGCCGCCTTTGCCGCCTGCTGACGCAAGGCAACCTGCGCGGCGGCAAAGGCGAATGCATCCTGCGTCTCGACGATCTTCTCGCCGACACGCGCGGTCTTCTGCTGATCGTCGCGCCGGAGCGGTCTTTCGAGGGCCTGTCTGCGCTCCTGATAAAACTGAGAGAGGCGGCGCCGGGCGCGCTCTGGCTTGGCGCGCGCATGGGCCGGCGCGGCGACGATCGCCGCCGTCTCGCCCGCTTCAGGACGATCGCCGCGACGGCGGAGGTCGCGCTCGTCGCGATCAACGACGCGCTCTATCACGGCCCTGAACAGCGCGATCTTCAGGACGTTCTCACCTGCATCCGCGAGGGGGTGACGATCGAAAGGGCCGGGCGGCGGCTCGAGATCAACGCGGAGCGGCATCTGAAATCGCCAGAAGAGATGGCGCGGCTCTTCCAAGATTGTCCGGAGGCGATCGGGGAGATCGATCATATCCTCAGCCGCGTCGGCTTCTCCCTTGCGCAGCTTCGATACGAATATCCCGAAGAGCCTGTGCCGCCGGGATGGACGCCGTTCGATTGGCTGGAGGAGCTGACCTGGCGGCGCGCGCCCATGTTTTACGACGGCGACACGCCGCAAAAAGTGCGGAAGCTTCTGCGCGAAGAACTCGCGCTCATCAAGCAACTCGACTATGCCCGTTATTTCCTGACCATCTATGATCTCGTGCGCGTGGCGGAAAACAAGGGCATCCTCTGCCAGGGGCGCGGCTCGGCCGCCAATTCCGCCGTGTGTTACGTGCTTGGGGTCACCGCCGTCGATCCCAACGAACATGACGTCCTCTTCGCCCGCTTCATTTCGTCCGAGCGCAGCGAGCCGCCCGACATCGACGTCGATTTCGAGCATGAGCGGCGCGAAGAGATCATCCAGCACATCTACGAGCGCTTCGGCCGCGAGCGCGCCAGCATCGTCGCGACCGTCATCAGCTATCGGCCGCGCAGCGCCATCCGCGATGTCGGCAAGGCGCTTGGGCTGAGCGAGGATGTCACGGCGCGGCTCGCCGGCATGGTGTGGGGCGGCTGGGGCGACAGCATCAGCGATCAGCAGGTCGCCCACGCCGGTCTCGATCCGAAGAATCCCACGGTCCGACGCGCGATCGATCTCGCCATGCGCCTTCTCGGGTTTCCGCGGCATCTGTCGCAGCATGTCGGCGGCTTCGTGCTCTCGGGCCGGCGGCTCGACGAGATCACGCCGATCGGCAACGCCGCCATGAAGGATCGCACCTTCATCGAATGGGACAGGGACGACATCGACGAGATCGGTCTGATGAAGGTCGATGTTCTGGCGCTCGGCATGCTCACCTGCATTCGCAAAGCGCTTGTCATGCTGCGCGATTTCGAGGGTGTGGATTACGGCCTGAAAGACGTGCCGAAAGAGGACAAAGCCACCTACGACATGCTGTGCAAGGGCGATTCCATCGGCGTTTTCCAGGTGGAGAGCCGCGCCCAGATCAATATGCTGCCGCGCCTGCGGCCGCGCGAGTTCTACGATCTCGTCGTGCAGGTCGCGATCGTCCGGCCGGGCCCGATCGAAGGCGAGATGGTGCATCCCTATCTGCGCCGGCGTAGCCGTCTGGAGGAAGCCGAATTTCCAGGCCCGACCAAGGAGCCGGAGAACATCGATGAACTGCGCCAAATCCTCGGCAAGACCTACGGCGTGCCGCTGTTCCAGGAACAGGCGATGAAGCTCGCGATGGTCGCGGCGCGTTTCACGCCGGAAGAAGCCAACGGTCTGCGTAAGGCCATGGCGACCTTCCGCCACGCCGGCACGATCCACCTGTTCGAGACCAAGATGATCGAAGGCATGGTCGCGCGCGGCTATGAGCGCGACTTCGCCAAACGCTGCTTCGACCAGATCAAGGGCTTCGGCAGCTACGGCTTTCCCGAGAGCCACGCCGCCTCGTTCGCCAAGCTGGTCTATGTTTCCTCCTGGATCAAACGCCATCATCCCGCGATCTTCGCCGCGGCGCTGCTGAACTCTCAACCGATGGGGTTCTACGCGCCGGCGCAGATCGTCCGCGACGCGTGCGACCATGATGTCGAGGCGCGCGGCGTCGATGTGAATGCGAGCTATTGGTACAACAGCCTCGAACGCCGCGAGGATGGCGCGCTCGCGCTGCGTCTGGGCTTCCGGCAGATTAGCGGGTTCCGGGAGGATTGGGCGACCGCGCTCGTGGAGGCGCGTAAACGTCCCTATGACGCCGTCGAGGACATCGCCCGCCGCGCCGCCCTGCCCGCCCGCGCGCTGCGCCTTCTCGCCGACGCCGACGCCTTTCGCTCCATCGGTCAGGACCGGCGCGAGGCTTTATGGGCGGCGCGCCGCCTTCCCGACGATAGGCCCTTGCCGCTCTTCGCCGCCGCCAACGCGCGCGAACTGGCCGAGGAAGCGGACGCGCGCCTGCCGCGCATGGCGCTCTCCGAACATGTGGCGACGGATTACCAAACCACCGGGCTTTCGCTGAAAGCTCACCCCATGCGTTTCCTGCGCCGGAATTTCGATGCGGAACGCGTAGCGACCTGCGCCGGACTTTGCGAGGGACGCGATGGCGCCTGGGGCCGCGTCGTGGGCATCGTGCTTGTTCGCCAGAGGCCGGGCGGAGGCAAAGCTATTTTCATGACATTGGAAGACGAGACCGGCATCGTCAACATCCTGCTCTGGTCGCGTAAGTTCGAGCGCTTCCGGCGGCAGGTCATGAGCGCGCGGCTGATGGTCGTGGAAGGCGTGATCCAGCGGAGCCCGGAGAACGTCGTCCATTTGATGGCTGAAACGGTTTTCGATCGCACCGCCGACCTGAAACTGCTGTGCGAAGAGCAGGACATGCGTCCTTTCCTTTCGCGCGGCGACGAGGCGGCGCGTCCGCAAGCCCCGCGCAACGAGTTTCGCCACCCGCGCGATGTTCGCATCCTGCCGAAATCGCGCGACTTCCACTGAAACGCCGTGCAGCAAAAGGGACGCTCACGCATATGTGCTTCATCCATTCTTCTTCCGAGCCGTACAAGCGATGGGATCTAACAAGTATGAGGAAAAATTCTATGAAGCTCTTGTTCGGCGTCGTCGGAATGACGCTCGCGCTCGCCACCGCCGCTTTCGCCCAGGCGCCGACCCGCATCCACGGCTCCATTGAAAAGATCGACGGGTCGACCGCGACCGTGAAGACCTCGCAGGGTCAGGAAATCACGCTCAAACTAGCGCCGAACGCCATGGTGACGGCGGTCGCCAAGCGGTCCGCTTCGGATATCAAGGATGGGGCTTTTGTCGGCATCGGCGGTCGTCCGCAGCCCGACGGCTCGATCAAGGCCATTCAGGTCATGATTTTCCCGGAGGCCATGCGCGGGACCGGCGAAGGCCACCGCGACTGGGGCGTCCTGCCGCAGACCACCATGACGAATGCGACGGTCGCCGCCACAGTCGCCGCGACCGATGGGGCCGACGTCACTTTGAAATACAAGGATGGCGAAAAGAAATTCACCATCGGACCGGACGCGAAGATCCTGACCCTCGTCGCTGCAAGCCAATCCGATCTTAAGCCCGGCGTCGAAATGGCGACCTCCGCGACCAAGAACGAGGACGGCAGCTTCACGTCTGCGCGCATCACCGTGAGCAAGGACGGCGTGCCGCTGCCGCTTTAGGCGCCGAAGCAACCCGGCCCGAACCGTCGCCGGAGCGTCCCGCAAGGTTGCGCACTGGCGGCGCAGCGCCTAAACCTCGCGCCCGTCGCGAGGAGCCTATGTCGGCATTCGAGCCAAAATCCGATTTTCTACGCGTGCTCGCCGAGCGCGGGTTCATCCATCAATGCTCGGATCTCGCCGGCGTCGATGCGAAGGCGCGCGCCGGCGACCTCGTCGCGTACATCGGATTCGATTGCACTGCGGCGTCGCTGCACGTCGGCTCCATGCTGCAGATCATGATGCTGCGCTGGCTGCAGCGCACCGGCGCAGGCAAGCCGCTCGCGTTGATGGGCGGCGGCACCACGCGCGTCGGCGACCCGTCCGGCAAAGACGAAAGCCGCAAGCTTCTGTCGCTCGCCGACATCGAGGCCAACAAACAATCGATCAAGCAGGTCTTCGCCAGGTTCCTGACGTTTGGCGAGGGCAAGACAGAGGCGGCCATGCCCGACAATGCGGAGTGGCTGACCGCGCTGAACTACATCGATTTTTTGCGCGATGTCGGTCGGCACTTCTCGGTCAACCGCATGCTCGCCATGGATTCCGTGAAGCTGCGGCTCGATCGCGATCACGAATTGTCCTTCATCGAATTCAATTACATGTGCCTCCAGGCCTACGATTTCGTCGAGCTGCACCGGCGTTACGGCTGCGTGCTGCAAATGGGCGGCTCCGATCAATGGGGCAATATCGTCACCGGCATCGATCTCGGCCGGCGTATGGGAACCGGCCAGCTTTACGCGCTGACGTCGCCGCTGCTCACGACCGCTTCGGGCGCCAAGATGGGCAAGACCGCCGCCGGCGCCGTGTGGCTCAACGCGGACATGCTGAGTCCGTGGGATTATTGGCAGTCTTGGCGCAACACGGAGGACGCGGACGTCGGCCGTTTTCTCCGCCTCTTCACGGAGCTGCCGATCGACGACATCGCGCGGCTCGAGCGTTTGCAGGGCGCAGAAATCAACGAGGCCAAGAAGCTCCTCGCCAACGAGGCGACGGCGCTCGTGCATGGCCGCGCGGCGGCCGACCAGGCGGCGGAGACGGCGCGCAAGACGTTCGAAACCGGCGCGCTCGCGATCGACTTGCCCACCGTCGAGATCAGCCGAGCCGACTTCGAGGCAGGCTGCGGCGTGCTCGCGGCCTTCGTCCGCGCCGGCCTCGTCTCCTCGACCGGCGAGGCTCGCCGTCAGATCAAGGGCGGCGGTTTGCGAATCAATGATCATGCGATCAGCGACGAACGGGCAGTTCTAGGCTCCCGCGATCTGACCGGCGAGGGTGTCGTCAAGCTTTCGCTCGGCCGCAAGCGCCACGCGCTGCTGCGTCCGGTTTGACGGGCTTAGCTATTATTGCGGAGCCGGCTCGCTCGTGGGTGCGTCGCCGCCGCCGAGCGGTGGGCTCGACGTCGGCGAGAATTGTCCTGCGCTGAACAACTTGCGCAGAAAACCGGGCGCGATCGCCGAAAGCGGATTGACGATCAGCGACGGCGCGGTCGCAAGGCCCGCCACCCGAAAATTGACGGCGAACAGACCTTCGTGGTCGCCGCCAGAGAGCAGCGGACCCACCAGCGGGATTTGCGTGAACAGGTTGTTGAGGCCGTAGACCGGTACGAAGGTGCCCGCAAGGTTCACGCGATTGCGGCCGTAGTCGAGCGAACCGTCGATTTTGATGCCGATCTGGGAGCCGTAGAGCACGCCGTCGTGGATGACGATGTCGTTGGCGCTCCGGCTGAACGTCGCCGAAAGGCGCTGAAACGGCGCGGCCGTCGTATCGATCTTTTTTGCGTCCGCCTGATCCTGCGGGACGCCCTCACTGACGAGCCGGCGCAACGCCGGCTCGTCGCGCAGCACAAAATCGCGAACGATGACGCCGCCGGCGATGCCGTTCGCGCCAACCTGCAGGTTCACGCGCATCGCGCCGCCTTCCATCCGCCGATAGAGATCGACGAACGACAGGATCGAACCCGCGTCGCCGGACTCGACGGAAATCGTCGCGACGCCGTTCTTGTCGGGCGCCGAGGACGCCGTCACCGAGGCGCGCCCCGCGCGCGCTTTCAGCTGAAACGCGCGGATCGCCGAACCGCGGCGCGCCAGCCGCAAATCGACGTTCGATAACGCCTCGCGATTGGAGCCGGTCACGAGCGCCGATTTCAGGTCGAGGTCGAAGTTGCCCGAGAGACCGTCGCGTTTTTCGTCGCTTTTGCCAGCCTGCGGACTGAAGACGCCCTTGAGGAACGGTCGCGCGTCGATGGATTGCCCGCGCACGACGAGCTTCAGCCCTTCCTTTGTCGCCTCGACATCGGCGCGCATGTCGTCGCCCGGCGAAAGTTTCAGCTGCGACAATTGAGCGGCCCGCAAATTCCCGCCGTTGTCGAAATCGACGGAGCCCTTGATGGCGGCGCCAGAGGTCGTCTCGAAGACGAGCTGGTCGAGGTGAGCGCCGTCCGGTCCAGCTGCGGCGCGGAACGTCGCCTTCGCCGGACGACCCGCCGGCTTGATCAGTCCCGGCAAAACGTTGTCGAGCGACGTCTTGGTGAAATCGAGATCCACATGCGCCGGCGTATCCTTGGAGGCGAGCGAACTCGACGCATGGGCGATGATCGGGCCGCTGACGCTGGCGGCGAACGCCGGCGCGATTTTTGCGCGCGCAGCGTCGTCGATGACGAAAGTCAGGTTCGCCTCGGTCGGCCCGACCGCGGGTTTCTTCACGTCGATCTGACTGGGGCTGCCGAGCAGGCGCCCCGCGCCGCTGGCGTGCATACCCCCACGGTCGACCGTCAGCGTCACTTGTCCCTGCTCGAACTTTTCCTTGCCGACGATCTTGTCGATCGAAAGGTCGGCGATCGTGGCGGTGGCCTGCACCTGCGTATCGTCGGGATGGGGAACCTTATCGAGCAGGAGGTTGACGCCGAGCCGCCCGTCAACCTGCCCCTTTAGCCCGGACGTGTCGCCGAGCGGCCCCACGAACTGGCGCAGGCCCTCGCGCGACAGGATGTCGAGCAGCGAGTCCAGCGTACCGCCAAGGCGCGCGTTGGCGACGGCGGGCGTCGGCTCCAGCGTCGTGTCGGCGATGCTGAACGCGGTCTCGCTGAGATTGACCCGATGCGCGCCCGCCCCCGCCACCGCCGCCTGACGGATGGCGACATGGACGGTATGGCCCGTAATCCGCGCCATCGCGTCGACGCCGGTCAGCGGCGGGACGCCCGGCAGCAGCGATATCGATCCGTTGCTGATGTGAAAATCGATGTGCATGCGCTCGTCGTCCGGCGGCAACTTGCGCAATGCGCGATCGAGCCCCGGCCCGTCGAGATCGAGCGACAGGCTCCCGGTGTCGACCATCCCTGCCTCGACATGATCGAGCAGCCAAATATGCGCCGGGGGCGCGATTTGGCTGGGCCAAATTCGCAAAAGCGCGCGCATGGACGTTTGGGCGGCCGAAACTTGGAGACGAAGCCCGCGATCCGCACCGCCCCACGCGATATCGCCGGAGAGTGTGGCGTTCACGTCGCGGCCGCCGATCGCGAATTTTTCGATTTCAAGCTTTTCCGCAACTGGAAAGAGGTTAGCGGCGATGCTGGTTTGATCGAGCGCGAGCGGCGCGTCTGTCGGTCGCTCGGGACCAAGGATAGAGCCCGGACCCGTCTTGAATTCGATCCGCCAGGGGCCGTCGGTTGCGGATGGCGGCGAGACTTGGCCGGCGACGGTCAATTGCGTCGCGCCGGCGATCCACTGGGTCGGCTCGATCTCGATGCGCTGGGTGGCGGCGTTCCAGCGCAGACCGCCGGTCACCGCATCGACGAAGATCGGCTCGAAATCCTCGTCGCGCGTGAAGAAATATCCATGCCCGACGTTGAACCGCGCGTCGGCGCCGACCAGCGCGCCCCCTTGGTCGAGACCGACGAGCAGCTTGCCCGACAGCGGCATGTTGAAGAAAAAACCGGGCGCGCGCACCCCGGCGGCCAACATGATCTCGTCGAAGGAGAGATCGCGGAGTTCGAGTTCGAGCGCGCGATCGCTGCCCTCGAACGAGCCGGCGCGCGCATGCGCCTGCCAGCGGCCGTTTGGCCCGTCGGCGGCCAGCGACAACTCAGTCTTGCCGCCCTGCCGATCGAACCCGAGCTCGACATCCCCGAACGTGATAGCGCGGCCAGCGGCCTTGTCCTCAAACGTCAACCGGCCGTGGCTCACGCCGACGTTTTGCATCTGCGAGATCGGCGAGGCGTCGTCGGATAAGGCGTTCAGCACGTCCGCCGCGGCTTTGGCGACAGGAGCCAGCGCCTGCGCGCGAGAAAGCGAGTGGCCCGCAGTGGTCGCGGGCGCCGGCGGCGCGGTGGTGGGGGCCGGCTCGGCCGGCGGCGTGAGCACGATGGGCTCGGCGCCGGCGGTGGCCGCGAGCGACCCATCCTCCAGAACCGAAAGGCCCATCTCGACGCCGACGAGTTCGACGCGCGTGGGCTTCACCTGACCGATAAGCAACCTCGGCAACGAAATGGAAATCGTGGCGCGCGGCGCGACGAAGAGCGGCCGGTCGCGGGCGTCCCGGACGGACAGGCCCGCCAGCGACACCTTTAAAACGCCCCCCATGCGCTCCAGCGACGAAGCGCCGAGCCGCACCTGATAGTTGGGACCAAGCCGCGCGCCGAGTTCCGACGCTAGGCGGTCCGTCAGACCGCTGATCGAAAGCGGGCCCTGCGCCAGCCGATAGAAGAGCGCGCCCGTCCCGACGAAGCCGATGACCAGAAGCACGAAAACGACGCCGCAGGCGTGCGCGCAGACCCGTGTCAGCGCCCAGCGCCGCGGCTTCGAGGCCACAGCCGTCTGAGCGCTGGCGCGCGTCTGTCGCCGGAACAAGCCCTTGCCGCTTTCACGAAGCGGTCCGACTTTGCCTAAGTCCGCGTGATCGACCAAACGACAAACGATCCTAATCTCGGCGCCCGAGCGCGCGATTCGACGAGTTTACAAGATAAAGGTAAGGCGCGTGCGGACGCGTTGTTCCGAGCTTCAATGACAGACGAATGCTGCGAAAGGATGGCCGGATGAGCGAGAAATCTTTGGTCGCGGGCGACCCTGCCCCGGCGTTCGAGTTGCCACGCGACGGCGGCGGCGCGGTGTCCCTTGCCTCGCTGAAAGGCCGTAAGATCGCGCTCTACTTCTATCCCAAAGACGACACGACAGGCTGTACGCAAGAAGCAATGGGATTTAATGGTTTACAGAAGGAATTTGAGAAAACGGATACGGAAATCGTCGGCGTCTCCCCCGATCCCGTGAAGAGCCACGACAAGTTCAAACAAAAGTACGGCCTCAATTTCGCGCTGCTCTCGGACGAGACGAAGTCGATGCTCGAAACCTATGGCGTCTGGCGGGAAAAGAGCATGTACGGCCGCAAGTACATGGGGGTCGAGCGGACCACGTTCCTCATCGATGGAGCGGGGAAGATCGCAAGGATCTGGAACAAGGTGAAGACGCCCGGCCACGCCGAAGAGGTGCTTGCCGCGGCCAAGGCATTGTAAATAAAGCGTCGCGGCAAAGGCGACATTTTTTCCGAATGTTAACCATACGCGGGTTTGATGCGTCTCGAGGTCGCCTCTTGCGGCCGGAGATTCGCAATGGCCGCTCGCGACGGGTACCCTAAGCCTCGCGCTTCCTCTTCCCATTATTTCCTGACGTTCTCGCGCGGCGAGCGGTTCCGCTGCTTCGCGCTTCGCCCCTGGGCGCTGTGGTCGCTCGTGTGCGCCGCCCCGTTCGTGTTCAGCGCCTATCTTGGCGCGACTCTTTATTTGGTCTGCCACGACGATATGCTCGCCGGCCTGATGGCGCGTCAAAGCGAGATGAAAAACGCTTACGAAGAACGCTTAGCCGCCATGCGGGCGCAAGTCGACAAGGTCACGAGCCGCCAATTGCTCGATCAGAATACGATCGAAGGGCGCGTTCACGACCTTCTGTCCAGACAGGCGCAGATTGAGAATCGCACGTCCGTCATCGCCGCTCTCGCACAGCAGACCGGGGCCGCGAGCGACGCCGCCCGTTCCGCTCCGAAGCCCGTCGCCGACAAGACCGCGATCGGCCGATCGCAAAATCCCCTGCTGGCCGACCAGCGCCCACTTGCGCCCCTCCCGAGCGAAGCCTCGGCCTTCGCGCCAACCGACAAGCCGCGGCCCGAAACGATCGAGCAGCGCAGCGCGATCGAGCCTGTTCGCGATCCCGGCTTCGAGGTTGCGCGCAACGAGGACCTGCCGGTCGATACGCGGCTGCGCGCCCTTGCCGGCTCGCTTCAGGGCATCGAATTGGCGCAGGTGCGCGCCGTCGACAAGGTGGGCGCGGCAGCGCGGCAGTCGGCGACGCGGTTGCGCGGCGCGCTTCGCAGCGCCGGCCTGCCCGTCGACCGGATGGTCAACAAGATGGACGCCGGCTCCAAGGGCGTCGGCGGTCCGTTCGTGCCGCTGAAAGCCGACCCGAACGGGTCGCTCTTCGAGCGCGAGGTCTACAGGATGCAAAACGACTTCGTCGATTCGCAACGGCTGACGCAGCTCGTCCGCGCCGCGCCCCTGCGCAAGCCGGTCAGCGGCCCGCTGGAAGTCACCTCGCCGTTCGGCAGCCGGATCGATCCCTTCCTGGGGCGGCTGGCGATGCACACGGGCGTCGATCTCCGCGAGAGCGCCGGGTCGCCGGCGCGCGCCACGGCGGCCGGCAGAGTCGTCTCCGCCGGCTGGGCGGGCGGCTACGGCAACATGGTCGAGATCGAGCACGGCAACGGTCTCGCGACCCGCTACGCCCATCTCTCCTCGATCCTGGTGCGCGAAGGCCAGAACGTCGAGGCGCGCGAGACGATCGGTCTCGTCGGCTCGACAGGCCGCTCGACCGGCTCGCATTTGCACTACGAAGTGCGCGTCGACGGAGAGCCGGTCGATCCCATGCGCTTCCTGCGCGCCGGCGATCTGCTCGCCACCGCCGACTGAGGCCGAGGCGGGCGCCTAATTTCATCCGTTTGGGAATAAACCCGAGGTTCCGCCGGTTCTTCCACCGGGCGCCGACGGCGTCGCGAGGAGAACCGACATGTCGAACGGCGAAATCAACCCTGACGACGGCCTCAGCCGTCGCGGCGCGCTGGAATGTATGCTGTGGGCGGGAACGGCGGCGGTCTGGACGCTATCGGGCGGCGTCCCGAGGTCGATGAGCGTTGCGCAGGCGGCGACGCTCGACGCGCCGACCGGCTTCTCTTTCCTCCAGTTGAGCGACAGCCACGTCGGATTCAACAAGCCGGAAAATCCGAACGCGCTCGGCACGCTTCAGGAGGCGGTCGACAAGATCAAGGCGATGCCGGAGCGCCCCGCCTTCTATCTGCACACGGGCGACATCAGCCATCTGTCGAAAGACAAGGAGTTCGACGACGCCGATCAGGTTCTCAAGGGCCTATCCGGTTCGATCTTCTACGTCCCCGGCGAACACGACCTCCTCGACGAGGGAAGGGGCAAGTCGTATCTGGCCCGCTACGGCAAGGACTCGCGCGGCGCCGGATGGCGCTCGTTCGATCAGAACGGCGTGCATTTCGTCGGGCTGGTCAACGTCTTCGATCTCCAAGCCGGCGGTCTCGGCAATCTCGGCGCCGAGCAACTCGCTTGGCTCGAAGCCGATCTCAAAGGATTGTCGGCGTCCACGCCGGTCGTGGTGTTCGCCCATATTCCCTTGTGGACCATCTATCCGGAATGGGGCTGGGGGACGCAGGACGGCGCGCAGGCGCTGGCTTCCCTCAAGCGTTTCGGCTCTGTCACCGTGCTCAACGGTCATATCCACCAAATCATGCAGAAGGTTGAAGGCAGGGTCGTCTTCCGCACCGCGCGTTCGACGGCGTTTCCGCAACCCGAGCCTGGAAAGGCGCCCTCGCCCGGCCCCATGAAGACGCCCGAGGGCCAGTTGCGAAACTTTCTCGGCGTGACGGACGTGACGCTGGCGCGCGGCGACCAGCCGCTCGCCTTCGTCGACGCGACCCTGGCCATCTGAACGAACGAGGACGCCATGAACCCGTTTCGCACCGCCGCGCCCACGCGCGGCGTCCGTCGCCTCACGCTCTTGAGCATCCTGGCCATCGTTGGCGCGGCCGCGTGGCCGGCGGCCGCCTCGCCCGAAGACGCGCGCGTGTCGATCGACAACTTTACGTTCACGCCGGCCGAGATCGTCGTCGCGCCGGGAACCACCATCACGTGGACCAACGCCGATGACATCCCGCATACCGTCACCTCGACGAACAAGGCGTTTCGTTCGAAGCCGCTCGACACGGACGATCAGTTCTCCTTCACCTTCACGGACGCGGGGGAATACGCCTACTTCTGTTCCCTGCATCCGCACATGACGGGCAAGGTCGTTGTCAAAGCGCCCTGAACGAACGAGGATCGCAGACGACAACGAGGCGTCGCCCTAAGCATGTCAGCCCGCGCGCGTTTCGGTCAGTTGGTCCTGCCACGGCTCGACGAAGGCTACCGTTTGGCGCGTTGGCTTACCGGCAACCCGACCGACGCGGAAGACGTGATGCAGGACGCCTGCCTGCGCGCGTTCCGGGCGATCGAGGGGTTTGCGGAAGGCAACGCGCGGGCATGGTTTCTGACGATCGTCCGCAACACCTGCTATTCCTGGCTGCAACGACACCGGCCGGCGACGCTCGTTTCCAGCGAAGACCTGACGGCCGCCGACCAAACCGAGCTAGAAAAAGGCGGCGCGTTGGCGCCGCCCGCCCGAACGCCCGAAAGCCTTCTGATCGAAAAAGACCAAGCGGCGCGGATGCAGCGCGCTGTGGAGGCGCTGCCCGTGGCGATCCGAGAGACGCTGATTCTGCGCGAATATCATGGGCTCTCTTACCGTGAGATCGCGGAGGTCAGCGGCGTCGCGATCGGCACCGTGATGTCGCGTCTGGCGCGCGCGAGAGAGCGCCTCCTCTTGTTGAACGAGGTCGACACGCGATGATCGGCGGCGAAGAAACCCTGTTGATGCTGAACGCCTATCACGACGGCCAACTGTCGCCGGGCGAGGCCCTCGCGATGGAGCGCCGGCTTGCCGAGGATGCGGAGTTGCGGGAGACGCTGGCGCGACTGGTCGCGCTTTCGGGCGAGGTCCGCCAAACGCTCGCGGCGCCCTCGCCGCCGCCGGGCCTGCGGATGCGCATCGTTCAAAGGGTTGGATTCGGCGCGTCCGCCACGTCCGCCTCCTGGCGCAGCTATGCGGCGGTTCTCGCGCTCGGTCTGCTGGCCGGCGGCCTGTTCGGCGGCGGCGCCGCGACGCTGCTCAAAGGGGGCGCCGGCGAGGCCGTCGGCGACGCCGTTCTTGCGGGGCACCTTCGCGCGCTGGCCGCGCCCCAGCCTTTCGATATCGCCTCGTCGAACCGCCACGTCGTGAAGCCCTGGTTCAACGGACGCACGGTCATCGCGCCGGAGGCGCCGGACCTCGCCGAAGCCGGTTTTCCGCTGGAAGGCGGCCGTGTCGATATCGTTGACGGAAAGACGGTTCCGACCCTCGTGTATCGGCATGACCGGCACGTGATCAGCGTGACCGTCACGCCGAGGAGCGGACGCGCGCTCCCTGGCGAGGCGCATCGCGCCGGGTCGACGATCGAGCCCTGGAACGAGGGCGACGTGACCTATTGGGTCGCAACCGATCTCGACGACGCGCGGCTCAAGGACTTCATCGAGCGGTTTCGCTCCGCGTCGCAGAAAAGCGGCGACTGATCGGGCGAGCCGGCGTTGAGGACCGTCGCCGGTCGGCGGATCAATCGACGTCCTCCACGCTATCCGGGCCGCCGCCGTGGACGCGCTGCGCCAGCGCCGATTCCATGAAGGCGTTGAGGTCGCCGTCGAGCACGTCCGAGGGCGTGCCGGAGACGACGCCCGTACGCAGGTCCTTCACCATCTGATAGGGCTGCAGGACATAGCTGCGGATCTGGTGGCCCCAGCCGATATCGGTCTTCGATTCGGCGGCCTTGCTGGCGGCCGCCTCGCGCATTTCTAGTTCGCGTTCGTAAAGGCGCGCGCGCAGCATGGTCCAGGCCGTCGCGCGGTTCTTGTGCTGCGAGCGCTCGGATTGGCATGCGACGACGATGTTCGTCGGAATGTGCGTGATGCGCACCGCCGAATCCGTCTTGTTGACGTGCTGGCCGCCGGCGCCGGACGCCCGGTAGGTGTCGACGCGGCAATCCGCTTCGTTGATCTGGATGTCGATGCGATCGTCCACCATGGGATAGACCCACACCGAGGCGAAGCTCGTGTGGCGACGCGCGTTCGAATCGAACGGCGAGATGCGCACGAGGCGGTGCACGCCCGACTCGGTCTTCAGCCAGCCATGCGCGTTGTGGCCCTTGATGAGCAGCGTCGAGGATTTGATCCCGGCCTCTTCCCCCGGGGTCTCTTCGATGACCTCGACGGAAAACTTCTGGCGCTCCGCCCAGCGCGTATACATGCGCTCCAACATGCGCGCCCAATCGCAGCTTTCGGTTCCCCCGGCGCCCGAATGCACCTCGAGGAACGTGTCGTTGGCGTCCGCCTCGCCCGCCAGCAACGTCTCGATTTCGCGCCGCCCCGCCTCCGCCGCGAGCGCCGACAGCATGGCGAGCCCTTCCCGTTCGCTCCCCTGGTCGCCTTCGGCCTCGCCGAGCTCGACCAGCGTCACGCCGTCTTCGAACTCGCGTTCGAGCCGTTTCAGCGCGCCGAGACGTTCGTCGAGATCGTTGCGCTCGCGCATGATTTTTTGCGCGGCGTCGGCATCGTTCCACAAACCCGGGTCTTCGACTTTGGCGTTCAGCTCTGCAAGGCGGCGCGTCGAGTGTTCGACGTCAAAGATGCCTCCTCAGCAGTCCCATGGACTGCTTGATTGTTTCGACCAGCGCCTCGGCTTCCGCACGCATGAACGATCCTGCCGCTTTGATGAATCGGCGGACCTTAGTGGCGCAGCGCCAGCGTGTAAACGATCAGTAGAGGCCGCCGGTGCCGGAACCGACCGCCCTGTCGGCGTCAGGCGTCACCGACACGTTGCGCGGCGCGCTGTCGCCGAATGCGTAGCTATCCGGCGGCGCCGTGCCCGGCTTGAACGCTTCGAGAATCGATCCCGCGCCGCTTGAGCGCAGGCCGCTCTTCAGGTCGACCGAGATCAGCTTGATGCCGGGCGGCACGCGAAACGGCGTATCGGGTTTATCCTTCAGCGCGACCTTCATGAAGTCGCGGAACATCGGCGCGGCGTAGGTCGCGGCCTGCGCCGAATCGCCCATGGAGCGCGGCCGATCGTACCCGAGGAAGACGCCGACCGTCAGGTCCGGCGAAAAGCCAACGAACCAGAGGTCTTTCGCTTCGTTCGTCGTGCCGGTCTTGCCGGCGAGATGCTTGCCGACGGCTTTGATCGAAATGCCGGTGCCGTGCTGAATCACGCCCTCCATGATGGAGGTGATCTGGTAGGCGGTCAGCGGATCAAGCACCTGCTCGCGCTTGTCGACGAGACGCGGCTCGGACTGGTTGTCCCAATGCGGCGCGTCGCAGCCCTCGCAGACGCGCTCGTCATGCTTGAAGATCGTTTGACCCCACCGATCCTGAACGCGGTCGATCAACGTCGACTTCAAGCGCTTGCCGCCGTTCGCCAGCATCGAATAGGCCGTGACCATGCGCATCAAGGTCGTCTCGCCCGCGCCGAGGGAATAGGACAGATAGTTCGGGAGATCGTCGTAGATGCCGAAGCGCTTGGCGTATTCGGTGATCAGCGGCATGCCGATCTCGCGCGCCAGACGCACGGTCATCAGGTTCTTGGAATGCTCGACGCCATAGCGCAGCGTATGCGGGCCGCCGGGCGCGTTCCTCTCGAAGTTTTCCGGGCGCCAGATTTCTCCATTGCCCTGGTCGATTTCGATCGGATCGTCGAGCAGGATCGAGGACGGCGTGTAGCCGTTGTCGAGCGCCGTCGCATAGACGAACGGTTTGAACGACGAGCCTGGCTGTCGATAGGCTTGCGAGGCGCGGTTGAAGTTCGATTGGTCGAAAGAGAAGCCGCCGACCATCGCGAAGACTCGGCCCGTGTAGGGGTCCATCGCAATGATCGCCCCGGAAATGTCCGGGATCTGACGCAGACGGACCTGCCCCGACTTGCCCTCGATCGGCTCGACGTAAATGACGTCGCCGGGCTGCAAGGCGGAACGCACCGTGCCGCGGTTGGTCCAGGCCATCCCCTCGCGCGCCAGCGTGGCGGTCTGGCGTTCGCGCGCCACGGCGCCGGAGGGTTCGCGCGCCGGCTGCAACCCGACGCGCGCGGAATTGTCGTTGGTGTCGAGCACGACGGCGAGCCGCCACGGCTGCACGTCGCCGAGCGCGGGAATTTCGGCGAGCGCCGCGCCCCAGTCGTGCGAAATGTCGATGTTGCGCATCGCGCCGCGGAAGCCGTGCGCTTCGTCGAACCGCACGAGGCCGTCGACCAGCGTCTTGCGCGCGAGAAGTTGCATCTTGGGGTCGATCGTGGTGCGGACCGAGAGGCCGCCTTCGTAGAGCTTTTTCTCGCCGTAGCGATCGATCAGGTCGCGGCGCACGTCCTCTGCGAAATAGCCGGCGGCGTAGGTGTTGGGCGAGAGCACGCGGGGCGTGACGCCGAGCGGAGCGGCGCGCGCTTGGTCGGCTTGCTCGCGCGTGATGTAGCCGTCCTCGAGCATGCGGCCGATGACGTAGTTGCGCCGGTCGACCGCCTTGTCGTGGTTGCGGAACGGATGCAGGTCGCTCGGCGCCTTTGGCAGCGCGGCGAGGTAGGCGGCCTCGGCGACGGTCAGTTCGTGCACCGATTTGCCAAAATAGTTCAGAGCCGCGGCGGCGATGCCGTAGTTGCCGAGACCGAGATAAATCTCGTTGAGATAGAGTTCGAGGATCCGCTCCTTCGAATAGGCGCTCTCGATGCGGAAGCTCAGCAGCATCTCGCGGATTTTGCGGTCGAAGGTGCGCTCGTTCGTCAGCAGAAAGTTCTTGGCGACCTGCTGCGTGATGGTCGACGCGCCCTGAACGTGCTTGGAGCCTTGCAGCATCACCATGACGGCGCGCGCGACGCCCTCGGGGTCGACGCCGCCATGGGTGTAGAAGTTTTTGTCTTCGGCCGAGATGAAGGCGTGCTTGACCAGCGGCGGAATGGCGGAGCTCGGCAGATAAAGGCGGCGCTCGTGCGCGTATTCCGCGAGAATCGAACCGTCCGCCGCGTGAACGCGCGTCATCACCGGCGGCTCGTAGTTCTTGAGTTGCGCGGTGTCGGGAAGATCTTGCTCGAAATGCCAGATCAAGACGCCCGCCGCAGCGGCGCCGAGAACGAACAAGATCGCGCCGGTCGCGAACGCAAATCCGAAAAATCGTGCGATCAGCCGCATCAGGCTCTGTTCCCATCGCGGATCTCGAGCCGCCGCAACCTAGGCTGCGCCGCTCTGCGGCGCCGCGGCGCCATCCGTGAACCCTTCGTCGGTTCGACCCGCCGACGTCAACCCCTTTGGCCAGGGTTTGTGTTGTTTTCGGGGCGTGTGGCGCGTTCAGCGCACATCATGCGACGGCTCGCGCCGACCCTCGTCGAGGCCCGGCTTGTAGGCTGCCGTCGCAGACGCATCGATCGAGGGCGCCGGTTGCGCGGCCGTCGCGTCGCGATGATCGAAAAAGCCGTCGATCGCCCGCGCGACGGCGATCGACGCGTGCTCGCGCCATTCGGGCGATGTCAGGTTATGGGTGTCTTTGTCACTCGACAGGTAGCCGAGTTCGAGCAGCACCGAAGGCGTATCGGAGGCCTTCAGAACGCGAAAGCCGGCCGAACGCCGGGCATTCTTGTTCAGCGCGGCGACGTCCTTCAGATAGCCAACCAGCGTTCGCGCGAAGACATGGCTGTAAGCGCGCGTCTCGCGCCGCGTGAGATCGAAAAGAATGTCGGCGACCTCGCTGTGATCGTCGAGCCCGTCGAGGCCGGCGGCCAAGTCCGATTCGTTTTCTTTGGCGGCGACGCGCGCCGCCTGCGCGTCCGAGGCCTTGTCGGACAGCGTATAGGCCGTCGCACCCGAGACTTGCGGTTCGTCGGCCAGCATATCCGCGTGGATCGACAGGAAGAGCGACGCGCCCGCGTCATGGGCGATCTTCACGCGGTCGCCCAACGGGATGAACACGTCGTCGTCGCGCGTGAGCACGATGCGGTAGCGATTTTCGCTCTCAAGCCGAGCGCGCAGGGCGCGTGTGAACGCCAGAACGATATCCTTTTCCAGCACGCCGGAGGGGCCGCGCGCGCCATCATCGACACCGCCGTGGCCGGCGTCGAGCACGACGATCGGCTTTGCGCCGCCGGTTTCGGGGATGGCGCTTGGCGGCGGCGAGGCGGCCGCCGCCAGGCTCGCCTGCTTTGCGGCTGCGGCGAAGGCCGCGCGGTCCGTTCGTGCGAGTTCGATAACGAGTTGGCTTGCGCCGCCCTGAAGCGGTTCGGCGGCGACGCGGGCGATCCGCACGGGTTCGGCGAGATCGATGACGACGCGGGATTTGCCGGGCGCGAACAGGCCGGCCCGGAACGATGCGATTGCGCCCGCCAGCGGCGCTACAGCCGCTGTGCGCCGGCGGCGGCCTCCCGCCGCTACGGGCCGACGCCCGGCGTCGGGATCGATCTCGAAGTCGACGTTTGACACCTCGATCACGACCCGGTCCGGCGCGGCCAGAACGAAGGCGCGAACCGTCGTCGGGCCGCTGAGATCGAAAGACAGCCGCGTGAGGTCGCCGCGCGCCGCCCATTGCACATGCGTGGCGACCGCGACCCTCGGGGCTGGACCGGCGTCCGTCTCGGCGGCGCGCAGGGTGGACGCCGTTGTCAGTGCGAAGACGACGACGGCGCTCAATGTCCAGGCTTTAGAGAAGGCGCTCGTGCGCTCGCTCATCGGTCCCCCAAGCGAAAGCCTGACCCATTTACCTTCTGTAAGGGATACGCGCCCGGGGGTTAATGCGGCGTTGACGGTCAAACGTCTGTCGAACGAGAGCGTTGCCGGCGCGCAACAGTCTTCACAAACCTTGCCAAGAGCGTCCCGCCGACGCTATGTAGAGAACGCTCCCGATCCGGAGCCGAATCCGCCGCGCACCGCGACCGATTCATCCTGACGCGATCGCCTGTCCGGCTGGCCTTTTGTCGATGGACTGGCGGCGCACCCGTCAGCGACGCGAGCCGTCTTCGCGATCCGGAAGAGGAGCCGCGCGGATCGACGCCGATCCGACGACTGGTGTTTGAACAAGATGATCCTAGAGGCGCCGTTTCACTTCACGCCCGTGTCGCGCTTTCCGCGCGACGCCGGCGCCCGGTCCGACGCCTCGATGTTTTCGATCCCCGCTTTCCGTCGCGATCCTCCGATTGCGACACCGTCCGCCGGATCCGGCGTCGCCGTCTACGGCGCCACGGACCTGCGTTGTCCCTTTCCCTCCCTCGACATGACGGCTCGCCGTTTCGCCGCGCCCCGACAGGGCCCGGCTTGGCGCCCTTCCCCCGACGCCAACGATGCGGCGCGCCCGGTCATGTCCTCACGGATGTCCCATGACCAACAAAATGCTGATCGACGCTTCTCACCCGGAAGAGACCCGGGTGGTCACGCTCCGCGGTAACCGCGTCGAAGATTTCGATTTCGAGGCCGCCAGCAAACGGCAACTCCGCGGCAACATTTATCTCGCCAAGGTGACGAGGGTAGAACCCTCCCTTCAGGCAGCTTTCGTCGAATACGGCGGCAACCGACACGGTTTCCTGGCCTTCTCCGAAATTCATCCGGATTACTACCAGATCCCGGTCGCCGATCGGCAGGCGCTGCTCGATGAGGAAGCGCGCAGCCACGCGCAGGACGACGACGAGGAGCGTCCGCAGCAGCATAATCGCCGCGGCCGGCGCCGCCGGCCCGATCGCTTCCAACGCCGCCGCCGCCCCGACGAATCTGTTTCCGGATCCGCCGAAGAGAACGGCGATGCCGGCGCCGCGCCTGGAGAATCGGACCGGACCGAGGTCGAGGCTCCCCATTATGAGACGGCGCTCGAGGCCGTCGACGCGCAGATCGCCGCCGAGCAGATGTCGCAACCCGACGGCGAGGCGGCCGTCGCGCCGGAGCCCGACGTCGTTCACGTCGCCTCGGTCGAAGAGCCGGAGGCGGCTCTCGCGACGGCGATGGGCGAGCGCGCGACAAGCGGTATCGAGACAGACGGGGACGAATCCGCCGCGCCGTCGCCGATCGACGAGCCTGCGGACGATCGAACGACGACGATGGACGTCCCTTATGAGGCGCGCGCGCCCGGCGACGGCGAGCCCCAGTCCGACGGCGAGGCCGAAGACGAGAACGACGACGAGGACGACGAGGCGGAAGAGACCGAAGAGGAAGTCGTCGACCAGGTCGGCGGCGACGCCATGGAAGAGATGCCCCACCGCGCCGCCCGACAGCGCCGCCAGTACAAAATCCAGGAGGTGATCAAGCGCCGCCAGGTACTGCTGGTGCAGGTCGTCAAGGAAGAGCGCGGCGGCAAGGGCGCGGCGCTGACATCGTACCTTTCGCTCGCCGGCCGCTATTGCGTGCTGATGCCGAACACGGCGCGCGGCGGCGGCATCTCCCGGAAGATCACCGACGCCACGGATCGCAAGCGGCTGAAGGAGATCGCCCAAGAACTCGAAGTGCCGGAAGGGATGGGCCTCATCCTGCGCACCGCCGGCGCGTCCCGCACGACGAGCGAGGTCAACCGCGACTTCGATTATCTGCTGCGCATGTGGGAAAGCGTGCGCGAGTTGACGCTGAAGTCGACGGCGCCCAGCCTCGTCTATGAAGAGGGCTCGCTGATCAAGCGCTCGATCCGCGATCTCTACAACAAAGAGATCGACGAAGTCGTCGTCGCCGGCGAGAACGGCTTCCGCGAGGCGCGCGACTACATGCGCATGCTGCTGCCGAGCCACGAGAAGAACGTGCGGCCATGGCGCGAGACGCAGGCGTTGTTCGCCAAAAGCGGCGTCGATGCGCAGCTCGACGCCATGTTCTCCAACGTTGTGACGCTGCGGTCCGGCGGCTACCTGGTGATCAATCAGGCCGAGGCGCTGGTCGCCATCGACGTCAACTCGGGCCGCTCGACTCGCGAGCACAACATCGAAGACACCGCCCTGCGGACCAACCTGGAGGCCGCCGACGAGGTGGCGCGCCAGTTACGGCTGCGCGACCTGGCCGGGCTGATCGTGGTCGACTTCATCGATATGGAGGAGCACCGCAACAATCGCGCCGTCGAACGCCGCATGAAGGACGCGCTAAAGAACGACCGCGCCCGCATCCAGGTCGGCCGCATTTCGCATTTCGGCTTGCTGGAAATGTCGCGCCAGCGCATGCGCACCGGCGTATTGGAAGGCTCGACGATTCCGTGCCCGCATTGCGGGGGCACGGGCCACATGCGCTCGACCGCGTCGATCGCGTTGCACGTGCTGCGCGCCATCGAAGATACGCTTGGCCGCTCGGCGAGCCATAATTTGATCGTTCGCTGCCGGACGGAAGTGGCGCTGTATATCCTCAACCACAAACGCGCCAACGTGCGCGACATCGAGGAGCGCTTCGGCGCCGGCGTGATTGTCGCTGCCGACGACAGCCTGTCGGGCTCGACCTACCAGGCCATCGAACGTGGCGAGCTCGCGTCGCCGCCGGAGACGAAGCGCGTCGAATCCGTGCGCATCGATTCGATCGCGCCAGCCGAGTACGAGGAGCCCGCCGAGTCCGAGGCCGGCGAGGATGAGGAGGACGCCTCCTCTGCGGTCGAGCAAGACAGTGGCTTCGACGCGACGCGGGACGGCGGCGAGGCGCGGCCCCGTCGCCGGCGCAGACGCCGCGGGCGTGGCGATCATCGCGACGGCGACTTCCAGCCGCGCGACATGCCGCAACCCTCTGACGGCGGCCTGGAGCTGGTGGCGCAGATCGGCGGCGATCTTCGAGCCGAGCCGGCGAACGCCGCTGTGTCTGACGGCGAAGTCGATCAGGCCGAGGCCGAAGCCTTCGATGTCGGCGCCCTCGAGGATGGCGGCGGCCGCCAGCCTCGCTCCCGCCGCGGCGGACGCCGCCGGCGCGGCGGCGGAGACCGCAACGATCCGCGCGGCTGGCGCGGCCGCGACGAAACGGGGACGACCGCTGCGCCCTCCGAGGACTGGCCATCGGACCCGTCGGCGCTCGAAACGGACAACAGCGCGACGGCCGACGCAGGGGCGCCAGCGCCCGGCTTCTCCCCGGAACCCACGCCGTCGATCGCCGCCGAGCCGCAACCCGTCGCGGTCGAGACGCCGACGGAGGAGCCGAATCCTGAGGTCGCCGCAGCGGAGCCGCCGCCCGCCTATCATGCGCCCCTGCCCGAGGCGGCGATCGATCCAACCCGGCCCAAGCGGTCGGGCTGGTGGCAGCGCGCCAAGCAAACGCTCGGCGGCTCGTAGTCAAAAAATCCTTCTGAGCGATCGGCTTGGTTGATCTACTTCAACCAAGTTGAGAGCCTCTTCATCGCCTGGACGAGCCTGTCGGACGGTCCGGCATACGACAGCCGCAACGTCCGGTGGCCGCCTTCCCGATCGAAATCGACGCCGGGCGTCGCCGCGATCCCAATCTCTTCGAGCATGCGTCGGCAGAAGCCGACGGAATCGTTCGTGAAGGCGCCGACATCGACATAGGCGTAAAAGGCGCCGTCCATAGGCTGAATGTCGCCGAAGCCGAATTTCGGCAATTCCTCGGCGAGCAGCGCGCGATTGCCGGCGTAACCCGCTTTCACCGATTCGAGCTCCTCGCCGGCGTCCATCGCCGCCTCGGCGGCGACCTGACTGAGCGTCGGCACGGAGATCGATAGGTTCTGCTGCAGGCGTTCGATCGCGCGCATCAGCCCATGCGGCGCAATCATCCAGCCGATGCGCCAACCGGTCATGCAGAAGTATTTGGAAAAGGAATTGATGACGATCGCTTGGTCCGAGCTCTGCAACGCCGTGGCGGTCGGCGCGTCGTAGGCGAGCCCATGGTAGATTTCATCCGAAATGAAGGCGACCCCGAGCCGCTCGCAGGTCCGCGCGATGGCCGCGAGTTCGGCCGGCGGCGTCATCACGCCGGTGGGATTGGCGGGGCTCATCAGCAGCACGCCGTCGAGCGGCTGTCGGGCATGCGCCGCCGCGATCATCGCGGCGGTGACCATGAAGCGAGTCGCCGCCGTCGTGGCGACGGGGACGGTCTTGAGGTCGAGCGCCTGAAGGATGTTGCGATAGGCCGGATAGCCAGGCGAAGCGACGAGGATCCGCGCGCCTGGATCGAACAAGGTGAGGAACGCGAGAACAAAGCCGCCCGATGAGCCGGTGGTGACGACGACGCGCTCGGGAGAGATCGTGAGACCGTAGACATCACGATAGTGACGCGCGATGCGCGCCCGCAAAGAGGGCCGGCCGAGCGCCTCCGTGTAGGCGATGCGGCCGCCGGAGAGCGCCCGGATCGCCGCCTCGCGCGCCAGACGCGGCGGCGGCGCAGCCGGCTCGCCGAGTTCCAGGTGAATGATGTCGTCGCCCGCGTTCTCCCGCGCGACCGCCGCGCTCAAGACATCCATCGCAAGGAACGGCTCGACGCGCGCCCGCAGCGAGGGATTAAGCCCGCGCCGCGGAGGAAAACGGAATGCGTCGTCCTCGCTCATGGATCATCGCCGATCGCAGGCGTCGCCACGCTCCTCTCGGGAGGGCGCGGTCATCGCAGATCCGATAGGCCGATCGACGATCGAGCCTCGACGGAACGAAGTCTCCCTAGCAGCCTCGCATCGGCGCGGCCAAGTCTCGCCGGTCGTCGGGCCATTAGCGCTCCGTCTCGCGGCGCGGTCGACCTTATCGCTGCACGAGCGCGGACGCGGGGGCTCCAATCCAGTCGATGCGAGGCTCGGCTTCGGCGCGCGCTCCGGGGTCGATCTGTCGAGCGGCCCGCAGCCCCGATTCGATGGCTCCCTCGACCCACCCTGTCTTGATGCTCGTGAAGTCGCCGGCCAGATGGATGCGCCCTTCGGGCGCGGCCCATTCTTTCACCGCCCAGCCTTCGCCGACCCGCACGCCGCCGAAGGATGCGCGAATCCAGGGTTGTTCGCTCCAGGCGAACGCCTGCGTGGCGATCACGTCGCCGAAGATGTCGGGCATGTCGGCGCGAAACTGCGAAACGATGGACTCCGCTCGTTGGGCCGGATCCAGCTTCAGCACCGCGTCGGCGTTCGAACCATTGAGATAGAAGAACACGTTTCCCGACCCGCCCGGTTCGTTTCCCGTGATGTCGATGACCCGTTCCCAGGGCCGATCGCCTCCCACCATCGGCCATCCATGGATGTCTTTTGCGAGCCAGGACGGCGCGCTGGTCTGGACGATGACCTTCACCGTCTTGTCCCAATCCAGCGCCTTGAACAGTCGCTGCTTGCCGGCGGTCCAGCGCGGCCGCACCTCGATGTCGTCGAGCATCGTAAACGGAATGGTCGAGACGATCGCATCGCCGGCGAACATTCGGCCGTCGCGCGTCGCCACCCGGACGCGCGATCCTGTTTGGTCGATCGACGCCACCTGTGCGTTCAGGACGATCCGGTCCGATCCTATGGCGTCGGCGAGCGCCTGCGGCAGTCGGGCGTTGCCGCCCTGCACTCGAAACAGATTTTGATCGCCGAAATGGTAGGCCAGTCGCGGGACGATCTGTAGCGCAGGCGCGCTGTTGATGAACGTCCCGCCATGCGCGGCCAGAAGCGTCAGAAAGCCGTCGGATGCGCCGACGCTCTTGAGCAGACCGCCCATCGTCAAGCCGTCGAGACGCGCGAGCGTCTCGGGATCGGGCCAGCGCGGGTCCAAAACCGACCTCGTATCGAAACCGGCGAGCCACAGACAGCGGTTCAAGCTCGAGGTGAGGGAAACGCCGCGCTCTTCGGCCGACAGCGGCCACGGCCAATCGGCGGGATCGGCGGCGCTGCCCTGCTTTCCCTGGATGAAGTAGCGAGGCAAGCCGTCGCTAAGGCTCAGCAACGGCAGCTTGAAGTGGCGGACGTAGCTCAGAACCAGCGGCATGTTGGCGCGAAAGTGGCCGCCGCCCGCCTCCGAGACCTGCCCGTTCTTCAGCGGCACGGACAAAAGCCGCCCTCCGACGCGCGCCTGATATTCGAGGACGGTGACGTTGTGGCCGCGGCGCAGGAGCGCGAGGCCGGCGGTCAGACCCGACATCCCAGCGCCGAGAACCAGCACGTCCCTGGCTGCGGACGATCGAGCCTGCGCCGTGAACGGCGCGGCGCCCGACGCCAAGACGCCGGCGGCGCCGCCGAGCAGCGAGCGGCGCGAGAGGGTTGGTCGATGACCCCCGGGGATCGATGACTTAAAGGACACCGTCAACGTACGCTCCAATTCGCGTTTGATAAGCCGCTCCGTTCACGCCAAAGGGTTGGCGGACCGGGCGGCGCCGACGTCTATGCTTGGCGGCAGTCGTTAAGAGCGGCTAAACGCCGTCAAACGGCAGACCGCGCGGCGGCGGACGCCTCCGATCGATGCTGACGGAATCGTGTTTCGGCCTTGATTTGATAATAACGACTCTCATGCAAATGCTGGCGTCGCCTACGCCGCCCGGAGTCGCTTATGTCCCTGCCCCGTTTTGCTGTCGCCGTGTTCGGCGTCGTTTTCGCCGCGCTCGCGGCCACGCCGTCGCGGGCCGAGATGACCGCAAGCCAGAAGAGCGAAATCCAGGCGATCGTGAAGGATTACCTCGTCAACAACCCGGAGGTGCTCCGCGAGGCGCTCACCGCCATGGACAAGCGTCAGAAGGACGATGAGGCGGCCGCCCGCGCCAAGGCGGTCAGCGATAACGCCTCCCTGATCTTCAATTCGCCGCGCCAGGCGGTGCTCGGCAACCCGAACGGCAAGGTCACGCTCGTCGAGTTCTTCGATTACAATTGCGCCTATTGCAAAAAGTCGCTTGAGGACATCGCCGCCCTCATGAAGGAGAACCCGGATTTGCGGCTCGTCATCAAGGATTTTCCGGTGCTCGGTCCCGGATCCGTCGAGGCGGCCGAAGTCGCCACCGCGCTGCGCAAGCAGGTCTCGGGCGAGAAATACTGGCAATTCCACCTCAAGCTGCTCGGGATGAAAGGCCAGGTCGGACGCGCGCAAGCGATGAGCGTCGCCAAGGAAACCGGCGCGAACATGGACCAGCTCGCCAAGGACGCGGCGAGCCCAGAGACGCGGCAATCGATCCAGGAAGTCATGACGCTCGCGGATGGCCTACAACTGACCGGCACGCCGACCTTCGTCGTCGCCAATGACGTCGTGGTCGGCGCGGTGGGGCATGACGAATTGAAAGAGCGGATCGACAACGTGCGAAAATGCGGCAAGTCCGCTTGCGGCTGACACGACCCCGCCGCAGCGCGTGACGGCCATGATGAGCGGGTCGGACTCACGGCTGCTGCAAGCCGTTGATCTCGTCGGAGCGTTCGCGCTCGCCATCCAAGGCGCGGCCGTGGCCGCCGCCAACGGTCTCGACGCTTTCGGCGTGCTTGTCGTTTCGATCGCGACGGCGACCGGCGGCGGGCTCCTGCGCGACATCCTCGTCGGCGAGCGGCCGCCGGAAGCTTTGCGTGGTTGGCTGCTCATCACCGTATCGGTGTCCGGCGGACTGCTGAGCTTTGTCTTCTCGGAACTCGTCGAGCGCATCCCGGAGACGCTGCTGCTCGGCATCGATGCGCTCGGTCTGTCCTTGCTCGCGGTCGCCGGCGCGGAAAAGGCGCTCGAATACAAGCTGTCGAAAGTGGCCGCGGTGATGGTGGCCGTCGTCAGCGGCGTCGGCGGTTTCACGATTCGCGACATCCTGCTGGCGCGCGTCCCCGCCGTCCTGCGCGTCGACGTCCTCGCGACCGCGGCGCTGACCGGCGCCGTCGTCCTGGTGCTCGCCCGCGCCTGCCGCGCGCCGCCGGCCTGGGCCGCCCTGCTCGGCGGCGCGACATGCTTCATCCTGCGACTGGTCGCCGTCTGGCGGCACTGGAACCTGCCGACCGCGCATCTGCATTGAACGTCGCGCTTCCACCGCCCGGGGCCGGAGGCTTCCCATGCGCGACGGGTCGAGCTAAGACGGCCTGCCTTCGGCGCCTTGTTTTTCAAAGCCTTTCGGTCGATGCCCATTATTCACGTCCTCAACGGACCCAATCTCAACCTGCTTGGCGCGCGCGAACCGTCGATCTACGGCGTGACGACGCTGCAGGAGATCGAAGCCACGCTGCGCGATAAGGCCAAGGCGAACGGCTTCGAGATCGAGTGCCGGCAATCGAACCACGAAGGCGACCTCGTCGACTGGATTCAGGAGGCGGGGCGCATCGGAGCCGGCGTCATCCTCAACGCAGGGGCCTACACGCATACGTCCGTCGCGATCGCCGACGCCATCAAGGGCTCGGGCGCGCGGGTGATCGAGGTGCATTTGTCGAACGTGCAGGGGCGCGAGCCCTTTCGGCGTCGCTCCTTCATCGCTCCGGTGGCCGAGGGCGTGATAGCCGGCTTCGGGGCTTTGTCTTACGAACTCGCGCTGGACGCTCTGATCGCCCGCGCCCCCAGCAGGAAGAGCTGAACCGCATGGCGCAGAAGCCAAAAGAGAAAAAGCCGGCCCCTGGCTCCAAGGCCGCCGCCGGACGCAAGCCCGTGACCCCGTCGCCGGCCCCAGCCTCGGGCTTGGACATTACGCTCGTCGAACAGCTCGCCAGCGTCGCGACGCGCCACGACCTCGCCGAAATCGAGTTCGAACGCGGCGGCCTGCGCATTCGCGTCGCGCGCCACGGCGCCATGCAAACGGCGACCGCCGCGACCGTCCAGCCGGCGCCGGCGGCCGCTCCCATCGCCGTCGTGGCGCCCCCGCCGACGGCGGCGATTCCCGGCGCGGATCATCCCGGAGCCGTGAAATCGCCGATGGTCGGAACCGCCTACCGACGTCCCTCGCCCGACACGAAGCCGTTCATCGAAGTCGGCAGCTTGGTCGCCGGCGGCGAGAAGCTTCTGCTCATCGAGGCGATGAAAACGTTCAATGAGATCGTCGCCCCGCGCGCCGGCACGGTGACGGCGATCCTCGTCGAAGACGGGCAGCCGGTCGAATACGGCGAGCCCCTCCTCGTCATCGAGTGAGCGGAACCCAAGGCGTCTTTGCGGATGTTCGACAAAATCCTCATCGCCAATCGCGGCGAAATCGCGCTTCGCATCTTACGTGCGGCGAAGGAGCTCGGCGTGGGGACGGTCGCCGTCTATTCGACCGCCGATCGCGACGCGATGCACGTGCGCCTGGCCGACGAATCGGTCTGCATCGGGCCGCCGGCCGCGCGCGACAGCTATCTCAACATTCCCGCCCTGCTCGCCGCCTGCGAGATCACTGGCGCCGACGCGCTGCATCCGGGCTACGGATTCCTGTCCGAGAACGCGCGCTTCGCCGAGATCTGCGCGGTGCACAACATCGCGTTCATCGGCCCCAAGCCGGAGCACATCCGCATCATGGGCGACAAGATCGAGGCGAAGCGCACGGCGCGCCGCCTCGGCATCCCTTGCGTGCCGGGCTCGGAGGGCGGCCTCACCGACGATGTCGAGGCGCTGCGCATCGGCAGGGACATCGGCTTCCCGGTGCTGGTGAAAGCGGCGGCGGGCGGCGGCGGTCGCGGGATGAAGGTCGCGCGCAGCGAGGCCGACCTTTCCGACGCGCTCGCGACGGCGCGCGCGGAAGCCAAGGCGGCTTTCGGCGACGATGCTGTCTACTTGGAAAAATACCTCGAAAGGCCCCGCCATATCGAGATTCAGGTGCTGGGCGACGGACTGGGCGCCGCCATCCATCTCGGCGAACGCGACTGCTCGCTGCAACGCCGCCATCAGAAGGTTCTGGAGGAAAGCCCATCGGCGGCGCTCGACGACGCTTTGCGCTCGCAGATCGGCGAAACGGTAGCTCACGCCATGCGCGAGCTGAAGTATCTGGGCGCCGGGACGGTGGAGTTCCTCTATGAGGACGGCCAGTTCTATTTCATCGAGATGAACACGCGCATCCAGGTCGAGCACCCGGTGACCGAAATGATCACCGGCATCGACCTCGTGAACGAGCAGATCCGCATCGCGGCCGGCGCCGCGCTCGGCATCCGCCAGGATGAGGTGAAGCTCAACGGCCACGCGATCGAATGCCGGATCAACGCCGAGCACCCCGAGACGTTTCGCCCCTCGCCCGGCCGCATCGCCTATTACCATCCGCCCGGCGGCCTCGGCGTCCGCGTCGATTCCGCCGTCTATCAGAACTACATGATCCCGCCGAACTACGATTCGCTGGTCGGCAAGCTCATCGTGCACGGCCGCACGCGGCTCGAGGCGATGATGCGCCTGCGCCGGGCGCTCGACGAATTCATCATCGATGGCATCGACACGACCCTCCCCCTCTTTCGCACGCTGGTGCGCAACCCAGACGTGCAGAACGGCGATTACGACATCCACTGGCTGGAGCGCTTTCTCGCCACGGGCGGCATGGCGACGCCGGACGCGCGCGGCGCAGGGTAAGTCGCTTGGGGCGACGCAGTTAACGCGTTCGGGTCTCCGGCGTCTCCGTCGTTCGGGATACGCGGCCGAGCCACGTCCGTCTTGCCCGCTGACGCGGGGTCGCGTATGAGGCGCGACCGTTCGCATGCGGCTCAAGCTGCGGCGCGGCCTCGTGGCGGAGTGGCTACGCAGAGGACTGCAAATCCTTGTACGGGGGTTCGATTCCCTCCGAGGCCTCCAGTTTTTTAATGGGTTACCCGTTTGGTGTAACAGAGTTTGGAGGATTACCCAGAAACCGTCGGTCGCCTCATTGAGGGTAGCCTTGCGACTCCTAAGACGGTTGGCGTCGCGCTAGCAGCTTGCTGGCGGCGTTCGGCAGAACAGCGAGCATGTTTGAGGGGCCTACAAGCGATCATTCAAGCCTCTCCACAAGCTAAGCCGTTTGGAACCCAAGGTTATTCTTAGCGTTTAGCCGGCGCGCCGGTTCGTCGTAGAACCTCATCGGCTCTCGGTTTTTTAGGAAGCGCGTGGTGAATCCGGCTCGCCTGACCTTTATGAGCATCCTGTTGACGACTGCTTTGCTCAGCGCGTCGGCCGCGACGGCCATGAGCGTGATGGCGAGCGCCGCCTTCGACGCCGGAGTTGGCCGGGCTGTGTCCATGAACCGGACCGCTTGGACCGGCGACCTTCGCCCTGGACACCGTTTCCGGGATGAGAGCCACGGACGCTAGCGGCGCCGCAAAGATCATTGGCTCCCAAAAGCGCGAAGCCTTGGCGCGAGGCACTCCGTTGCGTCGCCGCAACGTCTTTTGTTCGCGGCCGCGGGAAAGATAGCTCGTCAGGGCCGGGGGACTGGGCTATAGGCGACGGGCATGAGTCTGCTCGTCACGACAGCCGAAGTGAACGCCGCTTGCGCCCGCTTTGGACGTCATCCGTTCGTGACGGTCGATACGGAATTTCTGCGCGAGACGACATTCTGGCCGAAAGTCTGCGTCATCCAGATCGCGTCCGACGACGAGGCGGTCGCCATCGACGCGCTCGCCGACGACATGGACTTGACCGCTTTCTTCGACCTGATGGCGAACGAGCGCGTCACCAAGGTTTTTCATGCGGCGCGGCAGGACATCGAGATCGTCTGGCACCTGGCGCGATTGATCCCCAAGCCGCTGTTCGATACGCAGGTCGCCGCCACCGTCTGCGGCTTCGGCGATCAGGTCGCTTACGGCGAGCTGGTGCAGGCGCTCTGCAAAATTCCTGTCGATAAATCCTCGCGCTTTACCGACTGGTCGCGCCGGCCGCTTTCGCAGGCGCAGATCGACTACGCGCTGGCCGACGTCACGCACCTGCGCGACGTCTACCGCAAGCTCGTCTTTAAGCTGGAGAAATCCGGCCGCATGGGTTGGCTCTGCGACGACATGCAGACGCTGCTGTCGCCGGCGACCTATGAGCAGCATCCCGACAACGCGTGGGAGCGGCTGCGCGGCCGCGCCCGCAAGCCGCGCGACCTTGCCGTGCTGATGGAGGTCGCGGCCTGGCGCGAGCGGGAAGCCCAGTCGCGCGACGTTCCGCGCTCGCGCGTCCTCAAGGACGATGCGATGATCGATATCGTCGCGGCCGCTCCTAAGGACGCCGAGGCGCTGTCGCACCTGCGCAGCACGCCCCGCGGGATGGAGCGCTCGCGCGGCGGCCAGGACCTCGTCGAAGCGATCCAGCGCGGGCTGGCGCGCGACCCCAAAAGCCTGCCGCGGATCCAGCGCGAGCATCGCAACGCAAGCGGCGGCGCGACGGTCGAACTGCTCAAGGTGCTCCTGCGGCAGGTCGCGGAGAAGTCGGGCGTCGCCTCGCGGATGATCGCGACCGTCGACGACCTCGAAGCGATCGCATCGGACGATCGCGCCAAGACGCCGGCGCTGGCCGGCTGGCGCCGCGACCTCTTCGGGGCCAAGGCGCTGGAGCTGAAGCACGGCCGTCTGGCGCTGACCGTGGAGAACGGCAAGGTCGTGACGCTCGAATGGCGCGACGATCCGGAAACGGGCGCGCAGGACGCAGCCCAGTAGCGCCGCCTATAGATCCTCGTCGTCGCCGTCGTGCGTCGGCGCGTCGCCGGGCCGTTCCCGATCGGCGCCGTCGCTCGGATCCTCGGTTTGATCCATGAGGGACGACGGTTCCTCGAAGAGATCGCCGGCTCCCTCTTCGAGCGGCTCCTCGTCTTCCGTCAGGGCGGCGTCGTCGCGCGGCCGGGGCACGCCAAAGCCCTTCGGGAGATTGCCGTCGAAAAGACCCGCAGACTTGAGTTCGTCGAGCCCCGGCAGGTCGCCGATCTGCTCCAGACCAAAATGCAGCAGGAAGGCGTCGGTCGTGCCGTAAGTGACCGGGCGTCCCGGCGTTTTCCGGCGGCCGCGCAGGCGCACCCAACCGGTTTCCAGCAGCACGTCGAGCGTGCCTTTCGAAATAGCGACCCCGCGGATATCCTCGATTTCGGCGCGCGTGACCGGTTGATGATAGGCGGCGATCGCCAGCGTCTCGATCGCCGCGCGCGACAGTTTGCGCGGCTCGCTCTTCTCGCGCGAGAGGAGCCAGGCGAGATCGGGCGACGTGCGGAACAGCCACTTGGCGTTGACGCGCGTGAGATTAATCCCGCGCGGCGCATAGAAGCCGCGCAAGGCCTCCAGAGCCTCGCGCGCCTTGACGCCGTCGGGCATCCGCTTGGCGATTTCGCTTTCCTCGACCGGCTCGGCCGAGGCGAAAATCAGCGCCTCGGCGATGCGCGTCGCCTCCATGACCTTGAGCGCATGGGCGTGCGCTTGCGGGTCGGCGTCGTCGGGGAACAGTCTGGCCACATTCTCCGCCACATCTTTTCCTTCTGCGCTCACCGGTTCACTGCGTCGGCGCGACGGCCGCCGGATCGGGGCGCATCGGCGCGGAGCGAAACCAGAGCGGCGCGAAAGCGCGATCCTGACGCAATTCGATCTTGCCCTCGCGCGCAAGCTCCAGCGCCGAGGCGAACGAGGAGGCGCGGACGGTACGGCGCATCGCCGGCGACGGCGCGCAATAGTCGATGAGGTAGGCGTCGAGCGTGGTCCATTCGAGCGCCAGGCCGGCAAGCCGCTCGAGCGCCGCGCGAGCCTCCGGCAGCGACCACACCGCGCGTTTCGGCAGCGTCACCCGCGCGAGCGCCTGCGTCTGCCGCTGGCGCGCGTAGGCGGTCAGCAGATCGTAGATCGTCGCCTTGAACTGCGGCCGGCGCAGCACCGTGACGCCCTCGGGGGCGCCGTTTGGAAACAGGTCGAGACCCAGGCGGGGACGGTTGATCAGTTTTTCGGCCGCCGCGCGGATCGCCTCGAGGCGGCGGAGACGCGCGGCGAGGGCGGCGGCGAGATCGGCCGCGAGCGGCTCCTCGCCCTTCGGCTGTTCGGGCAGCAACAAGCGCGATTTGAGGTAAGCGAGCCAGGCGGCCATCACGAGATAGTCGGCGGCGAGTTCGAGCCGCACCTTGCGGGCCTCCTCGATGAAGACGAGATATTGCTCGGCGAGCGCGAGGACGGAGATCTTGTGAAGGTCGACTTTTTGCCGGCGCGCAAGTTCGAGCAGAAGGTCGAGCGGGCCTTCGAACCCATCGACATCGACGAGGAAGGCCGCTTCGGTGTCCGCCTTGTCGACCTCGATTTTGTCTTCGAAGGGCAGTTCGTCCGCCACGACTCGCGCTCCAATCCTGGGCAACCCCCTGATTCGGGCGGAGATTGACCCCTCTAGGCGAGGCTCGCAAGGGCCAAGTCGAGCCGCGCGCGGGCGTCCACAGGATCGAACGGGGTCGGCTCGGCCGCCAGCAAACCCAGCGCGCGAGACGCCCGCTCGGCGGCGCGTCCGCTCAGAAAGGGCGCGGCTTGCGCCACCGCTTCCGCCTCCGCCAGATCGCCGTTGCAATGGAGCGCAATGTCGACGCCGGCGCGAAACGCTGCGGTGGCGCGCGCGCGCAAGTCGCCGCTGAGCGCGTTCATGGACAGATCGTCGCTCATCAGCAGACCGTCGAACCCGATCGCGCCGCGTACGACCTCGGCGATGACCTTTGGCGACGTAGTGGCCGGCCGTTCGGCGTCGATGGCGGTGTAGACGACATGCGCCGTCATCGCCATCGGCAGGTCGGCCAAAGCTTGAAACGGCTTGAAATCGACCGCTTCGAGGTCGGCTCGACTCGCCGTCACAACCGGCAATTCCAGATGGCTGTCAGCCAGAGCGCGGCCATGGCCGGGGATGTGTTTCATCACGGGCAGCACGCCGCTCGCCAGCAACGCGGCGGCGGCGGCGCGGCCGAGATGCGCGATCTGCTCCGGGGTCTCGCCGTAGGCTCGGTCGCCGATGATCCGATGGCCGCCGGGTTGCGGCGTATCCAGCACTGGCAGGCAATCGACGGTGATCCCGACCGCGCGCAGATCGTTCGCCATCAGCCTCGTCGCGAGAGCGGCGTGCTCGGCGGCTTCCGCGCCGAGGCGGGCGAATGTCGCCGCCGACGGATAGTTCGGCCACTGCGGCGGACCCATCCGCTGCACGCGACCGCCTTCTTGATCGATCAGCACCGGCGCGTCGAAACGGGCGGCAAGCATTCTAAAATTTGATGTTATTTCAGTTATTTGCTGGTTATTTTTTATGTTTCTTTTGAAGAGAATGAGACCCCAGGGCCGATGTTGCGAAATGAAGACGCGCTCTTCACGCGTCAGCGCCAAGCCGGCGCAGCCGCAGATGAAGGCTTTGGGCGCGGCGCTCATGCGCGCCCGCTCGAAAGCGCGCATGGTTTTCTCACGAGCCGCTTCAAGTCTGGCTCAGGCGCCGGACACGAAGCAGGCGCCGCCGCCCGCCTTGACCTTGCCGCACAACGCCGTCGCCGCCTCCTTCGACAGGCCGCCGGCGCGGATGCGATAGATGGTTTTGCCGTTCGCTTCGGCCTTGAAGACGCCCAGACGATGGCCGCCCAATTGCGAGGCGAACTGCGTCTGCGCTTTGGCGAGACGTTCGCGCGCTTCCGCCTCGCTGCCGGCTGCGGCGAATTGGACGGCGAATCCCCCTCCTGTCGTCGCGCCTGCGCTTGAGAGCGTGTTGGACGCGAGTTTGGACGCGGGCTTTGGCGCGGCCGGAGCGCGCGGCGCGGGCGTCGCGCTGGCGTCGGCCTGATCGTTTGCCTCGGGCTTCGTCGGCGCGACGATACGCGCCGTCGTCTTCGGCACGGCGGGCCTTGGCGCGGTCGCCGGCGAAGTCGCAGGCGTCTGCGCGACGGGCGGCCGGGGCGTGGGCGCGGGCGGCGAGGACGCCGGCGCGGTGGGCGCGTTCTGGCCCGAGGCGATGATCGAGCCGTCCGGGCGCACGGAAATCGTCTTGACCCGCTTCGGCTCGGGAAAGAAGCTGTTCATGCCGCCGCCGGCGGGGCCGGCCGAGGGCGCGGCGCTGGCGCCGCCCGCACTTGCGGCGCGCGCGCGGCTCTGCGCCGAGAGGTCGACCGGCTGTTCCTCGTTGTTGACGACGTGGCTGGCCCCGACCGCGCCGGCGGTGCGGTTGAAGGCGCCCGCCGGCGAGGCGTTATCGCTCGCCTGCGTCTCGGGCTGCACCTTGTTGGGTCCGCTCGGCGCCAGGATCGTTGCGGCTTCGTGCGGAGTGACCGCGCGCCCGCGAAAGGCCAACCCGCCGGCGATCAGGGCCGCGATAGCCACGCTCGCCCCAGCCGCCCAGAGGATCGGCTTGCGGCGTGGCGCCGGCGGAGGATCGTAATCTTCCTGCTCTTCGGCGGCGTAGGCGCTCGCGCCCTCGTTCCAGGGCTCGTCCGCATCGATGACAGGCTCTTGCAAGGCGTCCGGCGAGGCCGGTCCGGCGACCGCCGATGGCTCGATCCGCGGCGGCTCGGCCTTCGCGGACGCCTGCGGCCCGGGGCGATTGTAGCCGGCGGCGAGACCGCGAAGCTCGTCTTCCCAGCTTTGCAGATTGTCGTCCCAGGATGCGGCCGGCGCCGGCGCTTCCAAAGGCGGCGGCGCTGGCGGTACGACGACCGGGCGCGGCGGCGCAACGGCAGGCGCAGGGCGCGGCGCGGGTTCGGCCGGGCCGCCGCTCACCAGACGCTCCAGCTCCGCGAGCGGATCATCGTCATGCGGGGCGCGCTCGGGCGGCGTGAGGCGACGCTCGAACTCTTCGACGTCGATCGGCTGACGGGCCTTGTTGGCGTACTCGCTCATGCTTCACCTCGCAAAGCGCCCGACCAAGCCCGCATCGATTGTCGCCGGCTCGTCACAAGGCGCTCAGCGCATCTCATCTGGAGCATTCACGCCCAGGATCGACAGACCGGACGCCAGGACCAACGTTAAGGATAGAATTAACGCCAGTCGCGCGCAGGATAAATCTCCCCTCTCTTCATTAACGAACCGTAATTGTGGAGAATCTTTGCCTCGATTCCAATGCGAATGGAAGGCGCTCGCCAGATCGTGCAAATAAAAGGCGATGCGGTGAGGCTCGCGCGCGCCGGCGGCCGCCTCGACCTGTCGCGGATATTGGGCGATCAGCCGGATCAGGTCGCGCTCGCTCGGGTCGCTCAGAAGGGCGAGATCGGCGCGCACGAGCACGCGCGCCGACAGATCCATGTCGCCGAAGATCGCCGCCGCCTGCCGGAAGATGGATTTGCATCGCGCGTGCGCGTATTGGACGTAGAATACGGGGTTGTCCTTCGACTGTTCGATGACCTTGGCCAGGTCGAAGTCGAGCGCCGCATCGTTCTTGCGGAACAACATCATGAACCGCGTGGCGTCGCATCCGACTTCATCCACGACCTCACGAAGCGTCACGAACGTCCCGCCACGCTTGGACATTTTGACTTCGACACCGCCGCGCGACAGCTTCACGAGTTGGCAAAGCCGAACGTCGAGCCGCGCCCTGCCCCCGGACAGCGCCTGGACGGCGGCGGCCATGCGCTTGACGTAGCCGCCATGGTCGGCGCCCCAGACGTCGATCAGGGCCATAAAGCCACGGTCGAGCTTGGATTTGTGATAGGCGATGTCGGCGGCGAAATAGGTGTAGGCGCCGTCCGACTTTTTGAGCGGCCGATCGACATCGTCGCCGAACCGCGTCGAGCGGAACAATGTCTGCTCGCGATCCTCCCAATCGTCTGGAAGCTGCCCCTTCGGCGGGGGAAGACGGCCTTCGTAGATGAGGCCGCGCGAATCGAGTTCGGCGATGGCCGCTTCGACGAGGTCGCCCTGGCCGCCGCTCGCCAGCGAACGCTCCGAAAAGAACGTCTCGTGGCGGATGTTGAGCGCTTCGAGGTCGTCCCGGATCATCGCCATCATCGCGTCGATGGCGCGCGCGCGCACGGGCGCGAGCCATTCGCTGTCCGGCTTGCCGAGCAGCGCGCGCCCGAACTCGCGGGCGAGCGCGACGCCGACGGGCTTCAGATAGTCGCCGGGGTAGAGACCTTCCGGCATGCCGCCGATCGCCTCGCCGAGCGCTTCCCGGTAACGCAGGTGCGCCGAGCGCGCGAGCGCGTCGACCTGCGCGCCGGCGTCGTTGATGTAGTACTCGCGTGCGACATCTGCGCCGGCGAAAGCCAGAAGATTGGCGAGCGCGTCGCCGAACACCGCGCCGCGTGCGTGGCCGACGTGCATCGGCCCGGTCGGGTTGGCCGAGACATATTCGAGATTGATCTTCTCCCGGGACGGCGCGCCGCGGCCGTAGTCGGGGCCCGCCTCGATCGCCGCGCGCACGACGCCTTCCAGCACCGGGGCCGCGAGCCGGATATTGATAAAGCCCGGCCCGGCGACCTCCGCCTGGTCGACATCGGGGTCCTGCGCCAGCGCGACACAGAGTTCGGTCGCCAATTGACGGGGGCTGGCGAAATGCGCTTTCGCCTCCTTGGCGAAGACCATCGCCGCGTTGACGGCGAGATCGCCATGGGCGGGGTCGCGCGGCGGCTCGACGGCGAAGCGTCCCACGTCAAGGTCCGCCGGCAGCCGCCCCGCGTCCGCCAGTTCCATCAGGATCGCGCCGACTCTGGCGTGAAAATCGGCGTAGATATTCATGGTTTCCGGCATCCGTGGCCTGGCGGCGCGGGGTAACGCATATCGGAGGAGCGGTCAAAAGCGTCAGTAGACAAAGCTTGCCCGCAATCGCGGCACCTCCCCGAAGAGCCGCCGATGCTCGTTCAGGGCGTACCGGTCGGTCATACCGGCGATATAGTCGCAGACGAGGCGACGCAGCCTGCCTTCGTCGCCCGCGGCCTCCATCCGCGCGGCCGCCGTCGCCCATTCGTCCGGCATCGTCCGCGGCTGCGCGGCGAAATGGTCGAAGAGCCGCCGCACCACGGCCGCCGCCTCCTCCCGCACCCGCATCACCCGCTCGTGACGATACATGCGCGGCAGCAGGAACGCCTTGATCGCCGCGTCCATGGCCGCCATGCCGGGCGAGAGGCCGACAAGCGCCCGGTTCGCCCGCCGCACCTCATCGACGCTTTTGGGCGCCGCCGCCGCGATGCGGCCACCGCTTTCCTCGATCGCGTCCTCGACGAAACGGGTGACGATCCGCCGCACCAATTCGTAGAGCCGCCGCTGCGGATCGAGGTCGGGATAAAGTCCATCGACGTCGCCGAGCAGGTCGCGCGTGAGCGGGATGTCTCGGAGATCGTCGAGACCGAACATGCCGTTGCGCACGCCGTCGTCGATATCGTGGGCGTTATAGGCGATGTCGTCGGCAATAGCCGCCGCCTGCGCCTCGGCGCTGGCGAACGAGGCCAGCGCTAGTGAGTGCGTTGCATCGTAGTCGAGGATGGCGAGCGGGACGCCCTTGGACGCGAACCGCTTCGTCGGCGTTCCGTCGGCGCGCAGGAGCGGGCCGTTGTGCTTGACGAGCCCCTCCAGCGTTTCCCAGGCGAGGTTCAGCCCGTCGAACTCGGCGTAGCGCCGCTCGAGCCGGGTGACGATTCGCAGCGCCTGCGCATTGTGATCGAAGCCGCCCCACTCGGCCATCGCCTCGTCGATGGCCTCCTCGCCGGTATGGCCGAACGGCGTATGGCCGAGGTCGTGCGCCAAAGCGAGCGCTTCCGCCAAATCCTCGTCGAGACCCAAGGCCCGCGACAGGGCGCGGGCGATCTGCCCGACTTCGAGCGTATGGGTCAGCCGGGTGCGGTAATGGTCGCCCTCGTGCGGCACGAAGACCTGTGTCTTGTGCGCCAGGCGGCGGAAGGCGGTCGAGTGAATAATGCGGTCGCGGTCGCGCTGGAAATCCGTCCGCGTCGGCGAGGCGGGCTCCGGCTTCAGCCGGCCGCGCGAGGCCGCCGGATGCGCGGCGTAGGGCGCGCGGTTGACGTAGCCGATGGGCTGCATGGCCAAGGTCCCGTCGACTCGCTAAGTTGTCAGCCGGCGCCCGCGGACATATATCCGTGGCGTGCAGCGAGGCAAGCGATGACCCCGACGTCCGATACGACCTTCAACGTCACCGCGCGCGCGGCGAAGCGGATCGCCACGGTGCTGAGCAAGGAGCCTGCGGGCTCGATGCTGCGCGTCGCGGTGAACGGCGGCGGCTGTTCGGGATTCCAATACGCCTTCGATATCGAGGCCGCGAAGGCGGATGACGATCTCGTCATCGAGCGCGACGGAGCGGTCGTCCTCGTGGATTCCGCTTCGCTTGAGTTTTTGCGCGGCTCCCAGATCGATTTCGTCGACGACCTGATGGGACAGTCTTTCAAGATCGAAAACCCGAACGCCACCTCGTCCTGCGGCTGCGGGACGAGCTTCTCGGTCTAATCGCTCAAGCGCTCGGGACAAACGGTGCGAGCGCTCTTCATCGGCCAGTCCTACATCGATGTAACGATGCTCGCCGAGGCCATGCCGACCGGCGACGAGAAAGCGGTGGCGCACGATTACGCCGTCTCCTTCGGCGGCAATGCGGTGACGGCGGCCTTCGCTTGCGCGAAGCTCGTGGGCGTCGTCGATCTCGTGACATCGCTTGCCGACGATTGGCTCGGCCGCATGTTCCAGGACATGGCGCGCCGGCATACGATCGCTCTGCATCCGCGCCGCGTGCGTCGCTCGTCGCTTTCGTTCGTGCTGCCGTGCGAGGGCCGTCGCGCGATCCTGCGCGCCCGGGACGACGATTACCTCGATCCGATCCCGATCGTCCGTCTTGCGGGCTGCCGCGCGCTGCATCTCGACGGCCATCAGCCGGATGCGGCGATCCACTATGCGAAAGCCTGCCGGGAACGCGGCGTGTTGACCTCGCTCGACGGCGGCGGCCTGCGGGGCAATACGCACGATCTCCTCGGTTTCATCGATGTGGCGATCGTCGCCGAGCGCCTTTGCGAGCAGATGAACCTCGACGACCTCGGGATGCTCGAGTACCTGAAGGCGCGCGGTTGCCGCATCGGCGGCGTCACGCGCAGCGAGCGCGGCATGCTCTGGTACGACGAGACAGGCGCGGTCCAGACGATGGCCGCCCTGTCCGTGCCGGCCGATCTCGTTATCGACACGACCGGCGCCGGCGACATCTATCACGGCGCCTATGTGGCGTCCTACCTCGACGATCCGCGCGCGCCGTGGTCGGCGCATTTCGATTTCGCGCGCGCGGCGGCGGCGTTCAAAGTGCAGCGCCTCGGCAACGAGGCGGGCCTGCCGTCGCGCGACGACATCGAGCAGGTGCGAAAGCTTTACGCGGGCTGAGCGGACCCTGTCGCCTTTGCGTGCTGAGCGGAGAGTTCGGCGTCGCGGGCTGTCGCCTTGACGAAGGCCGGCCGCGCGGTCACGCGCTCGACGTAGGCTTTGAACTCGGGCAGCTCCGGCACGATCTTGAAGCCCATCGTCCAGTTCAGCGCCGTCGCCCAGAGGACGTCCGCTGCGGTGAAACGATCGCCGAGCAGATACGGCCCCTTGCGCAACTGCGTCGCGATCGTCTCAATGGTCGTTTCGTAGTCGCCATAGGGCAGCATCCGCCGCGATCCCCCTTCGTGCTTCAGCGCGCGGTCGACCACCGCCGGTTCAAAGCTCGATCCATAAAAGACCAGCCAGCGGACGTAGGGCCCGCGCAACGGATCGGTCAGCGCCGGCGCAAGGCCGGCCTGCGGAAAGAGATCGGCGACGTAGAGGTAGATCGCGGCCTGCTCGGTGACGAGCGCGTCGCCGTGCACGATCGCCGGAACTTTGCCCATCGGATTGACGGCGAGATAGTCAGCCTGCCGCTGCTCGTCGGTTTTCATGTTGAGGACGCGCGTCTCGTAGGGCGCGCCGAGCTCTTCGAGCAGGATCGCCGTTCCCGTCGAGCGTGTGTTCGGCGAATGATAGAAGATCAGCTTGCGGTCGTCGGTCATCACGCGGCTCCTTCTTTAAGACTTGTTAAGCGGGATCGATACGGTCGCGCGCCTGCGCCTCGGCGACGGCGATCGCCGTCATGTTGACGATGCCGCGCGTCGTGACGGAGGGCGTGAGGATATGCGCCGGCTTCGCGGCGCCCATCAGGATCGGGCCGACCGGCAGCGCCTCAGCCACGACTTTCACCAACTGGAACGCCGCGTTGGCCGCGTCGAGCGTGGGCAAAATAAGGATATTCGCCTCGCCGGTGAGGCGCGAGTCCGGCAACACCTTATCGCGGATCGCCTGCGACAAGGCGGTGTCGGCCTGCATTTCGCCGTCGACTTCGAGCGTCGGATCGCGGTGGCGAATCAACGTCAACGCTTCGCGCATCTTCAGCGCGGACGGACTGTTGGAGCCGCCGAAATCGGAATCGCAGACGAGCGCCAGTTTTGGCTCCATGCCGAAGCGTTTGACGTGGCCGGCGCAATGCACGGCCATGTCGGCGATTTCCGCGGCGGACGGATTGGCGCGTACATGCGTGTCGGCGATGAAGAAATTGCCGCGCGTCGTGATGAGCAGGCTCATGGCGGAAAAGTCGCGCACGCCCGGCTCCAGCCCGATGATGTCGCCGATCTGCCGGAGGCGCGAGGCGAAGCGGCCTTCGAGGCCGCAAAGCATCGCGTCGGCGTCGCCGCGCTGCACGGCGAGCGCCGCGATGACCGTGCCGCTGGTGCGCACGAGATTGCGCGCGCCCTCGGGCGTGATTCCACGCCGGCCGCCGCGTTCCAGCAGCGTCTGGACATAGGCTCGGTAACGCGCGTCGGATTCAGGATTGACGAGTTCGAAGTCGCGGCCGGGTTTGATTGTAATACCGAAGCGCTCGATGCGCGTGTCGACCACCGACGGACGGCCGATCAGGATCGGCGTCGCGAGCCCCTCCTCGATCGCGACTTGCGCGGCGCGCAGCACGCGCTCGTCTTCACCATCTGCATAGATCACGCGGCGCGGGTCGCTCTTGGCTTGCGCGAAGACCGGTTTCATCAGGAAGCCGGAACGGAAGATGAAGCGCGACAGCCGGTCGTTGTAGGCGTCGAAATCCTCGATCGGCCGCTTGGCGACGCCGGTCTCCATCGCCGCGCGCGCAACCGCCGGCGCGATGCGCAGGATGAGCCGCGGGTCGAACGGCGTCGGGATGAGCGATTCCGGCCCGAACAACGGCGTGTCGCCGCCGTAGGCGCGCGCCGCCACGTCCGACGGCGCCTCGCGCGCGAGCGCGGCGATGGCGCGGGTCGCCGCTTGTTTCATCGCCTCGTTGATGACGGTCGCGCGGACATCGAGCGCGCCGCGGAAGATGTAGGGAAAGCAGAGAACGTTGTTGACCTGGTTCGGGTAGTCGGAGCGCCCCGTGCAGATGATCGCGTCGGGACGAGCGGCCAGCGCCTCCTCGGGCATGATCTCCGGGTTGGGGTTGGCGAGCGCCAGAATGAGCGGGTGCGGACCCATCCGCTTCACCATGTCCGCTTTCAACACGCCGCCGGCGGACAGTCCGAGGAACACGTCTGCGTCGTCGATGATGTCGCCGAGCGTGCGGGCATTGGTGTTTTGCGCGTAGACCGATTTCCAAGGGTCCATCAGCTTTTCGCGCCCGGCGTAGACCACGCCTTCGATGTCGGAGATCCAGATGTTCTCGCGCCTGGCGCCGAGCTCGACGAGATGGTTGAGACAGGCGAGCGCGGCGGCGCCCGCGCCGGATGCGACGATCTTCACCTCGCCGATCTCGCGGCCTTGCAGTTGCAACGCGTTGACGACGGCCGCGCCGACGATGATCGCCGTCCCGTGCTGATCGTCATGGAAGACCGGGATCGCCATGCGTTCGCGTAGCTTGCGCTCGACGTCGAAACATTCCGGCGCCTTAATGTCCTCGAGGTTGATGCCGCCGAAGGTCGGCTCAAGCACGGCGATCGCGTGGACGAGTTTGTCGACGTTCTTCTCCGCCATTTCGATATCGAAGACGTCGATGCCGGCGAACTTCTTGAAGAGCACCGCCTTGCCCTCCATCACGGGCTTCGCGGCGAGCGGCCCGATGTCGCCGAGCCCGAGCACCGCCGTCCCGTTGGTGATGACGGCGACGAGATTCTGCCGCGTGGTGAGTTCGGCGGCCATGCCGGGATCTTCGACGATCGCCTCGCAGGCGGCCGCCACGCCGGGCGAATAGGCGAGCGCGAGATCGCGCTGATTGCCCAGCGGTTTTGTCGGGACGACCTCGAGCTTTCCCGGTTTTGGCTGACGATGGTAAACGATCGCGCCGGAACGCAGGTCATCGGACATGGGCGAGGACATCGGGTCTCCCTGACGCGGCGAGCCGGCAGCAAGGCATGAACGCCACGAGGTTGTCGAGGAGAAAACGCCGTTTCACGCATCCGCCGCCGGCTTACCAGCCGAGGAAGATAACGATCCGCATGAAGCGCATGAAGGCGATCACGCTTGCCGCGGCAAACCCGTAGACGCCGCCGAAGACATGTCGCGATAAGATGTAGAAGCGGAAGAAGTGCAGCGGATATTCGAACGGGAGACGCGCGAGCAGCGTAGCGCGCGGCTTTGTCGTCTCGCGCCGCTGCAGTTCGAAATAGGCGAGTTCCTTGCGCGCGACATCGGCGAGGCTGCGAAAGCTCCGGTGATAGATGCGGCCGCGCAGCGTGACGGTGTCTGGCTGGTCCGGCACGCTGTCGTGGGTCAGGCTGTCCGCGAACCGCGTCGCGCGACGGTCGTAAAGGCGCAGGCAAACCGTCGAATCGGCGAAAGGCGCCGGTCTGTCGCGATGCGGATAGACGATCGTGACGCGCATCTTGAACGTCGTCGCCGGCAGCCGCTCGCGCGACAGAAGCGCGCGCAGTTCGTCGCGCAGCGGATCGCTCAGCCATTCGTCGGCGTCGAGATTGAGGATCCAATCGTGGCGCGCCCGATCCTCGGCGAACCGCTTCTGCGGCCCGTAGCCGACCCAATCGTTATGGAGGACGCGCGCGCCGAGCCGCTCCGCGAGCGCCTGGGTGCCATCGGTCGATCCGCAATCGATCACGACGATCTCGTCGACGAGGCCCTGCACCGAAGCGATCGCGCTGCCGATGCGGTCGGCCTCGTTCTTGGCGACGATCGTGCAGAAAACGGGGATCACGTCTCCGCGATGTTCACGCGCAGCGACAACTCACGCAGTTGCTTCGGCGTCGCGGCGGACGGCGCGCCCATGAGCAGGTCTTCGGCGCGCTGGTTCATCGGGAACAGCGCCACCTCGCGCAGGTTCTCCTCGCCGGCAAGCAGCATGATGATGCGATCGACGCCGGCCGCCATGCCGCCGTGCGGCGGCGCGCCGTAGTGGAAGGCGCGATACATGCCGCCGAAACGGTCGACGACCGTCTGCTCGGAATAACCGGCGATCTCGAAGGCTTTCACCATCGCCTCGGGCCGATGGTTGCGGATGCCGCCCGAGGCGATCTCGTAGCCGTTGCAGGCGATGTCATACTGGAACGCCTTGATGGTCAGCGGGTCTTGGCCGTTGAGCGCGTCGAGGCCGCCCTGCGGCATCGAAAAGGGATTGTGAGAGAAGTCGACCTTCTTCTCGTCCTCGTTCCACTCGAACATCGGGAAGTCGACGACCCAGGCGAGTTCGAAGCGGTTCTCGTCGATAAGGTTCAGCTCCTTGCCGACGCGCGTGCGCGCATCGCCGGCGAAGCGCGCGAATTTAGCCGGGTCGCCCGCGACGAAGAAGCACGCGTCGCCGGCCTTGAGCTCCATTTGCGCGCGGATCGCCTCGACGCGTTCCGGCCCGATGTTGTTGGCGATAGGACCGGCCGCGCCCTCGTCGCGCCAGAAGATGTAGCCAAGTCCCGGCTGGCCTTCGCCCTGCGCCCAGGAATTCATCCGGTCGCAGAAGGTGCGGCTTCCGCCGCCGGGCGCCGGGATCGCCCAGACCTCGGGGCCGGCCGCGTCCAGCATTCGCGCGAAGACCTTGAAATTCGAGCCGCGGAAATGCTCGGAGACCTCCTGCATCACGATCGGGTTGCGCAGGTCCGGCTTGTCGCTGCCGTACTTTCGGATCGCCTCGGCGTAGGGAATGCGCGGAAACGATTGCGTCACCGGACGGCCGCCGCCGAACTCCTCGAAGACGCCGCGGATCACCGGCTCGATCGCGGCGAACACGTCGTCCTGCGTGACGAAGCTCATTTCCAGGTCGAGCTGGTAGAACTCGCCGGGCAGCCGGTCGGCGCGCGGATCCTCGTCGCGGAAACAAGGCGCGATCTGAAAGTAGCGGTCGAACCCCGCCATCATCAGGAGTTGCTTGTATTGCTGCGGCGCCTGCGGCAGCGCGTAGAACGTCCCGGGGTGAATGCGCGAAGGCACCAGGAAGTCGCGCGCGCCCTCGGGGCTCGAGGCGGTCAGGATCGGCGTCGAGAACTCGTTGAAGCCCGCGCCCCTCATGCGCCGACGGATCGAATCGATGACCCTGATCCGCAGCATGATGTTGTTGTGAAGACGCTCGCGCCGCAGATCGAGGAAGCGGTATTTCAGCCGCGTCTCCTCGGGGTAGTCCTGGTCGCCGAAGACCGGGAGCGGCAGTTCGGCCGCCGGACCCAAGACCTCGGCGGCGGTGACGTAAAGCTCCACCTGCCCCGTCGCCATGTCGGCGTTTTCCGTGCCGGCCGGTCGTTGGCGCAGCTTGCCGTCGAGCCGCACCACCCATTCGGAGCGAAACGTCTCGACGAGCTTGAACGCCGGCGAGTCAGGATCGGCGACGCATTGGGTCACGCCGTAATGATCGCGGAGGTCGATGAACAGCACCCCGCCATGGTCGCGGATGCGATGGCACCAGCCCGACAGGCGTACGTCCTGGCCGGCCAGCGCCTCGCTGGGCTCGCCGCAGGTGTGGGATCGATAGGGATGCATCGTGGTCTCGGATCAGGCGTCCGGCCCGGAATGCGGCCCGACGCTTGCGCCGCTCTCTAGGGGAAAAGCGCGGGAGGGGGAAGGGTTGGCGGCTTTGTAGAAAACCGCAGGGCCGCCTTTATGTTTGATCGTCGCGCTGGCAAAGTCCGCCGATGCCCCTGTACTTCGCCTACGGCGCCAACATGGACACGCAGGCGATGGCGCGCCGCTGCCCGAAATCGAAGCCGCTCGGCGTCGCGCGTCTCGAGCGATTCCGGTTCTGCGTCATGCCCAATGGCTGGGGCAGCGTGCGCCCCGCTCCGCGTCGAACCGTCCACGGCGTGTTGTGGGACCTGGCGCTGTCCGACGTGAGACCGCTCGACGCCTTCGAAGAGCTCGGCAAAGGGCGTTACGCGAAAAGCTTCCAGCCGGTCATCAAAGACGAAGGCGGCTCCGTGCGGGCGATGATCTACATCGGCAAGGGGGAAGGCGGCTGCGCGCGTCCCGATTACATCGCCGCCATCGCGACGGCCGCCCGCGCCTGGAGCCTGCCGGCCGCCTACATTGCGGAACTCGAAAGCCATGCGGCCGCCGGCGCGCCGCCGAGCGAGGGAGCGCTCGAACCCTCGTTCATGACGCCGCGCGTCCGGCCGCGGTTCGCCACTCCGTTCGACCGCCGCTGACATTCCTCACCACCCGATCGGGGCGTCGAAGGCCTCGGCCGGCTGTCCCGGCCGCGTGTAATGCCACCATTCGCGCGGGTAATTGCGAAAACCCTCCGCGTGCATCAGGCGGCGCAGCCGGATGCGGTTGGCGCGGGCGTCGGCGCCGACCTCCTCGCTCTCCGTCGCCGAACGCGGATCGAAGAGATCGAAGTCCGAGCCGAAATCGAGCAGCGCGCCCTGCCCGTCCACGAGGCCAAGATCGACCGCGGCGCCGGTCGAATGCGCCGACGCCGTTCCGATGTAGCCGTCCGCGAAGAGCCGCTGCTTATCGACGCGCGGGTAGAACCTGCCTTTCGTCGCTTGGTCGGAGTCATCCGCCGCCCAGCGGACGAAGGCGTCGGTCGCCCGCTGGGGACGGTAGCCGTCCCATACGACGAGACGGAGCCGCTCGTTCGCGGCCCGCTCGGCGACTCTCGCCAGCGCTTCGGCTGTCTCGGCTCGGAGCCAGCAAACCGGCGCATGATAGCCGGGGACCAGGCGTCCCATGAAGTTGTCGCATCCGGCGTAGCGGATGTCTTGCGCGATCCCAGGCGCTCGATCGGAAAGACGGACGAAATCCGGCGGCACGGCGTCCTCGGCAGGACCAACAAATGAGGCTTGAGCATCGCTACAGCGTTGGTCAAGCTGGCCAGCCGGAACAAAGGCGTTGCGGGGACCGTTCGCAAACGTCTTTACAGGGCCAAGAACGTGCTGGACGCCGAACTTCAAACCATCGTCGATCCGCGCGATGCGGCGGAATCCGCCGGTCTGCGCTACGTGTCCGACGCGGGAGCCGGCATCAGCCGAAAAAAGGCCGGTAAAGGCTTTGCTTACGCGAAGGCTGACGGAAACAAATTATCCGATGACGTCGCGCTGAAGCGCATCCGCTCGCTCGCGATTCCACCGGCATGGTCGAACGTTTGGATCAGTCCCTCCGCCAACGGCCACATCCAGGCGACCGGCCGCGACGCGCGTGGCCGCAAGCAGTACCGCTATCATACGGCTTTTCGCGAGGTTCGCGAGAGCATCAAGTACGAACACATGCTGGCGTTCGCGAAAGCGCTCCCCAAGCTCCGCGCGGCGGTCGACGCGCACATGGGACTCAAGGGCCTGCCGCGCGAGAAGGTTCTGGCGACGGTCGTTCACCTCCTGGAAACCACGCTGATCCGGGTCGGCAACGACGACTACGCCAAGGCCAACAAGAGTTACGGCCTGACGACGCTGCAAAACCGCCATATCGCCGTGAACGGCGCCGAGGTTCGTTTTCAGTTCCGCGGCAAGAGCGGCAAGGACTGGTCGCTCAAGATCAAGGACCGCCGCATCGCCAAGATCATCCGATCAATCCAGGAACTGCCGGGTCAACACGTGCTCCAATATGTCGACGAGGACGGCGCGCGGCGCGACGTGACATCGGGCGACGTCAACGACTACCTGCGAGAACTCACCGGTCAGGACATCACCGCAAAGGATTTCCGCACCTGGGCCGGCACGGTTCTCGCCGCGTTGGCCTTGCAGGAACTGCAGTCTTTCGACACGGCGGCCCAAGCGAAAAAGAACGTCCGCGCCGCGATTGAGAATGTCGCCGCGCGGCTCGGCAACACGCCGACGATCTGCCGCAAATGCTACATCCATCCGGAAGTCTTAAATTCCTATCTCGACGGCAAGCTCGTTCTCAAGATTAAGTCGGACGTGGAAACCGAATTGCGCGAAGGACTCGATGCATTGAAGCCGGAGGAAGCGGCGATCCTGGCGCTGTTGCGTACGCGATTGGCGAAGTGACGCGCGGACTCGATGAAAATCGCGCTCTCCGTCGCCGTCTTGACCGCCGTAGCGGTCGTCGGTCTTCCCGCGGACGCGCAGACGCCGTCGCGCGGAGCCTACCTCGCCGTCGCCGGCGATTGCGTCGTCTGCCACACGATTTCCGACGGCGCGCCGTTCGCCGGCGGCTTGAAGATGAACACGCCGGTCGGCGCGATCTACAGCACCAATATTACGCCGGACCGCGAGACCGGCATCGGCGGCGACACGTTCGAGGATTTCGACCGCGCCATGCGCCGGGGCGTGGCGCGCGACGGTCATCGCCTTTATCCGGCGATGCCGTTCCCATCGTATGCGCGTCTCGCCGAAGACGATATGCGGGCGCTTTACGACTACTTTACCAACGAGGTGAAGCCCGTCCGCCAGAAGAACACGCCGAGCGAGATCCCCGCGCCGCTCAACGTGCGCTGGCCGCTCGCCCTCTGGAGCCTGATCGGCGGCGGCGCGCCCTTCCAGCCAAATCCCGACTTCGACAACGAATGGAACCGCGGCGCCTATCTCGTGCAAGGTCTCGGCCATTGCGGCGCCTGCCACACGCCGCGCGGTGTATTCTTCCAGGAGAAGGCGCTCGACGACTCCCGCGGAACCTATCTGGCCGGCGCCAACCTCGACAATTGGTCGGCGCCCAATCTGCGAGGCGATCTCAACACCGGGCTTGGGCGCTGGACGCAGAACGAGATCGTCGATTACCTCAAGACGGGTCGGAACCGGCATGGCGTGGCCTTCGGCGCCATGCGCGATGTCGTCACCTTCTCCACGAGCAACATGACCGATGACGATCTGCGCGCCATTGCGAAATACCTGAAGTCCCTGGCGCCTTCGATCGATCGCGCGCGGCCGGCGTGGGTGCACGACGCTCGGACGCAGGACGATCTGCGCGCGAGCCCCAAAAATGCCGGGGCTGCGACCTACACGCGTCAATGCGCGTCCTGTCACGGTCTCGACGGCCAGGGCGTCGGCGGCCTTCCGCCTTTGGCCGGCAATCCCGCCGTGCTCGATCCCGACGCGACATCGCTCGTGAACATCGTCCTCAACGGCGCGCCGACGCCCGACATCGGCGATCGGTCCGGCGGCTCCATGCCGCAGTACCGAACCTTTCTCGACGATGCGGCGATCGCCGACGTGGTCGGCTTCATCCGCTCCGGTTGGGGCAATCGCGCTTCGCGTCCCACCACGAGCGATGTTTCGAAGCTGCGCAGCGCGACAAAGCTCGGCGAACGCACGATCATCCGGCAGATGCGCTAAGCGGCTGCGGGAACGATTAGGATGCTGCTGGCATTCTCGGCTGGACGGTCCTAATTTCCGTCGGCTGGCAACAATCAGGGAGCGCACCGGTGGACGTGGAACTTGGAAAGAACATCACCGTCGGAAGCTCGAACGTCGAATTGGGAGAAGCCATCGCCGACCGCGCGCGCCGGGACATGATCGATTTGGCGGCCAAGTATTTCGGCAAGGTGACGACCGCCGCCGTTCACTTCTCGCGCGAGGGCCATCTTTATCGTTGCAGCCTTACCCTTCAGCCGGGGGGCGTCGCCATGCTGAGCGCCGAAGCACAGCACAAGGACGCGCACGGCGCGCTCGATCAGGCGCTCGACAAGCTGGCGACACAATTGCGCCGGCTGAAACGCGAGCGCCGCGACGACAAGCATTGAGAGCGTTCAGCGAACGGCGATCAATGCGTCTGAAGCGACTGCGCCCTCGCCGACAGCGAAGCGATCGAGTGGCTCGCCATGCTCGCCTCCCCATCTAGAAACGGCGACGCGCGTCGCGGGTTTGCCGCCCGCCGTCGTCGTCATTCGCCGCGATCTCGGCGATCAGTTTTTTGACGATCGCGTCCGCAAAACCGTCGAAATCCTTCACCGCGATGACAAAGGCCCCGTCGCCACCGATGACGTTTTGACGATAATAGTCGTCGAGACGGGGCTCGACATTCAGAATGGGCAGCCCGTTGATCGTTGCGCCCGCAGCGACCGCATCGTCGCGAGCGCTCATCGGCATGCGTCCGCTGTTGTTGGAGCCGTCCCCGGAAACGTCGATGACCAGGCGCGCGTCTCTGTAGGTCGCCCTGGGAAACAACGTCATCGCATAATCGATCGCTCCGCTGATCGACGTGCCGCCGCCGAAAAGGCGGCGAGGCACGGCCTCGATGGCGGCGGAGGCCGCCTTGCCGCTTTCCGCATCGCGAACGACCGTCCACGGGATCACCTCGCGCTGGAGGAGCGCGCCCGTCCACTGGAACATCGTCACCGCGATCGCGCCGGCCGCCCCACTCTGAATCGCTTTAAGCACGCGTGGATCGCGTAAGGCCGCGACATAGCCGCTTTTTTGCAGATTGAACCGACGCTCGTTGACGCTTCCCGACGAGTCGACGGCGAGCACGAGCTCGACATCGACCGGCGTTTGCGCGCGCGCCCGTTCGGTTGCGACGCTCGCACAGAAAACGACGACAAGCGTTGCGAAGACCCACAGACCTGACATTGCACCCCCCACGCCCAGCCGTTGACGATCGTGCCTGCCTGAAATCAGAAGTCAACGCGGGTCGAACGGCGCATCCTGCGGCGGGCGACCTCGCCGACCGATCCCGACCCGCGCCCATTGACTGAAGCGCGGCGCTGCGGTGGCGTCGCGGACGGAAAAGCGCTACATTCGCATAGCGAACGTTTTGAGGAGTCTTGGATGCTTGAGCCCCGCATCACCCATCTTCGCGGCGTCGAGCTCGACGTTCTCAACCTCGAGGAGACCGCCAAGTTCTATGGCGACGTCTGGGGTCTCGAGGCGGTCGCGCGCGAAGGCGACACGCTGTATTTGCGCGGCGGCGGGGCCGAACATCATATCCTGGTCATTCATGAACGTCCGCGCGCGGCGTTGCATTCGATCGATTTCGCCGCGCGCGATCGAGGATCGGTCGACGGCCTCTATCAGCGCGCGCTCGCCAATGGCGTCGACATCGTGTCCGCGCCGCAAGATCTGTCCGGCGCGGCGGGCGGCGGCTACGGCTTCTCCTTGCGCACGCCCGAGGGGCAGGTCCTCGCGATTTCCGCCGCGTTGACGGGGCACGAGCGCGTCTATTCGGATCGATCGAAGCCAGAGAAGCTGTCGCATGTCGTCCTCAACGCCGCGGACATCGACAAGCAGGGCCGCTTCTTCATCGACGCGCTGGGCTTCCGCTTGTCCGACTCGACAGCCGTCATGGATTTCGTCCGCTGCAGCGCGGACCATCATTCGATTGCGCTGGCGCGCGGGCACGGGGCGGGCCTGAACCACATGGCCTACGAAGTGCCGAACTTCGACGGCCTGATGCGCGGCGCGGGACGCCTCCGCAAGAACGGCTACGAGGTCGAATGGGGCGTTGGCCGGCACGGACCGGGCAACAACATCTTCAGTTACTTCATCGAGCCGAACGGTTTCGTGACGGAATACACGACCGAGGTCGAGCAGATCGACGAAGCGGCGCACATCCCGGGAACCGCCGATTATTGGACCAAGGTGATGAACGGCGATCCCGACCGCTGGGGCATGGCGAAGCCGTCGAAGCTTTTGCGCGAGGCCATGGCCGGCAAAGTCGTCAACGAGAACAACGAGCGCTGCGAGGCTGTGATCGCGCGCAAACTGGCGAGTTGACGAGAAGCGGCGACGTGCGCGTAGGCCGCTACTTGCTGTAGAATTCGAAGAACTCGTCGAGTTGGCGTGGCGTCAACGGCTCGCGGAGGAACTTCATGTCCACGCCATCCTGCATTGCATAGTCGACGCCCGCTAAACGATTCAGCGCTAGGCTTTTCTTTGGAAAGAAGTCCTTGCTGATCTGCGCCGCGACAGACTCGCTGATGCCGGAAAAGTCCGAGTAGGCTTTCAAGGCGCCAGGGTCCGCGTACATCCAATCGAGCGTTTCCGAGTAGGCGTCGCGATAAGCGTCGAGCAGTTTCGATTTCGACTTGATGAAGTCGCCGGCGCCGATCATGACCCGCACCGTCTGATCCTGGAACTCCGGCACCTCGGCCTCTTTGGCGACAATCCGAATCACGCCTTTGTCGATTTGCTCGATGCCGAAAGGCGGCCCGGCCCAGCCGATATCGATTTGTCCCGACATGACCTGCGTGAAGGTCGCGACCGGGCTTCCGGCGGCGATCGGCTTCACGTCAATATTGTAGAGTTTGCGCAACCCCAGCAGCGCCACGTAGCTTGACGATCCGACCGTCGAGTAGGCCATGCTCCTGCCTGCCGCGTCTCTCAACGATTTGATGGGCGAAGCGGTTGGCGCGTACCAATACAGATCCGGTCCGGTCGTCGCGTTGGCGATAGGGCGGATGGGAGCCCCCTTAACAAAGGCCGACATCACGGCCGCCATTCCGAGACCGACACCAATATCCGCGCTTCCGGCAATAACCGCCTGCTGTGTCTCAGCCCCTCCCTGCGTCCAGAGCAGTTGAACGTCCAGCCCGTGCTTGTGAAAAAATCCGGCGCGCCGGCCGAGCTCCGCCGCTGCCGTCTCCCAATTTCCTTGAGCGCCGGCCGCCACCCTCACGACGTCGTCCGCGTGCGCGAAGGAGAGCGCTGACACCAGGGTTGCCGCAACGACGCCCGACCGGATCATATTCATCCCTACGATGCTCGGCATCGTCGCTTAAGGCGCGGCGCACTGCTCAGCGATCCAAATGGAAGCCGGGCGGCGAGGCCCGGCTTTTCCGCAAACATGTGCCCGTCTCAGCCCATGACGGTCGTCAGTTCGCCAAGCCCAGCGATCGCGATCGTCACCACGTCGCCCTTCTTCAAGAATTCGCCGCGGCCGGCGCCGACGCCCGCCGGCGTGCCGGTCAGAATGAGATCGCCCGGGTGAAGCGTGATGGTCTTGGAGAGGTCGGCGATCTGCTCCTGAATGTCGAAAATCATGTGGCCGGAGTTCGAATCCTGCTTGCGGACGCCATTGACGTCGAGCGTGATCTTGAGATCGCGCTCGTTGGGGACATCGCTCTTCAGCGTGATCCAGGGCCCAAGGGGGCACGCGCCTTCCCAACTCTTGTGCGCGACCCAATCGTGCCGGAACCCCGAGGTCGGCGGCATGGCTTCGCGCGTGCCGAGATCACGACAGGACAGATCGTTGGCGATCGTGTAGCCGGCGACGTAGTCGAGCGCCTCGTTCTCGGAAATATGCCGACCTTTCTTGCCGATGACGACGACGAGTTCAGCCTCCCAATCGACTTTCTTCGAATGCGCCTGCAACGCGACTGTCGCGTCAGGATTGGCGATGGCGTTCATCGATTTCAGAAAGTGCCACGAACGCAAGCCAAGCGTATGCGGATCGGGCGGCGGCGGCTGGTTGGAGCGCGCAGCCATTTCCGCGGCGTGGTCGCCATAGTTGGCGCCGGCGCAGTAGATGGCTCCAGGGTTGAGGATCGGCGCGAGCAGCTTGGTTTGCGAGAGCGGCTGGCCTTTGGACGCCGCTTCCTTGGCGAGCGATTCGAGCCGCGGGAGCGCCGCCGACCAATCCTTTAAGAGATCGAGCGTGGAGCGATCGTCTTCGCGTCCCGTCACAGCTTCCACGTCGATGATGCGATCGCCGACGATGAGCGCCGCGCGAGGACCTTTTGACGAGTCGATGGTCGCGAGCTTGAAGGTCATTCCGGTTTTCTCCGAGGTGTTCGCGACGGTGGGTTTTCGGTCTTTTCCGTAGCGTCTTCAGTTTAGCGAGGCGGACCGACAAGACAACGTCGTTTCGCGGCGCGGCGTCGCAGGATCGCGAGCGAGGCGAACGGATCGACAGGATCGCGGCCCGCGATTCGGCGCGTCTGAAACGTTTTCTTAAACATAGCGCGGACGTGGCGTCCGCTTGGCGACCGAGGCTCAGGCGTAATCGCTAAACCCTCCCTCTGACACCTAAAAAGTTCTAATTAATTCAGTTGGTTGGCGGCTGTGTGCCTTTGATGAGACAGCGGGGGTCAAAAGCCCCGGTGTCGGGCTCGTGCTATTGCGGCGCGAAAGCATTTTGCTAGATTGGCTTCAGCGCTGGTCCAGTACGCTTATGCCAAACCTCGAAAGGGCGATTTTAATGCTCCGCACCATCCTCATGTCCTCGGCGGGCGTCCTCGCTCTCACCTCGGCCTCGTTCGCTGCTGACCTTCCGAGCCGTTCGGCTCCGCCCGTCGCCCCGTACATCGCGGCTCCGATCTTCACCTGGACCGGCCCCTACATCGGTCTCGAAGCCGGTGGCGGCTTTACCGATCACACCGTCCGAACGCCTCAATCTGTGAGCCTACCCTCGGCGGCTTACGACGTGAGCACCTCGGGCGCCATCGGCGGCGGCTTCGTTGGCTACAACTACCAGTTCGGAAGATCCTTCGTGGTCGGCGTCGAAGGCGACATCGAAGCCACGTCGCTTGACGATACGTTCTTGGGACCTCGGGGCGTCGTCGTTGGCGGGACCGCCTACAACGGTTACATCGGCGTGACGTTGCCCTATCAGGCGTCGATTCGCGCTCGTCTCGGTTACGCCGTCGGAAACGCGCTGTTCTACGCGACGGGCGGTCTCGCGCTCGCCCAGTTCGACACCAACTACTTCACGACGAACGCCGCGACGGGCGTGGTCACGGGCGGCAACTCGGGCGGCGGCCTGCAGACGGGCTTTACGGTGGGCGGCGGTCTCGAATACGCCTTCACCCCGAACTGGACGGTGCGCGCCGAGTATCGCTACTCCGATTACGGCACCTTCACCGATCGGCAGTACGGTTCGGGCAATTACGCCTTCACCGACGCGCTCTTCCCCGGGGCCCGCAATCCCGGCACGCAGTACGCCGTGCATGACGTGATCGAACATCAGGCCCGCATCGGCATCGCCTACAAGTTCGGCGCGCCGGCCGTTCCGGTCGTCGCCAAGTACTGAGACGATCCTTCGCTTCGATGAAAAGCCCGGCTTTCGCAGCCGTGCTTTTTGTTCGGATCGCTCGCATCCGGTAACGTTTTATCAGGATCGTTGCGCATCGGCGTGCGACGTGGCAAGGCCCACCGCATGCCCGACAGCCGCAGCGCCTCGCCACGCATCTCCTTCGTCTCGCTTGGCTGCCCGAAGGCGCTCGTCGACTCCGAACGGATCATCACGCGGCTGCGCGCCGAAGGCTATGCGCTGACGAAAAGCCACACGGGAGCCGACGCCGTGGTGGTCAATACCTGTGGCTTTCTCGATAGCGCCAAGGCCGAGTCGCTCGACGCGATCCGCGCCGCCATGGCGGAAAACGGCAAAGTCATCGTCACCGGCTGCATGGGCGCGCAACCGGACGCCATCCGCGACGCCTTTCCCGATGTGCTCTCGATCACCGGCCCGCAGGCCTACGAGAGCGTCATGGACGCGGTTCACGCCGCCTCGCCGCCCTCCTCCGATCCTTTCGTCGACCTTGTGCCCGAACACGGCGTGAAACTGACGCCGCGCCATTACGCCTACTTGAAGATTTCGGAGGGCTGCAACAACGCTTGCAGCTTCTGCATCATTCCGGATCTGCGCGGCCGATTGGCGTCGCGGCCGGCGGGCGATGTGCTGCGGGAAGCCGAAAAGCTCGTGAAGGCCGGCGTCCGTGAACTTCTCGTCATCTCGCAGGACACATCAGCCTACGGCGGCGATCTGCGGTATGCGGAAAGCTCCTTCGCCGATCGGACGGTGCGCGCCCGCTTCCTCGATCTGACGCGCGAACTCGCCGGTTTCGGCGCCTGGGTGCGGCTGCATTACGTTTACCCCTATCCCCATGTCGATGAGGTCGTCGAACTCATGGCGGAGAGCGGTGCGCGCGGCAATCTGCTGCCGTATCTCGACATCCCCTTTCAGCACGCCTCGCCGCGCGTGCTGACTGCGATGCGGCGACCGGGCAACCAGGACAAGACGGCGGAGCGCATCCGTCGTTGGCGCTCGATCTGTCCCGATCTCGCGATCCGTTCGACGTTCATTGTCGGCTTCCCGGGAGAGACGGAGGACGACTTCGAAATGCTGCTCGACTGGCTGAAACAGGCCAGATTGGAGCGCGTCGGCGCATTCCGCTACGAACCTGTTTCCGGCGCCAAGGCCAACGACCTCGATCTGCCGCCCGTGCCCGACGATGTGAAAGACCGTCGCTACCGCCGCATCATGGAGACGCAGCAGGCGATCAGCGCCTCGATCCTCAAGGGCAAAGTCGGCCAACGCATCCAGGTTCTCATCGACGAGCCCGCGCCCGGGGGCGCGAACGGCCGCAGCCGCGCCGATGCGCCGCAGATCGACGGCCTGGTGCATGTGTCGTCGCGGCGCCCGCTTCGTCAGGGCGAGTTTGCGACCGTCCGGATCGAACGAGCCGACGCCTACGACCTGCACGGCGTCGTCGTCTAAGTTTCAGGGCAGCAGGACCACCCCGCCGGTCGTCTCGCGCGCTTCGAGCGCTCGATGCGCCTCGGCTACGTCGTCGAGCTTGTAGCGCCTGGTGATCGGCAGCTTCACCCAGCGGTTCTCGATCGCCTTGAAGAGATCGCGCGCCATCGAGTCGAGGCGTTTGCGATCGGCGATGTAGGTGAAGAGCGTCGGACGCGTTGCGACCAGCGATCCTTTCGCCGAGAGAAGATTGATGTCGAAAGCGGCGATCGGTCCCGACGAAGAACCGTAGGAGGCGAAGACTCCAAACGGCCGCAAGCAGTCGAGGGAGCCGGGAAAGGTCGTCTTGCCAACGCCGTCATAGACGACGTCGCATTTTGTGCCCTTGGTGATCTCGGCGACGCGCGCGACGAAGTCCTCCCGATCGTAAAAAATGATGTGCCTGGCGCCGGCCTTTTTGGCGATCTTGGCTTTTTCCTCGGAGCCGACGGTGCCGATCACCGTCGCGCCGAGCGCCTTGCCCCATTGGCAGAGGAGAGTGCCGACGCCGCCTGCCGCAGCGTGGACGAGGATCGTATGGCCTTCTTTGACCTTGAAGACCTGCCGCAGCAGGTATTGCGCCGTCAGCCCCTTCAGCATGATGGACGCTGCGGTTTCATAAGAGATCGCCTTCGGCAGCTTGACGAGATAGGCGGCGGAGACGAGGCGCTCTTCGGCGTAGCTGCCGGGCATGGCCGCGTAGCCGACGCGATCGCCCACTTTGAAGTCCTTTACGCCCTTGCCGACGGCCGTCACCTCGCCCGCGCCCTCGTTGCCCGGCGTGAACGGCAGTTCCGCCTTGTAGAGACCGGTGCGAAAATAGACCTCGACGAAGTTCAAGCCGATCGCATGATGTTTGACCTTCACCTGCCCCGGGCCAGGCTCGCCAAGCTCCACGTCTTCAAATGTCAGCACCTCCGGTCCGCCGGTCTGATGCATCCGCACGGCCTTGGTCATCGCGCGCTCCTGTTTCCTTCGCTCATCATAGGGAGCGCAGACGCGCGCGCAACGCGCGGCGAGGCAAAGCGCGTTCGGCGCCTCGCCAGGTGGCGCGAAACGACCTAGAAGCATGCATGGTCCAGCGTTCGGATATTCTGGTGGCGGGCGCCGGCGCGGCCGGCCTGACCGCGGGTCTTGCGTTGGCGCGCGCCGGCTTTCGGGTGACGATCGCGGGGGCTCTCGATGGTCGCCGCAACGGACGCACCGTCGCGCTGTTCGAGGCTTCGCTGCGTCTCTACCGCGCCCTGGGCCTATGGGAGCGTCTGGCGCCGCTTGCGACGCCGCTTGAACGGATCCGCCTTATCGATGACACCGGCTCGGTTTTTCGTTCCGGCCCTGTGCTCCTGCGCGCGCGGGAGATCGGCCTCCGCGCCTTTGGCGTGAACATTGAGAACGCCGATCTCGTGACCGCGCTCGCCGCCGCCGCGCGCGCGACCTATGGCGTTGCGCTGCGCGAAGACCTGCTCGACGATTTTGTCCTCTCGTCGGAAAAGGTCAGCGCGCACGCGCGCGGCGGCGACCGGCTCGAGGCGGCTCTGCTGGTCGGCGCCGACGGACGTGCGTCCGGCGTGCGCGGCGCGGCTGGCGTCGGCGTCCGGGAATGGTCCTACCCGCAAACCGCGATCACGGCCGTCGTTTGGCACGAGCGCCCGCACCGCAACACCTCGACCGAGTTTCATACGCGCGTCGGCCCTTGCACGCTCGTCCCGCTCGGAGGGACGTCAGACTACGCGCATCGATCGAGCCTGGTGTGGCTGATGCGTCCGGAGGACGCGGCGCGGCGGATGACGCTTTCCGACGCCGCGTTCGCCTCCGAGTTGCAGCGCCAGGTCGGGGACCTTCTCGGCGGCCTTGGCGTCGATGGCGCGCGCGGCGCGTTCCCGATGGCGGGCCTCGCCTGTAGCCGTCTCACGGCGACGCGGGTGGCGCTCGTCGCCGACGCCGGTCACGCGTTTCCGCCGATCGGTGCGCAGGGCCTCAATCTCGGTCTGCGGGACGTCGCACAACTCGTCGATTCGATTTCCACATACGGGCGCGCGGACGCGGGCGCCCCGCGCGCGCTCGCCGATTACGAGACACATCGGCGGATCGATATCGCGAGCCGCAGCGCCGGCGTCGCGGCGCTCAATTCGTCCCTCCTCTTGCACATGCCATCCGTCGACTTCGCGCGGGCGGCCGGCCTTATCGCCATGGCCCGGATCGGGCCTTTACGCCGCGCGCTGATGCGTGAAGGCGTCGCGCCGCCCGGCCGCTTGCCGCCATTGATGCAGCCCGTTGCGCGCGAGCGCGTAGACGCGGGAAGACGTTCGGTATGAACCGACAGCCGGCCGCGTGCTATGTTGCGTCCGACGGGTTCTTTTCGGATTTTTGGACGTGCGCATTGCAACCTGGAACGTGAATTCGGTTCGCCAGAGGCTGGAGCATCTCCTCGATTGGCTGAAGACCGCTGAACCCGACGTCGTGTGTTTGCAAGAAATCAAATGCGTCGATGAGGCGTTCCCCCGGAAGGAAGTGGAGGACGCCGGCTACAATGTCGCGGTGCATGGTCAGAAGGGCTTTAACGGGGTGGCCATCCTCTCGAAGACGCCTTGCGAATGGACGTCAGGACTGCCCGGCGATCCCGAGGACGTCCACGCCCGCTACCTTGAAGCGGTGATCCCCGACGGCGAGCGCGTCGTGCGCGTCGCCTCGATCTATCTGCCCAACGGCAACCCGCCGACGACCGACAAATACGCCTACAAGCTGAAATGGATGGACCGGCTGATCTCGCGGGCGGCCGAATTGCTCGCCCTGGAAGAGCCGTTGGTGCTCGCCGGCGATTACAACGTGATCCCGGACGCACGCGACGCGCGCGATCCAAGCGCATGGACAGGCGACGCGCTGTATCTGCCAGAGACGCGGGCCAAATTCGGGGAATTGATCAACCTCGGCTTGACCGACGCGCTGCGCGCGACGACCGACGCCCCGGGAATCTACACGTTCTGGGATTATCAGGCCGGCGCCTGGCAGCGCGACAACGGCATTCGCATCGACCATCTTCTGCTTTCGCCGCGCGCCGCCGACCGTCTGCGCGGCGTGGCGATCGATAAGGAGACGCGGGCGCGCGACAAGCCCTCCGATCATGTCCCGATCCGGATCGACCTGGACTGAGCGCCGGGTCGCAAGGGCTATCCAGCGCGATGAAGTTGCTCGCGTGTCAGATCGAGAAAACAGGTAAACGCCCGCGCCCGAAATCGTTACGCGACATGAGCCGCGGCGATGGCTTTTGGCGTCGGCGACCGTCGCCAACCCATCATCTTGTGCGAACAAGCGCGCAACCGATCTCGATGGACGATTCGTCCACGCCCCGTTCCCGTTTCAATCCAGTCGTTAACGCGCCTTTCGAAGCGTGAGAAAGCCGACGTGAGATCGCTATGGCTGTCTGACGTCGATCAGGCGCTCAGCGACGGCCGTCGAGATGGTCGCGCAGAAAGGCAAGCGCCGCTTCGCGATCGGTATCGTTGGCGGTGTCCATCGCGTGTTGGTACGAGTTTACGATCCACTCGGCGCCTTTGCGGTCGCCCGCGGCGTCGCGCGCCATCGTGAGATACATCAGGCCCATGGCGCGCTGCCGTTGGACGCCCTCGGCTCCATCGAAATAAAGTTCGCCGAGCAGCGCCTCCGCCTCCATATGGTTTTTGTCGGCGGCAAGCCGCAGCCATTGAGCCGCGCGGCGCGCATCGCGCGGCGGCCCATCGCCATCGAGGTACATGCGGCCGAGATTGTATTGCGCGTTGGGATCGCGGAACTCCGTCGCGGCGATCGTGAACATGCGGAGCGCGCGAGAGGGATCGCGCGCCAGACGGTTGTTCGAAATGCCGTTCAGGGAATAAGCGCCAACCGCAACGAACGCGCTCGCCACAATGCCGCGTTCGCGCGGCGAAGGCTCCATGTCGTCGTAGGTTTGTACGATCTTGAGGAAGTATTCGTAGGCTTTGTAATCGTCGCGCTGGACGCCATCGCCCGCGGCGTACATGGCGCCGAGCTTCCAGCGCGCCAGCGGTTCGCCGCCGTCCGCGGCATAGCGCAAGGCGTCGATCGACGAGCCGACGGCGCCGGCGCGGTAGTCTCGAAGGAATTGCGACATCGCCTGTCGCGGGTCTTTGAAGAGGCGCATCGCGGCGCGGTCGCCAGCCGGCGTCTTGATGTCGTCAAGCGCAAAAGCGTTCGACATGAATTGCGACGCGCCGCACACAAGCGCCAGCATCATCGCCGCGTTTTTGAACATGCGCATAGGGGCGGTTTTCACCGGAATGTGGGAAGCCAAGGCCGAAATCGCCGATCGGCGGCCTTCTCGCGATGCCCCCTCGTTGCCGCGCAAGGCGCGCGTTTCAGGGTCTTGTTCGCTGCAAACGCTCGCCATCACCCGACCGACAAAAACCAAAGTCGCTTACATTCAAGCGGCTTAGATTAGCTGGCGGTTTATGGCTGAAAAGCGGCGCGGACGGCGCCGAGCCGCGGGTTCTGCGAAACAAGTTTAAGCGTTGCTTGGGCGCCACAATGTTGCGCAAGAGAAACGGTCAGGCGCCAAGACGCGCCAAAGCCGCCCTCATCTTATCGACGTGCGCCCTGGCGGCGGCGAGACGCTCGCGATTGTCCTCAACGACATCCTCGGGGGCGCGGCGGATGAAATCCGCGTTGGCGAGCTTCGCGTCGATCTTGCGCGCCTCGCCTTCTTCCTTCGCAATATCCTTCGTAAGCCGCGTCTTCTCCGCGGAGATGTCGATGACGCCCGCTAGCGGCAAGGCGATAACGACGCCCCTGACAATCATTTGCGCGCTGCCGGGCGGCGCAGTCGAAACCGCGTCGATGGACGAGAGGCGCGCCAAACGCTTGATCGTCTCGTCCCAGGTTTGCGCGCGCGCCACGACCTCTGCGGGCGCGTCGATCAGCGCCAAAGGAATCTGAGCTCCCCCCGGCACGTTCATCTCGCTGCGCACGGAGCGCGTCTCCGACACGAGATCGATCACCCAGCCGATCTCGGCTTCCGCCGCGGCGTCCTCGAGCCCGTCGAGAACCGGCCATGGCGCGAGCGCCAGGACGTTCGCGCGCGCGGGACCTTCGTCGCCTTTGACGCGCCAAAGCTCCTCCGTAATGAAGGGCATGAACGGATGCAGGATCGTCGCGCTGAGATCGATCACCACCGCCGTCGTGCGGCGCGTCTCATCTTTAGCCGCCCCATCGTTCCCCTGCAGCACCGGCTTGGCGAGTTCGAGGTACCAGTCGCAGACGATATTCCAGACGAAGCGATAGGCGGCGTTGGCCGCGTCGTTGAAGCGATAGCTTTCGATCGCGGAGGCGACCTCGCGCGCGGCTTTCGCCACCTCGCCTAGAATCCACCGGTTGAGCGTCTCCCGCGCGGAGAACGGATCGACGCCATCGACGCGCACACAACCATTGATCTCGGCGAAGCGCGCGGCGTTCCAGAGCTTCGTCCCGAAATTGCGATACCCTTCGACGCGGCTCGTCGCCAGCTTGATGTCGCGCCCTTGCGCCGCCATGGCCGCGAGGGTGAAGCGCAGGGCGTCGGCGCCGTATTGATCGATCAGGCGCAACGGGTCGATGACGTTGCCCTTCGATTTCGACATTTTCGCGCCCTTCTCGTCGCGCACCAGGGCGTGAATGTAGACCTCGGCGAAAGGCGCCTCTTCCATGAAATGGAGGCCCATCATCATCATGCGAGCGACCCAGAAGAAGATGATGTCGAAGCCGGTCACGAGCGCGCTCGTCGGATAAAAGCGCGCGAGCTCCGGCGTCGCGTCGGGCCAGCCAAGCGTCGAAAACGGCCACAGCGCCGAAGAGAACCACGTATCGAGCACATCGGCGTCGCGCGTTAGCAATGCGGCGGCGCGCACAGGGTCGGCGGCGATCCGGGCCGCTTCGGCGTCGTCATAGATTTCGCGCGTCACGGCGTCGGCGAGCGCTTGCGCGATCGCCGCCTCTTCGGTCTCGGCCACATAGAGCGCGCCCCAAGCGGAGTACCAGGCGGGGATCTGGTGGCCCCACCAAAGCTGGCGCGAAACGCACCATGGCTGGATGTTTTCGAGCCAATCGAAGTACGTTTTCTCCCAGTTTTTTGGGATAAAATTGGTCTTGCCTTCGCGCACTGCGGCCAGCGCCGGCTGCGCCATCGTCTTGGCGTCGACATACCACTGATCGGTGAGATACGGCTCGATCACCGCCCCGGAGCGGTCGCCGTGCGGCACGGCGTGCGTGTTCGGTTCGATCTTCACGCAAAAGCCGCGAGCCTGCATCATGCCGACCACGCGTTTGCGCGCTTCGAACCGATCGAGCCCGTCGAGCGCGACGATCGTCTCGCGCGCCTGCGCGACATCCGCGACGCCCTCGGCGAAGTCGGCGCTGTCCTTAAGCGCCAGTCGCCCCTCGACATCGAACAGGTTGATCGCCGCGAGACCGTGCCGCCGGCCGACCTCGAAGTCGTTGAAGTCGTGCGCCGGCGTGATTTTGACGGCGCCGGTTCCCTTCTCGGGATCCGCGTAATCATCGCCGACGATAGGGATCCGGCGCCCGACAAGCGGCAGAACGACGCGCCGCCCGATCAGCTGCTTCAGCCGCTCGTTCTCCGGGTGAACCGCCACGGCGGTGTCGCCCAGCATGGTTTCCGGCCGCGTGGTGGCCACCGGGATGAAGGTCGAAGGATCTTCGGGATCGTAGCGCGCGTCTTCGAGCGGATAGTTGAAATAGTAGAGGTGGCCGTTCGGGTCGCGGTCGAGAACCTTGCCCAGCGCCGCCGCATCGAACGGCTTTTCGTCGCCGCGCGCCCATTTGAACGACCCCGTCATCTCGACCTGGACGACTTCGAGATCGGACACCGCCGTGAGCAGTTTCGGGTCCCAGTTGACGAGGCGCTTGTCTTTATAGATCAGCCCCTCGCGGTAGAGTTGGACGAACACCTTGACGACGGCTCTCGACAAGCCCTCGTCCATCGTGAACCGCTCGCGGCTCCAATCGCAGGACGCGCCGAGCCGTTTCAACTGATTGACGATCGCGCCGCCCGACTCAGCCTTCCAATCCCAGACGCGCTTGAGGAAGGCCTCGCGGCCCATCTCGCGGCGGCCGGGTTCCTGCCGTTCGGCCAACTGGCGCTCGACCACCATCTGCGTGGCGATGCCCGCGTGGTCAACGCCCGGCTGCCAGAGCACGTCCCGGCCGCGCATGCGTTGATAGCGGCAGAGAATGTCCTGCAGCGTAACGTTGAGCGCATGGCCCATATGCAGAGAGCCCGTCACGTTCGGCGGCGGGATCACGATGCAATAGGGCGCAGCGTCCGTACGATCAGGCCGGCCGGCTCGGAACGCCTGCGCGTCTTGCCAGGCGCGCGCGATGCGGCCCTCCACGGCGGCAGGATCGAAGGTCTTATCCATCATACGGGTGCAGGGGCTATTGGGCGCGCGAGCGGTCGCGGCTACAAACAAGACCCTCCCGCGGGTGTCAATCGAGGGCGGTCAACGGCCGCCGCGCGCGACCCGCTCGATCTCGAAGCGAACGAGCCGCTCGACCATCACCGGGAGATTGTCGTCGAGCCATTGCTTCAACATGGGACGCAGCAGCTCCCGCGTCGCCTCCTCGATCATGCCCTGGTTTTGCAGAACCACGGTCGTCGCCAGCGCATTGAAGGCCGAGCCGACCGAGGCTCCGATTTCGGGCGACAGAAGCGGCGGCTGATCGCGTGGAGCTTCGTTCTGCGGAATGGGCGCGGAAGCCGGCTTCGGCTCGGCCCGGACGGCTCGTATCGGCGCCTCAATCCGGCGCGGAGCCGCGGGCTCAAGCGGCGTGGCGACAAACGCCTGCGGCGCAGGCGCGGGCTTCTCGATCGGCTCGGCGGGCGCGGGCGCTACGGGCTGCTCGATGTCCGGCGCCGGCGACCGCGCCGGCGCGGGATCGCGCGCGGCCGGGCGGGTGATCGGGATCAATTGGTCATCGGCGATGATACGCCGGATCGAGGCGAGAATCTCTTCCATCGACGGTTCGTGCGCGCGCTGCTCGGCGGCGGTCGCCTCCGACACGGACGTTTGCGCGGAAGTGGACGGCGTCATGGCCCCAGTGCCTTTGCTCAAATGAAGGACGGCGCGTGTGATTCGTCTAATTTTTATCACGCAAAACCGCGAACCGTCGCCCCTCGCCAGCTAAATGCGCCGGCTTGTCGACAGATGATTAGCGGCCGTCGGGCGTCTGCGCGCCCCAGATCTTGTCCTTCACTTGATCGAAATGGATCGTCGGATCGTTGACCGAGACGTTCAATCCGAGCACGGTCGCCGACAGACGCCCGATCGCCGCGAGCAGCGCGTAGGATTGTACGACCTGATCGCGTTGCGAACTGATGAGATTGACGCGCGAGTTTAGCAGCGTCTGCTGCGCGTTGAGAATGTCGAGCGTGGTGCGCTGACCGAGCTTGGCTTCCTCCCGCACACCTGCGAGCGCCGACTCGTTGGCGCGAATTTGCGACTGGAACGAACGGATGTTTGAACGGGCGCTGATGAGAGCGCCCCATGTCGACACCACCTGCGCGCGGATCGTTTCGCGTTGCAGATCAACCTGCAAACGGGCCTGTGACAATTGCTCCTTGGCTTGCCGGATGTTGGCGAAACTCAGGCCGCCGTCGTAGATCGGCACCGTGAGCGAGCCTACCGCCATCGCCTGGAAGGCGTTCTCTCCAGGGATGCCCTGCACGTCATAGGCCTGCGTCACGCTGCCCTGAAGCGACACGGTCGGGTAGAGCGAGCCTTCCTGCACCTTGACGTTGAGTTCGGCCGCATCGACCGCATGCAGGCCGGCTTGGATTTGCGGATGCTCGGATTGCGAAATCGCCACCGCGTCCTGCAACGCGTGTGGCAGGAGCGCGTCAAGGGGGCGCGCCGGAGCGAGCCGGCCCGGCGGCTGGCCGATGAGCTGCCGGTAGACCGCGAGGCTCGTCTGGAGGTTGGATTCCGCGGTCGATTGCTGCGCCTGACCTAGCGCCAGCGCCGCTTCGGCCTGCGCAACATCGGTTCGCGTGATTTCGCCGAATTGGAAGCGGCTGCGGCTTTGGCGCAACTGCTCGTCGAGCACGCGGACGTTGCTGATGTTGAGCTGCACCAGCGCCGAGTCGCGCAGCACGTTCATATAGGCCGATGCGGCGTTGAAAAGAACGTTGAGCTCGGTCAACCGCGTCTGCTCGCGCGATTGCAGAACCCCGGATTCGGCTTGCCGCACGCTGTTGATCGAGCGATTGCCGTTGTAAAGCGTCTGGGTGACCGTGAGGCCGAGGTTGCGCGGATAGGTCGTCGAGTTGAAGACGTCGCTCGACGACGACCCGACGGAAGACGACGACCCGAGACCGGCCGCCCCGCCGACCCCCGCCCCGCCAATCCCGGAGACGCCGCCCAGCCCCGCCGGCGATTCGAGACTGTTGCGCGAGACGCCTCCTGAGGCTTGCGCATTCACTTGCGGCCGTAAAGCTGAGGCAGCGCGCGGGACGTTTTCGTCGGCAGCGCGTCCGCTCGCACGCTGCTGCCCCAGATCGGGACTGAAGGCGTAAGCGCGCGCAAGCGCGCCTGAAATGGTTTCGGCTTGCGCCGGCGCGCCGGCGCTCAGCGCCGCGCAAAGCGCGATCAACGAAGCGGTTCGACCTCTCAGCTTCGGTCCGACCGATCCGCCTACGACGATCCGGCCATCCCCCGCATCACGAACGTCTTTCGCCACCGTCAACCCCGCACCAAACTCTTCGCGCCGCAACACGAAGGTGTTATCGAAACCTTTCGCGATGAAAGGTCAAGGCTCCGAAAGTCCATTCACCGCCCATCTGGCGTCCGAACGCCGATGATTTTATCCTTGACCTGATCGAAATGAATGGTCGGATCATAGGGCGTGACATCGAGGCCAAGACCGACAGCCGACAACTGACCCGTCGATGCGAGCAGCGCGTAGGAATTCACCACTTGATCGCGTTGCGCGCTGACCAGCTGCACGCGCGCGTTCAGGAGGGCCTGTTGGGCGTTCAGCACATCGAGCGTGGTGCGCTGGCCGACACGCGCCTCGTCGCGCACGCCGGCGAGTGCGACCTCGTTGGCGCGCGCTTGCGCCTGCAGCGATTGAATGGAAAGTTTCGTGTTCTGATAGGCGCCCCACGCCGTCACCACCTGCGAGCGGATGAACTCGCGCTGCACGTCGGCCTGCAACCGCGACTGGCCCAAAAGCTCCTTGGCCTGACGAATGTTGGCGTAGCTCGTTCCCCCGTCGTAGATGGGAACGGTCAAGTTGCCGATCGCTTGCGCGTTGAATATGCGATCCATCGGGATGTTTTGCGCATCCAAAGTTTCGGACACGGAGCCCTGGATGGAGAGCGTGGGATAGAGCGCGCCTTCCAGCACCTTGACATTCAAGGCCGACACGTCGACCGCGTGCAGCGCCGACTCGATCGCGGGGTGTTGCGTTTGAGAAATCTCGATCGCTTGCAATTGGCTGTGCGGCAGCAGCGCCTCGAGCGGGCGCGCCGGCGAAAGGTTACGCGGCGGTTCGCCGATCAATTGCCGATAGACGCCGAGCGAGTTCTGCAGGTTTGAGCGCGCGGTGAACGCGGAAGCCTGTCCCGCCGAGAGCGCCGCCTGCGATTGCGCCACATCGGTGCGCGTGACTTCGCCCACTTGGAAACGGTCGTTGGTTTGGCGCAACTGCTGCTGCAAAACGTCGATGTTGCTTTGAGCGAGTTGCAGCAGCGCGGTGTCGCGCAGCACGTTCATGTACGCTGTCGCCGCATTGACGAGAATATTCAGTTCCGACAGCCGCAGCGTCTCGCGCGATTGCAGAACGGTCGACTCGGCCTGGCGGACGGAATTGACCGTGCGGTTGCCGTTGTAGAGCGTTTGCGTCAGGGTCACGCCGGCCGAGCGCGGGTATGTATGATAATCTGTGTTCGTCGTGGTCCTGCTCAGTGGATTGTCCGTCACCGTGTGCGCCACGCCGGCGGTCGCCGTACCAGTGATGGTCGGACGGAACGCGCCGGTCGCGCGCGGGATGTTTTCGTCGGCGGCGCGGGTCGCGGCGCGCTGCTGACCAAGGTCGGGACTGAAGACGTAGGCCTTCGCCAGGGCGCCCGAGATGGTTTCCGCCTGCGCTGCAGGCCCTGTCGCGTCGAAGAGCGCGATCAACAGCGCTAGGGACAACAGCGCGCGCCATCGCGCGGGAACGTCCCGGGGAACTCGACCGCCGTGCGGCCCTCGAAAGGCGAGAGCCGGGACGGGCTTACTCTCATCCGACATCGACGAAATCACCGCCACGAACAATCCCGCAAACCGTGGCTTGCGAGCTCGGCAACCCTAGCCCGTCGCGCGACGAGCGCCAGCGCTTTCACGGAACGAACCTATTCGCATGTGCGAAACCCGGCCGATAGTCGCAAAAATGCGACAGTGCTCAGAAGACGAAACCGGGCTTGCGGCGGAATGCCGGCAACGTCTCCGCGGCGGCGTCGAACAGCCATTTCTCACCGCGAACATGGCCTTCCAGCCGCTCGAAGCGCATCGCCTTCGTCGCGAGGCCGCTTTGTCCTGGCGCTCGCGTCACCGCCACGAGGCGGCCGCGCGGCGCCAGTTGATCGAACAACGCCGCGAAATCCGTCTCGACGGCGCCGTTGATCAGGATGACATTGTAAGGGGCGTTCTGCGCCCACCCCGCATCGAGCGGGCCGGTCGCGGCGGAGACGCCCGCCGCGCCGCACCGGGCCAGCGCCTCGGCGGCGCCCGAACTGAGCCCTGGGTCATCCTCCAAGGCGACGACGCTGGCGCCCATGGCGGCTAAGATCGCCGCCGAATAGCCAAAACCTCCGCCCACGTCGAGCGCCCGGTCGCCCCGGCGTACGGCCGCGCCCTGCAACAGCCGCCCCAGCACCATCGGCGTGAGCAGAACGCGCTCGGCCGCGCCGGCGCGCACCCTCAACATGGCGTCGGAATAGGCGACGGGCCCATGCATGTCGCCGACGAACGCCTCGCGCGGGATAGCCTCGAACGCATCGAGTACGGCGAGGTCGGTGATGTCGAACGTGCGCAACTGGCAATCGACCATGGTCCGGCGCGTCTGCGCCATACTGGTGGTGATCTTTATCGACTTGGCGATATCGTCGGTCTGCATTGTAAGCCCCGGTCGGAACGGCGATGTATAGGCGGACGCTTCCGCGCGTGTCCACGCCGCAGGCAGCCGTCACAGATCCGACAACTTTAGGTCGGGGCTGTAGGCGAGATCGTCGATGTCCTTGGTGATCGCCTGCCCGCAGACGACGCGGCCTTTCGCCGCATCGAAGGTCAGCGCCGGCGACCCGTAGAGAAGCCAGCCCTTGGAGAGCGCCTCGCTGACGCGGTGGCAAAACGTCTGATCGTCGACGCCTGTCAGGTAGCGGTAAACGGTCGTGCGCTTGTGCATCGACAACGGCGAAGTCGCCATGGACATCCCCTATTCTCTTGGAAACTCGAGCCCCATGGCGCGGTAGCGCTCGGGATCGTCGGCCCAATTCTCGCGCACTTTGACGAACAGGAACAGATGGGCGCGCGTCTCGGCGGCTTCGCCGATGTCGCGCCGCGCCGCCGCGCCGATCGATTTTAGCATCTGGCCGCGGTCGCCGATGACGATCTTCTTCTGACTGTCGCGGGCGACGAAAATCGTCTGTTCGATGCGCGCGGAGCCATCCGACAGTTCCTTCCATGCGTCGGTCTCGACGGTGATATCGTAGGGCAACTCGTCGTGCAGCCGCTCGAGGATTTTTTCGCGCGTGATTTCCGCCGCAAGCGACCGCAGCGGCGCGTCCGACACCTGGTCTTCCGGGTAAAGCCAAGGCCCCTGCGGCATCAGCGTCGCAAGGGCCGATTTGACGTCGTCGAGCCCTTGGCCCTTCAGCGCGCTCACCATGAAGGTTGCGGCGAACGCCTGGCGTCCGGCCAGCGAGGCCGCCAGGTCAAGCAAAGTCCCCTTTTCGATAAGATCGATCTTGTTCAAGACGAGAAGCTTGGTTTGGCGCAGGTCGCCAAGCCGCGCGACGATGGTGTCGACCTCCGGCGTGACGCCGCGCCGGGCGTCCACCAGCAAGGCGACGGCGTCCGCATCGCCGGCGCCCCCCCAGGCCGTCGTCACCATGGCGCGATCAAGCCGCCGGCGCGGCGCGAAGACGCCTGGCGTGTCCACGAAGACCATCTGCGAGGCGCCCACGATCGCAATGCCGCGGACAAGCGCGCGCGTCGTCTGCGCCTTGCGCGACACGATGGAGATTTTGGCGCCGACCAAAGCGTTGAGCAGCGTCGATTTGCCGGCGTTGGGCGCGCCGACAAGCGCGACAAAGCCGCAACGCGTCGGCTCTGGCGCGTTCACGGTTGCGCCTGGGGAACGGGGACCGCTTCGCGCGCGAGGAACGCCCGCGCCGCGGCCTGCTCGGCGGTTCGCTTCGAGGCGCCGCTGGCTTCGCACGGCGCGAAACCGTCGACTTCAACGCCGATGACGAAGTCGGGCCGATGGTCCGGCCCTTGCCGCGAGATTTCCCGGTAGACGGGCGGCTTGCGTCCAAGCGCCTGCGCCCATTCCTGAAGCGCCGTCTTTGGGTCGCGAGTCGGCTCCGCCGTCTCGTCGACGCGAAAACTGAACGCGCGGCGCACGAGCGCGGCCGCCGGCTGGAAACCGCCGTCGAGAAAAACGGCGCCGATGATCGCCTCGCAGACATCGCCGAGAATGGCGACGTTGTCGCGGCCGCCGCTCCGCGCTTCGCCTGCGCCGAGCTTCAAGGCGTCGCCGACGCTCCATGCGCGAGCCACATCGGCGCAGGTCTCCTTGCGCACGAGGTCGGACAAGCGGCGCGACAATTCGCCCTCTTCGGCGCTGGGAAATCGTGCATAGAGCAGGTCGCTGATCGCCAGGCCGAGAACGCGGTCGCCGAGGAATTCCAAACGTTGATAACTCGCTGTGCGCTTGCGCACGGAGGCGGCGCTGACATGCGTCAGAGCCGCCGCCAGCAAGTCTCGATTGCGGAACGAGTAGGCGATCCGGGCCTCAAGCTCGTCGGCTTTTGCGGTCGCCGCCGGCTTCGCCGTCACCGGATCGGCTGGAACAGCCGGTTCCAGCGGATCGACCAAGGCCACTTCCAGAACTCCCACGCCGCATCGCCGTCATGCACGGAGAAGAAAATGATTTCGGCGCGGCCGACAAAATTTTCGAATGGCACAAAGCCGACGCCGCCCTGGTCGGGCGGAACACGCGAATCGGTCGAATTGTCGCGGTTGTCGCCCATCATGAAGTAATTGTCCGGGGGCACCTCAAAGACGCGGGTGTTGTCGAGGTACCCGGTGTCGCCGTCGCGCTCGATGATGCGATGACGGACGCCCCCGGGCAGCGTCTCATAATACGTCGGCACCTCGGTCGTGGAGCCGTAGGCGTCGGCTGTGCGAACCTTCGGCGCATCCTCGCGCGGCACGATCGCGCCGTTGATGTAGAGCCGGCCTTCGATCATCTGCACCTTGTCGCCGGGCAAGCCAATGACGCGCTTGATGTAATCGGTCTCGCCATCGCGCGGCAGCTTGAAGACGGCCACATCGCCGCGCTTGGGCGGCGCGCCCCAGATGCGGCCCGAGAACAGCGGCGGCGAGAACGGGATCGAATAGCGCGAATAGCCGTAGGAATATTTCGAGACGAACAAATAGTCGCCGATCAGCAGGGTCGGAATCAACGAGCCTGACGGAATGTTAAAAGGCTGAAACAACAGGGTGCGCACAACGACGGCGATCAGCAGCGCCTGGACGACGACCTTGATCGTTTCGCCAAGACCGCCCTCTTGCGCCTTTTTCTTCGCGCCGGCTTTGCCGTCGAGCCGAACCGGTTCGGTCATGAAATGTCCTCAATGCGCTCGGCGCTTTACGCCGGTCCGGCGAGACGAAACCGCGCCGGCGACCCGGCCATATAAACGCGGGCGCCGACCGGCGCAAACGAAGGCTCCCACGATCGCGTTACGGCGTGGCGGCCACGGCTTCGATGACGACGAAGGCTTGCGCCAACGGGTATTCGTCCGTGATGGTAAGGTGGATGCGCGCCATTCGGCCCGTCGGCGTGAGCTTGGCGAGCCGTTCCGCCGCGCCGCCGGTCAGCGTCATCGTCGGCTGGCCGGACGGCAGGTTGACGACCCCCATGTCGCGCCAGAAGACGCCGGCGTGAAGCCCCGTGCCGAGCGCCTTGGCGCAGGCTTCCTTCGCGGCGAACCGCTTGGCGTAGGAGGCCGCCCGCTCCGCTCGATTCTCGGATTTAGCCTGCTCGAGCGTGGTGAAACAGCGTCGAATGAACCGGTCGCCGAACCGCGACAACGTCTCCTCGATGCGCCTGACATCGCAGAGGTCCGAACCGATGCCGAGGATCATGCGCCCGCCGCTTCGGCGCGGCCCTGGTCCATGGCCGCGCGCATCGTGCGGACAGACGCGGCAATGCCTACAAAGATCGCCTCGCCGACCAAAAAATGACCGATGTTGAGCTCGACGATCTGCGGAACGCCAGCGATGCGCTTGGCGCTCTCGAAATCGAGCCCATGGCCGGCGTGGCATTCGAGTCCGAGCTCGTGCGCGCGCGCCGCCGCGACGCGAATGCGTTCGAACTCCCGCTCCGCGCGCATCGGCTCGCCCGCCTCGATTGCGTGGCACCATGCCCCAGTATGCAGCTCCACGACGGGCGCAAGCAGCGCGCGCGCCGCCTCGACGGCCTCGATCGAGGGTTCGATAAACAGCGAGACGCGGACGCCGCCGCGCGTCAGTTGATCGATGAAGGGGCCGAGATGACCGAAGCCGCCGATCACGTCGAGGCCGCCTTCCGTCGTCCGTTCCGTTCGTTGTTCCGGCACGAGGCAGCAGGCGTGCGGTTTGGTGCGCAAGGCGATATCCAGCATCTGTTCGGTCGCCGCCATCTCGAAGTTCAGCGGTTTGGTCAACTCGGATTTGAGCCGCGCCATGTCTTCGTCGCGGATGTGGCGCCGGTCCTCGCGCAGATGCGCCGTAATCCCGTCGGCGCCGGCTTCGATCGCAAGTCGCGCGGCGCGCACCGGGTCAGGGAGGTCGCCGCCGCGCGCGTTGCGCACCGTCGCCACGTGATCGACGTTGACGCCAAGGCGCAGCGCCGGCGCGGTCATGGGCGCCGCCTCTTCACAAAAATGGATCGCCGCCGCATCGCTCAGTCCTTCTGACGCCGCGCGTTACACCCTATTCCGCGGCCGCCGCGATTTCACCTGCGCCGATCTGCGCGTCAAGCAGCCGGCGGTAGGCGCCGTCCGGGCGCGCCATCAGCTCCGCGTGAGAGCCGTCTTCGACCACTTTACCGTCGTCGAAGACCAGGATGCGGTCGAGCTGCTGGATCGTCGACAGGCGATGTGCCACGACGATCGTGGTGCGGTTGGCGGAAAGCCGCTCGATGGCGGCGCGGATGTATCGTTCGGACAGCGAGTCGAGACTGGATGTCGCCTCGTCGAGCACGAGGATGGGAGCATCCGCCAGGATGGCGCGCGCGATCGCGACGCGCTGTCGTTCGCCGCCCGACAGCTTGATCCCACGTTCGCCGACCAGCGTCTCGTAACCTTTCGAGAGGCCTTCGATGAAGTCGGCCGCATGCGCCAGTCGCGCCGCGCGCGCGATGGCTGCGGAATCGGCTCCCGGCGCGCCGTAGGCGATGTTCTCGCCGAGCGAACGGTGAAACAGGATCGGCTCCTGCGGCACCAGACCGACGGCGCGGCGCAGCGACGTTTGCGTGACATGCGCGATATCCTGCCCATCGATCCGGATCGCGCCCGAATCGACGTCGTAAAGACGCTGGATCAGCTTGACCAGGCTGGATTTGCCAGCGCCCGACGCTCCAACGAGACCGACCCGTTGCCCGGCCGGAATGTCGAGATTGAAATGCTCGAACACCGGTCTTCGCGCGCCCTCGTAGCGAAAGGTCACATCGTCGAACTCGATATGGCCGCGTTCGACCTTGAGCGACGTCGCCGCAGCCGCATCGGCGACATCGAGTTCGGCCTCGCGAAACGACAGCACGTCGTCCATGTCGTTGATCGTGCGCTGCACCTGTCGAACATTCTGCGCGATGTCGCGCATGTAGCCGGCAAGCAGCGCCTGTGTCGCAATCAAGCTCGCGATGTCGCCAGGGCTGGCGCGGCCTTCCGACCAAAGGACGACGCCGGCGCCGAGCATCACGGCCTGGACGACCAGCAGCATCGCCGCCTGAGCCAAGCCTGCCCAGGAACCCCGGTCCCACGCGACGATGGACTTTTCACCCCAGACGCGAGCGACGTCGGCAAAAAGCGCATCTTCCCGCCGCTCTGCGGCGAAGGTCTTCACCGTGGCGTTCCCGCTAACCGAGTCGGCCAACGCGCCGCTCATCCGCGAGTCCCATTCGCGGGCGGCGCGATTGGCGGGACTGACGTAGAGAATCGACAGCGCGACGCTGGCCGCGACGAAAATTGCGATGCAGGCGCCGACGACGGCTCCCAGGCCCGGCCAGCGCCAAATGAAAGTGGCGGTCACGCCAACGACCACGATCAAAGCCGGCGCGAGGTTGAAAGCGAGCGTGTCGGTGAACGTGTCGAATGCTGTCATGCCGCGGGTGATCTTCCGCACGGTGGCGCCCGCAAAAGAATTCGCATGCCATTCCGCCGAAAAGCGCTGCACCTTGGCGAACGCGTCGCGGCCGATCGCGGTGATGGCGCGCGCGCTCATCCGGTTGAGCAGAAACGAGACCGACTGACGCGATGCTTGGAACAACGCGACGATCGCGAGCAGGCCCGCAAGCGCCCAGAGCGCTGGCGCGGGATCGCCGCGAGCGCCCGAAGCAATGGCGTCGACGAAGCGGCCGGAGGCGATCGGCGTGGCCACATCGACGAGCGTGGAGAGGAGCCGCGCCGCTACGAGCACGCAAAACAGCCGCGGCGACAACCACCAGTAGTGGGTCACAAACGATAAGACGCGGGCGTATTTGCCGTTGGACTTCAACATCACGATTGCAGCGAACCGCTTTCAAGAGGGAGGGGCCGGCCGCCATCATCTACAACAGGAGCGCCCGGCCCGTCGCCTGAGAAAAGGAAAAGCCCCCGGCGCCAGCCGGAGGCCTCCATCGCCCCGAAGGGCGCTCGCCGCGCCGCCAGTTCATCCGTGGTCGATGCGGCGGAATGCAGGGGTTTTAAAGCGCCTTGAGCTGGTCAGCCGAAGTGCGGCCCGAACGCTTGTCCTGCGTGAGCTCGAAGGAGACCTTCTGCCCGTCGCGAAGATCGCTTAGACCCGCACGCTCGACGGCGCTGATGTGAACGAACACATCCTTGCCGCCGTCATCCGGCTGAATAAAGCCGAAGCCCTTTTGAGTGTTGAACCATTTTACTACGCCAGTCGCCATTTGGAATCTCCAAGCTAGAGGCCCCCATATCGCGGGGCCGTAACGATCGACATTTTGGAGAGTCTTCAGCGTGCGTCCGAAACGCGGGGCCAAGTCGTCGGACCGAAATTCGATAAGTCCAAAATAAGAAGGAATTCCACGAACGCAAGGCGCAATGGCGCCACGAGAAATATGAGCGCGGGAAAACCGCTCCAAACGGGCGCACGTAGCCAAGTTCACGCCGGTGCAGCCAAATCGTTGTCACTCGTTGAGACGCTCGACATGCGACACGACGCTCTTGTCCTTGAGCTGCGCGATCAGCGCGTTCAGGTGCTTCAGATCGCGCACCCTGAGGTCAATAAGGATATCGCGAAAGTCAGGCGAGCGATTGCGAAATTCGACGTGATCGATGTTGGCGCCGAGGTCGCCGATCACGGTCGCGACCGTCCCCAACGCGCCGGGCTCGTTCAAGCAATTAACGATGATCTGAGCCGGGAAGACATCCTTGTTCTCCGCATCGACGTCCCACCGTACGTCCAGCCACCGCTCGGTCTGATCCTCGAACGCGGTGAGAGCCGCCGACTGAATCGGATAGATCGTGATCCCCTCGCCCGGCGTCAGGATGCCGACGATGCGGTCGCCGGGGACCGCGCCGCCGTTCGGCGCGAACCGAACGGGGAGATCGCCTGCGAGACCGCGGATCGGAAGCGCGCTGCTCGCATTGCTTTCCGCCGTTTCCGGCACTTTGAAGACGAGGCTCGCAGCGCGCTTCAACCCGAACCATCCGGTTTCGACGCGCGCCTGCCCGTTGGAGACGGACGCGGATTTCCGCTCGACTTTGATCTCGGGATGGATCGCCCGCACCACGTCGCCCGAAAACATTTCGCCCCGGCCGACCGCTGCAAGGACGTCATCGACGGACGAGCGCGCAAGCCGCGGCAACGCGCTCTTTAAGCGATCGTCGGAGAAGGTCTTGCCGGCTTTTTCAAATGCCCGGATGATGATTTGCCGGCCGAGACCGGCGTATTGCTTGCGGACGGCTTCGCGCGTCGCGCGGCGGACCGCGGCGCGGGCCTTGCCGGTTCGAACCAGCGATTCCCAAACCGCCGGCGGCGCCTGCCCGCGCGTGCTGGCGATCTCGACCTCGTCGCCGTTGTGCAGCGCCGACAGAAGCGGCGCAATGCGGCCATTGATCTTGCAGCCGATGGCGCCGTTGCCGAGCTCCGTATGGATCGCATACGCGAAGTCGATCGGCGTTGCGCCGCTGGGCAGCGCGATCAAGCGTCCTTTAGGCGTGAAGCAAAAAACCTGGTCCTGGAAGAGCTCGAGCTTCGTATGCTCGAGAAACTCTTCCGGGCTGTCTCCGTCGGCAAGCAGTTCGATCGTCCGCCTCAGCCAGCGGTAGGACTGGCTCTCGCGCATCATCGCGTCGGCGCCGAGGGCTGCGCCATCTTTGTAGAGGGTGTGAGCGGCGATGCCGTAGACGGCGATCTCGTCCATGTCGCCAGTGCGAATCTGTAATTCGACACGCTGTCGGCCCGGTCCCACCACCGTCGTATGAATCGAACGGTAATCGTTTTGCTTCGGCGTCGAGATATAATCCTTGAACCGGCCAGGCACGGTCGGCCATTTCGTATGCACGACGCCAAGCGCCCGGTAGCAATCCTCTATCGTGTCGACGATGACGCGGAAGCCGAAAATGTCCGATAATTGTTCAAAAGCGATCGCCTTGCGCTCGATCTTCTTGAAGACCGAGTAGGGCGCCTTTTCCCGTCCCCTCACCTCTGTATGGATCCCGCGCTTGGCGAGCGCGTCGACCAACTCGCGCTCGATCGTCGTCACGATCTCGACGTGGCTCGATCGCAAATCGGCAAGCCGCGCCTCGATCATCGCGCGCGCGTCCGGCATGAGCGTCTTGAACGACAGGTCTTCCAACTCATCGCGGATGCGCTGCATGCCCATGCGGGCGGCGAGGGGCGCGTAAATGTCGAGGGTCTCCTGCGCGATGCGAGCCCGTTTGGCTTCGGGCACGAATTGAAGCGTGCGCATGTTGTGCAGGCGGTCGGCAAGCTTGACGAGGAGCACGCGCACGTCGTCGGCGACCGCGAGCAGAAGCTTGCGAAAATTCTCCGCCTGCTCCGCCTTTTTCGAGACGAGATCGAGGCGCTTCAGCTTGGTCAGGCCATCGACAAGCGAGCCGATTTCCGGGCCAAACATTCGGTCGATGTCCTCGCGCGTCGAGGCCGTGTCTTCGATCGTGTCGTGCAGCACCGCCGCCACGATCGTCGCATCGTCGAGATGAAGGTCGGTCAGGATCGCCGCAACCTCGAGCGGATGGGAAAAATACGGGTCGCCGGAGGCGCGCTTTTGGGCGCCATGCGCCCGCATCGCATAAACGTAAGCGCGGTTTAGCAGATCCTCGTTGGCGTTCGGGTTATACTTCCGGACACGGTCAACAAGTTCGTACTGACGCATCATAAGGCGGCGATCCCTGGCGCGGCCGGCGGCGCGCGCCTCACGCCCTTACTTTAAGACGGGATCTTGCAAAGTGTGAGACAAATCGCGGCGCAAGTCCGCCTCCGCCTACTCCGCGTCCTCTTCCGTCTCGGCCGGCGGCACAAGGCCTTCGAGGCCGCGCAGCAGGTCTTCCTCGGTCATGCGATCGAACTTCACGTCGCCGACGGCGTCCGAGGACGGCGGCGGGGCGCCCGCCGCCGCCGAAAGCGCGGGAACGACTTCGGCCTCCGGTTCGTCGACTTCGACGTTCTTCTGCAGCGAATGGATCAGGTCCTCGCGCAGATCGTCGGGCTGCAGGGTCGTTTCGGCGACCTCTCGCAGCGCGACGACGGGATTCTTGTCGTTGTCGCGATCTATCGTGATGGCCTGACCGGCGGAAATCAAACGCGCGCGGTGGGCAGCGATGAGAACGAGATCAAAGCGATTTTCGACCTTGTCGATGCAGTCTTCTACGGTGACGCGCGCCATGGGCAAGCGATCCTAGCTGGAAGCGAGTTGAGGGCTTAGGCGGGGACTACACCAAGGCCGCAACAGACGCAACGTTGACCTGAACGCAGTTACCCGGCCTCGACGGCGCGCCACATGTCTTCAGCGAAACAGGACTGGACACATTGCGTCCCTGCCCCGCTTGAGCGCGTCGCCAATGGCGGCGCTCAAGATTTAGCTCCACGCGCGACATGCGCAGGCGCAGCGGTACGCGACTCTTTGAGACGGGCGTATCGCGATCGCCTAAACAAGACCTTGGAAATACCGCCTTCTCAACCGATATGTTGGTAACACTTAAAAGGAACGCGCCCACCAAAGCGGCGCATCCGGAAAAGAGATAACGCCGTGCCGGAACAGGAAAAAATCGCCCTTTTTATCGATGGCGCGAATCTCTACGCGACAGCTAAATCGCTCGGTTTCGATATCGATTACAAAAGATTGTTAAAGGAATTCCAGACGAAAGGGCGGCTTGTGCGCGCCTTTTATTACACCGCTCTCGTCGAAGACCAAGAGTATTCCTCGATCCGACCGCTCATCGACTGGCTCGACTACAACGGCTACGCCGTCGTCACCAAACCAGCGAAAGAATTCGTAGATTCGCTTGGGCGGCGAAAGGTGAAGGGCAATATGGATATCGAACTCGCCGTGGGCGCGATGGACATGGCTGCTCACGTCGATCACATTGTGTTGTTCTCGGGCGACGGCGACTTCCGGTCGCTGGTGGAGGCTTTGCAGCGTCGCGGGGTGCGCGTTTCGGTGGTGTCGACGATCACAACCCAGCCGCCCATGGTCGCGGACGAACTGCGTCGCCAGGCGGACGAGTTCATCGATCTCGTTCAATTGTCCGGCAAGGTCGGGCGCGATCCTATCGAGCGGGGTGAACGGACGCGCTATCCGGATCGGCGTCCCGCCCATGCGCCGGCGCAAACCTCCCACGACGACGCGGACCTCTGAGCGGCCACGCGATGTCCGAGATCCCGACGCCGGACAGCGCGCCCGGCCGCGATTGCCCTCTTTGTCCGCGCCTCGCCGCCTTTCGCAACGCCCAGCGCGCGCGCGAGTCGGGCTGGCACAATGCGCCCGTACCCTCGTTCGGCTCAGACGATGCAAGGCTGCTGATCGTAGGTCTGGCGCCGGGTCTCAAGGGCGCCAACCGGACCGGGCGTCCGTTCACCGGCGACTTCGCAGGCGATCTTCTGTACGAGAATTTGCTCAGCTTCGGCTTCGCAACCGGGCGTTATGGCGCGCGTCCCGACGACGGGCTCCGGCTCAACGACGCGGTCATCTCGAACGCCGTGCGCTGCGTGCCCCCGCAGAACAAGCCGACGCCGATCGAGACGGCGACGTGCCGCATGTTTCTTTCGCGCCAAATTGCAACGCTGCCGCGCCTGCGGGCCGTGCTGGCGCTCGGCCGCATCGCGCACGAAAGCCTCGTGCGCGCGTCGGGAGGAAGGATGGTCCAGACGCCGTTCGGTCACGGCGCGCGGCACAATCTGGTGGGTCCGAGCGGCGCGCCTTTTGCTTTGTTCGACAGCTATCATTGCTCACGGTACAACACCAACACTGGCGTATTGACGGCCGAGATGTTCCGCGAGGTGTTCCGCAACATCCGCCTTTTTCTTGACAGCGTGTAAGGCGGTTCCGCGTCGCCGTGCGCTACGCGCCGTTCGCGCAGGCCTCGTCGGCGGTGATCGCCATCATGTCCGACGCCGGATCAAAGCCGTGCGGGCTCGGGCGCATCGCAGGGCGATATGCGCCGCCGCATTAACGCGCGTGCAGAAGCCGGGCTTTCTCGCGGCTCCAATCGCGTTCTTTTTCCGTTTCGCGCTTGTCATGCGCCTTCTTGCCGCGCGCGACCGCGATCTCGATTTTTGCGCGGCCCTTCTCATTGAAATAGATTTTTAGCGGCACGATGGTCATGCCCTCGCGCTCGACGCCTTTGGCGAGCTTGACGATCTCGGTCGCGTGCAGCAACAGCCGCCGCTGCCGCTTCGGCTCGTGGTTGAAGCGGTTGCCTTGCAAGTATTCGGGGATGGTCGCGTTGATCAGCCAGACCTGCCCGGCGCGATCGAGCGACACGTAGCTCTCCGCGATCGTGGCCTTGCCGGCCCGCAGCGACTTGACCTCCGTGCCGGTCAGCGACAAGCCAGCCTCGTAGACATCGCCGAGCGCATAATCGTAGCGCGCGCGACGGTTGTCGGCCGCGATGCGGTAGCGTTCCTTGTCGGCGCCGGTCATCTCGTCGCCTGGGCTTCGATCAGGCCGGCGTGCGCCATCGCCGCGCGGATTGCGGCTTTGGTCGCTTCGGTCGAGGGGACGAGCGGCAAGCGCACCTCTTCGCGCGCCTTGCCGAGGAGCGAGAGCGCATATTTCGCGCCCGTGACGCCGGCTTCCGTGAAGAGGCCGGAATGCAGCGGTGTGAGCCGGTCCTGGGTGTCGAGCGCGGCGCGGGCGTCGCCGGCGAACCATCGCTCCATCAGATCAGAACAAAGCTTGGGCGCGACATTGGAGACGACCGAAATGCAGCCGCTCGCCCCCGCCGCCATGCAGGCGAGCGCCGTGATGTCGTCGCCCGAGAGCTGGACGAAATCGGAACCCAGCACGTGGCGTTGCAGCGAGATGCGCCCGACGTTTCCGGTCGCATCCTTCACCCCGGCGATGTTCTTCAGTTCGAACAGACGCTGCATGGTGTCGATGGACATGTCGACGACGGAGCGCGGCGGAATGTTGTAGATGACGATCGGGATGCCGACCGCGTCGTTCACGGCTTTGAAATGGCGGTACAGGCCCTCCTGGTTGGGCTTGTTGTAGTAAGGCGTGACGACCAGCGCGCCGGCCGCGCCGACCTTTTCGGCGTGACGCGCGAGATCGACCGCCTCGACCGTGTTGTTGGACCCTGCGCCCGCGATAACCGGGACGCGCCCGCGCGTTTCCGCAATGCACCATTCGACGACTCGGCGATGTTCGTCATGCGACAGCGTCGGGCTTTCGCCCGTCGTCCCAACCGGCACCAGGCCGTGAACGCCTTGTTCGATCTGCCAGGCGACCAGGGCTCTAAACGCGGCTTCGTCGACCTTTCCATCGCTGAAAGGGGTCACAAGGGCGGTCATCGAGCCCCTGAAGTCCGCTTTCCTGCCCATACCACGTCTCCGACCATCGACGGCGCCGCAAGGGCGCCGCAATTTACGGCGCAGATGCCGCTACTCTCGATTGGACCGTAGAGATAGACCCTCGCGCAAGCATCGGAAAGAGGCGCGGTTGCTCCCGATAAGCACGACCTTGTCCGTCGTACGGGGCATCGGCTTGGTTAAGGAATTGGTAAAGCGAGGCGCGCACCTTCGGGGCCGCACTTGTCATGGCACGACAGGATCCAAATGACCGCAAGGCGTTTCGTTGCTCCCGCGTTCGCTGCGCTCTGCGTCGGCGCGGGCGCGTTGACGCCCGCCAGCCTGGACGTTCCGCCTCTCCAGGAACACAGCGCCTCGGTGAAGCGGCTGGAGGCGACGTCTGCGCGCGCATCGCTGGCTTCGCCCATGCACGCCATCGAGGGGCTGATCGGCGACCGATCGTCCGCGGCGCCCGTAGCGCTCAGCTACGCGCCATTCGAAATCCGCGTTCCCTCGCAGGCGCCGGGCGGCGCGCAGACCGGCTTTGGACAGATACGCGAGACGCTGCCGCAATCCGGCGAGGTGCGCGAGGCGATCGACGCGTATCGGCGCGGCGACCTCGCCGCGGGCGACGCGATCGGGGAAGCCTCAGGCGATACCGCCGCGCGGCTCGCGGTCGAATGGGCGGCGCTGCGCATCTTGCCACGCGAGGCCGGCTTGGCGCGCATCGAGCGGTTCCTTGCCGCCCACCCCGCGTGGCCGGCGGCCGCGATGCTCCGCCGGCGCGCCGAGGAAAGCCTGTGGGCCGGACATAAGTCGCCGGACGCCGTCGAGCGATTCTTCGCCGATCGCGCGCCCGAGACGACGCTGGGGCTGTTCGCCGTCGCGCGCGCCGAGCTCGCGCGAGGCCACATCGACAAGGCCGCCGTTCTCGCGCGCGATGTCTGGCGCGACGCCGATCTGTCGCCACAGCTCGAAACGCTCGTGCTGAAGGATTTCGGCGATTACCTGACCTGGGCCGACCATAAATACCGTTCAGACCGGCTCGCCTATAAAGGCAATGCGCTTGGCGCCATGCGCGCAGCGGCGCTCGCCGGCTCCGAGGTTCTGGCGCTCGCCAAGGCGCGCGAGAGCCTCAACGACAAGCTCATCGGCGCGCTGCCCGTAGAGCTTCGCGACGATCCTTCGCTGCTCTTCGCGCGCATTCAGAAGCTGCGTCGCGAGGACAAGTGGCAAGACGCCGCGCGCCTGATGCTGACCGCGCCGCGCGACGCCGCTGAACTCGTCGATGGCGACGAATGGTGGATCGAACGCCGCCTGCTCGTGCGCAAGCTGCTCGATCTCGGCGAGCCCCGGCTCGCCTATCGGATCGGCGCGCTGCGGTCCGCCACCGCGCGCGATCAGCGAATCGACGAGGATTTTACCGCCGGCTGGGTGGCGCTCCGGTTCCTCGCCGATCCGAAATTGGCGGACACCCAGTTCGCGCTCGCCGAACCCCTGGTGATTACCCCGATTTCGCGCGCGCGCATCGCCTACTGGCGCGGGCGCGCCGCGGAAGCCCAGAACGATGCGGATCGGGCGAAGGCCAATTACTCCATCGCTGCGCAACAGCCGACGACGTTCTACGGCCAGCTCGCTCTGGCCAAGCTCGGCCGCGACACGCTGCCCCTTCAGCAGCCTGCGCGCGTCGCGCTCGGCGATCAGCGCGACGAGGCGGTCCGCGTCATCGAGTTGCTGGAATCGGTCGACGCGACCGATCTCGCGGGGCCGCTGGCGATCGACATGGCGCGCACCGCCACCGATGAATCGCAACTTGCCGCGCTCTGCGAAACGCTCGTCGAAGCGCGCGACGCGCGGCTCGCGCTGGCGGTCGGCAAGCTTGCGAGCCAGCGCGGATTCAAGCTCGACGAATTCGCGTTTCCGGTCTTCGGCGTTCCCAAATACGACGCCATCGCGGGGTCGGCGTCGGCGGCGACGGTCTACGCCATCGCGCGGCAGGAGAGCGCCTTCGATCCACGCGCCGTTTCGAGCGCCGGCGCAAAGGGCCTGATGCAGATGATGTCGGCGACGGCGCGACGCACGGCCGAGCACAAGGGTGTCGCCTATGACGAAAACCGCCTTCTGAGCGATCCCGCCTTCAACGCGATGCTGGGCGCGGCGCACCTCGGCGAACTCGCAACCGAGCACCCCGGCTCGCAGATCCTCAGCTTCGCCGCCTACAACGCCGGCGGCGGCCGCGTGAAGCAATGGATCGCCGCGCATGGCGACCCCCGCGACCCCAACGTCGACCCCGTGGACTGGATCGAAATGATCCCGATCGCGGAAACGCGCAATTACGTGCAGCGCGTTGCAGAGAACCTGCAGGTCTATCGGGCGCGCCTCAACGGACAGAGCCGCCTCGCCATCGAGGCGACGCTGCGGGATCGCAACAACCCGATGTGATCGCTGGCATGCAAACGATCAGCCGCTTCTGCAACGCCAAGGACGGCCTGCGGCTGCACATCCGCGACTGGCCGTCGGACGCCGCCGGCGAGCCGGTCGTCTGCCTGCCCGGCTTGGCGCGCACCGCCGCCGACTTCGATGCTCTCGCGGCGGCGCTTTGCGCAGGCCGCCGCGTCGTTGCGCTCGATTATCGAGGCCGCGGCCTGTCCGACTGGGACGTCGACTGGCGAAACTACACTCTTGCGGTCGAGCACGATGACATCCTCACGGCGTTGACGGCGGCGCAGATTTCCCGCGCGATCTTCGTCGGCACGTCCCGCGGGGGCATGCACGCGATGATCCTGGCCGCCTCGCGAGCCGGGATCGTCCGCGCCGCCGTGCTGAACGACATCGGACCGACGCTCGAGGTCGAAGGTCTGGAGCGGATCCGCGGCTATGTCGGCAAGCTTCCGGCGCCGGCGTCCTGGGCGGAGGCGACCGCGCTCGCGAAGCGGCTGATGGGCGAGCAGTTTCCGGCGCTCGACGACGCCGCCTTCGAGGCCTACGCGCGCCTGACCTTCGAGGAGATCGCGGGCCGCTTCACGGCGCGCTACGACCCGCAGCTCACGAGGACGCTCGAAGGGCTCGACCTCTCCGCGCCTCAGCCGGATCTATGGCCTCAATTCGACGCGCTGAAAGCGGTTCCGCTCCTCGTCCTGCGTGGCGAGACATCCGACCTGTTCAGCCGTCGGACGCTCGCCGAGATGGCGCGGCGACATCCCGACATGGAAAGCCACGTCGTCTCCGGTCAGGGTCATGCGCCGCTGCTCCTCGACGCTCCGACGATCGCGCGCATCGACGCTTTCGTGCGAAGGGTCGGCTGACCCTGCCCTCGGTCGACGCCGGCCGCCGCGCGGCGACGCTCCAACGGCGTCGCGCTTCGCTGTCGAGCTTTGCTTGCCAAGGGAGGCGCGCTCGGGCATAAACCGCGCGCTCGAAACGGGATCAGCGTCCGTCTCGATCGTCCCGGAGACGTGGCCGAGAGGCTGAAGGCGGCGGTTTGCTAAACCGTTATAGGGTTGCAAAGCCCTATCGAGGGTTCGAATCCCTCCGTCTCCGCCATTATATATTTTACGATGCTGATCATCTCCCATATTCCGCCGCTCCCAACCGTTGGCCACTTGCGGCTCTGCTGCCGGGTGGCGAGGAACGAATTGACGATCACGGTCCCCGTAGCGCTTTGCGGAGCCCGGCCGCGCGGATATGACGGCGCGTGGGGGGTCGCCTGTTGTCCGATTCAACATTGTTCGTATCCGGTTCGCTGTTCACGACCGATTATTTGACGGCGGCGGTCTCGAATACGGCTGAATATTTGAACGTCGATGCGCCAGCGCTGCGCGCCCGGCTCACCGCCATCGCGGCCGCCTTTCCGCGGCATCAGCGAACCAACGAGAGCCAGACGGAGGATGATCTCATCTGGCCGGTGCTCGCCGCGCTCGGCTGGTCCCAGTCTCTGCGCCAGCAGAACCTGACCGTCGTGGGTCGCGACGATGTGCCTGACGGCCTGCTGTTCGCGGACGCCTTGACCAAAGCCGCCGCCAATGCCGAGAGCGCGCAGTGGCGGCGCTACGACCACGGCCTCGCGGTGGTCGAGAGCAAGCGATGGGCGCGGCCGCTCGACCGCGCATCCGGGCGCGATGAGGCGACCGCGCCTTCCACGCAGATGCTGCGCTATCTGCGCCGGATCGACGACCTGACCCGCGGCAGGCTGCGCTGGGGCATGCTGACGAACGGCGCGAAATGGCGGCTTTATTGGGCGGGCGCCCAGTCCGTATCCGAGGAGTTCCTGGAGATCGATCTCGAGCGCGTTCTCGCGCTCGACGGCGACGATCTGTTCGCCGACGCGGCCGCCCGCGACCACTGGCTGCGCGTGTTCGCGGTGATGTTCGCGCGCGAGGCGTTCCTGAAAAGCGGCGCGGACGACCGCTCGTTCCACGAGCGCGCGCGGGCGGCGGCCGCCTTCTACGAGGCCGGCGTCGCCGCCAGCCTGTCGCAGCTGGTGTTCGAGCAGGTCTTCCCAAGCCTCGCCTCCGCGATCGCGGAGGCAGCCCCGCAGGCATCGCTCCAGGACGTGCGCGAGTCCGCGCTGGTGTTGCTGTATCGTCTGCTGTTCCTGCTCTATGCCGAGGATCGCGACCTGCTGCCGGTTAGCGACCGTCGCTACGACGATTACGCGCTACGTCCGTTGAGGATCGAAGTTGGCAAGCGGGTCTCGGAAGGCAATGTACTGTCGCGGTCCGCCGCGCGCATATGGGGGCACATCGCCGATCTGTCGCGGATCATCGACAAGGGCGACGCGTCCATCGGCATTCCACCCTACAACGGCGGCCTGTTCGCTACGGGCGGAACGGCGTTGCTCACCACGGTCCGACTTCCCGACAGCGTCATGGCTCCGGCGCTTGACGCCCTCTCTTATGAGCGATCATCGGGAGAGCGGCGCTACATCAACTACCGCGATCTCTCCGTCCAGCAGCTCGGATCGATCTACGAACGCCTGCTTGAGTTCGAAGTTGTGCGTGACGACTTCGGCTTGCTCACGGTTCGACCAAACCTATTCGCCCGCAGGAATACGGGCAGCTATTACACGCCGGACGAATTGGTGGGATTGATCCTCGATGAAACGCTTGAGCCGCTGATCTCCAACAGACGGGAAGCCTTCCGGTCTGTGCTCGCGACGCTGAACGCCAAGGATGCGGAGAATTACCGGCGCCAAAGGTTGCGCGAAGCCGATGCGGCCGACGCCATCCTGTCGCTGCGCGTCTGTGACCCGGCGATGGGGTCGGGCCATTTTCTCGTCAGTCTGGTCGATACGCTTGCCGACCACGTGCTTGACGCGATGGCGGAAGCCGCCGCCTTGGGCGCGGACCTCGACTACACATCGCCGCTGGCGGACAAAATCGAGGACATCCGCGCTACCATTCTGCGGAACGCGCGCGCCGCGAACTGGACGATCGATGAGGCGCAACTCGACGATCGCCACATCATCCGCCGGATGGTTCTGAAACGATGCGTCTTCGGCGTGGACAAGAACCCTATGGCGGTCGAACTCGCCAAGGTCGCGTTGTGGCTGCACACCTTCACGGTCGGCGCGCCGCTGTCGTTCATCGACCATCACCTCCATCCCGGCGACAGCCTGTTTGGCCTATGGGTGCGCGACGCCATCGACAAAGCGACCGCAATGGGCGGGGAGCTTTTCTACCATGACGCGCTCCGTAACGCGCAGCGGTCGGCGCAAGCGATGAAAACCATCGAGGCGCTGACCGATGTCGAGATCGCCGAGGCGCATCGTTCGGCGGCGATGTATGAAGACGTGGAGTTGATGACGGGCGACCTCGACGGGTTCGTCAGCTTCATCAACGCCCTCGATTGGCTTGATCTGAATGCAAAGGACAAGGCGCTTGCCCGCCTCTGGCTCGATGGTCGCTTCGGCGATCCCATTCCCATCGCCCGTGGCAAGAAAGCTCCGGCAGGGGGAACGGCGAAGCCGAAGGAGGTCGAAGCCTTCACGGCAATCTGGAAGCGCGCCCGCGCGCTGATCGGCGAAGAGCGGTTTCTGAACTGGCAGATCAGCTTTCCGGGCATTTGGAACAACTGGGCCAGCAGCGGCCGCGAAGGCGGGTTCGACGCTGTGGTAGGCAATCCGCCTTGGGACCGGATCAAGCTGCAACAGGTCGAATGGTTCGCGGCGCGACGCCCCGAGATCGCCTTGGCGCAGCGCGCGTCGGATCGGGCGAGGATGATCGCCAAACTCGAGGCCGACGGCGATCCGCTGTTCGAAGATTTCAAGAAGGCCGACGCCCGCGCCGGCGATACCGCGCGGATGGCGCGCGCCGGCGGCCATTACCCGCTGCTTAGCCGAGGCGACATCAACCTTTATTCGCTGTTCGTCGAGCGCGCTTATGCTCTGGTCAGGCCGAACGGCATGGTCGGCCTGTTGACTCCGAGCGGCATCGCGTCGGACCTGTCGGCTAGCACATTCTTCCGCGGCATCGCCACCGGCGGTCACTTAAAGTCGCTGTATGACTTCGAGAATCGTCGGACACGGTATGGGATTGAACCGTTCTTCCCAGACGTCGACAGCCGCTTCAAATTCTGTGCGCTGGTCGCCAGCCCTCGCCAAATTTTCAAGGCGGCGTCCTGTGGCTTCTTCCTTCAATCGGTGGCGGAGCGGACCGATCCCGATCGCGTCTTTGCGATCGGCGCGGCGGATTTCGCCAGCGTCAATCCCAACACGGGCACCGCGCCAATCTTCCGCTCGCGCCGCGACATGGCGCTGACGACGGCGATCTACGCCCGTCTGCCGGTGCTCGTCGATCGATCGGGCGCAGATGGTCATAGGGCGCCGGTCGCCGCATGGCCGGTGCGCTACGTGCGGATGTTCGACATGACCAACGACAGCCACCTGTTCCGCACCCGCGCCGAACTGGAAGAACGCGAGGGCGCGTGGAGCATCGGCGGCGGTCGGTTTCAATCGGCGATGGGAGAGTGGGCGCCGCTGTATGAAGGCAAGATGGTCCAGGCGTTCGATCACCGCGCGGCCAGCGTGGTGGTCAACCCCGCCAACGTCAACCGCCCCGCGCAACCGCTGTCGACGACGACGGCGCAACACGCCGATCCCTCTTGGATCGCCGAGCCGCAATTTTGGGTGCAGCCGCCGCCGGGTCTGGGCAGCCACGCCTATACGCTCGGCTTCAAAGACGTGACCGCGCCGACGAACGTCCGCTCTATGATCGCCGCCATCGTGCCGAGCGGAGCGGCCGGCAACACACTTCCATTGATCGAGGTCGATCCCGACGCGCGCTCACCCGACGCGCCGCGCCTGGCGCTACTCGCTGCCAATCTCAATGCGCTCGTGTTCGATTTTGTCGCGCGCCAGAAGATTCAGGGGCAGCACCTCAACTGGTTCATCGTCGAGCAGCTGCCGGTTATTCCGGCCGCCGCCTATGCCCGCACCTTCGGCCCCAAGACCGCCGCCGATATCGTTCGCGAAGCGGTGCTGGAACTGACCTACCCCGCGCATGACCTCGCCCCCTTCGCGCGCGACATGGGCTACGTCGATGCGGCGGGCGATGTCTTGCCGCCCTTCATGTGGGACGAAGACCGCCGCCTGACGCTGCGCGCCAAACTCGATGCGCTGTATTTCATTCTCTACGGCGTGTTCGATCCCGCCCGCGCTCTCGAAAGCCGCGACGATGTCCGCTACATCTATTCGACCTTCCCGATCGTCGAACGCGAGGAAATCGCGCGCTGGGGCCTCTATCGCAGCCGCGACCTGTGCCTCGCCTGGATCAACGCGCTGATCGCAGGCCATCCCGACGCCGCGGTGACCGGCTGATCCGACCGCGAGGGGACCGCGACCCCTAAACGACGAAAGGCCGGAGCGCAGCCCCGACCTCTCGACGCCGCTGGACTTCGCCTACATCGTGAAGCCGGGAACCCCGTAATACTCGTTCACCCCACGCGTGTAGGTCGGGTCCGTCCAATTCGGCGGCTCGTTGGATGAATACGAGGGCGCGCCTTTCAGCCGATCCTTATCGATGTCGACGACATAGCCGCCCAAACGCTCGTCGTAGGAGAGCGCCTTCCACGGCAGCGGGTGATAGCTTTCGCCCATGCCGAGGAAGCCGCCAAAGGACATGATGGCGTAGGCGACCTGCCCCGATCGCTTGTCGAGCATCACGTCGTAGACCGAACCGATGCTCTCGCTCTGGCGATTGTAGACGTTCGTGCCGCTCACCTTGCCTGCTGCGATCAGGCTTCCCGTCTCGCTCGTGGCGACTTCGCCCGTTCGCATCGTCGTATTGTCCGCCATGCTGGCCTCCTGTTCCGGATATCAAGTCAACCCGCCCGGCGAGTCGAACGTTCCGCGGAGCATCGAAGGCGCCCGGGAATTCGTTAGGCGATTCTCGGCGTTGCGATAGGGTGGAGACGCCTCGACCTACAAGGGATGGCGCGATGCAGACCGAGCTCCCGCCGTGGAATCCCAACAATCCGCCGCCGCTCAGCATTTACATCACCATGTTCATTCGGACGCGATTGGCCCGGCTATGGCTTTGGGCCGTACGGAAACGGTCCCGGAACCGCTGACCCCAGCCGACGTGGAATAAGCTTTTCCAAGATATCGTCTTCCACACTCTTGACGATCGCGGGTTTCGCCCCATTTGACCATCTATGCGGATGGCGAATGGATGGTCCAATGGGCAGCGTTTCAGAGCTTCGTTCGAAGGCGACCGACAGCGAGAAGATCACCATCAACGTGGGGTATGTCGATCTCGGTCGCATCGACTTGCTCGTGAAAGACGGGTTCTATTCGAACCGGTCCGACCTCATCCGGACGGCGATCCGCAATCAGCTTGAACGGCATAGCGATACGGTGAAACAGTCCGTTTCCCGCAAGAAGCTCGACCTCGGACTGTCGCACTACACGCGGCAGGATCTGGAGGCGGTGAAGAAGGCCGGCGAGGCGCTTCACATCCACGTCCTCGGGCTTGTCAGCATCGCGCACGACGTGACGCCGGAGCTGGCGCGTGAAACCATCCAGTCCATCCACGTCCTCGGGGCGTTTCAAGCGAGTCCCGCTGTGAAGACGGCCTTGCGCGATCGCATCGCCTGACCCTTGGACTCGTTCCGTCATCTTTCGACCTTCGGCAATGGGTCGCACGCTTCTCCCTCCATCCCAGGACGCTCCCATGAAACTGATCCCAAACATCGACATGGGAGAGCTGACCCGTCTCACCCGCGAAGGGCGTCTTTCAGACGCGATGGCGTTGCTCGTCCGCCCCAAATCCGCGCCGACGACCAGCAACTCGACGCCCGCATCGGGGCGGGACTCTCCGACGACCTTTCGCCACGGCGCAAAAGTCGGGATCAAGCAGGGCGGCTTCGCTCGGCCCGCGGGATCGGGCCAAGACGCGCCGGACGCGGTCCGCTCGATCCTGGAGCGCATCGGGCGACCGGGTTCATCGCCGCTCTGCGGGATGACGGCGCCCTTCAAGCACCCATCCGTGCTCGTTCCGGACGGCGCGTCGTTTGATGAGCGCATCTTCTCGAACGATGCGGGATCCCGCTCCTACAAGCTCTATACGCCGAGCGGCGCCAACGGGCGGCTGCTTCCGCTGGTTGTCATGCTGCATGGCTGCACGCAGTCGCCCGACGACTTCGCGGCCGGCACACGCATGAACGAGTTGGCCGAAGAACATACCTTTCTCGTGGCTTATCCCGCCCAACCTCGATCCGCTAACGCCCAAAAATGCTGGAACTGGTTCAGCGCGAGCGACCACGTCCGCGATTGGGGCGAGCCATCGCTCATCGCCGGCATTACGCGCCAAATCATGAGCGAAATCCCGGTCGATCCCGGCCGCGTGTTCATTGCCGGCTTGTCCGCCGGGGGCGCCGCCGCCGCGGTCATGGGCTCGCTCTACCCCGATCTCTACGCGGCGGTCGGCGTGCATTCGGGCCTGGCCTACGGCGCCGCGACCGACACGCCCTCGGCCTTCGCAGCGATGCGGCGGGGCGCGCCGCATTTGAAGGGACGGCGGCCCCAGAACAAGTCGCGTCGGTCAACGCGGGTCATCGTCTTTCATGGCGACGCCGATAAAACCGTCCATCCCGTCAACGGCGATCAGGTCATCGCGCAATTCGAGTCCGCGAACGGCCTGCGTAAAAACGTAACCCACGGACAATCGCCGGGAGGAATGACGTACACGCGAACCGTCCAGACCGGCGACAGCCACGAAGCCGACGCGGAGCAATGGATTCTTCATGGGGCGGGACATGCCTGGTCGGGAGGCAGTTCATCGGGTTCTTACACCGAACCGAACGGTCCGGACGCCAGTCGCGAGATGATCCGGTTCTTTTTGCGCCAAGAAGCGCCGACGCGACCGCAGGCGCCTACCCGCGCCCCTCAGCACGTCGGGTGAAAAACCTGTCAGACGCCCTGCGCGCCGCCTTGCGGGGAGCCAGCGCCGGCTGGATCGGCCACAACCTCTTCCGTCTCGATGACCTCGTATGTGCTCGCCGCCTTTCCGAGGCCGCTCCCTTTTTTGATCAGGCGTTTGGCGGCGCGCATGGCCTCCGCTTTGACCGCGTAGCCTTCCGCCAGCTCATGACGGAACGGCTCGCCGTTCCCTTCGACGCCGCTGACGACAATCTTGAACATGGATGCGCTCCGGGTCGGCGGCGGCCACGTAGCGTCAGACGCACGCGGCGATCAGCCTGTTCATTCCTCGCGTGCTTAACGCCCGACACCGAGATCGGGTTCAAGACGAACGCGATTCCGGACAGGCGCTCCGCGCGTTCTCCTCGATCATGCGGAACCATAACGCCAAGTCCCTGTTGAACGTACAATCCTGGTTACAGCCGAGACGGTCGAGACACGTGCGATCGGACAATACAGAGCCGCTTTCAAATCGAGCGAGCGGCCTCGATCTGCTGATGACGCTGGCCGTGCTGCTGCTTGTGCGCGTCTGGTCCACGATCCCCTCGCGCGCTCAAGCGCAGGCTGTCGCAGCGGCATCGCAGCCGAAGAGCCTCAAGACGATCGCGCTCGATACGCTCCGAGCGTTTCAGGACGATCGGACGCTCGCGGTGTCCGCTGGCGCCACGTTCTATGGCCTGCTCGCGCTGTTTCCCGCCATCGCGTCCGTCGTGTCCATCTACGGCCTTTTCGCCGACACGAGCCATATGAGCGAAGAGATCGGGTCCGTGTCCGATCTTCTTCCCGGCGGGGCGGTCGACATCATCCGCGAGCAGATCGCGCGCATCGCGAGCAAAGGGGGAACAGCGCTTGGCGCGGCGTTCCTGATCGGCCTTCTCACGTCGCTGTGGAGCGCGGGCGCCGGCGTCAAAGCCATGTTCGACGCCCTCAACGTCGCCTACGGGCTGAAGGAACGACGAAGCTTTCTCGCATTGAACGTCGTAGCGCTCGCGTTCACCCTCGGCCTTCTGGCGACCACGATGCTGGCCGCGGCGCTCCTGCTTCTGGCGCCGCCGCTCTTCGAAGCCTGGCTCGGGGGCTGGACCGCAACGATCGTGGCGGTCGCGCGCTGGCCTGTCCTTTTGGTTTTTCTCAGCCTGACGATCGCTCTTCTCTACTACTACGGACCGACTCCTCAGGAGCGGCGATGGCGGTGGCTTTCGCCCGGCAGCCTTTTCGCAGCCGTGCTGTGGTGCGTGGTCTCGTCGGCCTTCTCCTTCTATGCGTCGCGGTTCGGCAACTACAACGCGACCTATGGTTCGCTCGGAGCCGCCATCGGGCTGATGACGTGGATGTGGCTTTCGATCACGGTGATCTTGCTGGGGGCCGAACTCAATGCTCAGATCGATCGAACGGCCGACGCGAAGCGAAGCGCGCCGAACTGAGCGCGCGCGGCGGTTCGTCGCGCAGCGCCAGAAAACAAGCCGCGTTTGAATCGCGTACCCTGCAAGAAAATGACCGGCATAAGACGGCGCCGGCATCTAATTATGCCTCTGTCGTGTCGCGCCGCCGTTGTTCCTGCAGCACCAGATGAACGAGCTTATGAAGGAACGCCGCGGCTGACGGCCCGAGCTGCGGGCTCGACGTAAGGAGATAGCGCCGCCTGTTCAACTCACATAGGCGGCGCCGAGCCCCATCTCCTTGAGCAAGCGACGATAGGCGATCGAGGTCCGGTCGGCGGCAGTGTGCGCCTCCATCTGGATGTCGAGCGGCAAGTCCTCGGGCCTTTGCGATTCGACGATGACGCGATCCTCGTTGAAGATTTGCAGATTGAACGCGTGCACGTCGGCGATCGAGCCGTCCTTGTCGAAATTGCGGGCCAGCGGACAGAATAAACGCGTCTTGCGCGCGGCGACCGGCGAAGCGGCGTTGAGAATCCAGAGCCGAGCCTCGCCCGGAAAATGCACGATCAGCCGCGCCGCAAAAGGCGGGAACACATCGAAGCGCCGCAGCCATTGAAAATCCGGCGGCGCGAGATGTTGCAGGCCGCGCGGATAATTGCTGACGGAACTCACGTAGTCGGCGCGAACGCCGCGCGCGGTTCGCTCGACCCGGTAGCTCGGCACGACAGGGTTCGAGCGGTCTCCGAAGGACTCCACATGCGCCCAGGCGAAATGGGCCACGTCGAGAAAGCCTTCCATCTGGCGGCCTGCCGATCCGTTGATGTCGATGGTCGGCGCCATGATCGGCTGAAACGCGGGATCGTCCCACGCCTCGAACTCCGGCAGCAGGGGCTCGTCGCCGTTGAGGCTCGTCCAGATCAGCCCGAAGCGTTCGACGGTCGGAAAGGTCGTGAGCCGCAGCTTCGGCGAGATCGGCATGCCGGGATTCGCAGGCGTGCCCAGGCAACGGCCGTCCGGCCCGTAGCGGAAGCCGTGGTAGGGGCAGACGATCACATCCCCCTCGACCCAGCCGAGACTCAGCGCTGCTCCGCGGTGAAAACAGAGGTCGCGCGCCACGCGGGCGATCCCATCGGCGCGATAGGCGACGAGGTCGACATCGAGAAGCCGCGCCTTCAGAGGTTTGTCCAAAAGTTCGTCGGAAAGCGCCACCGGAAACCAGGCTTCCGACAGAATTCGCCAGTCGGAGGGAACAAAGGAGCAATCGCGCGGAAACTCCATGCGGCGCTCGTCTTTGAACACGGGTTCCGATGCGATCATTTTGGGTTCATCCAACGCGTGGCGCATCATGCCGAGGCCGCCGGGACGTGACAACTTGGAACTTCGTTGAGGCCCGCGGCGACGCGTTTTTGGCTTTTGCTATCGCCAAAGGATTGGGCAGGCGTCGGCGGGCGCATCGTCCGGCTTAGATCCCCATAACGCCGCTATAAGCGCCCCGGAGCCGACGTAGCCAATCTTGCCCGGCTGTGGCGCAAGCCGACCTAACTTCAGAGGGTTGACGAGCGGGCGTGGGCGTAGAAAATCGCCGCACCAAGCCGCGAAACGCGTGGTGGCCCTTCTCTAGTCGGCCGGTTTTGCAAACGTGCAGGCTTCATCGCGCTCGCGCTGCCAAAAGGGGCATTTTCATCCAAAAAATTCTGCGCCCGCGGCGTCGGATGGTTCTCGCTGAGGTATAAAATGTCGAAGCCGTCCGATGGTCGTCCGGTCTTTTCCAGCGACGTCATAAAATGATCCGCGGCGACAATGGCCGCCCACATTGTTGCGTGGCGCTCGCTCAGCTCTCGACGAAATGTGTCGCCGGCGACATTCTTAACCCAGATCGCGACGACCTGCATGGATCGCCCACCACCAGACAACTCGACTTGTCCGAAAGAGCGCTAGCGTCCAGAGCCGTTCCGAGCCTCAAGCCGATCCTCGGCATTCGAGTTAATTTTTCCGAATGGGCCAACCGCCAAAAGCCGCTCCCTATAGGGCCCGCGACTTAGCGATAAAGGAGGGCGATCAAGATGATAATAGGAATCGGCACGCCCAAGAGCCAAAGCAGACATCCGCGGCCCATCGCCCGTCCTTACTGCAAAACGCGGCGGCGGTAAAAAGCGGCGAGGCTGCTATCGCCACGAACCGACGAATTGACGGCGGGGCGCGGTGGCGCGGGCGAACGCCGGACACCGATCTTCAAAGACGTCGACGGTGCAACAGGCTCCAAAGCCTTGACACCGTGCAAACCCGCTTGTTCGTTCATGAGAATGACCCCGCTGTTAATCTCTCTTAACAACGGCGCAGGATGGAACAAGTTCCTCTCGATTGGTGGACAAGCCCTTTCGCTGAGCGGCTACGGCACCTCCGCCGGAGCTTTCCGGCGTCTCGCGCGTTGCCTATATTCGCAACAAGGGAGCCGATCATGACGAAAACGCAGGATTCATTGCAGCGCATCCATGAAGCCGTCGCCCGGCTTCGTACCTCGACGCCCAACGCCGAACTAACGCCAGTGATCGAAGCGATGCAGTTGATTGCTGACCATCTCGACGCGATGGAGCCGAAGGTATCGGCGGCCGCCATCGAAGGCGACTTCTATCCAAAACACGAGCCGCCGGAGTATGCTGGAAAATAGCGCCATGACGATCGATGACAAGGGCGAGATCGTCAGCTCGCGCGCGTCGCTCGCCTTTCAAACGATGCACGATCTTCTTACGCGGGCGCAAAACGCCAGCGAGCCGGGAACGATCCAAGTCGCGCTCATTGAAGCGGTGAGCGGACTGCTCGCGCATGTTGAAAAGCAGCAGAAGATGATCGACGCGCTTGAAAGCGATATGCGTCATCGGCAGAGTCCGGTGACGCATATTGCTCCACAACGTTAGCGCGACGTCCTTCAGTCGAAGGGCCCTTCACGCAATTTGCAGACCTGGATTTAAATGCTGGTTCCAGATCCGCGGAACAGCAAGAAAATGATGACCAGCAACACGATCAAACCGAGACCGCCGCCGCCATATTGACCGGCGCCCCATCCAGCGCCCCGGCCGTAGTAGAAGCCGCCGCCGCCGAACAGAAGAAAAAGGACAATCAGGATTAGGAGCAGGCTCATGGCGACCTCGTTATCTACCGCTGGCGTAACCGTTGGCCGCTACGAAAGTTCCATTTCTTCCCGCGATGGCGCGTCGCGACGCCGACGCCGCACGACTTCCGCACAAGTAAAACATGTTGCGAAAACGAGCATCGTTTCGCCGGAGGGAATTTCGCCGCCTTGGATCGAGCGGCTTAGAGGCTTACAGGCAGGCTCCGCCTGCTTGACCCTTCTCTCCGCCGGATCGTATGGCAAAGCCTGACTCGGCGCACACGCGGCCGTAAAGGCGAGGATCGAGCGCGATGGAAGACGGCGGCCCTAAAGACCAGGGCGGTGCGTCCGCCAGACAGGGGCGCCATCCGGGGCGACGGACCTTCGACTACATCATTGTCGGATCCGGCTCGGCGGGGTGCACGCTTGCTTATCGCCTGACCGAAGACCCTGACGCGCGCGTGCTCCTGCTTGAAGCAGGCGGATGGGACCGAGATCCCTGGATCCATATCCCGCTTGGCTGGGGCCGTATCCTCGTTAACCGGCTGCATGACTGGATGTATTTTGCCGAACCGGAGGCAAGTGTCGAAGGTCGGCGTATCGAGTGCGCGCGCGGCCGCGTGATCGGTGGCTCTTCTTCAATCAACGCCATGACCTATGCGCGCGGCCACCCCGAAGACTATGCGCGTTGGGCGCGCGGCGGCCTTCCCGATTGGTCGTACGAACATGCGCTGCCGTACTTCCAGCGCTCCGAGAACTGGGAGCGCGGCGCGAACGCGTTCCGCGGCGGGGCCGGTCCGCTGACGACGCAACACTGCCGCTATGACGATCCGCTGGTCGCCGCCTACATTCAAGCCGGCGTGCAGGCGGGCCATCGGTTCAACGACGACTACAACGCCGTCGATCCCGAAGGCTTCGCGCGTTCGCAATCGACCATTCGCAATGGTCGGCGGTGCAGCGCGGCGACCGCCTATCTCCGCCCTGCCCTGCGCCGCCGCAACCTGTGCGTCGAAACGCGCGCGCTCGCCACGCGCGTTATCATGGACGGCGTACGGGCGATAGGCGTCGAGTACCGGCGCGGCGGTCAACTACGGACGGCCCACGCCGCGCGCGAGGTGATCCTTTGCGGCGGCGTCATCAACACGCCGCAGCTTTTGATGCTGTCGGGCGTCGGAGACGCGGGCGCATTGAAACGGCAGGGCGTCCCGCCGCTCATCGATCTGCCGGGCGTCGGGCGCAATCTTCAGGACCACATGTCGGTCGCTCTGTTCTACGCGCGCAAATCGCCCGGCCCCCTGCACGGGCGCATGCGGTTGGACCGCATCGCGCGCGATGTTGCGAACGCCTACTTTTTCGGCCGCGGCGTCGCCAACGATCTGCCGACCGGCGCCATCGCGTTCTTGAAGACAGAGCCGTCCGAGACGGTCCCCGATGCGCAGATTCTCTTCGTTGCGGCGCCGCTCTCGACAAAACCATACTTCCCGCCTTTCGCGCGGGGCTACGACGACGGCTTCTCGAGCCGCGTCGTCTGCCTGCGACCCGAAAGCCGCGGCGCTATCGAACTCGCGTCCGCCGATCCGACCGCTGCGCCGTTGATCCGGCAGAACTTCTTCGCCAGCCAGAAGGATCTCGTGACGCTCCGAAAAGCTGTGCGTCTGGCGCGCGAGGTTGCACGGCAGCCAGCGCTCGAGCCGTTCCTTGCGCGCGAACTCGCGCCAGGCCCCGCGGCGCACAGCGACGCAGCGATCGACGCCTACATCCGCGCGACCGCGATCACCGTGCATCATCCGCTCGGAACCTGCCGCATGGGGCCGGCCAACGACCGCGCAAGCGTGGTCGACAGCGAGCTTCGCGTCATCGGCGCGGAGAACCTGCGCGTCGTCGACGCCTCCGTCATGCCAGACCTTGTCGGCGGCAACATCAACGCGCCGGTCATCATGATCGCCGAGAAGGCGTCCGATCTCATTCGCGGGCGGCCGCTTCTTGCGCCGGCGATCCCGTCCAATCCGGCGTGACCCCGTCCGACCTGCTTCCTCGTGTTTGCGGCGCCGCCATCGTCGGACGCCTCTGGGCTGGGGATTGATGTTCGCAAGGGCCGCCAGCAAACGCCGCCAAACGGCTGCGCTTGTCGACGCCGTTAGGCGTCGGATAAGGAGAGGCGCGTGGCCGCTCGGTGACACGAGAACCCCGATGCGGGCCGCAATACCATCATGCCGAATTTGAGGACGTCGCCTTCCCGGCGAACGCAGGGCGCCTAAAGTGCAGGAGCGGAGTATGGCCTGGTTGGCGGCAGGTTTGGCGCTGGCGTTTGCGGCGCCGGCGGCGCACGCTCAGCCCTTGCCGCCACCGCGGCCGCGCGACCTCCCGCAAAGCGTCGCTCCAGCGACCCCGACGGTCGTCCCGCGCCACCCAAGCGTCGAAGAGCTGGAAGACAACGATCATCCCATCAAGACATTGGATCAGGCGACGCTGCGCGCCCGCATGGGCGACTGCGCGGCGCGGTGGGCGCAGATGAAGCACGAAGGCAAAGCGGCCGGCGCCTTATGGCGCGATTTTTCTCGCGACTGCCTCGACGGCAAATGAGCCTCGCTTCGGCCGGCGGACGCAAGGCGCGGTGGCGCTCGTGGGAACGCGCACGCCGCAAGCGAGCGCGTCCTCAAACGAAAGCGTCGGCCCTGGGGGAAAACCCGAGGGCCGACGCGGGCGACTTCGTCTAGCGATCCGGACCCGGGCTTCAGGCGACCACGTCCGAACGCAAGAGGGTCACATCGTCTCCGGCATCTCCGGAGTCGTCGCAGGTTTTGGTTTGCGGGCGACGCGCTTTTTGGCGGCTTTCTTGGCGCTTTTCTTTTTGGCGCCCTTCTTTGCAGCCTTCTTTGCGGTCTTCTTTTTGGCGCCCTTCTTGGCGGCCTTTTTCATCGTCTTCTTGGCGCCCTTCTTGGTCGCGCCTTTCTTGACGCCCTTCTTCGCGCCCTTCTTGGCGGCCATCTTTTTAGTCGGTCTACGCTTCTTCGTTGCTGCCTTAGCCATCTGAGGTCCCCTCTGATAATCGGCCGACGAACGTCGCCGCTCGTCAGCGTCAGGCATTTATAAAGTACCCCGGTTAATCGCTTGTGCAAGTTGCTTAAGCGTGCGGCTTGCGATTCACGCGCGCTCCAAGCTTCATCGAACGCGTTGTTGACGCGCGCTCGCGCGTATCATGGTCGCCCGTTCGAAGAGCTTGCGGCGCGCCAATCGAAACGATGACCGGATCGAAGCCGCACGCAAGACGATCCGTCGGCAGCCGCCAGCCTCGAGACGAGCAAACGCATCAGGCCATGGCGGCGTCAAACGCCGCATGCAAAAAACCTCGATTCCATCGATGTTTTCGACGCGTCCGCCGAAGCGCGTCGATGCAAGAAGCCGTCGCGCGCCGAGCGGCCGGCCGCTCGATCGCGCCGCTTCGGCGTCTCCCTCCGACCTGGCGGCGGCGGCGCGACGGGGCAGCGTTCGCGCGTCAGTCTGCGATCCCGAGCGGGCGCGAATGGCATGCGCGCGCGCAGCAAAAAAATTTTCGTGGGAAATGTGGAATCGCCAGCGCGCGCTGTTTTCCAACGGCTCCGTCGAACACGAATCGCGCACTTGGCTCCGAATCGTCGATTCGATGCGCGCGGATTTTTCTCGCGTGCGGCGGCTTGGAGCCCTGATCGCGTCAGAGTCCGAGCTTCGATTTCAACGCGTCGTTGACCGCCTGCGGGTTCGCCTTCCCTCCGGTCTGCTTCATCACCTGACCGACAAACCAGCCGAGCATCGTCGGCTTCGCGCGAGCCTGTGCGACCTTGTCGGGGTTCGCTTCGATGATCGCGGTCACCGCCGCGTCGATGGCGCTGACATCCGTCACCTGCTTCATGCCGCGCGCCTCGACGATGGCGCGCGGATCGCCGTCCTTGTCCTCGGCGATGATGATCGCCAGCAGATCTTTCGCGAGCTTGCCCGAGATGGTGCCGTCGCCGATGAGATCGACGATGCCGGCGACTTGCGCAGAGGAAATGTGCGTCTGCGAGACGCCGACGCCGATCGAGTTGGCGTAGGCGGCGAGGTCGCCGGTCACCCAGTTCGCCACCGCTTTGGTGTCGCGCGCCGCGCCGCCGTGCCCGACCGCCGCCTCGTAATAGTCGGCAGTCTCCTTGTCGGCGACGAGAACGCCGGCGTCATAGGACGCAAGGCCGTAATCGCGCATGAAGCGCGCCTTCTTCGCGTCGGGCAGTTCCGGCAGATGCGCCTCGAGCGCGTCGACAAAGGCCTGATCGAATTCGAGCGGCAGAAGGTCGGGATCGGGGAAGTATCGGTAATCGTGCGCTTCCTCCTTCGATCGCATGGCCCGCGTCTCGCCCCGCGTCGGATCGAACAGGCGCGTCTCCTGATCGATCGCGCCGCCGTCTTCGAGGATGGCGATCTGCCGGCGCGCCTCCGTGTCCACGGCCTGGCCGATAAAGCGGATCGAGTTGACGTTCTTGATCTCGCAACGGGTGCCGAGCGGCGCGCCGGGCCGGCGGACCGACACGTTCACGTCGGCGCGAAGGTTGCCCTTATCCATGTCGCCGTCGCATGTGCCAAGGTAGCGCAGGATCGTCCGCAACTTGGAGACATAGGCGCGCGCCTCGTCCGCCGAGCGCAAGTCGGGCTTCGACACAATCTCCATCAGAGCCACGCCGGAGCGGTTGAGATCGACGAAGCTGTCGGTCGGCGACTGGTCGTGCAGCGACTTGCCCGCGTCTTGTTCGAGGTGCAGGCGTTCGATGCCCACCTTGATCTGCTCGGTCGGCGTCACATCGACGATGACCTCGCCCTCGCCGACGATCGGGCTCTTGTACTGAGAGATCTGATAGCCCTGCGGCAGATCGGGATAGAAGTAGTTCTTCCGGTCGAATGTCGAGCGGTGGTTGATCGCCGCCTTCAGGCCAAGGCCGGTGCGCACTGCCTGTTTGACGCATTCCCCGTTGATGACCGGCAGCATGCCCGGCATCGCCGCATCCACCAGCGAAACATGGGAGTTCGGGGCGCCTCCAAAGGTGGTGGAAGCGCCGGAAAACAGCTTCGACTTCGACGTGACCTGCGCATGGACCTCCATTCCGACGACGACTTCCCAGTCGCCGGTTGCGCCCTTCATGAGCTTCGATGAGGAGGAAGGAGCCGTCATAACGTCGCTCGCCGCGCGACGGACAGCAGCCCCATGCCGCCAACCGAACGCGCGGCGTATTTAGAAGCAGATCGGCCGCCCCACAAGGCTGCCGGCGCGTCAGCCAAAGACGAGATCGTGGACGCTGAACAGGTTATCGGCGTCGCGCCAAGAGTCGAGCGCGCGCCAGCCGGCGCGCGCCGCCAGGGCCCGGAACTGCTCAAGGCTATATTTATACGAGTTTTCCGTATGGATCGTTTCATCGGCCTCGAAACGGAACGCGCGGCCGAGAATATGCGCCTGCTGGGGACGCAGGCTGACGAGATGCATCTCCATGCGACCGAAATCTGGATTGTAGACGGCTTGATGCCGAAAGAATCCAACGTCGAAATCGCCGCCGAGTTCGCGATTGATCCGGATCAGCAGGTTGAGGTTGAAAGCGGCCGTCACGCCCCGGCGATCGTCATAGGCCTCGATCAGCCGCCGCGTGTCCTTCTTGAGATCGACGCCGAGGATCAGGCGGGAGCCTGTCCCCAAGGTGCGGCCCATGTGACGCAAGAGCTTTACGGCGCTTTCGTGCGTGAGGTTGCCAATGGTCGAGCCGGGGAAAAACCCCAGCCGCGGCGCGCCGGCAAGATCGTTCGGCAGGCTTGGCTCGTCCGCAAAGTCGCCAAGGATCGGCGCGATACGCAGCGAGGGGAAGCGTCGCGACAGCCGCTCGCGCGCATCTTCCAGAGCGCTTTCAGAAACATCGATCGGGGCGTAGGCGGCGAGCCCTTGCAGGCGCTCAAGCAGGATTTCCGTCTTCTTGCTCGAGCCGGAGCCGAACTCCACCAGCACGCTGCCGGGAGCGGTGCGCGCAGCGATCTCGCTGACCCGCGCCTGCAAGATCGCCGTCTCCGTCCGTGTCGGATAATATTCTTCGACGGCGGTGATCTGCTCGAAAAGATCGCTGCCGCGCGCGTCGTAGAGATAGCGGCAGGGTAACGACTTCGGCGCCGCAGCGAGGCCTTCAAACACCGCCGCGGCAAAATCGCGATCGACCGCGGCCGCGGTCGACGCCATCATCTCATCGTTCATCAGTTTGGATCCTTCGCCAGACGCACGCCGGCGAACTGCCAACGCTGATGCGGGTAGAAGAAATTGCGGTAGGTCGAGCGGTGGTGACCGGGCGGCGTCGCAAACGAACTGCCGCGAAGAACCTGCTGGCTCACCATGAACTTGCCGTTGTATTCGCCGATCGCGCCCGGCGGCGGCCGGTAGCCCGGATAAGGCTGATAGGACGACTGCGTCCACTGCCAGACTTCCCCGAACATCTGACGCAAGCCCCGGCTCTGAGCGGCGGACGGCGCAAGGCGACGTTCGCCGGGGCTTTCATGCGGATCAACCGCCTGCGCGGCGACTTCCCACTCGAATTCCGTCGGCAGCCTCATGCCCGCCCAGCGCGCGAAGGCGTCCGCCTCGAAATAGCTGACATGGCAAACGGGGGCGGCGAGATCGACCGTGTGAAGTCCCTCGAGCCCCATTCGCATCCAAACGCCGTCGCGCTCCTCGAAATAATGCGGCGCCCGCCAACCCTCGGACCGCGCGGTAGCCCACCCATCCGAAAGCCATAACGACGGCGTTTCGTAGCCGCCGTCGGCCATGAACTCCAGCCATTCGCCGTTGGTCGTCAGACGCGCCGCAAGCTGGCAATCGGCGAGCAGCGCGCGGTGACGGGGCGCCTCATTGTCGAAGGCGAAGCCGACTTGCGCGTGCCCGACTTCGTGAACCCCTCCGGGGACGCCGATGAAGTCGAGAGGGCCGGCGGTCGCGGAAAGCATCTTGGCGCCGTCGGGCGAATAGGCTGGCCGCTGCGGATGGAGCGCAAACAGGCTGAGGATATCCATCAGCAGCAATTCTTGGTGCTGCTGCTCGTGATGAATCCCAAGGTCGATCGTTGCGGCAAGCTCACCCCGCGCCAATCCTCTGCGGAACAGTTCGTGCAACATCGCGTCGACATGGGCGCGATAAGCGCGAACCTCGTCGACAGACGGCCGGGTTAGAAGGCCTCGCAGCGCGCGAGGATGTCGCGGACCTTCCGCCTCGTAGTAAGAATTGAAGCAGAAGCCGAACGCCGGGTCGAAGAGACGATATCCCGGCAGGCGATCAAGAACGAACGTCTCGAAAAACCAGGTTGTATGCGCCAAGTGCCATTTCGCCGGGCTGGCGTCGGGCATCGATTGGACGACCTGATCCTCCGGCGTCAACGGCGCGGCAAGATCGGAGGAAAGTATGCGAGTGGCGAATAAACGATCTTTTAAATCAGAATTTTCAAGCACTCGACCTAGCAACGCAGCACCAGACATTTTCCCCGCCTCCGCTAGGTGTCGCGGCGAAACGCATCCGTTCGCGGAAGGTTCCGCGTGTATCGATGGGTTCGATGAGGATGTGGAGAGGGGCGCCCCGTCCCGCAAGCGTCACCGCAAGACGGCCGCGCGACGCGCAAGACGTGTTCACCACCAACAGGTCGGCAGCGTCGTGCGGCCGGCGGATTGCTCGATCACCTCGGCCAGCGCGAACAGCGTCTCTTCGTCGAAAGGGCGGCCGATCAATTGCAGTCCGAGGGGCAACCCATCGCTTGACAGGCCGCCGGGAACGGCGAGCCCCGGCAATCCCGCCATGTTCACCGTCACGGTGAAAACGTCGTTGAGGTACATTTCGACCGGATCGGCCGATCCCTTCTCGCCGACGCCAAACGCCGCCGATGGCGTCGCCGGCGTCAGGATCGCGTCGATCCCATCGGCGTATACATCCTCAAAATCGCGTTTGATCAGCGTGCGGATTTTCTGCGCGCGAAGGTAGTAGGCGTCGTAATAGCCGGCGGACAGAACATAGGTCCCGATCATCACGCGGCGACGCACCTCCGCGCCGAAGCCGGCGCGGCGCGTGTTCTCATACATGTCAGCGATGTCGCGGCCCGGCTCGCGCAGCCCATAGCGCACGCCATCGTAACGCGCGAGATTGGACGAGGCTTCCGCCGGCGCCACGACATAGTAAGCCGGCAGCGCATACTTCGTATGTGGGAGCGAAATATCGCGAACCTTCGCTCCGGCCGCACGCAGCCACTCGACGCCTTTGCCCCACAGCGCCTCGATGTCGGCCGGCATGCCGTCGAGCCGGTATTCGCGGGGGACGCCGATCGTCAGTCCCTTCACCGAGCGGCCGATCGCCGCCTCGTAATCGGGGACCGCCGCATCGACGCTCGTCGCGTCCTTCGCATCGTGGCCCGCCATCGATGTCAGCAGAATCGCGCAGTCGCGCACGCTGCGCGCGATCGGGCCGGCCTGGTCGAGCGAGGAGGCGAAAGCGACCATGCCCCAGCGCGAACATCGCCCGTAAGTCGGCTTGACGCCGACGACGCCGGTAAACGCCGCCGGCTGGCGGATGGAGCCCCCCGTGTCGGATGCCGTCGCCGCAAGGCACAGATGCGCGGCGACCGCGGCCGCCGATCCGCCGGACGAACCCCCGGGGGTCAGCAGGCCCTTCTTGTCCCTCGCAGCGAGCGCGCCTTTCGCCCAGGCTGCATCGCGGTTCGGCGGCAGCCATGGGGAAGCGACAGGTCCATACCAAGACGTCTCGTTCGCCGATCCCATGGCGAACTCGTCCATGTTCAATTTGCCGAGCATGACCGCGCCGTCGCGCCACAACTGCGCCGTGACCGTCGATTCGTAATTCGGCGTGAAGCGATCGAGGATGTGGCTGCACGCCTGCGTATGCACGCCTTGCGTCGCGTAAAGGTCCTTGACGCCGACCGGCAGACCTTCGAGAGGGCCGCCAGCGCTTTTCGCCAGCCGCGCATCAGACGCCTGCGCCATCGCCAGGGCCTTTTCGGGCGTTTCGACAACATAGGCGTTGAGCGCGCGGGCTTTTTCCATCGCGTCGATATGGGCTCGCGTTAGTTCGACCGCGCTCGCCTTTTTCGCGCGCAGCGCATCGCGCGCCTCTGCGAGCGTCCAGTGCGTCATCTCGGTCATGGCTACTCGATGACCTTCGGCACGACGAAGAAGTCGTCTTCGCTCGTCGGCGCGTTGGCGGTCACGACGTTTGCGCCCGCATGGTCGGTCACGACATCGCGGCGCCATTCCATCTTCATTGGAATAACCGACGTCATCGGCTCGACGCCTTCAACATCGACACCTTGCAACTCTTCGACGAAAGCCAGGATAGCGTTCAACTCGCGCTGCAAAGGCTCAACCTCATGGTCCTGCACCGCAATGCGCGCAAGATGCGCAATGCGCCGAACGGTCGCCTGATCGACGGACATCGTGCGCTTTCCTTCAAAAACGGGTCCGCCTATAGCATCGGCGGCTTTCGTCACGCAATGTAGCGTGAAACCTTTCCTGCCGCAGAACGACGATGAACGACGCCGCGCTGAGCTTACAAACATTTCGCGACGGTTTGCCGCCGCGCGGCGCGCTGATGGGGCTCGATCTCGGCGCCAAGACGATCGGCCTCGCCAGTTCGGACATCGAGCGTCGCCTGGCGACGCCTGTCGACACGATCCGTCGCGTCAAATTCTCGAAAGATGTCGACGCGCTTCTCAAGTTCGCCGAGGCGCGCAACGTTGTCGGCTTCGTCATGGGCTTGCCGCTGAACATGGACGGCAGCGAAGGCCCGCGGGCGCAGGCGACCCGGGCGTTCGTGCGCAACGCCGCGCCGCGTCTCGGCCGCCCGTTGTTGTTCTGGGACGAACGGCTATCGACGGCGGCTGTCACCCGATCGCTCATCGAATTGGATGTTTCGCGGGCCAAACGCGCAGCTGTCGTCGACCGCATGGCCGCCGCCTACATCCTGCAAGGCGCGCTCGATCGCCTGGCGCGTTTCACCGACGACTAATACGGATAATAGCCGCCGCCATAGTACGGGCGACCATAATAGCCGCCGCCGTAATAGGGGCCGCCGTAATATCCGTCGTCATAGTATCGCCGGTGGCTGTTGGCGACCGCAGCCCCAACCGCCGCGCCGAACAGACCCAACGCCACCGCCGCGCCAGCGTTGCCTCGACGCCGGACATAGCGGCGCGGCGCAACATGACGCTTCACATATTTTACGGGTTGCGCATTTTCCGTCGGCGGCTCAGCAGCCGCGACGACGGCGCGACCCACGTAACTGGCGGGCGCAGCTTCGGCCAGTCCGCTTGTGGCAACGGCGAGTAAGACCGTCGTAGCCAGAGTTCCGATTTTCTTCAGTGGCATCGCGGCTCTCCTTTTTCTGGTTCCTGCACGACTTTCGTCACTTCCGTATGCGACATCGGACGCCGCGCATTGAAAATACTCACTTTTTCAACGTAAATGTCGCGCAAAAGTTTCGTTAGCCCCCTCAGAATGAGTCCAAACAACCCGGGATCGGCTCGCATATCAGGGCCGTGGCGCGTAGGATACGAGGCTGGAGCCGTGCCGCTCCAGCCGGCCTTCCAATTCGAGGTCGAGCAGCACGATGCGCACTTCCGAGATCGGCAAGTTCGCCGCGCGGGCAAGATCGTCGATCGCCGTTGGCGTCGGCCCCAGCAACCGCTCGATCGTCCGACGGGGATCGCTTGGTGGTCTTGCGCGCGCAACGGCCACGACAGCCGGCGCGCTTGGCGGCTCCTCCGTTTCATCGACGTATTCCGAGAGGGGCGCCCGGCCTTCGTCGACGAACTCCATCTCGTCCCAGAGCGACTGGGTCGCGTCCCCCGGGCCGTCTTCCTTGAGCCATTGCGCCTCCGTCCCGCGCTCGATCAGGGGCGACAGCGCGTCGATCACATCGGCGGCGCGCGTGCACAAGGTCGCGCCTTCGCGCAAAAGCCCGTTGGCGCCTTCCGCGCGCGGATCGAGCGGCGAGCCGGGAACCGCGAACACCTCCCTGCCCTGCTCGTTGGCGAACCGGGCGCTGATCAGCGAGCCTGACCGCCGCGCCGCTTCGACCACGACCAGGCCAAGCGCCATGCCGGACACCAGCCGATTGCGACGGGGAAAGTCGCGGCCGCGCGGCTCCCATCCCATCGGCATCTCCGAGACCCAGGCGCCATGCTCGAGGATTTCCTCCGCCAGAGCTGCGTGTTCGGCCGGATACAGCCGGTCGAGACCGCCCGCGAGCGCTGCGATCGTCCCCGTCGAGACCGCCGTTCGATGGGCGCGCGCGTCGATCCCGCGCGCCAGCCCGGAGACGACGACAAAACCGGCGGCGCCAAGGTCGCGCGTTAGACGCTCGCAGAAAGCGAGCCCCGCCGCGGAGGCGTTGCGGGAGCCGACAATCGCAACCATCGGGCGCTTTAGCGCATCCACGCGGCCGCGCGCGCAGATCAACGGCGGAGGAGCGTCGATCATGCCCAAAGCCGGCGGGTAACCGGGCTCGCCGAGCGCGATCAACCGCGCGTCAAAGGCGCGCACCGAGTCGATCTCGCGCTCGCAGTCCGCTCGCGTCGGAATCTTCAATGTGCGGCCGCGTTCCGCCGCGAGCCCTGGCAGCGCTTCGAGCGCCGCGCCGGCCGATCCAAAGCGACGGAGCAGGACGCGAAAGGTTTTTGGGCCGACGCTTTCGGAGCGGATGAGACGCAGCCAATCTAGGCGCTGCGCATCCGGCAGAGGAGTTGCGCTCTGACTGTCGCGCGCGCCGATCACGCCCTTCCACCGATTTTACCTTCCGTACCAGCGATCAAGCGCGAGATATTTTCTCGATGCTTGAAGTACAGCAGGCCGGCGAGAACGACGAAGAGAGCGGCCGCTTCGGCGCGGCCAAACAAGACCAGCGCAACAGGCGCCGCGATGCTCGCCGTCAACGCCGCCGCCGACGAATAGCGCGTCAAGACCGCCACGCCGAGCCAAACGAGCGCGAAGACGAGCGCCGCCGGCCAGTAAAGGCCTATGAGGCAGCCAAGGAAGGTCGCGACGCCCTTGCCGCCTTTGAACGACAACCATGCGGGATAGAGATGGCCCAAGAATGCGCCGAGCGCGCTCGCCAAAGCCGGCGCCGCGCCAAAGCGCATGGCGACGAGCACCGCAAGCGTGCCTTTCAGGGCGTCAAGGACGAGAGTCGCTGCGGCGAGATCTTTTCGCCCCGTGCGCAGGACATTCGTCGCGCCGATGTTCTGCGAGCCGACGCTGCGCGGATCGGTCCCCCCCGCAAGCTTCGTGGTGACAAGCCCGAACGGAATCGATCCGAGCAGATATCCAAAAGCCAAGGCGAGCGCAGACGAGACGATGAGCAAAGACACGATCCGATGCGACGACGGCGCTCGAAGGTTATTCGTGAACCACGGTTCCGGCAACCAGAGTCAGCTTGACGCGTCCCTGGAGCCGCGCATCCTCGAACGGCGAATTCTTGCTGCGCGAGCGCAGGGCGGCGGCGTCGACCACAAACGGCTCGTCCGGATCGAACCGGATGAGGTCGGCAGGGGCGCCCAGCGCGAGACGCCCTTGCGGAAGGCGCAGGATTTCGGCGGGGCGCAGCGTCATCGCGGCGATCAGCCTGGGCAGCGCAACGTCGCCCGCGTGAACCAACCGCAACCCGGCCGCGAGCATCGTCTCGAGCCCGATCGCGCCGTTCTCCGCCTCGCCGAACGGCAGGCGTTTCGTCTCGACGTCCTGCGGATTGTGATCCGACACGATGACGTCGACGAGACCCGAGGCCAGCGCCTCGACGAGCCCGCGCCGATCCTCTTCGCTCCGCAGCGGCGGCGCGAGCTTGAAGAAGGTTCGATACTCGCCGATGTCGTTTTCGTTCAGCGTGAGATGGTTGATCGAGGTTCCGCAGGTGACCGGAAGATCGGCGGCCTTGGCGCGCGCGACGATGTCGAGCGAGAGCCGCGTCGTCACCAGCGCGGCGTGATAGCGGCCGCCGATCATGTTGACGAGCCGCATGTCGCGGTCGAGCGCGATGGCTTCCGCCTCGGGCGGAACGCCGCTCAGACCGAGCCGGCTCGCCAACTCGCCCGCGTTCATCACGCCGGATCCGACCAGATCGCCGTCCTCGGCGTAGTGGATGATGAGTGCGTCAAAATCCTTGGCATAGGTCATCGCGCGGCGCATCACCTGCGAATTGCGGATCGAGCGCGCGCCGTCCGTGAAGGCCACCGCGCCGGCCTCGCACAAAAGTCCGAACTCGGCGATTTCCTTGCCTTCCAAGCGTTTGGTGATCGCCGCCGAGGGCAGGACGCGCACGCGCGCCGTATCGCGAGCCCGGCGCTGCAGGAAATCCACGACGGCGGGATCGTCGACCGGCGGGTGCGTGTCGGGCGTCGCCACAATGGTCGTCACGCCACCCGCCGCCGCGGCTGCGCTTGCCGTGGCGATTGTCTCGCGATGCTCTGCGCCCGGTTCGCCGACAAAGACGCGCAGGTCGATAAGTCCGGGACAGACAACGTCGCCGCCACAATCGACGATGTGATCGCTCGATGCATTGGCCGCCGTCACCGCGGCGCCGACCGCGGCGATGACCCCGTCGGCGATACGAAGGCCGCCGCGCGTTTCCGTCCCGGACGCGGGATCGATCAGCCGAGCGTTGACGAGGGCGATCGGCGCGGGGTGCTTCATGGCCGCTTCATGCGTTCGGCAGATGGCGCGCGAGCGCCTCAAGCACCGCCATGCGAACGGCGACGCCCATCTCGACCTGCTCCGTCACCAGCGAACGCGGACCGTCGGCGACGGCCGACTCGATCTCCACGCCGCGGTTCATGGGGCCCGGATGCATGACGAGCGCATCGGGCTTCGCGATGGCGAGCTTCTCCCGATCGAGACCGTGAAAGCGCGCGTATTCCCGCATCGACGGAACGAAGGCGCCGTTCATGCGCTCCAGTTGCAGGCGTAGCATCATGACGATATCGGCATCCTTCAATCCCGCGCGCATGTCGTGGAAGACCTCGACGCCCATGCGTTCGATCCCGCTCGGCAGAAGCGTCGAGGGGCCGACGGCGCGCACCCGCGCGCCGAGCGTTTGCAGGAGGATCATGTTCGAGCGCGCCACGCGCGAATGCAGGACGTCGCCGCAAATCGCAACCGTCAAGCCCTCGATGCGACCCTTGCGGCGGCGGATCGTCAGCGCATCGAGCAGCGCCTGCGTCGGATGCTCGTGCGATCCGTCGCCCGCATTGACGACGGAGCAGTCCACCTTGCGCGACAGAAGGTCGACCGCGCCGGACTGATGGTGCCGGACGATGATGATGTCCGGCCGCATGGCGTTCAGCGTCACCGCCGTGTCGATGAGCGTCTCGCCCTTCCTCACGCTTGACGTGGCGACCGACATGTTCATCACGTCGGCGCCGAGGCGCTTGCCGGCGAGCTCGAAGGAGGCCTGGGTCCGGGTCGAGGCTTCGAAGAAAAGATTGATCTGCGTGCGGCCGCGCAGCGTGTCCTTCTTCTTGTCGATTTGTCGCGAGAGCGGCGCGGCGGCTTCGGCCATGTCGAGCAGCGTCTCGATCGCGCCACGCGACAGGCCCGCAATGCCGAGCAGATGTCGGTGCGGAAAGGCGGATGAACCCGGGGAAGCGGCCATTGAAAAGCGTCTATAGGCCTCGCCGTCCGCGCCGCGCAAGCACGCGCCGACGTTCTCCCCAGCCGGGCGTCCACACCGTTTTCAAGCGGCGGCGGATTTGACAGTCTGGGGCCCCTCCACCATGTTTCCGGCCGATCGGACCCCGGCGCCGACGCCGCGACAGGCGGTCAGCCCTCCGGTTAACCCACTGTTTTCAGGTTGAAAATGGCGGCGTCCACGTTTAAAAGGATGCATCGCGACATGCAGGTCGTTATCGTCGAATCGCCCGCGAAGGCCAAGACGATCAATAAATATCTGGGTCCGGGCTATGAGGTTCTCGCCTCGTTCGGGCATGTGCGCGACCTCCCGCCGAAGGACGGGTCGGTCGATCCCGCGAACGATTTCGCCATGCTATGGGAAATCGACGCCAAGGCTTCGAAGCGGCTCGCCGACATCGCAAAGGCGGTCAAGGACGCCGACGGGCTGATCCTCGCTACCGACCCCGATCGGGAGGGCGAGGCGATCTCTTGGCACGTGCTCGAGATTTTGCGCAACAAGCGGGTGCTCAAAGGCCAGAAGGTCGAGCGCGTCGTCTTCAACGCCATCACCAAGACCGCCATCCTGGAGGCGATGAAGCAGCCGCGGCAGATCGATGACGCGCTGGTCGACGCCTATCTGGCCCGCCGCGCGCTCGATTACCTCGTCGGGTTCAATCTCTCCCCGGTTTTATGGCGCAAACTGCCGGGCGCGCGCTCGGCCGGGCGGGTGCAGTCGGTCGCCTTGAGGCTCGTCTGCGAGCGCGAGCTCGAAATCGAAAAGTTCGTCAAGCGGGAATATTGGTCGCTTGTCGGCAACATGCTGACCAAAGACAAGGCGCCGTATATCGCGCGGCTCGTCGGCGCGGACGGGACGAAGATCAGCCGGCTCGACATTGGGGCGGGCGCAGAGGCGGAGACGTTCAAAGCGGCTCTGCAGAAGGCGACGTTCGAGATCGCCGCCGTCGAAGCCAAGCCGGCGCGGCGCAATCCTTGGCCGCCGTTCACGACCTCGACGCTGCAGCAGGAGGCCTCGCGCAAGCTTGGCCTGCCTCCAGCGCGCACGATGCAACTGGCGCAGCGCCTTTACGAAGGAGCCGACATCGGCGGCGAGACGGTCGGCCTCATTACTTATATGCGAACCGACGGCGTCGACATGGCGCCCGAGGCGATCGAGGCCACGCGCGGCCTGATCGGCAAGCTGCACGGCGCCCGCTATGTCCCCGACGCGCCGCGCCGCTACACGACGAAGCAGAAGAACGCCCAGGAAGCCCATGAGGCGATCCGCCCCACCGATGTGTCGCGTCTGCCCAAGCAGATGGCGCGCTATCTGGAACGCGATCAACTTGCGCTTTACGAGTTGATCTGGACGCGCACGGTCGCCAGCCAGATGGCCTCGGCCGAGCTCGAACGCACCACGGTCGACATTTTGGGCGAGGTTCCCGCCCCCTCGGCGATCCGCAAGCTCGATCTGCGCGCGACCGGCCAGGTCGTGCGCTTCGACGGTTTTCTGGCGCTCTATCAGGAGGGCAAGGACGACGAAGAGGACGAGGATGGCGGTCGCCTGCCGCCGATGAAAGCCGGCGAGCCGACGACGGCTCAGAGCATCGAGGCGACGCAGCATTTCACCGAGCCGCCGCCGCGCTACACGGAAGCGAGTCTCGTCAAGCGCATGGAGGAGCTCGGCATCGGCCGCCCCTCGACCTACGCCTCGACGCTCGCCGTGCTGCGCGACCGTGAGTATGTGCGGATCGACAAGAAGCGCCTCGTCCCCGAGGACAAGGGACGGCTACTGACCGCATTCCTCGAAAGCTTCTTTACACGTTATGTCGAGTACAATTTCACCGCGGACCTCGAAGAGAAGCTCGACGAGGTGGCGAACCACGAGATCAATTGGAAACAGGTCCTGCGCGACTTCTGGCGCGACTTCGCCGTGGCGGTCGACAGCACGAAGGAATTGCGCACCTCGCAAATCCTCGAAAGCCTCAACGATGTGCTTGGTCCGCACATTTTCCCCGGTAAGGGCGACGGCTCCGACCCCCGCGCCTGCCCGTCCTGCGGCGCAGGTCAGTTGTCCCTGAAGCTCGGCAAGTTCGGCGCATTCATCGGTTGCTCGAATTATCCCGAGTGTAAATTCACCCGCACACTGGCGCAGGCCGCGACGGGCGACGCGGATGGCGAGCGGCCCGGCGTGCGCGCGCTGGGCGTCGATCCCGCGACCGGCGACGAGATCAGCGTGCGCGACGGACGCTTCGGACCCTATGTGCAGCAGGGCGAAGGCGACAAGCCGAAGCGCGCCTCGGTTCCGCGCAACATGAAAGCGTCCGAATTGACGCTCGAACAGGGGATTGGGCTCTTGTCGCTGCCGCGCGAGGTGGCGCGGCATCCGACATCGGGCGAGCCGATCGTGGCCGGCATCGGCCGCTTCGGGCCTTACGTCCAACATGGAAAGATGTACGCCAGCGTGGGCCGCGACGAGGATGTCCTGAGCCTCGGAGCTAACCGGGCGATCGACCTGATCGTAACCAAGGAGCAAGGCGGCGGCGGGCGTTTCGGCGCGGCGCCGGGCCGTCCGCTGGGCGAGCACCCGGAAGGCGGCGACGTCTCCATGAAAGCCGGACGCTTTGGCTCATATGTGAATTGGGGCAAGATCAACGCAACGATCCCAAAAGATATGAAGCCGGACGATGTGACGCTGGAGCAGGCGCTGGAAATGCTGCGGGCGCGCGCCACGCAGGCGCCCGGCGGCGGCCGGCCTTTGGGGGAACACCCGCTGGGCGGCGCTATCGTGGCGCGCGACGGGCGCTATGGCGCCTATGTGAGCCTCGGCAAGGTGAACGCCACGCTGCCGAAGTCGATGAGCATCGAGACCATTACGCTCGCCGAAGCGATCGACTTGATCGACGCCAAGGGAGGCGTTCCGACGCCAAAACGCGGCGCGGCGAAGAAGCCCCCGACAAAGGCGGCCGCAGGCGCCAGAGCGTCGAAGCCCAGCAGGCGGCCGGGCGCGAAAGCGAGGGTTGCGGTCGTCGACAGCCCGGCGCCGCCGTTCGAAACGGAGCGCGCTCAAAAGCCTCGCGCGAAAGTCGCCAAACCGGCGAAACCCGCGGCGAAAGCGGCCTCCAAGCCTGCAGCGAAAGCGGCGGCCAAACGACGGGCGGGGCGATAATCTCGCGTCGAGTCGCCGCTTGACTCGGGCTCGCCGAAATGGTCCTGCCGGCGACCGTTAAGTCGGCTCCAGGGTTTCGCATGTCGGTCGCTTTCATCTTCCCAGGCCAGGGTTCGCAGGTCGTCGGAATGGGCAGAGCTCTGGCCGACGCCTTTGCGCCGGCGCGGGCGGTCTTCAGGGAGGTCGACGACGCGCTGGATTTTTCGCTATCGCGGCTCATGTTCGAGGGGCCCGAAGCCGATCTGACGCTGACCGTCAATGCACAACCGGCGCTGATGGCTGTGAGCCTCGCGGTGGTGCGCGTTCTCGAAGTCGAAGCGGGTCTCGACCTCGCGCGCGACGTTTCGTTTGTCGCCGGCCACTCGCTCGGCGAATATTCGGCGCTCGCCGCCGCCGGATCGTTCGCGCTGAGCGACGCCGCGCGACTTCTACGCTTGCGCGGCGAGGCCATGCAGAGGGCGACGCCGGTTGGCGAAGGCGCGATGGCCGCCATCCTCGGCTTGGACTTCGGGCCGGTCGCCGCCGTCGCGACGGAAGCCGCCCGCCTCTATCATCTTGACGCCGCCGTCTGCCAGGCGGCCAACGACAACGGCGGAGGGCAGGTTGTCATCTCCGGCACCAAGGCGGCCGTCGAACGGGCGATGGAACTGGCCAAGGCGGCCGGCGCCAAGCGCGCGATCCTGCTGCCGGTGTCCGCGCCCTTCCATTGCGCGTTGATGGCGCCGGCCGCCGAGACGATGCGCGCGGCGCTAGCGGCGGCGACGATCCACGCGCCGAAGGTTCCCCTCGTCGCCAACGTCATCGCCGCGCCCGTCACCGACCCCGAGGCGATCCGGCAAAGACTGGTGGAGCAGGTGACCGGCACGGTGCGCTGGCGTGAATCGATCGCCTACATGGCCGCCCACGGCGTCGAAACCTTCTACGAGCTTGGCGCCGGCAAGGTCCTGTCGGGCCTCGTGCGCCGCATCGCCGAGGGAACGACTGGCGTCGCCATCAACACGCCCGCCGACATCGAGGCGTACAAGGCGCAGAGAAGCTGAGGCGGGACCTAAGATGTTCGAACTTGCGGGATTGAACGCGCTTGTCACCGGCGCCACCGGCGGTCTCGGCGGCGACATCGCGCGCGCGTTGCATGCGCAGGGCGCCGTCGTCGCCTTATCCGGCACGCGCCGCGAAGCGCTCGACCGCCTAGCGGCGGCGCTTGGCTCCCGGGCGCATGTCTTGCCCTGCGATCTGTCGGACAAGGCGGCCGTCGAAGCGCTCGTGCCCGCCGCCGAAACCGCGATGGGTCAGATCGACGTCCTCGTGAACAACGCCGGCGTCACCCGCGACGGGCTGTTCATGCGGATGAAGGACGAGGACTGGGACACCGTCCTTGCGGTGAACCTCACGTCGGCCTTTCGACTGTCGCGCGCGGCTCTGCGCGGAATGCTGAAGCGCCGCTTCGGCCGCATCATCGGAATCGCGTCGGTCGTCGGCGTCACCGGCAACGCTGGACAAGGCAATTACGCCGCCTCGAAAGCGGGCATGATCGGCATGACCAAGGCGATGGCGGCTGAAATCGCGAGCCGCAACGTGACCGCCAACTGCATCGCGCCGGGGTTTATCGACAGTCCGATGACGACGGCGCTCAACGACAAACAGAAGGAAGCGATTCTCGCGACGATCCCGTCCGGCAAGCTCGGGAGCGGCGCGGACGTCGCCGCTGCAGCCGTCTATTTGGCGAGCCGGGAAGCCGGCTACGTGACGGGTCAAACCCTTCATGTCAATGGCGGAATGGCGATGATCTGAACGCCGCGCGCAAGGCCGGCGCGAGCAAAAGCGGGCGCTCGCAATCGTGGGGGAAGTATGTTAGCACCGCGCCGCGTTCGAGAGGCTTGCACGCGTGGGATAGAGGCGCGCCCAGCGCCGGCTACGGGGCTAGATTTTTCAACGTCCGAGGACGACAACAACATAATTTGGCCCGGATCGCCGACGTGCTACGCTCGTGCGGCGTCTGGGTAGAGTTCATCGGCCTATTCAAACAGCAACGACGAGGTATACTTATGAGCGATGTCGCCGAGCGCGTAAAAAAGATTGTGGTCGAGCATCTCGGCGTCGACGCCGATAAGGTCGTCGATAAGGCCAACTTCATTGACGATCTTGGAGCCGACTCGCTCGACACGGTCGAGCTTGTCATGGCGTTTGAAGAAGAGTTCGGCGTTGAAATTCCCGACGATGCGGCTGAAACGATCGTCACTGTCGGCGACGCCGTCAAATTCCTTGAAAAAGCGAAGGCGGCCTGACGCCGCGTCGGCGTGAGCGCCGGCGCGCGGCCGCAAAGGCGCGCCCGGCTGCGGCGCCGCGCGCGTTCAAGGACAGATTATGAGACGCGTCGTCATCACCGGCCTTGGCATGGTTTCGCCGCTTGCTTGCGGCGTGGAGCCAACATGGGCGCGTCTGGTCGAAGGCCGTAGCGGCGCGCGACGGATCGAAAGCTTCGACGTTTCGGACCTTCCCTGTCAGATCGCCTGCCAGCCGCCACGCCAGGCGAACGATCCGCACGCCTTCCATCCGGACGATTGGATGGAGCCGAAGGAGCAGCGGAAGGTCGACGATTTCATCATCTTCGCGGTCTCGGCCGCGACGCAGGCGCTCAAGGATGCGGGCTGGGAGCCGAAGACGCCCGACGAGCAATACGGGACCGGCGTCATGATCGGCTCGGGGATCGGCGGTCTCGGCGGCATCTACGAGACGTCGGTCGTTCTACGCGAAAAAGGCCCGCGCCGCGTCTCGCCGTTCTTCATCCCCGGACGCCTGATCAATCTCGCGTCCGGTTACGTGTCGATCCAGCACGGGCTGAAGGGCCCGAATCACGCCGTCGTGACCGCCTGCTCCACCGGGGCGCACGCGATCGGCGACGCGGCGCGCCTCGTCGCGCTGGGCGACGCCGAGGTGATGGTCGCGGGCGGCGCCGAATCCGCCGTCAATCGCATCGGCATGGCGGGATTCGCCGCGTGCCGCGCGCTATCGACCTCGTTCAACGACCGGCCGACCGAGGCGTCCCGTCCCTATGACAAGGATCGCGACGGCTTCGTCATGGGCGAAGGCGCGGGTTGCGTCGTCATCGAGCCGCTGGATCACGCGAAAGCAAGAGGCGCGCGTATCTACGCCGAGATCATCGGCTACGGCCTTTCGGGCGACGCCTACCATATCACGGCGCCGGCGGAGGACGGCGACGGCGCGTTCCGCTGCATGAACATGGCGATCAAGCGGGCCGGCGTGAGTCCGTCCGAGATCGATTACGTCAACGCGCATGGCACCTCGACGCCGCTCGGCGACGAAATCGAGTTGAAAGCGGTGCAGCGCGTCCTCGGCAACGCCGCCGGCAAGTTGTCGATGTCTTCCACGAAGTCGTCGATCGGGCATCTTCTGGGCGCCGCCGGCGCCGTCGAGGCGATCTTTTCGATCCTCGCCATCCGCGACAATGTCGCGCCGCCGACGCTGAACCTCCACAATCCGTCGATCGAGACTAGCATCGATCTCGTGCCGCTCGCCGCCCGCCGCCGCGAAATCAACGTCGCGCTGTCGAATTCCTTCGGCTTTGGGGGCACCAACGCCTCGCTTATTCTGCGGCGCGCCGCGTGATGCGCGGTCGCGTCCCGCGCTCGCTGGGACGTGTCTCTCGATCCGGCTTTTCGCCACATTGTCGGATAGGCTACACTGCGGGTGAGGCGCCGGTCGCGCCGATGGCGGTCGTTGAATGAGCGGCGAGAATTCCAGCACCGATTCTGGCGCGCCTCCCGACGAGGGGCTGCGCGGCGGTCTCTTCGGTCGCCGTATGCAGTTGCAGACGCCGCGCGAGACGCTGCAGCCCGAGGCCCCGCCGCCGCCGCCGCAAAAACCGCCGAGCAAGCGTCGGCCGACTTTGTCCGCGCTGAGCGGGTTTTTCACGCTCCTGCTCGTCGTGGCGGCGGCCGTCGCCGCGGTCGGCGCCTACGCGCAGCATCAATTGCACGAGGCGGGACCGCTTCAGGCGGACAAGGTCGTGGCGATTTCGCCGCGCACCGAGGTCCAGGATATCCTTGCGCAGCTCGAACGCGAAGGCGTGATCGACAACGCCGCGCTGATGAACGTCACGTTGCTGATCGACGGCAATCGCTCGCGCGTGAAAGCTGGCGAATATCTCTTCAGGGCGCACGCAAGCATGCGCGACGTCATCGATACGCTGGTATCGGGCCGCGAGGTGATGCATTCGATCACGATTCCCGAAGGCCTGACGTCCGAACAAATCCTCGATCGCCTGAACCAGAACGAGCTATTGGCGGGCGACGTGCGCGACTTGCCAAAAGAGGGTTCGCTGCTGCCGGAAACCTATCGGGTGCCGCGCGGCATGTCTCGCGCCGATCTCGTCCGCAAGATGCAGGAGGACCAGAAGAAGGCGCTGGAGCAGATTTGGGCGCGGCGGTCGCCGGATATCCCGCTCCACTCGCCTTTTGAGCTCGTGACGCTTGCCTCGATCGTCGAGAAGGAGACCGGCAAGGCGGATGAGCGGCCGCGTGTCGCCGGCGTGTTTCTGAACCGGTTGCAAAAACGCATGAAGCTGCAATCGGACCCGACGATCGTCTACGGGCTCGTCGGCGGCAAAGGCACGCTCGGCCGCGGCATCCTGCGGAGCGAAGTCGACAAGCCGACGCCTTACAACACCTACGCCATCGAGGGGCTCCCCCCGGGCCCGATCACCAACCCCGGCCGCGCGGCGATGGAAGCGGTCGCCAATCCCTCGCGCACCAAGGACCTCTACTTCGTCGCCGACGGGAGCGGCGGCCACGTGTTCGCCGAGACGGTCGACCAGCACAACAAGAACGTGTCACGCTGGCGCCAAATCGAGAAAGATGCGAAGGAGCGCGCCGCCGCCGGACAGACGCCGACGCCTGCGATCGATCATTTCGTGCCCGACCCGGGCGCGCCGCCCGCCGCCAACGCGCCATTGCTTCGCGATCAGCGGGGCGAGGCCGATGCGCCCGCGACGCCGGTTTTCGGCAGCCTTTCGACCGCATTCAGAACTCAGTCGAAAGACGCGTTGGCCTATTCCGCGCCCGCAACGCCGCTGGCGATCCCGGCGGCCGCCGCGATCGATCAAGCGCAGCGTGCGATGGCGTCTTCCGTCGCATCGGATCCCGCCAAGCCGATCGCCGGAACGCCAGCGAACCCTTCGCCCGTTCAGACCGCTGCGGCCAGCCCCACCCGCGCCTCTCAGGGCCTAACGAACTTATCCCTCGGCGGCGAAATCGACGGCGGCGTCGCGGCGCAGTTTGGCGACGCTTCGACATTGCTCGACGGGCCGGACCCGGGTTCGGCCACCGGCTCCGGCGCCGGCGTGAACGATCCCGGCGTCTACCCAGAGTCGCCGCAGAAATGGGCCGAGCAAAAAGCGCGGGCGGCGCGCTACGGCGCCTCTTATGGCGCCGACACGCTGCCCGCGGCCGACACCAATCCGGACGACGCCGATCGGACGCCGCCGCCGGAACCGACTGGCGGCCCGCGGGTCGTGCGTATTTATGACGCGTCGGAGGGCACCCCGCTCGATCCGCTCAAAGACAAGACATGGGATCTGAATTCGGCCAAGACGGTTCCAATTGCGGAACTGGCGCCCGTCCCGCCGCCGCCCGGACCCCGCTCCACGCTGCCGGCCGCGCGCAGTAAGCCCAAGGCGGCAGCCAAACGGGCCACGGTTGAGCAGCGCGGGGCGCACGATTAGACTTCGCCGCGCCGCCGCAGCGACCGAACGGGTTCCATGACGCTCAAGAGCATGACTGGCTTTTCCCGCGCCTCGGGCGAGCGCGGCGCGTGGCGTTGGGCCTGGGAAATGAAGACGGTCAACGCGAAGGGGCTCGATGTGCGGCTGCGCACGCCCGCGCCGTTCGACGCCATCGAGAACGAGGCGCGAGCGCGAATCGCCAAGGCGCTCGCGCGCGGAGCCTGTCAGGCCACTCTAAGCGTGCAGCGCGACGCCGCCTCCATCGAGATCAAGGTCAACGAGCCAGCGCTGCGCGCGTTGATCGAAACGATGTCGCGGCTGCCGACGCCCGCCAATCTGCGTCCCGCCTCCCTCGACGGTCTGCTCGCGCTGCGCGGCATGGTCGATCTCGTCGAGGCGAGCGACGACCCGGCGGAGATCGCGGCGCTGGGCGTCGCAGCGCTCGACGATCTCGACCGCGCGCTGTCCGACCTGATCTTCGAACGGGCGCGAGAGGGCGCTGCGCTCGCCGACGTCATGGGCTTGCGCGTCGCTCGCATCGCCGAACTGACGCGCGCGGCGGAAAACTTTCCGGGCCGCCGGCCGGAGGCTGTCAAGGCGCGCCTCGCCACGGCGCTCGAGCAGTTGATCGGCTCGGCCCCCGCGCTCGATCCTGCACGCCTGCATCAGGAGGCGCTCCTGCTTGCGACCAAGGCGGATATCCGCGAGGAGATCGACCGCCTGTATGCTCATGTCGCCGCCGCGCAGAGCCTCCTCGCCTCCGGCGCGTCCGTCGGCCGCAAGCTCGATTTCCTGGCTCAGGAATTCGGGCGCGAGGCCAATACGCTCTGCGCCAAATCGAACGATCCCGCGCTCACCGCGATCGGTTTGGAGTTGCGCGTCGAGATCGAGCAGTTCCGCGAGCAGGCGCAGAACATCGAATGAGCGCGAAGCCCCTCGGCCCGTCCGCGATCGAAGCCGTCTCGCCCATCGAGACAGCGCGACGTGGCTTGATGCTCATCCTGTCCTCGCCCTCCGGCGCGGGAAAGACGACGCTGACGCGGATGCTGCTGCAGGACAAGTCGATCGACCTGACGCTCTCGGTTTCGGCGACGACGCGCGCGAGGCGATCATCGGAGGTCGACGGGATCCACTACCATTTCATTACGCCGGTCGAGTTCGAGCGGATGCGCGCGGCCGGCGACTTCCTCGAATACGCCAAGGTGCACGACAACTTCTACGGGACGCCGCGCGCGCTCGTGGAGGAGGTGCTCGCGCGCGGCCGCGATATGCTGTTCGACATCGATTATCAAGGCACGCTGCAGGTTCGCGAAACGGCGCCCGAGGACGTCGTGACGATTTTCATCCTGCCGCCGTCGATGCGCGAATTGCGCGCCCGGCTCGAACGGCGCGCGGAAGACTCGGACGATACGATCGGCCGGCGTCTCGACAATGCGCGTCACGAAATCCAGCGCTGGACGACCTATGATTACGTCATCGTCAACGACGACCTGCAGAGAAGCTATGAACGGGTGCTGCACATTCTTGACGCCGAGCGGCTGAAACGCGCCCGCGCCGAAAGCGCGATTACCGACTTCGTGGCGACGCTCTTGTCGGAATCCTGATCCTCAGGCGACGCGGCGCTCCTGCGCGGCGGTCGCCGCGATCTCGGCGATCAGCGTCGCGATGTGATCGCAGGGCGAAAGCGTCAGCGGCGGCTCGCCGTCTTCTCGCTTGACCGGCGGCGCAGCCGCCGACGCAAAGCCGAGCTTGGCCGCCTCCTTGAGCCGCAGGCCGGCGTGCGCCACGGGGCGGATCGCGCCCGATAACCCGATCTCCCCGAAATAGACGCGCTGGCGCGGCAGCGCCGCGCCGGTGAGCGAGGAAACCAACGCCGCAGCAGCGGCGAGATCGGCCGCCGGTTCGTTGACGCGCAAACCGCCGGCGACATTGAGGTAGACGTCGTGCTGGCCGAGCCGCAGACCGCCATGCGCCTCAAGCACGGCCAGCACCATCGAGAGCCGCGCGGGATCCCAGCCCACGACCGAGCGCCGCGGCGTGCCGAGCGAGGTCGGCGCGACGAGCGCCTGGATTTCGACCAGCACGGGGCGCGAGCCCTCCATGCCCGCGAGAACCGCCGCCCCCGGCGCCGAGGCGTCGCGGCCGGCCAGGAACATCGCCGAAGGGTTGGCGACCTCGCCCAAGCCGAGCCCCGTCATTTCGAAGACGCCGATCTCGTCGGTCGGGCCGAAGCGGTTTTTCAGCGCGCGTAGAATGCGGAAATGATGGCCGCCCTCGCCCTCGAACGACAGCACCGCGTCGACCATATGCTCGACGACCCGGGGGCCCGCGACCTGCCCGTCCTTCGTGACATGGCCGACGAGCATCACCGTCGCGCCTGTCGTCTTGGCGTGGCGAATCAGCGCCTGCGCGCTGGCGCGCACCTGCGTCACCGTGCCCGGCGTCGAATCCACGCGGTCGGTCCACATCGTTTGGATAGAGTCGATCACGACGAAAGCCGGCGCCGGGCCTTGCGACACCGTCGCCAAAATATCCTCGACGCTGGTTTCGGCGGCGAGTTCGACCGGCGCGCCGGCGAGGCCGAGGCGCTGAGCGCGCAGACGGACCTGCGCCACCGCCTCCTCGCCAGAAATGTAGACGACGCGCTTGCCCGCGGCGGCGAGGCGGGCGCAGGCCTGGATCAGCAGCGTCGATTTGCCGATGCCGGGCTCGCCGGCCATCAGCAGCACGGAGCCCGGAACGAAGCCGCCGCCGGTAACGCGATCGATCTCAGATATTCCGGTTTGAACCCGCGGTGGGGACTGCGTCTCGCCGCCGAGACCCTCAAGCTTGAAGACGCGCCCCTTGCGGGCGCCGGCGGCCGCCTGCGCCCCGATGCCGCCGGTGGCGGCCTCCTCGACGATGCTGTTCCACGCGGCACATTCCTCGCAGCGCCCCTGCCAGCGCTGCGAGATCGCGCCGCAGTTCTGACAGACGAAGTTGGAGCGCGCCTTGGCCACCCGCGGCCTATTGCACGATCGTTGCGGAGTCGGCTGTCGGGGCGCGCGTCCAACGCAGATGGGCGCGCAGGTCGCGCAATTGCGCCTCGAGGGCGCGTTCCGCCCCGCGCAGCTCTTGCAGCGCCGCCTCGACGCGCGCGCTCGCCTCGGTAAAAGCGCGCGCCGGCGGCAGCGGGGATCGACGAGCGACGCTTTCGTGCAATGCGGACATGGCGGTTCACCCCAATGCGATTTGAGGAACATTACAGGAACAAAATCGATTCGGCGAGTCCTTCTTTTCGGCCTCCTTGGCGACGGCGTTTGTACGCCTCCTTCCGGAACTTCCCCCCTGCGGGTCGAATTCCTGGGCTGACATCAGGAGACAGGCATGGATCGTCAGGAAAAAGCCGGACCGACGCAGCACAGCCGCTATGCGAACAAGTCGGAAGCGGGCGTCCACGATACGGGGGCGCTTGCCAGCGCGGTGGAGCGCGAGAACAACCATGGTGCCGAGCCGGGAAGTCTGGCAAACGACGAGGTGAACCGCCCGCCGGGCGCGCGTTCGCGCAGCGAAGTGACCGGCAAACATGATTCGGGCTCGGGCGCCAACGAGACGGTCGATGGGCTCGACTCCGAGACTGAAGCGGTCCGGCGTCAGGCTGAGAACATTCCGACGGGCAAGGAACCGCGCGACGAACCCGTCTTCGACCGTGGCGAGGATGCGCCGAAGATGTAAGTGACACCCCGGCGTTGATCGAGCGCTGGATTGTCGCGGTCGTCGGGGGTCTGTGTTGATGCGATGTGGCGCGGGGTTTGCTTAATCGGCAACGTCGATCCGCAGCCATAGACACTTGATGTCCCCCAAAAAATTTCACCTCGCCTGGTTCACCAATTTCGGCGTCGACGAATGGCTGGACCCCCTAACATCGGCGGGCGGCAACCCGTGGTCGGGCGCTTTCTATGTCGATTTCGCCAAGAACCTGGAACGCGCGCGCTTCGATTGCATCATGTTCGCCGACACGCTGATGGTGTCGGATATCTACGGCGGAGACAATCGGCTCACTTTGAAGAACGCGGTCAACGCGCCCCGTCACGATCCGGCCCCGCTCGCTGCGCTCATCGGCGGACAAACGAAGCATCTTGGCGTGGTCGCGACGCTTTCGACGCTCGGCTACCATCCGTTTTTGCTGGCGCGCCTCGCCTGCACGATCGACCACATCGCCGGCGGCCGTTTCGGCTGGAACATCGTGACCAGCGGCGAGGACGCCGCCGCGCAAAATTTCGGCATGGACAAGCTGCACGAGCACGATCTCCGCTATGCGATGGCGGAAGAGTACATGGATTGCGTCAACCAGCTCTTCGATTCCTGGGAGCCTGACGCCGTCGTCATGGACCGATCGAGCCGGACTTATGCCGATGGCGCGAAGGTTCGCGAAGTCAACTTCGACGGCAAGTACTACAAATCGCGCGGACCGCTGAACACGGCGCCGTCGCCGCAGGGGCGCCCAACCTACTTTCAGGCCGGCGGCTCGCCGCGCGGCCGCGACTTCGCCGCGAAACATGCGGACACCATCATCGCGACCGCGAACGGCGTAAAAGCCATGAAGCTCTTTCGCGACGATGTCCGCAATCGCGCGGCGCGCTTCGGGCGCGATCCCGACACGGTCAAAGTGCTATACCAACTCGCGCCCATTCTGGGGGAAACCGAAGCGGAAGCCTTCGCCATCAACGAGCGCGGGCTGTCCTCCCCGCGGCAGGTGGACCGGGTCCTCGGCCTTTACAGCGCGCTGACCGACATCGACTTCGCGCAATTCGATCTCGACAAGCCGCTGCCTGCGCTGACCACGAACGGCGAGGCGACTTCGCTGGCGAAGTTCACTCAACACGGCAGCACGAAACCTTTGCGCCAACTTATTCGCGAGGGCAGCAAAGGCACGTGCGTCGACCTGATCGGAACGCCGGAGCAGGTCGCCGCCCGAATGGGCGAGATCATGGCCGAGGTCGGCGGCGACGGGTTCTTGCTCAAGCAGCCATTCCATCTGATCAATCCGCGCTACATCGCGGAAGTCACCGATGGCCTTGTCCCGGCCCTACAGCGGCTCGGACTCGTGCGAACGGAGTATACGAAGCAGACTCTCCGGGAGACGCTCCTGGAGTTCTGAGACCGCCCCGACCAAAATCGTCAGGGGGCCCGGCCGGCCGTGGACCCCAGGAACTGCGTGTCGATAACATCCTCGTACGGCACCGGTTGCTTCAGGAGCCCTGCCTTGAGGACGACCGCCTCGGCGGTCGCCCAAGAGCGTTTCGAGATCGCGCCGTCCGCGCTCCAAGCATTGTCGGCGAACGAGCGATCCAGCGTCGCCTTCAGGTCGTCGGCGGGCATGGTCGGATATTCCTTCTTCGCGATCGCGGCGACCTCGTCTCGATGCTCTTGTGTGAAGGTCAGACCTTTGACGACGCCACGGACGAATTTGCGCACCGTTTCCGGATCATCCTTGATCGACGCGAGCCGCACGTTCAGAGTCGTGTAGGCGTACGGTCCGAGTTCTTTCGCGGTGTTGACGAACGGCTCGTCCCATAGGCCCGTGCGCAATCCCTGCGTGATAAAAGGCTCGACCGTTCCGCCGACGATCGCGCCGCCGCCTTTGACCGCCGCGAGCACAGCGGCCGTGGGCATCTCGTTGATCGAGACGTCGGTCTTCGCGTCCAAGCCCCATTTCGCCAAGAGGTAGCGCAGAATCGAATTCGGCGTGCCGCCGAACGGACTGACCGCGATCGACTTTCCCTTCATGTAATCGGGCATTTCCTGACCCGCCGCGGGCGCTTGGCCCTTGCGTGCGACGAAATAGACTGTGCTGCGATCGTTGAGGTTTACGACGGCGCGCAAGTCCGCGCCACGCAGTTTGGCGAAAGCATTGTGTTCGGGACCGCCGACGAAGGCGAAGGCCTGGCCGCTCAAGACTGCGTTGGCGTGCGCCGAGCCGCCGTCGACCGACATGATTTTGACGTCCAGGCCTTCATCGGCGAAGAAACCTCTGGCCATCGACACATAGACTGGAAGATTGCCGGTCCCATGCGAGGGCTCGGCGACGAACAGCGTTTTTCCGCTTTGCGCTTGCGCCAACCCCGGCGCTGACGCAAGGCCGACCAGCATCGCTAGGCCGCCGAGCGCTCGTATCGCATGACGCTGCATAGAGACGTTCCCGCGGTTGAACCTTAGCGCGGGAAAGCACCATCCGTGCCAGGGAAACGGCCCGGGGGAAACCGTGACCGGCTTCCGTCGCCACGCCGCCTTGTCGCGCGACAATTGGTTTTCACTTTTTTGGTCGCAGCTTAGCCGAGCATTATAGCGGGCTTGCGGGTCCGCCCGAGACCGCCTGGAACGGATGCATATCCGCCGCGCCGTATCGCGCAGCGTAGCCGCATTTCGGGCAAGAGGCGTCAAGCGCGGCGCCGCCGGTCACCTGGATCTGCCCATTGTTGGCGGGGTCGTCGAGAACCGCGAAGTCGCTTTGGCACCCCGTGCAGGTCAGGCCGACATACCATGCTCCGGGACTCAAATTTTGCCGAGGCTCCACTTTCGCGGCGCCGGCTATGTCCATTCTCAGCGGCAAAGGCTCCTCCTTTCGATCCTCGGGCATAACGGGATCGGCGAGGCGCAGGTTCCTCAACGTTTGTCCACGCGCAAAAGGTTATTCCCGCGGCGCCAAATCCCATTTGGCCCGCGAATCGTATATGTCGTTAAGGGGACGGAATAACGATCGCAGGATGCGAGCCGTTGGGTTTTTCGATCAGCATTCCTTTGGGAACCGGGATCCTCAAGATCAAAAGCAGACGCCGTCTGCGTTCCGAAGAGCGCGACGGAAGCGTCTCGCTGTATAAGCTCGGCGGGGTTTACTTCGTTTGGCGTCGCTACGCCAGGATGCGCACGGCCAAGGAGACCATCAAGCGTTCCCGGGCGTCCAGCCGACGCAGCGAATGCGATAGCCGAAATTCCGCCGATGACCCATAAGGCGATTCAGGCGCGACCAAAAGGCGGTCTGTTCTCAGTCGGAGGCGGACTTTCCAAGCCGGCTCGACGAGCGTCCGAACTCTTGGCGCGCCCAACGGGAATCGAACCCGTGTTTCCGCCGTGAAAGGGCGGCGTCCTGGACCGCTAGACGATAGGCGCGGGCGCGGCGATAGCGCGACGGGTGTATAGCGGTCATCCCCGCACCGCGCAACGCGGCGACGCGCTCGGCGACGCGCTCGACGAGGCGCCTGATCTATCCACCACGTCCGAGCGCGCAGCGATTGCGTCTTTCAGCGATTTAACGTCAAGCTATCCCGCTTTGGGGCGTCGGCATGCGGAAGCCCCGTCCCGCGATGAGGGCCGTCATGGAATCGCCGACCGAGCACTTCGAGCACGTCGAACACGCCGAGCATGTCGCGCAGGAGGGCAATCGTTTCCTGTCCTTGGTCGCGATCACCATCGCCGTCCTCGCCGTCGTGGCGGCGACGGTCGGCAGTCTCGAATCGGTCGAAACGGCCGCGACGATCGCCAGCAAGAACGAGTCGGTGCTCTATCAGAACAAGGCCACCGACCAATGGTCGTTCTTCCAAGCGAAGAGCATCAAGAAGAATCTTTACGAAATCGCCTCGATTACCAATCCCGACAAGGTGGACGCATTCGCAGCGGGGGTGAAGAAGAACGACGACGAATCGCGCGAAATTCAGAAGAAGGCGCGCGAGCTCGAGAAGAAGGTCGACGAAAACGCCGAGCAGTCGGAGCGGCACGAGCAACGCCACCATGTGCTGACCGTCGCCGTGACGATGCTGCACATTTCGATCGCCATCGCGACCGTGTCGATCATCACAAGGGGGCAGCGCTGGCCCTGGTATGGCGCGCTCGCGCTCGGCGTCGCCGGCGTTGTGACGACCGTGAGCGCCTATCTGTAACGCAATAAAAATCCCCGGGACGAACCCGGGGATCGATCGCCACGGCGCGATTCCAAACCGTCAGCCTTTGAGTTTGGCGTTGCACTGGCTGTAGAAGCCGCCGCCCTTCTCGATCCACTTCATGCCCCCGTTGGCGTTCGCCGCCTTGTTGGCCTGGTATTGATCGCGGCACGTGTGCATCCGCGCCTTGCCTGCGCTCTCGCTCGCGTATTTCGGCGAGACCGCCGTCGGGAACACAGTGCCGGCGGGCGCGGGCGCCGCCGCCGTCTTCGAAGGCGCCGGCTTCAGCGGGTTGGCGGCCGGGGCCGCGGTCGCGGCAGTCGCGGTCGGCGCCGGCGCCGACGTGGTGGCGGCGGCCGGCTGCGCAGCCGCGGTAGAGCCGCATTCCGCTTTACGGAAATCCGCCCATTTCATCCCGTTGAGCGTATTGGCGCTCTGCGCCGCTTGATACTTGGCGCTGCACTCTTTCATCGTCAGCGCTTGCGCCGACGAGAAGCTGAAAAAGCTTAGGCCCGCGCCCAACAGGGTCGCGCCGACGGCCATTCGGATCATCATGTTGCGTCTCCCTCACACCGGCTTCGGAGGCCTAACGCCTCAGGCGAAGCTAAGATCATCCACACCCGGTCGTCAACGGCGCCGCGACCGTCGCCAGCGGTCGCTGACGCCGAACCTGGCGACCGTCGCCTCGTAGGCCAAGCGAAATGAACGCGGCTTGAACGGCCAAGCCGCTACGTCACGCCGTCAGCGCGACACCGTCAACGGCGCCGTGGTCGGCTCGCCGAGATCGACCCAGACGTTCTGATCGGTCTGCGATTGGCGCTTGACGAAGCGGTAGTGCGCCTCCCGCCAGGGCTTCATCTCGTTGTTGAGATTGTCGAGGATGTATTCGCCTTTGTTCGTGCGCACGGTGAGGATCGCGTGGCCCTCGCCGCTCGCGTCCTTCACGACGGTCATCAGCAAAGCCTGGCGCGGCAGGCCTTCGTCCATCAGCAACCGCCGCTTGAGCAGCGCATAATCTTCGCAATCGCCATAGCCGTCGGTCGGATAATCCCACTGGTCGACGACGCCCCAATGCTCCATATCGGACATCGGCTTGATGTTGGCGTTCACCCATTGGTTGACCTGCTTGACGATCTTCATGGTCGCCGGCGTGAGGTTGGCGTCCAAGGCTTCTGAAGCGCCCGCATCGCACTCGCTCTTGTAGCGGCTGCAAAAATCCGCCCAGCCGTAGGGCGTAAGTGAACGGTCGCCGACGGCGATGTAGCCGGCTTCGCCGCTCGCAGCCTCCGTGACGCCGTGCAACGGCAGATAGACGGACGCCCCCAGCGCAAGCAACCCAAGCCCCTTGAACGCAGACCTGACGAGAGAGGAAAACATGCGTCGCCCCATTGATTATGAGGCAACTTTGGCAGCGTCCTTTCAAAGTCATTTGAAGTCTATTTCTGCAATTCGAGGCAATCGCATTAATGTTCGTCACCCGGGCAGCAAGTATAACCATTCGTGACGGGTTCTCATCGAATTTGATGCAATTTGCGCTGCGCGAGCCTGCAGCGGCGTTTCGGCGCACGCCAGTCGTCGCGGTTCGCAACCCGAGCGGCCGTATCGGCGCTTTGTGGAAACCATACCGGGCGTTCGCGCCAGCCCTCGATGGTTAATTCCGCGCGGCGAACCCGTTAACGGGCAATCGCGTCGATCGATCAGACGCGCCTCGCGCGGCTTGTGGCGCCGGTCGAAGCGCCCCACATCAAGACCGACCAGCCGGGGCCCCCATGTCGAACGTCATCATTATTCCGCCGCCCCGGGGCATGAAGCCCGAAGATCGCGCCGCGCTCGCCAGCGCGGTCGATCTGCTCGAGCACACGAGCCTCGCCGCGCGGATCACCAATCTCGTCGGCCGCCAGATCAACCTCGCGGGTCTGATGATCCCAGAGCGCGCTAAAACGGTCGCCGCGCGCGCGACCACGCTCGCCCTGCGCGCGGCGTTGCGCGTCGCCATGCGCGGCGTCGCTAAACGGCGCGGCCCCTCGGCGCTGGGGCGGCACAAGGCGATGGCCATGGCGAGCGGCGCCGCCGGAGGCGCGCTGGGGCTTGCGGCGTTGCCCGTGGAACTTCCCGTCTCCACGGTCGTGATGCTGCGCGCCATCGCCGACATTGCGCGGGAGAACGGCGAGGACATGCAGGCGCCCGAGACCGGTCTCGCCTGTCTCGAAGTCTTCGCGCTGGGCGGGCGGACGACCGGCGACGACCATCTGCAATCGAGCTACTTCGCGGCCCGCGCCCTTCTGGCGCGAACGGTCACCGAAGCGGCGCGCTACATTCTGGAGCGAGGCGCGGTCGACGAAGCCGCGCCGATCCTGGTGCGGCTGGTCTCGCAGATCGCAGGCCGTTTCGGCCTCGTCGTGTCGCAGAAGATCGCCGCGCAGGCCATCCCGATGATCGGCGCGCTTGGGGGCGCCGCGCTGAATTACGCTTTCATCGATCATTTTCAGGCGATGGCGCGCGGCCATTTCACGGTGCGCCGTCTCGAACGACTGTACGGCGCCGACCCGGTGCGCGAGGAATACGAACGCCTTCTCGCCAAGGATACGACGCCGAAAAGCGCAAAGGCCTAAAAAAACCCGTCAGGGACCGGTCGTGATCGGCGCCCTCCCCGACGGCACGGGAATCACCGTCTCGGTAAGCGCGCGGAACACCAGCACCGCCAAGACGATCACGATGATCAGCGCAATGCCGCCGCCGCCATACCCGCGCCGGCCCCAGCCTGCGCGCCGTCCGTAATACGATCCTCCGCCGCCGAAAATCAGAAGCAGCAGGATAATGAGAAGAATAAGCCCCATGCCGAAGTCCTCGCCCGATTGAGGGCGGAACGGCAAAGACTGTGTTTGGTTCCGCCGTGCGCGGAGGCGCCGCTACTTGCGAAGCGGCGCAGGCGCCGGCGTTCGCGCGGGCGTGGGAGTGGAAGGCCGGAGCGGCTCGCCATAAGTTGCGCCAAGGCCCATGCCTGTCGCCGCCGGGCTGGCGGGCGGCGCCCGCAGCCCGTTGATGTTGTTGTCGAGCGACTGCTGCGGCGTCGGCGCGCCGACGACGGGCTGGTTGGCGCTGGAGGTGCTTTGCGCGCCCGATCCCGCGGCGCCCTGCGCCAAAGCCGGGCCGGCGAGGGCGAATGCCAACAGGCTCGCCGCCGTCATGATCCTCATTGAACAGCTCATGCTGAACTCCTATCGAACGCCGTCGAAAGAATTTCGCGGATGTCCGGCGACCCTGGTCCGTCGCCCGCTCCTTTGCGGGCAACGACAGAACTTGCGTTTTGTTCGAGACCCGCGAAGCCGCTTCACGCCGTTGACGGGCGCGCGTACCGCCCCGATGATGGGACAACCACGCAGGAGACCGTCATGTCCGCAAGCGATTCCGAACTGGAACAGCGCCATCTCGAAGCGGAAGCGAGCATCAAGCCGTTCGCCTACGCCAAACCGGAGGGCGTCGATCGCGGCAAAGGCTTTATCCGCCTTGGCGTCAGCCCCTTGATCAAGGGGGTCGTTCAGGTCGTGAAAAAGAACGGCGGGGAGAACAACCTGCATTATCACACGTCCGTCGACACGTTCTGGATGGTGCTCAAGGGCCGCGCGCGGTTCTATGGCCCCGGCGACGCGCTGATCGGCGAATTCGGCCCGCAGGAAGGTACGATCACCCCCCGCTTCTCGCGCTACTGGTTCGAGAATTGCAGCGACGAGGACCTCGAACTGCTGCAGGTCGCGGCGAACGCCAACGCCGGCCAAAAAAGCGGCGGTCGCACCGATGTCTCGGAACAGAGGTTCAAAGTCGGCGAAGGGCCCGTCTTCGACGCGACGAAGGCCTCCTGAGTTACGATCCTTTTACAGGCTCCCGCAGACAACAGCGCAGCGCGTTCTCACGCCTGATTAAGCAGAAGAACCAAGGCGTTCGTCAGCGTTCGATGCGCACCTGGCCGGCCGCCAGCATCCGCTCGACCTCCGCCCGCACGCGCACCATTGTCTCCTTCGAATCGGCGACGATCGTCTTCGTGTCGATGTCGAGAAGCTTGCCGTCACGTTTGAGGACCTTGCCGTCGACGATGACGGTATCGACGTTCGCGGGTTGCGCGGACTGGACGATCGCGCGCACGGGATCGTTGACCGGCGCCATGTTGATGTCGTCGGCGCGCAGCAACACGATGTCAGCGCGCTTGCCCGGCGTCAGCGAACCGATGCGGTCGGACAGCCCGAGCGCCCGCGCGCCCCCCATGGTCGCCATCTCCAACACGCCGCGCGCCGGAAGCGCGAACTCGCTTTGCTTCGAGCCGTCCGCAACGTTTTGCAACGCCTTCATGATGCCGAACATGTCGGCGTTGCCGCATAACGTGGTCGTGTCGATCGACAGACAGATGTTCACGCCGCGATCCAGCATGCGCAGGATCGGCGGAATCCCGAAGCCCGTGCGCATCTCGGTGTAGGGACTCATCGAGACGAAGGTTTTCGTTTTCGCCAAGAGATCGATATCGTCATCCGACGTGTTGGTGTCGTGAACGATGATGAGATCGGGGCCGAGCAGACCGGCGTCGCCCAACGTCTTCACGCCCTGGCGCGCTTTGGCTTTAGCGGCCGCGGTGCCCATATGGACGCTGATCTTGAGCCCGAGATCGCGCGCGACGCCCCATTCCTTGCGGCAGATGTCGACGTTGTTGTTTTCCGGACCTCGCGGGCAGACGCCGAGCGTGAGCAGATCTCCGTGGGCGCCCGCAAACCATTGATTTTTAACTCGGGCAACGTCGTCCAGGTCGATGATCGAATCGGCTTTCGCAACACCCGCGTATCCGTAGCCGAACAAGGCGCGGGTTCCGAACTCGCGATGCGCCGCGATCTCGGCGTCGGCATATTCCGGCTTGGCGAGATTGTGCGACCAATTGTGAACGGTCGTTACGCCGGAATTGACGGCCTCGGCGAGCGACAGGCGCACGCCGCGCGCATTGTCTTCCGGCGTGAAGACGCCGCCGACGGCGCGCGCGAAGAGAAAGTAGCCGGTCTTGGCGTCGTCGCCCGCCATATTGCGCGCGCTCGATCCCCACATGTGCCAATGCGTATCGACGAGGCCCGGCATGGCGATCATGTCCGCGGCCTCGATCGTTTCCGCGCGCGGCGCATCGATGTCGGGGCCGACCGCGACGATGGCGCCGTCGCGGACATGGATGTCGCCGCGCGGGATCTCGCCGAGCTTCTCGTCCATCGTCACAAGCGACGCGTTGCGAATGACGAAGTCCCCGCCAGGGCGCCTTAACGTTTGTGCGGCTGGCCGCGCCCCGGCTTGCGCGAAGGTCTGCGACGCGGCGGCGGTCGAACCCAGCGCGGCTGAGAAGCGAAGCAGCGACCGGCGCGTAAATTCGCTCCGAAGACAAGCCAGGCACATGGCGATCCTCCGATGTTCGTTGTCGCCTTCGTCGACCGTTCCGTCGAGCGGCCGATCGTTTTTGTTTCGATGCTTCAGATCGCCGTGGAAACCGGGAAGAATTCCCTGAGCCACGCGGCGACGACCTCGTGCACGCGCTTGTTGCTCTCGGCGAACATAAAATGGTCCGTCCCGGAGAACAGATGCATCTCTGTCGGCGCCTGCGAGCGCTCGAACATGCGGATGGTCTGCTCCGTCGGCGTCACGCTGTCGATCGCGCTGTGCAGCAGCAGCAGAGGCCGCGGCGCGATCTTGCCGACGATCTCCTCGGCGCGGAAGTCGTACATGCTCTGCGCCGTCTCGACGGGCATGTCCATGATCGACTTCTCGACGACGTGGCCCCGCAGCTTCTCGGGAATCGGAACGATGTCGTAGCGCGACACCATCATCGACCGACCGGTGCGCTCTCGATGCTCGCGGCCTTCCTTGAGCATCGTCTTGAACCGGTCGAACGCGCCGGGCGCGCGATGCTGGCCTTCAAACTTCAAGGCGCCGTTGCCCCAGCCGGAAGCCGAGACGCAGGCCGCGAAGCGTTCGTCGGTTCCCGCCGAATAGACCGCGACGGCGGCGCCGAAGCTGCTGCCCATGACGCCGATGCGCGCCGCATCGACGTTTGGAGACGCCTGCAGCAACGTCAAAGCCGCACGCGCCGCAGCGACCTGCTCCATGCAGATCAGCCGGCCGCGCTCGCCCTGGCTGTCGCCGCAGCCCGGCATGTCGAAACGCATCGTGACGTAGCCGAGCTTGTTCAGCATGTCGCAGGGCGTGCGAACGTTGGCGGCGTTCATCGTGCTGCCGAACCCGTGCAGGACGATGAAGGCGGGACGCTTGTCGTTCGGTCTTGCGTCGTCCGGCGTCGCGATGGCGCCGACCAGTTCCAAGCCTTCCGACATGAATGAAACGCGCTCTTCCAAAATCCCAACTCCTCGTGGCATGCCGCCGGGTCGGTCTAAAGATACATGTTCTTCATATGCTCGGCGCGATAACGCAGGCCTGCGGCCGCGCCCGGCGGGATCGCCGCCGAGAGGAAATCCACATCCTCGGGCGGGAGCGCTACGCGCGCCGCCTCGACGTTCTCCTGAAGACGATGCAGCGACTTGGTGCCGGGGATGGGGACGATATCGTCGCCTTGCGCCAGGAGCCAAGCAAGCGCCGCCTGCCCCGGCGTGCAGCCGCGCCGTTTCGCGACCTCTTCCAGGTTCCGCGCCAGCGCCAGGTTGCGTTCGAGGTTGTCTGGCGCGAACCGCGGATGCCGCAGCCGTTCGTCGTCCTCGCCAAGCGAGCCCGGCGCGACAGCGCCGGTGAGAAGACCGCGGCCGAGCGGCGCGTAAGCGATAAAGGCGACGCCGAGCTCGCGCGTCGTCGCGAGAACTTCCTCCGCCTCGGTTCGGTAGAGAATGGAATATTCGCTCTGAACCGCGCAGATCGGATGCGTCCGGTGAGCGCGGCGCAGAGTCGCTGGGTTGGCTTCGCAGAGGCCCAGTGCGAGGACCTTGCCTTGTTCGACGAGGCGACCCATGGCGCCGACCGTTTCCTCGATCGGGACGCTTCGGTCGATCCGATGCTGAAAATAGAGATCGATCGCATCCGTGTTCAGCCGCCGAAGACTCGCTTCGCATGAGGCTGTCACGGTTTCCGGCCGCCCGTCGGCGATGCGTCCGTCTTTGCCCGCCATGTTGCCGAATTTGCTGGCGATCTGCACGGCGCCGCGCCGCCCCTTGATCGCCTTGGCGATGAGTTCCTCGTTGTGGCCCCAGCCGTACTTGTCGGACGTGTCGAGCAGCGTCACGCCCTGCTCGATCGCCCCGTCCAGAACCTTCAGCGCGTTCGCTTCGTCCGACGGGCCATAGGCGCCCGATAGAGACGCGCAGCCAAGGCCGATCGGAAAGCATCGCAAAGAACTGCTCCCGATCGATCGGGGCGAGGCGCCGTTCATGCCGAGCGTTCTTGGCGCCATGACGCCTTGACGAGCACATCCGTCGTGATCTCGAAGCGGCTCTCGAAATGATGACGCGTTACGTCATGCGGGTAGGACCACGGAAGCTCGCTGTAGAAGTTGAGCCGCAGGAAGTTGGGGCAATCGACCGGCGCGGTGACGACGCTATGCCCGATGCCGCGCGGGATAACGGTCACCGTCCCCGGCTTCGTCTCAACGTTGCCGACTTCAGACATGTCAAGCGCATCGCCGCGAAAGTGAATGCGGACCTCTTCGCTGCGCAGCGCGCGATGGAACGCGAATTGTTCGCCGACGATGTTGTAGACTTTCAGTTCCAGGTGCTTGCTCCGGAACACGGGCTTCGGTTCGCCGCTCGTTCCCGCGATCTCCTTGAAAAGATCGAAGGCGCGTAGCTTGACGACGCCGCTGCGCTTCTCGCGCGGGCTGGTGCTCGTGGCGGGCGTCAGGTCGGCGTAATCGCGCTTGAAGATCGAGAGGTCGTCCGGCTTGTCGTCCCAGCAGATCATCCGCTCGGTGACGCGATCCTTCGGCGCGCTTCGGCGGTCGGCCGGGATGTCCCAGTTAGGACCGTTGATGCGCTTCACGTGAAATTTGGTGTGACTGACCTCATCCTCGTTGCTCATGAAACTCGTGAACGGCGCGTTGACGTGTGCGAACCAGCGCAGGCTATCGGCGGTCCCCGACGATCGGTGCGCGATCCCTTCGGGGATGTGGATGAGATCGCCAGCCGCCATGACGTATTCGCCGAACTCCGTCTCGATCGTCGTCTCGCCGGCGAACTGAAAATAGACGGTGTCGAAATCGACGTGGCGGCGGAACTCCTGCTCGGCCCCGCAGACGCTGGCGACGCCAATCTTGTGATCGCGGTTCGCCAACAGAGTGATGCTCTCGTTGGGCGCGCCGATGAGATCGAAGGCGCGAAACATCGGGAGCGCCCTGGTGCTCGCGCCGGACTCCATCAGGCTCGATTTGTCGCGCATCGCCCATTGCGGCAAATACGCCCGCTCCGAGGTGTGCCACGTGGTCATGAATTCCTTGACGCCGCCCTGCTTCGTCATCGTCGCTCTCCTGAGAGTTCAAGAATAATGGCCTACTTTGCGCTCCCGAAAAAGCTCCGGGCCGCGCAAATTATTCGCCCGGTCGTCGGATCAACGCCGAGCCGACGGACCGTCCGCTCCAAAGCGGGCTTCTAGCCGCGCGCCTTACTGCGGGCGCATGCCTTTCGGCAGCGCAAAAGCGGCGCCGAGCATCACGAGGACGAGCACAGCGACGATCAGATAGATCTCGTGAATGCCGCTCGCCATGGCCGCGACAAGCGGCGCAGTCTCGGCGGGCGCGAGCGACTGCCGCATGGCAGGGTTCAGCGCCTCGTCGATCCCGCTCGAGCCGCTCGGCGCAAGCCCGGCGACCGCTGCATTGAGAATGGCGCCGAAGATCGCCGAGCCGATCGCTTGGCCGGCGATGCGCGAGAAGACGGTCGTCGACGTGGCGATGCCGCGCTGCTCCCAGCCGACCGCCGACTGGATCGCCACGACGAACGTCGGCACAATGAAGCCCATGCCGACGCCGATCAGCAGCGGGCCGATCGCCGCCCAGAGCGGTCCGCGTTCGGCGTTCAGCGTCGTAAGCAACAGAACGCCGGCGAACGTCGGCGCAGCGCCGATGGCCGCCGTGAAGCGATAGGATGTGCGATTGATCAAGCGGCCGCCCAGAAAGCTGCCGAGGGGCCAGGAAAGCGACGGACCGCCCACCGCGAAACCGGCGATCAAAGCGCTGAGGCCCATGACGGTTTGCACGTAAAGCGACAGGAACGCCGTGCTGCCCATGAGCACCGCGCCGGCGCATAGGCAGGCGAGATCGCCTCCCGCCACGACCCGGTTGCGCATCAGGCTCAGCGGCAGCATCGGCTCGGGCGTGCGCGCCTCGTGAGCGACAAACGCTAGGAGCGCGGCCGCGGCGCCGAGAAGGATGCTTACCATCGTCGCGAGCGGGAACGCGCTGGCCTGCGTCAACGCGAACATCAGCGCGCCGAGTCCGGCGGCGAGCAGCGCCGAGCCCAGATAGTCGATGCGTCGCGCATGCGATTGCACGCGCTCTTTCAGGATCGTCGCAATCATGACGGCGGCCACGCATCCGATCGGCAGGTTGATCCAGAAGACCCACGGCCACGTGAAATGCGTGACGATAAAGCTGCCGAGGAGCGGCCCCAGCACGGCGCCCGCGCCCCAGACGCCGGAGATGTAGCCTTGGATGCGCGTGCGCTCGAGCGGTTCGTAGAGGTCTCCGACGACCGTTTGGGACAGCGTGACGAGGGCGCCCGCGCCGAGCCCTTGGACGACGCGAAAGACGACGAGCGTCGGCATGCCTCCGGCAAACCCGCAGAGGACCGAGCCGACCAGAAACAGGGCGATGCCGAAAAGCAGGACCTTCTTGCGGCCGTAGATATCGGCGAGACCGCCGTAAACAGGGATCGTTACGACCTGCGCCAGGAAATAGGCTGCAAAGGTCCATGTGAACGCGTCGAAGCCGCCCAGCGCGCTGAGGATCGCCGGCATCGCCGTTGAAACGATCGTGCCTTCTATGGCGGCCATGAGGATGACCGTCATCGCAGCGAAAAAAATCAGGCGCCGGCGCGATCGATCGGGCGGTTCGGCCCCGTTGCGATCATGCGTCTCAGCGTCGGAGAGCGTTTGCGCCATGCTTCATCCGGCGGGAGGCGGCGCTGCAAAGCTTTTGTCGCCGTCAATGGGCCTTGACATTGCCCTGCTCCGGCAAGGCGATGATGCGCGACAGCCGGTCGGCCACGGGCTTCGGCGTCGCTACGACGTCGGCGACGATCGTCTGCAAATCTTGACCCGGTATCGCATCGATATCGAGGCCCAGCGCTTTCGCTTCGGACAAGAAATCCGGGTTTTTCATCACCGCGTCAAAGGCCGCACGCAGCGCCCCGAGCCGATCCGGCGGCACGCCTGGCGTGGTGAAGAACGGCCGGCCAATCTTCGGCGGCGCGGACAAGACCTTCAGCGCCGCCCGGTCGGTCTCGTTGCTGGCGAGATCCATCAGCAACGGGATGTCTGGAAGATCGAGGGCTTTTTCCAGCCCGATCTGTACGAGCACGTTGATCTTATGATCGCGGACCCAGTCGGGCTTCGTCGCCTTGTAGGAATCCCACGAATTGCTGCCGCGTCCGCCGACTTCGCCGCGTTCCATCGCGATGTTGATCTCGTTCGCGCCGGGATATCCCAGAATGATCTTGAATTTCGTGCCGGCGACGGTGTTGAGCGCCTGGGGATATTGCGACGACGTGTTGTAGCCCGTCGCGCCGATGGCGATCTCCCTCGTCTTGGCGTCGGCGATCGTCTTCACGCCGCTTGTCGCCCAAGTGACGACGACATTGTTGTCGACGATCGGATTGCCGATAAAGGCGAACTTCTGCGTGTCGAACTGGATCGTCGGATCGCCGACGACTTGTTGCACCGGCATGGCCTGATCGGCGATGCCGATTTGCGTCCCATCCTTTGTCGCCGCCGAATAGATGTAGCTCGCCGCGATCCGGCTGCCCCCGCCCGCCATCGTCCGCGGCACGATGCGCGGCTTGCCCGGGATGTAATCGCCCATGTATTTGGCGACGAGCCGGCCGACGAGATCGTAGCCTCCGCCGGGCGTGAATCCGATCGTCAGATCGATGGTGCGCCCGCGATAAAATTGTTCGACGGCGCTCTGCGCCGACGCGCCGCCGCTCGTCGTCAGCAAGATTGCGCAGAATGCGGCATGTCGCTTTGACGACGGCTTCCTCAACGCGACGATCACGCGGCGTTCCTCCGATGGGCGGCGCTTATCCGATCAGCGCCGCCTCTGATAAAGGCAGACGCCGGGCTTTCGCAAGTCGGAAGGATTGGCCGAATGGCTCTGCTACGAACCGCGGCGCACATGCCCCATTCCCGCGGCTGAAGGCGTGCAAACGACGGCATTGCCACGAGTCGCAACCCCGACGATCTTCCACGTTTATCGCCAGGGTCATCATGCGGTTAGGTCGTCGAAGACGCGCCAAGTCTGCGTGACAGATCACCCTCATTCGCATCAAACGGGCGCCCGCCGCCCGACATGAAGAGCCCCCGACGATTTCTCGGCGAGGGCTTTTCGTTCGCCTATAGGTTACCGGCGCGGTCCCAAGTCGCCGCCGCCGCCACCTCCGCCGCCAGCCGGGGCCGCGGGAGCTGCCGGGGCAGCAGGCGCCGCAGCGGGAGCGGATCGCCCTGCCGCAGCGGGGCCAGAGCGCCCTCCGCCCAGATCGCTCGGGCCGCCTCGCGACGCCGGAGCGGCGGTAGGGGTCGGAGCGGGACCGCCTCGTCCGCGGCCGCCTCCCTCAGGAGCCCTAAAGCCGCCTCCGCCTTCCCGTTCCGGCCCGCGGAAGCCGCGATCCTCGGTGCGGAAGCCTCTATCGCGGTCGCGGTCCCGATCGCGATCTCTGAAGCCGCGGTCGCGGTCGCGATCTCTGAAGCCGTCGCGATCGCGGAAGCCCGGGCCGCCCCATCCGCGGAAGCCCACAGGCCCGCCGTAGCCGAAACCGCGACGGTGGCCGTAGCCGCACCAATAGAAGCCGGGACCGCGCCACCCGTCCGGGTAGAAGCAATAGCGTCGGCCGCCGAAGAAATACTGCGCCTGCTCGATCGGCGCCGACGCAAGACCCGGCAGCGTATCGGCGCGAGGGAGAGCTTGCGCGCCCCCTAGGCCGGCGATCGACATAGACGCCGCAACGATCGCAATGATAGATCTCTTTTGCATACGCGCTCTCCTCCTCGTGAGATGCGCGATTGAACCCTGTTCGCCCTGACACGATGCTGAATTGAACGTTCACACGCTATTCATGGCATCGCCGCGGGCAATTCGCGCGCCTGAAGCCAAAACGCGCGACACAGCTTTAGGTTCAAACTTGCGATTTAGAACCGCATGCAGCCGCGTCTCGTCGATCGCATTCCAATTCACAACGACGATGGTCGCCGCAGTGCGGCCGACCGTCTTCCGCGCCGCTTCACTATGTGAGGGGCCGCGCACGCTCTACGCGGTCTTATCAACTTCTCGTCGTTGACTTTGCGAGGATAGGATGTATTCAGGGGTCGTGCTCAGAAGACCTGCCCGACTTTTGTCGGCAGAATCCGGGTTCTTCCTCTCTTGGGGGAAGACAGCGGGCCGATGCAGGCGCACGAAACTTTGTCGCAATCAGGCGGCGGGTTTCGTTGCGCTATTTGCAGTGATCCGCCGCGTTCTGGAGGTATGAGCATGCAACACGACGACGAATACAAGGCGTTTTCACTTGGTTGTTGGGAGAACCCCGAGAACCCCGGCGATCCCAATGACTATGAGAATTCCGATAGCGAGCAGAACCTGCGCGCGCGTGTACCCATAATCTTGGCTGCGGGTCGGTTTAAGAGCTTAGTGCTTTACAAGCGTCGACCCGATTGGAGTTACGTTCCGATTGATGAATTTGACGCTGACGAAGGTTAATCTGCCTCGATCATTGACCAGGACAGAGGCTCGGAAGGCCTCTGTCCTGACCCCCCATCGAGCGCCAAGACGCACAGATTGCGATTTGTCCATCGTTCTTCCTCACTTCTCGTCGTTGACTTTTCACAAACAGCCTCTATGTGTTGCGGAGACGGATGAGAGGCCGACGCGCCCGTCCGCCGATTCCGCTGCAAACCGTGTAGCGTGTTTTCTTTATCCTTGACGCGTCATCGTGGCGTCCCGGCCGGTGTTCCGACCCGTCGCCCAGGCACAATCATAAATGACATTCGAAGAGACCGGACTAAGCGACAAGGTTCTCGCGGCCGTCGCCGCTGCTGGCTACGCCAGCCCCACCCCCATCCAAGCTGAAGCCATCCCGCACGCCCTCGTCGGGCGTGACGTTCTTGGGATCGCCCAGACAGGCACCGGCAAGACCGCGGCATTCGTGCTGCCGATGCTATGCAGTCTCGAAAAAGGCCGCGCCCGGGCGCGCATGCCTCGAACGCTCATCCTCGAGCCGACGCGCGAGCTTGCGGCGCAGGTCGAAGAGAGCTTCGTCAAATATGGGGCGAACCACAAACTGAACGTTGCTCTCCTCATCGGCGGCGTTTCATTCGGCGACCAGGAAGCCAAGATCATGCGCGGCGCGGACGTGCTGATCGCGACGCCAGGACGGATGCTCGACTTTTTCGAGCGCGGCAAGTTGCTGCTGACGGGCATCGAAATCCTCGTCATCGACGAAGCCGACCGGATGCTCGACATGGGCTTCATCCCCGACATCGAGAAGATCTGCAAGCTCGTCCCGTTCACGCGCCAGACGCTGTTCTTCTCCGCCACCATGCCGCCGGAAATCACCCGGCTGACCGAGCAATTCCTGCATAACCCCATCCGGATCGAGGTCGCGCGGCCCTCGTCGGCCGCCACGACCATCAAGCAGGCGTTGATCGCGACGGGCCGCGACGACGAGAAGCGCGAGACGCTTCGCCGCCTGATCCGCGACGCCGACAATTTTAAGAACGCGATCATCTTTTCCAACCGCAAGCGCGACGTGGCGCTGCTGCACAAGTCGCTCGTGAAGCACGGGTTCAGCGCCGGCGCGTTGCACGGCGACATGGATCAGCCGGCGCGCATGGCCTCGCTCGACGCTTTCAAGACCGGCGCGGTCAATCTCATCGTCTGCTCCGATGTCGCCGCGCGCGGTCTCGATATTCCCGATGTGAGCCACGTCTTCAACTTCGACGTGCCGACGCATGCGGAAGATTATGTCCATCGCATCGGGCGCACGGGTCGCGCCGGCAAGTCGGGCGTCGCCTTGACGCTCGTGACAAGCCAGGACGCCCGCTACATCGCCGACATCGAGAAGCTCCTGGGATCGCCGATTGACTGGCTCGGCGGCGGTCTCGAGACGGTCGCTTCAGACACGCCGGACGGCGAGCGTCCCGCCCGACGCGGCCGTGGGTCGCCCCGCTCCGGCGAGCGCCATCGCGCGCGCGACGCCCGCAGCGAGCACGTCGCTGTTCAGAAAGACCGCGCGGCGCCGGAACGCCGGCCACGCAACGAACCGCCGACGCGGCGCGACGAGGCTGTCGTTGCAGCCCGTCCGCCCCGTTCCTTGCCGCACGATCGCCATTCGCCGCGGCGAGACCCCGACGATCGTCCCGTGGTCGGGCTTGGGGACCATGTTCCTTCGTTCCTGCTGCGGCCAACGCCGCTGACGCGGCGCGAAAAGACTGTCGCAGAAGAGTAACGTCAGGCGTTAGATGCGGCGGCCTCACACGCAATTCGCCACACGTCCGAGAGATTGCCGCAGCTCGAACCTGAGGATCGCCGCTGAGGCGGCGTCGTCGCTCAATGCGCGTCCAGCAATTCCTCGGGCCTCGCCGGCTCGATCGCTACGCTTTCGCCGCAGCCGCACGCTGACGTCTGGTTCGGATTGCGGAATACGAACCCGGATGACAGCTTCGACGTCTGGAAGTCCATCTCGGTCCCGAGCAGAAAGAGCACAGCCTTCGGATCGACGACGACCTTCACGCCCTGGTCTTCCACAACGTCGTCACGCGGGCCTGCCGCGCCGGCAAGGTCCATCGTATAAGACATGCCTGCGCAACCGCCGTTCTTGACCCCGACGCGCAAAACCGCTTCCGGCGTCGCGGCGTTCGACAAAATCTCCCGCACGCGCGTCGCGGCTGCGGGCGTCAGCGACATCACCTTGAAGCGCGGCTTCGCGGTTCCCATGAGCTTCTCCTGTTCCACCGAGACAAGGCCCGGCGACGCGGAACGACACCAAATATAACGACCGTCGGCTCGAACGCCAGCGCCGACCATGGCGCCGCGATCGCGGCGGCAGGCACGGCGCGGGTCAATACATGTCGAGCGCGACGCGCGCCTCTTCCGACATGCGGCTTTGGTCCCATGGCGGATCGAAGGTCATGTTGACCTTGACGCCCGATACCCCCTGCACCGCATTCACCGCGTTTTCGACCCATGTCGGCATCTCGCCCGCGACCGGACAGCCCGGAGCCGTCAAAGTCATGTCGAGCGTGACGAAGCGCGAATCGTCGATGTCGACCTTGTAGATCAGGCCGAGCTCGTAGATATCGACCGGGATTTCGGGATCGAACACAGTCTTGAGCGCAGCGATCAGATCCGCCGTCAGGCGATCGAGCTCTTCGGGCGCAGTCTCGGCAGGATAGTCCATCGACGGCCGATTCGGCTGAACGTCGCTGTCCTGGGCATAGCCGTCCATCATCGCTTACTCCTCAGGCGAACAGCGTTTCCGCTTTGGCCAGCGCCTCGAACAAGGCGTCGACCTCCTCGCGCGTGTTATACATGGCGAAGGACGCGCGACATGTCGAGGTGACGCCGAACCGCGTCAATAGGGGCATGGCGCAATGGGTGCCGGCGCGCACGGCGACGCCAGAACGGTCGATGACCGTCGCCACGTCGTGCGCATGCGCGCCCTTCATCTCGAACGACAGAATGGCGCCCTTGTCGCGGGCCCGACCGAAGATGCGCACCGAGTTCATCTTCGACAGACGCTCGTGGGCGTAGTCGCGCAGATCGTTTTCATGCGCATGGATGCCCGGGCGACCGACCGACAGCATGTAGTCGATCGCCGCCCCGAGCCCGATCGCCTGGACGATCGGCGGCGTCCCGGCCTCGAAGCGGTGCGGCGGCGCGTTGTAGGTGACGCGGTCCATCGTCACCGTTTCGATCATCTCGCCGCCGCCGTTAAAGGGGGGCAGCGCCGCGAGCCGATCCTTTTTGCCGTAGAGCACGCCGATGCCGGTGGGTCCGTAGACCTTGTGCCCCGTGAACACGTAAAAGTCCGCATCGAGCGCGCGCACGTCCACATCGAGATGCACGGCGCCTTGCGACCCGTCGACGAGAACGGGGACGCCGTGCGCGTGCGCGATGCGGACGATCTCCTGCATCGGCGTGATCGTGCCGAGGACGTTGGACATATGCGTCATCGCGACGATCTTGGTGCGCTTGCTGAAGGCGCGCTCGTACTCGTCGAGGAGCAGATTGCCGTCGTCATCGACGCCGATCCATTTGATCGTCGCGCCCTTGCGCTCACGGAGGAAATGCCAGGGCACGATGTTGGAATGGTGCTCCATGATGGAGAGAATGATCTCGTCGCCTTCGCCGATCGACTGGCCGAAGGACGAGGCGACCAGGTTGATCGATTCCGTCGCCGATCGCGTGAAAACGATCTGTTCGGCCGTCTCCGCGTTGAGGAACGAGCGCACGGTCTCGCGCGCAGCCTCGAATCCTTCCGTCGCGGCGTTCGCCAGATAGTGCAGACCTCGATGAACGTTGGCGTATTCGTGTTCGTACGCGTAGGTCATGCGATCGAGCACGGCGCGCGGTTTCTGCGCAGAGGCGGCGCTGTCGAGATAGACCAGCGGCTTGCCATAAGGCCGCTCGGCGAGGATCGGAAAATCCCCGCGCACCTTGTTCACATCGAAGACCGCCACGGGCGCATTCATGACGATCTCCGCGCGAGCCAGGACGCCAGCGCGTCATCCAGCCGTTGACGCAACGCCTCGTCGCCGACGAACTCGAAGGCCTCGCGCGCGAACCCCTCGATCAACAACGCTTCCGCATCGACGCGCGGCAAGCCACGCGCCATCAGGTAGAACAATTGATCCGCATCGATCTGGCCGACCGTTGCGCCATGGCCGCAAACGACGTCGTCGGCGAAGATCTCGAGTTCCGGCTTGTTGTACATGGCGGCGTCGTCCGACAGCAGCAAAGCCTGACTCTTCATGCCGCCATCGGTCTTCTGCGCGCCGTGCCGCACGACGACCTTGCCCTGGAACACGCCCGTCGCCTCATCGGAGAGAATATGCTTGAACAGCTCGCGGCTCTCGCCATGCGTCGCGTCGTGCTCGATGACGAGCGTGGTGTCGGCGTGGCGGTCGCCCGAGAGAAGCGAGACGCCGCGGAAGGCCGCCTTGGCGCGCTCGCCGCCGCAATGCGCGAAGCACTGGCGACGCACCATCTTGCCGCCCGCAACCAGCGCAAAGGAATTCATCGTCGCGTCTCGCCCGATCTCCGCCAGAAGCGTGGCGACATGCAGGTCCGCCGCGTGACGGTCGGCGATGAAGATATGATCAGCCGTCGCGCCGGCGGCGAGCTTAAACACGAAGGCGCTGTTGCGCTGGACGGGGGCGCTCGATTCATGCGTCTCGACGATCGTCGCCGAGGCGCCTTCGCCGACAAGGACGACGCAGCGCGACACGTCCGCCCGCGGGGCGCCGTCGCCGGAGACGAACAGCAATTCCAGCGGCGCTGCGACCTGCGCGTGAGGCGCAATCTCGATTACGACGCCGTCGCGCGCCAGCGCGGCGTTCAGCGCCACCATAGCGTCGGCGCCGCCCTGGGACGGATAGATGCTGGCGATCATGGCCGCGTCGGCTGCGGTCAGCGCTTCGTGGAGGCGGCGGATTGTCACGCCCGGCGGCCATGCGGACTGCGCCAGCCCCTCGGGCGCCGCGCCATCGACGATGACGATGCGCGAACCCTCGAGCCGGCCGGACGCCTTGTCCGCGAGCGGATAGGCGTTGCGCAAAGCGCCGCGCATATCGGTATAGTGCCACGCCTCGATGCGGCGGTTCGGCAGGCCCTGCCGATCGAAGACGACGAAAGCCTCCTCGCGCGCGGCGCGCGCCGGAGCCGCGCCTTCGCCCCGTGTTGCTGCAAAAGCGTCGGCTAGCGCGATCTCGGCTTCGGTGCGCACACGCATGGCTGGCTGTCGCACGCCGCCCTCACGCCGCCGTCGCGATATAATCGCGATAGCCATTCTTCTCGAGCTCCAGCGCAAGCTCCTTGCCGCCCGACTTGACGATGCGTCCCGCGGACAGGATGTGCACGCTATCGGGAACGATGTAATCGAGCAGCCGCTGATAATGCGTGATGACGAGAAATGCGCGGTCGGGCGCACGCAATGCGTTCACGCCTTCGGCGACGATGCGCAAGGCGTCGATGTCGAGGCCGGAGTCGGTCTCGTCGAGGATGCCAAAACGCGGCTCAAGCAACGCCATCTGCAGAATTTCCAGCCGCTTCTTCTCGCCGCCGGAAAACCCGACGTTCAAGGCGCGGCGCAGCATCTCCTGTTTGACGCCGAGTCTGTCGGCGGCGGCGCGCACCGTCTTCATGAAGGCGGGCGTCGAAAGTTCGTCTTCCCCGCGCTGCTTGCGCTGCGCGTTCATGGCCGCCTTGAGAAACGTCATCGTCGTAACGCCGGGGATCTCCAATGGATATTGGAAGGCCAGGAACAGACCCTTGGCCGCGCGCTCGTTCGGCGCCATCGCGAGCAGATCCTCGCCGTCGAGCAGCACCTCGCCGTTTGTCACCGTGTAACCCGCGCGGCCCGCGATGACATAGGAGAGCGTCGACTTGCCCGACCCGTTCGGCCCCATGATGGCCGCGATTTCGCCGCGCTTCACGCTCAGCGAAACGCCGTCGAGAATGGGTTTGCCGTCGATTTCGGCGTGAAGATTTCTAATTTCGAGCATCGTCTCTGTCTTTCGCCAGGAAGCGTCAGCCGACGCTGCCTTCCAGGCTGACGGCGATCAGCTTTTGCGCTTCGACCGCGAATTCCATCGGCAATTGCTGCAGCACGTCGCGAACGAAACCGTTGACGATGAGCGCCGTCGCCTCCTCCGGCGAAAGTCCGCGCTGCGTGCAGTAGAAGAGTTGATCGTCGGAAATCTTCGACGTCGTAGCCTCGTGCTCGAACGTCGCGGTCGCGTTGCGCGCCTCAATGTAGGGGACGGTATGCGCGCCGCAGTCTTGGCCGATCAGCAGAGAATCGCAATTTGTGAAATTACGCGCGTTCTTCGCTTTGCGGTGCGCAAAAATCTGTCCCCGATACGTGTTGTCCGACTTGCCGGCGGCGATTCCCTTGGAGATCACGCGACTCGATGTGTTAGCGCCCAGGTGCAGCATCTTGGTGCCGCTGTCGACCTGCTGATGTCCGTTCGAGATCGCGATCGAATAGAACTCTCCGCGCGAATGATCCCCGCGCAGGATACAGGACGGGTATTTCCAAGTGATCGCCGAGCCGGTCTCCACTTGCGTCCAGGAAATCTTCGAACGCGCGCCGCGGCAATCGCCGCGCTTGGTGACGAAATTGTAGACACCGCCGCGCCCTTGGCTGTCGCCGGGATACCAGTTCTGGACGGTCGAATACTTGATCTCCGCGTCGTCGAACGCGACGAGTTCGACCACCGCCGCGTGGAGCTGGTTCTCGTCACGCATCGGCGCCGTGCAGCCCTCGAGATAGCTCACGTAGGAGCCTGAGTCTGCGATGATGAGCGTGCGCTCGAACTGGCCCGTGTTGCGCTCATTGATGCGGAAATACGTCGAGAGCTCCATCGGGCAACGCACGCCGGGCGGCACGTAGACGAACGATCCGTCCGAGAAAACCGCGCTGTTGAGCGTCGCAAAGTAATTGTCGGACGTCGGCACGACGGAGCCGAGATATTTGCGGACGAGCTCCGGATGCGACTGTACGGCCTCGGAAATCGGGCAGAAGATCACGCCCGCCTTAGCGAGTTCGGCCTTGAACGTCGTCGCGACGGAAACAGAATCGAACACCGCGTCGATCGCCACGCGCGGGCCGGCCGGCGCGGCCGCGGCGCCGACGACGCCAGCGAGAATCGCGCGCTCGCGCAGCGGAATACCGAGCTTCTCGTAGGTTCTTAGAAGCTCAGGATCGACCTCGTCGAGCGAGCGCGGGCCCGCCATCGATTTCGGCGCGGAGTAATAATATAAATCCTGGTAATCGATGCGCGGGTAATGCACGCGCGCCCACGCCGGCTCGTCCATCGTCAACCAGCGCTTGTAGGCGTCGAGACGCCACTCTGTCAGCCAAGAAGGCTCGTTCTTTCGAGCCGAGATGAACCGGACCGTGTCCTCGTTCAATCCCTTGGGCGCTTTGTCGGATTCGATATCGGTGACGAAACCGTACTTGTAGGCGTCGACATCGATAGACTTAACCTTCTCGACTGTCTCTTGGACGGCCGCCATCCTGCTCTCCTCACCCGGCGCGGGTTCAAGGCCCGCCGGCTCAGACTAGAAGCGCGCCGCAGACCCCGACCGCCGCGCGCCGATATTCCTTACCGTTATTTGGAACGTTTCGCAAAAGCTCGAAATCTCGCTTTCGCTTGTGGCCCACCCCAGACTGATCCGCAGCGCGCCACGGCTGATATGGTCATCGACGCCCATCGCCGCAAGCACGTGCGAGGCCTTGACCTTCCCCGAAGAGCACGCCGACCCCGATGAAACGGCGAAACCATCCGCGTCGAGCGCGATCAGCAGCGTCTCGGCGGCGATACCCGGCGCCGCTAGGGCGCTGGTGTTGGGCAGGCGCGCCGCTCCCTGTCCGAAGATGACAACGTCCGCCAGCGCGGCGCGCAAGCGCGCCTCCATGCCGTCGCGGAGGGCGCCCAGACGCTCATACTCGCTCCGCTGCTCGGCCATGGCGGTCGCCGCAGCCGCGCCGAATCCCGCCAACGCGGCGACGTTCTCGGTTCCGCCGCGCAGGCCGCGCTCCTGGCCGCCGCCGCGCACCAGCCGATGGTCGATATGAAGCTCCGGCCTGGCGAAGGCGACCGCGCCGGCGCCTTTAGGGCCGCCAAGCTTGTGCGACGAAATGAACGCCGCGTCCGCCCCCGCCGCCAGGGCGGTCTCCGCTAGACGACCGGCCGCTTGCACGGCGTCGCAGACAAGCAACCCGCCCTTGGCGTGGATGCGCCGCGCCGCTTCGGCCACCGGCTGAACCGCGCCGGTCTCGTTGTTGGCGGCTTGCAGCGCCAACAGCACGCGGCCGCCGCCGTGTTCGAGCGCCTCGTCCAAAGCGCGAAGATCGAGGCGTCCAAAGGAATCGACCGGCAGGATCCGGACGCGATCCAAAGGAAACCGATGCCCCGCAAGAACGCAGGGGTGTTCGACCGCCGCGATCCAAAGTTCGTCGACAGGACCGGCTGCGTCGCGCAGCGAGGGCGTCAGCAGCAGATTGGCGGCCTCGGTGGCGCCCGAGACGAACGTCGTCAGGCGCGGCGACGCGCCCAGCAGCGCTGCGACCTGGACGCGGGCGTCCTCCATCAGCGCGCGGGCGGCGCGTCCTTCCGCATGCACCGAGGACGCGTTGCCCGGCGCGGCGAGCGCGGCGATCATGGCTTCGCGCGCCGCCGTGAGCAGCGGCGCAGAGGCGTTGTAGTCGAGATAGATCCGCGGGCGGCGCTCGATCGTCATGGATACGCCTGTAAGCCCTTTGCGGACGAAAGGCTCGCTAATTTGCTTGCCTTTCGCCTCGGCGCGCGTGCTAAAAGCCGCGCCTCGACTGGTTCGACATGTGTCCAGCCGCATGTCGCGCGGCGCGAAATATCAGTCGCGCCGCTCTATCGCCGCGACGCCTTGATCCATCCAAACCGGAGCGCCCATGCCCGAAGTCATTTTCACCGGCCCGGCCGGCCGTCTCGAAGGGCGCTACCATCCGTCCAAGCAGCGTGGCGCTCCCATCGCGGTGATCCTGCACCCGCATCCGCAGTTCGGCGGCACGATGAACAACCAGATCGTCTATAACCTTTACTACACGTTCGCAGAACGGGGTTTTTCGGTGCTGCGCTTCAATTTCCGCGGCGTCGGCCGCAGCCAAGGCGGATTCGACCATGGCCAGGGCGAGCTCTCCGACGCCGCCGCCGCGCTCGACTGGGCGCAAAGCGTCAGCCCGGAGGCCCGCGCCTGCTGGATCGCCGGCGCCTCCTTCGGCTCCTGGATCGGCATGCAACTGCTGATGCGCAGGCCGGAGATCGAGGGCTTCATCTCGATCGCGCCGCCTGCGAATCGCTTCGACTATACGTTTCTGGCGCCTTGCCCATCGTCGGGTCTGTTCGTTCACGGCGACCAGGACCGCGTGGCGCCGCTGAAGGAAGTCATGGCCCTCATCGAGAAGCTCAAAACACAGAAGGGCATCGTCATCGAGCACGCCGTGGTGCCCGGCGCGAACCATTTTTTCGAAAATCGCGTCGACGAGTTGATCGCCGAAATCGGCGCCTACCTCGATCGGCGGCTGGACAACCCGCCGCGTCTGCCGACCCCGGCCCGCGCCAAGCAATAACCGCCGCAAGGGCCGGCCGCCCCATCCAACGGACAAACGGCTCCGGTCTCATGGTTGCGTTCCGGTCGCCGCGCCTTAGGGTGCGGCCCGTCCGAGTCGTTGGAGACGCTGCATGCCCGTTCGTAAAGCTGTGCTGGCCATCGTCGCCGCGCTCGTCGGCGGCGCGGGGCTGTCGGGCTGCGCGGTCTACAACGGCGAGGATTACGGCTACGCGAACGGTCCAGGCCCGCAGGCGGTCCAGCCCGCCTACCCCGGCCACTACGATATCCGTCCGGCCCCCATCCTTGGACGCGCCTACGGCTTTGGCGTCGGACCTGACCTCTACGAACTGGGCTACCGCCGCGGCGTCGTCGCGGGCGAGCGGCGCATAATCGTCCAACGGAGCCATGTTAAGCGGCGCCGAAGGCATGTGGCGCGATAGCGCACGAGGGGCCGCGAGCCAAGACGCCAACGCCCGCTTGCGTCCATAGCGTTTGGTCCCGTCCAGCAGCGCAGCGCCGCTGGGCCTATTGCGCCGGTCCGCTAAACCGCCGGTCGAGCTTCGTGAGCCGGCTGCGGAAGCCTTCCACCAACATTCTCGTCCGACCCCGCCGCGGTGCGGGTAGATTTTTGAGCGTTGACGGAACGCAGCAAGAACATATACCGTCTGTTCGTGATTTGTCTGATATGAGTCGTGCGCCCTCGCTTTCGAGGACAGGATTTCAAGTGCGCCGCTTGCGCCTTTACGAGAGCCGTCATGCTGACCAAAAAGCAAAGCGAACTGTTGCGCTTCATCCACGAGCGCCTGAAGGAGGCTGGCGTGCCGCCTTCCTTCGATGAAATGAAGGACGCGCTCGACCTGCGGTCGAAATCCGGCATTCATCGGCTGATCCAGGCGCTGGAGGAGCGGGGTTTCATTCGGCGGCTGCACAACCGCGCCCGCGCGATCGAGGTGGTGCGCATGCCCGAATCGGCGGTGCCCGCCGGCGGCCGGCCCAGCCGCTTCTCGCCATCCGTAATCGAGGGCAATCTCGGGCGCGTGCGGCCTTTGCCGGCGGCCGCCGACGACGGCGGCCAGATCGTCTCCATACCGGTCATGGGCCGTATCGCCGCGGGCACGCCGATCGAGGCGATTCAGGGCCGCAGCCACACGATCGGCATGCCCGCCGACATGTTCGGCGCGGGCGAACTCTTCGCGCTCGAAGTGCGCGGCGATTCGATGATCGAAGCCGGCATTCTCGACGAGGATACGGTCATCATTCGCCGGCAGGACACGGCGGACTCCGGCGATATCGTCGTGGCGCTCATCGACGAGGAGGAGGCGACGTTGAAGCGGTTGCGCAAGCGCGGCGGCTCGATCGCGCTCGAGGCGGCCAACGCCGCTTACGAGACGCGGATTTTCGGCCCCGACCGCGTGCGCATTCAGGGCAAACTCGTCAGTCTCATCCGCAAATACTAACGAAACGGGGGAGCCTGGGCGTCGCCCGCTTCGTCCATAGGCTCCTGCTGCGGCGTCGGCGTGTTCGTCCGCGGAGGCCGCGGCGCCGGCGACCAGGGTCGGTCCTCGTCGCGTCCGCGCGCGTGGCGCTCGTGGATCCGATCGAGGTCGAGCCGCAACGTCGTGGCGCCCTGCCGCGCCAGGGCGGTCCGGTCCACGATTCTTTCCGCCGCGCACGCCGCCGGCACGACGAGCGGCGACACGATGATGTCGGCGCGGACGCAGTCCTCCGTCAGCGCGTCCGGCGACAGGGCGAGCGCCAGCGTGCGGCCATCGCCGAGTTTCACGACGCAGCCGATCTCGTCGCAGCGCGGCCAGTTTTCGTCGACCGGCGCGAGCCGCGGCTGGCGGGTTCGCGCGGTCCCGACGGCGGCGGCGACGGCGTCGCGCGGGTCGCGCCCATCGCCATCGTCCCGCAACCATTGCTCCACCGAGAACAGGCTCGGGCGCCGGCCGATCGCAACGAGCCTTCCGTCATCGAGCCGCGCCGCGACGGCTTCGCCCTCGGGGCTGACGGCCACGTCGAAACGCGGCCCGGCGATCGCGCCCCACAAGCCGACGAGGAGAAACGGCAGCGCGCTAAGGCGCATCAGCGGCGTGCGCCAGAGGACGGCGCTCAGCACGGCGAGCGCCAGGAACACCACGGCGTAGGGCGCGAACTCGCGCAAGTAGACCGTCGCGGCGGGAAGCGAGGCGAGCCACGACGCCGCCCACAGCACGAAATCGATGCCGAGGCCGAGCCAGCGCCAGACGAGCGCGTCGAGCCCGAGCGGATAAAGCGCCGCGCCCAAGAGCGCGCAAGGCACGGCGAAAAGCTCGATGATGGCGAGCGTCAGCGGGTTGCCGATGAGCACATAGGGGCTGAGTTCATGGAAATTATAGGCCATGAAAGAGGCCGTCGCCGTGGTGGCGCAGAGCGTCGCGACAAGCGTCGAGGACGGCCCATGGCGCAGATGATCGAGCGCGCGCAGGACGCGGTCGGTCGCGTCGACGCGCGCCGGGCGAAGCGGAAAGTCCTCCCGCGCCGACAGGATTGCGTGCGCCGAGAGGCGCGCCTCCCACGCGGCGACAAGGCCGGCGACCGCGGCGAAGGAGAGCTGGAAGCTCGCGCCCATGATCGCCTCGGGCTCGAGGATCGCCACGACAAGCGCGGCCATCGCGAGGTTGCGCATGCTCAACGCCTGGCGGTCGCATAAGACCGCGCCGAGCATGATCGTCGTCATGATCAGCGCGCGCTCCGCGCCGACGCGCGATCCGGTCGCCACGTCATAGGCGAGCGCGCCGGCGATCGCGAGGGCGGCGGCCCACTTCTTGATGGGATAATTCAGCGCCAGCGTGCGCGACAGCGCCAGCAAACGTCGCAGGCCCCAGAAGAAGATGCCGGCGACGAGAGTCATCTGGACGCCGGCGATGGTGATGATGTGAAAGATTCCGGCCTGCCGGATGGTCTCGCGCGTCGGATCGTCGAGGAAGTCGCGCTTGCCGGTCACCATGGCGGCGGCGACCGCGCCGGCCGAGCCGCCGATCGTCCGTTCGACGCGGCCGGCGAGCGCGTTGCGGGCTCGATCGATCGCCGCATAGACGCGCAGACGCAAGCCGGGCGTCACAGGCGCGGCCGCGGGCTCGATCCGCCCCAGCGCATTGCCGACGGCGCCGAGCCCCACGAAATAGGCGTCGCGAGCGAAATCGTAGCCGCCGGGCAGCGCCGCATGCGCCGGTGGCGTCAACCGCGCTTGCAAGCGCACGAAGGCGCCAGTCTCGACGCCGGGATCGCGCCGCGTCGTCAGCCGGACGCGATAGGGCGTCGCGCCAGCCTCCATCCCTTCGGCCGAGACGACGCGCAGGACAAAGCGCGCGCCGACGCGCCGGTGGTCCATCTCCTCGACGAATCCCGTCAGTTTGACGATGCGCACGCGCTCGAGCACCGGGGCGGCGACCCGCGCGGTGCGCCACGCGCCGCTGGCAAGGCCTCCGACGACCGCCGCCAAGGCGACGAAGACGCGAAAGGCCGCGGGCCTGCTCCGCGTCGCCGCGGCGGCGCAAGCGAACGTCGCGCAGAGCAGAATGCAGAAGAACAGCGACGGCTCGCGGTCGGCAACGAAATAGAGCGTGACGCCGGCGCCGACGCAAACCGGAACCCACAGGAACAGCCGCCGTTCGTCGACTTCGCGATCCCAAGCGGCCGAGAGCGCCGCGAAGGCGCGGCTCCAGGCGAACGCGCGCGGCTTCCGCGCCGCGCCGCGCGCGCCGGCGACCCAATCGCGAATGACAGGGGCGCCCACCATTACGCCACGCCTGCGGAGCGTGACGACGCGCCGGAGCGCCCCGCCCGCCCCGACACGCGACTATTTCACGGAAGCGCGCCGCGCTCCAGCGCGCTTGACGCCCACCGCCCGCCATCGGAAAAGACGGGCGCTTCTCACCCTGAAGGCGATCCACGGATTCCATGCAGCGCGTGACGCTGATCGACAATTACGACAGCTTCGCCTGGAATCTGGTGCACGGCATCGGATCGTTGGGCGCACAGGTCGAGGTGCGCCGCAACGACGCGGTCAGCGTCGCGGACGTGCTGGCCGCACGGCCCGACGCCATCGTGCTGTCGCCCGGACCCTGCACACCGAGACAGGCCGGCGTTTGTCTCGACCTGATCCATGCGGCGCGAGACACGCCGATCTTCGGCGTCTGTCTCGGCCATCAGGCGATCGGGGACGCCTGCGGCGGCGAGATCGTACGCGCGCCGACCCCCGTCCATGGCAAGCTTTCGACGATCCGGCATCACGGCGAAACGCTGTTTCGCGGGATCAACGAGGCTTTTCAGGCGACCCGGTATCATTCGCTGATCGTGCGCCGCGCGACGCTGCCGGCCGATCTCGCCGTGACCGCCGAGACGGACGACGGCCTCGTCATGGGGCTCTCGCATCGCACGCGCCCGCTGCACGGCGTCCAATTCCATCCCGAGAGCATCTTGTCGGAACATGGATCGCTGATTATGAAAAACTTCCTCGATCTGGCGCGCGCCTGGAACGACGCGCGCGACACGGGCAGACGCTGACGATGGACGGGTTCAAGCCGCTGCTCGCCAAAGTCGCCACGGGCGCGACCTTGACGCGCGCCGAGGCGCAGGCGGCTTTCGACGACATGCTTTCGGGCGAGGTCACGCCGGCGCAGATGGGCGCGTTCCTGATGGCGCTACGGGTACGCGGCGAGACCGTCGACGAGATCACCGGGGCGGTCGCCGCGATGCGCGCCAAGATGCTGCGCGTCAACGCGCCGGCCGAAGCGATCGACATCGTCGGCACCGGCGGCGACGCATCCGGCTCCTACAACGTCTCGACCCTCGCCGCTCTGATCGTCGCGGCCTGCGGCGCGCCGGTCGCCAAGCACGGCAATCGCGCCGCCTCGTCGCGCTCGGGTTCGAGCGACGTGCTGGCGGCGCTCGGCGTCGCGATCGGATTGCCGCCGCACAGGGTGGAAGACTGCCTCGCCGAAGCGAACATCGGTTTCATGATGGCGCCGACCCATCACGCCGCGACACGGCACGTCGCGCCCGCCCGCGTCGAGCTCGGCACGCGCACGATCTTCAATATCCTTGGGCCGCTCTCCAATCCCGCCGGCGTCAAACGCCAGCTCGTCGGCGTTTTTTCGCGCGCCATGCTCGAGCCGATGGCCACCGTGCTCGGCAACCTCGGCTCGCAGCGCGTCTGGCTGGTGCATGGCTCGGATGGACTCGACGAGATCACGACCACGGGGCCGACCTATGTCGCGGCGCTCGAAGGCGGCAAGGTGAAAAGCTTCGAGATCGCGCCGGAAGACGCTGGCCTGCCGCGATCCAAGGCCGACGACCTGCGCGGCGGCGATCCCGCCCATAACGCGAGCGCGCTCAACGCCGCGCTCGACGGCCTGCGCTCGCCCTATCGCGACATCGCCGTCCTGAATGCGGCCGCGGCGCTGATGATCGCCGACAAGGCCCGCAACCTGCGCGAAGGCGCCGCGCTCGCGGCCGCCGCGCTCGACGACGGCCGCGCCAGGGAGACGCTGCGCAAGCTCGCCGACGTCTCCAATCGGAGCTGAAGGCGATGGCCGACATTCTGCAAGAGATCGAAGCCTACAAGCGCGCCGAGATCGCCGAGGCCAAGGTCCGCATGCCGTTGCGCGCGCTGGAGCGAGCGATCGCCGAGCAGACGCCGCCGCGCGGTTTCGTTCACGCGATCGAAGATAAACTCGGCGCTGCGCAATGCGCGCTCATCGCCGAAATCAAGAAGGCAAGTCCGTCAAAAGGCCTGATTCGGCCGGACTTCGATCCGCCGGCGCTCGCCAAAGCCTATGAGGTCGGCGGCGCCGCCTGCCTCTCGGTTTTGACGGACGCGCCATCCTTCCAGGGCAAGCCGGAATATCTCGTCGCGGCGCGCGAGGCGACGCGGCTGCCCGTGTTGCGCAAGGACTTTCTGTTCGACCCCTACCAAGTCGTCGAGGCGCGCGCCTGGGGCGCCGACGCCATCCTCATCATCATGGCGGCGGTGACGGATGAGGAAGCCGGCGCTCTCAACAAGGCCGCGCACGATCTCAAGATGGACGTGCTTGTCGAAGTCCACGACGAGGAGGAGTTACAGCGCGCCTTGCCGTTGGAGACGCGTCTGATCGGCGTCAACAATCGCGACCTGCGCACGTTCGAGACGTCGCTAAAGGTCAGCGAAAGGCTGGCGAACGTCGTGCCGGAGAACCGGATCATCGTCTCGGAGAGCGGCGTCGGCGGCCGCGACGACCTGCTGCGTCTCGCCCGCTGCAACATCTTCACGTTCCTCATCGGCGAGAGCCTGATGCGTCAGAAGGATGTGGCGCTTGCGACCCACGATCTGCTGCATGGGCCGGCCGACGCGAAACAAAAGGCATGAGCAAGCTGACCCATCTGTCGGCCGCCGGGGAAGCCCGGATGGTCGACGTCTCCGACAAGCCGGTCACGAGCCGCGTCGCGGTCGCCGAGGGACGCATTGTCATGCGTCCGGAGACGTTGGCGCTGATCCGGCAAGGCGACGCCAAGAAAGGCGATGTTTTGGGAACGGCGCGGATCGCCGGCATCCTGGCGGCGAAACGCACGCACGAACTTATCCCGCTCTGTCATCCGCTCCTCTTATCGAAGATCGTCGTCGACCTCGCGCTCGACGAGGCGTTGCCGGGCGTGCGGGTGACCGCGACGGCGAAGGTAGCGGGGCAGACGGGCGTCGAAATGGAGGCGCTTACCGCGGTCTCCGTCGCCTGTCTCACCGTTTACGATATGGTCAAGGCGGTCGATCGCTCCATGCGCATCGAAGAGGTCGGGCTTCTGGAAAAGAGCGGCGGCCGATCGGGAGCCTGGACCCGCGACGACTGACAGGGCTGGCTCTGATCCCGGAATTTTGCGCCGACTCGGCGCCGCCCGCCCCGGGCGATGGCGTTCGTTTGTTCCGGGTGGAAACGCTTTGCGAGCGACGCCTCGGCGTCTTTCAAGGGAAAAAAATCGTTCTAGGAATTTTTTGATTGACAGCGCGACGGTCCTGCGATAAGGTCCGAGTATTATCCACCCTTGCGAGCGAGGCGCCGCCCTCGCCTACGAAGCCGGCGCCTCGCGCCAGCTTGTCGCGATTGGGACGTCGCGTGGACGCCCAAGACGGTTCGCTGATGAGCGCCGTGTGAGCCTATTTCAACGTGACCTGACCGCGAATTTCGCCTCCCGGATGCTGCGCCGTGTGGACGTTGACGTACCATTTGCCGGCGGCGATATCCGTCGCTTGGTCCTGCGTCACCGTCGCAGTCCCCTTGATCGGGCTCGTTGCGACATTCGTGAAAGGCACAACAACGCCTGCGTTCTTGCCAGGCTCGGCAGGCCCGTGAAAATGCGCGGCGCTCGCCGGGCCGGTCAGACCGCTGTACGTCACCGACCAGGTCAGCACGCGCGTTGCGGTATCGAGGTTGACGTCGGCTTCGCCTGTTCCGAGACTGTCGTTCGGGGGCACTTCGTTCGCCGCCTTCATGCTGATTTTCGCCGAGAGCGTTTCAGCGGACGCGGCGCCGGCTGCAAAGCCAAGCCCCAATGCGCCCGAAAGGAAAAGGACCAAATACGCCTTCATCGTTCCCTCGATAATTATTGAATCTTTGAGCTTTCTAGAACGAAAGCGCCGTCAGCGCCAACGATAATCTCGTGCGGTCGCGCCCGGGAGTGCGGCGCCGAGATCTCGCAGACATCGCAACGAAGCCATTCGCGCTTCGTCGCATCGTTGCCCATCCAAACCGTCGATAACGCCCATCCAGTCTATGCGTTGGTTTTGTGGGCCATGCGGGACCATCTTTCAGTCGTTGACGAGGCGATCGCCTTTCCAAAGGAACGCCTCGCAAGACTTAGGAGATGACCATGACCAAAGTGATTGCTTCCATCCTGCTGCTCGGCGCGCTTGTGACCGGCTCCGCCAATGCGGCGTTCGCGGCTTCGCCGACCCAGACCTATCAGTCGACCCAGGACAGCAGCCAGTTCGTCAACATCTGGGCGGACAAAAACGCCGCCGAGACGCGCTGATAAGCGCTTCGGACGAACACTCTTCAAACAGCGGCGGCCCCACGGCCGCCGTTGCTTTTTGCGTCCTAACGCGCCGGCCGGCCCTCGCCTGACGCCGCCGACCCGTGCATGATGCGCAGATGGCCGGCTCCCTCCTTTCCGTTTCCGATGCGCTCGCGCGGGTCCTCGCCAGCGCGCCGACGCCGCTGCCGCCGGAAACGGTTTCCCTCCCACAATGCGCCGGGCGGACGCTCGGCGCCGAACTGGCCGCGCGGCGCACTCAACCGCCGTTCGCCGTCTCCGCGATGGACGGATACGCCGTGCGCGCCGCCGACGTGGCGCGGGTCCCCGCCACGCTCGACATCGTCGGCGTCAGCGCCGCCGGGCACGGTTTTGCTGGCCGGGTCGAGGCGGGACAGGCGGCGCGCATCTTCACCGGCGCGCCGATGCCCGCCGGCAGCGACACCGTCATCATTCAGGAGGACACGCGTCTGGAGGGCGAGCGCGTCGTCGCGCTGGAGGCGGCGCTGGCCGGCCGCAACGTCCGCGCCGCCGGTCTCGACTTCCGCGAAGGCGACGTTCTGCTGCCGAAGGGCCGCCGGCTCGGACCGCCGGAACTCGCCCTGGCTGCAGCGATGAACCATGGCGCGCTGCCCGTCGCACGCCGCCCGCTGGTAGCCTTGCTCGCGACGGGCGACGAACTCGTCGCGCCCGGTCAGAATCCGGGACCGGACCAGATCGTCGCCTCCAACACCTACGCCGTGCAAGCCTACGCGGAGGGGGCGGGCGCGCGCACGCTCGATCTCGGCATCGCCGCCGACACGTTCGAGGCGCTGGAGCGCGCCATTCGTCGCGCCCGCGACGCGGAGGCCGACGTTCTCGTGACGCTGGGCGGCGCCTCCGTCGGCGACCACGATCTCGTCCAAACGGCGTTGACGCGCGAGGGTATGGACCTTGGCTTTTGGCGGATCGCGATGCGGCCGGGCAAGCCGCTGATGCACGGGCGGCTCGGCGACATGCGCATCCTCGGCCTGCCCGGCAATCCGGTTTCCGCGATCGTCTGCGGCGTGCTGTTCCTCGTCCCGCTGATCCGCGCGCTTTGCGGCGACCCCGGCGCCGGGCGCGACCGTAGCGAGGCGGCGATCCTCGGCGCCGATCTCGGCCAAAACGACCAGCGGGAGGATTACTTGCGCGCCAGTCTGAAGCACGGCGAGGACGGCAAGCTCGTGGCGACGCCGTTCGCGCGCCAGGATTCCTCCATGCTGCGCGTGCTCGCGCAATCGGAGTGCCTCGTCATCCGAGCCCGCCATGCGCCGCCTGCGACGGCCGGGGAAGCCTGCCGCATTTTGCGCCTTTAAGGAAGTTCCAGGACGCCGCCCGACATCGACCGCGCCACGCCTGTCGTCGTCGGAAAGGTCAGCGGCAGGCCGCGCAGCGACCGCACCGCGAGGTAGGCGAAGGCCTGCGCCTCCATCGCGTCGCTCGACCAGCCGCGCGCCTCCGCCGGCTCGACCCGCGCGTTGGTGCGCCGCGCCAGCGCCGCCATCAGCGCGGGGTTGCGCGCGCCGCCGCCGCAGACCACGACGATCTCGGGCGCGACCGGCGCGTGGCGCAGGGCGACGGCGATCGCCTCGGCCGTGAAGGCGACCAGCGTCGCGGCGGCGTCGTCGAGGGCCAGGGCGGCGACCGGCGCCGACGAGAACGCGTTGCGGTCGAGCGATTTCGGCGGCGGCGCAGCGAAGAACGGATGCGCCAGCATCGCCGCGAGCGCGTGCGGATCGACGCGGCCCGCCAACGCCGCGGCGCCGTCGCGGTCCATGCTGGCTCCCGTCCGCGCCAGCACGAGGTCGTCGAGGAGCGCATTGCCGGGACCGGCGTCGAAAGCGAGGGGGTCGCGACCCGGCGCCAGCAGGGTGACGTTGGAGACGCCGCCGATGTTGACGAACGCCATGGGCGCGTCGAGGGCCGCCGCGGCGGCGAGCGCCCGATGGTAGGCGGGCGTCAGCGGTGCGCCCTGCCCCCCCGCCGCCACGTCCGCGGCGCGCAGGTCGAACACGACAGGCAGGCGCAGCCGGCGGGAAAGCGCTGCGCCGTCGCCGAGTTGGACCGTCAGGCGTCGCTCCGGGCTGTGCAGCACCGTCTGCCCATGAAAGCCGACGACGTCAACCCGGCGCCGATCGACGCGATGCGCCGCCAGAAACGCCTCGACCGCCTCGGCGTGACGCCTCGTCACCATCGCTTCGGCCGCCGCCAACGCGCCAGGCCGCGCCTGCCGATCGGCGAGGGCCGCCGCGTCCTGCAAAGCCTGGCGCAGCAGCGCCCGATCGGCGTCCGCATAAGGGGTAAAGGACGACGGCCCCGGTTCGAGCCGGCTTTCGCCATCGGTCTCGATGATCGCCACATCGACCCCGTCCATGGACGTTCCGGACATGAGGCCGATGGCGATGAGCGCCATAGAGCGATCCCTTGAGAGTGCGGCCGTCAGAGTGCGATCAGAACGAGCGCCAGCAGCTTCGAAAAACCCGACGAGCGAAAACCGGCAAACGAAGCGACAAAGACGGCATGACGGGAACGTCCGCCATCATGGTTGACAAATCCTAACGGCAACCGGACCTCAGGCCGCCGCAAGCCGCGCGAACCGATGGCCGCGCATGGCGTAGCCCCGAACCGCGCGATGGTCGCGCTGCAGTCTGGCTTTCGGCCGCGGCGGTCGGGCCGTTGGCCGCGGCTCCGGCGACCATGCTTCGAGGTCTCCCTCGGCGAACGCCTCGAGGGGTCGGTCCGGGACGTCCGTCGCAACGGACGGCGGCGATTGACCGATCGCAACGGCGCAAGCGGATCCGGCAGGTTTCCGGGACGGCGGGATCACGACAGCGGCGGCGAGCGTCGTGCGCGGTCGAAAAATGGCCATGGCGATCGACGCGAGGATCGCCAAGGCGACCGGCCTCCCCTCGCCGGTCGCGCAAGCCGCGCCAACCAAAACCGCGGAACCGAGCCCCAACGCGTCGGCATGGTGTTTGACGACGGACCACAAATCCCGCTCCGTCTGGGCGCTGGCCGCCACGATGAGGCAAACCAGCAGGAGGATGGCCGGCGCGACGCCGCCGGGGGCCGGCTCGGTCGACCCCGCAAGGCCGGCCGCCCCGCCCAAGACCAGTCCCAGCATCGCCGCCGCGGCGTGGCAGGGGATGGCGGCTGCCGCGCCGGCGAGCCGCCGATCCAAACCGACGAACCCACCGAGCGTCAAAGCGCCCGCGATCTCAACGCTATGCAAGAGAACCATCCGCGCCCCCAGCGATCCGGTTGAGAAAACATTAACAATAAAAGTTCGTTAACGCGACAGAAGCCACCGGCGATGGTTAACGGGCGTTAAGCCGGCTCGGTCGCAGGACGCTATTTGTCAGCCTCGGGGGCGCGATGGCATAGAAGATTGACGATCCGAATCATAATTCGTGGACGGCCATGGCGCATTCGAACGATCTTTTCGGCGGCGGCGCGCCGCCGCGGGCGGCTCCCAAACCGACCGTTAAAACGCCGGCTCGGCCGATTGACCGAGGGACGCCCGGCGAGGCCGGCTACACGGCCGCCTCGATCGAAGTCCTGGAAGGGCTCGAACCCGTCCGGCGTCGGCCCGGCATGTATATCGGCGGCACCGACGAGGCGGCGCTGCATCACCTTTTCGCCGAGGTGCTCGACAATTCCATGGACGAGGCGGTCGCCGGGCACGCCACATGGATCGAGGTCGGCGTCGAAGAGGGCGGCTGGCTGTCCGTCACGGACAACGGCCGCGGCATCCCGGTCGACCCGCATCCGAAATTCCCGAAGAAATCCGCGCTCGAAGTCATCATGACGACGCTTCACTCAGGCGGGAAATTCGATTCCGGCGCCTATCAGACCTCGGGCGGTCTGCACGGGGTTGGCGTTTCCGTCGTCAACGCGCTCTCCGAGCGGCTCGAGGTCGAGGTTGCGCGCGGCCAGACGCTCTATCGTCAGGCGTTCGCCCGCGGCCAGGCGCTCGGCAAGCTCGAAACGGTCGGCAAGGCGCCGAACCGCCGAGGCACCAAGGTTCGCTTTCGTCCCGACGACCAGATATTCGGCAACCAGGCGGCCTTCAGGCCGGCGCGGCTCTTTCGAATGGCGCGCGCCAAGGCCTACCTCTTCGGCGGCGTCGAGATCCGCTGGCGCTGCGCGCCCGCGCTGCTCGCCTCGGACGCGGCGACGCCTGCCGAGGCGGTGTTCCACTTCCCCGGCGGCCTCAAGGATTATCTGTCGACGGACATCGACGGGAAAGCGACCGTCGTCGATCAGGCGTTCTCCGGCAAAGTATCGAAGCCGGGCGGCCACGGCTCGGTCGAATGGGCGGTCACCTGGCTCGCTCACGACGATGGCTTTGTCCATTCCTATTGCAACACGATCCCGACGCCCGACGGCGGCGCGCACGAAGCGGGCCTGCGCGTCGCGCTGCTGCGCGCGATGAAAGATCACGCCGAGCGAATCGGGCAGTCCAAACGCGCCGCGAACGTCACGACGGACGATCTCATGACCGGCTGCGCCGCGCTGATCTCTGTGTTCATCCGCGAGCCGGAGTTTCAAGGCCAGAACAAAGGGCGGCTGATGAGCGCCGAGGCGTCCCGCATCGTGGATCAGACGGTGCGCGACGCGTTCGATCACTGGCTCGCCGACTCGCCCTCGCAGGCGACCCGCCTGCTCGACTGGGGCATCGAGCGCGCCGAGGAGCGCCTGCGTCGGCGCGCCGAAAAGGATGTCGCGCGCAAAGCCGGCGGCCGCAAGCTGCGCCTTCCCGGAAAGTTGGCGGATTGCTCGAACTCATCGATGCAAGATACTGAATTGTTTATCGTAGAAGGCGATTCGGCGGGCGGCTCCGCGAAACAGGCGCGGGATCGCGCCGGCCAGGCCATTCTTCCCTTACGCGGCAAAATCTTGAACGTGGCGGCCGCGACCAAGGACAAGCTTGCGCAAAATCAACAGTTGAATGATCTGGTTCAGGCTTTGGGGTGCGGGACAGGGTCGCACTACCGAGCCGCAGACCTGCGCTACGGCAAGATCATTATCATGACCGACGCCGATGTGGACGGCGCGCACATCGCCTCGCTGCTGATCACGTTCTTCTATCGCCAGACGCCAAAACTGATAGACGACGGGCATTTATATCTGGCTGTTCCACCATTGTATAAGCTCGCGCAGGGCGCCAAAATCGCCTACGCGCGCGACGAAAGGCATCGCGACCAGTTGATGAAGACGCTGTTCGCCGGCAAAGGCAAAGTCGAGGTCAGCCGCTTCAAGGGGTTGGGCGAAATGATGCCGGCGCAACTCAAGGAAACGACGATGGATCCGCGGCGGCGCACGCTGTTGCGCGTCGTCGTCAAAGACGCTGACCGAGACGGGACCGCCGACTCGGTCGAACGCCTGATGGGCGCCAAGCCCGAGTCGCGGTTCGCGTTCATCCAGGAGCGCGCGAGCTTCGCCGCCGAGCAGGATCTGGTCGACATCTGACGGCGTAGACCCCCGCATAAACGGCGCGTTTACCTTAATCGCCCAAGCATGGCTGCGCCGTCAGGACAGAGCCATGCCGTCATTCGTTCGATTTCGCGCCGATGCGCGAGCGTCCGCTGTTCCTTCAATCTGCGTCACCGCCGGCGTGATCGCGTTAGCGGCCCTTGCAGCGACGCATTTCATGGATCACGCCGTGAAGGACGGCTCGCTCCAGCGCCTCGCACGCGGCGAGTCCGATTTAGACCAGCGATTCGCCAGAGCGACGGCGCTGTTGCGCAGCGACGGCCGCGGCGAAAGCGCACAAGGGACGTTCGACGGCGCGCCCACCGCCTCGATCCCTTCGGCGACCCAACCGATCCTGCTCGATCCCTGCACGGGCGCGCGGAAATAGCGCCGTTCTTGCGGCGCGCGTCCCGCTTTCTGTCGCCTGCCTCGCGGCGCCCACCGCGGCGGAGCGGTTTGCCTTCGAAGGCCGGATATGAAATGTGTTAGCCGAATGTCATGAGGCGGCGCCGTGATCGGGCCGCGTCCGGCCTGCCGTGCGGCGGCCGGTCCGCCCAACGGAAAGTGTCAGTGCAGCAGGATCGCTACAGTCTGGACGCCTACGCCCACCGCTGGCTCAGGCGGCTCAATTACGATCGTCTGTCGGACTACAATCCCTATTTCGTGGCCGTGGACGCGCTTCGGGCGGAGGCGTCGGCGCGCGGCAAGGCGTTTGTCAGCTTCGCCCATTACGATTATCTCGGCCTGGCTGGACATCCGCGGATCGCGGACGCAGTCTGTCGGGCGGTGACGCAGTCAGGGCCTGGCGCCGGCGCGTCGCGCCTTGTCGGCGGCGAACGTAACGCGCATCGAGCCTTGGAAGGGTCGCTCGCCCGCTTTCTGGGGTTTGGCGACGCGCTCACCATGGTCAGCGGCTACGGCACCAACGTCTCGCTTCTCGGCCATATGCCGGGCAGCGGCGATCTGATGGTCGTCGACGACTTGTCGCACAACAGCATCATCGCCGGGTCCGCGCTGACCCGCGCGCATACGGAGATCTTCCCCCACAACGATCTCGCGGCGCTGGATCGCCTGCTTACCGAAAAACGCAAGCGATACGGCCGCGTTCTGATCGTGATCGAAGGCCTCTACAGCATGGACGGCGACATTCCGGACCTGCCGGCCTTCCTGGACATCCGCGACCGCCACAACGCCTGGCTGCTGGTCGACGAAGCCCACTCGATCGGCGTGCTCGGCGCCAAAGGGCGCGGCGTGACCGAACATTTCGGCGTCGATCCCGGCCGGGTCGACATGATCGTCGGAACGTTGTCGAAGACCTTCGTCTCATCCGGCGGGTTCATCGCGGCCAGCAAGATGGTCATCGAGTGGCTGCGCTACACGCTGCCTGGATTCGTTTACAGCGTCGGCCTGGCGCCGCCGATCGTCGCCGCCTCGCATGCGGCGCTGGATCTGATGATCGAGGAGCCCTGGCGGCTCGCGCGACTGCGCGGCAACGCACGGCGGTTCTTAGACGGCGCGAAGAAGATCGGCCTCGACACGGGCGACGCCGTCGACGGTGGAGTCGTGCCGGTGATCTTCACCGACATCGAGAAGACCATCATGGTCTCGCGCCATCTCCTCGCCTCGGGATTTTACGTGCCGCCGATCTTCCAGGTGGGCGTGCCGAAGAACAAGCCGCGGCTGCGGTTCTTCATCTCGGCCCAGCATACGGATCAAGAGATCGACGGCGTGCTCGATTGCCTCGCCCGGGCCACCGAGGAGTTCGAGAGCCCGCGTCTCGCGAGCGGTTGATCGCTGCGACGATATAGCGCCGCAAAGTCGTACGCGCCCAGCAGCGACGAGCGTTAACCATGTTTCCTTACAATTTGAGGGTTTCGCCGTGATAAGACGGGTGTTGCGCATCGTTCAATCGAAGGAGTGATAAAGTTGGTGCGCCCAAGGCCATGTGGACTTCCGGACACAGGTCAGGGCGAATGCAATCTCGTCGGAAGGCGACAATGTCTCGGCGCTTGACGCGATAGGTCGGTTTCGCCACCTATCCGCAACCGCGAAGTTGGGGTCCCAGTTGAAGGTCTCGTTGATTGGCATGGTCGCGGCGGTCACGGTCGCTGGACTGCTCGGCGGCTGCTCCATCCTGCCCTCTCAGGGGCCCCTCGCGAACGAGGTGACGAAAGAATCCGTCGGTCCGGACGGCGAGGCGCGTTACGCGATCATCGATCTGACGCAGCGCGTGCAAGACATCCTAAGCCGATATTCCGACACCACTTTCCTCGGTAAGTTCGGCGATCATCGCCCTCCTCCCACGCAGACGGTCGGCGTCGGCGACGGGCTTGCGATCACGGTTTTTGAGGCGGCGTCGGGCGGCCTGTTTTCGGCGCCGGCGCTCGGCGGCGTCACGGCCGGCTCGCATTCGGCGCAAATCCCGACGCAAATTGTCGCGCGCGACGGCACCATCACCGTTCCTTACGCCGATCGGGTCCGCGTCGTCGGCTTGACGACGCACCAGATCGAGCAAGCGATCGTTCGCAATCTGGCCGGCAAGGCGATCGAGCCGCAGGCGCTTGTCACCATCGCGAACGGCATCAGCAATTCCGTCACCGTTACCGGAGAAGTCACCAGCGGCGCCCGCGTTCCCTTAACAGAAAAGGGCGATCGCCTGCTCGACGTGATCGCCGAAGTCGGCGGCGTTCGCGGCGCGGCGAACGAGACCTTCATCACGCTGAACCGCGGGCTTGGAACGGCGACGGTGCCCCTGCAGGCGCTTCTCAACAACCCTCGCGAGAACATTTATGTGCGCGCCGGCGACGTGATCACCCTGACGCACAATCCTCAGTGGTTCTCGGCTTTCGGCGCAACCGGCCGCAACTTCGTCATAACCTTCGATGCGCAGGGCCTCAGCCTGGCGGAGGGGCTCGCGAAGGCGGGCGGCCTGCTCGACCTCGGCGCCGACCCGGAAGGCGTCTTCCTGCTGCGGCCCGAACCGTCGAACATCGTCCGACAACTCGATCCGAGCTACCCGATCGCCGAGGGACAGAAAACGGTGAATGTCGTCTACCGCGCCAATATGCGCGACGCGAACACCTATTTCATCGCCCGCAACTTCGCGCTGCATCATCGCGACATCCTGTACGTCGCCACGGCGCAGGCGAACCAGCTGCAAAAGGCGCTGACGGTGCTGAACTCGGCGACGGGGACCGTCTACAACGTGTCGGTGGCGCGATCGGTGGCCTGCGCCGGCGGGGCTTGCTGATCGGCGGTTTCCGACTCGCTTACCGCCAGGGGGCGAAGGCGGCGATCGCAGCGAGATCGTTCTCGCCGGAGCGATTCGGTCCTTCGGACAGAGAACGGATCGCCGAGGCCGCCGTCTCGATCGGCAGTCCCCGCGCGGGAATGACCTTTCGAGGGACGTTGCGACGCGCCAAATGGCCGGCGATCCAGACATCGTCGACCCATTGCAGGGCAAGCGGCCAGCCGGTGAAATCCTGCACGGCGTGATCGAGGGCGCCCGGCGGGATGAGATAGCCCCAGGTGCCGATCAGGACGTCCGCAGGCTCCGCACGGTCCAGCGCGGTGCCGAACACGTGCTCGAAGTTGCGCGGCTTGAGACCCGCTTGCAGACGCCAGCCGCGATACCCGAGCGCCGCGCCCGGATCGTCTCGATGCGCCTTCAGCATGGTTTCGATGAAATCGACGGGATAGATCACATCGTCGTCCACGACGACGAGAACCGCCTCGGGCTCGTCGAGGAGCGTCGGCAGGAGTTTGGTCGCAGGCCCGGACCCGCGCCGACGAATCACGTCGACCCCGGCGGGCGCCGGCGGCGGCGGCGGGTAGGCTTCGCCGGTCGCAAGGGCGGCGCTTTGCCAGTTCAAGACAATTCGATCCGCCGGACTCGTTTGGTCCAGAAGGCTGCGAAGGACCGGCGCGAGCCCCTCGGCGCGCTCCGGTATCGAGGTCAGAGTTACAACGACCCGCTCGGGCCGCGCTTCAGGCGGCCGGGGAACGACGGCGGCGCTCCGCAAGCGACGCGCCCGCAAAACGTCCTGCGCCAGCCGAGCGGGCCGAAGACGCCGGTAGCGAACGAGCAGGTTGCGGAGTTTGCGCTCAAGGAGAGCCAAGCGGGGCGCCGCATCAAACATCAGATTGGTCCGCGGCGAGGCCGGTCACCTGGCTTTTGCACCCCGATCGTGCAGCCCAATGCTGAAAAAGGGTCGCCATCGGAGCCGTCTCGCGCTATTAGACTGTTGGGCTAGCGTCTGTCCACGAGAGCCGGCCCGATGCGTCGTTCGACAAAAGGTTCGATGTCCTTGTTTGAAATCTCGCATATCCCGCCTTCGTCGGGAAAAACATCGACCGCCTATTCTCGTAAGGCGCCGTCTCAAAAGGCGTCTTGGCTTTCCGGACTCCAGGTTACGCTCGATGCGACCGTCGATTATCTCGCTCGGATCGGCGTACGGCCGAATCTCCTGACTTATCTGTCCATTGCGCCAGCGTTCGTTTCGCTCGCCGCGGTCGCCACGCAGCACTTCAATGTCGCCGTGCTGATGATGCTTTTCAGCGGTCTTTGCGACCTGCTGGACGGGCCGCTGGCGCGGCGCAGCGGCCAGACCAGCATCTTCGGCGCTCTTCTGGACTCGTCCCTCGACCGATTCGCCGATGCGGCTCCCATGCTCGGCCTCGTTTACGTCTACGCCCATTACCCTCTCGCCGCGATGGCGGTGGCGGGATCGGTTTTCGCCGGCTATTCCGTGTCTTATGTCCGCGCCCGGGCCGAGGGATTGAAGATTGCACTGCCTTGGCTGTGGATGCGCCGAACCGAGCGTCTCATCCTGACCGGCGCCGGTCTCCTGCTCGCGCCGATCTCGATCCCCGGTCTCGACGTCCCCGCGCCGGTGACGCTGATGCTGGTCTGCTCCGTCGGCGGGCTCAGCCTGCTCGCCGCCATGCACGCGTTGCTGGCGGCGGCGCGCATTCTGGAGAAGTCTCCGGTCGTCGAGATCAAATCAGCCGGACGATAAGGCCGGCCAAGATCCCCGCCGCGATATCGTCCATCATAACGCCGAGACCCGCCGGCTTCAGCCGCTCCAGCGGCGCGATCGGCCAAGGCTTGAAGATGTCGAACAGCCGGAACAGCGCGATCGCGAGCAGGTCGAGCCAGATGTTGGCGCCGCCGCCGATCCACATCGCCAGGAGAACGCCGGCCGCCTCGTCGATGACGATAATCTGCGGATCTTCGGCGTTCAGCCTGTCGCAGACCCGCTGGGAGGCCCAAAGGCCGACGCCGCAAACCGCAAGCGTCGCCAGCGGCGTCACGATCGGGGGGGCCAGCTTGAGCAGCCAGAACAACGGAGCCGCCGCGAGCGTCCCGACGGTGCCCGGCGCTCTCGGAGAGAACCCCGCGCCGAACCAGGTCGCCAGACACGTCGCCACCCTGTCTTTCATCGCGCCGCCGGGCCCTTTCGCTCATGGATAGCGCGCGTCGCGCCGTCGAATCGGTCCGCCAGTCCCTTCATGATCTGCGGCCATGGGTTTGGGTCATCGTCGGGATCACGATCGCCTACGCAAGCCTGGAAGCGATCTTTTCGGGCTGGCGCGTCGAGCATACCATCATGCTCTCGGCGCTCCTCCTGCTGGTCATCGGCCCGCGCCAGACGAAGGGCTTTGCGCGATTGGCGATCCCCGGCGTTCTGGTGCCGATCATCGAGGACATCCTGCGGCAGCTCAGTCCCCGCTTTCTTACCGTTCCGCGCGTGCACGGATGCGACGTTCGCGCCCTCGATATTCGGTTGTTCGGGATCGGACCCGACACCGCCCTGGCCGATTTTTTTGCTGGCCATCACACGCCCTTCTTCGACGTCTTCTTCGCCATCCCGTATGCGGCGTTCATCTACGTGCCGTTGGTCTACGGGCTGTTCGTCTTTCTGCGGTCTCCGGAGCGCACCCTGCTGCTCGCATGGTCGTTCGTCGGCATCTTCCTGATCTCGAGCACCATCTTCCTGCTGATTCCGACAGCGCCCCCCTGGTACGTTCAGACGCACGGATGCGCCATCGACCTCGCGGCGCGCGGCAGCGCCGCAGGTCTGGCGCGTGTCGACGACCTGCTGGGCATCCGCTTCTTCCATGTCTTCTATGACAACACGCCGACGGTCTTCGGCGCCATGCCGTCGCTGCACAACGCGTTTCCGTTCATCCAGTTGCTCGTCATTTGGCCGATCGCGCGCTGGCCGGAGCGCGTAGCCAATCTCGGCTATGTCGTCTGGATGATCAGCGCGAGCGTGTACCTCGGCCACCATTGGGTGCTCGATGGGCTTGGCGGCTGGGCGATCGCCGCGATATCGGTCGGCGTCAGCACGCTCGTTCTGCGCCGGCGCTGCGGGAGGCCTGCACGAGCGGCCGCGTTGGCTGCGGGTTGAAGCGGCTACCGCTGCGTCGCAAGATCAGCTAGAAGACGGCCGTTCGCTTCGCTCAGGACGCCCGGTTCGCCCGCATGGACTTTATCCGCCAGACCGACGTCGACCCGCACCGCGCGCGCGCGCCGGCGATCCTCGCGGCGCATCCGGAAGTGCGGTCGCTGATCAAACGCGACCCTCTGACGGGCGCGATCGGCTTTGGCATTGTCGCGGCGCAGACGCTGATCGCGGTCGCGCTGGGGCGCTGGCTGCAGGCGCCATGGTGGGTCGCGATCATCGCCGCCGCCTGTCTCGGCGCCTTCTTCAATCACGCGCTGTATGTGGTGGTCCACGACGCGACGCACGCGACCATCTATCGGAGCGGCTGGGCGAATCGCATGGTTCTGCTGATCGCCGATCTGCCGAATATCACGCCGGGCGCCATGGCGTTCCGCGGCTATCACCTGATGCACCATTCCGGCCGATCGCTCTACAACGGCGATCCCGACATTCCCAACGAGTGGGAAGCGCGCCTTGTCGGGAACGTCTGGTGGCGCAAGGCGCTCTGGATGACGCTGTTCCCCTGGCTGCAGATCGCCCGCATCCACCGCGTGCCGTCCATCCCGCTGTTCGACGGCTGGGCGCTCGCAAATTACGCGAGTTGCGCGCTTTACGCCGGGCTTATCTGGGCGGCGGCCGGCTGGAGCGGCCCGATCTATCTGTTCGCGTCGTTCTGGTTCGCCACCGGGCCGCATCCGCTCGGCGCGCGCTGGATTTCGGAACACTACGTGCTGGCGCCCGGCCACGACACCAACAGCTATTACGGCGTCATCAACCGGATCGCGCTGAACATCGGATACCACAACGAGCACCACGACTTCCCCCGGATCCCGTGGAGCAAGCTGCCCGCCCTGAAGCGCATGGCGCCGGAGTTCTACGCAAACCTGCCGACGCACGAGTCCTGGACGCGCCTGTTCCTGGCCTTCATCTTCGATCGGCGCTACTGGCTTTACTCGCGCGTCGTGCGCGCCACGATGACCGCCGCGCCCGCCGAATAGGCGCGTCAAAAGAAAAGGCGGCTGAAAAGCCGCCCGGTCGCCAGCACTTCTCCCTCGCCGCTACTCGCCGCGAATAAACCGCTCCGTCCGCTCGCGCGCTTCGGAATCGGTGAACTGCTCGGGGGGCGACTTCATCAGATAACTCGACGGGCCGACCAGCGCCCCGCCGACGCCGCGCTCAAGCGCAAGCTTAGCGCAACGGACCGCGTCGACCACGACGCCCGCGGCGTTCGGCGAGTCCCAGACTTCGAGCTTTAGGTCGATGTTGATCGGCGCGCCGCCGAAAGCGGTGCCTTCCATCCGGATATGCGCGAACTTCCGATCCTCGAGCCAGGGAACGAAGTCGCTGGGACCGATGTGGATGTCGGTCGCCGGCAGCGGCTCCTGCAGTTGGCTGTTGACGGATTGCGTCTTCGAAATCTTCTTGGACTTCAGGCGCTCGCGATCGAGCATGTTGAGAAAATCGGTGTTGCCGCCGAAATTCAACTGATAGGTGCGATCGAGCCGCACGCCGCGTTCCTTGAACAACGATGTCAAAACGCGATGGACAATGGTTGCGCCCACCTGGCTCTTCACGTCGTCGCCGACGATCGGGAGCTTTCTGTCTTCGAACCGCTTGCGCCACTTGGCGTTGGAGGCGAGGAACACCGGAATGCAATTGACGTAGGCGCAACCGGCCTTCAGCGCTTCCTCGGCGTAGAATTCGCTCGCGTGCTGGGAGCCGACAGGAAGGTACGACACGACGATTTCAGCGCCCGATTGACGCAACGTCTCGGCGATGTCGACCGAAGGTTCTTCCGATTCGGTGAACTGCTTGCTGAGATGGCGGCCAAGGCCGTCAAGCGTCACGCCGCGCCGAACCGTGACGCCGGTCGAAGCGACGTGCGCAAACCGCATGGTGTTGTTGGGCTCGACGCCGATCGCATCGGCGACGTCGCGGCCGACCTTGCCGGCATGGACGTCGAACGCAGCGGCGATTTCAATCGAATCGATGCGGTAGCCGCCGATTTCGGTATGCATGACGCCCGGAGCCGGAGCGTTAGCCACGCCATTGTGATAGTAGCTCAGACCTTGGACGAATGAGGAGGCGCAATTCCCAACGCCAACAATAGCAACCCGAATTCGCTTTTCAGTCACGCGAAGGCTCCACATTGTCGCCCACGCTTGGCGAGCCGAGCAACACTATCTCATCGGAAGTTGAACGCGCCGATCTCCGCGCCGTCGGCCGTTCTTGTCACGCCCTCTACGGTGCTCTAATCCCGCGTCATAACGCCGTCAATAGCGCGTCCGGCGGCTCGGAGCATGGATGGCGTTCCCACACCGCGTGGCGCTTGTCAGCGACTGGTTCCTGCCGCGCCTCGGCGGCATCGAGATGCATGTCGCCGATCTCGCCGTCGCTTTAAAACGACAAGGCGTCGACGTTTCGATCTTCACGACGACGCCCGGTCCGCCTTCTCACGACGAGGTCGCCATCGAGCGACTGTCCGGCGCGCGGGCTCCCCGCTTCGGCTTCTCGCTCTCACCGCGCTTGGCGAACGCCGTGCAACGGCGGCTTCGAGACGGCGGATTCGGGGTCGTGCACGCCCATGCAAGCGTCGTCTCGCCGCTCGCGCTCGCCGCCGTTCTTGCGGCGCGCCGGCTCGGCCTGCCGACCGTCGTCACCTTTCACTCCATGCTGTTGAAGGCGGTCGGGCTGCTACGCTGGTCGGATCGCATCTGGGGCTGGTCGCGCCATCCGATTCTCTACACGGCCGTCAGCGAGCTCGTGGCGCGCCAGGCACGGGCCGCAGTCGGCGATAAGGATGTGGCGGTGCTTCCAAACGGCGTCGACCTCGCCGCATGGCCGGAGCAAACCCGACGAGCGGTTCCCCCCGGGGCGCCGATCGTCATCGCGACGGCCATGCGCTTGACCCGCAAGAAGCGGCCTTTGCCGCTGCTCGACGCTTTCCAAATCGCGCGCAAGATCGCCAGCGCGCATGAGCAGGATCTGGAGTTGCGCATCGCGGGCGCAGGCCCCGACCGGGAGGCTCTGCAAAAAGTCATCGATCGGACGGCTCTCGCCGGGCGCGTCCGGCTGCTCGGCGCGCAAACGCGCACGGCGCTGCGGAGCCTCTACGCGCAGTCCGACATGTTCGTCATGCCTTCGCTGCGCGAATCCTTCGGCCTTGCCGCGCTCGAGGCGCGCGCCTGCGGCCTGCCGACGATCGCCATGCAAGGGACGGGCGCCGAGGATTTCCTGACCCATGGGCGGACCGCGCTTCTCGCTTCGGACGACCGGATGCTCGCGACCTATATGGCGAAGCTGGCTACCGACCCGGCGAAGCGCGCCGCGCTCGCCGGACGCGATCCGGGCCTCGAACGTTTCGGCTGGACGCGCGTCGCCGCGCAGCATCTCGACGCCTACGCACGCGCCGCCGAGCTGCTCAAGGGGTGAGTCTCGGACGAGACCAGGGCCGGACCACCAAAGCGACGAAATAGCCGGGCAGCGCCGTCGCCGCTAGCGTTGCGACGTGCTGCAGCAGCGCCATGGCGAGCGCAAGGTCGGGCGGAACGCCGCAGAGGACGTAGGCGAAGGTCACGGCGGCCTCGTAGAAGCCGACGTTGCCCGGGGGTCCTGGGATCAGAGTCGCGATGCAAAGCGCCGCCACCACGAGGAGCGCGCCCTGCCCCGACGGCGGCCATCCGCAGGCGATCTGAACGCAAAAGGCGCCGACGCCCTCCAGCGACCGGCGCAGCAGATATAGCGCAAGCGCGAGACCGAACCGGCCGGGATCGCGGATGACCGCGACATGCGCCGCGACATCCGAGATCGACCGCAGAGCGAATGCGATCCAACCGCTGCGGAGCGCCGCGCGCCGCCGGGCGGCGGTCTCCGAGTGTGCGGCGACGAGCGCGGCCGCCGCAAGGATCGCCACGACGCCCACGAGCGTCAGCGCCGCGTGGCGCATGATCGGGGGCGCCGGCGCGAAGAGGATCGCCGCCCCGATGAGGATAATCTTGACGAGACCCGTCAACAATTGGTCGAGGCCGAGCATCGACATCGCGCCGCTCGCCGACAGGCCGGCCCGGCGCACCAGCATGAACAGCGCGATGGCGCCGCCCCCCAACACGGAAACCGTCTGGATTCCGGCCAGCGTCACCGCCTGCGCCTCGAACAGCCGCGCGGCCGGCGGTCGACGCTTCGGCGGAAGCAGCGTCAGCCACGCGAGGAGCCAAAGCGGCAGTCCCAAGAGGTTCACCAGGAAGGCGGCCAACACCCAGCGGACATCGGCTGTGGCGAGCGCGCTTCGGACGGTCGCCCAATCGACGCTGCGCGACAACACGATCGCCCCGGCGATGGTCGCCGCCCAGATCGCCAGCCAGGCCAGCAGCGCCCGCATGCGGCTACGCGAAGACCTCGACGCGGCGGCCTCCGCCTCAAGAGGCACGCATCGCCTCGGCCGGGATAAACTCGCGCATAAGCCGGAACCGCGCGCCCTTTCGTTTGAACAGCCGGATCGCCGACCGCATATGCGCCAACGCCGGCTCGCCGGTCTGGAATCGGCAATCGAGGCGCAGATTGGTCCGGCGGAAGTCGACGAATTCCCAAGGATGGCAGAACAGCACCACGGGGCTCGGCAACTTCGACAGCCAGCGGTCGCGGATCGCCGCCGGCAGGCGCAGAACGCTCGACGTGACGGAGGCGGGAATGCGCGTGAGACGCGTCGACCCGTCGGGCGCGAAGCGCGCCGCCTTGTATTTGCCCTGCGAGGAGTCGAGCAGGAAACCGGCCTCTTCCAAGAGCGGCAGATAGGCCGCCGGATACGTGAGATTCGGCGCGCGAAACGAGACGATCGGCCCGAAGGCGCTCAGCACGCGGATCGATTCCGTCAGTTCCCACCGCGCTGTCTCCCCGTCGAGCCATGAGAACGGCCGATGCGTCATGCCATGGCTGGCGAGTTCGTGGCCTTCGTCGACCATGCGCCGCGCCACCGAGGGCGAATGGCGGGCCGACTCGCCCGTGGTGAAGCACGTGGCGCGCACGCCCTCTTCCGCGAAAAGATCGAGCAGGCGCGGCGCGCCCTCCTCCATGCCGCGCCATGTCCAAAGATACGGCGGGCAATCGGGCTCCATGTCGACGGTCAGGCAAACGTCGAGGGGCTCAAATGGCGAAGCGGCGGTCTGCGTCACAAGCGAAGCCCCATGCACAGATGCCTATAGGGCAAGGCTCCTTGCCGCGCCAGCATCGACAAGGCGCCTCGTTGGCGCCAAAATCGCCCGCGCTCCAGGGAGTCCCCCATGCTGTTTCGACGCAACGAAGCCAAGGATTGGGCCAAGGACCACATGCGGGGCGTCTGGGCCGCTGCGCTGACCCCCTTCCATGCGGGCGATTTGTCGATCGACGAAAGCGGCTTGCGCCGAAACCTGCGGCATTGGATGGACGATCTGAAGATCGACGGCTTCTTCGTCGCGGGCAAGCAGGGCGAATTCTTTTCCCTGTCGCTCGCCGAACGCAAGCGCCTGTTCGACATCGCGATGGAAGAGACGCACGGCAAAGCCGGGGCGATCCTCTCCTGCTCCGATCAGAACATGGATACGGTAGTGGAACTGGCCCGATACGCCGAAAAGATCGGCGCGACGTCGATCGTCGTTCACGCGCCGGTGCTGCACTTCCTCGAGAAGCAGGATGAGACGCTGTACCGCTACTACGAGACGATCAGCCGGGAAACGAACCTCGCCATCGCGATGTGGAGCCATCCCGATTCCGGATACCTCATGAGTCCGGAGCTTTGCGCGCGCATCGCCGAACTGCCCAACATCGTCGCGATCAAGTATTCCGTGCCGCGCCCGATGTACGCGCGGCTGACCGAGATGACGCGCGGCAAGCTGATCGTCTCGACGGCGTCGGAGAGCGAGTGGTTCGACAATATCGTCGAACTCGGCTGGCGGCTCTACCTTTGCTCGAGCCCACCCTATCTGCTGCAGACGAAGGCCGACCGGCGCATGCGCGACTACACCGATCTCGCCTTCGCCGGCGACATCGCCCGCGCCCGCGCCGTGCGCGACAGCCTCGATCCCGTACGCAAGGCGATTTCGTCGACGCGGCCGGCGGAGAAGCCCCCCGCCCATTCCAAGTACTGGCAGGAACTCCTTGGCCAGGCGGGCGGCGCGGTGCGGCCGCCGATGCTGGAGTTGACCGACGACGAGAAGCGGTCGACGCGCGCGGCCTTCGAGGCTTGCGGCCTCAAGGTCGCCGAGCGCGCCGCGGCGTAACGATCGGCCAGGAGGCCGCCATGACGAAAAGCCCGTTCAGCTTTCAAGGTTGGATCGCCGAAAATCAGCATCTGCTGAAACCGCCGGTCGGCAACAAGATGCTGTTTCCGGACAATCACGGCCTGGTCACGCAGGTCGTCGGCGGCCCCAACCAGCGCGTCGACTTCCATGACGATCCGGCCGAGGAATTCTTCTACCAGATCAAAGGCGATATCCTCCTCAAGACAGTCGATCGCGGCAAGCACGAGGACATCCGCATCCGCGAAGGCGACGTGTTCCTGCTACCGCCGCACGTCCGCCATTCGCCGCAACGCCCCATTGCCGGATCGATCGGCCTCGTCGTCGAGAGCCCTCGCCTGCCCGGCGTCAAAGACGGCTTCGAATGGTTCTGCATGAGCTGCAAGGCGCTCGTGCATCGCGTCGAGATCGAGGTGATGGACATCGTCAAAGACTTGCCGCCGCTGTTCGAGGCGTTCTACGCGAGCCCGGATCTGCGGACCTGCAAAGCCTGCGGGACCGTGCATCCCGGCAAGACGCCGCCGCCCGGTTGGGCGACGATGTGAGCGCATGACGCGGATCTACCGCTACCGCGATCAACAGACGCTCGACGCGAGCCTGAATGCGCGCGCGACCATCGCCGATATTGAGCCGTTCCTGAAGATCTACGCGGACGAGAGCGCGCGTGCGCGCGCAACGCTCGGAGCGCAGGCCGGCGTGCCGTACGGCCCGTCCCCCGAAGAGCGTATGGACGTTTTCGCTGCGCGAAAGCCGGACAGTCCGATTTTCGTCTTCGTTCACGGAGGCTATTGGCGCGCGCTCGACGCCTCGGATTCCTCGTTCATGGCGCGGACCTTCGTCGAAGCAGGCGCGGCTGTCGTCGCCTTAAATTATCGCCTCGCGCCGCAAGCGAGCATCGACGAGATCGTGCGCCAGTGCCGCGCGGCGCTCGTCGCCGTCTGGCGGCGCGCGGGCGAGTTCAACGGCGATCCTCGGCGCATCCATGTGTCGGGCTCGTCGGCGGGCGGCCACCTTGCGGGCATGATGATCGCCGGCGATTGGGCCGACGCGTTCGGCGCCGGCGGTTTGCGGGTCCAGTCCGCGTCGTTGCTGTCCGGCCTGTTCGATCTGGAGCCGGTGCGCCTGTCGAACTGCAACGAATGGGCGAAGCTCGACGAAAAGGCCGCGGCGCGCAACTCGCCGCTCCGCCATCCGCCGACCGCGCCGATGCCGCTCGTCATTTCGTATGCGCCCGGCGAGGCGGCCGAGTTCGCGATCCAAGCGGAAGCCTACATGGCCGTTTGCGCGGCGCGCGGCTGCGCCGTGGACTTCGTCGCGGAGCCCGGAACGAATCACTTCGATCTCCCGCTGCGCCTGATGGACCGCCGATCGCCTCTGACCGGCGCGACGCTGCGGCTGATGGGGCTCGACTAACGCGGTTGTCGACAAGCCGCAAACAACGATGGCGCCGGCCTCCGCGATCGATTAGCGCTCGGGAGCCGAGCCATTCCCGTCGGGGGCGCTCAACTCAACGCTAGACCAGCTATTCGCGGTCACTGGGATCGCCAGGACGAATCATGCAGGACGCGCCACCGCCGGATGCGCTCGCCGCCGTAAAAAAGAGCGTCGGTTTCGTGCATCTGCGCGTGCACACCTCCTTCTCTCTGCGCGAGGGCGCGCTGACGATCGCCACGCTGGCGAACTTCGCCAAAGCCGATGCGCAGCCGGCGTTGGCGATCACCGACACCAACAATCTGTTCGGCGCGCTGGAATTCTCCGAGAAGTTGGCGAAAGAAGGCGTCCAGCCGATCATCGGCGCGCAGATCACCGTCGATTTCCGCGACGGCGCGGCCTTCGGCGGCCGCTTCGATGCGCAGGGCGCAGGACGGGCGCCGATCGCGCTGCTGGCGCGCGACGAGCGCGGCTACGCCAATTTGATGCGCCTCACGACGCGCACGTGGCTCGATCCGAAGCCGGGCGATCCGCCGCACGTGACGCTGAACGCGTTGCGCGAGGACGCAGCCGGCCTCATCGCGCTGACCGGCGGCCCGACCGGCGCCCTCGACCGCGCGCTCGCCGCCGAGCGGCCGTCGGTCGCATCCAGCCGCCTCGATACGCTGGCCGCGCTGTTCGGCGACAATCTCTATGTCGAACTCCAGCGCCACGGCCTCGACCTGGAGGCGAGGCTCGAACCGCAGTTGATCGACCTCGCCTACCGGCGCGGCTTGCCTCTCGTGGCCGCCAACGAAGCGTATTTCGCCGCCCGCTCGGACTTCGATGCGCACAATGCGCTTTTGTGCATCGCCGACGGCGCCCTCGTGTCCGATGACGGACGCCGCCAGGTGACGCCGGACCATCGCATCAAAACCCGCGCCGAGATGATCGCGCTCTTCGCCGATCTGCCCGAGGCGACGGCGAACACGATCGAGATCGCCCTGCGCTGCGCCTATCGGCCGTCGACGCGAAAACCCATTTTGCCGCGCTTCGCGACGGGAGCCGTGTCCGGCGCCGACGCGGAGGCCGCCGAAGCGACGGAGTTGCAAGCGCAGGCCGAGGCCGGGCTGGCGGCGCGCCTCGCCGCGCAGGGTCTCGCGCCGGGCTTCGCCGAAAGCGATTACCGCGAGCGGCTGGCGTTCGAACTCGACGTCATCACCCGCATGAAGTTTCCCGGCTATTTCCTCATCGTCGCCGACTTCATCCAATGGGCGAAGGCGCGCGATATCCCGGTCGGGCCGGGACGCGGTTCGGGCGCGGGGTCGCTGGTCGCCTATGCGCTGACGATCACCGACCTCGACCCGATGAGGTTCGGCCTCCTCTTCGAGCGCTTCCTCAATCCAGAGCGCGTGTCGATGCCCGACTTCGACATCGATTTCTGCCAGGAGCGGCGTGACGAAGTGATCCGCTACGTGCGCGACCGCTACGGCGCGGATCGCGTGGCGCAGATCATCACCTTCGGCTCGTTCCTGGCGCGCGGCGTTTTGCGCAACGTCGGACGCGTTCTGGAGATGCCGCTCGGACAGGTCGACAAGCTCGCCAAGCTGGTGCCGCAAAATCCCGCCAAACCGGTGACCCTGAAACAGGCGATCGAGGGCGAACCGCGCTTGCGCGAAGCCGCCGCGGCCGACGAGCGCGTCGGCCAACTGCTGGAGATCGCGCAGAAGCTCGAAGGGCTCTATTCAAACGCCTCGACGCATGCGGCGGGCATCGTCATCGGCGACCGCCCGCTGCACGAGCTCGTGCCGCTCTACCGCGACCCGAAATCCGACATGCCGGCGACGCAGTTCAACATGAAGTGGGTCGAACCGGCCGGCCTGGTGAAGTTCGACTTTCTCGGCCTGAAGACGCTGACCACGATCGCCAAGACCGTCGCTCTGCTCAAGAAGCGCGGCGTCGGGGTCGACCCGTCGACCATCCCGCTCGACGACAAGAAAACCTACGACATGCTGGGGCGCGGCGAAACGGTCGGCGTGTTCCAGTTGGAAAGCGCGGGAATGCGCAAGGCGCTCGTGGAAATGCGCGCCGACCGCATCGAAGACATTATCGCGCTCGTCGCGCTTTATCGTCCGGGTCCGATGGCGAACATCCCGACCTACTGTGCGGTGAAGCTCGGCGAGCAGGAGGCGGATTATATCCACCCGATGGTCGAGCCGATCCTCAAGGAGACCTTCGGCGTCATCATCTACCAGGAACAGGTGATGCAGATCGCGCAGGTGCTGTCGGGCTATTCGCTCGGCGAAGCCGACCTGCTGCGTCGCGCGATGGGCAAGAAGATCAAGGCGGAGATGGACGCGCAGCGCGACCGTTTCGTGCGCGGCGCCATCGAGAAAGGTCTTTCGAAGCCGAAGGCCGACGAGATTTTCGATCTTCTCGCGAAGTTCGCCGATTACGGCTTCAACAAGAGCCATGCGGCCTGCTATGCGCTTGTCGCCTACCAGACCGCTTGGTTCAAAGCCAACCACCCGGTCGAATTTCTCGCGGCGTCGATGACGCTCGACAAGGGCAACACCGACAAGCTCGCGGAATTCCGCAACGACGCCCGCCGCATGGGAATTACGGTCGAGGCGCCGTCCATCAACGAGTCCGGCGTCGACTTCGACACGCCTGCGGACGCGCAAGGCTCGCTCGCGATCCGATACGCGCTCTCGGCCGTGAAGGGCGTCGGCGAAGGCCAGGCAGCCTCGATCGTCGCGGCGCGCGATGGCGCTCCATTCCGCGACCTGGGCGATTTCGCGCGGCGTCTGAACCCGCGCGAGGTCAACAAGAAGGCGCTGGAAAGCCTCGCCGCCGCCGGCGCCTTCGACAGCCTCGAGGCGGACCGCGCGCAAGCGTTCGCATCGACCGAGTCGATGCTCGCGATCGCCAACCATGCGCAAGAAGAAAAGCTCGCGGGGCAACACGCGCTGTTCGGCGGCCGCGGCGATCACGACCGGCTTACCCCTCCCAAAACGCAGAGCTGGCCGCCGGCGGAGCGCCTGCGACGCGAATTCGAGGCTGTCGGCTTTTTTCTGTCGGGGCATCCGATTGACGACTATGCGCAGGTGCTGAAGCGCCTGCGGGTCGAACGCTGGGCCGACTTCTCGCGCGCCGTCAAACAGGGCGCGACAGGCGCCCGGCTCGCTGCGACGGTGCTCGACCGGATCGAACGCCGCACCAAATCGGGCTCGAAGATGGGGATCGTCACGCTGTCGGATCCCTCGGGACAATACGAGGCCATCCTGTTTCAGGAGGGCCTCAACCAGTATCGCGACATTCTCGAAAAGGGCGCGGCCGTGCTCGTTACGCTGCAAGCGACGGTCGAGGGCGAGGACGTTCGGGCGCGGATCACCGCGGCCGAGCCGCTGGACCAGGCCGCCAACCGCGTCCAAAAAGGACTGCGGGTCTTCCTGCGGGACGACGAGCCCCTGCCCTCTCTGTCGCGCAGGCTGACAACGCGCGGCGACGGCGAGGTGTCGCTCGTCCTGATGCTGGGTCAGGCGGCCGGCGAAGTCGAAGTGCGCCTGCCCGGCCGTTTCCAGGTGACTCCGCAGATCGCCGGCGCCATCAAGGCGATCCCCGGGGTCGTCGCGGTCGAACACATCTGAGAGCGCCGGCGACGCTCACGTTTTGTTGAGGACTGGCCAGTCCGCCGCCATCCTTCTATATCGAAGACAAGGCGAACGTCGTAGTCGCCAAGCTAGATGCGGATGTGGGGCATGATTTCAGCCAGCAGCTTTTCTCGTTCGCCGACCGCCAAGACGGTGGGATTGCGTGCGGCCTTGGCCGCGCTCATCGGCCTTTCCGTGGGTGTTGCGGCGGCGCCAGCCTCGGCGAAATACACGAAGCGACACGCCGCGTCGTCGGAGCGCGTCGCGGACGGCGCATCGCTCGAAGCCCGCCACGAAAAGTGCCTCTCGTTCATTCGGGCGCATGGATTGAGCTGCGACCCGTGGAAAGAGCCGCTCTGCGGCTATGAGGCGATCGTCGGCAACCTCGGCGTCGCGCGTCCGCTCGAATGCGTCGCGCCCTAACCCGCTGAGCAAACGATATCGGAGCCGTGCGGCTGCAAAGCTCGACGATCGCCTGTATGAACGAGGCGACGATCGACAGAGAACCGCGCGATTCCAAACGAGGTTGCTAAGGGAGGAGATCGTCTGCGCATGCGCGCCGACCTACGCGACCTTCTGGAGCAAATTTATCAACGCGGCGAGACGAACGTCGCGGTCATCGACCTTGCGCTCGATGAAGCGACCGCGGCGACGTTCTTCCGCGCGCTGAATTACGGCTACATCGTGCAAGTTGGCGGGTCGTCCCAAGAAACCGCGCGCGTCTCGCTCGGCTTGGCCGGATATCGCGCGCTCGGGGTTTCGAAACGACTGGGCCTCGGATCGCTGCTCGTCGATATCTGGCGCCGCGCATTCCCGCGCTAACGACCATTTGCCTAAGCCCGCGCCTCGATGGCCGGACGCTTGCGCCTCAGCAACTTTAACCGAAGTTTCGGCGAGGCGCCCTCCAAGGCCACGGCGACTGCGAGCATGACGATGACGCCGGCTGCGTTGACGACGACCTGCGCGCCGACGCTTACACCGAACGTGTTGAACGCGAGACGCCCAAGCAACGCGGCCACGCAGCCGACGGCGAAAACCTCGAGAGAGTGCTTCCCGCTAGCGACGATCGGACGCAGCCAAGCCAGCCGCGCAAGCGCCATCAAGCGTGGCGACGTCAAGGCGACGTACATAAGCGCGGCGATGTGGGCCAAGCGCCACGGCGTCACAAAGGTTTTCGGCTCGTTGCCGAAGATGGCGAAAGGTGCGGCGACGCTGGGAAAATCCGACCCGAACAGCTTGGGCCATAACGACCAAGCGTCGACCGCGACGAAGGCGAACGCAAGGTAGGCCCAGCACAAGGCGAGAACGATCGGTTGCGGCCGCGTCAGCCATGGGGCTTCGGATCGGGTTGCGGTCGCCAGCACGGCCCCGAGCACGAAGACGAGCTGCCACGTGAACGGATCAAAGTACCACTCGGTCACCGCCGAGGGATCGACGATGTTGGGAAGATTCCAGTGCAAGACGTTTGAGCAGGCGTAAAGCAGGAACGATCCGGCCAGCGTCGCGGCAGGGCTCTTGCTGATCGTCCATCGAACGATGGGGAAAATCGCAAGCAAAACGATGTAGAGCGGCAGGATGTCGAGATAGGTCGGGAGCGCCTCGAGCGTGACGCCGCGCAAAGCGCCTTTGAAACCGTCGCGCAAAAGCGGTCCGACGATGAGCGCGTGCGTCCCGAACGATCGCGTCCACACGGCGACGATCGCCAGGGTCGACAGGATCAATACGATCTGCACGCCGTAGATCTTGAAGCAGCGCGCCGCGATCTTCGTCGCGCAAGCCTTGAACCCGTAACGGTCGAACACGCCGCCATACGCCATGGTCGCCGAAAAACCGGCGAGGATCACGAAAATCTCCGCCGCGTCGCTGAAGCCGAAGTTGTGAAAGGTGTAGTCGGCAAGCCGATTGTGCGGGATGTGATCGACGAAAATCGAGATGAGGGAAAGACCGCGCAGAAAGTCGACCCGCGGATCCCGCGGAGTCTTCCGGGCGGCGGGTTGCGATGTCGCTTGGGTCACGGCTGGATAAGCTTTTCATGAGCCGGCCGAACGCCGCAGCGACCAGGAAGGCCGAACACTTTCAAATTAGGGCTCCTAACGTGCTACTTCCGCGCGGCCAAAGAACTGGGCTCAAAACGGCCGCCAATCGCTTAAGTTGCGTCAAAACCACAGCGACGCTCCCCAATCCCTGTAAAATCCATGTGAGGCGCAAGCGCGGCAAATCGGGGGCTCACGCGAACTCGGCGCTTGCACGCCGTTGCCGCCGTCTCATGTTATTGTTCGGCGTCACCTGTTCCAATTGCGGGAGCCTTCAATGAACGAGCGAGCCACAGCCCTGACGCAGGACGGTCGCCATTCTCACGTGGTGCGCCCCAACGACGAGGAATGGAAGCCGACGCGTTTTCCCGGGTGCGAGGTCAAAATCCTGCTGTTCGATCGGGCGAGCGGCTTGGCGACGTCGCTGATGCGATTTCAGCCTGGCGCGGTGCTGCCCGATCATGAGCATGTCAAAATCGAGCAAACTTATGTGATCGAGGGTAAACTGGTCGATCTCGAAGGCCCGGCGGCGGGGGTCGCCGTTAACGCCGGCGAGTTCGTCTGGCGCGAGGCCGGAAGCCGCCATTCCGCCTGGGCGCCCGACGGAGCGCTCACCCTGGCGATGTTCCAGATCCCCAACAAGTTCTACGAAGCCGACGGCGCCGTCGTCGATATGGCCGGAACCGATTGGGCGTCGATCTGGGGCTCCGCCGCCTGACCGCAAAACAACTGGAGCGGGTGAAGGGAATCGAACCCTCGTATTCAGCTTGGAAGGCTGCTGCTCTACCATTGAGCTACACCCGCGGTGCATCCACGTATGCCAAGCCCGTCGAACGAAGGCAACGCCGCACCGGCGCTCGCGATACGATGAGAACGCCCCGCCGAGCGGTTTCGACGGGACGTCTCCGCAACGACCGATGCGCCGATCTTACCAGTGGCGGCGCCAGCCCCACCCGCGACCCCAGTAGCCATAGGGACGCCCAACGAAGGGGCGCCCGACGAAGTAGTTCGGCCGCCAGAAACAACGGTATGGACCGCAAACCCAACGCGCCTGCTGCGCCAGGGGCGCGACATCCGAACCCGTGGCGACCGCCGGATCGACGCCGACGGGCATCGCCGACGCCGAGCCCGCCGCGAGCGCGGAACCGCCGAGCACCACCGCGGCGAGAGCCGCAGCCTTCACGCTGATCATCATGGTTGCTTCTCCTCTCCGTCCCCAGCCCCAAAAGATTACCGCAAAACGCTGAAAGCGCCCTGAACCGGCGATTCATCCGCGGTTCATCGAACTTGACGGGATCTGGCGGTTGAGGTTCGGCGCGAGGTTGTCACCCATGTCTTAGGGACAATCCGTTACCCATGTCTCCGGGGCGTACAGCCACCTCGTGGTCGGGGCAGCAGGATTCGAACCTGCGACCTGAAGTACCCAAAACTTCCGCGCTACCAGGCTGCGCCATACCCCGCTCGGCGCAAATACCACGCGCGCGCCTCAAGGCGCAACGCGTTCCCGGTCGCGAGGCCTCTGGGTTAACCCTTCGCCTGAAGCCTCGAGCGAGACCCGGAACGATTCTCGCTGCCTGGAAGCCGACAGATGTCGGAGGCCAGGCAGATGACGCAACCCAGTACAATGGTGTTCCAGAAAGAGACGGGCGGCGGCTCGATTCTCGCCGAGGCGGAGCGCCGTTCTCCTGCGCGGTCGGCGTTCGCCGCGCCGCTCGACCAGCCGCTCGTTCTCGATCTCGATTTCACGCTCCTGCGAACCGACGTGCTGTTCGAGAGCTTCGCCTGCATGCTCAAGCGCAACCCGTTGGTCATCCTGCTTGCGGCTTACTGGCTGCTGCGCGGTAAAGCGGTTCTCAAGCGCAAACTGGCGGAGTTCTCGCCACCGGCGACCGAACTCCTGCCGGCCAACGAGCGGGTTGTGGCGTTGGCGGAACACGAGTTCGCCGCAGGCCGTCGCGTCGTGCTGGCGACCGCGGCCGACGAATTGATGGCCCGCCGCATCGCCGCTCGCTTTCCCTTCATCGGCGAAACGCTGGCGTCGAATGGCCAGCAAAATTTCAAAGGCGAGGTCAAGGCGGCGGCGCTGGCGGCGCGCTTTCCGGAAGGTTTCCTCTACGCAGGAGACTCGGACGAGGATATCGCTGTCTGGGCGCTCGCCAGCGAAAGCGTGATCGTCGATCCATCGGCGCGGCTGAGTCGCCGCGTCGCCGCGCTCGGCAAGCCGACGATGAGGATCGAGGGCGCGCCGAAGGGGCTGCGCCTGATCGTCAAGGCGTTGCGGCTCAAGCAATGGGCCAAAAACGCCCTCATCTTCGCGCCCGTCGGCCTGGCCGGCCTCGCCCTCGATCCGCTCGCTTGGGAGCGGGCGGGAATGGCCTTTCTCGCGCTCGGCCTCGTGGCCTCGGCGACATACCTCCTCAACGATATGGTCGATCTCGCCGACGACCGCGCGCACTGGACGAAGCGCAACCGGCCGCTCGCGTCCGGCGCGCTGCGTCTCGACCGGGGTTTGCGATTGATGGTCGAACTCCTGTGTCTCGGCTTCGCGCTGTCGATCCTCGTCGACTGGAAGGTCTCGGCCGTCGTCGGCGTCTACATGGCCGCGACGCTCGCCTATTCGTTCCGCCTCAAGCGGACGCCCATCCTGGATGTCGCGATGCTCGCGGGGCTGTTCACGCTGCGCCTGTTCCTGGGCGTGGTCGCGATCGGCGCCGTGATCTCGCCTTGGCTCTTCGTCTTCTCGATGGCGCTGTTCCTGTCGCTCGCGATCGCCAAGCGTCACACCGAGGTCGTGCGCATGGTGTTGCACAACAAGGTCAGCATCGCAGGTCGTGGCTATATCGCCCGCGACGAACCCTTGCTGCTCGCCATGGGTCTCAGCAGCGCGGCTTCGGCGATCGTTCTGTTCTCGCTCTATCTGACAGCCGAAGCATTCCGCGCCGCGGTCTACACGGCGCCGAACTTTCTCTGGGCGACGCCGGTGGTGCTGTTTCTGTGGCTCGGCCGCATCTGGCTCCTGTCGCAGCGCGGCGAACTCGACGACGATCCCGTCGCCTTCGCGATCAAGGATAAGACGAGCCTCCTGCTCGGCGGAACGCTGGGCGCAGCCTTCCTGATGGCGGTCGTCGCGGGGAGCTTCTGATGCGACCGACGTTCGATCGTCCCGTCGTTCGCTTTCTCGTGTGCGGCGGAAGCGCCGCCGCGATCAATTGGCTCGCGCGCATCGCGTTCTCGCTGCTCTTCTCCTTCGCGGCGTCGGTGCTGCTCGCCTATGTCGTGGGGCTCGTCGCGGGGTTCGTCCTGTACCGCGGCGTCGTGTGGAAGCGTCCCGACGTTTCCGTGTCCGTTCAACTCCTGCGCTTCCTTGCGGTCAACGCCGGCGGCGCTGTCGTGGTTCTGATCGTGTCGATCGGACTGACCAAGGTCGGGCTGCTGGTCTCGGGCGACACACCGCTCGTCGAGTCGCTCGCGCATGGGTGCGCCATCGCCCTGGGCGCGGTCGCCAACTATCTCGGTCACAGCCGCTTCACGTTTGCGCCGCCACGCGCTGCCGTCGCTTAGCGCTTATCGACTTTCCACAAAGCCGCCGAGCCTCCCAGTCTCGGCGGCTTTGCGTTTCCTTTGCATCGTGAACGCAGACGCCGGCGCTGTCTCCAAACCGTTACGGGGACGTGCGACGAAGGTCGGCGCATTGTGAGCAGCACGGACTCATTCGCGCCGCTTTCGCGAGGTTTAACGGCCGCCGTGGCAGAGACGAGACGATGCAACGTTTTCACGTTCAATTGGTCGATCCGGCCCGCGCGATCCTACGCGAGCAGCGGCTTGATGTTATGGACCTTTCTGACGTTTGGCGTCACATCGAGGATCTTGCCGAGACGGCGGAGCAGCCCGGCTTGCGCATCAAAGTCGTCGATGACAGCGGCGAGATCGTCGTGATGGTGGGTGTTGCGACCGCACGCCAGACGCTGCACCGCTGAGGCTTGCTAACGCAGCGCCGCCTTGACGCGTTGCACGATCGCGGCTGGCGCAGCGAACAGCCGCCCGACGCCGTCCTCCACGGACTGACCATTCTGGTCTTCCACATCGAGGTTCATGCGTTTGGCGTCTTCGAGCAAGACGGGATCGCGCATGGTTTCGTCGAACGCGCGGCGTAGCGCGTCGCGGCGGGACCGATCGACGTCCGGCGGCAGGAGAAACGGCGCGGCGAAGGCGTTTTGCGCGAGAAAGAATTGCAGCGCGTCGCGCTCATCGGTCGTTCGCGCAAAAGTGAGCGCAGATGGGACGCTTGATCGGCCGAGGTCGGAATCGGCGCGTTCGTCGCCGTGCACGACGATGCGGAACGGCAGATCGCCCTTGATGACGCCGGGGTAGCGCACGCGCAGCTGCGACCAGGACCCGCACGTGCCGTTGAGTTCGCCGCGCTCCATGGCGAGCGCCATCTCCTGACCGCCGGGATACCCACGGATCATCTTGATCTTGGCGCCGAGAACCCCTTTCAGGATCATGGGGAAATCGTAAGTGGGGCTGCCCGGGGCCGAACCGCCGAACGCCGCTTCCGTCTTGAACAGCTCGTCAACGTCCTTGGCCGGCGCGTCATTGCGTAGGAGGCAGACGGGCGCTTCATAGTGCGAGCCGCCAAGGTAAGTGAAGCGGCGCGGATCGTAGCCGCTCGCGCCCTCGCCCAGAAGCGGATCGAGCAATGCGCCAGGAAAGACGAGACCGATTTCAGACCCATCCTTGCGGGCGGCGCTAAACATATGTCGCGCCAGAATTTTGCTGGCTGCGCCGGGAACCGCGCTTGAAACGACGCTCGGAGCGCCCGGGATGTGCGCGCCAAGATGACGCGAGATCAACTGCGCCTGCAAATCGAGAACGCCGCCTGGCGAGGCGCCGTAACTGAGCGTGATCGTCTTGCCGGCGAAGCTGTCGGGCGCTGCGGGCTGCGCGCGCGCCGGTGCGACATGAGGCGCAAGGATCAACAGCAGACTCAGGACGCAAACGGTGGGCGACGTGCGGCGTCGGGTGAATCGCAAGGCGGTCGTCCAAGTCAAAGTTAAACATCCAAGACCGCTGTCGGCGTCGGGCGGCAACAGCGTTGGCAACATTCGAGCCAGCGAAGCGACATGCGCTGCGTCGCAAATTGCCAGACCTCGCCCCGGCTCGTATACAGGGTCGAACCCGCAAGGCTGAAAATCCATGACGGCCCGAATTTACAAACCCGCGAAAAGCGCCACGCAGTCCGGCGTGGGCAAGGCGAAGCACTGGGTCTTGGAGTACGAGCCCGAGCAACCGCGTGAAATCGAGCCGCTGATGGGGTGGACGAGTTCGGGCGATATGAAGTCGCAGATTCGCTTGTGGTTCGAGACGAAAGAGGAAGCGCTCGCATATGCGGAGCGGGAGGGCGTCGCCGCCCGCGTCGTCGAACCGGCACCGGTCAAAAGCAAGACGTTTTCCTACGCCGACAATTTTCGAGCCGGCCGACGCGACCAGTGGACACACTGACGCTCGACGCTGACCCCGTAGCTCAGCTGGATAGAGCAGCCGCCTTCTAAGCGGCAGGTCGCAGGTTCAAGTCCTGCCGGGGTCGCCACCCATCCGGCCGGCCGTCCGACGTGTCGAAACAAAGACCCCTTGCCGCAAGGCGTTGGCTCAAACCGGCCAGGCGATATTGTCAAAATAGGAAATCAGAACAGGAACAAGGTCGCCGTCAACGCCACACCGATCACCACCCCGATGATCGTTCCAGTCGCCGAGTTCTGAGCCTCATCGATGTTCGCGTAAATCGACGAAGCGGGACGCCATAGTTTCGCAGCCATGACAGACTCCATTCCTGAAAGTTAGAGAGTAAAGCGAAAGCACCCTTTAAAGCTTGACCTTAGCGTTCTCGCCGATATGAGGACGCGTGCTCGATACGGCCGCGGCAGCCATCTTGACGAACGCCACGGCGCGCCCGGGCGCGTCCCAATATTCCGCGCTCTCGGGCGTCACACGCAGGAGGCGGATCGACGGATCGTCGGCGCTATCCCAATAGGCCTTGGCCCAGGTCGACCAAAGATCCTTGATCTTGGCGCGATCGTTTGTGACCTGCGCTTCGCCGGAAACCGACACGAATTTGTTGGCCTTCGGATCGCTGAACGCGATGCAAATGGCGGCGTTTTCGTCGACCTCATGATCTTTCGCAGCGTCGGCGTCGGTCAGGAAATAGATTGCGTTCTCATCGGGCTTGACGTGAGCCGCCATCGGACGCGCGCGCATGCCGTCGCCATCTCCATGGGTCACGAACATGGCGACACCGATCTTCTCCATCAGATCCCAAGCATGTTCCGCTTTGCCTTCGGTCTGATCCATGTCGAGCCTCCGTTGTTTCCAGAAGCGAGAACATTTGCCTCATCCGGTTGTTCCGAAGCGGAGCGATGAATGCCCGGCGCGCTCGGCGCCCAGCCGAATCACGCTCTCGCGCTCCCAAAGCTAAGGCCAAGCCTTCGCCAGTGGTCGCGGATCGTGGCGCAGCGACCTATTTGTTGAACATCGCCTGTTCGACGCGATCGCCGCGCTTGAGCCCGATCGACCTCGCGATGCCCGCATTCAATTCCAGCACGGCGTAGGACGGAGCGTTCGAAGGAATGATGCGCTCCGACAAAGGTTCGGCGTTTTCCGCGATATTCACGACAACGCCCGCCCGCGAGATGAACACCATGTCGAGTGGGATGTAGGTGTTCTTCATCCACATGGCGACGGACTGCTCGCTTTTGAAATCGAACAGCATGCCGCGATCGGCTGGCAGGAAACGCCGATACATCAGCCCGCGCTCACGTTCCGGGTCGGTCCGCATGACCTCGACGGAGAACAGATGATCGCCGCTCTGAGTGCGAATGCGCATCGGCTCGAGCGCGGCCTGCTTGGCGGCCGCCTGAGCGTAGGCGGCGATGGGCGACGCGACGCCCGCGGGAGCGGCGACGGTTAGCGCGATCAGAATACGCAGCGCGAGCGGCGCAGACCGGGGACAGGAGGGCGTTCGTGATGCGCACATCGGCGCAGCCTGCGCGAACAGCGGGCGCAAGGCAAGCCGAGCCTGTTTAACATTTAATGCGAACCATGGCGCCGGCTCAGTGCGATGCGGGGAGCGCCGTCTCGAGCGGGCGGATTTCGGCCGCCATAAGGCCCTTCGAACCCGGGCCGAAGCGCACCAGGAGACTGTCGCCGGGCTTGAGGTCCATGATGCCGTATTTGCGCAACGTTTCCATATGCACGAACACGTCCTCGGTTCCCTCCCCGCGCGTCAGGAAGCCGAAACCGCGCACACGATTGAACCACTTCACGATTGCGATCTCGAACCCGCTCGTGGCGACGACCTGCACATGCGTGCGCGGCTGCTGCAGTTGCGAGGGGTGCACAGCCGTCGACTCATCCATCGAAATGACGCGAAAGGCTTGCAGACCGCGGCTTCGCTGCTGGGCTTCGCAAATCACGCGCGCGCCTTCCGGGGCCGTCTGAAAGCCGTCGCGCCGAAGCACGGTCACGTGCAGCAAGACGTCAGCGCCCCCCTCGTCGGGCACGATAAACCCGTATCCCTTGCCGACGTCGAACCATTTGATGCGACCGGCGATTTCGACGAGATCGAGCGGCCGCTCCTCGCCCGAGGTCTGCGTCAGGTTCGCGTCAACCCCCGAACCCGATGGATCCTTGCCGCTCACGTCGACGCCCCCGCACGATCGCCCCGAACAACACGCTTTCGAGGTCTGCATCGGCTCTTCGAATCAGCCGCTGATTCGCATGAAAGCCAAATGAAGATTATCATCGACGCGCATCGCGCCAAGTCCAATTTGCATGAAGTTGTGGATGATCTCGAACGCGAGAGCTTGGCGATTCTAATCGAGCAACGGCGTCAGAAGCTCGCCGATGTCGCCGCGAAGAACGAGATCGGCCAGGTGGTCCATCGGCGTCGGATCGTTGTTGACGATGACGAGCCGCGCGCCGTTTTCCTTGGCGAGCAATGGAAAGCCGGCGGCCGGATAGACCACCAGCGAACTGCCGATGGCGATGAACAGATCGCAGGCGAGGCTCAACCGCCGCGCCCGCGCCATGGCTTGCTGCGGCATGGCTTGTCCGAAAGAGATCGTCGCCGTCTTGACAATGCCGCCGCACAGACAGCGCGGCGGTTTGCCGCTCGCTTCGAATGCAGCGCGGATACGCGTTAGTTCGTGGCGGACGCCGCAGGTGAGACAGGTCGCATGCGTGCCGTCGCCATGCAATTCAACGACCTTCTCGCGCGGCGCGCCGGACGCGAGATGGAGGCCATCGATGTTCTGCGTGATAACGCCAAGCAACTTGTCGCGCTCGATGAGGCGCGTCAACGCTCGATGGCCACGCCCTGGCTGCGCGTCGCCATGCAAGTCTTCGCTCGCGAACTTTCGGCGCCATGACAAGACTTGGTTGTCTTCGCTCGCAAGGAACTCGCTCAACGGCATCGGCGGATTGCGCGCCCAGGCGCGATCTTTCGAACGGTAGTCCGGAATGCCGCATTCGGTCGAGATTCCGGCGCCGGTGAACGCGACCGCCGCGTCCGATTGTTCGATCCAGCGCGCGAGTTCGGCAGCCTCCGTTTCGATCGACATGCCAAGCTCCTCGCCGCGTCGCAGGGACACGTAGGCGCCGGGCCGCCGATCGGCAAGGCGGCGCGATCAGCCCAGCGTCGGATCGAGCACGATCTTGCCGACGCTGGGATCGCTCTCCATCATCGCATGGGCCTGGGCCGCCTGGGCGAGCGGCAGAATATGCGCGATTCGCGCCTTGATCTTGCCTTGCGCGGCGGCCTCGAAGCAGCGGGGAATGTCTGTGGCGTTGTAGCCCGGCATGCCGCGGATCGTGATGCGATTGCCGTAGAGGTGATCGAAGTCGATCGGCACGATTGGGCCGGCGTGTGCGCCGGCGGTCACGAGGCGTCCGCCCACCCCGAGCGCCAAAAAGGCCTGCGGCAGGAACTTCGGATTGCCGACATTGTCGTAGAGCACGTCGACGCCCTTGCCGCCGGTGATGCGCAGGACCTCGGCGCATATGTCTTGCGACGAATAGTCGATCGCGGCCTCGGCGCCGAGCGCGAGCCCTTCCTCGGCGCGCGCCCGCGATCCGGCCGCGCAGATCACGCGCGCGCCGCAAATGTGACGCGCCACTTGAACGCCGACTCCCCCAAGATTGCCGCTCGCGCCCATGATAAGCGCCCATTCGCCCGGCTTCGTCGCGGCGACGTTGACCAGCAAATTCCAGGCGGTCGGGAAATGCCGCATCACCACCGCCGCCTCGTGGAAACCGAGGGCCGTCGGCACCGGCGTGACCTTGCACGCGGGAACGCAGACGCGCTCGGCGAAGCCGCCCGGCCGCTTGACGCCCATCATGCCTTGGGGGCCAGCGTACCCCTCGCCATCCTCGCGGCAGGGCTCGAGCGGCATGACGCCGGCGGCGGCCACGGGCTGCCCGACTTTGAACCGCGTCACGCCCTCTCCGATGACCTCGACGATTCCGGCGCAATCGACGCCGAGGATCAGCGGGAGCACCGGTTCGCGCTGCGGCTCGGTCCCGGCGCGGAGGGCCACGTCGAGCACGCGGTTGACGGTCGCGGCGTGGATTGCGATGCGGATTTCGCCAAACCGCGGCGTCGGGTCGGGTAGCGTCTCGATGCGAATGACGTCCGGCGGCCCGAAGCCGCGGATGATGGCGGCCTTCATGTCAGCGCTCGCTCGTCGCGCGGATCAGAGCGAGCGCCTCGCGACCGAGCAGACCGTAGGGATTTGCAAGACTCTCGGCGATCTCGAAATGATTGAAGCCTCTTCCCACGACGAGCTTGACCGGCTTGCCGGCGCTCTCGACGGCGGCGGCGAACTCGCGGTTCTGCCGCTGGAACTCCGGCGATTCCTGATCGCCGTAAGCGACCACGATGGGGCAGTTCAGCCGATCGAGATGCCGGATCGACGACAACTCCTCGACCATTTCGTCGGTGAAGTTGACATACTTGCTCCGCGCGGAAAGCCGCACCGGCGCGAGGTCATACATGCCGCTCGACACGAAGCCGCCCTTGAGGATCGTCATCGGAACATCATGCAGGCGCGGCCAATCTGTCGTCAGGATATTGCCTGTCAGGTGCGCTCCCGAAGAATGCCCGAACACATAGAGCCGCTCGGGATCCGCGCCGAGACTCTTCGCGTTCTTGTAAACCCAGGCGACGGCGCGCCGGGTCTGTTCGATCATCGGGAACAGCGATCCCTTCGCCTCGTCGACGCTGATGAAATCGAGCGCGATATAATTGACGCCGCCGTGCACGAAAGTTTCCGCCGGCGCGTGGCAGCGCGACGCGCTTCCGGTGCGCCAGGCGCCCCCATGCACATAGATCAGCGTCGGCGCGTCCGGCGTTTTCGTCCGGAAGAGATCGAGCCGCTCGATGTCCGACGGACCGTAGGCGAGACGCTCCATGTTGGCGAGCGTGTCGCGGGAGAGGATGCTGTGCGCGTCGGTGCGGACATGGACGATGTCGCGGTTCGACGCCCAATTGGCTTGATCGTAGCAGCGGTCAAGTTCGGCCTGATCGTAGTCAAGGAAAACGACGGGGCCTTTCAGCGTTTCGGCGGTTCGCATGAGGTTCTCCCAGATTGGGAACAGCTATGGCGTTCAGGATCTGCGTCACGCAAGAGCCACGCCACTTCAAGCCGCCACAAGGGCGACGACATCGTCGCCTGCCACCTCGACCGGATAGGTGCGGATGTCGATCGTGCAGGGCGGATAGACCGCTTTGCCGCTCGGCACATGGAAGCCCCCGAAATGCATGTTGCATTCGATCGTGTCGCCTTCGAGCGTTCCCTCCGCGAGGCTCGCAAGGCCGTGGGTGCAGCAATCGTCGGTGGCGTAGAACGTCCCCTCGATGTTGTAGACGGCGATCGCCGGTCCATCGACGCGCTCCACCTTGCGGACTTGGCCGGGCTCCAGATCGCCGGTTTTGCAAAGAAAAACTCGGGTTTCGGCCGCCATCCAGTCCTCCGTTTCGCCCGTCGCTTTCGTCGTCTTATGCCCGATGGCGGTTGAATTGACACCCCCGGCGCCCAAATCTAAGGATGCCGCAGCCAATCCCCACGAGGTTTCGCGATGGACGCCAACGGCTCCTATGTCATCGACGATCGCGAGAAAGGCCTGTTTCTCCTCGACCGCTCGGTGCATGTCAGCGAAGACGTCTTGCGCCGCGAGATGTCCGACATTTTCGCCAAATGTTGGATTTACGTTGGTCATGGCTCGGAGCTCAAGAAGCCGGGCGACTTTCAAACCCGGCGCGTCGCCGGCCGCCCCGTCATCTTCGTGCGCGATCAGAAGGGCGAGGTGCGCTGCCTCTTCAACACGTGCCGTCACCGCGGCGCGATCGTCTGCGCGGAGCGTAGCGGCAATGCGCGGCGATTCATGTGCGCGTATCATGGCTGGATCTACGCGAACGACGGCGCCGTCGCGCGGGTTCCGGGCGAAGACGCCTATACGGAAGCGTTCGACAAGAGCGCCCTTGGGCTGAAGCGTCCCGCGCGGTTCGAACAGTACCGCGACTTCTGGTTTCTCAATCTCGATCCAGACGCCGTCTCCTTGAAAGATTATCTCGGCAAGGCGACCGACTATATCGATCTCGTCATCGATCAATCGCCCTCGGGACGGATGGAAATCCTGCCAGGCACGCAGGAATACGACGTCAACGCCAATTGGAAGCTGATGGTCGAGAACAGCGTCGACGACTATCACCTGCCTTCGACGCACTCGACCTGGCTCAACTTCATGAAGAACTCGGGCGTGAAGGTCGAGCCGCCGAAGGAGGCGGGCCTCGTCCTGCCGACGAAGGGGTATGCGATCGATCTCGGCAACGGCCACTTCACGACAGACAACGTGAACTTTCGCGGACGGCCGGTCGCGAAATGGATTGCGCTCTACGGCGAGGACGCCAAGCCCGAGATGGAAGCCATTCGCGCGGAACTCGTTCAGCGCCTCGGCGAAGATCGCGCGACGCGCGTCGCCGACACCAACCGCAATCTCGTCATCTTTCCGAACCTCGTCATCAACGACGGCTCATCCGTCACCGTGCGGACATTTTATCCCGAGGGCGTCGGCAAGATGCATGTCGTCGCCTGGGCGCTCGGTCCCGTCGAAGAGAGCGAGAGCGCCAGGGCGCGCCGTCTCGACGCCTTTCTCACCTTCTATGGACCGGGCGGCTTCGCGACGCCCGACGATGTCGAAGCGCTCGAAATGGTGCAGAAGGGTCTGGCCAATTGGCAGGACGACCGCTGGTCGGAAATGTCGCGCGGCATGGGACGCGAGGGCGGCGAGCAACTGAACAGCGACGAGTATCATCTGCGCCTGTTTTGGCGGCGCTGGGACAAGATGATGAGGGCCGCCGCATGAACGCGCAGGCGCAAGCGCCCGTCACCCGCGCCGAAATCGAAGATTTCCTGTTCCGCGAAGCCGAGTTGCTCGACAACTGGCGCCTCAAGGAATGGGAGGAACTCCTTACCGACGATGCGTGCTATTTCGTGCCGCCGAACGACGATCCGGATGGCGATCACCGCTCCGCATTGTTCATCGTCGCGGATGATCGCGAGCGGATCCGGCAGCGCGTCATTCGCGTGCTCGACCCGAACTGCCACGCGGAATTTCCCAAGTCGCACCTGTCGCGGATCGTCGGCAACGTCCGCATCGTGGCGATCGAGGGCGACACGATTACGGTCACGGCGAACTTCATCGTGCACCGCTATCGCCGCTACGAGCATAAAGGCGAATATGTCGGCTCGAGCCGCTACATCCTCGAGCGCTCCAACGGATCGTTCCTCATCAAAGAACGCCGCATGGTGCTGAAATCGCATGAATTGGGTTCGCTGGGATCGGTGAGCTTCATCCTGTGAGCGCCGGCGACGTTTCGCTGAAACTCGCCTGCTGGGACTACGATCGGACGCGGCCGCTCATGGACGGGCGCGTAAAACCCGACCGACTGCGCCTCGAGATTGAAGTGCTGCGGCCGCGCCAGATGTTCCCGCGTATGCTGGAGCATCAGGATTTCGACGCGAGCGAATTGTCGCTCGCCTCGCTCGCGGGGCTGATCGGGCGCGGAGAGTCGCCCTTCGTCGGCGTTCCCGTCATGCTGTCGCGCTTCTTCCGGCATTCCTGCATCTATGTGCGCGCCGGCGCCCGCATTCACGCGCCTGCCGATCTCAGAGGCAAGCGCGTCGGGACGACGCAATTTGCGGCGACGGCGACCGTCTACATGAAAGGCCTGTTGCAGGACGAGTACGGGGTGCGGCAGAGCGACATGCAATGGTTCGTCGGCGGCCTCGACAAGCCGACGGAGACGCCGCTGATCCCGCTTTCGCCGCCGCCGGACGTCAGCGTTGCGTTCCTCGGTCCGGGCGAAACGCTCGAAGGCATGATGGCGCAGGATCGGCTCGACGCTTTGCTGTCGATCTACATTCCGCCGAGCTTCCTTGCGGGCTCGCCGCGCATCGCGCGGCTGTTTCCCAACTACCGCGAGGTGGAACGGTCTTACTATCAGCGCACGAAGATTTTCCCGATCATGCATGCGCTGGCAATGCGCAAAGCGACGCTCGCAGAGCATCCCTGGGCGGCGCGCGCCTTGTTCGACGCGTTCGAGCGCGCGCGCGCGCTGGCGCTCGACGAGCTTTACGACACGGACGCGCTCCGCGTCGGACTGCCTTGGCTGCTCGACCATGTAGAAGAACTCTGGTCGGTGTTCGGCCGGACCTGGTGGCCGTATGGCGTCGAGCTCAACCGGCCGACCCTCGCGGCGCTCGGCCGCTACGTCCACGAACAAGGCTTGTCGCCGCGCATCGTGACGCCGGACGAGATGTTCGTCCCGGGTCTCGGCTGAGCCATGCCGCGCCTCACGCGCCGATTTGTGATGGCGGGCGGCGTCGCATCGGCGTTTTGCGGGCGCGCGCTGGCGCGGGCGGCCGATGGCCGGTTCGGCGCCTTCCTCGAAACGCTTCGGTCGCCCGCTGCGGCGCGTGGCGTAACGGCGGCGACCTTCGATGGCGCAATCGCCGGCTTGACGCCGGACCCGACGCTGGCGACCTCCGGCGCGCGACAGGCTGAGTTCGAACGCCCGATCAAAGCCTATATCGACGACGCCGTGTCGCACGCGCGTGTGGCGCGCGGACGCGCCGAACTCGCGCGCTGGTCCGGCGATCTCGCGCGTATCGCGCGCGCGGAGGGCGTCCCGGCCGAGATCGTTCTGGCGGTCTGGGGCATGGAAACCGATTTCGGCCGAGCGTCGGCCGGCGAAAAGGACGTGCTGCGGTCGCTCGCGACGCTGGCCTTCGTGCGGCCGGATGGCGAGACCTTCCGGGACGAGTTCGTCGCCGCCCTCGTCATGCTTGAGAAAGGCTTCGTCTCGCGCGCGCGGCTGAAAGGCTCCTGGGCCGGCGCCATGGGCCAGCCGCAGTTCCTGCCCTCCGCGTATATGAAATATGCGGTCGCCTTTTCCGGCGACGGCGCGCCGGATATTTGGGGATCGATCCCGGATTCCCTGGTCTCGATCGCGCATTTCCTGCGACTTCAGGGCTGGCGGCGAGGCGCGCTCTGGGGCGCCGAGACGACGACGCCGGCGAGCTTCGACTGGCGTGCGCTGGAGGCTCCGTTCTCAAGTTTTGCGGCGCACGGCTTCCGACGCGCCGACGGGGGCGCCCTCCCCGCCAGCGGCGACGCGACGCTTTACTTGCCGGCAGGCGCGAACGGGCCGGCTTTTCTGCTGGCCGACAATTATTGGGTCATCAAGCAATATAACAATTCCGACTCATACGCGATGTCGGTGGCGCTGCTCGGCGAGGCCATCGCCGGGCGCATGTCCGTGCGCGGCGCCTGGCCCGCCGACCTGCGCCTGCTCGCCGCGCCCGACCGCATTCGCCTGCAGACGCTGCTGCGCGACCGCGGCTTCTACGACGGAAAAATCGATGGGCGCTTCGGGCCGAGCTCGCGCGAAGCGATCCATCGCTTTCAGCTCAGCGCAGGACTTCAGCCTGCCGACGGCTTCGCCTCCGCGCGCGTGCTGGGCGCGCTTGACGGCCGTTAAGCGCCGCGCTTGAGCCCGTAGTACGCCATCAGGCCGAACTCGAACCATTTCGACGGCAGGAACGGTTTGAGGCTCGTCAGGACGCGCTGCGAAAGCGGCCCGGCCGAGTAGCGCACCGCGGGACGTCGTTCGGCGATGATCGAGGCGATGCGCGCCGCCACGATTTTCGGCGCCGCGCCGCCGCGCTCCTCCTTTTCGAAGGCCGCGACCGTCTTCACGAAGGGCGCGCGATAGGCCGAGCCATCGCCCGAGCCCGCGACACGCACGCGGTTCTCGACGACGCCCGTCGCGATGTCGCCCGGCTCCACCACGACGGCGTCGATGTTGAAGGGCGCGAGTTCCATGCGCAGCGCCTCGGTCAATCCCTCGAGCGCGAATTTGCTGGCGCTGTAAAAGCCTTGGAACGGCAGACCGACGCGGCCGCCAAGCGATCCGATATTGATGATGAGACCGGCGCGCCGGTCCCGCATCGACGGCAGCGCGGCCTTGCAGACACGCATCGCGCCGAGAACGTTCGTGTCGAGTTGCAAACGCGCCTCGTCGAGGCTCGTGTCTTCAACCGCGCCCGCGAGAACGAGGCCGGCGTTGTTGACGATCACGTCGATGCGGCCCTGCTCCGCCATGATCGTCGCGACGCCGCGCGAAACGGACTCGTCGGAGGTGACGTCGAGTTGCAGCATTCGCCAAAGTTCGCCGGCGGCGGCCTTTCGACTGGTTCCATAAACGATGTGCGAACGCGCGTGCAGCAGTTCCGCGCAGGCGCGTCCGATGCCCGATGAAGCGCCCGTGATTAGAATCACCTTCGCGTCGCTCATCCCCACCTCATCAAAGATCGCGCGCGTACATCCGGTAGCGTTTCACCGGCTCGCCGGCCGCCAATTCGGCGAATCGCCGCATGGCGCGGTTGGTCTCCAAAATCCAGGAGAACTCGACCCAATGGAGATGATGACGCTTGGCTTCTTCCAAGTAGGCGTCGACCATGAGGGCGATGATCGCTGCGCCCATCGCCCCGCCGCGCGCCGATTTGCGGATGCCGAGCAGCGTGAAGCGCGCCGAGTTCACGTTCTGACGCAAGAGCCGCCAGAGCATGCGCGCCCAGTTGAACGGCATCAGCTTGCCGCCGCAAGGCGCAACGATCTCGTTGTAGTTCGGCAGCACGATCGCAACGCCGACGGGCTCGCCGTCGAGCAGCAGAAAACGCGCGAAACTGCCACGGAAAAAATAGCGCATCTCGCCGATGACGAGGTCCATCTCCTCCACGGAGGTGGGCACAAAGCCGTAATTGTCGCTCCAGGCGTCGTTGAAAATGTCGACGAGCAGCGCGACCTCGCTTTTATACTGGGACATGTCGGCGGACCGCAGCGTGATGCGACCCGAGTTCCGCGCATGCTGCGCCATGCGACGCAAATCGGCGCCCGCGTTCATGGGATCCATTCGGTAGGCGAGCAGGTCCATATCCTTCGCAAAGCCGGCGCGCTCCAGCAACGGCCCCATCCAGGGACGCGACTGCGTCATAAAAACCGCCGGCGGCGTGTCGAAGCCTTCGACCAGCAGGCCGCTCTCATCGTTGATCGTAAAGTTCAGCGGGCCGACCATGCGCTTGCAGCCTTTGGCGCGCAGCCAGGACGCCGCCGCTTCGACAAGCGCTTCCGTCACCGACGGATCGTCGATGCTTTCGTAGAAGCCGAAATGCCCGGCGCCGTCGTCGTGGATCTCCTGGTAGCGACGATTGACCTGCGCGCTGATGCGGCCGACGGCCTGACCGCCGCGCATCGCGACGAACAGGACGGCTTCACCCGCCTTGAAGAACGGATTGTGCTTCGGCGACAGCCGACGCTTCTCCATGACATGAAGCGGGGGCACCCAGGTCGGATCGTCGGCGTAGATCAGGTGCGGCACGGACAAGAAGCGATCGCGCTGCGCGTCCGTCTTCACCTCCTCGATCGTGAGGTCGCCGCGCGAGACAAGACTCGTCATGCGCGCGCCACCGCCAGCGTCACGTTCAAGCCGCCAAAGGCGAACGAGTTCGACAGCGCCGCCTCAACCTCGATCTTGCGCGGTCCTTCGGGAACCACGTCAAGCGGACAATCGGGATCGGACGCCTGGAAATTCAGGGTTGGCGGCGCAATCTGCTTCTGCAGCGTTGCGATCGTGGCGAGAAGCTCCAGCGCGCCTGACGCGCCCATCGCGTGGCCAAGCGACGATTTCACCGAAGACACCGGCAACCGATCTGTCGAAGAGCCGAACACGGTGCGGATGGCGGCGGATTCCGTACGATCGTTGACGAGCGTTCCCGTTCCATGCGCGTTGACGTAACCGATGCGCTCCGGCGCAAGGCCGGAATCGTTGAGCGAACCGCGGATCGCGGTGATCATGCCTTGCACATTGGGCGTCGTCAGGTCGCCTGCGTCGCTGCTCATGCCGGCGCCTGCCAGATGCGCGACCGGCCGCGCGCCACGCGCCTTCGCGCGGCCCGGCTTCTCCAACACGACGACGCCCGCGCCCTCGCCGATCGACATGCCGAGCCGGCCTTTCGAAAAGGGCCGGCAGACGTCGGGCGACACGACGCGGAGCACGTCCCAGACGCGCAGATAACCGAAGGTGAAGCAGGTGTCGGCGCCCCCGACGATCATCACGTCGGCCGCGCCGGAGCGGATCATCATCACGCCCAGCAACACCGCGTGAGCCGCCGAGGCGCAAGCGCTCGAAACCGCGAAGACCGGCCCGTGCGCGCCGACCTCCCGCGCGATGCGACTTGCCGGCGCATTGGGCATCGACATGGGAATCGTCAGCGGCACAGGCTTGCGTCCTTCGCGCAGGAGGCGGAGCCAGCCAGCCTCCAAGATGTCATGGCCGCCATTGGCCGTCCCGATGATGACGCCGACACGCTCGCCCGGCGGCGGTTCGACATCGAGACCCGCCTCTTTCCAGGCTTGCCTCGCGGCGACCGCCGCGAATTGGCTGAAGCGGTCGATTCCGCTCAGCGTGCGTTCGTCGAAATGCGCGCTCGGATCAAAATCGCGAATGGGCGCGCCCTTGCTGAACCGCAGGTTCAGGCCCGCCGCGTCCTCGGGCTTGGGCGGCGGCGGCGGATTGCGCTCGACGAAAGGCCCGATATACCCGTTGCCCGCAAGGATGGATTTCGAGAACAAATCGATCGATTGTCCGGCGGCGGAAACGACGCCCCGACCCGTGATGTCCACCCACCCTGCGCTCATGGTCACGCCGTCGGCACGAAGTCGGCGAGCGTGCGAACGAAATCGCCGACTGTCTCGAATTTCGAATCCTGAGGCAAATCGACCGTGGTCTTGAACTCTTCCTCGACTTTGAAGATGACGTGGATCACGTCGATCGAATCGATCTTCACCGACTCGATCGGCGTATTCATGTCGAACTGAAGGCTTTTGTCCTGCATTTCGGAATGGATGAACTCCATGATCTTGGAGCAGATAGCGTCCCGATCGTCAGCCAAGCGTGTTCTCCATCCCAAAACGACCCATCGGGAGGGCCGCCGCCCCTTCGCAAGCCGCCTTCGTATAAGCGAGATGCCAAGCTCGGGCAATCGGACATAGCCTTAGCAAAGCCGCGCGAAAGGCTTCTCGATGCCCGTAATTCGGCGGCAAAACGCCACGGTCAGACAAGACGGCTCTGCTCCTTGGCGGCCTCGATGAAACTGGCGAACAGCGGATGCGGCTCGAAGGGCCGCGACTTCAGTTCGGGATGATATTGTACGCCGATGAACCACGGGTGATCGGTGAATTCGACGGTCTCGGGCAACAACCCGTCCGGCGACATGCCCGCGAAGCAGAGGCCTTTCGCCTCGAGCCGTTCGCGATAGGCCGTGTTGACCTCGTAGCGGTGGCGGTGACGCTCGGAAATGTCGAGCGAACCGTAGATGCCGGCGATCTTCGACCCTTGCCGTAAGCGGGCGCGATAGGCGCCCAGCCGCATCGTGCCGCCCAGGTCGCCACCCAGGCGACGCTCTTCCAACTCGTTGCCGCGCATCCATTCCGTCATCAGACCGACCACCGGCTCGCTCGTCGGGCCGAACTCGGTGGAATTAGCGTCGGCGACGCCGGCAAGCGCCCGCGCCGCTTCGATCACCGCCATCTGCATGCCGAAACAGATGCCGAAATACGGGACTTTCCGTTCGCGGGCGAAACGCGCCGCAAGGATCTTGCCTTCCGCGCCGCGCTGGCCAAAAGCGCCCGGTACGAGAATGCCGTTGACGTTTTCGAGATGGGGCGCCGGATCGCCGCCCTCGAAAACCTCGCTCTCGATCCAATCGATCTTAACCCGCACGCCGTTCGCCAAACCGCCATGCGTCAAAGCTTCGATCAACGATTTGTAGGCGTCCTTCAACCTCGTGTACTTGCCGACGATCGCGATGGTGACTTCGCCCTCCGGCCGATGCGTGCGCTCGCTGATCGCGTTCCAGCGGCTCATATCCGGCTTGGGCGCCGGCTCGATGCCGAACGCGGCGAGAACCTCGCGATCAAGCCCTGCTTCGTGGTAGGCGCGCGGCACATCGTAGATCGACGACACGTCGTGCGCTTCGATGACGGCGCTTTCGCGCACGTTGCAGAAGAGGCCGAGTTTGCGCCGTTCTTCGCGCGGGATTTCGCGGTCCGTGCGGCATAGAAGAATGTTGGGCGCGATGCCGATCGAGCGCAGTTCCTTGACCGAATGCTGCGTCGGCTTCGTCTTCAATTCGCCGGCGGTCGGAATGAACGGCAACAGCGTCAGGTGCACGTAAATGGCGTGTCCGCGCGGCAAATCGTTGCCCAGTTGGCGGATGGCCTCGAAGAACGGCAAGCCTTCGATGTCGCCGACCGTGCCGCCGATCTCGACGAGAACGAAATCAATGCTCTCGTTGTCCGCGAGCACGAACTCCTTGATATGATTGGTGACGTGAGGGATCACCTGCACGGTGGCCCCCAGGTAGTCGCCGCGCCGCTCCCTGCTGATGATCTCCTGATAGATGCGCCCCGTCGTGATGTTGTCGCGGCGGGTCGCGGGACGACCGGTGAAGCGCTCGTAATGACCCAGATCGAGGTCGGTTTCCGCGCCGTCGTCGGTCACGAAAACCTCGCCGTGCTGGGTCGGGCTCATCGTGCCGGGATCGACATTCAAATACGGATCGAGCTTGCGCAGGCGCACCGTATAGCCCCGGGCCTGCAGAAGAGCGCCCAGAGCCGCCGACGCCAGGCCCTTGCCGAGGGAGGAGACCACGCCGCCGGTGATGAAGATGTACCGCGCCATGGGAGCCTACCTCTAATCGTCCGGGAACGATTCGGGGAGCGGAATTTCGCGCTGTCCGCTCCCGTCCACAGGTCGCACAACAGGAAAGGGCCGGTCTCCCGGCCCCGCCCGCTTGCGAACGATGAATTTACTGCCGCGGCGGCTCCGGCGCCGTCGGCGCAGGCGGGGCGGCCTGCTTATTCTGCTCGATCTGCTTGAGTTGATCGAGCACGCCGCCCGACCCGGCCGAATCCGGCGCGCCAGGCTGGCCTTGCTGCTGGCCTGGCGCAGCGCCGTCGAACATCGATTTCGGCGCGCGGTTGAAGTTCGCCATGAGGGTGAGCGCCAAGCTCGTCACGAAGAACAGCGTCGCCAGGATCGCGGTGGCCCGCGTCAGGGCGTTCGCCTGCCCCCGCCCCGTCAGAAAGCCGCCGCCGCCGCCGATGCCGAGCGCGCCGCCTTCCGAGCGCTGGAGCAGCACGACGCCGACGAGCGCGATAACGACAATCAGATGGAACGCGATGACGACAGTCTGCATGGAGGGTCCGTTCCGGGCGCGCCGCGCCTCGATTGGCGGGCTCTTACACCATGCGGCCCGCTGACGCCACGACTTTAGGCGTCTCGGTAGACGCCGGCGATCGCCATGAAATCCGACGCCTTGAGGCTGGCCCCGCCGACCAGCGCTCCATCGACATTGGGAACGGTCATGAGCTCGGCGGCGTTCGACGGCTTCACCGAGCCGCCGTACAGAATGCGCGTCTCCTTGCCGGCTTCGCCGAGCGCGGCGCTTAGCCGCGCGCGAACGGCGGCGTGCACGTCGGCGACATCCTGGACGGTCGGCGTCAGCCCGCTGCCGATCGCCCAGGCCGGCTCATAGGCGACGACCAGCTGGCGCGCCGTCATGCCCGGCGGGATCGAGCCGGCGATCTGGACGCCGACGATGTCGAGCGTCTCTCCTGCTCGCCGCTCCGCCTCCGTCTCCCCGACGCAGACGATGGCGACAAGCCCCGCCCGCATCGCCGCCTGCGCCTTGGCGCGGACCATCGCGTCCGTTTCGCCGCATTCGCCGCGCCGCTCGGAATGCCCGACGATCACGTAGGTCAGGCCGGCGTCCGCCAGCATTTCGGCCGCAAGATCGCCGGTGAACGCGCCCGACGCATTGGCGTGGCAGTCCTGACCGCCCACGGCGACGGGCGAGCCGCGCACAGCCGCAACCGCCGCGCAGGCCAGCGTCGCAGGCGGGCAGACCAGCAGGTCGACTTTGGCGCGCAAGGTCTCGTCGTAGGCCGCCGCGATCGCGCCGAGTTCAGCGAGCGAGGCCTTCAACCCGTTCATCTTCCAATTGCCCGCCACGAGGGGACGGGGTCGTTCCGCCATCGAACGCTCCTGAAACGCCAGCTTCGGTTAGCATCGCGCCGCAAACCTGCCTAGATGGTCGCGTTGCGCGGCAAAAAGGCGATCCCTATAGTCCGCGCCGTTTTCCACCGGCGAACACACGGACGCGAGACATCTTATGCTCGATGGCATGCGCAGAATGTCCCAAAGCTTGGTGGGACGGATCATCATGGCCGTGGTGATGGGCGTCATCAGCTTGAGCTTCGCTATTTGGGGCATCGGCAATATTTTCGTCGGCTACAATGCCGGCGAGGTCGCCAAGGTCGGAAAGACCGTGATCTCGTCCGACGACGTGCGTCAGCTCTACCAACGGCAGCTACAAAACCTGCAGCAGCGCGCGCGCCGGCCGATCACCAACGAACAGGCGCGGCAGATGGGCCTCGACCGGCAAGTCCTGGCGCAACTCGTCGGGGATGCGACGCTCGATGAGCGCGCGCGCGCGCTCGGCCTCGCCATGTCGGACCAGGAAATCGTCAAAAAGGCTCTCGTCGATCCGGCCTTCGCCGGACCAAACGGGCAGTTCGACCAGGCCCGATTCAACTCGATCTTGCGAGACAACGGCTACAGCGAGCAGAGTTTCGTGCGCGAGCAGCGGCGACTCTACCTGCGCCAGGAATACGCCGGCGCGATCACCGGCGACATGCCGGCGCCGATCGCGGCGCTGGAGGTCATCCACGAGTTCCGCGACGAAACCCGAAGCATCGAATACGTCGATCTCCCCGCCTCGTCCGCCGGCGATATCCCGCCGCCCGACCAGTCGACTCTGGAGGCTTACTTCAAAGCGCGCCAGCAGAGTTTCCGCGCGCCCGAGTACCGCAAGCTCGCGACTCTGACGATCACGCCGAGTCGATTGGTCGATCCATCCTCCGTATCGGACGCAGACGCGCAGAAGCTCTACGACGAGGTCAAGGGCCAGCGCTTTGGGTCGCCGGCCAAGCGCGACGTTCAACAGGTCGTCTTCGCCGACGAAGGGGCCGCCAAACAGGCGAGCGACAAGATCAAGGCCGGCGCCAGCCTCGGCGATGTCGCCGCGCAGGCCCATCTCAAGGTCGCCGAACTCGGCGACGTCACGAAGGCGGAGATTTTCGATCCTGCCATCGCGGACGCTGCGTTCGGTCTCGCCGCGAACGCCACCAGCGAACCCGTGAAGGGGCAATTCGGCTACGCCATCGTTCACGTCGTCGCGGCGACGCCGGAAAGCGTCAAGCCGTTCGCGGACGTCGAAGCCGATCTCAAGAAGGAGATCGCGCTGTCGCGCGCCAAGCAGAAGGTCGACGCGTTGCGCGACAAGATCGAAGACGAGCGCACCTCTGGCAAAGCGTTGGCGGAGGCCGCCGCCGCCGTGGGCGAAAAGGCGCGCACGATCGACGCGATCGACCAATCCGGCCGCGACAAGTCCGGCGCCGAAGTCCCCGATCTCACCGAGCGCGACGCTCTCTTGCGCGCCGCCTTCGCCTCCAACATCGGCGTCGACAACGACACGCTGAACACACCCGACGGCGGCTCGATCTGGTTCGAAGTCGCGGGGATCGATCCGGCCCGTGATCGGACCCTCGACGAAGTGAAGGACAAGGTTGTCGCCGCGTGGCGCGACGACGAGATCGCGCGTCGTCTTTCAGACAAGGCTCAGGATCTGGTAAAAAAGGTCGATGGCGGCGAAAGCATCGATGACGTCGGCAAGGAACTCTCTTTGGCCGTTAAGCAGGTCTCGGATGTGCGCCGGCTCGGCACAACCTCGGTCCCCCAATCCGTCGTCCTCGCCGTGTTCAATCGAGCGTCCGGCAAGGCCGGCTCGGCCGCCGTCGGAGACGGGCGCACGGTGTTCAAGGTGCTCGACAGCGTGACGCCGCCGCTCGACGCGGAATCGGACGTCATGAAGGCGGTCCGCGACCAGTTGAAGCAATCCTATGCGGAAGACCTGCTGGGCGAGTATCTCGTCAAGGCGCAAGACGACGCCGGCGTCACCGTCAACGATGCGGCGTTTCGGGCGGCGATCGGCGGCTCGGGCGCGGGCGACCAGTAGGTGTACGAGCCCGCGCAAGACGTCGCTTTCCGAGCTTACGAGACGGGAGAACCGATCCTCGTCTCGACGCGCCTGATCGCCGATCTCGAGACGCCGGTCTCCGCCTTTATCAAGTTGTCTGCGGGCCGTCGCGGCAATGTGTTCCTGCTCGAATCCGTCGAAGGCGGCGCTGCGCGCGGCCGTTATTCCATGATCGGCCTCGATCCCGACATCATCTGGCGCTCGCAGGGCGATCGCGCCGAGATCAATCGGCGCGCCTTTTACGATCGCGAGGCCTTCGAGGCTTGCGAGGGAAAGCCGCTCGACTCGCTGCGCGCGCTGATCGCGGAAAGCGCCGTGGCCGCCGGCGCGGCGCTGCCGCCGATGGCGGCCGGCGTTTTCGGCTATCTCGGCTACGAAATGGTCCGGCAGATGGAGAGACTGGCGCCGGCGAAGCCAGACGACATCGGAACGCCCGACGCAATCATGATCCGGCCGACAATCATGGTCGTGTTCGACTCCGTCAAGGACGAGTTGCACGTCGTCACGCCGCTGCGACCGAAGCCGGGGATCGCCGCGCGCGCCGCATGGGAGAGCGCCTGCGCGCGCATCGACGCGATCGTCGCCGTTCTCGAAGGACCGCTGTCGCATGTCCCACCCGCAGCCGCGCCGCGTCTGGTCGCAGAGGCCGCCACGTCGAACACGCCGCCGGAGCGTTTTCTCGCGATGGTCGACCGGGCGAAGGATTATATCCGCGAAGGCGATGTCTTTCAGGTCGTTCTGTCGCAGCGTTTTACCGCGCCGTTCGAACTGCCCGCCTTCTCGCTCTACCGCGCGCTGCGCCGCGTGAACCCTTCGCCCTATCTCTGCTTTCTCGACTTCGGCGACTTCCAGATCGTCGTCTCGAGCCCGGAGATTTTGGTGCGCGTACGTGACGGCGAGGTTACGATCCGGCCGATCGCGGGCACGCGCTGGCGCGGCAAGACCGCGCCCGAAGACGAAGCGCTCGCGCAAGAACTGCTTGCCGATCCGAAAGAGCGCGCCGAGCATTTGATGCTGCTCGACCTCGGCCGCAACGATGTCGGCCGCGTCGCGCGCATCGGCACGGTGGAGGTCACCGATCAATTTTTCATCGAGCGCTACAGCCACGTCATGCACATCGTCTCCAACGTCGTCGGCCAACTCGATCCGCGCCGTGACGTCATCGATGCGCTGAGCGGCGGATTTCCCGCGGGCACCGTGTCGGGCGCGCCGAAAGTCCGCGCCATGCAAATCATCGATGAGCTCGAAGTCGATCGCCGCGGCATCTATGGCGGATGCATCGGCTATTTCGGCGCGTCAGGCGAAATGGACACCTGCATCGTGCTGCGCACCGCCATCATCAAGGATGGCAAGATGCATGCGCAGGCGGGCGCAGGCATCGTCTACGATTCCGATCCACAATCCGAAAATCGAGAATGCGCCAACAAAGCGACGGCTTTGTTCCGCGCCGCCGAGGAAGCCGTGCGCTTCGCCACAGACGCGAAGCGCGGCCAGTAGACGCCTCGGCTTGCCCCGACGCGAGGGCCGGCGCGCTGGCAGGCCAACATAGCCGCGTCATCGCTGTCGAGAGGCGCGCGACCCACACGACGCTGGCTTAAAACACGAAAGCCCGGACGCGGGGTCCGGGCTTTCAACCGAAGCAGCGGCTACCGATTAGAGGTTGGCGCCGATCTTAGAGAAGTCGGTCGACATCTTGGTGCCGACCGTCGTGACGGCGGTGATGATGACGACGGAGATCAGACCGGCGATCAGGCCATATTCGATGGCCGTCGCGCCAGACTCGTCTTTCATGAAACGCGCAAACAGGGACTTCATAGGTAACTCCTCACGAGGCGAACACATCCGGGCTCCATGCCCGCCATGTGACGGACATGGGGGAACTATGCCTGCCGCGCGTAAATGACGATTTAAACCGTCTACGGGAAATCCTTAACGCGCGCATCGACGCTGCTTAACGGCCGGTCCTGCGTCGCGTGTTAATTGTTTGTGTGCAAACGCCAACGCCAACCTCAATGCAGGATCCGGCTCAGGAACGCCTTCGTGCGTTCATGCTGCGGATTTGAGAAAAATTGAGAAGGCGCATTGATTTCAACGATTTCTCCGCTGTCCATGAACACCACGCGGTCGGCGATCTGGCGCGCAAAACCCATTTCATGCGTGACGCAAAGCATCGTCATGCCGTCCGCCGCGAGGCTCGCCATCGTGTCGAGCACTTCTTTAACCATCTCAGGATCTAGCGCCGAAGTCGGCTCGTCGAACAGCATAATCTTGGGGTCCATGCACAGAGCGCGCGCGATTGCGACGCGTTGTTGCTGGCCGCCGGACAATTGGCCGGGATATTTTGAAGCCTGTTCGGGGATGCGCACGCGCGCGAGATAGCGCATCGCAAGCGCCTCGGCCTGTTTGCGCGGCGTCTTGCGCACCCACATAGGCGCGAGCATGCAATTTTCGAGAACGCTGAGATGCGGGAACAGATTGAACGATTGAAAAACCATACCGACGTCGCGGCGGATTTCATCGATCCGTTTCAGATCGTTGGTCAGTTCGACGCCTTCAATCACGATACGACCGCGCTGATGCTCCTCAAGCCGATTGACGCAGCGGATCAGGGTCGACTTGCCGGAGCCGGATGGGCCGCAAATGATGATTTTCTCCCCTTGCCGCACACGCAAGTTGATATCGCGCAGCACGTGGAAGTCGCCATACCATTTGTTAACCGCCTCGAAGACGACGGCGTCGCCGGGCGAAGGGGAGCCTACCGTCTCGGACACAGGCGCTCCGTCATCGATTGTGGGACCTCGACAAGCGGCGCTCCATAAAAAAGGAGTAGCGCGACATGCCGAAGCAGAAGACGAAATAGAACAAGGCCGCAAAGATGTACCCGGTCGTCGAGATCGTCGGGCCGGCCCAGACGGGATCGAGGCGAGCCGTGTCGACGGTTCGGAGAAAGTCGTAGATGCCGACGATCGCCACCAGCGTCGTATCCTTGAACAGGCCGATGAAGGTGTTGACGATGCCCGGGATCACCCGCGCCAGCGCCTGCGGCAGGATGATGAGCCGCATCATGCGCCAATAGCCGAGCCCCAGCGCCATCGCGCCCTCGAATTGGCCTTTGTCCATCGATTGCAGGCCGCCGCGCACCACTTCGGCCATGTAGGCCGATGCGAACAGGCTGACGCCGATCAGCGGGCGGGCGAGCCGATCCGGCGTCCAGTTCGCCGGCACGAACAGCGGCAGCATGGTGTTGGCCATAAAGAGTACGGTGATCAGCGGCACGCCGCGCACGAACTCGATGAACACGACGCTGAGGACGCGCACCGCCGGCAACCGCGACCGCCGGCCGAGCGCCAGGAGGACGCCGCCCGGCAGCGAGACGACGATGCCGACCGCCGCCACCAGCAGGCTGACAAAGACGCCGCCCCAGAGGTCGGTATCCACGCGCGCGAGGCCGACGGCGCCCCAGCCGCAAAGCAGGATAAAGCCGGCGATGGGATAGACGAGAAAGAACAGCACGACGCCGATGCGCTTGGCGGCCGCGCGTGGCCAGAGAAGCCAGGCGGCCAGCAGCGCCCCGGCGACAAGCGTCGCGTTCACGCGCCAGACGGCCTCGCGGGGATAGGACGCATACATAAAATAGGAGAGCTTATGACCGACATAGGCCCAGCAGGCGCCCGCCCCAGGCGCGCGGCACGCTGCGCCATCGGGCGCGATCCACACCGCGTCGGTCAAAAGATACCGCACCAGCCCGGGCACAATCCATGCGAGAGCTGCGACCACGAGTACGGTGACCAAGCTGGACCAAACGCCCGAGAATAGGTTGGCGCGAAGCCATTTAGCCACGCCGCCGCCAAGCGCGGGCGCCGCCAGGACGGGCGAGGGGGCGGCGCGCACGAACACATCGCCTTGCAACGTGGCGTCCGTCATCTACGTCAACGCCATGCGGCGGTTGTAGAGCCCCATCGCGAACGACGTCGCGAGCGAGATCGCCAGATAGACGGCCATGGTGACGCCGATGACCTGAACGGCCGCTCCTGTCTGGTTGAGGACCGTACCGGCGAAAATCTGGACGAGATCGGGATACCCGATGAAGACGGCGAGCGACGAGTTCTTCGTCAAGTTGAGGTATTGGTTCGTCAACGGCGGCGTGATGATGCGCATCGCCTGAGGCAGAACGACGAGCTTCAGGAGCGGCCCGGCGCGCAGGCCAAGGGCGCGCGCCGCCTCCGTCTGGCCGCGCGGCACCGCCTGCACGCCGGCGCGCACAATCTCCGCGATGAAGGCCGCCGTGTAGAGCGTAAGACCGAGAACGAGCGCGACGAGTTCCGGCAGAAGCCGTGCGCCGCCGGAGAAGTTGAAGCCGCGCAGCACGGGATAATCGACCGCCACGGAGACGCCGGCGAAGAGAACGACGGCGAGCGGCGCGCCGACGATCAGCGCGGCGCCGACGACCCAAACGGGATAGCGCGCGCCGGTTCGTTCGCGGGCGCGGCGCGCCCATACGCCGAACGCGATGGAGACGGCGACGGCGAGCGCGAAGGCGGCGAGCGTCCACCATGCGTTCGCGCCGAAGGTCAACGCCGGCAAGACAAGGCCACGATTGTTCAGATAGGCGAGCGGGGCCCCGAACACGCCGGGAATGACGATCGACTGGCGCGGGCCCGGCAGCGGCTTCAGCACCGCGTTGTACCAAAATAGGAGTTGCAGAAGCAGCGGCACGTTGCGCAAAGACTCGACATAGACAAGCGCAAGCCGCGACACGATCCAGTTGGTCGACAGGCGCGCGACGCCGACGACGAAACCGACGATCGTCGCGCCGACGATGCCGATCGCCGCCACCAGCAGCGTGTTGAGGAGACCGACCCAGAAGGCTGCGCCGTATGTCGAAACGGCCGAGTAGCTGAACAGCGTGAAGTTGATGTCAAAGCCGGACGTCTTGTCCCAGAAATCGAAATTCGTCGGAATGTTGCTCGCGCGCATGTTTTCGATCGCGTTCGTCGCGGCTTCCCACAACAGGAAGGCGACGACGGCGACGGCGACGCATTGGTAGAGAAGGCCGCGAAGCCGGGGATCGTAGAGCGGCGAGACGCGTGGCGCGGCGGCTTCGGCGGGGTTGGCGCTCATCCGTGGCCGCAGACCACGACGATCATGCGGCGGCGCCCGCGCGCGTCAGCGGACAGGCGGCGCATATTGGAGGCCGCCCTTCGACCAGAGCGCATTGAGACCGCGCTTGATTTTGAGCGCCGACCCATCGCCGACATTCTTGTCGTAGATTTCCCCGTAATTGCCGACCTGCTTGACGATCCGGTAGGCCCAATCCTTGGTCAGCCCAAGACCTTTGCCGAAATCGCCTTCGACGCCGAGCAGCCGGCGCACGCCGGGGTCTTCGGATTTAAGCTTCTCGTCCGCGTTGGCTCGCGTGACGCCGAACTCCTCGGCGTTGATCATCGCGAAATGCGTCCACTTGACGATGTCGAACCATTGATCGTCGCCCTGGCGCACGGCAGGTCCGAGCGGTTCTTTCGAGATGATCTCGGGCAGGACGACGTGATCGTCGGGCGTGGCGAGCTTGATCCGTTCGCCGTAGAGCTGCGAGACGTCCGTCGTGAACGCGTCGCAGCGGCTCGTGTCGTAGGCCTTGATGGTTTCGTCGATGGTGGCGAAGACGACGCCTTCATATTTCATGTTGTGGCTGCGGAAGAAGTCGGCAAGGTTCAATTCGGTTGTCGTGCCCTGCTGCACGCAGATCGACGCGCCATTAAGTTCGAGCGCCGAATTCACGTTGAGCGACTTGCGCGCCATGAAACCCTGGCCGTCGTAATAATTTATGCCGGTGAAGAGCAGACCGAGGTCGGCTTCGCGCGAAAGCGTCCAGGTGCCGTTGCGGATGAGCACGTCGATCTCGCCCGATTGCAGCGCGGTGAACCGATCCTTGGCGGTCAGCGGAATGAACTTGACCTTCGTAGCGTCGCTCAGCACGGCCGCCGCGATCGCCCGGCACAGATCGACGTCGAGCCCGGTCCAATTGCCCTTGTCGTCCGGCAAGCCGAAACCCGGCAGGCCGGTATTCGACCCGCAGGTCAGCGATCCACGCTGCTTCACCTGATCGAGCGTTCCAGCCCGCGCGCTCGACGCCGCCGCCACTAGGGCGCAGGCGATCGCGAACACGAAACGTTTCATGCCTGGTCTCCGACTGTCGCGCGACACGCCCCCCAGCAGGCGCGCGGCGTCTTGCGTTTATCTCATGCGCAATGCTTCTTGGGGTCAAGCGCTCAATGGCGCGAGGGCGCGCGGGACTTGACGCAGCGCGCGCCTTGCGACCACCCTACCCGACATGATCCGGACCATGGCATGAGCAAGCTGACGCCCGAGACGCGCAAGACCATCGGCCGCAAGACGCGGCTGGTGCACGCGGGCCGCAACGCGCAGGAGCAGCACGGCTTCATCAACATGCCGGCGTGGCGCGGATCGACCGTGCTGTTTCCCGACTACACGACGCTCGCGTCGCGCGGCCAGCGCTACACCTACGGCACGAAGGGAACGCCTTCCACCGACGCGCTCGAATCCGCCTGGACCGAGATCGCCGGCGCAGCGCAGACGGTTTTGGCGCCGACCGGCCTCGCCGCCGTTGCTTTGGCGTTGATGACCGCCGCGAAAGCAGGCGACCACATCCTCGTCACCGATTCGGCCTATCTGCCGACCCGCACCTTTTGCGACACAATTCTCAAGCGCATGGGCGTCGAGACGACCTATTACGACCCGGCGCTCGACGCGGCCATCGGCGATCTCATCCGTCCAAACACCAGCCTCGTTCTGGTCGAAGCGCCCGGTTCGCAGAGCTTCGAGATGCAGGACGTCCCGGCGATCGCCGCGGCGGCGCATGCGCGCGATCTTTGCGTCGTCATGGACAACACCTGGGCGACGCCGCTGTTCTTCCCGCCGCATGAGCGTGGCGTCGACCTCGCCATCGAGGCGGGCACCAAATATCTGTCCGGCCATTCCGATCTCATGCTGGGGCTCGTTTCCGCCAACGAAAAATGGCGCAAGCCCCTGCGTCAGACGTTCGATTGCTTCTCGATGTGCGCCGGACCGGAAGACATTTTTCTCGCTTTGCGGGGCCTGCGGACGATGGAGTTGCGCCTGCGCGAAGCCGAGCGACAGGGCCTCGCGCTCGCGACCTGGCTTGCGGCGCGGCCGGAAGTGAACAGCGTTCTGCATCCCGCTCTGACGAGCCACCCGGGGCACGCCATCTGGAAGCGGGACTTTCTGGGCTCGTCCGGGCTGTTCTCAGCGGTGCTGCATCCGGTCTCCGAACAGGCGGTTGCGGCCATGCTCGATTCGCTGGAGCTTTTCGGCCTCGGCTATTCATGGGGCGGCTTCGAGAGCCTTGTCGTTCCCTTCGATTGCGCATCCTATCGAACGGCGACGCAATGGGCGCCCGGCGGCCCTTCGCTGCGCTTCCAGGTCGGCTTCGAAGACATCGAGGACCTGAAAGCCGATCTCGACCGCGGGTTCGAGCGGCTGCGCGCGACCGGCTGACGCTCAGCGGCGCGCGGCAGCGCGCTTCAGCGCCGGCCAGATCATTCCCGCGCCGCGCAGACGGATCCCGTCCGCCGCCGGCGCAAAGATCAGACGGCGCGCCAGGAACTCGCGGCGCAGCAGCATCGCCGAGCCAACGCCGAGCCCAGCCCCCGCTAGGACGTCGCTCAAATAATGCGCTTGCAGCGCCACGCGGGAGGCGCCGACCAACACGGCCAGGAAAAACAGCGCCGGCGTCAAGCGCGGCGCCAGGTACGCCAGCGCCGTCGCCATGGCGAAGGCCGTCACCGCATGGCCGGAAGGAAAGCTCGCATAGGACGCGTTGAGCGAAATCATGTCGAAATGAAACGGCCCGACGACATCGTAGAGCCGCGGCCGCGAGCGGCCGAACAGGTGTTTCAACGCCTGCGAGGCGAGGCCCGAGACTGCCGCCGTATCGAAGAGAAACATCGCGCGGAGCGCGAGCTGGGTCAGCCCGGCGTCGATGCGCCGGCCAGCGCCCCAGTCGCGCGCGAGAACGGCGCCGACGCCGACCAGCGCCGTCAGCGCGAAGATGTAGCCGGAAAGCCCGAGGCGCGTCGCGATCTCGGCCATTTCGATGGTCGGCGGCGACAGACCTCGCGTCCACGACAGCGTCGGCGCGTCATACCGGTAGCCCACGAACGCCACCACGGCGCATAGCGCAAGAACGAGAACTGCGCCGAAGTGGCGCGTCGGTCTGGGCGCCGGCCGCACGCGGCGGCGCGACCAGGCGGCGAGAAATTCGCCGAGCGCATCCCGCAAGCGGGACGCCGGCCCCTGCGTCGCCAAGTCGCGTTGCATCGTCATGGCCGCTCATAGCCCGTCCAGACGCGCGAGGCGACTCGGGGGCCGGTCTGAGCCTTGCTTGACAGAGATCGTCGTGCGCTCGTCAAATCCTGACGGGCTTTCGAACAGCGAGGCGGCATGCGCGTCATCGGGTTGTTTCTCGCCGGCGCGCTGCTCGGCGCCCTGCCCGCCGGCGCGCAAGGCGCGCCCGACGAGGCGCTGTTCCGCTCGATCTACAAACAGCTCGTCGAGATCAACACGACGGATTCCGTCGGCGATACGCTCGTCGCCGCAACGGCGATGGCGCAGAGGCTCATCGACGGCGGCTTCGCGCCCGGCGACGTGCGGGTTCTCTCATCGGGACCGCGGAAGGGGGACATGGTCGCGCGCTTGCGCGGCACGGGCGCGCGCAAGCCGATGCTGCTCGCCGCCCACCTCGACGTGGTCGAAGCCAAGCGCGAGGACTGGGACTTCGATCCCTTCGTTTTGCAGGAACAGGACGGCTTTTTTCGCGCGAGGGGGTCGATCGACGATAAGGCGATGGCGTCGATTTTCGTCGCCAACCTCATCAGGATGCGCGCCGAGGGGATCAAGCTGGACCGCGACATCATCCTTGCGCTGACCGCCGACGAGGAACTCGCCAATTCCCCGCACGATGGGACGCACTGGCTGCTCGAGAACCATCGCGATCTCGTGGACGCGGAATTCGCCATCAACGAGGGCGGCGGCGGCGCCCTTCGGAACGGCGAGCCGGTCAGCTCAAACATCCAACTTGCCGAAAAGGTCTATCGCAGCTTCCGGCTCGAAGTGAAGGATCCGGGTGGCCACAGCGCCATGCCGCGCCGCGATAACGCGATCACCAAGCTCGCGGAAGGGCTCGTGCGCATCGCCGACTATCAATTTCCAGCGCGGCTCAATCCCGTGACAGGCGCCTATTTGCAGATCGTCACCCGGCTTGATAGCCCCGACGTGAAGGCGGCGCTGGCCGCTCTCGCCGCCGGCGACAACCGGCCGGCCGCGATCGCCCCATTGACGCAACGGCCGGCCTACAACGCGCAAATCCGCACGACCTGCGTCGCCACCATGCTGGAGGCGGGCCATGCCGAGAACGCCATGGCGCAGACCGCGCGCGCGGTCATCAATTGCCGGCTGCTGCCGGACGAAAACCCCGAGGACGTGGCGCGCGGCCTGAAAGTCGCGGTCGCCGACGAAAAGATCGCCGTCATTCCGCTGGGCAGCGTCGTCGATAGCCCGGCTTCGCCGCTCTCGCCGGAAATCCTTAAGGCCGTCGAGGACATCAGCGCCGACTTGTGGCCCGGCGTGCCGGTGATCCCGACGCAGTCGGGCGGCTATACGGACAGCCGCTGGCTGCGCAAATACGGCATTCCCGCCTATGGGGTCTCGGGCATTTTCAGCGAGGAAGGCAAAAGCGGCGTGCACGGTCTCAACGAGCAGGTCGGCGTCAAGCAATTGTTCGACGCCAAGCTGTTTCTCGATCGACTCGTGCGGCGCCTGTCGGGCGCGGCCAAGCCCGGCTGAAGGGGCAGCCTCAGATGCTGACGGCGGCGTCGCTTTCCGTATGCCAGACGAGCAGCCGGCGGCGCAGCAGCGCCATGCCCTTGACGAGGCCCCAGCCGACGATCGCGATTTCGACGATGCCGGCGAAGACGCCGGGCGAATCGGCCAGGCGCGACGCCTGCACCATCGCTCCGCCCATGCCGTAGCCGCCCATCAGCATTTCCGCCACGATCGCCACGATCATCGCGATCGGCAGCGACACCTGCAGACCCGTCATGATCTGCGGCATCGCCGCGGGCAGAACGATGCGCGGCCAGATTTCGCGTTCGCCCGCGCCGAGGCTGCGCGCCGACCAGATCAACTCCTTCTCCACGCTCTTCACGCCGAGCAGGACGCCGCCGATCACGGGAAAGACCGCATCGAAAACGACCATCGAAATCTTCGCGGTGTCGTAGAAGCCGAGCCAGAGGACGATCACCGGAAGGAAGGTGATCTTCGGCATGGGGAAGCCGACGGAGACGATCGGATCGAAGAACCAACCGACAACCCCGCCGCGCGCCATGCCGACGCCGATCAGCACGCCGAGCGCCACGGCGATGACAAAGCCCGTCAAGGCCCGGTAGAGCGTCAGGCCGACATTGACGGCGAGCGCGCCCGACTGCGCGTCGCTCCAGATGCGCAGGCCGACGAGCTCGGGCGATGGCAGCATGAATGGCGTAAACAGGCCGGCGCGCGTCGCAAGCTCCCAGGCGAGCAGCAGCGCCAGCAGCAAAAGCCACTGCGATCCGAAATCCGCGGAACGGCTCAGGAGGGTCGGCGGCCGCGCAACGTTCACTCCCGCCATGACAAAGCCCTCCGCATGACCACGAGGTAGAGGCGATCGGCGAAAAAGCCGACGAAGGCCACGGTCAGCACGACCGCGAACATCGAATCGTAGGTTCCGTTGGAGCCGAGGAAGCCGATGAGATAGCCGAGCCCCGCGCGCGCGACGATCAGCTCGGATGAGACGAGCAAAACGAAGGAGATCGCGATCGCCGTGCGCACGCCGCTCAGGAGTTCCGGAAGCGCGCTTGGCAGCACGACATCCCACAACATGCGCAGGCGCGACGCGCCGAGGCTGCGGGCCGACCAGGCGAGCGTGCGCTCGCAGGATCGCGCGCCGTTGAAGGCGCCGAGCGTCACCGGCAGCATGCAGCCCATGGCGATCAGCAGGATTTTCGAGCCGTCGCCGAAACCGAGCCATAACGCCGTCACGGGGATCAGAGCCGATTTCGGCAAGGGATAGAAAACGTCGACGAGGGGCCCGAGCATTCGGTTAACCGGCCGCCAGGACGCCATGGCGAGCCCGACCGCGGCCCCGACGCCGATCGCAATGGCGAGACCCGCGACGAGGCGCCACAGCGAGGCCGCGCCGTTTTGTGCGAGATCGCCATCGCGCGCCAGATCGAGCCACGCTTTCGCGACATCGGTCAGCGGCGGCAAGGCCTGATCCGAGATCAGCCCCGTGCGCGCGACGACCTCCCAAGCGAGCGCCAGCAAAAGCAGCGGCGCGTAGCGAAGAAGCGCGCGCATCCTCAGCCCCGCCCCTGCTGCGCGCGGATCGCTTCTTCCTTCACAAGGCCCCAGATGTGATCGACCTTCTCGCCGAAAGCTTGCGAGCGCAGGACATCGGGCGCGGACTTGTCGAAGTTGGCGTCGACGATCGCTTTGACTTTACCGGGCCGCGCCGACATGACGACGACGCGCTCCGCCAGATAGACCGCCTCCTGCACGTCGTGGGTGACGAAGATGACGGTCTTCGGCGAAGCGCGCCAGATGCCGAGCAACTCGCTCTGCATCAGGGCGCGGGTCTGCGCGTCGAGCGCGCCGAAGGGTTCGTCCATCAGCAGAATCTTTGGATCGACGGCAAGCGTCCGCGCGATCGCCGCGCGCTGCTTCATGCCGCCGGACAATTGCGAGGGGTAATTGTCCTCGAAGCCGCGCAAACCGACGAGACCGATGAAATGGCGCGCGCGCTCCTCGCGTTCGGCGCGCGCGAATGTCCCGCGCTCGAGGCCATAAAGGACGTTTTGCAGCACGGTTTTCCAAGGGAAGAGCGCAAAATGCTGGAAGACGACGCCGCGGTCGGGGCCGGGACCCGCGACCGGCCTGCCGTTCGCCGAGATTGTTCCCCCTTCGATGGGCAGGAATCCGCCGACAAGATAGAGCAGCGTTGACTTGCCGCAGCCGGATGGGCCCAGCAGCGCGATGAATTCCTGCTCGCGGATTTCGAGCGACACGTCGTCGAGCGCAAGGACCGGCTTGCCGCGCGCGGGGCGGTAGAGGTGGCGCAGCTTTTCGATGACGATCTGCGTCATGACCGCCGAACGTCCCGCCGTCGCGCGCGTCGCATGATTTCTCCCTCCCGTCTCTTGCGAGGATTGGGACCATGCGCGCCCGCCGCGGTCAAGCGTCCGAAAGACGCATGATGTCAGGGAAACGCATAATTGATTTTACAAGGACGAGCGGATTTAATCAGCGGAACAAGGGGAGAAACGCCATGCGCTTGAAGCGTCGGAGCCCGTGCGTCATCGCGGCGGCCTTATTTCTAGGGCTGGCGAGCCCCGGCGTTGCGGCGCCCATCAAGCTGCGCGTCGCCTATATCGTGCCCGGCTCGAACTTCTTCTCGATCTTCGCCGCCAAGAAAGACGTCGCCCCGCATTTCGGCCAATCCTACACGATCGAGGCGACGCGCTATCAAGCGACGCCGGCGATGATCACGGCGATGGCGGTCGGCGATCTCGACATCGGGCTCCTAAACTCGACGTCGCTCAGCCTCGGCGTCGAGAACGCGGGCATGACCGACCTGCGGGTTTTCGCCGACGAGTTCCGCGACGGAGTCGAAGGCTACGGCACCAACGCGTTCATGGTGCGCAACGACGGTCCAAAGACCGCCGCCGACCTGAAGGGCAAGACGCTGGCGACGAACTCCGTCGGCAGTATGGTCGACGTCGCCATGCGCCTCTGGCTGCGCAAGGCGGGCCTCGAGGACAAGCGAGACTACACGGTGATCGAGACCGGCCTCAACACCAGCGCGGCGGTGCTGCTGGAGAACAAGGTGGCGCTCGCGCCCTTCGTCCCGCCGTTCAGTTTCGACCCTAAAGTGATAAAGGACGCGCATACGCTGTTCACGCAGCGCGACGCGCTCGGCCCCTCCGAACTTGGCGTGTGGGCGGCCCGCGACACATTTTTGAAGACCAATCATGCCGCCATCGTCGATTTCCTGGAGGACGCGATGCGTGTGCTTCGGTGGTATTCCGACCCGGCGAACCACGAGGAGGCGGTCAAGATCGTCGCGTCCGTCGCAAAGGCGCCCTCGGCGCTGTTCGAAGATTGGACCTTCACGAAGAAAGACTACTATCGCGATCCGGCGCTCACTCCCGATCTTGCCGCCATGCAGGCGAACGTCGACGCGCAACGGCGCCTCGGCTTTATAAACGGCGCCATGGACGTCAAAAAGTACACCGATCTGAGCTATGTCGAAGAGGCGCGCAAACGCGTTCAATAACGCCGCTTCAAGGCGGATTATTTACGGGGGGAAGAACACCATGAACCTGCGGAGCATCCTGGTCACAAGTCTTGCCGCGGCAGCGGTCCTCGCCACGAACGCGGTCCATGCCGATCCGGTCAAAATCCGTGTGGCGTGGATCGTTCCAGCCTCGAACATCGCGTCGATCCTCTTCGTGAAGAAAGACCTCGCGCCGCATTTCGGCAAATCCTATACGATGGAGCCCGTGCGCTATCAGGGCACGCCGACGATGGTGTCGGCGCTTGCGATCGGCGAGATCGAAGTCGGATTATTGAACTTCACCTCGCTGGGACTCGGGGTGGTCAACGCCGGCATGGACGATCTGCGCATCTTCGCGGACGAATTCCAGGACGGCGCGCAAGGCCGCTACTCGAACCAGTATTTCGTCCGCGCCGACAGCGGCGTCAAATCGCCCGCGGACCTGAAGGGCAAGATTGTCGCGGTCAACACGACCGGCGCGGTCATCGACATCGGCGTGCGCGCCATGCTGCGCAAGTCGGGCCTGGAGGAAAAGCGCGACTACACGATCATTGAGGCGCCGTTCGGCGCGATGAAGGGCCTGCTTCTCGACAAAAAAGCCGACATGATCTCCCTCGGGGCGCCGTTCTCCTTCGACAAGCAGTTGCGCGACAACGCCACCGTCCTGTTCACCCAGCGCGACGCCCTCGGGCCGTCCGAACTCGGCTTCTGGGTGGCGCGCGACGCCTTCCTCAAGCAGAACAAGGCGGCGGTCGTGGATTTCCTCGAAGACACGTTGCGGGCGACGCGCTGGTATCTCGATCCGAAGAACCACGACGAGGCCGTCAACATCGCCGCCACGTTTTCCAAGGCGCCCCCGGCGCTGTTCGCCGATTGGCTGTTTACGCAAAAGGATTACTTCCGGGATCCGAACCTGCAGCCCGACATCGCCGGCACGCAGAAAAGCGTCGATCTCATGCGCGATCTCGGTTTCCTGAACCAATCGATCGACGTGCAGAAACACACCGACCTGAGCTACCTCGACGAGGCCCGCCAGCGGCTCAAGTAGAAACGCTCTTCGGCCACGACCCTCCCAGCGAAAGAGTCGTTTCGCGGCACGCGGCGATCAGCCTTGCCTCGGCGTCGGCGTCGCCCTCGCGCTTGATCGCCGGACTGGCGATCGACGCGACCGCGAGAACCAGCCTGCCCTGCAGATCGAAAACCGGCGCGCTGACCACGCGCAGTCCGGGAACGAGGTCGCCGTCTACGCGCGCGCAAACATCGGCTCGCACCCGTCGGCGCAATTCATCCAGGCGTTCGGGCGTGGCGGAGGCGCTGCGCTTCGCCTCGGCGCGCGCGCGCGCGTCCATCGCGGCGGCGTCTCCGAAGGCGTAGAAGACGTGGCCTGTCGCCGAAAACAGCAGCGGCAGCACCGAGCCGACCGCCAGCGAGGTCACGACGGGCGGGTCGCCGGAGAACCAGCGAACGAGGGTCGCTCCCGCGTCTCCCCATACCGCCACCAGGCATGTGCGGCCGCTGGCGGCGACATAGCGTTTCACGGCCTGATCGACGCTGGCGAAGACGTCGAGCCGCGCCAGGGCGGCGAGCCCGATCCGGATTGCGCCGGCGTCGAGATCGTATTGGCCTGTCGAAGCTTCCTGCTTCGCCATGCCCGTCGCCATGAGACTGGCGAGGTAGCGATGCGTCTGGCTCGCCGACAGTCCGGCCCCTTGCGCGATCGCCGACAGGCTCGCGGGCCCCCGACAAGCAGCCAGCGCCGACAGAACGTTCAGGCCGATTTCGACCGATTGAATGCCCCGGCGTCTGGGTACGATCGCGTCCATTCGACCTCCGATCCAACTTTTGCATAATGGGCGATCCATTTGACATAAGCAAATCGTATGGCTATGTCGTCAAGGCTGTTCCAATCGCGGCGAAGGGAGAGGCTCCATGGATTTCGGCTACTTCACGCTGAGCGACAACCATTACAAGAACAATCCGCGGCAGCCGAACCAATTCGTCTCCGACATTCTTGCGGAGGCGCTCTACGCCGACGAGCTGGGATATCACTCCGCCTGGATCGGCGAGCACCATTTCTCGACGCTGGGCGTGAACTCCTGCCCGGAGATGCTGCTGTCCTTCCTCGCCGCGCGCAGCAAAACCATCCGCCTCGCGCCGGCGGTTACTGTCCTGCCGATCCACCATCCGATCCGCGTCGCCGAACAATGGGCGACTCTCGATCTCATCAGCGGCGGGCGCGTCGATTTCGCCGCCGGCCGCGGTTACGACGAACGCGAATACATTCCGCTCGGCGGCGACTTCCGCAACAACCAGGAAATCTTCGAAGAAGGCATGGAGATCGTCGCCAAGCTCTGGTCGTCGTCGGAGCCGGTGACGCACCGCGGCAAGCATTACCAGTTCGAGGACATCACGATTACGCCGAAGCCGATCCAGAAGCCCATGTCGGCCTATGTGGCGTCGTTCTCGAAGCCGTCGATCGAGCTCGCGGGCCGGCTCGGCTACGGGGTTATCGTCGCGCCCTTCGCGGCGGCGATGACGTTCGGCGGTATGGCGGACGTCCGCCGCGTCTACGAGGAGACCTGCGCGAAATACGGCAAGCGGCGGCGCAACGTCATGTGCAGCTATTTCATCCATTTCTGCGACGATCCCAAAAGCGAGGCCGAGGCGCGCGCGCGGCAGATCCGCTATTATCGCGAATGCGTCATCCCGGCGTTCCCGTCCGATCCGGCGCTGTGCCCGCCGAGCTATCGCTACACGCTCGAAATGATGGATCGCCTCAAGAAAGTCGCGCCGGAAGACCTTGGCTCCAACTCGGTGCTCATCGGAGATTCGCGCCAAATCACCGAAACCTTGAAAAAGATCGAAGCCGCGGGCGTCTCCGAAGTCATCCTTTACTTCAACGTAGGCATGAAGCCGCACGCCATGGTGAAGGACGAAATGGCGCGCTTCATGGAAGAGGTCGCGCCGCACTTCAAATCCGCGGAGACGGCGGCGGCCTAACTTGCGTCAGGCCGCACGCAGCCGCGCCAGCATGATGACGGCGCCGCTGACGAGCGACAACGCCAGGAGCCCAAGGTAGGCTAAGCGCCGGCGTTTGGCCGGCGGCGATGGCTCGGCGATCCGCCCGGCGTCGTTCGCGTCGGCCGCGCGACGCTGCGGCAATGCGCGCCGATAGAGATCGATGACGACGCAGACCGCCAGCAGCGCGACGACCGCCAGGACGCGGAAGACAAAAAGCGCGGCGTGGGCGAACATCGGAGGATCCGTCGGAACGTCGTCGTCCCATTGGCTTGGACGTTGTCCCGCAGGATCTTACAATCCGGTCAATTTGAACCCCGAAAAAGCGGGACATTTGAGGGAATTTTTATTTGGTCCTTAGCGCGGCGACGCGGGCGTCGCCGGCGGCGCGACCGCCTGGTCCGCAAGGCCGTGCGCGTCGAAGATCCGCCGCAGCAAACCCGACGCTTTCGCCTCTTCGATGAAGGCGCTCGCGGCGGCGAGCGTCTCGGCGTCGCCCTGCGGCGTCGCGACCGCCATCCTCGCCTGAAAGAAGTGGCCGTCAAGAACGCGCGAGCCCGGCAGCGACGCCGCGAGGTCGCGCAGCGTTTCGCGGTTCATGCCGAAGGCGTCGGCGGTTCCGTCGCGCAAACGCGCGACGACCTCCTCGATGTCGGGAGCGCCGGTGGGCGTCGTCGTCTTCAGCCACGCGGCGATGGCGCGGAGCGTCGTCGTGTCGGCGACGCCGAGGACGCGCACCTCGGGCCGATCGACCTCCGCCAGCGTCTGGATCGTTACGCCTTGACGAACCAGGAACGTCGATTCGGCGACGTGATAGATCGGCCCGAAATCGAGCTTCATGGCGCGCGACGCATCCATGGGGATGAACGTCACGTCCCAGGCGTCATGCGGGGCCGCGTCCGTGATCGCGCCGGAGTTGCGGTAGACAACCAAGTCGACCGAGGCTCCAAGGCGCCCTGCGAGCGCGCGACCGAGATCGACGGCGACGCCCGAGGGCTCGCCGCTGGCGGGGTCGCGGCCGGCCCAGAACGTTCCAGGCGCCGGGCTGATGGCGATCGCGACACGAAGCCGGCCTCCCAGGCGATTCGAATGAAGCTCAGCCAAAAAGCCCTCCCCTGGCGTCGGCCTTGACGGCGCCGCCTGCCGCCGCCACCCTTCGATCATGTCGGCCAACGTCGATCCCTACGAGATCACGCCCCAGGTGCTCCTGCGCGCCTATTCGATCGGCATGTTCCCGATGGCGGAGGACGCGGACGATCCGACCCTGTTCTGGGTCGATCCGGAGATGCGCGGCGTCTTCCCGCTCGATGGGCTGCGCGTGTCGCACAGCCTCGCCAAGCTGATTCGGTCGGACCGGTTCGAGTTGCGCGTCGACCGGGATTTCGACGCGGTGATCGACGGGTGCGCGCACGGCGCCGACCGGCCGAAGACCTGGATCAACGCCCGCATCCGACGGCTCTACCGCGACCTGTTCGACCGCGGGTTCGTGCACACCGTCGAAGCTTACGATCGGACCGGCGCGCTCGTCGGCGGCCTTTACGGCGTTTCGATCGGCGCGGCCTTCTTTGGAGAAAGCATGTTTCACCGGGCGCGCGACGCCTCCAAGGTGGCGCTGGCGCATCTCGTCGCCCGGCTGCGGGCGGCCGGCGCGATGATGCTCGACACCCAGTTCGTCACGCCGCATCTCGCCTCCCTCGGCGCAATCGAAATCACGCGCGACGCCTACCATCGGCAACTGGACGTAGCGATCGGCCATAGCGCGAATTTCCTGGTCTGGCCGCGCGATGAGCGCGTCTCCGGCGTGCAGGCCCTCGCCGCGCTCGCGGCCCCGGCGCATCGAGCCTGAGACTACTGGAGTTCACGCTCGCGCGGGCTGTCGCCTGGTCCGGGACTCGCCGCGGTTGGGAAGAAGCTTTGCGAGGGCGTGCGACGCGGCGGCGCGGCGCCGGCCGTCGTGCGGGGGCGCGACGGCGCCTGCTGGGCGGCCGGCGGGAAATACGGTTGATCCGGGGGCGCAGGCTGGCCCAGATTGGGCGACGGACGGGCCGCCTGCCGCGCCGCGGGCTTCGGCGCGGAGGGCAGCAGCGCGGGAGCGGTCGGGGCGTCTTCCGGCAGGGACGCCGTTTCCGGCGCGACTTGCGTGCCGCCTTTACAGTCGGTCAGCCACACGTCGTAGACCGGATGCTCGACGGCGTTGAGGCCGGGACTCGCCGCAAACATCCAGCCGGAGAAAATCTGCTTGAACTTGTTGTCCGTCTCGACCTCGTCCACCTGGACAAAGGCGTCGGTCTGCGGCGCTTCCGTGGGCGGCCGCGTGTAGCAGACCCGCGGCGTCACCTGCAGCGAACCGAACTGCACCGTCTCGTCGGTCGTCGCTTCGAAGGCGATGACGCGGCCGGTGATCTTGTCGAGCCCCGCAAAGACCGCCATCGGATGCTTGATTTTGTCGGCGTGCGCCGCCAGAGGGGCGTACGCGGCGGCCAGACCACAGGCGGCGGCGATGGAAAGACGAGCGTTCATGGCGGGCCGATACCACGTCAAGTCAGCAGGGCAAAGCGCGAGAGGCATGGCGCGCGAATGGGGCCAAATGAAGCCTGCGGCCGGATGCGGGCGACCGACGTTGCCAATTTCGCGCGCGACGGCCACGTTCGGTTCGCAAGTTCGTTTCGATTACGGCAGCGGAGGTTTTTGGTGGATTTGATCGCGCACGACCGACGGCGGCTAGTTCTTCCCTGGACCGGCGGCGTCTACGCCGCCCTCGAACCTTACGTCTACCCGCTGGTGCGGATCGCGCTCGGCGCGATCCTGATGCCGCACGGATACGAAAAGCTCTTCGGGACCGCCGCGGCGGCGACGGCGCGCAATCCGTTGCTGAAGATTTTCGGCGATCCGCTGGTCGGCGCCTACTTCATCGGCTGCGTCGAATTCTTCGGCGGCCTCATGCTTGTGGTCGGCCTATTCACGCGTTTCGCCGCGGCGGCCGTCGCAATTCAGATGTTCGTGATCTCGTTTTTTGTCCTCTACCCCGTTTGGGGCTGGACGCAGCGCGGCATGGAATATTCGGTTTTCATGATGCTGATCGCCATCGCGATCTTCATTCACGGTGGCGGCGCGCTGTCGCTCGACCGGCGCTTGCCGAAGGAACTCTGAGCCTCAGGCGCCAGGCGTCCAGGCCTGGTAGTCGCCGGTCGCGGGCGGCCGCGCGGCGGCGCTGAGCGTCGAGCCGGTGGGGCGGTAGGCGGCGGGCGTGCCGGTGAGGTTCGGCAAAGGCGCCATCTCCCACTCGCGCGGGCGGTAGGTCTCGGCCGAGGGCGGCGTATCGACGGTGTGGTTCAGCCAGCCGTACCAGCCCGGCGGCGTCATCGACGCTTCGCTATAGCCGTTGTAGATCACCCAACGGCGATCGAAGCCGAGAACGGGGTCGATCTTGCCGCCGACCGAGCGATAATAGACGTTCCCGTATTCGTCGCGGCCCACGAGTTCGCCGAACCGCCACGTGTAGAACCGCGTGTTGACGGTCTGGCCGTTCCACCAGGTCAGGATGTGTTTCAACCAATTCAACATACGCTTTTATCTCGGCGCGCCGTCCGCGCGGCGGGACTATGGCGGCGGCCCGGATCGATGTCCAGCGCAGCGGAGCGCCGGCAAGCCGGAAGCGACTCTCGCCGTTCCTCCGGCCGTCGCCTCGGCGATTCGATGCCGATCTCGATTTGGGTTCAATGGGATCGCGGCGATTGTTCCCGACAGCCTGAATTGCTGGGCGACGCCGACCGCCGGCGCGACGGCGCCCGTGAATAGAAAGATCAGCGGGGACAAACCTGGCGCCCTTGCCGGCTCCCGGCGCAAAGCGCGCGTAAGAGCCTTGCGCGATTGCCGCGACTCGTCAGACACTTGTCGCCATCCCCTCGTTTGAAACTCCAAATCTCAGCGTAAACTTCTATATGTAGTATGCGACGCGGAACGATGGCGCTATCGCTTGACGATGCTGGGTGATGCGCCTATCGTCGGCCTGTTGTCGAACAAGCGGGCGTCGCTTCCAAACCTGCTTGCGAGACAGCCAAGGCGGCCGTCGAATGGCGGGCATGTGCGTGTAACGGACGCGAGTCGAACGGGGTCAGGGCCGTTGAACGAGGCCCCGCGCGAGGCGTTTCGCCTGCGCGCAATAGGATTTGAAAATGCGCATCGAACGTCGTTACACGAAGGCCGGCCAGTCTCCCTATGCGACCATCGAGTTCCGCAAGGCGAAGAGCGAGATTCGCAATCCCGACGGGTCGGTCGTGTTCTCTGTCGCGGGCATCGACGTGCCGGCCGCCTGGAGCCAGGTCGCCTGCGACGTGCTCGCGCAGAAGTACTTTCGCAAGGCGGGCGTCCCGGCCCGGCTGACGAAGGTCGAGGAGAACGACGTCCCCTCCTTCCTGTGGCGCTCCGTTCCCGACACGGAGGCGTTGGAGACGCTGCCGAAGGAGGAGCGGTTCGGCTCCGAGAAGAACGCCACCGACGTGTTCGACCGGCTTGCCGGCGCCTGGACCTATTGGGGCTGGAAGGGCAAGTATTTCGACACCGACGCCGACGCCGGCGCCTTCCACGACGAGTTGCGCTTCATGCTGGCGCGCCAGATGGCCGCGCCCAACTCGCCGCAATGGTTCAACACGGGGCTGCATTGGGCGTATGGCGTCGACGGGCCCGGCCAGGGCCACTTCTATGTCGATCCATTTACCGGCAAGCTGACCAAATCGAAGTCGGCTTACGAGCACCCGCAACCGCACGCCTGCTTCATCCAGTCGGTCGCCGACGACCTCGTCAACGAAGGCGGCATCATGGATTTGTGGGTGCGCGAGGCGCGCCTGTTCAAATACGGGTCGGGCACCGGCTCCAATTTCTCGAAACTGCGCGGCGAGAACGAGCGGCTCTCGGGCGGCGGCAAGTCGTCGGGCTTGATGTCCTTCCTCAAGATCGGCGACCGCGCCGCGGGCGCGATCAAGTCGGGCGGCACCACGCGCCGCGCCGCCAAGATGGTCGTCGTCGACGTCGACCATCCCGACATCGAGGCCTTCATCGACTGGAAGGTGCGCGAAGAGGAAAAGGTCGCCTCGCTCGTCGCCGGCTCCAAGATCGTCAAGAAGCACATGAAGGCCGTGCTGAAGGCCTGCATCAATTGCGAAGGCGCGGGCGACGACTGCTTTAACCCGGAAAAGAACCCGGTCCTGAAGAAGGCCATCAAGCTCGCGCGACGCGACGACGTGCCGGACAATTACATCAAGCGCGTCATCCAATTTGGACGGCAGGGTTACAAGGATATCCGGTTCGACACCTACGACACCGACTGGGACTCGGAGGCCTATCTGACGGTCGCGGGTCAGAATTCCAACAATTCGGTGCGCATCGCCGACGAATTCCTGCGCGCGGTCGAGGCCGACGGCGACTGGACGCTGACGAGGCGCATCGACGGCAAGCTCCACAAGACGCTGAAGGCGCGCGAGCTTTGGGAGAAGATCGGCTACGCAGCCTGGGCGTCGGCCGATCCCGGCCTGCAGTTCCACACCACGATCAACGACTGGCACACCTGCCCGGCGTCGGGTCCGATCATCGCGTCGAACCCGTGCTCCGAATACATGTTCCTCGACGATACGGCCTGCAACCTGGCGTCGCTGAACCTGTTGCAATTCCGCGATCCGGCGACCGGTCGCATCGACATCGCCTCCTACGAGCACGCGGTGCGCATCTGGACGATGGTGCTCGAAATCTCCGTCATGATGGCGCAGTTCCCATCGAAGGAGATCGCGCGCCTGTCCTATGACTACCGCACGCTCGGCCTTGGCTACGCCAACGTCGGCGGTCTGCTGATGTCCTCGGGCATCCCCTACGATTCAATGGAGGGACGCGCCATCGTCGGCGCGCTCACCGCGATCATGACCGGCGTGTGCTACGCGACCTCGGCCGAAATGGCGAAGGAACTCGGCCCGTTCGCCGAATATTCGCCGAACGCCGCGCATATGCTGCGCGTCATCGGCAACCATCGCCGCGCGGCGCACGGCGCGGCGCACGGCTACGAGGCGCTTGCGGTGACGCCCGTGCCGCTCGACCTCGCGTCGCTGAAGGATACCGCGCTCGGCGAGGCGGCTGCGCGCGCCTGGGACCGCGCGCTCGACCTCGGCGAGCGGCACGGCTATCGCAACGCGCAGACGACCGTCGTCGCGCCGACCGGCACCATCGGCCTCGTCATGGATTGCGACACCACCGGCATCGAGCCCGATTTCGCGCTGGTGAAGTTCAAGAAGCTCGCCGGCGGCGGCTATTTCAAGATCATCAACCGCGCCGTGCCGGAGGCCTTGCGAGTCCTCGGTTATACGCCGGCGCAGATCGCCGAAGTCGAGGTCTACGCCACCGGCCACGCGAGCATCGCCCAGGCCCCCGCGATCAACCCCCCGAGCCTGCGGGCGAAAGGCTTTACCGAGGAGGCGATCGAGAAGGTGAGCCAAGCGCTCGCCAGCGCCTTCGACATCAAGTTCGTGTTCAACAAGTGGACGCTCGGCCCGGACTTCCTCGCAGGCGCGCTCAAAGTGCCGGCGGAGAAGCTTGACGATCCGGGTTTCGACCTTCTGTCGCATCTCGGTTTCTCGAAGGCGGAGATCGAGGCGGCGAATGTCCACGTCTGCGGCGCGATGACGCTCGAAGGCGCGCCGCATCTGAAACGCGAACACTACGCCGTGTTCGACTGCGCCAATCCCTGCGGACGGCTCGGCAAGCGCTATCTTTCGGTCGAGAGCCACATCCGGATGCTGGCGGCGGCGCAGCCGTTCATCACCGGGGCGATCTCCAAGACCATCAACATGGCGAACGACGCCACCGTCGAGGACTGCAAGGACGCCTACCTGCTCTCATGGCGGCTCGGCCTCAAAGCCAACGCGCTTTACCGCGACGGCTCCAAACTGTCGCAGCCGCTGAACGCGCAATTGATCGAGGACGAAGACGAGGAAGAGGACGCGCCGGAGTTCGCCCAGCTCCCCGCCGCCGCAAAGGCGGCGAACCTCGCGGAACGCATTGTCGAGAAGATCGTCGAGCGTGTGGAGGTGCAGCGGATGCGCGAGCGCGAGCGCCTGCCCGATCGCCGCAAGGGCTACACGCAGAAGGCGGTCGTCGGCGGCCACAAGGTCTATTTGCGCACCGGCGAATACCAGGACGGGCGCATCGGCGAAATCTTCATCGACATGCACAAGGAAGGCGCGGCCTTCCGCTCGCTGATGAACAATTTCGCCATCGCGATCTCGGTCGGCCTCCAGTACGGCGTGCCGCTCGACGAATATGTCGACGCCTTCACCTTCACGCGGTTCGAGCCGGCGGGGCTGGTGCAGGGCAACGACGCCATCAAGAACGCCACCTCGATCCTCGACTACGTGTTTCGCGAGCTGGCGATTTCCTACCTGCACCGCAACGATCTCGCACATGTGCCGCCCGACGATTTCGGCGGCACCGGTCTTGGCGTCGGCGAAGAGGGCGGCGGCATGACGCATGCGCAGACGCCGCTCGTCTCCTCGGGCTTCGTGCGCGGCAAGCCAGAGCGGCTGATGGTCGTCAAGACGGCGGCGGCCGGCCATGCGGGCGCCGACGCGACGGCCTTCGCGCCGCCGGCCGCGGCGTCCTTCCTCGACGAAGGCGCGGCGCGCGCCACGAGCCTCGAATGGCAGGCGCCAGGAATGGCTGGGAACGCCACCCGCGCGGTCGCCGACAAGCGAGCCGAAGCGCGCATGAAAGGCTACGTCGGCGAGGCCTGCCCCGAATGCGCCAACTTCACCTTGGTGCGCAACGGCACCTGCCTGAAGTGCGACACCTGCGGAAGCACGACGGGGTGTTCGTGAGCGCGTTCTAACGGCGACCGCGACACGTTTCGTCGACCTGTCGGACGCGCGGACGCCCAGCGCGTCGCTCGTCTCGTCCTGCGTCCGTTGAACGGCCGACTTGAATCGTCGTTTCCGCCGTCGCGCATGCGTGATAGAGCGGCGCGCCGCATCTTGCGCATCGATCGCCGACCCTTGAGTTCATGACCGATCCCGTCGTCACCCGCTTCGCGCCTTCGCCGACCGGCTTCCTGCACATCGGCGGGGCGCGCACCGCGCTGTTCAACTGGCTCTACGCGCGGCGTTTCGGCGGCCGCATGCTGCTCCGCATCGAGGACACCGACCGCGAGCGCTCCACCCAGGCGGCGATCGAGGCGATCCTCGACGGCATGGCGTGGCTCGGCCTCGATTGGGACGGCGACGTGATCTACCAGTTCTCGCGCGCCGCGCGGCACCGCGAAATCGCGGAGCGGCTACTCAGCGAGGGTCGCGCCTACCATTGCTACGCGACGCCCGACGAACTGACCGAGATGCGCGAGCGCGCCCGCGCGGAAAAGCAGCCGCCGCGCTACGACGGACGCTGGCGCGACCGCGATCCCGCCGACGCCGCGCGCGCCAAGGCGCAAGGGCTGAACCCTGTCATCCGCCTGAAAGCGCCGCTCGACGGCGAGACCGTCATCGACGACCGCGTGCAGGGCCGCGTCGTCTTCCCGAACAAGGATCTCGACGACCTGGTTCTGCTGCGCTCCGACGGCGGCCCGACCTACATGCTCGCCGTCGTCGTCGACGATCACGACATGGGCGTCACGCACATCATCCGCGGCGACGATCACCTGACGAACGCCGCACGGCAGACGCAGATTTCGAATGCGCTTGGCTGGAGCGTCCCGTCGATGTCGCACGTCCCGCTCATTCATGGGGCGGACGGCGCGAAACTGTCGAAGCGGCACGGCGCGCTCGGCGTCGACGCCTATCGCGCGATGGGCTACCTGCCCGCCGCCCTGCGCAATTACCTCGTGCGGCTCGGCTGGAGCCACGGCGACCAGGAATTCTTCCCCGTCCAGGAGATGATCGCGGCGTTCGACCTGCCGCAGATCGGCCGCTCCGCCGCGCGCTTCGACTACGCCAAGCTTGAAAACATGAACGGGCGCTACATGCGCGCGACGCCAGACGCGCAATTGCTCGACGCGCTGGAGACGACCCTGCCGTTCCTGCCGCAAGGCGCCGCCTACCTCGCGAAATTCGACGACGCCACGCGCGCGAAGCTGCTTGCGGCGATGCCCGGCCTGAAGGAGCGCGCCAAGACCCTGGCCGACCTCGCGGAGGGCGCGCGGTTCCTGTTCGCCGACCGGCCGCTCGTCATGGACGACAAAGCGACGCAAATCCTCGATGAGGGCGGCCGCGCCCATCTGCTGGCCCTCGCGCCGCGGCTCGCCGCCGTCGCCGATTGGAGCGCCGCGTCGATCGAGGCGGCGGTGCGCGACTATGCGGAGGACACCGGCGCCAAGCTCGGCCAGATCGCGCAGCCGCTGCGCGCCGCCCTGACGGGCCGCTCGATCTCGCCGGGCGTGTTCGACGTTCTCGCCGTGCTCGGCCGCGACGAAAGCCTGGCGCGGCTCGCCGATCAGGCGCGCTAGCCTATGGGGCGGTCGCGGCGCATGACGACGATTGAGCGACAGGCGCCTCCTCGCCGAAATGTCACCGGGGCTGCGCTTGAACCGCTCCGCTCGATGCGATAGCCTTTCGCGCTGCACAAAGGCAGGGTTCATTCGGCGCGGCGCGCATTCTTTCATCGGCGCGGCCCGCAACGCAAAGGTCGGCGACCATGGCGAATTCCGGCTCCATCACCATCGACAACAAGACTATCGAACTGCCCGTCAGGAGCGGGACGATCGGTCCTGACGTCGTCGACATCGGCAAGCTCTACGACAAGACCGATGCGTTCACGTTCGATCCCGGGTTCATGTCGACCGCCGCCTGCGAGTCGAAGATCACCTACATCGACGGCGACGCGGGCGTGTTGCTGCACCGCGGCTACCCGATCGATCAACTCGCCGAAAACGGCGACTTTCTCGAGACGTGCTACCTGTTGCTCTACGGCGAACTGCCGACCTCCGCCCAGAAGGCCGAATTCGACTATACCGTCACGCGCCACACGATGGTGCACGACCAGATGCGGCGCTTCTTCGAAGGTTTTCGCCGTGACGCGCACCCGATGGCGGTGATGGTCGGCTGCGTCGGCGCGCTGGCGGCCTTTTATCACGACTCGACCGATATCTCCGATCCCAAGCAGCGCATGATCGCCTCCATGCGCATGATCGCAAAGATGCCGACGATCGCGGCGATGGCTTACAAGTACAATGTCGGCCAGCCGTTCGTTTACCCGAAGAACGATCTCGATTTCGCGTCGAACTTCCTGCGCATGTGCTTCGCGGTGCCCTGCGAGGACTACAAGATCAACCCGGTGCTGGCGCGCGCGCTCGACCGCATCTTCATTCTGCATGCCGACCACGAGCAGAACGCCTCGACCTCGACGGTGCGGCTCGCAGGTTCGACGGGCGCCAATCCCTTCGCCTGCATCGCCGCCGGCATCGCGGCGCTGTGGGGCCCGGCGCATGGCGGCGCCAACGAGATCTGCCTGCGCATGCTGATGGAGATCGGCACGGTCGACCGCATCCCCGAATATATTGCGCGCGCCAAGGACAAGAACGATCCGTTCCGCCTCATGGGCTTCGGCCATCGCGTCTACAAGAACTTCGATCCGCGCGCGAAGATCATGCACAAGACCTGTCATGAGGTTCTGGCGGAAGTCGGCGTCAAGGACGATCCGACGCTCGACGTCGCCGTCGAACTGGAGCGCATCGCGCTGCACGACGATTATTTCATCGAGCGCAAGCTCTATCCGAACGTCGACTTCTACTCCGGCATCACGCTGCGCGCGATGGGCTTCCCGATGACGATGTTCACCGTGCTGTTTTCGGTCGCGCGCACCGTCGGCTGGATTTCCCAATGGAAGGAAATGATCGAGGATCCGGCGCAGAAGATCGGCCGCCCGCGCCAGCTTTATACGGGTTCGGCCAAGCGCGACTACACGCCGATCGGCAAGCGCTGAACGGCCGTCGACCGCCGCGTCACTCGAGAGCCGCTTTCAGGTGGCTCTTTGCGTCGAACGTGTCGAGAACGAGAGCCGCCGCGAGGCTGCTGGGCGTCTCGCCGGCAGGTAGACGCATGGTCGCGCGAAGCTCTTCGAAGGCGGCGGTCTGGGCTGCGCGCAGTTCGCCGTCAGGCAAAAGCGCGAGGATCGCGGCCGCCAAGGTCACGGGATTGCAGTCGCGCTGAAAGAACTCCGGTACGACGTTGCGGCCGAGGATCAGATTGGCGAGCGTCGCCGTCGTCATCGTCACCATGATGCGCATGATCACGGCTTCGATCGCAAGCGCCCGATAGGCGATCGCCATCGGAACGCCTGCAAGCGACAATTCCAGCGACACCGTGCCGGAGGCGGCGAGCGCCGCTCGCGCCCGGCGGAAAGCTGCGAACTTCTCCTGTTCGCCGGCGACAATGCGCGGCTGCACCGGCCAAGCGGCGACGGCGGCGCGGATGTCGCTTTCGAGATGCGCGACCGCGGGAAGAACGAAGGTCGCGTCGGGCCGCGCGCGCGCGATGATCGCGACGGCCCGACCGAAGGTTTCGAGCAGCCGCTCGATCTCGAAGCGGCGCGATCCCGGCAGGATCACGATGCTGGGCGCCCCCGTTTCGCGCGCCCGCGCCTCCTCGTCCGACGCCGTGAGCTCCGTGAGCCGTTCAATCAGAGGATGGCCGATATAGTCGCAGGGGGGGCCCGCCAGCCGGCGGTACACGTCGGGCTCGAACGGCAGCAGGGCGAGCACCCGGTCGACATAGGCCGTCATGGCTTTGGCGCGCCCCGGCCGCCACGCCCAGACGGTCGGGCTGACGTAATCGACGACGGGGAGGTTCGGCAGCCTGGCGCGGATGCGGCGCGCCACGCGGTGCGTGAAATCAGGGCTGTCGATGATGACGAGAAGGTCGGGCGGCCGGGCGATCGCCGCGTCGGCCGTCGCGCCGATGCGCGCCAGAAGCGTCTTCAGGTTCGCCAGCACCGGAAGGAAGCCCATGATGGCGATGTCGGACAACGGGAAGAGCGACACGAGGCCCTGTGCGGCCATTTGCGGTCCGCCGACGCCGCGCGCCCGCAGCCCGCGCGCGCCGCATCGCGCGCGCAGCGCCTCGATCAACCGGCCGCCGAGTTCGTCGCCGGACCGCTCGCCCGCCACGAAGAACACGTCGAGCGGACGTCCGGAGCCGGCCTCCGCTTGCGCGGTCACGCCAACGCGTCCTTTTCTTCGCGCGGCGTTACGATGGCCCGCTCGCCGCCGTCGCGAATGAAGGCGAGGATCTCGCTGACATGCGGGTTCCGCGAAAATTCGGCCGCGACGTCCTCGACGCGCTCCGCCAGAGTCCCTTCGGCGGCGAAGAGCAACCGATAGGCGCGGCGCAGGTCGTGAATAGCTTCGCGCGTGAAGCCGCGGCGCTTGAGACCGACGAGATTGAGACCGGCCAAATGCGCCGGGCATCCGAACGCCATTCCATAGGGAATAATGTCGTTCGGAATTCCGGCGAGACCCGCAACGAAAGCATGCGCGCCGATGCGCACGTGTTGGTGAACCGCCGCGCCGCCGCCGAGAATGACATAATCGCCGATCGTCGTGTGACCGGCGAGCATGACGTTGTTCGACAGGATGACGTGATCGCCCAGCGCGCAATCGTGCGCGACGTGGGAATTCGCCAGAAACACGCAGCCGTCCCCCACGCGCGTCGCCATGCGGCCGCCCTGCGTTCCGGGATTGATCGTGACGCCTTCGCGAACGACGCAATCCTTGCCGATCGTCAGCGTCGATGGCTCGCCGCGGTACTTGAGGTCCTGCGGTTCGTGCCCGATCGAGGCGAACGGGAAGATGCGCGCGCGGGCGCCGATCGTCGTGCGGCCGGCGACGACCACGTGCGACAGAAGCCGCACGCCTTCGCCCAATTCGACATCGCCGCCGACGTAACAGAAGGGGCCCACCTCGACGCCCGCAGCCACACGCGCGCCGGCTTCGACAATGGCGCTGGGATGGATCGCCGCTTCGCGCCGGACGGGCCCGGTCACGTCAGACGCTCGTTTGCTCGTCGAGCACCAGCATGGCGCTGAGCTCCGCCTCGCAGACGGTCACGCCATCCACTTTCGCGACGCCTTTGTACCACCACATGCTCCGGCGGCGCGTCGTTTTCTTCATGTGATATTCGATGCGATCTCCGGGCACGACCGGCCTGCGGAACTTCACGTTGTTGATCGTCATGAAGTAGACGAGCTTCGGCCGGAACCCCTCGGAATGGACACACAGCGCTCCGGCGGTCTGCGCCATCCCCTCGATCATCAGCACGCCGGGCATGACGGGATAGCCGGGAAAGTGACCCTGGAAATGCGGCTCGTTGGCCGTCACATTCTTGATGCCGATGCAACTCTCGTCGCCATCGCAGTCGATGATCCTGTCGACCAGCAAGAACGGGTATCGATGCGGCAGATATCTCAACAGCTTCTGGATGTCGACGACATCCAGGGTTTTCTTGGCGGCTTCGTTCATGTCCCGTCCCTCGGCGCCCGGCGATGGCGCTCGCGTTTCTCCGGTTCGTCGGACGCCTCGCCCCCATCGACATGCGGCCGCGCGGCCAGCGACCCTTTCGCGAGCCGGTCGAGTTCGGCGCGGCCGCGAACGAAATCGCGCAGCGGCTGCGCCGGCGCGCCCATCCAGCGCTCGCCGGGTGGCACGTCGTGCATGACGCCCGATCCGGCGGCGATCCGCGCGCCCGCGCCGATCTTCAGGTGACCGGTAAGACCGACCTGCCCCCCCATCGCGGCAAAATCGCCGACATCCGTGGAGCCGGAAATGCCGGCCTGCGCCACGATCACACAATGCCTTCCGATCCGCACGTTATGGCCAATTTGAACCAGATTGTCGATTTTCGTTCCCTCGCCGATCATCGTGTCGCGATTGGCGCCGCGATCGATCGTCGCGTTCGCGCCGATCTCGACGTCGTTTTGGATGATGACGCGGCCGACCTGCGGCACCTTCAGGTGGCCGGCGCGGCCCATGGCGAAGCCGAACCCGTCCTGGCCGATCCGCGCGCCGGGATGAACGATCACCCGATCGCCCAGCAGCGCATGTTGCAATGTGACATGCGCGCCGATGGCGCAGAGACGTCCGACATGGACCGAAGGGCCGATGACCGCATTCGCGCCGATGATCGAGCCTGCGCCGATCGCCGCGCCCGGCCCGATCACCGCGCCGGGATCGACAACGACGCCGTCTTCCAGATGCGCATCGGGATGGACGAAGGTTCCCGGCGAGACGCCCGTCGCGCCGAACATCGAGGCCGGACGCGACGCTCCGGGATAGAGATGCGTGAGCGCGACGGCCATCGCTCGGTAGGGGTCCGACGAGACGAGCGCGATGAGCCGGGCCGGCGCTTGTGGCGCAAACCGCGGCGCCAGCAGGCAGGCGGTCGCGCGCGTCGTCGCGAGCGCGGGCGCGTATTTGGCGTTGTCGAGAAACGTCAAGTCGCCCGGCGCGCTGGATTCCAGCGGCGCCACGCGACGGATGACCGCCGTCGTATCGGTGCCAGCGGCGGCGCGCGCGCCGGTCCACGCCACGACGTCGGCGACCGTCGGCGATGACGCAAAAGCGAAGAAGCGAGGCTCGCTCATCGGGCGTAAGTTCCACGCCGCAGCGATGGAGTCACGCGCTTTCCGCGCGGATCGCTCACACGGCGACCAGGCGCCGCGCGAGGTCGCGACGCTCCGCCGATCAGAACGTGCCGCCGCCCGTGAAGCGGAACGCCTGGGTGATGTCGTTGGTCGCCTTGCTCAGCACGAAGGCGTAGTCGAAGCGGATCGGGCCAACCGGCGAGTTCCAGAGGATGCTCGCGCCGACCGACGATCGGATCACGCTGTTATCGTCGACCTGAAGACAATTGCTCTGGCCGATCGAGACGCCGCCCGCGCTCGGAACGGGAATACAGGCGGTGTTCGGCGGCAAGCCGAAGATCGACGAAAAGTTCGTCGGACCCTCGTAACCGTAAAGCGTGCCGGCGTCGGCGAAGATCGCGCCCTTCAAGCCCAAATCCTTCGGCAAGCCGAAGAGCGGGAACTGCACTTCAAGCGTGCCGCCGACGTATTTGGTGCCGCCGAGCGAGTTGCCCTGCAACGAGTAGGGGTCGGAAATGTCGCGCGGGCCGATGCCGCCCGGCGCGAAGCCGCGCACCAGGTCGGGACCAAGGTTGAAGTTATCGACGACGGTCAGTTCGCTGCCGCCAAAGGCGGTCAGGTAACCGCCCTGCAGTTTCACGAAGCCGATGATGTCCTCGTAGATCGGGTGAAAGTAGCGGCCGGAAAACGTCGTCTTCAAGAACCGCGCGTCGCCGCCGGCGCCCGCAGCATCCTGACGGAACTCGGCGAAAAAGCCTTCCGTCGGGTTCTTGAAGTTGTCGAGCGTATTGTAGCTGAGGCTGTAGCCGATCTGCGAAACGATGCGCGGCGATTGGAAGGCAAGCTCTTTCAGAGCGATCGAGGCTTCGCCGTTGGTCAAGCAATTGTAATTCTGGGTCGGCCCGATCGATCCGTCCGGATTGGCGCCGCCCAGATAGCGAAAGTTCGAGTTGGGAAAGGTGCAATCGTTGTAGGGCCGATCCGCGTCGTTCGGAATGGAGATGGAGGTCGAATAGACGGAATAGCGCGGCGAAAAGGTAATCTCGTCGGTGATCGGAATGCCGAGGCGCAGCGTGCCGCCGTACGTCAGGCTGTCGTAGAGCGCATACTGGTTGTTGACGTTCTGCTTGACGTAGAGATCGAAGCCCGCGGCGAGGCGGTAATCGAGGAAGTAAGGCTCGGTGAAGTTGAACTCGACGCCGCGCGTGCGCAGACCGCCCGTCACCGCGGCGCGGGCGTACTGGCCTCGTCCCATCAGGTTCGTCTCGGTCACCGACACTTCGGCGACGATGCCGTCGACCGTCGAGTAGCCGCCAGACACGCCGAACGATCCGGTCGGCTGATCTTCGACATTGACGTTGACGATGACGCGGTCCGGCGACGAGCCGGGCTGGTTGGTGATCTTGACCGACTTGAAATAGCCGAGGCTGTTAAGCCGTCTTTCCGCTTTGTCGATCAGGGACTTGTTGTATGCATCGCCCTCGCCGATCGGAAATTCCCGACGAATGACGTAGTCGCGCGTGCGCGTGTTGCCGAGAATGTTGATGCGCTCGATGTAGACGCGCGGACCTTCCTCGACGACGAAGTTCAGGCGGACGGTCGCCGTGGCCGGATCCTTGTCGCCGCGCGGACGCGCGGACGAGAAGGCGTAGCCGTGCCGCTGCACCACGCGGTTGATGGCGTCGGTCGACTTGTCGACGAGTTCGCCATTGTAGGTCTGCCCCGCCGAAATCCGCAGCACGCGCGTCAACTCGTCGTTGGAAACGTCGGGCAGCCCGGACTGCACGTCGACCGAACTGACGCGGTATTGCTGACCCTCGTCCACGGTGATCGTGACGATGTAGCCTTTCTGAGCGGGATCGTAATGCGCCTCGGAGCCGACGACGCGGAAATCGGCGTAGCCGTTCTTCAAGTAGAAACGTCGGATGAGCTCGAGATCCGAGCCGATCCGATCCGGATCGTAGACGTCGCTCGACTTCAGGAACGACAGAAAATTCATCTCCGTCGTCGTCATTAAATCCTTCAGGCGGCCGCTCGAATAGACCTTGTTGCCGACGAAATTGATGGTTTTGACGCCCGTCTTATCGCCTTCGTCGATCGTGTAGACGATGTCGACGCGTCCGTTGTCGAGCGGCACGATGCGCGATGAAACGGTCGCGTCCGAGCGGCCGCCGCGGCGGTAGAGGTCGCGAATGCGCTCGACGTCCGCCTGCACGGTCGCAGGATTGTAGGCGCCGCGCGATTTTTCCTGAACCTCGGCGGTGAGAACCTCGGATTTGATCTTGCTGTTGCCCTCGAAGGCGACGCGATTGACCATCTGGTTTTCCGAGACGGTCACGACGATGCGGTTGCCTTCGCGCGAGGTGCGGATGTCCGAGAAAAGGCCGGTGGCGTAGAGTTCCTTGACGCCCTGGTTGATGCGCGCCGGGTCGGTGCCGCCGAAGTAGCTGCGGACGGTTTCCGCGTCGACGCGGTGCGTACCGCGGATTTCGATGGATTGCGCGTGGGCGGCGGTCGCAGCGCCGAAAAACACCGCTGCCAAAATGGCGAACGCACACGCGAAACGACTCATCAAAGCTCCGAAAGACTTCATTGCCAGATCAGTCCCCACCACCAAATGCGCGCCGATCGACCAAGCGTCGGCCGAAGCCTCGCGCCGAATCCAAAAAGGGTCGGGCGAGAGGACGCGCTTTCGCTTCTACAGGGTTTACGAGATGGTGCAAATGCCGTTTTGACCGGCCGTTTGCTTTTTGCGACAGCGTGGCTGCGCGGTCACGGATTATGGTGAAAAAACGATTTCGAAATGACGCAATGCATCCGAAAATCCGTCTCCGGGGCAGGTTTTAGCGGACGATATGGAGGATATCGTTGAAGGTCGCGAAGAGCATCAGAGCGCCGACGAACGCCAGCCCGACGCGGAAGCCCCACTCTTGGGTGCGCTCGCTGAGCGGGCGGCCCTTCAACGCTTCGAGAGCGTAGTAAAGCAGGTGGCCGCCGTCGAGGAGCGGGACCGGAAACAGGTTCAGAAGCCCGATCGAGATCGAGAGGACGGCCGCCAGGTTCATGAGCGCGGAAAAGCCGAGCTTGGCCACCTCGCCGGCGATGTAGCCGGTGCCGATCGGGCCGTTCATGTTCTCGAGCGACTCGCGTCCGACGAACAAGCCGCTGATGTAGCCGAAGGTCCGCGAGATGACGTAGCCGGTTTCCTCGAAGCCGATTCTCGCCGACGCGACGGGGCCGTAGTGGCGGATGCGCCAGTCGGCTGGGTTGGAGGACGCCAGTAGCCCGATGAGGCCGATCCGGGTCGAGCCGAACGCGCCCTTGACCACGCGTAGCTTGGGCGTCACCGTAAGATCGACGTCTTGGTCGCCGCGACGGACGACGAATTTCAGCGGCGTCTCGGCCGAGACCTGAACGATGCGCTGCATGTCGGCCCACGCGTCGATCGGCTGACCGTCGACGGTTTCGATGAGGTCGCCAGGCTTGAAGCCGGCCTGCGCCGCCGCTTCGCCGGGCTGAATGCCCTCGATGCGCGGCGTCAGGACGCCGCGACCGTAGATGAGGGTGACGCCCGCGAAGATCACCACCGCGAGGATGAAGTTGGCGATCGGGCCGGCGGCGACGATCGCCGCGCGCTTGCCGACCGCCTGCGTAAAGAAGCTGATGCGGCGCTCGTCGGGCGTCAGAGCGGCCTCCTGCTCGCCGCGCGACATGCTGGCGCCGTTGGCGTCGCCGTGGAACTTGACGTAGCCGCCGAGCGGCAGGAGGGCGAAGCGCCAGCGGGTGCCCTTGCGATCGGTGAAAGCGAAGAGTTCGGGCCCGAAACCGAGCGAGAAGGCGTCGACCTTCACGCCGCACCAGCGTCCGACGAGGAAGTGCCCAAGCTCGTGGAAGAACACGACGATGCTGAGGACGAAGACGAAAGGAACGACGTAGCCGCCGAGCGACCAGAGCGATTGCACCAACGCCATTGTTCCACGCCTCCGGATCGGTCGGCGCCGCGCCCGTCTGCGGCCCGCCAATGGTTTACAGATCGTTACTCTGCCGGACCGGGAGGTTCACGCCAAGTGCGCGCGCACTCTTTCTCTCGTAATATGGTCAACGGCGAGAGCGTCGCCGATCGAGGCCGGGCGGCGCGCCTCGCCGCGCCGCGCCGCCTCCTCGCAGGCGCGGCCCACCAGCCGAGCGATGTCGGCAAAGCCGATCGAACGCGCAAGATAGGCGGCCACCGCGATTTCGTTCGCGGCGTTTAGAACGTTCGGCAGCGCGCCGCCTTCGCGCATCGCATCCATAGCCAAACGTAACGCGGGAAAGCGCTCGAAATCCGGCTTTTCGAAGGTTAATTGCGCCAGCGCGGCGAGATCGAGCTTGGCGGCGCGCGTCGGCGTGCGGTCGGGATAGGCCAGGCAATGGGCGATGTGAACGCGCATGTCCGGCTTCGACAGGCCGGCGATCACCGAGCCGTCGACGAAGGAGACGAGACCGTGGACAACGGACTGGGGATGCACGACGACGTCGAGCCGGGCGGCTTCGATGCCGAACAGATGGTGCGCCTCGATCAGTTCGAGGCCCTTGTTCATCAGGCCCGCCGAATCGATCGTGACCTTGGCCCCCATCGCCCAATTGGGATGGGCGAGCGCGCGTTCCGGCGTCGCGGCGGCGATCTCCTCGCGCGTCCACGTACGGAACGGACCGCCGGACGCCGTCAGCGTCATCATTTCGATCGTGTCGGTCGCACGCCCGCCCAGCGCCTGGAAGATGGCGTTGTGCTCGCTGTCCATCGGCAGGAGACGCGCCCCCGCGCGCCGGGCGCCGTCCATGAACGGATCGCCGGCGCAAACGAGACATTCCTTGTTGGCGAGCGCCACCGTCCGTCCGGCTTTGACGGCCGCGAAGGTCGGCTCCACGCCGGCCGCGCCGGCGATGGCGGCGACCACCATGTCGGCCGGCCGCCGCGCCGCTTCGATCACCGCCTCCCTACCGGCGGCGATCTCGATGCGGACGCCGCCGAGCGCCGCCTTCAAAGCGGAATAGGCGCCGGGATCGGCGATCGCGGCGAACCGCGCGCCGAGGCGGGTCGCGACGCCCGCCAGCGCTTCGGCGTCCCGGCCGCCGGCCACCGCCTCGACGCGGAAGGCGCCGCGCGGCGCATGGAGAATCACATCTTCGGTCGAGCGGCCGATCGAGCCCGTTGCGCCGAGCACGACGACCGAGCGCTCGCGCGGGCCGCCGGTCTCCCCGCGCCGATTCTGAAACGCGTCCATCACCAGCGCAAAACTCCGATTGCGAGTTCGACCGAGCCGTTGCGCGACCAGCCGACGATCGCCGCGAAAACCACCGCGGCGATGAAGCCGTCGAGCCGGTCCATGACGCCGCCATGGCCGGGAATGAGCCGGCTCGAGTCTTTTGCGTCGAAGCGGCGTTTGAACGCGGATTCGAACAAGTCGCCGCCCTGGGCGACCGTCGCCGCGGCGAGACCCATCGCCAAGACGCCGAACCACGCGCCGCGCGCCAGGCCGCCGCCGAGGGCGAGAACGGCAAGCCCGACAACCGCGCCCGAAGCGACGCCGACGAGAAAGCCGGACCACGTCTTGCCCGGCGAGACGCGCGGCCAGAGTTTTGGCCCGCCGATCAGCCGTCCGCCGAAATACGCCATCACATCCGTGCCCCAGACAACGGCGAAGAGCCAAAGGATGGCATTAAAGCCGTCAAGCGATAGCCGCAAGGCGATCGCTGCGACGACAAGCGATCCGGCGTAGAAGACCCCTGCGGCCGCCCATAGCCGCCGTCCCGCGCCGGCGGCCAACGCCACGAGGGCCGCCGCGACGACCAGCGTCACCCACGCCAGGTCGAGGTTCGTCCGGCGCGCAAAGACCGCGGCGGCGGCGACGGCGATCCAGCCGATCGTGAGACGCGCCGCGCGCGCCGGCGCGCCGATCAGCGTCTGCCATTCCCAAAACACGGCCAACGCCGCGATCAGCCAGAGACCCACAAAGAGATCCGACCCACGCCAGAGCGCCGTCAGGGCGGCGGCGGCGAGGACGAGCGCCGACAGAAGGCGCGGGGTGAGGTCGCGCATCGGCCGATGCGCGGCGCCGATCGGACCGCCGGACTCCAGCGTCATGAAGCGGTCATCGCGTTCACGCCGCCGAAGCGACGCTCGCGACAGCAATATTCGTTCAGAGCCTGCTCGAACGCCGCCCGATCGAAGTCGGGCCAGAGCGTCGGCAGAAAGACAAGTTCGGCATAGGCCGCCTGCCAAAGCAGAAAGTTCGACAGGCGCTGCTCGCCGGACGTGCGAATGATGAGATCGGGATCGGGGATGTCGCGCGTGCCGAGTTCCTGCTGCAGGGAGGTTGCGTCGATCGAGGCCGGATCGATCGCGCCCGCCGCCGCCCGCATGGCGAGGTTTCGCGCCGCCGCCGCGATCTCCTGACGGCTGCCGTAGTTGAAGGCGACGACCAGCGTCAAAGCGAAATTGTCGCGCGTCAGCCCTTCGGCCTCGTCGAGCAGAACGGCGATGTCGCGCGGCAAATCTTCGCGCTCGCCCAAGATGCGGACGCGCACGTTGTTGCGGTGGAGTTCTGCAAGGTCGTTGCGGATGAAGCGTTTGAGCAGGCCCATCAGGAACGAGACTTCCTCGACGGGGCGACGCCAGTTCTCCGATGAGAAGCTGTAGAGCGTCAGATAGCCGATCCCCAATTCGGTCGCGGCGCGCACCGCGCGGCGCACGGCGTCGACACCCCGGCGATGCCCCTCGAAGCGCGGCAGCCCGCGCGCCGCCGCCCATCGGCCGTTGCCGTCCATGATGATGCCGACATGGCGGGGCGGCGCGTCGGCCCGCGAGGGCCGGCCGCCGACGATCTCCTGATCCAGCTTGTCGTGCATGATGCCGCTCCGCGCGCGGGTCGTCTTCGGCCTCGCCGACCCGCTACACCTGCATGATTTCCTTTTCCTTTGCGGCGACGGTTTGATCGATGTCGGCGATCGCCCCGTCCGTCGCCTTCTGCACGTCGGCCTCGTGCCGGCGCTCTTCGTCCTCGCTGATCGCCTTGTCCTTCAAGGCCTTCTTGAGCAAATCGATGCCGTCGCGACGCACATGCCGCACGGCGACGCGGCTCTCTTCGGCATATTTATGGGCGATCTTTACGAGATCCTTGCGGCGCTGCTCATTCAATTCGGGAATACGGATCCGCAGGACCTGCCCCTCGATCGTGGGATTGAGGCCCAGATTGGCGTCGCGGATCGCCTTATCAACGGCGCCGACCATGCTTTTATCCCATACCTGAACGGTGAGCAGGCGCGGTTCCGGCACGCTCACCGTCGCGACCTGCGCGAGCGGCATGGTCTGCCCGTAAGCCTCGACCTGAACCGGCTCGACCAGGGCGGCGGAGGCGCGGCCCGTGCGCAAGCCGCTCAGCTCGTGCTTGAGCGAGGCGATCGCCGAACCCATGCGGCGCTTGATGTCGGCGAGGTCGAAGGTGCTGCTCATCGGTGTATCCTCGTCGCGAAAGGCCAGCGGTCCGTCTACTCCGGCCCGGCTGTCGTCAACTCGGCGCGTCGCTCAGGGAACCACGAGGGTCGAGCGCCCTTTGCCCTCAAGCGCCGATGTGATGGCCCCAGGCTCTTGAATGGAAAACACGATTATCGGAATTCGGTTCTCACGGGCAAGGGCGAAGGCTGCCGTATCCATGATCTCCAAGCGCTTTTCGATGGCCTCGTCCTGGGTGAGGCGTTCATAACGGGCAGCTTCAGGATGTTTCTTGGGATCGGCGGTGTAGACGCCGTCCACCTGCGTCGCCTTGAGAATGACGTCGCACGACAATTCCGCCGCCCGCAAGGCCGCGCCCGTATCCGTCGTGAAAAACGGGTTGCCGGTGCCCCCAGCCAGCACGACGACGCGCTGCTTTTGCAGGTGATTGACCGCTGCCTGGCGCGAATAGGGCTGGCAGACATAGGGCATCGGCACCGCAGAGAGGGCGCGCGCGGAATGGCCCGCGCGTTCGATCGCGTGTTCGAGGGCGAGACCGTTCATGACCGTCGCCAACATCCCGATCGAGTCGGCGCGCGCTCGATCGATGCCTTTGTCGGCGCCCTCGATCCCGCGGAAGAAATTGCCGCCGCCGACGACAACGGCGACTTCGACGCCAAGATTGGCGGCGGCCGCGAGGTCGCCGGCGATGCGCTCCAAGGTCTGCTGATGCAACCCATGAGTCTGCGGGCCCATGAGCGCTTCGCCGGAAAGCTTTATCATGGCTCGCTTCCAGGCCGCAGGCATCCTCGTCTCTTTCGGATGTGGGAGGCGACCGCCGCGCCGCCAGCCGACAGGTATCTCGATTCGGATAGCCGCGCCAGCGAAGGGCTTATAAGTCAGAGACGTGGCTAAAGGATGGGTGACGCGGTCCGTTGGGTTCGCTTCGCATTGCGCCGACCCCAACGAACGCGTTCGTGGATCGGCCGCAAGGCCAACTCGCGCATCGCGCTTGCCCTTGAGCGCTACGCCACGGCCTTCTGCGGTTCCGCGAGGTCGGGCAGGAACCAGCAGAGCATGCCCATCGCCGGAATAAAGGCGCAAACCTTGTAGACGAGGCCAAGGCTCGTCGCGTCGGCCAGAACGCCGAGCGCCACGGCGGCGACGCCGGACATGCCGAAGGCGAAACCCAGGAACAGCCCGGTCAGCATCCCCGTCCGCTTCGGCGACAGCTCCATCGCATAGACGACGATCTGCGATAGCGACGACGACATGATGAAGCCGATGACGACCGTCAGGATGGCCGACCAGAAGAGGTTGGCGTAGGGCAGCGCGAGGCTGAACGGCAAAGCGCCCAGAATTGAGAACCAGATGATGTATTTGCGGCCGAACCGGTCGCCGAGCGGTCCGCCGAAATAGACGCCCGCCGCAACCGATCCCATGTAGAGAAACAGATAGAGCTGCGCGTCGCGCAGCGGCAGCGCGAACTTCTGCATCAGGTAGAAGGTGTAGAACGTGTTCAGGCTCGACGTGTAGAAGCTCTTCGAGAACATCAGCGCCAACAGAACGCCGATGGTGCCGACCACGCGCCGGCGCGACAGGGCCGGCGCACCGCTCCGCGCCACGGCCTTCGTCTTCTTGCCTTCGATCCGCACGCGCTCGGCGTACCAGCGGCCGACCCAGCCAAGCAGCACGGCCGCCAGCAGCGCGACCGCGGCGAACCAGGCGACGCCGCGCTGGCCGAGCGGCAGAACGACAAAGGCGGCGAGCAGCGGACCGGCGGCCTGGCCGCCGTTGCCGCCGACCTGGAAGATCGCCTGCGCCGTGCCGAGTTTGCCGCCGGACGCCATGCGCACGACGCGCGAGCCCTCCGGATGGAAGATCGACGAGCCGGTCCCGACCAGCGCGGCGGCGAACATCAGCGCCGCGTAGCTTCCCGCCGTGCCGAAGAGGATCAGCCCGATCATCGTCGACGTCATGCCGATCGACAGCGACCAGGGGGTCGGATGCTTGTCGGTGAAATGGCCGATCGCCGGCTGGAAAATCGAAGCGGTCGCCTGAAATACGAGCGCCAGCAGACTGACGCCGGTGAAATCGAGCGCGTAGCTTTCCTTGATGATCGGGTAGATCGCGGGCAGCAGCGATTGCAGCAGGTCGTTGAGGAAGTGCGAGAAGCACATCGTCCAGAGAATGAGATAGACAGGCCCGGCGACCGCGCTCGGCGCGCGCTCCGCCGCCGATCCTGCTACCCGAACGTCGGCGTTCGCGCTCATCAGCCTGCCTCGATACCGATCTTAGCGCGCCTCCCGCATGCGCGCGCCAAAACGCCCTGCGACGCCGTTTAAGACATCGCGTCGGCGGGAGCCTAAAACTTACGACGCGATTCGGGCGACGGCAATCGGCGACGCGAACGCGAACCGGCGCTCACTGCTTGGTCATGCTCGCGACGTCGCCGGCGAAGTCGCTGTCCGGCTTCTCGATGCCCTCGCCCAGCGCATAGCGGACGAAACCTTTCAGCGCGACGGGGGCGCCGGCGCTCTTCGCGACTTCGGCGACCGCCTGCGCGACGGTCTTCGAGGGGTCGTGGATATAGGCCTGATCGGTCAGGCAGACTTCCTTGTAATAGCTCTTGAGGCCCGACTCGACGATCTTGTCGAGCACGTTGGCGGGCTTGCCGGCGTTCTTCTCGCGCAGCACGTTCTTCTCGCGGTCGAGCGTCGCGGGATCGAGTCCGGAGGCGTCCAGCGCCAGCGGCGAGGCGGCGGCGACATGCATGGCGATCTTGCGGCCGAGATCGGTCAGCACGTTCGTCTCGCCCTTCGACTCGAGGCCGACGATCACGCCGATCTTGCCGAGACCGTCGCCGACCGCGTTATGCGTATAGTGCGAGACGACGCCGTGCGCGACGGACAGCGTGGCGGCGCGCCGCAGCGTCATGTTCTCGCCGATCGTCGCAATGGCGTTGGCGATGGCGTCCGCCACCGTGCCGCCGCCGGGGTAATGATGGCCCTTGAGCTTCTCGACATCGGTCTCGCCGGTCTCGATCGCCACGAGCGCGATGGATTTCGTCAGCGCCTGGAATTCCTCGTTGCGCGCGACGAAGTCGGTCTCGGAATTGACCTCGACGACGACGCCTGTCGAATCGCGCGTCTGCACGGCCACCAGGCCTTCAGCGGCGACGCGGCCAGACTTCTTCGCCGCTTTGCTGAGGCCCTTCTTGCGCAGCCAGTCGACGGCGGCTTCGATGTCGCCGCTCGTCTCCGTCAGCGCGGTTTTGCAATCCATCATGCCGGCGCCGGTCTTCTCGCGAAGATCCTTCACCATCGAGGCGGAAATGGTCGCCATGGAATGTTCCTTCCGTTAAGCGCAGCGGCCTTCGCCAACCGGGCGGCCGCGCGATCGAATGGGGTTCGGAGCCACGGACGGCCAAAGCCTCTCCGCCGTCGGCGCCAAAACGATGACGGACTTAGCCGGCGAGCAGACCGCGCGCCTGGTTGATCCAGCCGTCGCGATCGATGCGGCCGTTCAGCTTGAGATCGTGATCGACCTTGGCGGCGTCCTCGGGCGTCATCGAAGCGATCTGCCAATAGTGGAAGACGCCGCCGTCGTTGAGCTTTTTCTCGAGCTCCGGCCCGACGCCATGCAGCTTGGCGAGGTCGTCGGGCGCGCCGCGCGGGGCGGCGAGAAGCTCGAAGCTTTCCACCGGGGCTTCGAACGTCTCGGCCGGCTGCGGCGCGGTCGCCTCGGGCGTCAGTTCCTCTTCGATCGGCGCTTCGGCAGCGCCCATGTCGGCGCCCGAAGCGCCCTGCCCGCGCGAGATGCCGTCGATCGCCGCGCGCGCGACGAGGTCGCAGTAGAGCGCGATGGCCCGCCCCGCGTCGTCGTTGCCCGGCACCGGAAAGGCAATGCCGTCCGGATCGCTGTTCGTGTCGACGATCGCCGCGATCGGAATGTTGAGGCGGGCCGCCTCCTTGATCGCCAGCGCTTCCTTGTTGGTGTCGATGATGAAGATGAGGTCGGGCGTGCCGCCCATGTCCTTGATGCCGCCGAGCGCTTTTTCAAGCTTGTCGCGCTCGCGCGACATCATCAGGCGCTCCTTCTTGGTCAGGCCGAGCGCGCCCGAATCCAACTGCTCATCGAGCTTGCGAAGGCGGTTGATCGATCCCGAGATCGTCTTCCAGTTGGTCAGCATGCCGCCGAGCCAGCGCGAGTTGATGTAGTATTGCGCCGAACGCTTGGCGGCGTCGGCGATCGCCTCGGAGGCTTGCCGCTTGGTGCCGACGAAGAGCACGCGGCCGCCCTTGGCGACCGTATCCGAGACGGCCTTCAGCGCCTGGTGCATCAGCGGCACGGTCTGCGCAAGGTCGATGATGTGGATGTTGTTGCGCGCGCCAAAAATAAAGGGCGCCATCTTCGGGTTCCAGCGGTGCGACTGGTGGCCGAAATGGGCGCCGGCCTCGAGGAGGCCACGCATCGTGAAGTCGGGCAACGCCATAAAAGTCTTCTCCGGTTGAGCCGCGGCGGACATCAGGCTGGCGAGCCAGCCACCGGAGCGCGCCTTGAAGCAGGAGCGCTGTTCAGTCCGCCTGTGGGATGACGCGGCTCATACCGGATCGGTCGGGCGGACGCAAGCACGACGCCAACGCCGGCTTATCAAAGCGCGCTTGTCCGTTCGATCCTCCCGGGGCATAGACCTGCGCAAGCATCCTAGCGCCGGTTAGCGCGCGATGGGAGGACGCTCGATGAACCGCCTGCTGGCGCTCTGCGCATTGATGTTTCCATTTGCCTTGACCGGCGGCGCCGCGGCGCAGGATCTCACGAAGGTCGTGTGGGGTTACACCAATCCGTCGTCCTACTATTGGGACGTCTATGCGGCCGAGGACCTTGGCTTCATGAAGGACGAAAAGCTCGCCGTCGACGAGGTCAACACCCCGACGGCCAACCAGGGCGCGCAACTCCTCGTCACGTCGTCGGTCGATATTCTCTCGGCGAACATGGAAGTGGCGATGTCGGCGATCGAGCAAGGCGCGGACCTCGCCTTCATCGGCGGCGAGCTGGCGCGGGCCACCTTCGCGCTCACCGTGCGGCCCGACATCAAGACGTTCGCCGACCTCAAGGGAAAGACCCTCGGCGTGACCCAACTCACCGAAGCCTCGACGACGATGCTGAAGCTTTTGCTGCGCAAGAACGGCGTGCCGGACGGCTCCTACGATCTCGTCACGGTCGGCGGCACGCCGAGCCGGCTGGCGGCGCTGAAGTCGGGAGCGATCTCGGCGACCATGCTCAGCCAGCCGGCGGATTTCACCGCGCAAAGCGTCGGCATGAAAGTGTTCGCCTACGCCTACGAGGCGTTCGACGGGCCGGTGATCTCCTTCGCCGCCAACAAGACCTGGGCCGCCAAGAACGGCGACACGGTCGTGCGATTCCTGCGGGCGACGGCGAAGGCCTCGCGCTGGCTGTTCGATCCGGCCAATCGCGACCGAGCGGTGGAAATCCTCGAGAGACACACGAAGGCGACCAAAAGCAACGCGGAGAAGAATTACGATCTCTTCTACGGGCCGCGCGCCATGATGGCCAAGGATCTCGCTTTGCCGGCCGCCGGCGTGCAGGCCTATCTCGACATCCGCGGGACGAAGGGGCGCGATCCTGCGAGCTACCTCGACATGAGCTACGCCCAAAAGGCCCTCGGCCGCTAAATCGGCGCCTCAGGGCCGCGGCGGCCGCGCGGCGTCGACGATCCGCAGGCGGACGCGCTCGCCGCCGCCCCACCGATCGATCTCGAGCGAGCCGGCGATGTGCGCCGCTTCGCCGCGATGGGCGACGAGCGCTTTGCCGAGCGGTTCGGCCACGGCGCCGAAGGCCATCGCCGACAGAATCGAACCGTCGCCGGCGCGCGCGCGGACGCGCAGATGGCCCGTTCCGACCTCCGCCACGTCGACCAGGCGGTGAGCCGGAAAGGCGAAAACCGGACTGGGGTTGCCCGAGCCGAACGGCCCCGCCCTCTCGATCGCCTCGACCATCTCGGCCTGCGCCCCGCCGGCCGTGATCGCGGCGTCGACGAGCAGCGATTGATCGAGGCGCGCGCGGGCCACCGGCTCGGCCAGACGCTCTTCCAGGAAGGCGCGGAAATCGCCGAGACGCGCCCGCTCGACGGTCACGCCGGCCGCCATCGCGTGGCCGCCCCCCTTCAGAAGGACGCCCGCGTCGACCGCGGCGCGCACCGCGCCGCCCAGATCGACGCCAGGGATCGACCGGCCCGATCCGACGCCCGTCTCGCCGCTGAACGCGATGGCGAAGGCCGGTTTCTTGAAGCGGTCCTTCAACCGGGAGGCGATCAGTCCTACGACCCCCGGATGCCAGCCGTCCCGCGCCGTCACCACGGCGGCGTAGCGTTCGTCCGCGGCCGCCGCCCAGGCCTCGCCCAGAGCCTCCTCCACCGCGGCGCGTTCGATCGTCTGGCGTTCGCGATTGAGCCGGTCGAGTTCCGCGGCGACGCGATCGGCCTCGATCGGATCGGTTTCCAGCAGGAGACGGGCGCCCAGCGCCGCGTCGCCGATGCGGCCCCCGGCGTTGATGCGCGGACCGATCATGAAGCCGAGCTGGTAGGACGTCGGCGGCCCCGAGGCCCGCGCCACGTCGAAAAGCGCGCGCAGCCCGGGCCGCTCGCGCTGACGCATGATCGCCAGGCCGCGCGCGACGAAGGCGCGGTTGAGGCCGGCGAGCGGCACGACGTCGGCGACGGTGGCGAGCGCGACGAGGTCGAGCTGGCGCATCAGATCCGGCTCGGGCCGCGCGACCGACCAGAAGCCGTCGCGGCGCAAGCGCCGGTTGAGCGCCACCAGGACCATGAAGGCGACGCCCGCGGCGCAGAGATGGCCGAGACCGGAAAGATCGTCCTGCCGGTTCGGGTTGACCAGCGCGCGCGCCTCCGGCAGCCGCGCCGGCGCCTGATGGTGATCGATGACGAGCGTGTCGATCCCCAGACGCCGCGCTTCGGCGATCGGCTCGTGGCTGACCGTGCCGCAATCGACGGTGACGAGAAGGCGCGCGCCGCCTCCGGCCAGCGTCCGGATCGCGTCGACGTTCGGTCCGTAGCCTTCCGTGATGCGGTCGGGGATATAGATCTCGAAGGGCGTTCCGCAGCCGCGCAGAAAGCCGCCGACGAGCGCCGAGGCGCAGGCGCCGTCCACGTCATAATCGCCGAAGATCGCCACGCGTTCACCCGCCTTGACGGCGGCGGTCAGGCGATCGACGAGCGGCGCCATGTCCTGCAGCGTGTCGGGATCGGGCATCAGCGCGCGGATCGTCGGCGCGAGATAGGCGATGGAGTCTTCGGGCAGGACGTCGCGCCCCGCGAGCACGCGCGCGAGGATGTCCGAATGGCCCCACAGGCGCGTCATCGTTTCGGCGCGGCCCTGCGCGTCGAGCGTCAGCCGATCGCGCCAGACGCGACCGCCGAAAGAATTCTCAACGTCGAGAAAAGCCCGACTCGCCGCCATGCGCCTGTCTAACGCGGCGACGGGAGAGCGGCAAACGGGGCGGACGGCGATAGGCCGCTTGAGCCGCCGTCAGAATGGCCTGGAGGGCGTTTGGATCGGAAATGGGAAAGCTCACAGGAGATTCCCCGGCGGCCGCTTGATGAAGACGTAATCGATCAGCGCTTGGTGAAGCTTGTCGACGAAGGTCCAGGACGCCTCCGGCAGGAAGTCGATCTTCCACCAAAAGACGCTGCGCAAGCTGCCATCCGGCAACCAAGCTTCGAGTTGACATTGGCTGCCCGCGAAGCAGTGTATTCGTAGAGGCGATGAGGACGGCCTCTGTCGGAGGGCCGGCGGGAGATAATAGTTGCCGCCGACGATCGGCTCTGGCGGCGATTGAGGCGTCAATCGAGCCTCCGGGGCGCTCTTCAGCGTGAAGCCGAACCGGTCTTGCTCGCCGTCAACGTCGTTTAACGAAATCCGCGGGATTCTCGTGGGCTCCGACGGAATCTGTCGATAAACGTCAATACCCCAAGAGATTTGATGACCCGGCATTAGGGGCGAGGCTTTTAGGACGGGCGGCGGTGGATTCAGGAAAAGGCCCGGATCGGCGTCGAGGTGAAACTGAGCGAAGTCAAACCCCGGAGGTGTAAAGGGAATATACAAAACAAGGCCAAGTTCTGTCGTATGTTGATTGTAAGCATTGACTTGCGAAAACACGCAGTTTGCTAAAATTTGGTCATGATAAAGTATCTTAAGATTGGTTACATAGTAGAGAAGATTTGGGTTTTTACATCCCTCTAGGATCACGTTCGATCCTATGTTGGTGTGTTCGATGACATCGAGAGGAAGAGCGACTTCCGCATCCAACAGCTTTATACGAACTCGCCCATCGGGCATTGAACCCAAAAATTGTGCGTGGCCAACAGTGGCGCAAGCGATAGTCAGACACGTCGCATAAACGAAGGCCCTTATGTGCTTCGTCGCTTGCAAAGCGCGCAAGAGTTTAAGCGCCTTCGCGCCAAGATCGATTTTAATCAGAGCGCGCATGCGTCGCCCTCCGCATTGAGAGCGTATTCGATGCGACGGCCGGCGAAGCGCCGCCCGGTCAGTTTTGGAATTTGCTCATTTCGCGGTGCTCGGCGAAAATGCGCCGCACCGTGCCGGTGACCGAGCGATAGATGATCGTCTCCGTCAGCACGGTGTCGCCCTGGAATTTCACGCCTTTCAGCAGCGCGCCGTCCGTGACGCCCGTCGCGCAGACGATCACGTCGCCGGAGGCGAGCTCCTCCATCCTGTATTTCTTGTTGGGGTCGGCCACGCCCATCTTGGCGGCGCGCTGGCGCTTCTCTTCGGTGTCCAGGATCAGCCGGCCCTGCATCTGGCCGCCGACGCAGCGCAGCGCGCCCGCCGCCAGCACGCCTTCCGGCGCGCCGCCCGTCCCCATGTAGAGATCGACGCCCGTCTCCTGCGGCTGCGCCGTGGCGATGACGCCGGCGACATCGCCGTCGGTGATGAACTGGACGGCGGCGCCCACCCCCCGGCACGCCGCGATGAGGTTGGCGTGGCGTGGCCGGTCGAGGATCAGCACGGTGATCTCGCTCGGGTCGACGCCTTTGGCCGCGGCCAGGGCGCGGATGTTTTCCTCGGGTCCCTTGTCGAGGTCGACCACGCCGGGCGGATAGCCCGGACCGATCGCGATCTTGTCCATGTAGACGTCGGGCGCGTTGAGCAGCGATCCCGCGTTGGCCATCGACATGACGGCGATCGAGCCCGGCATGTTCTTGGCGCAGAGCGTCGTGCCTTCGAGCGGATCGACCGCGATGTCGACCTTGGGTCCGCGGCCCGCGCCCACCTTTTCGCCGATGAAGAGCATCGGCGCCTCGTCGCGCTCGCCCTCGCCGATGACGACCGTCCCTTCGATCGGCAGGCGGTTCAGCTCGCGCCGCATGGCGTCGACGGCCGCCTGGTCGGCCGCCTTTTCGTCGCCGCGCCCCCGCAGCCGCGCTGCGGCGACGGCGGCGCGCTCGGTGACGCGCACGAGCTCCAGCGTCAGGATGCGCTCGATGATCTTTTCTTCCTGAATGACGAGGTCGGTCATGTCTGTCCCCTGGCGCACTGCCGTTGAGTTGTGCGGCTCTATTCCCGCTCGATGCGAATGACCTGCGGCGTCTGCGCGATGTAGCCGTCGCGCACGACCGCGTCCAACGCCTCGCGAATCGTCGTTTCCGTCGTCGCGTAGGTGATCAACATGACGGGCATCGCAGCGCCGGGGTCGACCGGCGCGCCCTTGCGACGCGGCCGGCGCTGCACGATGCTTTCCAGCGAAATGTTGCGCTCGGCCATGCGGCTGGCGATGGCCGCCGCGGCGCCGGGCCGATCCTGCACGGCCAGACGGATGAAATAGCCGCCCTCGTGGCGCTGCATGGGCAGGCGCGGCGACCTGTCGAGCGAGGCGACCGGCAGGCCGAAGGGCGCGCTGCGCACGCCGCGTGCGATGTCGGCGATGTCGGCGACCACCGCCGAGGCGGTCGCCTCGCCGCCGGCGCCGGGGCCCACGAGCGTGATCTCCTTCACCGCGTCGGCGTCGATGGTCACCGCGTTGATCACGCCCATCACCTGCGCTATGGCCGAGGATTTCGGAACCATGGTCGGGTGCACGCGCTGCTCGACGCCGAGCGGCGTGCGTTGCGCCACGCCGAGGAGCTTGATGCGGTAGCCGAGTTCATCGGCGGCCTTGAGGTCGGCGAGCGTGATGGACTGGATGCCCTCGACGTGGATCGCCTTGGGGTCGACCGCGGCGCCGAACGCGAGCGTCGCGAGGATCGCCAACTTATGCGCGGTGTCGAAACCGCCGATGTCGAAGGCGGGGTCGGCCTCCGCGTAGCCGAGCCGCTGCGCCTCGGCCAGACAGTCCTCGAACGAAAGCTCTTCCAGCTCCATGCGCGAGAGGATGTAGTTGCAGGTGCCGTTCAGGATCCCGTAGACGCGCTCGATCTGGTTGCCGGCGAGCCCCTCGCGCAGCGTCTTGACGATCGGGATGCCGCCGGCGACCGACGCCTCGAAGGCGAGCGCGACGCGCTTGTCCTCCGCCAGCGCGGCGAGCGCCATGCCATGCTCGGCGAGCAGCGCCTTGTTGGCGGTCACGACCGCCTTGCCTGCCGACAGCGCCGCCTCGACGGCTTGACGCGCGGCCCCTTCGGCGCCGCCGATCAGTTCGACGAAGACGTCGATGGATTCGGAGCGCGCGAGCGCCGACGCATCGTCGAACCAGCGGGCGCCCGAGATGTCGATCCCGCGATCGCGCGCGCGATCGAGAGAGGACACGCCCGTGACGACGATGTCGCGGCCGGTGCGCTTCGCGAGCGCGGCCGCCTGTCGATCCAGCAACCGGATCACGGACGCGCCGACCACGCCGAGACCGGCGACGCCGACGCGAAGGGGCTTCATCATGCAACCGCCGTCAACGCGCTCGGAAGCGCGGCGGGGCGCCACGCTCGCGCCTTCTGCCCGATTTGCCGACCGCGATCAAATCGCTCGCCTCCCGCCGCGTCTCAAAGCGACCATCGGCGGTTACAAGTTCCAATCGACGTCGTTAATGCGCCCGGACGCGGCGAACCAGCCGCTCAACGTGCTCGACCGGCGTCGCCGGCAAAATGCCGTGTCCCAGGTTGAAGATGTGCGGCCGTCCCGCCATCGGCGCGAGGATGCGCTCGACGCCCTCGTCGAGCGCATCGCCGCCGGCCAGCAGAGCCAGCGGATCGAGATTGCCCTGCGCGGCGAGGGTCGCGGGCAAGGCGCGCGCCGCCCAGAATGGATCGACGCTCGTATCGAGGCCGATCGCCGAGAGCCCCTCGATCTGCGCCACGCGAAGCAACTGCGCGCCCCCGCCGCGCGGGAATGCGATGATCCGCGCGCCCGGATGGCGCTCATTGAGGCGCTCGACGATGGCTTGCACGGGCGCGACGCACCAGCGCTCGTATTCGGCGATCGGCAACACGCCGGCCCAGCTATCGAAAATCTGCACCGCGTCAGCGCCCGCGCGCAATTGGGCGTCGAGATAGTCGACCGAGGCGTCGACGAGCCGATCGATGAGCCGCTCGAACAGCCTTGGCTGGCGATAGGCGAAAAGCCGCGTCGGCGCCTGGTCCGGCGTGCCGCGGCCGGCGACCATGTAGGTCGCCACCGTCCACGGCGCGCCGCAGAACCCCAGCAACGCGACCTCCGGCGGCAGCGCGCCGCGCACGCGCTCGATCGTCTCGAACACCGGCGCCAGCCGGTCGAGATCGAGCGCTTCGCGGAGCCGGCCGAAATCTGGCTCGCCCTCGATCGGCTTCAGGCGGGGGCCTTCGCCGGTCTCGAACGTCACCGGCTGGCCCAACGCGTCGGGAACGACGAGGATGTCGGAGAAGAGGATCGCCGCATCGAAGCCGAAACGGCGGATCGGCTGCAAGGTGGCCTCGACAGCGAGCTTGGGCGCGTAGCAGAAATCAAGGAAGCTCGGCGCCGACGCACGCAACGCGCGATATTCCGGAAGGTAGCGGCCTGCCTGGCGCATCAGCCAAATCGGCGGACGCGGCAGCATGTGGCCGGCGAGCGCGCGCAGCAGCGGCTTCGCCTCATCGGTTCCCCGAAGCTTCGGTTCCATCGCTGCCTACTTTCCGCGCCTGCGGCCGCCGAGCGTTCGAGCGGCGCGCCTCGCCTTCTATGCCAAAGGCGGGGCCAAGCTCAAACACCGGCCGCCTCGCCGCTTGCGCAGCGGCCAAGCCTCCCCACATCTATCGCGTTCGTCTGAGGTAGCGTGGAGGCTGACATGCACAATCCAAATGGCGGCGCTTGGACGAGCGGTCCGGCGACGGTCTACGCGACCCATGCGCCGCTGCCCTACGCCGCGCTCGCCGGCGTGCGGACCCGCCGCATCATCGCGGTGCTGTTCGACCTGATCTTCGTGACGATCGTCAGCGCCTTGCTCTGGATCGGTCTTGGCGTCGTGTCGTTCGGCGTCCTGTGGTTCGTCTTGCCGCCGCTGTTCCCGTTTGTGGCGTTCTTCTACAACGGCGTGACGCTGTCGGGCTGGCGCATGGGCACGCCGGGCATGCGGCTCCTCGATCTCGAAGCGCGGATGACGGACGGATCGCGCGTCCCGTTCATCAACGCGGCGGTGCACGCGGTGTTGTTCTACGTGAGCTGGATGTTCCCGCCGATCCTTTTGGTGTCGCTGTTCGCCAACGAGAAGCGGTGTCTGCACGACATTCTGGCCGGCATCGTCATCACGCGACGGGCGTGACGATAAAACGCGCTCCCCAGTCGGGGTCGGCGATGCTACGCTCCGCGGCATAAGACAAAGAATCTTCGGAGTCGGACCCGCTTGAGCCGCGAACCCCGCGACGCGCCGCAGTTCTATCTGACCGCCCCTTCCCCGTGCCCGTATCTGCCGGGGCAGGAGGAACGCAAGGTCTTCACGCATTTGATCGGGCGCCGGTCTCCGGCGCTCAACGACACGCTCACCCAGTCGGGCTTTCGCCGGTCGCAAACGATCGCCTACCGGCCGGCCTGCGAATCCTGCCGGGCCTGCGTATCGGTGCGCGTGCTCGTCAATCAGTTTCGCCCCTCGCGCGGCCTGCGCCGCATCGTCGAGCGCAACGACGATCTGATCGGCCAGCCTGTCGCGCCTCGCCCGACGAGCGAACAATATTCCCTGTTTCGCGCCTACCTCGACGCGCGCCATGCCGATGGCGGCATGGCGGACATGAGCGTGCTCGACTATTCGATGATGATCGAAGACAGCCACGTCGACACGCGGCTGATCCTGTATCGGCGGCGCGGCCCCGAGTCGCGCATCGACGGCCGCGGCCAAGGCCCCCTCATCGCGGTCGCGCTGACCGACATCCTCGCGGACGGGCTGTCGATGGTCTACTCGTTCTACGATCCGGCTCTGGCGGACCGATCCCTCGGCTCGATGATGATCCTTGACCATATCGCGCGGGCGCGGCGGCTGGGATTGCCTCACGTCTATCTCGGTTATTGGGTCGAGGGCTCGCGCAAGATGGCTTACAAGGCGCGCTTCACGCCGCAAGAGCGGCTTGGGCTCAACGGTTGGGATCGAATCGGCTGACCTTGCTGCGGTGTTTTCCACCGGCCCGTGGGCGTCTCGCTGGCGCTTTGCGCCGCAGAGCCTAAATTACGCCCGAGGCCGCCGCTCCAATGGGATCGCGCGGGCCCTTCCATAACGCAGGGATCGTCATGCCGCCCAAGGCCGGCCGCAGGAACACCGCCGTCGCGCGGCAGGACGCCGTAACCGACCTGTTCGACGGCCGCACGATCGCCGTGCGCGGCGCGCGCGAGCACAACCTCAAGAATGTCGATCTTGTCATTCCGCGCGACAAGCTTGTCGTCTTCACGGGCCTGTCCGGCTCGGGCAAGTCCTCGCTTGCGTTCGACACGATCTACGCGGAAGGCCAGCGCCGCTATGTGGAATCGCTGTCGGCCTACGCGCGGCAGTTCCTCGAAATGATGCAGAAGCCGGACGTCGACCAGATCGACGGTCTCTCGCCGGCGATCTCGATCGAGCAAAAAACGACCTCGAAAAACCCGCGCTCGACCGTCGGCACGGTGACGGAAATTCACGACTACATGCGCCTCCTGTGGGCGCGCGTCGGCATTCCCTATTCCCCCGCCACCGGCTTGCCGATCGAGAGCCAGACGGTGAGCCAGATGGTCGATCGCATCCTGGCGCTCCCCGAGGGAACGCGGCTCTACCTGCTGGCGCCGGTGATCCGCGGACGCAAAGGCGAATATCGCAAGGAAATCGCCGAATACATGAAACGCGGCTTTCAGCGGCTCAAAATCGACGGCGCTTTCTACGAAATTGGCGAGGCGCCGACGCTGGACAAGAAATTCAAGCACGACATCGACGTGGTGGTGGACCGGCTCGTCGTCCGCCCGGAGCTCGGCGCACGCTTGGCGGACTCCCTAGAGACGGCGCTGGAGCTCGCCGACGGGGTCGCAGTGGCGGAATTCGCCGACGCGGCGTCAGACGCCACAGCCCCATCCCGATCGCGGCTCGCCTCTCCTCCGCGCAGGCGGGGAGAGGTCGAGCGGAGCGAGGGCGACGGACAGTCCCAGGAAGGGACCGTCTCTCTTACCGCACCTCCCCCCCCGGGCGGGGCGAGGGAGGCGACCCGCATCGTCTTCTCGTCGAAGTTCGCCTGCCCCGTCTCCGGCTTTACAATCTCGGAGATCGAGCCGCGCCTGTTCTCCTTCAACAATCCGTTCGGCGCCTGTCCGGCCTGCTCGGGCCTCGGCTCCGAGCAGACGGTCGACGCCGAGCTCGTCGTTCCGGACGCCAGGCTGACATTGCGCAAGGGCGCCATCGCGCCCTGGGCCAAGTCGAGTTCGCCCTATTACCAGCAGACGCTGCAGGCGCTCGGCAAGCACTACAAATTTCGGCTGGATACGCCCTTCGAGGATTTGCCGAAGGCGGCGCGAGACGCGATCCTCCATGGAACCGGCGAGGAGGAGGTCCGCTTCTCCTACGACGACGGTCTGCGCGCCTACGACGTGAAGAAGCCGTTCGAAGGCGTCATCAACAATCTCGAACGCCGCTACGTCGAAACGGAAAGCGAGTGGGCGCGCGAGGAGATCGGCCGCTACATGGCGGCGACTCCCTGCAAGGCGTGCAAGGGCGCGCGGCTCAAGCCCGAAGCGCTCGCCGTGAAGATCGACGGCAAGACCATCGCGGACGTGTCAAGCCTCTCGGTGCGTCACGCCGTCGGGTGGTCGACCGACCTGCCGACGAAGCTCGACCCCAAGCGCAACGAGATCGCCGCGCGCATCCTCAAGGAAATCCGCGAGCGCCTGACCTTCCTGCGCGATGTCGGCCTCGATTACCTCACCCTGTCGCGCGCGTCCGGGACGCTGTCGGGGGGCGAGAGCCAGCGCATCCGCCTCGCCTCGCAGATCGGCTCCGGGCTGACCGGCGTGCTCTACGTGCTCGACGAGCCGTCGATCGGGCTGCACCAGCGCGACAACGCGCGGCTGCTCGACACGCTGCGGCGGCTGCGCAATCTCGGCAATTCGGTGATCGTCGTCGAACACGACGAAGACGCCATCCTCGCGGCCGATTATGTGGTCGACGTCGGTCCGGGCGCCGGCATCCATGGCGGGACCATCGTCGCGCAAGGCGCGCCCGCCGACATCCTCGCCAACCCGAAGTCGCTGACGGGCGACTACCTGTCGGGCCGCAAAGCGGTGATGACGCCGCGCGCGCGCCGCAGAGGCCAGCCGGGCCGCAAGCTCAAGATCGTCGGCGCCCGCGGCAACAACCTGAAGAACGTCACGGCCGAAATCCCGCTGGGAACCTTCACCTGCGTCACCGGCGTCTCGGGCGGCGGCAAATCGACGCTCGTCGTCGACACGCTGTTCCGGGCCGCGGCGCGGCGGATCAACGGCGCGCTGGAGCATCCCTCGCCGCACGACCACATCGAAGGCCTCGAACTCCTGGACAAGGTCATCGACATCGACCAGTCGCCGATCGGCCGCACGCCGCGGTCCAACCCCGCGACCTACACGGGCGCTTTCACGCCGATCCGCGAATGGTTCGCCGGCTTGCCGGAAGCCAAGGCGCGCGGCTTCCAGCCGGGGCGCTTCTCCTTCAACGTCAAGGGCGGCCGCTGCGAAGCGTGCCAGGGCGACGGCGTCATCAAGATCGAGATGCACTTTCTGCCCGACGTCTACGTGACCTGCGATGTCTGCAAGGGGAAGCGCTACGATCGCGAGACGCTGGAGGTGAAATATCGCGACAAGAGCATCGCCGACGTGCTGGATTCGACGGTCGAGGAAGCCGCGTCGCTGTTCAAGGCTGTGCCCTCCATCCGGGACAAGATGGAGACGCTGAAACGCGTCGGGCTCGACTACATCCATGTCGGCCAGCAGGCGACGACCCTCTCGGGCGGCGAGGCGCAGCGCATCAAGCTGTCGAAGGAGTTGTCGCGGCGCTCGACCGGTCGCACGCTCTACATCCTCGACGAGCCGACGACGGGCCTTCACTTCCACGACGTGAAGAAGCTGCTCGAAGTGCTGCACGAACTCGTCGATCAGGGCAACACGGTCGTCGTCATCGAGCACAACCTCGATGTCATCAAGACCGCCGACTGGATCATCGACATCGGGCCCGAGGGCGGTGACGGCGGCGGCGAGATCGTGGCGACGGGAACGCCCGAGGACATCGTGAAGACGACGCGTTCGCACACCGGCAAGTTCCTCAAAGACGTGCTGGCGCGGCGGCCGCTCGCGGCGAAGGCGCAGAGCCAAGCGGCGGAGTGACGCCGAGAGCGGCTAAGGCGCGGCCTTGACGTTCTCTTGGCAGGCTCCATCCTCGGCCGCCGGCGCGATAAACACGAGATCGATCGGGATGCGGATCGCGCCCTGCAACGGCATCATGCCGACCTCGACACGGCGGCGCGGGCCGATGCAAGCCGTCGGGAGACGGGCGAGCGCTGCGTCCGCCGTCGGCGCCATCAGGACCGCGACCGCGCCCGTTTTCAGACAGGCGGCGATCTGCGCCTGCTGCGACCAAATGGTCCCGGAGAGATCGACGTAGACCGGTCGCGACTTGAGCCAGAGAACGCCGGACGGCGTGAACCGCGCGTCGTTGGAAAAGACGCAGCGCAGCGGTCCGCGGCCCTGTTCGTCCCACAGAGCCTGCGTCGCCGCGGCGAGCGGCTTGGTGTCCGGCGAGAACGCTTCGAGCGGGCGGCCGATCGCGCCGGCGACCACAAGATAGAGAAAGAGGCCGGCGAAGATGATCGGCGACACCACGACGAGGAGGCGCGCGCAGTCGCGCTGCGACAGGCCGCCTATGGGCCGCAGCAGCGCGATTCCGATCGCGGCCGTGACGCAGAAGGGCTGCATCCACAGCGACTTGATGACCTCGCCGCTGAGAGCGGCGCCGAGCACGAGGGCTAGAGGCGGTCCGAAGGCCAGCGCGCGCCCCGTCCACAGCCGTTCCAGCCCGGTCGCCGGCCCATCGGATCCCCGACGCCGCCGGGTCGCAAACAGCATCAGCGCCGGCGCCGCGTAGAGCGCGAACAGGCCGCTCGCGAGCTTCTCGCCGGATTGCGCGAGCCGCGGCCAACTGTCGAGCTTGCTGTCGCGCACATAGGCGAGCGTCGGCCAATCGTTGGCGTTCAGCCACAGGACGTGAGGGACCAGCAGCCCCAGGAAAAGCGCGACGGCGACGTAGCTGATCGGCCGCCTGAACGCCCATCGGAAGCCGGGCGCCATCGCCGCCAAGCCGACAAGCGCGACGAGCGGAAAGACGATCTCGTACTTCGTCCAGAACCCGGCGGCGGCGGCGAACGCCAGAAGCAGCGCGTCGCGCGTGTGGCCTTGCTGAAGGTAGCGGACGCCATAGAACGCGGCCGCCGCCACGAACGGCGAGAGCATCGAATTGTGGTTGATCTGCATCGCGTAAAAAGACGCGATCGGCGAGGTCAGATACATCAGGCCGCCGAACGCCGCGGTTTCGGCCGACGCGAAAAGCCGGATCGTGCGCCACAGATAAAGCGCGGCGATCGCGACGGTCGCCTGCGAAAGGACCATCAGGCTGAGGATCGGCGGCGCTCCGAGGCCGAGCGTCAGATCGAGCGTCAGGCTGACGAGCGGCGGATGCTTGGGGTAGCCCAACGCCCATTCGCGTCCCCAATAGGCGGCTTCCAGCGTGTCGGCGTGAAGATTGCCGGCGATCAGCCATGGACCGACCGTCCAAACGAATACGTGAATCAGAAAGCCGAATGCGATCGGCGACGCCCAAGGCGCCGGCAAACTGCGGCTGACCGGTTGCGGGCTTGCAGCAGAAGACAGAGGAGCCATCGGATCCGGGGATTTAAGCGATCCGTTTGTGGCCAACCCGCGCGGGCGCGTCAATTCGCCAGCGCAACCTTATATTGCGACGCAGCAAACACTGTCGCCACGGCAAAAACGCTGATGCTAACTATGGCTTTCTCTCCAAAATGGCTCGATCGCCAGTTGAGCCATGAGACGAAAGTTAAAAGGATCTTACGATTGGCATGCGCTGGACGCATGACAGACCCGGAAAGGCTTCGCTTCAATTCTGATGCGTACTGCATCATATTGCACTGCATCAAGAGCGCTTCGCCGCCAACCAGGATTTCCAAAGCCATGTCGCTCAAGTCCATTACCGCTCGGGTTTCCGCCTGGAGGCGTTACCGGAATGCGGTGCGCGAGCTCGAACAACTCACCGATCGCGAGCTCAACGATCTCGGCATCGCCCGTTACAATATCGACTCCGTGGCCCGCCTGAGCGCCCGCGCCTAATCCCGTTCGCGAGCGCGGTCGTCTCCTCCCTCCCCCGCTCTCGCGTCTTGAAGCGCTCGCCGGTCCTCCCTCCGGCGGGCGCTTTTTTTTGAACGGACCCGCCGCTTGACCCCACCGCGCGGCGGCCGCACAAGCGACCGATGCGCGACATCCACGTGATCGGCGGCGGACTTGCGGGATGCGAGGCCGCTTGGCAGATCGCGCGCGCGGGCGTCCCCGTCATCCTGCACGAGATGCGGCCGATCCGGCGCACGCAGGCCCATCAGACCGACCAACTCGCCGAACTCGTCTGCTCGAACTCATTCCGTTCGGACGACCCTTTGGGAAACGCCGTCGGGCTTCTGCATCACGAAATGCGGCGGATGGATTCGCTCATTTTGAAGATCGCGGACGCCCACCAGGTGCCAGCCGGCGGGGCGCTGGCCGTCGATCGGGAGGGCTTTGCGCGCGCGGTCACGGCCGCGATCGAAGCTCAGGAATTGATTCAGGTCGTTCGTGAAGAGATTCAGGAGGTTCGGCTAAATGGCGACGATTGCTGGATTATCGCTACAGGGCCACTGACCTCGCCAGGGTTCGCCGACAGCGTCGCATCGCTCACCGGACAGGACGCTCTCGCCTTTTTCGACGCGATCGCGCCGATCGTCCACCGCGACACGATCGATATGGACACGGCATGGCTCCAGTCGCGCTACGACAAGGTCGGACCCGGCGGCGACGGGCGCGACTACGTCAACTGCCCGCTCGATCGCGAGCAATATGCGGCCTTCGTCGCTGCGGTGCTCGCCGGCGACAAGACGGTCTTCAAGGATTGGGAGACCCTTCCCTATTTCGACGGATGCCTGCCGATCGAGTCGATGGCCGAGCGCGGACCCGAGACGTTGCGCCACGGGCCGCTTAAGCCGGTGGGGCTCACCAATCCACACACGCCTGGGGTCAAGCCCTACGCCGTCGTTCAACTGCGCCAGGACAATGCGCTGGGGACGCTCTACAACATGGTCGGTTTTCAGACCAAACTGAAGCACGCGGAGCAGGTCCGCGTTTTCCGGACCATTCCCGGCCTTGAGCGCGCCGAGTTCGCGCGGCTCGGCGGCCTGCATCGCAACACCTACCTGAATTCGCCGGCGATCCTCGACGGCGCGCTGCGGCTCAAAGCCGACCCGCGCGTCCGCTTCGCCGGCCAGATTACCGGCTGCGAGGGCTATGTGGAGAGCGCCGCGACGGGTCTGATCGTCGGGCGCGCGGCGGCGGCGGAGCGGCTCGGCCGGCCGTTTTCGCCGCCGCCGCAAACGACCGCCATCGGCGCGCTGATCGGCCACATCGCCGGCGGCCATTTGGACACGATCGACGCCGGCCCGCGCTCGTTTCAGCCGATGAACGTCAACTTCGGTCTGTTCCCGCCCATCGAGGCCGCGCCGAAAGCGCCGGACGGCAAGCGGCTGCGCGGACCGGAGAAGGCGCTGGCGCGCAAGCGCGCGCTTGCTGGCCGCGCGATGGCGGCGCTGGAGGATTGGCTCGCCGGAGACCGCCTCGCCGCGGAATAGGCATGCGGCGTCACGTGCGCGAGGCGCGCCACAGCAGCCACTGCCGCCGCCATTGCGCCATGTCGACCCGCGTGTGGAAGGGATCGTAGCGCGGGACTTCCATGCGGTGGAGGTAGGATTCGACCAGCGCCATCGGCAGGAAGGCCGGCCCGGCGACGAGAGCGACGTTCTTCATGTCCGCCTGCGCGGCGGCGAGATGGTCGCGCGCCGTCGCGCGCAACTCCGCGAGCGCCTGCAGGAGTTCCGGCGTCGCTTCGCCGCCGACGGCGTCGCCGCGGCTCGCGCCATGGCGCGCCAATACATCCAGCGGCAGATAGCACTGGCCGCGCGCGGCGTGCCAGGGAATAGCGCGCAGGAGTCCGGCGATGGCGTAGGCGAGGCCGCCGTGGCCGGCGGCGTCGCCGCCGCCGGGGTCGCGCCCGTCGGCGAGGATCAGGCCCGCAAGGCGGATCAGCGCTGACGAGGTCTCGCCGCAATAGCCCTCGAACTGCCGCATGCCGGGCATCGGATCGTCGTAGAGGTCGAAAGTCCGCGCGTCGACGAGGTTGGTCAGCGCAACGCGCGGCAGACGGCAACGCGCGACCGTATCGAGCAGCGCGGCGGCGATCGGATGGGCGGCGATGTCGCCGCGCCCCTCGCCTTCCAGAACGTCGCGCCACCACTGGAAGCGGATTTCGCCGGGCATCGGGTCGGACACCAGATCGCGCACGCGGGCGATGTCGAGGCTGAAGGCGTATAGCGCGTGCAGGCGGGGGCGCGCCGGGGCGGGGGCGAACAAGGTCGCCAGCCAACGGTCGCGGTCTCCTTCGCGCAGGACGTGTTCGCAATGCGTATAGGCGTCGGCAAGACGCGGGTCGGGGATGTCGTCGATCAAGACGTCGCCAGGAATGCGCCGGCGACGCGACGGCGTTCGCCCAGCAGGATGTTGTACGTCGAAACCGCCGAGCCTGTCGCCATGGAATCGGCGCGGACGCCCGCGTCGCGCAGGCGGCGCCTGAGTTCGGGCGACAGAAGCGCCAGCGCCCCGCCCGTCCCGACGATCAGCAGTTCGACGGCGCCCGACGGCTCGGCGAAGAGCGCCGCCAGGCTCGCCGGCGTGATGTCGTGGAGCGCCGACGCATCCCAAGCGCGCACGCCGCTGGGCAGCGCCAGGATCGAGCCGCGGTGCGACATGTCGGCAAAACGGAATCCGCCGGCGCCATAAGCTTCGATCGGCCAGACGCCGGGGACGAAACCGGAGAGTTCGCGTGGGACCGCCTCCGCCATCGACCGGGCCGCTCAGGCCGGCGCTTTGGCCACCGACGCTTTCGCGCTCGGCGCCGGCTCGGGCTGACGCTCGTCGGTGCGCACGCCGAGATAGATCAGAATCGGCGAACAGATGAAGACGGAAGAATAGGTGGCGACGAACAGCCCCCACATCATCGCGATCGAGAAGGATTGGATGACGTGGCCGCCGAACAACACGAGAGACAGCAGCGCGAGGAACACCGTCGTCGCGGTCATGATCGTGCGCGGCAGCACAGCATTGACAGAGAGATCGATAAGATCAGGCGTCGGAAGACGCTTGTATTTGCGCAACATTTCCCGAATGCGATCGAGCACGACGACGGTCTCGTTCAGCGAGTAGCCGACGATCGTGAGGATCGCGGCGATCGACGTCGTGTTGAACTCGAGTTGCGTGACGGAGAAGAACCCGACCGTCAGCAGGAGGTCGTGCATGGTGGCGATGACCGCGCCGACGGCGAACTGCCACTCGAAGCGGAACCACAGATAACTCAGCACCGCGACGATCGACAGAACGACGCCCAGCGTCCCCGACTGCACCAGTTCGCCGGAGACACGCGGTCCCACGACCTCGACGCGGCGGAAGTCGTAGGCGTCGCCGAGCGCGCCCCTCACCTTGTCGACGGCGGTCTGCTGCGCCGCGTCGCCGCCCGGCTGTACGCGGATGCGCATGGTCACGTCGGATTCGTTGCCGAATGCCTGCACCTCGACGTCGCCGAGGCCGAGCTTGTCGCCGATGCCGCGCAGGGCGGAGAGGTCGGCCTGCCCCGTCTTGGCGCGCAACTCCATCAGCGTGCCGCCGGCGAAATCGATGCCGAAGTTCATGCCGACGGTCAGGAACATGACGACCGAGACGATCGAGAGGAACGCGGAAAACGGGTAGCTTACGCGCCGGAAGCGCATGAAGCCGAACTTGGTGTTTTCCGGCGCGAGGCGAAGAAGCTTCATCGGTCCTCGTCCTCAGATCGGCAGCGTCTTGGGACGCGCCCACCGATACCATAGAGCGATCATCATGCGCGTCATGGTCACAGCGGTGACGATCGTCGTCAGGATGCCGAGCCCGAGCGATATGGCGAAGCCGCGCACGGGACCCGCTCCCAGAAAGTAGAGGATGACGGCCGCGACCATCATCGTCGCATTGGAATCGACGATCGTGGCGAAAGCGCGCTTAAATCCGGCGTCGAGAGCCGAGACGATCGAGCGGCCGGCTTTCGACTCCTCGCGGATGCGTTCGTAGATCAGCACGTTTGAATCGACCGCCATGCCGATGGTGAGCACGATGCCGGCGATGCCCGGCAGCGTGAGCGTGGCGCGCAACAGGATGAGCGACGCGAAGATCAGCGCGATATGAACCAGGAGGGCGAGATCGGCGAAGATTCCGAATACGCCGTAGGTCGCCAGCATATAGACGACGACGAGAACGGCGCCGACGACGGCCGCCTTCTTGCCGGCGTCGATCGAGTCCTGCCCGAGCCCGGGGCCGACGGTGCGCTCCTCGACGATGGTGAGCTTGGCCGGCAATGCGCCGGCGCGCAGGAGGATCGCGAGGTTATTGGCCTGCTCGACCGTAAAGCTGCCGGAGATCTGGCCGGAGCCGCCGGTAATCGGCCCCAGGATGCGCGGCGCCGAGATCACCTTATTGTCGAGTACGATGGCGAAGGGGCGCCCTACGTTGGCGCTCGTCACCTCGCCGAAGCGCTGGCCGCCACGGATGTTGAAGCGGAAGTTCACGATCGGCTGCGAGCTGCGCTGATCGAAGCCCGGCGAGGCGTCGGTCAGATCCTCGCCCTGAACCATCACCTGCTTCTCCACCGGCAAGAGGCCGGGCTGGTCGCTCTGCGGCAGTTCGTCGACGTCGGCCGGATTGGCGCCCGGGTCGGCGACGAGCCGAAATTCGAGCTTCGCCGTCGTGCCGACGATTTCCTTCAGACGATTGGTGTCCTGAAGGCCCGGCACCTCGACGAGGATGCGGTCGTCCCCGACCCGCTGGATGTTGGGCTCGGTCGTGCCAAGATCGTTGACGCGGCGGTTCAACACTTCGATCGTCTGGTCGACCGCCCGGCGGATGCGATCGTTCAGACCGGCGTCGGTCAGGGTCAGGCGGATCAGGCCGTCGGGATTTTCGGCGATTTCGGCCGTCTGCGTGGTCATGACGCCGAAGGCGGACGCTGCCGAGCCCTGCGTGAGCTGGCGCAGCCGCGGTTCGATCCGGGCGCGATCGCCCGCATCCGGCACGCGGAACTGCACGGTGCGGCCCGTCGCGCCGATGCCGCCGGTGATGCGCACGTTCTCCTCGCGCAACAGACGGCGCACGTCGTCGCGCAGCGTGTTGACCTGCGTGCGCGTCACGTCGGCGGCGTCGACCTGATAGAGAAGATGCGCGCCGCCCTGCAGGTCGAGGCCAAGAACGACCTGCTCGAAGGGAAGCCAGCGCGGCAGCGCCTTCTGCAACGCATCGTAACGCTCCTTCGAAAAGAAGCTCGGGACGATGATGAGCAGGGCCACAAGCGACATGGCCAAGATCGATGCGACTTTCCAGCGGGCGAAACGCAGCATTCGTTATTGTCTTTCGACGGTCCCTATCCGCGCTCGCGTCGGCGCCGGCTTACGCTTCCTTGACCGGTTCGCCCTTCGCGCGGACTTCGGCGATGCCGCTGCGCATGTGCCGGACCTTCACGTTGGGCGCGATCTCGAGCTCGACCTCGGCGTCGTCGAGCGTTCGGCTGACTTTGCCGACAAGACCGCCGCTCGTCGTTACCGTGTCGCCGCGGCGCACGTTCTTGATCATGTCGGTATGCGCGCGCTGGCGGGTCTGCTGCGGCCGCAGGATCAGGAAATACATGATCACCAGGATGACCGCGAACGGCGCGAACTGAACCAGGAGGTCGGCGCCGCCCCCGCCGCCCAGGGTCTGGGCGAAAGCCGGAGTGATCAGATGCATAAAGACGAGACTCCCTAAGCCGACCCGGCCCGGGGCCGCAAATCGGCGCGGACTATAGCGGCGAAGGGGGCGAAAGCAATGGCGAGACAATGCGCCGCGCGCGGGTTTTTGCGTCGTCGGGTCGCGGTTTACCGGCTCGGGCAATCCGGCTACACGCAGCGCGACGCCATCGGACGCCGCGTATGAAACCACTCGCTCCCGACCCCCGTGACACGCCGTCTCGGGGCGATATCGCTCGCGACCTCCGCCGCATCGCCGATGCGCTCGACAGGCTCGTCCCGCCGACGCCGCCGACGGCGACGTTCGAGGAGGCGGACGCGTTCGTCTGGCAGGCGGCGACCTCGAGCTTCACGCCTGTTCCGCGTGTGAACCGCGTCGACATCGAACTTCTGAAAGGCATCGATTTCGTCCGCGACCTGTTGGTTGAGAACACCGAACGCCTCGCGCGCGGCCTGCCCGCCAACAATGCGCTTCTTTGGGGCGCGCGCGGCATGGGCAAATCGTCGCTCGTCAAGGCCGCGCACGCCGCCGTCAACCAGCGTCTCGCCGCCGCCGGCGCGCCGCTGATGAAGCTCGTCGAGATTCATCGCGAAGACGTCGACAGCCTGCCCGCGCTGATGGCGCACGCGCGCGCCTCCCCGCATCGAATCCTGCTCTTCTGCGACGATCTTTCGTTCGACGCGGAGGACACGTCGTACAAGTCGCTGAAAGCGGTGCTCGACGGCGGCGTCGAAGGCCGGCCGCCAAACGTGATCCTCTACGCGACCTCCAACCGCCGTCACCTGCTGCCGCGCGACATGTTGGACAACGAGCGCGCCACGGCGATCAACCCCGGCGAGGCCGTGGAAGAAAAGGTGTCGCTGTCGGATCGTTTCGGCCTTTGGCTCGGCTTCCATAAGTGCTCGCAGGACGATTACCTCGCCATGGTCTTCGGCTACGCGCGCCACTTCGACCTCGACGCCGAGCGCGCTGCGATCGAGCGCGAGGCGCTCGAATGGGCGACGACGCGGGGCGCGCGGTCGGGGCGCACGGCCTGGCAATTCGTGCAGGACCTCGCAGGGCGGCTCGGCAAGCGGCTCGACTGAACGCGGCGGCACGAACCTCGCGACGAGGTCGCGCGCCCCCGCGACCGCGCGGTTTCTCAGAGGCTTTCGCCCACCGCGTTGCGCCCGGCGATATAACCCTGGGTCAGACATCGGGCGAGCCCGTGCATGCTGAAACCGCCAGCGGATTCGCCGCCGCAATAAAGCCCGGGGATGACTTCGCCGTTCATGTCGACGACCTGGCACTTGGCGTTGATGCGCAGCCCGGCGCGCGTGTCGTGCAGCACCGGCGCCGCCCAGGCGGCGAAGAACGGCGGCTTGGCGATTTTGTAGCGCGGACCGAGCTTGTCGAAATCTTCGTCGCGGCCGACATCGACGAAATGGTTGTAGCGCCTGACCGTCTCTTCAAGGTTTTCCGGCGGCATCGGCGTGCGCTGATATTGCATCTTGATGCCCCGCGCGAGGTCGCCAATGGTGTCCGCCTTGAAGCAGAAGCCCGCGTCGTAGTCGACGTTCGGCGGCGTCGGATCCCATTTCTCGCGCGTCACCGCGTCGGCGTCGAAGATCGCCCAGATGGGGCCGCCGCCGTTGCGCCCATCGCCGAAGCCGGCCATGGCCGCATTGATCCAGTTCTGCGGGTTCCATCGAATGTTGCGCGCATTGAGCCAACTCCCGTGCTCGTAGGGCTGCACGTCGTGGTAGTCGTTTGACGGAAACTGCGTTCCGGTCTCATCGTAAAACCGCTTGCCGATCATGTTGACCGTAATGAGGTCCTGCCAGTTCTGCACCCGCAAGCCGGTCGCGCGCGCCTTGTCGAAGACCTCGCTGCCGGGAAACCAGCGCAAGTTCACGTAACCGAACTGGCTGCCGATCGAGCCCGGCTTGGTGATCTTCGAGCCGAATTCGCCGGTGTTGTTCGCCAGGCCCCAAAGCGCCGCGCCGATCGCCATGCCGGCGATCTCGCCGCTGGCGTCCTGCTCCGACCATGGCATGCCCGCGACCCCGCAATATTCCTCGGTGAGACGGGGATCGAACATGCGGCGGAAGTTGACGTTGGTCGTCGAACCGCCGGTGGCGATCATCACGGCTTTTCTCGCGCGCACATTTAAGAGCCGGCCCTCCGTCTCGGCCGCGACGCCGAGCACGGAACCGGCGTGCGGCTCCTCGCGATAAAGCGATTTCATCCTGTGCGACAGCAGGATATCGACGCCGGCCTTACGCGCCGCAGCGATCAAGGGATGCATCAGTCCATTGCCGGTGGACATCTTGGCGCGCTGGTCGGGCTCGGCCGGCTTGCCGGTCTGAATCAAAGGCCAGTCCATCGGCACCGCGTGCATCTCTCGCGGTACGGAATTGCCGACCGAGTTGCCGCCGACGACATCGGGCGGCGCATCGCGGATAACCACGCCGTGCGTCAGCAGAAACTCGCACGTCTGCGCGCAATTGTCTGCGAAGGCGCGGATGATCTCGCGATCGTTGTAGCGATAGTCGGTCGAACCGTTGGCTTGCGTCACCGACCAATCGGTGAGGTCCTGAAAGACGAGATCCGGCGAATCGACGATGCCCCATTTCTTCTGCACGCTTGTGCCGCCGCCGAGCGGCAGGTTGGCGCCGCTGCAGATCGCGTGGCCGCCGGCGTGCGGCTGCGCCTCGAGAAGGATGACCGATGCGCCGGCCTCCTTGGCGACGATCGCCGACACGATGCCAGACGCGCCAGAGCCGATCACGACGACATCGGCCTCACGATCCCACGCGATCGCGCCCCGCGTCTGCGATGCAGCCGTCGAAACGGAGCCAACGCCCGCCGCCAGCGCCGCCGCCCCGGCGCCCGAGACGAAAATTTCGCGCCTGTTCACGCCCATGTCGTTCCCCCGTTTGGTTCGGTTGATTTGACCGCTTGTCGCGGCGCCGAACGAACCCCGATCGGGCGCCATGCGTCGTCTCTCCCGTGCGCCTGACGATATCCGTTTCGTCTCCGCGCGCGCATACTGGACGCGCGGCGGCCGGCAGCGCAAGTTCGGTCGTGCGCTTTGGTTCGTTGGTAGGAGTCGCGCTCGATGAAAAAAGGCTTCAACGTCATCGTTGGATTGGCTCTCGGCGCGCTGGCGGCCGGACCAGCCTTGGCGCAATCGGGCCCCGATCGCGTCGGCGAATGCGTCGCCACCTCGATCGCATCGGTCGGGACGCGCCTCGAAGACGGGAGCACGCACCGGCCGATCCCGGGGTCGGGCAGCGCGGTCGCCTTCGCCAACGGCCTCTCTCAGGTCTCCTACGACACGGTGCCCGCGGTCGAGCGGTCGCGGCGCGGCGACCGCGTCCGCATCTGTCTGGTTTCCGTTCCGACCGATTGTCCGAGGGGCGACACCCGCGGCAAGGTCTATGTGACGACCAACTTGCGGACGGCGGCGCGCTGGCGCCTGCCGGACTCAACGCATTCCTGCGGCGGCGCCTGAACGCAAAACGGCGGCGGGCCGTTCGGGAACCCGCCGCCGGTCGATCGAATTCGACTTACGTGTCTCGCGGAAGCCGAACCCGCAAGCCCACTTAAAGACCGGCCAGATAGTTGGTCGGATCGACCGGCGTGGCACCCTTGCGCAATTCGAAGTGCAACTGCGGCGAGGCGACGTTGCCAGACTGGCCGGACTTGGCGATGACCTGGCCGCGCGTCACGGTCTGTCCGCGCTTGACCGACAGATCGCCGTTGTTGGCGTAGGCGGACACGAACCCGTTGGGATGGCGGATCAGCACGAGGTTGCCGTAGCCCTTCAGTTCGCTGCCGGCGTAGGCGACGACGCCGCCCTCCGCCGCCTTTACCGAGGTGCCTTCCGGCAGCGCGATGTTGATGCCGTCGTTGCCGCCGGGCTTGAAGCCCTGGATCACGCGACCGCGAGCAGGCCAGCGGAATTCCGGCTTGTCCGCATCGGCGGCGGGAGCGCTGGCCGCGGGCGGCGGCAAGCTGGCGGTTTTCGTGTCGCGGTCGATGTCGGGCGCGGGGGCGCCCTTGGTCTTTGCAAGCGTCTGCGGCGCCGGCGACGCGATGGCCTCTCTGGATGTCGGCTGGATGACGGGATGCTGTTCGCGGGCCGCCGCGTCGTGCTTGGGCGTTTCGAGCTTGGCGATCTTGCCGAGCTTCGCCGGCGCGGGTTGCACGCGTTCGGCGACGATCGGCTTCGTGGCTTTCGGCTCGACGATCGGCTTGGCCCCCTTGGCGAGCCGGTCGGGCGCCGTCTTCGCAGATGCATGCTTCTCGGCGGCGACCTTCGCGGCTTCCGGCCCCTTGACCAATCGCATCGTCTCATGGGCCGTCGGTTTCGACTCGGCCGTGCGCGCCGGCTTGGTCTCGAAGACCCGCGCAGGCGCTCTCGCCTCGACGACTTTGGCGGCCGGCGCCTTGACCGACGATACGGCGCGCGCGCCGCCGCCGTAGACGGGCACGATAAGCCGGGCGCCGGGCTGCACTTGCGAGGGAGACTGCAATCCGTTGACGCCGAGCAGCGCCGGCAGCGGCACGCCGTAACGGGTTGCGAGCAGGCTGGCGCTTTCGCCTTGCGCCACGACGATCGAGGTGCCCCCGTCCGCCTTCCAGCCGCCCGTCCCGCTCGACAACGAGCTGGTGCTTGCCGGCGCGGCGACGGCCTGACGGTTCAGCGCGGGGCTCGGCGTGGCCGCGGCGGCGTATTTCGGATTGGGAGCCGAGAGTGGGGTCGAAACGATGCGGGAGGTCGTCGCGCCGGCAGACGGCGAATAGGCGCCCGATGTCGCCTGCGCCATCTGTTCGGGTGAGCGGATCGACGCCGTCGGCGACAGATCGGCGTGCGGGCGAACCGGCGCCGCGCCGTCGCCGAAGCGCGTCATGTCCGATGAGCATCCGGCCATCATCAGGGCCGCCGCGCCGATCAGAGCCAGTCGCATTGCAGAGCGCGAGGCGCCCCCGAGGAACTCGTCACCCATCACGCACCCACGCTGACCGCCGTTGAAGTCTCGTGATTAAGACCTGCTCCGGTTAAGGGACGGTTTATGGTGAATCGGATTTGACGACTTGCGGCGAAAAGGCGCCGGTAAACCGCGCCGTAGGTCAGGCGGCCGCGCCGATCAGGGCGCCGAGCCGGCAAGCGCCCAACCGCGTCTCAATGAGACCGCGCCCCTGAACGTCGGCGATCCGCGCGAGTGCGCCGGCGTGGCCGTCCGGATCGGCGCGGCCAAGCACGATCGCGCCGCCTTCCGTCAGCGCGCCGGCGAGCGGCGACGGCAGACCTTCCACCATCGCATGCACGATGATGCGGTCGAACAGGCCGAGGTCCGCCACGATCGCCAGCGCTTCGCCGAACCGCACCTCGACGTTGGCGACGCCGAGATGAGTCAAGCGGCGGCGACATTCAATGGCGAGCGGCTCGAAATATTCGATCGTCGTGACGGCGCTTGCGAGCCGCGACAGGATCGCGGTCGAGTAACCCGAGCCCGATCCGATTTCGAGCACCCGGTGTCGGGCCTCAACGGCCAAAGCTTCCGCGGCCTGAGCGATATACATCGGCTCGGGCATGATCTGACCCCAGCCGATCGGCAAGGCGATGTCGCGCAACGCGAGGTCGGCGAAGCGGTGCGGCGCGAAGAGTTCACGCGGCACGGTTTCCAGCGCGCGGAGCACAGAGGTGTCGCGCACGCCGCGTTCGCGCAGCCGCAGGACGAAGGCCATTTTGGCCTGAGCGGCGGCGCTGCTGGGATGCGGCTCGGCGCCCAGCGGCAAAGCGATCTGGTCCGCGCCGTCGCGCCGCTCGTTCACCGAAACGTCCGCGCGTAGCGTTCGAGCGCGTTGCGATCGGTGAGATCGAGACGCAGCGGCGTGATCGCGATCTTGCCGTTGAACACCGCTTCAAGGTCCGTTCCGGCCGGCGGCGTCGACCTCGACCGCGCATAGCGGATCCAGAAATAAGGCCGCCCACGCCCGTCGCTTCGTTCGTCGAGCGTGGCGAGGTTCATGTCGCGCCGCCCCTGAGTCACGACCTCAACCCCTGCGGCGTCGCCGCCTTTGATGGCTGGAAAATTCACGTTGATCAGCGCGTCGCGCTCGATGCCGGCCGCCAGGATGCGCTCGATGATCTTCGGCGCCTGCGTCTGCGCGCAGGTCCAGTCGACCGCATCGCGCTCGCCCGGCGCAAAGCCTTGCGACAGCGCAATCGAGGGGATGCCGAGAATTGCCCCTTCGGCCGCACCGGCGATCGTGCCGGAGTAGAAAACGTCCTCCGCGAGGTTGTGTCCATGGTTGACGCCGGAGAGGACGAGGTCCGGCCGTCGATCCTTTAGAATGTGGTGGACGCCCATCAGCACGCAATCGGTCGGCGTGCCCTGCACCGCATAACGCCTTTCGGACACTTCGCGCAGGCGCAGCGGGTCGCTCAGCGACAACGAATGCGAAACGCCGGATTGATCCGTCTCCGGCGCGACCACGATGACATCATCGGACAGTTCACGCGCGATGCGCTCCAAAACGCCGAGCCCCGGCGCATGAACGCCATCGTCGTTGGTCAGCAAAATCCGCATGCGCGGCGTCTCCACGTTCGACGGGGTCCGCCGCCGTCATCGTTCAAAGCGCGGCGATCCGTTCCATGCCGCCCATGTACGGCCGCAACGCCGTCGGGATCATGACCGAACCGTCCGCATTCTGATAATTCTCCAGTATAGCGATCAGCGCGCGGCCCACGGCGACGCCCGACCCGTTCAGCGTCGTCACGAACCGGTTGATCTTGCCTTCGACGGGCCGATAGCGCGCGTTCATGCGCCGCGCCTGAAACTCGCCGCAGACCGAACAGGACGAAATTTCGCGGAACCGGCCTTGGCCCGGCAACCAGACCTCGATGTCATAGGTCTTGCGGCTCGCAAAGCCCATGTCGCCGGTGCACAGCGTCATCACGCGATAATGCAGGCCGAGCCGCTTGAGCACTTCCTCGGCGCAGGCTGTCATGCGCGTATGCTCGTCGGCCGCCTGTTCCGGCGCGACGATCGAGACGAGTTCGACCTTCGGGAACTGGTGCTGGCGGATCATGCCGCGCGTGTCGCGTCCCGCCGCGCCCGCCTCGGCGCGAAAGCAGGGCGTCAACGCCGTGACGCGAATCGGGAGGACTTTTTCCTCGACGATCTGCTCGCGAACCAGATTGGTCAGCGGCACTTCGGCGGTGGGAATGAGCCAGAAATCTTCGCCGGCGGGGAACTGATCATCGCGGAACTTCGGCAATTGCGCCGTGCCAAACATCGCGTCGTCGCGCACGAGCAGCGGCGGGTTGACCTCGGTGTAACCGTGCTCGCCCGTATGCAGATCGAGCATGAACTGGCCGAGCGCCCGCTCGAGCCGCGCCAGGCCGCCCTTGAGCACCACGAAGCGGGCGCCCGACATGCGCGCGGCCGCATCGAAATCCATCAGGCCGAGCGTCTCGCCGATCTCGAAGTGCTCCTTCGGCGTAAACCCCTGCGGAAACGCCGGCGGCTCGCCGACGACACGCGCCACAACGTTGTCGCTCTCGTCTGCGCCGACGGGCGTGTCGTCGAGCGGAATGTTGGGGATTTCCAGCATGGCGGCGTCGAGCGCGGCGATCGCGTCCTTTTCCGCGGCTGCAGCGCCTTCCATATCGTCCTTCAGTTGGGCGACCCGCGCCTTCAGCGCGTCGGCGAGCGCGGCGTCCTTCTTCGCCATGGCCTGGCCAATTTCCTTCGACAGGCGGTTGCGCTCTTCCTGGCCGCGCTGGGTGAGGCCGATGATCTCACGCCGCCGATCGTCGAGCGAGAACAGGTTGGCGACGGTCTCCTCGACCGTGATGCCTTCCATGCCGCGATGGCGCAGCGCCGTTTTCAATGCGTCCGGATTGTCGCGAACCCATCTGATGTCGAGCATGATCGTGTCCGCATGGCGCTGTCGCGCCCGCATGTCGCGCGATCGGGCGCGCCCGTCAACCGGCGCGCGGGCCGCGGCGGATGAGGGCGCCGGCGCGCCCGCCGAGCACGGTCCAGCCGACGCCCGCAAGCACCAGGACGGCGCCGAGGTTTTCCGGCGCGCTGGCGCGCTCATTGAACGCGATGCGCCCGGCGAGGAATCCGAACACCGGCACGAGCAGCGCGAACGGCGCGATCAGCGCCGCGGGATGGCGGCTCAGCAGATGCGCCCAAAGCGTATAGCCGACGAGCGTGGCGACATATCCCAGAAGCGCCGCCGCCATAAGCGGCCGCAACTCCGGATGCGTGATCGCATGGATCGCTTCGCCGCCTTCAAAGGCGAGCGACAACGCGAGCAGACAGGGCGGCGCGACAAGGCTCGACCAGACGATAAAGGCGAGCATGTCGACTCGGCCGGCCCTCTTGCCGACGATGTTCCCGACGCCCCAGGCGGCGGCCGCGCCGATGAGCAGCAGGAACGGCCCGACCCCGCCCCCGGCCAATCGTTCCGCGCCGATGACGCCGAGGCCGAGGATCGCGATCGCGACGCCGACGAGCTGCGCGCGCGAGACCGGCTCGCCCATGCGCAGCCACGCGAAGAACATCGTGAAGATGACGTGCGCCTGGATGACGAGCGAAGAGAGACCGGTCGGCATGCCAAGGCGGATCGCGATGAAGAGGAGACCGAACTGGGCGACGCCGATCGCAAGGCCGTAGGCGATGACGAGGCGCGCCGGAGTCTTCGGCGGCTTCAGAAGAAAAACCGCGGGAACGGCGGCGAAGAAGAAACGCGCTGCCGAAAACAAAAGCGGCGGCATGTCCGTCACGCCGATCTTGATCGCGATGAAGCTTGCGCCCCACAAAAACGCGACGAAGAGAGCGAGACCGTATTCGCGGGGCGACATGGCGCGCTCTTGGCGCAAAGCCGCACGCAAGTCCAGCCGGCTACGTCGTTCCGGCTTTCCCGGCGCGGCTGCGCTCGATCAGGCGCACGGCGATGACCGCGCCCTCGTAGAGCGCAAGCATCGGGACGACGAGCGACAGCATGCTGATGACGTCGGGCGGCGTCAGCACCGCGGCGATCACGGTGATGATAACGACGGCGTAGCGTCGCTTGGCCTTCAGAAAAGCCGAATCGATGATGCCAACGTGCCCGAGCAGCGTGAGGATCACCGGCAGTTGAAAGGCGACGCCGAAAGCCAGGATCAGCGTCATGATGAGCGACAGGTATTCGCTCACCTTGGGCAAGAGCTCGATCGTCGGCTCGCCGGGCACGTTCACCTGCTGCAGGCTGACGGAGAAGCGGATGACGAGCGGCATCACGACGAAAAAGACGAGCAGCGCGCCAAGCGCGAAGAAGACTGGGGTCGCCACGAGATAGGGCAGAAACGCGCGCTTCTCGTGCTTGTAGAGGCCGGGCGCGACGAACATGTAGAGTTGCGACGCGATGATGGGGAACGCCAGGAATAGCGCCCCGAACATGGAGAGCTTCAGGTTGGTGAAGAATTGCTCCAGGAAATGCGTGGCGATCAGCTTCGCGTTCTCCGCGCCGACGACGACGACGAACGGCTCGACGAGCACGTTGTAAATATGACGCGAGAAGTAGAAGCAGACGAAGAACGCCACAAGGAACGCGATGACCGCCTTGATGAGCCGCGACCGCAACTCGATCAAATGATCCATCAGCGGCGCCTTGGACGCCTCGATTTCGGCCTCGCCATTGTCGTTCGGCGGAATGGCGACGGCGGTCATGAGGACGCGCCGGTCTTCGCCTCGCCCTCCTGCCCCACCGGGCCAGGGTCGTTGACGTTCGCGGCGGCCTCGGCGTGGTGAACGGCCTGCAATTCGAGCGCGCCCGGCGCCGGGGTCTCATCGTGCAGCGGCGCGTCGTGGCGCGGGGCCGGCGCAGCGTCGAGCGAAGTCGCCGCCGATGTCGCAGGGGGTGCGACGCCAGGCGCCTTAAGCTTCGCCTCGATGTCGGCGCGGGTCGCGGCGAGCCCATCGCGGATGGAGCCGATCGGGTTCATCGCATCGAAATTCATCTTGGAAGCTTTTTCGACATCCTTCTTCAAATCCTGAAGATCGGCCTCGCGCATCGCCTCCGCGAACTGGCCTTGGAACTCGGCCGCCATGCGCCGCATATGCGCCACGGCATGGCCGACCTGACGCATCACGCCGGGAAGATCCTTCGGCTTGATGACGATCAGCATGACGATGCCGATGATGATGAGTTTGGCGCCGTCGAAATCAAACATCGGCAGTCTGCGCCCTCGGCGGCGTGGCGAACGTCTGCGCCGCCCGCAGAACCGGCGCTCGCGACCCGGTCATCCCAAACCTCAGCCGACCTTGCGGGTCTCGGCCGTCTTGTCGACCGCGGTGGGACTGACCGCGTGGTCGAGCGTCTTCGGCTCCGTCGCAGGCGCCTTCGCTTCTTCGTCCTCTTCGTTCAGGCCTTTTTTGAACGATTTAATGCCGCGGGCGAAGTCTCCCATAATGTCGGAAATTTTGCCCTTGCCGCCGAACAGCAAAAGCACGATCGCGCCGACGACGATCCAGTGCCACAGTGACAAACCACCCATAATTCCCGTCCCTCCCCGAAGGGATACCGACCGGCGCGACGCCGCGCGACGTGTCCAGAACCTATGCGCATGGGGGGCCAAAAACAAGCGTTGGTCTGACGCGGCGCGCCCGAGCAAGGCGCTAGAAGCGAACGCCATTGCCCGAAGCCGCGCCCTTGCGCCCTGCGACGCGCTCCGTTATTTCGGGCTCGCCCATGTGGCGACGCCCCGCGCCGTCGTTGGGGGATAGTTCAATGGTAGAACAGCGGACTCTGACTCCGTTAATCTTGGTTCGAATCCAGGTCCCCCAGCCAGATCTCAGAGTAGGGTTCGGACCCAAGCGGATTCCGGGCTCGACGCGAGACTGATCCAATGCCTTTTCGATCTAGAGGCGATCATGTCGGATGACTTTGGTTCACGGATGCGCAATGGCGCGGATTGAGCCGCTGTTACCAAACGATGTGCGTGGCAAGATGCGCGTCTGCGATGATCCCCAGTTTGTTTCAATCGTCGTTTTGAGGCGCTTGACCGCCCACTCACGCCATCGCGACAGGCGATGGCTTGGATCAAACCGCCCCGCTGATAGGCCGCGGGGGGCCGCTGCGCCGGCGAGCGTCAATACGGCGGCGGACGCTTCCCTAAAGAAAAATCGAACGTGTAGGTCGCGGAAAGGCCGAACAGAAGCTGGTCCGGGGTTCCGCGCTGGCGCACGAGGCTCGACTCCGCCGCAGGGCCGAGCAGGCGCGAATACTCCGCAAAAAAATTCAGGGTGACGTGGTCGCTGACAGCCCAGGTCAAAGCGCCGCCGAAGCCGGCCGAATGAAGGCCGCCGCCCGGCGCATAGGGCGCCAGGCCCGAGGCGAGGGAAGCGGCGGCGTCGACGCCGTAATACGCGTCGTAATAGCCGGCGGTCGCGAGCGACAGCCGCGGACCGCCGGAGAGCCGGAGATTTAGCGTCAGGTTGGTGAAAAAGTCGCCCCAGAGGTCGGCGACGACGCCGTTGAACGAGTTGACGCCCTGCCGTAACTCAAGCCGCAGCCGAAACCAGTCCGTGGGATAGAAGTCGCCAAAAAACCCCACTTCGACGCCCCATGGCACCGTCTTCAGGCCATAAAGGTCTGGGGAGACGCTTGCGTCGCGCTGCTGGTCGATTTTCAAGACAGGCCCGAGGCGAATCGATCCGTTGTCGAAGGTAGCGAACGAGATGTTGTCGTTCATCGACGAAAATCGCTCGACGCCGTCGTAGCGACCGATGGCGATCATCGGCAAGGCCGAGAACGCCATTTCCTTGGAGCCTTCGTAGCGCGGCGCCGAAAAGGGCGCGACGCCGACCGTCAGGTAGTAGTCGCCCGTCACCCAGTACCAGAAGTCGGCCTGCTCGGAATTTTGCGCGCTCGCCGGCCCAAGCGTAAGCGCGAGGAAAAGCGCTGTCATCGCCAAAAGGCAGAGACGCCACACGATCCGACAGCCCCAACGCGACACGAACGCTGCGTCGACCGCAATCGACAGCGATCGTTAAGGTAAATGGACAAGGTAAAGGATCGGCTAATCGCGACAAAAAGATGGTGAAGGCTTTGCTGATCTTGCCGCTGGCCAGTAAGGCCGCGCATTTCCCAATGGTCGGAAGACAGAACACGGGATCGAGAGGGATCGTTTGCAGGCCTGGGCCGTTGTGCACCTGCTAAGAGCTTCCCTCTCGGCCGCGAGACCTCCCCTCCTCGCGTTTACTGGACACCGGAGATTACATTGCGTTCCTCGATCTTTGCACTGACCGCCCTTGCGGCGATCATCGGCGGCGCGTCAATCGCCAGCGCGGCTCCCAACCAATCGGCGCAGGCGAGCGACAACCCGCTGACGACGCGCAGCCCGGCCACAAACGACGACAGCTCGCCGGACGTGACAGGCACCATCAACAACGGCTCGCCGCAGAGCGGCGAGAATACCGGATCTGGCATCGGCGCCGGCGCCAATGACGGGCTGGGACGCAATCCGCAAGGGACGACTGGCGTTCGTGGCGGCGCTCAGGGAGCGGCTTCTCCTTACGGCCAGGAGTAACAGGCTTTTTCGAAAAAGGTCGCCGCAGCGATGCGGCGGCCTTTTTTGCGCCTACGACGTCGCAACGACTTGTGGTGGCATCGCCCTCTTCCGAATTCTGGAACTTTCGACGTGAACTCCGGTTTCGCATCTCAAGCGGGACCAGAGATGACCTCATGCCCATCGATCCTTCCACCACCGTTGCGGAGTTGGTGGCTTACGGCGTCGATCACCTGAATGTGACATGCGGCGATTGCGGCGCTCAATGGATGCACCCGATCTTGCCGATGGCGGCAGGCGATACGATCGCGCGGGCCAACGTCGCGATCGCGTGTACAGCCTGCGGCTCGCAGGCCGTAACAATCGACTCAGACACCCTGGATTAGCTCGGCCCGCAGCGACGGCTTTTCGGTTCCTCGCCGTTCTCACCCTCGACGGGAGATCGCGGCGCGTTTTGCCGTCCACGCGGCAAACGCAGAAAATGCAAAGTTCAGCCGGCGCGTTATTCGGGCGCGCCGATGATATCGACCAGGCGGCTGGCGACGCGTTTCGGCGTGCCGGCGACCTCGCGCACGAGCTTCTGCAACTCTTCGCCGGACACCGGCGCCAGATCGAAGTTGGCTTTCTTCGCTTCGTCGAGGAACGCCGGATCCTTCATCGTCTCGTCGAACGCCTTGCGCAGCGCCGCCACACGCTCCTCAGGAACCCCTGGGCCCGTGAAAAGCGGTCGGCCGATCACCACAGAAGCTGAAAGCAGCTTTAGGACGTCGCGATCGTCGGCGGTCTTGGCGAGATCCATCATCAGCGGCGTGTCCGGCAGTTCGGGACTCTTTTGCAAGCCTATTTGCACGAGAATGTTGATTTTCTTGTCGCGCAGCCAATCGGGCCGCGTCGCCTTCCACGCCGCCCAGCTGTCGCTGCCTTTGGCGGCCACTTCGCCCTTCTCCATCGCAAGATTGATGTCGTTCGCGCCGGGATAGCCGAGGATGATCTTGAACTTGGTTCCAAGCAGCGCATTCATCGCGCGCGGATATTGCGAGGAGGTGCTGGCGCCGGTCGCGCCGACGGTCACCTCCCGCGCCTTTACGTCGTCGATCGTCTTGATGCCCGACGTGTACCACGCGACGGTCGTATTGTTGCTGACGACGGGATTGCCGATCCAGTTCAGCTTGTTCACGTCAACCGTCAACTCCTTGTCGCCCATCGCCTGTTCGACCGGCAAGGACTGGTCGGCCGTCGCCATGGCCGTGCCGTCCTGCGGCGCGACTTTGTAGATGTAATTGACTGCGATACGGCTTCCGCCGCCGGGCATATTGCGCGGCAGGATCTTCGGATTGCCGGGGATGTGATCGCCGAGGTGACGCGCGACCATGCGGGCATAGAGATCATAGGTCGCGCCGGGCGAATAGCCGATGACCAAGTCGATCGTCTTGCCCTTGTAGAAATCCTCGACTGGCGCGGCGCGCGCCATCGTCATCGCGGAGAGGGTGCAGAGACCGGCCGCCGCAACGCCGGCCGCTCTTGGTCGCCATGCTTTGTAGACTTTATACGTCATGCGCGCGCTCCATCTGATCGATCGAGGCGCAGGGTCGCATCGATCGTCTGCAACTAGCGAAACCCGCGCCAATCGAGGGCGCGGGCAGACCCTTAGCCGCCTATGAGGAGGCTTGCTTGCGCATCGCCTCGGCCGCGTCGAGCGTCGCGGCGATGATCCCTGCATAGCCCGTGCAACGACATAAGTTGCCGGAGATCGCGATCTTGACCTCCTCTTCCGTCGGCGAGGGATTGTCAGAGAGGAACTCGACGAGGGTCGTCAGCATGCCCGCGGTGCAAAAGCCGCATTGCAGCCCATGATGCCGACGGAAGGCGTCCTGCAGCGGGTGCAACGTATCCGCGTTCGGCGCGATCCCTTCGATCGTGATGATCGCATGGCCATCGACCTGTACGGCGAGCAGGAGACACGAGCGGACGCTGCGGCCGTCGAGCAGCACCGTGCAGGCGCCGCAGACGCCATGCTCGCAGCCCACGTGCGTGCCGGTCAATCCAAGGTCGTGGCGGATAAAATCAGACAGCAACATGCGGACAGCGACGGTCCTTTCGTAACGATCGCCGTTGATCGTCACCGCGACCGGGCGCGTGTCTGGCTCCTGCGTCATGCGGACATCCGTTTCGCTGACGGAGCCGCCGAGCGCTCCCATGCGCGCGTCAGCGCCTGACGGGCCAACGTCACGGCGAGCCTTTGACGATAGAGCGCGGGAACGTAGGCGTCGTCCGCCACCTCGATCGCGCGGCAAGTCTCGGCAAGTTCGGCGAAGAGGGCTGCGGAGGGCGTTTCGCCCAGGAGCCGCCGTTCGACCCCTTCGGCGCGAAGCGGCGCGACGCCCATGCCTCCCAGCGCCAAAGACACGCGCGCGATGCGGCCGTCCGCATCGAGCAGCATCAAAGCCGCCGCGGAAACGATGGCGAAATCGCCGTGACGGCGCGCGAACTCGACGAACGCATGCCCCGATCGCTTCGGCCACAGCGGCAAGCGGATCGCGCGCAACATTTCACCCGGCTCCAGCGCCGGCGTCAGATAATCGAGCGGAAAGCCCGCAAAGGGAATCGTGCGGGCGCCAGCGAGGCCGACGACATCCATTTCGGCGTCAAAGACGCAGGCGACGCAAACCAGTTCCGCCGCCGGATCGAGATGGCAAAGCGACCCCCCGATCGTGCCGCGGTTCCGGGTCTGGCGATGGCCTATGTAGCCGAGCGCCTCGTGCAGGAGCGGGCAAGTCTCGGCGACGAGAGGGCTGAATTCAAGATCGCGTTGGCGCGTCATCGCGCCGATTTCGAGCGCCTCGCCGACACGTTGGATTCCCGTCAGCGCCTCGATGCGATTGAGATCGATCAAATGGTCTGGCGTTGCGAAGCGCATATTGAGCATTGGCATGAGCGACTGACCGCCGGCGAGCAGACGGGCGTTCTCCAACGATCCCAGAAGGCTTACCGCCTCGTCGAGCGTCGTCGGCGTGTGATAGCGGAAGGGCGGCGGCTTCATGCGGCGGGCGGAGACCGGACTGGATCAATTTTGGTCCATACGCGCTGCCGACGAGGATCGCAACGCGCGTTGACGTGCTTGACCGGCGCCAAAGCGACGCCGTGTCACACCTTACGGCGCTGTGCCAATTTTTGTCTATCCGCCTATTTTGTAACGCCTGCGTTGACAGGATCGGGCGTTGCGCCTTACGTGCAGCCCGTTCTTGACCGCGTTCCTTGTCGGACCCGCTGTATCAAGGAGAGGGCAGCCGTAGTGTAAGGACGGCGATGAAAGTCTAGGTCGCATGCCGGATCTGAGTAGGCTTTACGATGTTCTGGTGATCGGCGGCGGCAATGCGGCGCTCTGCGCCGCGATCGAAGCGCGAGAGGCTGGCGCGAGCGTCCTGCTTGTGGAATGGGCGCCGAAGCCGTTCCGCGGCGGCAACACGCGGCACACCCGCAACCTGCGCGCAATGCACACGACGCCGACGTCGGTGCTCACCGAAGCCTACCTAGAAGACGAATATTGGGACGACCTCAAGCGGGTCACCGGCGGCGAAACCAACGAACATCTAGCGCGGGTGACGATCCGACAGTCGGAGGCGGCGCTCCCCTGGCTCGAGGCGCGCGGCGTCCGGTTCCAACCTTCGCTGACCGGCACCCTGAACCTGTCGCGGACGAACGCCTTCTTCCTCGGCGGTGGCAAAGCGCTGGTCAACGCGCTGTTCAACACCGCGGAGCGTCTCGGCGTCGAAACGATGTACGACACGGAAGTGACCAACCTCGTTCTCGACCATGGCTTCGTACGCGAGATCAAGGCCACGGCGAGGGGATTCCCCGCGACGATCCGCGCCAAGGCGGTCGTGGCGTCGAGCGGCGGCTTCCAAGCGAATATCGAATGGATGAAGGAATATTGGGGCGAGGCCGCCGGCAACTTCCTGATCCGCGGGACGCCCTACGCCAAGGGCAAGGTCCTTCGCGACCTGCTCGACCAGGGCGTGCAGCGCATCGGCGATCCCACCCAATGTCATGCGGTCGGCATCGACGCCCGCGCGCCGCAGTTCGACGGGGGCATCGCGTCGCGGCTCGACTGCGTGCCGTTCTCGATCGTGCTCAACCAGGAAGGCCGCCGCTTCTACGACGAAGGCGAGGACGTCTGGCCGAAACGCTACGCCATCTGGGGTCGGCTCATCGCTCAGCAACCCAATCAGATCGCCTATCCGATCGTCGACTCCAAAGCCGAAAAACTGTTCATGCCGTCGGTGTTTCCGGCGATCCGCGCCGATACGATCCGCGGCCTCGCGGGTGAATTGGGGCTCGATCCCGACATGGTCGAGACGACCGTCTCCGATTACAACGCGGCCGTGCGACCGGGAACGTTCGACACGACGAAGCTCGACGATTGCCGGACAGAGGGCCTGACGCCTCCGAAAAGCCATTGGGCGCGCACGATCGACACGCCGCCCTTTATCGCCTATCCGCTGCGGCCCGGCATCACCTTCACCTACCTCGGGGTCAAGGTCGATGAGAACGCGCGCGTGATGATGGAGGACGGCAAGCCGACCGCGAACCTCTTCGCCTCCGGCGAGATCATGGCCGGGAACATCCTGGGCAAGGGCTATCTCGCCGGTTTCGGCATGTCGATCGGGACGGTGTTTGGCCGCATCGCCGGCAAGGAGGCTGCAAGGCATGTCCGCAATTGAGGCGATCGACCTGCGCCGCGGCGCGCTGCACGACGACGCGCGCCGCGCCATGGAGGTCTGCAACGCCTGTCGCTATTGCGAGGGCTTTTGCGCAGTGTTCCCGGCCATGGAGCTTCGCCGCGACTTCGCCGACAACGATCTCGATTACCTCGCGAACCTTTGCCACAACTGCCAGGGCTGTTTTCACGCCTGCCAATATGCGCCGCCGCATCCGTTCGGCATCAACGTGCCGAAGGCGTTGGCGGAGTTGAGGACGCAGACCTATCGCGACTACGCGTGGCCGGCGCCCATGGCGCGCCTCTTCGATCGCAACGGAACGCTGCTGTGCCTGCTGATGGCGCTATGCGTCGCCCTCGTCGTGATCGGCGTGGCGCTGTTTCGCGACCCGACAGTTTTGTTGCAGGCGCAGACCGGGCCTGGCGCTTTTTACCGCATCATGCCGTGGGGCCTGATGGCGGGCGTCGCCGGCGTAACCTTCCTTTACGCGCTGCTGGCGCTCGGCATGGGCTTCCGCAACTTTTGGCGCGCCAGCGAGCGGCCGGCGGCCGACATTGCGCGGCCGGCCCCGCTCGCCCATGCGCTGCACGACGTTTTCACGCTCAAATATCTCGGCGGCGGCGGTCACGGCTGCAACGATCGCGACGACACCTTCTCAATGACGCGGCGACGGCTGCACCACGCGATGTTCTACGGATTTCTTCTTTGTTTCGCCTCGACCTCCGTCGCTACGCTCTACGACCATTTTCTGGCGTGGCCTGCGCCCTATCCCTTTTTTAGCGCGCCGGTGCTGCTGGGGTTCGTCGGCGGGATCGGCTTGCTCGTCGGGACCGCCGGTCTCATCTGGATCAAACTCGCGAGCGACCCCGCCCCCATGGCGCGACGTATCGTCGGCGCCGATTACGCTCTGCTGACGCTGCTGTTTTTCGCGGCGTCGACTGGGCTCGCGCTGCTGGCGCTGCGCGACACGGCCGCGATGGGGATCCTGCTCGCCGTCCACCTCGGCTTTATCCTCGCGCTTTTTCTGGCGCTGCCTTACTCGAAATTTGTTCACGGCGTCTATCGGAGCGGCGCTTTGCTGCGCTATGCGCTCGAACGGCGCGAAGGCCACGCGACGGCTGCGACGCCTTGAGCGCGCATCGCGGCGGCACGTGACGACGGGAGCAAAACGATGAAAATCAAGAACGAGATGCGCGTCGGCGCGCCGATCGATCAGGTTTGGGCGGCGATCGACGACATCCCGCGCGTCGCGCGCTGTGCGCCGGGCGCCGAGTTGCTCGAACAGCGCGACGACGGCGTCTGTGTCGGACGCGTCGGCGTCAAGCTCGGGCCGGTCGCACTGCAATTCAAGGGCACGGTCACCTTTACAGAGAAAGACGCGGCCGCCCATCGCGTGACCGCCAAAGCGAAGGGCAACGAAGAAAAGGGACGTGGCGCGGCGAGCGCCGACGTGGTCTTTCAGCTTGTTCCTGATGGGGACGCGGCGACGAAGGTGGGAGTCGACAGCGATATCCAGCTTGCCGGCTCTATCGCGCAATATGGACGCGGGACCGCGCTCATCCAGGGGACGGCGCAGGCGATCATGAACCAGTTCGCCAAAAACCTCGAAGCCGACCTCAACGGCGCCGGTCCGGCGGCAGGCGGCGACATTTCCCTCACCAAGGTCGTTGCGCAAGGCGTTTGGAACGCGGGAACCAACCTGTTTCGCAAGAAGGACGCCGAGTGAAATCTGACCGGGCGGCCTTCGGGTCTCGATCTTGCCTGCAACGCATGGCACATGTCTCGCGGGAGGCCGCCGCGCGATCGTTCAGGAGGGCCGCCATGGCGCATAATTGCACCCACTTCGCCTCGCGCGGTCTACTCGCGATCCTCACGGCGACCGCGTTCGTCGCGACCGCGGCCGCGCAGCAGGCTGCGCCCTTCTTTGCGGGCAAGACCATCACCATCGTTGTGGGCTTCGGCCCGGGCGGCGGATACGATCTTTACGCGCGCCTGCTGTCGCGACACCTCGCCGATCACATTTCCGGTCATCCGGCCGTGCTGGTGCAGAATATGCCCGGCGCCGGCGGCGTGACCGCGGCGAATTATGTCTATTCCAGCGCGACGAAGGACGGCACGGTCATCGCCGGCGTGAACCAGGGCGCGACGCTGTTTCAGCAACTCGGCGGCAAGGGCGCGCAATACGATCCCACGAAGGTTCAGTGGCTCGGCCGCATGGGCTCATCGAACAACACCGTCTACACTTGGTCGGCCTCCGGCGTTCGCACGATCGAGGACGCCAAGACGCGCGACGTGTCGATGGCCGGCAGCGGCATCATTTCCGACGCCAACATGTATCCCAACGTGCTGAATGCGCTCGTGCACACGCGTTTCAAGATCATCAACGGTTACGCGGGCACGAACGAGAGCAACCTTGCGCTGGAGCGCGGCGAAGTCGACGGACGCGGCGGCGGCGCCTATTCGAGCCTCGTCAGCACGCGCCCGCAATGGCTGCGCGACAAGACCGTGTCGATCCTGACGCAGGTCGGCATCGAGAGGGAGCCGGACCTGCCGAACGTGCCGCGCCTCCTCGATCTCGTTTCGAGCGACGAGGACAAACAAATCGCCATGCTCGTCACGCTGCCGGTCGCGATCGGCTACAATTATTGGCTTGCGCCAGGCGCGCCGGCGGATCGCGTCGAGACGCTGCGCAAGGCGCTTGAAGAGACGGCGCGCGATCCGGCGCTGCTCGACGATGCGAAGAAGGAAAACCTCGAAATCCGCTACAAGAGCGGCGCGGAGCTGCAAGCGATGGTGCAGCAGGCCGCACAAGCCCCGAAAGAGGTCCTGCAGCGCACCGCGAGCATTCTCGGCTGGTAAACCAGCCGGAAGCGCGCGCTCACTCGGCGACGCAAGCCTGATCCCGCGCGGCGTTCACCAATTCCCACACGCGATGCGGCGACAGCGGCAGATGGTTCGGCTTGACGCCGAACGACCGTAACGCCGAGGCGACGGCGTTGGCCACGGCGCCGCCAACGGGAATGATGCCACCCTCGCCCGCGCCCTTCGCGCCCAGCGGATTGGTGGGTGAAGGATAGGATTCCATCGACACACAATGTACATGCGGATAGTCCGTCGCGAGCGGCACGATATAGTCGGCGAGCGTGCCCACAAGCAGCGTGCCGTTTTCGTCGTAGGACAGTTCTTCGCTAAAGACGCTGCCAAAGCCCTGGACGACAGCCCCCATCACCTGGCCGTGCAGCGTGAGATGATTGATGATGCGCCCGACATCATCGCAGACAAGATAGTCGACGACCTGCACGTGACCCGTCTCGACATCGACGGCGACGTGCACAGCCGCCGCGCCATAGGTGTAGGTCGGCGTCCAATTGTCGAAGCGGCCTTCGCTGTCGAAGTCCATCGACGCGACTTCCGCGAAGGGAACGTTGCGGCCGTCGGCGAGGCGCGCCACACCCTCGCTGATCGTCACCGCCGCCTCGTCGACGCCAAGCCTCTGCGCGGCAAGGGTGCGAAAGCGCGCGAGGAGCTTCGTCGCCGCATCGACGACGGCGTTGCCGCCCATGACGGTCGCCCGCGACCCGTATGATCCCCAGCCTTCCTTGAGATAAGTGGTCGAGCCGTGAAAGACGCGAATGCGCTCCATGGGGACTTCCAATGCGTCGGCGGCGATCTGCGACATGATCGTCTCGACGCCCTGCCCGATCGCGGAAGAACCGACGTAGAGAGACACCGTGCCGTCGGTTTCCACCTGCATGCGCGCGGCTTCCGATGGGCCGGAGGCGCCCCCTTCGATAAAGCAGGCGAGACCAAGGCCGTGATAGCGCTCGCCGATCTTCTCGCCATCGAATTGCGCTTTTTCAGCCCAACCGAATTCGCTCAGACATCGATCGAACGTTTCACGATAGTCGCCGCTGTCGCAGTTCGTTTCTGCCCGCCCATCGCTCGGCAAAACCGGCGCCAGGGGGTACGGCATTTCCTCATGCGTGAGCAGGTTGCGCCGACGCAAGGCCAGCCGATCCATGCCGAGCTTCTGCGCCGCCATCTCCATCAACCGTTCGATGAAGAAGCAGCCCTCGTAACGGCCGGGACCGCGATATGTGCCGGCCGGAGTCTTGTTGCTGACATAGGCGTGCGCCTCGAGATGGATGTTGGGCAGCCGATAAGGCCCGGACATGAACTGCGCCGCGTTGCGCACCGGCGTCATTCCGTTCGGCCGCACGTAGGCGCCGACATCGACGTATAGCGCGCCGCGCATGCCGAGCAGCGTCCCGTCCTCGTCGAGGGCCAGTTCGACGTCGGCCTCCGCCTCGCGCGCATGCGCGATCGACATGAAGTGTTCGCGGCGGTCCTCGAGCCATTTCACGGGATGGCCGTAGAGGCGCGCCGCAAGGCCGACGAGATAATCTTCCGGATAAAACTCGCCGCGTGCGCCGAAGCCGCCGCCGACATCGAGTTCGATGTAATCGACGGCGGTTTCCGGCAGCTTCATCATCGCCGCCATGGTCTTGCGGTTGAAGAACGGCAGCTTGGCCGCGCCGTACACGCGCAGCCGCCGCGCGCTCGCGTCCCACTCGGCGAGAAGGCCGCGCGTTTCCATCGGCAGCGCCGTCTGGCGCTGCGTCGAAAACCGATCTTTTACGATGCAATGCGCATCGCGGAACGCCGCGTCCGCGTCGCCCTTGTCTGCGACGAAGACCGAGGCGACGTTCGAGGGCATGGTTTCGAACAACAAGGTCTGGTTCGCCACAGCAGCCGCGCGCGTCACAATCGCCGGGAGCGGCTCGATGTCGACATGGATCGCCGCGAGCGCGTCTTCCGCAAGCTCGGGACCGTCGGCCAGGACGAGCGCGATCGGTTCGCCGAAGTAACGCACCTTGTCGCGCGCAATGATGGGCTGCGCGTAAGGGCCGATGGTCGGGTTCGGCCGGCGGAACGGAATGGTGGGAACGTCGCCCTCGATGTCCGCCGCCGTCAGCACGGCGCGCACGCCCGGCATGGCGAGCGCCGCGCTCGCATCGAGCGACGCGATGCGGCCATGCCCAACAGAACTGCGAAAGACGGCGGCGTGCCAGAGGCCTTCGCGTTCCAGATCATCGAGATACTGGCCTGCGCCGGTCAGAAAGCGCTGGTCCTCGACGCGCTCGACGTGGCCGCCGACGTAGGTGTTCGCCGCTGTCATTCTTCCACCGCCCGCGTCTGATACGCCGCGCGCGCCTCAAGCGCCGCCTCGACGATCGGGATGTAGCCGGTGCAACGACAGACGTTGCCCGACAGGACGTCGCGGATGCGCGCTTCGTCCGCATAGGGCTCCGTGCTGAAAAGCGCATGCAGCGTGGTCAGCACGCCCGCCGTACAGAACCCGCATTGCAGGCCGTGATGCTTCTTGAACGCGGCTTGCAGCGGCGATAGGTCGCCATCGTTCGACAGGCCTTCGACGGTGACGATCCTGGCGCCGTCGGCTTGCACCGCGAGCGTAAGACAGGAGCGCACCGCCTCGCCATCGATGATGACGGTGCAGGCGCCGCAGACGCCATGCTCGCAGGCGACATGCGTGCCCGTGAAGCCGAACGTGTGGCGCAGACAATCGGCCAAGGTGACGCGCGGCGCCAGATCGGCGCTGACTCGCGCTCCGTTTACGTGAAACGCGATGTTCATGCCGCCATCCCGATCATCGTCTTGCGCAATCCCCTTGTGAGCAGCGTCGACACCAATGCGCGCCGATACGCGGCGCTCCCATGCAGATCGTTGGGCGGATCGACCGCGCGCGCCGCAAGAGAAGCCGCCCGGGCGACCGCCTGCTCATCGAGCAGCCGGCCGTTCAGCGCGTCTTCCGCCGCGGAGAGACGACGGGGTCGATCCGTTGCGCCGATGACGCCGATATGCGCCGCCGATACGACGCCGTCACAAGCGACGTCATAATGCGCGACGACCGCGGCCAGCGCGAAGTCGCCGCGGCGCCGCGCGAATTCTTCAAAGGTCCAGCGCCGCTCTTTCGGCCACGCCGGAAATCGGACGCCCGTAATGATCTCGTCCGGCTTCAAGGATGTCTCCAACGCCCCGACTAATAGGTCGCCCGCGGCGATTTCCCGTTCGCCGTCCCCGCTGGCGGTCTCGACGATCGCGTCGCACGCGACGGCGATGCCGGGGAACTCCGCGGCGGGATCGGCGTGCGCAAGACTACCGCCGACCGTGCCGCGATTTTGAATCTGATAATGGGCGACATGATCGATCGCGGCCGGCAGCAACGGAAACTCCCTTGCGAGGCGCGCATCCATTGCGATGTCGCGCCAGCGCGTCATGGCGCCGAGCCGCACGCCGTTTGCGCCGACGGCAATGTCGCGCAGGCCTGGAATTCGGCGCAAATCGACCAGCATTTTCGGCGAGGCGAGGCGAAAGGCCATGACCGGCAAAAGGCTCTGTCCGCCGGCAAGCAACCGGGCCTCGCCGGAAGACTCCGCAAGGATAGCGATCGCGTCCTCGAGCGAGGTCGGGCAGGCGTAATCGAACGGCGGCAGCTTCATTGGCTCGCTATTCCCCGCCTCGCGCCTCGTGGCGTCGACCCTGCGCTCGTCTCAACACATTGATTCACGCTTTAGGGCTCCCCGCTGACGATCTTCCTTGTCGCATCGACGACATCCTTCGGCGTCGCGTTCAATTCGGCGATCAACGCAGTGACGGCGTCTGCTCCGACTGGCGAGACTTCTAGGCTGGCTTTCGTCGCCTCCTCGATGAAAGCGGGATCGCGCAGCGTGTCCATGAACGCCTTGCGCATCGCGGCGACCCGATCGCCGGGAACCCCGGGCGGCATGGCGAACGGTCGCGCGAACATCTGCCGCGTGAACACGAGCTTCATGATCGCGCGCTGGCGCTCGTCTTTGGCCTTTTCCAGAACGCTCGGCACATCCGGCAACGCGTCGCTGCGGTGCAATCCCATGGTCAAAAGGATGTTGAGCTTGTGGTCGCGCAGCCAGTCGGGTCGCGTCGATTTCACCGCCGAGTATGACCAGCCACAACGCCCGTCGATCTCGCCCCGCTCCATCGCAAGCGTCATCTCGTTGGCGCCCGGATAGCCGGTCACGAGTTTCAGCTTGGCGCCAAGCAGATCGCGCACAACGGCCGCGTACGTGTCGGGGTCGGAGCCGCCGCCTTCTCCGCTGACGGTGAAAGGGGTCGTCAGCATGTCGTCATACGTCTCGATCTTGGAGATCGATGTGGTGGCGCAGATGCTGATCTCGTCCGCAGCGCTGCCGAGCCATGTCATCCTCGCCGTATCGAAGCGCGCTTTGTCGGGATCGAGCAAAGGCTCCATCGCCATGCCGCGGGCGAAAGTCGCCAGAACCGATCCATCCTTGAGCGCAGCGTTGTAGAGATAGTTGGCGGCGGTCAGGCTGCCCGCCCCCGGCATGTTCTGTACGACGACTGCGGGCTTGCCTGGAATATGGTCGCCCATGAAGCGAGCGATCGCTCGGGCGTAGATGTCGTAGCCGCCGCCGGCGGAATAGCCGACGATCATCGTCACGGTCTTGCCGTGATAAAAATCCGCAACGGACGCGGCGCGTGCGGACCCGCACAGCATCGCCGCAACGATGGCCACGCTGGTCGTCCCGCTCAAACGCGCGCATCGCCTTCGCAAGGAGCCGTCGTCTTTTTGGGCCGAGAAGTATGCCATCTCGTTCAAACGCGAAACACATGACCGCGCTTGTGGCCTTGCGCCACCGGCAAAAACAGCTCGTCGAGCGATAGCTGGCGTTGCGCCGTTCCCTGCTCATGCGCGAATTGCGCGAGCATGGCGAGCTGCTTTGCATTGGCCTCGCCGAGGCCGTATTCCCAGGGGTCTGCGCCCATCAACGCCTCCTGTTCCTCCCAAGCTTCACGGTACCACGCAAGCGGCGCGACGCGCGGGTTTTCCATGCGCTTCATTCCGATCGTCTTGGCCTTGTTGAAGGCCTCGTAAAGGTTGACGGCGACCCAAGGATATTTCTCTACGATTTCTCGTTTCAAACCCAGAACGTGCATGATCGGAAATACGCCCGTTCGCTCGAAGAAGGCGACCTCCTCTTGCTTGTAGTTAGGGAAGAGCCGCCCAACCCGCCGATCTTTATCGATGAGCGGTTGGATCAGGTCCGGATGGATAAGCGCATCGACCTCGCCCTCGGCGAGCATGGTTTCGATCGACTTGTTGTCGGAAATGCGTTGCAGCTTCAGGCCTTCGGGCTTTTTGAACTCGATCGCCTCCGCGAGTTCCGTGAACCATTCGATCGACTTGAACGGGACGCCGTATTCATGTTCGAGCAGCCCGCGCAGCCACAGGATGGCCGTCGATTGATATTGCTTGAGGCCGACTTTCCTGCCGATCAGGTCTGTCGGCTTTGTGATGCCCTTCGTCGTGTTGATGAAGATAAACCCATGCCGAAATCGGCGGTGCAGAAACACCGGCAGCGCGTCGAAGTCCAAGCCCTTATCCTTGGCCGCGATGTAGGATGAGCAAGAGACCTCAGCGACATCGAAGTCGCGATTGCGCAAGAAACGCCAGTGGCGGGTCGTCGAATCCATGCCGGTCAACACATTGAGCTCGATGCCGTCCGGCTTGACGGTCCCATCTTTCAACGGCCGGATGATTTCGTAGTCGCCGCAAGCGAGCGTGAGTTCCAATTTGGCCATAGCGTTCTCCTAGACCGCCTGCGGTAGAAGCACGATGCGGCCTTTCGCCGTGCGAGCCTCGATGCCGCCGAGCGCCGCCTTGAAATCGGCGAGCGGCCTTTCCTCGATCGGACCGAGGTTCAGCACGCCTTGCTCATAGAAGCCGAAGAGCTCGCGATAGCATTCCGACATCAGGTCAGGGCGCCGCTTTCGGTAGTCGCTCACCTGCAGGCCGCTGACAGAGATGTTCTTCAAGAGCAGGTAATTGACCTTCAGCGTCGGAATGCGACCCGCCGCAAAACCGACGACGACGGCGCGTCCGCGCCAAGCGACCGCGCGAATCGCCGCGTCGAACGCGTCGCCGCCGAGCATGTCAATCACCACATCGGCGCCCCGACCTTGCGTCGCCGCGAAGACCTGCTCGCGCAGACTGTCGCGCAGATCCGGCGCGGCGAGATCGACGACCGCATCGGCGCCGGCCTCGCGCGCAGCGTCCGCGCGCGCCATCGACGAGACGGCGGCGATCGTACGCGCGCCCATTGCGCGGGCAAGCTGCATCGTCGCGCGGCCGACCGCGCCGGTCGCCCCCAGGATAAGAACCCAGTCGTTCTTCTGGATATGCGCCCGATCGCGCAGGGCGAACCAAGCCGTGTCGTAGGCGAGCGACATGGCGGCTGCCTGCGCGTAGGAGAGACCGTCGGGAATGGCGAAACAGTCATTGACAGGAACGCGCGCAAATTGCGCGTAGCCACCCATCTCGCACATACCGAGCACCCGCTGTCCGATCGAGAAGCCTTTCACATCGGCGCCGAGCGCGGCGATCGTTCCGGCCGGTCCCTTGCCCGGCGTATAGGGCAACGGCGGCGGGAACTGGTATTTGCCCGCAGCCACCACGAGATCGACGTAATTCACCGGCGCCGCGCGAACTTCGATGAGAACCTCGCCGCGCGCTGGCTCGGGCCTTGGAACGTCGGTCACTTCGCCGTTTTCGTAGGAGCCGAAGCTTCGGATCACCACCGCGCGCATGTCACGAAGCTTCGCGCGCTTTAAAGCGAACCGGCGCCGGCGTGATCCGTCCCTCCTCGATCGCCTGCACGAGATCGCGCTTGAGGATTTTGCCGCTGGCCGTCAGCGGCAGAGCGTCAAGCGCGAGGAAGAATTCGGGCATGTCGAACTTCGACAGACCGCAGGCGTCGAGATGGGCGAGCATGCTGTTCGCATCGATCGAGCGGCCCGCGCGGGGCGCGACGGCGAGACAAACCTTTTCGCCGAGCCGCTCGTCCGCGACAGGCACCGCCGCCGCGCGATCGATGGCGTCGTGGCGCAGCGCGAGCGCCTCGATGCGCGCCGGGTAGATGTTATGACCGCCGCGAATGATGATGTCTTTCTTGCGGCCGGTGACGCGCAGATAGCCGGCGGCGTCCATCCAGCCGAGATCGCCCGTCATGAACCAGCCGGAGGCGTTGAAACTGCTTTCCGTCGCCTCCTGGTCGTCGAAGTAGCCAAGCATCAAGCTTGCGCCGCGGCCGCAGATTTGCCCGACCTCGCCGATCGGCGCCTCGACGTTCGGATCGTCTTTAGAAAAGATTTTCACCTCGTAGGTGGCGCAAGCGCGCCCTGAGGTCTCGCAGATGCGCGTCGCGTCGTCGGTCGGCAGCGTGTAATGGTGCGAACCCGCCTCCGTCATGCCGAACCCGCTTTGCGGCTTGACGCCGTGCTCCAGAAGACCCGCGGCGACGCTCGGCGGCACGGAAGCGCCGGAGATGCGAAAGCCTTTGACGCGGCCGAGCGTCGACAGCCCCCGCGCGCGCATCTCTGCAAGCAGATCGATCGCATGCGTCGGTACGCCGATGACGAAGGTCGCGCCGGTCTCGACGATGCGGTCTGCGACGCTAAGGCCGCGCGCAAGATCGTGCACGACGAACTCGCCTCGGCGCGCGAGCGTCATGATCATTGCGCCAAAGCCGAGATTGTGACTGAGCGGGCTCATCGAATACGCGACCGAGCCTGCGCCGAGATCCCAATCCTGGGACAAGGCGAGCGCGTTGGCGAGCAGCGTGTTGTCGGAATGCATCACGCCCTTCGGCGCGCCTGTCGTGCCGGAGGTGAACGCGAGGTAGACAATCGTATCGGGATCGTCCTCGCGAGGCAAGACCGTTTCGTCGCCGAGCGTCCAGAGGTTCTCGGAACGCGCGTCGCCGGCCGGCGGCTCCAGCCGGCGCACAGCCCGTAGCGATTGAACGGCCGACAGTCCGGCGAACACATCGTGCGTGCGGCCGTCCGCGCCATACCCCGGCTCGCCAATGAACGCGCTGGCTCGCATCCGCCCCAGTAGCGCTATAATATCTGCGACGGTGTGATCGCGATGCAGAGAAGGGCAGCAGACGTATCCGTTGCGCGAGCAGGCGAGCATGACGGCCGCCGTTTCGATGCGGCTCGGCAGCCAGATCGCGACACGTTGGCCCGGCCGGACGCCGTCTGCATGCAACGAGGCCGCAAGCCGATCGGCGGCGGCGATCAGATCGCCATAGGCCACGCGCCGCGCCCGGTCGCGCATGGCGTAAGCGCCGGGCGCGCGCTCGGCGTGGCCGCGGACGAGCGCGTAGATGCTTTCGTCGCCCCAATGACCGGCGGCTCGGAAAGCGCGCGCCTGTTCGACGCCGAGCGTCGTCAGCAGAGTGTTCGTCATGATCTTCGGTCCATCGCTACCTTAGCGTTCTCCTGCGCCCATAAACCCAGCGCGAGCAGCGTCTCGTCCGCGCCGCGCGCAGCGACGAACTGCACGCCGACCGGCATCCCATTCGGCCCGCGATGCGCGGGGATCGTGAGCGTCGGCGTATGCAGCAGCGTCCAAAGAGCTTGAAACGACGGATCGCCGGCGTAATGCAGCCCGACCGGCGCTTCGCCGTTGACGCAGGGCGCGACAAGCCCATCGAAGCCGGTCAGCAAACGATCGAGTTCAAGGCGCGCCTGTTCCGCAAACCGCAGCGCGTCGCGATAGATCGCATCAGGCGTCGCGAGGCCTCGCTCGATCGTGCCGACAAGCTGCCGGCTCAGAAGATCGCGACGATGCGCCCATTCCCACGCCAGCGACCGGGCGCGCTCCACATCGTTGATGATCTCGCGCGTTTGCGTCAGCCGTGCGAAGGATGCGGGTAAGTCGAAAGGCTCGACGCGTGCGCCCGCGGCGCGAAACGCCTCGGCGACGCTCTCGAAGCACGCTCGCGTCTCGCCCGACGCCTTCGCGTCCCACAGGGCGGTCCGGCAGAGGCCGACGCGGGGCGGCGCATCGAAGCGTTTCGGCGACCACGCCGCAATCCCGCAAAGCGCCGCCGTGAAGAGACCCACATCCTCAACTTCCCGCGCGATCAGGCCGATCGTATCAAGGCTCTCAGCCGCGAACTTCAGCCCCTCGCGATTGAACATGCCGTAGGTCGGCTTGTAACCGACGACGCCGCAGAAGGATGCCGGCCGCAGGACAGAGCCGCCGGTCTGCGTGGCGAAGGCGATCGGAACCATCCGGTCGGCGACCGCGGCCGCGGAGCCGCTCGACGAACCGCCCGGCGTGCGAACGGCGTCGAGCGGGTTGGTCGTTGCGCCCGGCGCGACGCCCGCGAACTCGCATGTGACCGTCTTGCCGAGAATGACGGCGCCCGCGGCGCGCGCCAACCCGACGCAGGCGGCGTCGCCCATCGTCCGATGGCCGGCGTAGATCGGCGAACCCATCTGCGTCGGGAACTCCTGCGTGTGCAGGACGTCTTTCACGGCGACGGGAACGCCATGCAACGGGCCGCGACGCGGGCCGGAATCGCAAGCGCGCGCCTGCGCAATGGCGCCGTCGGCGTCGAGCGCCGCCCAGGCTTTCACCGTGTCTTCGCGCTCTTCGATCCGCGCGAGGCAAGCGCGGGTGAGCGACTCCGCGGTGATTGCGCCCGACGCGACCGCGCGCGCCGCCGTCGCCGCCGACAGCAAGTTGAGTTCGCGCGGGACGTTGCGCGCGGCGACGTTCATGCGGACGCCACTTTCCAGGGAATCGTCTCGCCGCCGCGATAGATCAACGCGCGCTGTTCCGGACCCTCAACCTCGATCTCGTTGGGCGCGACCCAATCCGTCTTCGCAAGAGTGATCGTTCCCTCGTTCGGCGGCAGGCCGTAATGTTTCGGCCCATTGAGGGACGCAAAGGCTTCAAGTCTGTCGAGCTTGCCGTCCTCCTCGAAGACTTGGGCGTAGGTCTCGATGCAAACCGGCGCGTTGAAGAGGCCGGCGGCCCCGACGACATCGAGTTTCTTCGCGACGGAATGCGGCGCAGAATCCGTGCCCAGAAAAAAGCACGCGTCTCCAGAGGTCGCAGCTTCGCGCAAGGCGAGACGATCGACCTCCGTCTTGATGACCGGCATGCAATACATGTACGGCCGGTTGCCCCAGCCGAGCCAATCCGTGCGATTGAGCTGCAAATGGTAGGGCGTGATCGTGCCGCCCAGTTGCGGTGCCGCTGACCGCACGTAATCGACGCCGATCTTCGAAGAGACATGCTCGAAGACGATCTTGAGCCCAGGAAACATCTTGGTCATCGGAATGAGCTTGCGGTCGATGAACGCCGCCTCGCGGTCAAACACATCGATCGACGGATCGACCTCCTCGCAATGGATCAGCAAGCGCATGCCGATCTTCTCCATGCGCGCGAAGACGCGTTCGATCTTGCGATAGTCGGTCACGCCCGCCGCCGAATTGGTCGTGGCGTTGGCGGGGTAAAGCTTGACGCCGGTGAACACGTTGCCGCGAAAGCCGCGCTCCACGTCGTCGGGGTCCGTGTCGTCGGTGAGGTAACACGTGATGAGCGGCTCGAAGGTCGAGCCTTGCGGCAGAGCGGCGATCACGCGCTTGCGATAGGCGACGCCGTCGGCTGTCGTGCGCACCGGCGGCAAGAGGTTGGGCATCAGGATCGCACGGCCGAAACAGCGCGCCGTGTGCGGCAACGCAGCACGCATCATCGCCTCGTCGCGCACATGCAGATGCCAGTCGTCCGGCTTGCGGATGGTGATTGTCTTGGTCATCGGCGCCTCGTTGCAAAAGGCCAGGGCGATAAATTCGATCGTCCGATCATGCGGCCGCCTGTTCTATCAGCGCCACAATTTCGTGCGGCGCGATCGGCGCTTTGGCGACCTTGACGTTGAACGACGAGAGCGCGTCGTCGATCGCGGACATAACTGCGGCGGCCATCGGGATCACCCCGGATTCGCCGACGCCCTTCACGCCGAGCGCGTTCAGCGGCGTGGGCGATTCGAAGTGCAGCAGTTCGACTTGGCCGGGAATTTCAGTCGACGTCACCAAAAGATATTCCGCCAGCGTCATCGACAGCGGCTGCGCGTTCTCGTCGAAGGCCATGTGCTCATAGAGCGCATTGCCGAGACCATGGACGATGCCGCCAAGGATCTGCCCCTCGACGATCTTGGGATGGATCACATGGCCGCAATCGTGCGCCAGCACCACGCGCCGGACCGCCACATGGCCGGTTTCGATATCGACCTCGACTTCAACCACCGCCGAACCGTTCGCATACGTCATGTCGTTGATAATGACGCGCTCGGTCGATTCCAAGCCCGGCGAGACGCCGCCGGGCACATAATAACCGGGCAGACCGGCGACCGCTCGCGCGATCTCGCCGAGCGCGACCGAACGGCCGCCTTCACCGCGCAATTTCACGCGCGCGCCTTCGATTTCAAGCGCCTGCTCGCCGACGTCGAGCATGTGGCTTGCGACCGCAAGCGCCTTTTTGCGCACGTTCAGCGCGGCCGCATGCGCCGACGCGCCGGCCATCACCGCCTGACGGCTGTTGAACCCGCCCATGCCGAGTTCGATCGCCGCCGTATCGCCGGTCGTGATCGCCAAGTTGCCGACATCGCCGCCAAGCTGCTCGGCCACCACCTGCGCAAGCATCGTCTTGGTGCTCTGCCCCATCGCGGAGGCGCCGGTCGCCACATGGACGCGACCGTTCTCGGCTATGCGGACGCTGACGGGCTCGAAGGGCCCACGGCCCGTGCCTTCGACGTAATTTGCGACGCCGAGGCCGATGTAGCGCCCCTGCGCGCGGGCCTGCCCCTTGCGGGCGGGGAAACCCTTCCAGCCGGCGCGCTCCAGCGCGGCCGCCTGGCAGCGCGGGTAGTCGCCGCTGTCGAGCACGACTTGCATGCCGCCGCGCGTCTTCAGCGGCGTCGCGTAGGGCATCCGCTCCGCCGGCACGAGATTGCGGCGGCGCGCCTCCGCGCGATCGAGCTTCAATTCGCGCGCGACCCGATCGAGCAGCCGCTCCATGACGAAAACGGCCTGCGGTTGACCGGCGCCGCGGATCGGCGTCACCGACGTTTTGTTGGTCGCCGCGAGCTTGATGTCGAGGTGCAGCGCGGGCACGACGTAAGGCAGGGTCAGCGCCGCGGCGGACCCGTAGGGCACGTTCACGCCGCGCGCGGTGTAAGCGCCGTGATCGTGGATCAGCGACCCCCGCAAGCCGAGGATTCGACCATCGCGATCCACCGCAATTTCCATGTCCCAGACTTGATCGCGCTCTTGGGTCGTGGCGACGAAATGCTCACGTCGATCTTCGATCCATTTCATTGGCCGCTTGAGCCGCAGCGTCGCCAGGGCGACGATGACCTCTTCGGGATAGAACACTAACTTGGGGCCGAAGCCGCCGCCGACATCGGGTGTCACGACGCGCAGACGATGCTCGTCGAGGCCGAGCATTTCGCATAGATGGCGCTTGGCGGCGTGCGGCGTCTGCGTGGACGACCAGAGCGTCAGCTTGTCGTCAAGCCGATCGAAACTGGCCGCGACGCCGCGGCATTCCATGGAATGGGCGACGCCGCGATGCTGCCATAGAACCTCGCGAAACACGTGCGGGCTTGTGGCGAAGGCGCCCCCATGATCGCCATACGTGAAATCGAATTGAGCGACGAGATTGTGCGCGGCGGAGGCGTGCGCGGTCGGGGCGCCCGGCTCCAACGCGGCGCGGCAGTCGGCGACCGCCGGCAGAGGATCGTAGTCGACGAAAACCATTGCTGCCGCATCTTCCGCCACGTAACGGTCGCTGGCGACCACGGCGACAACCGCCTCCCCGACGTGCGCGACCTCGACGCGCGCGAGGACAGGACGGTGAAGGTCCAGCCGGTAGCTCGGACTCGGCAAAGCCACGCGCAAAAGCTCATCGGCGAGGTGTGGGCGAATGTCGTCCGCCGTCCAGACCGCATGAACGCCCGGCATGCTCCGAGCGCCGTCGGCGTCGATCCCCAGGATCGCCGCATGCGCGTGCGGGCTTCGCACGAAGGCCACGTGCAGCATTCCAGGCAGATCGATGTCGTCGACAAATCGCGCCTCGCCCCGCAGAAGAGGCAAGTCTTCAAGGCGTTCAATGCTCTCGCCAAACACCGCGGCCATCTCACCTCCAGCCGAAACGCGCGAGGCTACGGGCGACCCGAGCGCATTTAACGCACGGCGGCCGCTTTGTCACGAAAACTTCTCTTTGTGCCAAATCTTAGCCGCGCATCGGATTTTGGCCTAGTTGCGCTTCGGTGCTATAGCGCTCTCAACCCATCCGCAGCGGCAATCCGGAGACGCGCATGCAAGCCACGAAACGCCGCCCTCAAAGCCAAGATCTCCGCGACTGGCTCAATCAAATGGAAACCGCGGGCGAACTGCTGCGGATCAAGGGCGCCGACCGCGAGCGCGAGATTGGCGGCATCATCGATATCGCGATGCGAAAAATGGGCCGCCCCGCGGTTTTGTTCGAAGATATCCCCAACTACAAACCGGGCTTTCGCGTCGTGGCGAATCTTTTCACCTCGGTAAAGCGGATCGCTTTGACGCTCGGCCTGCCGGAAGACACCTCCGAAGTGGACCTCGTCCGCTTCTGGCGCGATTACCTGCGCGACGCCCCGACGATACCGCCGACCGAGGTCAACACCGGCGCGCTGCTTGAAAACAGCTTCGAGGGAGAGGCCATCAACCTGCTCGACATTCCTACGCCGCGTTGGCACGAGGGCGACGGCGGGTATTTCATCGGCACCGGCTGCATGGTGATCATGAAGGATCCCGACTCCGGATGGGTGAATTACGGCGCCTATCGCGTGCAGGCGCACGACGCCAAAACCGCTTCGGTGATGATCTCCAAGGGCAAGCACGGCGACATTCTGATGCGCAAGTATCACGACGCCGGAAAGCCCTGCCCCATTGCCGTCGTCGTCGGCGTGCATCCCGGCCTCTTCGCCATCGCGGGCCTCGAAATCCCCTTTGGCAAGAACGAGTTCGATGCGGCGGGCGGCCTATTGGGGCAATCCGTGCGCATCATCCGTGGTCCTGTGACCGGTCTGCCCATCCCGGCGGAAGCCGAAATCGCCTTCGAAGGCTATGTCCACAAGGACGATCTCATCGACGAAGGCCCGCTCGGCGAATGGACCGGCTACTACGCCGGCGGCCGCGCGAACCGTCCGGCGATCCGAATCGAGCGGCTCTGGCACCGCAACGATCCGGTGCTAACGGGGGCCATCCCCGGCATTCCGCCGAACGACGACACGTTCTATCGCGGAACGGCGCGATCGGGGGTTGTCTGGCACGAGCTTGAGGCGGCGGGGGTTCCAGGCGTGCAAGGCGTGTGGTCGCATGAGGCCGGCGGCAGCCGCATGTGGCTCACTGTCTCGATCAAGCAGATGTACGCCGGCCATTCCAAGCAGGCCGGCCTCATCGCTTCGCAATGCCATGCAGGCGCTTACGCCAACCGCGTCGTTGTTGTCGTCGACGAAGATATCGATCCAGCCAACACCGACCAGGTGATCTGGTCGATCTGCACCCGCTGCGACCCCCGCGACGACGTGCAGATCCTCAACGGCAACTGGAGCACGCATCTCGATCCGATGTCGTATCCGCCCGACAAGCACAACATGAACTCGCGCATGGTGATCGACGCGTGCACGCCCTGGAACCGCCGCGAGGACTGGCCGGACGTGGTGCGCAACACGCCGCCGCTTGAAAAGCATATACGGGAACGCTTCAAGCAGTTCCTGCCGCCTGGCTGGTAGAGGAGACGCCGCTCAGCCGCGCCGCATTTCAGCGAGGGCGCGAGTCTTCCACAAATCCCATGGGCGACCGACTCCGGCGATATTCACCGCGTCGGCCAGCCGGCCTTCGCCGGGCGTCAGCGCGCCGACGGCGCCGCCCAAAATGGTCGCCTGCAACTGCAGTTTCGCGTTGACCTCAGTATAGACGGCGCGCGCCACCGCATGCTGCAGGCTCGGACCGACGGCGACGGACCCGTGCGCGCGCATGAGGCAAACGGATTTGTCTCCGAGGGCGCGCGCGAGGGCGCGACCCTTGTCGTTGTCGCTGACGAGCATGTCCGTTTCGCCGTAGCTCTCCGCAATATCGAAAATCGGAACGCCCGCAGCGATGAAGGCGGCCGTGTGATACATCGCCTTCATCGGGTTGTTGGCGACGCCGAACGGCACCACGGACGGCGAATGGCTGTGCACGATCGCGTTCACGTCGGGCCGCATCCTGTAGATCTCACCGTGAATGAAGCGCTCCAGGAAGAGCGGACGCGATTCGCTCCCGCAGGCGCGACAATCGAGGTCAAGCTCCAACACGTCCTCGGCCGTCGCCAACGCCGGCGCCATCGATTTCGTCATCAGGAAGCGATCGGGCGCGCTAGGGTGGCGCATCGAGAGATGACCGAAGGCGTCGAAGACGTTTTCGGCCGCGCAGATGCGGCTGCCGATCGCGACGTCCTCCAGGATCGCGCGATCCAGCGCCCCGCCCGAGGTCGGCCCTGCCGGCCGCGATCCCGCGGTTTCGGCGGCGAACGCCGCCGCATGACAGGCGCAATAGGCGATCCGCATGCAAGTCTCCACAGGTGATAAGGACACGATCCGTTGGGACCATGGATCAAACGAGAAAAGCGCGCTAGTACCTGCCAAGCTATAATGACCGCAACCGACGCGACGATGCGCCGCCGCGGGCCCTGGAGCGCGTGTGAGCTTTCGATACGACGAGATCGGCAAGCGGCTGAAAGCGTTTCGTCTCGCCTCGGCGATGAGCGCCGAAGAGATCGCGCGCAGCATCGGCATCTCGCGCACGGCGCTCTACCGGTTCGAACGCGGCGAACTGGCGAAGATCGAGACCCTCGAGAAACTTGCGGACCTGCTAGGCGTGTCGATCCCCACGCTGCTCGGCGTCGGCATCGAGTTCATATCCTCCGCTGTCGCCTATTTCGAACGGCTGCGGCAGATCGAGGAAGAATCGCAACACATCACCGTTCTCGCGGGACCGATCTCGTACTTGCTCTCCTCAGCCCAGTTTGACTCGATCATCGAACAATTGCTGATGGAAAGCATCGCCAACGACGTCGACATGCCGAAGGCGCAAGCCGACGTTCGAACGATCCTCGAAATCTTGCGGCAGAGGAAGGAAACCTATCGGACGCGTCAGCCATCCATCATCAACCTTGTCTCCGGGCTCGAGGTCGAGCGGATGCTTCGCGGCGGTTTCGTCGGCAAGGCGCAACTCCCGCATCAGGAACTCGCGAACCGCGTCGAACTGGCGCGCGCCGAGGTCGCCTACCTTGCCGATCTGATCGATCAGGCGCCGATGGGCGTGCAGATCGGCGTTGTGCGCGGCGCCTTGCCGCAAACCGGCTTTCAAATTTTCCGTCAAGTCGATCGTAAAATCCTGACGCTCAGTCCCTTTCGGCTCGGCGAGAACCCGAACGTTCGCGTCGGCGTCGCCATGATCACCTCCGCCGCGGAGGCGCTTGCCTTGCATGAACATGCGTTGCACGAAATGTGGAAACAGGCGCTCAAGGGGCCGAATGCGAGCGATTACCTGCGCAGCCTTATGGCGTCGGCGCAGATGCCGGCCAACGTTAGCCGTATGCCCGTGCGCAAGACCTAACGCGCGGAACCAATCGCCTTTGCGGGGCGTTGCGGCCGAGATGTGAGATGTGGCGCGGCCGGCTCGCGCAAACGCCTTGGAGTTCGGATGTCGGTCGTTTCCCCGCGGTTTAGCGTCGCGAATTCGACCTACCGTTTGCAATTCCATCGTGACTTTCCGTTTTCCGCTGCGCTCGATCTCCTCGACTACTTGGCGGAACTCGGTGTCACGCAAGTCTATTCCTCGCCTATCCTGACTGCGCGCGCCGGCTCGATGCACGGGTACGATGTCGTCGACTTCGGCGCGATCAATCCGGAACTCGGCGGAGAAGACGCCTTCCGCGCGCTAGCGCAAGGACTGCGCGACCGCGGCATGGGCCTGTTGCTCGACATCGTGCCGAACCACATGGCGGTCGGCGGCGACGATAACGCCGCATGGCTCGACCTTTTGAAGAACGGGCGCACAAGCGTCTACGCGCGACGGTTCGACATCGATTTCGACGATTGCGCGCCCGATCTCGTCGGCAAAGTGCATGCGCCCTTTCTCGGCGAGCCGTATCGCGATCTCCTGCTGAAAGGCGACCTCAAGTTGATCGAATACCCGTCGAACGACGGTTTTGCGATCCGGTATGGTGAACATCTCTTCCCCATTCGCACGGACGACGAGGCGGCCATTCGCGACGCGGGGCTCGGCGCGTTCGACGACGCCGAACGGCTTGATGCGCTCCTGGCCCGGCAGAATTTCGCGCTCGACTGGTGGCGCAACGCGGGCGACCGCATCAATTGGCGTCGCTTCTTCGATGTCACGAGCCTTGCGGCGGTTCGCATGGAAGACCCTGAAACATTCGAAGCCGGTCATGCCATCGCATTTCGGCTTTATCGCGAAGGCTTGATCGACGGCTTGCGCATCGACCACGTCGACGGTCTAAAAAACCCGGCGGCTTATTGCCACGCTGTTCGTCGACGCCTGAATGCGATGGAGGCGGAGCGTCCCGCCGGGGCGAAGACCGGCCCCGCCTGGCTGCTCGTTGAAAAGATTTTGGCGCCGCACGAAGACCTCGCCAAGGATTGGCAGGTCGACGGAACGACTGGCTACGATTTCATGAACCAGGTCTCCGCGCTGCAGCACGCAGAGAACGCGACAAAATCGCTTTCATTCCATTGGACCGATGTCAGCGGCCGCACGCCGTATTTCGAGCCGGAAGAAATCGCCGCACGGCGCGACGTGCTCGATAGCGCGTTCGACGCCCAGCGCGAACGTCTCGTGGACCGCTTGATCGCCGCCGGCGCGGAGTTCGAACATTTTCCGTCGATCACGCGCGCGGCCTTCCGGCGCGCCATAACCGCCTTGATGTCTCACATGCGCGTCTACCGCGTCTATGCGACGGGAGAAGCGGACGATGCGCCGCTCGGCGAGGATTTCCAGATGGCGCTTGACGCGGCGAGGGACGAGCCGCTGGCGGATCAGGCGGCGCTCGAATTCCTTGGCGGCGTCATCAGCGGCGAAACGCCGACGCCGCAGCGGCAGGCCATCCTGCGGCGGTTCAATCAGCTTAGCGCCCCGCTCGCCGCAAAGGCTGTCGAAGACACCGCATTTTATCGATACGGCCGCCTGCTCTCGCGAAACGATGTCGGCTTCGAGGCGACAGCGCTTTCTATGCCGATCGCGGCGTTTCATGACGCCATGAAGACGCGCGCTCGCGATTGGCCGAGCGCCATGCTTACGACGGCGACGCACGATCATAAGCGCGGCGAAGATGTGCGCGCACGGCTTGCCGTCGTGAGCGAAATTCCAGACGCCTGGATCGCCGCGACAACCTCCTGGTTCAAAGCCAACACGGATATACGCCCCGCCGACTTGGACGCGGGATGGGAGTACCAGTTTTATCAGACGATCGTCGGCGCTTGGCCGCTCGATCTGACGTTGGACGACGCCGAAGGTCTCGCGACGTTCATGACGCGAATGGTGGCGTGGCGGGAGAAATCGATACGGGAAGCCAAGCTGCGGTCGAGCTGGTCGAACCCCAACGTATCCTACGAGGCCGACGCGCAGCGCTTCGTGCAAGACGCGCTCGACCCGTCGCGCTCGCGCGCCTTTCTTGCGAGCGCTTTCGAGTTTATCGAACAGATCGCGTCAGCCGGCGCCATGAACAGCCTTGTGCAAGTCGCCTTGCGCTGCATGGCGCCTGGGGCGCCCGATCTCTATCAAGGCGCCGAGTTTTGGGACTTCAGCCTCGTCGATCCCGACAACCGTCGGCCTGTTGATTTCGCAACGCGCGCCAGCAGCATCGCCGTCGCCACGCCGCCGATCGCACTCCTTCATTCGTGGCGGGAAGGCCGCTTCAAGCAGATGCTGCTGCGACAATTACTTGTCTTGCGCGGCGAGCAGCCCGATATTTTCGCGCATGGCGACTATCAACAAATCGAGATCACCGGCGTCAAACGACACCGTGCGATCGTCTTTACGCGACGACGCGGCTCTGTCGCGATCGTCGTCGCTGCGGCGCTTCACGCCGCCGAAGCGGTGATTGGAGACAATCGCGTCGCTCCACCGGCAGAGTGGTGGGGCGACACGGCGTTCATTCTGCCGGGACCGACGACGCATGTGCGCGACGTTCTCGGGTCGGGCGCGATGTCGGACAACCGCGTCCTGCTGAGCGAAGCTCTCTCGACCTTGCCGGTGGCGGTCTGGGCGCTTGATCTCGTCTGATCAGCTCTGCACGCGCGGAGGTCCGAGTATACGCAGCCGTTGCTGCACGCTGCTATCGTCAAGCAATTCGCCGGCGTCGCTGGCGAGACGGTGGCGCCAGTTGGGCTTCTCAAACGTCGTCCCAGGCACGTTAGGCTGCGTCTCGACGCCAAGCGCATCCTCGATCGCCAGAAGTTTCAAGCGGCTTGGCGCTTTGGCGATGTACCGGATGGCCGCATCCACGACGGGCGCCGTTTCGGTCGCCCCAGGTTGCTCATCCTGCGTTACGCCTTCACGTCCGAACGACCGCCACAGTACGCCTCGATCCCACTCGCGCGTCTCTCTGCCTCCGCGATCTTCCGCATCGAGATCGGAGGCGGCCCACCAACCTGCAGTCGGCACGAGGTCGTGAGTCGTCGTGAGCGCGGCGGCGTTTGCATCCCATTCGGCGGGCGGCGTGTAATCGTGATCGGTACGCTCGAACCGCAACACACGCAGGCCCGAAACGCCTTGGTCTCGAAGGTACTCGCGAAATCCGTCCGGAAGAGTGCCCAGGTCTTCGCCCAACACGATCGCGCGATGTCGCCACGATTCGAGCGCGATGAGCCGGAACATCGTCTCGGAGGGGAAGCCGACATAAGCGCCTTCCACAGCCGAAGCGCCTTCCGGTATTAGCCAAAGTCGGCTCATCCCCATGACGTGATCGATGCGGAGACCGCCAACGTGACGCAGGCACGCCCGCAAGGTGTCGATGAATGGGGCGTAGCCCGATGTCGCCAGGCCGCGCGGCGAAAAGGTCGTCAGGCCCCAGTTCTGGCCCGTCGTCGAGTAGTAGTCGGGCGGGGCGCCAATGCTGAGGCCGTCCAGCACCTCATGCTGGCGGCTCCAGGCGTGGCTACCCGATCGGTCCATGCCGATCGCAAGGTCGGCGATCAGTCCGACCGCCATCCCTGCTTCGCGGCAGATGCGCTGCGCCTCCGCGTAGGAACGGCCCGTCATCCACTGCAGGAAGACTTGGAATTCGACCTCGTCGGAATGCTCGCGCGCAAACGCCGCGACGGCCTGACCGTTTGGATCGCGGTAGCCCGACGACCAGCTCCGCCAGTCCCACTGCGACTTGTCGCGTTGCAAATGATAAGCGTGCAAGGCCTCGAACGTTGCATGCGCCTTGAGATGCGGCGACGCGGTCGCGAGGTAGTTCTCAAAATCGGCGCGCCACGCCTGGTTGGATTTCGCCGTGCGGATCGCCTCGAAGAGGAGACGCAGCAGCTTCAGCCGCAGAGGCGAGGAAGCGACCCAATCGATCGTATCGCGCTGCTCCAGCGGAGCCATCTCGCTCGCCAGGCCGCTTCGGCCGACGATGTCGCGGAGGACATCGGCGGGCGCCCCCAATTCCGGACTGGCGTGAAGGGGATTGTAGAGCAGCCGGGTCGACGGCGAGTAGGGACTGAAATGCCCGGGCTCGGCGCCGAACAGGGCATGCACCGGGCTGATCGCCAGAGCGTCCGCGCCGAGGCGCGCAGCCGCTCGCCCGAGCGCAGCCACGCCGCCAAAATCGCCGACCCCCCCGTCTCCCGCACGACGCAGCGAATAGACCTGGGCGGCAAGGCCCCAGCCGCCACGGCCATCCGTGAGATCGGCGATGGTCACGCAACGCGCCGGCGCGGTCGCGACGGTGAGCGCGCCTTCGGGCATCCAAACCGCGTGATAGCCCGGCTCTTCAAGCGGAGGCAGCGCAACGGCCCCATTGCCCGCATCCTGCACGATGAGCGGGCGACGGTCGCCGCCTTCGAACTCGACCTCGACCTTGTCGCCCGCCTTCACTTCGTTGGAAACGGCGATGGGCTGACCGACGCGCGCCGTAGTGAACCGCGCGCCCGAGCCAACGCTCCCTTCAAGCGCAGACATGGAATTCCGCATTGTCCCGTCGCTGTCGGCAGGCAGCCCGAAGGCGCCCAGAAGCGCGCGCAACGTGTCGGGAGAGACTTGCTGCTCTTCGCCGGCTTGGTCGGTCCACGTTGGGGAAATGCCGGCGCGAACGGCCAGGGCTTTCAACATGTCGTCGCTCATGCGCCCGCAGACCTTATGTTGTCGCGCGAATTACGCGCCGAATCATATGATGAGAACGTCTCGAAGAAAGAAAACGGCGAATGGCGTCAAGACGCGATGTTGACGCCCGAGCGCTTGGAGGCTTAGAGCCGGGTATGCAACGCCGCCATTAAGTGATTCGTTCCGCAACGCAATGGGCGGCGTCTCTAGTTCCTATGGAACTTCAACGAACTAACGTCGTTACCGCCGCGTTCGGGCCGGTGAAAAGCTGGAGCATGATGATGAGCCGAGAACAGATCGTACGCGAACTTGCGTATCTGATTTGGGAGACGGAAGGTCGCCCGCACGACAAGGCGGACATCCATTGGCGACAGGCGGAAACGATCGTCAGCACGGACCCCGCCAAAGCGAACGAAGTCGCAACCGCCCCTATGGAGCCGTCTGTCGGCAAGGAGACGCAGCCGAAAGCCGCAAACGCCGAGCGGACCAGCCCCGCCCCAAAGGCGGCGACCGTTTCGAAGCCATCGCCGCCAGTGAAGACGAAGGTCAAAACGGCCCGTAAGGCCTAACGCGTTCATGGAGTGACGGATGGCCCAGCGAACGTATTGGAAGGGCTATCTCAAACTGTCGCTGGTTTCTTGCGCCGTCGCGATGAGTCCGGCGACATCGGAGAACCGCAAGGTTCGCTTTCACACGATCAATCGGAAAACCGGCAACCCAATCGCGAGCCGCTATGTCGATGCAGAGACAGGGCGGATCGTTGGCGACGACGAGCAGGTCAAAGGCTACCAGCGCGGCGACAAGGATTACGTTATGCTGGAGGACGACGAGCTCGACGCCGTCGCGCTCGACAGCACGCACACGATCGACATCGAGCGTTTCGTCCCGCGCGATGCGGTTGACTGGATTTGGCAGGATACGCCGCATTTCCTGACGCCCGACGATGAGGTCGGCGCGGAGGCTTTCGCGGTGATCCGCGAAGCCATGAAAGGTCGCAATGTCGTCGGACTTTCGCGGCTCGTTCTGTACCGACGCGAACGGCCGATCATGCTGGAGGCGCGCGAGGACGGCATCGTCGCCTGGACGCTGCACTATCGCGACGAAATCCGCGGTCGAGACGCCTATTTCGACGATATCGGCCACGCCACTCCAGACGCCCAAGCGCTGGCAATGGTCGCCAAGCTGATCGACGGGCGAACAGGCCCCTGGCGCAAGACGATGTTGCGGGATCCGGTTCAGGCGCGCCTGCTCGACATCATCGAGGCGAAGAAAAGTCGTGGCGGCAAGAAGCCGAAAGCGGCCGTGAAAGAAGCCGCCCCGACACCTTCAAACGTCATCAATCTGATGGACGCGCTCAAGCAGAGTCTCGGTCCAACAAAAAAAGGCGGCGGCAAAGGCGGCCATTAGCTGGCCTTGCGCTGGCGGGGGGCCGCGCGCTTCTTACGCGATCGGCCGCCCTGCTTGGCCGCACGGGCTGGGGGTTTCGGAGCCTGCTTGGCGGCCGGGGAAGCGCCCTTTGCGCTTTGCCGCAGGGCTTCCATTAGGTTCACCACATTCGTTTTCTGCGGCTCAAGCCGCTTCGGCAAGGCCCGACCTGCCATCTTCGCTTTCACCAGGTCAGCCAATGCCGCCTCATAACGGTCCTCGAAGGCGTCGGGCTCGAATTTACCCATCTTCGTCTGGATGATGTGCTCCGCAAGATCGAGCATCTCGCGGGTGATCTTCGTGCGCGCGATGTCTTTGAAGGCGGTATCGGCGCTACGCACTTCGTAATCGAATTTGAGCATGGTCGCGATCATGCCGTCCCCAGCGGGACACAGCAGCAGCGTGTGGGCGCGTCGGAAAAGAACAGCCTGCGCCAAGGCCGCGACTTTCTTGCATCGCATGCCATCGCGCAGCAGCGCGAAAGCCGCCGTCCCCGCAGGATCGCTCGGCGCCAGATAATACGACCGGCCGAAGTAAAGTTCATCGATTGCGTCAAGCGATAGGAAGGACTGGACGGAAAGCTGCTTGTCGGACACGGGCGTCGCCGCCTCGATCTCAGCCGGTTCGACCACCACGAACACGCCTTTGGAGGTCTCGTAGCCCTTGACCTGGTCTGGCGGCTCGACCCGCTTGTTCGTCACCGCGTCGACATACTCGCGGTGAACCCGATGGCCGGTCGCGCGGTTGAGAATATGGAAGGCGATACGATCGGACGTGGAAACCGCCGTATATAGCGCCACAGGACTGCTGATGCGCCCAACGGTGAGATAGCCCTTCCAGTTCGCCCGAACAGCCATGGAGCACCCCGGGGAACGCAACGCGATCGGTTCAAACGAGCCGCGACGGCAAAGGTTCACACGGATGATCGAACGAAACACAAGCCCCGGCGTTTCCTTGGCCGCGATGTCCGCGTCGGAGGCGTCCCATGGTCGGCCGCGCCAAGCTCAAAACCTATCGGTCCAAACGCGACTTCGCCAAAACGCGGGAACCCAGCGGAGACGTGGAAGTGGCCGCGTCGCAAAAGCTGCGCTTCGTCATTCAGAAACACGACGCCACCCGGCTTCATTATGACTTGCGGCTCGAACTCGATGGAACTTTCAAGTCGTGGGCGGTCACCAAAGGTCCGTCGCTCGACCCCGCCGACAAACGGCTGGCGGTCGAAGTCGAGGATCACCCACTCGCCTATGGCGACTTCGAAGGCACAATCGCCAAAGGGCAATATGGCGGCGGCACGGTGCAATTGTGGGACCGTGGGTACTGGGCGCCGGAACCTGGCTTTGATCCGCAAAAGGCGCTCGCCAAGGGCGAGCTGAAATTCGAGCTCGAGGGCGAACGTCTGCATGGCGGCTGGGTGCTGGTGCGCATGAAGCGCGATCGAACAGGCGGCAAGCGGCAAAACTGGCTGCTCATCAAGCATCGCGACGCGGCGTCGCGGGACGGCGAAGGGGACGCGGCTCTAAAGACCGACGCCTCGATCGCATCCGGTCGCGACATGGCGACGATCGCTGCGGGAGCGGGAGCCGGCGCAAAACCTTTTATGTTGGCGACATCGCAATCCACGGATCCAAACGCCATGTGGGACAGCAACGCCGGCGCGGCGCATCAAGCTCGGGTGAGGCGAGCGGCCGACCCTCGCACGTCCGGAAAACGTCCGGCCGCTAAACCGGTCTCGCTGCCTGCGTTCATCCTCCCGCAGCTATGCCAGACCGCCGAGCGGCCGCCGAACGGCGGCGGATGGGCGCATGAAATCAAGTTCGACGGTTATCGCGTGCAGATGCGCGTCGTGGATCGCGCCGTGACGCTAAAAACTCGCAAGGGACTGGACTGGACCGAAAGGTTCGGAGCCATCGCCCGGGCCGCTTCCCGCCTTCCGAATGGGATAATCGACGGAGAAATCGTGGCGCTGAACGCCGACGGGGCTCCGGATTTCGCCGCGCTGCAAGCCGCTCTCTCGGAGAACAAGACGGACAACCTGATCTTCTTCGCGTTCGATGTGTTGTTCGATGGCGAAGGCGATCAGCGTCAACGCTCCTTGGCCGAGCGCAAAGAGCGGCTGCGCGCGACGCTTGGCGCCCTCAAATCGGGTTCGGTCATCCGATACGTCGAGCATTTCGAAACCGGCGGCGATGCGGTGCTGCGTTCGGCCTGCAGGCTTTCGCTCGAGGGGATCGTATCGAAGCGCCTCGATGCGCCCTACCAGTCCGGCCGGACCAAATCGTGGACCAAGGCGAAGTGCCGGGCGGGGCACGAAGTCGTCATCGGGGGATGGAGCACAACGGCCGGCAAGTTCCGGTCTCTTCTCGTCGGCGTGCATCGGGGCGAGCATTTCGTCTATGTCGGCCGAGTCGGCACGGGCTACGGCGCGGAGAAAGTCAAAACGCTGCTGCCCCGCCTCAAGGGCGTCGGCGCAAAGGAGTCGCCCTTCACGGGCATTGGCTCGCCGCGCCGCGAGAGCGGCGTAACGTGGACCCGGCCCGAGCTTGTCGCCGAGATCGAGTTCGCCGGCTGGACCGGCGACGGCATGGTCCGTCAGGCGGCGTTCAAGGCGCTTCGCGAAGACAAACCGGCTGACGAGGTTGAAGTTGAAATCCCCGCCGCGCCCTCCCAGACCGAGACGCCCAAGCCGAACGTCTCGGCAAAGGGTCGAAAAACACCGTCGACTCCATCGCCGATCGCGAGTTTAAACAGCGTCATGGGCGTGATCGTCTCGCACCCTGATAAGGCCTTGTGGCCGAACGCCGAAGACGCGACGCCCGTCACAAAGTTGGACCTTGCGCGCTACCTCGAAGCCGCCTCGCAATGGATCATGGAACACATCCAAGGACGGCCCTGCTCCCTTATTCGCGCGCCCGACGGGGTTGGTAAGGAACAGTTCTTCCAACGCCACGCGATGCAGGGATCGTCCAGCCTGTTCGATCTCGTCAAAGTCTCCGGCGATCACAAGCCTTACCTTGTAATCAACCGGCGCGAGGCGTTGGCCTCGGTCGCGCAAATCGCCGGCGTTGAACTGCATCCCTGGAATTGCCAGCGCGACGACCCCGCGGTCCCAGGCCGTCTCGTGTTCGATCTCGATCCAGGTCCGGATGTCGCCTTCGCCGCAGTCGTGCGGGCCGCGATCGAGTTGCGCGACCGTCTTTCGGCCTTGGGTCTGATTTCCTTCTGCAAGAGCACAGGCGGCAAAGGCCTTCACGTTGTCACACCCTTCGCCAAAGGCGCAAAGGGCAACGGAACATGGCCCACCGCGAAGGATTTCGCGCGCGCCGTTTGTGCCGCGATGGCCAACGACGACCCGACCAAATACGTGATCAACATGGCCAAGAACAAGCGCGAGGGCCGTATCTTTCTCGATTATCTCCGCAACGACCGAATGGCGACCGCCGTCGCGCCGCTTTCGCCGCGGGCGAGACCGGGCGCGCATGTATCCATGCCGCTTAATTGGGCGCAGGTGAAGCCCGATCTCGATCCGGCGCGCTTTACGATGCGCACGGCGATCGCGTTATTGCGCAAGAGCAAGGCTTGGGCGGATTATGGAGCCGCCGATCAGACGCTCGAACGAGCGATCGAACGCATGCGAAAGCCGATCCGCGCGGCCTAGGCGTAAAACGTGGAACCTGCAGGGCATAAACTGCTTGCTTAGGAAATGCATTTGGACGTAACGGCGGTTAGTCCGCGTTACGTCAAAACCCGTCGACGCCGCGCTCCAACGAAGAGACGTAAGATGGCCGAAAGCAAAATGTTGCATCTCGGCGCGTTCATGCGCCCAGCGACGATCCATACGGGCGCCTGGCGTTATCCTGGCGCTTGGCCGGACGTGAATTTCAATTTTCCAAAATTGCAACAACTCGCCCAGAAGTTGGAAGCCGGCAAGTTCGACACGTTCTTCATGGCTGACCATATGGCCGTGTTGAACATGCCGTTCAAATCCTTGCGCCGCAGCCATACGGCGACATCGTTCGAGCCGTTTACGTTGCTGTCGGCGCTCGCCGCCTCCACCAGCCGAATTGGCCTAGCGGCCACGGCTTCGACGACGTTCGACGCCGCCTATCACATCGCGCGCCGCTTCGCTTCGCTCGACCATATCAGCGGCGGCCGTGCGGCCTGGAACATTGTAACGACATCCAACCCGGACGCCGCAATGAACTTCGGCATGAGCGAGCATATGGAGCATAGCGCGCGTTATCGCCGCGCGCGCGAGTTCTACGACGTCGTCACCGGCCTTTGGGATAGCTGGGCCGACGACGCGCTCATCCGCGATGTGGCAAGCGGGATCTTTTTCGATCCCGACAAGCTGCACGTGCTCGATCATCACGGCGAGTTTCTCAACGTGCGCGGGCCGCTCAACGTGGCGCGGCCTGTGCAAGGCTGGCCCGTGATCGTGCAAGCCGGCGCGTCTGAGCCTGGACGCCAGCTCGCGGCGGAGACGGCGGAACTCGTCTTCACGTCGCAGGCGAACCTGGAAGCGGGCCGAAAGTTTTACGCGGATGTCAAAAGCCGCATGAAGGCGATCGGCCGCGACCCCGCTTTGATGAAGATCCTGCCTGCGTGCCTGATCGTCGTTGGCGAAACGGTCGAAGAGGCGCAGCGCAAGCGGGCGTTGCTCGACACGTTCGTGCATGAAGACAGCGGGATCGCATCGCTTTCTATCGCCTTGGGCTGCGACGCCTCGCAATTCGATCTCGATAAGCCGCTCCCCGAGATCCCTGAAACCAACGCCAGCAAATCGTCGCGCGAGCGCACCATTGATTTGGCAAGGCGCAAGAACCTCACCGTGCGGCAACTGGCGCAGCGCGTCGGCGGCCACACGGGCCTTTCCATCGTCGGCGCGCCGAAGACCATCGCCGATACGATGGAAGAGTGGCTGATGACCGAAGGCTCGGATGGCTTCACGGTTCAGTTTCCCTATCTACCGGGCGGCTTGGTCGATTTTGTCGACCAGGTGGTTCCGGAACTGCAGCACCGCGGCATCTTCCGTCGAGATTACGAGGGCGCGACACTCCGCGAGAACCTCGGGCTGCCGCGCCCCGAGAATCGCTTCTTCGCCAAAGCAGACAAGGCTGCGCGCGCCGCCGAATAGCAATACGCGGCTCCAAGCAATCGTCGCTCCGGCGTTTAAGATCACGGCGACGCCGCTTTCCGGCAGCCATCCATGGAGGCGAACCAATGGACAGCAAAACCCTTCCGAAACGCACGCTCGGCTCGTCGGGCATCGAGGTGTCGGCGATCGGGCTCGGCTGCATGTCGCTGTCGGGCGTCTATGGAGCAAGCAACGACAAGGACGGCGCCGCCGTTCTCAACGCGGCGCTCGATGAAGGCGTCACGTTGCTCGATTCGTCCGACATGTATGGCTTTGGCCACAATGAGGAGTTGATCGGTAAGACGATCAAGAATCGCCGGGCCGACGTGGTGCTCGCAACGAAGTTCGGCAACCTCGGCGGCCGCGACGGCAAATTCGCCGACGGCCGGCCGGAATTCGTGATGAGTTCCTGCGAGGCCAGTCTCAAACGGCTGCGCGTCGACACGATCGACCTCTACTACCAGCATCGCATGGACCCGTCGGTTCCGGTCGAAGACACGGTGGGCGCGATGGCGCGGCTCGTTGAACAGGGCAAAGTGCGCGCGCTCGGCCTCAGCGAAGCGAGCCCAGACACCGTCCGACGCGCGCAAAAAACGCACCCGATCGCAGCCGTGCAAAACGAATTCTCGCTGCTTTATCGCGACGCGGCGGAGGATCTGCTAGGCACGTTGCGTGAACTCAATATCGCCTTCGTCGCTTATTCGCCGCTCGGCCGCGGCCTGCTGACCGCGAAGGCGCAAAATGCGTCGGCGATGGCGGAGAACGACGCGCGCCGACGTCATCCGCGCTTCGCGTCCGAAAACTTCTCGAAGAACGCCGATCTCGTCAGCGCTTTTGCAGATATCGCACGGGACAAGTCCTGCACGCCCAGCCAACTCGCGCTCGCCTGGTTGCTGGCGCGCGGAAAGGACATCGTTCCGATTCCCGGAACGAAACGCATCGCGACCTTAAGAGAGAACGTTGGCGCGCTTTCTGTGCGCCTGACGGGCGACGACCTTGAACGCATCGAAAAAATGGTGCCAAAAGGCGCCGCCGCCGGTCTGCGCTATCCCGAAGCGCAGATGAAGAGCGTGTACCTTTAAGGAGCGCTTTTAGGGCCGTTGTGGCGCCGCTCCGTAAGGGTTCGGCTGCTGCAACTGCGACGCGCTGGGCCCGCGGTAGGCCTGCGCAGGCAATCCAGGGTCGAGCCGCGACCGCGCTGGAGCAGGCGCAGCGCCTGGCGACGCGATAGCTTGTCCGTCGGCGCGCCCATTCGGCACTGGCGCAAGATAACGTGGACCTTGCGGCGCCATCGGCTGCGACTGCATTGGCTGCCACACGTTGGCAGGCGGGGCGAGTGCTGGCGGCGGACTTGCCGCCTCCGCGTCGTCGCTCTTTCGCGTCCGAGCGCGTCGCGCGACAATACGCGGCTTCGACACCCTACCGGCAGCCTTGGCTGCGGGCGGCTCGCCGCGCGAGGGGGACGTCGAAGGGCCTGCTGGCGAAATCGAGGCTTCGAGACTTTGAGGCAGAGGAGTGACGTCCGCAACAGGGCGGCCTCGATCAACTGTGCGGCTCGTCGCCGTCGACGAAAGGTTGCGCCGATCCATATTGACGATGCGCGCGACGACAGATGGATCGCCGAAATGCAGACCCTCCACGAGGGCGGCTAGCTGATCGACCGTCTGGTCGGTGCGACACAGCCGGACGCGGATGGAGGCCGGCGAGGGGTTGCCGGAAATCAGCGCGCCGAAGCGCGCAAAGCCAGACTGCCCTTGACGGGCGTCGCGGATGTCCTCGACCCACTGCCAGGCGAAGACGCATCGCGAGCCGTCGCCGCGCTTGCCGATCGCGAGGCCGAACGGCCCGAGTTGGTTGCGCATCGGGCGCGTGACGATGCCCATATGCACATCGGGAAAACGAGCCAAAATTTCGTCGCGGATTCCACGCTCCGACGGTTTCCCGATCTGCAGCATGCCGGCGCTATTCTCCCCCGCGGGGCCTGTCTGAATGCTGACATCGATGACGTTCTCGCCATGCGTCCCGCGGTCCGGCGTCAGGATGATCTCCTGCCGGGCGCCGTTTGGATAGTTCGTCGCGCGCACGTTCGAGACCGTGCCGGCGCCATCGGGCAGACGCATCGCCGCTTGCGCCACGACACCGGCTCTTTCGTCCGAGGCCGAGCCTGAAACGGGGATCGTTCCCGTATCGCTGCGCGTCACGTAGAGATCTTCGACCGGACCGCCGCCGCAAGCCGCGAGCGGGAGAAGCGAGAGGAGAAAGGCGAGCCGCTTCATGTCAGGGCTTCCTCCCGGTGGGGCGGACACGCGATTGGGCGAGGCCTTTCTTTTTGCCAAGCGAGGCGAAGATGGCGCGCGCTTCGTCCGGCCGGTTCAGATGCATCAGGGACCAGGCGCGCACGAGCAGCAGGTCGGTCGGTTCCGGCGAACTCGCCGCGCGGCTGTCGAGCACGCTCAGAGCGCTTACGTAATCACCGCTCTTGTAGAACTGCAGCGCCTGCCGCGCGGCCTCGTCATAGGCGCCGCGGATCGACGTCGGCGGCGGCGGGGCCGTTACGCCCGGATCGGCCAAGGGCGCCGTCGGCGGCGCCAACGCGGCGGCCTGCGTCAAGCCGATCGGCGAGGGCGCGAAGGGGATCGGCGGCTGCGACATTTGCATCGTTTCCGGCGCGGGGACGCGCGGCGCGTTGGCGATCGTCTGCATCGTCGTCATCAAGTCCAGACGCGCGGCGTCGGCGTCGGTCGCGCCGCGAGTCGCTTTCGCATCCTCGGCCAGATCGGTCGCCCACAACGATCCGACCGGCGCGCTTTCCGCGCTATGCGCATCGTCGGCAGCGGTCGCGCCGGTCCAGGACGGAAGCAGCGTATAGCCGTAACGCTCGTAAGGCATCGGCCCGACGCCGGGAACGCGCCGCGCCACCAACGGCTGCGCGCCGCGCCACGGTTCGCGCGCTATGGCTTCGGGCGGCGGGGCGGCGCGGCCAAGCGGCGCGGGCTGCGTCATGAGTTTGCCTGAAGGCGAAAACCGCAGCGGGTTCTCCGAATTGACGGCGAGCGGAAACTCATCCGGCTTCAGCTTCGGCGGCGCATCCTGGCGATACCCGTAGGCCTGGGTCGCTCCGTAGCCGGGCAGCGGGGCATATCCAGGCGCCGCCGACACGGCGGGTGTCATTTGCCAGGGTTGTTGGCGCGCCGTGGCGATCGTGGGCCGTAACGGCTGTTGCGGCATAGCTGGCGCGCCGCCGTTCGCAGCCGCCAACATTGCCTGGCGATCGCGATCGCTGGCGCTCAGCAAGTCGCAAGGCGTCGGCGGATGATACATGTTATCGGGGAAGACCAACTCGACGAGCTTCGGGAATAATCCGTCGTATCGGTTAATTACGTCGAAGAACTCGCGCATGCGGCCGACCTTGCGCGATGCCAGCGCAAGCCCGTAAGCCGTTGCCTCCTTCGGCAGCCATGCGTTGGCGCGCTGGAACCAGGCGTAAGCGACATTGTACTGGCAGGTATTGTAGGCGTACCAGCCGAGACCTTGCGCGCCCTCGCCCGAGGCGAGGTCCATCGTCACCTGCGCGTAGCGCTGCAAACGCTCAGGCTCGATATAGGGTGGAACTTGTTTTGTGAGATCGCGCTCGAGAATATCGATGAAGAGGATCGCGTTGTTGATCAGCGGTTCACGCCAGGCGTAGGCGACTTCCTCGGTCTCTCGATACATGCCAAGCTGACGCAGTGAATGCGCCAGACCGTGCGCGATCATCGCGTCGCCGCCGCGTGAAAGCGCGAACTTGAACCAGTCAAGAGAGGACTTGTAGATCTTTGTCTTGAAGTAGTACCAGCCGACGAGCCCCGCCTCGTTGGGGTCACGCGCCCCGCGCGCGTAACCCTCGAAGTTTTTCATTTCCGCGACGGGTAATTCGTCTGGACGTTCGTCGTGCAAGAAGGCGCTGATCCGAGCGCGGGTGATGTCGACAGCGATCGGCGCGAATTCGTTGCCGCCGTTCGCGTCCGTCTTCGCCATCGCAAGCAACGGCTCGACGTCCGACATACGCAAACAGCTCATCGCTTTTTGAATCGTAGCGATGCGTTCTTCCGGATCCTTGTCGCTATTCAGGATGTCCTTAAAGATCCTGATCGCATCGGCGTTCTGCTTCGTCCGCGCATAGGTTTCCGCGACCGTCCACATGACGTCGACATCCGCGTCATCGGGGCCGATCTCTTGCGATTTTGCAAACTTGGCCAGATCGGTCAGTTTGCCGCGGCGCCAGAAGTCCATGATCTTCATGCGGAGCGATTTGGCGCGCACCTTCGAGGCGAGATCAGGCGACGGGTTCCAACCCGGCTCCTCGCGCTTGCGGGTTTCGATCGCCTGACGAAGTTCGTCGACGCGGTCGGCCGCGAAGAGATCCCAGTATTGCTGCTCGTCGTCGCCGGCGACCTTCGAGACCTCGTAGAGATTGTCCGGCGGCTCCCACGCGGGATATAGCCGCTTGAGCCGCGCGATCTCGATGTTGACGCGGTTCGTCTGATTGAGCGCAGCGTAGTATCGAAGCGCCGTCTCGTCGGGCCCCTCGCCTTCGCCCTGGATCGGAGAGAGAGCAGGCAAAGTCGACGTTTTCACACGAGCCCAAGGGGGCGCCCCGTCCGATGTCAGCGGCTGCGCGACGCCCGGCGTCGGCGCACGCACGGCCGAAGCGCCAGGGTTTGCCGCCGGGGCGCCCGTCGAGCGGCTCGGCGGCGGCACATCGATAATGAATCCGGACCCGGCGTTCTGCGCCAACGCCGCCGTCGCGCAAAGGAGCGCGAGGGTCGAGACGGAAAGGGCGAGGCCGCCTCTTAACCTTTGAGGCATGATGGATACCTCATGGCGGCGGCCGTGATCGACAGCATGTGCAGCGTCGCGGGATAATAATTTTCGCTTTCGCGCGGGCGCTTGAAATCCGGCGGCGTCGGCGTCTGATCGATGGCGCAGGTCAGCAACGAGCCGATGGCGGCGTACCCGTTTTCGCCAAAGCGATCCGTTTCGGCACCCGAGTTGACGTCGACGACGGCGAGCGCGCCCTGACGTTTGGAGGCCCAGCCGTAAAAGTCGCGGTAGTTGTCCCAGTCGCCGACGCCGGCCCAGATCATGTAAAGCGGGATGCGCACGGCGTTGTATGAGAACAGCGGGGGAAAACCGTCCGCCGGCCCGGGGCTGCCGTTGTTCATTGCGACCCAGTCGGAGGGCAGACGCGCCGGCCCGAAGCGCGTCGCTTTCAGCAGATTGAGGCCGGTCTGCAACACGCCAGCCCAATCCAGATCGGGCGCGACAAGCTGCAAACGCTGCAAGGCTGGGAACACGTAGTAGGACAGGTTGAGCACCGGTCCGTCAGAACGATCCTCCTTCGCAAAACCCGACACGGCGGGCAAAAGCAATGCGCCTTTGTCGGTCTTGAAGATGATGACTTTGCGGCCGATCTCGACCGCAATGCGCCGCGCCGACGCCCGGTACGAGGCGTCGCCCCACAATTCCGCGGCTTCCGTCAGAGCCCAAGCGACAAGCAGGTCGCCGTCGGACGCATCGTTCATGTCGGCGACCGCCGGCCGCGCATTGGGTTGCCAGCGCCACGCGAGAAGCTCGTCGTCGCGCACCATAAGGTTGGCGCGCGTCCAACCCCAAATGCGATCGAAGGACGGCCGGTCGGCGGCGGCGACCGCCAGCAGCAAGCCGTAGCCCTGCCCTTCGCTATGGCTGATGTAGTCGTTGCCGGTGTCGACGACGCGGCCCGAGGCGGTGACGAAACGCTGCTTGTACGATGTCCAGGCGGGATTGTCCTTGATGACGCCGCCGAGCGGAACCTGCTTGGCGTCAAGCGCCAGATTGCGGCGTTGATCGTCCGGCGTCGGCGTGACGACGACCGCGGGCGCGGCGACTTGCGCCCGGACGACCGCGGGGGAAAGCAGCAAGGCGAAGGCGACGCAAGCGCGTAGAGACATCATGAGCGCCTGCCCACAGATTTGATGAAGCGGTTCGTCGACCAGGCGAGCACGAGAGCGATCACAAGCGCCAGCTCGACGTAGATCGCGCGATTGAGCGACAACCAGCCAGCAACGATCAGCCGCGTGTTCTCAATCGATAGCGGTTGGGTTTGAATGAGCCGAGGGCTCTCGGCGGGAATCTCGACGATCTCGCCGTCGGCGGCGTTAAGCACCGACACGCCCCCGCCGATTTGGCGCCAGACGCGCGGATCGACGAGGCAGTCGACCGATTGCGCAAGCTGCGCCGCCGTCGGCGCGATCACGACCGTGCGCACGTCGTCACCCGTGGCGCCCAAAATATTTTGTGCGATGATGAGCGACGCCTGCTTGGTGAAAGCGGGTTTGCGATAGACGCCATCGAACGTCTCGTCGAACCAGGTCTTCGCTCCGGACGCGTGACTCGCGAAGAAGTCGCCGACGGGTTTCCACTTGTTCTGGAACCAGTCGAGGACGCCGCCCTGACCGCGCAGCGAGGAGTTCCACTCGCCATAGAGGTCGCGCGCGTCTCGTTCATCGGCGATGGACGCGACGGGGTTGGCGTCCAGCGCTCGCGTGCGCAAATTGACAGCGGCGCGAAATCCGCCCGCCGGCGTCGGCATGTGGCATGCAGCGGGAAAATTTCGCTGCAACACCAGCCGATGACGCGCCGACGCCTCGTATTTGGAAAGTCTGTCTTCGTCGCCGGCGCTCCGCGCCGACGCGAGCAAGCGGTCCGACCAGATTTTTATGAGAGTTTGCGGATCAACGTTGACCGACTTGAGGTATGGCTCGTCCACCGATGTCGCAGGCGCAACAACCAGCGTCGCGCCCGAGCCTTCGCCGGGGTCGGTCACCGACAGTCGAAAATCGATCACGCGACCGGCGGCAATGGCGAAATGAGCGGCAAGCGTCGCCGCGGCGCCGACCGCTTCGCGGCTCGGGGCCGGCACATAGAGGTTCGGCCGCTTGGAGGAGCCGATGTACGGATAGCCGCCGGTCGCCGTAACGGCGAGGTCGGGCATGCGCGCGATCCGCGCGATCCGCGGGATTTCAATCTCGGTCGTGTCCAAGAAGAGAAATCGCTTCTTGCCGGCAATCGCATTGATCGGATCGCAGGCGGCGTCGCTCGCCGAAGGCAGTTGCGCTTCGATCTCGACGCGGTTGAGACCGGGCTTGAGGCTGCCCAATGGCAGTGGAATGGGATTTTCCTTGAAGACCGCGCCGCTCGATTTGGGCAGCTTCAGGCTGACGACGTTGCGCCCATTGATGCTGACCACGACTTGCGCGTTGCGATCGAGGCCAGCCGCGTAGCCGCCGGCGAGGTCCAGGGTCGCTTTGGCGTAGTCCGCCGAATAGAAGTCCGGCGGCATGATGAGATTGAACGCGGCGCGATAGAGCCGGCCGGAAAATTCCTGGCTGGAGAGGCCAAGATCATGCAACTGGACGCGCTGGCCGCCGACGATACGAAAGCCGGGAAATGCAGCGGCCGCGCGCAAGCCTTGTTCGGAACCGACCATATCTTCCGTCACGGACAATTGCGCCAAGGCCGACGCGACATCGTCATCCGTGCGACCCGTCACAACGACCGTTGCGCGGCGTCCCGTCATGGCGGGGATGATCAACACGCGCGGTCCATAGACGCCGTTAAGCGAAATATCGTTCAGCACGGCGCCGAGATCGGCGGCGGTTCCTATCGCGAGGTTGATCCCGTATTCGCCGTCGGCGAGCGGACCCACGTCGACGATCGGCTGCGCGAACCGGCCCGCCAGCGAGATCGCCTGCACGGCGCGCACGATGCGCTCGACTCCCGCCATCGTGCCGCGGCCCGGCAAAACGGCGCGGATCGGCAGGGCGCCTTCTTCGTCGGGCGGTAGGCCTGGCAGCTCGGCGAGGCTCGACACGATCATGGCGTTCTTCGCCACAACAAGACCGGTCAAAGTCGGGTCGATCTGGGTCCACAATTCGTAAGTCGCGTTGATCGAGCAATCGACGCGATGTCGATGCTCGGCGGTCAGACGAACCGAGTTGAAGCCGGGCTTGACGAGGCCCGCAGGAATATCAAACGACGCGGTACGAACGCCGCGCGTGCCGATGATGTTGGTGCGCCCGACCTGAACGTCGTTGATGGTCAGGGTCAGATACGACGCCTCCGGCATGACGGACACGGCCGCGAGATAGCCGACCTGAAAACGGAGACGCAGTTGCGCCTGAGCGGCGGTGACGAAGAATGGCCATTCGGAAGAGCCGATTTCGCCGGTTAGGCGAAAGCCCTGGATGTTGTTGGTGAGGTGGCGCAGAACTTCGCCGCTGGCGACGCCTTGACCCACGCCAAGCGGCGCAGAGTGGGTCGTTGGAGGCGGCCCCGCGGGCGCAGCGGCTGCGACGCTCGGGCCGAGACGCGGCGTTTCCCGGGCGGCGCTGGTCTCGAGCGTCTGGATGATACGCTGCGTGTCTGACGGCGCGGCGAGCGCCTTGCTTGTGACGGCCTCCGCAGCGGCCGTTGCAGCCCAACTCGCGGTCGGCGCCTCGACGAACGATTGTGGGGGCGTCACTTCCGCATGCGACTCCGAAAGCGCTTCGATCGGCGATTGAGGCGCCGGAGCCGCCAGCGGCGCGGGTTCGGGCGCGGGCTTGTACGGTGTCAGGCCTTGCAGCGAAGGCGGCGCGGTTATGAAGATCTGCGCGCGCGCTTGAGCGAAGCCGAGGGCGAGCGCAAAGGCCGCCGCAGCGATTATACGCTCTTGCCAAGCTCTCGTGCGGGGGAAGCGAGCCACGTCAAGCCGCCTTCGAGGGGGCTTCGACGCCCTTGCCCGCTGCGACGGCGCCATTCTTGGCGTTGGCGATAAAGAGAACGCGGCGAAGCAACGCGGCAGGCGTGGTTTGCGGGACTGGCGGTTCGGCCGCCGCGGTATCCGCCTTCTTCGCGCGCTTCGCTGCATAAGCGATCGCGCGGAACGGCTCAACGAGCCCCCACCACACGAACTCCGCCGAGCCGACGAGCACGTTCTTGTGCTTGCGGCGACTCATCAGGAACCGCGGGAGCGCATCGGAGTCCGCGTACATCAAATCGGCGAGAACGTAATATTCGATCGGCGCAAGTTCGGCGAACTCGAGGCCATACGCCATCTGGTCGCCGCGCAGCAGGCTATGACGAACGACGACGGGCATCGTCTCGTCTTTGATGACCACGCCGAGCGGCTCCACCGCCAAACGGCCTTCCGTCACGTCAATCTGCGCGTCGAACGGCAGCGGCGCGTCCGGCCTGACGCTGCATCCACCGGCCGACACGTCGGTAATCGCAACAGGGTACGACACGCCCTCGACGACGAGCGCTCCCCGGCGGCTGATCGTGAGGCGCGGGTGCCGATCGAGCTGCTTGCGCTCAGCGACGGCGCCGAGAGCGGCGCCGGCGATCATCATGTTGAACGTATTCCAAAAGCCGACAACCATCATGAGGTCGCTGACGCTTGGTTCGTTGAAATAGCGCCACGTCGCGACAAGATCGGCGAAGAACAGCAAGCCATAAATGGCGAAGAACGGCCACGACAACTCCGACATATGGTCGTTGTCCAGCGTCAGCCCTTTCGCCGTGACGTTGAACGTCGGCTTGCGCGGATTGAGGGCGACCGAGACGATCGCCTTCGCCAGGAACACGCCCTGGAGGTATTCATATAGCTCCGACATCCACGGCCAGCGCAGCCGGCCGAAGAGGTAATTCTGCAGGAGCAGGTTCACGACGATGTAGGTCGCCGTATAGGCCAGCGCCTCGTCGAGGTTCGACACGAAGATCTTGACGTCAAACAAGATGTAGGCGAGCGGCGCCATCATGAAGATGAGGCGCGGAAACGGGAAAAACCAATAGGTCATGCTCGATAGGTAGCAGACCTTCTGGATGCCCTTCAGACCTTTCCGAAAGGCGGGGTTCTTGAGGATGAGAATTTGAAACATGCCCTGCGCCCAGCGCGACCGCTGGCCGATAAAGGACGTGAATGTTTCGGGTTGAAGACCAGCAATCAGGGGCCTGTCGACGAAAACGCTTGTCCAGCCTTGCGAGTGAAGATCGAGCGCCGTCTCGCAATCCTCTGTGATCGTGATGCCGGAAAAGCCGCCGACGGTTTCGAGCGCCGCGCGTCGCAGCAACGCCGCCGAGCCGCAAAAAAACGAACCGTTCCATTTGTCGAGACCGCGTTGCGTCATCGAGTAGAACATTTCGTTTTCGGAAGGCATCTTCGAAAACGTGCGCAGATTCTTCTCAATGGGATCTGGATTCAGAAAGACGTGCGGCGTCTGCACCAGAAAAAGCTTGGGATCGCGCAGGAAGTGGCCAACGGTTTCCCGTAGGAAAGCGCGAAACGGCGCATGGTCCGCGTCGAACACGACGACGACCTCGCCCTTCGAGACCTTAAGACCATTGTTTAGATTGCCCGCCTTCGCGTGCTCGTTCTTCTTGCGTGTCAGATAGACGGCGCCAAGCGACAAGCAGAGCGCTTGCAGCGATGCGCGCCGCGCTCGCGCGGCGTCGGCCTTTGCAGCATTGGCGTCATTGCATTTCTGGTCCGATCCGCCATCGTCGAGCAGCCAGACGGTGAGCTTGTCCTGCGGATAATCCATCGACTTTGCCGCGGCGATCGTCGTCGCTAGGATATATTCGTCTTCGTTGTAGGTCGGAATGAAGACATCGACGGTTGGCAGCTTGTCGTCTTCGTCGCGCGGCAATCGCGCCCGCACGAGAGGATCGACGTTGATGGTCAGGCTAATCGCGAGGATAAGAACGCAATAGAGTTCGGCGACCAACAGGATCGAACCAATGGTTAGACCGAGTGGATCGCTCGCCGGAGGCAGCGTGCTGGTCAGGCGCCAATAGACATAGCGAATGACGACGAAGCTGCCGAGCGCGAGAAACGCCTGACGGCCGATCGGATATTTTGAGAAACGCCACACCGCCAGCATCGCCGCGATGACAACAAGGCTCAACGAGAGTTGCGCGTTCGTGCTGACGGGCTGAGTCAGCAGCAGAACGGCCGCGGCCCCACTGACGATCCACGCGGCCAGACGCAACGAGACAAACATCGGTAAACGCTTTCACCTCACGTCGCGTGACGCTACGGCGCCACCGTTTAGGATGTGGTTAATCCCAATGGGCGCCGAGAACGCGCGGCCGGCGATATGGCTATCAATGTCTAAATGATGCGCGTCAGAACACGACGCGCGTGTCGAGCAAGCCGTATGCGCCGCTGCCGCGAATGCGGTCGGTGACATAGCCGCCAGACAAGCCGAATTGCAGGGCGCCGAACCGCAAGCCGCTTAGGTGGACCCCGAAGCGGGTCTGGCTGTACTGATTGTCGCCCAAAAACAAGACTTCAGGACCGACAAAGACGCCGTCGGAAATCGCGAGGCCCGCTTTCAAACGCACGTAATAGTCATTGTTAGCCGTCGAAAAGGACAGGTTTCCGGACACCATCGAGTAGGTTGTCGGGTTGGAGTAAAAGTTGACCGCCATTTTAGCGCCGAAGGCCGTTCCTTGGACGGGGTTGCTGGGGTCGACGACTGACAGGTCGCTATTGCTGATTTCCGGGCCGATGTAGACGTCGACGCTCGTGGTGCGCGCAACCCATTCGTAACCGACAAGGAAGCTGCCGTCTTCCTGCTTGCCGTTGACACGACCGACGCCGGCGCTGGACGACACGTAGGCGTAACTGCCGAGAACGCCGATGATGCGCACGCGCGCGCCCGATTCGTCCATCGGCGCAAACGGCGCGATCGTGCCGATGGCGGTTCCGTAGAGGGAATCGAGCGTGGTCGGCGCCAGTGAGAGATCAAGCGCCGCGCGGGGCCGATCCGGCTGAATTGTAACGCTCGATCCGGTGTACCAGTCGTCCGCAGCCGCGGCGGGGGCTCCAAAGAAGCCCAGAAGCGCGATTGGCGTGGCGAAGAAGGCGAGACGCATAACGAACGAAGCCTTTTCCCTGTCGAACGACCATCGCCAGCATCCGCAAACTGGACGTGGGTTCCGTTGGATCAAAAGCATCGCGCGCGTCGACTTGCTTCGAAGTTAATCGAGCAGGTTGGCGCCTTGTTATATTTAAAAAGCTATGAAGCTTGACGCCGGACGAGCCGCCCCGTCAGCTGCGCCCCTGCACGCGGCGATCCCGCCATAGGCTAACGCCGCGCGCGGCGGCGACCCAGGACGCCGCGTCGGTCGGTCGCTCGCCAGCCGCGTCAGCAAAATCAGCGGCGCTGTCGAGCGCCATCGTCCATTCGAAGCCGGGACGTGATTTTGGAGGCGTGATCGCAATCGCTTCGTCCCGGCGATTGAAGACAATCAGAGTTTGAACGCCATCTTCGTCGCCGGGCGCGCGCGCAAACAGACAGACGCATAGCGTATCGGCGCTGCGCCAATCGTCCGCGCTCGGCGTCTTCCCACTCGGAGTGCGCCAAACGACGTCGTCGATGGCCTCGCCAGGCGCGGGCGAGCCAGTCAGGAAGCGATCCTGTTGGAGGGGCGGGAGCGTGCGGCGGAGTGTCGAGAGACCGCATACGAAGGCAAGCAGCTTGGCGTCGGCATTGGCCCAATCGAGCCAAGTGGTTTTGTTGTCCTGGGCGTAGGCGTTGTTATTGCCCTGCTGCGTGCGGCCAAACTCATCGCCTGCCGTGAGCATCGGCGCGCCGAGCGAGAGAAACAAAGATGACAGGAGCGCCCGCACATCGCGGCCGCGCCGAACGATGACGTTCGGGTCCGCGCTCGCGCCTTCGATCCCACCGTTCCAGGACTCGTTGTCGTTCGTTCCGTCGCGATTGTCTTCGCCGTTGGCTTCGTTGTGCTTTTGCGCGTAGGAGACCACGTCGCGCAGCGCGAAGCCGTCGTGCGCCGCGACGAAGTTGACGCTTGCGGACGGCCCTGCCCGCGTCGCGCCGAAGATGTCCGAAGAGCCGGCGAATCGTGTGGCGAAATCGCCGACGACGCCGGCGTCGCCGCGCCAAAATCGCCGCGTGTGGTCGCGATATTTGTCGTTCCATTCCATCCAGTGGCGCGGGAACGCGCCGAGGCGGTAGCCGCCCTGCCCGATGTCCCAGGGCTCGGCGATCAGCATGCGCCCTTTCAACAGATCATCCGCTGCGATTGCTTCGAGCAGCGGGTGCTTGTCGGGAAAGCCGCCTTCGCCTCTCGCCAAAGTCGCCGCAAGATCGAAGCGGAACCCATCGACGCCGGCGCGCGCGACGAAGGCGCGCAAGCTGGCCACGATCAGCGCCACGACAGGCCCGCGCTCGCTGGCGAGCGTGTTGCCGCAGCCGGTGTCGTTGACGAGCCGGGGCGGGCGATCTCCCGTGTGGCGGTAGTAGACGGCGTTGTCGAGGCCGCGCAGGCTCACGGTCGGACCTTCATCGTCGCTTTCGGCGGTGTGATTGAAGACGACGTCGATCAGGACCGAGACGCCGGCTGCGTGAAGAGCGGCGCAAGCCGCCTTGAGGTCATCCCACCCATTCGGCGCGAGCCGCGGATCGAGCGCCATGAAGGTCGCCGAGTTGTAGCCCCATGCGTTTTCCAGGCCGAGCCGCGCGAGGTGACGCTCGGTCATCCAGGCGGCGACAGGCATCAGCTCGACATGTGTTACGCTCAACCTGACGAGGTGGTCTATGACGCGCGGGTGCGCGAGCGCGGCGAGCGTTCCCCGTGAGGCCAGAGGAACGTCCGGGTGCGTCTTGCTGAAAGCTCTGACCGCGACCTCGTAGATAAGCCCGGGCGTCTGTGGCGGTCGTTGGGGCGAAGCTTCCGGCGCCGCCTCAATGATCGCACGAGGAACGAACGGCGCTGTGTCGATCGCTGAAGAGCGCGCAGCGGCCAGCTCCGGCCGCCAGACGAACGGCCGATCGACGCGTGTCGCGTACGGGTCGATCAGCAACTTGTTCGGATCGAAGCGATGCGCACGGCCGAGGTCGAACGGCCCATCGGCGCGCAATCCGTAACGCGCGCCCACCTTGACACCCGGAATAAAGCCAAAATGCAGGTCGCCGTCGCGGCCCGTGAGACGCCAGCGGTCTGCTTCTTGTTCGCCGGCCTCGTCGAACAAGCAAACTTCGATACTCTCCCCGTTGCGGGAGAAGACCGCGAACTCGACGCCATCCTCCAAAACCCGTGGCCCCGGCGCTTTGGGCGCGTCGGGGCCCAGGGGTTTGGCCTGCTTCGGCAGCATGCGTCGCTCAAGCCGTCTTTGTGGCGCTTAGTTTGCGTGCGGCCGAAGATATGGCACGTTCCAAATATCCTCAGCGTACTCGCGCATGGCGCGATCGGACGAAAACCATCCCATGTTGGCCGTGTTCAGCATCGCCATGCGCAGCCACTGATCGCGCTCCCCCCACAGCGCGTCGACCCGGCGCTGCGCATCGGAATAGGATGCGAAGTCCGACGCGACCATGAAATAGTCGCTGTAGCGCAGGCCATCGACCAGGCCGACATAGCGCGACGGATCGTCCGGAGAGAAGACGCCGCTGCGAATCTTATCGAGCGCCTCGCGCAACGCCGGCGTCTTATCGATCGTTTCCGCGGCCGAACGTCCCTCGGAGCGCGCCTGCTCGACTTCGGCGGCCGTCATGCCGAAGACGACGATGTTTTCATGTCCGACGCGCTCGCGAATTTCGACATTGGCGCCGTCGAGCGTGCCGATCGTGATCGCGCCGTTCAGCGCGAACTTCATGTTGCCCGTGCCCGACGCCTCCATACCCGCCGTCGATATTTGCTCCGACAGATCGGCGGCCGGCACCATGATTTCGGCCGCGCTGACATTGAAGTTCGGATAGAAGACCACCTTCAAGAGACCACGCGTCGTGGGGTCGCTGTTGACCACATTGGCGACGTCGTTGATCAGCTTGATGATGGTCTTGGCCTGGTGATAGCTCGCAGCGGCCTTTCCGGCGAAAAACTTCACGCGCGGCGCCCAATTCTCGTTGGGGCGGGCGCAAATGGCGTCGTAGAGCGCCACCGTCTCGACGATGTTGAGCAGTTGGCGTTTGTACTCGTGGACGCGCTTGACGTGCACATCGAACATCGCCGTCGGATCGACCTTGACACCGAGACTATCGAAGACGACCGACGCCAGCTTTTCCTTGTTCGCGCGCTTGACGGCGGCGAAGCGGTCCCGGACGCCCGCGTCTTCGACGTGCAGCGCGAGATCGGAAATGCGTTCGATATCGTCGAGCGCCTCCGGTCCTACCGTATCGACAAGCAGCTTCGTCAGGCCGGGATTTGCGTGAATCATCCAGCGGCGCGGCGTAATACCGTTCGTCTTGTTAACGATGCGGTCGGGGAGAACGCGATCGAGCTCGCGGAATACGGTGACCTTCATCAATTCGGTGTGCAGAGCCGAAACGCCGTTGATTTTGTGCGAACCGACGAAGGCGAGGTGGCCCATGCGGACGCGGCGGCCGCTCCGCTCGTCAATCAGCGACAGCGAAGCAAGTTGCTCCTCGGTTTTCACGCCGGCAAGGCGAGCCTCGTCGAGGAACATGGCGTTGATCGCGTAGATGATCTGCAAATGACGCGGAAGCAGCCGCTCCATGAGACCGACCGGCCAGCTTTCCAGCGCCTCCGGCAGCAGCGTGTGGTTTGTGTAGGAGGTCGCGCTGCAAGTGATTGTCCAAGCTTCATCCCAGGAAAGGTTGTGGACGTCGATGAGCAGACGCATGAGCTCCGCGACGGCGATCGAAGGATGCGTGTCGTTCAGCTGGATCGCCGCTTTTTCCGCCAAGTTGCGGATCTCGCCAAAGCGCTGAATGTGACGGCGGATGAGGTCCTGCAACGACGCGGATGTGAAGAAATACTCCTGACGCAGGCGAAGTTCTTGCCCGGCGGGCGTCGAATCCGACGGGTAGAGAACGCGTGAAATGCTTTCCGCGCGTGATCGCTCGATGATGGCGCCGACATGGTCGCCTGCGTTGAAATCCTCCAGGCGCAACGGATCGACCGCGCGCGCGCTCCACAACCGCAACGTATTGACCACGTGGCCGCGCCAGCCGACGACCGGCGTGTCGTAGGCGACTGCGAGCACCTTTTCCGCCGGCTTCCAGGAATGGCGCTCGGCGCCGTCCCAACCTTTCTCGACGCTCACCGACCCGCCAAATCCGATGTCATGGACGATCTCGCGGCGCAGGAACTCCCATGGATTGCGAAACGACAGCCAATCCTCGGGAACCTCAACTTGGCGGCCGTCGACGATGCGCTGCCTGAAAAGGCCATGATCGTAGCGAATGCCATAGCCGAGCCCCGCGATGCCCAGCGTCGCCATGCTTTCCATGAAGCACGCGGCGAGACGGCCCAGGCCGCCGTTGCCCAAGGCGGCATCGGGCTCGAGCGTGGCGATCACGTCGAGATCGACGCCGAGCGAAGCCAGCGCCTCTTTCATGTTCTGACGGAGGTTGAGGTTGCCGACCGCGTCCTCGAACAGGCGGCCGATCAGAAACTCGAGGGAGAGATAATAGACGCGCTTACGTCCGCTTCGTTTGGCCTCGCGTACGGTCGTCATCCAGCGGTCGATGATGCGATCGCGCAAGACAAGGATCGAGGCGGTCAGCCAATCATGATGGAGCGCCGCCGCGACGTCCTTGCCCACGGAATAGACGAGTTTCGCCTCGATCTCGGCGCGCAGAGCTTCCGGCGTGTTCAGACGATGCGGGCCGAGGTTCGGCGCGGCGTGAGACGCGGGCGAAAGCGTGACCGCCGCGTCTTCGTTGGTCTCATCCAGAACCCGGGCGGCACGCATAGGCATTGGCGCAACTCCAGTGACGTGCCGCGCAGCGTAGCCCGGGAACATGAACAGTTTCCGAACCGTCGCCATTTTCAACCGCATTGAATCTATGACTCCGACAACGCGGTCCACACCTTAACGTCGTTTTGCGCGTGAAAAACCGGCTGAAGATCGTCGAATGAACAGAAAAGATTCAGATCGTCTTCAATTTCGCCATTCTGGCGTCAAAAGCCCCTCAATTACTTAACCATAGCGTAGCGATTCATGCTTAAATAAGCCTTGCGATACGGGCGATCGCCCGCGCATAGGGTGATCTTCGACGATGACCACTCAGGCGGCAGGCGCCCCGAGCAGCGGCGCCGTTTCACGATCTTCCGATCGTCGCAGAGTTCTCTTCGTCACGTCGGAGATTGCTGACTTCGTCCAGACGGGCGGGTTGGGCGAAGTGTCCGCTGCGCTGCCACGCGCCTTGCGGAGCATGTGCGACGTTCGCATCCTGATCCCCGGTTATCGTCAGGTCATCGAGAAACATCATGCGATCGAGATCGTGGCGCGCCTGCCCGCCGCCGGATCGCTGCCGGCGTGTGGCTTGGGGCGGCTGCGCACAGCGGACGGATTGTCGGTTTACGTTCTGCTCTCGCCGGAACTCTACGATCGCGCCGGCGGCCCGTACGCCGACGCCTGCGGTGTCGATTGGATTGACAACGACATTCGTTTCGCACGGCTCTGCCTCGCGGCGGCGGAAATCGCCGCGGGAGACGGCGATCCCTCGTGGCGGCCGCAATCGCTGCATCTCAACGACTGGCCGAGCGCGCTCGCAAGCGGCTACGTCAAATGGCGGGGCGGCGACACGCCCTCGCTGCTGACGATCCATAACCTTGCGTACCAAGGCGTCTTCGACGCGAGACGCCTCCCCGCCCTGGCGATCCCCGAGCGAGCTTTCGACGTGGAAGGCGTGGAGTTTTATGGCAAGCTGTCGTTCCTGAAGGCGGGCGTTTACTACGCCAATCATCTGACGACGGTGAGTTCGACCTACGCTCAGGAAATCACGACGCCGGAATTCGGCTGCGGCCTACACGGCCTGCTTGCCGAGCGGTCGCGCCAGGGGCGCTTGACCGGAATTCTCAACGGCATCGACGAGTCCTGGGATCCGCGCGAAGACGACCAAACGGCCAGCTTCGACGCGGACCGCTGGAAGGGCCGCCATGCCGACCAGGTGCGCTCGGCGTTCGGCCTCGCCATGTCGCGCGGGCCGCTTTTCGCGATCATCTCGCGCCTGGTGCATCAAAAAGGCGTCGATCTCGCTATCGACGCGGCAGAAAATATCGTCGCGAACGGCGGTCAGCTGGTCGTGACCGGCCGAGGCGAAGCGCATTTCGAAGATCGCATGCGCGACCTTGCGCAGCGGCATAAAGGTTCGGTCGGCGTGCGCATCGGGTTCGATGGCGCCGAGGCGCGCTCCATGTTTGCGGCAAGCGACTTCCTGCTGATGCCTTCGCGGTTTGAACCCTGCGGGCTCAGCCAGATGTATGCTCAGAAGTTTGGCTCGCTCCCGATCGCGACGCGGGTCGGCGGCCTGGCTGATACGATTGACGATGGCCGCACCGGCTTTCTATTCGGCCTCGCAACCGCCGGCGGCCTGCGCGAGGCGGTGCGTCGAGCGCTCGAAACGTTCGATTCCGGCCTGCGGCTAACCGAGATGCGCCGCGCTGCGATGGCGATGCGTTTCGACTGGCGCGAATCGGCAGGCCGCTACTTCAAGCTTTACCGGCCGCCTTCGACAGCCTGACGGCTCGGCGGACGCCGGGTGGCTAAGCCGTAATCTCGCCATTTCCCCAGGTAAAACTAACCACTTGCCCGTTTGGGCGCGCGGGGCGAAGCTGTTTGAGACGCTTGCTTTAAACAAAGGTTTCGTGCGCAAAATCAAACCTTTGCCTAGAACATGGCGGTCTCGCGGTTTAACGGACGAAAGCTCGCTTTCTGATCGAATAGCATGCCGAATGGCCATGACGCTCGACATTTGGGTCTGTGAATTGACAGCGAATCGGGCAACTCTTTTGCTTGGAGCGTTGTTTAGTCGGGGCCGTATCGGTCTTGTGACGGCGAATTCCGTCGGGCTCGAAGCGGCATGAGGCGCGCGTCTTCGGCGCGTAGCGGAGATCACGCAGGAGCAACCATGGCGCTCGCATCGGATTTTCTGACACGCTATTCCGCCGGCTACGAGGGCCGGCGCGACCAAGAGATGTCGATCGGCGAATTTCTCGAAGCTTGTCGAACCGATCCGGGCCACTATGCGAGCGCGCCGGAACGGCTTCTTGCCGCGATCGGCGAGCCGGTCGTCGTCAATACGGCCAAGGATCCGCGGCTCGGCCGCATCTTCATGAATCGGACGATTCGCACGTATCCGGCCTTCGCCGAGTTCTTCGGCATGGAGGATACCGTCGAGCGTATCGTCTCTTACCTTCGCCATGCGGCGCAGGGACTCGAAGAGCGCAAGCAAATTCTTTATTTGCTAGGCCCGGTCGGCGGCGGCAAATCCTCGCTCGCCGAACGGCTGAAGCAGCTCATGGAACAGAAGCCGATCTACGCGCTCAAATTTGGCGCGGAGATCAGCCCGGTCTTCGAATCCCCGCTCGGCCTCTTCGACCCCGTGGCGATGGGCGACGAATTGGAGCGCGCCTTTAACATTCCACGCCGTCGGCTGACGGGCCTCATGAGCCCGTGGTGCCTCAAGCGCCTCGATGAGGCGGGCGGCGACTTGCACAAGTTTCGCGTTGTCAAGCTTACGCCGTCGCGGCTGCGGCAGATCGCGGTGTCGAAGACCGAACCCGGCGACGAGAACAACCAGGACATCTCGTCGCTCGTCGGAAAGGTCGATATTCGCAAGCTCGAGACGCTCGCCCAGCACGATCCCGACGCCTACAGCTATTCGGGAGGGCTTAACCGCGCCAACCAAGGCGTCCTTGAATTCGTCGAGATGTTCAAGGCGCCCATCAAAATGCTGCATCCGTTGCTGACTGCGACACAGGAAGGCAATTACATCGGCACCGAAAACATCGGCGCGATACCCTTTACCGGACTCGTGCTGGCGCACTCGAACGAAGCGGAATGGAACTCGTTCAAGGCGAACAAAAACAACGAAGCCTTTATCGATCGGATTTATCTCATCAAGGTGCCTTATTGCGTCCGCGTGACGGAAGAGCGGCAAATCTACGAGAAGCTGATCCGCAATTCCGAACTTGCCGGAGCGCCGTGCGCGCCTGCAACGCTCGAAATGCTGGCAAGGTTCTCGGTGATGTCGCGCATGCGCGAGCACGAAAACTCCAGCCTGTTCTCCAAGATGCGCGTCTACGACGGAGAAAGCCTGCGCGAAACCGATCCGAAGGCGAAAAGCCTGCAAGAATACAAGGACGCCGCGGGGCAAGACGAAGCCATGGACGGCGTCTCCACGCGCTTCGCCTTCAAAATTCTCGCCTCGACCTTCAACTTCGACCCAACGGAGATCGGCGCTGACGCCGTGCACCTCATGTACGTGCTGGAGCAAGCGATCCGACGCGAGCAAGTAGGTCCGGAGCTCGAGAAACGCTACATCGAATTCATCAAGGCCGAGCTTGCGCCTCGCTACGCGGAGTTCATCGGCCACGAAATCCAGAAGGCCTACCTCGAATCGTACAACGATTACGGGCAGAACCTCTTCGACCGATACGTCAACTACGCGGACGCCTGGATAGAGGATGTCGACTTCAAAGATCCGGATACGGGTCAGTTGCTCGACCGCGAATTGTTGAACCAGGAACTCACGAAAGTGGAGAAGGCGGCGGGAATCGCCAATCCAAAGGATTTCCGCAACGAGGTCGTCAAATTCTGCCTTCGGGCTCGCGCGCAGAACTCGGGCAAGAACCCGTCCTGGACCAGCTACGAGAAGATCCGCGAAGTCATCGAGAAGCGGATGTTCAGTCAGGTGGAGGACCTCCTGCCGGTGATCAGTTTCGGATCGAAACGCGACAGCGAGACAGAAAAGAAACATGCCGACTTCGTCGAGCGCATGGTGGCGCGCGGCTATACGGAACGGCAGGTTCGCCGACTCGTTGAGTGGTATATGCGGGTCAAACAATCGGCCTGACGGCCAGAGGATGTCGATGAACATCATCGATCGACGGTTAAACCCCAGCGGCAAGAACCTGCCCAATCGACAGAGGTTCTTGCGGCGGGCGCGCAAGATCGTGCGCGACGCCGTGCGCAAGGCGAGCGCCTCGCGCGGCATCCGCGACGTCGATGAGGCCGGCGCGGTCGTCATTCCGGCCGACGGCATCGACGAACCAGGGTTCCACATCGGGACGGAGGGCTTTCGAAACCCCGTTTTTCCAGGCAACCGCGAGTTCATCGAAGGCGACCGCCTTCCCCGCCCGCCCGGTTCCGGCCGCGGCGGCGCAGGGTCCGGAGCGGGTGAAGGCAAGAGCGAAGACTCCTACACGATCGCGCTTTCGGCCGAAGAATTTTTGGAATTTTTCCTCGAAGATCTTGAATTGCCGGATCTCGAGCGTCGCAAGCTGACAACGGTGGAGAGCGAGGGGCTGCGGCGCGCGGGATATTCCATCTCCGGGTCGCCCGCCAATCTGTCGGTGACGCGCACGATGCGCAATTCCATGTCGCGGCGAATCGCATTGAAGAGGCCGAGTCCCGACGACCTGCTGGCGGCTGACGAGGCGCTGCAGCAAGCGGTGGCGCGCGAGGCAGAAGAGAGCGAACTGGCGGCGCTGCGCGCGTCGCTCGAGGCGCTGCGCCGGAAGACCAAGACTATAGCCTGGATCGACCCGATCGATATCCGGTACCGACGCTTTGAAAGCGTGCCCCGCCCGACGGCTCAGGCGGTCATGTTCTGCCTGATGGATGTGTCGGCCTCGATGTCCGAGCACATGAAGGATCTCGCGAAGCGGTTCTTTATGCTGCTCTATGTCTTTCTTAAGAAGCGCTACAAGAAAGTCGAGATCGTCTTCATTCGGCATACCGACGAGGCCCGGGAGGTCGACGAGGACACGTTCTTCCATGGCGTCGAAAGCGGCGGCACGCGCGTCTCATCTGCGCAACGCGAGATGGTGCGCGTGCAACGCGAGCGCTATCCGGCGGACTCCTGGAACGTCTACGCGGCGCAAGCCTCCGACGGCGATAACGACCCGCGCGACAATGCCGAATCCGTGTCGCTCCTGTTGAACAACATTTTGCCGTTGACCCAGTACTACGCTTATCTGGAGGTCGCGGAGCCAGGTCATGGATCGGCGGCGTCGACGCTCTGGCGCGCTTACGAGGAGTTGCATGAGCCGCGCCTGGCGCAACGATCCGTCACCTCGCGCGAAGAAATCTATCCGATCTTCAGAGAACTCTTCGGCCGTGACGCCTCGGCGCGAGGAGGCGACGCGTGAGCGAATATCTGTTCAGCGGAGACGAGTGGTCTTACGACACGATCCAGCGCGTCCACGATGCGGTCGCGGAAGTCGCGCTGGGCGAACTCGGGCTCGATATCTATCCCAATCAGATCGAGATCATCACCGCCGAGCAGATGCTGGACGCCTACGCCTCCACCGGCATGCCGATCTTTTACAACCACTGGTCGTTCGGCAAGCATTTCACGCAACACGAAACCATGTATCGAAAGGGAATGATGGGTCTCGCATACGAGATCGTCATCAATTCGAACCCGTGCATTTCCTATGTGATGGAAGGCAACACAGCGACGATGCAGACGCTCGTCATCGCGCACGCGGCCTTCGGGCACAACCACTTCTTCAAGAACAATCAGACATTTCGTGAATTCACGGATCCCGGCGGCATTCTCGATTATCTCAAGTTCGCCAAGACCTACATTTCACGTTGCGAAGAGCAACACGGTGACGTGGCGGTCGAGCGTCTGCTCGATGCGGCGCATGCGCTGCAAGGCCAAGGCGTGCATCGATCAGGCCGCCGCCGTCAGCTCGATTTGCGCGGCGAGGAAGCGCGTTGGCGGGAGCGGCGCGAACACGAGGAACGAATCCACAATGAACTCTGGCGCACGGTGCCGACCGGTCCGAACAAGCCGCGCGCCGACGAGGCGCGCGCCGCCGCTGCGCAGCGGCTCGGCTTGCCCGAGGAAAACGTCCTGTTCTTTCTCGAACGTCATGCGCCGAAGCTCGCTCCATGGCAGCGTGAGATCCTGCGCATCGTCAGACTTGTCGGCCATTATCTTTACCCGCAGCGCTTGACGAAGGTGATGAACGAGGGAACCGCCACTTACGTCCACTATCGCGTAATGGAGCGTCTGCACGAAACGGGCAAGATCAGCGACGGCGCATTCTTCGAGTTCCTCGCCTCGCACACGAATGTCGTCGCGCAGCCGGGCTTCGATCACCCAGCCTATTCCGGCGTCAATCCTTACGCGCTCGGCTTCGCCATGATGCGCGACATCGAACGGATGGCCACAAAGCCGACGGACGAGGATCGCGCCTGGGCGCCGGACATCGCCGGCTGTGGCGACGCGATGGGAGCGCTCAAGGACATCTGGGCCAATTACCGCGACGACAGTTTCATTGCGCAGTATCTTTCGCCAAAGCTCATGCGCGAACTGAGAATGTTCGCCATCGAGGACAATCCGCGTGAATCCGAGCTGATCGTCGGCGCGATCCATGACGAGCGTGGCTACCGCAAGCTGCGGCGCTCGCTGGCGCGTCGTTACGATCCTTCCGAAACGGACCCGCTTATGGAAGTCGCCTTCGTCGATCTTCTCGGCGATCGTCGTCTCATCCTAGAACACAAGGTCGTCGAAGGCCGGACGCTCTCAAGCGGCAATTCGCGTAAGACGCTGCAATATGTCGCCGATCTCTGGGGCTACGATGTAGAATTGCGTGAAATCGACGGCGCGAGCGGGCAGAAGGTCGCCGACCATCAGGCGCGACCGACGCATCCCTTCGGGCGCTGAGCGGGCCCCACAGCAACCAAGCTTGCTGTTTCGCACGCCACGTATTCAGACACCCGATCACACGCGCGTAGACCCTGCAATCGCCTATCGATAAAGCCCGTATGCGCGCGTTCCGACTGTGCGGCACGGCGACCCCGGAGCGCCGGCGACGCTCCATTTCCCAGGCCGAGCGCACACGTCGATCATCGTCTCGGATCGCAGTCGGACCTCCGGCTCGCGCCATGCGCACGCGCCCATCTTCAAACCGTCATGCGCTTTATCCGTTCTTCGACGAACGCGCACAACGGACAGGCGCGCCTTGCCGCGTTCCCGGGCAAGGTTTATGTCTCGCTGCGGGAGATGTCGAATGCTGAGATGGTCGATCGCCACGGTCTGCATGGGCGGCACGCTGGAGACGAAAATGAGCGCCGCGGCGCGCGCAGGCTTTCGCGCCATCGAGATTTTTGAAAACGATCTGACATTTTTCAGCGGCAAGCCGCGTGACGCGCGCGGCATGGCCGACGATCTCGGGCTTGAGATCGTCGCGTTCCAACCGTTGCGTGATTTTGAGGGCGCGCCGGAGCCGATACGCGCGCGCAATTTAGAGCGCGCGGAACGCAAGTTCGACCTGATGGATGAACTCGGCGTGGAACTCCTGAGCGTCTGCTCCACGGTCGCGGAAAACGCGTCGGGCGACGTCAATCGCTGCGCCGACGACTTTGCCGAACTCGCCGACCGCGCGGCGCGGCACGGGCATCGCATCGGTCTGGAGGCGCTGGCTTGGGGGCGCCATACGCACGACTGGCAGCAGGCCCACGAAATTGTGCGCCGGGCCGGTCGATCAAACCTCGGCGTGGTGCTCGATTCCTTTCATATCTTCGCGCGTAAAAACGACGTGGCGTCGATTGCGCATGTGCCGCCGGAGCACATCGCGCTCGTTCAGCTTGCGGACGCGCCGGGCATGCTGATGGATGTCATGTCTCTGTCGCGTCACCATCGTTGCTTTCCTGGCCAGGGCGATTGGCCCCTCGTCGCGTTTCTCGAAGCGGCTCTCGCGACCGGCTATGCGGGCCCCATTTCGCTCGAGATTTTCAACGATCAGTTTCGCGGCGCGCCGGCGCAAACGATCGCCCGCGATGGCATGCGATCGTTGCAGGCGATTGGCGAACAGATCGAAGAAGAGCGCGTCAGGCGCGGCGCGCCTCCGCTCGACATGGGACGCGCACTGCCCAAGCCGGCGCGCGTCTCGGGCATCGAGTTCCTCGAATTTGCAGCGAGCCCGGCGCAATCGGAGCGGCTCGAGGGTGAACTGACAGGGCTGGGTTTTAAGCGCGTCGCGCGCCACAAGTCGAAAGACGTCGATCTCTACAGGCAGAACGACGTGAACATCGTCGTCAATCGCGAGCAGGACGGCTTTGCCCACTCCTTTTACCTGGTGCATGGCGCCTCCGTCTGCGCCATCGCTCTGCGGTGCGACGATCCCGCGCGCGCGCTGGAGCGCGCCAACGCCTTGGGCGCGCCGACCTACCATGGCCGCATCGGGGCGGGCGAAGCCGTGATTCCCGCCGTCGCCGGCGTCGAGAACAGCCTGATCTACCTTGTCAAAGCCGACGCGCATGCGGCGTGGGACCAAGACTTCAACTTCGTCGCCGCGCCTGCTTCGTCGGGCCCGCTCGATCGCATCGATCACCTGTCGAATGTGGTGCGCCGATCGGAATTCTTGACTTGGCTGACGTTTTACAAGGCCGTGCTCGGCTTCGCCGACGAACCCCAGGTTGAACTTGCCGATCCTTATGGCGCTTTCTTCAGCCGCGTCATCCGCTCGGAGGGCGGCGAGGTGAGGATCCCGCTCAACATCGCGGAAGGCGGATCCACAGCGGTTTCGCGCTTCATCGAGACGTTCGGCGGCGGCGGCGTGCAGCAGATTGCGCTCTCGACGCGCGACCTCTTTGCGTTTGTCGAGAGCGCGAAAGCGTGCGGCGTTCAGTTCCTGCCGATTCCCGACAATTACTATGAAGATTTGTCGACGCGCTTCGATCTGCCGCCCGAGACGATCGAGAGCATGCGCCGCCTCGGCGTCCTCTATGATCGCCATGGCGGCGGCGAGTTCCTGCATATCTACACGACGATGTTCGATCAGCGGTTCTTCTTCGAGATCGTCGAGCGGCGCGAGTACGATCTGTTCGGCGCCGCCAATACCCCCGTGCGGCTCGCCGCTCAGGCGGCGGAATACGAGCAAGGCCTCAAGGATCGCGCGACGCTCGAAGCGGATTAGCGGTCAGCCATCATGGACGCGGGAGGATGCATGAGTAACGCATGGAGGCGCTGGCTCGCCGCGCTCGCGGCTTGCGTGGTGACGACGCCGGCCCTTGCGCTCGACACGGTCGCGATCGGGTACACGCGCACCGCGACGGATGTCGGCCTCTACGTCGCCGATAAGCGCGGGTACTTCAAAGAAGCCGGGATCGATCTGCATCTTGAACTGTTCGATTCGGCCGCACGAATGATCACTTCCATCGTGTCGGGCGATCTGCAGGCCATTGCCGGCTCTCCGTCGGCAGGCTTCTTGAACGCGGTCGCGCGGGGCGTCGATATCCGCATCGTCGCCGACAAGGTCTCCACGCCGCCCGGCCGCACGAGTCAGACGCTGATCGTGCGCAAGGATCTCATTGATTCCGGCGCGTACAAGACGATGGCCGACTTGAAGGGCAAGAAGATCGCGACGTCGGCGCCCGGCACCGCGTCCAACATTACGCTGATCAAGATGTTGGAGCGCGGCGGCCTCAAGGAAGGCGATGTCGACCAGGTGTATCTCGCCTTTCCTCAGCAGGTGGTGGCGCTCGCCAACAAGGCGGTCGACGCCGCGCTCCCCGCCGAACCTGCGACGACGGAAGCCGTGAACAAGGGGTACGCCGTCAAGGTGCTGACCGACGATGTCGCCTATCCAAATCATGAAATTGCGGTCATATTCTTCGGCGGCGCCTTCGCGACAAAAAGCCCCGATGTCGCCAGGCGCTTCCTCGTCGCGTTTTTGCGCGGCGTGCGCGACTACAACGACGCGATCGGGCCGGACGGCAAATTCGTCGGGGACAAGGGGGAAGCCCTGATCAAAATCCTCAACGAATATACGCCGATCAAGGATCCGAGCTTCTACCGCGCGTTCCCATTGGCGGCCTGTAATCCCGATGGAACGGTGAACGTCGAGTCGCTTAAAACCGACCTCGCCATCTTCAAGGACCAGAAGCTCCTCCAAGGCGAAGTCGACATCGACAAAATTGTCGATCTCAGCTTTCTCAATGCGGCGCTCAAGGAGCTCGGCCCCCATCACCACAGGCCATAAGGCCACCCAACCGATTGACAGGATCGCCAGGGCGATCAAGCTGGCGTCGCAGCGACGGCCCGTCGCGACGATCAAAAAACCGACCGGCCGCTTCACGCCACAACGAGGGAGAACGCCATGAGCGACGATGTCAGAGCCCCTGCCCGCGCCCCGTTGTCGTCCGACGCACGGGCGCGCATGGAAGCGCTCAATGGCGAAGCCCGCGACCTTTCGATCTGGCTGCGCACACAGGCGAATGCGCCCGCGCAGGAGCCGTGGTTTCGCGAAACGAACCTGGCCGCAGGCGGCCGCCTTGCAGAAGGACGCGTCGCCGCCGGCCAGATGAAAGCCACGCCGCACCTTTGGAAATGGCGCGAGATTTCGCCCTATCTCGACAAGATCGCACGGATCGCTTCGGAAGCGGACGTGCCGCCGACCGAATTCGCCGATCGTCAGCAATTCTTGCTGACCAACCCGGGTCTGGGCGGCCGGCTGCAAGTCGCCGCGAGCATTCGCTGCGCCGTCTCCATTTACAATCCCGGCGATCTCGCCAAGGCGCATCTTCATTCGCCCAACGCGAGCCGCACCATCCTTTCGGAAAATGGCGGCTATACCGTCATCGAGGGCGAAAAGTGCATGGCTGCCCGCGGGGATCTCGTGCTGACGCCGAACGGGACATGGCACGATCACGGCAACGATGGGACGACGCCTGTCGTGTGGATCGACACGCTCGACTGGCCGCTGCTCGAATTCCTCGACATCATCTGGCTCGACGAGGAGATGCCGGCCGACGCGGGCGATAGCAACGAGCGCCGACAACGGGTGACGGCGCCGGCGAACTATTCGCATACTCTGTACGGCCACGGCGGTCTGGCGCCCGCCTTCACAACACGCGGTCGCGGATTCGGCCAGCGAACCAGCCCTTCATTTCATTACCGTGGTTCCGACACGCGCGAGGCGTTGGCCGCACTGCGGGGTGAGGAGGGGGACGCCTATGAGGGCGTTCCGCTGTCCTTCGTCAATCCCGTCACCGGCGGCCCGTTGTTTCCGACGCTCGCCTATGGCGCGCAACTGATCCGAGCCGGCGAAGAGACCCGATTCAAGCGCGAGACGTCGAGCACCGTCTATGTCGTGATCGCCGGCAAGGGCGAGACCGAGGTCGGCGGAAAGACCTTCGCCTGGGAGGAAAACGATATTTTCGTCGTCCCAAACTTCCTTTGGAGGCGGCATGTCGCCAAGGGTTCGGGCGATGCGATCCTGTACACGATGAACGACAGGCCGCTGCTGGAGACGATCGGCCAATACCGCGCCCAGGGCATGGACGCGAAAGGCCGCGTGCAGCAGATCGCGGCTTGACGGCGTTCTCGGCCGTCGTCTGTCGGGCGATTGCATGGCGCACGCCGTCTTTCCGGACGCATTATTAACGGCTTGACGCAACCTCAGCCGTGGACGGCCTTGAGGACGTCGACGATCTCCGCCGCGACTTCATCCGGGCGCTCCATCGGCGTCAGGTGCCGCGCCTTCTCAAGGACCTTGTAGGTGGAGCCGGAAATACGCTTGTGCAGCGTCTGCGCCATGGCGGGCGGCGTCGCGTAATCCTCCTCGCCGACGAGGATGCGGGTTGGCACGGTCAGCGATGCGAGCTTGTCGCGCAGATCGAAATCGCCGAGCATCACGCAGGTCGCGGCGTAGGCGGCCACATCGTTGCTTACGAACGTGTCGACGCAGTAATTCAACGCCTCCTGATGATTGGCGCGGAAGTCGTCGCCGAACCAGCGCGTGAGCTGGAAGTCGATCATCGAAGCGAGGCCTTTGTCGATCGCCGTTTGCGCACGGCCGTTCCAGGCCTTCGGCGCGTCCTCGCCATACCAGGCGGTTGTATCGATGAGCGCGAGGCCCGCGACGCGGTCTTGGCGGCTCGTCGCGAACGCGAGGGTCACGGAACCGCCCATGGAGGAGCCAGCCACGACCGCCTTGTCCCAACCCAGATGATCCTCCAGGTCACTCAGATCCTCTGCGAAACGCCCGATGGCGTAAGGACCTTCTGGCTTGTCCGACTTGCCGTGGCCGCGACAATCGATCGCCGCCGCACAGGCGCCCGCTTCGACCAGCCGCTCGGTAACCGCGGCCCAGTAGGCGTGATCCATCGCGAGCGAATGGACCAGGACTACGCGCCGCTTCGACGCGCTGTCGCCATGGAGTTGATAGGCGATCTTGACGCCATCGCTCGCGGCAAAGGTCTGAAGGTTCTGCATCAAGGCTTTTCCCATCGACGGAGGATCAGTCGCGTCACTTGGCGCCTGGCATCGTGTAGACAGCGCGCACGCGATCCACGAGTTCGGGCGGCAGCGAGCCCAGATCGTCGACGACCTTCTGCACGTCGGATCCTTTCATCGGAATGATCTGAATGCGCGACGCCTGAAAGTCTTGGACAAACTCAGGATCGGCGACTGCTTTGTCGAAGGCTGCGCGGAGCGCATCGACGCGATCCGCCGGGACGCCCGGCGATGTCAGGATCGACTTGCCGAGGTCCGATGCCGCGACGATGGCGTTCATGACACGACGGTCGGCATCGTTCTTCGTGAGGTCGGACGCGAGAGGCACATCCAGCAAATCGGGATGCTTCTGCAAGGCGTATTGGACCAGTAAATTGATCTTCTTGTCCTTGACCCAATCGGGGTGCTGCGAGGTGATCTGTTCCCAGGACGTCGAATGCGCCTCCGCCTCGCCGCGCTCGACGGCCAGCATAGCCTCGTTCGAGCCGGCATAGCCCATAATGAGCTTGAACTTGGTTCCGACGAGGTTGTTGAGCACATTCGGGTAGATCACCACGGTCGATCCTGCGCCGGTGCCCGCCAGCGTCGTCTCGCGCTGCATCGCGTCTTGGATCGTCTTCGTCGGCGACGTATGCCAAGTGAAGGTCACGCCGACGGATGTGGTCTCGCGGCCGATCCAGTTGAACTTGGAGGCCACGTATTTGACGCCCTGTGTGCCGATCTTTTCATCGATGGGCAGCGTCGGCGCCATCAGGCCGAGTTCCGTCCCGTCTTTCGGCGCGACATTGTAGATGTAGTTCGCCGCGACGAAGCTGCCGCCGCCCGGCATGTTGCGCGTGATCACCGTTGGGTTGCCCGGGATGTATTTGCCGATCACGCGGGCGAGAGAACGCGCGGCGATGTCATTGGACGAACCGGCGGCGTAACCGACAACCATTTCGACCGTTTTGCCCTTATAAAAGGCGGCGACGTTCGCTTGCGCCGCCGCACCGGAGACCTGCAACGCCAGTAAGGCCGTCGAACAAAGCAGACTTGCGACGAGTGGGCGCATGAGCGTTTGGCTCCCTCAGTGAGGCGAGCCTTTTAGAGGGGCCTCGGCCATGGAGCAAGTTGCGAAACGCTAGGAACCGGCCTAAGCACCACGCCGCCGCGCCCGCACAGACCTTCTACGATCGAGTTTTCCGGGGATCGCTTCCATGGACGCAAGAGTGCAGCAACGCGCGCCGGCCGACTTCCATGAACAGCTACGCCTCCTCGAAGAGCGCGGCCTCTTGGCCAAGATCGATCGGCCCATCTGTAAGGACACCGAACTGCATCCTCTGATGCGATGGCAGTTCACCGGAGGGCTGCCCGACAGCGCCCGGCGCGCCTTCATGTTCACCAACGTGCACGGCGCCGACGGCCGCAAATATGACATGCCCGTTGTCGTTGGCGCACTCGCCGCTTCGCCGGAAATTTACTCCATCGGCATGGGCGCGCCGGTCGAGCAGATCGGCGATATTTGGACGCGTGGCATCGATCACCCGATCGAACCGGAAATGATCCAGCATCCGCCTTGTCAGGATGTCGTGTTGCGCGGCGACGATCTCACCAAGCCCGGCGGCGGTCTCGCGTCCCTGCCAGTCCCCGTTTCGACTCCAGGCTTCGACGCCGCGCCCTATTTTACCGCGACGCTCTGCGTGACCAAAGACCCGGAGACCGGCGTCCGCAACATGGGCACATATCGGGCGGCCTTGAAATCGCTGGATCGGCTAGGCGTTCGCATGGCGAGCCGACTTTCCGGAGCGGGCGGCTATCAGCATTGGCTGAAATACAAGGCGCGCGGCGAGAAGATGCCCTGCGCGATCGTCGTCGGCTGCACGCCGGCAGTGATGTTCACCGGCCCCCAAAAGCTGCGCATCGACGAGGACGAGATGGCTGTCGCCGGCGGCCTCGCCGGACGACCGATGCGCGTCTGCAAGGCGCTGACGGTCGATCTCGAAATCCCGGCCGACGCCGAGATCGTCGTCGAAGGCCTCATCGACACCGATCAACTTGAACCGGAAGGCCCCTTCGGCGAAAGCCACGGCCATGTGGCGCTCGAAGGGTTCAACCTGTCGATGCATGTCACCGCCATCACTCATCGCCGCGACGCGGTGCTCGTCTCGATCGTCAGCCAGGTGACGCCAAGCGAATCGAGTGTGATGAAGAAGGTGGCCTACGAACCGCTGTTCCTCAATCATCTGCGCAAGGAGCTGAACGTGAAAGGCATCGTGCGCGTCGTGATGCACGAACCCTTGTCGAACCTGCGCCCCGTGATCTTCCTCGTCTTCAAACAAGGCGCGCTACAGACGGAAGTCTGGCGGGGCCTGCAAGGCGCCTCAAGCCTGCAGGCGCAATGCGGCAAGATCTGCGTCGCCGTGTCGGACGACGTCGATCCCAACAACACCAACGCCGTTTTTTGGTCGATGGCCTATCGGTCGAACCCGATCGAAGACGTGCTGACGCTGCCGAACCGCGCCGGCGGCCACGGGCCGAAGGGCGGCTCCAACTCGACGCTGCTCATCGACGCCACGACCAAACATCCCATGCCGCCGCTGGCGCTGCCGACCAAGCCGTATATGGAGCGCGCCAAGCAAATCTGGGACGAGCTTGGTTTGCCGGCTATCACGCCGCAAGCGCCTTGGCACGGCTACGAGCTCGGCGAATGGGCGCAGCTTTGGCAGACCTTCGCCGACAAGGCCGTCGAGGGCCGCTGGATCGAGAACGGCGAGAACACTTGGGGCCGCCGCAAGCCCGACCTCGTTCCAGAGACGCCGGTTCGCAAGGTCGAGACGGTGAAATGAAACCGATCGAGAGGGCGCTCCTCAAGGCCATCGGCAAGCCGGTCCGCCGCAAGGAGGATGAGCGTCTCATCACCGGCCGCGGCCAATTCACGGACGACTTCCGATTCGACGGTCAAACCTACGCAGTCATCGTGCGCTCGCCGCATCCGCATGCGCGCATCAAAGCCGTCGGCAAAACGCGCGCGCTCGAAATGCCAGGCGTGCTTGGCATATTCGACGGCAAGGATTTGATCGCCGACGGCGTGAAGCCGGTGCCGCACAATCCGGTGCCGAGCACGAAATACGACATGAAGCTTACCGCGCCCGACGGCACCCGCAACGTCTTCATCGGCCCTCACATGCTGCTGCCCGCCGACAAGGCTCGCCACGTCGGCGAAGCGGTTGCGATGGTCGTCGCGGAGACGCTGACGCAAGCGCTGGACGCGGCGGAGGCCGTCGACATCGATTACGAGGCGTTGCCTTTCGTTACTGACAGCCGAGAAGCCGTGAAACGTGGCGCAGTCGCGGTCTGGGACGAACATCCCGATAACGTCTGCATCGAGACGATTTTTGGCGACCGCGTTGCGACGGACGCGGCCTTCGCCAAAGCCGACCACATCGTCTCGCACGAATTTTTCATTGACCGCGTGACCGGCGTGCCGCTCGAGCCCCGTTCCGCCGTGGCGAATTACGACACCGCGACCGGCCGGTCGATTATCTACGCGGGCAGCGGCGGCGCCGTCCGGCAGAAAGCGGAACTCGCCGAGACGCTTGGGATCGATCCGCAAACGCTGCGCGTGTTGTCGCTCGATGTCGGCGGCAATTTTGGGACGCGCAACCGCGTCTACGTCGAGTTCGGGCTGGCGCTTTGGGCGGCGCGTAAACTCAAAAGGCCGGTGAAATTCACGGCGACGCGCTCCGAGGCGTTCCTCAGCGACTATCAGGGCCGCGACCTTGTCTCGAACGTATCGCTCGCGCTCGACAAAAATGGCAAGTTCCTGGCGTTTCGCGCCGACAATCTCAGCAACATCGGTTGCCGCGCGGTGTCCTTCTCGCCGCTCTCGAAGGGATCGGGACTGATAACGGGCTCCTACGATATTCCCGTGGCGACGCTGCGCGCGCGCGCCGTGTTCACCAACACCATGCCGACGCAGGCCTATCGAAGTTCGGGACGCCCCGAAGTCAATTTTGCGATCGAGCGGCTGATCGAGATGGCCGCGGACACGCTCGGCTTCGATAAGATCGAGCTGCGGCGCAAGAACCTGATCGACCCTGCCGCAATGCCCTACGGCAACGCAGTAGGCGCTGTCTACGACAGCGGCGCCTACGAGACCAACATGGATTGGGCGATGAAGCTCGCTGGTTGGGATCGCATCGAGGCGCGCCGCAAGGATGCGCTCGCCCGCGGCAAACTCTATGGCGTCGGACTCGCCAATTATGTCGAATCCTCGATCGGGTCCCCGCGCGAACGCGCCGAGATCACCGTCAAGCCCGAAGGTGGCGTCGATGTCGTGATTGGCACGCAGCCGAGCGGCCAAGGACATGAGACGAGCTTCGCGCAAGTGGCGGCCGATCTTATCGGCGCGCCCGTCGAGAGCGTGAAGATCATCCTGGGCGACACGGACATCGTTTCCGTGGGTGGCGGCTCACATTCGGGCCGCTCCATGCGTCACGCCGGCGCCGTCATCGCGATGGCGAGCGAAGACCTCATCGACAAAGGTTGCAGGCTCGCCGCCTTGCATTTCAAGGTCGGCGAGGATCGCGTGCATTTTCACGACGGCCGCTTTCAGGTCGCCGACACCAATATCAGCGTCGACGCTTTTGAACTCGCCAAGCTGGTCGCCAACCTCGATGCGCCGGACGATCTGAAGGGCGGCCTCGCCGTCGCGCGCACCAATGAAATGCACGACCCCGTTTTTCCCAACGGTACGGCGATCTGCGAGGTCGAGATCGATCGCGACACCTGTGAAATGAAGATCGTCGGCTATTCCACGATCGACGATGTGGGCCGCTGCATCAATCCAATGATCGTCCACGGTCAGACGCACGGCGGCATCGTGCAGGGTCTCGGCCAAGCAGTCTTTGAACTGTTCAAACTCGACGAGCACAGCGGCCAGCCGCTCGCAGGCTCCTTCATGGATTACGGGATGCCACGCGCCTCGGACTTGCCGTTCTTCAAGGCGGAGATCGCCGAAGTGCTGTCGCCCACCAACCCGCTCGGCATTAAAGCGGGTGGCGAAGGGGGTACGACGCCCGCGCTGTCGACGCTCGTCAACGCGGTCGTTGATGCTTTGAAATCCTACGGCGTGACGCATATCGACATGCCGGTAACGCCGCTCGCCATCTTCAAGGCGATCCGCGCAGGCGAGAAAGCCCAAGGAGCGCATCGGGGACCGCACGGTTGAGCAAAGAACGGCTGGTCGCCTTCAGCGACGGCGTGCTGGCGATCATCATCACCATCATGGTGCTGGAGTTGAAGCCGCCGCACTCCCCCGAATGGCGTGCGCTCCTCGACGTGTTGCCGGTTTTCCTGGCTTACGCGCTGAGCTTCGCTTACGTCGCAATCTACTGGAACAATCATCATCACATGTTCCAGACCGTCGAGCGCGTGACGGGCGCGGTGCTCTGGGCCAATAATCATCTTCTTTTCTGGCTGTCGCTCGTACCCTTCACGACGGCGTGGGCAGGCGAGAACGATTTCGCGAGGCAACCGACCATCCTGTTCGGCGTCTCTTTGCTGATGCCGGCCATCGCGTTCTATCTTTTGCAACGATCGATCATCGGCGAGGGCGTCGACGACGCGCAGCTAAAGCAAGCGCTCGGCGGCAATCTCAAAGGCAAGCTTTCGCCGGTTTTCTATGTGTTAGGCATCGCCGCGGGTTTTGTTCTGCCGGCGATCTCCTACGCCCTTTACGCGCTTGTCGCGCTGATGTGGATCATCCCCGACCCGCGGATCGAACGCGCGATGCGGCAGGATCGGCTTCGCGACGACGCGCCGTGACAAGCCGCGGATCATCGCCTACAGATCTCGAAATAAATCGCATTGGCGCCCAAGCGCCAGGAGGGAACCGATATGACGCTTTCCGTTCACCGGCTGCTTCAAGTCATCGTTTTTTCCGTGACCGTCACGACAGCGACGTCGGCGTTCGCTCAGACGCCCGAAGGCCTGTTCGCCCGCAAGACGATCACAATCTACATCGGCAACACGGCCGGCGGCAGCTACGATCTTTACGGGCGCGCGGTGGCGCGCTTCCTCGGCAAGCATCTGCCCGGCAACCCGAATGTGATCGCGACCAACATGCCGGGAGCTGGCACGCTCAACGCCGCGAATTTCATCTATCGCGTCGCGCCGAAAGACGGCACCGCCATCGGCATCGTGACGGAAACGCTCGCCCTCGAACAGGCGACCGCCAATCCGGCGGCGCAATATGACGCCACCAAGTTCGATTGGATGGGCCGCATCGCCTCCTCCAACAACATCCAGATGCAATGGCATACGTCGAAGGTGCAATCGATCGACGACGCGAAGACGATCGCCTCGCCGATCGCCGCGGCAGGCGCGGGCAACTTGTCCGAGATCATTCCGACGCTGCTGAACAAGGTGCTCAACACCAAGTTTCGGATCATCAACGGCTATCCCGCCTCGGCCGAAGGCATGCTGGCGATGGAGCGCGGCGAAGTCGAAGGGGCGACATCCTCCTGGACGGCTGTGAAGACCGGCAAGCAGGAATGGCTGCAAGACAAGAAGATCAAGATCATCCTGCAAGATGTGCCCGAACGCGCCTCTGACCTGCCGGATACGCCGGCGCTCGGCGAGCTCGGCGCTACCGAAGCGGACAAGCAATTGCTGGGGCTCTACGCGAGCGGAGGCGCCATCGGTCGCGCCTTCATCATCCCGCCCGACACCAACCTTACGGCCGTCAAGGCGCTACAGACGGGCTTCATGGAAATGGTAAAGGATCCAGAAGTGATCGCGGAAATGCAGCGCGTGAAACTCGATTTGGAGCCGCTGCCTGGCGAAAATCTGCGGGCTGTGGTCGTCAAGACGCTATCCGCGCCCGACGATGTCAAAAAGCGCGCGCGAGACATCTTCGGTCGTTGACGAACGGCCCTGCTTTCGGCGAGCCGATCAAACTTCGACGATGATCTCCGGTTCGCGCCCGATCAAGCGCGCCAGTTGCTTCAGACGCCCGAAGAGCTTGTCGCCGCCCAACGCGCCGAAAGCGCGCGGGAGGGACAATTGCAGAGCGCCCTTTCTGCAAACGAGCGGACAAAGCGGCAGGACGCCTGGCATCGCCGCGGACAGGATATACGCCACGCGCATCGCCGCGCCCAGAATATGCGCGCGATCGAGCATGCGGGCGCTTGCGAGCGTCCGCAGTTGGGGGCTGACATCCCCGTCAAGACCGATGTGCCGATAGGCAGCCGCCAGCGCCAGATAGGCGCGGCCGGCGTGATCGATTGAGACGAAGCTCGCATTCGCGATAATGTTCAACGACTGTTCGCCACGATAGTCAGGATGCGCGCGCCAGCCAATGTCGGCGAGCAGGCAGGCGGCATGCCGCAGCCGCCGGTCGTCGTTTGTCTCGTCTAGTTCGGACGACAGCAGGAAATCATCTGTCCAGCCGCAGAGGTCTTCCCCGTGCGCCGGCGCGCGCGAGCGCAGCACGTTCAGGTCGCGCGCGGCCACAAGCAGCGGATCGGCGCGCCGTGTGGCTGCGTCGAGACGCTCGTAGATCATGCCTTCGCGAACGCCATGTGCGGAGACGACGATCTGGCGCGGCCGCGCGTGAGCGATCAACTCGCGCAGGACGGCGGCGGCATAGGGAAGAAGCGCGCGCCGCGCGGGCGCGACCGACTCGATGTTGACGAGCGTCTCGACGTTGACGCGCTCGACGAGCGCGGCGAAATCCGCCGCTTCCCGGGCGCGAATCGTGTAGCCGTGCATGACGTTGAGCGGATAATTTCGTTGGCGCATATGCAGACGGGCAAGTGCGCGCCAGGAGCCGCCGATCGCGTAGAAATCGCGGTCGCGCAGGTCGTCGGCGACCTTGCAACCGGCGATCGCCTCGCGCGCGATGCGGGCCGCGCGTTTGACGTTCTTCTCGGACATGTCCATCAGCGCGAGGCCGCCTAAGGGCAGCGTGGCGCCTTTCCCGAGTTTCGATCCCTTGACGGAATTGAGCTCGAGAGAACCGCCGCCAAGATCGCCGGCGATCCCATCGGGCTTATGAAAGCCGGCGACGACGCCGAGCGCCGACAGTTCCGCCTCGCGCTGACCCGAGAGCAACTCGATCCGAGCCCCGATCGCATCGGTAGCCGCCGCCAGAAAGGTCTCGCCGTTGGAAGCGTCGCGCGCCGCCGCGGTGGCGATCACATGGGTCTCGCCGACGCCCATGATTTCCGTGAGCGAACGGAACCGCCGTAAAGCCGCGATCGCCTTCTCCACGCCATCGCCAGACAGCCGGCGCGTCGTCGCGACGCCACGACCCAGACCGCAAAGGTGCTTTTCATTGAAGATCGGCGTCGGCGCGCGCGACAATCCCTCGTAGACGACCAACCGCACCGAGTTCGAGCCGATGTCGACGATCGCCAACGGCTTGCCGATCGACAGTCGGCCGGGCGCGCCAGGCTTCGCCAAGGTCTCGCCAGCCTGATCCACAATCATACGTCAGATCACTTTGAGTCGCTTGAACAAAGTTTTCGGCGCCGACTCCTTCAGCGACTTACCGCGTCCCGACAGGCTCGGATTGGTCATGAAGTAACTATGCGCGTTGAAGGGTTCTTCGCCACGGCGCGGCGCCATGCGCTCGCTCGATCCATCGGACAGAACGCGATAGCTCTGCTGATTGTCCATCAGGTTCGCAACCATGATTTGGTCAAGCACCTGCTCATGCACGGTCGCGTTCGTGACCGGCAACATCACTTCGACGCGGCGATCGAGATTGCGCGGCATCAGATCGGCCGACGAGATGTAAACATAGGCCTTGGGATGCGGCAGCCCGTGGCCGCCGCCAAACGCGTAGACGCGCGCATGCTCCAAGAAGCGTCCGACGATCGACTTGACCCTTATCGTCTCCGACAAGCCCGCGACGCCCGGTCGCAAACAGCAGATGCCGCGTACGACGAGATCGATCTGGACCCCGGCCTGGCTTGCTTTGTAGAAGGCGTCGATAATCTGGGGGTCGACGAGCGCGTTGCACTTGGCCCAGATCGCGGCGGGGCGCCCCGCGAGCGCATGCGCCGTCTCTTCCTCGATATGCTGCAGCAGCCGCGGCTTGATCGTGAAGGGCGAGATCGCCAACTTTTCCAGGCTTGCCGGCTGTGCGTAGCCCGTAATGAAGTTGAAGACGCGAGCCACGTCGCGCCCTACTGCCGGATCCGCGGTGAACAGCGAAATGTCCGTGTAGATGCGCGCCGTGATCGGGTGATAATTGCCGGTCCCCACGTGGCAGTAGGTCGCGAGCGTTCCGCCTTCGCGGCGCACGACCATCGACAGCTTGCCATGAGTCTTAAGGTCGACGAAGCCGAAGATCACCTGCGCGCCCGCCCGCTCGAGGTCGCGCGCCCATCGGATGTTGGCCTCTTCGTCGAAACGCGCCTTCAGCTCGATGAGCGCGGTCACGGATTTTCCCGCTTCCGCCGCCTCGACCAGCGTACGCACGATCGGGCTGTCGGCGGACGTGCGATAGAGCGTCTGCTTGATCGCCACCACGCTTGGATCCCGCGCCGCCTGAGACAGAAACTGGACGACAACGTCGAAGGATTCGTAAGGGTGATGGACGACAAGGTCCTTTTGCTTGATCGCGGCGAAGCAATCGCCGCGATTCTCGCGGACGCGCTCGGGAAAGCGAGCGATATAGGGCTTGAACTTGAGATCGGGCCGATCGACCCCGACGATTTCCGACAGTTCGTTGAGCGCCAGCATGCCCTCGTGAATAAAAATCCGGTCTGGCTCGGTGTCGAGTTCGTCGGCGACGAAGTTGCGTAGCTCTTCGGACATCGAGCTGTCGAACTCCAATCGAATGACCGTTCCGCGCCGGCGCCGCTTGAGTGCGGTCTCGAAGGTGAGAACGAGGTCTTCCGCCTCTTCCTCGATTTCGACTTCGCTGTCGCGGACGACGCGAAACAAGCTTTGTCCCGTCACCAAATAACCGGGGAACAATCGATCCGTGCGCATGCGGATCAAGGTTTCGAGAGCCACGAAGCGCGCCCTGTTCGTGTGCGCCGGCTCGGGCAGTCGGACAAAACGCTCGATCTTCATTGGAAGGCGCACGAGAGCGTTCAGTCGCTTGCCATCGATTTCGCGTGCGAGTTCGAAGGCGACGCTGAAACCGAAATTCGGGATGAACGGAAAGGGGTGCGCCGGGTCGATCGCCAGCGGCGTGAGCACGGGAAAAATGTTGAGGAGAAAATGTTCTTCGAGCCACGCCGCTTCGGCCGGCGACAATTCGTCGGCGCGGACGATCAAAATGTTTTCCTTGCGAAGGTCCTCGCGCAGCGCGCGCCAGCGTTTTTGCTGCTCGGCCGTCAATGTCAGCGTGCGCGCGCGAATGCGATCGAGCTGCTCCATAGGCGTCAGACCGTCGTCGGCCGGGTCCAGATGGCCCGACCGCACCTGCGCGCGCAAACCCGCGACGCGAACCATGAAGAACTCGTCGAGATTGCTGGCGGAGATCGAAAGAAAACGGAGTTGCTCCAGCAAGGGATGGTTGCGGTTCGACGCCTCTTCCATCACCCGATGATTGAACTCGAGCCAGGATACCTCGCGATTGATGAAGCGATGCGGCGAGTCGATCAGCGCCTCGCTTGCGTCCGAGGCGGCCGTTTCAGCCTCGGCCAGCGCCGCCGGGGTCTCCCCAGGAACGCTTGCGTCGCCGCCCGCTGCTTTGACCTGTCTCGCCACGGCTTTCTCCTATCACGCGCTTTGTCACGGCGCGACCTTTCCGGCCCGGTCGTGACACGACCATGACGGCGTCACAGAGGATAATCTAGCCGTCGCAGCACATCCGCAGCCATGGGACGCGTGACGGCGCGGCGGCGTTCTAATCCTTCGCGATCGAGCACCTCAACGATTGCGTGCGCAGCCGCCAGCGACCGCTCGATCCGGACAGTCAGATAATCGATGACGCTTGCGTCGATGATCAACTGCCGGTCGCCGAAAAGCTTAACGAGCACGGCGCGCACCAATGCATCATTGGGCTCCCCGATCTCGACGGCGCGCGCCAGGCGCAGGCGCGACAGCAGATCCGGCAGCGCGACGCCCCAGCCGTCCGGCCACACTCTCGCCGTCATCGCCAAGCTCGCGCCCTCTGCGCGCGCGAGATTGATAAGATGAAACATGTTCTTCTCGACCCCCGGCGCTCGATCGGCGTCCTCGATTAAAACCGCTCCGGCGCGCACGAGCGCCGGCAGATCGGCGGTCGGCAGGTCCGCGGCCAAGATGCGCTCGGCGGCTGCCCGCTTGGCCCAAATGGCGCCGAGATGGCTCTTGCCGGTGCCTGTCGGTCCCAGCAGCAGAAGCATCGGATCGTGCCAGGCTGGCCATCGGTCAAAGATTTCGAAGGCGGCTCGGTTGGAGGACGAAACGAGAAAGTCCTCACGGCCAAAGCGCGGCGCCAGCGGTAGGTCCAGGACGAGTTGACGCAACGTGTTCACGCGACCGCTCCCGCCGCGACTGCGGCGTCGGACGAACGCCTTCACGGCGTCGTCCCTTGCGGATTAGGCGCCCCAGCGGCCGTCGTCAACGCGCGTAAGCGGAAGTCCCCGCAATCAACGATGCCAACAGACCGGACAAGCGATGGGGACAGCGTTTCGGCTCTCCTTGCCTTGATCATCGCCACGGGCTAGTCCGGCCGGCACATAAGGACTTCGCATGCCGCAACAAGGCAAGCCAGGGCTGACTTACGCCGACGCCGGCGTCGACATCGACGCGGGCGAGGCCATGGTCGCCCACATCAAGCCGCTGGTGCGCGCGACGCGTCGCCCCGGCGCCGATGCGGAGATCGGCGGCTTTGGCGGCCTGTTCGATCTGAAGGCCGCCGGCTTCATCGATCCCATCCTGGTCGCCGCGAACGACGGCGTCGGCACAAAAGTCAAGATCGCTATCGAGTCGGGCGTTCACGGCACGGTCGGCATCGATCTCGTCGCCATGTGCGTGAACGATCTGATCGTCCAAGGCGCAGAACCCTTGTTTTTTCTCGATTATTACGCGACCGGAAAGCTCGATCCTGCGACAGGCGCAGCTATCGTGGCCGGCGTCGCCGCCGGCTGCATCGAGGCTGGCTGCGCGCTGATCGGCGGCGAGACGGCCGAGATGCCGGGTCTTTATCATGGCGAAGATTACGATCTCGCCGGCTTCGCCGTGGGGGCGGCCGAACGCGGACGCCTGCTGCCCCGCGCCGACATGGCGCCCGGCGACATTGTGCTGGGGCTTCCCTCCTCCGGCATCCACTCCAATGGCTTCTCGCTCGTGCGCCGCATCGTCGAACGCGTCGGACTAGCCTGGGACGCGCCCGCGCCATTCGACCCGGAACGAACGCTCGCGGGTGCCCTGCTCACGCCGACGCGCATCTACGTAAAATCAGTGCTTGCGACGCTCAGGGCGACGACCGGCGTCAAGGCGCTGGCGCACATCACCGGCGGCGGGTTTCCCGAAAATATCCCGCGTGTGCTGCCGCAAGGCGTCGGCGTCGCGCTCGACCTCGCCGCTCTACCCCACGGCGGCGTTTTCCGATGGCTGCGGATGGAGGGGGGCGTGGCCGAACCCGAAATGCTCCGCACGTTCAACTGCGGGGTCGGCATGATCGCGATATGCGAGCGCGAGCACGTCAACGCGGTCGAAGCCGCCCTACGCGCGGCAGGCGAGACGCCGCTACGTCTCGGCGAGACGATCGCGGCCGGCGGCGGTGAACGCGTGGTCTTCCGAGGACATTTGCCGTCGTGACGGAGACGTCAACGTCCGCGCGGAAACGCGTCGCCATTCTCATCTCCGGACGCGGCTCCAACATGACGAGCCTGATCGCCGCCGCGGAAGCCAGGGACTTTCCGGCGACGATCGCCCTGGCGCTCTCCAACAGGCCGGATGCGGCCGGGCTCGCAACCGCCCGCGAGAAAGGCGTCGAAGCCATCGTGCTCGACCATCGCGCGCACGCGGGGCGAGAATCCTTCGAGCGCGCCATGCAGGCGATCCTGCAAGAGCGCCGGATCGATCTCGTCTGCCTAGCGGGTTTCATGCGGCTGCTGACGCCGTGGTTCGTCGAGGCTTGGCGCGGGCGCATGCTGAATATCCACCCTGCGCTCCTTCCCGCCTACAAGGGGCTGCGCACGCACGAGCGCGCGCTGGCCGACGGCGTGAAGATTCACGGTTGCACCGTGCATTTCGTCGCCGCCGAGATGGACGCCGGCCCTATCGTCGCGCAGGCGGCCATCAGGGTCCGAGACGATGACACGCCGAAGAGCCTCGGCGCGCGCGTGCTGGTGCGCGAGCATGTCATCTATCCCTTGGCGCTCAAGCTTATCGCCTCCGGCCGGATGCGGCTCGACGGCGATCGGGTCATTGGCGGAGTGGCGCCGGAGGGCGATCTCATCGCGCCGCCGGTCGATTGATCGGTCAGCGCATCGGGTGCGGACGCGACAACTCGCCATGTAGCGCCATGCAATCAACAGATGAAAACGAAGCGCGGCACGCATGCCTCCCGAGGACGGCGGACGCCGTCGAGATCCGTCTATTCCGCTTCGCTTTCGCTAGAGGCAACACGACGCAACGATTTTGGGAAAACTCAGCCAGTGGCCGCGTCAGCCACACGACGCGCGTAAACGCGATTGTCATGAAACGCGGCGCCCCCGAACGGCGCCACGGGGTCTGCGCCGGTGAGCGTGTTGATTCCCCTGCCATCGGGGAACGCCGCGTTCGGCCAAAGACCTTCGGCGATCAGGACGCCTCGCTGCAGGCCATCGAACAGCCGCGCGCGCAGGCGCGTCTCGCCGCGCGCATTGCCGAGCGCGACCCAATCGCCCTCCGCGATCGACAGACCGGCGGCGTCGCGCGGATGCATGAGCACGCAGGGAAATCCTTCACGCGCCAGGGAAGACGGCGTTTCGTTGAAGGTGGAATTAAGGAACGATCGCGACGGGCTCGTCGCGAGACGGAACGGATGCACGGAGTTGGGGCGTTCGATGACGTCCCAGTGATCGGGCAACGTCGGCATGTCGCGCCAGGGACCGACCGGGCCATTGTTGGCGAAAGGCACGTTCGGCCAATCGACGCGAAAATGGAATTTCTTGTCGGGCCAGGCGAAGCCGTCGAGATAATGCGCGGCGCGGAAGTCCGGCTGTATGTCGATCCAATTCTTCTCCCTGAGTTCCTCGATCGAGGGCAAACGCGATTCGCGAAGTGTGATCTCGATCAGATCTTCGGCCGCAAGGTCGAAACTCGGATGCGCGACGCCAAGCCGCTTCGCCAGCGCGCAGATGACCGCATGGTTGCTGCGGCACTCGCCCGGCGGATCGATTAGCTTGTCCGCATGTTCGACATAGACGTGGCCGCCGCCGCCATAGATGTCGCCATGTTCGAGGAACATCGTCGCGGGCAACACCACGTCCGCCATCGCGGCCGTTTCCGTCATGAATTGCTCATGCACAGCGACGAACAGGTCGTCCCGGGCGAACCCTTTCTTCACTTGCGACTGGTCCGGCGCCACGGAAACAGGATTGGTGTTCTGGATCAGCATGGCTTTGACCGGGCCGCCGCCGCGCAACGCCACGGGATCGCCGTTCAGGATCGCGCCGAGCTGGCATTGATCGAGGGAACGGGTCGCGTTGTCTTTGAACTTCACCCCTTCGAGCGTCGTCTGACGCCAATGAAAGATCGCGGCGTTGTTGTGGAAGGCGCCGCCGCCTTCGTAGAGCCACGCGCCGGTCACCGCCGCAATGCAGGACGCGGCATGCATGGCCACCGCGCCGTTGCGCTGTCGTGAAAAGCCGTAGCCGAGGCGAAAGAACGTGCGTTTTGTTTCGCCGACGAGCTTCGCGAAGGCCTCGACCTCCTCGATGGAAAGTCCGGTGATCGTCGCCGCCCATGCCGGATCGCGCGTCTTCAAGTGTGCTTCCAGGGCCTCCGGCTCGTCCGTGTAGGCGTCGAGGTAGTCCCGATCTGCGTGGCCGTCGCGGAACAACACATGCATGACGGCGCAGGCGAGCGCGCCGTCCGTGCCGGGACGCAGGCAGAGCGCAAGATCCGCCTGCTCCATCGTCGCGTTGCGGTAGATATCGACGACAACAAGCTTCGCCCCCGCGCTCGCGGCGCGCACGAGCGACATGCGTCATGACGTTAACCTGAGTCGCGACCGCGTTCGTGCCCCATAGAACAATGCAGTCGCTTTTCGCCATTTCGCGCGGATCGGGCCCCGCGATCTTGCCGGCGCCCGCGATGACGCCCGGCCAAGCGACGCCGACGCAGATCGTGCCCTGAAAGCGGGAATATTTCTTCGCGTGGGTCAGACGGTTGATTCCGTCGCGCATGATGCGGCCCATCGTGCCGGCGTAGTAGAACGGCCAGACGCTCTGCGCTCCGAAATCGCGCTCAGCGGCGAGGAACCGTTCCGCGATCGTATCGAGCGCCTCTTCCCACGACACGCGCTCGAACGCGCCCGACCCCTTCGGACCTGTCCGCTTCAGCGGATAGAGCAACCGATCGGGATGGTGAATGCGCTCGGCGTAACGCGCGACCTTCGCGCAGACGACGCCGGCCGTGTAGCTCTGGTCCTTCGCGCCTTTGATGCGCCCGATGCGCACGCCGTCGATCACCTCGACGTCAAGCGCGCAAGCCGACGGGCAGTCGTGCGGGCAGACCGATGGACGGCGCTCAACGGTGGGTGCGGTCATGGCGTCTAAACGGCTCCGCGTCGCATGATGGCCGCGCGGCGGAGGCGACGTAAACGAAGGCTTGACCGACGCCGCGGTTCGCGATCAAGGCAGGCGCGTCAGCCGACGATCTCGGCGTCCGAAAACCATTGCGCGATCTCGGTCGACGCATTCTCAGGCGAATCCGAGCCATGCACCGAGTTTTCGCCCATGTTGAGGGCGAAAAGCTTGCGGATCGTGCCGTCATCGGCCTTCGCCGGGTCGGTCGCGCCCATGACGCCGCGATACTTTGCAACGGAATCTTCGCCTTCCAGAACCTGCACGACGACGGGCGCAGCAATCATCTGCGCAACCAGTTCGCCGAAAAACGGCCGGTCCTTGTGAACGGCGTAAAAGGTCTCCGCCTGAGCGCGCGTCATGCGCACGCGCTTTTGCGCCACGATTCGCAGTCCTGCCTCCTCGATCTTGGCGTTGATCGCGCCCGTCAGATTGCGACGCGTGGCGTCCGGTTTAAGGATCGAAAAGGTGCGCTGGATCGCCATGGCGGCGGAAGCTCTCGCGGTTCATGAGACGGCCGGCTTATACAGGCGGCCCTCGCGCCGCACAATGGGAGGCAAAACCGCCATCCAAACGGGCGAACTGATCGTCCTCGACGATGATTTACAGTTGAATGATTGGCAATATCTGGCTATCTGCCGCTTATGAATCTACGCGATCTCAACTATATCATCGCCGTGTCCGATCTTGGCCATTTTGGGCGCGCGGCGAACAAGTGTAACGTCAGTCAGCCGACGCTCTCGGGACAGATTCTCAAGCTTGAAGAGGAGCTTGGCGTCGCCATTTTCGAGCGCGTCGGCAAGCGCGTGCGCGCCACGGCGGCCGGTGAGCAAATCATCGCCCACGCCCGACGCGCGGTCTCAGCCTCCGGCGATATCGTGTCCAGCGCCCGCGCGAGCCGCGATCCCCTTTGCGGCGTCATTCGCCTCGGCGTGATCCCAACGGTCGCGCCCTATCTGATGCCTTACGCGCTGCCAGCCGTCGCGGAGCAGATGCCCCGCGCGCCGCTGACGATCGTCGAGGATTTGACCGGCCGTTTGCTGCCGCCGCTCGCCGCGGGCGACCTTGACGCCGCGATCATCGCAACGGACGCCGACAACGATCGTTTGGCCGCTTTCGACCTCTACGAAGAGCCATTTTACCTTGTCATGCCGCGCGATCATGCGCTTGCGGCCGGCGGCGAGGTGGACATCGCCCGCATCGATCCGGGCTCGCTCCTCCTGCTCAGCGACGGGCACTGTTTGCGCGACCAAGCGCTCGAGCTTTGCGAGCACGGCGGCGTCGGCGAAGGGGCTGCGGACGTTCGCGCTGCAAGCCTCGAAACATTGCTGGAGCTGACCGCCGCGCGCTACGGCCTGACGCTCGCTCCCGGTCTCGCCATCGCCGGTCTCCGCGAAGACCAGCGGCTGGCCGCCCGCTGCATCGCCGGCGGCCGCGCGTCGCGGAAGGTTCGGCTGGCGTACCGCCGCGATACGCCTCGACAGCGCGCGCTGGCGGCCCTCGCCAACGCCATCCACTCAGGGTTGCAGGAGAGTGCGCCGCGCGATTTGGGCCTCGCAATCGGCGCGGCCGATCATTTCTGAAGGAACAACCGATTTGCCCTAAGCCGCAACGGGGATAACTTAGAATTTGTCGAAGGAGCTGCGCAGCCGTTTCTGGCGAGCGCCGTCCAATGTTAAAACGTGGATCGGCCGCGCGCGTCCCCGACCCAACCCATCATTACGAGGAGTAACCCATGGCTCTCAAAGGCAGCAAGACCGAGGACAACCTGAAAGAGGCCTTCGCCGGCGAATCGCAGGCCAATCGCCGCTATCTCTATTTCGCTCAAAAGGCGGACGTTGAAGGGTACAACGACGTCGCGACCGTTTTCCGCTCGACCGCGGAAGGCGAGACCGGCCACGCCCATGGGCACCTCGAATTCCTGGAAGCAGTCGGCGACCCCGCCACCGGCCTGCCGATCGGCGCGACGGATAAAAATCTAGCGTCCGCAGTCGCCGGCGAGACGCACGAATACACCGACATGTATCCGGGCATGGCGCGCACGGCGCGCGAAGAGGGTTTCGAGGAAATCGCCGACTGGTTCGAGACACTGGCTAAGGCCGAACGGTCGCATGCGGGGCGGTTCCAGCGCGCGCTCAACGAAATCCATTAAGCGCCCCGCAAACGTCTAAGAGCGCCCGGCCGGCTTGGGCGCGAATCCGCCGTCGCGTTATGGCGCGACGGCGGATTCGTTACGACCATGCGAGCAACGAGACGAACGAACGATGAAAGAAGGCAGCCTCGAAGCGCCTACGCGCCACCCGATCGCGTGGCGCGATCCGGACTTTTACGACGAGGCGAAGCTCGACGCCGAAATGCGTCGCGTCTTCGACATCTGTCACGGCTGCCGCCGCTGCTTCAATCTCTGCGACTCGTTTCCCCGGCTGTTCGATCTCATCGACGAATCCAAAACAGGGGAACTCGAGTCGGTCGACAGCAAAGACTTCAAACCTGTCATCGACGCATGCACTTTGTGCGATTTGTGCTTCATGACGAAGTGCCCCTATGTGCCGCCGCATCCGTTCAATCTCGATTTTCCGCACCTGATGCTGCGCTACCGGGCCGTCGACTCGAAGAACGGCAAGAACACCTTCGCCGAGAAAGAACTCGCCCGGACCGACCGCAACGGCGCGATCGCGAGCAAAGCGGCTCCGCTCGCCAATTGGGCGACGGACCGCGGCAATTCGTTGATGCGCGGCGTCTTGGAGAGCGTCGCGGGGCTCGACCGCAACGCGGATCTGCCGAGATACGCGGGCACGCCGCTGACCGCGCTCGCGAAGACACCGCCGCCTGTCAATCTTGCCGCGCCAGCTCACGGCCGCAAGGCCGTCATCTACGCAACCTGCTTCGACAATTACAACGATACGGATGTCGGCGTCGCCACGCGCGCCGTGCTTGCGCGGAATGGCGTCGAGACGGAGGTCGTGCATCCCCATTGCTGCGGCATGCCCATGCTGGAGCAAGGCAACCTCGCCGAAGTGGCGAAGTGCGCCGGCATCGTCGCGTCGGCCTTCGGTCCGTGGATCGAGAAGGGCTACGATGTGATTGCGCTCGTGCCGTCCTGCGCGCTGATGATGAAGTTCGAATGGCCGCTGATCGAACCCGATAACGAAGACGTGAAGCTGTTGTCCCGCGCGACCTTCGATGTGTCCGAGTTCATCGTCGACGTGGCGAAGAAGCAGGGTCTTGCCGAGGGCTTGAGGCCGATGCAGGGCAGCGTGTCGCTGCACATGGCGTGTCATTCACGCGCGCAGAACATGGGCCAGAAGGGCGCGGAAATGCTGCGGCTGATCCCGCAAGCCGACGTCGCTGTCGTAGAGCGGTGTTCGGGGCATGGCGGCTCTTGGGGCTTCAAGAAAGACAATTTTGAGACTGCGTTGAAGGTCGGCCGTCCCGTCGCGCGCCAGGTGAAAGAAGCCGGCAAGACCTTCGTCACATCGGAATGTCCCCTCGCCGGCGCGCATATCGTGCAAGGCGTGGAGAAGCTTGGCGAGGGGGCCAAACCAGAACTCGTGCGTCATCCCGTTCAACTGCTGGCGCGAGCCTACGGCCTCTAGAAAGGCGCCATCATGACCAACAAGCATGTGCTAACGGAAGCCGACATCATGCCGGCGGACGACTACGCCAAGGTGCGGATCGAGACGCGCCGCCGCATCTCGGAGAAGAAAAAGAACCGCCGGATCGAGGTCGGTCCGAATGTGACTTTTTATTTCGAAAGCTGGGAGACGATGTGGCTGCAGGTGCAGGAGATGCTGCACATCGAGCGCGGCGGCGCCGAGCAGCTTGTCGAGGAACTCAAAGCCTACAATCCGCTCATCCCAAACGGCGCGGAGCTCACCGCAACCTTCATGATCGAGATTGACGATCCAGAGCGGCGCAAGCGTGTGCTGGGACGTCTCGGCGGGATCGAGGAAACGGCGTTCATTCAAATCGGCGAGCACCGCATCAAGGCCGTTCCCGAGCAAGACCAGGATCGGACCACCGCCGAGGGCAAAGCCTCATCGGTGCAATTCGTGCATTTTCCTTTCACGAAAGAGGAAATCGCGATGTTCCGCGCGCCAAACACGCGCGTGATCGTCGGGCTTGGCCACGAGAATTACGCGCATATGGCGGTGATCTCGGAAGCCATGCGGGCGGAACTCGCCAGCGACTTCGATTGACCGCGGTTGCCATCGTCGGCGACGGGCGCCACAAGGCGGCGCGATGCTGCACATCAAGGATCTGACTTACCGCATCGGGCCGCGCCTGCTGTTCGATGCGACGACTGCGGCGCTCCCAGAACGGGCGCGCGTCGGCTTCGTCGGCCGCAACGGCGCCGGCAAGACGACGCTGTTCAACATGATCGCCGGCGACCTCGAAGCGGAAGGCGGCTCGATCCTCGTTCCGCGCAAGCAGCGATTGGGACGGGTCGAGCAGGAGGCGCCGGGCGGTCCGGGCGCGCTGATCGACTTCGTGCTCGCCGCCGATGTCGAACGCGCGGGCCTGATCGAGGAAGCCGAGACGGCGACGGATCCAACTCGAATCGCCGAGATCCAGACCCGGCTCGTCGATATCGAGGCGCATGCCGCCCCGGCGCGCGCCGCTGAAATCCTCGCAGGCCTCGGCTTCGACCATGCTGCGCAGCATCGCGCGCTGTCCGAGTTCTCCGGCGGCTGGCGAATGCGCGTCGCGTTGGCGGCCGTCCTGTTTGCCGCGCCCGACATTCTGCTGCTCGACGAACCGACAAACTACCTCGATCTCGAGGGCGCGCTTTGGCTCGTCGACTACCTCGCGCATTATCCCGCCACCGTCATCGTGATCAGCCACGATCGCGACCTGCTCGACGACGTCGCCGACCACATCCTGCATTTGGAGCACGGCAAGCTCACGCTCTGGCGCGGCAACTACACGAGCTTCGAGAAGCAGCGGCGCGAGCAACAATTGCTGCGCCGGAAAGAGCAAAAAAAGCAGGAAGAAAAACGCCAGCATTTGCAGGCATTTGTGGATCGTTTTCGCGCGCAGGCGACGAAGGCGCGGCAGGCCCAGTCGCGTCTCAAGGTGCTGGCGCGCATGCAGCCCGTAACGGCGATCGTCGACGAGAGCTCCCTGCCGTTCGAGTTTCCATCCCCGGCCAAACCATTGTCGCCGCCGATCGTCACGATGGAGCGCGCCAGCGTCGGCTACGATGAGAGAACGGTCCTCGCGCGGCTCGACCTCGTGATCTCGAACGACGACCGGATCGGTCTGCTCGGGTCGAACGGCAACGGCAAATCGACCTTCGCTAAGCTCATAGCGGGGCGCCTGGCGCCGATGGGCGGCGAGGTGCGGCGCTCGTCGAAGCTCGATGTGGGCTTCTTCGCGCAGCACCAGATCGACGATCTCGAATCGCGCGGGACGCCCTACTCGCACGTCGCGCCGCTGATGCCCGGCGCTTCGGAGGCGAAAATCCGGGGGCGCTGCGCCCGCATCGGGTTTCCCAATCAGAAAGCCGATACGCGCGTGACGGAGCTGTCGGGCGGTGAAAAGGCGCGCCTGCTGATGGGGCTCGCGACGTTTTCGGGTCCCTCGCTCCTGATCCTCGACGAACCGACGAACCACCTCGATATCGACAGCCGCGCGGCGCTGGTCGAGGCGATCAACGCCTATCAGGGGGCCGTCATCCTCGTCTCGCACGACCGCCGGCTCCTGGAAGCCTGCGCCGACCGGCTGTGGCTGGTGGCGGACGGCACGGTGCGGCCCTTTGACGGCGATATCGGCGATTATCAACGCTTCGTGCTCGAAGGCGCGGCGCCTCCTGCCGAGCCGAAACCGCCTAAAATCGCGGCGCCCGTCGAACCGCCGATCGATTTATCCCGTCCCCGCGGGGATGCAGCGCCGCTGCGCAAGAGGCTCGACGCGATCGAGGGCCGCATCAGAAAGTTCGAAAGCCTTCTGCAGCGCGTCGACGCGGCGCTGGCCGACGCCGGCTCCCATGTCCAAGACCTTGCCAAAGCTCATCTTTTGGCGAAACAGCGCGGCGAATTGCAGGCGGCGTTGCAAGCCGCCGAGGAGGAGTGGCTGTCGTTGTCGGCCGAGGAGGCGCCCGCAGCGGCCCGTTAGAAGGGCGCGGAGCGCGCCGTTCGCGACTTGTAAAGGTCCGTCCGGTAACCTTCTGTTTGCTCCGCGATGTGGCAGAAAAGTCATATTCTGGAGCGCGCATTCGGCGTAACGTTCGAATCATAGAGTGGTACAAATCGAGGTGATGCTAATGAAACAGCTTGTCGTGGCGGCGCTTGCCGTCGCAGGAATTACGGGATCGGCGTTCGCCGCCGATTTGCCGTCGCGGAAGGAGCCGTTCGTGACGGCGCCTCTGCCGCCGGTGTTCACGTGGACCGGCTTCTACGTCGGCGTGAACGCGGGCTATGCGTTCAACCACGAAAGCCGCTTCCGGACGTTTGACGATCCGGCCGCTGGCACCCCGATCGGCGGAGGTTTTTTCAACACGGCCGGCGGCGTTGCGGCAGGCACCCGTCCCGGCGTGGCCAGCGTCGGCGACGATGGATTCACCGGCGGCGGTCAGATCGGCTACAATTACCAGTTCGGAGCCGGCAGCGGCATCGTAATCGGTGTTGAAGCCGACGCGGCCTATACCGACATCGACAACACGAGCGCCTATTTCGCGCCGGGCCCCGGCTTCGGTTACAATAGCGTGTTCCATTCCCAGCTCGACTTCCTGGGAACGGCTCGTGGCCGTATCGGTTACGCCTTCGATCGCTTCCTGATCTACGGGACCGGCGGTTTCGCTTACGGAAGCCTGACGACCAACGCGAACTTCTATGGCACCAACGGCACGCTTGCGTATACCGGCGGTCAGGATGGCATCGAGACCGGCTACGCCTACGGCGGCGGCATCGAGTACGCTTTGCCGGTCAACACGTTCCTGAACTTCTTCGGTTCGAGCGCCGTGACGATCAAGGCCGAATATCTGCACTACGACCTCGGCGACCGCTCCTATGGTCTCGGCGGGACGGGCGTCTCCACCGCGAGCGGCCTCACCAATCCGAACTTCGGCACCTACACGCAGCGCGTGAGGACCGACGGCGACCTCGTGCGGATCGGCGTCAACTACAAGTTCTAAGCGCTCGCTTAGAACGCAACCGACCCAGGGGCGAAGGAGCAATCCTTCGCCCCTTTTCCGTTGGTCAACGTAATCCAGTTTGGCAGGTTGGCTTCTCAAGTGAAACCCTTGCGGACGCGCTCCGCCAAGCATCGGGGTGCGCTTCTCGGTCACAATCGGCGAGACGGGCCGCCGACTTGTCTCCGCCAATCGTCTTTGGGGTATAATCCCTTAGACCAAACACGCGAGGCGACGATGATCGAACTGCACTATTGGCCGACGCCGAATGGCCACAAGATCACGATGTTCCTGGAAGAGGCGGGTCTGCCGTATGAGATCAAGCCGGTGAACATCGGCAAGGGCGAGCAATTCGAGCCGGACTTTTTGAAGATCGCGCCGAACAATCGGATGCCGGCGATCATCGATCACGCGCCCGCCGACGGCGGGGCGCCGCTGTCCGTCTTCGAATCCGGAGCCATTCTCGTCTACCTCGCGGACAAGACCGGCAAGTTCCTGCCGAACGATTTGCGATCGAGGGCGAAGACGCTCGAATGGCTGTTCTGGCAAATGGGCGGTCTCGGCCCCATGGCCGGCCAAAACAATCATTTCGCCAATTACGCGCCGGAAAAGATCCCCTACGCGATCGACCGCTACGTCAACGAGACGAATCGGCTCTACGGCGTGCTCGACCGCCAACTCGCCAAGCACACCTTCATCGCCGGCGACTATTCAATCGCGGACATGGCGTCTTACCCGTGGGTCGCAATCTGGGAGCGTCAGGGACAGACGATCGACGATTTCCCGCATGTGAAACGCTGGCTCAACGCCATCAAGATGCGGCCCGGCACGGAGCGGGCTTACGCAAAGGCGGCGCTCTACCGCAACGAAGGCATGACCGAGGAGGCCAAGAAAGTCCTCTTCGGCCAGACCGCGGCGAGCACCGCGCGCTGAGCGATCTTGACCTCAGGGCTTGACGAGCGCCTGCGCCTCATCGCGCAATTTGAGGTCGACCATGCCGGCGACCGCCGCGGGCTTCGCCAAGGCGCCGGCCTTCACAAGCAGCGTCTGCATGGCTTCCAATTTGGCGGGATCGAGCGGCAACGACGGGTCGATCATCTTGTCTTGCACCGCGTTGTCGAACACCCAGGCGGCGCGCGGATCGTCCGCCTTCTGACCGGTGATCTCGCGCGTCAAAGCGATGGTCTCGTCGCGATGCGCCATGGCGTAGGTCAGTCCCATCATCTGCCCGGCCATGAATTTCACCGCGTCGGCGCGTTTCTGCGTCAACGCGCGCTCGTTCATCGCGATGCAGATTCGATAATAGTTCGGGAGCGCGTCCTTCGCGTCGGCGATCGAATGTAATTTGTTGGCTTCGGCGATCGGCGTGTACTCGCCCGACACGACGGTCGCGTCGACGACGCCGCGCACGACCGCACGATAACGGTCCCCGTCGCCGCCGACCGTCGCGAATCGAATGCTCTGCGTCGGCACATGCGCTCCATCCAGGATCGCGCGCGCGACGAGATCGGGTGCGGAGCCCGGCGCTGAAATCGCGATGGTCTTGCCCGGCATATCCTGGATCGTCGCGACATTTTCGCGCGCAAAAACCTTATAGGGAAGCAAGGTCCAGTAACAGCCGACAGCCTTCAGCTTGCCGCCGCCGGAGGACGAGGTAAACGGCGGCGACCCTTCGTAGGAGTCGACTTCGCCGGCGACCGCGCCGCTTTGCGCAAGCGTATCGTTCTTGAGTTCGACGATCTCCACGTCGAGCCCGACTTTCTGAAAGAACCCGTGTCGAGCGGCCATTAGAACGATGCCCGAGTCGCTTTTGGGCTCGAGGATGGCGTGTTTCCATTTCGCCTGCGCAACCGCCGGCCCGGCGCCGAGCGCAAGCGTCAAGCCGAATGCGGCTCCAGCGGTTCGCAAAAGGTTCGGCGTCATGGCGTTCCGTCCTCGATGCGCCGCGGATCGGCGCTTGCTCCAAGTCTTAGCGGCGCCCCGGGCGCCGGGCAACCAACCAACCGGCCTTGAAGTTGCCGGGCGTGGGGGGCGCGGCTACAGTCGCGCCATCACGACAAGAACCAAACGTCAGGAGGAGACCGCGATGAAAGCCTTTTCGTTGTTTGCCGCATGCGTCTGCGCGCTTGCGAGCGCCCATGCGGCGCGCGCCGAGGATTTGTTAAGGGTCGCCGTACCGCAGCGTGGCGCGTGGGACACGTCGATACCGGACGTGGGGCAAAACGCCGGCATTTTCGCAAAGAACGGCCTCAAGCTGGAAATGCTTTACACCGCGGGCGCAGGCGAGACGACGCAGGCCGTGATCTCCGGCAGCGTCGACATCGGCACGGGCACCGGCACCAGCGGCATCATGGCGACGTTCTCGAAGGGCGCGCCGATCCGGCCGTTCTCAAGCCAGATGACCGGCGCCAACGACATCTTCTGGTACGTGCCCGCGAACTCGCCGATCAAATCGCTCAAGGACGCCGCCGGCAAGACGATGGCCTTCTCGAACAACGGCTCGTCTTCGAATCTCGGCGCGCTTGCGCTCATCAAGCAGGCCGGCGTCGACATCAAGCCGGTGGCCACGGGAACGCCGCCTTCGACCTATACGCAGACCATGTCCGGCCAGATCGACATCGGCTGGGCGGCGCCGCCTTTCGTCATCGACGATATTGCAGCGGGCCGCGCCCGCATCGTTGCGCGCGAGAGCGATCTCGAAGCGTTCAAAAACCAGACGGTGCGCATGAACTTCGCCACGGTCGATACGCTGACGAAGAAAGCGGACATCATGAAGCGGTTCCTCACCGCCTATGAACAGACGATCGACTACCTCTATGCGGGCGATGAAGGCCTGAAGACCTATGCAGCCTACGCGGGCATTTCGGTCGATAAGGCCAAACTGATCCGCGACGACTATTTCCCGAAGAATAACCTAAACCCGAAGCGTCTGTCGGGACTAGACAACGCGATGGCCGACGCCATCGCGATGAAGTTCATCCCTGCGCCTTTCACCAAGGCGCAAATGGATGACTTCCTCAAGTTCTACGATAAGTGACGATCGCGACGGCCGTCCGCCGGGCGCCCCCTACGGGGCGTAGCCCGGCAAGACGCGCACGTCGACGACCGCCACCTTCCCCGCCTCGACCGCGGCGATCGCCTCCTTGAAGACGCCGGCGAGGTCGCTGGCGTCTTTCACCGGGCCGAACCCGGCGGCGCCTTGTCCGCGGGCGACCGTCGCAAGATCGAGCTCCGGATCGGCGATCCGCTGGCCGATCCACTTGTTCTCCACCGGGCGATTGCGCATGCGCGCCATGCGCTCCTGATGCAGTTCGTCGTTATAGAACGACTGATTGTTGGCGACGACGATGAGTACTGGGATTTGGTAATGCACGGCGGTCCAGACCGCCTGGCAACCCATCATGAAATTGCCGTCGCCAAACACCGAGATCGGAAGCCGCCCGGAGCCGCGCAACGCGAGCGCCGAGCCGACCGCGATCCCGGGACCTGAGCCGACGCCGCCGCCGCCGTCCGAGCCCGTGTAATCGAGCGGATGACGGAAGTGCCAGCTCTTGGCGTTGTAGGACAACGGGAGCTGCGAGAACGAGACCACTTTATCGCCGACGGCGTGACGCAGGCCCGCGAACATCTGGTTCACGCTGATCGTCCCCTTCTCCAAGGCGGGGTTGAGCGCGTCCGCGCCTTTGCCGCCGCGGGAGGGGCGCGACGGCTTGCCCTCGAGCGCCTTGAGCATCGCCGCGACGACGGGATCGGACTCCGAAGACAGCATCAGATCGACGGTCGGGAGCGCCATGTAATCCATGCTCCAGCCATTGTGCATCACGTAGTCGAGCGTCACGTGAATGACTTTCGCTGTCGGCTCGGCGTCGTTCAGCGCCGTCTTGAACAAGCCGCCGAGGTCGACCCAATCGAGGCTGAGCAGCACGTCCGCCGTTTTGACCGCCTCCAGCGCGTCCGGCGCCGCGCCCGAGCCCAACGCCGCTATGTGCAGCGGATGGTCGGTCGGGAAAGCCGCGCCGACCTTCGTATCGGTGATGACCCGCGCGCCGAGCTTTTCCGCGAGGGCGACCCGGTCGCGCCAGGCCGCCTCGCTGCGCGAGACGCGACCCATCAGGATGACCGGGTTTTTGGCGCCGAGCAGCATGTCCACCGCCGCCTTGGCGGCCGCCGCGTCGACCGCATGAACGACCGGCGGCATGTAGCGCGCCGGCTCGATGGGCGGGAGCGCTTCGGTTTGGCTCTTTTCCTGCAACTCGACGTCGAGCACCACATAGGTCGGCCCTTTGGGCGCCGTGTTGGCGATCCAACCGGCGCGCAGGATCGACTCGCGCGCGGCGGCGACCGAGCCCGGCTGATCGTCCCACTTCATAAAGTGGCGCGTCATCGCCGCCTGATCGCGCGACGTGTGAATCCATTCGATCCAGGGGCGTCGCTTCGCGGCGTCGACCGTTCCCGTGGCGCCCATGATGACGACGGGGACGCGATCGCACCATGCGTTGAAAACGGCCATCGAAGCATGCATGAGCCCGACGTTGGAATGAACGGCGGCGGCCATCGCCTTGCCGGTCACCTTCGCGTAGCCGTGCGCGATCGCCACCGCGTGCTCCTCATGCAGGCAAAGCAGCATGCGCGGATTTTCGTTGCCGAGATAGTTGACGATACTGTCGTGAAGGCCACGGTAGCTCGCGCCGGGATTTAGCGCGATGTAGGGAACATCGAGCGCGCGCAGCGCGTCGGCCATGACATCGCTGCCGAACAAGGCTCCCTCGCGCGACGCGCCTCGCGGTGCTTCCACGCCCGGCGCGAGCGGTTTGCCGGCGTCCAAACGACCTTCGCTTGTCATGCGCATCTCTCTCCAAACTGAACCAGCGGAACGCCTGTCGCGCTACGGCGCGCGAGAGTTGACTGACCGTCGGCGACCTGTCAATTGGACCGCTGATCAGGCGTCGCCGCGATCATGAACCATCGGGGAGAGGCGTTTGCCCGACGCGCCGCAGTCTGGTGAAGGAAAGGCGTTTACGTCGCTCGTCGCCGACAAAGGCGAACGAGGCCCGGCCCCGGACGCATCGCTCGTCGCCGAGCTCGCGCTCGCCAACCACATTCTGTTCCGTGAAGGGGTCGTCGACGGCTTCGGTCACGTCAGCGCGCGACACGACAAGCGGTTCGATCGCTTCCTGCTTGCGCGCAACATGGCGCCCGCGCTTGTGACGGCCGACGATATCATCGAATTCGACTTTGACGGACAGCCTATCAACGCCGGCGGCCGGTCCGTCTATCTGGAACGGTTCATTCACGGCGAGATCTATCGCGCGCGGCCGGATGTCATGGCGGTGGTGCATAGCCATTCGCCCGCCGTCGTTCCGTTTAGCGTCGTCAAGACCGCCGGCTTGCGGCCGATCTGCCATATGAGCGGCTTCCTGGGCGAGGCTATCCCGGTCTTCGAAATTCGCGATCACGCCGGCGATGCGAGCGACTTGCTGGTCACCAACTCCAAGCTCGGCGCGGCGCTCGCAAAAACGCTCGGCGGCTGCAATTGCGCGCTGATGCGCGGGCACGGGTCGACGGTCGTCGCGCCCGCCTTGCGCGAGGCGGTGTTTCGCGCGGTCTACACCGAAGTGAACGCGCGGCTGCAATCGGAAGCGATGCGGCTTGGCGAGCCGACGTTCCTGACCGCCGGCGAGGCGCAGACCTCGGCAACCAACATCGCCAGTCAAATCAACAGGGCCTGGGACTTTTGGCGAATGCGCGCCGAAGGCAAGCTGTAGGAGGAGGATGGCATGAAACTCTGTCGCTTCAACGACAATCGTCTTGGGGTCGTCGACGGCGACTTTCTGCTTGACGTCACCTCGGCGCTCGACGCGCTGCCGGCCTATCGCTACCCGCTCCCGCGCGTCGATCCGCTGATCGAGAACCTCGAAAGCCTCAAGCCGCGGATCGCAGAGGCGGTGAAGGGCGCACAGAAAGTCCCAATCGCCGGCGCCGCGTTGCTGCCGCCTGTCGCCAACCCCGGCAAGGTCGTCGCCGCGCCAGTCAATTATAAGGCGCACCTTGCGGAATCTCTGAACGATCCAGGGATCAATCACAACAAGAAGGTCGTCGAGATTCATAACATCGGCCTGTTTCTCAAGGCCACATCCTCGGTGATCGGCGCGAGCGACAGCGTGAAGCTGAAGCATCTCGACCGCCGGAACGATCATGAGATCGAACTCGTGGCGGTGATCGGCAAGACGGCGAAGAACGTGCCGCTCGCCAAGGCGCTCGATCACGTGGCCGGCTATTGCATCGGGCTCGACATGACGGTGCGCGGCGCCGAGGAGCGCAGCCTGCGCAAGTCGCTCGACACGTTCACCGTGCTCGGGCCCTGGCTCGTCACTGCGGACGAAATCGGCGACCCGGCCGGCTTGCGCATGGTGCTGACCGTCAATGGCGAACCGCGGCAGGACGCCAACACGAAAGACCTGATCGTCGACGTTCCGCACCTCGTCGAGTGGGCGTCGTCTTTCTACACCTTGCATCCCGGCGACGTCATCATGACCGGCACGCCCGACGGCGTCGGCCGCGTTGCGCCCGGCGACACGATCGATGCGCGCATCGACAAGCTCGGCGCGATGACGGTGAAGGTGGGCGCCGCCTAGGCGCGCGTCGTCCAGGCGAATCGGGAGAAGTCATGAACGCGCGATCATTGCCGGTCCTCATCATCGGCGGCGGCATCGGCGGTCTTGCATGCGCGCTGGCGCTGGCGCGCAAAGGCATCGCCTCCATCCTTCTTGAACAGGCGTCGGACTTCGGCGAGATCGGCGCCGGCATTCAGCTTGGCCCGAACGTCTTCCGGATGTTCGAACACCTCGACATCACGGATAAGATCAACGAGCTCGCGGTCTTTCCCGACACGCTGATGATGCGCGACTGCATCACCGGCGAGAAGGTGACCGAGGTCAAGCTCGACGACAGCTTTCGCAAGCGCTTCAAGTATCCCTACGCCGTCATCCATCGCGCCGACCTGCACCGCGTGCTGCTCGCCGAATGTCGCCAAATGAGCGACCTCATCACGCTGCAAATCCAGACAAAGGTTCTCTCGTTCGAGGATCTCGGCGACAAAGTGATCGCCAAGACCGCTAACGACGAGACGCACGAGGGCGCGGCGCTGATCGGGTGCGACGGCCTATGGTCCATGGTGCGCCAGCAGATCGTCGGCGACGGCAAGCCGGTCGTCTCGGGTCACATCACCTATCGCGCCGTGTTGCCGACGCACGAGGTGCCCCCCGATCTGCGCTGGCAGTCGATGGTTATCTGGGCCGGCGAAAAGACGCATCTCGTGCAATATCCCCTGCGCGGAGGCGAGTTGTTCAACTTGGTCGCCGTGTTCCATTCCAATCGCTACCAGGAAGGCTGGGACAGCTACGGCGATCCGGCCGAACTGCACGAACGGTTCAAAGGCACCTGCGCGCCGGTGCAGACGCTTCTCGGCAAGATCGAAAGCTGGCGCATGTGGGTGCTGTGCGACCGCTATCCAATTCGGGACTGGAGCAAAGGTCGCGTCACGCTGCTCGGCGACGCCGCGCATCCGATGCTCCAGTATCTCGCGCAGGGCGGCTGCATGGCGATCGAGGATTCGGTCTCTCTCGCAAGCCATGCGGCGCGGTCAAACGGCGATTGGGCGTCGGCTTTCCTCGACTATCAGAAGGAGCGCTATCTGCGAACAGCGCGTGTTCAGTTGACCGCTCGCCTCTACGGCGAGGCGTTTCACGCGTCGGGCGCGGTCCGCGATTTGCGCAACGCTGTGCTCGGCGCGCGCGATCAGGCGCAGGCGATGGACTCGATGGCGTGGCTCTACGAACCGCCGCCGATCGGAGATTGAGCGAATCGGCCTGGCGATAAAGTCAAACTGGAGGATTGCACGATGCGCTTCATCGCCGGCGGTCTGATGTTGGTCGTCTTGGCCTGCGCCGCAACGGCGGCGCGGGCGGACGACCGGCTCAAGATCGCCATCGGCCAGCGCGGCGCTTTCGAGAACGGCATTTCCGAACTCGGTCAGGACGCCGGGATTTTCAAAAAGCACGGACTGACGCTCGATCTGCTTTACACCCAGGGCGGTGGCGAAACGCAGCAAGCGGTCATCGCGGGTTCGGTCGACCTCGGCATCGGCGTGGGGACGGACGGCGCCATGGGCGCCTTCGCCAAGGGCGCGCCTGTGCGCATTCTCGGCGCGACGATGCACGGCTATTATGAGTTCTGGTATGTGCTCTCGAACTCGCCCTTGCAGAGCATCAAAGATGCAAACGGCAAGTCGATCGCGTTTTCGACAAACGGCTCGTCCTCCAACATCTTCGTCATGGCGCTCGGCCGCCAGTCTGGGGTGACGCTGAAGCCGATCGCAACCGGCAGTCCGCCGCAGACGTTCACGCAGACGATGACGGGCCAGGTCGATATCGGCTGGACCGCGCCGCCGCTGATGCTCGACGCGCTCGAGGCCGGCCGAATCCGCGTGCTGGTGCATGGCGACGCTGTCCCGGAATTTCGCGATCAGCCGGTGCGCGTCATCCTCGCCAACGCCGGGGCGCTCGAGAAAAATCCTGACGTCTTCAAACGCTATATGGACGCCTACCGCGAATCGCTCGAATGGCTTTGGTCGAGCCCCGACGCGATGAAGGCCTATGCGAAATGGGCGCAGGTGAGCGAAGAGATCGCCAAGCGCACGCGCGACGATTTTGTCAAGAAAGCGAGCGCCGACCCTGACAAAATGGAAGGTATCGCGGCGATGATGGACGATGCGATCAAGTTCAAGTTCCTGAGCGCGCCCCTCACGAAGGCGCAACTCGCTACGCTGATTCAGCTCCAACCTCGTTAAGCTGTGTCGGCCGAAAAAGTTGGCGGAGGGCGCATGAGCATATCAGGCCAAGCAGAACCGCGACTGTTGTTTCCTGGGTTGCGCGGCTTTTACGACCAGATGATTCCGCTGTCGTGGTTGATCGTACGGATTGGAACCGGCTGGGTTTTGCTTGTCCATGGGTACGGCAAGGTCATGCGCGGCATGGACGCGCAAACCAAAGGGCTGCAGGCTTCGACGCCCTTCCTCGGCGCCTGGAATTACGAATTGTCTTACCTGTTGACGTTCGTCGAGGGGCTCGGCGGCCTGTGCATCATCCTCGGGCTGTTCACGCGGTTTTTTGGTGCGGCCAACGCGATCGAGATGGGCTTTCTGACCCTGCTCTACTGGAGCAACGGCTTCTCCTGGCTCAATCGGGGGTATGAGTACGTCCTGCTGTGGGGCTTCATGTGCCTGGCCATCGCGCTGCGCGGCGGCGGCCCTTATTCGCTGGACCGGCTCATCGGCAAGGAACTGTAAGCCGTTCGGCGCGATTTCGCCGGCGGGCGGACGCTCTTATTGTCCTTTAGGATGAGATAGGGCATAAAAGCGGCGCTGTTTGCGAGATCTCGGCGCGGACGGCTTTCCAAGAATCAAGAAATCGCGAGGAGCTTGCCCGGATGACGGCAATCACAGCAGCCGATGTGGGTGAAGACCGACGCTCGTTTTTCGAGGTCTGGATCATCTCCATCGGCCATTCCCTAACGCATTGGTACCCGGCGACCTTCTACGTTCTTGCCCCCGTCATCGGCCGCGAGCTCGGCCTCAGCTATACGCAGATCGCCTCGATCGTCACCGCGCAGGCGATCGCCAGCGCCATCGCCAATATCCCCGGCGGCGTTCTCGTCGATTCGATCGGGCGAAAGGGTCTGGTCATGGCCCTCTCGCTGGCCTGGATCGGCATTCCCTATGCGCTGATGGCGATGACCAGCGCCTATTGGATGCTGCTGTGCTGCGCCGTTCTGATCGGCTGCGGCAACACGTTGTGGCACCCCACCGCGATCCCGACGCTGGCGCGGCGTTTTCCGGAACGCCGAGGCCTCGTGGTCTCGATCCATGGCATGGGCGGCAACGTCGGCGACGCGGTCGCGCCGTTCGTCGCAGGCGTTCTGCTGAACGGCGTCGCAATCGGCTCGCTCGTGCATTTCGCCGGGGTTTCCTGGCGCCAGGTCATGATCATCAATCTCATTCCGGGCGTCTGCATGTCCGTCGCCATCCTGTGGTGGCTCGGCCGCATGCGCATGGACGGGGGCGGCAAGAACGGCGAGAAGACGCTCGCACTCATGGATGTGGTGCGCGGGCTGAAAAGCCTCGTCCGCAACAAGACGCTCATGCTGCTGTCGACGAGTTCGGCTTTCCGCGCCATGACGCAGAGCTCGCTGCTCGTCTTCGTCCCGCTCTACCTCGCCAACTCCATGGGCTACTCCGCATGGTCGATCGGCGCGGCCATGATGGGCCTGCAACTCGCCGGCTTCGTCGCCGCGCCAATCGCCGGCGCCATGTCGGACAAGGTGGGCCGCCGCAACATCATGGCCTCCAGCATGCTGATGACGGCTGTGGTGCTGCTGTTCATGGTCTTCGCCGGGGGGACGCCGCTGTTCGTGTTCTTCGTCGCGGTGCTCGGCTTTTTCCTATTCGCGGTTCGGGCCGTGCTGCAGGCCTGGACGCTGGACGCGACGCCCAAAGGCATGGGCGGCACGGCGATCGGCGTGCTGTTCGGCGTGCAGGCGCTCGGCTCGTCGTTGGGCCCGTTGATGTGCGGCGCGCTGGCGGATCGTTTCGGCTTGCTGTCTACCTTCTATTTCATGGCGTTCACCATCGTCGTGGCCAATCTCTTCGTGTTTGTGATTCCAGCAGATCCAAAGACCGCCGAGGCATGACCTGAACGCGGACGCCTGAGCCGCCGGCGCATAAGGAGCGCGTTGCCTTTCGGGGCTGGCGCTCTTATGTTTTGGCGACACAGGAGAAATCGGCATGGATACCGCCACACTCGCGAAACCTGTCGACAATCGACAAAAGTTCTACGCTCAGCTTTCGCCGATGGCGATGGCCCCCCTATGGGAGGTGCTGAAGGGCCTCACGCCCGAACAGCCTACGAGCAAGTTCGTCCCGCATGTCTGGAAATTCAACGAGGCGAGGCCGCTGCTGCTCGAGGCAGGACGGCTGCTGACGGCGGAAGAAGCCGAGCGGCGGGTGCTGGTTCTGGAAAATCCCGCCCTGCCCGGCGGATCGCGCATCACGGCGACGATGTATGCCGGCTATCAGCTCATCATGCCCGGCGAAATCGCGCCGGCGCATCGCCATACCGCTTCGGCCCTGCGCATGGTGCTCGAAGGGAACGGCGGCTACACTGCGGTCGCCGGCGAGAAGACGGCGATGGAGCGCGGCGACTTGGTGATTACGCCGAGCATGGGCTGGCACGATCACGGGCAGGAAAATCAAAAGCCGGTCATCTGGGTCGACGGCCTAGACCTCCATATGGTCAATTTCTACGAGGCGGCTTTCCTCGACCATTTCAACGACAAGTCTCAGATCGTCTCCAAGCCCGAAGGCTTTGCTGACAGCGAGTACGGCTCGGACATGGCGCCGATGGACCATCGCCGGCCCTTCGGCCACACGTCTCCGATCTTCAACTACGCGTACAAGAAGAGCCGGCCGGCGCTGATGCGGATCGCCAGCGCCGGCGAGCCCGATCCGCATCTCGCCTACAGCCTGCGGTATAACAATCCTCAGGACGGCGGCTGGGCCATGCCGACGATCGCGACATGGTTGACGCATCTGCCGAAAGGTTTCGAGACGACGCCGATCCGCTCGACCGATGGTCAAGCAGTGGTCGTAATCGAAGGCGAGATCACGCTCGACATCGGCGGCAAGACGCTTATCGCGGGCGAAAGCGACGTTGTTTCCGTACCGACGTGGGCCTGGAAGAGCCTGCGCGCGTCCAAGGACGCCATCATCTTCACGATGTCGGACCGCGCTGCGCAGGAAAAGCTCGGCATCTATCGCGAAGACCGCCGATAGACGCTCTTTATCTTTGAAAGCCGGCGCATGACGCCGGCTTTTTTTTTGCGCCCCGATTCAAGCGGGCCGCTTGACAGCCTGCAGGCCCGCGACGACGCTGCCGCATCGTAGCGTGAGAGCCCGTGCGTAGGTCTCGCGCATGCGCGAAAACAGCGCGATACCGGGAGAGACGCATGAACGGGTCGATGACGCGCGCGGATAGCCTCCGCCTGCTCGAACATCCGCTTTACAACAACCGAAAATTCAAACTCGGAACCTTCTCGACCAACCTGTCGGGCGGCTGCGCGATTTCCAAAATCGAAGGCGTGTTGCAGGCCGATTGGCCCTCGACGCTGCGTCTTGCGCAACTCGCCGACGCCATGGAGTTCGAGGCGCTCGTTCCGGTCGGCCGTTGGAGGGGCTTTGGAGGCGAGACAAACTTCAACGGGGCGGGATTCGAGAGCTTTTCGTGGGCTTCGGCGATCGCCGCCTCGACGCGGAGTTCCGGCGTCTTCGCGACAACGCACGTGCCGACCATCCACCCGATCTTCGCCGCGAAGATGGGGACGACCATCGACCATGTGTCGAACGGCCGTTTCGTGATGAACATCGTGACCGGGTGGTTCAAACCCGAGATCGAGATGTTCGGGCGCGCGCAACTCGATCATGGCGATCGTTACAAGATGGCGGAGGAATGGCTCGGCCTGGTCAAGCGGCTATGGACCGAAGATGCGGAATTCGACCATGACGGCCCGTTCTACCAAGTCAAAAAAGGCTGGTGCCAGCCCAAACCGCTTCACAAGCCCTATCCGCCAATCATGAACGCCGGCGGTTCGGAGACCGGACGCCATTACGCGGCCAAGCATTGCGATGTCGCGTTCGTGGTCTTCACGTCCCACGACCCAGACCAGATGCGCAAGCAGGCGGCGGCCTATCGCGATCTCGCCCGCAACGAGTATGGCCGCGATATCAAGGTTTGGAGCTACGGCTATTGCGTTCAGGCCGAGACCGAAAAGGAAGCGCGCGACTTCTACAAATACTACGTGCATGAAAAGGGCGATTGGGTCGCCGCGAGCAATCTGCTCGACACGATGGGTCTCAACGCGCAGACGCTGCCGCCCGAGGCAATCGAACCGCTGAAGGAGCATTTCATCGCCGGCTGGGGCGGCGTTCCTCTCATCGGTACAAAGGAGCAGATCGTCGAGGGACTGCAAGCGCTCTCCGACGTCGGCATCGACGGCGCGCTGCTCTCTTGGCCCCGCTATGTCGAGGGCATGGAAGAGTTCCAACGCGTCACCTACCCACTCGTCGTTCAGGCAGGGCTGCGGTAGGACGACGGCGGTCAAGGCGATTGCGACGCGACGCCGCTCGCGAACGCTCGACATTACGCGCTGGTTAGGCCGGCCGTCATTCCGCGGGACGCCGCGAGAACCATTGAAGGAAAACTATGATCAACCGACCATCCCCGCGACCGTCGCGTCGCGCTCTCATGCTCGGCGGCGTCGCCACGGCGTTTCCGATGCCAGCGCTGGCGCAAGGTCCAGCAAGCGTTTCGGTCGGCATCGTCAACGCCAGCAGCGATGTCGAAGTGTTCCTCGCGCAGAAGAAGGGCTGGTTCAAGGATGAAGGCATCGCCGTGACGACGAGCGCATTCCGCGGCGCGGCGGACATGGTCGCGCCTCTGGGCGCCGGCCAACTCGATGTCGGCGGCGGCTCGGTTTCCGCAGGGCTTTACAATTCTTTCGCGCGTGGCATTCGCCTGCGCGCCGTCGCCGACAAGGCGTCGTCGCAGCCCGGCTACGGCGTCAACAAATGCGTCGTCGCCAAACGCCACGCCGACAGCGGCCGCTTCAAGACACTACCCGACCTCAAGGGCATGAAGGTCGCGCTGAACGGTCCCGGCAACAGTTCTTGGGGTACGTTGGCGACAATCCTAAAAAACAGCAAGCTGACGTTCGACGACATCGAGACGGTCGACCTCGGCTACCCGGATCACGTGCTGGCGCTTCAGAACGGTTCGATCGACGCCGGTGTCACGACCGAACCGTCCGCGACTGTTGCGATTGCGAAAGGCTTCGCGATCGAGGCGACGACCGACGACAAAGTGCGGCCGCGTCACGCCATCGCGCAGATTCTCTACTCCGAAAACTTGGCCGACAATCACGACCTGGCGACACGCTTTATGCGCGCCTATCTGCGGTCGGTCCGTTATTATTACGCTGCGCTGAAAGATGGAAAGCTTGCTGGGCCCAACGCCGATGAGGTGATCGACGTGCTCATGGAGTTCACGCCGATCAAGGATCCGCAGCTTTACCGAACGATTACGCCCAACGGCGTCGATCCCGACGGACGGATCGATATCGCCAGCCTGCGCGAGGATCAGGACGTCTACCGTGAACGCGGCTGGCTTCAGGCCGACGTGAAAGTCGAGGACATCGTCGACCCGTCCTTCGTCGAAACAGCGCTCAAGACGCTGACGCGCTAGTCTAGCCGCCATCGCGCGGGCGCAGGTGTTCGGTAAGGCCGAGCGGCTCCGCATCGATCAATACGAAGGCCATTCGGCAGACCTCGTCATATCGGTTGATCCAGGCGTGGTTCGTGCCGCGCTGGATCATCACATCGCCTTGCCTCAGTGTCACGACCTCGTTTTCGTCGAGCTCCATGTCGATGCTGCCCGACAAGACGATGATGTAGTCGATCGTCTCCGTTCGATGCATGATGGGCGCATTGTGCGGCGGGTATTCCGCGATCATGAGGCGCGTGCCGTCGACAGGCGGATACGTGCCGAGTTCGCGCGCGCCCATATCTTCGATATCGTCGCCGATCGGCATCGTGCAAGGCGCGGAGTCCGTGCACCAAAGCAGCGTCGTGAAGCGCCCTGGCTGTGTCTCGCGAGTGTTGGCCGCCGGGGCGTCCACCAGAACCTTTGCGACGCGATCCCGATTGTGACCGGTCACCACGCGGCGGATCGGCTGCGGCTTGTCCTTTGTCATGACGCGGTCTCCGTTGTTCCCCGACTTAAGATCCTTCCGGCGATGCGATCGGATGTCGCTCCACCGAGACGCCGCCGCCGCGAAAGCGCACGATATTGACCGTGCGGGCATAATCCGGCGAGCCGGAGTAATAGGCGCGCGCCTCAGGCGGTCCAACTCGGACGGCGCGATTCCAGTGGCCCAGCGCCATATAGTCGGCCGCCGTAGCGGCGATCTCCTCCTCGCCGATCAGCCACGCGGGGCGCGGCCGTTGGCTGCGATCCGGCGCCGGATCGTAATGGCCGTGCGCCATGGCGATGCGACGGGCCGCGCGCCATTGCGGCGGATGCTCCAGCGGAACCATGTCGCCGTAGTCGCGATGGGGGCGGCCCCACACTTCGAGATCGAGTTCGCTGAAAACGACCGCTTCGCCGTCGGTCACGCCGAGGATATGCAGATTGCCCAGCGTCGTCAGGTTGCCTCGAAGCCAGATCGCGTCGTCGACGGCGGGATCGTGGTTGCCGGGCAAGAGCACGACTTGAAATGGCGCTTTGTCGATGAGGGCGCGGACGCGCTCCGCGAGATCGACGCCAATGGCGTGACACTCGAAGGTGTCGCCACACAGAAGAACGATGTCGGCGCCGACTTCGCGGGCCACGTCGAACGTCATCTGGAGAGGGCGCGCCCCATCGCCACCGTACGCGCGCGCCGTATAATCGTGGTCGACATGCACATCCGACGTGTGGACGACGACCAGGTCCCGCGGCGACGTCATCCGCCAACCGCTGCGATAAAGGCGAGCGTCGGCTCCGAAAAACTCTTATCTTCGGTTCCAAAGCTGCACATGCTTGAGAAATGATTGTGGCCGTCGAGCCGCAGGAATGGCGGCGACTTGCCATCGCGCAACGTCAACAGACGCGCCAGTTCGAACCCAGGTGTTGCGAGCGCCGGGGGATCGTACTCCGAGATTGCGACGAACACCGGGACCTTGGAGTTCTTGACGTGCGCCAGCGGCTCCTGGCGCGCATACAAAGCTTCGTCCGTCCCATAATATTGCGCAAGGTTCGCGCGCACCTCTCCTTTGCGAACGGCGAAAGGACCGCTCGCGAGGATCGCGCCGAGCGCGTCGCCGCCGCCAAGAAGATCGGGATCGAACAGGTAGCTCGCAACATGCGCGGCGCCGGCGGAGTGACCGAAGACAACGATCTTGTTGGCCACGCCGCCAAATCGCGGGGCGTTTTCCTTGATCCAGCGAACCGCGGCCTGCACGTCGCGCGCGCCTGAGGGCCAGCCGAATTCCGGCGCAAGACGATAGTTGGCGCAGACGCCCACCATGCCGTGACGTGCGAAGAAGCGGCCGACATTGCCGAAATAAACCTCGTCGTTGCGCTTGTCGCCGCCGATGAAGCCGCCGCCGGGAATATAGATAACGATGGTCTTACCGGTCATCGCGTCGTCGAGGCGATAGACATCGAGCGTTTGGCGCGGATGGTCGCCATAGGCGAGGTCGAACTCCTCCTTGACGCCGCCGGCGGAATCGATGACGGACGCGAAGAGGGCCTTCGTCTTCTGATTGATCTCGGGCTGCGCGCTTGCGCCCATCTCGCGGATCGCTTGGCGAAAATGGTCCGGCAATCCATGCATATCCAAACTCCTCGCGCCGCTCGCCGCCATATTTCGCCCGGCGCAACGGAAACGCGAGCTTTCGCGCCGGCAGGCCCGCTTTGCGTTCACGCAACACGCGGGGGCGCCCACCGCCGATCTTCCTTGGCGCGCGCGTCGCGCCGGACTGTTCACAACGGCTCGGGACGCGTCAAGACGCCGCGAGACCGCAAATTCTTTTCGGCGCAGCTTTCCGTCGTCCGTCAGATCGTCCATGGAGGCGCATGGCGCCTGCGCGGATTGATCGATGACTTGGCAGATCGGGTTGGCCGTTTACTTCACGCTCTGGTGGATCGTGCTGTTCGCCGTCCTGCCCTTCGGCGTGCGCTCGCAGCACGAAGGCGACGACTTCATCCCAGGCGCCGATCCCGGCGCGCCGATCGCGCCGAAGCTGTTGCTCAAAGCGGTGTGGACGACGCTGATCAGCGCGCTGCTCTTCGCGGGCCTCTATTGGTGGGTCGGCGCCGCTTAGCCGTCTTCTTCCGTCTTCCAGCGGCGCGCCGCGCCGACATCGATGTCGAACAGATCGAGCATGCGGCCGACCGTATGATTGACGATATCGTCGAGCGTTTTCGGCTTGTTGTAGAACGCCGGCACGACGGGGCAGATCACCGCGCCCATGTCGGAGAGTTGCAGGAGCGTGCGAAGATGGCCGCTATGCAGCGGCGTCTCGCGCACGGCGAGCACAAGCCGTCGCCGTTCCTTTAGCACCACGTCCGCCGCGCGGCTCATCAGCGAGCCCGTCACGCCGGAGGAGATCTCGCTCATCGTACGGATCGAGCACGGCGCGATCAGCATCCCGAGCGTATGAAACGATCCCGACGAGATCGATGCGCCGATGTCGGCGGCCGGGTGGTAATGATCGGCCATGGCGCGAAGATCCTTAGCCGTGAGTTCGGACTCGTAGGCGAGCGTCATTTCCGCAGCTTTGCTGACCACGAGATGCGTCTGCACATCGGCGGCGCGCAGCAACTCGAGAGCGCGCACGCCGTAAATGATGCCCGAGGCGCCGCTGATGCCGACGATGATGCGTTTCGGGCGGCCCGTCACGAGGGGAGGTCCTGAAGTTGTACGAACGCGTTCAGGATCGTTTCGGAGGCGGCGCGGTCGAAGGAGCCGCCGAGCGCCCCGGCGTACGTTGCGACGTGCGAGCGGGCCGCGCGCGAAGGCGCCTCGCCGGCCGTCGGAAAGGCGGCCATCGGAAAGCGCGCGAACAAAGTCTCTTGCTGAATTCGCTCGGCCTCAAGCTCGACGGCCTTTATCCGCTCGCGCAAAGCCGCGGCGAGCCCAGGCTCCACCGACGACGGCGGCTCTTTCAGCGCGCGGCGCGTCTCGCGTAGGGGAATAACAACGTGCGCCGTCCAAGCCGACATCGCGCTTTTCAGCGCGTCGACGCCTCGCCGGTCGATGGCGCGACCCGATGACGCCGCAAACAGCAGAAAGAGAAGAACGTTGACGTCTACGCCGGCGCCATCCTGCAGCTTAAGGCAGGCCTGGGGAACGCCCGGTCGGCCGTAGAGGCGCAGCGAAAACGTCCAAAACGGCGAAGCGGGAGGCTGGTTGTCCAAACGGTCTGACCCGGATCGAGGCGCTCCAAGAGCGCGCGCGACCGTACACAAGCAGGGTCATGGCCGCAATCGAGTGTCCTGGATCAATACATATGAGCGGGAGGGGTTTCCTCGGTTCGGCGTTTATGGAGGTACTGGGCTGGCGTGAGGCCGGCAAGGGCGCCGTGTGGTCTGTGGTGGTTGTAGAGGTGCTGGAAGGCGTCGACGTGCTTGGCGATGGCTTCGAGCTTGTCGGGCAGTTCGACGCAGGCGTAGAACTCGTAGCGCCAGACTCCGTTGCAGCGTTCGACGGCTCCGTTGAGTTTGGGCGAGCGCGGCGGCAGGACGTAGAGCGGCAGTTTCCTTTCGGCGCAGGCCTGTTCGAACTCGGCCATGAACTCGGAGCCGCCGTCGATCTGGATGGCTTTGACGGGATGCGGCATCTCGGCGAGAACCTTTTCGAGGAAGCTGGCGGCGTTTTTGGCGGTGGCGCGCCGGAACGGCTTGGCGACGGTCCATTTGGCGATCGGATCGTAGGCGTCGAAGTGCTTGACGGCGTAGCCGATGCCGAGATCGATGGAGAGGGTGTCGATCTGTACGACGTCGCCGGGCTGTTGGAAGACGACCTCGGGCGGTTTGCGCTTGGCGTGCGGGCGCTTCTTAGCGGCTGATTTGGCCGCGACCTTGCCGATGAGAGCGGGGACCGGCGCGACGACGCCGCGCTGGATCAATTTGCTGAGGATGCGTCCGACCTTGGCCTCGCTGACGGCGAAGCCCTGGTCGCGCAGGATGGGGGTCAGCTTCTGCTTGCCCCACATGGGATGATCGAGGCGCAGCCGCTCGACCGCGGCCTCCAGGCCCGGCGGGTTGACCGCCTTGCGCACACGATGCGGTCGCCGGCTTTTGGGAATTGGGTCTTTCCGCCACCGACGCAGAGTTGAATAGGCCTCGCCGACGGCGCTGGCCGCCTGTTCGGCGGTGAGGCCGTTCTCGCAGGCGCGCAGCCATCGAGCGACGGCGTCGCGCCGTCTCTGCGCTTCGATATCCGGCGTCTTCGCTTCGAGAAGACGCGACGCCGCGCGAGCGCTTCGGATAACATGGCCGGGCAGGCCAAAAACCTGCATGGGGGTCTCCTGTCGATTCGAGCTTCAGCAACCCGAACCTCGGAGACCCCCATCAATCTCGCAAGCCGCTCATATCTGTCTGATCCAGGTCATCGAGCGGCTCGCCGTTACAAGCGCCATGACGGCGGCCTTTATAGGATGACTTTGGTCGGAACCGGGCTAAAATCGCGGTGTAAGGGAGAACGCGAATGGCAAAGATCGTCCTGGGCATGGTCTCCTCGCACGGGCCGCTGCTCGGCACCCAGCCCGAGCTCTGGAGCGGCCGCGTTCAGGCGGATATCCAAAATCCCGAATTGTTCTTCCGCGGCAAGACCTACACGTTTGAAGAGCTCGCCAAGCTGCGCGAAGCTGAAGCGCTCGCGCCGCAAATTGAACTGCCGACGCGCCGACAGCGCTTCGACGCGTGCCAGAAAGCCATCGCCGAAATGGCGCGCGTCTTCGCGGAGGTGAAGCCGGACGTGACCATCATGATCGGCAACGACCAGATGGAGATCATGGGCGACGACAACCAGCCTATGTTCCTGGTCTACTACGGCGACACCGTCGCCAACGTGCCGTTCAGCGAGGATCAAAAGGCGCGACTCGGGCCGGGCGTCGCCTTGGCGGAGCCGAACCACCATCCCGACGTCGCGAAGACCTACCCGGGACATCCCGCTCTGGCCTTGCACCTCATCGACACGTTGATGGCGTCCGACTTCGATGTCGCGACCTCGAAGACGCTGCCGGAGCGAGCCGAATCCCAGCTGACCGGCCTGCCGCACGCGTTCGGGTTCTTCTATCAGCGCATCATGCAGGACGTGACGCCGCCCACGGCGCCCGTGTTCATCAACACCTTCTATGGGCCAAACCGGGCGCCAGCGCGCCGTTGCCTGGCGCTTGGTACGGCCATCGCAAAGGCGGTCGAGTCGTGGGATAGCGACGCGCGCGTGGCGATCCTCGGCTCGGGCGGGATGTCGCATTTCGTCGTCGACGAGAAGTTCGACCGCGAGTTTCTGGAGGCTTTCGGCGATCGCAACCCCGAGCGGCTCCTCTCCATCCCGGAGGCGTTCTATCGATCCGGCAATTCCGAGTTGAAAAACTGGATTCCGACAAAGTCCGCGATGGACGCCGTAAGCCTGAAGATGACTCTCGTCGATTATCAGCCGCTCTACCGGTCGCTTGCGGGCACCGGCAGCGGCATGGGCTTCGCCTATTGGCGCTGAACCGGCGCGCTAAGCCCGGGGCGACTTTACGTCGACCTCGAAACCGCGCCGCGTCGCCGGCCGGGCCATCATGCTCTCATACCAGCGCTTGACGTGGGGGAATTGATCGAGATTGACGTTGTGGCGCTCGTGCCGCCACGCCCAGCCGAGAACCGAGAAATCGGCGATCGAAACGTCGGCGCCGGCGAAATAGGGCGTCTCCGCGAGACGGCGGTCGGCGACGCCATAGAGCCGCAGAGTTTCCTTGTGATACCGCTCCAAGCCGTAGCGGCGGTCCTCCTCGCTCTTCACGCCCAAAAAATGATGCACCTGGCCGAGCATCGGTCCGAAGCCGCCCATCTGCCACATCAGCCACTCCCATGCGGCAATGCGATCGGGTCCCGAGGACGCGAGGAACTTGCCGGTCTTTTCCGCGAGATACAGCAGGATGGCGCCCGACTCGAAGACGCTGATCGGCTTGCCTTGCGGCCCTTGCGGATCGACGATCGCGGGAATGCGATTGTTTGGGCTGATTTTGAGGAAGGCCGGATCGAACTGCTTGCCCTGCGTGATGTCGATCGGATGGATCGAATAAGGCAGGCCGAGTTCTTCCAAGAAGACGCTGATCTTTCGCCCGTTCGGCGTATCCCACGTGTGCAGTTCAATCGGCACGGTCGTCTCCTTGGCGCGCTGCCTCTCGCCGGATCATGTCTCCGCCGCCGCAGCTTTGGCAAGCGCGCGCCCATTGACAAGACCGTGCGCGCGTCGATCATAACCCACAACGACAGGGTGGAACGACATGAACCCAGCAGGCGACAACGGGCCGCGCGTACAAGGTCCGATCCGTTTCGGGTGGCGCCTTCGCCTCGGCATGCTGCTGCCGTCGAGCAACCAGGTCGCCGAACCGGAGCTCCCCTCGATGCTGCCTGATGGCGTCGCCGTTCATACGACTCGTCTGAAACTCGCCGGCGGCGGCCCCGAAGAACTGCTGGCGATGACCGAAAAGGTCGAAGAAGCGGCGGACCTCGTGTCCGACGCCGGCGCCGACCTGATCGTCTTCCATTGCACCGCCGTCTCGACCTACGACGCCGACATGGAGAAGCGCCTCGGCGCGCGCATCCAAAAAAAAACAGGCAAGCCGTCGATCGCAACATCGGAAGCGCTGACCGCGGCTTTTCGAGCGCTTGAAGCGACGCGTATCGTGCTCCTTTCGCCCTATAAGCAGGACGTCAACTTGCGCGAAGTCGATTACTTTGCGCATCAGCAGATCGAAACGCTATCCGAACACGGCCTTGCGCTCACCGGCGGGAACGAATACGCCGCCGTCGAACCGGGCGCCTGGTATCGGCTCGCCATGAGCCGCCGCGATCCGAGAGCCGACGCTTACTTCCTGAGCTGCACCACCATTCGCTCGACGCCGGTGATCGAAGCGCTTGAACGTGATCTCGGCAGACCGGTCGTGACGAGCAACCAGGCGATGGCGTGGCATGCGTTGCGAACAGGCGGCGTGAACGATTCCGTCGCAGGGTTCGGGACTTTGCTGCGGCGGCATTAGCGACCGGCGCGCCGCCGGCGCTCTCTGCGCATCTACCGGTCGTAATATTTGAAAAATTCGTCGAGATCCGCCTTGCTCAAGGGCTTGGCGATGAATTTGAGCGCGATGGCGTCCTTCACCGCCTGATCCATGCCCGAGACATGCTTCATGTCCAGAATGCTTTCGTTGGGATAGAATTGGTCGCGCGTCTCTTTCGCGAGGCTCGGCTTGACGTCGTAGGCTTGTGAGAAGACTTTGAACGAATCGTCGCCCCGATACATCCAGTCGAGCGTGTCCTGATAGGCCGCAAGGAAACGCTTCAGCACCTCCGGTCGGCCGGTGATGAAGTTCAAGTTCGCGACATGCATGCGCGCGGTCATATCGCGGTACTCGGGAATATCGTTATACCGGGCCACGATGCGGATCTTCCCGTCGCTCAATTCGTCAATTCCGTAGGGCGGCGTCGACCATCCGATGTCGATCTGCCCCGACATGGCCTGCGTATAGGTCGGCAAAGGCGAGCCCGTCGCGACAGGATGAATATCGACGCCCGCTTGTCGGATGAGCGCCAACGCCGCGAGGTTCGACGAAGAGCCGATCGCCGAGAAGGCCATCGTCTTGCCGGCGGCGTCCTTCAAGCTTTTGATCGGCGAGTCGGACCGGACGTACCAAAAGGTGTCGGAGGGCCCGGTGACCGACGAGGCGATCGGCCGCACCGGCGCGCCCTTCACGAAAGCGGCGAGAATAGCGGTGGTTCCCGTTGCGACGGCGACATCGACGCTGCCGGCGATCAAAGCCTGCATCGTCTCGCCGCCCCCGGCGGTATAAAGCACCTCGAGCTTCAGACCGTGCTTGGCGAAAATGCCGGCGCGCTCGCCGAGATCGGCTGTGCCCGTCTCCCACCCTCCGCGTTGCGGGATCGCGACTTTGACAACGTCCTGCGCCGCCGCGCCTTGCGGCGCGAGCAAGGACAAACCCCATCCGATCACGGCGACCGCGCCGATCCTACCGATGCCCATGACGTTCTCCCTCGTCGCGCGCCGCGCGTTGCCGGCGCTGTTTCGAGGCAGACTAGCCGAGTGGTGGAACGGCGACAATCGCGCCTGCGGGCCGTCGCGCGCACGCCGATGGCATTGTTCGCCCAAAGGTGTTGCGCTACTTACGGGCCATAAAGACGGGAGGCTCTCATGCGCGCAGGTTTGCGGCGATGGCTGTTGGCGACCGCGATCCTGGACGCGTGTCTGGTCGCTGCGCCCGCCGGCGCGCAGATGAAGATCACGGTCGGCGTCGTCTCGCGCAGCGCGCCGAATTGGGCGGAATACGTCGCGCAACGCATGGGCTTCTTCAAAGACGAGAACATTTCGATCGATCCGATCTTGATCGGCGGCGTCGCAGCAGCGGCGCAACAGACGACCGCGGGCTCGCTCGACCTCGGCAACACGACCTTCGAGATGGCGATCACGGCGATCGCCGCCGGCGCGCCGATCGCGATCATCGGCGCGACCGCGATCAAATACCCCTACTCGCTTCTCACGGCGGCCACGGTCGCATCGGCGAACGACCTACGGGGCAAGAGCGTAATCCTGCCCGTCGCCAAGAATGATATCGACAACTTTTTTCGCATGTGGATGCGCGATCAGGGGCTCGCCAACAGCGACGTCGATCGCGTTTTCGACGGCTCCTCAACCAACCGTTATGCAGCGCTTGTGTCGGGCGCCGTCGCCGGCGCGGCGCTGAATTCGCCGCTCGACTTCACTGCGGCCGCCGCCGGCTACCGAAAGCTAATCGATTTCGGCTCCTATGTGCATGGCTACGGCTTCATCGGCGTCGTCGCACGCAAGGACTGGCTGGCGCGGAACGGCGAGGCGGCGCGCGGCTATCTGCGCGCCGTGTCGCGCGGCGTCGACTGGCTGTACGAGCCGGCGAACCGCGACAAGGCAATCGACATCCTCGTCGCAGAGACAAAACAGGCGCGTGACGTCGCAGCGCAGACATACGACTCCTACACGCGGTTGCAGCCGTTCAGCCGCGGTCTGACGGTTCCGGACGCCGATTTTAACAATGTGATCGCTGCGCTCGTCAACAACGGCATGATCAAGCCGAGCTCGATCGCAAAAGGCGATTACGTCGACCTGCAATACATCCCGCGCTGAGGCCGGCGTCTCTTCAATATGCGCCGTTCAGCGCCGCCTTGATCTTCTCGGTGATGGCCTTCGGCGCCCGGTAGGCTTCTGCGACGAGCTTGGCGACTTCCTCGCCAGGAACGGGATTGACCTCGAAATGCATCTTGTCGGCGTCTGCTTGTAGCTCTGGGTCGTGGAGCGTCTCTATGAACGCCTGGCGAAGGACGTCCACGCGACCTTTTGGAACCTCGGGCGGAACGACATAGGGGCGGCCGAATACCTCCTCCGAGAAAAAGATCTTCAGCATCTCTCGGTCTTCGTCAGTCTTAGCGTAGGACATGGCTTTGGGCACGCCCATCTTGTTCAGGTCGGAATGGCCTTCCAGGTGCGTTTGCGCGAGAACGCGCATCGTCCCGTTCGGACCGAACCAGCCCGGCTTGGTGACGGAAATCGAAGGCCAAGCGAGGCCGCAGGCGCCCTGAACCTCCTTCTTGTCAACAGCGAGCCCGATCTCATTGCTGCCGGGATAGCCGGTGATGATCTTGAATTTCGTGCCGAGCGCCGCGTTGAGCACGGCGGGAAAATCTGAGGTGGAGCTATTCTGGCTCGCTCCGACCAGCAATTGCTTCGTAAACAGATCTTCAAATTTTTGCACCGGCGCGTCCTTGGGCGCGACGCAGACATAAACGTCGTTATTGGCGCTGACGAGGTACTGCGACTTTGACGGATCGTGCTGGACTGGAATTTTGCCGATGAGCGGCTCCAGTGGGGCGCCGCTCTGGAGCGCGGCGATCGCGGTGCCGTCCTTCGGCGCGACATTGTAAACATAGTTGGCCGCCAGATTGCTGCCGGCGCCCGGCATGTTCTGCACGATAACCGTCGGATTGCCGGGCGTGTGCTTGCTCAAGTAATGCTGGATCAGCCGCGCGTAGGTGTCATAACCGCCGCCGGCGGTCGATCCGACATAGATGGTGATCTGCTTATTCTTGAAGAAGTCGCCCGACGTCTGCGCCGAAGCAGGTCCAAGAGAGCCGACCAGAACGGACGCGATGACGATCCATACATGGCGTGCGTATCCGATCATGCCGTTCCTCCCTAAGTCGACAACGTCTTGCAGCCTGCCGACAATTACCACATCGACCCGCGCGCGCCAGCGCGCGTCAGGCCGGCTTTTTCAACTGCACGACATTGTGGAGGATTTGATCGGCGCTTTCGAAGAAACGCCGGACTCCGCGCGCCGCCTGGCGGATGCGCTGCTCGTTCTCGACGATGGCGAGACGCACGTGATCGTCGCCGTATTCGCCGAAGCCGATGCCGGGCGACACCGCGACGTCGGCTTTCTCGATCATCAGCTTGGAGAATTCGAGACTGCCAAGATGCTTGAACTTCTCGGGCAACGGCACCCACGCGAACATCGTCGCCTGCGGCGGCGGGATGTCCCAGCCCGCTTGCGCAAAACTCTCGACGAGCACGTCTCGCCGCTTCTTATAGGTGGCGCGCATTTCCTGGATGCAGGCATCGGGACCATTGAGCGCCGCCGCGGCGGCGACTTGGATCGGCGTGAAGGCGCCATAGTCGAGATAAGACTTCACGCGCGCGAGCGCGGCGAGCAGACGCTCGTTGCCGACGGCGAAACCCATGCGCCAGCCCGCCATCGAGTAGGTCTTCGACATCGAGGTGAATTCCACCGTGACGTCGTTGGCGCCGGGAACCTGCAAAACGGACGGCGGCGGATTCTTGTCGAAGTAGACCTCGGCGTAAGCCAGGTCCGACAGAATGAAAATCTCGTGCTTCTTCGCGAAGGAAACGAGATCCTTGTAGAAGTCGAGGCTTGCGACATTCGCCGTCGGGTTCGACGGATAGCAGACGACGACGGCGATCGGCTTCGGGATCGAATGCACGACCGCGCGCTCGAGATGCGTGAAGAATTCCGGCGTCGGGTCGGCGTTGACCGAGCGGATGGCGCCGCCCGCGATGAGAAACCCGAAGGCGTGGATCGGATAGGACGGGTTCGGCACGACCACGACATCGCCCGGCGCTGTGATGGCTTGCGCCATGTTGGCGAAGCCCTCCTTCGATCCGAGCGTCGCAACGACCTGCGTGTCGGGATTGAGCTTCACGCCGAACCGGCGGTCGTAGTAGGCCGCTTGCGCGCGGCGCAGCCCCGCAATGCCCTTCGACGCCGAATACCGGTCGGTCCGCGGCTTGCCGGCGGTCTCGACCAGCTTGGCGATGACGTGGGGGGGCGCCGGCAGGTCCGGGTTGCCCATCCCGAGGTCGATGATGTCGGCGCCATTGGCCCGAGCCTGCGCCTTGAGCCTGTTGACTTGCTCGAACACGTAGGGGGGCAGACGCTTGACGCGATGAAAATCGTTCATCGGTTGATTCCTCGGTGTTTGGCCGTCTTATCGTATCCGAGATAAGCGGTCCAACACGCTTGAAGTCTACTGCTGGCGCGACGGAGCGATGCCGGAATTGACGGTCGTCACCACGCTTGAATCCACGCGGCAGGTGATCAGGCAATGACGCTGGGCGGCTTTCGCCGTCTTCACTGATCCCGGCGCAGCGGAGCGCGTGCGCGCAGCGGGTTTGCGCCGCGCCAAGGCGTCCTGTCGCGCGCGTAGGCTCTCGAGCTCGGCCTCGCGCGCGCGGATCTGGTCGGGCGTCATCAGCGGCTGCGCCGGCTCGGGCCGCGCGCCCCCGACCGGCACATAGTCAAGCTCGCCCGGCTTGCGAGACGCCCGCACGAAGTCGGCGGGATCGCGCGGGGTCGCCTCCAATTTCAACGTTTTGGCAACATCGTCGAAGACGCTCGTGGACGGCGGTTGCGCCGGCGGAGCCTGAGCCGAGGCCGCCGTGGGCGCGGCGCAACAGATCGCCGCCGTCGCCGCCGTCGCGACAGCAAGGCTCGCAAAAGAACGCATCGGCTTCATCGACATGACACGGCCGCGATCCCATATGTGCGCCGAGTGGATCATTTCGCCGCGTGGACGTAAAAATCTATTATGTCCGAAACGAGACGCGGCGGCCACCGGCGCAAAGCGGGCTAGAATGACTACAGAAAAAACAGGGTTTCGCGCCTCCGATGCGCCGCCGTCGCCGTTTGGGGGGGCGACGCCGTCCACGCCCGAAAGACCGGCCCCCACCCGACCTCCGCTCGACGCGCCTTCCGCGGCGACTCCGACGCTCGATTTCGAAGCGCTGTCGGCGAACCTCGCGAAACTGGCCGAGGAAGGCGGCAAGGCGCTCGCCGCTTATCTCAGCCCGATCGAAGCGGGGCGCGCCGATCCGGCGTTCGCGGACAATGTGGGCGACGCTGCGCGCACTCTGGGCAAGATCGCCGAATACTGGATGTCGGACCCGACGCGCGCGCTGCAAGCGCAGACGGGCATCGCAACCCACTTCGTCGATCTGTGGGGCGCGACGCTGCGGCGCTTCTCGGGCGATGACGCGCCGGAGGTCGTCCCCGCGGATCGCAGCGACAAGCGCTTCGCCGATCCGGAATGGCGGCAAAATCCGTTCTTCGATTTTCTGCGTCAGGCGTACTCGCTCACGACGAATTGGGCGAACGACCTCGTCGAGAACGCAGAGACCGTCGACGAGACGACCCGCGAGCGCGCCAAATTCTACTTGCGCCAGATCGCGGGCGCGGTTTCGCCGTCGAATTTTCTCGCGACCAATCCCGAACTGTTGCGCACGACAATCAAGGAAAACGGCGAGAACCTCGTGCGGGGCATGCGCATGCTCGCCGAGGATGTCGAGGCCGGCAAAGGGCAACTCAAGATACGACAAGCCGACGCCTCGAAGTTCGAACTCGGCGTCAACATGGCGACGACGCCCGGCAAGGTCGTGTTCCGCAACGATCTGTTCGAACTGCTGCAATATACGCCAACGACAAAAAGCGTCTTCAGGCGTCCGCTGCTCATCACGCCGCCATGGATCAACAAGTTCTACGTGCTCGATCTCAACGCCGACAAGAGCTTCATCCGCTGGTGCGTGGCGCAGGGCTTGACCGTCTTTGTCATGTCATGGGTCAATCCCGATGCGCGCCAAGCGGAGAAAAGCTTCGACGCCTATATGCAGGAAGGGGTTCTGACGGCGCTCGACGCCATCGAGCAGGCGACGGGCGAACGGCGGGTCAATGCGGTCGGCTATTGCGTCGGCGGCACGCTGCTCGCCATCACGCTCGCCTATATGGCGGCGACGAGAGACGATCGCATCGCAAGCGCAACCTTGCTGACCACTCAGGTCGATTTCACCGACGCGGGAGATCTCAAGCATTTCGTCGACGCCGAGCGCATCAAGAAAATCGAAGCCGCGATGCACGAACACGGCTTCTTGCAAGGATCGCGCATGGCCTCGGCCTTCAACATGCTGCGGCCAAACGAACTGATCTGGAGCTACGTCGTCAACAACTACATGAAAGGCGCGGAGCCGCCGCCATTCGATCTTCTCGTGTGGAACTCGGATTCGACGCGCATGCCGAAAGCCAACCACTCCTTCTACCTGCGCAACTGCTACATCGAGAACAATCTTTCGCGGGGCAAGCTCGATCTGCTCGGCCACCGACTCGATCTGTCGAAGGTCACAATCCCGATTTACAATCTTGCGACGCGCGAAGATCACATTGCGCCGGCGAAGTCCGTGTTCTACGGGGGCAAGCTGTTTGGCGGCGACACGCGTTTCGTGATGAGCGGGTCAGGTCATATCGCCGGCGTGGTCAATCCCGCGACAAAGCCAAAATATCAATATTGGACCAATGGCAAACCGGGCGTCGCATTCGAGGATTGGGTCGCCACCGCGGCCGAACATCCCGGCTCCTGGTGGGTCGATTGGATCAAGTGGATCGAAACGCTGGCGCCGGAGAAAGTCCCGGCGCGGCGACCTGGCGCGGGCCGGCTTGCGCCGCTTGCCGATGCGCCGGGCGACTACGTTCGGGTGAAAGCGTAATCGGCTTCGGCTCAATATTTCGCGACGACGGCGGCAACGGGATTGTCCCACCGGTAGGTGAGACCAAGCGAGACCACGTCGCCGCGACCGGATGTTGCGCCGACATAGGTGAGCGGGATCGGCGGGAAGGTCGAACCGGCGGGAATGTCGATCGTCCCGTCGCGGTAGAAAACGTGCGCGTAGCCGAAATCGATCTTGAACTTCGCATTGACCTGATAGCTCGCGCCGACCGAGAGCCAGACGCGGTCCGAGTCGATCAACCGGACCTCGCGGTTCAAATCGTCGATCGGCGAAATCTCATAGCCGCCGCCGGCGCGTAACGTCAGGCTTTGGCTCCACGCGTATTCGGCGCCCAGCGAGAACATCCAGCCGTCACGATAGTTCAGCGCCTGCTTGGCAACGATCGCGTTGGGCGCCGGGAAGAACGCCGATGTCGCCGTGAGGTTCTTGATTTCGCTCCAGTTCGTCCATTCTGCTCCGCCGAGCAAAGTCCATTGCGGCGAAAGCCGCTGACGAACGCCGAGGTTGACAGATTCCGGCGTGGTCAACGGTGCGTCGATTCGATCGACGTAGGGTCCGAACGGGCCGGTCAGCGTTCCTGTCAAGTCTTCGTAGACTTCCGACCGGTATCCGACGCCGATCTCCGTCCCGTCGAACGGCGTCAGCGTCGCGCCGAGCGTAAAGCCTGCGCCCCAGCTGTCGCCGTTCAACTCGTTGACGGCTCCGGGAATCAAGGAGCCGGCCGAGGTCTCGCGCACGCTGAAGTACATGACTTGCGCTCCGGCGCCGATCGAAAGCCAGTCGTTGACCCTGTAGGCGAGTTGCGGCGCGATATCGTAGGAGCGGATCGACGTGGTCATGCCCCAAAGTCCGGGCGCCGTGCCGAAACGGTTTTTCGTCGTCAATCCGTACGGCGACGTGATCGAAACGCCGGCCCAAAGGCTGTCGGTCAGTTGGATGCTGCCGTAGCCGGCCGGCAAGAAAGCCGGGTCGATGACACTCCCCGCCGACGGCAGCGCGAAGAGCGGCGCGGAACTGCCGACGATGCGCGTGTCCGAAGCATAGGGCAGGATCAGCGTGTAGGACGACGACGTTTGGATCCCCGCGTGTTCGGTCAACGTCGCTGGATTCCAGAACATCGCGGACAAGCCGCCTGCGCCGGCGGCGACGCCGGCAAAGGACTCGCCCAGCGCTTCCGCGCTTTGCTCGTGCAGACCGAAGGCGCCGGCCAGGGCTGCGGGCGCGCCTATCAGGCTGATGGCGCCCGCGAGGGCGACGCGCCCCATGATTGTCGTCATTTTCTCAATCTTTCAGCGCGCGGCGATTCGTTTCATTGCCTCATTTTTGAACTGTATGGTTAGCGAAGCCTTAAAGGCATAGCCGCAGCCGGTAAGCACAGCCTTTTGACGATGCGCCGGGGCGCCTCTTGCGGTTGATGGCCTCGCCGACGCATCATGCGTCGACCATCGGTTGGGAGGATCGCCATGAAGCTTGTGCGCTTTGGCCGCGTCGGCAAGGAAAAGCCCGGAATGATCGACGCAAATGGTCGACTACGCGATCTTAGTAGCGTCGTTTCCGATCTCAGAGGCGAAGCGCTATCACCGCAATCCTTGCGGAAGTTCGCGGCGCTTAACCCGAACGATCTGCCGCTGGCGCCTGACGGGGAGCGCCTCGGCTCCTGTGTTCCGCAGCCCGGCAATTTCATTGCGATCGGGCTCAACTACCACGATCACGCCGAAGAATCCGGCAACGCGGTTCCCAAGGAGCCGATCATCTTTAACAAGGCCCCGAACAGCATCTGCGGGCCGAACGACGATATCGTTCTGCCGAAGGGCGCGACGAAGGGCGATTGGGAAATCGAAATCGCCGTCGTCATCGGAACGGGCGGGTCCTATATCGCCGAGGCCGACGCGCTCGATCACGTCGCGGGGTATTGCGTCTGCAACGACGTGTCGGAGCGCGAGTATCAGATCGAACGCGCGGGTCAGTGGACCAAAGGGAAAGGCTGTCCCACTTTCGGCCCGACAGGCCCATGGCTCGTCACGACCGACGAGATCGTCGACCCGCAGAATCTCGCGCTCTGGCTCGACGTCAATGGAGCGCGCCAGCAATCCGGCCACACGTCAAAGATGATCTTCGGCGTTCGCCATCTCGTCTCCTATGTGTCGGCCTTCATGCGCCTCGATCCGGGCGATATCATCACCACCGGCACGCCGGCCGGCGTGGCGCTCGGCCGCAAGCCGCCAAACTTCCTGAAAGCGGGCGACACGATGGCTTGCGGCATCGACGGTCTCGGCCAGCAGGCCAACCGCGTGGTCGCATGGGGAAGCGCGGCCTGACGCGTCAACCATAAAAGCAAAGGAGCCGATGCGCTGGTTCGCAGGTTGCTACTTCTTCAGCAAGGACGCGTCGGCGTCCTGATCTTGGACACAAGCGATTGACGCAGCGTCCGTCGGATCACCTTCGAGACAGAGGTTGCAGCAATGCGTAGCAAAACGGCACGAACAATCCTTGCGCTCCTGGCCGGCGTCGCACTGACTGTTCCGGCGGTCGCCGGCGAACAGCAATATCGGGCCGCCTTTCACGGCGGCGGCCGGGCCGGCGGTTTTGGCGGCGGAGGCTTCCATGGCGGCGCCGGCTTCAACGGCGGCGGCGTCTATCGCGGCGGCGCCGGCTTTAATGGCGGTCGCGTGTACCGCGGCGCCGGCTTCCAAGGCGGCGGGTTCAATCGCGGCGGTTTTAACCGCGGCGGCTTCCGTCAGGGCATCGGCTACCGCAACGGCAGTCGCTATCGCACGGGTCTCGGCTTCGCGGCGGGCCTCGCGGTTGGAACGGGCCTGGGTTACGGCGGCGCCGGTTATGGCGGCGACTACGCCTATGGCGATCAGACCGGCTACGGCGGCGGATATTCCGACGCAGGTTACGACGGCGGCGGCTACTCCGATGGGGGTTACGCCGGCGGAGGTTATGGATACGGCGTGCAGCAATCCTACGACACGCCGGCCGTCTACTCGGCCCCGAGCGTCGTTTCCGTGCCGGTGACCGCTTATCAGCGCGTCACACGCGCATACACGGTTCCGGTGCGCTCCTACGCGAACGTCGAATCGTACAGGCAAGTGCCGGTGACGAACTATCAGACGGTTCGCACGCTGCATCAGGTGCCCGTCACGACCTATCGCACGGTCGCGTCGTATAGCCAGGTGCCGGTCCGCAGCTACGAAACGGTTCGCACCACGCATCAGGTGCCGGTGACGAGCTACCAGACGGTGCAGCGCACCTTCTTGCAGCCGACGACGGTCTACCAGACCTATCAGCAGGACTGCCCCTAAACGCCGCCGCGCAACGGACGTCAGAGGTTCAGCATCAACGCCAGGTTCTGAACCGCTGCGCCCGACGCGCCTTTGCCCAAATTGTCCAGTTTCGCGATGAGCACCGCCTCGCGGCGCTCATCGTTGGCGCAGACGCGTAGTTCCATTCTGTTCGTACCGTTCAGGGATTGCGGCTCGAGTTTGCCGCCCTCCTTCGCCAACGCCTGGGCGCCGACGACCGAGACAAAGGGGCCGCCGGCGTAACGTTCGACCAGCGCGCGCTCGAGATCGGCGCCGCATGGTCTTGACGGCAGCATGTCGAGATGAAGCGGAATCGACACGAGCATGCCTTGGCGAAAAGCGCCGACCGACGGCACGAACAGCGGGCGCCGTTCCAAGCGGGCGTAGCGCTGAATTTCCGGGACGTGCTTGTGTTCGAGCCCTAGCGCGTAGAGCTCGAAGTCGGGCGCCGTTGCGCTCTCAAACGCCGCGATCATCGACTTGCCGCCGCCGCTGTAGCCCGAAACCGCATTGATGGAGATCGGGGAATCCGCCGGCGCTAATCCCGCATCGACGAGCGGGCGCAGCAGCGCAATGGCGCCCGTCGCGTAACAGCCGGGATTGGCGACCTTGCGCGCCGCGGCGATCCGTTGCGCCTGTCCGTCGTCGAGTTCTGGAAAGCCGTAGACCCAATCGGGCGAAACGCGATGCGCCGTGGAGGCGTCGAGCACTTTCGGCGCGGCGCCTCGCAGGTCGTCGATCAGCGCAACCGTTTCCCTCGCCGCTTCATCCGGCAGGCAAAGGACGACGGCGTCGACGCCAGCCATCGCGGCCTTCTTGGCCACGACGTCCTTGCGCTTCTCCGCGGCGATCGAGACGAGTTCGACATCGCGACGGGCGCCCAGCATCTCGCGGATCAAAAGCCCCGTCGTGCCAGCCTCGCCATCGATGAAGATCTTCGCAACCATCGTGTGACTCCTCGATCGGCTGTTTGGTCTCGCGACCCCGCGGGTGTCAAGGCGAGCCATGCGCCTCGTCGATCCAATACGAGCTTAACCTTTTGCGCATAGCTTGCGATCTCGTCCAACCCGCCGCCTGGCGCAATCAACGGCCGCGCGATGCTATCCAATCGAGCCTCGTCCGGCGCGATACATCCTCTTGCTCGTGTTAAGACTTTGTACGATCAGGCTTCGCGGCTCGCGCGCATGGGCGCGTGGGAATGCGATCTGAAGACCGAGGCGCTGACGTGGACGGACGGCGTCTATGACATCTTCGGGTTGCCGCGCGGCTCCGCTGTGCGCCGCGGCGCGACCCTCGAACTTTATCAAAAGGAGTCGCGGCGACAAATGGAGCGGCTGCGGGCGGAGGCGATCCGCAACCGCGCAGGCTTTTCGCTCGACGCGCAAATCTGGACGCGATGCGGCGACAAGCGATGGATGCGACTGACAGCGCAAGTCGCCTGCGAACAAGGCCGGCCTGTCCGCATCTTCGGCGCGAAGCAAGACATCACCGAAGAGAAGGCGGTTTGGAACCGCCTAAAAGATCTTGCCGAACGCGATCCGCTGACAGGATTGGCCAACCGCGGAACTTTCGAGACGCGGTTCGCCGAGTTCGCCCGCCATCCCTTCGACGGCGTCTCGACGTCGGCTCTCGCGCTCGTCGACCTCGATCTCTTCAAGCAGATCAACGACCGTCTGGGACACGCCGCAGGCGACGAGTGCCTCAGGCAGGTTGCGGCGCGGCTGAACCGCGTTTTCGACAACGCCGTGCTCGTGGCGAGGATCGGAGGAGACGAGTTCGTCGCTTTAATCCACGCCTGCCTCGGCCCCTCGGAGATGGCGCAGACGCTGGCGAACGCGTTGCGGGCGTTGCGACAGCCCTACGTCTTGAAAAACGCGCGCGTCGACGCCGGCGTGTCGATCGGCGTCTCGATCTTACAGCGCAGGCATCCTCAGGAGCCTGCGCAATTGTTCGCCGAAGCCGATTCGGCGCTCTACATCGCCAAGGCCGGAGGTGGAAACATGATCCGTCTGTTCGGCGAAGAAGCCGGCGATCCGCTCCGCAACGCCAGGGTCGCACCCCCTCGCCTGCCGCATTTCCTATGACCGGATTCCTTCCTTCCGGCGCGGCCGCGCCGCAAGGATTTGAAGATAACGCTGAACGACGGTTGCGGCGGCGACCGCAGTAATGTCGGCGTGGTCGTAGGGCGGCGACACTTCGACCACATCCATGCCGCGCCAGTCGATTTGCCGGCAACCCCACAAAGCCGTCAGCGCCGCGGCGCTCGAGAGGCCGCCTGCGACGGGCGTGCCCGTCCCAGGAGCAAACGCAGGATCGAGCGCGTCGATGTCGAAGCTTAAATAGGCCGGTCCGTCGCCGACACGCGCCGCGATGCGGGCCGCAAGGGCACGGGGGCCGAGTTCATGACACGCGTCCGCATCGACCACCTCGACGCCTTGATCGTCCGGGGCCACCGTGCGCACGCCAAGTTGAATGGAGCGCGCTCCATCGATCAAACCTTCATCCACGGCGCGCGTCACGAAGGTGCCATGCGAAATGCCGGACCCATCGTCATTCCAAGTATCCTGATGCGCGTCGAACTGCACGATCGCCAGCGGTCCATGGCGCGCGGCGTGGGCGCGCAGCAGCGGCAGGCTGATGAAGTGATCGCCGCCGAGCGAAACGAGATGCGCGCCCGCAGAGACGATCTCTCGCGTTTGGCGTTCGATAAATCCTGGCGCATCGCTGAGGCGTTCGTACTCGAAAAAGCAATCGCCGCCGTCGATAACGGTCAGGATCTCGAATGGATCGAGGCGGGACGGATATTGAGGATCGCCGTCGAAGACCATGGACGCGCGGCGGATGGCCGCTGGACCGAACCTTGCGCCCGGGCGATTTGACGTCGCCATGTCATAGGGAACCCCCCAGACCACCACGTCCGCCGCTGCAAAGTCCTTGCTAAACCGCCGGCGCATGAAAGATTGCGCGCCGGCGAAGGTCGGTTCGTGCGAGCCGCCGCGGAGCGGCCCCACGAGCGCGTTGTCGATCGGCGTTCTGTTCGCCATTGCGGCGTCACGGCCCCGCGACGGCCGTGAGATTGATCTTCGACAGGATCGACTTCGGATCGGACAGGTCCATGAAGTCCGTCACGGGAACCGGACCGTTTTTGCCCTTGATGGCGATCGTCAACGATTTCGGATCGGCGATGAATTTGTCGACCGCCTGCGCGAGAACGAGCGAGGCCGGATCGCCGCCCAGGATGAGCGGGAGGAATTGACCGACCAGGGTCGACCAGTCGGCCTTCACCTGATCGACGGTCGTTTTATGTTGCGTCGCAAAGTAAGCGGCGACTTTTGCAAAAAGTCCGTTGTCCGCATAGTTGAGCGAGAGCGTGTCGATGTCGGCGTCGATCAGCTTGTTCAGTTTCGGCTTTCCTTTGGCTGTGAAGAACGACGGATCGACATTGCCGACGCCGCCTTTGATCGTCAGCGCGCCGGCGTTCGCGGCGGTGAACGTATAATTGTCGATCGCCATCGTCTTCTTGGCCTTGTCGTAGGAGCCGGCGAAGGTCAGTCCGGCGTCGATCCCGTCGAACCCAAAGGCCGCAAGCTGCTTGCCGATGTTGGACGCCTTCGGGAAGGCGACGACGATGTGCTCGGCCTTTCCCGAACTCGTGGCGGGAATGTCGCCGTCGTAGGCGCTCTGGCCTGCGAAAGACGCCAGGCTGGCCTTGATCAAGTTGCCGCCCGCCGCGTCCGCGGGCGTGTCCCGGTCGACGATCGTCGCCTCGAACCCTTGCCATGTAACGGTCGTGGCGCGCATCATCGAGGACGCAAGGTCGCCATCTTTGAACGCCTGAAAAGCTTTGGAGAAATCGACGTTTTTCAAGTCGAGCTGACGCCCTTTCAATGTAAAGGCGTCTCCTCTCTCCGTCTTCCCGCCGCCATCGGCGCCCGAGACGGTGACTGAATTGACCTTTCCCTGGTTGACGTTCGTCATTGCGATCCCATGCAGCGTGACGCTGCCGTTCTCGAACGCGACAACGGCGTCGGGAACTACGATCTTATCAGCCGTTAGCTTTGCGGCCGCGTCAGCGACCGCGCTTTTCGGCGTGCTGGGGTCGAACAGCTTGGCGATGTCCTCTTTCAAGGCGTTCGTTCCGGTCACGTCGATATGCTTGATCGTGACGGTCGTGTTGTCGCGGGCCGGAAAGGTCAAATTGTCCAACGACACGTTGTTCGATGCGACGGCGCCTTGCGCAAACGCCGCCGGCCCTCCGAGAATCACGAGAAGAGGAAACGTCCTGAGTGCTTTGGCGCGCATCGGGTGTGGTGTCCCATGAAAGAGGGTGCCGGCAGGATGGGCTGTGGCGGCGATGCGCGCAAGGGCTGCTGACAGGGTTGCTGACGTCGTGTTCGCCGCGCCGAGACCTTCGGCGTCGCTTGCGGTGTGAACGTTTTACGAAGGTGTTACGCGATTGGCGGGTATCGGCCTTGACCTCGCCCGCGATCCGGAATTCATAGACGTAACGACAATAAAAGCCGCAGCGGGAGGCGTAGATGCCGGCCTACATTGTGACGACGCGCGGCCGTACCGGAGCCGACGATCCCTACAGCGTTGTCGTGCAAGACGAACTGGATGAATCCATCGTCGAAATGAGCGCGCTCTCCCTCAAGCACGCGGGCGAAATCGCAACGGCGCTCGCGCTCCTGTTGCCGAAGCTGCGGCCAGACCTCGATATCGTGGTCGCAGGCGCCGAGACGCCTCGGCCGACGCTCTAAATTAGGAGGTGTTGCGACGGCAGAAAAGCCGCCCGAAAGCGGCTTTTCGCTTGCACAAAGAACCCGTCAACGCTTCGAGAACTGGAAGCTGCGCCGCGCCTTCTTCTTGCCGTACTTCTTGCGCTCGACGACGCGGGAGTCGCGCGTCAAAAAGCCTTCCCGCTTGAGGGCGGGCCGCAGATCGGGCTCGTAATGCGTCAGCGCCTTGGCGAGGCCATGACGTACGGCGCCCGCCTGCCCGGACAGGCCGCCGCCAGCGACCGACACCACGAGGTCGTATTGCGTCGCGCGGTCGGCGACGACGAGCGGCTGGCGCAGGACCATGCGCAGCACCGGACGGGCGAAATAAACCTCGACGGGCCGCTGGTTGACCGTGATCTGGCCGCTGCCCGGCTTGATCCACACGCGGGCGACCGCGTCCTTGCGCTTGCCGGTCGCGTAGGCGCGGCCCTGCTTGTCGAGCTTCTGCACGTATCGCGGAGCCTCGGCAGGCGCGCCGCCTGCGGACCCTGTCGTGGCGCTCTTCAGGTCTTGCAGAGAAGAAATGGTCGTCTCGGCCATGATCACGCGCTCTTCTTGTTCTTGGCGTTCAGCGCGCCGACATCGAGCGACGCCGGGGCTTGCGCCTCATGCGGATGGGTCGCGCCTTTGTAGACGCGCAGATTGCCGAACTGCTGGCGCCCGAGGGGCCCGCGCGGCAGCATGCGCTCCACGGCCTTCTCGAGGATGCGCTCGGGAAAACGGCCTTCGAGGATCATCTTGGCCGAACGCTCCTTGATGCCGCCGACGAAGCCCGTGTGATGGTAGTAGTTCTTCTGCTCGACCTTGCGGCCGGTCAGCACCACCTTTTCCGCGTTGATCACGATGACGTTGTCGCCATCGTCGACATGAGGGGTAAACGACGGCTTGTGCTTGCCGCGAAGCCGCATGGCGATGACCGAAGCGAGCCGACCGACGACGAGGCCGGAGGCGTCGATCAGCACCCACTTCTTTTCGACCTCGGCCGGTTTGGTGAGGGTGGTGTTGCCGTACATGGGAAAGAACGTCCTCGCGAAAGTCGACGCGAGAAGACGGCGCGTCGAAGTCGCCGCGCTTATAGAAGACGCAGCGATCGTCTGTCAACGAGCATGGCTGCAAGCCCTCAAAATAAGCGTCAAAACAGCATGGTATCTTAATACCACATCGCCGCTACGCGGGCCACCGCCGTTCGGCTAGCGCGGGGGCCGCCTCGATCAAGCCGCCGAGATCGCCGGACGTGAGGAACAACACGGCGTCGTCGGCGCGCAGCGCGCTGTCCAGCGCCGCGAGACCCTCCTCGCGCGACCTGATAGGGGTAACGTCGTAGCCGGCGGCGCGCACGCGCCCGACGATGTCCTCCAGCCCCACCTGCTCGTGCGTCGCCGCGCCTTGCGAGGCCGGCTCGTAGATGAAGACCTTGTCGCAACCGGCAAAGGCATCGTCGTACCAATGCAGCGTCCCGCGATTGCGCCATGAAAACGTATGCGGCTCGAAAATCGCGATGAGACGACGCCTCGGGAAATGCAGCTTCATCGCGGCGATGGCGCTGCGCGCCTTGTCGTAAGAGGAGCCGAAACCTTCGAACATCTGGAGCGAGGTTTTTTCGGACTTGCGGTCGAGACGGCGCACGATGCCGCGAAACGATCCCATCGCCGCGACATATTGCTCGACGGAAACCAACTCGCGCGTGAGCGCAAAGGCGCCAATTCCGACCATGTTCTCGATGTTGTGCAAGCCCAACTGCCCTGTCTCCACGCGCGCCACCGCGCGGCCTTCATGCGTCAGCGTGAAGCGCGAACGTTCGCCCCATTCGATCTCCGCTGCGCGCCAGTCGCCCGCCTCGATGCCGAACGAAATGACCGGGCGCTCCAACGCGTCGAGGAATTTCCGGCTCAACTCGCCGCTCGTCGCCGCGACGACAATCCCCTCGGGCGGGACCAAATCGATCAATCGGTGAAACGGCGCCAAGTAGTCGGCAGCGGTCGGGAATACGTTCACATGGTCGTGCGCTAGCGGGGTCAGCAGCACGTGCGAGGGATGGTAGTGCAAGAACTTCGAGCGATCGTCGCTGTTCGACGAGGGATATTCATCGCCTTCCAGCAGGAACACGTCGCCCGCGCCGACGACGGCCGCTCGCGTGGGCGACAGCGGCAAGGCGCCGATCATCCAGGACGGGTCGAGCCCGGCGCTCGCGAGGCAATGCGCGAGCATCGACACGCTCGTCGTCTTGCCGAACGAGCCGGCGGCGACAATCGTTTGCTTGCCGCGCGAAAGGAGCCCGAGAACGTCGGCGAACGACAGGATTTTGGGACCGCCCGGCGCGGCCGCGCGGGCGAACGCTTCGGCGACTTCGACATTGCTCTCGGGCGTCAGCCGCGCGTTCTTGCCGATTACGATGCAGTCGGCGTCCGCGGGGATGTTCGTCGCGGCATAGGGCGTCTGGCGCGCAAGACCTTCGCGCTGGAGCACGTGGGAGATCGGCGGATAGACCGCCTCGTCCGACCCGGTGACCGCAACGCCGCTGTCGCGCAGGAGGATCGCCGTTGCGCTCATGCCGACGCCTGCGACGCCGATAAAATGCGCCTTTCGGAAGGGAAACTCGGCCATGCGCCCTCGATGCTCATGGCCGGCGAATCACGCCGACCTGCCCGAGCATCATAGCGCCAAGCCGGCGGCGCGCCGTCTACTTGAGGCGATCTCTGATCTTGTCGACGCCCGCCCGCGCGCAGGCGGTGTCCTTCTCGCCGCCGGGCGCGCCGCCGACGCCCAGCGCGCCGATCGCCACGCTATCGACCTTGATCGACACCGCGCCGCCCGCAACGGCGATATTGGGCAGCTTATCTTGCAGGATCGACATACGACCGTCCTTAAGCTTCTTTTCGAGCTCGATTGTGTCTTCGCGATATGTCACGGCCGTATAGGCCTTGAGGAAGGAACTATCGACCGTGTGAATCCCCGCGCCGTCGCCGCGCAACGTCCCCATGCGGACGCCGTCCATGTCGAGGACGACAGCCGACACCTTGTAGCCGCTGGCGGCGCAGGCGGCGACCGCCGCGCCGAGCGCCTCGTTGACGAGGGCGGCGGAGAGGCGCTGCTCCGTGATGAGCCCCTGCGCAAGCGACGGCGCCGCAAACGGCGCACTGAGGCAGGCCGCCAGCAAGCCGATGTGGACGGATCGGATCATCGCATTTCCCCCTCTTTCACTGCTAACATTGTCGACGCGGACGGCAGCGCTGGCAAGACACATGCGCTGCGCCATGAACTTGAAACGGACGTCGCGCGCCGAAATAAGCGGGCGCAAAAAACTCGGGGGCGCATCCATGACGGAGACCTATTCCGACGATCTGATCCGCAGCGTCCTCACGAGCGTCAAGACGATCGCGGTGGTCGGCGCCTCGGACAATCCGGCGCGGCCTTCCAACGGCGTGTTCAAATTCCTGCTGGCGCACGGCTACCGCGCCATTCCGATCAACCCCGGTCTCGCCGGCCGCGCGATCGGCGGAGTGGCGGCCTTCGCGCGCCTTGCCGATGTCGGCGAGCCGATCGACATGGTCGACATCTTCCGCAATTCGGAGGCGGCCGGCGCCGCCGTCGACGAGGCGCTGCAACTCGACCCTCAGCCCAAGGTCGTCTGGATGCAGTTGGGCGTCGTCAACGAGGCGGCCGCCAGGAATGCCCGCGCGCGAGGCCTCACTGTCGTCATGGATCGTTGCCCAAAGATCGAATACGCCCGCCTCATCGATTAGGCGCTGGACGCAACATCCTGGCGCGGCCCGAAATACGCGGGGTTCGCCTGATCCCACAGGTTCAAGTAATCCGTGTCCCCGTCCCGGCGAAGGAACTCGCCGACTTTCAACTCGGGATAGATCTGAGCGAAGCTTTCCGTCTGAGTCTCGGAAATCCGTCGCATGATCTGATTGCGCTGAATGTCGCGCGGGCGGCTGAGGCCGGAGGCCGCGATCAGCTCGCCGAGCGCGTCGAGGCTGCGCGCGTGAAAGCGGGCGACGCGCTCCGCCTTATCTGGCACGACGATGGCGCGCTGGCGAACCGGGTTCTGCGTTGCGACGCCCGTCGGGCAATGGTCGGTGTGACAGGTCATCGACTGCACGCAGCCGATGGCGAACATGAAACCGCGCGCGGCATTGCACCAATCGGCGCCGAGCGCCAGCGTGCGCACCATGTCGAACGCGGTGATGATGCGCCCGCTCGCGCCGATCCGAATGCGATCGCGCACGCCTGCGCCGAGCAGGCAATTGTGCGCGAAGACGAGGCCCTCCCGCAGCGGAAAGCCGAGGAAGTCGGCGAATTCGAGCGGCGCCGCGCCGGTGCCGCCCTCCTTGCCGTCGATGACGATGAAGTCGGGAAGGATATCCGTTTCGAGCATGGCCTTGCAGATCGCCATGAACTCCGTCTTGTGGCCGATGCAGAGCTTGAAGCCGACCGGCTTGCCTTCGGAGAGTTCGCGCAGGCGCGCGACGAAGCGCATCAGTTCGATCGGACTCCGGAACGCCCGGTGGCTCGCCGGCGAGACGCAATCGACGCCGATCGGAACGCCGCGCGCGGCGGCGATTTCGGCCGTCACCTTCCTGCCCGGCAGCAAGCCGCCATGGCCCGGCTTCGCGCCTTGCGACAGCTTGATCTCGATCATCTTGATTTGCGGCTCGCGCGCCGTCTGCGCGAAGCGCTCCGGGCTAAACGCGCCATCGGCCGTCCGGCAGCCGAAGTAGCCGCTGGCGATCTCCCAGACGATGTCGCCGCCGAACTCGCGATGATAGCGGGAGAAGCCGCCTTCGCCCGTGTCATGCGCGAAGCCGCCCGCTTTCGCGCCCTTGTTCAGCGCGCGGATCGCGTTGGCGGAGAGCGAGCCGAAGCTCATCGCCGAAATGTTGAAAAGCGATAGCGAATAGGGCTGCTTGCAGGCTGGGCCGCCCACGGTCACGCGAAAATCGTGATTGGCGACTGTGGCGGGCGCCAGGGAGTGCGCCAGCCATTCGTAACCTTCCGCATAGACGTTGCGCTCGGTGCCGAAGGGACGCGTCTCCAATTGCATCTTGGCGCGCTGATACACGACGGCCCGATCCGAGCGGTTGAACGGCACGCCGTCGAGATCGCTTTCGAGGAAATATTGTCGGATCTCGGGTCGCACCTTCTCCAAGAGAAAGCGGAGATTGGCGAGGATCGGGTAGTTGCGGCGAAGCGAGTGTTTCGTCTGCAACTGGTCCCACACGCCGATCGCCGTCGCGCCGAGAAAAGCGGCGCAGATCCACCAGGACCAGGCGCCGGCGAACGGCGCCAGCGCGGCGAACGCGACGGAGCCGAGGACCGCTATCAAGAAGGCGAGATAACGCATGGACGCCGACGCCTGGCCCGGGAGACAAAACGGGTGGGGTTCGCGACCCCCGCCCGCTTCCTAGCCGATTGTTTTGTCGGCTGCGTGTCGGCGCCTGCTTACTTGTTCTTTTCGAGCATCCGCTCGACCTTATCCAGCGTCTGCATGGCGCGCAGCGCGTCTTCGAGGCTCGAGTTCGGCTGGCGGTTCTCTTGGATGGCCTTGACGAACTCGCGGTCCTGGTTCTCGAAGCCGTTCTGCGAGACGTCGACGCCCGTCGTGTCGATCGGCTTGTTATGGCCGTCCGTCAGATTGTCGTAGAAGGCGATGTAGGTGCCGTTGTCGCAGATATAGCGATAGGGCGAGCCGATCGGGCCGTCGTTGTTGAACGAGGTCGAAAGCGTGCAGATCGCGCCGTTGGCCGCCTTCATGATGATGGCGAGATCCATCGCGATGCCGAGCTCGGGATGATGCGGGCCTTCGACGCCGTAGATCTGCGTCGGCGTCCCGCCCGTCTGATAAATGAACATGTCGACCGTGTGGCAGGCGTGATGCCACAGGAGATGATCGACCCAACTGCGCGGGGCGCCCAATGCATTCATGTTTTTGCGGCGAAAGAAGTAGGTGTGCGCCTGCAATTGCTGCAGATGCAACTCGCCCGCGACGATGCGCTTGTGCACCCATTGGTGGCCCGGATTGAAACGGCGCACATGGCCGGCCATGGCGGTCAGACCCGTCTGCTTCTGCAACTGAACCAGGTGTTCGGCGTCCTTCAGCGAGTCGGTCATCGGAATTTCGATGAGGACGTGCTTGCCCGCTTTCAGACAGGCCTCGGCCTGATCGTGGTGCATCTGCGTCGGCGAGGTTAGGATCACGGCGTCGACGTCCTTGCGGGAGATCGCGGCGTCAAAGTCGGTGGTCCAGAACGGGACCTTGTATTCCTTGGCGGTCTTTTCCGTGCCCTCGGCGGTGCGGCTCTGGATGGCGCTGACTTCCATTCCCTGGATGGCGCCCAAAGCCTTCAGGTGCGCGACGCCCATCGCGCCGTTGCCGATGATGCAGAACTTCATGATCTAAACCCTCGTCTCTCCCAGAGGCCGTTCGTATTCGGTCGCAACCGTACGCCGACGCGCCATAGCACGTTCATCTGGCGCGCGTAACGGCGCCCGGCGGGTCGATCAGACAGGCGCCACGAGGCGCGGCGCATCAGCGACGACAAGTCGGGCGCGATGCGCGGTGGCCATAGTCAGCGTCATCATCGCGACGAATTGATGCAGGAGACCCGCCCAGATCGGCACGACGAGAAGCAGCGTCGCGATTCCCAAGCCGGCTTGAACGACGACGAGCCCTGCGACCGCCGTCGCCCGCGCGGCCGCTCTGGTTGCGGGCGCGCGAGCGCGCGCGACGACGGCGTGCCAAAGCGCCGCCACGACGATCGTGTACGCCAGCATACGATGGTCGAACTGCACCAGCGTGACGTTCTCGAAGCCGTTCTTCCACCAGGGGTTCATCAAGACGAGATGACCGACGGGCGGAACGAAGCGCCCATCCATCAGCGGCCAGGTGTTGTAGGTCAAGCCGGCGCGCGATCCTGCGACGAGCGCGCCGAGCCCGATCTGAGCCAGGATGAGGCCGAGCATCCACGATGCACCGGCGCTAAGTCGCAGCGGCGGCGACTCGGGCGCGGGCCGCAGCCGCAGCCGCACCGCCAGCCAGACGACCGCTACGAGCGTCAAAGAGGCGAGCAGCAGATGGATTGCCAATCGCTCGGGCGCGACCTCGATGCGGCCGACGAGACCCGACGCGACCATCCACCAGCCGACGACGCCCTGCAGGGCGCCCATCATCAGGACGCCGAGGAGGCGCGGCTTGAGCCAGGGCGTGAGACGCCCCGCGACCCAGAACCAGGCCAGCGGAACGGCGAAGACCAGCCCGATCAGCCGGCCGAGCAGCCGATGGCCCCACTCCCAATAGTAGAGGGTTTGAAACCCCGCCAAGGTCATGCTTGGAAAAAGGCTCGCGAATTGCGGGATGCGCTTGTACTTGTCGAATTCGTCGAGCCATGCGGCATGGCTGGTCGGCGGCAGAACTCCGGAAATCGGCTTCCACTCGGTGATGGAAAGTCCGGATTCCGTCAGCCGCGTCGCGCCGCCGACGAGCACCATGGCGAAGATCAAGGCCGCGACGACCCACAGCCAAACGCGAACCGCCGCCAGCGGATCGGCTTCGCCGCGCTCGAACGGAATGGACGGAGAGAGACTCGTCATGAACATCCTCGCGCGCCATTGCTTGGCGCTCGCCGGCGAGAGATAAGGCGCGGCGCGGGCCACGTCCACGGACGGTATGTCGCGGAGCGGAGAACTATTATGCGCAGTCGCGCGCGAAAATTCTGGGGCGCCGTCGCCATGGTGACCTTCGTCGCCGTTTACGCGCTGGTCGGCATGCTTGTGGCGCAGGCGCGCCCCGTGCAGCAGGCGCCCGGCCTGGCGCAGGCGCTGATCTATATGGTCATCGGGCTTGGCTGGGTCGCGCCGATGCTGCCGCTGGTGCGCTGGATGGAGCGAAAGGACGCCTGAGCGTCAGGCGGCGATGCGCCGGCCGCGGTTCCAGACAAGAAACGGCGCGCCGGTGAGAAGCAGCTCGAGGACCGCGCGATCCTGGTGTTCGCCGTTGACGGAAAGCCGCGGCAGCGCCGTCAGCTGCCGGCGATGCTCGGCGAAGATCATGCCCTTTCGCGTGGTGACGCCGGTCGCAAAGCCGAGGTCCGCCGCCAACGCGAAATCGCGCGCTCCCGCTGAAGTCGCATCGCCGACGGGATAGGCGAGGTGGCGGGCGGGCCGTCCGACCCGCGCCTCGATGATGGCCTTGCTCTCGGCAAGTTCACGGCGCGCGGAGACGGCGTCGAGCTTGGCGAGCCTTGGGTGCGTCAGGGTGTGGACGCCGACGGCGCACAGTGGATGGCGGCCCATTGCCGCGATTTCGTCCCAATCCATGCAAAGCCGCCGCGTGATCGCGGTCGCGTTCAGTCGGGCCAGCTCGGCGAGCGTCGCGACCTCGGCGAGCAGCCGCTCTTCCGAGCCCGACCTTAAGCTCCAATAGATCGTTGCGAACGCCCGCGCCTTCTCGACGTCGGTTTCGGCGGCGAGCATCCGGCCCTCGAACGGCGCGCGCGGGAGCGCACGCACGGCCTCCTCCAGTTCGGCCCACCAAAGCCGCGCCGAGCCGTCGGCGAAGCCGGTCGTGACGTTCACCGTGAACGGGGCGTCGTGGCGCTCCAGAACCGGCAACGCATAGTCGAGGTTGTCGCGATAGCCGTCGTCGAAGGTCAGCGCCGCAAAGGGCCGTGCGCGGGGCGAGGCGATTCGTTCCGGGACGTCATCCAGCGACACGATCTCGTAGCCGCGGCGCTTCAGCGTCTCAAGCGTCGCATCGAGGAAGGCTGGCGTGATCTCCAGGCCGCGGTTGGGCGCGAAGCCGCGCTGGACCCACGGCCGCACGTGGTGGAACATCAGGATCGCGCCAAGGCCGCGCGCGAAGGGCGCCGCCAACTGCGGCAGCCTGGAAGCGCCGAGCGCCTTCAGTCCGGCGCCGAGCGCCTGGGCGCGCAAAGATCGACCGCCGTTCATCGTCGCGCCCTTCCCGTCTCGACCGCTTCCCGCGTGACGTTTTCTTATAGGTTCGGACTGCACAATTTTTCCTTGCCTTGCTCCTGGCCTTGCTCCTGGCGCGTCGTGTCGTTGTCTTCCACCGTTCAAAAGCAGACCGCCGCCGGCGACGCCCCAGCCCGGGTGGCGCGCCGCGCCGGCCGCGCGCGTTCTCTGGGGCGCATCGACGTCCACACCGATCCGGAGGCCGCTGACGCCGCCTGGGGCGCGCTGGAGGCTGCATGCCCCGGCGCGATCTATCAGACGCGACGATTCTTGCGCCCGTGGCTCGCCGCTTTCGGCGGACCGTATCGAATGACGCCGATGCTCGTGGTCGCCCATGACGCCGCCGGCGACCCCGTCGCGTTTCTGCCCTTTGGCGTGCGGAGGGAAGGCTTGTTCCGCGTCGCCGAGTTCGTCGGCGGGAAGGATTCCAACGCCAATCTCGGGCTTTTCCGTCCCGACATCGACTTTTCGCGCGACGATTTGATCTCTCTGCTGCGCGCCGCGGCAACCAAAGCGAAACGGCGGCCGGACCTGTTCCGCCTCACAAACCAGCCGGAAGTTTGGGACGGTCGTCCCAATCCGCTCGACATTTTTCCCCACCAGCCAAGCGCGAGTTCGCTGCATGGCGGAGCGCTGAGCGCCGACTTCGAGGCCTTCCAAAAAGCGCGTCTCTCGAGAGACACGCTCAAGAAGCTCGCCAGGAAGCGCGCCCGGATCGAGGCCACGGCGCCGGTTCGTCACGTTGTCGCGCAGACGCCCGAAGCCGCGATCGCCATTCTTGACGCGTTCTTCGAACAGAAGATCGCGCGCTTCCGCCAGAAGAAGATCGCGAGCGTTTTGGAAACGGAGGAGGCGAGGCGCTTCTGGCGCGCGGCCGCCCTCGACGGCTTCGAAACCGGCGCGCCGGCGATCGAGATGCATGCGCTGCTGCACGGGGGCCGCTTCATCGCGACCTATGGCGGCGGCGCGCACAACGGCCGCTTTCATCTGATGGTCAATTCGTTCGACACAGATCCCGCGATCGCGAGATCAAGCCCTGGCGATCTGCTTCTGCAATCGGTCCTTGAGCAAAAGGCCAAGGAAGGCCTGACGGGTTTCGACCTCGGCATCGGGGAGGCGCGCTACAAGGACAATTGGTGCGATCAGACGCTGCCGCTGTTCGATTCTTTGATGCCGGTGACTCGCCGGGGCCGCCTGTACGCCTGGCTCGAAAGCGCGAGGCTGAAAGCGAAACGCCGCATCAAACAAAGCGCCTGGGCCTGGCCGTTTGCGCGTCGGCTGTTGCGTCAGCGTTAACGCTTCCCGAACCCGCGACGTGCGCGGTCGCCGCGATCGCGATGGCCTCCCCTGCCCCCGCCCGCCTCAGGTCGTCCAGCGTCGCCTGCGAAGGCTCCTCGGCGCACGCGAGCACCGCGCAATCGGCGTCGGGCGCGAGGCCAAACGCGAGCGCGTCGCTGGAGATCGGCGGCGCCACCACGATCACGAAATCGTACGTGCGCGACAGCGCATCAAGAATGAGATCGGCGTTTTCGCCGTATTCGATCGGTTCGACGCCCGCCGACACGATGTGGAGCCGAGACGCGCGATCGCGATGGATCGTGTCCTCGAACGTCGCGTGACCCGCCAGGAGTTCGCCGAATCCCGGCTCGTCCTCGGCGGCCGTCGCCTGATCGAAGTCGATCAGCACCACGCGATGATCGCGGGCGAGAGCGCGCCCGAGCGCCAAGGCGACGTCGCGCGCGGAAACGTTCTCCGCCTCGCTCGTCACAAGAACGCGCTGCGCAAAGTCGCCGGCCGGCCCTGCGGCAAGCCGCGCAGCGAGACCGGATAAGGCAGTCGAGGATGGCGCCGCTTCGACGAAGACGCGCGGCTCCTTCCTCTCGATCCCGCCGATCGCCTCATCGAGCGTCGCCCGCTCGCCGCGCGCGTGGAGCGGCGGCGCCCCGACAGGCGTCTCGTCGGACACGGGCGCGTGGATCGGCCCCTCCGCGTAAGCGCGCCCCGACATCAGCTCCGCCGTGGTGAGAAAACCGAGCGACAGCAAAAGACCGGCAAGCGCGGCGAACGCCACGATTGGGAGTTTTTTGGGGAAAGACGGCAGTTGCGGCGCGACGGCGCGCGAGATGATGCGGGCGTCGCCCGGCGTCGATTCCGAGTTTTCGCGCGCAACGGCCTCCTGATATTTCGAAACGCTGGTTTCGAGCTGATCCTTCAAAAGCCTTGCATCGCGATCGAGTTCGCGCGCCTGCGCCTCGTCGACGCTCGATCCGCCGATGGTCTTTTTCTGCTGCCCGATGATGGCTTGCAAATTGTCGACGCGGCCGCCCGCGACCCGCGCATCGTTTTCAAGCGCGGTCGCCGCGCGGTCGACGGCGACGCGCACCTGCCCATCGAGTTCCTTCAGTTGCGCGCTGAGTTCCTGGATCCGCGGATGCCCCGGCAGGAGCGTGCGGGATTCGGAGGCGATCTGCGCCCGCAAGGTGGCGCGCTGCTCAGACAATCGGCGGATAAGATCGTTGTTATTAATGTCGGAGATGTCGCCGAGGCGTCCCTGCTTCACGATGTCACGCAGGAAACGGGCTTTCGCTTGGGCTTCGGCCTGCGCCGACTTGGCGAGCGTCAGTTGCGACGAGAGGTCGGTCAATTGCTGACCGGTCGTGGTGACGTTGTTGGCGCCGATCGTCAGGCCGGCGTTGGCGCGAAACTCCTCGGCCTTGCTCTCGGCTTGCGATACTTTCGTGCGCAGATCGGCGATGAGGGAGGCCAGCGATTCCGCCGCCGCGCGCGCGGCGGCGCGCTTGGCGTCCGCCTGCAGGCCGATATAGAGATCGGCGATCTTATTGGCGGCGCGCGCGGCGAGATCGGGATCTTGCGAGGAGAATTCGATCTCGATGACGCGCGATTTTACGACCGAGAAGACGTTGAGATGTTCGAAGTAGGCTTCGACCACCTTCTCCGAATCGCTTGAGGCGCGATGGCCGCCAAGCAAGGACGACAGGAACCCGCCGCCGGCCGAGGGATCGAACTCGGCGTTGCCCCTCAGATCGAGCGCCTTGATGACGTCGCGCGCAAGGTCGCGAGACGTCACGAGTTGCACCTGGCTCGCGACCGCTTCCGCATCGATCGCAGCCGCCTGGGTCTCGGCGCTCGGCGCATTGGCCGTGGAGGGCCGCGTAAAATAGTTTTCCTGGTTCTCGACGAGCACTTTGGCGTCGGCCGTGTAGCGCGGCTTGACGACGGATACATAGGCCGCGGCGCAGGCGAGGCAGCCCAGCGTCGCGCCGATCACCCAAAGCTTTCGGCGCGCGATCGCTCGGCCGACGCCCCTCAGATCGAGTTCGCCATCCAGGCGGTCGGACGGGGCGCCCTCATTGATCGACTCACGACGCATCGGCACACCTCTCACCGGTCGGGCCGATCTTCGCCAAACATAGTGAAAGCGCGGTTAACCGAAACGGTAAACAAAAGGTGCCCGGTTAGTAATTCTTAACCATGCGCGCTTAAAAATTCCGACCGGTCAGGTCGACGGCCTCTCGCGCGGTGGCGGATTTTGAACATGCAGCGTTGGTTCCGGACACTGTGCATCCTGGCGGTGGCGGCGCTCGCCGGCTGTGCGCCCCGCTACCGGGCCGGGTATTTCCTCGATGATCCAAACATGCCCTACACATTGTCGAGCGGCGATCGGTTGCGCGTCATCGTGTTCGGGCAGGATTCGCTGTCCAACTCCTACGCCGTCGACGGATCGGGGCATATCTCGATGCCGCTGATCGGCCCGGTTGCGGCGCAAGGTCGCTCGACTCACGACCTCGAACGCGAGATCGCGGCGAAGCTGCACGACGGGTTCTTGCGCGATCCCAAGGTTTCGGTCGAGGTGGAGGCCTACCGGCCGTTCTTCGTGCTGGGCGAAGTAACGACCGCCGGCCAATTCCCGTTTGTCAGCGGGATGACGGTGCAGACGGCGATCGCCATCGCCGGCGGCTACACGCCGCGAGGCGAAAAGACCCGCGCAGACCTGACACGAATGATTGACGGTTATCCTGTTACCTATTCCGTTCCGATCGATCAGCCCGTGCGGCCGGGCGACACGATCACCGTGCGGGAGCGGTTCTTCTAAGTCAGCAAGGCGTCTGCGATGTCTGCGTTTTCATCGAGCGAGCGCCGTCTGCGCATTCTTCACGTTCTCCGCGCGCCGCTCGGCGGTCTATTCCGGCACGTCGTCGACTTGACGCGCGAGCAGGCGGCGCGCGGCCATGCCGTCGGACTTGTGACCGACGCGCTGACCGGCGGCGTCCGCGCGAGCCGCGTGCTCGCCGATCTCGCGCCGACGTTGAAGCTAGGGGTCACGCGCGTCCCGATGCGCCGCAATCCGCACGTGTCCGATGTGGGCGCCCTTTTTCACGTCGCCCAACGGATCCGCGAGACGCGACCCGATGTCGTGCATGGCCACGGCTCGAAGGGCGGCTTCTTCGCCCGCGCGCCGGCGCTTCTGCCGGGGCGACGCCATGGCGTGCGCGCTTATACGCCGCACGGCGGCAGCTTCAACTATAAACCCGGCTCGCTCGTGCATTGGCTTTACATGAATGCGGAATTTGCTTTGGCTCGAGCCACGGATATTTTCCTGTTCGAGAGCGCCTACATCGGCCGCCGTTTCGACGAAAGCGTCGGCGCGACGAAGGCGCTGCGCCGTGTCGTGCTGAACGGGATCACGCGCGACGAGACGATTCCGATCGGCCCCGATCCCGACGCTGCGGAGTTCCTTTACGTCGGCGAGTTGCGTTCGGCCAAAGGCATAGACACGCTGCTCGACGCGCTCGCCATCGTCGTCGCGCGGACCGGCGCGCGCCCGCGCGCGGTTCTCGTCGGCTCGGGTCCCGACGAACATGCGCTGCATGCGCGCGCTCACGCGTTGGGCCTCACGGACTGCGTCGATATGCCGGGGCCGATGCCCGCCCGCTCCGCCTTTCGGCTGGGACGCATTCTCCTTGTGCCCTCGCGCGCCGAGTCGCTGCCTTACGTGGTCATCGAAGCAGCAGGCGCGCAGGCGCCGATGATCGCGACGAACGTCGGCGGCATTCCGGAGATTTTCGGTCCTTACGCGCGCCGGCTGATCCCTTGCGACGACGCCGATCGCTTGGCGCAAGCCATGATGGCGGAGATGGCGCTGCCGGACGCGGACCTGCGCCGGCAAGCCGCCGAGTTGGCGGCCTTCGTCACCGAGCGCTTCACGATCGCGAACATGGTCGACGCCGTCATCGACGGCTATCGCGAGGCGCTTGAACGACGGACGCCGGCGTTCGCGGCGACGATCGTCGCCGCGCCATCCTGATCGATGCCGAGGACGGACATGGGCGCCTTCAGCGCAGAGGACATGAAACGCTACGACGCCGAACATCCGGCGTCGCCGACAAGCGAGCGCAGCCGCGAACGCAAGTGGATGATGTCGCTCGCCGAGTTGATGGCCAGCCAGTCGGCTCAGCCCGCCTATTCGCCGGTCGTACTCTCGGGCATCGTGCGGCTCCTCGACTTTTCCATCGTCCTCGGGGGGGGACTGCTCGTCTATTATCTATACCTTTCGCCGACCGACGGTATGGACCTCGCTTACGCGGTCGCCATCGCCGTGATCTCCACGGCGACGCTGCTCGCCTTCCAGGCGATCGGCATCAACCGCATCAGCGCCTTTCGCACGCCGATCAACCAGGGCTTTCGGCTCGCCGGCGGTTTGTCGCTGGTGTTCCTGGGCGCGATGGCCATCGTCTTCTTCGCGCGCCTCGAGCAATCGTTCTCGCGTGTCTGGTTATCCAGTTGGTTCGTCCTCAGCCTTGTCGGTCTGATGATCGAGCGCGGCTGCGTCTCGATCGTCACGCGGCGGCTGACCCGTATGGGACGGCTCGACCGGCGTGTGGTCGTCGTCGGCGGTGGCCCCAATTGCGAGCAATTGCTGACGGATCTGTCGAAGCAGAAGGACACTGACCTGCGCATCTACGGCGTCTTCGACGACCGGCTCGACGAGCGCTCGCCCGACGTTGTCGCTGGCTATCCTAAGCTCGGCACCATCGACGACCTCGTCGTTTTCGCGCGCCACGCGCGGCTCGATCTCGTGATCTTCGCCATGCCGATCACGGCCGAGCAGCGCCTCCTGCAAATGCTGCGCAAATTGTGGGTGCTGCCGGTCGACATCCGGCTCGCAGCGCACAGCAACAAATTGCGCTTCCGGCCGCGGTCGTATTCTTACGTCGGCTCGGTGCCGGTGTTGGACGTGTTCGACAAGCCCATCGCCGATTGGGACGTCGTCATCAAGAGCGTGTTCGATCGTGTGGTCGGAATGCTGGCGCTGATTGTGTTGTCGCCCGCGCTGCTCGTGATCGCCGCCGCGATTAAAATCGACTCGAAGGGGCCGGTCCTGTTTCGCCAGAAGCGGCATGGCTTCAACAACGAATTGATCGAGGTCTTCAAGTTCCGATCAATGTATACGGACGCGCTCGACCCGACCGCCGCGAAACTGGTGACGAAAGACGATCCGCGCGTAACCCGGGTCGGACGGTTCATCCGCAAGACGTCGCTCGACGAACTGCCGCAGCTCTTCAACGTGGCGTTGTTCGGCAACCTTTCGCTGGTCGGTCCGCGCCCACACGCCGTTCACGCCAAGGCCGCCGACCGAAAGTACGATGAGGTGGTCGACGGCTATTTTGCGCGCCATCGCGTGCGGCCCGGCATTACCGGCTGGGCGCAGATCAACGGCTGGCGAGGCGAAACCGACACGTCGGAAAAATTGCAGAACCGCGTCGAGCACGATCTCTACTACATCGAGAACTGGTCGATCTTTTTCGACATTTATATCCTCGCGATGACGCCATTCGCTCTGATCAAGGCAGAGAATGCCTATTGACCGGCGTTTCGTCTCTCGGCTCGCCGTCGCCGCCGCGCTGCTGACGACGACGCAGTCGCACGCCGCCGACGTCCGGGTCGAGATGGGCGGCGGCGGTCCGCACACGGTCTTCCGCGCGAACGCGGACGGCTGCGCGCCGATCGACACGCCCGACATCGATCCGCGCGCCTATCGCGACGCCAGCGGCGGCGTGACGATGTTTGCGCTGCATTACGTCAACCGGCCCTTGCGCGGCCGCGACCTGTCGCATCTCAAGATCGATTGCGCCGTCGCGCTCGACTCGGCGCTCGACCCGGATCCGGCGCATTACAACGACCGGCGCTATGTGACGGCGACATGGACGCGCGACGGCAAGCACGTCGCCGGCGTCGTCCATTCGGAGTACCATGCAGACGATCACGGCCGTTGCCGCGTGGCGACGGCGCTTGGCTGCTGGTTCAATTCCCTTGTCTCCTACTCGTCCGTCGACGGCGGCCGATCGTTCAACATGGACCGACCCGCCGTCATCGCCTCGGCGCCGTTCCCGCAAGATGTGCAGCAAGGGCGCCATCGCGGGTTCTTCAACCCTTCGAATATCGTTTCCGACGGCGGCTACGAATATTTCATGGCCTCGACGACCGGTTGGGACGGGCAGCCCTATGGCGTCTGCCTGTTCCGCTCGGCAAATCCGTTCGACAGCGGCGGCTGGCGCGCGTTCGACGGCGCGGGCTTCACGATCCGCTACGCCGATCCTTATGGCGCGCGCGGGCCGGCCCCACGCCCCTGCGCGATCATCCGGCCCTTCGGTCTGCCCGTCGGCTCGATCACGCGGCACACGTCGAGCGGCCGGTGGATCGCCGTGTGGATGGCGGCCAAGAACGACGGGGCGATCCCCGTCAGCGGCTTCTACGTCGCGACATCGACCAACTTGCTCGACTGGTCGGAGCCCCGTCTGCTGCTCGCGGGATCGACCATCCAAGACGGCGCCTGCGGCGGATCGTTGATCGCCTACCCAACGATCCTCGACGAGGCGGCGAAAACGCGCAACTTCGAAGACGCCGGCGACGCGCCGTGGCTCTATTACGTCTCAATCAAGATGAACGGCTGCCAGACCCGCGAGCGGACGCTGGTTCGCGAGAAGCTCGCCATCTCGACCGACCGCGCGCACCGCGGAAGCGACCGATGAGCGAGGCGGCTCTTCCGCGGTCCGGGCGTGGCGACTGGCGCGTCTCGGCGCAGACGCTCGTCAACGGTCTTTTTTTCCTTTTCGTACTCTGCGGCGCGATCGCCGTCGTGGAACCGTCCCCTTACGATTTCGTGTCGCTGATCGCGATACCGGTCTGGTTCGCATGCGGCTTTCGCATCAAGCCGATGTTCGCGCCGTTTTTCCTGCTGGCGACCGTCTATATGCTCTCGGGATTCATCGCCCTGATCCCGTATTGGAACGAGCGCGACCCCGTCACCTTCGAACTTCAGTCGCTCTACCTCTATTTCACCGCGGTGTTCTTCGCGCTGTTCTTCGCAGAACGCACGACTGAGCGCGCGGAACTCTGCCTTAAGGCGTTCGCGGCCAGCACGGTGATCGCCTCGCTCGCCGCCGTGGCCGGTTACTTCGATATCGGCGGCTCATCCGCGATCTTCATGGAGTTCCAGCGCGCCACCGGCACGTTCAAGGATCCGAACGTGCTGGGCTCCTACCTTATCATGGGGGCGCTCTATTGCATGCAGCTCATCATGCTGCGCCGAACGCGCCACATGATCGCAGCCGCCTGCGTGCTTCTTCTCGATCTGGTCGGGATCTTGCTATCGTTCTCGCGCGGCTCGTGGGGCGCCTTCGTGATCGCCAGCGCGCTGATGATCGCGCTCGCGCTCGTCACCAATCCGAGCCGCAAGGCGCGCCTGCAGATCTTCACCGGCGTGTTGATCGCCGCGTTCCTCCTCCTCGTTCTGCTTGCCGCGCTGATGTCGATCGACTCGGTGCGTGAACTCGCATTGCAGCGCGCGCAACCGGTCGGCGACGAATACGACGATCGGCGCTTCATGAACCAGTTTCAGTCCCTGCCGATGCTTCTAGAGCGCCCGCTGGGATTCGGGCCTTTGCGTTTTCGCCTGTTCTTTGACATCGAGCCGCATAGCTCTTTCGTCAACGCCTTCGCGTCGTACGGTTGGCTCGGCGGCTTCAGCTTCATCGTGCTTGTCCTCGTGACCACCTTCGTCGGGTTCCGCCTCTGCTTCGCGCGCTCACCGTACCGCACGGTCGCGCAGGTGTTCTGGCCGGCGCTCTTCGCCTTTTTCTTACAGGGTTTCCAAATCGACATCGATCACTGGCGCCACGTGTTCCTGATGCTTGGCGCGGTTTGGGGTCTCGAGGCGGCGCGGCGCGACTGGCTCGATCACGACGCTCGCCGCATCGTGCGGCCGCCGGCGGCGATCGCCTCGGCGTAAACCGCCTCGATGGCGTCGAGGTGGCGGTCCATCGTCAGCGGCGCTGACCAGTAGCGCGCCAAGGCCGCCTCGCTCATGCGGCGCGCAGTTGCGTCGTCGCTCAATTTCGTCAGCGCCGCCGCAAGGTCGGAGGGATCGCCCGACCGAAACCACAGGCCGTTTTCTCCGTCCACGATGGCTTCGCGGCCTGCGCAGACATCGCTGACGATGACAGGCGTTCCGCGCGCCAGCGCTTCGTAGACGGTCAACGGCTGGCCCTCATACCACACGGATGGGAACACCAGCGCCCGGGCGCGATCGAAGATGGCCGGAAGTTCATCGGCGCGCCTCCACCCAAGGAACCGCGCCTCGGGATAGGCGGCGGACAAGGAACCACGGAGCGGCCCATCGCCGACGATGGTGGCGACGACGCCCGCGCGCCGCGCCGCCTCGCAAAAATGCGCAACCCCCTTTTCGGTCGAGAGGCGGCCGACATAGAGGAAGTCATCGGCGGCGCGGCGGCGCGGCTCCGGCCGCTGCGCGTCAATCGGATTGTCGACGCGTCGCCATTGCGCGGCCGGCGCGACGTAGCGATGCGCGACCTCGTATTGCAGTTGGCTGATGGTGACGATGTGCGAGAACGCATCGGTCAGGCCGCCCATTTGCGCCAATTCATGGCGCGCCAGCCGGGCCAGCTTACGCGCGTAGGATCGCGCGTCGCAATTCGTCGTGACGCATTCGAGCGACATCGGCCGCCGGACGCAAATCTGCGCGCGCGGATATTCGTAGAACCCACCATTGGGACACGCCAGAAAAAACTCGTGCATCGTGTAGACGCGGCCGCAGCGGGCGGTCCGCAGCGCCGCCCCGATCGACGGCGATAGGGCTTTGGCCCAGGCGTGCACATGCGCGACCGTCGGTTGCGGATCGCTTGCGTTCAAAATTTCCGAGAGCTTGTCTCGCGCCTTGCCGTTCCACAGCGTCTGGATGAAGAAGCTCGCCTTGCCAGACGTTTCGATGTCGCCTTGGCCAAGGCATTCCACTCTCACGCCGGCGGCGGCGAGCCGCGGGTCGGGCGGCCCGACGGCGGCGAAATAGACGACGTCATGGCCACGCGCCGCCAGACCGATGGCGCTTTCGACGGAGACCTTCGCCTGGCCGCCGTTCACGTAGGCGTGGTCCGCGATGATGACGACGCGCATGGCGAGACGGCTCGGCTAGCATTTCGTACAAACAGAATCGCTGCGTCGGCGTTGACGAAGCGTGGCGGCGCTTGGCGTTTGAACGCTTATGGTAAAGAAAGCGTGGCGGCGAAGGCTCGCGGCGCGCGTCGATGGGATTGTCATGAACCGCTTCGCTTCGGCGCTTCTTGCAATCGCTGGCCTCATGGGCGCGGCGGGCGTGGGGCTCGCCGCCTGGTCGGCGCATCGCGGCGGCGGCGATCTCGCGATGTCGGCGGCGCTGTTTCTCATTCTGCACGCAGGCGTCGTCGCCGCCCTCGCGCTCGCCGCCGAAGGAGTCCTTCTCGTCGCAGCGGCGGCGCTGGGGCTCGGAACGATCCTGTTTTCCGGCGAACTCGCAATCCATGCGGTCGTCGGCGCGCAACCCTGGCCGACAGCCGCGCCGGTGGGCGGCATGGCGATGATCGGCGGCTGGCTATGGCTCGGCGCGATCGGTCTCATTCGCTGCGTTCGAGCCGTCGATAAGCGGGCCTAACCTTTTCGTGAGCAAATAAAGGGCGCTAGGCCTGCCAAATCGACGGAAGCCGCCTGTTTTGCTGCGCGGCGGCCCCGTTGTCCGAAGGTCTAAGACCGTGTAGAGGAACAAAGAAAATGGGCCGCCAAACCGGTCTAATTCATGCTTCGAGGGAGTGGGATGTCGGGCGGTGGGGCGCCGCGACGTTGGAGGGTGCTTCTTGTCCAGAACGGCAATAACGCTGCTTGCAGCGGTGGCGGCGCTTGCGATCGCGGCCGTTTACGCGCCCGCGCCGGTTGAAAGTCGATTCCCGGGCTGGACCGATCGGACCGCCGGCGTTCGCGCCTGGCTGCCGGGCGCGAAAGCCATCGCTCAAAAGTCCGCAGACGCCGCGGCTCCGGCCGCCGCGCCGGCGACCGGAAGGCCCCCCGGTCCGCAGCGGCCGCCGGTGCCCGTCGATATCGATACGGCGCAGCGAGGACCGATGCCGCTGCGGGTTGATTCGGTCGGCACCGCGCAGCCGATCGCCACGGTCTCGATCAAGACGCGCATCGATGCGCAAGTCGAGAAGATTTTCGTCGCCGACGGAGCCACCGTGAAGGCCGGCGACTTGCTGGTGAAGCTCGACGCGCGGCAGATTCAGGCCCAAATCAAACAGACCGAAGCGACGATCGCCAAGGACCAGGCCGCGATCGACCAGGCGTCGCGCGATGTGGGCCGTTATCAGGAGTTGTTCGGCCGAGGCTCGGGCACGCAACTCAATCTCGACAACGGTCGGACCGCGCTGACGGCGGCGAAAGCCCAGCTCGCCGCCGACCAGGCGATGCTCGACAACCAGAACGTCCAGCTCTCCTGGTATACGCTCACCGCGCCGATCACCGGGCGCGTCGGCGCCTTTTCGGCCAAAGCCGGCAACATCATCCGCTCCGGCGACAACACCTCGACCGGCGTCCTCGCAACGATCGTGCAGACATCGCCGATCTACGTCTCCTTTTCCGTGCCGCAGATCGTCCTCTCCCAATTGCGCGAGGCCGTTGCGCGCGGCGAAGGCGAGGTGCGCGCGATTCCCCAGGGCGGTCAGCGCTCGGCGACGGGCAAGATCGCCGTGCTCGACAACACCATCGACCCGACCACGGGCACCATCACGATCCGCGCGATCTTCGATAATCCCGGCGACATTCTGTGGCCCGGACAATTGTGCAACGTCCGCGTGACGCTCGCGACCGAACCCGACGTGGTGTCCGTGCCGCGCACCGCGACGCAGTCGGGCCAGGTCGGCAACTATGTCTACGTCGTCGAGAACAATGTCGCGCGGCTGCGGCCGGTGAAGGTCGGAAGGTTTCAGGATGGCCGCGACGTGATCCTCGAAGGCCTTAAAGGCGGCGAGACGGTGGTCAGCGACGGCGCGCTTCTGCTCACGGACGGTTCGCGCGTCATCGTGCGCAACAAGGATCAGGCGAAGAAAGAAGGCATTTAATGTCTCTTCCGGAACTTTGCATTCGCCGACCCATCATGACGACGCTGTTGATGATGTCGTTCATCGTCTTCGGCGCGTTCGGCTACATGAACCTGCCGATTTCGGCGCTGCCGCGCGTCGACTTTCCGACCATCTCCGTTTCGACTCAATTGCCTGGCGCCAATCCCGAGACGATGTCGACCTCCGTCGTGGCGCCGCTCGAACGCGCCTTTGCGCAGATTCCCGGCATCAACCTGATGACGTCGCGATCGACCAACGGCGGCTCGAACATCACGATGCAGTTCGATCTCGACCGCAACATCGACGGCGCCGCGCTCGACGTGCAGTCGATGATTACGGGGACGCTGCGCCGCCTGCCCCCGCAATTGCCCGCGCCACCCAGCTTCCGGAAAGTCAACCCGGCGGATGCGCCCGTGCTCATTCTGGTGCTGAGTTCGCCGACCCTGCCGCTCGCCACGATCGACGACTACGCCGAGCAGATCTTCGCGCAGCAAATCTCGCAAATTCCAGGCGTCGCACAGGTGCTGATTTTCGGCCAGCAGAAATTCGCCGTGCGCATCGACGCCGACCCCGACGCCGCTTTCGCGCGGGGCCTGACGCTCGACGACATCCGCCGTTCCGTCGCCGCCGCCAATTCCAGCGCGCCCGTCGGCGGTCTGCGCGGCATCGACAAGAACATGACCCTCAAGGCCACGGGCGACATGACCAAGGCCGAGGAATTCAAGGACATCGTGGTCGCCTGGCGCAACGGCGCGCCCATCCATCTGAACGAAATCGCCGACGTGCAGGATTCGGTCGAGAACGACCAGATCGCGGCATGGCACAATGAGAACCGCGGCATCGCGCTGGCGATCTTCCGGCAATCGGACGCCAACACGGTGGACGTGGTCGACCAGATCAAGACCAAGCTGCCGACGTATCGAGCTCAATTGCCGCCGTCTGTCGACGCGGCGGTGCTGAACGACCGTTCGCGCTCCATTCGAGCATCGATCGACGACGTGCAGTTCACACTGTTGCTCGCCATCGGGCTCGTCATCCTGGTCATCTTCCTCTTCTTGAAGTCGATCGCGGCGACCCTCATCCCATCGCTGGCGCTGCCCGTGTCGCTCATCGGCACCTGCGCCTTCATGTACGCCTTCGGGTATTCCATCGATAACATCTCGCTGCTTGCGGTGACCTTGGCGGTCGGCTTCGTTGTCGACGACGCCATCGTCATGCTCGAGAATATCGTGCGGCACATCGAGGAGGGCATGCGTCCCTTCGACGCCGCCTTGAAAGGATCGCGCGAGATCGGTTTCACCATTCTGTCGATCACCTTCTCGCTCGTCGCGGTGTTTATCCCCGTGCTCTTGATGGGCGGGATCGTCGGCCGCGTGTTCCGCGAGTTCGCGGTGACGATCTCCTGCTCCATCCTCGTATCGGGTTTCGTCTCGCTGACGCTGACGCCGATGCTCTGCGCCCGCCTGTTGAAGCCGATCGATCATCACCAGACGGAAAGCAGGTTCTGGAAAGCGGTCGAAGGCGGCATCAGCGGGTTGACCAACGCCTATCGCTGGTCGCTTGACATCGTGTTGTCGCATCGCCTGCTGATGGTGCTGATCACTTTTGTGACGTTCGGCCTCAGCGCCTACATGTTCGCGACGATCCCAAAGGGCTTCTTCCCGATCGAAGACACCGGCTTCATCACCGGCTCGACGGAAGCCGCCACCGATATCGCCTTCCCTGCGATGGCCGAGCGCCAGAAGCAGATCGCGCGTCTCATCATGGCCGATCCTGCGGTCGACTACATCACGTCGTCCGTGGGCCAGGGCGGCACGAGCCAGGGCTCGGTGTTCATCGCGCTCAAGCCGAAGAGCGAACGCGGCGACATCCAGACCGTCATCACGCGGCTGCGCGGTCTCGCGACCTCCGTGCCCGGGATCAACGCGGTGTTCCAGCCGGTGCAAAATCTGAACCTGAACGGCGGCCGCTCGTCGCGCGCGCCGTATCAGTACAATCTTCAATCGAGCGACCTGCCGGCGCTTTACGATCTCGCGCCGCGCATGCTGGAGCGGTTGCAGGCGCTGCCGCAGATGAAGGACGTAACCAGCGATCTCAAGATCACCAATCCGGAACTGCGCATCGACATCGACCGCGCCAAGGCCGGCGCCTTCGGTCTGACATCCGATCAGATCCGCAACGCGCTCTACAACGCCTATGGCACCGCGCAGATATCAACGATCTTCACGCAGGCCTCGGATTATCAGGTCATTCTCGAGACCGCGCACCGCTATCAGGACGACCCGTCCTCGATCGGCCGCGTCTACATCCGCGCGGCGGCCGGCTCGTCGGCGGCGGCCGGAGCGTCGCAGACCGGCGCAACGACGGCGCCCTCGACGAGCGGCGTGCCAAGCGGCCCCATCGTCCCGCTCGATCAGGTCGCGACGATCAAACGCTCCGTCGGGCCGCTCTGGATCAATCGTCAAGCGCAGCAGCCGTCGGTGACGATCTCGTTCAATACGGCGCCGGGCGTCGCCATCGGCGAAGCCGTCGACGCGATCACCAAGGTGGAGCGCGATCTCAATCTGTCGCCATCCATCTCGACGAACTTCACCGGTTCGGCGCAACTCTTTCAGGATGCGCAAAAAGGCCAGCTGCCTCTGATGCTCGCGGCGGTTCTGACGATCTACATCGTGCTCGGCGTCCTCTACGAGAGCTACATTCACCCGATCACGATTCTCTCTGGGCTGCCGTCGGCCGGCATCGGCGCTCTGTTGAGCCTGCAATGGTTCAACATGGATCTCTCGGTCATCGCGATCATCGGCATTCTCTTGCTCATCGGCATCGTGAAGAAGAACGCGATCATGATGATCGACTTCGCCATCGAACGGCGGCGCGAGGGGTTGGGCGCCCTTCCCGCCATTCGCGAGGCGGCGCTGATCCGATTTCGCCCGATCACCATGACGACGCTCGCCGCGATCCTCGGCGCCGTCCCGATCGCCATCGGCGCCGGCGCCGGGGCGGAGTTGCGGCAACCGCTCGGCATCGCCGTCGTCGGCGGCCTGTGCGTGTCGCAGTTGCTCACGCTCTACATCACGCCGGTCATCTACTACTACCTCGACTTCGTGGATTCCTATCTGTCCGGCCGGTCGAAAGAACCGGGCCTCGCGGGGCAGCCGTCGCATGCCGGCGCGATCAGCCAGCCGGCGGAATAGCGACCGCGCGGACATTGTGGCCGCTCAGTCAAGCCGCCGCCCTAATTGCGGCTCAACTCGCTCCTAAATCCGCTTTCGATCCGTCGCCGCGGCGACGGGAAAGCGGATCGCGCGTCGGGATGAACAGAAACCTCCGATGGTTTGCCGGCGCCGCGGCTTTCGCGGCGCTCGGCGTCGGCTTAGCGCCCTGGCCCTTTTCCGGCCGGACCCTGCGACGGGACATCGCTTCCCAGGTGGCGGACGCCACGGGCCTCCACGTCGAAGCGCGCGGCCGCGCGGTGTTCGCGCTGTTGCCACGCCCGCGCATCAAGCTCGAGGGCGTCCACGCGACCGCGGCTGGCGGCGCGTTTCGCCTCGACGCCGAGACGCTGCGCGGCGATCTGCGAATCCTGCCGATGTTCGCGGGCCGGATCGAACTGGCCGACATGTCGCTCGTCTCGCCCCGTGTCGAGATCGACGCCGGCCGCGTCTATCAGGCGCTCGCCAGCGCGACTCGGAACGCGACGAAAGCAGCCGAGAGCGCGCACCGCGGCGTCCGTCTCGCGTCGATCGCCCTCCTGGGCGGATCCGCGCATATCGGCAACGTCGCCGGCGGGTCCGATGTCTGGCTCGATGGCCTCAACCTGACGTTGGACTGGCGTGGACTCGCCGCGCCGCTCAATCTGCGCGGCGAGGTCGGCTGGCGCGGCGTCCTGGTGCAGACGGCTCTGTGGCTCGGCAAGCCGGGCGATGCGCTCGACGGGACGGGATCGCCCATCGTCGCCCGGCTCTCGACGCCCAACACGTCTCTCGGCCTCGACGGTTCCCTGGCGCTCGCGAACCACCCGCAATACGACGGGAAACTCAACGCCAACGCGGCCTCGCTGCGCGCGTTCGCCGAGGCCGCCGGCCTCCCCGCGCTGCAGACGCGCGCGCTCGGCGCCACGTCCCTCTCGGCCGCCGCGCGGTTCGGCGCGCAAGGTCTCGCCTTGTCGCAAGCGCGGCTGACGTTCGGCGGCTCCGCCTACGACGGCGCGCTGACGCTCGCGAAACGGGACGGCCGCCCCGCCCTCACCGGCACGCTGGCGACCGACGTGCTCGATCTCACACCTCTGCTCGACGCCTTGCCGCTGCTGGCGACGTCCGACGGCGTTTGGAACCACGGGCCGGATCCGCTCGGCGTCCTGACGCGTTTCGACGCGGATTTGCGCATCTCCGCCGCACGCGTACGCTCGAACCGCGTCCAGGCGAGCGGCGTTGGCCTTTCGATTCTCGCAAACGACGGCCATTTCGAAGCCTCGCTCGCAGACGCCGACGCCTTCCGCGGCGAAATCGCCGGACGCGTGACCGCCGACGCCGCGCCCGACGGCATCGCCATGCAGGCGAGCGGCAAACTTTCTCATGTCGATTTTGCGGCGTTGCTCGGCGCCGCGGTGCTGTCGCCCCGCATCTCCGGCGAGGCAAGCGGCGACATCCGTCTTGCAGGCGAAGGCGCCGACGCCCCGGCCTTGCTGAGCAGCCTGCGCGGCTCGGTCGCGCTTAGTCTGCGCGGCGGCGAAATCGCCGGACTCGACATCGAGCAGGCGCTGCGGCGCATCGAGCGGAGGCCGCTGTCGATCGCCTCGGAATTGCGCGGAGGCCGCACGCCTTTCGACACGGCCGATCTGGCGGTGACGATCGACAAAGGCGTCGCGATCGTCGAACGCGCGGAGGGCGCAGGAGCCGGCGTGGCGTTCACGCTGTCGGGGGCGACGACCCTCTCGACGCGCGACCTTGCCATGCGTTTTCTGGCGTGGCCGGTCGGCGGCCCATCCGATGCGACGAAACTCGCGATGGCCATCCGCGGCTCATGGGACGCGCCCGATCTCGTTCTCGACACGACGAGCCTGATTCAGCGTTCGCGCGCAGCCGCCCCTTTATGGCGCGGCGCCAACGCGGCGGACAAGCCGCTCGCATCGCCGCCGTAGCGCCTATCTTCGCCCGAGACCGTCTTGCGCCGCAGATCGCAGAAGCGCGTAAAGCAGCAGCATGGCTGCGACGAAACCGATCATCAGCGTCGACACGGCGTTGATCTGCGGGCTGACGCCGAGCCGGACCTGCGAGTAGACGCGCATCGGCAACGTGGTCGAGCCAGGCCCGGACGTGAAGCTCGCCAACACGAGATCGTCGAGCGAAAGCGTGAAGGCGAGCAGATAGCCGGCGACGATCGAGGGCGCCGCGAGCGGCAAGGTCACCTGCCGCAAAGCGCCCCAAGGCGTCGCGCCGAGATCGACCGCCGCCTCCTCGATGGCGCGATCGACGCCCAGCAGACGTTCGCGCACGAGCACCGTCACGAAACACAGACCCATGGTCGCGTGGGCGAAAACGATCGTCCAGAAGCCGCGCGCAACGTTCAACGAAACGAACAGCAGCAGCAGCGACAGGCCGGTGATGACTTCCGGCATGACGAGCGGCGCCAGAATCATCGAGAAGAACAGGCTGCGGCCGCGAAACGAGCCGAAGCGCGTCAGCGCGATCGCGGCGCAGACGCCAAGCGCCGTCGCAAGCAGGGCCGAGACGAACGCCACGCGCAGGCTCATCATCGTCGCCTCGATCATCTGCCCGTCGGCGAAGAGCGCCTGGTACCAGCGGGTCGAAAAGCCGCCCCACACGGTCACGAGCCGCGACGCGTTGAAGCTGTAGACGACCAGCAACGCGATCGGCGCATAGAGGAACGCAAACCCGAAGGCGAGCGCCGCAAACCGGAACGCGCTGCGATCGTTGGTCACGACGCGGCCTCGTTCGCCCGGCGCTGCGCGCGGTCGTAAAGCGCCAGCGGGGTCAACAGCAGCAGCAACAAGATGACCGTCGCCGCGGACGCCGCCGGCCAATCGCGGTTGTCGAAAAATTCGGTCCACATGGTGCGGCCGATCATCAGCGTGTCGGAGCCGCCGAGAAGATCGGGGATCACGAATTCGCCGATGGCCGGGATGAACACCAGCAAGCAGCCGGCGAACACGCCGCCGAGAGACAGCGGCGCGACGATGCGCCAGAACCGCGCGAACGGTCCGGCGCCGAGATCGGCCGCCGCCTCGACGAGCGCTGGATCTTGACGCGCGATGGCGTTGAAGAGCGGCAGCGTCATGAACGGCAGGTAGGAATAGACGATGCCGATCAGCACCGCCCCGTTCGTCGCGAAGATGTGCAGCGGTTCCTTGATGAGGCCGAGAGACAGAAGCGCGTGATTGAGCAGCCCCTCGTCCTTGAGGATCGTGATCCAGGCGTAAACGCGGATAAGAAAACTCGTCCAGAAGGGCGCGATGGAGAGAAGCGTCAGCGCCGGCCGCCAGCGCGCCGGCGCGCGCGCCATGGCGTAGGCCATGGGATAGGCGACGAGCAACGTGAGCGCCGTCGCCGCCGCGGCGAGCGCGACCGACGAGACGTAGGACCGCGCGTAAAGATCGTCGTCGAACAACCCGGCGTAAGCCGCGCCCGACAACTGGGAGAGATCGGACCAAAAGCGCGTCCAACCGAGCGAGAGATCGAACGTCGGCGCGTAAGGCGGCTGCGCGAGGACCGATTGCGAAAGCGAGATTTTCACGACGATGGCGAGCGGCGCGAGGAACAGCAGCAGCATCCACAAGAACGGCGCCGCGAGAATGCAGCGTTCCGCGACGCTCCGCCGAGGACGGATGCGGCTCATGCCGTCAGCACGACGGCGTCGCCCGGTTTGAAGCTGAGATAGACACGATCCCCAGGCCCTGGCGGCGCCAGGTCCGCGCGGCCCTGGTTGGCGCGCGCGACCCGCGCCACGTCGCCATTGTCGAGACGCACGCGCGCCAGGATCGTGTCGCCGCGAAAGATCACGTCCACGATCTCGCCGCCGATGCAGACGTCCATGGGGGGCGCCACCCGCGCCATAGTCATGAACTCCGGCCTGACGCCGAGGGCGACCTCGCCTCCCGAGCGCAGGGGCGCCGCAGCGCAGACGGAATGAGTCGACGCATCGATTGCGAGCCGAACATCGCAAGGCGCGCCGGCCGCGACGTCGGCAAGCGCCGTCGCCTCGAACAGGTTGATGTCGCCGATGAAACCGCCGATCCAGCGGCTCGCCGGCCGATCGTAGACCTCGCGCGGGGCGCCGACCTGTTCGATCCGGCCGTCGCGCATCACGGCGATGCGGTCGGCCATGCCCATCGCCTCATCCTGATCGTGCGTCACCAGAACGAAGCTTGCGCCGAGCGCGCGCTGAACGCGGCGCAATTCGAATTGCGTCTCTTCCCGCAGCTTGCGGTCGAGCGCGGCGAGCGGTTCGTCGAGCAGGAGCAGACGCGGTCGCTTGGCCAACGCCCGGGCGAGCGCGACGCGCTGGCGCTGGCCGCCGGAGAGTTGCTCCGGCCGCCGGCGCCGCAGAGGCTCGAGCTGCGTCAGGGCGAGCATTTCGTCGATGCGCTTGGCGCGCTCCGTGCGCTTCATGCCTTCCTGCTTCAGGCCGAAGGCGATGTTGTCCTCGACGTTCATATGCGGGAAGAGCGCGTACGACTGGAAGACCATGTTGATCGGGCGGCGGTGCGGCGGCTCGCCGGCAAGGTCGCGTCCTTCCAGCATCACGCGTCCGGCGTCGGGCGCCTCGAAGCCCGCGACGATGCGCATCAAGGTCGTCTTGCCGCAACCCGACGGCCCCAGCAAAGCGAAGAATTCGCCGCGGGCGATCTCGAGCGACACGCCGTCGATCGCCGCCGTCGCGCCGAAGCGCTTGGCGACGGCGTCGAGTTTCAAAAGCGGCTCGATCAACGGGCGCGACGCGCGCCGGCGAGCGTGTTGGCCATCAGAACCGCGATCGTCATCGGCCCGACGCCGCCCGGAACCGGGGTGATGGCGGCGGCGCGCGCTTGCGCCGGCGCGTATTCGACATCGCCGACGAGCCGGGTCTTCGGCTTCCCGCCGGCGTCGACGCCGACGCCGGGCGCGCGGTTGATGCCGACATCGATGACCAGCGCGCCCGGCTTGATCCAATCGCCCTTGATCATCTCGGGCCGGCCGACCGCCGCGACCAGGATATCGGCGCGCTGGACGACGGCGGCGAGGTCGCGCGTGCGCGAATGGGCGATCGTGACGGTGCAATTGCGGCCGAGCAACAGTTGCGCCATCGGCTTGCCGACGATGTTGGAGCGCCCGACCACCACGGCTTCCTTGCCGGCGAGATCGATCCCGAGCGCCGCGGCGGCGCGATCCAGCAAGATCATCGAGCCGGCCGGCGTGCACGGCACGAAGGCGCGCGCCGTCTCGCCGATCGCCAGCAGGCCGGCGTTGACGGGATGAAAGCCGTCGACATCCTTCGTTGGCGCGACGGCTTCGATGATCGCGGCGGAGTCGATCTGCGGCGGCAGCGGCAATTGCACGAGGATGCCGTGAATGGCCGGATGCGCGTTGAGGCGCTGGACGAGCGCAAGAAGATCGTCGTGCGAGGTCGTCGCCGGCAGGGAATGCTGCACGGAATGGAAGCCGCAAGCCTCCGCCGCCTTGCCCTTCGAGCGGACATAGACCTGACTCGCCGGATCGTCGCCGACGAGAACGACCGCGAGGCCGGGCTGCACGCCGATGGCCTTGCGCAATTCCGCGGCGCCGCCGGCGACCTCGGCCAGCACGGATTGCGAGATGGCCTTGCCGTCGATGATCAGGCCGCCAACCTCGCCGCGACGCAAGCCCAAGGCCTCGATCGTCGCCTGTGGATCGCTCATGTCGCCTCCTTGGCCGTGGTCGCCGACCTCATGACAGACGGGACCAAACCTGCCAAGCGGCGGCTTGCGCACGCCGCTAGAGGCCGAGCGCAACGTAGGTCGCCGCATGGCGGCCTTCCGCGCCCGGCGGGAGCAGGATCATCGACGGCTTTTGTTGGAGGTCGCCGTCGAAGCCCTCCGGGTCGCCGTAGCCGGTCCAGCTCTCGATCGAGAGGAACGGCGCGTTCGGACGCGACCATAGAACGACGTGGCGAAAATTTTCCGTCTCGACGCGCAGGCCGCGGCCGCAGCCGTCGCGCCACGTCAGTCCCGCGCTCGCCGCATCGAGGAAGCAGAGCGCTTCGTTTGCGAAGAGCGCCTCGGCGAGCGGCAGCGTCCGGGAATCGGCAAAGGGGAGCCGGCGAAGACGCGGCGAGATCAGGCCGCCCGAAGCGATTACTGGGACCTGGCCGCGCTCCGGGCGGTCGAAGCGGACGACACTGCCGGCTTTCGAGCCGCCCGGACTCAGCGGCCAGCGGAAGCCCGGATGCAGCCCGACCGCATAAGGCATGGCCGCCTGGCCTTCGTTCGCAATGCGCGCCTCGATGCGCAGCCGGTCGGCGGCCAGACGATAGTCGAGGCGTAGGGTGAAACGGAATGGGTATTGCGCGCGGGTGCGCGCATTGTCCGAGAGCGCGAGGCTCACGCCGTCGAGGCTTTGCGCGACGACGGCGAAATCCTCGAAGCGCGCAAAGCCGTGCACGCCCATGGGATAGGCGCGCCCGGCGATGCGGACCTCGCCGCCGCGCGTCCAGCCGCAGACGGGAAACAGGACGGGCGCCGTAGCATCCCAAAACGCGGGATCGGGCGTCCAGAGCAGGTCGGCGTCGCCGATGCGCCACGACCGCGCCTCGGCGCCCCGCAGCGCGACGCTCGCCCGCGCGGGCCCCGATCGCAACATGACGGTCTCGTCCTGGATCATCCAAGCATTCTTATCCCGCATGGTCGATTTCGGGTTTATTTTCTTATCCCGCATGGCCATTTTGGGGTTATAATGCCTGGATGAGGAAAATATCGGAGAAACGCATGGTCGCGCCAGGAACGCCCCGCTTCAATCGCCGCGCCGTCATGGCCGCGGGCGTCACGCTTGCGGCTGGCGCCGCGTCGGTCAAAGCGTCGGAGGGCGAAGCGAAGATCGTCGCGGAAGAGCATTGGGCGCAGCAGGGGTCGGTGAAGCTCTACCTCTATCGCAAGCGCGTGGTCGGCGACGGGCTCGACGCCAAGCCAGTTCTGTTTCTCGTGCACGGCTCCTCGTTTTCGGGGCGCGGCGGCTTCGACCTTCAAGTTCCCGGCCATCCGAACTATTCGTTCATGGAGGAGTTCGCGCGGCGCGGCTTCGACGTCTGGACCATGGATTTCGAGAATTACGGCCGCTCCACCCGCAACACGGGGACGAACTCCGACATCTTGTCGGGGGTCGGCAACCTCGAAGCCGCGATCCCCATCGTCGAGCAGGTCACCGGCCAGCGGTCGTTCCGCTTCAAGGGCCAGTCGTCGGGCGCGATCCGGGCCGGCGTCTTCGCGATGCGTCATCCCGAACGCGTCGAACGATTGGTGCTGGACGCGTTCACCTGGACCGGCGAAGGCGCGCCGGAAATCATGCGGCGTCGGCGCGATGTCGCGCAATACCAGGCGAGCCCGACCCGGCCGATGACGCGAAAGACGCTCAACGGCATCTTCACGCGCGACGATCCCTCGACCTTCGACGCGGCGGTCCCCGAGGCGCTCGCCGACTACGAGCTCGCGCTCGGCGATTCCTCGCCGAACGGCACCTACATCGACATGGCGATCCATATGCCGATGGTCGATCCAGCGAAAATCCTCTGCCCCGTGATGATCCACCGCGCAGAAACGGACGGCAACGCGACCGATCAGGAATTGCTCGATTTCTTCGCCAAATTGCCCAATCCGGACAAGTTTTTCATCAAGCTCCGCGGCATTGCGCATGTCGCGGTGCTCGGCAAGAATCGCCATCGCGTGTGGCATGCGATGGCGGCGTTCCTGACCCTGCCGGACGTGGCGCAAAGCTAGGCGCCCGGTCGGCGAAAAGCCCAGCGAAAAGCGTTGCGAGGAAAGCGTCCGGGGTCCACACTCCGTCGAAAGTAGAAGGGTGCAAGGGGAGATGATGTCCGGATTTTCGAAGCTCGATCGGCGCGGATTTTTGAAGGGGGCGGCGGTTGCGGGCGGCGCGACGCTGGCGAGCGAAGCGCGCGCGCAGCAGCCCGAGAACGTCACCGAGCCGCCGAAGACCCTGCCGGCCAAGGCGGCGGCGCCCAGCGCCGCGCAGCAGGCCGCCGAGAGCCATCCGCCGCCGGAGATGGAGAAGCTCACCACCGAGAAAACCGGCTCGGACTTCATGGTCGACGTCTGCAAGACGCTCAACATCGACTATATCGCCGCTTGCCCCGGCTCGACCTTCCGCGGGCTGCAAGAGAGCTTCATCAACTACGGACAGAACAAGTCGCCGGAGTGGCTGACCTGCCTGCACGAGGAAGTCTCGGTGGGCATGGCGCACGGCTACGCCAAGGTGGCCGGCAAGCCGATGGCGGCGATCATGCATGGGACGGTCGGCATGCAGCACGCCTCGATGGCGATGTACAACGCCTGGTGCGACCGGGTGCCGATCCTGATGTTCACGGCGAGCGCGGGTCCGGTCGAGGACCGGCGGCCGGGCGTCGAATGGATGCACTCGGTGCAGGACGGCGCGGCGACGGTGCGCGACTTCGTCAAGTGGGACGATTATCCGTGGTCGCTGCAGGGCTTTGCGGAATCGACGGTGCGCGCCTACGCGCTCGCCAACGCGCATCCGCAGGCGCCGGTGCTGATCACCGCCGACGGCAAGCTCCAGGAGATGGAGCTGACGAAGCAGGCGAACGCCAAGCTGAAAATCCCCAAGCTGAACCGCGACGTGGAGCCGGTGGCCGATCCGAACGCCTTGCGCGAGGCGGCGCGGATGCTGGTGGCGGCGGAGGCGCCGGTAATCGTCGTCGACCGCTACGCCCGCTCGCAGAAAGGCGTCGACGACCTCGTCAAACTCGCCGAAGCCCTGCAAGCGCCGGTGATCGACCTGCGCAATCGGATGAACATGCCGACCACGCATTTCCTTTGCCAGTCGTCGCGCAATCGCGCCCTCGTCTCGCAAGCCGATTGCGTTTTATCGATCGAACCGGTCGATCTCTACGGCCAGTTCAACGGCGTGGTCGATCAGATCGAACGCACCGAGCGGCATCGGCTGAAAGCGAACGCGAAAGTCATCTGTCTTTCGACGCACGATCTGCTGATGAAATCCAATTATCAGGATTTCCAGCGCTACAGCCCCGCCGATCTGATGATCAACGCCGACGGCGAGGCCTCGATGCCCTACCTCGTCGAGGCGGTGCTGAAGGAAGTCGGCGACCGAAAGTCGGCGCTCGACGCGCGCGGGCAGAAACTCCTGACCGCGTACAAACGCTTCGGCGACACCGCGCGCGCCGCAGCCGCGATCGCCTGGGACGCCAGCCCGATCGGCGGCGGCCGGTTGTTCGCCGAACTCTGGAACGTCGTCAAAGACGACGATTGGGCCTTCGTCACGCCGAACAATTACGCCGGCAACTGGCAGCACCGGCTGTGGCCGATGGAGAAGCACTATCAATACATCGGCTCATCGGGAGGTTCAGGCGTCGGCTACGAGCCGGTCGCCTCGCTGGGGGCCGCGCTCGCGCATCGGGACGCCGGCGGCCGGCTGCCCATCGCCGTGCTCGGCGACGGCAACTTCAACATGGCGCCGCACACCCTGTGGACCGCCGTGCACCACAAGATCCCCTATCTCGCGATCATCCAGAACAACCGCGCCTATCACCAGGAGGTCATGCACATCCAGCGCATGGCCAACCGGCATAACCGCGGCGTCGAGAGCGCCGGAATCGGCACGGTCATTCGCGACCCCAACATCAGCTACGCCAAGCTCGCCGAAGGCTACGGCGCCGTCGGCATCGGGCCGATCAGCGACCCCAACGATCTCGGGGCGGCGCTGAAGAAGGGCGCCGACGCCGTGAGGGCGGGACAGACGGCGCTGATCGATGTCATCATGCAGCCGCGCGGTTGAGGATCTCGCCATGAGAACGATCGCGATCGCTTTGCTGACGCTGTTCGCCGTCTCGGCCGCCGTCGCTCAGGACGGCGTGGTCTCGGGGGACACGAAGAACGGCGAAAGGCATTATCTCGCCGATGGGTGCTATCAGTGTCATGGCGTCGGCGGCTACGGCGCCGCGCTGACGGGACCGAAGCTCCGACGCACCTCTCTACCTTACGAATCGTTCGCGCATCAATTGCGCGCGCCCTCCTCCGCCATGCCGCCCTATGAAGAGGCGCTCGTATCGGATCGGACGGTGCGCGATATCTACGCTTATCTCGAGGGCCTGTCGGACTCGCCCGATCCGAAGGGCTTGCCGCTTCTGATGAAAATGGGCGTCAAGTAACTTAATCAACGGCCAGGAGAGCGGCCGATCGCAACGACAGCATGGAGGTAAACATGTCCGGATTTTCGAAGCTCGATCGGCGCGGATTTTTGAAGGGGGCGGCGGTTGCGGGCGGCGCGACGCTGGCGAGCGAAGCGCGCGCGCAGCAGCCCGAGAACGTCACCGAGCCGCCGAAGACCCTGCCTGCGAAGGCGGCGGCGCCCAGCGCCGCGCAGCAGGCCGCCGAGAGCCATCCGCCGCCGGAGATGGAGAAGCTCACCACCGAGAAGACCGGCTCGGACTTCATGGTCGACGTCTGCAAGACGCTCAACATCGACTATATCGCCGCTTGCCCCGGCTCGACCTTCCGCGGGCTGCAAGAGAGCTTCATCAACTACGGACAGAACAAGTCGCCGGAGTGGCTGACCTGCCTGCACGAGGAAGTCTCGGTGGGCATGGCGCACGGCTACGCCAAGGTGGCCGGCAAGCCGATGGCGGCGATCATGCATGGGACGGTCGGCATGCAGCACGCCTCGATGGCGATGTACAACGCCTGGTGCGACCGGGTGCCGATCCTGATGTTCACGGCGAGCGCGGGTCCGGTCGAGGACCGGCGGCCGGGCGTCGAATGGATGCACTCGGTGCAGGACGGCGCGGCGACGGTGCGCGACTTCGTCAAGTGGGACGATTATCCGTGGTCGCTGCAAGGCTTTGCGGAATCGACGGTGCGCGCCTACGCGCTCGCCAACGCGCATCCGCAGGCGCCGGTGCTGATCACCGCCGACGGCAAGCTCCAGGAGATGGAGCTGACGAAGCAGGCGAACGCCAAGCTGAAAATCCCCAAGCTGAACCGCGACGTGGAGCCGGTGGCCGATCCGAACGCCTTGCGCGAGGCGGCGCGGATGCTGGTGGCGGCGGAGGCGCCGGTGATCGTCGTCGACCGCTACGCCCGCTCGCAGAAAGGCGTCGACGACCTCGTCAAACTCGCCGAAGCCCTGCAAGCGCCGGTGATCGAGAATCGCGGGCGCATGAACTTCCCCTCGACGCACTACCTGTCGCAGTGGGAACGAGCGGCGCCGCTGATGTCGCAGGCCGATTGCATCCTCACCATCGAGCCCATGGACCTGTACGGGCAGTTGCATCGCATGAGGGATCAACTGGAGCGGCAGGAATTTTCCAAGGTCAAGGCGAACGCGAAAGTCATCTGTCTTTCGACGCACGATCTGCTGGTGAAATCCAATTACCAGGATTTCCAGCGCTACAGCCCCGCCGATCTGATGATCAACGCCGACGGCGAGGCCTCGATGCCCTACCTCGTCGAGGCGGTGCTGAAGGAAGTCGGCGACAACAAGAAGTCCGCCTTCGACGCGCGCGGGCAGAAACTGCGCGACGGCTTCAAGGGTCTCGCCGATCGTGCGCGGATGGAAGCCTCCTACGCCTGGGACGCCAGCCCGATCAGTTCGGCGCGCATGTACGCCGAACTCTACAACGTCGTGAAAGACATGGATTGGGCGCTGTTGGCGGACGGCGGCTTCTCCTCAAACTGGCCGAGCCGCCTTTGGCCGATCGAGAAGAGCTATCAGTTCATCGGCTCCTCCGGCGGCGCTGGCGTCGGCTATCAGCCGGTCGCGGCGCTCGGCGCTGCGCTCGCGCATCGCGACGCCGGCGGCCGCATCCCCATCTCGATCACCGGCGACGGCGAATTCAACATGGCGCCGCATACGCTGTGGACGGCGGCGCATCACAAAATCCCCTACCTTACGATCATCCAGAACAACCGCGCCTATCACCAGGAGGTCATGCACATTCAGCGCATGGCCAACCGGCACAATCGCGGCATCGAAAACGCCGGCATCGGCACGGTCATTCGCGACCCCAACATTAGCTACGCCAAGCTCGCCGAAGGGTATGGCGCGATGGGAATCGGGCCGATCAACGACCCGAAGGATCTGGGCGACGCCATCAAGAGGGGCGTCGACGCGGTGAAGGCGGGTCAGCCGGTGCTGATCGACGCCGTCATGCAGCCGCGTTGAGGAGGAGAACACATGCGTATTCTGATGATCGCGTTCATGGCGCTCGGGCTGTCCGGCGCCGCGGCCTCCGCTCAGCAGAGCGGCGACCCCAAGAAGGGTCAAGGCATCTATGTCGACGACGGCTGCTATCAATGTCACGGCTACGCCGGTCAAGGCGCAACGATGACGGGGCCGCGTCTCTCGCGAACGGCTCTCCCTTTCGACGCATTCCTCAACCAGCTGCGGCAACCCGCCTCCGAGATGGCGCCTTACGAGAAGGCCGTGCTCTCGGACGCCGACGCGGCCGATATCTACGCCTACCTGAAAGCGATGCCGGCGCCGCCCGATCCGAAGACGCTGCAACTGCTCTATCCCAAGGGCCAGTAGCGCGGCGCCCAGCCGCGTAAGCTTGCCCTAACCACGCGGTAACTCCGCCATGCGCCTATATCCATCCTCGAGGATGGAGCGTCGCGCATGGCGAACCGAATGCCACTCACGTTCGAAGGGTGCGCCGGCGTTCTGCGAACCGCCGCCGGCGCGCGCGGGGCCGTGATCGTATCGCCGCCGGGGTTCGAAGACCTTTGCGCCCATCGCTCGCTCGAACGGCTCGCCGACCTCTTGGCCGATGCCGGGGCGCCGACGCTGCGCTTCGACCTGCCTGGCGGCGGCGACTCGATGGGCTCGGCGGACGATCCCGCGCTCGTCGAGCGCTGGCGCGCCTCGGTCGGCGACGCGATCGACACGCTGCGGCGTCTGACCGGCGTCGCGGAGGTGACGCTCGTCGGCCTGCGGCTCGGCGCGATGCTCGCCGCCGAGACGTCCTGCCGCCGCAGCGACGTGACGCGCCTCGCGCTGCTGGCGCCGCCGTCGAGCGGCAAAGCCTATGTGCGTGAGCTTAAGGTCCTGTCGCGGGTGATCGCGCCGGTTCCCACGCCGCCGCCGCATCTCGCGTCCGCGCCACAGGACGGCTTCGCGCTGGCGGCCTTTGCGCTACGGCAGGAAACGATCGACGCCATCCATGATCTCGCGTGGCCCGTGGCGGCGCCGGCGCCCGAAGTCCTCATCCTCGCGGCGCCGACCGGCGCGACGCTTCAACCGCAGGCGGACACCTGGTCGCGCGCGGGCGCGACGGTCGCGCGAAACGGCTTCGACGGCTACGACAAGATGATGTGCGACCCGACCGCGACCATCGCGCCGACCCTCGCGCTGCGCGCTGTCGTGGATTTCGCCGCCGACCGGCTCGCCTTGCGCCGCGCGACGGCCGCCCCGCCCTGCTCCGCGACGCTCGCGGGCGATGGGTGGGTCGAAACCGGCCTCGTCTTCGAAGCGGACGCCCATGGCGGCGGCGTGCTGTGCCGCCCGACCGGCCCCGCCGGCGACGAGGCCGTCGTCTTCGTGAACGCCGGCGGCATCCGCCGCATCGGCTGGGCGCGGCAGCATGTCGAAATGGCGCGGCAGCTTGCGACCCGCGGCGTCGTGAGCCTGCGCATGGACCTCTCGAATATCGCCGACGCGGGAGACGCCGAGGATGCGCCGTTTCACTACGGTGAAACGACGTTCGCCGAGATCGCAACGGCGGCGTCCGCTATCCTCGGAGAGGCTTCGCGCATCACGCTGTTCGGCGCGTGCAGCGGCGCCTACCATTGCCTGCGCGCCGCGGTCGCAGACGAGCGCGTGTCGCGTCTCGTGCTCGTCAACCAAGTCTGCTTCGAGTGGAGCGCGCGCCGATCGCTCGAACTCAACGCGTGGATGCGGCAGAAGGCGTCGGACGTCGAGCGACGTCGGTCGGCGACCGATGAAGAGATGTCCGATCTCGCGCGTCTGCGCGCGCGCCTCATCGTGCGCGCGATGCAATTGGCGAAGACGAGCGCAAAAGGCGCGCTGACCGCGTTGCGAGCCGCCGGCAGTCTCGCGCCGCGCGGCGACGCGCCCCATGCGCAGCACGGCGTCGAAGCGATGTTCCAGACGTTGTCCGATCGCGGCGTCCGGATCGACCTCGTCTACGCCGAAGGCGACGCCGGCCTCGCTGAGCTGGAACGCTGGTTTGGACCCGACGGCCGGCGCGCGTTGGCGCTTCCCGGCGTCACAAGAACGATCGTTCCCGCCGCCGATCACTTGATGACGCCGCCGCATGCGCGCGCGGCGCTGGTCCGTCTGCTGGCGAGCGAGACGCCAGCGCGCGCGGCGCAGATGCGCGTGGCCTGACGGCGGCTTCAACCCTCCCGCGCCCGGTTCGGTCGAACGCGCGGAACTTCCGCGGCGGCGTTCCGTTGGCTTCGTCCATCGTAGGAGATCTTTATGCATCGTCACATTTTGGCTTTGAGCGCTGCCGCCGCGCTGCTCGTTGGAACGAGCGTCGCAGGCGCAAAGCCTTCGGTCGCGCTGTCGCATTCCCTCATGGCTCAAGCGAACGACCCGCCTGCGGGCACGAACAGCAATTCTCCCGGCGGTTCGGACGCGATCAACAACACGTCGAAGGATACGTCGGGGTCCGGCATCGGCGCGGGCGCCAACAGCGGCGGCTCCGGTGAAAACGCCATGGGCGTCGGAAGCGGAAGCGGCGCCTCCGTCGGTTCGGGCGCCAACGGCGCGGCGGGGGCCGGAGGCGGCGGCGTTGGCGGAGCCTCCGGCGCGGGCGCGGGAGGCGCGGGCGGACGTTAAAGGCCGCGCGAGCGAAGAAAGATATGAACGGCCGTCGCCACCGTGGCGGCGGCCGTTTCGCTGGATCGACCTCGACGCCCTGTTCCGAGATGGCTGTTTGGTTGCGTCTGCGCCGCGGCTTCTCTATAAGCGGCGCGCGTCGGAGTGTAGCGCAGCCCGGTTAGCGCACTAGTCTGGGGGACTAGGGGTCGTGGGTTCGAATCCCGCCACTCCGACCATTGTTACTTTGAAATCATCGCTCGAATTGAAGCGATGTCAGTAGAATTCTTCGTTGATCACATGTCGAATTTCATCGAGCCTTTGCGGTGAAACGCCGCCGCCCAAAATACGTCCGATGATTGTCTCCATCTCTGGTCCGGGCGCATATCGAAGCGGCAGTTCCTTCGCCTCGAATTCGGCCTTGATCGCCGGATCGTTCTCGATTGCTTTGAGAGAGTCCGAGAGTAGCCGGAGCCGCGCGGCAGGAACGCCCGGCGGGGCCACGATCAAGCGGCCCAGCTTCCGCAAATCATCGCGGAAATCGATCCACCATTCGCCTTCATCGTTGAGTTTGGTCGCCGCGTAGATGGTCGGGACGTCGGGCATGAGTTCCGACGGTTGGCCGCCCGTGACCACGATCGGTCGCAATTGCCCGTCGCGTGAGAACCGCAGGGCGGAATCTTCAGTCAGCACCGTCGCGTCAACCTCGCCGCGAATGGCGGCCAGGGTGAACTCCTGCGACGAAGGGTAACCGATGATCGCACGGCAGGCCAATTTGAGCGCGTGACACAGGATGACGCCCGTGTCGGACGCGCCGTCCGTCTTCCCAGCGAAACCCATCGTCAACGTGCGTCCGGATTTGCGAATGTCATCGATGGAGCGATACGCCAAGCGGGGGGTTGACGAGAAGCACCCGCGGTGCCGTGTTCACCCGGCCGAGGACGGGAAACTTAGCCAAGTCGAAACGAATTCCCGGCTCGTCCAGAAGCTTGGCGAGCACTGCGCCCTCGCCCGTGGCGAGCATGATGGTCAAACCGTCGGGCGCCGCCAGCGAATAAACATAGTTCATCGCGACCATATGACTTCCGCCGGGTCTGTTCTCGACGACGACGTTCGCCTTCAGCCTCTCTTGAAGATGCGGCGCGAGCAGACGGGCGTAGGTGTCATAGCCTCCGCCGGGACTCGTGCCGACGACAAGCCGAACCGTCTTCCCGGCATAGAACTCGGCGGCGTTCTCGTCGCTCCTGGCGACGCTTGGGGCGATGAACGTTGCGACGACCACGGCGGCGCGCAGAGCGAGACGAATGCTCCCCATGGAAACCCTCCCGACGGCCGTTCGCATCAGGGGTGAACCGATTGGGTAAACAGCCTGTCATCCACCGCGTGACCGAGAGCGCGCTTTCTGGCTTCACGAAGCACGATACTCCCCAAAGCCGCGAACTGGAGTCCGAGGCCTTTGTAATTGTGGAAGCAAGTGATCTCGTCGTCCGACTCGCGCCCGGGCGCAGTCCCGGCGACAACATCCTTGAGCTCGGGCACGGTAGACAGATCGAACACCCCGATGTCGGGCCGACTGTAGTCGCCATTTGCAAACTCAGGGACGTCCGACGGCCAGCCGCGCGCAGGATACGCGGTGACCGGCTCGCTTGTATTGACGACGAGACGCGTCACCTTGTTGAGCACGTCCAGCGGAATCTCGCTGCCGCGAACGCTCGTCACATGCATGCCGGGCTTGACCCACTCGGGTTTGATCGTAGGCGTCATCGAGTTTGTCGCCGAAACAAGAATGTCGGCGCCGGCCGCCGCTTCGTCAACCGAACCAGCCTCGACGATGTTGACCTGAAGCTTCGATCGAAACCGCTCGACAAACGTCCTGCGGTTCTCGGAGGTTGGACTAAAGACTTTCACAACGTCGAATGTTCGTACCGCGCACATAGCCTCAAGATGCGCCTCGGCTTGCCAGCCGGTCCCGAGCAAGCCCATGGCCTTGCACTGCTTCCGCGCAAGATGCTTGGCGGCGACGCCGCTCGATCCGCCTACTCTGGTCTTCTGAACGACTCCGTCGTTCATCATGCAAACGAGCTGTCCCGTATCGGTCGAGAACAGCAGAACCGAACCGTTGTATCGGCCGCCCGGTTCGGAGATCGGCATTTTCACTCGCCGCGGAGATCCTCCGACGGTCGGCCAATGGACGACGTCCGAATTGAGGCGGAGCGCAGCCACGCCCGCGCGCGGCCAACTGCCCGACATGGTCTTGAACGAATGCACGGCGCCGGGGCGCGCATTTGGAACAAGCATGTCCTGGCGCGGGATATCGACCGCGTCGCGTCGGCCGAGGTCGCCGTAAGCCTGCTCCAGCGCCTCGATACATTCCGGCATTTCCAGAAAGGTCTCGATTTCCTCGTTCGTGACGATCAGCACCGGCGTTCTCCGCTTGGTATGTTTTAGCTTTTCATAAAAACCGCCGCTAACGCGTATCGGGCGCACGGCATCAGGCTGCCGGTTAAGCGGGCGCTCTTACCCAATTCGAAGATCACAACCCGCTCGGGCATGGCGCGAGCCTCCTCTTGCGCCGCTCGACGACGATGATCTCGTTGCGGGTCAGTCGCGCGTCGAAAGCAGGATGCGCTTCGCTTCGAGCACGTCGGCCAACGCGGCGCGCAACGTCATCTCATCCGTGATGACTCCGGCGGGCGTCTTGAGCGCGAGCTCCGCCGAGCCGGCCTCCTCGGGCTCGGCGCGCGCATCGCCGGAAACGATCGCCCGAAGGCCTTGCTCCTTCAGGATGCGCTGCACGCCCTTGATCGTATAGCCCTCACCGTAAAGCAATTTGCGGATCGCGTGCAGCAAAGCCATGTCGGCGGGGCGATAATAGCGCCGGCCGCCGCCGCGCTTCATCGGTTTGATCTGCGAGAACCGCGTTTCCCAAAATCGCAGCACATGCTGCGGCACGTCGAGTTCGTCGGCGGCTTCGCTGATGGTGCGGAACGCGTCCTGGCTCTTTTCCATGCCTAAAACTCTGTCGCGGCGCGATCAGTCTTCGGCGGGCGCCTCGAGATGATTGATGCGCGCCTTGAGGATGTTCGAAGGCTTGAACACCATCACGCGCCGCGGCGTGATCGGCACTTCGACGCCCGTTTTCGGGTTGCGGCCGACACGCTCGCCCTTCGAGCGCACGAGAAACGAACCGAACGACGAGAGCTTGACGTTCTCGCCGCGGGCGATCGCCTCGGATATTTCGGTCAGGAAGGTTTCGACGAGATCGGCCGATTCCGCACGCGAAAGCCCGACCTTCTCGTAGACCGCTTCAGCGAGGTCGGCGCGGGTTACGGTCCTGACGCCGTTCTCACTATGACCGTCGAGGCTCATGGCGCATCTCAAGCAGTTGACGTGAACAGATCGCTAACGATCAAATTGACGGAAAGGGCTCAAATATCACGCGAATTCCGCTTACCTGCGTAAATCAAATCGAACCGGGGCGCAACGTCCCGGCTGGTTTCACCAGCGAATGACGGCCGCCCCCCACGTGAAGCCGCCGCCCATGGCTTCGACCATGACGAGGTCGCCACGCTTGATCCGCCCATCCGCGACCCCGGCCGCGAGCGCCAGGGGCACGGAGGCGGCCGACGTGTTGCCGTGCATCGCGACGGTCTTGATGACCTTGTTCGACGCAATGCCCATCTTCTCCGCGGACGCGTCGATGATGCGTTCGTTGGCCTGATGGGGAACGAACCAGTCGAGATCGGCGACGGTGGCGTCCGCATCGCGCAAGGCGTCGCGCATCACGTCCGTCACCATGCCAACGGCGTAGCGAAACACTTCCTTGCCGGACATGCGAAGATGTCCGACCGACTGCGTCGTCGAAGGACCGCCGTCGACATAAAGCTTCGCGCGATGGCTTCCGTCCGAGCGCAGCCGCGACGACAGCACTCCGCGCGAGGCGCTGTCGGCGCGCGCCTCCAGGATCATCGCGCCCGCGCCGTCGCCGAAGAGCACGCAGGTGGTTCGGTCCTCCCAGTCGAGGATGCGCGAGAAGGTTTCGGCGCCGATGACGAGCGCGCGCCGATGCGAGCCGGACGTCAAAAACTTGTCCGCGGTCGCCAGCGCGAACACGAAGCCCGAGCAAACCGCCTGCAGATCGAACGCCACGCCCTGCGTCACGCCGAGCGCCGCCTGCACTTGCGTGGCCGTCGCCGGGAACGTGTAGTCTGGCGTCGACGTGGCGACGACGATGAGGTCGATATCGGCCGCCTTGAGCTGCGCCGCGGCGAGCGCCCGCTCGGCGGAGCGCGTCGCCAAAACGGACGTCGTCTCGTCGGGGCTTGCGATGTGACGTTGCCGAATGCCGGTGCGCTGAACGATCCATTCGTCGGTCGTATCGACGAGACGCTCCAGATCGGCGTTGGTCATGACGCGTTCGGGCAGGCAGGCGCCCAAGCCCACCACCACCGATCGAAGCGCATGGCGTTTGTCGATCAAAGCGTCATCCCGTCCGTCACCCGCTCATGGCGGCGGCGCCGGCCGCAGCCGTCCGCATGTCATGTGAATGGGCGAGCGCGTCCCTGATCCGGTTCAGCAGATCGTGCCGGACCATCTGGTAGCCGTTTTCGATCGCGCCGGAAAACCCGATTGCGTCGGCGCCGCCATGGCTCTTGATGACGACGCCGTCAAGACCCAGAAAAACGCCGCCGTTGGATCGGCGAGGATTCATCTTCTCGCGAATGGTGGCGAACGCCGAGCGAGCGAAGACGTAGCCGATCTTCGCCATCAGCGACGAGGACATGGCGTCGCGCAGGATCACGCCGATCTGCCGCGCCGTGCCTTCGGCGGTCTTTAGCGCGATGTTGCCGGTGAAGCCCTCGGTGACGACCACATCGACCACGCCTTTGCCGATGTCGTCGCCTTCCACGAAGCCGTGATAGGAGAGGCTCGGGACGTTGAGGTCGCGCAGCAAGCGCCCCGCCGCCTTCACCTCTTCGATCCCCTTGATCTCTTCGACCCCGACATTGAGCAGCCCAACCGTGGGACGCGGCCGGCCGAGGATCACGCTCGCCATCGCCGAGCCCATGATGGCGAGATCGATATAATGTTGCGCATCCGCGCCGATGCTCGCGCCCACGTCGAGAACGATCGATTCGCCCCGCAGCGTCGGCCAGATGCCGGCGATCGCCGGGCGATCGATCTGAGCCATCGTGCGCAGGCAGAATTTCGCCATGGCCATCAAGGCGCCGGTGTTGCCGGCCGAAACGGCGACATCGGCGTCGCCTTTCTTGACGGCCTCGAGCGCGAGCCACATAGACGAGACGCGTCGGCCATGGCGCAGCGCCTGGCTCGGCTTGTCGCCCATCTTGACCCACACCGGCGTGTGGATGACGCGCGAGGCCGCTTTCAGCGCCGGCCTCGACTCGAGCAGCGGCGCGATGGCGCTCTCTTCGCCGAACAACAGGAACCGGGAATCCGGTCGCTCCGCCTGGAACAGCGCCGCGCCGGGGACCACAACGGACGGGCCGTTGTCGCCTCCCATGGCGTCCAACGCGATACGGACTGGCTGCGGCATGAAGGTGGCGGTTCCTGCGGACGCCGGCGACGCCGACCTCAAAAATCGGGCGGACAATACCCGCTCGCCGCCGATGGTCAAAGACCGGAAAGCGTTGACCTTATGTCTTGTCAGGCGTGCGACGCGTGCTCAGTCGCGCCAGCGCTTCGAAGGGCGACGCCGGCGGCTCATCCGCAAGCGCGGGCTCGTCGAACACGACGCCCGGCTTGCGCGGATGGGGATCGAGCCCCATCGCCAGGAACTCGCCCACAAGGGCGCCAAGGTCGATGCGGCCGTTCACGATCGGATCGGGCGGCTCTTCGCCCTCGCCGACCACGATCTCCGGCGTGACGGCGAAGCGGCGCTTGCCTTCCGCCTCAGGCGGCGACGCAAACGTCGCCTCGACCGGCTCTTCGACGTTCGTTTCGAATGGGTCGAGGCTGACGACGCACATGCGAGTCAGACGCGCCTTGACCGTCCCGCTCACCGTAAACCGGCCGCGGGGCGCCTTGGCGATCCGCAGCGCCGCCCCGAGCGCCGCGATCGCGGGAATGCGGAGGACCGCCGCCAAGGCGTCGCGCTCCCCTTTGTCTGCTTCGATCTCGACATCGACCGGGTAGTCGCGGTGCGCGTCGACCGCGAAGGGACGCGACAGCGGCGATTTGGCGTCCGGGCGATCGCTATGCGGCGACATGCAATGTCCTATGGGATGGATGCGGGCTGCGGAAACGGGGCGGAGCCGCGCCCCAAGACATCGCCGGGCGTCTCCGCCAGGCGGCGCTCGGCTTCGCGGACGTAACGCGTCAGGCGTCGCGCCGGTTCGCCCGCCGCGCCCGGCTCCTCGCCATAGACGTTGCGCGCCAAAGCGGCCAGGATCGGCGTCTCTCCGGGCTGATCGAGGGCCTGCGCGTAGGCTGCGCGGCGGCCCAGCAGGTTCGCGGCGAGTTTCTTGATGCGCTTGGGGACGGTGAGATCGCCAACCCCCATTTCGCGCAGATCGTCGTCGAGCGTGCGGAACAGCGCGTCGGTGAGGCTCTGCGCGAGGCCGGACGCAGGCGCCGGCTCGCGCAGCAGGCGGCGCACCACCAGGGTCGACAGCAACGCCAGGATCTCGAAACGGCCGTCAAAGGTATCCGCGACGCCATAAGCGCCGTAGAAATCCGGCTGCCGCACCGCCGTCACGATGTCGCCGTGAAGCGCCTCGACGATTTTCCGGCTTGCGGATTTCCGAAAGAGTCCAAGAATCATGCGCTCGCATCTCCGCGGCGCGGGACCGGCGAACGGGCGTGCGCGCTTGCAAATCGTGGAACCGGGGGTTAGGCATCGCCCGGATCGGATGCAAGCGAAATCCAGGTTCGCCGGCGCCTTCCGGGCGACGAGGCGGCGGCTTCGACGCGCAGCCGAAGAGGGAACGAAAACGAATGCGAGAAGCACCGACGACGAACGCGAGGCGTTGCGCGCGCCCGTCCGCGCTTGGGCGGCTTTTCGCCGTCGCGGCGCTTGGCGCGACGCTGTCGGGCTGCATCGGATATGACGGCGACTTGCAGTCCGGCTACGTCATGGACGACCGGTTGCTCAACCAGGTCAAGGTCGGCTCCTCGGCCGAGCAGGTGCTGCTCGTGCTCGGCACGCCCTCGACCACGTCCACGATCGGCGGCAGCGCCTGGTATTACGTCTCAAGCCACCTCTCGAAAAGCCTCGCCTTTCAGAAGCCGACCGAAACCAATCGCCGCATCTTCGCGGTCTATTTCACGCCGCAGAAGAAGGTCGACCGCGTCGCCAATTACGGTCTTGAAGACGGGCGCGTGATCGATTTCAACACCAACACCACGCCGACCGCCGGCGGCGAAGTCAACTTCATCCAGAACCTGCTGACGGGTCTGCTGAAGTTCAGTTGAGGAGCCGCCGCGGATCGGGGCGAGGCGCGCCGAAGGTGAGAGCGCACGGGTTTTGCAGGGCGAAGCCGGCGCTCAGCGCGCCAGCACCGCCAGCAGCAGCAACGCCACGATGTTGGTGATCTTGATCGCCGGGTTCACAGCCGGCCCGGCGGTGTCCTTGTAGGGATCGCCGACGGTGTCGCCCGTCACCGACGCCTTGTGCGCCTCGCTCCCTTTCAGGTGTTTGACGCCGTCCTTATCGATGAACCCGTCCTCGAAACTTTTTTTCGCGTTGTCCCAGGCGCCGCCGCCGGACGTCATCGAGATGGCGACGAAGAGCCCGTTGACGATGACGCCGAGCAACGAAGCGCCCAAAGCCGCAAAGGCCGAGGCCTTGGAGCCGGAGATCGCGAGCACGCCGAAATAGACGACGAACGGCGCCAGCACCGGCAGCAAGGAGGGCACGATCATTTCCTTGATCGCGGCGCGAGTGAGAAGATCGACCGCGCGGCCGTAGTCGGGCCGTTGCCGCCCTTCCATGATGCCCGGCATTTCGCGAAACTGCCGCCGAACCTCTTCGACGACCGAGCCCGCGGCGCGGCCCACGGCGGTCATCGCGATCCCGCCGAACAGGTAGGGGATCATGCCGCCGAAGATCAGGCCGGCCACGACATAAGGGTTGGACAGATCGAAGGAGACTTGCCCAATACCGCGGAAATACGGCCTGCCCTCGTTGATGAAGGCCTGGAGATCGTTGGTGTAGGCCGCGAACAACACCAGCGCGCCGAGGCCGGCGGAGCCGATCGCGTAGCCTTTCGTCACCGCCTTGGTCGTGTTGCCGACGGCGTCGAGCGCGTCGGTCGCGTGGCGCACCTCATGCGGAAGGCCCGCCATTTCCGCGATGCCGCCCGCGTTGTCGGTCACCGGCCCGAAGGCGTCGAGCGCGACGATGATGCCGGCGAGGCCGAGCATGGTCGTCACCGCGATGGCGGTGCCGTAGAGGCCGGCGAGCTGATAGGTCGCGATGATGCCGCCGACGATGACGAGCGCAGGCAACGCGGTCGCCTCGAGCGAGACCGCCAGACCCTGGATGACGTTGGTGCCATGGCCGGTGACCGACGCCTGCGCGATCGAGACGACGGGCCGCTTGCCCGTCGCCGTGTAATATTCCGTGATCCAGACGATGAGGCCGGTCACGATCAGGCCGACGATTCCGCAGGCGAACAGATTGCCGCCGGTGACGGTCGTCCCGCTCGTCGTCACGCCGAAGACGCCCCAGCCGACGAGAAAATGCGTCGCGATGGCGAGCCCCCCGACGGAAAGAACGCCGGTCGCGATCAGGCCCTTGTAGAGAGCGCCCATGATCGAGCCGTTGGCGCCCAGCTTGACGAAGAAACAGCCGATGATGGACGTGACGATGCAGGCGGCGCAGATCGCCAGCGGGTAGAGCATGGCGAGGGTCTGCAATTCCGGCGCGCGCACGAAGAAGATGGCGCCGAGCACCATCGTCGCGACCGTCGTCACGACATAGGTCTCGAACAGGTCGGCGGCCATGCCGGCGCAGTCGCCGACGTTGTCGCCGACGTTGTCGGCGATCGTGGCGGGGTTGCGCGGGTCGTCTTCCGGAATGCCGGCCTCGACCTTGCCGACGAGATCGGCGCCGACGTCCGCGCCCTTGGTGAAGATGCCGCCGCCGAGCCGCGCGAAGATCGAGATCAGCGAGGCTCCGAAGCCGAGCGCCACGAGAGCGTCGACGACCGTGCGATCGGAGGGCCGAAAGCCAAGCGCCAGCGTGAGCACGGCGAAATAGACCGCGACGCCGAGCAACGCGAGACCGGCGACCAGCAGGCCGGTCACGGCGCCGGCGCGAAACGAGATGTCGAGACCCTGCGCGAGCGACTGGGTCGCGGCCTGCGCCGTGCGCACGTTGGCGCGGACCGAGACGTTCATGCCGATGAAGCCCGCCGCGCCCGACAGAATGGCGCCGATGGCGAAGCCGATCGCGGCAAGATGTCCGAGCAGAAACCAGATGATGGCGAAGATGACGACGCCGACGATGGCGACCGTCGTATATTGCCGCTTCAGGTAAGCCTGCGCGCCTTCCGCAATCGCCCCGGCGATCTCGCGCATCTTGGCCGAACCGGTATCGGCGGCCATGAGCTGCGTCACCGTCACGCCGCCGTACACAATCGACAACAGCCCGCAAAAAACAATCAACCAAATGGCGTTCATGAAGCGGCGTCCCTTTCGTTTCTGGTCCCGTTCCCCTTCGCCGAGCGCTTTCGTGCGAGGCTCGGGCGGTGGAGTTCACGCTTGTCTTGCCAGAAACACACGATCGCCGCAATGCGGCGAAGTCGCTGCGGCGGCGCTCAGACGGCGCGGCGTCGCGACAGGGCGACAACGCCGAGCGCGAGGAGCGCCAGCAGGATCGGCGGAAACGCCACGAAGTTGACGGCGTCCCACCCGTGCGACGTCAGCAAGCGCCCGGACGAGAAGGATCCGAGGGCCATCACACCGAAGATGACGAAGTCGTTGAACGCCTGAACCTTGTTGCGCTCCTCCGGACGGTGGGTCTCGACCACCATCGCCGAAGCGCCGACAAAGCTGAAATTCCACCCGAGACCCAGCAGCACGAGGCCGAGCCAGAACTGCCACACCGTAAGGCCCGACAGGTTGACCGCCGCCGCCGCGGACGTGAGCGCGAGACCGAGGGCGACAATCCGCGGCGCGCCGAACCGGGCCACAAGCGAGCCGGTGAAAAAGCTCGGTCCGTACATGGCGAGCACATGCCATTGCAGGCCAAGATTCGAATCGGTCAGCGAGAGGCCGCATAGCCGCATCGCCAGGGGGGCCGAGGTCATGACGAGGTTCATCAGCCCGTACGACACGACGCCGCAGAGCGCCGCGATGGCGAACGTCGGCTTCGCGACGATTTCAAGCAGCGGCCGGCCCGCCTTCAACGCCGCCGGGGCGGCCCTGGGAGTGTCGACGCCGGCGAGCAGCGTCATCGACAGAAGCGCTGCGAGCGACTCGCCGACAAAGCTCGCGGAGAAGAGGTAGGGCTGCCAAAGGTTCATGGTCCATTCGACGAGTTGCGGCCCGAGAACGCCGCCGAGTAGGCCGCCGGCCATGACCCATGAGATCGCCTTCGGCCGTTGCGCCGGCGCGACCCCGTCGGTCGCCGCAAAGCGGAACGACAGGACCACAGCGGAATAGGCGCCGGCCACGAACGTGGCGATCCAGAACAGCGTGAAGGAGCCCGCGAGCACGGCGATGAGCGCGAGGACGCCTGCGAGCGCGCCGAGCGGCGCGCCCAGCATGAATGCAGCGCGGCGGCCGAACCGCCGCGCGACCCAGCCTGTCGGCAACGTCGCCGCGGCCGTTCCGACGACGAACATCGAGATGGGAAAGGTGACGAGCGAGGGGCTCGGCGCCAGTTGCGAGCCGACGATCGCCCCCGTCGCATAGACGACGGTGACGTTGACGCTACCCAGCGCCTGCGCCATCGCGAGGCGCGCGACGTTGCCCCAGGCCGGCGCGCTCTCGCCGGTCGCGGTCGCTTGAGCCATCAATTCCCCGTTCCGCGCATTCCCAAGAACGGGCGCTCAGCGCTTGGATGCGTCGAGAACGTCGAACAACCCCGACGCATCGCCCGGCGTCATGGCCGAAGCGATGTATTTCATCGCGAGCGCGTCGCGCAACGACAGGTCGAGACCTTTGATCTGGCCGGTCTGCACCGCCTCCCGCGGATAGAAATCCAGAAGCCGTTGCGCGAGATCGAGTGAAATCTTGTTCTCCTGAGCGTAATATTCGAGCGCCTTGGGGTCGTCGTAGGCCCAGGCGACGGAGCGATTGTAGGCGCGCATGAAGCGGGTGAGCGCGTCGCGCTTGGCGGTCAACGCGTCCTCGCGAACGACATTCACGCGGATGGTCTGATCCTTGATGCCGGGCACATCGGCGCCGCGCGCTACGATCCTGACCTTGCCGTCGACGATGTCCTGCAGACCGAACGGGGGAACCGACCAGCCGATATCGATCTGCTTGGTCATGACTTGGGTGTAGGTGGCGGGCGCGCCTCCGGTGGCGATCGGCTTCGCAGCGACGCCAGCCTGTTTGATGAGCCCCAAGACCATGAGGTTGGTCGAGGAGCCGTTCGAAGAGAAAGCGATCGATTTGCCGGCGGCGTCTTTGAGAGACTGGATGCCGCTGTCCGTCCGCGCATACCAAAAGGCGTCGCTCGCCCCCGTGAACTCCGCGGATATGACCTTGATCGGCGCGTGCTTGACGTAGCGGCCGATGACGCCGAGCAGCCCGTTCGACATCGCCACGTCGACGCTGCCCGACATCACCGCATCGAGCGTCGTCGCTCCGCCTTCCGTGTAGAAGGGCTCGATCTCCAGGCCCTCGTCTTTGAAGAACCCTTGCTTGATCCCGAAGTCGATGAAAGAGCTGTCCCAAAAGCCGCGCTGGGACACGCCGATCTTCAGCGACTCGGCCGACGCCGGCCCGCAGAGGCTCAACGCGGCGATTAGCGCAACCATGAAGCGCAGCATCAACGCGACCCCCCGCTCGTTTCTCTTTGACGGTCGAATGTGTAAGCCGGCCCGCGGTCGGAGGCAAACGGGGTCGCGGACCGCCATGCGAGGGCGCCGGCCGCATGCGCCGCAGCAGGCCATATTTTGGGCCAGCAGCATTAATCTTTGAGAGATGAGAAATTGCCGCCCGGCTAATGCGCAACGATCATGTCTACGACGCTCATTGGGTCAAGTTTGCTGGTTGGAACGTTCTGGGCTTTCGCAACCCATTGCCATGTCTGCGAGACAACCTCAGGGGCGAAGTTGCCGAAGCCGGCCTGATCTGTCGTTTCGTTGAATAGCAGTGGAATGGAAACCCGAATCATTTTTTCGGCGAGAACAGCATCCGTTTCCGGAATTGAGGCCTTCAAGGCAGCGGCCGCTTTTTCCGGGTGATCGCGCTCGGCCTCGAGCGCCTTCTTCAAGGCCCGCATGAAGCGGACAGCGATATCGGGGCGCGCTGAAAGGGTCTTTTCGGAAGCAATAAGCGCGTTCGAATAGCCTTTCATGCCGTACTCGGACCAAGGCAGCACCTTGATCTGTTTTCCGGCTGCGGCGAGCACAGCTTCGCTGACGGGCGCATTGGTCGTGAACTGGATTACGCCGTCGACCTGGCCGGTCGCGAGCATGGGCATCAAGGCGTTGGGGTCTGCCTTGATAAGGGATACCGAAGAAGGAGCGACGCCGTTGAGCGCCAGAAGAAACGGCCATGGGCCATTGGATTGCGTAAACGGAGTGGTCGCTACGCGTTTTCCCGTCAGGTCCTTTAATGAATTGACGCCGGCGCCTACTGCCGTGATCAACGCATCGGGAGGCGTTGTATAGATTGGCATGACGGCCTTCAGCGGAAGATCGGTCGAAACGCGGGCTGTCAACAGCGCATCGACGCCGGCTTCTCCAAAATCAGCAACGCCAGTCACGACTTTCGTCATGGCGTCCGAAGCGCCTTTTCCAGACAAAATTTGAACGTCGAGATTTTCGGCAGCAAAAAATCCGCCCTCCTTCGCCATGTAAAAGTAGGCGTTTGAACCAGTGGGAACCCAGCCGAGGGCCAAAGTCACCCGGTCAGCCGCATCCGCCGTCTGGCAGATGACGGCTAAAATCCCCACGGAAAGCGTTGCCGCCTTAAGGACATTCATCGCTCATCTCCAAGCGACTAGCTAAGATAGGTCTTTGAATACATCGCCCCAAAGTGACGCGCGACGGTGATGGGCGGGTATTTAGGTTGCTCGCCCGGAGCTAGGCAGGTTTGGATGCAGGAGACCTCGTGATCGGTCGACCCGTTCACAAAGTACGGGATCGAGTATCGCTCCTTGCCAGAGGCGTTCACCACGCGATGCAAGGTCGACTTGTACCGTTCGTTGGTCCAACGAGCCATAAAGTCCCCGAGATTGACGACAAATGCGCCCTCAATGGGCGTCGCGTGAATCCAGCCTTGCTGTTCGTCCCAAACTTGCAGGCCGCCGATAGCGTCTTGCGCCAGGATCGTGATTCCTCCGAAGTCAGTGTGGGCGCCGCATCCCTTTTGGTTCGGCAACGGATTCGCCGGTTGCTGCGGATAATGGATCATCCGCAGAATGTTCAGGGGATCACGGTAGAACTCGTCAAAATAACCCTCATCAAGGCTCAGGGAGAGCGCCAGCCCTCGATAGAGGTCGTGACCTAAATCGGTCAGCAGGGATGAATACGCTTCGACGACTTCACCGAATCCAGGCAAATTGGGCCACTGATTTGGGCCACGGTTGAATTCTCCTGCTACAACGCGCGGGTCGTCAGGAGCATTTTCAACTCCGATAAAGAGGCTTTCTTTGAGATCGGGCGGCGCGCCGTCTTCCAGGCGCTGCCCTCCGATAGGTTCGTAACCGCGGTTCGCGTTTGAGTTCCGCTTGTGCAAGGAATTTTTAGTTTCAGTAGGCAAATCAAAGAAGCGTTCCGATTCCTGGAAGAGTTTTGCAAGTAGAGACGGCGGAATTTTGTGTCCCTTGATGTAGAAGAAGCCCTTGTCGAGACAAGCTAGGCGTAACGCCGCGCCTACTTTCACCCTCTCACGATAGGTGCCAGATCTTAGTGCGGATACGTCAATGACCGGAAGCGCTTCGGCTGCAACCACCTTTGCGGATAAGCTCGTCATGTGAAGTTCCTTCCGCCTCGGACTGAAGGAGTTCACATCCTTGCTGTAAAGCATCAAAGCTAGCCGCTTCGCTGCTTCTTTGAGCAGTCCCGTCTTGCCTACACTCACATCCAAAGCCAAAGGAAAGGCTCATCCATGCAGTGCTTGCCGCTTTGATGCTATAGCGGACCCGCCGGAGTCGGACGGCGGTGGAGTTCTGTGTGGCGGGCGATCTGTCTCTTGCATCGAAATTGGCAAATCTGCTTGCGGACCTTCGCGAGGCGCGACCGCTCGTGCAATGCGTGACGAACGACGTGTCGCTGGATTTTGTCGCCAACGCGCTGCTCGCGCTGGGCGCAAGCCCGACCATGGCTTCGGCGCCCGAAGAGGCCGACGACGTCGCGCGCCACGCCCAGGCGATCGTCTGCAACATGGGCACGCCGTCTCGCACGCGCGCGGAAAGCCTGACGGCGGCGGCCGCGGCGGCGCGAACGCATGGCAAGCCTTGGACCTTCGACCCCGTCGGGGTGGACGTTTCGGCGTTTCGCAAAGACCTCGCGGCGCGCTTGATGCAGCAGTCGCCGACCGCGATCCGCGCCAATGCGTCGGAGGTCCTCGGGCTCGCCAGGATCATCGGGGTCAGCAGCGCCAAGGCGACGCCACGGGGCGTCGAGGCGACCGACGGCGCGCGGACGGCCGAACACGCCGCCATCGCGATCGCGCGGGAGCGCGTCTGCATCGTCGCCACGACGGGCGACGTCGATCTCGTCACCGACGGCCGTCGCCTGGCGCACGTCGCCGGCGGCGCGCCGATGATGACGAGGGTCACGGCGATGGGATGCGCCTTGAGCGCGCTCGTCAGCGCCTTCCTCGCGGTCGGCGATGACGCGTTCCTCGCCGCGCTCGCGGCGACCGCGGTCTTCGCCGTGGCCGGCGAGCGCGCGGCGGCCGCGCTCGGTTCACAGGACGGTCCCGCCACGTTTCGCGTCCGCTTCCTCGATCAGCTCTACGCGCTCGACGCCGACGCGATCGCGCCAGCGCGCGTGACGCTGTCGCACGCGTGACGACGCGCCGCCTTGCGCGGGCGGCGAGGATCGCCGTTCGTTGACTTGCTTTCCCGCACGGGACTAGCCTTCGCGCGATCGCATTCACGACGTTCGGGGACGTAGCCTTGACGATCCAGCAGACCGCCGCCTTGCCTCAGTCCGCCCGCGACCGCTTTCACGGCGACCACAAGATGATCATCGGCCTGTTCGGCGCGAATTGCTCGTCGGGCCGCGCGGTGACGCTCGTCGAGGAACGCTGGAGCGGCTCGTGGCGCGACAACCTGCGCCTCGCGCGGATGGCGGACGACATCGGCCTCGATTTCATGCTGCCGATCGGCCGCTGGAAAGGCTATGGGGGCGACACGGATTACCAGGGCGCGACGCTCGAAACGTTCAATTGGGCGTCGGGCCTGCTCGCCTCGACGAAACGGATTACCGTCTTCGGCACCATTCACGCGCCTCTGTTCAACCCGATCATGGCGGCGAAGATGTGCGTCACCGCCGACCATATCGGCGAAGGGCGCTTCGGGCTCAACATCGTCTGCGGCTGGAACGAGGGCGAATTCGAGATGTTCGGCGTCGGCCAGCAGGACCACGACAATCGCTACAAATATGCGCAAGAATGGATCGACGTCGTAAAAAAGGCTTGGTCGTCAGCGCCGGATTTCTCGTTCGACGGCGAATTCTTGCACAATCACGACGTCCGGGCCAAACCCAAGCCGTGGGGCGGCTCGCGGCCGGTCATCATGAACGCCGGCGCCTCGGATGACGGGAAAGCCTTCGCCGTGCGCAATTGCGACGCCTTCTTCACCCGCGCGTCGCGCGACAACGTGGAGGAGACGCAAAAGCGCGTCCGCGACGTGAAGGCTGAAGCGCGCGCCTTAGGTCGCGATCTCGAAGTCTATACGGTTGGCGTCATCACCTGCCGTCCGACGATGAAGGAGGCGCAGGAGTATTTCCGCCACGCCTCGGTCGATCGCGCGGACTGGTCCGCCGTCGACAGCATCCTCGCCATGAAGGGCCTGACGCCCGAGAGCGTCGGGCGCCAAGATTACGAGAGACAGCGTTCGCATTACGCCAACGGCATGGGCGGCGTGCCGATCGTGGGCGATCCCGATCGTGTCGCCGAGTCGTTCGCCAAGCTCGCGCAGGGCGGTCTGCGCGGCATCGCCTGTTCGATGGTGAACTACCTCGACGAACTTCCGTTCTTCGCCCAGGAGGTGCTCCCGCGGCTGAGCAAGCTGGGCTTGCGCGCGTCCTCGCCCGCGTAGCGCGCTATCGCTCCTCCTCCTTGACGATCTCATCGTCGGCGGCGTCCGCCGACTCGACGGAGGGCGCGTCCGCCGCCCTCGGCGTCTTCACCTTCTGGCGACGGCGTCCTTCCTGCATCATCTCAAGCTGCACCTGCTGGATTTCCGACAGCCGCTTCCACTGACGCGAGATCAGATAATCGATCTTTTCGTGCAAGTGACGAATTTCCAATTCCGCTTTCAGGTTGACTCGATAGTCGTTGAGCGAACGCTGACGGTCTTTCGCCTCCTGCCGCTTCTGGCTCATCATGATGATCGGCGCCTGGATCGCCGCGAGGCAAGAGAGCACAAGGTTCAGCAGAATGAAGGGATAGGGATCGAACGCGGCCGGCTCGCTGCGAAAAACGTTATAGCCCATCCAGATAAGAAGAATGACGGCGAAGCTGCTCAGGAAATACCAACTGCCGCCGAACGTTGCGAGATGGTCGGAGAGGCGTTCGCCAAGCGTGCGGTGCTCTTCGTATTCCTCTTCCGTATTCTCCGCGATCGTATCCTGGTTCGAGATGCTTTCGGCGACCTGCCGATCGAGTTCGCTGAACTCCCCGTGCTCTTCCTGCAGCAACTCCTCGACGTAGAGCATGCGGTAGCGCGCGAGTTCGCCGAGGCTGATCTTCGCGTTGCGCGGCAGGTCGGGATAGTCGTTACGGACGCGCTCGGCCAAAGACGGGCGGAGCTCGTCGATGTTGATCATGTCGCGCTTGCGGTATTTGCGGCCGCTGATCGCCGAGGCGACCTTCTTGGAGGGTCGCGGCCGACGCAGGATTTGCGGCGGCGGCGCAAGGTCGTCTTCCGGACCCTCGCCGCCGTCGTCGACGAGATCGCTCTCCTCCGGCTCGTGGTCGTGCTCCAAGTCGAGATCGTCGGCGACATCGGTCTCGATGGCGCGTTTCGTGGAGTCGGGACCAGGCATCGGCGTCTCCGGCAGGGCGCACAGGTGGAGCGGCCCTGCGACGCCCTCATGACGCGCCGTCTATCGTATCCTCGGCCGGCTTGGAATAGCCGACGGCCTGCGGCGTCGCCCGCCGGCTTGTTGGACGACCTGCCGCCGAGAGGCTAGAAAGGCCAACGTCGTCACCCGAGATCAGGCCATGAACACGCCCTTCGGCGACCTCCGCGCGGCCAAGCTGCCGCTCGTTCAGCGCCCGCGCCGCAACCGAAGCTCGGAATGGGCGCGACGCCTCGTGCGCGAGACGGTGTTGACCACCAACGATCTGATCTGGCCGATCTTCCTCATCGACGGGGAGCGCCGCCGCGAGTCCATACGCGCCATGCCGGGCGTCGAACGCCTGACGGTCGATGAGGCCGTGCGCGCGGCCGCCGGCGCGGCGAAGCTCGGCATCCCGGCCATGGCGCTGTTCCCCAACACCGACCCGTCGTTGCGCGACGAGACGGGCTCGCAGGCCCACAACCCCGACAATCTGGTCTGTCGCGCCCTGCGCGCGATCAAACGGGAGGTCCCGAGCGTTGGGCTTGTGACGGATGTCGCGCTCGACCCTTACACCAGCCATGGCCATGACGGGCTGATGCGCGACGAGGAGATCCTCAACGACGAGTCCGTGGGCGCTCTCGTCGACCAGGCTCTGAACCAGGCGCGCGCCGGCTGCGACGTGGTCGCCCCGTCTGACATGATGGACGGACGCGTCGGAGAGATCCGCAAGGCGCTCGATCGCGAGGGATTCGAGCGCGTGCAGATCATGGCCTACGCCGCCAAATACGCATCCGCCTTCTACGGGCCATTTCGCGAGGCGGTCGGCTCCGGCGGCCTGCTCAGGGGCGACAAGCGCACTTATCAGATGGACCCGCACAATTCCGACGAGGCGCTGCGCGAGGTCGCGCTCGACCTCGAGGAAGGCGCGGACATGGTGATGGTGAAGCCCGGCCTGCCCTATCTCGACATCGTCCGGCGCGTGAAAGACGAATTCGGCGTTCCGACCTACGCCTACCAGGTCAGCGGCGAATATTCGATGATCATGGCGGCGGCCAGCAATGGCTGGCTCGACGCCGACAACGCCATGTTGGAAAGCCTGATCGCCTTCAAACGCGCGGGCGCCGACGGCGTCCTCACCTACTTCGCGCCGAGGGTGGCGGAGCGGCTCGCCAAAGCGTTGTAGGACGGCGACAGGCTTGCTTTAGACGTTATAATGTAACATAAAGGCTCTTCGACTAGGAGGGCCCCGAGATGCCGACACGCCGCCTTTTTACGCAGATGCTGGGCGTCGGGATCGGCATGACGGCGGTTCGCGCGGTCGCGGCGACAGCGCCTGCGGGGCGCGCCGCCGTCGCCACATTCTCCATTCTGGGCGATCTCACGAGGCAGGTCGGCGGCGATCGGCTCACGGTCTCCTCGCTCGTGGGGCCGAACGGCGACGCGCACGTTTTCGAGCCGTCGCCGGCCGATTCCAGAACGTTGGCGCGCGCCGACATCATCATCGTCAACGGGCTTGGGCTCGAGGGATGGCTGTCGCGGCTGGTCAAAACGTCGGGAGCCAAAGCGCCGAGCGTCGTCGCGAGCAAAGGCGTCAGACCGCTGGCGGGAACGGGAGACGAGAAAGGCAAAGCCGATCCGCACGCGTGGCAGGACGTGGGCGCCGCCAAGATCTATGTCGCCAACATCCGAGATGGTCTCGCCTCCGTCGACCCAGCCGGCAAGGACGCTTACGGCGCCAACGCGGTGTCCTATCTCGCGAAGCTCGACGCGCTCGACGCCGAGGTGCGCGCAACGATCGCAAAAATTCCGCCGGCGAATCGCCGCATCATCACGACGCACGACGCTTTCGGCTACTTCGGCAGGGCTTACGGCATGGCCTTCATCGCGCCGGAAGGCGTCTCGACGGAGTCGGAGGCTTCCGCAAAGGATGTCGCGGCGATCATTCGGCAGGTGAAGGCGCAGCGCGTCCCGGCGGTGTTTCTGGAAAACATCAGCGACCCGCGGTTGATGCAGAGCATCGCCGCGGAATCCGGCGCGAAGATCGGCAAACCCTTGTTCTCGGATGCGCTTTCCCCGCCGGACGGACCCGCCGCGACCTACATCGACATGATGCGCAACAACATCGCGGCCTTCGCGGACGCGCTCGGTTGAGCGGCCACTCGGCTATGCGATCGCCGACCAGCGAAGCCGCGGCGCTCCGAACCGGAGGCGCCCCAAGGTCGGTTACGATCGGATCGTTTTCAGCCCGCGATCCCACTTGATCATCTCGTCGAGCAGCGTCTTGGCCGAGAGCTTGTGGAGGTCGCTGGCGTCAAACTCCTTGGCGTCGTTCAGCCGCTCGCCGACGTTGGGGATCGCCACTCCTTCCGGCGGCGTGACGAGCTTGAGGGTCGCGGCGATCTGCTTGGCGAGTTGCGCCGACCGCAAGCCTCCCGAGACCCCGCCATAGCTCACAAAGCCCGCGACCTTGTAGTTCCACTCGAGATAAACATAGTTCAGCGCGTTCACGAGCGACGGGGGCGGCCCGTAATTGTATTCCGGAATGACGAAGACGTAGGCGTCTGCGCTCTTCACGCTCTCGCTCCAAGCCTTCGTGTGCGCATGCTGATACTTTTGCATGCGAGGATGGAACGGCTCGTCATAGACGGGCAGATTGAACGAAGCGAGATCGACAAGCTCCGTCTCGAAGCCGCCATGCTCGCGCGCATACGATTCGAACCAGCGGCCGACGCCGAGGCCGACGCGGCCTGGGCGCGTGCTGGCGATGATGACGTTAAGTTTGGACGCCACGATGAGGATCTCCGATGCACGAGAGGCGACTGGGACGCCCCGAACCTTAGACCTACCCGATCACGCCAGACGCGCAAGGGCGTCATCTGCGCGGGAGGTGACGGCCATCGGGGGACGCGGCGCTCAACCTGGCGCGACGCCGGCCTGCGCCAAAAGCTGCGGCCGCAGGATTTTACCGTAGTGCGATCGTGGGAGAGCCTCGACGAAGAACACCTGACCCGGTTTCTTGTAGCTCGCCAGCCGCTCTTTGCAGTGCGCGATGAGGTCTTGCTCCGTCACGTCGGCGCCGGGGGCTTTGACGACGAAGGCGGCGACGCGTTCGCCCCATTCGATGTCGGGCAGCCCAAGCACCGCAACTTCGGCGACTGCGGAATGCTGCAGAAGCGCGTCCTCGACCTCCTTCGGCGCGATGCTTGTCGCTCCGGAACGGATGACCTCCTTGAGACGGCCGACGATGAAAAGATCGCCAGCGCCGTCGAAGCGGCCAAGATCGCCGGTGCGCAGCCAACCGTCCTTGAACGCGGCTTGCGTCGCCTCTTCGTCGCACCAGTAGCCGGCCATGACGTTGGCGCCGGAAATCAGCACCTCGCCGGTCGCCTCGGGGTCGGGCGTATCGACGCCGTCAAGCCGCACGCGGTAGCCGTATAGCTCGTGGCCGACCGCCTCGATCAGCGTGTCGGGCGCGCCGGCGCCGCCGCTCAAACGCTGCGGCGGGAGATAGCATGTGACGGGCGCTTCGGTGAGGCCGTAAAGGACGCCGACGCGCGGCCCGATCGTGCGCAGCGCCCGCTGGAAGACGCTCGGCGGCAGGCGCGAGCCGCCGACGTGAATGGCTTCGAGCCGCGCGAGCCGCGGATCCGCCTCGACAACATGATCGACCCAGCGCACCAACTGCGTCGGCACCAGCGAGGTGCGCGTGGCGCGCGTGCTCGCAATCTGATCGGCGAGCTTTTGCGCATCGAAGCGGCCGCCGAGCGTCACCTGCGCGCCGGCGAAGAAATAACCCATCAGGATGACCTGCGCGATCGGCCACAGCGGACGCACGTTGAGGAAGATCGAGTCGGCGCGCACGTCGAAGCCAAGCGCGATGGTCTGCGCAACCGTCATCAGATTGCGCTGCAGCAGCATGATCGCCTTCGGCGCGCCCGTGGTGCCGCCGCTGAGGTTGAGGGAGCAAAGATCGTCCGGCGCGCCGCCCGGCGACAAGGCGTCGTCGCCGCTCGCGAGCAGCGCCTCGTAGGAGAGCGCGTCATCCATCGCGCCGAAGGCGATGACGTGACGAAGGCTTGCGACGTCGCCTTTGAGTCCGGACGCCGTCTCCGCGAAGACCGCGTCCGTCACCAGAGCGCTCGCGCCCGTGAAGCTCAGCATCGCGATGAGGTCGTTGCGCGGCAGCCGCGGGTCGAGCGGCACACGCACGAACCCCGCGGACATGATCGCGTAATCCGCCTCCAGGTACTCGCGGCGGTCGGGCGACAGCAGCGCGACGCGATCGCCCGGCGCAAGGCCCAACCCGCGCAGGGCCGACCCGAAACGCGCGACGCGCGAGACGAAGGCGCGCCGCGTCCAGGCGCCGGACTCGTCGACGATCGCAATCTTGTCGGGTTCCCAGGTCGCGAGCTGCCGAAGACGCGCGCCGATCAGCATGTCACCACCCGCTGAGGACGACGCGCCCGACCGTCTCGCGATCCTCCATCATCGCGTGTCCTTCGCTGACGCGCGGGAACGGCAGCCGCTTGCCGATGAACGGCTTCACCGCGCCCGTCGCGAGCAGATGAAGCGACCGTTCGACGTCGGCAAAGGTGGCGTTGCCCGACCCCGCGATGCGGATGCGGCGCACGATCACGAGCCCCGGGTCCATATCGACCGGCTTCGCTCCGATATTGCCGAGCACGACAACGACGGCGTTGCGCGCCGTCGAACGCAGGCTTTCGCCGAACGTGCCGGTGACGACGTTTTCGAGCACCGCTTGGACGCCCTGCTTGCCGGTGAGCCGCCAGACATCGGCGCTGAACTTCATGTCGGGACTGACGATCACCTCGTCGGCGCCGGCCGAGCGGATGACATCGACCTTGCTCTTGGCGCTCGTCACCGCAAGGACGCGCGCGCGGACGCTCTTGGCGACCTGGATTTGGTGCAGGCCGAGCCCCCCGCCCGCGCCCGTAATGAGGACCGTGTCGCCCGGGCCCAATTGCGCGACGCCAAGCGCCGCGCGCACGCTCGTGCCGATGGGGCAAACCGCCAAAGCCGCCGCCGGGAAATCGAGACCGTCTGGAATTCGGATCGCATTGACGGCCGGCACACAGGAGAACTCGGCGTATCCGCCGCCGCCCTGCTCGCCCAGCACCGTGCTGTTGGGGCACAAATCATGGCGGCCGCCGAGACAATAGCGGCAATGGCCGCAAAAGAGACGCTGATAGATCACCACCCGCTCGCCGACGCGTGCGGGCGCAACGCGATCGCCGACCGCAACGATTTCGCCGGAAATTTCGTGGCCCAGGATTTTGGACGGCTTGTCGCGCGGGATCTTGCCGGCGCGCGACAGCACGTCGTGGTAGCAGACCCCCGCAGCGGCGATCTTGATCAGCGCATCGAAGGGCCCAGGCTCGGGACGCTCGACGGTCGTCGCGCGCAGCACGGAGGGCGGCCCGAACTTGTCGAAGATCATGGCCTTCATGGTCAAGGGGCGGCTAATGTCTTTCATATCGCTTTCACCCGTCACCGCGTCTTCGTGAAGCCGGCGGCGCCGCTCTTGAAGTCGTCGTGCCGCTCGACCAGCGCGCGCGTCGCCTCGATCTCCGCGCGCTCCGCTTCGTCGACTCGCGATCCGAACAGAGCGAGGCGTTTCGTCGCCTGAACGGCGACCGGCGAAAAACCGGCGATCGTCTTGGCCCATTTCTCCGCTTCGGCGCGGACATCGTCCACCACCGCGTTGAGCAAGCCAAACCGGTTCGCCTCCTCCGCGTCGAGATTGCGCGCCAGCAGCAGCATCTCCATGGCGCGCGCAGGCGAAACCGCGCGCGCCAGCCGCATGGCGCTGATCGCCGAAATCATGCCGTAGCGCACTTCGGGATAGCCGATCTTGGCGTTGCGCGCCGCAAGCCGCAAATCGCAATGCAGCGCGAGCGTCATGCCCATGCCGACGCAAAAGCCGTGGATCGCAGCGATCACCGGCTTGTGCAACGGCGCGGCCGCGCCAGGGATGGCCTTCAGCAACGTCGGCGTCGAGACCATCGCGCCGGTTCGATCGATCTCCTTGATGTCCGACCCGGCGCAAAACGCCCGGTCGCCCGCGCCGGTCAAGATCGCCACACGCACGGAGGAGTCCGCCGCAATCTCCCGCCAAATCTCGCCAAGCCGTTCTTTCGCGGGCACGTCGAGCGCGTTGAGAACCTCCGGGCGATTGATCGTGACGATCGCGACGCCGTCAGCGCGCTTCTCCAGCAAAACGGTCATGCGTGTCCTACCCGCGCCGTCGCGACGGCGTCCAACAGCGGCCATCAGCCCTGTCTTGCCAATCCGCGACGCATTTGCAAGACAATTGGCTCAGATGAAGGTCGCCGCCTTGACACAATCCGAGCATGCGCCGCCGCCCCAATGGCGGGGCGGGCTGCGCCTGATGCGCTTCGTCGCCAAGCGCGTCGCGCAGGCGATCCCCGTGCTCCTCGGCATCGTCGTCTTCAGTTTCGCCATCCTGCATCTCGCGCCCGGCGACGCGATCGACGTGATCGCCGGCGAAGCGGGCGTCGGCGACGCCGCCTACCTCGACACCTTGCGTCACACCTATGGCCTCGATCAGCCGCTCGTCATCCAATTGATGCGCTATCTCGGCCAGATCGCGACGCTGAACCTCGGGTATTCCGTGCGCTACAACACGCCCGTCCTGACGTTGATCCTCGAACGCATCGGCCCAACCGTCCTGCTGATGAGCGTCAGCATTCTGCTCTCCGTCGTCCTCGGCGTCATCTGCGGCGCCGTCGCCGCGGTGCGTCGGGGAAGCTGGATCGACGAGATCATCTCGCTGGTCGCGCTGCTCGCCTACGCGATGCCTATCTTCTGGGTCGGGCTGATGTTCGTGATCCTCTTCTCGGTCAAGCTCGGCCTTCTGCCGTCGAGCGGCTATTACGACGCCGCGGCGCCGCCGTCGGGCGTCCTCGCGCACGCGTTCGACATCGCGCGCCACCTCGTCATGCCTGCGCTGACCTTGTCGTTGTTCTACTTCGCCGTCTACACGCGGCTGATGCGCGCGGCGATGCTCGATGTGCTTGGCCAAGACTACGTGCGCACGGCGCGCGCCAAAGGCCTCGCGGCGAGGACGGTCATCATCCGGCACGTCCTCCGCAACGCGTTGCTCCCGGTCGTGACCATTCTCGGCGTCCAGACCGCCTCGCTGCTCGGGGGCGCCGTCGTCGTCGAGACGGTGTTCAACTGGCCGGGTCTCGGGCGCCTGACCTACGACGCGGTTTTCCAGCGCGAATACCAGTTGCTGATCGGCATTCTCATCCTGAGTTCGGTGCTAGTGGTGACCGTCAACATCGGCGTCGACCTGGTCTATTCCTGGCTCGATCCGCGCATCGCCGCGCGCTAGGCATGCGCGACCTGTTGCGGCGCTTCGCGCGCAAACGCTCGGCGGTGCTGGGCCTCATCCTTCTGACCTCGATCGCCGCCGCCGCGCTGGCCGCGCCCTACCTTTATCCGGGCGATCCCTACGACATGGTGGCGCCCCCGCTTCTGTGGCCCGGCCTCGATCGATCCTATCCGCTGGGCTCCGATACGCTTGGCCGCGATGAAGCCGCCGGCCTGTTCCACGGGGCGCGGACGGCGCTTCTCATCGGCGGCGTCAGCACTGCGGTCGGACTTTCGATCGGCGTCGCCATCGGCCTGATCGCGGGCTATTACGGACGCTGGGTGGACGATGCGCTGATGCGGCTGACCGAGATGTTCCAGACGATGCCGCAGTTCATCCTCGCCGTCGTTCTGGTGACGATCTTTACACCGTCCATCGAGGCCATCATCGCGGCGCTCGCCATCGTCTCATGGCCTTCGGTCGCGCGGCTCGTGCGCGCGGAAACCTTTAGCCTGCGCAACCGCGAGTTCGTCCAGTCCTGTCGCGCGATCGGCATGAGCGACCGCGCGATCCTCTGGACGCAAATCCTGCCGAACTGCTTGACGCCGGTTCTCGTCACGGTGTCGATCATGGTGGCGAGCGCGATTCTGACCGAAGCCGGCCTGTCGTTCCTCGGCCTCGGCGACCCGAACGTCGCGACATGGGGCGCGATGATCGGCGCCGGCCGCGACAGCCTGCGGACGGACTGGTATCTCGTCGTCCTTCCCGGCGTCGCGATCCTGCTGACGGTGCTCTCGCTCAATCTGGTCGGCGAGGGCCTCAACGACGCGCTCAACCCGCGACTGCGGGCGCGCTGACGTGGACGCCGTGTCGCACGACGAACCAATCCTGCGCGTCGAGGCGCTGCGGGTCGCGCTCGACGCCGACGGGAGGGCGGCGATCGTCGTCGACGATTTCGATCTGTCGTTGCCGGCGCGCGGCGTCACGGCGATCGTCGGCGAATCCGGCAGCGGCAAATCGATGACCGCGCTCGCGATCATGCGGCTGCTGCCCGAAGGCGTGGCTCGCATCGAGCGCGGCCGCATTCTCTACGGCGGCGAAGATCTCGCGGCGTTTTCCGAGGAGCGGATGCGCCGCATCCGCGGAGCCGAGATCGCCATGATCTTTCAGGAGCCGATGACATCGCTCAACCCGGTGCTCACGATCGGCCGGCAGGTCAGCGAAGCGGTCGAAGCGCATCGACGCATGCGGACTGCGCGCGAGACGCGCGCCCGCACGATCGACCTCCTCGGCAAAGTACGCCTGCCCGACCCGGAACGCGCGCTGCGGCTCTATCCGCATGAACTGTCGGGCGGCATGCGCCAGCGCGTGATGATCGCGATGGCGCTTGCATGCGATCCGAAAATTTTACTGGCGGATGAGCCGACAACCGCGCTCGACGCCACCGTGCAGGCGAACATCCTCGATCTTCTGAAGGCGCTCCGCGACGAGTTCGGTCTCGCCATCGTGCTTATCACGCATAACCTTGGGATGGTCGCCGAATACGCCGACCGCGTCATCGTCATGTACGCCGGCTGCAAGGTCGAAGAGGCGCGCGCCGTCGATCTGTTCCGCGCGGCCGCCCATCCCTACACGCGCGGTCTGCTGGACTCGCGACCGACGCCCAGGATCGTCGGCCAAGAGCGCGTCCCCCTGCGGGAGGCGCCCGGCTCGGCGCCGGCGCCGTGGCACTTGCCGCACGGCTGCGCCTTCGCGCCGCGCTGCCCGCTCGCCATGCCGGTCTGCGCAACGCGGCCGCCGCTGGAACTCATCGCCGACGACCATCGCGTCGCCTGTTTCGCGGCGACGCCCGCATGATCGAAGCGCCGGTGCTCGAGGCGAAGAACGTCGTCAAGCATTACGTCGCGGACAACGGGTCGCGCGTGCGCGCGGTCGAGGGCGTCAGCTTCTCGATCGCCGCCGGCGAAACGCTCGGGCTGGTCGGCGAATCCGGCTGCGGAAAGTCGACGCTCGCGCGCGTCGTCATGGGCTTGACGCCGCCGACCAGCGGCGACGTCCTGCTCGATGGCCGCTCGATCGTCGGCCTGTCGTCACGCGCCATGCGACCGCTACGACAGCGCATGCAGATGGTCTTTCAGGATCCTTACGGGTCGCTGAATCCACGCAGCAAGGTCGCACGCATCGTCGAGGAGCCTTTGCAGGTGCATCGCATGGGCGCCAAGGCGGCGCGGCGCGCGCGCGTCGACGCGTTGCTGGCCGATGTCGGCCTGCCTGCGGACGCCGGGCGGCGCTATCCGCATGAATTCTCCGGTGGCCAGCGGCAGCGGATCGGCATCGCCCGCGCGCTCGCTTTGAACCCTGGCCTGATCGTCGCGGACGAGCCCGTCTCGGCGCTCGACGTTTCGATTCAGGCGCAGGTCCTAAACCTCTTGGTGCGGTTGCAGCGCGAGCATGCCCTCTCATATCTTTTTGTCTCGCACGATCTCGCGGTCGTGCAATATATCGCCGACCGCATCTTGGTTATGTACCTCGGCAAGATCGTCGAGACGGCGGACCACACGCGCATATGGACACAACCCCTGCACCCCTACACGGCGGGCCTTCTCGCGGCGCACCCGGAGTCCGGCTCCTCCGCGCGGCGGCTGCGAATCGGAGGCGACGCGCCCAATCCGGCCGCGCCACCATCGGGTTGCCGGTTTCATCCGCGCTGCCCTTACGCGGCGCCCGTGTGCATCGTGGACGAGCCGGTCCTGCGCCGGTTCGCCGATGGCCGCGCCGCCGCGTGCCACTTCGTCGAGCCGCGCCCCGACGGTTCGATCGGCACGCCCATGGACGCCCTGCCAACATGAAAGTCACCCCATCGACGCCGATGCCAGGAGCCATGTATGCCGCCCATGTCTGACGACCCGCGCGCGCCTGCGATGTCGCGCCGCGCCCTGCTGATCGGCGCGGCCGGCGCGCTGACGCTCCCCTCCTTCGAGGCGGCGCTCGGCGCCGACGCGCCCGCGCGCGGCGGCTTGCTCACCATGGCGGTCTGGCCCGACCCGACCGCGCTCGTCGGCGCCTTCACCTCGTCCGATCAGATCACCATCGTCGCCGGCAAGCTGGTCGAGGGGTTGCTGACCTACGGCTATGATTTCGCCCCGCGGCCGATGCTCGCCACCGCCTGGGAGACAGCGCCCGACGGGCTCTCGACGAGGTTCACGTTGCGTCAGGGCGTCAAGTGGCACGACGGCAAGGACTTCACGTCCGCCGATGTGGCGTTCAGCATCCTCAAGCTGCTGAAGCCCCACCATCCGCGCGGTCGCGTCGGCTTCGCCAATGTCAGCGACGTCGAGACGCCGGACGAGCACACCGCGATTATTAAGCTTTCAAAGCCCTCGCCGATGATTATGAACGCCCTCGCGGGATACGAGTCCCCGATGTTGCCGAAGCACATCTATGAGAGCGGCGATCCGTTGCGCAATCCCGACAACGCCGCGCCCGTGGGGACAGGCCCGTTCCGCTTCGTCGAATGGACGCGCGGCGACCACATCACCATGGAGCGCAATCCCGATTACTGGGACAAGGGCAAGCCCTATCTCGACCGCATCGTCATTCGGATTCTCAACGACAGCGCGGCTCGTTCCGCCGCGCTCGACACAGGCGAGATCCTGCTCGCGGGACCTAATCCCGTCCCCTACAGCGAACTGGCGCGCTTCCGAGGCAAGCCCGGATTCACCGTCGAGACGAAGGGCGAGGAGCTGTTGACGCACGGCCAGGCGATGCAGATCAACCTGCGCAATCCCGATCTCGCCAAACTCGACGTCCGGCAGGCGATCTATCACGCGATCAACCGCGAGCAGATGGCGCGCTCGGTCTGGTATGGCACCGGGAGACCCGCCACCAGTCCGATTCCCTATAACGCGGGCGACCTGCGGGCGCCCGACCTGCCGGCCTACCCGTACGATCCGAAGAAGGCCGAGGCGCTCCTCGATCAGGCCGGCCTGCCGCGCGCGGGCGCGAACAAGATGCGGTTCAAGGTCCGGATCGACTCAATCCCGCTTGGCGAAGCCAATCAATTGTCGGCCGAGTTCGTGCGGCAGTCGCTGCAACGCGTCGGCATCGAGGCGACGATCCGCGCGTCCGATTTGCCGACCTATCTGCGGCTCGTCTATACGAACTACGATTACGACCTGAACCTGTTCCTGTTCACGCCGACGCACGACCCGTCCCTCGGCGTGCAACGATTCTTTTGGTCGAAGGCCGCCTCGCCCGGGTCGCCTTTCGTCAACGCCAGCAATTACGCGAACCCCGAAGTCGACGCCATTCTCGAGAAGGCGGCGACCGAGCCAGACGCGGTCAAACGCAAGCAGGAGTTCTGGGACTTCCAGAGGAAGGTCATGATCGACTTGCCGGTCCTGCCGCTGATGGACCTCGACTACACGATGATCTTCAACAATCGCGTGCACGACATCGTCAAATCGCCCGAAGGCTTGCGCGGCAATTTCGCCGATGTTTGGCTGAGCGCCTAAGCCGACCTGTCGACGTCAGGCGGCTCGTAGCAGGTCAAAGGCGGCGGCTCGCCCTCGTAGCGTTCCATTTCGACGAGGCAGGAGTTCGGGCTCGGCCCCTGCGAAAGGCGAGACGTTCCGCGGTCGCGCGTGAGCGCGTTCGGGTTGCCGTGCTTGCACAAGCCGCCCGGCTCGACCGGATCATACCAGGCGCCGGTCGACATCTGCACGACGCGCGGCGTCACGGCGTCGGTGACGACGGCGCCCGCGAGAAGCGCGCCGCGAACGTTGAAAACCCGCACGATGTCGCCTGACCGAATGCCGCGCGCCGCCGCATCGTCCGGATGCATGCGGATCGCCTCGCGGCCGTTGACTTTGGCGGCGCGCGCGTGCGCGCCATGATCGTATTGGCTGTGCAGTTTGTTGGCCGGCTGGTTCGACAAAAGATGCAGCGGGAAACGCTTTGCGGTCGTGGCGCCCAGCCATTCGGCGGGTTCAAGCCAGGCCGGATGGCCGGGGCAATCGTCATAGCCGAACGACGCGATCTTCTCGGAGGCGAGTTCGATCTTGCCCGAAGGCGTCGCGAGCGGCGCGGCCTGCGGATCGGCGCGAAAGCCCGCAAGAAGCGGTCGCGCGGGCGCGGGCGGCAGTTCGACGACGCCTTGCGACCAGAACGCCTCGAAGCCTGGCAAACGATGGCCGGCGGCCAACGCCTTCTCGGCCGTGCGCGCGTAAAGCCAGCGCAACCAGTCGGCTTCGTCGCGGCCCTCGCTAAAGGCAGGCTCGACCCCCATGCGCGCTGCGAGATCGCGAAAAATTTCATAATCCGATCGCGCCTCGCCCGGCGGAGCGACGATGCGATGCGAGGCCGCCAGGAACCCGTCGCGGTTGGCGGCCGCGATGTCGTTGCGCTCGACCGGGGTTGCGGCGGGCAGAACGATGTCGGCGTGACGCGCGTGCGCGTTCCACCAGGATTCGTGCACGACGATGGTTTCTGGCTTTCGCCAAGCGCGCACGAGCTTGTTCAAGTCCTGATGATGATGGAACGGATTGCCGCCGGCCCAATAGACCAAGCGGACATGCGGGTAGACATGCTGCGCGCCATTGTAGTCGAAGGTCTCGCCCGGATGCAGGAGCATGTCGGTGAGACGCGCGACGGGGATGAAGGCCTTGACCGCGTTGCTTCCCTGCGGGAGCGCGGCCCAGGCGACGGGCGCCGGCGGATTGCCGATTCCGGCCGCGGAGGCGTAGCCAAACCCGATCCCGCGACCCGGCAGCCCGATGCCGCCCAGCAGGCAGGCGAGCGCCAACGCCGCCCAGTACGGCTGCTCGCCGTGGTCGGCGCGCTGCAGCGACCAGGAGACGGTGACGAGGGTCTTGGCGCCCGACATGCGGCGCGCCAGCGCGCGGATGGCGTCGGCGTCGATCGTCGTAATCGCTGCGGCCCATTCCGGCGTCTTCGGAACGCCGTCGTGCTCGCCCCGCACATAGCGCGCGAACGTCTCGAAGCCGACCGTATAACGCGCAAGAAAGCGTTGGTCGTAAAGGTCTTCGCTCAGCAGCACGTGCGCCAGGGCGAGCATCAGCGCGACATCAGTGTTGGGACGCAGCGCGAGCCAATGCGCGCCGAGTTCGTCAAGCGCATCGTCGCGCAACGGGCTGACGTTGACGAACGCGGCGCCGCCCTCGCGCGCGGCGAGGAGCTGCGCGCGCACCACGTGCCGCGCCACGCCGCCCGAGTTAACCTGCGCGTTGCGCGTCGCCGCCCCGCCGAACATCACGATCAACTCGCTTTCGCCGACGATCTCGCTCCAAGGCGTGTGGCCGGCCACAAGGCCGTTCACGCCGCCGAGCACGTGGGAGAGGATCACCTCGCCCGCCGCGTAGCTGTAGTTCTGCACAGCGCGAACGTAGCCGCCGACGGCGTTCAGGAATCGGTGAGTCTGGCTCTGCGCGTGATGAAAGCGTCCGGCGCTCGACCACCCATACGACGCGCCGTAGACACTCTCATTGCCATAGGCTGCGCGGACGCGGCTCAACTCGCGCGCGACAAGGTCGAGCGCGGTCGGCCATTCGACGGCGACGAAGGGCTCGACGCCGCGGCCTGCGGGATCGGCGCGATGGCCTTCCGCCAAAAACGACTTGCGCACGTGCGGACGCAGAATGCGCGCAGGCGCCAGGCGCGCTTCCGTCATCATCGCGCCGATCGGCGAGGGGTCGCCGTCGTTCTCGAACGGCGCCAATCGCCATTCGCCGGCGGCGTCGGCGTGCGCCCGGTAAAGGCCCCAATGCGCAGCGACGGTGGGCCGTTCGACCGCCGGCAAGCCGGACGCCGCCGATGGGGATCGAGCGGTCAGGCGGCGACCGGACGCGGACGGGCGGACGCGTAGCCGTATGCGCGGTCGAGGCCGAGATCGCGCACGACGCGCAGCCCTTTTTCCAGCGCTTCGCCTTGAAGGCCCGTCAACGGCCGGCGCAACGCGCCCGACGGCATGCCAAGCGCCTTCATCAAAGACTTCACGGCGACGGGGTTGATCGCCGAATAGGTGAAATGCAGCAGCGGCAGCAGGTTGAGATAAGCGTCCTGAAAGCCCTTCGCCTCGACATAAGAGGTCCACGGCTTCGAGATCGTCGCAAGCTCGGCCGGCGCGATGTTGCCGGTCATGTTGGCCGTGCCGTGACCACCGAGGCTCATCGTCGAGACCACAAGACCGAGGTTCGGCGAGTCGCAGCACATCACCGAGACGTCCGGCCGCGCCACGAGAATCTGCGCCACCTGGCCGACCCGCGCCGTCGACTCCTTATGCACCACGATGTTGGGATGCTTGAAGAGACGCAGCAGATGATCCCAATGCAGATCGGACTTCACGCGCGGCGGATTGTTGTAGACGCCGAGCGGCAGGTCGGTGGCGTCGGCGACTTCGAGAAAGAAGGACTCGATATCGTCTTCCGGCGCGCAGATGTAGGCCGGCGCGGCGAGAATGGCCCCGTCGGCGCCGTTGTCGCGCGCAAACCGCACGTTGGCGATCGTCGCATCGGTGTTATTGCCGGTGCAACCATAAAACATCGCCATGCTGCCAGTCTTCATCTTCGCCGTCTGGACGATGATCGCCTTCTTCTCCTCGGGCGACAGCATCGACGTTTCGCCCGTGGAGCCCATGATCAGGACGGCGGATGTGCCATGCCTTTCCTGGAAGGCGAGCAGATCGCAAAAGGCGCCGAAATCGACCGCGCCATCTTCGTTGAAGGGGGTGATGAGCGCGACGAACGAGCCCGTGATCTTCATCTTCGGCATGGTCTTGCTCCATCGCGGCTCAGAGCCGCCTCGATTGCCGCGAAACCTAGGAGCGATCGTAAAACGCGTCAACCGACAGCGCTTTACTTGAGGGTGAGCGCATCCTTGGCGCGCTGGATGAGCCCCGGCGAAGCGCCGAAGGTCTGCTGAACCACATCGTCGAGCGCCCGGCCGGTGGTCCAGCCGCTCGCGTCGATGTTGAGCCGTTTCGTCTCAGCGACGAAATCGGGGTCCGTCATCGTTTGATCGAAAGCAGCGCGCAACGCCTCGGCGCGGTCGGCGGGAACCTGCGGCGGCGTATAGACGACGCGCCCAAGGCCGACGCCCGCGGCGAGGAACTTGGCCAAAGCTTTGTCGTCGGCGCCGCTGACGAGATCGCTGAACAGAGGCGCGTCGCCGATCTCGGGCAACGGGCGCAGTCCGATCTGCACGAGTTGGCGGATCAGATGCTTGGCGAGCCAGTCGGGCTTCGCGGCGGCCCACCCCTCCCATGTGTTGGCGCGGCCCTCGACTTCGCCTCGCTCCATGGCGAGGTTGATCTCCACGCTGCCGTTGTAACCCTGCACCGGCTTGAATTTCGTGCCGAGCAGGTTGTTCGCCATCGCGATGTCGAAATAGGTGTTGGAGCCGGCGCCGGTGACGCCGACGAGCGTCTCGCGATGCTTGGCGTCTTCGATCGTGTTGACCGGCACGCTGCTCCAGACCGTGATGACGTCCTGGATGGGCGCCATGCTGCCGATCCAAACGAATTTGCGCGGATCGAAGTTCGCTTTTTCCGGCTCCAGCGCGGCCGTCAGCAAAGAGGTCGGCAAGGGCGTCGCGATGGCGGAGCCGTCCTTCGGCGCGACATTGTACATGTAGTCGAGCGCGCGAAGGCCGCCGGCGCCCGGCATATACTGCACGACAATGCTGGGATGGCCTGGCACATGGCGACCGAAGAACTTGGCCGTGACGCGGAGATAGACATCCCACGAGCCGCCGGGCGTCGTCGCGAGATTCCAGGCGATCGGATGCGCCCTGTAAAAATCCTCAACCGGCTCGGCGCAAACCGGCGACGCAAACAGCCCTGTCGAACACAGGACAAACCCGGCGAACGCCGCCCGCGCGACCCGACGCCGCTCCGTCTTCATCGCGATGGCGCGCATCGACATTCATCTCCGCTCTAAGACCGAGACTTGCCGGCACGGAACAACCGCGCCATAGACGGCTCGCGGGCGCCAGTCCGACATCATCGGCGTCAAAGCGCGCGAGGCGCAGCATGGACCTGACATTAGCGTTGAATCGATATGATCGTCACGTCCCGATCTTCAACGGCGATGTCAAGCCGCCCGACGGCGTGACGCTGAAGCCGATGGAGGTCGGCGAAAGCCACCCCTTGCTGCACGGCGGCAGCCGGCATGCGCGGATGCTGAAGGACCGCGAGTTCGACGTGGCGGAAATGTCGCTCGCCTCGTGGATCGCCGCCATCGGGCAAAACCCCGACCTGCCGCTGGTCGGCATGCCGATCTTCCCGCGGCGTTTCTTCAGCGTCGGGCAGATTTACGTGCCCGCGACGTCGGCGGCGGAACACCCCCGCGACCTGATCGGCAAGAAGGTGGGGCTGCATTCTTTCCAGACGACGTTGTCGGTTCTCGCCAAGGGCGACTTCAAGAAGGAATACGGCGTCGATTGGAAGACGATTCACTGGATTTGCCTGCGCCCGGAAATCATCGACGTCGATCTCGGCCCTGACGTGAGGATCGAATGGCTGCCGCCGGGCCAAGACATCGGCGAGATGCTGATGAGCGGCGAAATCGACGCGCTGATGTCGCCGGAGCCGCGAAAATCGATGATGGCGCGCCCGTCCGGCTATCGCCGCCTGTTTCGTGACAGCCCCGCGGAGGAACTTCGTTATTTTCGAAAGTACGGCTTTTTTCCCGTCATGCATCTGATGGTCGCCAAGCGCGAACTGACGACGCGGCGGCCCGCGCTGCTCAGGGAGATCATGGCGATGTTCGAGGAGGCGAAGCGCATCGCCTACGACTATTACGACGATTCCGACTATTCGCTCGTCGTCTGGTCGCGCAATTATCTTGAAGCGCAACGGGCGACCCTCGGCGCCGACCCCTGGGTCAACGGCTTTCGGGCCAATGAAACGGACCTGACGCAGTTCCTGGAATACGCTCACGACCAGCGTTTGACCCCGACGCTTTTGAAACCCGGCGCGTTGTTCGATCCGAGCCTGCTCGACACCTGATCCTGACGTGGCGTCAAGGCCCGAGGCGACCCGTCCTCTCTCGGGCGAACGAAACCGCTCGCCCCGCGTTATAGCCACGATCCAGATTTGGAGGCTGCAGTGGCGACGGCGATGGGACAGGCTGTTCAGCGCAGTCCTTTTCAGAGGCGGCTGGCGGCGGCGACCTGCGCGCTCCTGGCTTGCGGCGCGATCAGTGTTGCTCCGCTTCCCGGGTCGGCGGCTCCCGCGGCGGTGGCCGATCTACAGTCCGACGACATCAAAGCCATGGTCGACGTGCTTATGGCCGCTCCCGACCAGGCTCTCTCCAGCAGCGCGCTGGTTCTCGACGAGGCCGCGCGCAAAGCGCTGGCGTCGGACGATGCGAACGAGCGGCGCAAGGCTGAGCCGCGCCTCATAAAGGCCGTCGAAGCCTACGCCGGCGCCGAGCACGGCTTGCAGGTCGATTCGAAAAACTTCGATCACCTGTGGTCGATTCACCCCGCCGCCTACGACGCGGCGAAAGACTTAAACTCCGCCATCAAGGACCAGCGCCTCAAGGCTTGGCTCGACGCGCTTCCGCCGTCTTCACCGGCTTACGCTCAACTTGTCGCGGCCTACCGGACCTATCGCGATTACGCCAAAAGCGGCTGGAAACCGCTGAAGAGCGGCAAAGATATGCACGAAGGCGAGAAGGATTCGCGGGTTGCCGCGCTACGAGAACGTCTCGCCGCCGAAGGCTTCAAGATCGCAGACGACGGGCCCCCAGACCATTTCACGTCCGCGCTGACCGACGCGGTCAAGACATTTCAGCTTCGGCACGGGCTTCCGGCTAGCGGCGTCGTTTCCAGGGCGACGGTCGCGGCGCTCAACGTGTCGGCCGCCAAGCGCGCGGAACAGATCGCGATGAATCTGGAGCGCTGGCGATGGTTGCCCCGGGACATGCCGACCGACCGGATCGAGGTCAATATCGCCGCGCAATCGCTGAACGCGACGATCCCGCCCGATCGTAAGCTTCACATGCTGGCGACATCGGGCAAGCCGATCAAGGACGACGAGACGCCGATGCTGATCTCCAACGTCGACACCATCATTCTCAACCCGCCGTGGAACGTGCCGCACGACATCGCCGTGCGTGAACTGTTCCCGAAACAGCGCCGCGACCACTCGTATTTTGAACGCGAAGATTTCAAGGTGATCGGCCATGGCGCCAAGGCGCGCCTCGTCCAGCAACCAGGATCCAAAAGCGCGCTCGGCCGCATCAAGTTCGACTTCAAGAACCCGTTTTCCGTCTATTTGCACGATACGCCTGAGCAGAATTCCTTTTCGTCCTCCCGCCGCTCCGTCAGTCATGGCTGCGTGCGCCTGGAACAGCCCAAAGAGCTCGCAGTTGCGCTGCTTGCCGGCCAAGCCGACTGGAACGAGGACAAGATCGATCAAACGCTGAAGGGGACGCAGACGACGCCGATCAAGCTCGAAAGGACCGAGCCGGTTTATCTTCTGTACTGGACAGCGGTTCCAAGCGACGACGGCGTGTCGTTTCACGACGACGTGTATCATTGGGACTCAAAGCTGCAGCAATTGCTCGCCGACGGCTGACGCTTAACGCCGCTCCTCTCGTTGTCGGGTGTCGCGCCGGAAGTTCGACGCCGCTGCGCCTATTTCACGATGTGACGCCCTTTAGACGATGTCCACAATGGCGACGGACATCAGGCGACAAACGACGGGAGCGCCCCGGTGCCGTTCAGAGTTCAAGTCGGACCGCCGCAGATCGCCATACACCAAGCCCAGACGGTGTGCGTCACAAACGAGGATGGACAAATCAGCTGGCCCAGTGAAAAGGGGCTATATTTTCACGATACGCGGGTCATCAGCGCGTGGTCCGTTTACGCCAACGGCGCGCCTTGGACGCTGCTAAACGGCGGAGCGATCGCCCATTACGCCGCGCGGATTTTTCTGACCAACGACGATTTTCTAACTCAGGACGGCCCGATCGCGGCTCGCACTTTGGCGCTCGTGATCAGCCGCGAGATCGACGGCGGGATGCACGAGGATTTGAATATCACCAATTATGGGGCTGCGGCCGTGCGCTTCAATCTGGAGGTTGCAATCCGCTGCGATTTTGCCGACACGTTCGAAGTCAAGTCGAAAAAGATCGTCCGCCGCGGTCAGATCAGCACCGTTTGGGATCCTGAGACGCAAAGACTGTCGAACACCTATCGCAACGCGGATTTTCTGCGGGCCGTGATCGTCACCGCGGTGAACGCGCGAGCGCTCTACTCGAACGGCCGGTTAAGCTTTGACATCGCTCTCGAGCCCGGCGAAAGTTGGCATTGTTGCCTGATCTACGATCTCGCGGATGGAGACGCCGTTGTCGAGGCCCGTCCGGACTGCGTGACGCACGACGCCGGCGGCCGCAACGCGGAAAACCTACGCGACTGGCGGAAAAGCTTTCTGACCATCGCCACCTCGAATGAAGAGTACTATCGCTTCTTTCATCAAGCGATCGACGACATGGTGGCGTTGCAGCTGCCCAGTGGCGACGCCGACCACAGGGTATTCCTGCCGGCGGCTGGATTGCCGTGGTTCATGGCGCCGTTCGGCCGCGACAGCCTGATCGTGTCGCTTCAGAACATCACGGTCTACCCGGAATTCGCCCGCGGCGCCCTCGAGGTGCTTGGCCGCCTCCAAGCGACCGAACGCGACGATTATCGCGATGCGGAACCGGGTAAGATCATGCACGAGCTCCGGTGTGGCGAGTTGGCGCACTTCAAGCTGATTCCGCATACGCCCTATTACGGGACAGCGGACGCGACGCCTCTGTGGCTGATTACGCTCCACGCCGCCTGGCGCGCCACCGGCGACCGGGACTTGCTTGATCGGCATCTGAAAACCGCCGACGCCTGTCTGGCGTGGATCGACGACTACGGCGATCGCGACGGCGACGGGTTTCAGGAATATCAGACGCGCTCGTCGGCGGGCTATGAAAACATGAGTTGGAAGGACAGCGGCGACGCGGTGATCTACCCCGACGGCGCGCTCGTGCAAGGTCCAAAGGCGTTGTGCGAACTGCAAGGCTACGTGTATGATGCCTGGCTTTGCATGGCGCAATTGTACGCCGTGCTCGGCGACAACAGACGCGCCGAGCGGCTGCGCGCCAAGGCGGCGACCTTGTTCGCGCAGTTCAACGCCGCCTTCTGGGACGAGGCCAGCGGCTATTACGCGTTTGCGCTCGATCGTGACAAAAAGCAGGTCTTGTCCGTGGCGTCCAACCCTGGACATTGCCTATGGTCGGGCATCGTGCCGCCGGACCGAGCCGCGCGCGTCGTCAAACGGCTGATGGCGTCCGACATGTGGTCGGGCTGGGGCGTCCGCACTCTGTCGGCGGACCATCCATCGTTCAACCCTTACGCTTACCAGCTCGGCGCGGTCTGGCCGCACGACAATTCACTGATCGCGATGGGGTTCAAGCGTTACGGCTTCCATGCGGAGGCCGCGCAGATCGCGCGCGGCGTCAGTGGCGCCGCAAGCCACTTCCAAGGCAACCAGTTACCGGAACTCTACGCGGGCATCCAGAAGGATGGGAGCAATTTCCCGGTTCAATATCTCGGCGCCAACGTCCCGCAGGCCTGGGCGGCCGGTTCGGCGTTCCTCCTGCTTCAAGCCATTCTGGGCTTGACGCTCGATGCCCCGCACGAAAGCGTCTTCGTCGACCCTGCGCTTCCCGCGTGGATGCCGGACGTGACGCTATCCAACCTGACGATCGGAAAGAACAATCTGTCCATTCGCTTTTGGCGCGACGGCGAGAATACCCGGCACGAGGTGATCGAGGGCGATCCCGCCATCGTCAAGCAACGGACGTTCGGTCAGGCCTGGAGCTGAGCGTACACTGGACGACGAGCCGTTTTCAGATCCGCGGATCTTCGCTCGCGTGGGCGCGCCGGACCGCTTCCAGCAACGTCTCGTCCAGTTTGCTCAGATCGAGGATGACCTTGCCCGAGTGACAGTCGGCGACGGCGCTCATCGGCACCTCGTAGTCTCCGGCATTCTCGACATATATGACGAGCTTGGTTTTGCCGACTTGGCGAACGGCGCCGAAGCCCATGGCGCCGTCATTGGCGAAAACCTCAAAGCCCTCTTGGATCGGTTCGCTCATGGGACGCGGCTCCTTTCTAGCGAACGCGCTTGACGCCCGCGCCTTCGGATGCAGCACGCCAACGCGCCAGCGGCGTTGCAGTTCATACCCCGTCGATAGGAGCCATAAGCCTCGCGCGGACCTGGGTCTGCGCGCCGGTTTTCGCCCGCCGCTCCCCAAAGCCGAGAAGCTCCTCGTAAACATCGACGATCGCGTCGGCTTCCGCGGCGATGTCGTACATTGCAAGCGCGTCGGCCCGCGCCGCGCGTCCCAGGGTCTCGACGCGGCCAGGGTCGGCGAGCAGCGTCTCGATCGATTGGATCAGCGCGCCAAGATCGTCGGGGGGCACCAGGATTCCCGTCCGCCCGTCGGCGAGCAGGTCGGGCGCGCTGCCGGCGCGGGCGGCGACGACGGCGGCGCCGGACGCCATCGCTTCGGGCACGGTCAAGCCAAACCCTTCCGAACGCATGGGCGCGACATAAATGCTGACCGCCCGAAACCAGGTCGGCACGTCTTCGGACGGAAGCTCGCCGAGGAAGCGCAGCCGCTCCGTCAGCCCGGCGGCGGCGACCCTTTGCCGCAACGCGTCTTCAAAGGCTTTTTGGTCGGGCGTAGCGAGGCCCACCACGACGGCGGTCGCATCCGGGAATTTCGGCAGCAGCGCGATCATCGCTTCGACAAAGAGGTCGGTTCCCTTTTGCGCGCGGACGCGGCCAAAGCATCCGACGCCAAAGGCGCCCGGAAGGCCGCTGTCGCGCCAAGCCTCTTCACGGGATGGCGCGGGGCGGTAGCGATTCGTGTCGACGCCATGGGGGATCACGGCCGCGGGTCGGTCGATCGCCAGCGCCGCGCCGGGGGATGTCGCGATGACGCGATCCATCCGCCGCATGAGCCAGCGTGTGAACGCCGTGTGGCGACGGCGCGCCGCGGTCGTGAAGACCAGCTTCCACGGCTGTCTCAAGACCGAGCGAAGGATGATGCCGACGATCATTTCGTCGTTGCGGCGGGCATGCCAGATGCGATGACTGTGATCCTGCGGCCGCCGCCATCCGTCTAGAAGAAGTTGATGAGCGCCGATTTTCGGCACATGGGCGGGAAGGTGAGATCCCATTGCGGCGATCGCGATCCGGCTCGACTGAACCGGCGTCAAGGCGATCACCGTCGACGTCACGCCCGAGTAGCGCCAATGAAGGTTCGGCGCGACGACCAGCAGATCGCGCAATCGCAACCGCCGCCGAGACGATGAGCTTTTCATCCGACTGCTTCTTCCGCGCCGTCCCGCACGCCCGCCGCTCCAATCAATTGACACGAAAATCGAGATGCCGAGACGCGAGCCGCTCCGACAAACAGAAACAGGCGAAGACAAGCATATTGGCGCCGAAATCGCCAGCCGTCATCGTGGACGTCTTCTATGTGAACGCCCGTTCGGCCCTCGTGTCGCGATAGTTCGGGTCAAACAGCCGCCGAGCCAGACCGATACTTGCAGAACGGCGAGACGATGCTTTACAGACGGCCCGTTCGATCCGATGCGTTCCGACCCCATTTCTCTCTCAAGGCGCGCGCCAACGCGCATGCAACCGTCGCCGCGCGAAGCGCTCGGCAAGGCGGCGGCCGTTGCCGTCTGACGCCGGCCCCCTGGCGCGATCCCCGGTCCGCCGCCTGCGTCATCGACTCGAATACGCCGGGTGGCTGGCGGTGGGCGGCGTGTTCAGGGCGCTTCCCGTGCGCATGGCCTCGGCGCTTGGAGGTCAGCTTTTCAGGCGGCTCGGGCCGTTTTCGCGCAAGCGGCATCCCCGGATGCTGCGAAACCTCGCCAAGGCCTTTCCCGCCATGACCGACGAGGCGCGGCGGGGATTGGCGATCGCCGTGTGGGAGAACCTAGGCCGCGTCTTCGCGGAGTTTTTCCATCTCGACGAAATCGTCCGGGGCCGCGTCACGTGCGAGAATCCGGACCTCCTGGACGCTTTGGCGGCGAGCCCGCAAGGATGTGTCATATGCGCTGCGCATCAAGCGAACTGGGAGCTGCCAGCCGGCGTCCTCGTCCAACACGGCCTAGCGCCGATGGGCGTCTACCACCCCCTCAGCAACCCCTTGATCGACGCAGCGGTGATGCGCCGCCGGCGACGCTTCTACACCGGCGGGCTGTTGTCGAAGCGGCAGACGTCCACGCCGCTCAATCTGATGCGGCACGGGCGCAAGGGCGGCGCTGTCGCCTCGCTCGTTGACCAATATACGCACGAGGGGCTCGAAGTGCGGTTTTTTGACCGGGCCGCCGCGACGACGCGCTTCCCGGCGATCGTCGCGCAGTCGCTGAACCTGCCCCTGATTGTCATCCACATCATGCGGCGGCCGGGCGCGCGGTTCGCGCTCACGTTCAACCGCATGCCGACGCCGGCCGGGACCGACAAGGACGCCGTCGTCGCGGAGCTGACGGCCAATGTGCAAGCGGAGCTGGAACGAACGATCCGCTTGCAGCCGGACCAGTGGATGTGGACCCACCGGCGCTGGGGCTGGGACGAGACATGAGGACCGATGGCTTTATCATCGAAATCGCGGCGCGACATTCTCGGCGCCATGCGCTCGCCTGCCGCTATGGCTGTATTCATGCAACCCGCTCCGAACCTTGGAGAGAACGTGGGCTTACCGGCGATTGGAAGGGCGACTTTTTCCTGCATCCGCGTTATCGAGGTCTTTCGTCGCCGCACGACTTGACGAAACGTGTTCGGGCCGATGAAGGCTGAATCGGAATCTAAGATACGGGGCTTGATGTTTTCATTGTTCGACAGATTGTTCGGGAAAGTCTCTCAGCTGCCCATCGTGCGTGAGAACGAGCCGCCGCCGTATTTCGACGCAGGAAGCTATCTGCTCTGCAACCCTGACGTTCTCGCCGCCCTGGGTTCCTCGCCGAGCAATGCGTGGGAGCATTGGAAAGCGCATGGGATACAAGAAGGCCGACCAGGGTCCGGCGTTTCCCCATACCGGAATAGGCGGCTCACGAAAGAGATCGGAACGAATAAGACGCCCAACGTCACGTTTTTTGGACCGACCTCCGCTCTCAGCGGTCTCGGAACGGCCGCGCGTGGCTATGCGCGGGCGCTCGAAAGGACCGGCTACGACATCGAGGTCATCGATTCCGCGGCTTGTTTGTACCCGTCGAAGAACGGGACGATCGCGACACCCTCCCGGAAGTCCGACGTGGTGGTTATTCATCACAACCCGGACGCGTTGCCCGGCTTTTTCAAGCTCGCGGACCAGAGCGTCATCGACGATTGCTATGTGATATGCATCTGGGTGTGGGAGCTTGCAGCCTTCAACGTCAAGTGGATCGAGCATTTCGCAGCTGTCGACGAAATTTGGTCGCCAAGCTGCTTTTCCGCAGAAGCCATTCGCGCGATCGCCCCGACCAGCGTTCCGGTCTTCCGCGTCCCGCACGTCGTGGAGACGCCCTCGCTATCGAAGAACTTATGGCGATCCAAGCTTCACATCCGCGAGGATCAACTCGTCTTCGTTTGTACATTCGATGCGTCGAGCGGCTTCGAGCGAAAAAATCCGGAAGCCGTTCTGCTGGCGTTCGATCGCGCCTTCGCAGATGACGAGAGGGTCGCGCTTGTTATCAAGTTCCATTCTTCCACCGACTCGCTTGACGCAGGGACGTTGTTAGCAAATCAAAAAAGACCGAACGTAACAATCCTTGACGGTCTCCTGACGTCCAAAGAAAGCATCGATCTTCTCGCGATGGCGGATTGCGTCGTCTCGGCGCATCGCTCGGAAGGCTTCGGCCTCAACATCGCCGAAGCAATGTCGCTCGGTAAGCCGGTCATCGCAACGGCTTATTCGGGAAATGTGGACTTTTGCACGCCCGACATTTCCTATCCCGTTGCGCATCGGCTGACGGAGGTCTCCCCGGCCGGATTGCCTTATCCGCTCGGATATGTCTGGGCCGAACCAGACATCGACGATCTCGCGAACCAAATGAGGCATGTCGCCGCAAATCGATCGGTCGCAAAAGCCAAAAGCGAAAGAGCGCAGACGACAATCAACGCGAACTATTCAATCGACACGATCAGCCAAGTCATTCGACAGCGGCTCGACGCAACGTTCTCGCAACCAGCCGATCATGCTCGCCGGACCGCGGCGTTCGAGGAGCGCCTGCTCTATACATGGCGGCATCCCGAATCGTTTCAACGATGCGCCGATCGCCGGGGTCAGCCTTGCGAGAAAAAACGCGTCACGATCAGCGTCATCGTTCCGGTCTTTAATATCGATCCCGATTTGCTGACCGCCTGCATCGATTCGGTTCGGGCGCAATCGTACCCGTACTGGGAATTATGCTTGTGTGACGACTTTTCCACTCGGACGGAGACGCGTCTGTGTCTCGAACGAATGCAAGGCGTCGATCAAAGAATAAGAGTCAAGTTCTTGCCCGGCAACATGGGCATAGCGGGATGTTCGAACGCCGCCGCCGAGATGGCCACGGGCGAATTTGTCGCTTGCCTCGACAATGACGATGTTATCGCGCCTATCGCCCTGGAGGAGTTTGCAAAGGCCATCGAACGTCATCCTCGGGTCGGCGCGCTTTATTGCGACGAAAACAAAATCGATTTCGAAGGCCGGTTTGTCGATGACTATTATAAACCCGATTGGTCGCCGGAGCACCTCGAGTCGGCGATGTATGTGCTCCACATGCTCGTCGTGCGAAAGTCGCTTTTTTTAGAGCTTGGCGGCTTTCGCAGCGAATATACGGGAGCTCAAGACTATGATCTCGCGCTTCGGCTATCGCTCTCGCGGGCGCAAATCGTGCATGTTCCAAAGATACTCTATCACTGGCGGATGATCGAAGGGTCGGCTTCCGCCCAAGTCGACGCCAAGCCAACTGCTCTCCTGAACGCCAAACTGGCGCTGACCGATTACGCGGAAAAAGCTTACGGCGACGACGCCTATGTCGAAGACGGGCGTTTAGTCGGCCTATTTCGCGTCCGGAGAGGGAAACGCTCGTCGCCTCCCGTCACGCTGGTTATTCCGAGCGACAACGCCACGCGAGACGTCCCTCGTCGTGGAACCATCAATTTTCCAACGCATCTTCTTTCATCGATTGCTCAAAACACCGACTATCCGGGCTACAAGGTGCTTGTGGCAAGCAATGGAGATCTGGCCGAGTCCGCTCGGCGCCTTCTCGAGGCGAATAACTGGCGCGAAGTTAGCTATAAACTTCCGGGGTCGCGTTTCAACTTTTCGCATAAGATAAATTTCGCCGTCTCTCATGCCGAAACGGAACTCCTCGTTTTGCTGAACGACGATATGGAGGTAATTAACTCGGGTTGGCTTCGGGCGCTTGTCGATTACATCGAAAACGATGAAATCGGCGCCGTAGGAGCCCGATTGCTTTATCCCGACCAAAAGATTCAGCATGTCGGCATGGTTCTTGGCGTCAATGAAACCACGGCTCACGTGTATCATGGTTCGCCTGCCGAAACTGTCGGCTACAATGGCTTTCCAAATCTCATCCGGAATTACTCGGCGGTGACGGGCGCTTGTATGGCGACCCGCCGTTCCGTCTTCAACGAGGTTGGCGGGTTCGATCTGCGGTTCGCCATTGATTTCAACGACACGGACTACTGCCTAAAGCTTCGAGAAAAAGGCTATCGCATCGTCTACACGCCATTTTGCGAGATGTATCACTTCGAGAGTCAGACGGTCGCGCGTGTGCAGCAGAACGCCTATGAACGTGCGATGTTCATGGCTCGGTGGGCGGATGCGATCGCCTCCGACCCGTATTTCAATCCTAATTTCGATCGCGGCAGCATCGAGTTCGCGGCGCGCTGAGGCTTACGGCCGCTGTTCGTCCGGGTTACGACAGTCCGAAAACACGTCTCGCGTCGGGCTCCATCACGTCCGTCGTGTAATGATCTTTGATCACGGCCTGCGCGACGAGGCCGATGGACCGCAGCCAAGACGGGTCTAAAGCCGCCCGATCTAAAAGATCGGCCCACTCCTCTTCCTTCGAAGCCAACAATCCATTTTCCATATGCGAAATGGCCGTTTGAAATTCGCCGATGCGGGAAGCGAGCACAGGAACCCCCACAGCTCCGCTTTCTATGAACTTCACGTTGGACTTCGCCACGTTGAAGACGTTGTTCTCAAGCGGGACGAGCAGCACGTGATGTCTACCGATAAAGTCGAGCATCGCCGGGTACGGGAGAAGCGGGTACGAGGCCACGTTGTCGAGAGCGAGCAACCGCTCGGACGCCGATGTCGCTCCGAGCAGGGATAGGCGAACGAGCGGATTTCGTCGAAGGGTGGAGTACAAAATCCTTTCAATAAAAAGGAAGTCTTCCTTGTGCGATAGGGTTCCAGATGCATAAAGCAGTCTCGTTCCGTTCGCCGACGCCGCTGCTGTTTCGTCGATATAATCGGGATCAATCTTATTTCTGATCAGCGTGGCGGGTATGCGGAGTTTCTGATGGATGTAGCTGACGATTGCGGGGCTTGAAGCAATGCAATGGTCCATTTTGAGAAGTAATTTCTGATATGACGTCGCGATCCTGACAGCCTCACTGCGACTCCACTCGCCGCCGGCGACCGACCCGATCGAGTTGATGTTGTCGGGAAACACCAGGTCGTCTATCTCGCCTACACAGCGTTTTCCAAGCTCTCGCGCGATCGTAAGAAAATCGGCGACGTTCCCCTGCCCCTCAAAGCAGCGCTGAAAGACCACGACCTCGGCGCTCTCAATAATCGCTCGAGCCTTGTCCACGGCCGTGGCAGCATGCACGATCACGCTTGACGTATCACGAAACTGGAGCGCCTTCGCCAAATTGACAGCGCGGTAGCGTGTCGAGCCGTTGTCGAGACCAGCCGCCGTGACGATAACGATTGGGGGCCGCGGCCCCTTCACACGCGACGCGATAGGCTCGAAGTACTCGTCTGAAGAATGAATTCGATATTCGAATTTCGAAGCTTCGCTCAGTAAGTTTTGCCGCACGACAAACTCGTGATGCCCTCCCAAGCGAATCTCGAAATTGCCCAGGCATGCCCGCGCCCACTCGTTCTTCGTGTTGACCAACGCTTTGAACAACGCGAACGCGTAATCGCGGGAAATCTGGTTGGGGAAGAAATCAACGCGCGCCTGGCGAAAGAATTCGAAAAATGCCTCGGCGCCGAATTGCAACTTCTGCGCAATGCCGAATTCATGCGAAGGCGGGACGCCGAGCGGTTTGAATATGACCTCGGCGCGGCCGTCGCCGTTCAGCACCAAGTCGGAAGCCGCCGATTCGGGCGCGGAAAACAGCAGCTCAAACAACGTTATATGCTTCTCGACAAACTGCGCGTAGACGCCCGGATCGCCCCGATCGAACAGCAGCGACGAGTGATTGACGTTTTTACTCGCGCGTTCTCGCGAGCCGACATAGCACCCAACGATCTCCAGCGGCTCGTTATGCGACCGGGCGAACTTCGCTAGGCGGGCCTGAACGTTCAGCAGCCAGCCGACGTCGACCATGACCAACTTGCCGCCGCCAAAGACTTGCTCCTGATCGAGGTACAGCTTCAATGCGCGCCGGCGATCTTTATTGGCGTCGAAAATCGCCTGCGACAGACTGCTCAGCATACGGGAAAGGCTTAACGCATCGTCCCAGCCGGGCACGACATCGAGGGCGCTGAAGTATTGTCTTGCCGCGCGCCGAACCTTGACATCGGCGATGTCCAAGCCAGCCTTCTCAAGAAAGTAGCTTAAAGGCTTTTGCTCCAAAGCGAGACCTTCGATCAAAAAATAGATGTCGTTGGCGGTCAGCGGGCACGAGAGCGTCGCCAGGATCGCGGTTGCGCGCGAGAGATGCAGATACCGGGTTTCGTACAAGCCGCACCGAAGCTCAGGCGCGTACAGGGTGTCGAAGGCTTTTTTGATTACGCGGCCGTCGCGCGCGAGAAAAACGATTCTCGACGCCCCCGATCTGTCGGCCAGCGACTTGGCGTGCATCGCCATGATGGCCGCCAACGGACCGGTTAGTTCGAATCCCAACCTCGTGTAGAAATCCGCTGCAACCGCCGGATTGGCCAAACGCCAAAGCCGAGCCGATTGGCTACAGAAGCTATCCCACAAGCGCCCCATCTGGGACAGGCCGCGTTTCGTCTCGTCGTCCAGGGCGACGATAGAGCCTGCATCTTCGTAGAGCGGCATGAAGCGAACCGCCTTCAGCTTGGCTTCCTTGGCTTTGAGGACATCGCCTTCCCAATTGTCGCCAATATGCAAAATCTCTGCGGGCGTTACGCCAACGTCTTGGGCCGCTTCGACGAGAGCGGAATACAATCTGCCGGTCAGCTTTTTTCGTCCGAATTCCGAGGAGAGGAACATCTTGTCCCAAACTTTGAACCCCCCGCTATGCAAAATCGTTTCGATGGTTTGCCGGTCCAAGTACATGTCGCTGGTGATATAGATCGGCTTCTTGGCCGACACCGCGTATTCATAAATCTGAATTCCGAGCGGATGCGGCGTCGAGACGGCGATTTCCGCGTCTTTTTCAAATTGAGCTTGAACGTAGAAAGCCATCTCGGCGTAAATATCGTCAATTGAAATGTCGTCGACGCTCCCGTTGCGCAAGCTCAGCGCCTTTCCGGCCGTCGAGACACGTTCATCGAGCAACGCCACCGCGCCAGGTTCATACGCGGTATGGATATGTTCGATCACGTCGAAGACAGATTCGGGCGTCGCCAAGCGACGCGTGACCAACGTATCAAAGATATCGAACGATATGATTTTGCTGCGATCGATCAGCTCCTTCCAAATCTCGACTTCGGACCCTCCGCCAGAGGCGTAAAGCGGCGGAAACAGCGCGCAGATTTTCGGGGCTACGATGTCGACATAATGCCCGCTTCGAACACGCTTTTGGGCTTCCGCGCCTAAGCGCAACCGCCGCGACGGATCGTCCAGCAGCGACTGAACGGCGTCGGTGAGCGCGGCTACGTCGAGATATGGCGCGACCACGCCCGCGTCCGAACCGACGAACGTCGGCATGTCCCCAGCGCGCGCGCCGAAACAAACGATGGGCAGCCGACGATCGGCAGCTTCCAGGCAGACAAGCGGAAATGGATCTTCGCGAGACGGCAGGAGGAAAACATCGCCCTCGTTGAAATAGTCGGCGGGCCGCGGTTTTGAACCCAGCCATCGTACGTTGGATGAAACGCCCCGTCTTGTGATTTCGTCGCTTGGATTCATCTCCCCCTCGGGGCCAATCCAGAGGAAGAGAACGTCCGACTTTCCACGCTTTACAAGTTCCGCCGCCACGTCGCAGAAGAGGTCGAAGCCTTTTCGAGACTCGACGGTGCCGCATCCGAATACAACCGCCTTACCCTGCGGGCGCTCATAGGAAGCGTTTGCGCCGCCAACAGGCGCGATAAATGGCTTGATGAGGTGCAGACGCTTAGAACCATCTGTTCTGTTTCTAACTGCTTCCAAACCCGCTTCCGAAACGACGAGAAAGTCATCCGCAAGCGTCGCCAGACTCGCGAACGAGTCTTCGTAGAGACGGAAGACGCTCTCCATTTCGTGAACATGGACGACGAACTTCGCATTCAGAAACGCGAGTTCGCGCGCGTACAGACCTGAAACGATTGTGTTGCAATAAACGAGCTGAACATGAATTCCGCAAAACGATCGCAGCTCGTCGCGCAACTGGCGATGGTGGTAGCGATCCATAAAGAAGCATGGCGCGAGCTCTTCAAATCGATCGTTCCAAACTCCGCCTCTGCCGATGACGATGGAGAATTGAATGGACGTGTTCGTCTTGAGCCAGCGCATGAGAGAGAGAAGAACCGCCGGGGCGCCACTCGGACTCGCGTCGTGGGAGACAAAAATGACAGTAGGCGTCTGAAAGACAACGGGCGCGTTTTTGACCTCGATCACATTGATCGCGCGACCTTCCGCCCGTCCGCTTTGAAGCCAGTGAACAAGCGGGTTGACGCGGGCCGCAGCAACGTCAGGGTTTTTTTGTAGATAATAGCTTACATTAAACTCTTCGTTCGGATTGCGGTGCGCTTTCCAGCCGAAGTTGCAAAAGTCGGCCAGAGGCGATGCGTTGCGCTTCACCGCGTCCGGATACGTGCGCAAATAATAGTCTTCATCGAACAGCTTGCTTGCGCCGATAAGGTCAAAGTCGCTTTTTCCCATCGGACTTTGAAGTTCGGTTGCGCCATCCGTTGTTTGCCTGCCCTCGCGGCGGCCATACTTGATATAGTGGAGCAGCGGATTGGATCCGCTACGTCGAACGTCGGGATATCTCGACAGATACCAACGGGAGTCAAAGTCCGCGGAAGGCCGTCTTCCCTCCGTGGCTCCCACCTGCAAATAGTGACGTATCGCATCGGGGACCTTGTCGCCGGTCAAGTCGTGGTTTTGCGACCGGTAGTAGTTCTCGTCGAAAAGGCCCGATCGCTGAACCAACGCAATGTCGGCCGCTAACGCCTGATCCTTGAGCTTTGTAGAAGAAGACCTTTTGAATATTTTTTCGAACCAGGCGGAGAGCGGCATTGAAGACATGGTCAATTGCCACCTTCAGAGTGTTCGCTCGAAACAGTCACGCTCGACGTCGATGCGGTCCGTCGAGTGGCTGCCGCTTTCGCTCACGCTGATCGCCGGCCGTGTTTTCTAAGCAGGCGGTCTCCGTCTCTTGTCAATGGGAGGTAAGCAGCACCCGACCGCGCAGCAGACGGTCGCCTACAAATCCGAGAGCGAAGCAGACGGTCGCAAACCCCACCACATAGGCGCGGCTCAACGGAATGACACCGTAGTCGCTTCCATAAAACGCTGTTCTCATCCACGTCACGAGGTGGAGCACCGGATTGAACCACAGCCAGAATTTCGCGCCGTCCGACAAGCCCAATTGCAACGTGGTCACACCCGATGTCACATAAAACAGCAGCATGAAACCGATGAACACGAAAAGCCAGAAGCGGAAAATCGCGCAAATGACGACGTTCATGAAGCCCAACCCAATGCCGAGATAGATGGACGCCAAGATCGCGGCGGCGGCCGCGGGGATGTCCGGCGGGATAATGTCGACATCGAACGCAAGCAGGATAAGCACAAACAGAGCGATGACTAGCAAAGCGCTAACACACTCAACCGCGGCGCGCGCGATGACGAGGTCTGTCGTTTTGACGATCGGAAACATAAGAAGCGGCGCGTTGACGATCATCGTCAACGTGAGCATTCGCCCCGGATACATGCAGAGAATATAGGGCGCCGCTCCGGTCGCGATGAATATCCCCGCGCTTCCCCCGATCGGCACGAACCTCGAAACGAGGATGAACGAAAGGTAGATCACAAAAAGATGCGACAGCGGCCAAGCAACCGCAATGAGGAAGCTCAGTTGGCTGCGGCCGAAGCGCGTGCGCATGTCGCGAAGCATCAGCGCGCCGACGATGCGGCCCTGACATCGCAAAGCGTCGCCGAATTGTTGCGCTAATGTCATTGGATGTCGATCAGACGCCAGGGTGCCAATCTCTGCCGGCCGTATCGCCCCGGCCGGCGAGGGAAGTCAAGCAGCGGACCGCACACGCTTCGACAAGCCTTCGCATATGAACCTAACAAGGATGGTGAGCGCGATGGGACTCGAACCCATGACCCTCTGATTAAAAGTCAGATGCTCTACCGGCTGAGCTACGCGCTCTCTAAGAGGCGTCTTCCCCTACTAGCCGGAGTCTACGGGGTCAATAGCGCCACGAAATTCAGCATTGGCCGAAGCGGATTGCGATTCGCCCGCCCCCGCCAAGCGGGCCGCGTAGCGCGCTATCATGTCGACTTCGATGTTGAGGCCGTCTCCAGCCTTCCGGTCTCCCCATGTCGTCACGGCAAGCGTGTGGGGGATCAGCAGCACCGAAAAGTCGGCGCCGAAAACGTCATTGACGGTGAGCGACGTTCCATCCAGCGAGACCGATCCTTTTTCGGCGACAAAGCGCGCGAGGTTCTGCGGCGCCCGGACGCGGAAGCAAGCCATGCCGTCGAAATCCGTCCTCTCCATCAGGAGCGCCACGCCATCCACGTGGCCGCTCACCAGGTGACCGCCCATCTCGTCCCCAAGTTTCAAAGACCGCTCGAGGTTGACGCGGGTTCCGGCCCGCCAGCCGCCGACGGTCGTGCGCGCGAGCGTCTCGGCGGCGGCGTCCACCTCGAACCACGCCTGTTCGCCGTCGCGGCCAGCGGCGACCGCAGTCAGGCACGGGCCGCCACATGCGATCGACGCGCCTTGCGCGATCGTCTCCGGCGCATAGGCCGTCGCGATGCGGACGCGCTTGATTTCGCCGCGGTCGTCGATGGACAGAACGGTTCCGACATCGGTGACGAGCCCCGTGAACATTCAGCGGACCCTCTCGAAATGACTGTAGCGGTCGAATCCGGCTTGTCCCCCCGTCAGCAGGCGATAGCGCAGCGGATCGGCCAAGCTTGCGCGCGCGGGGCCATCGAGAGCAGCGACGCCATCGCGCGCCAACGGTTTTGCGCTCGTGAACATCACGACTTCATCGGCGAGACCGCGCACAATCAGCGCCGCAGCGACGGCAGGGCCGCCTTCGCTGAACACGCGTGTGACCCCGCGTTGCCCGAGCGCTTCAAGCGCGCGCCGAAGATCGATGCGGCCATCCGCGCCGCGTTCGATATCGAGGATTTCGATTCCGCGCGCTTCAAGCGCGCGCCGCGCGTCCGCCGGCGCGTCCGAGCGTGTCAGGACGAGCGTCTGGTAATCAGTCGCCGTCACGGCGAGGCGCGATGTTACCGGCAAGCGCAGGTGCGTATCGAGCACGATGCGTAGGGGCCGACGCTCCTTCATCCCCGGAGCGCGGATGGTCAGGAGCGGATCATCGACGAGCGCCGTCCCAACGCCGATCATGATCGCGTCGTGCAGCGCGCGCATCATTTGCACGGCGCCGTTCGACGCCTGCCCGGTGATCATCAGCCGGGGATCGTGCTCGCCTCCTGCGGCGTAGCCATCCGACGTCTCCGCGAGCTTCAGCGTCACCATCGGACGGCCTTCCGTGACGCGCAGGATATGGCCGAGCGTCAGGCGTTGCGCGGCCGACGCGCCGACGCCGACGCGCAAGTCGACGCCCGCCCCGACGAGCATGGCGTGGCCGCGCCCGGCGACGCGGCGGTCGGGATCTTCGATCGCCGACACGACGCGGAACAAACCGGCCCGGATGATGGCGTCGGCGCAGGGCGGCGTGCGCCCATGATGACTGCAAGGTTCAAGGCTGACGTAAAGCGCGGCGCCGCGGGCGCGCTCGCCAGCTTCCCGGATGGCTTCCGTTTCGGCGTGCGGACGCCCGCCCGCCTGCGTCGCCCCGCGCCCCACGATGACGCCGTCGTGCACGATGACGCAGCCGACCGCCGGATTGGGCGCGGCGATTCCCAGCCCCCGGCGGCCATAAGCGATGGCCGCAGCCATGAACGCGGGGTCGGCGCGGGTGTCGGCGCTTTCGTCTGAATCGAGACGGCCGCTCATGCGTCGCCGACAACCTTGGCGCGCTCGGGCGGCGCATGGTCTGCGTCGTCGCCCGCGAGTTCATCGACGAGCGCGCCGAAGTCGCGGGCCTCGGCAAAGTTGCGGTAGACGGACGCGAACCGCACGTAGGCGACGCCATCCAGCGCTCGCAGGCCTTCCATGACAAGTTCGCCGATTCGCGCGCTGGGGATTTCCGCATCCCCCTGGCTTTCGAGTTGACGCACGATTCCGTTGACCATGCGCTCGACCCGCTCGGGGTCGACGGGACGCTTGCGCAAAGCGATATCGAGCGAGCGCATCAGTTTCTCGCGATCGAACGGCACCCGCCGGCCCGATTTCTTCAGCACGACGAGATCACGCAACTGAACCCGTTCAAAGGTCGTGAAACGACCGGCGCAATCGGGACATACGCGGCGGCGGCGAATCGACGAGGAATCTTCCGTCGGCCGGGAGTCCTTCACCTGCGTTTCGAGGCTGCCGCAGTAAGGGCAACGCATTCGCTCATCCTCTCGCGCGGACGCCGGATTGCCGGCGGCTTCGCAGACGCGACAGACGCCGCGCCTCCCCGCCGCGCGCGACTCAATAGATTGGAAAGCGCCGGGTCAACTCATCGACGCGCGCCTTGACCGAGGCTTCGACGCCGCCGTTTTCAGCCTCGCCGTTGCGCGCCAGCCCATCCAGCGTTTCTCCGATCATGGCTCCGACCTGCCGAAATTCCGCGACGCCAAAACCACGCGAGGTGGCCGCCGGCGACCCGAGCCGCACGCCCGAGGTTACCGCCGGCTTCTCGGGGTCGAAAGGGACACCATTCTTGTTGCAGGTCATATGCGCCCGGCCGAGCGCCGCCTCGGCGGCCTTGCCCGTCAGCTTCTTCGAGCCCAAATCCACCAGCAGAAGGTGGTTGTCGGTCCCCCCGGTGACGAGATCGAAGCCGCGGCTGCGCAGGCTCTCCGCCAAAGCCTGGGCGTTCTCGACGACCTGACGCGCATAAGCCTTGAAATCGGGCCGCAGCGCCTCGCCGAAGGCGACCGCCTTGGCTGCGATGACGTGCATCAGAGGGCCGCCTTGAAGGCCGGGAAAAATCGCCGAATTGATTTTCTTGGCGATGCCCTCGTCATTGGTCAGGATGAGGCCGCCGCGCGGGCCACGCAGAGTCTTGTGCGTTGTCGAGGTCACCACGTGGGCGTGCGGAAAGGGCGAGGGATGCGCGCCCCCGGCGATAAGGCCGGCGAAATGCGCCATATCGACCATCAGGATCGCGCCAACCTGGTCGGCGAGGGCGCGGAAACGCCGGAAATCCCAATGCCTGGCGTAAGCCGATCCGCCCGCGATGATCAGCTTTGGCTTGTGCTCGACGGCAAGCATCTCGACCGCGTCCATATCGATCCGCTGGTCGCTCCGCGAGACACCATAACTGACCGGCTTGAACCAGCGGCCGGACATGTTGACCGGCGACCCGTGGGTGAGATGACCACCCGCAGCAAGATCGAGGCCCATGAACGTGTCGCCGGGATTCAGCATCGCCAGGAAGACAGCTTGGTTCGCTTGGCTGCCGGAATTCGGCTGCACATTGGCGAAGCCGCAACCGAACAGGCGTTTGGCCCGATCGATGGCGAGTTGTTCGGCGATGTCGACGAACTGGCAGCCGCCATAATAGCGGCGGCCCGGATAGCCTTCGGCGTACTTGTTGGTGAGAACCGATCCCTGCGCTTCGAGAACCGCACGCGAGACGATGTTCTCGGACGCGATCAGTTCGATCTCCGTCTTTTGCCGGCCAAGCTCCAGGTCGATCGCGCGCGCGAGTTCGGGATCCACGTCGGTTAGCGCGGCGTTGAAAAAGGCGTTCGATCGCGCTTGCGGGATCGCGGGCTCAGGGGTCATCGGGCCTCGGCGGCGTGATTGGAGGGCTCGTCGACGCCGCCTTAGCATGAGCCGCTACGCTCGGAAACGTTCAAGGCGAATACGGAGAAGCGGCAACGGACATTACGGCGACAGGCAGCAAATGGACGCGAGCAGCCTCAAGCGCAAGATGCGCGGCTCGTCGTCGCCATTTTAAGAATGCTTCAGGAAATCCACGAAAGCGCGAAGGGGCGCCGGCATTTGGCGACGACTCGGATAATAGAGAAAAGGTCCCGAAAATTCCTGCCGCCAATTTTCGAGTACAGGAACGAGCGCGCCCTTGCGCAACGGCTCGCGAAGATAATCTTCAAAGGTGCAGATGACCCCGAGGCCGGCGACGGCAGCCGCCATTTCCATCTCGATATTTGTTGCGACGAGCGGTCCATCGGGCGTGATGCGAACGGTCTTGCCCTCTCGCTCGAACGTCCACGGCCAGATGACGCCGCTTGCGAAGCGGTGCCGAATACACGCGTGATTCAGAAGATCGCGCGGCTCGTTCGGCGCCCCATGGGCGGCAAGATAGGAAGGAGCGGCCGCAACGACGAATTCCTGGCGACGCGGCCCGAGCGGCACCGCGATCATGTCCCGCTCGACGCGCTCATCGTAGCGCACGCCGGCGTCGAAGCCGGCTGCGAGCACATCGATAAAGATGTCATTGTTCGTAATGTCGAGTGTTACGCCGGGATGCTGGATCAAGAACCGAGCGGCGAGCGGAGGCAGGATCGTATCCGCCACGATGGTTGGCACGTTGAGCTTTAACGTCCCGCGTGGGCCGACACCCCCGCCGTTGATGGCGTCCAGCGCCTGCGCGACGTCGCCCAACGCCGGGCCCAGGCGCTCGACGAGGCGTTCGCCGGCCTCCGTCAGCGTTACGCTGCGGGTGGTGCGGTTCAACAGCCGCACATCGAGCCGCTCTTCGAGACGGCGCACCGATGCGCTCAAGGAGGAGGCCGAAACGCCGCGCAACAACGCGGCCGATCGGAAGCCGCGAGCGCGGGCCACGGCGACAAAGGCGTCAAGGTCTGCGAGGTCGGGAGACGCCATTGCTCGGCTATCCGGACAGGCCGTTCGGCATATACCTGCCGTTGGCCGTCACGTCTGTTCGAGCTCGATCAGCGTCCCGGCGAAATCTTTCGGATGGAGAAAGAGGACGGGCTTGCCATGCGCGCCGATCTTCGGTTCGCCATCGCCCAGAACACGCGCGCCGGCCGCCTTGAGCCGGTCGCGCGCGGCGCAGATATCGTCGACCTCGTAGCAGAGGTGGTGGAGGCCGCCGTCCGGATGGCGCTCCAGAAACGCCGCGATGGGCGATGCGTCGCCCAACGGTTGCAACAATTCAATCTTCGTGTTGGGCAGCGCGACAAAAATCACCGTGACGCCATGCTCGCGCTGCGGGAGCGGCAACGAGACCTCCGCGCCGAGCATATCGCGATAGAGCGCCGCCGCCTTCACGATATTCGGCGTCGCAATCGCCACGTGGTTGAGGCGGCCGATCATGTCACACCGGCATAATCAGGACATGCACGACGGGGCGTTTGCCCCAAACCTCGCGCAAGGTGTTGCGTACGCCGCGCTCGATGGCGATTGAGACGGCATCGGGATCGCGTCGCTTGGCGCGCGGAAGGCTGTCGAAAGCGCCGAAGATCGCCTCGTCGATAATGTCGTCCATCGGCTTGCCGTCGCGCGCGCGCGGCGGCAGACCGGCGATCACCACATCGGCTTCGCCGGCGATCTCGCCCTGCGCCGTCAAAGCGAGACCGACGGAAACCACGCCGGCAAAGGCGAGCTTGCGGCGCGCGCGCAATCCTTCATCGTCAGCGCCGATCAGAATGTTTCCATCCTTGTAAATGCGGCCGTGCGGCGTTTCATCGATGATGCCCGGCTCACCTGGCGCCAGCAGAAGCACATCGCCGTTCTTGACGCCCGCGACATGCGGAACGCCCAGCGAGCGCGCGAACGCGGCATGCGCGGCAAGATGCATCGGTTCGCCGTGAGCGGGCGCCGCGATGCGCGGGCGCGTCCACTCGTACATCTTCTCGACTTCGCCGCGGCGCGGATGGCCGGACGCATGCACGAGGCCATCGCGGTCCGTCATCACCGTCACGCCCTGCTCGATGAGGCCGTTGATGATCTGGTTGATCGGGCGCTCGTTGCCTGGGATAGCGCGTGACGAGAAGATCGCGAGGTCGCCGGTGTCGAGCCGGATTTCTGGATGGTCGTTCGTCGCGATCCGCATCATCGCGGCGCGCGGCTCGCCCTGGCTGCCCGTGGCGAGCAGCACGGTGCGATCGCGGGGCAACTCGCGGTAGGCTTCGATAGAAAGAAACGGCGGCAGTCCGTCGAGATAGCCGCATTCGCGCGCAACTTGCACGCAGCGATCCATCGCGCGGCCGGCGATAACGACCGAACGTCCGCACGCATGAGCCGCCTCCGCGACCGCGCGCAGACGCGCGACGTTTGAGGCGAACGTAGTGACGACCACGCGACGCCTCGCGCTCGCGATGAGTTCGCGCAACCCGCGCGCGACATCGGCCTCCGACGGGCTCTCGCCGTCGCGCATGATGTTGGTGGAATCGCAAACGAGGGCCAAGACGCCTTCGTCGCCGATGGCGCGCAGACGCGCTTCGTCGGTCGGCAAGCCGACGAGCGGCGTCGCGTCGCGCTTCCAGTCGCCGGTGTGCAGAACGAGGCCAAGCGGCGTGCGGATCGCGAGCGCGCTGCTTTCGGGAATCGAATGCGACATGGCGACGTATTCGATCGAGAACGGGCCGAGATCGAAGCGCGACCCTTGCGACACGAGTCGCATGTCAACTTTTGGCGCGTTGGGCTCGGAGAGCCGCCGCGTTTCGAGGAGGCCGGCCGAAAACGGCGTCGCATAGATCGGGCAGCGCAACCGCGGCCACAGATCGGCGATCGCGCCGACGTGATCCTCGTGCGCGTGCGTGATGACCAGTCCAAGGAGATCTTTGCGGACTTTCTCGACGAACGAGAGATCCGGCATGACAAGATCGATGCCCGGCAAATCCGGCCCGGCGAAAGCGACGCCGAGGTCGACCATGATCCACTTTCGCCGACGCTTGGGCCCGAATCCGTACAGCGCCGCGTTCATACCGATCTCGCCAAGCCCCCCGAGCGGCGCGAAAACCAGTTCGTCGACCTCATCCATTCATTCAACTCCCGACCGTTCGCCGGCGCGCGGCGCCGCGGCCAGTGGGAAGAGCACGTCGCCCGCGTCGATCACGCGCTCGCCCGACGCGTCAGCGAGCACGAGGCGGCCATGCGCGTCAATGGCCCGGAAGACGCCAGCATAAAGAGCGTCCCCGACGGCGACCTCGATCGGTGCGTTCAGGCCTGCGGCGCGATCAAGCCACGCTTGCCGGACGGACGCGAACGCCGCGCCAGCGGCCCAGTCGTCGATCGCCAAAGCCATGGCGTCGCTCAGCGCCTCGAACAGGTCGTCGCGTTCGACGGCGAAGCCTTGCGCGCGCAAATCGGTCGAACGGTAGGGCAGTCCTATCGGATGCGAAATGCAGTTGACGCCGATTCCCACAACGCACGCGAACCGCCCGCTCGGCGTCGTCGTCGCTTCCAGCAGGACCCCCGAGACTTTGGCGTCGTCCAGCAACGCGTCGTTGGGCCATTTCAATGCGACCCGCGCGGATCCTTTCGTAAGGCTTTCAAGCGCGCGCGCCAGCGCCACGCCCGTGACGAAGCCCAGTTCTGGCGCACGATCCATGGGCGCGGGATCGATCAACAGCAAGCTCGCATAGAGATTGCCGCGCGGCGACCACCAGCGTCGTCCCAGACGGCCCCTGCCCCCGGTCTGCTCATCGGCGACGATCCACAGGCGATCTTTCTCGGCGGCCCGCGCGCGTGTCATCGCGACATCGTTCGTAGAGCCGAGGCGATCGAACCGTTCGATGCGGTAGCCGCGCGCGGCCGCCTGAGCGCCGACCTGCACGTCTCAGAACAACGACTTCGCCGCCGTAGCGGCGGCGGTGGCGATCGGCGCGGGCCAGAAGGAAAACAGCACGATGGCGAAGCTCGAGACGCCGAGAACGCCTGTCACCGCCGGACTTGCCCGATCGAAACCGCGCACCGCATCGTCGAAGTAGATAATCTTCACGATCCGTAGGTAATAGAAACACGCCACCGTCGAGGCGAGCACGCCCAACACGGCGAGCGGATAAAGGCCGGCGTTGACGGCCGGCATGAAGACGAACCATTTGGCCCAAAAGCCCGCGAGCGGGGGGATGCCGGCCAGCGAAAACATAATTGCCGACAGACAAAACGCCATCACGCCGTCGCGCCGCGCCAGGCCGGCGAGATCGCCGATGTTCTGCACGTAAGTGCCCGTGATGCGCATCGACAGGATCGCCGCGAAGGCGCCAAGCGTCATGACGAGGTAGATCGCCATATACATCAGGACGCCCTGAACGCCCGATTCGTTGGCGGCGGCGAGGCCAACCATCGCGAAGCCCATATGGCCGATGGACGAGTACGCCATCAGGCGCTTGATGTTGGTCTGTCCGATCGCGGCGAACGAGCCGACAGCCATCGATAGGATCGACACGAAGACGATAATCTGCCGCCACTGGAAGACCGCCCCCGGAAGCGCCGTCATTACGACACGCGTCGCGATCGCGACTGCAGCCATCTTAACGGCGGCGGCGAAAAACGCGGTTACCGGTGCAGGCGCGCCCTCGTAGACATCGGGAGTCCACATGTGGAAGGGCACGAGCGACATTTTGAAAGCGAGACCCGCCATCAGGAACACAATGCCGAAGATCGCGCCGAGATTTGGCGTTCCTTGCAGCGCGCGAGCGATGCCATCAAAGGCGATCGTCCCCGAGAAGCCGTAAATTAGCGACGCTCCGTAGAGGAGCATGCCCGACGAGAGCGCGCCGAGCGCGAAGTATTTGAGTCCCGCTTCCGAGGCTTTGACGTTGTCGCGGTGAAAGGCCGCGAGAACGTAGAGCGCTAAGCTCATCAGTTCGAAGCCGAGGTAGAGCGCGATGAGGTCGCGCGCGGAGATGAGCATGAGCATGCCCAGCGTGGAGATCACGACGAGCACGGGAAACTCGAAAAAGTCGATCGATTCACGCCGCATATAGTCGAGCGACAGGAACAGAGAGCCGATGGCGCCGAGCAGCGCCAGCCCCTTCATGAATCGGCCGAACGAATCGTCGATGAAAGAGCCGCCCCACACGACCGCCGGCGCGCCAATGTCGACGAAGAGCAACAGGAACGCGACGCCGAGCAGTCCAATCGCGAGTTCGCTGATGATCCAGTCGCGGCCGTCGCGCGCGCGAAATACGCCGAGCATGAGCAGCGCGAGCGCGCCGACCGCCAGAACGGCTTCCGGCAAACTATGCGCCAGCGCGAAGGAGAAGGGCGTCATGAAGGAGCCTCAATGCGCCGCAAGGGCGGCTGTCTTCACCGCGGCGAGGGCGGCGTCGAAGTTCTTGACCAGGAGATCGACGGACGCGGCGCTGGCGTCCAGCACGGGGCTCGGATGCACTCCGTAGTAGATGGTCAGCACGCCGAGCGGCAGCAGCAGAACGATTTCGCGCGGCGTGAGATCGGCGATCGTCGCCAACGACGGCTTGTCAATCACTCCGAAGATCACGCGGCGGTATAGGAACAGCGCGTAAGCCGCCGAAAGGATCACGCCCAGCGTCGCGAAAAAAGTGACCCGGGAGTTGACGAGGAACGTGCCAAGCAGCGTGAGAAACTCGCCGATGAATCCGGACGTGCCGGGCAGCCCGACATTCGCCATCGTGAACACCAGGAGGGCGACGGCGTAAAGCGGCATTCTCTGCACGAGGCCGCCGTAGGCCGCGATCTCGCGCGTGTGCATGCGGTCGTAGACGACGCCGACGCAGAGGAACAGCGCGCCGGAAACGATGCCATGCGAGATCATTTGGAAAATCGCGCCCTGCACGCCCTGCTGAGTCATCGAGAACAGGCCCATCGTGACGAAGCCCATATGCGCGACGGACGAGTACGCGATGAGCTTCTTCATGTCGTCCTGCACCAACGCGACAAGCGAGGTGTAGACGATGGCGATAACGGAGAGCGTCCAAATGAACGGCGCGAAATATTGCGAAGCGTCGGGAAACATCGGCAGTGAAAACCGAATAAAGCCGTAACCGCCCATCTTCAGCAGGATCGCGGCCAAGACGACCGAGCCCGCGGTCGGCGCCTCGACATGCGCATCGGGCAGCCAGGTGTGGACCGGCCACATCGGCATCTTCACCGCAAAGGACGCGAAGAACGCGAGCCACAGCCACGTTTGCATCGAAACCGGAAAATGCGTTTTGAGGAGAACGGTGATGTCGGTCGTGCCGGCGACGCCATACATCGCCATGATGGCGAGCAGCATCAGGAGCGAGCCGAGCAGCGTGTACAGAAAGAACTTGAAGCTTGCGTAGACGCGCCGCTTGCCGCCCCAGATGCCGATGATCAGGAACATCGGGATCAGGCCGCCTTCGAAGAACAGGTAGAACAGCACGAGGTCCAGCGCACAGAAGACGCCGACCATCAGCGTTTCCAGCACCAGGAAAGCGATCATGTATTCCTTGACGCGGTACGTGACCGAGCGCCACGAGGCCAAAATCGCGAAGGGCATGATGAACGTCGTCAGCAGCACGAACGGCATCGACAGCCCGTCGACGCCAAGCTTGTAGCCCAGGCCGGCGCCGATCCAGCGTTTGTCCTCGACGAGCTGGAAGTCCGACGACGATCCGTCGAACTGTCGCCAAGCCCATAGCGAAAGCAGGAAGACGGCGATCGTGGTGATGAGCGAAGCCCAGCGCGCGTTGGCCCAGGTCGCTTCGTCGTCCCCGCGCAAGCAGAGCACGAAGGCCGCGCCGACAAGCGGCAGGAAAATGACGCCGGAAAGGATGCCGAAGCCGAACATCAACGGCCGCCCCCAAGCAAGTACCATGTGATGAGCGCCGCGACGCCGATCAGCATCGCAAAGGCGTATTGATAGAGATAGCCGCTCTGCAGCTTGACGACGCGGCCAGCGGCGTCGACCACGCGTGCGCTGACGCCGTCGGGCCCGAACCCATCGATGATGCGGCCGTCGCCGCCCTTCCAAAACAGCCGGCCGACCCAGAAGGCCGGGCGCACGAAGATAAAGTCGTACAGTTCGTCGAAGTACCACTTGTTGAGCAGAAAGCGGTACAGCAACGGATTGGCCTCCGCGAGCCGCCGGGGCGCCGCCTTGTTGACGATGTACATGTAATAGGCGACGGCGAACCCAATGATCATCATAATTGTCGGCATGAAAGCGATGAGAAGGGGAGGCCCGGCCTCCTCTCCATGGACGGCGTTCTCCTTGCCGAAGAAGAGCGAGCCGTTCCAGAACGCATCGAGTCCATGCCCGATGAACGAACCCGCGAAAACGAGGCCGGCGACAAGCGCGCCGACGGCGAGAACCGCCAGAGGGATCAGCATCGTCAATGGCGATTCGTGCGGGCGATGCGTCAGGCCATGACCGTCATGGTCGCCGCCGTGCAGGTCGGTCGGCTCTTCGTGCGCGTCATGGAGGTTCGGATCGTGCGGCACGGCGGCCGAATGCGAGACATGCGCCTCGCCTTCGTTGCGCTCGCCGAAAAAGGTCATGAACACGAGTCGCCAGGAGTAGAAGGAGGTGAACAGCGCCGCGACAACGGTGGCCAGAAAACCGTAAAGCGCGGCGCTCGAATGGGCGGAGGCCGCATAGGCTGCCTCGATGATGCCGTCCTTCGAGTAGTAGCCGGCGGTTAATGGAAAGCCGGTCAGCGACAGCGTCCCGATCGTCATCATCCAGAACGTGAAAGGTATGTCCCTTCGCAGGCCACCCATGCGGCGCATATCCTGCTCATGGTGCATGGCGTGAATGACGGAACCCGCACCCAAGAACAGCAGCGCCTTGAAGAACGCATGCGTGAACAGATGAAAGATGCCGAGCTGATAACCGCCGACGCCGATGCCGACAAACATGTAGCCGAGCTGCGAGCAGGTCGAATAGGCGATGACGCGCTTGATATCATTTTGCACAAGTCCGATCGTCGCAGCGAAGAAGGCGGTCGTCGCGCCGATGACGGTGACGAACGTCAGCGCGGCGGGCGCCTGCTCGAACAACGGCGAGAGGCGCGCGACCATGAAGACACCCGCGGTCACCATGGTCGCCGCGTGAATGAGCGCCGAGACCGGCGTCGGACCTTCCATTGCGTCGGGCAACCACGTGTGCAGCAGGAATTGCGCCGACTTGCCCATCGCGCCCATGAACAGCAGCAGGCAAGCGACCGTCATCGCGTCGGCGTCTATACCGAACACATGCACCGTCTTGTTGGCGAGGCCCGGCGCGGCGGCGAAGATCGTGTCGAAGGCGACCGAACGCGTCAGCAAGAAGACCATGAAGATGCCGAGCGTGAAGCCGAAATCGCCGACCCGGTTGACGACGAAAGCCTTGATCGCCGCCGCATTGGCCGACGGACGCTCGTACCAGAAGCCGATGAGCAAATAGGAAGCGAGACCGACGCCTTCCCAACCGAAGAACATCTGGACAAGATTGTCGGCCGTCACCAGCATGAGCATCGCGAAGGTGAACAGCGACAAGTAGCAGAAGAAGCGTGATCGGCTCGGATCCTCGCGCATGTAGCCGATTGAATAGAGATGCACGAGCGAGGACACCGTCGTCACCACCACGAGCATCACCGCCGTCAACGTGTCGACGCGCAAGGCCCAGTCGACCTTGAGGGCGCCGACGGCCATCCACTCGCCGAGGATCGGGGCGCTCGCAGGGGCGTGACCGAGCGCCACTTGGCCGAAGATGACCCAGGCGAAAATCGCAGCCAGAAACAGCAGGCTGGTGGTAACAGCCTCGGACGGCCGTGCGCCGATCACGCGACCCAAAACCCCTGCGATCACAAACCCAAGCAGCGGCAGAAAGACGACGGCGATAATCATGCCCGCGCTTAGCCCTTCATCATGTTGACGTCTTCGACCGCGATCGTCCCGCGGTTACGGAAGTAGGTGACGAGGATCGCGAGCCCGATCGCCGCCTCGGCGGCCGCGACGGTCAGAATGAACAACGAGAATACCTGACCGGTGAGATCGCCGAGGAAGCTCGAGAAGGCGACGAGATTGATGTTGACGGACAGCAGGATCAACTCGACCGACATCAGAATGATGATGATGTTCTTGCGGTTGAGGATGATGCCGAGCACGCCGAGCGTGAACAATATGGCGGCGACCGTCAGGTAGTGGTTGAGGCCGATAAGCATGGTCGCTCCTTAAACGCCGGCTCGCGAGCGGGCTTTGACGAGATCGACCGCGCCTTGGCGGGTGCGCGCGTTCTGCTCGGGAACCGACTGGCGCTTCACGTTCGGCTTGTGACGCAGCGTCAGTACGATGGCGCCGATCATCGCCGTGAGAAGCACGAGGCCTGCGGCCTGAAAAAGATAGACATATTTGGTGTAGAGCACGAGGCCGAGGGCTTGCGTATTCGAAACGTTGGCCAGGACCGGCGCACCGCCGCCCACGAGCGAGGCGCTCGACGGCAGAAAACCCGCCATAACGACGATGAGTTCGATCGCGACGACGACGCCGATCAGCACGCCGATCGGCAGATATTGCAAGAAGCCCTGCTTCAGCGCGGCGAAATCCACGTCGAGCATCATGACGACGAAGAGAAACAGCACCGCGACCGCGCCGACATAGACGACGACGAGGATCATCGCCAAAAACTCCGCGCCGAGCATGACAAACAGCCCGGCGGCGTTGACGAACGCCAGGATGAGGAACAGCACCGAATGCACGGGATTGCGCGCCGCGATCACCATGAAGGCCGACGCCACCATGAGGGTCGAGAACAGATAGAAGAAGGCGGCGGCTACGAACATCGCAAGTCCTCAGTCATCGCCGGCGAGCCGCCGGGTTCACTTTCATTTGTAGGGCGCGTCGAGCTCGAGGTTGCGCGCCAGCTCGCGTTCCCAACGCGCGCCGTTGTCGAGCAGGCGCTGTTTGTCGTAATAGAGTTCTTCTCGCGTTTCGGTCGCGAAGTTCTGGTTCGGCCCTTCGACGATGGCGTCGACCGGGCAGGCTTCCTGGCACATTCCGCAGTAGATGCATTTCACCATGTCGATGTCGTAGCGGGTCGCCCGCCGCGTGCCGTCGTTGCGGCGCGGGCCGGCCTCAATGGTGATCGCCTGCGCGGGACAGATCGCTTCGCAGAGTTTGCAGGCTATGCAGCGCTCTTCGCCGTTCGGGTAGCGGCGCAAGGCGTGTTCGCCGCGGAAGCGCGGCGACAGGGGATTACGCTCGTGCGGATAATTGAGCGTCGCTTTCGGTTTGAAGAAATAGCGCATCGACAACGCGAAGGCGCCGAAGAATTCGCTCAAGAAAACCGCTTTGGCGGCTTGGTCCAATTTCATCGCACGCCCCCACTCTCCGCGCCGAGCGCGGAGCCAAGCACGAGGCCCAGCGCCGGCAGCGCGAGAAACGAAAACCCCGCAAGCGCGCTGCGGATGGCGTGCAAGCGCCGCCCCACGAACGCAATGCCGGGCAGATCGCCGCCCTCGTCGACCTCGCGCGCCACGACACGACGGATGACGCCCATGGCGACGACATATTCCAGGCAACCGATCGCAAGACCGCCAGCGGCGCCCATAAGGCCGGCGTGCGTCATCGCCATCAGCGCCAGCCCCAGGCGTAGGACGCCTGCACCACCGCCGCGACAATGACGACCATGGCGAGCGAGATCGGCAGGAAGACCTTCCAGCCGAGCCGCATCAACTGATCGTAGCGATATCGCGGCACAAAGGCCTTCACCATCGCAAACATGAAGAAGACGAGGCTTGCCTTGAGAACGAACCAGATGATCCCCGGGACCCAGGTGAAGGGCGCGACCGGGAAGATTGGTAGCCAGCCGCCGAAGAACAGGATTGTCATCATGGCGCACATGGTGATGATCGCCACGTATTCGCCGAGCATGAACATCATGTAAGGCGTCGAAGAATATTCGACCATGTAGCCGGCGACGAGTTCCGACTCCGCTTCAACGAGATCGAACGGCGGACGATTTGTTTCCGCCAACGCCGAAATGAAGAAGATGATCGTCACCGGCAGCAGGCGCAGCCAATACCAGCCGACGATGCCCCAGCTCGTGTCCTGCGCCTGAACGATCGCGGTGAGATTCAACGATCCTGCGCAAAGCAGCACGGTGATGATGACGAAGCCGATCGAGACCTCATAGCTCACCATTTGCGCGGCTGAACGCAGCGCGGATAAGAACGGGTACTTCGAGTTCGAAGCCCAGCCGCCCATGATGACGCCGTAGACGCCGAGCGAGGAGATCGCAAAAATATAGAGCACGCCGACATTGATGTCGGCGATCGCCCAACCGTTGGCGAGCGGAATGACGGCCCAGGCTGCGAGCGCCAGGAAGCCCGTCACGACGGGCGCGAGCAGAAAGACGCCTTTGTTGGCGCCTGCCGGAATGATCGGCTCCTTCAGCGCGAACTTTAGCAAGTCGGCGAACGACTGGAGCAGACCCCAAGGACCTACGACATTGGGGCCGCGACGCAGTTGCACCGCCGCCCAGACTTTACGATCGGCATAAAGAACGTAGGCGACGTAGATCAGCAGCGCGAAGATCAGCACGACGCTCTTCAGCAACATCAACAGAACGGGCGCAACCCAGCCGTCGCTCATCGTTTCCTTCCTATTCTGCGGCGTGGCGGACGCGATCGAGCGCCATCGCAGAACATTGCGCCATGACAGCCGAAGCGCGCGCGATCGGATTTGTCAGATAGAAGTCCTGCACCGCAGCGACGAAGGGCGTTTTACCGAGTGCGCCCGAAGGCAGTCTCGCCGCGTCGAAGGCTGGACTTGTCGCAATCTGTTCGATCGCCGCCATCGTCGGATGATCGCGATAGAGGCCGGCGCGCAAAGCCTGAAGCGAGTCGAACGGCAGCTTGTGGCCGACCGCATCGGAAAGAGCGCGAAGGATCGCCCAATCGTCGCGCGCCTCGCCGGGTGGGAAAGCGGCGCGATCGCTCATCTGCACACGCCCCTCCGTGTTGACCCATGTGCCGAACTTTTCGGTATAGGCGGCGCCCGGCAGAATGACATCAGCGCGCTCGGCGCCGAGATCGCCGTGGCTGCCCTGGTAGACGACGAAGGCGCCGGGCGCGATCGTAATCTCGTCGGCGCCAAGATTGTAAAGAATATCGACGCCGCCGGACGCCATGGCGCGCGCGTCGAGGGCGCCGTCGCTAGGCGTGAAGCCGAGATCGAGCGCCCCGACGCGCGCTGCGGCCGTATGCAGCACGCAGAGGCCGTTCCAGTCCGCGCGCGACGCGAGGCGCGCGGCAAGCGCGAGAATTGCGAGGCCGTCGTCGCGCGCCAGCGCGCCCTGCCCGACAAGGACGAGCGGCTTTTTTGCATTCGCGAGCGTCTCGCCGAAGCCCCTACCGGCCACGACATCCGACAACGTGTCGGCGCCGGCGCCAAGGTATTGCGTCGCGTAAGTGAGATCGGCGGCGTCGCCGATCAGACCGACCGGAAAGGCTCCGCGCAGCCAGCGTTTGCGGATGCGCGCATTGAGCACCGCCGCCTCGCGGCGCGGATTGGCGCCGATGATCAGCAGCGCGTCGCCGTCATCGATGCCAGGGATCGTGGCGTTGAACACATAGGAGGCGCGACCGAACTTGGGATCGAGCTTGGCTCCGTCCTGGCGGCAATCGATATTGGGCGAGCCGAGCGCGCTCATCAGCAGCTTGAGCGCATAGACCTCCTCGACGCTGACGAGGTCGCCGACGATCGCGCCGATCTTGGACGCGGGCGTCGCCTTCAACCGGGCCGCGATGGTCGCGAAGGCCTCGGTCCAGGTAGCGGCGCGCAGCTTGCCGTTTTCCCGCAGGTATGGCCGATCGAGCCGTTGCGCGCGCAGACCATCGACGATCTGCCGTGTCTTGTCGGAAATCCATTCTTCGTTCACGGCGTCATTTGGCCGCGGCAGGATGCGCATGACTTCGCGCCCCCGCGTGTCGATGCGGATCGCCGAGCCTACCGCGTCCATGACATCGATCGACTCTGTCTTCTGCAACTCCCATGAGCGCGCTCGGAAGCTCTGCGGCGCGGGCAGCAACGCGCCGACGGGGCAAAGGTCGGCGATGTTTCCCTGCAGTTCGGAACTCATGGCGCTTTCAAGATAAGTGGTGATCTCCATGTCTTCGCCACGGCCGGTCGCGCCCATGTCGCCGGTGCCTGCGACTTCCGCGGTGAAGCGCACGCAGCGGGTGCAGTGAATGCAGCGGTTCATCGAGGTTTTGACGAGCGGGCCGATGTACTTGTCTTCGACCGCGCGCTTGTTTTCGGCGAAGCGCGACGAGTCCACGCCGAAGGCCATCGCTTGATCCTGCAAATCGCATTCGCCGCCCTGATCGCAAATCGGACAGTCGAGCGGATGGTTGATGAGAAGAAATTCCATCACGCCTTCGCGCGCCTTCTTCACCATGGGCGTGTTGGTGAACATCGCCGGCGGTTCGCCGTTGGGGCCGGGGCGGAGATCGCGCACAGACATTGCGCACGAGGCCTGCGGTTTCGGCGGACCGCCCTTCACCTCGATGAGGCACATGCGGCAATTGCCCGCGATCGACAGCCGGTCGTGGAAGCAGAAGCGCGGAATTTCGGCGCCCGCCTGCTCGCACGCCTGGAGCAGCGTGTATTCCGGCGGGACCTCGATCTCTTTGCCGTCGACGAGAACCTTGGTCATCGCGTCCTCAATGCGGCCGATCGGCGAGATCCGGGGTAGACGAGAACAGTAATGTCAGGATCGTCCGCCATCGCCTACTCCGCCGCCATGCGAACGGGCTCGTCGTGCGGATTGGCCGCATACTGATCGATCCGCTTCTCAATCTCGTCGCGAAAATGCGCGATGAGACCCTGCACCGGCCACGCCGCCGCGTCGCCCAGCGCGCAGATCGTATGGCCCTCGATCTGCTTGGTCACATCGAGCAACAGATCGATCTCGCGTTTCTGGGCGCGGCCTTCCGCCATGCGCGAGACGACCCGCCACATCCAGCCTGTGCCCTCGCGGCACGGCGTGCATTGGCCGCAGCTCTCGTGCTTGTAGAAATAGGAGATGCGCGCGATCGCCCGCACGATATCCGTCGATTTGTCCATGACGATAACGGCCGCCGTGCCGAGACCCGATTTAAGCTTGGCCAGCGAGTCGAAATCCAACGGGCAGTCGATGATCTGGTCGGCCGGAACGAGGCGCACAGAAGAGCCTCCGGGGATCACCGCCAACAGATTGTCCCAGCCGCCGCGCATGCCGCCGCAATGCTTGTCGATCAATTCGCGAAACGGGATCGACATGGCCTCTTCGACATTGCACGGCTTGTTCACGTGGCCGGAAATGCAGAAGAGCTTCGTGCCCGCGTTGTTCTTGGCGCCGAAGCTCGAAAACCATGCCGCGCCGCGGCGTAGGATGGTCGGCGCGACGGCGATCGATTCGACGTTGTTCACCGTGGTCGGACAACCATAAAGACCCATATTGGCGGGAAACGGCGGCTTCAACCGCGGCATGCCCTTCTTGCCTTCGAGGCTTTCGAGCAGCGCTGTTTCCTCGCCGCAGATGTAAGCGCCGGCTCCATGATGCACATAGAGGTCGAACGGCCAGCCGCTGATGTTGTCCCTGCCGATCAGCCGCGCCTCGTAGGCTTCGTCCACGGCGGCCTGCAGACGCAGGCGCTCCTCGATGTATTCGCCCCGAATGTAGATGTAGCAGGCGTGCGCGCCCATCGCGAAGGACGCGATCAGGCAACCCTCGACCAGCAGATGCGGGTCGTTGCGCATGATCTCGCGATCTTTGCAGGTGCCGGGTTCGGACTCGTCGGCGTTGACGACAAGATAGGACGGTCGTCCCGGATCGGGCTTTGGCATGAAGGACCATTTGAGCCCGGTTGGAAAGCCGGCGCCCCCGCGTCCGCGCAGACCCGAGGCTTTCATCTCGCTGACGATCCAGTCCTTGCCGCGATCGATCAGCAACTTGGTCTCATCCCAGGCGCCGCGTCGGCGCGCGGCCTCAAGCCCCGGCGACTGGAAGCCGTAAAGGTTCGTAAAGATGCGGTCCCTGTCGGCGAGCATGGCCGGTCCTCACTTCTTCTCGGCCGCTGCGGCCGCGGCGGCGGCCGACTCGTCGAACCTGTGCCGCCAAGACCCGACGACAGACCCGTCGTAAAGCGCAGGATCGAGCAACGTGTCGCCCTGGCCCGGGTCAGGCTCGGATGAGACGCGGCCGATCTGCGAACCGACCTTTACGGCGCGGCCAGCGGCGAGATCGTCAAGCAACGCGGCGAAATTCTCAGGCGTCAGATCCTCGTAGTAATCGTCATTGATCTGCACCATCGGCGCGTTGCAACAAGCGCCCAGGCATTCGACCTCGTTCCACGAAAACATCCCATCGCCGGAGGTGCGCCCCTTCGGTCCGATGCGCTGCTCGCAAACCTTCGCAATATCGTTCGAGCCGCGCAGCATGCAGGGCGTCGTGCCGCAGAGCTGCACGTAGAATTTGCCGACCGGCCCCAAATTGAACATCGAATAAAAGGTCGCGACCTCGAGCGCGCGAATACGCGGCAAGCCCAGCATGTCGGCGATCGCTTCGATCGCGGGCTTCGGCAGCCAATAATCGTTTTGGGCTTGGGCGCGCCACATCAGAGCGAGAATGGCAGACGCCTCTCGCCCTTCCGGATATTTGGCGATCTCCCGCCGGGCCCAAGCTTCGTTCTCGGGCGTGAAGGCGAACGTCGCCGGTTGAATCTCCGCGAGCCTGCGAACAGTCATTTCAGTTTCCGGGCGTCTGACGCTGCCTGGCCACCGCAAGGCCAAAAAGCATGAATGGCACGATGAAGCAGCCGCTCCACAGCATCTGGATCGTATCCTGCCGCGTCATCCAAAAGGGGTCGCGCTGCGCCAACAAATCAAAGGCCACGCGGCTGACGACAAACAGCACGATCGCCACGGGAAGCAGGACCAGGATTTCGCGCAGGCGTTGGGGCATCAGCGATCGACCTCCCCGAATACGATGTCGATGGAGCCAAGAATGGCGGATACGTCCGCCAGCATGTGCTTGCGGCACAGAAAGTCCATCGCCTGCAGGTGCGCAAAGCCCGGCGCCCTGATCTTGCAGCGATAAGGTTTATCGCTGCCGTCGGAGACGAGATAGACGCCGAACTCGCCCTTCGGCGCCTCGACCGCCGCATAGATATCGCCCGCGGGGACTTTGTAGCCCTCCGTGTAAAGTTTGAAATGGTGGATCAAAGCCTCCATCGAGCGCTTCATCTCTTCGCGCTTGGGCGGCACGACCTTGTTGTTGACGGCCGAGACCGGGCCGGCGCCGTCGGCGCGCGACAGCTTCTCGACGCATTGCTTCATAATGTGCGTCGATTGACGCATCTCTTCCATGCGCACGACCTGCCGCGCGTAGCTGTCGCCATGCTTTCCGACGGGAATGTCGAACTCCATCTCCTCATAGCATTCGTAGGGCTGCGCGCGGCGCAAGTCCCACGCCGCGCCCGACCCGCGCAACACTGGGCCGGAAAAGCCCCATTTCCAACAGTCGTCGAGCGAGACGACGCCGATATCGACATTGCGCTGCTTGAAGATGCGGTTCTCGATAAATAGCGTTTCGAGGTCGTCGCAAACTTTCAGGAACGGATCGCACCATGCGCCGATGTCCGCGACGAGCTTCGGCGGCAGGTCCTGATGGACGCCGCCGGGGCGGAAGTAATTGGCGTGCATGCGCGCCCCGCTCGCGCGCTCGTAGAACACCATGAGCTTCTCGCGCTCTTCAAAGCCCCATAGAGGCGGGGTGAGCGCGCCAACATCCATCGCCTGCGTCGTTACGTTGAGCAGATGTGAGAGGATGCGGCCGACTTCGGCGTAGAGCACGCGAATCAACTGGCCACGCCGCGGAACCTCGATACCGAGCAACCGCTCGATCGCGAGGCAGAAGGCGTGCTCTTGATTCATCGGCGCGCAATAATCAAGCCGGTCGAAGTAGGCGATGTCCTGCGCGTAGGTGCGCGCCTCCATCAGCTTCTCGGTGCCGCGATGGAGGAGACCGATGTGCGGATCGACGCGCTCGACCACCTCGCCGTCGAGCTCGAGAACGAGGCGCAGCACACCGTGTGCCGCCGGATGCTGCGGCCCGAAGTTGATCGAGAAGTTGCGTGTCGCCGGCTGTTCGCTCATGTCTGCCGAGTTCCCATCGCCGCCTCGCCGCGCCCGCGCGTCAACAATCGCAGTTGCGAATGCGTCTCGATCTTGGCGGCGCGTCCCATCTCAATGTGCGGCGCGAGCCATTGGCGCGCGGCGAACATGACGGCCAAACCGAGCGCGATGAGCGCCGCGTCGCGCAGCGTGAAACGACCGCGCATCAGCCGCCTCCCGCCTTCTCGTCGCCCGGCAAGGTCAGCGGGATGGCGCCTTCCCACGGCGAGAGGAAATCAAACTGGCGGTACTCCTGGTTGAGCCGGACCGGCTCATAGAGCACGCGTTTTTCCTCGTCGTCGTACCGAACCTCGACATAGCCGGACATCGGAAAATCCTTGCGCAAAGGATGTCCCTCGAAGCCGTAGTCGGTCAGAATGCGGCGCAGATCCGGATGACCGGTGAAGAGCACGCCGAACAGATCGTAAGTCTCGCGTTCAAACCAATTGGCGGCGGGGAAAAGATCGACCGACGAAGCGATGGTCTCGCCCTCGCCGAGCGGCGCCTTCACCCGGATGCGCCGGTTACGGCTTGGCGACAGCAGGTGGTAGACGACATCGAAACGCTTTTCGCGCGCGGGGTAATCGACGGCGGTAATGTCGACAAAGCCCTTGAACGCGCAAGACGCGTCGTCGCGCAGATGCGTCAGCGTCTCCACGATATGCGCGGGATCGACGACCAGGTTCAGATCGCCATGGGCGACATAGGCTCGCGCGCCGGCGTTTGGCAGAGCCGCGACGATGGTCTTGCCCAGAGCGTCGAGCGCGTCATTCATCATTGCGATCCTGCCGACTCCACATCGCAGCAATCCTCATCGCTCGATCGTGCCGAGGCGCCGAATCTTCTTTTGCAGCAGAAGGACGCCATAAAGCAGCGCTTCGGCCGTTGGCGGGCAGCCCGGCACGTAGACGTCGACCGGCACCACACGGTCGCAGCCGCGCACCACCGCGTAGCTGTAATGGTAATAACCGCCGCCGTTGGCGCAGGATCCCATCGAGATCACGTACCGCGGCTCGGGCATCTGATCGTAGACCTTGCGGAGCGCGGGAGCCATCTTGTTCGTCAGCGTTCCCGCCACGATCATGACGTCGGATTGCCGCGGCGATGCGCGCGGCGCGAAGCCGAAGCGTTCCACATCGTAGCGCGGCATCGACACCTGCATCATCTCGACCGCGCAGCACGCCAGACCGAACGTCATCCACATCAACGAACCCGTGCGGGCCCAGGTGATGAGATCGTCGGTGGCGGCGACGACGAAACCTTTGTCGGCGAGGCGGTCGTTCAGCGAAGAAAAGTAGGGGTCGCTTGCCCCGACCGGCTTGCCGGTCGTCGGATCGACGATCCCGCGCGGGGCGGGAGCGACGAGCGGATCGTTCAATCCCATTCGAGCGCTCCTTTGTTCCACTCGTAGATGAAGCCGATCGTCAGAACGAACAGAAACACCAGCATCGACCAGAACCCGAAGGCGCCGATGTCCTTCAACGCAACCGCCCAAGGAAACAGGAAGGCGACTTCGAGGTCGAAGATGATGAACAGCAGCGACACCAGGTAGAAGCGCACGTCGAACTTCATGCGCGCGTCGTCGAAGGCGTTGAACCCGCATTCGTAGGCCGCGAGCTTCTCCGGGTCGGGCGCCTTGAAGGCGACAAGGAACGGGGCCACGACCAACGCGCCTGCGATGACGCCGGCGACGGCGACGAAAATCACGAGCGGCAGATAGGTTTCCAGAAGCGAGGACATCGGGCGATCCGATTGGGCGGGAGCTCGCGAGCTGCGAAGCCGAGGGGATAAAACCTCCGGGATCGCCGTCGTCGAAAGCTGGTGGAGGACTATCGCAGGGCGCCCTTCGGCGCAAGGTTCAGATGGGTTCTAAACAAGCGGCATCAACCCCATGCGGTACGCCAGCACGCCTGCGGCCGCTCCCGCCCCGATGACCCAAAGCGGATTGCGCCTGACGACGATCATGAACACCGCAGATCCGGCCGTGACGGCTGCGCTGACGAGATCGTGATCGGCGGCGCGGGCAGTCACGAGACCAGACGCAAGCGTCAGCCCGATGACGATCGGCGCCAGACTCGTTTTGATGGCTCGGACCCAACTGGCGTCCTTGCGTCCCTCAAAAAGCCGGCCGACGCCGAAAGCCAGCACGCTCGGCGGCCCTACGATCGCTCCCGTCGACACCAAAAGGCCGGCGAAGCCGGCGACTTGCCAGCCGATAAAGCTGACGAGCAGCATGTTGGGACCGGGCGCGAGCTGCGAAAGGACGACCGAATGGACGAAACCTTGATCGTTCATGAAATGGTAGACATCGACGATCTGGCGGTGGAATTCCGGGATGAGCGCTGTCGCGCCCCCGATCGCGAAGAGTGAGACCGCGCCGAAGGCGGTGAACAATTGCCAGAGCGCGCCGCCGATCATTCGCGCCGCCCGCGGTAGAGCGTCCAGGCGACCGTCGCCGGCGCGACGAACAGCACGACGACCCACATCGGCAGGCGGAGCGGCCCCACGATCACAAAGGTCGCCACGCCCGCGACAACCGCTGCAAGGGTGCGCGGCGCGCCGCGCATCAGCCGCGCCGCGTTCGCGAAGATCAAGCCTGCGGCCGCCGCGCCGCCGCCCGCGGTCGCGGCTCGCACTTCGGGGATCGATGAATAGGCGTCGTAGCTGACGGCGATGCCGAGCAAGATCAACATTGGCGCCAACAGCAGCGCTGTCAGGCAGACAACCGAGCCGAGCGGACCCTGATTGCGGTCGCCGATCATGACCGACGCGTTTAGGAAATTTCCCCCAGGCAAGACCGAACAGACGCCGAAGAGTTCGACGAAATCCTTCGGCGTAAGCCACTTGCGGCGATCAACAATGATGTAATTGGCGCTTTGCGCGATTCCGCCGAACCCCAATAACCCGATCATCAGGAAGCCGCTGAAGAGGTTCCAAAGCGAAAGACGACTCTGCGCCGGGGCGACAAGGGACGAGGTGGACAAGCGAGGCTCCCGCGGCCACACGGCCGAGCGTGCGATCCTCGCTGTCTAATCGCCGCGCGGTAGGATGCAAGCGCCCCAATCTCGACAGGCGGCCGCTCATCCGACGTCAGTAATAGGTCAAATCAGGCCTACAGCGCTCGGCAAACCTCCGCATCGTGTCCGGCGCGGATGGGGACATACGGCAAGGCCCGTCCGCCGGCTGGCGAACGGACCCAATCTAACTGCTCCAAAACGGTCGAGCTATAGGCTTGTTACTTCTGGCTGGCGTTCCACTTGCCCTCGTACTTGAACTCCGGGGCCGCCTTCAGATCGTCTTTACTGGCGTTCATCATGCCGTGCCACTTCTTGTCGCCGGCGTCGTAGCTTATCTTCACTTCGGACGGCGACACGGCGACGTACTTGGTGCCCATGCCGAGGAAACCGCCCACGGAGACGATGTAGGCTTGCGGGCCCGACGGACCCATCGCGATGTCCTTGATCTGACCAATGTCTTCCTTGTTGCTGTTATAGACATCAAGCCCCACGACATTGCTGCTGAGCATGTCCGTATTATCGAGCGTGGTCATGTAATGACCGCCTGCTGCGGAGGTCGCGGCGGGGGTTTGCGCGGCCGCAAACTGGGTGGAGGCAAGCAGCGCGCCCGCAACGAAAACAACCTTGTGCATCTTAATCTCCATCGCTGTTCAAGCCGGCGTGGCTCTTCAAGCTCTTGTGAACGCGCGGCATTGATCCGAGTTCCCGCGAAGCATTGCGCCAAGCTCCAAAGAACCGGTCAGGGCCGACCCACTTACTCGAACTTTGCTCAACGATCGCCGCAGTCGCGGCTGTCGACCAGCCGACGGGAACGATCGGCTCCGCATAAGATTGTAACGACGATCGATTCCGACGGAGGGACCGCCATGAACCGCCTTTTCGCCGCTTCCGCTCTCGTGTGCTCGCTGTCCGCGAACGCCTTTGCACAAGACAGTCAGCCGGAAGTCACCGCTTGCAAGGCGTCCGCCTTGGTCGCGCTCCGGGAGAAGTCGCCTGCCATAAAAGACGTTATTCTCGATCCGGATAGTCTTTCGATCGCCACCGCCAACACGAAGATCGAGAGCACGACGATCAAAACGATCATTTTTGGGGAGGCTTATTTAAAGACCGACAAGAGCGATAAGCCACAGCAGATGCTGTGCATCATCGGAGAAAAAGGGAAGGTGTTGCTGACGTTCTTCACGCAGCACTGAACTGCCGCGCTCGTGCGACCGAACGCGCAACCTTCAAATTTCCGGATCAGCCGATTGTCACTCTTGGAGCACCGCCCTGGAAGCAGCTAGCATGGAAATGGCGAGAGAGACGGGACTTGAACCCGCGACCTCCGGCGTGACAGGCCGGCGCTCTAACCAACTGAGCTACTCCCCCGCAATCCGCGACGCATCGCGGCGGAGAGCGGTCGGATAAGGCAGGGCGGCGCTCAAGTCAAGAACCGCGGGCCCTCAGAACTTTGTCGACGCCAGACGCCAGCGTTTCAGTTCCGCCTTGTTGAGAATGTGGATGTGATCGGGGCTGATGCGTTCGGCCGTGTAGATCAAGTCGCGGCTGATCCCCATCGATCCCGCGTAGCGCGCCAGTTGGGCGACAAAGTCAGGTGTGCCGTAGACCTGGCGCGTCGTGACCGACATCGACGACATGTCGCGCTCGCGCTCGTCGTAGAACATCCGGTGAATGCCGATGAAGGACTGGGGGGGGACCACCCGCTTCTTGCCGCCCATAAAGGCGTAAACGCAGGCCGAAAAACAGCGTCCCTCTAGGAAAACGTTTACCGGCTGGCCGGCCTCCGTCTGCCCGGAGAGAGCGCGGGCGACCACCGCAGCGACTCCGGTGCGACGAAACATTTCTCCAAGCCGCATGGATGCGGCGACCGAACCCCCCGGCGAATGCAGAAGCACGATGCTGCGCATCCGCGGGTTACCGATGTTGCTCGCCACGAAATCGTAGAACTCCGCCGGCGTCGCCGACGTAATCTCGCCGACGGCGCTGATCATCTCCGGACAGGCGCCGTGGCACTGCGCAGGGTTGCCGACCGGCACCAGTTCGAACGCCATAGGCGCCGCTTTGGCGCTGCCGCCCCAGGGCGCTGCGAAGGCGGCGAAGATAACGACGACGAGGCCTTCCAACAAACGTCGAAACGACATGCTCTGGTCCTGCATCCGGCGCCCGCCCACACCGCTTCGTAGCGCGGATTGGCGGCCGACAAAAGCCGCTTTAGACGAGGCTTTGCGTCGCATCGCCGGGCCACGCCGCGCCGCGGGCCGCTATCGACAGGACAGGCGCCCATGTTCTATGGGACTTGACACGATCGCTACGAAAAACACCTGCATGTCCCATACCGATCGCTTTCTGCTCGCCGGCGTCATCGGTTGGCCGGTGATGCATTCGCGCTCGCCGATGCTGCACACGCACTGGCTCGAGACGCATCGGCTCGCCGGCGCTTATGTGCCGCTCGCGGTCACGCCCGAGCGGCTTCAAGCGGCGTTGTGCGCGCTGCCCGCGCTGAATTTCGCTGGATGCAACCTGACGATCCCGCACAAGGAAGCCGCGCTCGCTTTCGTCGACGAGGCGGACGACGCCGCTCGGCGGATCGGCGCGGTCTCCTGCGTGACCGTCCGGCCCGACGGCTCCCTCTACGGCGCCAATTACGACGGCTACGGCTTTATCGAAGGCCTGTTGGAAGCCTGTCCCGACTGGCGCGCCGACACGGGACCGATAACCGTGATCGGCGCCGGGGGCGCCGCGCGAGCGGTCGTCCATGCGCTCAAGGAGCGCGGCGCCCAGGACATCCGACTTGTCAATCGCACGCGCCGCCGCGCCGCCGCGCTCGCCGCCGAATTCGGCGTCCCGGTTCAAGCGCTCGGATGGGAAGACCGTGACGCGGCGCTCTTCGGGACGAGCTTGCTGGTCAACACGACAAGCCAGGGCATGATCGGATTTGACGCGCTCGCAATCAACCTCGATCGCTTGCCGCTCGCGGCGATCGTCAGCGATATTGTCTACATTCCACGCGAGACGCCGCTCCTCGAGGCGGCGCGCGCCCGCGGCAATCGGACCGTGAATGGGCTTGGCATGCTGCTGCATCAAGCGCGGCCGGCTTGGCGCGCCTGGTTCGGCGTCGACCCCGCCGTGACGCCGGAGTTGCGGCGCCTGATCGAGGCGACGATCTGATATCGACCATCCAAGAGGGAGGAGACCCGCATGCTGCCCGCCGACATCGACCCCGAGTCCCGCTGTCGTTTGCCGCTCGTCCGACGCGACGCGCTCGACGACGAAGGCAAGAAGATTTTCGACATGCACACCGACCCCAAGGGCGGCACAATCCGTGGTCTCAAAGGCCCCGGTGGCATCAATCTACACAGTCCCACGCTTTCGCATGTCAGCCGGCCGGTCGGCCGTTATCTGCGGTTCGAAGCGCCCTATTCGCCGCGCATTCGCGAGACCGCCATCTTGATCGCGGCGCGTTGCGCCGACAGCAAGTTCGAATGGGCGGCGCACGAGCCAGAGGCGCTCACCGTCGGCGTGCCGCCGGCGGTGATCGATGTCATTAAACATCATAAGCCGACGACCGACCTCGACGACACCGATCAGATCATCATCGAGCTCGGCCGGGAGGCCTTCCAAAAGCGCCGCGTTTCATCGGAGACCTACGCCCGCGCGATCAAGCGGTTCGGCGCTTCGACCCTCGTCGATCTCGTGTCGCTGATGGGCAATTACGCGGCGACGGCGGCGTTGCTTTGCGTCTTCGACATGCAGCTTGACGAGGAACCCGTCGCGGACCTGCCGGTTCGTTGAGACGGCCATGACGACGACGCCGAGCGTGGTCGCGTTGCTGACGGAGACGATGGCGGACGCCGGGACGATCGCATCGCGCAAGATGTTCGGCGAATACGCGCTTTACTGCGGCGGCAAGCTCGTGGCGCTCGTTTGCGACGACCGGCTCTTCGTGAAACGTACGCCGCCCGGAGAGGCGTTCGCCGGCGCCGACGTTTCTCTGGCGCCGCCGTACGCGAGCGCGAAACCGTGCCTACTGATCCCGGAGGATCGCTGGGACGACCGCGAATGGCTGGCTCATCTCATCCGGCGCACCGCCGACGCTTTGCCGGCGCCGAAACCGAAAGCGCCGCGCAAGAAGACTACGAAGCGACCGCGCGAAACCTAATCGAGCTTTGAGCGATAGTGGTCCCAAGTCTTCTTGAAGAGACTCTTGGTCCACAGCTTGTCACGGCAGAGCGCCTGCTCCTCCGCGGAAAAGACGTACGGCTCGCCCAATTGGCTCGCCATATATTGTCGCTCGGCATTTTCCTCGAGATAGACGGCGAGCGTGAAGGCCTCGACCACGTCGGCGCCGACGACCGTGACGCCGTGCGATTTCAAAAGGATCGACGGACCTGCGCCCAGCGCCTTCGCCAAACGTTCGCCCATCGGCTTGGTATTGATGGAATTCGGGCTATCGAACAGGGGGACGTCGCCGAGCAGCACGCCTTGCGCATAGACCGGCTTGTAGGGCGTCCCCGTCATCGAAAGGTAGGTCGACCAGCGCGGGTGCGTATGCACGACGGCGTTAACCTCCGGCCGCGCTCGGTAAATCTCCGAATGCAAGTGGAATTCGAGCGGCGGCGGAACGTTTCCGTCGAGCGGCCTTCCGTCCAAATCGATGGCGATGATGTCGTCGGCGTTTAAGGCGCCGCGCACCGAAGGGCCCGAATTGATGAGCAGACGATCCGCGCCGACGCGCGCGCTGAAATGGCCATTGTAATCGACGACGTTGGCGCGCTCCAACATGCGGATCGCGTCGACGAGCGCGGATTTCGCTTCGGTTTCAGTCAACACTCGTTAGTCTCCTTGCGCGTCAGCGGCCGACCCGCATCTTCCACAAATCCCAAGGGCGGCCAATGACGTTGAGGTTCGTTGCGTCGGCAAGACGCCCCTCCTCCTCGTCGAGCGCCGCGAGCGGCGCGCCGCCCGCGATGATCGTCGCCTGAATTTGCAGACGCGCGTTGACTTCGGTGTAGATCGCGCGGAACACCGCATGCTGCAGGCTTGGACCGACCGCGACCGAGCCATGCGCGCGCATGAGGCAAACGGATTTGCCGCCCATGACGCGCGCAAGCTCGCGGCCCTTGATCGAGTCGCCGACGAGCATATCCGTGGCGCCGAACTTCTCGCGAATGTCGAACACCGGCACGCCTTCAGCGATGAACGCAGCGTTGTGATACATCGCGCGCATCTGGTTCGGGACCAGGCTGAAGGGGACGACCGATGGCGAATGTGAATGCACCACCGACATGACATCCGGTCGCGCGCGGTAGATTTCGCCGTGGATGAATCGCTCGTAGAACACGCCGCGGCCGCGCGCGTCGACCGGAGCGCCATCGAGGTCGAATTCCATCACGTCATCGGCGTCGACGAGCGCTGGGGCGCGCGAACGCGACATCAGAAAACGGTCGGATGCATTCGGATGGCGCACGGAAAGATGACCGAAAGCGTCGAACACGCCCTGATCGGCGCAGATGCGGCTGGCGCTGGCGATATCCTCGCAAAGCGCTCGCGGCGCCTCGCCGCCGGATGTGGGGTCCGCGTGGCCCCCGGCGCCTAGATCGGCCGGCGCGCAGCAGGCGCAAGGGAACAAACGCATGGTTCCTCCGTGGATAGAAGCACATTAATCGAGCGCCTCCGAACGCGCCAGACGTTGTGGAAGAGGCGCCGGCCAAGCTCGCGCCGACACGGGAGTGTTGCGAATGGCGTTTAGGCTCGAGAGTTGCAGTTTGTTCGGGACCACGTCATGGCTCTTTATCGTCCGACCCGCCGATCCTTCGTATCGCACGCAGGCCTCGTTCTCGCGGCTCCGGCGGGGCTTGCAGCCCCCTCGATCTCACGCGCGGCGGATCGTCCGACCATCACACACGGCTTGCAATCCGGCGACGTCTCGACCGACTCAGGAATGCTCTGGGCGCGCGCCGACCGGCCGGCGCAGATGCTGGTCGAAATCGCCACGACGGAAAGCTTCAAGGACGCTCGCGCTCTCGCGCCGGTGGACGCGCTGCCGGAAACCGGTCTGGCGGCGAAACTGCTCGTCGAGCAACTGCCCTCGGATCAGCGCATCTTCTACCGGATTCGATTCCGCGATCTTTCTCACATCAACGTTGTCAGCGAATCGGTCGTCGGCCAGTTTCACACGGCGCCGACGGCGCGACGCGACGTCAGCTTCGTCTGGAGCGGCGACGTGGCGGGACAAGGGTGGGGCATCAACCTCGCCGATGGCGGCATGAAGACCTATGCCGCGATGCGCGAGACACGCCCCGACTTCTTCATTCATTCTGGCGACACGATCTACGCGGACGTTCCGATGAAACCAGACGTGACGTTGCCCGACGGCGCCGTTTGGAAGAACGACGTGCTGGTCGAGGCGAAAACCCGCGTCGCGGAATCGCTCGACGACTTTCGCGACAACCATCTCTACAACAGGCTCGACGACAACGTCCGGGCCTTCGCCGCCGACACGCCGCTGTTCGTGCAATGGGACGATCACGACGTTTGCAACAATTGGTCGCCGTCCAAACAGCTAGGGCCACAATACCACGACAAATCGATCATGCTACTCGCCGCGCGCGGCCGCCGGGCGTTTCATGATATGCACCCGATCCGAGAGGACGCGGCGGAAGCTGGGCGCGTCTACCGCAAGATTGGCTATGGGCCGACGCTCGATGTCTTCATGCTGGATGAACGCAGCTATCGCGGGCCAAACGGCGAGAATCGCCAAACGGCCTATGGACCCGACGCTTTTTTTATAGGGCCGGACCAGCTCGCATGGCTGAAGCGCGAACTCCTGGCGTCCCGCGCCACGTGGAAGGTGATCGCATCGGATATGCCGTTGAGCCTGATCGTTTACGACGACGCGGAGCAGCGCCGCGGCTCGGAGGCCTTTGCGCAAGGGAATGGGCCGCCGCTGGGCCGGGAACTCGAAATCGCCGATCTGCTTCGTTTCATCAAATACGCGCCGATCCGCAACACAGTCTGGCTTACCGCCGACGTGCATTATACGGCCGCGCATCATTACGACCCTTCACGCGCGCAATTCCAAGATTTCGATCCGTTCTGGGAGTTCGTGTCAGGGCCTATCCATGCCGGAACTTTCGGGCCGAACGAACTTGACGACACGTTCGGCCCAGAGGTGCGCTACGTGAAGGCGCCCCCTTCCGGCCAGAGCAACCTCGCGCCTTCCGCGGGTTACCAATTCTTCGGTCATGTGGCGATCGACGGACGCACCGAACAGATGACCGTGATGCTGAAAGACAGAGCCAACGCCGCTTTGTGGAGCGTGACGCTCGACCCGACTTTCGCCTGAAGCGCGACGGCAGAGGCCAGCAGCGCAATATCGGCGTTGGGTCCCAAGGCTTTGGTGGGCGGTGACGGGCTCGAACCGCCGACCCTCTCGATGTAAGCGAGGTGCTCTACCAACTGAGCTAACCGCCCGAACGTCGCGTCGAGGCGACTTGTAAAGCGCTGGAGCCGAGCCGCGCAAGCGCTGCGCCGGCAAAAAAAGCCGCCGCCCGAAGGCTGCGGCTTTGGATTTTCCAGGCTTGGTCGGCGCGTCGCTCAGTGCGCGACGACCCCGCCGACATCCCCCGCTGGGTCGACCACCGCCTTCGTCTTCGCCGGCGGCAGTTCCTCCTCCCAATGGATGCGGGTCGGCTGACGCAAGAGCGCGTGCTTCAGTACGTCTTCCATGCGCGCGACAGGAACGATTTCGAGCGCGTTCTTCACGTTGTCCGGAAGTTCCGCCAAATCCTTTGCGTTCTCCTCCGGGATCAGCACCTTCTTGAGGCCGCCGCGCAAGGCTGCGAGCAGCTTCTCCTTCAGGCCGCCGATCGGCAGCACGCGACCGCGCAGCGTCACCTCGCCCGTCATCGCAATCTCGCGGTGCACGGGAATTCCGGTGAGCACAGAGACGATCGCCGTCGCCATCGCAATGCCCGCGGACGGACCATCCTTCGGCGTCGCGCCCTCCGGCACATGGACGTGGATGTCGCGACGCTCGAAAAGCGGCGGTTCGATGCCAAAATCGACAGCCCGCGAGCGCACGTAAGACGCCGCGGCGGAAATCGACTCCTTCATCACGTCTTTCAGGTTGCCGGTCACCGTCATGCGGCCCTTGCCAGGCATCATGACGCCCTCGATCGTCAGCAACTCGCCGCCGACCTCGGTCCAAGCAAGACCTGTCACCGCGCCGACCTGGTCCTCGAGCTCCGCCTCGCCATACCGGAACTTCGGCGCGCCGAGATAGCTCTCGATGTTATCGGCAGTGACGACAACCTTCTTCGCCTTCTTGCTCAAGATCTCCTTCACCGCCTTGCGGGCGAGGTTGGAAAGCTCGCGCTCGAGGTTTCGCACGCCCGCTTCTCGGGTGTAGCGGCGGATGAGCGTCAACAGCGCGCCGTCGTCGACCGTCCACTCGGCCTTGGCGAGGCCGTGCTTCGTGGTCGCCACAGGGATCAGGTGCCGACGAGCGATCTCCGCCTTCTCATCCTCGGTATAGCCCGCGATGCGGATGATCTCCATCCGATCCATTAGGGGGGCGGGGATATTCAGCGTGTTCGCCGTCGTCACGAACATCACATTGGACAAGTCGTAATCGACCTCCAGGTAGTGATCGTTGAACGTGCTGTTCTGCTCCGGGTCCAGTACCTCCAACAGAGCCGATGATGGATCTCCGCGGAAGTCCATTCCCATCTTGTCAATCTCATCGAGCAGGAAGAGCGGGTTCGACGATTTCGCCTTGCGCATCGATTGGATGATCTTGCCGGGCATCGAACCGATGTAGGTTCGACGATGGCCGCGGATCTCCGCCTCGTCGCGCACGCCGCCGAGCGACATGCGGACATACTCGCGTCCCGTCGCCTTGGCGATCGAGCGCGCGAGCGAGGTCTTGCCGACGCCCGGCGGCCCCACGAGACATAGAATCGGGCCGGTCAGTTTGTTCGCCCGCTGCTGCACGGCGAGATATTCCAGAATGCGCTCTTTGACCTTGTCGAGACCGAAGTGATCGGACTCGAGCACGCTCTCGGCCGCATCGATGTCCTTGCGGACCTTGCTCTTCTTGTTCCACGGGATCGACAGCAGCCAATCGAGGTAATTGCGCACCACCGTCGCCTCGGCGGACATCGGCGACATGTGCCGCAGTTTCTTCAGTTCGGCGTTGGCCTTGTCGCGCGCTTCTTTAGACAGCTTGGTGTCCTTGATGCGCTGCTCGAGTTCGGCAAGATCGTCCTTGCCGTCCTCGCCATCTCCGAGTTCCTTCTGAATGGCCTTCATCTGCTCATTCAGGTAGTACTCGCGCTGCGTCTTCTCCATCTGGCGCTTAACGCGCGTGCGGATGCGCTTCTCGACCTGCAAGACCGAGATCTCGCTCTCCATCAGCGACAAGCATTTCTCCAGGCGCTTGGCGACGGCCGGCGTCTCCAAAATCGTCTGCTTGTCGGTGATCTTGACGGCAAGGTGGGAAGCGACGGTGTCGGCGAGCTTCGAATAATCCTCAATTTGCCCAACCGCGGCGACAACCTCGGGCGACGCCTTCTTGTTGAGCTTCACATACCCTTCGAACTCGTTAACGACCGAGCGCGCCAGCGCTTCGACCTCGACGCGGTCGCCCTCCTCGTCGGCGATCACCTCGGCGTTGGCCTCATAAAACTCGTCCGTGCGCAGGTAGTCGCGAACAGACGCGCGTGCAGCGCCCTCGACCAAAACCTTCACGGTTCCGTCGGGCAGCTTCAGCAACTGAAGCACCGATGCGAGCGTTCCCGTCTTGAAGATCGCCTCTGTCGCCGGATCGTCATCAGCGGCGTTCATCTGCGTCGCGAGAAGGATGTGGCGTTCGCCCTTCATCACCTCTTCAAGCGCGCGAATGGATTTCTCTCGCCCGACGAACAGCGGCACGATCATATGGGGGAACACGACGATGTCGCGCAGCGGCAGCACGGGATAGCTGTCGACGACGCCGGGGGCTGCAAGCGCACGCTTCTGATTGGTCATTCGAGTCGTCCTTTGCCTGACGCCACGCGAACCCTCGACCGAGCGGCTCGGATGGCAGGGCCGCGACTTGCGATCGCCGCCCCCGCCGCAGGCCCGACTGGGCGCCCCGGCGTCTCACGCGAAGCGCGCGGTCGATAACGAATCCGCCGCGCGCTTCCTCGTAGGCCTCAAGTTGGCGACGAAGATTGACGATTTCAAGCGAGTTGCGCTGGTGGCTAAACGCCTGTGGACGTTCATCCGACGCGGGCTCAGGCCGAGGCGCCGGTTTTCTCCTGCCGCTCCGAGTAGATATAGAGCGGCCGCGCCTTTCCCTCGATGACCTCGGGGCCGATGACGACTTGCTCTACGCCTTCGAGACCCGGCAGGTCGTACATCGTGTCGAGCAGCGTCGCTTCCATAATGGAGCGCAGGCCACGGGCGCCGGTCTTGCGCTCGATCGCCTTCTTGGCGACGACGTCGAGCGCCTCGTCCTGAAACGTCAAGTCGACGTTCTCCATCTCGAACAGCCGCGCATACTGCTTCACAAGCGCGTTCTTCGGCTCCATCAGGATCTTCTTCAGCGCCTCTTCGTCGAGGTCTTCCAGCGTCGCGATCACCGGCAACCGGCCGACGAATTCGGGAATGAGCCCGAAGCGCAGCAAATCCTCCGGCTCGACCTTCCGGAAGATTTCGCCGGTGCGCCGCTCGTCCTGCGACTGCACCATCGCGCCAAAACCGATCGACGTGCCGCGCCCCCGCGCCGAGATGATCTTCTCGAGGCCGGAGAAGGCGCCACCGCAGATGAACAGGATGTTCGTCGTATCGACCTGGAGGAAGTCCTGCTGGGGATGCTTGCGGCCGCCCTGCGGCGGCACGCTGGCGACGGTTCCTTCCATGATCTTCAGCAGCGCTTGCTGCACGCCCTCGCCCGAAACGTCACGGGTGATCGAAGGGTTGTCCGACTTGCGGCTGATCTTGTCGATCTCGTCGATATAGACAATGCCGCGCTGCGCGCGCTCCACATTGTAGTCGGACGCCTGCAATAGCTTGAGGATGATGTTCTCGACGTCTTCGCCGACGTAGCCCGCCTCGGTGAGCGTCGTCGCATCGGCCATGGTGAAGGGCACGTCGAGGATACGCGCCAAGGTCTGGGCCAGCAGAGTTTTGCCGGAGCCGGTGGGACCGATCAGCAGGATGTTCGACTTGGCCAACTCGACATCGTGATGCTTCGTCGCGTGGTTCAGGCGCTTGTAGTGGTTGTGGACCGCGACAGACAGAACGCGCTTCGCCTGGCTCTGGCCGATCACGTAATCGTCCAGCACCTTGCAGATTTCGCGCGGCGTCGGAATGCCGTCGCGGCTCTTCACCAGCGCGGATTTGTTCTCCTCGCGGATGATGTCCATGCAGAGTTCGACACACTCGTCGCAGATGAAGACGGTGGGCCCGGCGATCAGCTTGCGCACTTCATGCTGGCTCTTGCCGCAGAAGGAGCAATAGAGCGTGTTTTTCGAGTCGCCGTCGGCTCTGGCCATTTCATTCTCCGTCGGTGCCCAATCCGGAGCGATCCGGACCCGGGCGCGCTAGATTCTAAACGCGTCGGCCTAACAAAGATTTGCCGGGTCGACGTTCGATGCTTCGTCCTCGGACTACGCTGTTCCAAGGGCTGATCGGCGCGCTCATTCGCCGATCAGGCTCCATTCGCCCGCATCCCTAACGCAATGCAAACACGCAAGCGGGCGAAGCGCAACCCGTCGGCGTTCCGGAAGCGACCGACCACCCGCCACGGAGCAACATCGTCGACGGCGACGTTACCGATAAAGGGCGGAAAGCCAATATTTATCAAGCTTTAGCGTCGCCGGACGTTTCCGGCCGTTTGTCCAGCACTTTATCGACCAGCCCGAAGGCCTGCGCCTCATCCGCGGTCATGAAATGGTCGCGGTCCAGCGTCTTCTCGATCGTATCGTAGTCCTTGCCGGTGTGCTTGACGTAGATTTCGTTCAACCGTTTCTTGATCTTCATGATGTCTTCGGCGTGCCGAAGGATGTCCGACGCCTGGCCCTGGAACCCGCCGGAGGGCTGGTGCACCATGATGCGGGAGTTCGGGAGGCTAAAGCGCATCCCCGGCGCCCCAGCGCATAGAAGCAACGAACCCATCGACGCGGCCTGGCCGACGCAGAGCGTCGAGACGGGGCAGCGGATGAACTGCATCGTGTCGTAAACCGACAGCCCGGCCGTCACCACGCCGCCCGGGGAATTTATGTAGAAGGCAATCTCGCGTTTCGGGTTATCGGCCTCAAGAAAAAGCAACTGAGCGACGACGAGCGTGGCGGTCTGATCGTCCACCGCTCCCGCGAGGAAGACGATTCGCTCTTTCAAAAGGCGGGAAAAGATGTCGTAGCGATAGGAGCCTCGAGACGTGGTCTCCTCGACGGAAGGGATAACGAAGCTGTTATAGATATCCAGATGGTCGCGCATGTCTCGGCTGTTCCTGGCGATCGACTCGGGGGATCCCAAAATCATCGCCAACATAAGGATGGGCGGCCCTTTCGAAAAGGTCGCGAACAGGGCTCTTAACCCTGGGGCGCCGTTTCAGCTTCCTGCCTCAGCAAGTCTTCCTTGGCGACCGGCTTATCGGCGACCTTGGCCTGCCCCAGGATGTGGTCGACCACCTTCTCTTCGTAAAGCGGCGCGCGGACCGACGCCAACGCCTCGGCGTTGTTGCGATAATAGTCCCACACCGCCTTCTCCTGGCCGGGGAACTGCCGAACACGCTGGACGAGTGCGGCGGAGACCTCGTCATCGCTCACCTTGACCTCGGCTTTTTCCCCGACCTCGGCCAGCAGCAGGCCGAGCCGCACGCGGCGCTCGGCGATGCGGAGGTAGTCGGCGCGGGCGGCCTCTTCCGTCGTGTTTTCGTCGGCGAAGGTTTTGCCCGAGCGCTTTTGCTCGGTTTCGACCTGCGACCAGATGCCGTTAAATTCCTGCTCGACAAGACCCTGAGGCAAGTCAAACGTATAGCGCTTATCGAGCGCGTCGAGCAGACCTCGCTTGAGCTTTTCCCGACCGACACGGGTGAACTCGCCCTCGATGTTGCTGCGGACCGCCTGCTTCAGCTTGTCGAGGCTGTCGAGCCCGAAGCTCTTGGCGAACTCATCGTCGAGCGTCACGTCGCCCGGCGACGCGACGGCCTTCACCGTCACCTCGAAGACCGCTTCCTTGCCGGCGAGGTTGGGCTCGCCGTAATCTTCGGGAAAGGTGACCTTCACCGAGCGATGATCGCCCGCCTTCGCGCCCTCCAATTGGCCTTCGAAGCCGGGAATAAAGGAGCCGGAGCCCAGAATCAGTTCCTGGTCAGTCCCTGACCCCCCTTCGAACGCCTCGCCGCCCAGCTTGCCGGCGAAATCGATCGTCACCTTGTCGCCGTTCTGGGCGGCCTCGCCTTCCGCGCGCGGCGCAAAAGGTCGGTTTCGATCAGCCATCCGCTGGATCGCCTCGTCGACCTCCGAATCGGGAACGGCGTAGACCTGCCGCTCGAGGCTGATATCGTCGAAAGCGCCTACGTCGAATTTGGGCAGCACTTCGAGATCGACCGTGTAGGCGAGGTCGCCCTTGGCGGCGAGCGCCTGCTCGACCTCTTCCTGGTTTTCCGGGAAGCCGATCTTCGGCTCGCCGGCGAGGCGGAAGCCGTGCTCGTCGATGATCTTGCGGTTCGCCTCGTTGACGGCGTTCTGAACGACGTCGGCCATGACCGACTTGCCGTAGACCTTCTTGAGATGAGCGACGGGCACCTTGCCGGGGCGGAATCCGTTGATCCGCACCTTGTCCTTCATATCGGCGAGCTGGCTGTCGAGGCGCGAGGCGAGATCCCCTGCCGGGAGCACCACCTTGTACGCGCGCTTGAGCCCTTCCGAGAGGGTTTCGGTCACCTGCATCGTCCTGCCTTCCCAACACATGCGGGCCAGCGCGCGGCCGGCCGTTCATTCCCCATCGATCCCGATCGATCCCGGCGGCCTTAATTGGTGCGGGCGGAGGGACTCGAACCCCCATGCCTCGCGGCGGTGGAACCTAAATCCACTGCGTCTACCAGTTCCGCCACGCCCGCGACCTCGCCCAAACAGGCGTCCCCGCGCAGCCGTTCGACCTCTCGGGCCCGGCTCTATAGCAATGGCCCGCCTGGGAGGCGAGCGAAAAGTGTCGCAAACGCGCAACGCGACAGCGCCGGCGCGGACGGCTCGCCAAGATGACGCCGTCCGCCTATGACCGTCGCCCTGCAGGTCGTCCGGACGTCGAATGCTGTTCTCCCGCCGCCATCTTCTCGCCGTCGCCGCGACGGCGCCCGGCTGGGCGCATGGGCAAACGAGCGCCGATGCCATCATTCTGGAGGCGCATCCGGACATCGCGCGGCTGATGGGAGACGGCAAAGCCGAGACGGCCGTCTGGACGTTCAATGGGACTGATCCCGGGCCTCTGCTGCGCCTCAAGAAAGGCGCGCCGGCCCGGCTGCGGCTCATCAACGGGCTCGACCAGCAGACCGCGCTGCACATCCAGGGTCTGAGGATCGCGAACGACATGGACGGCGCCGTCGGGCTGACGCAGGCGGCGGTCGCGCCCGGTCAATCCTTCGATTACGCGTTCACCCCGCCCGACAGCGGCGTCTATTACTATCGTCCGAGCGCCCTCCCGGGCGCGGCCGAGCAGAAAGCGCGCGGCCTCTACGGCATGCTGATCGTTGACGAGGCGGCGCCGCCGACCGTCGATCTCGACCTGCCTTTTGTCTTCAACGATTGGCGGCTCGGCGCCGCAGGCGCGATCCAAGGTCCGTTTCCCGACTTGGCTGCGGCGCGAGGCGAGGGCCGGATGGGCGAAACGCTGACGCTCAACGGCGGCCCATCGCCGCAAAGGATCGAGCAGAGACCGGGCGCGCGGCTGCGGCTGCGACTGCTCAACGCTTGCGACGCTCGGCTGGCAGCGATCGTGTTCGACAATCTGCGCCCGCTTGTCGTCGCCGTCGACGGTCAGTCCTGCGACCCGTTCGAGCCGGCGCGCCGGACATTGCCGATGGCGCCAGGCGCGCGGCTCGAAGTCATTGCCGATTTGCCGCCGCAGACGGGCGCGACCGCGGCTCTGCGGCTGCGCGGCGGCGGCCTTCGCGCCGACCCGCACGGCAAGCCGGAGCATGACCTTCTCATCGTCGAGACCATCGGCGAGTTGCGACCCGCGCTCCCGCCGATCGCCGGCCTGCCGCCCAATCCCCTGCTGCCTACGCAGATTAAACTTCAGAACGCCAAGCGGCTCGACCTGACGATCGAGGGACCGCTGGATCGGCCGGACCGCGTCTGGACGCTTGGCGCCGGCGCGATCGGCGGCAAGCCGCTGTTTTCGGTCGCCCGCGACCGGCCGGTCAGCCTAGGCTTCATCAACAAAACGGCGGTTGCTCACAGTCTGCACGTGCATGGCCACGCCATGCGCGTACTGCATCTGCTCGACGACGGCTGGGAGCCCTATTGGCGCGACGCGATTATCATCGCGCCAGGCAAGACGGCGCGTGTCGCCTTCGTCGCGGACAATCCCGGCAAATGGCTTATCGAAAGCACGATTTTCGCCCATGCCGCCGCCGGGCTGCAGGCGTGGTTCGAGGTCGGCTAACGCTCGGCGCGGCCTAGCAGATCGCGCCAAACCTCCGGCAGTCGCTCTGGAATATCCTCGGCGATCAGGCCCGGTCCGAACCCTCGCGCGGCGGCGGCGTGCATCCAGACGGCGGCGCTCGCCGCCTCGAAAGGGGGCATATGCTGCGCCAGCAAGCCGCAAACGACGCCCCCCAGCACGTCGCCCGAACCCGCGGTCGCGAGCCAAGCCGGCGCGTCATGGCCGATCGAGGCGCGTCCATCGGGATGCGCGACGACCGTGTCCGACCCTTTCAGAAGGACGGTCGCGCCGAGGACAACCGCCGCCGCGCGGGCGCGCTCCAGCTTTGAGCCTTGCAGATCGAAAAGCCTCGCAAATTCGCCTTCGTGCGGGGTGACGACGACTTGGAGACCGCCAGCTTCAATGCGGGCGGCTAGCGTCGCCGTGCGGCCGGAAAAGCTCGTCAGGGCGTCGGCGTCCAACACCAGGGCGCGGTCCTCTCCCTTAGAGCCGAGCGCCGCGCAGACGAGGTCGGCGGTGTCTTCGCCGACGCCGAGCCCCGGTCCCATGACGATGGCGTTGACGCGCGGATCTGAAAGCAGACCCTGAAGATCGGCCGCGCCATCGCAGGGCCGGATCATGATCGCGGTCAATTGCGCGGCGTTGATCGCATGCGCGTCGCGAGGGGACGCGAGCGTCACCAATCCGGCCCCCGCGCGAAGAGCGCCGCGCGCGGAGAGCCGCGCCGCGCCCGTGCTCCACGCGGAACCGGACACCGCGAGCGCATGGCCGCGGGAAAACTTGTTTCCAGGCGCGCGGGGAACCGGCAGGTCCCGCAGCCAAAGCGTCGGGTCGTTGGCGAACGTCTGCGGGGCGATCGTTTGCAACACCGTCGCGGGGATGCCGATGGCGGCGAGGCGGATTTCGCCGCAGAGCGTGCGCCCGGGCTCCAGATAATGGCCGGGCTTCAGACGGAAAAAGGTCACTGTTGCGCGCGCCTTCACGGCTGCGCCGCGGACCGCGCCGGTGTCGCCATCGAGACCCGACGGAACGTCGACGCAGACGACAGGCCGGCCCGTTTCCGTTGCGAATGCGTTCACCCGGTGGACCAGCGCCAAGGCGTCACCATCGAGATCGCGGGACAGGCCGGCGCCGAACAGCGCATCGAGGATCAAGTCGGCGCCGTCGAGGTCGAGGGCCGCCGCCGGCGAAACGGCGCCATCCCATCGGCGCGCCGCCGCGGCTGCGTCGCCTTGCAAGGATGCGGCGCCGCCGAGCAGCCCGAGCGCGACCTCGAAGCCGCGATCGCGCAACAACCGCGCCGCGACGAAGCCGTCGCCACCGTTTTTGCCCGGACCGCAGAGGACCACGACCCGCGCGCCGCCGCGCATGAAACGCTGGGCGCAATCGGCGACCGCCACGCCGGCGCGCTCCATCAATGCGATCCCCGTCGCCTCCCCGGCGGCCGCCAGTTGATCGGCGCGCGCCATTTCCTTGGTCGTCAGCAATTCAATGGGATTCATTGGTCCATCGTCGGACAGGCGCGCTCGATTGACAATGCCGAGGTTTGTCACGGCTATGGCGGGCATGCGCCCGCTGCGCCCCCTGGTCTTGACGTTTGCCCTATCGCCGGAGGCAGCCGCTCGATTGCAAGCCGAGCTCGCCGATATCGCAGCCGCCGGCAGGACGCGCGAGGCGCGCGTCGAGCAGGTGTGGTGGGACACGCCGGACGACGCCTTGCGCCGCTCCCATCTGACGCTGGCGCTCGTCCGATCGGGGCGCCGGCGCCATTGGGAGGCGAGGGCTTGGCCCGGCGACATCCCGACCCCCGACGGAGAGGACGCGCCTTTATTAAACAAGACGATCGACATCGGCGCCCTACCCGGGCAACACCAACGCGTGATCGAGCGCCGCGATGAGGAGGCCTTGCTTCGAGAAGCGTTCAGGCTCGAAACGACGCGCCGCGTACGGCTCGACAGGCGCGGCGCGGCGACGGTCGAGATCGCCATCGACAGCGGCGCGATGATCGCCGAGGGCGCGCGGATCGATCTTCACGAACTCCGCCTCACGCTGCTCGCGGGCCGCGTCGGCGGCCTCTTCGCGCTCGCCCGCAACCTCGCCGCTCGCGCGCCCATGCGGCTGACCTTCGCCAGCCGCGTGGCGCGCGGCTACCGCCTTCGCGCCGGAGCGTGGGGCGAGCCGGCGAGCAAGCCGCCGCTCCGCGTGAGACGAGAGATGAACACGACCGAAGCCTTCGTCGCGATCGCGCACGCCTGCCTCGAACACTTGTCGCTCAACGAGCCGGCGTTTCATGACGCGCACGCGATCGAAGCCGTGCACCAGAGCCGCGTCGCCATCCGGCGTCTGCGCGCGGCGTTTTCGCTCTTCGCGCCAATGCTTCGCGACGATCAGTTCGTCCCGTTGCAGAATGATTTGAAGCAGCTCTTTACGGCGCTCGGCGCCGCGCGCGACCTCGACATCGCGCGCGAAACGATGCTCGAACGGCCCTTGGCGGACCGGCCCGATGCAAACTGGCTCGCCGCCTTCGACCAGCGCCGACGCGACGCGCATGCAGCGGCGTTCGCGGCGCTGATATCGCCTGCCACGAACGCGCTGCTGCTCGACCTCGCCGAGTGGATCGAAGCGGGCGCGTGGCGTCGCGACGGCGCGCCAAAGGCGGCGAAGGCTCGCGGACTGTCGATCGTCGCGTTCGCCACGCAGCGCCTGCGCAAACGGCGGCAGGCTTTGCGGGGCATGGCCGCCGCGTTCGACACGCTCGATCGCGACGGACTGCACAAGTTGCGCATCGAGGCGAAGAAGCTCCGCTACCAAGCCGAGTTCTTGGAGCCGGTCGCGCGCGACGCAAAACAGCAGGCGTTTCGCGACGAGATCCGTTGTCTTGCCGACTTGCAGGACACGCTCGGCGCGCTGCGCGATCTCGAAGCGCCCGAAAACGCGCCGCCCGACCCTTCCCAAGCGACGCAGACGATCGCAGTTGCGTCGACCGAACACCGCGACGCCCTTCGACACCGTGTCGCTCGGGAGGCGCGCGCCGCCGCCGGCCTCTCCATCTTCAAGCACCTCAAGTAGCCGTATCGACGGCCCGTCTTGCGACTCGCGCGGCGAACGCCTATCGCGGTCGGGCTCGCGGGTCGGCCCGCGTCTTCGCCTTGCTGACCTGCAGGATCGTCATGGATGCGAACATCGCTGCGCTCGGGCCTGCCGAGCTCGCCGCGCACATCGGCGACATGCACGTCGCCGACGTCGTCGAGGCGATCAACCACCGCCCTATCGAAGAGCGGCTTGAACTGCTCAGCGTCATGCCGATCGACCGCGTCATCGCCATCTTCGACGAGGCCGGCTTGAACCAGCCGGCGCAGTTGATCGCGCAGATGCCGCCGGCCGTTGCGGCGCGGACGCTGCAAGGCGTCTCGATTGACCGCGCTGCGCCCATCTTCCGGATGCTTCGCGGCCCCATTCGCGAGTCGCTGCTCGAAACGCTCGATGCGGAATCGCGCGCGAGCCTTTCACGCGTTCTCGCCTATGCGCGCGATACGGCCGGCAGCATCATGACGACCGAGTTCGTCAGCGTTCCAACGTCGTTTACCGTCGCGGAGACGATCGAGCACATCCGCCACGTCGAGCGCACGCGGGAAACCGTTTACGCGGTCTACGTCTTCGATCCCACAACGCGCGCGCTGGTGCAGTCGGTCAGCCTGCGACGCCTCATCACCGGCGAGCCGGCGGCCCCCGTCATGTCGGTCGCCTACCCGCGCGCGCCCATCGTCGTGCCGCCCGAGACCGATCGCGAAGACGTGGCGCGGCTGATCTCAAAGTACGACCTTCTCGCCGTACCGGTCATCGACGCCGCGCGGCGGGTGATCGGCATCGTCACCGTCGACGACGTGATCGACGCCATCATCGCCGAGACCACGGAAGACGTGCAGAAGTTCGGCGGCGTCGAGGCGCTGAACGCGCCTTACATGACGATCGGCTTCGGGCAAATGATCTACAAGCGCGCCGGATGGCTTTGCGCATTGTTCCTTAGCGAGATGCTGACGGCGAGCGCCATGCAGCATTTCCAGGACGAACTCGAGAAGGCTGTCGTCTTGACCTTGTTCATCCCGCTTATCATGAGCTCGGGCGGCAATTCCGGCTCGCAGGCGACATCTCTCATCATCCGCGCCATCTCGCTCGGCGAGGTGCGGTTGCGAGACTGGTGGCGCGTCGCCCTGCGCGAGCTGCCGAACGGGCTGACGCTCGGCGCGATCCTCGGCGTGATCGGCATCGCGCGCATCGCGATTTGGCAGCAAGCGGCGATCTTCAACTACGGGGACCATTGGGCGCTGGTCGCGCTCACCGTCGGCGCAGCGCTGGTCGGGATCGTGACCTTCGGCTCCATGGCGGGCGCGATGCTGCCGTTCGCGCTGAAACGACTCGGCTTCGATCCCGCCAGCGCCTCGGCGCCCTTCGTGGCGACGCTCGTCGACGTTACCGGGCTCGTCATCTACTTCAGCGTGGCTTTGCTGATCCTGCGCGGCACGCTGTTATAGGATCGATCGATTTGCCCTGCACGTTGACTCGCGCGTCAGGCGGGGTCTAGGTCTCGCGCGTCACATGTCCGAGGACGTCATGAAGGCCCGCGTCGGCCAAGTATCGGATCGGAGAGGTCGTCCGTCACCGAAAATATCCGTTTCGCGGCGTCATCTTCGATGTCGACCCGACGTTTCCAACACAGAAGACTGGTGGCTTTCGATCCCCGAAGAGGGCGCGACCGCGCCGCGATCAGCCTTTCTATCATCTCTACGCGGAAAATGCGGAGACCGAATACGTCGCCTATGTCTCCGAGCAGAACCTGCTGCCGGACGACACGCGCGAACCCTGCAGGCATCCGAGCGTCGAAGAGACGTTCACGCGCGGCAGCGACGGCTCATATAAGATCAAGACTCAGCCCTTCAACTGAACGACCTCGATCGGGAAAACCCGGAGCGAGGCTCGGGTTCCGATCGAAATAGACGATCACTTGGCCGGCGCAGGGGCTGCTGGCGCGGGAGCCGGGGCCGGCGTCGGGGCCGCGCCGGCGGCCGGCTGTTGCGCCTCGAGACGCTTGCGCTCTTCTTCGACCTGTTTCTGCATCTGCTCCTGAAGCTGCTTCTGCTGCGCTTCCAGAACCTTCGGATCGATCGGCGGCCCGTCGAACGCCTTTCCGAAGCCGGCGATCGGCAGGCCGAAGGTCACCTCGTTGTTGAACTGGTTACGCACCATGACGTTCATGGTCGTTCCCTTCTTGATCTGATCGATCGTCGCCGTCTTTACCCGCGATTCCGCGAAGCACCCGTTCGGGAAGCACACTTCATAGGAGCCTTCGAGCGCCGCGCCCTTGTCGACGGTGAAGCGGAATCCCGGCCGCAACAGCAGGCCGGGCGGCAGCAGCAAGCGGATAACCTTGGTGTCCTCGCCTTTCACGTCGTAGATGGCGACAGCGAGCACCGGCGGTTGATTGGCGCCCTGGCCGAAATCCCTCGTCGTATAGCAGATCTCCTTGTTGGCGGTCTGATCCTTGCCGCACACCTTGGTCCAATCGGCCTGCGAGGGTTGCAGTTCAAGCCGCACAGGCCCTTGCGGCGGGGCGGTCTGCGCTGGCGCCCCCTGCGGCGCTGGGGCCGCGGGGGCCGGAGCCGGCTGCGCAGGCCGAGGCGCCGCGGGCCGCGGCGCTGCAGGCCGCGGCTGCTGCGCGTATGCGGCCCCGCCGCCAGCGACCAGACCCACGACAACACCCGCCGCGCCGAGACGGCTCATAGACAATCGCATGCATCATCCCTTTCAGAGAGGCTCCGAGCGCGTCCCTAAAGCGCTACCCGGATCGAATCAACAGGTCGGAGCCGCAGGTTCGGACGCCCGTCCGCGTCCGAAAAGACGCGGCGCTCTTCGCGCTTGATTGCGGCGGTATCGTGGCCGGCCCTCTTAACCGCTTCGCAGCGTTCGCGCCAGAGCGAGGCGCGTCAACGCCTTCGACGGCTGACTTGCGAGCGCGATGCTCTTAGACTTGCCTTGCATGATCGATTGGGCGATTCGCGCAAACGCGATGAGACGCGGGCTCGCAGCGTTCGGCCTCGCGCTGACGGGCTGCGCGGCTTATGCGGGTGAAACGACCGTCGCGCCCGGCATCGCGATGCTTGGCGAACCGGCGCTCCCGCCGGACTTCGATCACCTGCCTTACGCCGATCCGTCGGCGAAGAAAGGCGGCCGCCTGACGCTCGGCGTCCAAGGCGCCTTCGACAGTCTCAATCCGTTCAACGTCAACGCGGGCTCGACGGCGCAGGGCCTCAGCGGCAACGTCTTCCAGACGCTGATGGCGCGCAACCAGGACGAGCCGTTCACGCTCTACGGATTGATCGCACAATCGATCGAGACCAACGCGGACCGCTCGCGCGTCGTCTTCCACCTCGATCCGCGCGCGCGCTTCTCCGATGGAGCGGCGATCACCGCCGCCGACGTGCGCTTCACCTTCGATCTTCTGCGCGCCAAGGGAAGGCCACAGAACCGCGTCGTCTATTCGCTGGTGAAAAACATCGCGACGCCCGATCCGCAGACCGTGGCCTTCGATCTGACCGGCGTCGGCGACCGCGAACTGCCGCTCATCCTCGCATTGATGCCGGTGCTCTCCAAGGCCCATACCGACATCGAGCATTTCGCCAGTTCGACGCTGACGCCGCCCGTCGGCAGCGGGCCTTACGTCATCGAGAAGGTCGATCCCGGCCGCGAACTGACGCTGAGGCGCAACCCGGATTACTGGGCGAAGGATCTCCCGATCTCGCGCGGGCTCTTCAACTTCGACGAAATCCGCATCGAATATTACCGCGACGCCAACGCCATGTACGAAGCCTTCAAGGCGGGCTTGCTCGACTATCGGGAGGAAACCAGTCCGACGCGCTGGCTGACGGGCTACGATTTTCCGGCGGTCCAAGACGGCCGCGACAAAAAGCTTGCGCTCCCGCTCGGCGGTCCGAAGGGCATGGCCGGCTTCGCGTTCAACACGCGCCGTGAGGTCTTCGCCGATGCGCGGGTGCGCGAAGCGCTTGGCTATATGTTCGATTTCGAGTGGATCAACGCCAAGTTGTTCGGCGGCCTGTACCGGCGCACAAAGAGTTTTTTCGATGATTCCGACCTTTCGTCCGTCGGTCGAGCCGCCGATGCGGGCGAGAGGACGCTGCTTGCGCCCTTTCCCGGCGCCGTGCGCGCTGACATTCTCGCAGGAACCTGGCGGCCGCCGAAAAGCGACGGGTCGGGCCGGGATCGCGCGATGGCGCGCCACGCCATCGCGCTCTTGAAAGACGCCGGCTACGACATCCACGATGGCGTCATGACGCGCGAACGAAACGGCGAGCCGCTCGCCTTCGAGATCATGGTCGCGGACCGCGCACAGGAACGGCTTGCGGTCAATTTCGCGCAATCGCTCCAGCGCATCGGGATCGAGGCGCGCGTTCGTCTCGTCGATGAGGTGCAGTATCAGCGCCGCCGGCAGAAGTTCGATTTCGACATGATGCCGGGGTCCTGGTTCGCGTCCGCCTCGCCCGGCAACGAGCAGCGCACGCGCTGGGGTTCAGCGAGCGCCGATCAGGAGGCCTCGTTCAACCTCGCCGGCGCTCGCTCGCCGGCGATCGATGCGATGATCGACGCGCTGCTCGCCGCCAAGACCCCCCAGGCCTTCACCGACGCCGCCCGCGCGCTCGACCGCGTACTGCTATCGGGCTTCTACATCGTGCCGTTGTTCCATGCGCCCGACCAGTGGTTCGCCTATTCCTCCAAGTTGGCGTTTCCTGAACGCACCGCGCGCTATGCGTCGCCGCTGTTCGGAGCGACGCTCGAGACGTGGTGGAGGAAACGGCCATGACGCCTCCACGCGAGGCGACGCGCGACCCCTTGGCTGAGTTCGATCTCGAAACGCTGGCGCGTGGCGCTGCGCGGCTGCGACCCGAACGCATGGCGATGAGCGACAGCGGCGGCGACGCGCTGACCTTCGCGGCGCTGGATGCGGCGGCCGATGCGATGGCGGCGCGGTTCGGCGAACTTGGCCTCGTGGCCGGCGAAACGCTGCTGATCGCCGGCGGAGCGCAGGCCGTCGCCTGCGTCGCTCTGCTGGCGGCTTTGCGCGCGGGCCTCAACGCCGCGCTGGCCCCGGCGCACGAAGGCGTCGCATCGTTGACGGCCTTCGCGGCGAACGTCGGGGCCCACGCGCTTGTTGCGCCGACGATCTACGATGGGCTCGCACCGGTCGAAACGATGTTCGAGGTCGCGGCGCGCGCGCCCAACGTCCGCTTAGTCGGCGGTCTGGGGCCCATCGCCTATGATGGGGCGGTCGATGTCGCCCTGGCGGCGCTCGCCACACCGCCTGCGTCCGCGTTCTCCCCTGCGTTTTCGATCGGGCGCATCGCGACCTTTGCCGAGGGCGGCGGCGTCGCGTTCCACCGTCCGCGCGCCCTCGTCGCCGCCGCGCTCGACATCGCGGCGCGGGCGCGCGTCGGCGCGGGCGCGCCGATCCTGACCTGCCTCGCGCCGGTCAGCTTCGCGGGGCTTGTCGCGGGGCCTTTCTTGTCGCTGCTCGTGGGGACGTCGCTGCGCTTCTGCGGTCCCTTCGAGACCGCAGTCTTTCTCGACGCGCTCGAAACATCGGGGCCTGCGCATGTTGTCGTCCCCGGTGGGCTTGCGTCCCTCTTGGCGGAAGGCGGCCTCGTTCGCGCCGACTATATGGCGTCGCTCATGCTTCTCGACCGCACCACGGAAGCGCGCGCTGCGCTTGCGCCCATGGGCGACATCGACACCGTGACGCTCGTCGATCTGCACGCGTTCGGCGAGCAGGCGGTGATCGCCGAGCCGCGCGGACCCGACGCACGACCTTTGCCCCCGGCGCGGGAGCCGCATATGATCCACGTCGACGCCGCCAGCCTTGTCGCCGTGCAGCGCCGGGGCGGCGCCGGACCGCTCGCCTTCGACGGCGAGGCGGTCAGCGCGGGCTGACGAGGACGCATGAACGAGATCGAAACGCCGCAACCGCGCGGAGCGCCGCTGAGCATCGACGTCGTCTCGGACGCTGTCTGTCCCTGGTGCTTCGTCGGCAAACGGCGGCTCGAAGCCGCGCTGGAGACTTTGCCCGATCTCGCGATCGAGGTTCGCTGGCGGCCGTTCCAGCTCGACCCGACCATCCCGCGCGAGGGTCTAAGCCGTGACGCCTATCTCACGCGCAAGTTCGGACCCGATCGCGCCCACGACATGCATGTGCGCCTTGAAACTGCGGGGGCGGAAGCCGGCGCGCCCTTCGCCTTCGACAAGATCATGCGGTCGCCGAACACCATCGATGCGCATCGCCTCATCCGCTGGGCGCAGCCAAGCGGACGGCAGAGCGAGGTCGTCGAGCAGTTGTTTCGCGCCTACTTTGTCGAGGGCGAAGACATCGGCGATCATGCCACGCTGGCGCGCATCGCCGGCGCGGGCGGTCTCGACGAAGCTGCGATCCGTGCGCGGCTCGCGAGCGACATGGACCTGAAAGACGTTGAGGACGAGATCGCCGTCGCGCAGCGCATGGGCGTGACCGGCGTACCGTTCTTCATTCTCGGCGGCCGTTACGCCGTGGCCGGCGCGCAAGCGCCGGACGCGCTTGCAGGCGCGATTCGGAAGGCCGCCCAGGCGACCGACGACCACGCCGCGCTTACCGAAACAACAAGCTGAATCCGCAGAGGAAACATGCAATGACCCCGTCGGCCGCCATGACGCCTGTCGCCCCTTCGCCCATCTCGCTTCGGCGCATCGGCGCGTTCCTCGGCGCCGAGATCGCCGGCGTCGATCTGACGAAGCCGCTCGACGCCGAGACGGTCGCCGCCATCGCGCAGGCGCACGCCGAACACGGCGTGCTGGTGTTTCCACGCCAGAAGATTTCCGCAGAGGATCTCAGGCGCTTCGGCCGCTATTTCGGCGAGCTGACCGTGCATCCGTTCTCCACCAACGCCGCCGATGCGCCGGAGCTCATCGTCTACGACAACAAGGAAGGCAATCCGCCGCCGCCGACCGACATCTGGCATTCCGACGAGACGTTTCGCGAATGTCCGCCCATGGGCACCGCGCTCTGCGCGAAGATCATCCCCGCCCTCGGCGGCGACACCGCCTTTTGCAACATGGGCGCGGCGTACGACAGCCTGAGCGACAAGATGCAGGCCTTCCTCTCGGGCCTCGAAGCCGTCCACGATTTCAAGCCGTTCAAGAGCCTGTTCGAAGAGACCGACGAAGGCTGGCGTCGCCTTCGGAAATTCGAGGAGCTTTACCGGCCGGCGACTCATCCCGTCGTGCGCGTGCATCCGGTCACAGGCCGTAAGGCCATCTTCGTCAATCCGCAGTTCACGCTCGCCATCAAGGGGATGGAGGAGACGGAGAGCCGAACGCTGCTCGATCGGCTCTTTCGGCTGACCGCTTCGCTCGAACATCAATATCGGCACCGCTGGGAGCCGGACATGCTGGTTTTCTGGGACAATCGGCTGGTCATGCACGCCGCCGTGCATGATTATTATCCCCAACGCCGCCTCATGGAGCGCGTAACGATCAAGGGCAACAGGCCCTTCAGCTCCGGCGAGGCGGCGAGCGGGTCCGCCTTGCGCAAGTACAAGGCGCCGCCTGTGATGTCGTTCAAGAACCGGCCGGCGCGCGAGCACGAGCGGACGTAGCCGCGCGGCGGCAAGGTCACGCGGCTTTCTTCTTTCCCTTCTCGGCGATATCGACGAGCGAACGCAGCACCCGCCGGCAGGATTCGAGCCGCGCCGCCGGGTCGTCGAGGTCGCGCGCGAAAAACACCTTCTTGTCGGGCCGCACGCGCGCGTCGCGGCCCTGTTCCGCGATGAAGCGAACGAGGCCGTGAGGATCGGCGAAGGAATTATCGCGGAAGGCCACGACAATTCCCTTCGGGCCCGCTTCGATCTTGTCCACATGCGCACGGTGACAAAGCAGCTTTATGGAGACGAGCCGCATCAGCTGGCCGACTTCGTCGGGCATCGGCCCGAAACGGTCGATGAGTTCGGCGCCGAAAGCCTCGATTTCCTGTTCGGTCGAAAGCGTCGACAAGCGCCGGTAAAGCTGCATTCGCAGTGATAGGTCCGGCACGTAGCGTTCGGGCATCGTGACCGGCGCGCCGGTGACGATGGTCGGGGACCATTGCTCTTCCAGCGGCTCCACGGCGCCGGCTTTCAGCGCTTCCACGGCGTCGCGCAGCATCTGCTGGTAAAGCTCGAAGCCGACTTCCCTGATATGGCCGGACTGCTCGTCGCCCAAAAGATTGCCGGCGCCGCGAATATCGAGATCGTGGCTCGCGAGCTGGAAGCCGGCGCCCAGCGCCTCAAGCGATTGAAGGACCTTGAGCCGCTTCTCGGCTTGCGGGGTAATCGCCTTCCTCGCCGGCACGGTGAAGAGCGCATAGGCGCGCGTCTTGGCGCGCCCGACCCGGCCGCGCAACTGATAAAGCTGCGCAAGTCCGAACATGTCGGCGCGATGCACGATCATCGTGTTGGCGTTGGGAATATCAAGACCGGATTCGACGATCGCCGTCGAGACAAGCACGTCGTACTTGCCGTCGCAGAACGCCGACATCCGTTCTTCGAGATCGGTCGCCGACATCTGCCCGTGCGCGACGACGAACTTCGCCTCCGGCGCGTTCTGCCGCAAGAAGGCTGTCGCCTCTTCAAGATCCTCGATCCGAGGACAGACGTAGAAGCTCTGACCGCCGCGGTAGCGCTCCCGCAGCAGCGCCTCGCGCACCGACAGATCATCGAACGGCGTGATGTAGGTGCGCACCGCGAGCCGGTCGGCCGGCGGCGTCGCGATGATCGAAAGTTCGCGAACGCCGGTGAGCGCAAGCTGCATGGTGCGCGGGATAGGCGTCGCAGAGAGCGTGAGCATATGCACCTCGGCGCGCAGGTCTTTCAGGCGCTCCTTATGCGAAACGCCGAAATGCTGCTCCTCGTCGACAACGACGAGACCGAGGTCCTTGAACGAAACTTGCTTGCCGAGCACCGCGTGCGTCCCGATCACGATGTCGACGGAGCCTTGCGCCAGCCTTTCGCGCGCGGCGCGCTGGTCGGCCGCAGAGACCATGCGCGAAAGATGCGCCACCGTAACCGGCAGCCCGGCGAAACGCTCGCGGAACGTTCTTGCGTGCTGGCGCGCCAGCAACGTCGTCGGCGCGATGACGGCGACCTGCTTTCCGTTGATCGCCGCGGCGAACGCTGCGCGCAAGGCGATCTCCGTCTTGCCGAAGCCCACGTCGCCGCAGACGAGCCGGTCCATCGGCCGCCCGGCGGCGAGATCGTCGAGGGTCGCGTCGATCGCCGCCTGCTGATCCTCGGTCTCCTCCCAAGGGAAGCGCGCGCAGAACTCGTCGTAAAGATGCTCGGGCGGGATCAGCCGCGGCGCCTCGCGCAGTTGTCGCGCGGCGGCGATCTTGATGAGCTGCTGCGCGATGTCGCGGATGCGATTCTTCATCCGCGCGCGGCGCGTTTGCCATCCGGCGCCGCCGAGTTTGTCAAGTTGCGCTTCCGCGTCCTCGGACCCGTAGCGCGACAGCAGTTCCAGGTTCTCGACGGGCAGGAAGAGCTTGTCGCCGCTTGCGTAATGCAGTTCGAGGCAATCGTGCGGCGCGCCCGCCGCTTCGATCGTCGTCAACCCAGTGAAGCGACCGATGCCATGATCCACATGCACAACGAGATCGCCGGCGGAGAGCGAAGAAACCTCGGCGAGAAAGTCCGCGCCGCGTTTGTGACGTCGCTGCGGGCGAGCCAGCCGGTCGCCGAGGATGTCCTGTTCGCCGACGATCGCGAGATCGTCGGTCTCGAAGCCATGTTCCAGCCCCATCACCGCGAGGCCGACGGTGTTATGGGATAGCGACAAAGCCGCCCTGTAAGACGAGGCGAGATGCGTCGGTTTGAGGCCATGCTCGGCCAGAACGCCGCCGAGCCTCTCGCGCGAGCCATCGCTCCAGGCCGCGACGATGACGCGCTTGCCATCCCCGCGCAGGGCCTTGGCGTGCTCGACCGCCGCCTCGAAAACATTTGCGTCCTCGCGCGCCCGCTCTGGCGCAAAGTCGCGGCCGGCTCTTGCGCCGCAGTCTACGACAAGTCGATCGCCGTTCTCGGCAAGCGCAAACGGGGTCAATCGCGCGACCGGCGCAGCGCCGAGGCGTTTGGTCCACTCATCCTGAGAAAGGTAAAGCGCATCCGGCGGCAGCGGCTTGTAGGAGGCGCGCGCAGGATCCCTGTCGAAGTCGCGCTTGCGCGCATCGTAATAGTCTTTGACCTGCTCGAAGCGCTCGTCGGCGGCGCCATCGACGCCGGCGCCGATCAGCAGCGGGGCCGCGCCGACGTAATCGAACAGCGTATCCATCGCGTCATGAAAGAGCGGCGTCCAGTGCTCCATGCCGGCGTGTCGACGGCCTTCGCTGATCGATTCATAGAGCGTGTCGCCCTGCGTTTGCGCGCCAAACTCCGCCACGTAAGCCTGGCGGAAGCGGCGCATCGTGTCGGTTGTCAATGCGACCTCGCTGATCGGCACGAGATCGAGCGCGCGCATTTGGGATAGGCTGCGTTGGCTTTCTGGATCGAAGGCTCGGATCGATTCCAGCGTCTCGCCAAAGAAGTCGAGGCGAATCGGCGCCGGCGCGCCGGCGGGATAGAGGTCGAGGATACCACCGCGCAAGGCGTATTCGCCCGGCTCACGCACGGTCGTCGAGCGCAAAAAACCGTTGGTTTCAAGCCATCCGGCAAGTTCGTTCATGACCAGCGCATTGCCGGGCGCGGCTGCGAAGCTCTCGGTCTTGACCCACGCGCGCGGCGGGACACGCTGCGTCAGCCCGTTGACCGTCACGCAAAGCACGCGCGGCTGCTCCTCGGAGGAGCGCGTGCGGGCGAGCCGCGCCAGCGCCGTCATGCGTCGCGCGGCGACGCCGGCGTTGGGGGACACGCGGTCGTAGGGTTGGCAATCCCAGGCAGGGAATTCCAACGTTTCGATGTCGGGCGCAAAAAACCGCAGCGCTTCGACAAAGGCGCGCGAGCGCTGGCCGTCCGTCGCGACATGCACGAGCGCGGCGGCGCGATCGCGCGCGCCACGCGACAGTCCGCGCGCGAGATCGGCGGCGACGAGCGCATCGAAGCCCTCTGGCGCGCGCGCGAGCGTTAATGATTTTGCGGCGCCGAGCGCCTCAAGGACGCGATGAAACTCATTCATGTCAGGCGTGAAGCGGGCGAGCGTGCGTGTGGAAGTCTTTGAGCTTGGCGAACAGCGCCGTGTCGTACTCGCCGGGCAGCGGCTCGCCGCCGGTCAGCCAGGCGAACGCCTCGCGATCGGGGACGTCGAGCAACCGCTCGAGCGCCTCGACATCGGCCTTCTCAAGAGAAGACAGGCGCGCGTCGCAGAAGCGCCCGAGCAGGACGTCCATTTCGCGCATGCCGCGCCGTCGCGCCCGCATGAGGATGCGGCGGCGGCGCGGATCGAGATCGACACTGGAAAGGATCGGATAAGTCACGGCGCGAGACCTTCGGAACACATGACGAAGCGCGAACGCCGCCAACCGAAAATCCGGCAGCGGTTCGCGGCGTCTTCGTAACCGGAAACGTTCGACCTGTCAGTAAAGTTGCCCCGGCGCGATGACCCGTCTCACAGACGGTCGAACCCCATGGCGCGCGCATATTCCTCGCGCACATGCTTTGGCTGCCCCGCGCAATGGCGGTGGTCGGTCAGCCGGCCCATCAACTGCGGATGCTTTTTCCATTGCTCCAACGACAAATCGCCCGAACCCGTCGTGCGGCCGACGATCGGAAGCTTCACGCAGGCGGCCATCGCGGGATCGCGGATGACTCCCTTCGGGTCCCCGCCCGCTTCCACCTTCTTCATTTCCTCGAAGTAACGCTTGCGCATCATCAGAATGCCGCGGTCGCTCGCAGCGAGATATTCCTTGGTTCGGTCGGCGATGCGCCCCTGCCCGACCCAGGCGACGATATCCTGGTTTATGACATGCGTCGTGATCCAGCGGCCGTTCGCGTCCCTAATCGGACTTTCCCACGTCGGCGCGCGCGCTTGATCGTAAGGGCTGACGTCCTTGGGCGGGTGGCTGAAGAACCAGGCGATGCTCAGCGTATTCTCGTCATCGACGGGCACGCGCCATTCGAAATGCTCGCCGAGGAAGAAGCCGATCGGCCAGAGCGCGAGCCGCCCGATCGTCCAAAGCGGGCTGTTCTCCTCCTGGCCCTCCCGCACGCGGCGATAGACATGGCCATATTCGACTTCGTCGAAGGCGAGCTTCAGGTGCTTGGTCGCGTAATCGTCGCGACCGTCGAGGCGCGCGCCCCAATTGTCGTGCATCCATTCGAAATGCACGGGATCGTTGGAGTTCTCCTGACATTGAAACCAGTTGCACGGGATATCCGAGCGCACGATCTCGCGATAGCCGCCGGTCCAGGTGAACGGCTCCCAGATCGGCAACTCGGGAACGGGCGCCGGGCCCATGTAAGCGAACAGCAGGCCGGCGGCTTCGCGCACGGGATAGGCCTTGACCTTGACGTCGTCCTTGAGCCGCGACTGCGGATACGCGAGATCGTCGAACGGAATTTCGCGGACGCCGCCGTCCGCCTGTATGAGCCAGCCGTGGTAATTGCAGCGCAGGCCGCACTCCTCGACGAAGCCATAGGAAAGGTCGGCGCGGCGATGCGGGCAGTGCCTGTCGAGCAGCCCGTAGCGGCCGCTCCGGTCGCGATAGACAACGAGGTCTTCGCAGAGCAGACGCACCGCCTTCTGCGGCGTTTCGTCGAGTTCGCTCACGCCGGCGAAGGGGATCCAATAGCGGCGCAGCAGCTTGCCCATCGGCGTCTCGGCGCCGACTTGCGTCAACATGCGATTTTGTTCTTCCGTCAGCATGGCGCAACTGGCCCCCCAACGGTTGCGCTGTCGCGGCCGATCCTGCCTTTATCGTCCATCGCGCGTCCTCCCGATGATCGCGAGAGGATGCGCCGGCGCGTCCGGAGCGTCAACGCGGGCCCGCCTGCTATCCCGCTTTGATCTCGCGCGGGGCGTCGTCAATTCCGCGGGGATCCCCGTCGCCGGTCGTCAGGCGGGCCCCGTGCCAGGTGAAATCGTGGCCCGCCCAAGCCGCGCACCAGAGCGCCGGCATCATGAGGTCGCGCAGCACCCAGGCTGCGCAGGACGCCAAAGACGCCGGCCAGCCGGCGAGCGCGGCGAGCGCATATTCCATCGTAAACCAGGCGGCGAGCAACGCGCCCAGCGACAGCGGTATCGACCACTGATACCCGGCCGCAGCGACGGCGAGCGCCGCCATCGCCGGCGCGCAGCCGAGGAAAATCTCAGGCGCATAAAGATACGGGAACGTCGCGCGGCGCAGTCGCGCCCAGCGCAGTTGCCGGTCCCAGACCTCGCGCGCCAGCCGCGGTCCGATCGGCTGCGCGAAAGGGGGCGCTACCAGCCGCACCCTTTTTGATTGCGACCAGACGACCTTCGTCAACGCCGCGTCCTCCGCCGGCTCGTCGGCGAGCCGCGCAAGGCCGCGGGGACCCAAGCTCGAACGATGCAAGTAGAGCGTCTTGCCCTGGCAGAAGCCGAATCCCACCGTGTCCACCGCGTACTGCCAGCGCGCTTCGAACGTGTTGAGGAACGCGCATTCCAGATCGCCCCAAAAGTCGCGCGGGTCGGTTCCCACCGGCGGAGCGGAGACCGCGCCGACGCCGGGGCCTGCGGTCGCTTCGATGCGCTCCAAATAGTCGAGCGGCGTCAAAAGATTGCTGTCGGCGAAGCAAACCCAATCGTATTTCGCCTCGCGCCAGCCCTTGAGCATGTTGTTGAGCTTGGGGTTGGAACCGATGCAATCGGCTCCGATCAAAAGCCGCGCGTCGACATTCGGATGCGCGCGCAGGGCCGCCTCGACGAGCGGGACCACCGGATCGGCGCCATCGGCGACGCAGAACAGAACCTCATGGCGCGGGTGGGTCAGCAGCAGCGAGGCGGCCAGCGTCTGACTGGAATGGCTCTCGATACCTCGGAGCGGCCGGACCAGCGTGACGCCCTCCCGGGCGGCGACCGCCGTGCGCTGATTCGCGGTTTTAGGTTTCCGGCGCCGGCACCGAAATCCCGCGAGAACCACGGTGAGGACATGCACCGATATAAGGAAAAGAGCCGCGAGCGCGGCCGAATCGGCGATCGACATGACACCTCGCGTATAACGCCGCCATGTCAACGGCGTGACCAAGGCTAAGGTTCCGCCGGCCGTCATCAAACCTTGATAGGACTCAGGCAGGGCTTGTCGCGAGCCGATGGAAAGGGCCGCGCGTGTTCGATAACCAACACACCGAACAGGTCAGGACGCTGTTCATCTCCGACGTGCATCTGGGCACGCGCGGTTGCCAGGCCGATGCGCTGCTAGAATGTCTAAAGCACTACGACGCCGAGACGATCTATCTCGTCGGCGACATCGTCGATGGGTGGCGGCTGAAGTCGGTCTGGCACTGGCCGCCGTCCCACAACGTGGTGCTGCAGAAGCTGTTGCGGAAAGCGCGCAAGGGCGCGCGTCTCGTCTACATCCCCGGCAACCACGACGAGTTCCTGCGCGCCTACGCCGGCGAGAACTTCGGCGGCATCGAGATTGCGAACGAGGCGGTCTGCGATCTCGCGGACGGACGTCGCGCGCTGATCCTGCACGGCGACAAATTCGACACGGTCGTGCGCAATATGAAGTGGCTCGCCCATCTCGGCGACTGGGCCTACGATTTCGCGATCTTCATCAACCGCTACGTCAATGTCGCGCGACGCTGGCTCGGCCTGCCCTACTGGTCATTCTCCGCCGCCGCGAAGCGGAAGGTCAAGCAAGCGGTCAACTTCATCGGCGCCTTCGAAGAGGCCGTCGTTGCGGACGCGACTCAGCAGGGCGCGCAAGTCGTCATTTGCGGCCATATCCATCATGCGACGACGCGCCAGATCGGGCCGATCTTCTACATGAACTGCGGCGATTGGGTGGAATCGCGAACCGCGATCGTCGAGCATTTGGACGGGCGGCTCGAATTGATCCACTGGGGCCAGCCGAGCCCCGCGCGATCGGCCGTTGTCGGCGCGGCGCCCGCGCTCGTCCCTGCGGAATAGCGGGCGAAGGTTCAATCGTCTCCGGCCGCAACCGGCGCCTCAAGGCCGACCGCCGCCGCGACGTTGCGCACGAACGCGCGGGCGCTTGCCTCGATCGTGTGGCGTGCGCCAAAGGCGCGGCAGGCGTCACGCGGAATTTCCAGCGCCGCCAGCGCGGCGCGGCGCAGATCGTGGTCCATCACGCCGCAACCCGATTGACCGAGCACCTCGCGCGGTCCGGTGACCGGGAACGCCGCCACCGGCGCGCCGGCGATCAGCGCCTCCAGCATGACAAGCCCATAAGTGTCGGTCAGGCTCGGGAACACGAACACGTCGGCAGTTGCGTAAGCGGTCGCCAAATCCTCTCCGCTCAACCGTCCGGTGAGGATCGCGTCGGGATAACGGCGCATCAGCGACGCCCGCGCCGGACCTTCGCCGACGACGACCTTGGTTCCCGGAAGGTCGAGCGACAAAAACGCGTCGATGTTCTTCTCGATCGAGACGCGGCCGACATAAAGGAATACCGGCTTAGGCCACGCGAACGGCGGGTTGAGGCTTTCTGCGGTTCGCCGCACGGGCACGCCGCGGCGCCATAAGACAAGTCGCTCGAAGCCCCTCGCCTCGAGCTCCGCCTGCATCGCCTGTGTCGAGACCAGCGTCGCTGCGGCGGCGTTGTGGAAGTTCCTCAGGACCGCGTAGCTCCACGACAAAGGCGCCGGCCAGCGCGCCGCAAGATACTCGGGAAAGCGCGTATGATAGGCGCTCGTGAAGCGGCGGCCGACGCGCAGACAATGTCGGCGCGCGAGGAAGCCGAGCGGCCCTTCCGTCGCGATGTGAACGGCGTCGGGCGCGTGGCGCTCGATCGCCCGGGCGATTGCGCCGGGCGTCGTGATCGCGAGCCGCACAGTTGGATAAGACGGCGCCGGCACGGTGAAAAACCCTTCCGGCGTCAGCGTCGTCATGTCGACGCCAAGCGTCCGCACGGCCTCGACGATCCACTCGTAGGTGAGCGCAACGCCGTTCAATTGCGGACGCCAGGCGTCGGTGACGATCAGGATGCGCGCAGGACGCCCATCGTCACGATGCGGAGCGGCGGGCGAAGACGGCTGGGTTGGGCTCAGCCCCCGCGAGCCGGCCGGATCCGCGACGCCATGCGTCGATGTCATGAGCCCCCTCATCGCTGCTCGACCGGCCAGGCGCAGCGACCGCGTGGATCGCGTAACCGCGGAACTTCGGGACCGATCGCGCTTGCAAGCCGCGCCGGCTTGCGGCGCCTTGCAGCGCGCTATCGAGATCGATTCGCGGCGTGACGCCGAACGCGCCGAGCCAAGCGCGCATCCCAGCGCCGAACGGGGCCGGCAAACCGGAGAAGTCGCCAAAATCGACGATGTGAAGGGAGCCGCGCGGGGCGACGCAATCGAACGCATGGTCGAGCGCCGCGCGCCAGGGCGGCATCATCGAGAGCGCATAGGAGATGAACACGCGGTCGAACGCGGTGCGTCGGAAAAGAGCGCACGGCTCGAAACAGGTCGCATCGCCGCGCGCCAAGTTTACGCGATCGCTCAGGCGATCCCGATCGATCGTGCGGCGCGCCGTTATCAGCATCTGCTCGGACACATCGAGGCCGAAGAATTCCGCATCAGGATAGACGCGCGCGGCGTGGGCTAGGTTGCGCGCCGTGCCGCAGCCGATTTCGAGCACGGCGCCGCCTCTGGGCGGCTGCAACGCCCTGATCATGTCGTCTCGGCCGAGAAGATAGAATTTTCGGCTTGCGTCGTAGATGCGCCGCTGTCGCCGATACATGCGGTCCATCTGTTCGGCGGCGGTCATGTATCGCCGGTCTTCAGCGTATAAAGATGGAACGCGCCGTAGATCGACGACCGATCCCGCGCATGAAGCTCCCGGCAGCGCGCCGCGTCGTAGGCCCAGCGGCCGAGGATCGCGGCCGGGATGCGACCGGGCAGCAGGCGCTCGTCCGCCGCCGTGCGAAAGATGACGCGGGCGCCGGGCTTCGCGACGCGCGTAATCTCAAGCCACAACGCCGTCAATTCCTGGTCGTTCATCCAATCTTGCGCATCGAGCAGCGCGAAGGCGTCGAGCGAGGCGTCCGGCATGCCGCGCAGAAAAACCGTCATCGATCCGTGCACGACGCCAACGCGATCGGCGCGGGCGCGGATCGCATCGAAATGTTCCGGCGCAAGATAGGGCGGCGTCGCGCCGTCAAATCCTGGCGCGTAGCTGCGCCCGAAGGCCTGCCAGGCGAAGTAGTTTTCACTCAGATCGAAATCGCATGCGAGTCTTTCCAGGCGAGCCCGCAGCACTGCGTCAATCCCCGCGCCATCGTCGCCGGCCAGCGCACGGTACTGCGCAGGCGGTATGCCGAGGCCATAAAGCGACGCGGGCCGACGCATCAGAAAGCGCAGCAGAGGCCTGTCGAAGATCGGCGCCAGATGCGTCTCGAACAGCGCGCGCTGCTCGTCTCGCGTGCGCGCGCTCAGCATCACCGCCGGGTTGACGCCGTGAAGCCGCGCGATCCAATGGCCGGCGCCGATGAACCGGCCGAGCAATCCGCGCCGGTAGAAGCCCCGCGCGAAGAGTTCGATGCGGCGCGCGCCAGACACCATGCGCGTATCCCAGTAAGCGCGGCTCGTCGGATCGAGACGCGCTCGCGTATAGCGATCATAGGCCGCGACGTTCGCCGGATCGTCCGCGCCGGCGAAGAACCGGCGATAGGTCGCATGATCGGGAAACGTCTTGGCGGCGGCGAGTTTCAGACGCGTCAGCGCGACGTGCGCGCCATTGAGATCGACGGCGGTGACGCGCGCGGGGTCGGCGGTCAGATAACTCAGCGTATTGCAGCCGCCCGAGGCGATCGTCGCCACGCGGTCGCCGGGTCCCAGCGCCAGCGCGTCCATGTCGACGACCGGATCCTCCCAGATCTGCGGGTAGACGAGGCCGCGGAAAGCCAAGGTGAACAGGCGTTCGAGCACGCCTTCGCGCGACAAGGCGCGGCTGCGATGCACGGCGACGCCCAGTTCCATCGCCGTCGCGCGTTGCGCGGTGTGCGGCATCGACACCTCCGGATTCGCCGACTCATCGGCGGTTTCGGCCCGTGTAGGCGCGGCCCATGACAGCGCCATGACCGGCCGCCTTGCTCGCGCCAATCGACGCCGCTAAACGGGCGTATGCGCCCAGCGCTGCTCAATCCCCTGTTCGCGCAGCTTTCGAGCTTGCCCGGCGTCGGGCCGAAGACGGGCCGTCTGTTCGATCGCCTTCTCGATCGCGGCGTCGACGGGTCGCGCGTGATCGATGCGCTGTTTCATCTGCCGCATGCGACAATCGACCGCCGCGAACGGCCAAAGATCAGGGATGCGACGCGCGACGCCATCGCGCTCATCGAGGCGCGCGTCGTCGAGCGCCGGCCGCCGGCCGGTCGCTATGCGCGCGGGCCCTATCGCGTGCTTGTCGAAGACGACACCGGCGATGTGGAACTCGTGTTCTTTCGCGCCAACGTCGGCTGGATCGAGAAGGCGCTCCCGCTCGGCGAGACGCGATGGATTTCAGGGCGCTTGGAACTGTACGATGGCCGTTTGCAGATGACGCATCCCGACCGCGTGCTCGACGCCGGCGGTCTCGCGCGTCTGCCGCCCGTTGAACCGATCTATCGGCTGACCGACGGTCTCTATCAACGCAACGTCGCGCGCGCAGCGCAGGAAGGCCTGAAGCGCCTTCCTGCGCTGCCCGACTGGCGCGATCCCGCCGCCCCCGCCACCAAGGGTTTGCCGTCGTTCGCGGACGCCATACGGCGTTTGCACCATCCCGAAAGTCCGCAAGACGTCGAAATGGAATCGCCGGCTCGTGCGCGTCTCGCCTACGACGAGTTGCTCGCCAGCCAACTCGCGCTGATGCTGATGCGCGCGCGCATGAAAGGCGAGCGCGGACGCGCGACCAAAGGCGATGGTCGCGTCGGCGAACTCATCCGGAACGCGCTGCCGTTCTCGCTGACCGGCGCGCAACGCGCCGCGCTCGCGGATATTCACGCCGACATGGCGAGCGACAAGCGCATGCTGCGGCTGCTGCAAGGCGACGTCGGCTCAGGCAAGACGCTCGTGGCGCTACTTGCGATGGCGAGCGCGGTCGAAGCGGGACGGCAGGCTGCGCTGATGGCGCCGACCGAGATTCTCGCGCGCCAGCATTACGAGCGGCTCGAACCGCTGGCGCAGGCCGCCGGCTTTCGCCTCGCGCTCTTGACCGGGCGCGACGCGGCGGCGCGGCGCAAGCGCGCCTTGGCCGACCTCGCCGCGGGACAGATCGATGTTCTCGTCGGCACGCATGCGCTGTTTCAGGAAGCCGTCGCATTCCGCGACCTCGCGCTCGCCGTCGTCGACGAGCAGCATCGGTTCGGCGTGCATCAGCGGCTGGCGCTTGGCGAGAAGGGGGCCGCCGTCGACATTCTCGTCATGACGGCGACGCCGATCCCGCGCACGCTGGTGCTGACGTACTTTGGCGACATGGATGTCTCGACGCTGCGAGAAAAGCCTGCAGGGCGGCAGCCGATCGATACGCGCGCCATGCCGCTCGATCGCATCGGCGATGTGGTCGATGGACTGAAACGCGCGTTTGCAGCCGGGGCGCAGGCGTTTTGGGTGTGCCCGCTCGTCGCCGGAAACGAAGAGATCGACGCCGCCGCGGCGCAGGACCGCTTTGACAATCTGCGCCAGATCTTCGGCGAACGCGTCGGCCTGGTGCACGGGCAGATGAAGGCGGCCGAGCGCGACGCCGCCATGGAGGCTTTCGTGCGTGGAGAAACGCGGGCGCTGGTCGCGACGACGGTCATCGAAGTTGGCGTCGACGTTCCGAACGCCACGATCATGGTCATCGAGCACGCCGAGCGTTTCGGCCTCGCGCAGTTGCATCAATTGCGCGGGCGGGTCGGTCGCGGCTCGGGCAAATCCTCGTGTCTCCTGCTTTACAGGCCGCCGCTTGGCGCCGTCGCCGGCGCGCGTCTCGCGATGATGCGAGAGACGGAGGATGGCTTCCGCATCGCCGAAGAAGACCTGCGTCTGCGCGGCGAGGGAGAGGTGCTGGGCGCTCGGCAATCTGGCGCGCCGGGGTTTCGTCTCGCCGACCTGTCCATCCACGCGAGCTTACTGCCCGCGGCGCGACGCGAGGCGGAGGAGGCGCTGCGCGACGATCCGGAGTTGCGCAGCGAACGTGGCGCGGCGTTGCGTTTGTTGCTCTATCTCTTCGAGCGCGAGGAAGCAGCGCGCCTGTTGCGCGCGGGCTAGAGCATTCGGCGGTTAAGTTGAGTTGTATCCGGCGTGACGGAGGTAGTTTGAGCATTCCTGTGGCGTGAAGGCATCCAGGATGGAGCCGATCGTGTCCCAGAGAGCGCCGACGGTTCGCTCGGCCGCGGTTCGCAGGAGGGTCTTCAGCTTGGCGAAGGCGAGTTCGATCGGATTGAGATCTGGCGAGTAGGGCGGCAGCAGACGAAGGGTGGCTTGCCTGGCTTCGATGAGGCGCCTGACCGTTTCACCCTTGTGGGCCGGCAGGTTGTCCATCACGACGATGTCGCCGGGCTTCAGGGTCGGGGCGAGGACTTGGTCGACATAGGCCTCGAAGGCTGTCCGGTTCATCGCGCCATCGAGCACGAAGGGTGCGCCGATCCCGTCCCGGCGCAGGCCGGCCACGAAGGTCGTGGTCTTCCAATGACCCCATGGGACCTTGCCGACGACCCGCCGACCCCGGGGACCGCGCCCGCGCAGGCGAGCCATCTTGGTGTTCGCCCCCGTCTCGTCCACGAAGACGAGCCGGGCGGGATCAAGCTCGGCCTGGCCGGCCCTCCAGCGCTCGCGTGCCGCGGCCACGTCCGGCCGATCCTGCTCGGCCGCGTGAATGGCTTTTTTTGAGCGTGATCCGGTGACGGTCGAAGAAGCGCCGGATCGAGCGCTCCGTGATCGTCAGCCCCACCCCGTCCGCGATCCGGCGTTCCAATTGGGCGAGCGTCAGGTCCGGCTCGCAAGCCACGAGGTCCAGGAGCCAAGCGGCATGCGGCTCCAGCGGCGAACGGCTCTTGCCGCCGCGCGGGCGGGGCGCAACGCTGCCCGTCTCATGCTCCAGCGCCGCCCAGCGGATCGCCGACGACGCGCTGACCTTGAACCGCGCCGCCGCCCGTCGGCGCGAAAGCCCGGCCGAGACCTCTCCGACCACCCGCTCCCGAAGATCAACAGATCGAGCCGCTCCCATCGCAACCTCCAGAATCAGAGACGCGATCGAATCAGACGTCAGCCCAGCCGTGAACCCCAAACCTGATTCACGTCAAACGCCGAATGCTCTAGTCTAGACTACGCCTAATCCGGCGTATGGAGCCGGTCGACGGGCTGGATCACGCCGGCCGACATGATGAGCTTGAACGCCTCGTCCGGCGTAATCGACAGTTCGATCACCTCCTTCACCGGCAGATAGAACCAGAAGCCTGTCGTCGGATTTGGCGCGCATGGCAGGAACACCGACACGTATTCGTCGTCGCCCGGCATGGAGTGCGCGACGACTTCTGCCGGGGGCGTCGAGATCAGCACGACCGACCACATGCCCTGCGTCGGATATTGCACGAGGCCGACGCGACGAAACGATGTGGCGCCCTGCGAAAACAGCGTCTCGAAGACCTGCTTGGCTCCCTTGTAGATGCCGCGCACCGCGGGGATGCGATCGAGCATCCGCTCGCCCGAACGGATCAGCGTGCGCCCGGCGAGGTTGGCGGCGAGGAAGCCGAGCAGCGTCAGACCCACGAAAGCCAGCACGACCCCCGTGCCGGGAACACGCACCGGCAGATACGTGTCCGGCCATAGCGGCGGCGGCACCAGCGGACGCACCCAGGCGTCCACCGTGTCGATGAACCAGGCGACCAGCCATCCGGTGACGGCCAACGGGCCGGCGATCACGACGCCGGTGAGGAACCACGTGCGGACTCCCGCCGAAAAGCTGGGTTTGGGGGGCGCGACGGGAGCGCGCGTTAGGTCGGGCCCGGGCGGGGTGCTGAGATGGGTCATTCGGGCTCCGGCGGGCGCACGCCGCGGAAGATGGCGGCTCGACTTTTGCTAAGCAAGCGCGACGCCATGAACACGCCGCAAGGAAGGCCGTCAATTGAGCCCGAACGTGATCGCCGGCGCAAAGGATCGCTGGACGCCCGCGGGTGGAGGAGGAAACGGCGCCGCGCGGGCGACGAGCGCCACGGCCTCGCGGTCGAGGTCGCCCTGCCCGGACGTGCGCGCCAGCAGGATGTTCTTCGGCGCGCCGGCTTCGTCGATCTCGAAGGTCACGACCGCCATGCCCGTCGCTTGGCGGGCGCGCGCCGTTTCCGGGTAACGCTTGGCCCTTTCGAGCATGGCGTAGATCGTCCCCTTATAGTCCTCGTTCAGCGCGGAGCCTCCGGTCGGCGCCGCTGTCGTCCCAAAAAGATCTGGCATCAGAAAGCTCGGCAGACGCGGCGCGCTTTGCCCCTCGCCGACGGGGGCCGCCGGCTGCTCGGCAGGCGTGCGCTGTGGCGGCGCGCCGCCTTGCGCCGGCGCGGGCGGGGGCTCGACGGGGCCAACCGGCCCGGCGTGCGCCTCGCGCGGTGGGGCAGCCGGCGAGGCAGGAGGCGGCGCGGAGGCGGCTGGCGCTTCACCCGGATTTCCCGCCGCCTCCTCCGAGGACGCGGGCGCATGGCTGGCGTCGGACTGCCGCGTGTCAGCGGCGACGCTCTGGCTCGCGGCCTGACGGTCGCCCTCCGTTCCCTCAGCCGACTGTCTGTCGCCGCCCGCGCCGCCCTTCTTTCCCGCGCTACTGGCCGAGCCGCTCGTCTTGACGCCGGGAACGTCGGCCTCGTCGACGAGGTCGACCGAAATTTCAGCCGAGGCCGAAGAGCGGACGAGGCCACGCAGATCGTCAACAAAGAAAACCGCCGCAAAGATGGCATGCAGGACAACCGCGGCCGCAAACGGCAGCCCGAGGCTTCGCCCCGCGCCGGCTGCGGCGCGTGGGACGGCCATTTCGCTCGTCGCCAGAACCTCCGGCGCTTTCTCGCTTGCCGCCATCGGGGCGTTATCGCGTTGGAAAGCGCCCGTGAAAAGGCGGGCGCGCGCGACGCGCCTATTCGACCGTCACGGATTTCGCGAGATTGCGCGGCTGGTCGACGTCCTTGCCCATCAAGACCGCCGTATAATAGGCGATGAGCTGGATTGGGATGGCGTAGACGAGCGGCGCAAAATCCGGCGCCATATCCGGCATCATCACATGCGCCTCGACGGCGACCGCCGCTTCGCGCATGGCGTGGGCGTCCGAAACGAGGATGATTCGGCCGCCGCGCGCGGCGACTTCCTGCATGTTGGATATGGTCTTTTCGAGCACGCCATCGCTCGGCGCGATGACGATAACCGGCATGTCCTCGTCGATCAGCGCGATCGGGCCGTGCTTGAGCTCGCCGGCGGCGTAGCCTTCCGCGTGCAGATAGGAGATTTCCTTCAGCTTCAACGCGCCCTCGAGCGCCAGGGGATAGGATGAACCGCGCCCGAGGTAGAGCACGTCGCGCGTCTTCGACAAGGGAACGGCGAGCTTCTCGGCCGCCGGCGTCGCCTTGATCGCCTCCGCCAGCAGGCCCGGCGTCGCGATGAGCTGCGACACGAGGTCGGCTTCGCGCGTCGCATCGAGCGCGCCGCGTGCGCGGCCGAAGGCGATAGCAAGACAGGCGAGCACCGCAAGCTGGCAGGTAAAGGCCTTGGTGGAGGCGACGCCGATCTCGGGGCCCGCTAGGGTCGGCGCGACGACATCGCTTTCGCGCGCGATCGTCGAGGTTTGGACGTTGACGACGGCCAAGGTGCGCTGCCCGGTCTCTTTGGCGTAACGCAGGGAAGCGAGCGTATCGGCGGTCTCACCCGATTGGGAGACGACGATCATAAGGCCGCGCTCCGGCAAGGGGGCCTCGCGGTAGCGGAACTCCGAAGCGAAGTCGATCTCGACGGGCAGGCGCGCGTAACGCTCGAACCAGTATTTTGCGATGAGCCCCGCATAATAGGCGGTGCCGCAGGCGGTGATGGTAATACGCGTCAATACGCGCGGATCGAAAGGCAAATCGAAAGGCAGGCGCGCCGCGCCCGACGACATGTCGAGATAGTGGGCGAGCGTACGCCCGACCACTTCAGGCTGCTCGTGAATTTCCTTCGCCATAAAGTGACGATGATTGCCTTTATCGACGAGAAACGCAGAAGCCTGGCTGCGCACTCGCGGGCGTTCGACAAGCGAGTTGTTGGCGTCGTGGAACTCGGCGCCGTCGCGCGTCAAGATGACCCAGTCGCCGTCTTCCAGATAAGCGATTTCGCTGGTGAACGGCGCCAGCGCCAGTGCGTCGGAGCCGAGGAACATCTCTCCCTGGCCGTAGCCCACAGTAAGGGGCGCGCCTTGCCGCGCGCCGATAAGCAGATCGTCGAAGCCGTCGAAGATGAACGCGAGCGCAAACGCCCCGCGCAGGCGCGGCAGCGCCGCCGCGACCGCTTCTCGCGGCGCCTTGCCTTGACGCATTTCCTGCGTGACGAGATGCGCGACAACTTCGGTGTCCGTCTCGGTCAGGAAGACGTGGCCCTCGGCGCGCAACTCCTCGCGCAGTTCGCGAAAGTTCTCTATGATGCCGTTGTGCACGACGGCAAGGCGGTCCGAGGCGTGCGGATGCGCGTTGTTCTCGGTCGGCCGGCCATGAGTCGCCCAGCGCGTGTGGCCGATCCCGATCGGCCCGCTCAAGGGCTCGCTGGCAAGCTTGCGTTCGAGGTTGCGCAGCTTTCCCTGCGCCCGGCGACGCGCCAAATGCCCGCGTTCGAGCGTCGCGAGCCCGGCGGAATCATACCCGCGATATTCCAGACGCTTCAGCGCCTCGACGATCTGGGCGGCCACCGGCTCGGAACCGACCACGCCGACGATTCCACACATCGCTTATGCTCTCCTTTTCGCGCCTAAGCCGCCGCGTTCTACGCCGACGAGGGTCGAATGCCGTAATCATATAGGTGGCCGTTTGCGACAGCGGGTCACACGCGCTTCTTCGCGCGGCCTTCGTGCGCATTGCGGAAATCGCGAGCCCAACCCGCTTTCTCGACCTGATGGCCGCGCGAAATGGCGAGCGCGTCCGGCGCGACGTCGTCGGTGATTACCGAGCCAGAGCCCACATAGGCGCCGTCGCCGACCGTGACCGGAGCGACAAGCGCCGTGTTGGATCCGATGAAAGCGCCGGCCCCAATGGTCGTCAACGCCTTGTCGAAGCCATCGTAGTTGCACGTGATGGTTCCTGCGCCGACGTTGGCCTTCTCGCCCACGTCGGCGTCGCCGATATAGGTCAGATGGCTCACCGCCGCGCCGGCGCCGATACGCGACGCCTTGATCTCCACGAAATTGCCGATCTTGGCACCCGCTTCGATCGCCGCGCCGGGCCGAAGCCTCGCGAATGGCCCAATCGAGGCCCCGTCCGCCACGCGCGCGTCCGCGAGATGGGAAAACGCTTTGATGACGGCGCCTTCGCCGACTGTGACGCCGAGCCCGAACACGACATGCGGCTCGACGATCGTGTCGCGGCCGAGTTGCGTATCGAATGATAGAAACACCGTCTCGGGGGCGATCAGCGTCGCGCCCGCTTGCATCGCGCGCTCCCGCAGGCGCCGCTGCGCGACCGCCTCAGCGGCGGCGAGCTGCACGCGGTCGTTGACGCCCATCACTTCTTCCTCCGAAGCGAGCACAGCGACCGCGTCGCGGCCTTGCGCGCGAGCGATGGCGACGGCGTCCGTGAGATAGAACTCGTTTTGCGCATTGTCGGGCCGGATGGCGTCGAGAATCGCCAGCGCAGCGCGCCCGTCGAGCGCCATCAGCCCGGCGTTGCAGAGACGTGTGGCGCGCTCGGCCTCCGTCGCGTCCTTGTGTTCGCGAATCCCAACAAGGCGATCGCCCTCCCTCAAAAGGCGGCCGTACCCTGTGGGGTCGCGCGCCTCAAACCCCAGAACCGCGACCGCCGCGCCCGCCGCCAGGGCGCGCCGCATGGCAAGGAAGGTCGACGGCGCGATCATCGGCGTGTCGGCGAAAACGACGATCAGATCGTCGCAGCCGCGTTCCAGCGCGGCGCGCGCCGCCTGCACAGCATGGGCGGTGCCGCGACGCTCCGCCTGTTCGAAAATCTGCGCGTCGGGCGCGGCGCGATGCGCTTCCCCCGCCACATCCTCTCGGCCGGGCCCCACCACGACAGCGATTTGCCCGAAGTCGGCGGCCTTGACCGCGTCCAGCGTGTTCGCCAGCATGGACCGGCCGGCAATCGGGTGGAGAACCTTCGGCAGGGCGGAGCGCATGCGCGTTCCCTCGCCGGCGGCGAGCACGATGGCGAGGCCCGGCCGTCCGGGGGGGCGGAGACCGTCCGTCATGGGGGATGCTCCAAGTTGGACCTAACGGCGAGTTTCGACGTGCAGGCTTACCATTCCGCAAAATTTCGAGCCATCGCGTGGACGGGCTCTCGCACGCGCGCGTTTTCAAGCTATAACTAACCGAAATCGTTTGCGAAACCACCCTTCGGCCCGCGCGGCCGATCCTGGATCGTTCATGTTGATGCGTCGCGACGTGTTAAAGTTGGGAGCTGGCGCGGCCGGCGCGGCGCTGTCCGTCGGCGTCGCGCAGGCGCAAACGGAGCCGCCTCCGCCCTTCAGCGCCGCACAAGTCGGCACGGCCGCGAAGGCGCTTGCCGCGAAGCCTTACCATGCGCCGGGAGCGGAGCTTCCCGATGTCTTCGCCAATCTGCCGCTCGATCAATACGGTCTCATTCAGAACCGACCCGGGAGCGCGATCTGGATCGGCGACAATCTTGGGTTCGCGGTCGAGCCGCTGCACCGAGGGTCGGTCTTTTCGACGCCGATGCGCCTCAACGTGGTCGAGAATGGAGCCTCGCGACCGCTCGTCTATAATCTGCAGGATTTCGACTTCGGGACGATCAAGCCGCCGGCCGACGTGAAAGATATTGGCTTCTCCGGTTTTCGCGTCCTCGCCAGCCCGCCAGGCGGCCACGTGGAGGCGGTCGCAATCTTTCAGGGCGCAAGCTTTTTCCGCGCCGTCGCGCGGCGTCAGGTGATGGGCGTCAAGGCGCGCGGGCTCGCGATCAAGGTTGCCGACCCCAAGGGAGAAGAAGTTCCCGTCTTCCGCGAAGTCTGGATCGAGCGCCCGACACTGGCGGAAGGCGCCCTCATCGTCCATGCGCTGCTCGACTCCGAGAGCCTGACCGGCGCCTATCGCTTCACCCTGCGCGCGGGCGACGCGACGATCATCGACTCGGAATGCACGCTCTTTGCGCGTGTCGCGGTCGACAACCTGGGGTTTGCGCCGATGGCGGCGACCTACACCACCGGCGGTCTAGACCGGCGGCGCAGCGACGAGGCGCGACCGAACGTATTCGAGGCGGGCGGCCTGCAGATGCTGAACGGGCGCGACGAATGGCTGTGGCGGCCGGTCTGCAACCGAGACACCCTGCAATCGTCCTCGTTCGTCGACGACAACCCTCGCGGGTTCGGCTTCATGCAGCGCGAACGCGATTTCGAGCAGTTTCTCGACGACGACAATTGCTGGGACAAGCGCCCCTCGCTTTGGGTCGAGCCGCTCGGCGACTGGGGGCCCGGCGCGGTCACGCTGATCGAAGTGCCGTCCGATTCCGACGTCAATCAGAACATGATCGCCTTCTGGCGACCCAATGCGCCGCTGGCGGCGGGTTCCGAAACGTCCTTCGCCTATAGACAATTCTGGTGCTGGTCGCCGCCCGCCAGCACGCCGGGCGCCGCGACGACCCAGTCGCGGAGCGGCCGCACGCCGGGCGGCGGCAAACGACGGCGTTTCCTCGTGGAATTTGCCAGCGACCTCTTCGCCGACGCTCAGAAAAGCCGCGACATTACGCCGAACATCCGCGCGACGGCGGGCGCCATCATCGCACCGCGAAAGTTCGCGAGCAAAACGCGCAAGACCTACCGCGTGCAGTTCGACCTCGATCCCGGCGCGGAGACGCTCTGCGAACTGCGGCTCGTCCTCGAGGCGGCCGGCAAGCCGATGAGCGAGATTTGGCTGTACCGATGGACGACGTAACCGACGCGGCGCGGGTCGCCGCTCCGACCTTCGACGCGACCGCGCCGACGCCGCCGGATCGGCCGCTGCCGATGCCGACGCAATCGCTGACACGGTTCGACCGTTCGGCGCTGCGCACGGGCGCGCGCCGAACGGGGCCATGGTTCGCAAGGCTGTTCGTGTTCCTCGGCGCGCTGGCGCTCACCGCCTACGGCGCCAACGAAATGTACGGCGTGGTCAACGTCGGCGCGATCACCACGCTGAAATGGGCGCTGCTGATCCTGTTCGTCGTCAACTTCTCTTGGATTTCGCTCGCCTTCACCAGCGCCGTGCTGGGCTTCGTCTGGCTGATCGCCCGCCGCGGGCGTCCACCCGCTCTGCCCACCGCGATGGCGACGCGCACGGCGGTCGTGATGCCGATCTACAACGAGACCCCCTCTCGCGTGTTCGGCGCGCTACAAGCGATCCACGAGGATGTCGAAACGACCGGCCTCGGCGGCGGCTTCGACTGGTTTCTGCTCTCCGACACAACCAATCCCGATCTCTGGATCGCTGAAGAGCGCGCCTTCCTCGCGATGCGCCGGCGTCTCGACCCGAACGCGCGCGTCTACTACCGGCGCCGCGCGCGCAACACGAGCCGCAAGGCGGGCAACATCGCCGATTTCGTCACGCGATGGGGCGGCGCCTACGAGCAGATGGTGGTGCTCGACGCCGACAGCCTCATGACCGGCCGCTCCGTCGTCGCCCTCGCCGCGGCGATGGAAGCGGACCCCGACGCCGGAATCATTCAGTCGTTGCCGCTGATCATCAACCGCAACACCATGTTCGCGCGGTTGCAGCAATTCGCCGCACGCATCTACGGCCCCATTATCGCCTCCGGCTTGGCGCTCTGGTCGGGACGCGACGGCAATTATTGGGGTCATAACGCCGTCATCCGCGTCCGCGCGTTCGCGGCGCACTGCGGCATGCCCGACTTGCGCGGACGACCGCCGTTCGGCGGCCATATCCTCAGCCACGATTTCGTCGAGGCGGCGCTGATCCGCCGCGCCGGCTATAGCGTCTACATGCTGCCGACGCTCGGCGGCAGCTATGAAGAAAGCCCGCCCTCGCTCATTGATCTCGCCACCCGCGACCGGCGCTGGTGCCAGGGCAACTTGCAGCACATCCGCGTGCTGCCCGCGAAAGGGCTGAAGCTCGCCTCGCGCCAGCATTTCGCGACCGGCATCATGGGCTATCTCGCGTCGCCCATGTGGATGGCGCAATTGATCGTCGGTCTCGTGCTGGTGCTGCAATCCGCCTATATCCGGCCGGAATATTTTACAGACGAGTTCCGCCTGTTCCCGGCTTGGCCGCGGTTCGACGCGGAACGCGCGCTGGCGCTCTTTGGCGTCACCATGGCGGTTCTTCTCGCGCCCAAAGCGATGGGTCTGGTCGTCGCGCTGTTTGATGGCCCGACGCGGCGCGGGTCCGGCGGCGTGCTGCGCCTCATCGCCTCGACGCTGATCGAGATCGTCATGTCGGCGCTTTACGCCCCAATCATGATGGTGATTCAGACGGGCTCGGTCATGCAGATCGTATTCGGGCGCGACACCGGCTGGAATCCCCAACGCCGCGACGATGGGTCGATCCCGATCAAAGACATCGTCCGGCGCCACCGCTCGCACACGGCGCTTGGCTTCGTCACGCTGGTCGCCGGCCTGATCATCGCGCCGTCGCTGGCCGCCTGGATGTCGCCGACGATCGCCGGGCTCGTCCTGTCCATTCCACTCTCCGCCTGGAGCGGAATGCTCTCCATCGGCCTGCGCCTGAGGCGATGGGGCCTGCTTGGGACGCCGGAGGAAAGCGCGCCGCCGCAAATCGCAACGCGCGCCAACGCGCTCGGCGAGGAGCTTGCGCGCGCCGGCGGCGACACGGAGGACGGACTGGCGGCGATCCATGCCGACCCATCGCTACGCGCCTGGCACGAGCATCAACTGAGTTTCGCAACCCCGCGCGTGCGCGGCGTCATCGAGCCGGACCGCGCGGTCGCCGAAGCCAAGCTCAACGACGCGCGCGACCTCGACGAAGCGAGGCGATGGCTGCGGCCGCGCGAACGGCTCATGGTGTTGCAGGACCGCGCGCTGATCGGCCTCTTATCGCGTCTGCCGATCAAATACGAGGAGGAGCCAGCGCAAGCGGCGGAAGCAGCGCGCTGATCCTTCAGTAAACATCCATGTCGATGACGCCTTGCGTCGTCACGACGAACCAACGGCCGTCGCGACGCGCCAGGCGCTGCACGCGCCCTGCGCCGGGAAGCCAATCGCCGGGCGTCACCTCGCGAAGACCATCGGCGCCTTCGACCAGCGCGACGCCATCATGCGCGTCACGCAGCACCCAGCCGCCGAGCGGGACGCGCGAACGCGGCGGCGCGGCGTGCTGCGCGACGGCGCCCTTCTCGGGCGCAGGCGCCGGATTTGACGCGGCAGGCGACGGCGTTGCGGGAGCGGGCGACGCGGTGGCGGGATGGATCGAGCCGGTCGCCTCATGCGAGACGAGCGATTTCTCGATCTTCTCGAAGCGAGCCGACGAATCGTGATCGGCTTTGTCAAACCGCGCCGAGGCGTCGCGGTCGAACTTGTCGAGCCGCGCCGCGATCTGCGCCGATTGGCTGGCGGCGGCCGCGCGAATTTTTTCCACATCGGTCTTCAGGGCGGCGACGGCGGCGCGCGCGCCGCCTTTCTGGTCCGCCGCGCGAGCGGCTTCCATCGCCAGGACGCGGGCGCGCAGGTCGGCGGTAGCGACCGCAACGCCGCGCCCATCGGCGGCGCGGTTCGCCAGGAGCACGCCTGCCCCGAACGCCGCCCCGACGCCGAAGACGACAGCCGCGGCGATGAGAGCGGTGCGGCCGCCAAAAAGAAAACGTCCCGGCTTCGACGCCACGGCGGCCGCCGACTCCACTGCAGGCGCAGGCTCCACTGCAGGCGCAGGCTCTTCAAGCGCCACGCCATCGATGGTGATCGCCGGGCGCGGCGGTTTCGGTCCGGTCAGCGACAGGAACGGCCGTTCCTGGCCCGCATCGTCTTTGTGTGCGTCGTCCATGGCCAGTCTCCACCGCACGCGCGGCGATTGATTCAACGTTTAAGAAACTCTGACGCCGGTTGGTTAAAAGCTCGTTAGCGCAGCTCAACTCGCGAGACGTTCGCGATCGCGCAGGTTCGGGAAGAACCACATCCAGGCTAGGGCTGCGATGATGGCGCAGCCACCTCCGAAAGCGATCGCCGGCGGGGCGCCGATGAACGACGCCAGTGTTCCAGATTCGAAATCGCCAAGATTGTTCGAGGCGCTCGTCAGGATGTTCTGCACGGCGACAACGCGCCCGCGCATCGCGTCCGGCGTATCGAGTTGAACGAGCGACTGGCGGATCACGACGCTCACCACGTCGGCGGCGCCGATCACAACGAGACACGCCATGCCGACCCAGACGTTCGAGGCGACCGAAAAGGCGAGGGTCGCGCAGCCGTAAACGATCACAGCGGAAAATAGCGCCTTGCCAACACCGCGCGACAAGGGCGCGTGCGCCAGCACGATCGCCGCCGCGATCGAGCCTACCGCTGGACAGGATCGCAACAGGCCAAGCCCCCACGGACCCACGTGAAACACATCGTTGGCGTAGATCGGCAGAAGTCCGGTCGCGTCGCCGAGCAGCACGGCGACCAGATCGAGCGTAATGGCCCCGAAGATGAGCGGCGAGCCCCAGATGAAGCGATACCCTGCGAGCAGGGTGCCGAACGTTGCCCCGGCTTTGACGCCGGCGCGTTCGATGGCGCTGCGACGGGGAGAGATCCGGACGCTGCATACAAGCGCGAACGTCATAAAGCCGAGAGCAGTTACGAACGGCTCCCGCGCGCCGAAGGGATAAAGCAGGCCGCCGAGACTCGGCCCCAGAATGGTCGCCATCTGGTTGAACGTATTCGTCCAGGCGGCGGCGCTGACGTATTCGGCCGGCGGTGTGATGTTGGTCATCATCGCCTGCGCGGCCGGGTTACCGAAGGCGCGCAAGACGCCAAGCGCCATCACCAGCGCGTAAGCGGGCCAGACGCTCTCGGCGCTCGACAGCGCCAGAAAGGCTATCTGCGCGAGCATCGTCGCCGCATAGGTCGCAATCAACACGCGCCGGCGGTCAAACCGGTCGGCGACAGCGCCCGTGATCAGCGACATCGGCAGCGCCGGCAGAAAGGCGGCAAGACCGATCAGCCCAAGCGCGAAAGGTTCGTGGGTGCGGTCGTAGACAAGCCACGCGACCGCGACGGTCTGCATTTGCAGCGTCAAAATCCACAAGAAGCGCGCGGCGAGATAAAGCTTGAAATCGCGAAGGCGGAAGATAGCGCGTCCGCCGCGGGGCGTTCCGGTCATGCGGTCTCGAAGGCCGTCGCGCGCGTCATGATGCGTGATAGCAGAGGCTGCAGGACGCTCGCAAACGGCCGCGTTGCTTCGCGCCATCGCCCCGTGCATAGTGCCGCGGATCGAAACAAGCTGGCTTTGCGCATGACGCTCGACGCTTATCGGCCGCGCCGAGTCTCGCGTTCCCGCTTTGTCAGCGTGCGCGGCCTGACCACGCACATCCGCGAGTGGGGCGACGAAAACGCGCCGCTCGCGGTCCTTTTGCACGGTTTTCAGGATGCGTCGGCGACCTTTCAGTTCATGGTCGACGCATTTCGGCGTGAGCGTCATTTCGTAGCGCCGGACTGGCGCGGCCACGGACAAACCGATTGGGCGCCGCAGGGTTACTGGTTCCAGGATTACGTCTGCGACCTCGATCTTCTTCTCGCGGAGATCAGTCCGGACGATCCTGTCACGCTGGTCGGTCATTCGCTTGGCGGCAACGTCGCGCATGTTTATGCCGCGGCGCGGCCGGAACGCATTCGCCGCATCGTATCGCTCGATGGCTTCGGTCTGCGGGAGCCCGACGCCGCGCAGGCGCCCGCGCGCCTACGCAATTGGCTGCGGGCATGGCGGGAACCGGCCGAACCGTCCCGCGCCTACGCGGATGTCCCGGCGCTTGCCGCGCGTCTCCGCGCGGCGCATCCGCGCCTTTCGATGGATAAGGCCCTGTTTCTGGCCGAGACGACATCGCGGCGGTTGCCGAGCGGAGAGGTCATGGTCGCTTTCGACCCACGCCATCGCATGCCGTTCGCGATCCCGCATCGGCGGGACGAATTCATCGCCTTGCTGCGCGCCGTCGAGGCGCCGGCGCTGTGGATCGAATCCGGGCGCACGTCGCCCCTCGACAGCGAGCCTGGCGGCCTGCCGGCGCGGCGCGCGATCATCCGCGACCTGCGGTTCCACACGCTGCCCGAGACGAGCCACAATCTGCATCACGACGCGCCGGACGAGGTCGCGCGTTTGATCGAGGCCTTTCTCGACGAAACATGAACAGACGCCTCACCAGCGCAACAGGCGAGGGCCAAGCGCTGCGCCGATCGTCGCGGAGAGGGCGACGCCGATCGTGTACCAGATCATGACAAACAGCGGCGAATCGTCCGGGCAATGACCTGCGTACGCCGCCGCTCCAATTGCGCCCGCCGCCAATCCGCCAACGAGCCCCGCGAGTCGCGGCCGCCTCGGCGCGCCGCGCGCGAGGCCCGCGAAGATGCAGGCCATCGGCGCAAGCGACAGAAGGGGGACGCAGGCGACGCACCAGGGCGCATATCGGCCCATGGCGCGCGACCACCAAAGCGACTCCGGCACAACCGTCATTTCGACGATGGCGGCGGCGACGAGAAGCGCCGGCGTCAGCAGAAGCCATAGCAGGCGCCGGCGCGGATGCGCATCCGGACGCGCTAGATCGTAGGCCGCGAGGCACGCAGGAATCGCGACCGACAGCGTGGCGACGAACTTGAACCAGAATCGCGGATCGTGCGCCGCCGACGCAAGGTCGGGACGCAAGCGCAGCGTCGTCGCCATCAAGAGCGTCGCCGCGATCGCGCCCAGAGCGATGAGGCGCCGCCACAGGCTTGCGCGCGGGCGCAACGGCGTCGCCGCCGCATCGGCGCCGAGCAGGCCGATGAGCTCGTCCGTTTTCATCGCGTCTCGTCCTGGTAAAGTCGGGAGAGCGCCGCCAGACCGCGATGCAAGGAGACGCGCACTGCGCCCTCGCTCATCGACAGGGTCCGCGCCGTCTCGGCAATCGTACGCCCATCCATGCCGATGGCCCGCACGACGTCGCGCTGCTTGCCGCCGAGAGCATTGGTGTACCGCTCCAACACTTCGCGGGAGGGCGGCGGCTCGGAAGCGTCCGATGGCAGCGTATCGATGATATCCTCGATCGGCGTCTCCTCGCGGCGACCGCGACGACGCATGCCATCGATCACTTTGTGACGGACGATGGCGTTCAACCAGGGTCCGAGCGACTGGGTTGAATCCCATGTGTCGCGTTTCAGGTGAATCGCAAGCAGGACCTCCTGCACGATATCTTCGACGTCGGCCGCCGGCAGCCGAATGCGCGCGCAAGCGGCGCGCACAAGGGGGCGCAGGCTCAGGGTCAACGCGTTGAGGAGAGAGCGGTAGGCGCTTGCGTCGCCTCGGACCGCCGCCCGCATGAGCGCCGTCAGTTCTTCATCCCGCCGCCCCACACGCCCTCATATGGTCTTTTCGGCCGCGCCTGTCGCAACGTTACAGGCCATTGGCGACTTTTTCGAATCGCCTCAAGCTGAGCGCCGCGTGCGGCCGGGCCGTCGTCATCGGACAGCCCTGCCCCACCCGCCGCCGGTCGGCGTGACGATCGTCACCGCTTCGCCCGCCTCAAGCCGCGTCTGGTCGCAGCCGGCGAGCGTCTCGACTCGACCATCGTTGCGGCGCACGAGATTGCGGCCGCATTCGCCGGCCGCTCCGCCATCGACGCCGAACGCCGGCTCGATTCGCCGGCTTGACAGGAGCGCGAGGTTCATCGGGCGCAGGAAGCGCAAGGTGCGGCTGACGCCATCGCCGGCGCGCCACACGCCGCGACCGCCGGAGCCGCGACGAATATGGAAATCCTCGACGACGACGGGATAGCGCAATTCGAGGACTTCCGGATCGGTGAGGCGGGAGTTGGTCATGTGCGTCTGCACGGCGCTTGCGCCGTCAAAGTCCGGGCCGGCCGGCGCACCGGAGCAGATCGTCTCGTAATATTGATAATCGTCGTCGCCGAAGGTGAGATTGTTCATCGTGCCCTGCGCCGAGCCCAACGCATGCAGCGCGCCGAACAGCGTGTCGACGATCATCTGGCTGGTCTCGACGTTGCCGGCGACGACGGCGGCCGGATAGCGCGGCGACAGCATCGAGCCCGGCGGGATCACGATCTTCAGCGGGCGCATGCAGCCTGCGTTGATCGGGATATCGTCATCGACCATCGCGCGGAAAACATAAAGTACGGCGGCGCGCGCCACGGGTTCGGGCGCATTGAAGTTGGTATCCTGCTGCGGGGACGTCCTGGTGAAGTCAATGACCGCTGCGCGTTGGCGCCGATCGACCGTGATGCGAGCGCGCACGCGGGCGCCCTGATCGCTGACCGTCTCAAAGACGCTGTCGCGCAATGCGCCAACGACGCGCGCGACGCTTTCAGCAGCGTTGTCGCAGACGCGCCGCATGTAGGCCTCGACGATCGGCAGACTGTAATCGTCGACCATCTTGCCGATCAGCGCCGCGCCGAGGGCGTTGGCGGCCATCTGGGCCTTGATGTCGCCGACGTTTTGATCGGGGTTTCGCGCCGGATGCGCAGCGCCGGCGAGCAACGCGCGGAACGCTCGCTCCTGAAACCGCCCGCTCGCCATCAGCTTGAAATTGTCGATATAGACGCCTTCTTCCTCGATCCGCGTGGCGCGCGGCGTCATCGAACCGGGCGCGAGGCCGCCGATATCGGCGTGATGGCCGCGCGAGGCGACCCAGAAGCGGATGGCGCCGGCGCGATCGAAAACCGGCGAGCACACTGTCACGTCCGGCAGATGCGTGCCGCCATTATAGGGCGCGTTCAGAGCAAAGGCGTCGCCGCGGCGGATGGCGCCTCGATTGTCGCGGATCACCGTGGCGACCGACGATTCCATCGAGCCGAGATGCACGGGAATGTGCGGCGCGTTGGCGATGAGCCGCCCGCGCGCATCGAACAGCGCGCAGGAGAAATCGAGACGCTCCTTGATGTTCACCGACATCGCGGTGTTCTGCAGCGTCAAACCCATCTGCTCGGCGATCGACATGAAACGATTGTTGAAGATCTCCAGCATCGCGGCATCGGCGCGCAGCCCGACCGCGCGACGCGCACGCTTGGCGACGCGCGTCAAAACGATGTGGTCGCGCGGCGTCACTCGGGCGCGCCATCCCGCCTCGATGACGATGGTTTGATGCGTCTCGATGAGAAGCGCGGGCCCTGTGACCGCCTGCCCGACCGACACGGCGTCGCGCAAGAAGACCGGCGCGTCCCGCCATGCGCCGCCCGAGAAAAAACGAACCCGGCGCGTCGGCGTCGGCGGTCCTCGCCGCGTCGGCTTCCGCGGCCGCTCGACAAACCGCGCGCCGGCGCCGATGGCTTCGGCGCCGACGGCCGCTATGACCAGGCTCTTTTCGGGATCGATGAAGCCGAAGCACGCCTTGTGCAGCCTCTCGAAGGATCGCCGCAGCGCCAAGACAGCGCGCGTCCCCGCCGTCTTCCGAAATGGAACGATCAGCGCCGTATCCGAGCCGTCGTAGCGCAGATGGACGGTGAGTCGCGTCTGGATGGAGCCCGGGGCGACGCCCTGCGCGCGCACTTCGGCGCGCGCCTCGCGGGCAAGCGCCGCAGCGAGACGCCCGGCGCGGACGCAGGCGCGCGGCGCCAGCGCCGATTCAACCGCCGTCGTGCGTAGCGCGCGAATGTCGGCGAGCCCCATGCCGAGAGCCGACAGGAGCGAGGACAGCGGATGCACGAGAACCTGCGTCATGCCGAGCGCATCGGCGACAAGGCAAGCGTGTTGACCGCCGGCCCCACCGAAACAGTTCAGCGCGTAGCGGGTCACATCATAGCCGCGCGCAACGGAGATTTTCTTGATCGCTTCGGCCATCGACTCGACTGCGATCGCGATGAAGCCGTCGGCGATTTCTTCCGGCGCGCGGCCATCCTGTACGGTTTGCGCGAGCTTCACAAAGGCTTCGCGCGCCGCCGCAACGTCAAGCGCCTCGCCGCCATCGGGGCCGAAGATGCGCGGGAAGAAATCCGGGTTGAGCTTGCCGACCACGGCGTTCGCGTCGGTCACGGTGAGCGGGCCGCCGCGGCGGTAGCAGGCGGGCCCCGGATTGGCGCCGGCCGAAGCCGGGCCGACGCGCATCCGCGCGCCGTCATAACGCAGAACGGAGCCGCCGCCGGCCGCGACAGTGTGAATCGCCATCATCGGCGCGCGCATCCGCACGCCCGCGACCTCGGTTTCGAAGCCCCGCTCAAACACGCCGTCGTAATGCGCGACATCGGTCGACGTGCCACCCATGTCGAAGCCAATCACGCGTTTGAAGCCGGCGGAGGCGGCGGTGCGCGCCATCGCGACGACGCCAGCGGCAGGTCCGGACAGGATCGCGTCCTTGCCGGCGAAGAGATGCGCGGCGGTCAAGCCGCCCGACGACATCATGAACATCAATCGCGCGCCGATCCGTTCGATTTCGAGGGCGCCCGCGACCCGCGCCACGTAGCGCCGCAGGATCGGAGAAAGATACGCGTCGACAACCGTGGTGTCGCCACGCCCGACGAACTTGATCAGCGGCGAGCAGGCGTGACTGGATGAGACCTGGGCGAAGCCAACCGCCCGCGCGATGTCTGCGACCTGCCGCTCGTGATCGGGATAGCGATAGGCGTGCATGAATACGATCGCGGCGGATCTAAACCCATCCGCAGCGGCCGCCGTCAATTGGTTGCGCGCGTCTTCCAGATCCGGAGCGCGCTCGACTGTCCCGTCCGCCAGCACGCGTTCGTCGATCTCGATGACGCGCGCGTAGAGCATGTCCGGCTTGACGATGCGGCGCACGAAGATCTTGGGGCGCGCTTGGTAGCCGATCTCGAGCCCGTCGCGAAACCCTTTCGTCGTGACGAGAAGCGTGCGCTCGCCCTTGCGCTCGAGCAACGCATTGGTGGCGACGGTTGACCCCATCTTGATCGCGGCGACGCGGCCCTTGGGCATCGGCTCGAAGGCTGCAAGCCCGAGAAGATCGCGCACGCCTTGCACGGCGGCATCCTCATAGGCTTCCGGCCGTTCCGACAGCAGTTTGCGCACATGCAACGCGCCATCGGGCGCCCGCCCAATAATGTCCGTAAAGGTTCCGCCGCGATCGATCCAAAAGTCCCACCGGCGCGCCGTCCGCCTCGAAGCCAAGTCCGCAACTCCCCGCGCAAGTCGCGCAGCGGCAAGCGTGCTCAAGACTGCCCCGCCTCGTCAACAACGCCGGCGGGTTCGACGGGAGGTCTCTCAGCGGACCGCGGTCAGCGGCCGGTAAACGGCTTTCTTGTCGGCCGGTTTCTCCGGGGCCGGCGCGTGGTTCGGCTTTTTGCGCGAAAGGAAATTCGAGAACGTGTCGAGATAGAGGTAGATGACGGGCGTCGTGAAGAGCGTCAGCGCCTGGCTGACGATCAGGCCGCCCACCATCGCCCAGCCGAGCGGCTGACGCAATTCGGAGCCGGTGCCGTGACCGAGCATCAGCGGGAGGGCGCCGAGCAAAGCGGCCATCGTCGTCATCATGATGGGCCGAAAGCGCAGACGGGCCGCCTGCCGAATCGACTCCTCGGGCGAAAGACCCTCGCCGCGCTCCGCGGCGATCGCGAAATCCACCATCATGATGCCGTTCTTCTTCACGATGCCGATCAGCAGAATGACGCCGACGAGGGCGATGAGACTGAAATCGTAACCCGCCACCATCAGCGACGCGAGCGCGCCGAGGCCCGCCGAGGGCAGCGTCGACAGAATGGTCAGCGGATGGATGAAACTCTCGTAGAGAATGCCCAGGATCAGGTAGACCACCACCAGAGCGGAGAGGATGAGCATTGGCACGGAACTGAGCGAGTCCTGAAAGGCCTGCGCCGTGCCCTGAAACGTCGCGAGCAAAGCGGCGGGCGCGCCGATGTCGCGTTCGGCCGTCTCGATCGCCTGCGTCGCCTGACCGAGCGCTATTTCTGGCGCGAGGTTGAAGCTGATGGTGATCGCCGGAAACTGGCCCTGGTGGCTGATCGAGAGCGGCTGGACGGGGACCGTCGTCCAGTGGGCGAAGGCGGAAAGCGGTACGTTCATGCCCGTCGTCGCCGACTTCAGGTAGATGGTATCGAGGCTTGAGACATCTCCCTGCTGAACGGGCGGTATCTCCATGATGACGTGATAGCTGTTCGTCTGTGTGAAATACTGCGTGATCTGCCGCTGCCCAAAAGCGTCGTAGAGCGTGTCGTCGATCAGTTGCGGGCTCAGGCCGAGGCGTGAGGCCTGGTCGCGATCGATGGTGAGCGTCAGTGTCGTGCCGTTGGTCTGCTGGTCGGAGGCGACGTCGCGCAACTGCGGCAGCGTCTTCAGCTTGCCCAGCACTTTGGGCGCCCAGGCGTCGAGTTCGCCGAAGTCGGCGTCCTGCAGCGTCAATTGGTACTGCGTACGCGAGGTGCGGCCCCCGACGCGCACATCCTGCGAGGATTGCAGGAACAGCCGCGCGCCTTCGACCTTATCGAGCTTAGGGCGCAGCCGCGCGATGATTTGGTCGGCGCTCGCCTGACGCTCGTCGCGCGGCTTCAGCGAGATGAAAACGCGGCCGGTGTTGAGGGAATAGCCGCCGCCGCCGCCGCCGACGCTCATGGCGATGCCGGCCACGTCGGGATCGGAGCCGACGATCTCTCCGAACTGCGACTGTTTTCGCATCATGTCCGCAAAGGAAATGTCCTGCCCCGCCTCGGACAGTCCATTGATGAGGCCGGTGTCCTGTTGGGGGAAAAATCCCTTCGGAATGATGACAAAGAGATAGCCGGTGGCGGCGACGGTCGCGAGAAAGACGCAGAGAGTAGCGAACCGGTAGCGCAGAACGCGATCGAGGCCGAACTCGTAAGCCGCTAACAGCCGGTCGAATGCGCGCTCGCTCCACTGGTAAACGCGGCCGTGCCGTTGCTCCTCTCTCGCCTTAAGGAACCGCGAGCATAGCATCGGCGTCAGCGTAAGAGACACGAAGGCCGAGATGAGGATCGTCATCGCCAGCGTCACCGCGAACTCGCGGAACAGCCGGCCGATAATGCCGCCCATAAGCAACAGCGGGATCAGCACGCTGACAAGTGAAATGCTGATCGACAAGATGGTGAAGCCGATCTCGCCCGCGCCCTTCAGCGCGGCTTCCATAGGCGACTGGCCTTCTTCGATGTGACGGGTGATGTTCTCGAGCATGACGATGGCGTCGTCGACGACGAAGCCGACGGAAATCGTCAGCGCCATCAGCGAAAGGTTGTCGAGAGAATAGCCGGCGGCCCACATCAGCGCGCACGAGCCCAGGAGGGCGAGCGGCACGGTGACGCTCGGGATGATCGTGGCGCGCACGCTGCGCAAGAAGACGAAGATCACCATCACGACGAGACCGATCGTGATGGCGAGCGTCGTCTGCACGTCGTGTAGGGCCGCGCGGATCGTCTGCGTCCGATCGCTGATGAGGCCGATCTTGATCGCCGGCGGAAGCGCCAATTCGAGGCGCGGCAACTGCGCCTTGATGTTGTCGACCGTCGTCACGACATTGGCGCCAGGCTGCTTGAAGATCACCAGAAACACGCCGCGCTTGCCGTTCGCCCAAGCGGCCTGGCGCATGTCCTCGGGGCCTGATACCGCCTGACCGACATCGCGCACGCGCAGGGGCGCCCCGTTGCGGTAAGCGATGATGATGTCGTTCCACTCCTTAGCGGCGGTCAATTGATCGTTGGCGTAGATTGCATAGGAGCGCTGCGCCCCATCGATCGTACCCTTCGGCGCGTCGACCGTGGCGGCGGCGAGCTGCGTACGAATCTCATCGAGCGACAGACCTTTCGTCGCAAGCTTCGCCGGATCGATACGGATGCGCACCGCCGGTTTCTGTTGGCCGCCGACCGTCACGAGGCCGACGCCGGGAAGCTGGCTGATCTGTTGCGCGATCTTGGTCTCGACGTTGTCGTCGATCTCGGTCAGCGCCATCTGATCGGATGTCGCGGAAAGCAGCATGATCGGCGAATCGGCGGGGTTGACCTTGCGATAGGTCGGCGGACTTGGCAGGTTCTTCGGCAATTGTCCGCTTGCGGCGTTGATCGCCGCCTGCACGTCGTTCGCCGCGCCGTCGATGTTGCGGTCGAGATTGAACTGGATGGTGATCGCGGTTGAGCCCACCGCGCTGGTCGAGGTCATCTCGCTGACGCCGGCGATCTGCGCCAATTGGGTTTCGAGCGGTTGCGCGACGGACGAGGCCATCGTGTCGGGGCTCGCGCCTGGAAGCTGCGCGGTCACCTGAATGGTCGGAAAATCGATCTGCGGCAGCGGCGCAACCGGCAATTGCGGGTAAGCGACAAGGCCGATGAACAAAAGGCCCATCATCAGCAGCGTCGTCGCGATGGGCCGCCGGACGAACGGCGCCGAAAGACCGCCGCCGATGGTCAAAGACTTGCCCCTCCGGCGTTGGCCGAAGGCCGGCCGACGCTGGCTCCGTCGGGGGCGATCGTCGCGCCCGCAGAGAGCCGATACTGACCCGACGTGACCACCCGGTCGCCGGCCGAAACGCCTTTGGCGATGACCATGCTGTCGTTGTCGCTCGGTCCGGCTTCGATCGCCTGCACGGCTACCTTGTTCCCGGCATCGACACGGTAAACGAACAGCCCGTCGGGACCGTGTTGAATCGCCGCCTGCGGCAGGACGATGACATTCGAAAGCTGCTGAATGGCGACATGCGCGGAAACGGCCAATCCAGGCCATAGCGCGTTATCCGTATTGTCGAAGGTCGCCTTTATCTGGATGGTCCCCGTCGCGGCGTCGACCTGATTGTTCAAGACGGACAGAACGCCTTCGGCGATCTTGCGCGCGCCGTCCGTCGAATAAGCCGCGACCTTCACCGGTCCCGCTGTCATCGCCTGTCGGACCACCTCAATGTCGTTTTCCGGCAAGGTAAAGAGCACCGAAATCGGCTGCATTTGCTGAATTGTGACGATGCCGTTCTGGCTCGAACCGCCGCTATTCTGACTCGAGGCGTTGATGATGTTGCCTTGATCGACCAGCCGAAAGCCGACGCGCCCCGAAAGCGGCGCATGGATGTTTGTGTAGTCCAACTGGGTCCGCGCGTTGTCGATTGCGGCTTCGTCGGCTTTCACCAAAGCCGTAACCTGCGCGACGGTCGCCGTCTGCGTATCAAGTTGCTGGCCGGTGGCGAAATCCTTCTTCGCGAGCGTCGCGTAGCGTTGGAGATCCGCCTTCGCATTCTGAAGCTGCGCTTCGTCCTGCGCCTTCTTGGCGTTGGCTTGATCCAACGAAGCCTGAAACGGTTTCGGGTCGATGACGGCGAGCGGATCGCCTTGTTTGACCATCTGCCCTTCGGCGAAAAGAATTTTCTCGATTTGCCCGTCCACGCGGCTGCGCACGGTCACGCTGTTGAACGCTTGGACGGCTCCAAGGCCTTGCAAAACAATGGGAAACGTCGCCGGCTGCGCGACCGTCGTCTGCGCCGGGACCGCGGCAGGCGCAGCGCCAGCGGCCTGGTCGTGAGGCGCCGCCGATGGTTCGCCGCGCCAGCGGAGGAATGCAAATCCCGCCACGCAGACAATGGCCGCCGCGACCAAGATCACCCGCGCTCTCGACGCCATAGCCTGCCACACCCTTCCGTCGCGCGCGCAGGCAGCCATAACGCCGTACGCTGGCCCCGAGGTTCAACCGCGCTGTCAATCCGCTCGTCGGGAGACCCTGGTCAACAGCGTGCTGCAGCGCAACTTAACAACCGGTAATGTGGATCACGAACGGTTGAGTACGCGCGGCGATCGCGTTTGTTCCGTAAAGGCCAAGGCGCGATGGACAAAACGGGCGGAAGCAGCACTATGCGCCGTCGCGGTCGACGCCGGACAACCTAGCGCATCAGCAGGGGGAACGACATATGAAGCGGTGGGCGGTGCGCGCGGCAGGCGCGGTTGTGGCCGGCGGATGCCTGATCGTGACGGTTGCTGGCGCGGCGGGCGCCGGTACGATCATCGAGGATTGGGCGAGCGTGAAAGCGCCCTTGGCGCCTGAACTCAAGCGCGTCAAAGTCGATCCGAAGACAACCGCATTCCTGGTGTTCGATCTCGTCAAACAGACCTGCAACAATCAGGCGCGGCCGCGCTGCGTGGACTCATTGCCGAAAGTCGCGAAATTCTTGGCGACGGCGCGTCAGCGTCAAATGCCGGTGGTCTACAGTCTGATCGGAACGTCGAGCGCGAGCGACATCCTTCCCGAGGTTGCGCCGCTCGGCAGCGAGCCGATCGTTCAATCGGTCGCCAACAAGTTCATCCGTACGGACCTCGACAAAATCCTGAAGGATCGCGGCGTCAAAACGGTCGTCCTCGTCGGCACGACCGCGCAGGGCGTTGTCCTCTTCACCGGAGCCGAGGCGTCCTTTCTGAACTACAAGGTCATCATTCCTGTCGATGGCTCGTCGGCCGATTCACTTTACGCGGAGCAGGCCGCAACCTGGATTCTCGCTACAGCTCCGGGCGTTGGAGCGAACACGACGCTGACGACCTTCGACATGATCGACTGGTGAGTCCCGTCAGCATTTTCCCGGCATGGTATGGCGGCCATCGTTCTCGATCTGAATGCGAAAGGCTTTGGTCAAAAGGCCATTGCCGACGTAATTGCCGATCGTCACCGTGAGTTCGACCATCTCCTGCGGATCGAACGCGCTTGAGAACTTGGCGAACGTCGGATCGTCGACATCGCCGCCGCCGGCGACCTGATCGACGTAGGCGAGCAGCGTGCGCTCCTTGTCGTCGAAGAGCTTCGACGCGCGCCAGTCCTGCACCGCATCGACCTTCTGAGCGTCATAGCCGCAGGCCAGAAGGAACGGCCGATGCTGCGCGATCTCGTAGTCGGCCTTGACGATCTCCGCCGTGCGCAGGATGGCGAGTTCGCGCAGAATACGCGGGGTCTTGGCGTCGAACCGCAGCGCGCTCGCGAGCACGTTGGTGGCGGCCATGATCTTGGGCGCGTGGCCCGTCGTCAGTTGCAGATTGATCAAATCGCCGCCGGCGGCTTTGCGTGTCTCGACCGCCTTCTGAATGATCGGATCATAAGGCGTCGGCAAAGGCGGAAGCCGCGAGACGGGACCATCGACGGCGCGCGCAGACCATCCAAGCAGCGCAAAGGCCAGAGCTGTTCCAACGAAAAGGCGTTGCATGCCGTCCTCCCGAACATGGTGCGCGGCGCGACATCGGGTCCGGACCGGCCGCGGCAATTTGCGAGCCGGCCGGCGAAAGCGCAAGCAGGGAATGTAAGCGACGAACGGCGCTAAACCTTGCTTCGCGCCGCCGAACTGCGCTTGTTGGCGCGGGCGACGGCCTTGTCGCCGGCGACGTCGGCGGTCGCACGCGCGGCGCTCGCGGCGCACTGGGCGCGGAACTTATCCACCTCGTCCTGGCTTAGATGCTCGATACCGATGAACGCGTTCTGAGCCGCGCTCGACCGCAGCAGTTCGTCGAGCTTGGCCTGCAAGGCGGCGCTATCTCGATTTTGCGTGTTCTGGATCAGGAAAACCATCAGGAAGGTGATGATGGTCGTGCCGGTGTTTATAATGAGCTGCCAAGTGTCGGAATAGTGGAAAACCGGTCCGCAAGCCGCCCAGACCACAATCACGAGGCAGCACAGCATGAAGGTCACGGGATGGCCGGTGGCCTTGGCCACTCGATCGGCCGCATTCCCGAAAGCTTCCTTCATCGTCATGATCTTGCGCTCCGGCTGCTCGAGAATCAATTAGGCTTGGTTGGCAAGCATAAGGCAAGGTGTGCGGCATGAGATACGTGGATCGGCTCATTCACTGGTTCGCGGCGGCGCTCTCCACGACCTTAGGGTTCATCGCCATTTTCGCGACCCTGATCGCTGGATTCATCGTCGGCCTCTTGGTTCAATTCGATCAGGAATGGTCGCTCTTGTTCAACATGTACCTGTCGCTCGCCGCGATCGTCATCGCGGCCGCCATCCTGATCGCGCAACGGCGCGACACCAACGCGATCCAGGCGAAGCTGGACCAAATCCTCCTCTCAGGCGACGCCGATCGGCGGTTGGTCGGCATCGAGCGCAACACGGTCCAGGAAATCGAGGACATCCGCACCGAACAGCATGGCGTCCTCGACGGTCAATAAACCACGACGGCCGTCACAGGCGGTCGACGCGGCGGACAGCGCCCCGCGCAGCGCTCGTCGTCATGGCCGCATAAGCCTTAAGCGCGGAGGAGACCGCGCGTGGACGGGCTTGCGCCGGCCGCCAGCCTTTGGCCTCCTGCCCGGCGCGCCGTTTCGCAAGTTCCGCATCTTCGACCGCAAGATGCACGCGTCGATCCGGGATATCGATCTCGATCGTGTCGCCCTCGACCACAAGGCCGATCGTGCCGCCTTCCGCCGCCTCGGGGGATACGTGCCCAATCGAGAGGCCGGAGGAGCCGCCGGAAAAACGCCCGTCGGTGATCAGGGCGCAGGCTTTTCCGAGACCCTTCGATTTCAGGTAGCTCGTCGGATAGAGCATTTCCTGCATGCCCGGTCCGCCGCGCGGCCCTTCGTAGCGGATGAGCACCACGTCGCCCGGCTTGACGCCGCCGTTGAGGATACCGGAGACGGCGGATTCCTGGCTCTCGAAGATGCGGGCGGGACCGGAAAACCGCAGGTTCGATTCGTCGACGCCCGCCGTCTTCACGATGCAGCCGTCTTCCGCCAGATTGCCGTAGAGCACGGCCAATCCGCCGTCGCGCGAATAGGCGTGGTCGAGGTCGCGGATGACGCCGGACGCGCGGTCGAGATCGACGGCGTCATACCGCCGCTGCTGGCTGAAGGCGACCTGCGTCGGCACGCCGCCGGGCGCCGCGCGATAGAAGTCATGCACGCTGGCGCTCTTCGTTTGCGCCACGTCCCATCGCTCCAAGGCGTCGCGCATCGTCGCCGCATGCACCGTCGACGCCGAAGCGTCGATCAGGCCGGCGCGATCGAGTTCGCCAAGGATAGCCATGATGCCGCCCGCGCGATGCACATCCTCCATATGAACATCGGCGACGGCCGGCGCGACCTTGCACAGCACGGGCACGCGCCGCGACAGGCGGTCGATATCCTTCATCGTAAAGTCGATCTCGCCTTCCTGCGCGGCGGCCAAAAGATGCAGTACGGTGTTGGTCGAGCCGCCCATCGAAATATCGAGGGTCATGGCGTTTTCGAACGCCGCGAAGGTCGCGATCGCGCGCGGCAAGACAGAGGCGTCGTCCTGTTCGTAATGACGGCGCGCGAGATCGACGATGAGGTGGCCGGCTTCGACAAAGAGACGCTTGCGGTCGGCGTGAGTCGCGAGCGTCGAGCCATTGCCGGGTAGCGACAGGCCGAGCGCCTCGGTCAGGCAGTTCATCGAATTGGCGGTGAACATGCCCGAACACGAGCCGCAGGTCGGGCACGCCGAGCGCTCGATCGTCTTCACATCCTCGTCGCTGACCGTTTCGTCCGCGGCGGCGACCATGGCGTCGATCAAGTCCATCGATTGCGTCTTGCCCTTGAGCACGACCTTGCCCGCTTCCATGGGGCCGCCGGACACGAAGACGGCGGGAATGTTAAGGCGCATCGCCGCCATCAGCATGCCTGGCGTGATCTTGTCGCAGTTTGAAATGCAGACCATGGCGTCGGCGCAATGCCCGTTGACCATGTATTCGACGCTGTCGGCGATGAGTTCGCGCGAGGGGAGCGAGTAAAGCATGCCGTCGTGGCCCATCGCGATGCCGTCGTCGATGGCGATCGTATTGAACTCTTTGGCGACGCCGCCGGCCTGCTCGATCTCACGCGCGACAAGCTGGCCCAAGTCCTTTAGGTGCACGTGACCGGGCACGAACTGCGTGAAGGAATTCACGACGGCAATGATGGGCTTGCCAAAATCGGCGTCCTTCATGCCGGTCGCCCGCCAGAGGCCGCGCGCGCCGGCCATGTTGCGGCCGTGAGTCGTAGTCCGAGAACGATAGGGGGGCACGGGCGGAGCCTTTAGCATCGGAAAACCGGTTCGCGACAGGCTTTATACCGTTCGCAGCGCGATCGAAACGCGAAAAATTTCGTCCACGGCGCTAGCTTGAACGCGACGTTTCCTTCTTCGACGGCCAGACCAAGCAATGGCTTATGCTTCCCTGCGCCGTGGTGGCGTGCTCAAACACTGACGCGCCGGCGACGCAACCGGCCTGACCTTTCGATCGCCAGCAGAGGCCCTCGCCATGGCTCTTTGTCGTTCCGCCTTGTTAATCCTCCTTGCGCAGCCGATCGCCGGCGCGGCGGCTCAGACCACGTCAGTCGCGCCGGGCGCAGCCGACCGTCCGAAGGTTGAGTCCAAACCGCATGGCAAAGTCGTCCAACGGCCGCGGATCGCTCCCAAAACGTCCGGTCTGACCGCCAAGCCGTCGGCGCAGACGCCCTTCGAGGCGACAAAAGCCGAGCGGCTCGAGGAAAATCGGCGGAAGTTCTTCGGCGAAACGTCGGGCTTCGAGAACCCTTCGTCAGACAGCCCCGTCTCGCTTGGCGCCGGCGGCGCGCCCAGCGTCGGATTCAAGTTCTGATTTAAGGACGTCGGCGGTCGAACGGCATAGGGTTCGGCGAGACCTTACCGCATGAGCAACACGGATCCCGGATCGCGGCGGGTTTCCCACTCATCAAGCTCCAGTGCGGGCGTATCGTTTTGCTCGCTTGGATAGCCCATGCAGAAGTATCCGATCAGACTCCAAACTTGTGGAACGTCGAGAGCTGCGACCACCGCTGCCGGATCCAGGATCGACACCCATCCGAGCCCGATTCCTTCCGAGCGGGCTGCGAGCCAAAGCGTGTGGATCGCCATGACAACGGAGTAGTCCAGAGTCTCGGGCATCGTGAGGCGTCCAAGGCCGCGACCCTGTTGCGTGCTCCCGTCGAGGAACACAGCGAATTGACATGGCGCATCGTCAAGGCCGGAAAGCTTCATCCGCGCATAGATCGCCGCCCGATCGTCGGGCTGCCGGCGTAGCGCTTCGGCGTTGCATGTCGCAAAGGACGATCGAACGGCCTGTCTGCGCACGGGATCGGAGACCGAAACGAAGCGCCAAGGCTGGCTTAATCCGACGGACGGAGCCAGACACGCGATCCCTACAAGGCGCTGAAGCGTCCCTTCAGGCAGGGCGTCGCGCCTAAAACGCCGTACGTCGCGGCGCCATGTCAGAAGACTTAGGAGATCGACGCGGAACCGCTCATCAAAGGTCGGCGTGTCCATCACGACCGCTCCGCCGGCCACCGACCCTCTGTATCGCGCGCGACGGTGTGAACTTCGACGTCGCGCGATCGGCATCGGGAGCAGATGATCGTGCCTTCGATGTCGCCGATAGAGATGTCGCTTTCATAGCGGTTCATCGCCAGATAGCGAAAACGCGCGCAGCTTCGGCAGGTCATGCCGAGACGAAGGTCCGCCGCGCGGAGATCGGAGATTGTCATCGGCCACGTCTTGTAGCCGCAAAGTGGCCGGAATCAGACCAATTGATTTGACGCCGCCATACTCGCCCGCTCGAGCGGCGCTATCGAGTGGCGAACAGCATTCCATTAAGGCGCGATGAATAAAATTGATTTCCGAGCGCTCGGGGCTGATCGCGTTGCGTCAATGCGCGGCCGTCCTTTGAAACTGGAGCGCCAGCGCCGGCATGAAGTCGGTTTCTTGCTTGAGGAGGTGAAACTCTTTCAGCATATCCGTGTGCGCCTTCCATCGATCGCTCGTCATCGCGCCGAAGCCGGAACGATCCGTATCGTCACCCATGACGAGATGGCGATCGCGCATGGTTTGCACCGCATAGGCCATCAAAGCATCCGTGTTGCTTTTGTCGGCAGTTTGGATCGCCTTAAGGGCCGGACTTGGATCGTTTGTCATGAAGTCGACCCAGCCTTTGTTGGTCGCGCTTACCATGCATTGGACGACCTGAGGTTTTTTATCGATCATCTCCTGCGATGTCGTCAGAATGGATCCGTAGGTTTTGTAGCCGGCGTCAAACAGAAGAAAGACTTTCGGATCCCAGCCAGCCTGCTGTTTCACCGTGAAGGGTTCGTTCGTGATGACGCCCTGATTGACTGCCTTGGAGTCAGAAAGCCACGGCGCGAGCTGACCGGAATAAGAACGGAGTTGACCCTCATCCCATCCGTAGCGCGCTCGAAAATAAGGCCAATATGTTGCGCGCGATCCTTGGCCAATCATGATCGGGTGGCCCTTCATGGCTTCCAATGAGTCGACGCCGCTCTCGGGATGCGCCATCAAGATTTGGCCGGTCTTTTGGAACGCCGCCGTCAGCGCGCGTGCCTGGTATCCCGCTTCGTTCATATGCAAGACCGCGTCGATGTGAGACGCCATGATAAAGTCGACGGCCCTACCGACCAGCATCTGCGCCGAATCGACGCCAGCGCCGCCTTCGCGGATCGTGAGGTCGACGCCGCAATCCTTGTAGAAGCCTTTGACATACGCTTGATAATAGCCGCCGTGCTCTGTTTCCGGCCGCCAACTCAACAAGAGACTGGCTTTCTCCGCGCCGAAGGTCGGCGCCGAGATGGTCGCGAGAAGAAAAGCGAACGCCAGCGGTTTGCTATTCATCTTTTGACCCCTCGGAAGCCTCGCTTGCAACTCAATCAGCACGACCCGTGCCAACTCTGTCGCAGGTCAATGCAGCAGGGGCTTGCCGGCGCACAAGGACGCCCTTAGGGGAGCGCAGGATCGACGCTCAAGCCTTGGCGGCGCCAACGCGCGGTTCCTGATCCTCGCTCGCGAACAGAGGGTCGAGCTCGCGATAATCCGGCAGCGCCGTATCGATTTGCTCGCCATGAACCAACACGACGCGATCGGCCTGCGGACGGCAAATCAGTTCCTGCTGGTTTCGCGCGCTCGTCAGGATCATGTCGGCGGGGCCGCCCACGGCGAAGCGTCCCTTGTGACTCATGCGCATTTGGTCGGCTTGCGCCGCGCCCAAAAGACGGAGCCAAGGCCGATCCGAATGATCGAAATGCAAGATCCGCGTCGCTTCTCGAAAGACTTCCAGCATGTCGAGATCGCCGTAAGCGTAATAGGGATCGCGCGTGTTGTCGCTGGCGACCATAACGCGGATGCCCGCGGCCGCGAGTTCGTGCAACGGGGCGACGCCACGATAACGCGGCGTTCCGTTCAGACGGCGATCCTGAAGATACAGGTTCACCATGGGGAGCGACACGACGGCGATGTCGGCCTCGGCGAGCTTGCCGGAGATGCGCTTGAAGTCTTCCTCCGAAAAGAAGGCCAGCGAGACGCAGTGGCCGCAAAGAACGCGTCCCTTGAATTTGTTCCGAAGCGCCGCGTCGGCGATATGCTCGAGGCTGCGCGCTTCGAGCGAACAACTCTCGTCGACATGCAGGTCGACGTCGAAGCCGCGCGCCGCGGCCATGGCGAACACGCGATCGAGCGCGAGGTCGAGCGATGCGCCCATAGCGCCGCCAGGCGCCGTAACCCCGCCCAGGACACCGTCGAATTTCTCGACGAAGTCCGCGACCAACTTGAATTGCGGCTCGTCGACCGCCGCCATCTCCGTCGGAAAGAGAGCCGCCGCCTGCAGGGCGATGCGATCCTTCCACTCCTCCCGCATTTCGGCGAAGACCGGAAACGAAATCGCCGGCTGCTTGCCGTAAGAATCGAGGTGGGTGCGGACAGCGCCTGAGCCATGCGCGTAAGCGCATCGTAACGAAAACTCCATCCGCGCGCGGACATCCTCCGCCGACCAATGCAGCTCGCGGTCTGCTTGCACCGCCAGGCGCGCGCCGCCAACGGTTCCGTCCGGGTTCTGCTTGCGGGGCCAGATATGGCCCTTGTCGAGATGCGTATGAATATCGACAAAGCGCGGGAGGACCATGCCGCCGTCGAGATCGATCGTCGGCAGGTCGTCGGCTCCGAGGCGTTCGTTCATCGGCGCCATCGAAGCGATGACGCCCCTCTCGACGATCAATTGGCAACTGCCGAGGCGATCCGCGCCGCCGAACGCGGCGACTTCGGCCGCGAGATCGATCGGAACGCGAGCGTTGGCGATCCGAAAAGCGCCATGCTTGGGAACGGTGAGGAATGTACCGGCAACCGGCGTTGGGCTCATGGAACGGCGATCCTCATCATGGTTGCTCGCCCCGCGGCGTCGAGATGGGCCGCATTGCTCGATGCGGCCGATCATCCAGCGCAAAGCTTTCACATCCCGGCGCTCGCAACGTCTCTGAAATCAATGCGCCGGCAAAGACTCTTCTACAGTCGAGGTCCGATCGCTGAGATCAAACGGCCGAATCCAAGCTCGATAGACAAGCCGGTCGTATTTCGACTCGTCATAGGATGTGGCGCTGTGCATCGTACACATGTCGTTCCAGATCAGGATGTCGCCGGCGCGCCATTTGTGCGCGTAAACGTATTTGGGCTGCGTGACGTGCGCGATCCACTTCTTGACGAGTGAAACGCCAGCCTCGTCCGCCATCCCGACGACGCCTTTCGTCGATCCGTTCGTCAGATAAAACGCCCTGCGACCATCGACCGGACTGCGCACGACAGCCGGATGAATGACGTCTTGCATCCTGGCGATCTCTTCGTCCGCCAGCGCGGCGCGATTGTACTTCTTGATGAGGTGCGCACGATTATGAACAACCTGGATCCTGTCGACCTCCGCCTTCTCGTCGGGTGTCAAATCTTCATAGGCCCGCGCCGCGTCGGCGATGAGCGTATCGGCGCCCTCGGGGGGGCATTCGACGCCGTACAGCATCGTTGTCAGTCCGGGATGCGCGTAGGTCGTGCCATCGGTATGCCAGCTCCGGCCGACGTCCTTGATCCCGATCGGCTTTCCATCGACGATCTTGTTCGAGAGCACGGATATGCCGGGATAATCGGGGTGCGGCCCGGTGCGGTGTTGCACGCTGACTTTTCCCAGGCGCGATGACAGATCCATGATTTGGGCGGGCGTCAGGCTTTGGCCTCGTACAACGACGACGGGATGACGCGCGACGATGTGGTCGAAGGCCGACAGCGCCTCTTCGCTCGCGGCGCCCACATCCAGGCCGACGATCTCAACGCCGATGTTCGGATCGAGCCGCCGGGTCTCCAACATTTTCGGCATAAGTTTTTCAGCGGGCGTCGCCATGGCTCGTCTCCTGAAATCAAAGCTGGCGCAGGGCCGAACTGAGTCGAGCGCGCCGGGCCTTTCTAGGCCATCAAACGCGTTCGACATCCCATGCATTCGCCATGCCGGATCAAACGATCAAGCTCGTCTCGAATGGGCCGCCAACCACTTCTCGGGAAACGGTCGCTTTCGCCGACTCTTGGCCGCCCGACGGGAGCCCGGCTCGATCCGGATGAAGTCGCCGGGCGCCCCGACGCAGGACAATTCATGAGCAATTTGACTGCAATTGATCCATGCGAATCCTATCGCTTGCGGCGCCATTTTGGATACTCGGCCGCGGTTTCGCCCGGCCCTGTGGCGGATCGAGCGCGCCTCCCGCACCCGGCGGCATTTCGCTTTATACAAGAAGACCGGATCATTCACGGCGCGGCCGGTCCTTCTCATTGGATTTTGAGGTCGGCGGCTTTCGCAATGGCTCCCCATTTGGCGACCTCGGCTTGGATGAAGTCTTTCACGGCGGCAGGATCGAAATCGGCCGTCAGGAGAGCATTGGTCGCCAATTGCTCCTTCACGGCCGGCAGTCTCAGAACCCGTCGAACAGCCTGGTTGAGCGCATTCACGATGTCGTTGGGCATGTCCTTGGGTCCTGCAAGCCAGAACCAGGCGATCACGTTCACCTTAGGATACCCGAGTTCGGTGAACGTCGGGACATTGCCGAACGAGGGATTTCGTTCCGACGACGTCACGGCGAGCGCAACGGCATTGCCGGAGCGAGCTTGTACGGCCACCGAGATTGCCGGCTGCAACGCGAGCGCAACTTGGTTGGCGATAAGATCCATCATGTTCTCGTTGGCGCCGCGGTAGGGCACTTGGACGAGCTTGATGCCCGTCGCCTCGTGGATCAGGACCTGTGCGAGATGGCCTTGCGAACCAACGCCGGGCGATCCGCAGCTAATCTCACGCTCGCGACCTATGCGCACCAGATCGGCGAAGCTGGATACGCCGAGCGACGTGCTCGCCGCCAACATGAAACTGTCGCCGGCAATCATCGCAATATGCGTAAAATCGCGCATCGTGTCATAGCCGATGCTCGGGTTGACCGCTGGCCCGACCAAATTCGGCCCTGCGCCCCCGATCAACAGCGTGTAACCATCGGGATTGGCGCGAGCGACAATCGCGGCGCCGAGCGCGCCGCTGTTTCCAGGTCGATTTTCGACGTAGAATTGCTGATGGAAGCTTTCCGACAAATCCGCCGCAAGGACGCGCGCCAGGATATCGGCGGTGCCGCCGGCGCCGAATCCGACAACAATCTTGACGGGCTTCGCCGGCCAATTTTGCGCCTGTGCGACGCTTTTCGGCAGTGATAAACCGCCGAGCAGACAGAGCGCGATCAGAAGCCTAAGACCGCCGCGCATTTATCTCCTCCTATGCCGTCGTTCGGGCCGCGCCGCGCTACCGCGGCAGAACGTCATTCATCATGTGCTGAACCGCGAGGTAGCTGAACGTCATCGCGGATGCGAGGTTCAGTCCCGCTTGATACCCGGCGCCAAGTTCGGTGCGGGCGGCCACGACGCCAGACGCATAGAGGCCTGGGATCGGTCGTCGCCTCTGGTGCATGACCTGGCCATTCCGATCGGTCAGAAGTCCCGCCGAAGACGTCCCCAGCGTCGGATGCAGTTCAACACCGTAGAACGGCGGAACGGAAAGCGCGCCTAGACTGCGATTCGCGCTAGTGACGTGCGACCGATTCGCCAGTCCCCATTTGAGATCGCCGCGACGGAAGTCCTCATCCCGGCCGCTGGCGGCGAACCCGTTGAAGCGCGCCGCAGTCCGCGCGAGTCCATTGACATCGACGCCGAGTCGCGCCGCCAATTCGGGCAGGCTGTCGGCGCGCGTTACGCTGCGGGGTATCGGGCTTCCCGCGGGAAGATGGCCAAACGTGTAGGCGGACGCGTATTGTTGATCGAAGATGAGATAGCACGGCAGATTGATGTAGGCGTGCTTCATCGTGTCAAACTGCCTCAGCGCAGGAACGAGGCTTTGGAAATAGGATTCGTCGCCGAACCGATCTCCCGCCGCATTCACCACCATCGTGTGAGGGCTGCAAAGCTCGACGATACCAGCCATGCATTGAATGGGCGCTCCTCCCGGCGTGTCCGGATCAAGGGTAAACGCCAACATCAGATTCAAATTATTTTGAATTCGTCTGACCGCCGCGCCGATTTCGGTGGCGAAAACGAAGCCATCGCCGGTCAGACTTGGCGGGGATTGCGGTTGAAGACGCGGGATCGATTCGAAATCCTGCATGAGGTCCGCGTTCCATTCGTATCCGCCCGTCGCGACCACAACTCCCTTACGCGCGATGATCTCGCGACCATCCATGAGTCGAACGCCGCTTATCCGCTCGTGATTCTCTAAGAGACTATCCACGGGCGTGTCGAGCAAGATCGGCACGTGGCGCGAAAGCAGTTCTTTGACAAAATGGGTGACCAGACCAACGCCTTTGCCCCGCAAGTCGTCGCGTTGGCGTTCCTCGACCAAAGCGCGGTCCCAAGACGACGCTCGATTGATCCCGCCCCACGAAATCTGCTCTTGCGCTGTGATGTAGTAGGGAGCGGCGGCCGGCGTTCGCACCTTCTCACGCCACGATCCTAGCGTATGGCCCGAAATGAGGGTCGCTTCGAGCGTGCGTCCGGCGAGGCGAGCGCCCTTCGCAACGCCATAGTAATGGTCCACGATTCCGCCGCTGAGCTGAAATCCGACGCCGCACGAGGCGAAGAACCGCAAGGCGGCCGGCGAGCGGTCAACGAATGTCAGCATGCGCTCAGACCACAACTCGCCGCCGCCCAAGAACGTCATGTAATCGATGACGTCTTGACGCGCGTCGGTCTCGCCGGCCTCCTGGAGCAAGTGATTGCTTCCCACCCAAATCAGGCCGTAGGAATCGGCGGTCGTGCCTCCGAGCTTCGACGCCTTTTCGATGAGTACAGACTTAAGCCCGCATTCTTCAGCGGCCAAAGCGGCTGCAAGGCCGGCAATTCCGGAACCGACCACGACGATGTCCACAGCATCCGGTATCATCATTTGGGGTCTCGCTCTCCCTGTGTTCTTCGCGACGGGCGCGGCTTGGACATGCGACGAATCGGCAAAAGCGCCCTCCAGTCAGGATGGACGCTCGGCGTCTGGCCTGCGCAGGATGATCGCTGCGTCGAGCGCGAAACCGCCGCCGCGGAAGACGACGAAAGGATTGATGTCGATCGACTCGATCTCGCCGCCGATCGTCTGCGCCAGAAGGCCGAGTTTCACGAGCGCCTCGCTCACGAAGTCTGCGTCAAGGCGCTCTGCGCCGCGATAGCCGCCAAGCAGTCGCGCCACGCGCGTCTCGCCGAACATACGCCGGGCTTTGTCCGGCGAGATCGGCGGCGCAGCGAAACGTACGTCGCGCACGAGTTCGACCAAAACGCCCCCGGCGCCGACCATGACGACCGGCCCCACCTCCGCATCGCGGTGGACGCCGAGCACGAGCTCCACGCCGCGCGGGACCTGCTGCGCGACGAGCATGCCTTCGAGGCGATGACCGACTTCATGGGCGGCAACGCTGCGTTCGATCCGGGCCCAGGCGACGCGCACGGCCGCATCGTCGGCGAGGTCAAGCAGAACCGCGCCGGCGTCGGATTTATGCACCAGCGTTGACGACACCGCCTTCAACACGACGGGGTAGCCGATGGACCGCGCCGCAGCGGCCGCTTCGTCCACGTTTCGCGCCACGCGTTCTTTCGACGTTGCAAGACCAAAGCGTCGCAAGATGTCTTTGGAGCGAACCTCATCGAGCGTCGTGACTCCTGCGGCCCGCCATTTGCGAAGAGTTTCGGCGACCGCCGCCTGCTCGGGCGTCGGGGCGTACGCGGCTTGCGAGATTCGCGACAGCGTTTCCGCCGCGTCGCGATCCGCGCATGCGGCGATCGCCCGCAGCGCCTTGTTGGCCTCCTGAAGGAAGGGAACGTGACGGGCTTCGTTGCGCAACGCGCGGCTAAAACCGCTCTGCCCGTGCGAGGTCAGCGTAACGAAGCCCACCGGCTTCTGCGGATTGGCCGCAACCATGCCTTCGACCATGCGAATGTAGCGCTCGCCGCGGTCCGATCCCGGCGCGCGGGGCAACGCCTCCTGCAGCAAAACCATGTCAACGTTAGGATCGCTTTGCAGCGCCTCGATGCAGGACCGATAGGCGTCGGCGCTCGTCAGTACGCCGAAGCCGCCGTCGATGGGGTTGCTGACAAGCGACCCGACGCCGAGAACAGCGTCAAGCCGGCTTTTTGTCTCCGGCGCGAGTGCGGGAAACGTGACGCCGTTGCGTTCGGCCGCGTCGAGCAGAAGCCCGCGATACGCGCCCGACAGCGTGATCGCGCCCAATCGCCGGCCAAGCGGGCGCGCCGTATGGGCGACAAGCTCGGTCAATTCGACGGCGTCGTCGAGCGTGTCGGCGCGGATCACGCCAGCGTCTCTGGCGAGCGCGTCGAAGGCCTCCATCGACCCGGCGAGCGATCCGGTATGGGCGAGCGCAGCGCCGCGCCCGGCCTCCGACTGCCCGAGCTTGATCGCGACGATCGCCTTGCCGGCCTCGCGCGCCAACCGACAGGCGGCGGCGAAAGCGGCCGCATCCTTCAGCGCCTCGATATAGACGACGATCACCTTGATCTCTGGCTCCGACGCGAAGAAGGCGACGTAATCAGCGACGCTCAGGCCCGCCTCGTTGCCGCTCGTGATCAGATACGGCGCTATAAGGCCGCGCTCTTCGAGCGCCTGGTTGACAAAAATCATGACGCCGCCGCTTTGCCCGACAAGCGCGACAGGTCCCGAGCATAAATCCAAGGAACGGTCTTCGGTGAGCGTGACGAAATGCGTCTTCGCGCAAATGTTTCCCATGCAATTGGGGCCGGATACCGCAAGGCCCGTGTCGGCGATCGTTTTGCGCAATTCGCGGCCAAGCGCGAGGCCCGCTTCGTCATAGGCCTCGCCGAACCCGGACGAAAAGATCGTCGCGCTCCGCGCGCCCGCGGCCGCGCCTGCGCGCAGCGTGTCGCAGACCTGCGCCGCGGGAACGAGAACGATGAGATGATCCGGCCGCTCAGGCATCGACGCGAAATCGGCGTAGCAAGGCTTGCCCCACGCTTGCGCGCGGCGCGGATTCATGAGGTGGATCGCGCCGGGAAATTCGTAACGGTTCAGATTGCGCCAGACGCGCGCCGCCCAACTGCCCGGCTTGTCGCTCGCGCCCACCAGCACGACGTTCGAGGGCGCCGTCAGAGCGGCGACCTTCCGACGCGACTCGTCAAAGTTCAAGGCGACCTCCCGCATGTTTTGCCGCCGCATGTTGCCCGCGTAGGCCGTTCGGACGCAAGCGTTTGATATTCGTTTTCGCTTGCGCCGACGATGCTTTACGATCCATCGTCCGACCCAAGATCGGAGGACGCGACTATGGGACGATGCGCGCGCATTGTGACCGCCGCCCTCTTTTTGGCGAGCGCCACGCGCGCGCTCGCCGACGACGCCGCGCTTGTGTCCGCGGCGCAGAAGGAGGGCCGCGTCACCTGGTACACGACACAGATCGTCGACCAACTCGCCAAGCCGATGGCGCTTGCCTTCGAGAAGCGCTACGGCGTGCATGTCGACTACGTTCGCGCGGATCCCGGCGACATTGTGCTGCGCATCACGGCCGAAGCGCGGGCCGGCCACATGCAGGCCGATGTCTTCGACGGCACGTCCACGGCTCCGAGCCTGAAAAAAGCCGGTTTCGCGCTGCGATGGCAGCCGGAGGAGGCTCAGCGCCTTCCCAAGCGCTTTGTCGATCCCGCGGGCGTTTGGGTGGCGACCAATCTTTATGTTCTGACGCCGGCGTTCAACACGGATCTCGTCGCGACCGGAACCGAGCCGAAAACATTCGACGACCTGCTGGCGCCGCAGTGGAAGGACAAGATGGTCTGGTCGCGCAGTCGCGCCGCATCCGCCGCGCCGGGTTTTATCGGCCTCGTTCTCGCCGACCGCGGCCTGGAGGCGGGCATGGACTACCTGAAATCGCTCGCCAAGCAGAACATCGCCGGCGTCGACGCCGCGGCGCGGCAGGTGCTCGATCAGGTCGCCGCGGGCGAATATGCGGTCGGCTTAGCCACCTTCGACAATCACGCCCAGATCAGCGCCGCCAAAGGCGCCCCGGTCGATTGGATCCCCATGAACCCGGCTATGGCGGTGCTCTCCGTCACGGGCGTCGCCAAAGATGCGCCGCACCCCAACGCCGCCAAGCTTTTTGCGACGTTCCTCACCTCGGAAGAGGGGCAGACGATATTCAGAAACGCGGACTATCTGCCGGTCGACCCGCAGGTGAAGGCCAAAGACGAACGCTTGCGACCCGACGGCGAACGGTTTCGCGCCATCTACTTCACGCCCGAAGAGATCGAGGATGCGATGCCGCGATGGGTCGACATACAAAACAGGCTCTTCCGATGACGGAGCGGACCGTATCGCCGATTTTCAGGATGGAAAACGTCATGACGCGTTTGCTTCATTTCGCCCGAATGGTCGCCGGCGGCGTCTTGGCGTTCGGCGCAGCGACACGGTCCTATGCGGCCGACGAAGCGACCGTGGCGGCGGCGCGCAAGGAGGGCCAGGTCGTCTGGTACACGACGCTGATCGTCAACCAGGCCGTTTTGCCGCTCAAGACCGCGTTCGAGCGGAAATATCCAGGCGTTGTGCTGAACTACGTGCGCAACGACGAAGGCCCGACCGCGATCCGCCTCTCCAATGAGAGCCGCGGCGGCCAAGTGATGGCCGACGTCTTCGACGGCTTGAGCATCATGGAGCCGTTGCGGCGCGAGGAACTGATCGCGCCCTACGTTCCGCCGAACGCCGACCAGTTTGATCCCGCCCGGCGCGACAAGGACGCTTATTGGAACGCGATCCTCCTCTACGTGTTTGCGGCCTGCAGTAATACGGATTTGGTGACGCAGGCGCAGGCGCCGAAAAACTACGCGGACCTGCTCGACGCGAGCTTGCGCGGAAAGATGGCCTGGAACCCCAATTCCGTAGCCGGCGCAATCGGGTTCGCGGGCGCGGCGCTGCTGCGCATGGGCGAGAAAGACGGCGCGACGTACCTGAAGGCTCTCGCGCAGCAGAAGATCGCCAACGTGGACGCGTCGTCGCGCGCAATTCTCGATCAGGTCATCACGGGCGAATATCCGCTGATGCTCATGTGTTTCAACAACCACGCGGTCATCAGCGCGGACAAGGGCGCGCCGACAACGTGGTTGAAAATCGCGCCCGCGCCTGTCGCCTTCGATGCGGTGTCCTTGATGAAGGGCGCGCCGCATCCCGCCGCCGCGCGGCTCCTCCTCGAATTCCTGACATCCGAGGAAGGGCAGACGGTGTTGCGCAACGCTAACTACACCCCTGCCATGAAGGGCGTCTCGGCCAAATCTCCCGGCCTGAAACCGGAGGACGGCGGTTTTGCAGCGACTTACCTGTATCCCGCCGAAATCGACCGCAACTTGCCGAAATGGCAAGGGATCGTGAACGACCTGTTCCGCTGACTGCATCGCGGTGTGAAAGCTACGGCGCGACGTACCAGGCGGGTTTGCGCTTCTCACGAAAAGCCGCGACACCCTCGATTTCTTCGGCGGTGCGTTCGCGCTCGGCCGTAGGCTGCTCAGCGAACAACACGGCCTCGGCCGCCGTCGCGACCTCGGCGATGGTGGCCTTCAAGGCGGCGGTCGCCTGCGGCGCGTTATGCATGAAGGCGTCGAGGAGACGCGTCAGCGCGGCGTCCGCCTCGGCCGGCGCGACGAGCTCGTGCACGAGACCGATTTGCAGCCCTTCGAGAGGTGAAATCCTCTCGCCCGACAATCCATAGCGGCGGAACGCGCGATGGCCCATCGCGCGCGTGAGGAGCCCAACGAGCATGCGGGAGGGCGGGATCCCGACGCGCAATTCCGGAACGGAAAAGAACGCGTTGTCGTCCGCGACAAGCACATCGCAACAGGCCGCGAAGCCGAGCCCTCCACCAACGCAGCCGCCCTGCACGAATGCGACAGTCGGTTTGGCGAATCGATGGAGCCGCTCCAGCACGGCGCCGAAGCTCAGCCCGCGCCCCGCCACGCTGCGCCCCAATAGATCCGCTCCCACGCAAAAATGTTTTCCTGCGGCGCGCAGCACCATGACCCGGGTCGATGCGTCCTGCGCGAGAGCGTCAAGACTCTCACCGAGTTCATCGAGCATGGTCGCGTTGAAGGCGTTTCCCTTTTCCGGCCGATTGAGCGTGATCGTCGCGACGCCTCGCGCCGTTTCAATCCTGATCGTCTCGAACATCATCGAATCCTTCAATTCGCGACGACGCCGCCGCGGTCGCTCCGCAGCACAATCAACGCGTCGAGCACGACGGCGCCGCTCTCACCGGGATGCGCGACAACCGGATTGAGATCGACGCTCTCCAGGCGATCGCCGAAATCCGCAGCGATGCGCGAGACGGCGAGAAGGGCTTCCACCACGGCCCTCCCGTCGCAGGGCAGCGCCCCGCGGTAGCCGGCGATGAGTTGGGACGCTTTCGTGCGCGCCATGAGGGCGCGCGCGCCTCGGGGCGTCAGCGGCACGGGAGCGAAGGCGACGTCGTCGGTCAGTTCGACAAGAACGCCGCCGCCGCCGAACATCGCGACAGGCCCGACTTCCGGGTCGCGATGCACGCCGATCACGAGTTCGACGCCGGGCTTGACCTGCTCGGCGACAAGAACGCCTTCGAAGCGGGCGTGCGGCGCCGCCCGTTTCAAGGCGTCGCGAATGCCGTCGAAGGCCAATCGCACGGCGGACGCGTCAGACAAGCCGACGCGCACCCCGCCCACCTCGGTCTTGTGCTGAACGTCTGGCGATACGAGTTTCAAAACGACCGGATAGCCGGTCGCGTCGGCCGCTCTTGCGGCTTCCTCGGCACCGGCTGCGAACCTCTCGCGCGGGGTGGAAAGGCCATAGAGAGCCAGTAAGCGTTTGGCGGCGCCCTCGCCCAAGACGATATGTCCGTGCGCGTCGGGCGGCGTTCCGCGCAGTAACGCCTCACGCGCCGCAGGCTCTGCGCGCGGACCTGGCGTGGCCACCTCCTCCGACGCTGAGTCCGCTGACGCGCTCCAGCGGCTCACGGCCTGAACGGCCTTCAACGCCTTGTCGACCTCGTGCAGCACCGCGAGCCTCGGGAATTCTTTGCGGAAGGCGCGGGTGAAGTCCGAGTACATGTATGATGACATCGAGACAACGGCGACCGGCGTTCCGGCGCTCCGCGCGACCTGTCCGTCGACGAGGCGAAGGTTTTGCGCCTTCCTGTTCAGGTCCTCGCGCAGCGGCAGTTCCTCCTGAATGAGAAGGAGGTCGAGGTTGGGATCGCCGCGGACGATGTCGATGCATTGCAGATAGGCGTCGGCGCTGCTCAAGGCCGTGAAGCCGGCGTCGAGCGGATTGCCGAGCGACGTTCCGACCCCAACGATGGCGCGCAGCCGCTCCATCGTTTCAGGCGCAAGCTCGGGAAAAACAATCCCGCTGCGTGCTGCGGCTTCCAGCAGCAGCCCCTTCAAGCCGCCGGAGAAGGTGATCGCGCCGATCCGCGAACCGGCCGGTCGCTCGCCATGGGTGAGGAGTTCGACCACTTCCGTCATCGCGTCGATGGTGTCGACGCGAATGATTCCCATCGCTTCGGCGACCGCGTCGAAACACGCAAGCGAGCCTGCAAGCGAGCCGGTATGGGCGAGCGCCGCCGCGCGGCTCGCATCCGAACCGCCGAGCTTGATCGCAACGACAGGTTTGCCCGCCGCGCGCGCCGCCTTGCACGCGTCGCGAAAGGCCGCAGGTTCGCGGATCGCCTCGATAAAGCAGGCGATCACTTTCGTGTCGGCGTCTTCGGCGAAGAAACGAATGTAATCGGCGGCGTTGAGGCCGATCTCGTTGCCGACAGTCAAGGCGTAGCCAGGTTGCATACCACGGCTGGCGAGACTGCGATAAATGGCGGTCACGATCCCGCCGCTTTGGCCAAAAATAGCGATCGGGCCTCGTTGTAACTCCGCAATACGATCGTCGGTCAGCGTCATCAGCTTGTAGGGCGCCGCCAGGTTTCCAAGGCAGTTGGGACCGGAGACGGCGAGGCCGGATCGAGCGATCGCCTTCTGCAGGCGCGCTGCGAGCGCGCGGCCTTCCGGATCGCCGCCTTCTCCGAACCCGCTCGAGAAGATCGTCGCGCTGCGTGCGCCCGCTTTCCCTGCCTCGTGGATCGCGTCGATGGCGGCGGCGCCCGGAACGAGAACCACCACGTGGTCTGGCGGCTCCGGCAGCGACGCCAAATCAGGATAACACGTCCGACCGCCCCAGACGTTTGCGTTCCGGGGATTGACGGGGAAGATCGCGCCCGGAAAGCCGGTTCGCCTGAGGACGTCGAACACCTTCTTCGACCAGTTGCCGGCGCGATCGCTCGCGCCAACGATCGCGATCGTTTTAGGAGAGAGGAGCGCGCGAACGCCTCCGGCGTCTTTCGATAATCCTCGCACCGTCGCCTCCGCGGTCCTACTTTGAGCGTTAGCCGTGCGTCCCCGCGCCGGATTCGCGCGCGACGAGATAGAAGACGATCGCGACGACCGCCATTGCGAGGCTCCAGAGGAGGCCCAAGGCCGCAAGCTCCGGCCCCTGTCCATTCACCCAGAGGTCGAACATGGCGACGGCGATCGTCTGTGAACTCGGACCTGATAACAGCACCGGGAGAGCCAGCACGCGCGTCGAGAGCAGAAAGACAAAGAGCCACCCGGCCGCCAGCGATGGCGAAAGCAACGGCAGGACGATGCGCCAAAATCCAGTCAGCGGCCCGGCGCCGGCGGTCACCGCCGCCTCCTCCAGCTCGCGATGGACCTGAATCATTCCAGCATAGCTATAGCGCGCCCCGTAAGGCAGATAATTGATGACGAATGCCCAGGCGATGATCCAGATCGTGCCATAGACGCCAACGGGAGCGGCGAGGAAGAATTGCATCACGCCAACGCCGAGAACGATGCCGGGAAACACCAGCGGCGCCATGGATAGATGGTCGAGAAGACCCGCGCCCGTAGCGCGGCGTACGCTCAACCAGGCGCTGAGCGCGGTCAGCAGCATCACCGCGCTCGCCGTGACCACCGCGACAATCAGCGTGTTGAACAACAGGCCGATGTAGCGCGACGAGGAGAGCACGCTAGCGTAATTGTTGAGCGTCGCCAACCGGAAGGCGGACAGCTTGATCGTCTGATAGAAGGGCAGCAGCGACGCCCAGATCAGGATGAACATGGGCAGCACGATCAGCAGCACGAAGTTCAACACCAACACGGCGGCGGCGAGAGGGCGCCACGCGCCAAGCTCGATCCGCCGCGGCCGGAAACTCTTTCCAGTGATTGTTGCGAACCGCTCGGAATTCCGCGTCATCCGCCCGTAATAGAAGAGCAGCGCCGCGACGATAACGAGCAGCAGAACGGAGAGCGCGCTGGCGGACCCGATGTCGGGCGGCATCGTGCGGTTCATCATGTCGTAAATGTCGGTGGTCAGCACGTGAATGCGGCCCGGCAGCCCCACGAGCGCCGGCACCTCGAACGCCTCGAGGCAGCGCATGAACACGAGCATCATCAGCGCCACGATCGAGGGCAGAGATAGGCGGAGCGTGATGCGTCGCGCGGTGCTCCAGCCGCCGGAGCCGCTCATCCGAGCCGCCTCTTCGAGTTCGGGATTGAAATTGCGCAACGTCGCGCCAAGCAGCAAAAACACGAGAGGCGACCATAATAGCCCCTCGATCAACACCATGCCGCCGAGACTGTAGACATCGATCAGAACGCCGGACCGGCTGGTGAACTCGCGATACCAGGTGTTGATCGGACCGGATCGCGAGAGCAGCAGAAGCCACGCGATCGTGTACAGCACATAAGGCGTTCCCAAGGAGATGATCGTCGTGAGATAGGCGAGCGGCTTGAACGGCGCGTCCGTCCGCTCTACGAGCCACGCCGTGACGCCGCCGATACAGAGCGACACAACGGCGCTCCCGGCGGAGAAGACGCAGGAATTCCACGCGCTGGTCCAAATGCCCGGCCGCGACAGCAACGCGGGGAACCGAGCCAGGCTGAAATGCGCGTTGGCGCCGTCGCCGGTCGTCAGCGCGCCTTCGACGAGAAAGAACAGCGGCGGCAACACGAGCACGCCGAACGCCAAAGCGAGGATGACGACGAAGACCAAGCGCTCGTCGATGCGCACAGCGCTCCAGCGCCGCGTGACGGAAAGGCGCGCCGTCGCTTCGCTCGTTTCGGTCACGCGCGCGCTCATCGGAACAGGTCTTGGTAGATCGCGATCCATTTCGGCATGGATTGATCAATCTCCTCCGGCGTTTTGAACAGGGCCCGGAACGTCGCCTCGCCCGGCCGCAATCCTGGATCCTTGGGGGCCACTCCCGGATCGACGGGAATGTAATTGGCGTCCCGAAACAGGCTTTGTCCTTCCGGCGAGATCATGAATTCGACGAAAAGCTTCGCGGCGTTCGGATGGGCCGCCTGCTTCGTGACGGAGATGACCGAAAAGACGCCCAGGGCGGGCTGCATTGCAACCCAGGCGCAGGGCGCGCCTCGCTCCGCGCTGATCACGGCGTGATTGTTGAAGATGTTGAGCGCCAGCGGATATTCGCCCGCGATCACTTGATCGAGAACCTGTCGCGCCGACGAGCCGAGGCTGGTGATGTTCTGCGTCGCGAGACGCTTGAGATAAGCGAGGCCGTCGACTTCGCCCATCGCGGACAACGCCAACCCGACGAAGCCGGGCGCCGCGGACGGCGAGGAGTTGGAGCTCCACGCCATACGGCCTTTCCACCGGGGCTCGAGCAGATCCGGCAGCGTGCGGGGCGCGTCTTTCGCCGCGACGAGGTCCGTGTTGTAGCCCGGCGTCAGGACATAGAAGTTGGTCGCCACCCAATAGCCGTTCGGATCGACGGAGCGGACCGGAAGACGCTTCGCCTCCTCCGACGTCCATTGCGCGACAAGCCCCCGCTTCATCAGGCTCGCCGTGGCGCCGGTCCCATCGAAAACATCCGCCTGCACGGCGCCTGCCTCGCTCTCCTGCGCGATGCGCAGCGCAACATCGCTCGAGTCGGCGCGAACGAAATGGACGGTGACGCCGTATTTCTTACCAAAACGGTCGGCCGCCGGTTGCGCCAACTGATTGACGATCTGCGTCGTGTACCACGTCAGCGACCCCTCCTTCTGCGCTGCCTGGACGAGCGCCGCGTCGGCCGCAAGGACCCGCGCGCTGGGCAAGCACGCCAAAGCGAGCAGAGGGGAGACCGCCATCCAGGCACGCATGATCGCCGCTTCCCGCGCAATCGCCATGAGGGCGCGCCGAAAGCGCGCCGCGCAGCGCATCATCGTTGGAAGTCGCCAAGCCCCGGCTTGAAGACCTTGTCATCGAGGAACTGCTTCATCGCTTTCGCGCGTCCTCCTTCGGGATCGTTAGCTTTCAGGGCGTCGCTCTTACAGTTCAGATAATCGAGCGCCTGGTCCTTGCTCATGCGCCGTACCGTGCGAATGCATTCTTTTGTGTAGCGGACCGCGGCGGGGCTCTTCTTCTCAAGCTTGCGCGCGAGCTCCAGCGTCGCCTCCCGCAGCCTGTCGACCGACACGGAGCGGTTGACGAACTTCATCGCAGCCGCCTCCTCGCCGCTAAACTTGTCGCCGGTGACCGCGTAATAGATCGCGTCGCGATAGCTCATGACCTCGGTCACCGCCCAAGCGACGAGTCCGCCGGGGATAATGCCCCAATTCACCTCGGAAAGGCCAAATGTCGCGTCATCTGCGGCGATGGCGAAATCGCAGGCGATGACCGGCGTGAACCCGCCTCCGAAGCAATAGCCGTGGACCATCGCGATTGTCGCCTTGGGGAAAGCCGACAGACGATCCCACCGCCACGTGTGCGCCGCCCGCCGCGCCCGCGCGCGCATTTTCGGGTCGTCCTCCGTCGCGCGAAAATAGAGCTTGAGATCCTGTCCCGCGCAGAAGTTGCCGCCGGCGCCGGTGAGGACGACGACCTTCGTCTCGTCGTCCATCTCGGCCCAGTCCAGCGCATCGCACATGTCGATGTGCAATTGCGGGCTCATTGCGTTTCGCTTTTCTGGACGGTTGAGGATGATAAAGGTGGTCGCCCCGTCGCGTTCGATCTTCACGGTCTCGAGAGTGATGACGTCGCTCATGATTCCTCCTCAGTTACGGTTTGACACATTGGATTTCGTCCGACAGCCGTCCTCACGAGCGGCCGCCGCGACGCACATGGCGTCACCGCCGGCGCCTCATGGGCATCACCGGAAGAGCGTTTCAAACACATCGTTCCACGTTTTCAGACCTTTCGCGATGACGTCGGGGCCGAGGACGTTGGCTTCGAAGCCCGGGCGTCCGGGCGTGAGTTCCGGCCATCGCTGCGCCACATCCGATCGGGTTGGGAAATAGCCGGCATCGCGAAAGATCTGTCGGCCTTCGCGCGAAATCATGAAGTCGAGCAGGAGTTCGGCCGCGTGCGGATGCGGGCTGCCGCGCGTGAGGCCCACCTGCCCCAGGGTCTCCGCCGCCGGCGAAAGGGGGATCCAATCCACCGGCGCGCCCTTCGCCGCGCTCAGCACCGCATGATGATTGAACACCTGCAGCGCCATGGAATATTCGCCGGCGATCACCTGGTCGAGAATGGCGCGCGCGCTCGCATTGACGACTGCGATGTTCTGCTTGGCGAGCCGCCGCAAATAGTCCATGCCGCGCGCCTCGCCCATGCTGGTGAGGATATTGCCGATGAAGCCCGGCGCTCCCGACGTGTCGTTCGGCTTCCACACCATTCGATCCTTCCAGCGTGGAAGCAGCAGGTCGTCATAGGTTTTCGGCCGTTCGCTCGCGGGAACAAGATTTGTATTCACGGCCGGAGACATGACGTAGAAATACGGCGACGCCCAAAGATGGTTCGGGTCGCGAAACACAGAGCGCAACTCCTCGACGCCCGGCGAATCATAGGACCGCAGGACGCCGGCGCCGATCAAGGCGTCGATGCCGGTCGTCATCGAGACCATGTCCACGACCGGTGAGCCGGCGCGGAACTCGTTCATCGTTTTCAGGATATTGTCCTGGCTGTCGCCTCGCGCATAATCGACGCGCACGCCATATCGGCGCTCGAAGGCTTCCGTAAGGGGCCTCACGACCTGATCGACGATCAGGTCGGTGTAGTAGGTGAGACGCCCCTCCCGTTTCGCCTGCGCGATCAGATCCGCCGTCGGCTCCGCCGCCTGCGCAACAGAATGCGCCAGGGCGAGCGCGGCCATCGCGGACGCGATAAGCGTGAGGCGGAGGATGCGGCGAAGCGGCGCGATGCGCCCCATATCACTTCCCGACCATCGCATAGCCCTTTGCGACATAGTCGCGAATGAAACTCTTCATGCCGGGATCGATGGCGACGCTGTCATGAAACGCGCGCCCCGCGTCTGGGCCGACCGAGAAGCGCGGAACATAAGTAATGGTTTTCACCGCGTCGGCGCGATACTCCGGATCGCTGTCGAGTTCGCCGAACGCTTGGCGCAAGACGGCAATGCTCTCACGCGGGGTATTGGGCGGGACGTGAATCGTGCGAAGAAACCGCGTCGCCAGTTCGCCCATCAGAACGCTCATAGACCAGAGTTCCGACTTGGGCGGTTCGCCTTTGACCTCTCGGTAGAAGCGCTCGAACGGCAACGCCTTGATGCCAGCAGCGTCCGGGTCGCCGTTCTCGATGTTCTTGCTCGCCGCGTCGTACCAGAGCGCAATGGCCTTGCCCGTGTCGACGAGCGCCGGCTCGATCGAGACACGATAGGTTGGAAGCGATTCCGCGGTGAGTTGCACCTCGTTTCGCTCCAGCGCCAAGCGGGCTTCTGCCGCGCCCGCGTACCCGCTGATGTATTTGTAGGAGAGACCGAGGAGATCCAGCTCCGCGCGCAATTTGATGTCCTTGGCGCTGTCGGGCGTCAAACCGCCAACCCAGAACCCGCTCTTCGTCATCAGGTCGACGGGCTTGCTCAAGCCGCCCTGCGTGTCCGTACGCGCATAATAGACCGCGAGGCTCTCGACCCCCGCGATGAACGGGATGGCGTTCGGGTCGATCTTCAGCGAGGACGTATCCTGCACGGCGGCGCCGGCGAGCGCCGTCAGATATCCGATCGTCAGCCCGTCGGGAGGAGCGACCTGCCCGAGCCAATTCACCCCGATCATTCCGCCGGCGCCCGCCATATTTCGCACGATGATCGCCGGCTCGCCGGGGATGTGCTTGATGAGGTGGCGAGCGAGAATGCGCGCTTCGGTGTCGGTCGGGCCGCCGGTGGTGTAGTTCACGACAAGCGATATCGTTTTGCCGCGATAAAAATCGCTCCCTTCGGCGGCCGATGCGCAATGTGCGGAGAAAAACGACGCCGCTCCGCAGAGAAGCGCGATGACGCTCTTGTGCATGTGGCCCTCCCTATCGCCGGGTTACTTGCGTATCGCGGCCGTTTAGCGCCGTCTGGCTGCTTCTTCTCCGCGCTCGAGGTCCTCGATCCCCGTCCGCGTCGACGGCTCAATAGGTCTTTAGAACGTGGCGGGCGATCACCATTTTCATCACTTCCGTGGCGCCCTCGGTAATGCGATAGCTGCGTTGTTGCCGCCACATCCGCTCGATCGGCAAATCGGTCGTGAGACCGATCCCGCCATGGATTTGCATGCAACGGTCGGCCACGCGAAACGCCATCTCGTCCGCATAGCTTTTGGCGACATAACAATCGTTGCGCGCTTCGTCGCCGGCGTCCATCTTGGTCGCGGCCTCCCACACCATGAGCCGCGCCGCCTTCAGTTCGACGAACGAATCGACCAGCATGAACTGGATCGCCTGCCGGTCGGCGAGAGGCTTGCCGAAGGTCACGCGCTGCTTGGCGTAGCTTGCAGCCATTTCGAGACATCGCTCGGCGACTCCAAGCGCTCGCGCGCCATGATGCACACGCCCCACGCCGAGCCAGCCCTGGCCGAGCTTGAACCCCTCGCCCTCAGCCCCGATGCGCTGCTCGACGGGCACGCGCACGTTGTCGAAAACGATTTCGCACGGGCGATCTCCCATCATCGTTTCGTAACGCGCGGTGATTCGCACGCCAGGCGAATCCATGTCGACGAGAAAGCACGAGATCCCGCCGCGCGAGCCCTTTGACCGGTCCGTCGCCGCCATGAGCTGGATGAACGACGCATGATCCGCGCCTGTGATGAAACGCTTCACACCATTGATCACGTACATGTCGCCATCGCGAACAGCGGTCGTGCGCATCGAGCCGGGGTCGGACCCGGCGTCAGGCTCCGTCTGCCCGAAGCAGGCGTGTTTCTCGCCGCGCAGCACGGGGAAAAGATATTTTTCCTTCTGAGCGTCATCCAGGTCGTAAAGGATCGCGCGTACGCTCGGTCCGGTGATCTGCGCATGGCGCGCCGGCAGCGCGATCGTGCGCGCCAGTTCCTCCCAGACGATGCAGCGCGCCAACACGCCAAGTCCCGACCCGCCGTATTGCTCGGGGACGTCAAACATCCACAGCCCAAGGCGCTTCATGCCGTCCTCGAAGCGCGCAAGCCACTCCGGCTTCAGAACCTCGCCCGGACTCAGCGTCTCACGTTCGTGCGGGATCATCTCGCGGTCGACATAACGGCGCAGATTGGCTCGCAGAAGCTGAAGTTCTTCGGGAAGGGAGAAGTCCATCACGCCTCCGCCATCATAAACGCGTCAGCCGGACGTCGACGGCGACGGCTCCTTCGCCAGCGGCCGCGACCATTAGGGGATTGATCTCGACATCGCTCAGGCGATGGCGGTGCGCGAGGAAGAAGTCGGCGAACCCACGAATGGACCGCACGAGCGCGTCGATGTCGGACGCCGGCGCGCCCCGCCAGCCAGCCAGCAGTTTGCCGAGCTTCAATTCCTCCAGCATGGCGCGCACGTCCGCCTCCGTGACGGGAAGCAATCGCAAGGCGACGTCCTGCAAGAGCTCGACGAAGACGCCCCCTGCGCCGACCATCAGAAACGGGCCATAGAGGGGGTCTCGACGGACGCCGACGATCACCTCGACGCCGCGGGCCATCTCCTGCACGAGGAGACCGTCGAGCGTTGCGCTCGGCGCGCGACGTCGCGTTTCCGAAAGCAGAGCTTCGGCCTCGCGACGAACCGCATCCTCTGAAGCGAGACCGAGGCGGACGCCGCCGACATCGCTTTTGTGGCTCAGTTGTTTGGAGACGATCTTCAAAGCCACGGGATAGCCGACAAGGGTTGCGCAACGCGCCGCCTCCTCCGGCGACCGCGCGAGACTCTGTCGCGGACTCCGCAGGCCGAAGCCGGCGAGCGTCTGCGGCAGGCGATCCTCGTCGAGATCCTCGGCCGAGCCTTTCGCAAAATCTTCGGCCTCCGGCAGCCTTGCGACCGTTCGGCCGACGCGCGCTCCATGGAAGGCGAGCGCGCCCAGGACACGGACTGTCGGCGTAAGCGCCTGCAGAAAAGGCATGCCCAGCGCGTCCTGAAAGCTGAGAGCCTCGCCCGCAACCATGTAGTTCATGCGGCTGAACGCGACGACAGGCTTGTCCGTCGAGGCGGCGATCCGAGCAAGGACCGCCGCGTCCGGCAGTCGCTTCGCTCGCGGCAGCGTCGCCGCCCAGGCCAGCATGTCGACCTGAGGATCGTTGGCGACCGCGATGCACATGGCCGCAGCGTTCTCGTCGGTCGAGGGAATTCCCGCGTCGAGAGGGTTCTTCAAGGCGAGTTCGGCCGGCACGATCGCACGAATGGCTTCCTTCGTCGCCTGAGAGAACTCCGGCGCGACGATCGTTCCGATCTCTTCGATGTAGTCGTAGAGAAGATCGACGGTCCCCCCGGACGTCGTGACCCAGCCGACGCGATTGCCCCTCGCCGTGCGGCCGGCCTGGAACACCAGCATCGCTTCGACGAGGTCGTCCAGCGTATCGCACAGAACGATGCCGTAGCGTTCGCACATCGCCCGGAAGACGGCGTAGTCGCCGGCGACGGCGCCGGTGTGCGACTGCGCCGCGACGCGCGATTTCTCCGACTTGCCCGTCTTGATCGCGAGAATGGCCTTGCCGGCCGCAAGCGCGCGGGCGGCGGCCTGCATGAACATCGTGGGGCGCCGAACGCCTTCGATGAACAGGGCGATCACGCGCGTGCGGGGGTCGTCCACCAGATAATCGACGTAATCGGCGAGATCGAGATCGATCTCGTTGCCGGTCGAAAACATGACACTGAACCGCACGCCCCGCGCCGCTGCGGACTGAACGATGAACTGCAACGTTCCGCCAGACTGGGAGATGCATGCGACCGAACCTGGCGCGATGTCCAAGAGTTCTTGGTTGGGATAGCCAAAGAAGCGGGTGTGAAAGGAATTGCCGCCCATGCAATTGGGACCGTTGACGATCAAGCCGCTGCGCCGGACGAGCTCGCGCAAGGCCTCGCCGCGCGCCACGATGGCCGGGTCGGACCCTTCGCCGATGTTGCCCGAATAAATTGTCGCGCTCTTCAAACCTGCGGCGACGCCGCGCTCCAGAACGTCCTGCACCGCGGGCGCCGGCACAACGACGATCGCGTGGTCCGGCGCATTCGGAAGAGAACCGAGATCGGGATAACATCGCACGCCCCAGACGCTGCTCAGGCGCGGGTTTACGGGATAGACATCGCCGGGAAACGCGGCCGCCTTGAGAATTCCGTAGATCTGCTTGGGCCAACTCGGCCGATCGGTCGCGCCCACGATCGCAACAGAGCGCGGCGACAAGACGGGCTCCGGCGATTTGAATGTCTCGCGCGCGCGTGGCTGCTCCGACACAGCCATCCTCCCGATGTCGATCGGCAAATTTTCTTGCCGAGGATTTTTAATATGGTACATTGCCTATACCATTTGTCAAATGTTCGCATGGTCGATGCAGGCAGTCGGAGAGACGCTCCAGAAAACGACGACGGTTTCGCGCCCGGCGCGCGGGCGCCGATCCAGTCTGGGTTTTCTTTTGCGCAACGCCTACCGCCTCTTCGTCAACCGGCTGCAGGAGAGACTCGACGCGTTCGATCTCTCGCACACCGAGTTCTTGAACCTGTATCTTCTACACCATGCCGGAATTTTGAGCGCTGGCGAGCTGACGCAACGGTTGGAAGTGACGAAGGCTGCGGGCACGAGTGTGCTGCGTTCGCTCTTATCCAAAGGCCTCATCGAAAGCGGCCCCAGCGACGACGATTGCCGGCGGCTGGATGTCTCGCTGTCCGAGCGCGGCGCTGCGACGATGCGGAAGCTGCAGCTTGGCGCGAATGACGTAACCAAAGAGTCACTTCGCGGCTTCACGCAAGAGGAGGTCGAGCAGCTTTTCGCGCTTCTCAGCAGGCTGATCGAGAATCAGCGTCCGCAGAAAACGGTTGTGCGCCGCTGACTTGGCCGCGATCAAGCTTTGGTAAAACAACAATGGAGGAACGTCATGGCCTTTGAAACGATCAAGGTGGAACAAGACAAGGATGGGGTGACGTGGCTCATTCTCAATCGGCCCGAGAAGCGCAACGCGATGAGCCCGCAATTGCATGCCGATTGCAACGCTGCGCTCGCCGAGCTTGCGACGGATCCCAAAACTCGCGTGCTGATCCTCACCGGCGCTGGGGACGCCTTCTGCGCGGGGCAGGATCTCAAACTTTTCTTTCGTGAAAACGACAACAATCCGAAGGGGCGTTTCGAGGCCGGGCAAAATTCGCATAGCTGGCGGTGGTCGCGCCTGTCGAAGTTCCCGAAGCCAACCATCGCGATGGTCAACGGTTATTGCTTCGGCGGAGCCTTCACCCAGTTGATCGCCTGCGACCTCGCGATCGCGGACGAAGACGCGACCTTTGGCCTGTCCGAGATCAATTGGGGCATCATTCCGGGAGGCGTCGTCAGTTGGAACGTCGTCAACGCTTTGAACAGCCGCGACGCGATGTTTTACGCGCTGACCGGCGACGTGTTTGACGGACGGCGCGCCGCGCAAATGGGATTGGTCAACGCCGCCGTCCCCAAAGACCGGCTGCGGGAGGAGACGCTCACTTTGGCGCGCAAGCTGACGCAGAAGAATCCAGCGGCGTTACGCTACACCAAGGAAGGCATCCGCGCCGTGGCCGGCATGACGGAGGCGCAAGCCATGGACTATCTGGCCGCCAAATCCGACGCGCTCCGGTTCCACGACGCCGAAGGGGGTCGCGAAGAAGCGCTGAAGCAGTTTCTCGACGAAAAAGCCTTCCGTCCCGGCCTCGGCCACTACGAAAGGGGCCGTGAAGACGCCTCGGCCAAAAAATAGGCTTTCCGCGCAGCCGCTCTACGATTTCGCTCGTCTCATCGCGGGCAATCCATCGCGACGAGCCGCCTCATGGAGCGGCTCGATCGCGGTCAAGCGGCCGCTCGTGCGGCCGCGTCTGGCTCCGCCGGCAACGCAATGCATTTCTGCGGAGTCATGCGCAGGCGAACCGGCTCGCCAACCGGCATGGCGAGCGAGGGATGCGCTCGCGCACGCAGGATCTGTCCCGCGACGTCGATCTGCACGTCCGCGAAGTCTCCCAAGTAGGCCGTGGCCGCGACGACGCCGAGGCAGACGTTGCGCAGACCGTCGTCGCCGGCTGGGCTTTCGCTCAACTGGACGTCTTCCGGCCGTACCGACACCGTGACCGTGGCGCCGGTCTGCAAGTGCGCATCGCTCGCGACCAGGAGATCGCCGATGGCCGAGCGAACGCTGAACAATTGACGATCGCGGTCAAAGCCGAGCACAGCGCCGGAAACGAAATTGCTGGTTCCGATGAAGTCGGCCACAAAGCGGTTCGCGGGCCTTTCGTAGATCGTCTTCGGCGAACCGATCTGCACGACCCGACCTTCGTTCATCACCGCAACTTCGTGGCTGAGCGCGAGCGCCTCGCCTTGATCGTGGGTGACGTAGATCGTGGTTAAGCCCAACTCGCTTTGAATGCGCTTGAGTTCGAAACGCATGCGATCGCGAAGCTTCGCGTCGAGATTCGACAGCGGCTCATCGAGCAGCAACAGCTCAGGCTCCATGACGAGCGCGCGCGCCAGGGCGAGCCTCTGCTGCTGGCCGCCCGAAAGCTTGGTCGCGTCGCGCTCGGCGAACTGCTCGAGCCCCACCGCGCTTAGGACGCGCATGACTTTGTCGCGCGCCTGCGCGCCGCTCGGCCGATTGCGTCGCACCTGCAGCGGAAAGGCCGCATTCGCGAACACGCTCATATGCGGCCAGATCGCGTAGGATTGAAAAACCATGCCGAAATTGCGCTTGTTCGGCGGAACGAAAACGCGCCGCGTCGACGAATAGACGACGCGGCCGTTCGCTTCGATCTCACCCGAACTCGGCTGCTCTAATCCCGCGATCGAGCGCAGCGTCGTCGTCTTGCCACAACCCGAGGGGCCGAGCAGCGTGAAGAACACCCCTTTGGGAACCTCAAAACTGACGTTCTGCGCGGCCTTGACCGCGGCTTCCTTGCCGCTGCGGTATTCTGTGTTGACGGACCGGACACTCAACATTCGCTTGCGCCCTCCGCTTTTCGTCCGCCACCGGGCGTTGATCCATCGTATGTCAGGATGTCGGGAAGAGCGACCCTCGCCGCAAATCCATTGTCGCTGATCATGGTCGGGATCCAACTCTGATTCGCGCAATGACGTTCTCGGCCGCCGAGAAACAGCATTTCCGCAGGACCAATCGCGGCGCTTTTGCTAAGTCAATCCCAAAGAGTGCCGCAGGGTTTTCGACCAGCGTCCGCTCATCTATTGCGGCGATATACCTGCAAATCTCGCCGCATCCTGCCACTGACCGATCTCGGACGTAATCAGGTGTCTGAATTCCTCAGGCGTCGATGAGCGCATGACAAATCGCAGCGGCGCGAATCGGTCCTTTACGTCCTGCCGTTGCGTGAACAAGCGGACCTGCTCGGACAATTTCGATTGAATTTCGGACAGCGTATTGGACGGCGCCAGCAAGCCGAACCAGAAGCCAACATCGTAACCTGAAAGACCCCCCTCGGCGACAGTTGGCACGTTGGGCATGGACGGTAACCGTTGGGCGCTGGTAACGGCGATCGGCTTGACGAGGCCCGCATCGGCCAACGGCCGGATATTGATAGCGCTCGCAACAAGAACCTGCACGCTTCCCTGGGCAAGCGCCGAGGCGGCCGGCGCCTCGCCCTGATATGGAACTTGAACGATATCGACGCCCGCTACCATTTTAAAAAGTTCCGTCGCAAGCGTCTGTGCTCCGGCAAGGCCTCCGTAATTCAGTTTTCCCGGGTTCGCCTTCGCGAGGCGTATGAGATCGCCAATGTCGCTTACGGGAAGATCGCGACTTACCGCAATGACGAAGGGACTGACCATGACTTCGGAAATGGGTGAAAGATCGTTCGCAACGTCGAAACCCGGTTCTTTCATGAGAACCTTAAAGGTTGATAGCGATGGCACGCCGAACAAGATTGTGTATCCGTCCGGCGCAGCATGCGCGACGATCGCCGTGCCGATTGCCGTGTTCCCCCCGGGTCGGTTGTCGACCACTACCGGTTGTCGCCACGCGGAGGTCAGATGATCCGCCAGCATGCGCGCAGCGGTATCCGAGCTTCCGCCGGCGGGATTGGGCACGACAATCCGGATCGGGCGGCTGGGATAATCATCGCCGTCGGCGATAGCCCTGGACGCGTTTTGCGAGGCCAAAAGCAAGGCAAATACCAGCATGCGGCCGAAGCATGTCACATTGCGGCTCCATCGCAATGTTACGGGTTTGCAGCATCGTCGAAGTCGGAGCGCTCCGACCCGGTTTGTCCCTTGGGGTTGAAGGCGACCACGGAAGCTCGTGACAGGGACCTTACAAATCATTGGGCCCTCCTGACTTTTCGATATTTTGCGCGGCAGCCGGTCGAGCGCCGCGCAATTCTATTGGACAACAATCAGGGCGTCCAAGGCGGTCGCGCCATGGCCACGGGCGTACGCCACCAAAGGATTGACGTCGATTTCAACGAGTTCCGGCATGGTACGCATTAGGCGGCCGATGGCCATCAGCGCGTGCGCTACGGACTCGACATCGACGCGCGGAGCCCCGCGAAAGCCGTCGAGCAGCTTTGCGCTTCGCAACCGATGCAGCGATCGCACGATTTCCGTCTCGCTCGCGTCCTCCGGCAGCAGTTGCACGTCGCCGAGAGCCTCGACCCAGATTCCGCCAAGGCCCAGCAGCAGCACCGTTCCCCACGCAGCGTCGCGTTTTGCTCCTATCATGAGCTCCAAGCCTTTCGGCGCCATTTTTTCGATCAGGCAGCCATCGAGCGTAATTGTCGCCGCCGAACGCCTGACGTTTGATGTCACCGTCTCCCACGCCTGACGCAGAGCGGATTCGTCGGCGAGATTCAGCGCAATCCCGCCGGCCTCGGTTTTGTGGGCCAGCAAGGCCGCCTGAGCTTTGAGGGCAACGGGATATCCGATGCGCCCGGCCACGATCACCGCTTCGTCCACCGTTCTCGCCAAATCTCCTAACGGCGCGTGAATGCCGGCGATCGCGAGCAGTTTCTTGCCCACCCATTCGGGCTGTGCGCCGCTGGCAAGTGTCGGCGCGCCTTGGAACGGCTCTGGCGCAGAGCTTGGCGCAACGCGCGACAACAACTTGCCGTAGCGAGTATAATGCCCGATGGCGCGGAGCATTCGGTCCGAGGACCGCGAGAAAACGTAAGGCCCTGCCTCGATCGCTTCAACGACGTCTGGCGGGTGCTGCAAGCTGTCGCCTAGAGCCACAATGACTGCCGGCTTTGCGGACCCCGCAGCTGCTTCGTTAAATTGCTGCACCTGTGCTGCGGAGTTGATGGGGTAGGAGATGAAGACCATTCCGACATTCGGATCGTCAAACACCGCTTTGGTGACGATCGGCAAAGCATCGGCGGTCGACCCGGCAGTGACGTCGAGCGGATTTCCATAATTGCCGAAGGCAGGCAGAGATGCGGTCAGAAGGTTCAAAGTCTCCGGCTGGAACGCCGGAACATCAAGTCCGATCTCCTCCGCGAAATCATTGGTGAGAGCAACGAAGGCACCAGAAGCCGTAATGACGCCGGGACCCTTGTTTGGCGGGCTCGGAAAGCGCGCCAGGATCTCGGTCACGTCCATCGTTTCGTCCATCGTGTTGAGGACAAGCGCGCCGGCGGCCTCCATCTTCGTGCGCATCACATCATAGTCGCCGGCGAGCGCCCCCGTATGCGAAAGCGCGGCGCGCTTCGCCTTCGCGCTCCGCCCCGGGTGCAGCACGACGACAGGCTTGCTGGCCGATCGCGCACGACGGCATGCGCCGAGAAAGGCGTGCGGGCGCCGAATCTGCTCGGCATACAAAACGATCACGCTGGTAGCGGGATCGTCGGCCAGAAATTCAAGGAAATCAGCAAGATCAAGACCAGCCTCGTTGCCAGTGGAGATCACGTAGGAGAGAGGAATCCCGCGCGCATCGGTCGCACGCTGGAAATGACCAAGCATGCCGCCGCTGTGGCCGACGAACGCCACGCCCGGCCTGGACCCTTCGGTAAAGCGCCGCGCCCTTCGTGCGAACATCATGTGCAGCATCAGGCCGTCGACGTTGTTCGTGAACCCGAGACAGTTTGGGCCTACGACGGCCAAGCCGCCTTCGCGCGCACTCCTTGCGAGATCTTCCTGCGTGTCTCGATTTCCCGATTCGGCGAACCCGGCGGCGAAAACCATCGCCGCCCCCACTTTTCTTTTCACGCATGCCGCAACCGCGTCCCGGACAGCGGCGGCGGGCAGCGTGAAGATGGCGAGATCGACTCCCTCCGGCAATTCATCTGCGCTCTTCAGAACAGGCCGGCCATCGATCGGTTCGGCGCTGCGGCCGACGAGATGTATATCTCCACGGAATTCATTGGCCTTGAGCGACTGCAGAATCACTTGGCCAGTGCTGCCCGCACGCGCCGATATGCCGATGATCGCCGCGGATCGCGGGCGTAGAAATTTGGCGACGGCCTGAGGCCCGCGCGCGGATTCCGGGCCCGTCATGATGCGCCCCTGTCGGGCTCGAACATGAGCAAATGCGTGCCGTCATCGAGCGGGCGCCAGTATGGTCTGACCTTCATTCCGATCTCAAGATCGTCGATCCCGCAGTTGACGAGATTTGCGATCGCGTTCACGCCGACATCGAGCGTTACGTTCGCCACGCAGTAAGGCTCGGCCCCACGGAACTGCGGGGTTCCACGACGCGTGATCGTGTATGAGAATAACACTCCCCGGCCCGACACTTGCCGCCATTCGATGTCGCGGCGGCGCCCCGTGAAGATGCTGACCGGGCGGGGATAGTGCTGCGGCTTGCCGGTCGCCTTACAGAATTGGATGACAAGCTTCTTTTGCCGCGTCGCCTCCCAAAACGGCATCGAAAAATCGAAATGCGCGATGTCGCGCTTCACGCTCAGCGTGTCATTCAACGGAATGGCCATGCGACCCTCGATCATGCGTTCGGAACCAGCACCAGTGCGGAGCTGGTGCCCCAGTTGCGTCCATAATTGATCCAGCCGATGCCGGTGACGAGCGCGTTTTGGGTGTTCTTCACCTGCCGCTCGCCGGCTTCGCCCATCAACTGACGCACCGCCTCGATCAAATTGTGTGACGAGCAGGCCGCCTGGCCCGCCGATATCTGTCCGCCTCCGGTGTTGAGAGGCAGATCCCCATTATACGAGAGATCGGTGTCGCGAATGAATTGTACCCCCTCTCCCGGCTGGCAGAAGCCGAAGGCCTCGAACTGAAGCATGATCGCGATGATGAAATCGTCGTAAGGATGGAAGGAAGCCACGTCCTTGACGCCAATCTCCGCCTGTGAGAGCGCTTTCTTCCCGGCTACCTCGTGGCCGCTTCGCGTCACATCGACGAAATTTTCACCCCCTTTGAAATTGGTGCGCTCGGCATAGCCAATGGGAACGATGCAGTTCTTCAATCCCCTGTCCTGCGCTCGCTTCTTGCTCATCATCATCAGCCCGGCGGCGCCGTCGGCCGGCATGACGCAATCCAGCAGGCGGATAGGGTCGGCGATCATGCGCGAATTGAGGTAATCCTCGACCGTGATCGGGACACGCAGCTTCTCGCAGGCGTTCTCATTCATGAGAGCGTGATTGCGCTGGGTCACCGCCAACTTGCCCAGTATCGTGTAATCAAGCCCGTACTGCGCCTCGTAGCGCCGGGTGAGCAGACCGAATGCTCCAGGCGGGCCCATCAGGCCATATGGCTCTGTCCACTCGCGGCGGTACGTACGGTCGCCGCGGGCGTTGTTCTCCCGTACGTGGGTATCCGCGAACAGCAACAGAGCTGTCTCGCAGAAACCGGCGTCGATCGCCGCCGCGGCGCGCGCAACACAACCTGCCGCCGAGCACCCCCCGATATGCACCTGCTCGCAAAACCCGAGTTCGAGCCCGAGTTGATCGGCTGTCGTTTGCGCCCAGAACAAATTGCCCGCCCCGGTGGAGCTGAGCCCCGCGATGACGAGTCCGTCGATCTCCGCCTTGTCGATCCCCGTCTTGTCCAGCAACTCTTCAAGAATCTCGCCCGACAGCACCCAGACGTCTCGATCGCTTTTCTCCATGACTTTCGTCTCGGCGTAGGCGACGATTGCGTTGTCGCGCAAACTCATTTCCACCCTCTCTAATTTTTGAAATTCGGACCGGCTTCACCTTTCACCGGCCTAATCCGGCATGCGCACCCGAGGCGCCGTTCCGTCGAGAAACTGATTCAGCCTTTCGATCGATTCGGGGCTTCTGGTGTACTCGGCAACCATCCGCTCGAAGTAGAGTCCATCGTCGTAGGAGATATCCTGGAGCCGCGGCAGGCTGTTGGTTATGGCGAAGTTCGACAGCGGCGCGTTCTTGCAAATCTTGGCGGCTAGTTCCTTGGCTTTCTCGACCGACTGCCCTTTCGCCACCACATATTGCACGACGCCATAACGTTCAGCCTCGTCAGGTTTGAGCGCGCGACCCGTGAGCATCATGTCTTGCATGCGCGCAAATCCTAGGAGGCGCGCAATACGAACCGAACCGCCCCCGCCGACAAAGATTCCTCTTGTTCCTTCCGGCAAGCCGAAAAACGTCGTCTCGTCCGCAACGCGGATGTGCGCAGCCGCGGCGACCTCGAAACCGCCCCCAAGCGTTGCTCCATGCAGCGCTGCGATGAACGGAATATTTCCGCGCGCGATTTCCTCTTGAGGAGAACTGCGGGGAAAGGGAAAGGGAAGCCGCTGCGACTTGCCTCCTTTCCAGCTCTGTGCGGCCCGGGCCAAGTCAAGGCCCGCGCAGAAATTGTCGCCATGGCCGAAGATGACGCCGCACTTCGCCTCCGCGCCAGCGCGCACCACGGCCTCGTGCAGTTGAACCATCAGTTCCGGGCTCAAGGCATTGCGCTTGTCCGGCCGATTGAGGCCGACCAGAGCGATCTCGCCTTGCAATTCATAGGTGACAACTTTCTCTTCGCTCAACGAAGCCCTCCTGATTTACCTAGGCAGATCGAGTCCCCGCTGTGCGATGACGTTCCGCTGGATTTCATTGGTGCCGCCGCCGATCATGCCCATGATCGAATGACGCAACAGTTGTTCCATTTCGCCGATCGGCGCGCTCTCAGCGTCTTCGGACAGCAAACCGCCGGCTCCAAGGATGTCAAGTGCGGCCTGGCCGAGGCGCTCCTGCAACTCGCTGGAGAAAACCTTTCCCATAGCCGCTTCTGACAAGGGCGTGTTGCCCTGTTCAATGATGTGCGCATTCCGCATCTGAAACTGACGCGCAACCTCTATATCGGCAGCCAGCTCTCCAAGGCGATCGCGGATCACTGGATCATCTCGAAGCGCCTTTCCGCCCATCTCCGATGTCCTCACATATTCGGTGAGGTGATCGAACGCGCGCTCGATCAAGGCCATACGGCCGGCGCCGATCATAACCCGCTCGGAGGCGAGCGCATCGGTGATGACCTTCCAGCCCGTGTTGACCTCGCCGACCATGTTTTTTGCCGGCACACGGACGTCGTCGTAGAAGTGCGCGCTGAAGGTTTTACCGTATAGGGCGAGGCTGGGGCGAATGGTAACGCCCGGAGAGCGAAGGTCGACCATCAGGACGCTAATACCGGCGTGCTTCTTGGCATCTGGATCCGTGCGCACGGCGAGCCACATGTACTCCGCTTTGTCGCCGCCCGTCGACCACAGCTTCTGACCGTTGATGACCCAGTGATCGCCGTCACGCGTCGCGCGCGTGCGCAAAGACGCAAGATCGGAGCCCGCGTCAGGCTCGCTGTAGCCGAGACCGAAAGTGCGCTCGCCCCGCCGGATGGCGGGCAGCCATTCGTCCTGCTGCTCCTTGGCGCCGTGTGCGAAAAGCGCGTGAGCGACGATAGACTCGCCGATGTTGTGCGCCAGATAGGGAGCGCCGGCGTTCAGCACCTCGGTGATAAACGTGATCTGCTCCGTCGGACTGCGGCCCTGACCGCCGAATTCTTTTGGCCAGCCCACGCCGATCCAACCGTCGCGGCCCAGTAGCTTCGAGAAATCCGCATCCCAGCCGCGATCTTTGAACGGCTTATGCAGGTCAGCCGCTCGTTTTTCAGGCGTCCAGTGCTTCGCAAGCCAGTCACGCACGTCCTTCCGAAAGGCGTTTGCAGCGGGTCCCAAGTCATGCGCGGGAAGGGTCGCCATCTGGTCTCGATTGAGCTACTGAGCCGGGCCAAGTAAGAAATCGGCGAGCTCGGCCCGAGCGCGCATAACGCCGCCGAAGCGGGCAAGATCTGCATGGACGCGGCGGAAATGCCGCGGCGCTTCGTGTTCCTCGGCATAGCCGACGGCGCCTAGCGCCCGGTGCGTCTCGATCGAAACAGCGCGCAGCGCCGGGCCGGCGAACGCGAGCGCCGAAGCAGCAAAGACTCGCCAGTTCGGATTGGCTTTATCATACGCCTCGGCTGCCGCATCGAGTGTTAGCGTGGCCCCGTCTAAACTGATCAGACAGTTAGCGAGCTTGTGTTGGATGGCCTGGAACTGCCCGATGAACTGGCCAAATTGCTTCCTGAGTTTGGCATGATCGACGGCGAGCTCGAAGCCGCGTCGCGCCGCGCCAAGCGCGCGGCCGGCGCAAGCCACTTGTGCGACGAGCGCCGCATCGACAAGGACAGCGGGCCGCTGGTGGACTTGAATACCAGGCGTACGTTCGAATGTGACCTCCGCCAGCGCAGGAGCCGCGAGACCCGGCGTAATCTTGATCTTCAGCCCTGGAGCCTCCCTTTCGACGATTATGGCTGCGCTGAAGGGCGCGTCGGTAAATACGAGAAAGTGAGTCGCCAGCTGAGCGCCCTCGACGAACGAAGCTTTCCCGAACAATTCTTGACCACGTATTTCGATGCGGCCCGCGGCCCGATCGCCGTCAAAAGCCGCTAACACCAGAGCGACCATCGCATCGCCTCGGTGAAGGTCCTCAAGGAAGGCGAGCGCCTCGTCTGAGCCTGCGGACGCAAGCACGATATTCGCTCCGACGGCGCCGAGCAGCGGGGCCAGGCATGACGCGCGTCCCAGTTCTTCGAAGATTAAAATGATTTCGCGAAGACCGACTTCGCTACGACTCGACCCGACGGAGACGAATCCTTGCTCCGCAAACTCACGCCACAGTTTCCCTAACGCATGCGAATCGTCGGCATTCTTCGATGCGCCTTCTACCGGCCAGCGTCTTGCGAGAAGCTCGCGCACGGAGTCGCGCAGCAACGTGCGCTCGGACTCGGACAAACCTTCGGCAGCGCGTGGCTGCAGATCAGTCATCTAAACCTACCTCCCAGTGCAGCCGCCCTTTGAAGCCGATCATGCCGCCCGACCCTGACATTAGCAAGCTCACTTTGGCCATGTGTCGCGCGCGTATGCGGCGAGACGCTCGACGTGGATTGTCGGCATGAACACAAGCAATGACTTCAATCCGCTTGCTGGCCCACCTATCGGATCGCGGGGACCGGAGGCGAACCGAGCTCCTGGAGCGCACGATTGAGGTAGGAGTAGTCGACCAGCTCCCGGAGGGACGGATACTCCTCCTTTTTGATCGCGCCTCGCTCGGTCATAATTTCCAGGTTGGACATGAAGGCTTCAGGAGGAGCATAGCCGTCTACCGAAATGCGCCCCTGCTCGATGATGTCGTGATAGAAACGCTTGGCGTGCTCGGCGCCCATCGGCGCGGGGCCCTCCATCACGCGAGAGGCAAGACTGGCGAGGACGGCATCCTTGTTCGCGGGATCGCGCAGCCACCGCCCGGTCTGCACGAACGACTTCAAAATGGCGACAAGCGCATCGCTGTTCTTCTCCGCCCAAGTCTTATTCACCAGAATGGTCCCGGTGACGTGGTATTTGACGTAGTCTGCGAGATCGCCGATTTGATTTAGACCCTCATCGACCAGCTTGTAGCTAAGCGGCGCGAAACTCGGAATCGCGTCGATTTTTCCTGCCGCCAAAGCGGCGTCGCGCGCGCTGCCGGCGCCGGTCGAGACAATCTTGTAGTCTTTGCCCTCGGCCAACCCGGCGCCACGCTGCAAGATGGTGATGGCGGTTTGACCGGCCGTCGACTGCGGGCCCGGGGAACCAACAGTTTTGCCCTCCAAGTCGCGCATGCTTTTAATGTTCTTGCCGCCGATCAACACGTAAGCTGGTTTTGGGGTCGCCACAAAAACCATGACGGCGTTCTTGGCGCCCTTGCGCCATGCCTGAATGAGACCGTCGGGTCCGGCGCATTCCGCCATATCGATGTCGCCGCTGCTTGTCACGACGGGCGCTTGCGAGATGCTCACCTGAATCTTGCGAAACTTGACGCCAGGGACTTCCGCAGGAAAGGGCGAGAACGCCGGTTCGAGCAGGCCGCCAGGGCTGAGGCAGAACGCCGTGATTTCCGGCGACAGCACGCCGAGCCTGACTTCGGTCTGCGCGCGCGCCGCGTGTCCGTTCAGCGCAATCAGTCCGCTCGCCACGCCGATGACGATCTTCAAAGGTGTCATACGATCTTCCTTCCGTCGTTTCATCATGACGACGGCTGCGCTTGGAAACCTTTAATCACTTCGCTCTCTATCATTTCCCAATGCTGGCCAACGTAAGCCTGAAAAGCTTCCGTGCGCTTCGCTCGAAGGTTGCGGGGACGTTCGAGCTCGATGGGCGTAATCGCGCGAACCGTTCCAGGGCTCGCGGACATCGTCACCACGCGGTCGGCAAGGAAAATCGCTTCATCGATCTGGTGTGTCACCAGCACCACGGTTTTCCGGGTCTTTTCCCAAATTCGGGTCAACTCAACCTGCATGATCTCGCGCGTTTGCGCGTCGAGCGCGGCGAAAGGTTCATCCATAAGGAGAATATCGGGCTCGACGGCGAGCGCCCGCGCCAAGTTGACTCGCTGGCGCATGCCGCCCGAGATCTGATGGGGATAATAGCTGCCAAACCTGCCGAGCCCGACCATTTCGACATATGGCTTCGCCTGCTCGGCAGCTTTCTTTTTGCTGAGACCGGCGATCTCCAATCCGTAGGAGGCGTTCTCGATCACGTTGCGCCAAGGCCATAACGAATCGCGTTGGAAAACGAAACTCATTTTTCCGCCAGGCTTTTTCGATGGCTTTCCATCAATCAGGACTTCGCCCGAGGATGGAGGCATAAGGCTGGCGATAATGCGCAGCAAGGTCGTTTTTCCCGATCCACTGGCGCCAATGACGCAAATAAATTCACCAGCTGCGACAGAAAAAGTAACGTCGTCCAACACCAGCACGTCCATGCCTTCGTTCGCGGCGAACGTGTGACTGATGTGTTGGATCGCCAGTTTTTGCGCCATGCATCCGCACTGGACTTTTGTTAAGTGACTTAACACTAGCGACGTTGACTTGGCCGGATCGTGGAGTCAAGCTTGCGCTAACTCACGAACGCCATAGGGAGGGAGGACTATGCATTGGCGCGCCATCTGGTGCCGTCCCACGATCGGAATCGCAATGCGCGTCAGAGCGTTTCCCATACCGCAGCGAAAGCGACTGCCAGTCTTAAACATGGGCGAAGGCCTACAGAGGCCCGATGCGGCCAGCCGCCGCAGACGTTGACCGACGCCGCCTTCGAAGACGCGCTGAACGTGTGAGTGTCTCGACGATGACGAAAGGGAGCGGCATCGCGGGCGTGCTGTCTCCGGCGCGCCGGAGGATGCTTGTCTCGGTGATCGTCGTAGCAGCCCTTTGGCAGTTCATGGGCGCTTACGTCATCAAGAGCGATCTCGTCTTCGCTTCCCTCAGTTCTATTCTCGCTCGCGCGTTCGAGTTGGCTCAAACTGGCAAGCTGTGGAACAATATCCGGGTTAGCGGCATCGAGTTCTGTTTGGGCTATGGCTCAGCCGTGATATTCGGCGTCGGGCTTGGCGTCTGTCTCGCGCTGAGCCGCAATTTCGCTCAGTATGCCGAACCTTGGATCGGCGCTCTCTATGCGACGCCGATGATCGCGCTAGCGCCGATCTTCGTCGTTCTGATGGGCATCGGCGTCTACTCGAAGATCGCGATCATCTTTATCGAGGCGTTCTTTCCGATTGCCGTGAATACGAGCCTCGGCATCCGATCGACGGATAAGGATCTCGTCGAGGCTGCGGTCGCGTTCGGCGCAAATCGTGCGCAGGTCATCCGCACCGTCCTGTTTCCGAACGCATTTGCCTTCATCATCGCGGGTATGCGCATCGCCGTCGCGCGCGCGCTCGCCGGCGTCCTGATCTCCGAAATATTCGGGTCTGAAGCGGGCGTCGGCAACATGATCTGGTTTTCGGCCGAGTCTTACGACATGCCGACGCTGTTCACCGGCGTGTTCATACTCGCCGGCGCCTCGATGCTGCTGATGGCTGTCTTATCGCGCCTCGAGGCGCGCGTCGCGCCTTGGCGCGCTTGACGCCAGAAGCGCGCACCTTGGATCGGCGGTTCCACACGAGCCGGCTCCGCTTGACGGAAATTCCGGAAAAGCTTTTATCTCGATGGAAGCATCCTTTGGAGATACCGTGGGCTTTCGACCTGCATCGAGCGCGTTGGGCAACGTTACCGTTCTCGACTTGACGAGGGTTCGTGCCGGTCCCGCCTGCGTTCGCCAACTCAGCGACTGGGGCGCTGACGTTATCAGGGTCGAGTTGCGCGAGAGCGATCGGGCCCAGAGCGCGCAGACCGACTTCTCCCCTCGTCACGACGCCGATTTCCAGAACTTGCAGAGAGGCAAGCGGAGCATCGCCATCGATCTGAAAAAGCCGGAAGGCCGCGCCGTGCTGCTGCGTCTCGTCGAGAAGGCGGACGTTCTCGTCGAGAACTTCCGCCCAAGCGTCAAGCATCGCCTGAAGATCGATTACGACATTCTCCGCGAGATCAATCCGCGCCTCGTTTACGCCAGCATCTCCGGCTTCGGCGAGGATGGCCCTTATCGGGACCGTCCTGGCGTCGATCAAATCGCGCAGGGCATGTCGGGTCTCATGTCCATCACCGGCGAGCCCGGTCGGGGGCCGATGCGGGTCGGCATCGCCCTGGCCGATCTCGCAGCAGGAATCTTCGCGGCATCGGGCATTCTCGTGGCGCTTCATGAGCGCCAAACGTCCGGCCAGGGGCAGTGGGTGCAGGCGTCCCTGCTGCAGGCGCTCATCTTCCTGCTGGACTTCCAGGGCGCCCGCTATCTCATGAAAAACGAGATCGCCGAACAGGCGGGGAACAATCACCCGACCGCGGTGCCGACCAACACCTTCCGAACCCGCGACGGCTATATCAATCTTGCGCCGACGCCACCGATGTGGCCGCGCTTTTGCAAAGCGATCGAACGCGAGGATCTCATCCGACATCCTGATTACGCCACGGCTGCCGCCCGTCGTGACCGCCAGCAGGAAGTGAACGCGCTCATCGAAGGGATCACCGCGCAGAAGGATACGGCGATCTGGGTTGAGCACTTCAACACGGCCGGGATCCCCTGCGGCCCGATCTACAGCATCGAGCAGACCTTTGCCGATCCCCAAGTTCGACATTTGGAAGTATGGCAGGGCGTCAGTTCAGGGGTTCTCGGCGAAATCAGTGTTCTGGCCCAACCCTTCAGCCTCAGCCGAACCCCCAGCCGCCTGACCACCGCCGCCCCCGAATACGCCGAGCACACCGACGAGATCCTGGCCGAGATCAGCTACACTGCGGAGGAGATCGCCAAGCTTCGGAGCATCGAGGCGATATGAGGAAACCGAGCGCTGCGCAGCCGCGATCGAGATACGATTCTTGATCATTGTTGCTCTCCATTGCGTATCCTTCTCTCCCAAAGAAAGATCGCGCCATCGAAAGCCGGGATCGAACACCTAGTCCAGAAGCCAACCGAATCGTTCTCTCGCGCGTTGGGCGGCTTCCGCCGACGCTTTGACGGGCGCCGGAAAGTCCGCTTTCCAACTGAACGGGCGGCACGCGTTGATGATCATTCGAGAGCTGGTGATGTTGCCCTTTGCGCGTTCGGCCGGTTCGATACGAGGGTCCGCCGGCGAATTCCAGCCGCCGCGTAAGAAATCGATGTCCTTGACCGGATCGGCGCGCGTCAAAGCCGCCCATATCAGCTCCTGAAGATCCGTCACGTCGATGTCGTCGTCGACGACGATCACCCATCGGCCGCCGTAGGCTCCGACGTGGCATTGACAAGCTATATGACCGGCCTGGACCGCATGTCCGTCATAGCGCTGTTTGATCGAGACGCCGTATAGGAGTCGCGACCCTCCGCACTCGTGCGCCCACACGGATTTGACATCGGGAACCCCCGCGGCCTGGATGTTTTGCTTGAGGAGCGCCGAGCGGGTGATGGCGCGATAGCGGGAATATTCATCGGGAAGGCTCTGCGGCACAAAACCCAAGAGAATGGGATCGTTCCGGTAATAGACCGCTGATATCTCGCAAAGCGGTCGTTTACGCCCGCTTTCCGTGTAGGTTCCTGTCCAATCTCCGAACGGTCCTTCCGGAACGAGCATTTCGGGGTGAACAAACCCCTCGAGAACGATTTCGGCGTTGGCGGGAAACGGCAGGCCGGTGATCTTGCCGCGCACCAATTGCAGCGGCGCGTTGCGCAAGCCGCCGGCGATATCGTATTCGCAGACACCGTCCGGCGCCTCGGTTCCACCCAGCAGGAATGTCATGGGGTCGCCGCCGAGAACGAGGACGACCGGCATCTTCTCAGACTTGGCGATATATTTTTCGTGATGCAGGCGACCATGTTTGCCGGGCGCCGCATTGTAGGTGACATGCCTCTTATCGCGCAGCATGATCCGATAGGTTCCAAGATTCAGATCGCCTGTGTCCCGATCGCGGGTCACGTTGTAAGAGCCTGTTCCGATATAGCGGCCGCCGTCGCCCTGATGCCAAAGCGGCGTCGGGAATATCTCGAGATCGACATCTTCGCCGACAACGACATTCTCGAAGATCGGACCGCTTTCCACGAAAACAGGGGGGAGCGCCTTTTGCTCTTCCCACGCCTGAGCGAATGCGTCGCTAAGCCCGACCTTGTCGAGGTCTGTCGGAAAGCCGAGCGTCATGTTCTTGCGCGCGCCTCCAAAAATGTTGGTGAGCACGCGGAATCCTTTTTGCGCCCCGGGAATGTCGTCGAACAGAACGGCGGGAGCGGCTTCCGAGTGACTGACGAGTTCCGTGGCGAGACCGATCTCCTCCTGCCAAGACGCGCCGCTGACCCGCTTGACCTCGCCCAGGCGTTCAGCCTCGATCAACCAGCTTCGCAAGTCGTCGTAGACGAGACGCATGCCGAGGTCGCTGTTGTCCGTCGCAATCTTTGGCTTCGATCCCGATCCCACAGACGTCCCCTCCTTTGACGAACACGCTATGAAACACGGCGGTTGAAAAACGACACGCCGTCCGTCGATAAATTGCGAGCTACTGAAATGTGACGCCGATGCGTTTCAAGATAGGCGTCCACCGCTCGTTTTCCTGACCGACGAATCTCGCGAGGCCCTCCGACCCCAAGTCGCCAAGCGAGATTCCGAGGTTTGCCAAGTCTTTGACATAGGCCGGGTCTTTCTGAGCCGCGAGAACAGCCGCCTTGAGTCGGTCCAGAACGGGGGCGGGCGCGCGCGCCGGCGCAAAAAGGCCGAACCACACTTCCGTCTCGACCTTGGGGAAGCCAGCTTCCGCCATCGTCGGAACGTCGGGCAGCAAAGAGGATCGGGCCGTGGAGGTGATGGCCAACGCCTTCACCATTCCGGCCTTCACCAAAGGCTCGAGGATCGCGATATCGCCGAAGATCATGTCAACGTGGTCGCCCATCAGGTCGGTCACCGAATTCGAAGTGCTTTTGTAGGGGACATGCGTGACGTTGATCGCCGCTTCTTCCTTGAACAATTCGCCCGCCAAGTGGGTCACCGTACCGACGCCCGCAGACCCGTATGTTCCCTTGCCAGGATTCTTCTTGAAATAATCGACGAGGTCCCTGACCGACGCGACGTGTAGCGTCGGTCGCACCGCAAGAATTTCCGGCGATCGCCAAATCAGTCCGAGCGGCGCGAGATCCCGCGAGACATCATACCGCAGCGTCTTGACCGCAGGGACCAGGACGATCGGCGCGATACCGCCCACCAACAACGTGTATCCATCACTCGATCCGTTGACGACCATTTGCGTTCCGATCACACCGCTCGCGCCCGGAACGTTCTCGATGATGATGGATTGTCCGAGCTGCCGGCGCAAAGGCTCCGAAATGAGCCGTCCGGCGGTATCGGTCGGACCGCCGGCGCTGAACGGCGCAATAAATCGAAGATCGTGATTTGGAAAATCGTCGGCCGATCCCGGCGAGTTGAGGGATAGCCATAAAATCAGGCTCAGCGCAGCGTTTCGCATCGAAATGCTTTCTCCGTAACCAGCCGTCTACCGCACCTTGTGTCCCATCATTCCCGCGATCAGATTGCGCTGAATTTGCGAGGTTCCAGCCGCAATCGTCGACGCCCGGGCGTCCCGATAATGGCGCTCCATATCGAAGTCCTTGTTGTATCCAAAGCCGCCCATGATCTGCATGCCCATGTTGGCGACCTGGACGTAGGTCTCGGCGGCCTTGAGTTTCGCCATGGTAATTTCCTGAAACGCGTCTTCGCCGGCCTCAATGAGGCGAGCCGCATGCCAGAGAAGCGCACGCGCGGCGGCGGTCTCGGTCTGCATGTCGGCAAGCATGTGTGCGATGGCCTGATTTAAGCCGATGGGACGACCAAACTGCTTACGGTCTCGCGCGTAGGAACTGGCCAAATCCACGGCTGCCTGAGCAGCCCCGCAATTTCCCGCAGCCGAGACGACCCGTTCCACCTGGAGGCCCGACAGCAAGCATTGCCATCCCTTGTTTTCGCCGCCGATCACGCGGTCCCGATCAACGCGAACGTCGTCGAAAAACACTTCGTACGTCCCCGTGCATCGTCGCCCCAGCATGTCGAGCTTACGAAAGGCGACCCCTTGCGCATCGTTGTCGATCAGCATGAGCGACATGCCGTCACGGTAATGCGCCGATTGATCCGTCTTCACGTAAACGTTCAACATAACATTGTGCGCGCCGGCGCCGGTGTTCCATAACTTTTCTCCGTTCACGACAAACATCTCGTCGTCGCGCGTTGCGCGCGTGCGGATATTGCCCACATCGGACCCGGCTTCGGGCTCGGATATCGAAATAGACATCCGCCGCTCGCCCTTGATGATTTTGGGAAGCCAAAAGGATTTCTGTTCGTCCGATCCCTTGCGGAGGATGTTCAACCCGCAAAACATCGTTCCGCCAAAGGCCATTTGGAAATCGATGCTGTTGTAAGCGATCTCCTCCACCACGATCGCGAGGTCCACGATCGACCCGCCCGAGCCGCCATACGTTTCGGGGAACGCGACGCCAAACAGTCCCGCGTCTACCCACGCCTTATAAAGCTCGTAAGGATAGGCGTTATCGCGCTCAAGCTTGCGGATGTAGCCTGGCGGAGAATGTTGCGCGTTCAGGCGCTTGATGGAGTCTCGAAGAAGATTCTGCTCCACGCTGAGACCCGACGACATTCTGAAGCTTCTTTCAGCGTTTGGAAAAAACGTTTGACCTTGTTGGCCTGCCTGACGACTCGTATTCAGCAACGTCGTTCAATCCACGTCGTTTGCAACAGCGCGGATCTCACGATAACCGCGGTTTGCATTCAAACGTTCGCGGACCCGCGTCGGCTACACGGCTTGCGCAAGCGCGCTCGGTCGCACGTAAGCCTCCATTTCGCGCGCGAAAGACGCGTCGATGGGAGCATTGAAGCGCGCCGAGCGAACCCGATAACTCCACGGGTCTATTCCGGGAATCGGCTTGCCTTGCTCATGATCCTTCAAGGTCTGTAGCAGCAGACGTCTGATTTTTATGATGGCCGTATCGCTGACGCCGAGATGCTCGATCGTGCGATCGGCGATCGATCCCATGGACTCCTGGATGGCGCAATCCTGGACGCCAAGGCCGCGCATTCCCGAGTAGGAGTTTCCGCTCGCCTGCAACGCGCGGTCCATGAGATAGTCGTTGTCCTTGTTGGCGATGGCCCGATCGGTCCCGCGGATATTTTCCGTGTGAATGCCGTGATAGTCGCGCGTGCGCGCCAAATCCTCTTCGGAAAGCGGCCGCTCCGAGTTGAACTCGACGCTGTAGAGCATGGTGTTCTCGTCATCGATCGGCGTCCATACGTGAGCGCCGATCGGCGTGGTGCCGATGATCTTGTGGAACGGCATCAGCATGACGTTGGCCGTCCAATTGATCATGCCGGGGCCGAGATCGCGTCCAGTACCGACGACGAATCCGAAGTCCGTGGGGATGACCTCGTAGCGTGAGGGTACGCTCCTCACCGAGGACTCGACCGATCCGCCATGCAGAAAGGCAAGGTGGCTCGAGTCGAATCCACCTTCGAAAGCTTGCAGCCAATTGCATTCCTGCACGTGGCGAGTGACGACCCGGTGCGACTCGGGAACCAGCGTCCATTCAAGGTCGGGGAACTCGGGCTTTTGCTCCGCCGGACCCATGTAGGTCCACACCACGCCGCCGCGTTCGACGCAGGGGTAGGCGGTAATCGAGACTTTTCGCTGCAACGTGCTGCCCGGCGGCTCGCTCGGCAGGTCGACGCAAGCGCCGTTCACGTCGAATTTCCAGCCATGATAGACGCAACGCAATCCGCACTCTTCATTGCGGCCGAAATACATGGATGCGGTTCTGTGGGGACAACGCTCGTCGATAAGCCCGACGCGCCCAATCGTGTCCCGGAACGCCACGAGACGCTCGCCCAGAAGCTTCACGCGAACCGGCGGCCCGTCGGGCGTCCCGATCTGCTGCGAGAAACAGGCCGGCAGCCAATATCGGCGCATGAGTTCGCCCATCGGCGTCCCCCGGCCGACATGCGTCAGGCGCTCGTTGTCTTCCTTCGACAGCATCGCTTTCCTCCGGCTTGGCGAACCTCGGCGGGATCACTTCTTTGGCGTGTATGGGCCAAGAACGCGCACGGCGTCCGCAGCGATCGACGTATCCACCACGTCCGCAACTGTAACATTCCCCTGGATGAATCCGTGCGACCTAAAGTAAGCGAGATCGCCTTCCAGACTGGCGAGGTTGATTCTCCCGTCGGTATCGCAATGGATCGCGCTGATCCGGCGGTACACGTCGGGATCCTTGATCAAGCTATACTCGGTCAGTATCTGGATGACGTCCTCCGCCCCGCGGCCTTTGAGCCTGCCGTCGCGCGTAACGTCTGTATAGTCGCGCACGCCGCGCAGAAGAGCGCGCAGGTAGCGCACAGCCACCTCGCGGCGGGTGCTGACGAACTTTTCCGAGTTCAGCGTGACAGCGATTTGGTGGTTAGGGATTATCTCCGCATCTGAAGTTATGCGAACCGCTCCTTGCTCCAAAGCGTTGGTCAGGCTCGGCTCGGTCAGGAAGGCGACGTCGACGGCTTTGTTTTCCAGCGCGTTGACCATCTGCGGAAACGATAAATAAACGACATCCATGTCGTTCAGGCTGAATCCTGCGGCGCCGAAGAAGCGATCGAGGGAGGCGCTCGTGGCGGTTCCCTCCGCCGGAATGGCCAGCTTGAATCCTTTTAAATCCTTCGGCGTTCCGTAGCGACCGGCGTCAACGATGTCCTTGCGCACGACGAGCCCGCTATCGCCGAAGCCCGGCACAGATGTGCTCTTGTCAGAGACGATTTTCAGACCAACCCCGCGGTTCGCCGCATTGAAAAGGCCTGCCGCGACGCCGCCGCTGCCGACATCGAGATCGCCGGAGGCGAGCGGCGCAATCATGCGCGCCGCCGCGTTGAAAGCAATCAAATTGACCTTCAGATGTTCGGCAGCGAAATAGCCACGCTTGTCTGCAATAAAATTTCCCACGTCGGCGAGAACGTTTGTCGTACCAACGTTGACCGGGTCAGGCTCGGCGGTCCACGCCGGCTCGGCATCGTTCAGAATGCCGACACATAGAAAGGCCCACGCAGCCCATGCGCGTCTCATTCGGCGTTCCCCTCTGAATGTCGAGAATTATCTCAGCGTCGATGCGTTGGCAATCTCGCCCTCCGCAACGTGTCTCGCCTTAAGGCCAATTCCGGTTCGCATTGCGTGAAGGGCTTTATCGCGATTGGGTATTTGCGTTCAGATTCAGCTTCTTTGCGGCGAGGGCATAACGTTCTACATCCTCTTTGAGGAAGGCGACGTACTGCGCCGTGCCGTTTTCCTGCATCTCCATGCCGAGCATCTTCAACCGATTCGTCAGGTCCGGCGTACGAAGCGCCTTGGCGACGGCGCCCTGAAGACGCGCGACAAGGCCGGAGGCAAGGCCGGCCGGACCTTGCAATCCAATCGTCGTCGCCACGTTGAAACCTTGTACACCGGCTTCGGAACAGGTCGCGACGTTCGGAAGCGACACTGGTCGCGTCAGTATGCTTGTGCAGAGCGCACGCAATTTGCCTGTCTGAATGAGAGCCGCGACATTCGGCACGCCCGCCCACCCGGCCATCACCTCTCCTGCAAGAATGCCGCTGACTGCAGCCGCGACGCCCCGGTATGGCACGTGCCGAAATTTAAGGCCCTCGCGTTCAGCGAATTCTTCCATAGTGAATTGGTGAATGGAGCCAACGCCGACAGAACTATAGGTGATCTGGTTTGGCCGCGACTTCGCCAACTCGATAAACTCGTTTAGCGTCGTCGCCGGCGTCGACGGATCAATCAACAGCACTGTCGGAACTGTCGCCAAGGCGGTGATAGGCGTGAAGTCGGTGAGCGGATCGTAACCCAGGTCGGGTGTGATCGCCGGCGTGATCGCCAACGCGCCCGTATCGCCCAGAAAAAGCGTCAGCCCGTTGGGCTTGGCCGTCGCCACGGCTTTCGCGGCGACGACGCCTCCGGCGCCGGGTATATTGTCAACGATAAATGACCCGCCGAAATATTCCGCTAGTTTTTGACCCAATAGGCGGCCGAGCACGTCAGGATTCCCACCTGGGGCCGACGGCGCGATCAGTCGAACTGTTCCATTCGGATAAGCTTTTTCGTCCTGAGCGGGCGTGCGTGACGTCAGTCCGAGCACGATCGCGAAGCTTGCGGCCATCATGCGCCTGATCATCATAGCCTCCTCATTGTTGCTTGCACGCATGCTTCGCGTATGCATTCCGTATCAGATCGCGTCCACACGGGCGGCCGCGCGCTATGCGGTCTAATCAGTATGACCCGTACAAGAGACCGCGCCTTGGTCTTCACTCCTTAATTCCCGCCTCGCGGATCGTCCGACCTATGAGTTCGTATTGGGCGCGCAGAAATGCATCGAACGGCGCGCCACATATGGGAGCGGCGCTCATCTCCATCGAAGCGAGCCGTTGGCGCACTGCCGGCTCGGCGAGCGCTTCCGCAAACCACGTTTGCAGCGTTGCGACGATCGGCGCCGGCGTTTTGGCCGGCGCGTGCACGCTGACCCAACTCGGCATCTCCACGTCGACGCCGGATTCGCGGAAAGTCGGGACATCAGGCGCCAGGGGGCTGCGCGCATCGAGCGAGGATGCAAGCACGCGGACTTGGCCGCCCTCCAGTTGGGCGTCGAGATCCGACAGCGACGCGGTCATCGCGTTGATCTGACCGCCGAGCAGCGCATTGACCGCGGCCGGACCGCCGGAATAAGGCACGTAGACCACATCGAGCCCCGTGCTGCGGCGCAGGATTTCGGCGAAGACGTGCTGCCCCGTCGCCGGGCCGTTGCTTCCGATGGTGAGACGTCCCGGCTTGGCGCGCGCGTCGGCAATGAGGTCCGCGAGTGTCCTGTAAGAGGATTGTGCGTTCACCGCGACGACGACCGGTATCTCGACCAACTCGCATATCCCGACGAAGCTCGTCAGCGGATCGTACGGCAGCGGGCGCAACTGCGGATTGATGACGAAGGAATTCGCCGCTGCCAGGAGGACGCTTCCGTCAGGCGCTGCGCGCGCCGCGATATCGGACCCTATGATGGTAGACGCTCCCGGCCTGTTATCGATGAGGACTGTAACGCCGCGGCGCGTCTGAATGCGATCGGCGAGAATGCGTAGGAGTATGTCCATCGCGCCGCCGGGCGCATTAGGCACGATGACACGAATGGTGGAGGGCGGCGCCTGCGCCAGCGCCGCGGTCGATGACATAAGCCACAACGTCAGTGCGAAACGGCTTCGCCGCATGTCTTCCTCCCGGAACATCGCCTTGGAACGCGCGGTCGCCTCTAAGCGCCATTGGCGTGGCGTTGGCGCCGTAGCCAATCCCGCTGCACGACACAAGCGCGGGCAGGCCGAGAATGACGCCCTCGATTTGAGCGGTTGACATTCGATAGGCCATTTACTTAATGAATCACATAGCTTGACCAAACCTGTGTCTTCTCATTGTAGCGGAATCGCGTCGCGAGCCGGGAGGCGTCTTCGATTGAAATGATCGACATCGTCGCCGAAGATGGGCATAGGCTCGCGGCCTATCTGGCCACGCCGGCGGATCCGCCCCGCGGCGGCCTCGTCGTGATCCAGACCGCTTTCGGCATCGACGACTATCTGCGGAGCGTATGCGACTCCTACGCCGTCGACGGCTACACCGCGATTGCGCCGGCGCTTTATGACCGCAAGCAACGCCATGCCGTCTTCGCACATGATGCGCAAGGCGGCTCGGCCGCGCAGAAACTCCGCAACGGTCTCATTTGGCAAGATGTCTTGCGCGATGTGGAGGCCGCGCGCCGACGCCTCGCCGGCGCGGGAAAGGTTGGCGTCATCGGCTTTTGTGTCGGAGGCTCGATCGGCTGGCTTGCGGCGCAGGCGCTGCCGTTCGTTGCGGCGTCATGCTATTATGGCAAGGATATCGTCGATTTCCTTGATCGGGCGCCCAAGTGCCCGACCATCCTGCACTTCGGCGATCGGGATCCGCTGATTCCACCGATCGACGTCAAAAAAATAGGCGCAGCCTTTCCCGAAGTTCCAAATTTCGTGTACCACGCCGGCCACGGCTTCGACGCGAACTGTCCAGAGGCGGCGCAGGCCGCCCGCACGCGCACGCTGCGGCTCCTGCGCCAATACATCGGCTGAGGGGGGAACGCTTGGATCTCGATCTCAAGGGTAAAGTCGCGCTCGTGACCGGCGCCTCGAAGGGCATCGGCGCGGCGGTCGCCGCGCAACTCGCGGCGGAAGGGTGCGATGTGCATATCGCGGCGCGCTCCGGGGAGCAGCTCGAATCCCTTGCCGCGGGATTGCGCGCGAAGCACGGCGTGAAGATAACGCCACACGCCTGCGACCTATCGCGGCACGACGACGTGAAGACGCTCGCGTCCGCGTGCCCCGCGCCGGACATTCTCGTCAACAACGCCGGCGCGATTCCCGGCGGCGGCCTGCAGGACATCGATATCGCGCGCTGGAAAGCCGCATACGACTTGAAAATGTTCGGCTATATCGGCCTTACGCAGGCGATTCTGCCGCGCATGATCGAGCGACGCAGCGGCGTGGTCGTCTGCGTCATCGGGGCGGCCGCGTTCCGTCCCAATCCGAATTACATCGCCGGCTGCATGGCGAACATCGCGCTCAACATGTTCGTCAGCTGTCTGGGAGGCGAGGCATTCAATCATGGCGTGCGAGTCTGCGCCGTAAATCCCGGCGCGACCGCGTCGGAGCGCGCGGACTATCTTCAAAGAGAATTGGCGCGGCGGAAATTCGGCGATCCGGAGCGCTACACCGAATTGATGAAGGATTATCCCGGCGGCCGCATCGCCACCTGCGAGGAAATCGCGCAGACCGTTGCGTTCCTCGCCTCCGATAAGTCATCCTATACGTCGGGAGCGCAGATCACGATCGACGCCGGCTATCGCGGCTGACAGGAGATTTCTCATTGAGCCAAGCGAAATCCGCTGGCCGCGTCCTCGGCTCAGTCAAAGATGGAGTGGCCGAGCTTCTGTTCGACAACGAGGCGCGGCGAAACGCGATTTCCGTCCTCATGTCCGAGCAAGCGGCGGAGCATTTGGAACGGTTTTCCGCCGCGCCCGACGTGCGCGTGCTGGTCATTCGCGGCGCAGGAGACAAATCGTTCATTTCGGGCGCCGACATTTCGGAATTCGAGCAGGTGCGCAGGGACGCCGAGACGGCGGCGCGCTATTCCCAAATTTCCTCGCGCATGTATTCGCTCGTGCGCGAATTTCCGAAGCCCACGGTGGCGCGCATCCGCGGCTTCTGCTTCGGCGGCGGCATGGGTCTCGCCGCCGCGTGCGACCTGCGCGTCGCGGCGGACGACGCGGTGTTCGCGATCCCGGCGGCGCGACTCGGCATCGCCTATCGCGCCGACTTCATGCTCTGGCTCGGCGGCATGATCGGGCCGGCCCGCTTGAAGGAAATGCTGATCACGGCGCGCCGCTACAATGCGGACGAGGCGCTCGCCATCGGTCTGGCGCATCGGGTCGCGCCCGTCGCAAGTTTCGATGTATTCTTCGCCGAATACGTCGCCACGATCGCCGAAAACGCGCCGCTGTCGATGGCGGCTTCGAAAGCGACCATCAACGCCATCTTCGACACTCTCGCGCACGTCGATATGGCGCAAGTCCGCGCTCGCGCCGACGCGTGCATGAACAGCGAGGATTACGCCGAAGGCCGTCGCGCCTTCATGGAAAAGCGCAGGCCGACGTTTTGGGGCCGCTAGGGCGGCGCGGGCCTAGAACGGAAGCTGACGCCGAAAAAGCTGGTACGTACATGAATAAATTGGCGCTCCCTAGGGGACTCGAACCCCTGTTTTCGCCGTGAGAGTGACAATACCCGGTACATCCAGAGGCATCCAGCACCAACCTGATACCCTCACAACTAATTGATTTTTCTGTTTTTTGTCACCACGTGTCTCTTGAGGTTTCACGCCGGGTCTGTATGCTCGTGCCAGATGTTTGCCAGATGGCGGCGCAAGGCGGGACCGTGGGTCGAGCAATTTGTTCGTCTCAGCTTGCGACGAGGACCGCTCGGAACAAGCTGGTAGCTAGGCGGGAACCATACTGGCAGGTGATCGGCGCTGGACTGACTCTGGGATATCGCCGGTCAGCTCGCGGCGGCTCATGGATTGCAAAGTTTCGTGGCGGCGATTGTCGGCGCGTCTGCAAGGTTATTGGCGCTACCGACGACCACATCGACGCAGATGGAGTTTCGACGTTCACGTTCAATCAGGCGCAAGAACGCGCCCGCGCGTATCACGCCACGATGACGCAGGAGAGGCAATCGGGCAGCGAAATCACCTCCTCGTTAACGGTCGCAGGAGCCTTTGACGCGTACTTTACCGACCGAGAGCGGCGAGGTTCGAAGGGGATAGCATCGGACTGGTCGGCTGCAAAGCGCGAATCATCCCGTCGCTTGGCACCGTTCAGGTGGCGAAAATAACGACCGAGAAGTTGCGCAGGTGGCACAGCGACCTGGCGTGCGCGCCAAAGTTCGTTCGCTCCAAAATCGGTGCGCCGCGTTCGACGAGAGCGGTTGATCTGTCAGATGAAGACACTGCCCGCGCGCGACGAGCCACTGCGAACCGGGTTCTGACGATCCTAAAAGCGGCGCTAAATCATAGCTATCAGGCCGGTCAGATCGTTTCTGACAACGCTTGGCGACGTGTGCGCCCGTTCCGTGCGGCGGATGCTCCCGTCGTCCGATACCTTCTGCCTGACGAATGCCGGCGCTTGCTCGACGCCTGCGAGCCCGATTTCCGGCTTTTGGTTCGTGGCGCTCTCGCGACGGGTTGCCGCTACGGCGAGCTCGTGCGGATGCGGATCGCTGATTTCGATTCCATCGCTCAAGTGGTTACGGTCCGTGTGTCGAAGTCAGCCAAGTCGCGCCACGTTCCCCTTGATAATCTTGGGCTTGCGTTCTTAGCGGAACTCACGAAGGGAAAAGCTGGAAACCTGTTGATTTTTTCGCGCAGCGACGGGGCGGCATGGGGAGCTGCGCATCAAATTCGCAGATTGTCCGAGGCTTCGGAGAAGGCCGGGATCATCCCAGCGGCGACGTTCCATACGCTGCGGCACACGTACGCCAGCGCTCTCGCCCGCGCGGGCGTTCCGATTCAATTCATCGCTCATGCCCTTGGACATGCGGACACACGCATCACTACCAAGCATTATGCTCATCTCGCTCCATCGGCAGTTGCCGACGCCATCCGGCACGCGCTAACAGGCTTTTCGATCCAAACCTTATCTCCTGAGCACATCTCGCGGGTTTAAATCACGCATTATGTGAGCGCTCGACTAGGCGCCCAGAGACGCGGCGCAAAGCCTGTTCGCAGAGGAAGCCAACGCATGTCTCGGCTGACTGCAAAGATGTTAAACGAGCATTGGGAGATAGGCGCAAAGCACTTTGTATCGAGGAAGCGAGAAATGGTATCATTGATTTGAACGGGTCCCCGGGCGTCGTGTGACCCCGCGCTAAGCTGGATTAAAACCGAAAAGGCTTTTACAGGCCGCCAGCCCTCGTGATTGGACCTCGAAAGAAGAACGGGATTAGGCCCTCGCTGATCGTCGTTTGCATCCTAAAATTAGGGCGTGTCGTCATTTGAGCCAAGCGAGAGCGCAGACCAGGTGCAATCCGGCCAAGAAGTTGCGGGCGGTCTTCTCGTAGCGGGTGACGATATCGCGAAAATGCTTGATTGCATTGAAGAACCTCTCGACCAAATTACGCTCGCGATAAAGCGAGAAATCGCAATCACGTTTGACCTTGAGATTTGATTTGGCTGGAATGACCGCTTTGATCGCGCGTGTTTTTAGGCTTTCGACGAAGCCATCGGCGTCGTAGCCCTTGTCGGCGAGAAGCGCTTGCGGCTCGACCAAAGCAGCCAGCGTCTCGGCTTGCGTGATGTCGTGAGCGTTGCCTCCCGTGAGGCTGAGCGCCAGCGGATTTCCCAGCGCATCGACAATGGCGTGGATTTTTGTGGTGAGGCCTCCGCGCGAGCGGCCTATGGCTTGATCGCAACCCCCTTTTTGAGGGCGCCGGCGCTATGCTGATGGGCTCTGACGACGGTCGCGTCGATCGATGCGTATTCGTTGTCAGGATCATCGGCCAAAGCTTTGAAAAGCCTCTCCCAGACGCCGTTCTCGGCCCAGCGCGAAAAGCGCCTGTGGGTGTTCTTCCAGCCGCCGAAACGCTCCGGCAAATCCCGCCACGGCGCGCCTGAGCGGAATTTCCAGATCACCGCTTCGACAAAAAGCCGGCTGCCGCCATCGCTGCTGCGTCCGACTGCGCCGGGCCGGCCCTGCAATAGATTTTCGAGGCGGGCAAACTGGTCATCGCGCAAGCCGTACCGCTTTATTGAAAAGCCTCCTCAAAAGAAGGCTCCCTATAAATCACGCTTCATATGATTTGCGAATCCCCTAAATGACGACACGCCCTAGTTAAATTGATGTCATATCTAGGCATTTCTAAGGATTGAGACGTAATTTGCGACCCCCGATCCACCCATGTTGTAGACTGCTCCTATATCTGCGTTGGACAATTGCATAGCGCCGGCTTCTCCGGTCAGCTGCATTGCTGCCATGACGTGCATCGAAACGCCTGTGGCTCCTACCGGGTGACCCTTCGATTTTAAGCCCCCGGAGCGATTGACAGGAAGGCGACCGTCGGGCGCAGTCCACCCATCAGCGACGGCGCGCCATCCTTGCCCCAGCTGCGTCAGGCCCATGGTCTCGTATTCGATCAACTCTGCAATGGTAAAACAATCGTGCGTTTCGACGAACGAGAGATCCTGAATCGTCAGTCCCGCCGCCGCAAAAGCCTCCGCCCAGGCGCGCTCTCCAGCTTCAAAACGGGTCATATCACGCCGTGACATCGGCATGAGATCGTTGCACTGCGCGCAGGCAAGAAACTTGACTGCCTTGGGGAGGTCACGCCCCACGTCGTCATTCCGCAAGACCAGAGACGCGGCGCCATCCGAGACTGGCGCGCAGTCGGTTCGACGCAAAGGGGCCGCGACGATGGGATTTTTGTCGCTCACTGTGCGACAGAACTCATAGCCAAGGTCCTTCCGCAACTGCGCATAAGGATTGTCGACGCCATTCCTGTGGTTTTTTGCAGCGATCCACGCCAGTTCATCGGATTTATCGCCATATTTTTGAAAATAATTTTGCGCGATGCGGCTGAACACGCCTGTAAAACCGCCCGAAATATCTCCTTCCTCGCGGCGATAGCTTGCCCCGAGAAGATGGTCGCCAGCCTCGGCGCCGTTAACGGCGGTCATCTTCTCAGCTCCAATCACGAGAGCGAACCTCGCGCCGGTCGCAGCCAAATAGTTTCGCGCGGCGAATACCGCCGCGCTGCCGGAGGCGCAGGCGTTCTCGTATCGGGTCGCCGGTTTAAAGCGAAGTTCGGGAACCGATTGCATCGCCAACGAAGCCGGAAAATCCTGCTTGGAAAAACCGTTATTGAAAGTTCCGACGAAGACAGCGTCGATTTCATCTGGTTCGAGCCCGGCATCCTCGATCGCCTGGCCGGCGACGCGGTCGATCAAGCTTTCAACGTCTGGATCGGTCAATTTGCCGAACGGCGAATGCGCCCACCCAACGATGGATTGATTGATCACCGCGTTGCTCCTTACCTTATCCGGAAGAACGGCTTCCAGCGCTTCGCCTTAGGACGCGGTTGCGCAAAACGCCGATCTTCTCAACTTCTAGTTCGACAACGTCGCCCGACTTGAGGAAACGGCCCTGCTCCAGCCCGCAACCATTGCCGACCGTCCCGGAGCCTAGAAACTCGCCCGAAAATAGCATTTCTGATCGCGACACATGCGCGATACAATCGGCAAAACGCCACTCCATCTCGCTTGAGGTGCCGCGCCCCCATTCCTCGCCGTTGACGCGCGCGATCATCGTCAGATTGTACGGGTCAGGGAGTTCGTCGGCCGTCACAAGGCACGGCCCCATGACCTTGGCGCCATCGAAGTCCTTGCCTTTGCCTGGCCCGAGTTGACCAAGCATGTCCTTCGTCTGCTCGTCTCGCGCCGAGAAATCGTTGAAGATCGTGTATCCAAAGATGTGGCGGTCCGCGTCCTCTTTTCGGATATCACGACCCGGCTTGCCGATGTAGGCACCGAACTCAAGCTCGAAATCCATGAGCGACGAATAGTCCGGCCACGTTACATCTTCTTCGTTGCCGATCACATTCATTCGGTTAGGGTGGTAGAAAATCGGACGCTCGTACCAGACTTTCGGGATCATCAAGACGCCCTCACGTTGCATATCTGCGAGCGCTTTTTGTGGATCTGGACATTCTTGCGAGCGAACGATTCTGGCTTGTGTGAAAGCTTGAATAAGATGTCTTTCGAAGCAGAGGAAATCGCGCATTTGCGGCGGCCGCGGGATCGGCGCAAGGAGTTTGACCTGGCTTCGCTCAATAAGGTGATCCATTGACGCAGACGAGCGCGCGACAAGATCGCGCGCAATCTGCAGCGCGACCTCGCCGGCCTCCGCCATCGCCAAAATACTCGAGAGCACAGGCGAAGGCTGAGAATAGCGATTCATAAACGCCTTCTGAAGATCAAGGATCTGCGTGTCGCCTTCGAGAAGGACGCCAGCTCCGGACCGACCGACGGGCGTTTCGAAAGTAACGAGTCTCACTGCGCGAGCCTCCCATGCAGTTATAAAACTAGTTGACTTGAGCGAACGTTCAACCATAGCATCGTTCAACAAAATTGAAAGGGCAAGGAGGCGCCGCATGCGTAATCCGGGATACTCCCGCGGAGTGCAAGATTTGGGTGGAGGCGCTTACGCCTATCTTCAGCCCGATACCAATTCGGAGTGGGGGTGGAGCAATGCCGGGCTAATCGTCGATGGGTCTGAAGCGCTGCTTGTTGACACCCTTCGGGACGAAAAGCTTACGCAAGCCATGCTGAATGCGTTTCGCGACGCGACCGGGTTGCGTGCCACTGACATTGGAAAGCTCGTCAACACCCATAAAGACGGCGACCATTGGTTTGGAAACCGTCTGATGGCGCACGCGGAGATTACCGCCTCCAAGGCGACGGCCGACGCGATGAAATCTGCGACGCCGCAAGTCTTTCGCGACGTACTCAAAAACCGGCCGGAGGGCATTGTCGGCGACTACATATGGAATATCCACGGACCGCCATTTAATTTTGAAGGTTTCGAGCCGACGCAGCCCAATCGCACCTTTTCTGGCCGCCTCGATCTCAAGGTTGGAGACAAAGATGTTCAACTGATTGAAGTTGGGCCCGCGCATACCGAGGGCGACACAATCGTCTACGTTCCTCAGAATAAGCTCGTATATGCCGCGGACATGGTTTTCCTCGGCAATACGCCGGTAATCTGGGCGGGGCCGGTAGAAAATTGGCTCGCCGCCATTGACCTCATATCGGCAATGGACGTCGACACCGTTGTGCCAGGCCATGGCCCCGTCACGGACAAGGCTGGCATGCGCCCCTGCCGTGATTACCTCGTCTATGTGAGGGATGAGGCGCGAAAGCGCTTCGACGCCGGCCTTTCACGGGACGAAGCCGTCAACGACATCACGCTTGGGAAATTCGCGGAATGGGGTGGAGCGGAACGGATCATCATCAACGTTGATTATTTCTATCGCCAGTTTTCTGGCGACAAAACTACACGCTATTTTCCTGATTATGTTGAGTCGATGGCGCGTTTGGTCGAGCGTGGAAGGCGGTGAGCCATTGTCTTCCTCGCCGACCCTGAGCTAACAGCCGTTGGCACGCGCGGCGAACGCGAGTTAGCGGCGAAGGCGGCGAGAATGCCGCCCGTGATGAACTGTATGAGGTTATCAATGATCGCTTGTGCATCATCAGAACTGCATAATCCATCCGATAGCCTTTCGATGCGACCTGTTGACGCGCGATTGATTGCGAGGGCGCCGGTGGCGAAGAGATAAGCCCAATAGACGCTTGGGCGCTCGACTTCAGGAAACATCCGCGTAAGGATCGCAATCGCGGCACGCGCAACTGGATCAAAATAGTCCTCGACAATGCCTCGCTCACTTTCTCGCGGATCATTTATCTCCCGTGCGACCAGGCGGGCCACGTTTCGGCCCTCAGGGGCTGTCTCAAGTCGCACGATAGACTCGACCAGGACGCGGGCGATGCTGCGCACCGTCTTGGCGCGATCATCGGGGCTTTCCGCGCCTTCAAGTCGGGCTATGCGCAACTTCGCGTTATCTTCCAAATGCGCCCGAAAGACTGCTTTGTAGAGGCCGAGCTTGGATGTGAAGTGATAAGCGACGGACGCGAGCGGCACCTCGGCTTCCTGGGCGATTTCGCGCATCGAGACGCCATCAAATCCGTTGTCAGCAAAAAGTCGTTCTGCAACGCCCAAAATCCTCGCTTTTGTCCTGGCGCCATTTGCGACTGAGCGCGCCGTCAGCGCGCGCACTCTTGCCAGAGCGGCGTGATCAAGAACCTTTTTCGCCGGACGTTGCATGTTACCTCTCTCGCTCGCCAACCAGCTTGACATGAGTTGGCTGCACGTTCAATCATATCAAAGATCAAAGGACACGTGGGAGGAAGGTTCATGAAAAAGACGTTCCGTGGAATTGGGGCGTCGATTTTCGCCTCCTGGTGCATCGTTTGTCTTGGCTGGGCCGACGCGTCGGCGCAAACCACGACTCAAGTGCGCGCGGCCTATATTCCCGTCGTCACTTGGCTTCCAGCCTGGGTGGCGAAAGACAAGGGCATTTTCGCAAGCCACGGCCTCGACGTTTCGCTGACGCAAGCACAAAATCCTGGCTTGCTTCCTGGCACGCTCGGTAAGCAGTTTGACGTCGTGCCCAGTACGCCGCCGGACTTGATCAAGGCCGTGGCCAATGGATTAGACGTCCTCGCCGTCGCGGGCGGCTTTATCGAATCATCGCAAAGCCGCTCCATTGAAGTGATCGTGCGCAGCGACTCCGGAATAAAGACGCCGGCCGACCTGTCGGGAAAGCTCATTGCATCGGGGGCGCTCGGCTCCCTCATACATGTGGCCACGATCAAATGGCTTCAGACGGCAGGCGTTCCGGAATCGGCGATCCGCGCCGTCGAAGTCCCCTTTCCCAACATGGCGGACCAACTGAAGAACGGAAGAGTGGATGCAGTGGAAGCCATTCAGCCCTTCGTCGGAATCCTGCTCAAGGCAGGTTTTGTGTCGATAGGCGACCCGGCGCTCGCGATCGCCAACCCTACAATGGGAACGATTTACATCGCGGATGCTGATTGGGCGCGTTCGCACAAGCCGGTCGTAGATAAATGGATTGCCTCGCTCGAAGAGGCCGCCGCCTTCATAAAGGCCAACCCCCAGGAGGCGCGGGCGATTGTCGCCAAATACACCAAGCTCCCGGCTCCAGTTGTTTCTGAATTGCCTATCCCGGCCTATGAGGCGCGAGTGAAGGCGTCATACCTAGCCAGTTGGGTCGCTGTCCTGCGCGACCTCAAGCAAATCCAGTCCGACGTACCCGAGAACCGCCTGTTGCTTGACACGAATTAGAAGCCTCGAGCGAACGGTGAGCGCGATTTTCGAACTGGAGGAGTTGTCGCTCGCGTTCCCCATACCCGGTGGAACGCGTCTGGTTCTCGACCAACTCAACCTATCGATCAAAGAAAAGGAGATACTGGCGATCGTCGGGGGCTCCGGAACCGGCAAAACCTCCCTGCTTCGCATCTTGGGCGGGTTGATGCGTCACACCGGCGGCGCCGTGAAGTTCCGAGGGAAATCCTTCGACACGCCTCAAGCAGGGATCGCCATCGTTTTTCAGGACTATACGAACGCTCTTCTTCAGTGGCGCACGGTGGCCCGCAATGTCGCCCTCGGGATTGAACGCCACACGTCCAAGGGCGAGCTCGATAAACGCGTCAACGCCGCCCTGCAGCTTGTTGGCTTGGCCGCGTACGCTCGGGATTACCCATGGCGGTTGTCGGGCGGCATGCAACAGCGGGTGCAGATCGCGCGCGCCCTCGCTGTTCAACCCTCAGTCCTGCTGATGGACGAGCCGTTCGCCGCTCTTGACGCCATGACCAAGGCCTCAATGCAGGACGAACTGCTGCGGCTACGCGACAAGACCGGGACAAGCATCGTCTTCATCACACACGATATCGAGGAAGCCATTTATCTCGGCGATCGCGTCGCGATGTTGAGCGGCCGACCCGCCAAAATTTCCAGGACTTTCGATGTCGACCTCCCTCAGCCCCGCGAACAAGTCACGACGCGGGAGAAGCCGCTATTCCTCGGTTTACGTCACGAAATCCACCAAGCCCTAGAGCCGAGGCCGTGATCGCGTCGCGGCGCTTGGCTGGGATAGGCGGGGTTGTGGCTCTGCTGCTGATTTGGGAAGCCGTGATCGATTTCGACATTGCGTCGTTCGACAGCTTACCGCCCCCCTCGGCAATTCTTTTGGCGTTGGGTCAGCTCGCGCAGGGCCCTGAACTCTACGAGGAGATGGGGCATACATTGCTGGTAACGCTCCTCGGCTGGGCCATCGCGACGTCGATCGGCGTGACCCTCGGCGCGGGCCTTGGTCTTTCGGCAACAGCGCGGGACTACTCGGTGGCCACCATCGAGTTTTTGCGCCCGCTTCCCGGAATAGCGTTTGCGCCTGTTGCGTTGCTGCTGTTCGGTTTCTCTCCAAAAACAGAACTTGTCGTCATTGTCATTCCGACAATCTGGCCTGCCCTGACCAATACTTTGGCTGGCCTCGCGTCCATTCCAGCTCGCCTGCGGGATGTCGCTCAGGCCTTTCGCATTCCTAAAGTAACGGCAGTTCGGATTATCTTCATTCCGGCCGCGTCGCCTTCTGTCCTGGTCGGCTGTCAGCTCAGCTTGGCGTTGGCGCTCGTGATGGCAGTTGCGATTGAGATGATCGGCAATCCGGGGGGACTGGGTTATGCCGTTGTGCGCGAGCAACAGGCCCTTAATCCGCCGGGCATGTTCGCGTACATTTTGCTCATCGGGTTCATCGGAGTTGTACTGAACTCCGCTCTCAAGACGCTGCTCGAATCTGCGTTCCCGCAACTGGCCCGAAAACGATGAAGTCCCTTCAACGGTTTAAGCGGGCGCTCACGGTGGCGAAAGGCTTCGTCCCCCTCGTCATTATCTTGCTAACCTGGGAATGGGCTGGACAAGGCTCGGTCAATTTCCCCGCGCCATCCCGATCCCTCGCGGCTGTCGTTTCCCTGTCGTCCTCTGGCGCACTCGGGCCGGCCATAGTGGCGACGGTAGCCACAATTTTGGGCGGGCTTGCCGGGGCGTGTCTGGTCGGCTTTTTTATAGGGCTACTTGTCGGGACGGTTCAGCCAATCCGACGCTGGAGCAGTCTTTTATTAGAATTCTTGCGCGCTTTGCCGCCCCCGATCGTCGTTCCGATCGCCGTGCTTTTTGTCGGTTACTCGCGTTCCATGGAGATCGGGGTCGTCACGGTCGCCGCAAGCTGGCCGGTTCTCCTGAACACCGTCGCCGCCGCTGAAAACGTGAACCCTTCGATCATAGATGTCGCGGACTCTTTCCGTCTGACTTGGAGTGATCGAATGAGAATAGTCATCATTCCGTCTGTAATTCCTTCAGCGGTAATCGGGGTGCGCGTCGCGATCCCACTTGCGATCGTGTTGACGCTACTTGTCGAGATGTTGACCGGGTTACCGGGAATCGGCGTTTTGATGATCCAAGGACAACGGAATTTCAATTCGGCGCAGGTTTTCGGCATTCTCGGGGTTGCGGCAATTTTGGGCTACGCTCTCCATCTAGCATATACTGCAAGTGAAGTTGTCATCATGAGAAATCGTCCGCCTCGGATGTTCTGACCGTTTCTGAACCGGGCTTTAGACGCGGCTTCTGTCTTTTTCGGCGAGCGGCGGGAGGTCTTGCCGTCTACCTCAATGATGTCGGGCGCGCCGTCGCGCAGCGCCACGACCCGAGCGGCGAGACAGGCCCGGAAGCGCTGCGGACGCCAAGTACATTATCCGTTGTACCAGCAAGGACGCCCCGGAAGTCGTTATGACCTTGGACGCACAAAGAATGCTTAACCGCACGGTAAGCTGCATCTCCGGCAGCTTCGTGGCGGACATGACGCCTTGCGCTCCCAACGGCGAATTTGGACTCTCGTATCCAACCGGATCGGCGAGCCTCAGCAAGATCGTCAACCATTGGCAGGATTACGGCGATCACCTCGGCGGCGTTGTGAGCTATACGAACAGCCCACAAAGCATTTCGTTCAGCGGCGGCTTTATGTCCGATAGTTACAAGCCGGAGTGGAGTTTCACCGCGAACCGCCTCACCGGGACGGCGAAATTGGTGATCGAGAAAGGACAGGATGAGGCGGGTCAGTATGAATACGTCTGCGGACGAGCGATGCAGAAATTTTGAACCCGGCCAGTGGGCACGTCTGTTCCTCATTAGCCGAGTGCCGTAATGCGCTACGTCGCGGACAAAGCGGAGATGGACGCGGCATGCGCCTCTTGGTCCGCATCAAATCTACCGAGGCGAAAACTCCATCGAAAAGGCGTCATCGGGCAGTTTATCGAGAAAGCCTTTTCCAGCGTTCTTATTCATGTATTTCAAGGCTTCTATCTCGCCTTCGACATTCCGCTTCGTCCACTCGGTCGGCCACAGATGCGCGGTTCGCTGCATCAGCAGATCTGCGACCTTAGGGTCATCAATTTTCAGCTGCTTATTGAGAAGGGGCTGCCACAGGCTCGGTGTCTTCTGCAGCGCGCTCACGGCTTCCAGCCATCCACCCAAGAATTTATTGACCGCCTCGGGATTCTGCTGCGCAAATCGATCCGAAACGGTCAGTGCGCCAGCATGGGGTACGTAGCCGCCGGAGTGCTTTCCGTAGATCTCACCCAATTCCCCGATAGTAACGACGCGGTTGCCGGCCAGCTCGATGGCTGTGATCGGGTCGCTGCTGACAAAGGCAGCTAAATCACCTCTCACCAGCATATTAGCCTGCAAAGTTGGCGCGCCATACTTCAACTGCGCGTCCTTGCGCGGATCGAAGCCGAACTGATCGATAAGAACACCAATCAGCATGTTTGCAGTCGTGCCGCTGGCGCCCCCGAATACGCCTATGTCCTTACCGCGTAGTTGCTTTATCTCCTTGATATCAGCGCCTGTCTTGACCAAAATATCGTTGGCCATCAGGCTGGTGCCCCAGACCACCTTGATGGGAACGCCATTGCCGCGAAGATTAACGATGGACGCCAGACCGCCGCTGCCCATGTCCGCCGCACCAGCTCGGTCAGCGGTATAGACAGCTTGGAAGTCAGCCAATTGTACGGGTTCGACGTCGATACCGCGCTTCTTAAAAAACCCTTGCTCGATGGCGTAAGAAAGCGGAAAGGACGTTGTCGAAAGCGTATAGACAAACTTGATTTTGACGTTCGGCTTATTCCCATCCGCCACTTGCGCCTGTGTGGCGACAGGCAAAAACAGTGCGGCTGCGCTGATCAGTCGGATGGCAGAAAGTTTTGCCACATTCATCTTCGTACTCCTGAGATCGATGTCATTCTCTTTGATTCAAGCTGTTGCTTTGAGCAGACGCTGTAAAAGGTCACATGTTCTGCTTGAGGGTTGTGGCGCCGATCGTCGCTTGCAGCCGGCTGATGATCATGGCGCCCTCGGCTATTATCTCCGTAATGAGTTCGCCAGCGCTGAGAACGGATTCGATACGACCGATTCCCATACCAATCGGAACGGTGGCTCGATGAGAAATGCCCTGTGCGTATGCAATCAACGCGTCGGATTTGAGCTGCTTGATTGCGATCCCGGCGTCAGCGTCGCCGACGAGTTTGAGCAAATCGTCGACGTAGTGATTTTTCCAGTGGCGATTGGGTCCATAGACGCTCGGGATGACTGCGGTATCGGCGACAGTTGCCGCCAGCAATGCCGCCTGTATCCCTTGAGGCGCGAAACCGGCCTCCTTGCTCATGAAGAAGCGCGTTCCCATCTGAATTCCAACGGCACCGAGCGCTAGGGCTGCTATCAAACCCTTGCCGTCCGTAATGCCGCCGGCGGCGATGACTGGAATCCGGACCGAGGCCGCTACCGCCGGGATCAACGTCATGGACGTAGGGCCGTCCGCAGATGCCACATGGCCACCGGACTCGTTTCCTTCGACGATCAGACCGCTGCATCCTGCCACGACTGCCTTCATGGCTTGGTCGACGGAGGCAACGACGTGGAAGTGATGAAGATTGGCCTCGCGGATTGCTTTGGCGAAGGTCACGGGGTTGCCTGCGGCGGTGACGACCACCTTGAGAGTGCGACGAAGATTTGGCCGCTGTGAAAGCAAGTCCAGGGTTGCGTTCAGTCTCTCTGGCCCCTCAATACTCTTGACCGGAATATTGATTCCGAACGGATTGCTCATTGTATGCAGGTATGTGAGCTGATCCTGCGTCTTCCGGTAGACGTCAGGCCCATGAATGGAGCTGATCATACCCAGACCTCCGGCCTTGGAAACGGCGGCAGCCAGGCCAGCCGTGTCATGTGGACCGAGGGCGCCTTGCATGATCGGGTAGGCAATTCCCAGCATTTCACAGAGCGACGTCGTCAACATGGCCGATCCCTCTGCTTATGGAGAACGATAGTTTGTTCCGGGCATCAACTTTGCCTTCCATGATCTTCGATGACGCGTTCGGCAATCAGGGCATCGACGTCCGCATCGTCCATTCCAAGCTGTTCGCGCAAGACGAGCCGGGTGTGCTCGCCAAAACCCGGACAGGTTCTATCGGCCCTGATCCGGTTGCCGGAAATCTGCAGGGGCATCCCGGGAACGACGATCGGCGCAAATCCCTGGTGCTCCATGCGCCACGTAAAGTCGTTGAAGGCGAACCGAGCGTCGCACTCGAGATCGTTGACGTCCTGAACGTGGCAACAGGTTATTCCGTCAGACTTCAGATCGGCCAGGATGGCGGAGGCAGTGTGCTGCGATGTCCATTTCCGCAAGCGCTCGTCCAGATTCGATCGCCCTCGCAAGCGGCCAAGAAGGCTGTCGTATCGCTCATCGACGACATTGCCGTCCTCGGACAGGCGCTTGGCCATTTTCGCCCATTGCCGGTCGTCGCGAACGTTGATGTAAACCCACACATCTTCGCCCTTGCACGGATAGCACCCCGAGGGCGCGGCGCTTAGATCGATATTCCCCAAAGGGGCCACGGCTCCGTTGATCTGGCAGGCCAGGTATTGAGGGCCGAGGAGCGACGCCGCGACTTCCGCCTGCGCGCAATCAATACGATGCGCTTTGCCGGTGCGACGACTGTCTCCGAGTGCAATGAGCGCCAGGGCTGCGCATTGAAGTCCAGCAAAATAATCCGGATGAAACAATTGCGAGCCTACAGGTTTGTCTGCGTCGCTAAGGTTCCATAGATGCGTCAATCCGATCAGCGGCGGAAGATTTTGACCAAGCGTGGTGGAATTCGATATAGCCGCGCCAAGCCCCTGCATGCTGACCATGACAATTTTGTCATTGAGGGCGCGCACCGCAGGAAAGCCGAAGCCAAGGCGGGAAACGACGCCCGATCCGAGATTCTCAAGGAAAATGTCTGCTCTCGACACGAGGGCCTTCATCAACTCAAGACCCGGTTTCGTCTTGGCGTTGATGACGACGCTTCTCTTTCCGCGATTGGCGTCGATAAAGGATGGCGAAAGACCCGGCCCGGAGCGGAGATCGCCGCGCATGAAGTCGGGATTGTCCCTGTTCTCGATCTTGATGACTGTGGCGCCCAGGAAACCAAGATACATAGACGCCAAAGGAGCCACATAGCCGGTCCCAAGTTCAACGATCAAGGTATTCTGGAGCGGCAGGAAAGGGTGGGGTAACGACATCAGAGAACCCCCGCCGCGTAGAGCGACTCCATCTCGGCCGACGTCATGAGCTCCGTGTCCCTGACGAACACCTCCCAATTGTGCTGACCCAGCGAAGGCCCTATGGCGGCCGGAGCTTCGCGCCGACCATCAAACATGAATGGCGGCGCCAGCGCCGAGAGATCGCGCCCGAAGTAACCATTGACTTCCGTGACGAAGGAGCGGGACCTGGCATAGGAGGAGTTCAAGAACTCGTCAGGCGTGGCGACGGGGGAAATCGGTATTCTGCGGCTTTGGCCCTCGGAAAAAAGCGAGGCTCTTGCCCGGATTTTCGTGAAGATTTCGATCTGCTGGTCGATATAGACCCGGTTGCGGTTTCGATGTTCCCTATCGAGCCACTCCTCGCCGCGTAGCGAGTCGATGTCCATCCACTCGACGAGAGCCTTCCAGTGTCGAAGCTGGCCGCCGATAATACGCACGTAACCGTCGGCGCACTTATACAGGCCACCCGGTACAATGAACGAATAGGCATCTCCTTCGCGCTTTTGCAGAATCCCAAGAGAAGATTTAGCGATGCCGGAGTCCGTCAGCAGAGACGCCGCGTGCAGGGCATTCACATCCAAATGAATGAAGCGGCTGTGGCCCTTGCCATCCTCCAGAGCCGATAAGATGCCCATTGCCGCGAAAAGCGAAGCCGCGGGATAAGCCAGGGCATGCGGCGGCAGGCAGGGCGCGTCATCTGGACTTCCGCTCAGCGCCAGAAGGCCGCTCGTAGCCATCAGCAGCGTTTCGCCAGAATGATGGATGTCCGACGTGAGGTCGAAAGGTCCCGATATGCTCGCGAGGATCAACTCGGGATTTGCAGCTTCGAAAAGGGCTGACGACAATTTGCGTTCGTTGAGATATTTGTCCGAAAAAGCATGAAGAACAATGTCGGACTTCGCAACAAGCTGCATCAGAATGTCCCGGCCTGTGGCAACATCAAAATTGAGCGTTATGCTGCGTTTCCTTGAATTATAGTAATGAAACCACAAGCTTGCATTTGAATCTGCACGATCCCTAATCAGCGGGCTCAACCGTCGCGTCGCGCAGCCCTGGACAGGCTCGACTTTGATGACATCCGCGCCGCATTCCGCGAAAAGTTTCGCGCAGAATGCGCCTTCATCACGCGTAAGATCGAGTACACGATAAGGCATCAGTGGAGAGTTGGCGCCCTCGATCACTTCAGTCGACCTTTGCAACGTTGTGAAGAAAGTCTTTGGATATCGCCGCGCTGGCCGTGAATACAGCGGGATCCTCGTAGTCGCGAGGACGAGGGAGAGTATTTTCGATGATCTTGTAAATGCGACCCGGACGAGCTGACATGATGACAATGCGGTCGGCGAGAAATGTCGCCTCGAACATATTGTGCGTGACGAATAGAATCGTCTTCTTACGTTGTTCCCAGAGTTGCAGGAATAGTTTGCGCATGCTGCGGCCGGTGAGCTCATCAAGGCTGCTGAACGGCTCGTCCATCAGCAGGATATCGGGATCCGTCGCAAGTGCGCGAGCGATGGACACGCGGGCCTGCATGCCGCCGGAGAGTTGATGTGGGTAGGCTGCGGCGAATTCAGTCAGTCCGACTTCCGCTAGGGCGTCGCTCACGCGCGTGGAGGCATCGCGATTGGATAAAACCTGACTTTGCAGGACAAAGCGCAGGTTGTTCTCGACCGTCATCCACGGCAGCAATCTTGGCTCCTGGAAGATATATCCGATCGAAGGCTGTCTGGACGGAGACCTTTTGAGAACATTAGCCTCACCCACGGAGGGGGCTTCAAGACCGCAGAGAATATTAAGAATGGTCGACTTCCCGCATCCTGATGGCCCCAGGATGCAGATAAATTCGTTCTGGCCGACATCGAATGAAATGTCGTCCAAAACATTCAAGCTGCCACCATCCTGCGTGGTGAAACGCTTCGTGAGATGGCTGAGAATAACCGCAGTTTTCAATTTATCCTCTTAATTGAGTGGTGAGACCGCAAAGTGTGAGATTGAGACGCTTGAAGAGTCAGAATCGCGTCGCAGGCCTCCAGCGGAACAATCTGTTTTCCATCGGCTTGAATATTCCAAGTTCGATGACGAGCATGATGAGGGTGAAGAACAGAGTCCAGGCGAACACCTGCGGCATATTGAAAAGCTGAAACCAGAAATGAAGCTGGAAGCCTATGCCGGAATCCGATCCGATCAGTTCCGCCACGACGGTGATCTTCCAGATGATGCCCAGGCCGAACCGTGACGACGCCACGAGGTAGGGCGCTATCTGGGGAAATACGATCTGCGTGAAGCGGCGCGTTCCCGAAACATTGTAAACCCTGGCCATCGCGAGCAGCTTGTTGTCGACGCTCTTGACGCCTTGCCAGACATTGATTGCGATGGCCGGGAATGCCGACAAAGAGATGGCTAGGATCGTCGCGAATTCGTTCAGCCCAAACAGAATGTAAAGGATGAGAAGGATCGCCAGGCTGGGAATCGTGATGCCCACCATAATCCAGAGGTCAAAGAACTCCTCTGCGATGCGGCTCAGACCAAGAAGAGTCCCGAACGCTATGCCGGCGCTCATCGCCAACACAAAACCGATGGTGATGCGCGACATCGTAGCTATGAAATTGCCGAGCAGGACGCCTTCTCGATAGTTGTTGAGCAATTCCGAGAAGACTACATAAGGGCCGGGCAGCACGGTCGGAGGCAGGAGAAGCGAGCCCAGCCACCAAAGGATCAGCATGGCAGCTAGGCCGCTCAATTTTATCAGCGCCGGTCGTGACATTGCCACTTGTCGTTTGAGCCGTCCGAGCAGCGGCGCCGGGATCGTCGTGGCGTTCGGGACCGACGTCATAACAACAATCCTTTGGTGGCCGAGCTTCCGTTAGAAGCATATTGCGTGCCTAATTTTCTATGGGAGCTTGAAGACGCGTCGTGCATTGTCGCCCATGATCTTGCGCAAGGATTCAGGACGGAAGTTCAACTCAACGATATCCTTGATGGCCCGGACAGGATCGATGACAGGCCAATCAGTCCCGAATAGAAACTTGTCCTGGCCGTATGTATTTGCGAATTGAACCATCTCGGGCGGCCAGTGCTTGGGCGCATAGGCATCCCCCCCGATGAAAATATTATCGTGCTTCCATGCCATCGATATCATTTCGTGAAACCACGGAACGCCAAGATGAATGCCGATCAATTTGAGTTCCGGATACAGGATGGCGACGCGGTCGAGGCAGATGGGCCGGCCGACGCTCGGCAGCCGTCGATAGGACTGATAGATGAGGTTATGACCGACCTGCATCATGATCGGAATGTCGAGTTCCGCACATTTGCCGTAGATCGGAAAAATGTAGGGATGATCGGGCGCCATATCGAACCAGTGCGGATAGTAATGGGCGCCAACGAATCCGAGTTCCTTGATTGCATATTCAAGGTCACGCAATTGCTTCACGCCGAGCGTCGGGTCGATGCCGGCCAGGCCTGAGAAGCGGTCCGGATATTTTTGGCAGACGGCGGCGACCGTTTCGTAGGCCAGGTGGTGTGAGCCGCGAACGTTGAGATCACCGCTGCGCACTGCAATCAAAAGCGAGCGTTCTATGCCCGCTTCGTCCATCTTCGTCAGGTAGTCCCCGATCGACATGCCCTTGATGACCGAACTCGATCGGGTCTGAATGCGAAAACTGTCGTCGACCCCCGAACCAAGCTCTCGGCGTTCTTTATAGACTTCGGGCGTGTGCATATTCACGACGATATCGATATAGCCAGCCATCAAATCCTCCGCTGGATAACTCCGGGTCACTTATTTCGGTGATCCTCTCAGATCGATGATTGGCTTTGCTTTCCAGCTTCGGTCTTTAAATACGGGATCATCGGACGAGGTGAACTGTATTACCGGCGTCACGCTAATGGCGCGGCGAACCCGCATGGCAATCGCCGTTCCAAAATCCCGATCATTGCATTGTTTGGCGACGACCTTGACGATGAGGCTGTCCATCGAGAGGGGATCCTCGGGTCGCTCTTTCACGATAAGCGCCTGAAAGTCAGAAATGTCGGGCTCGCCCATCAACGCATCGACCAGAAGCTGCGGATTGACCAGCATGCCCTTGATTTTGAGCAATCCATCATACCGACGCGGTATGCTGATCAGCCGCTCGGTCAATCGACCGCAATTGGGACAGCGCTGCGCGGTCATGCGGGCAACATCACCGACGGCGTAGCGCAGAAGAACCGTTCCGCGACGGTCGATATGAGTCAGAAGGATCAGCCCTTCGTCGCCATCGGTCACCGGTTGTTTGCTGACGGGATCAACGCACTCAAAGATGAACTGATCAGGCGATGGATTGTGGTAGCCAAAACCGTGTGCGCATTCGACGAGGCCACCTTGAATCTCGCTTAAGCCGTAGGAAACGTTGACCTCCGGCGCTTTTGCGCCAAGGCTGATAAGCCGCTTTATGAGATCGGCGCGCGCCTCATCGCCGAGGCCCTCTCCGGTGACCCAGATTTGTCGCGTGTTCGGAAGCTGGACGCCGAGTTCCTGGGCGCGTCCAATAACTCTGCGAATGTATGTCGGTACCCCGGTAATGACCGTCGCCGCGGTTCTCCCGGCGATTGCAACAACATCATCAAGACGATTGCCAATCTCGGGACGGCGCTCGTTCTCCCGTCCGGGCATCGCAGTAGTAACGGGGATGTTGAAGGCCGGGCTTGTGTTCAGCCCGCCAAGAAAGGCGCCGTGCGGATATTTTGTCAGGGGAAACAGGCTCAGAATGCTGTCCCTTTCGTTTACGCCTCGTATGTTCAGCATGCTGCGCTTCTGTGCAAGTGTATTGATGTAGTCATAGGAGGTCATCACGAACGGACTGGGCGTGCCCGACGACCCGGTCGTATACATAACTTGCCAGATGACGGTCTCGGCTTCGTCCAAAGCGCCTTCCGGCCCTAGACAGAATGCGGCAGGCTGCGCCATGAAATCGACCTTGGTTGTGATGCCGATTTCGGAAAGGTCTTTAACTGAGCTGATGTCCCCGCGCGTGAGCCCGCGCTCGGCAAACTTCTGTCTGTAGTAGGGATGAGCGGCGAAGACGCGATCGATCGTTCGGTGAAATGCATCCTCGCGGATGCCGCGGAGCTCGTCGGCCGTTCTACGTTGCTCGGCTGTCATTAGGCGTGGTCCCTTCTCGCCGGCATCGACAATGCGTGCATCGACGTTCGATCGCGCGGGCCGAGTCGTCCGGCTCGGTCGAGTTTACTAGGGTGTTAGACCAAATATTGCGCGAAGGTCTTCAGCGGGTGGCTTCGTCTCCGGCAAGAAGCAAACGGCCGAATCGCATCTCGCTATCGCCTCCAGTCCATCCGGTTGTCAGTGCCGTCCAACTGTGGAAGCCTAGCCCCGCGCCGTCAAAGGCCGGGGCCCGATATCGAATATTTATGCGATGGATATAAACAGCTTAGATCTCAACCTGTTGCGTATACTATTAGCGGTCGGCAACGAGCAGAGCGTGTCCCGGGCGGCGCGCAATCTGGGCCTGTCGCAACCGGCTGTCAGCAGTGCGATCAACAGGCTGCGAAAAGCATTGAATGATCCGGTTGTTGTCAGGGCCCGTTCTGGCGTGCTCCTGACGCCCAAGGCTGCAAGATTGGCGAAAGCCGCCGAGGAGGCACTTTCACTGATTGCGAAACAGCTTCCCACCGTTGCCGAGTTTGATCCCACTACGGCTAGGGTGCAGTTCACGGTCCTGATGTCCGATATTGGCGATCTGGTGGCGACGCCGAAGCTCATTCGCGAAATTCGAAGTTGCGCCCCGGGGGTCATGCTCCGCGTCCGGGCATTTAACGGTCGTTCATATGCATCCGAACTGGAAAGTGGCCAGGCCGATCTCGTTTACGGGAGCCTCAAGCGGCCTCACAATTCTCTGATGTCGACACGACTCTTTACTACGCCGTTTGTCTGCCTTTTTCGGCAGGGCCATTCATTCTCGAAGAAATTGATTACCGTCGACGACTACTTTGAAGCGGGCCACGTGTCATACGAGAAGGAGACCCAGCACGAAAGCATGGATATCCTTTCGGAAATGGGGCGCGAACGACAGATCTGCCTGATTTTGCCACATTACATCAGCATACCAAATATACTTGCGGAGACCGACCTCGTCGCAACCGTAACAAAAGGATTTGCGTCAGCCTTCGCAAAGACTCACCGCTTAGCTTTTCAGCCGTTGCCTTTCGAGACACCGCCTTTCGCCGTCTCAATCTTTTGGCACCAGCGGGCCAACAATGACGAAGCCAATCGCTGGCTTCGGTCCGTATTTCGGACGCTATTTCGCAATTCCCAGTAATACCAAAGTAAGCGATGTCCTCAACCCACCTTCATGAGAGCCTTAGATGAGCGATAATGGGAGCATGAGGAGCTCCGACATATGTCGATGCCAACTGACGATCATATGTCTAAGGCCGCGGCGGCGGCGCGGCGGATTGAGGTTTTCACGGGCGCTGGACGGCGGCGCGAGTGGAGCGCCGATCAGAAGGCGGCGATTGTGGCGGAGAGCCATGCGGGCGTCAGCAGCGTCTGCGATGTGGCTCGTCGGCACGGACTGACGCCGACGCAGCTGTTTGCCTGGCGTCGCGCCGATCGGCGGCGGGTACTTGCGCAAGGCGGCTCGACGGACGCTTTGTTCGTGCCGGCGGTTATGGATGCGCCCGGCCGCGAGTTGGAGGGCGGGAAGGATCGCCGATCGGCTGATGACGAGACGCCGCTCATTGGCGTTGAACTCGCCGGCGCCAGCATGTGGGTCTGTCGCGGCGCGGATGTCGCAACCGTGACGGCGATCATCAAAGCGCTCAAGGTTGCGAAGTGATCGGACCCGCCGGCGCGGTCCGGGCGATGGTGGCGACCAAGCCTGTCGACTTTCGCAAAGGCGCGGAGGGGCTGGCGGCGCTGGTGCGCGAGACGATGCAAGCCGATCCGTTCTCGGGCGCGGTCTATGTGTTCCGGGCCAAACGGGCGGACCGGGTGAAGCTGGTTTATTGGGACGGCTCGGGCGTATGCCTGTTCGCCAAAACGGTTGGAGAGCGGCGCCTTCCGCTGGCCGCAGATCGCGGATGGCGTGATTCGGCTGTCGGCGGCGGAGTTCTCGGCGTTGCTCGAAGGTCTCGATCGGCGCCGCGTGCACGAGGCGAGAGCAACGCCGGCTCCGTTGCAGGCGCGATAGGTTTTTGACTGCGCAAAACCGCTGGGAACTCTCGTAATATCGCATGCGATGTGAATCGATCCTGGCATGCTGTCGCCGACTGAATCGCTGCCCGATGATGCGAGCGCCTTGAAAGCGATGCTGCTTGCCGAGCGGGTCCAGAACGAGCGGCTGCGCCAGATCATCAAGGAGCTGCAGCGGCATCGGTTCGGCCGTTGCGCCGTGAGCTTGCGATGCTGCAGAAAGGCAAGTTGGTCTGGCCGCCTATTGGCCTATCGTAGATGGCGCGCTGCAACTGACGGCGGCGCAACTGGCGCTTCTGATCGAAGGAATCGACTGGCGCAGGACGGTTCCGCCAGAAGCGGGCAAGCGTGCGTCGTTCGTTTGAAAAACAAGCGCGTTTGGAATTTGCCTTCTTGATCTCAGGTAATGATAGACCGGATATGAAATAAATGCGGGCTTGCGAAAGTACGGATGCGAACGGGTCGTCAGCAAGCCACAAAAAACTGTCCTCAAGGGAGGCTATTATGGAACTGCACGAAAAGCGCGCGTTGCGCGCCGAGCCAGCACAATCCGACATGTTGCGGCATTTCGACGACCTGCAATTTTCAATGTGGCACGCTCTAAGTACCTCGGCGATCTTCTTTGCCATTCTGCTAGATGTGTTCGATAATTTCAACATTGCCTTCGCATTGCCGCCGCTACGAGCCGAATGGCATTTAACCCCCGTCCAGGTGGGCTTTCTCGGCTCGATTGCGCTGCTCGGACTTGCGCTCGGTGCCTTGATCATTCCCGGCATCGCAGACCGGTGGGGACGGAAGTGGCCCTATGTTGCCGCTGTAACCGGCTTCACCGTCATGAGTCTCGCGTGTGGATTTGCGCAGAATTTTAATCAACTTCTATTCTCCCGCTTCATCACTGGCATCTTCGTTGGCGGCTGTGCGCCGCTGTCGTTCACATACCTTGCCGAAATTGCCGGCCGGCGCTTCCGCGGCGGGCTAATTGCATTTGGCACCATTGGCTCGACGGTTGCTTTCATGTGCGTGCCGATTGCCGCTGCTAGTCTTATTCCTATCTATGGCTGGCGGTCGATCTTCTATCTTTCGTTTGCGCTTGGCGTGATTTCGCTGGCGTGGTCTTTGTTCATCCTAAAGGAAAGCGTGCCTTACCTCATCTCCAGAAATCGATTCACGGAGGCGGGGCAGGCTATCGCCTTTTTTAAGAAACGCGATTTCGCCGGCGAGCCCGTCGAGCCGAAGGTTGTGCCGGTTATGCCGCCAGTCGCAGTGCCGAAGAAGGGCAGTTATTTTCTTTCGCTATGGCGCTCTGACTTACGAGTGGTGACGATTGTTTCCTGGACGCTAAATATCACGACGCTTTTTGCGATCAGCGGCATCCAAATCTGGATGCCGACCCTACTGTCCAACATTGGTTTCGCCAACCAAAGCTATCACATCGTCTTCATCGGCAGCCTTGGATCGCTGGTTGGTGCCCTGTTAGCTTTACTGCTTGTGGATCGCTGGGGTCGTAAACCGTTGCTGCTGCTGTCCGCTGTCGGCACACTGGTATTCTTTCCGTTACTCGGCGCAATGTCTACTGTAACGTCGATCGCGATAATTATATTTTTTGCCCAACTGTGGGCCGCAGGCATCATTTTCCCGGCGCTCTATGCCTGGGTCAACGAGAACTACCCAAGCGAAATCCGTGCCTCGGGCATGGGCTGGTGCCAGTTGCCTGGACGCCTAGCAGGCTTCCTCGCCCCAAACATCATCGGTTTCGTTGTCGCCGCCGGATGGGGATTTGGCACCGTGGGCCTTGTGCTGGGCGCACCAAGCTTGGTGTCGGCGATCCTGGTGCTTGGCTGGGTGAATGAAACCAAGGGCGACTACTTGAAGGCTAATTAATTAGGCGCTGCTGGTCGGGTGTGAGAGGGACAAACGAAGAGACAGGATAGAAATTTGCCTGAAGGTACGATGGACCATAGTGCACGCACACGTCCGTTAGCGGCAAATGTAGAGGAATAGGTCGATGCAGCAGGAATTTGAGGCACTCACGATTGAACGCGACGATGCGGTGGCGACTGTGCACATGATGTGGCCAGACGGCCTCATCGAGCGTTTTCTACAATTCCACACCGAGTTTCCTGTTGCTCTTCAGCGGTTACGAGATGACGATACCGTGCGGGTGGTCGTGCTCCGCGGCTGCGGCGGGCGTTTCCTCAGTGCGGTCGGACGAGAGCGCCCAGATCCCCTGGGCGCACCTAAGAGTGCGGTGCTCAGCGACCCCTACAACACCTATCGGGCGATCCGCGAAACCTCGGAGATACTGGACGCCATCGTCAGCATGGAAAAGCCTGTCATCGCTATGGTCAATGGCGATGCGCTGGGCATTGGCCTATCGGTAGCGCTCCACTGCGACCTCATCATCGCGCGTGAAGACGCGCTGATCACCGACCTGCACATAGCGATCGACCGATTCACGGAGGGGCTACCAACAACCGGCGTAGTTCCGGGCGACGGCGGGACAGTGATCTTGCCGCTGCAAATGGGTTTGGCGAAAGCCAAGGAGTTCCTGTTCACCGGCAAGCCGGTGACTGCCACGCAGCTTGCGCAGATGAACGCGATAAACGCGGCAGTACCGGCAAGCGAGCTTGAGTCAGTTGTGGCAGGCTACGTTAAGGATCTTCTAGAGAGACCGGCTTGGGCACTCGCGTGGACGAAGGTCGCCGTTAATAAGCGGCTGAAACAGCACCTGACTATCTACCAGGACGTCGCTATGGCGCTTGAGACCGTCAGCATGCGCGCCGCACAAGCCAAGCTCGAAGGCGGCAAAGGCATTACGCATCTCTGAATCAAGGAGGATATCAATGGACCAAAATTTCCAGGCTTGCTGGTCGAGATTAAGGATCAGGTCGCCACCATCCGCGTGCGCGCTCCGGCGGACATGACGAAGGAAGAAGCTATACGAGCCGACATCCATTGGGAGCTTGGCCGCCTGTTCAGCGATCTACGCAACGAAAATAGCGTTCGCGTCGTCGTCCTCACAGGAGCAAGAGACGGGCGATTTGTGACTGCCCCGCTTACAACGGTCTATACCAGCGACGAAGGTCGAAAGGAGCGGAACGACCCGACACGGCATTGGAAGGTGTTCACAGGCATCGTGCGATGCCACGAGGCGATGGCCGCGCTTGAGAAACCGATTGTCGCACGCATAAACGGCGATGCCATTGGATTTGGATCAAGCCTGATGTTGGCCTGTGACCTAATTGTTGCGCGAAGCGACGCCAGGATTGCGGACATGCACATGGGAATGGGCGAGGTGGCGCCGTATGGTCCCCCATACGGCATCGTGCCAGGGGACGGCGGGCTTTCGCTTGTACCACTCTATCTAACGCCAGCCAAAGCAAAAGAATATCTGATGCTTGCCAAGGAATATAGCGGCGACGAGCTGGCGAAGCTGAACGTTATCAACTATGCGGTTCCCCTCGCCGAACTCGACAGTGTGGTGGACGATATGGTTGCGCGTCTCCTCAAGCGGTCGGCCTATGCGCTAGCGTGGACCAAGCGCATTGCCAATCGGCATGTCGTAGCTCAACTCAACATGACACTCGACGCCGGCGCTGCTTACGAGCTCGTGAACTTCCATCAAATTGAGAAGATGGATTGGGTTGATCGCAAAACTCTTGGGTGAAGCGTCCGTGCTGCGATGCGGAGACGTGAGACCCCGATGCGGGTGCGCCTAACTCAATGGCAACTAGACACGCGCGGACGGCCGCCAGGTGCTGCTCAAACGCGACTTCAAGCCGATCTGGCCGCGGCCACCGCGAAGCTTGTCGAGCAGGGCGCTACGCCTCGGTCGCAAAACCCCTTTTCATCACCGCACCTCGCTCAACCCACGCCCGCCTTCGCGCAGACGATGCGCCTTCGGAATCTGCGCTATTCAGCCTTGCCATTTTCGTGCTTACCGTCATCGATCAGGTGTCCACCTAAATATCAGGTGGACACCTAAGAGTCCGGTTGGAAAGTCATAGGTGAGTGTTCCTGCGTAACAGGTTTCCGCCCATGGCGACGAGGATCATGGCCTCGGAGACGTCGAGGCGGGTTTCATAGTCACGCACGAGACGGCGCCATCTCGTCATCCATCCGAAGGTGCGTTCCACGACCCAGCGGCGCGGCAGGACTTCGAAGCCGACCTGCTTGTCGGAGCAGCGGATGACCTCGATGACGAACTCCAGATAGGCGGCCTTGTCCATGAGTTGGAGCCGGTCGTAGGCGCCGTCGGCGAACAGGTGCTTCACCCATGGCCAGCGCTTGCGAATGCCGTCGAGGATGGTCTGGGCGCCGGCGCTGATCGCGGAGAAAGCACGATGGGGTTCTTCGGCGCGAATACTTATAAATTCGGCCTTTTTGGCATCAACTGCTCGGGCGGTATGACGCCCTCGCGCGCCCCGGAACGTTGGCGGGCCGACTGAAACGAGATCGTCGACGTGGCTAAGATCGCCGATGACGCTGGCGTGGAATTTCTGCTGCCGATTGCGAAATGGCACGGTCTCGGCGGCCACGCGGATATGTGGGGTCGATCCTTCGAGACCTTTACCCAGGCTGCGGCCGTGGGCGCACTGACCAAACGCATCGGGCTTTTTGTTACGGCCCACGTGTCGCTCATCACTGCTGCATTCGCCGCAAAGGCAATCGCGACGGTCGATCACGCCACGCACGGCCGCGCCGGACTCAACATCGTATGCGGATGGAATCCCGACGAATTCAGTCCCCATGGCGTCACGCTGGAAGGCGAGCACCGATACGGACGAGGGCTCGAATGGTACGAGATTTATGCGAAGCTGCTTAAGGGCGGCCCTAAGTTCGATTGGAAGGGTGAGTATTTCGACCTCAAGGGCCTGGTCACCGATCCGACGCCATTACAAAAGCCCATGCCGCCTATCATGTCCGCGGCTCAATCAGGCGATAGCCAGGCGTTTGCAGCACGCGTGGCGGATACCCTGTTCACATCGATGCAGGAGTATGACCTGACGCGTCAGACCGTTAAGCATTTACAAGAACTGGCCGCCGCGCATCGAAGCCAGCCAGATGTCTACGTTCAGACGCAGTTCGTCTGCAAGGCAACGCGACGGGAAGCGGATGAGTACGCGCGTTATTATGCAGTCGAAATGGCCGACCCCGACGCGGTCGAATATTTTGCTCGTCAGCGTCGCAGCACTGTTTCGCGAAGCACCAAACAGGGCGACACATCGGCCGATCGGGTATTAGCCGCAACGCTTTCGGGCGCAAAACCGCGCACCTTCCCAGGCATGTTCGCGGGAATGTTTCCCGTCATTGGAACTCCGGACGACGTCGTCGCGGAACTTATCAAAATATCGGCGCTGGGAGTCTCTGGTTCGACTCTCGTGTTTCTGAATTACCTGCAAGAATTGCCGTACTTCGTTCAGGAAGTTTTTCCGCGCATGGAACGAGTTGGACTTCGGAATAAGCTCGTTGCGAAATGCTAAGGGGTGGTTCGCGCTCGCCAACAAGAGTCCTGCATTCGTTCGCGCTACGCAACATCATAGGGGCCTATATCGCAACCCGGCGATCTCGAGAGCCGCAAGATGATCGCGCAGAATGTTGGGCAGTTCCGTGGGGGGGTCCGCGCGAACCCGCAGTAGGCGGCGAGACCGAAGTCGGGGACAAACTTGCGCGCGACGTCCAGGCGCTCTTTGAGCGTCGCCATGTTGTGGGTCGCGCCGAGATAGACGCGGGCGCCGCTCGCGTCGAGGTTAGCGAGCGGCGCATAGAACAATTCGTCGATCGTGTCCGACGTCGGAATGTGCACCCAATAGACGCGACGCTGCGTCGATGCGACCGCACTCTTCGAACCAGCAGTCAGACTCGGCGATCAGATCACCGCGCGAAAGGTGGGGATGGGACGACGCTTACGAAGCGCGGCGTCACCGAGCAGATCTAGAGCGTGATTGTGTGTGGCTGAATCGAATGGGGATTCCCAAATCGGGGTTTGTCTGATTCAAGATGCTGGCTGGGAGGAGGCCAGCATCTGATGGGACGAGCCTATTCTCTTGATCTTCGCGAACGGGTTGTGTCGGCGGTTGTTGCCGGCGAGAGCTGTCGGCGTGTGGCGGCGATCTTCCAGGTTAGCGTTGCGAGCGTCGTGAAGTGGTCGCAGCGGTTCCGCGCGACCGGTAGCCCGGCGGCTCGTCCGATGGGCGGCAACCGGCCCTATGCTCTGCGCGGGGAGCGGGACTGGCTGATCGGTCGGCTGGCGGAGAAGCCGGACATCACATTACGAGCCTTGGTGGCCGAGCTTGCCGAGCGCGGCATCAAGGTCAGCTATTACGCGGTCTGGCGCCTGTTCGAACATGAAGGGATCAGCTTCAAAAAAAAGCCTGCATGCCAGCGAGCAGGATCGGCCCGACGTCGCCAGGCGGCGAGGACAATGGAAAAAATATCAAGGCAGGCTTGACCCGACCCGTCTGGTCTTCATCGACGAGACCTGGGCCAAAACCAATATGACCCGCACCCATGGACGTGCGCCACGCGGTCAGCGCTTGGTCGCGAAGGCGCCGCATGGTCGATGGCGGACGCTCACCTTCTTGGCCGCGCTGCGATCCGACCGCATCGATGCGCCCTGCGTGATCGACGGGCCGATCAATGGCGAGAGCTTCTTGGCCTATGTCGAGCAACTCCTGGTCCCGACCCTCAGGCCGGGCGACATCGTCGTCATCGACAATCTCGGCAGCCACAAGGGCAAAGCCGTTCGACGCGCCATACGGGCCGCAGGCGCCAAGCTGTTCTTCCTGCCACCGTATAGCCCCGACCTCAATCCGATCGAGCAGGTCTTCGCAAAGCCCAAAACCCTGCTCCGAAAAGCTGCAGAGCGAACCGTCGAAGCCACCTGGAAACGTATTGGCGCTCTCCTGCAACACTTCACACCGCAGGAATGCGCCAACTACTTCAGAAATGCCGGATATGCTTCAAGCTGATGCAATCATGCTCTAGAGCATTCGGCGTTTGACGTGAATCAGGTTTGGGGTTCACGGCTGGGCTGACGTCTGATTCGATCGCGTCTCTGATTCGGGAGGTTGCGATGGGAGCGGCTCGATCTGTTGATCTTCGGAAGCGGGTGGTCGGAGAGGTCTCGGCCGGGCTTTCGCGCCGACGGGCGGCGGCGCGGTTCAAGGTCAGCGCGTCGTCGGCGATCGGCTGGGCGGCGCTGGAGCATGAGACGGGCAGCGTTGCGCCCCGCCCGCGCGGCGGCAAGAGCCGTTCGCCGCTGGAGCCGCATGCCGCTTGGCTCCTGGACCTCGTGGCTTGCGAGCCGGACCTGACGCTCGCCCAATTGGAACGCCGGATCGCGGACGGGGTGGGGCTGACGATCACGGAGCGCTCGATCCGGCGCTTCTTCGACCGTCACCGGATCACGCTCAAAAAAAGCCATTCACGCGGCCGAGCAGGATCGGCCGGACGTGGCCGCGGCACGCGAGCGCTGGAGGGCCGGCCAGGCCGAGCTTGATCCCGCCCGGCTCGTCTTCGTGGACGAGACGGGGGCGAACACCAAGATGGCTCGCCTGCGCGGGCGCGGTCCCCGGGGTCGGCGGGTCGTCGGCAAGGTCCCATGGGGTCATTGGAAGACCACGACCTTCGTGGCCGGCCTGCGCCGGGACGGGATCGGCGCACCCTTCGTGCTCGATGGCGCGATGAACCGGACAGCCTTCGAGGCCTATGTCGACCAAGTCCTCGCCCCGACCCTGAAGCCCGGCGACATCGTCGTGATGGACAACCTGCCGGCCCACAAGGGTGAAACGGTCAGGCGCCTCATCGAAGCCAGGCAAGCCACCCTTCGTCTGCTGCCGCCCTACTCGCCAGATCTCAATCCGATCGAACTCGCCTTCGCCAAGCTGAAGACCCTCCTGCGAACCGCGGCCGAGCGAACCGTCGGCGCTCTCTGGGACACGATCGGCTCCATCCTGGATGCCTTCACGCCACAGGAATGCTCAAACTACCTCCGTCACGCCGGATACAACTCAACTTAACCGCCGAATGCTCTAGTCCGTGCTTGCAGGGGTCAGTAGACGGCTTTCGCTCGCTTGAGGCATGCATGGAACCCCGCCAAGACCCCGATAGGCTCGTCAGCGTCAATTATGCCGCGACATTCCTCGATGTATCCCGCGCGACGATATATCGGTTGTTTTGCAGCTGTCAGCTTCCGTCGGTATCGGTTGGCCGCCGCCGCCTGATTAGTCGGCGACCCTAGCTAGTAACACATCGTCGAGCGAGGTTGTCCAATTCCGGCTTTAGCAGGCTTAGCAACTCTCGGATGCCACGCGACATGGGGCGGTCCTTTCTACGGATGATTGAACGCTCTACGCGGAGAGATTGAAGAGGAGCCCCGACCAAGAGATGGTCGGCGAGAAGATGTCCAAAGGACAGGAAGGGCGCCGGTGCTACGCCGGTGCCTTTAACGATCAGCTCTTCAATCAATCGGGTGGAGTCACTTTCGACGACGGTATGGAAAACGACTCCACATTCCGATGCCTCTCGTTCAATCATTCCTCGAATAGAATTGTTTCTTCTGGCTAGCAGAAGGGGACGTTTGTCCAGCCACTTGATTGGTACAGTTCGCGGCATTCGGGTTCCAGCGCACGCAAACACCCAGATCGGCTCTTGAAATAGCAACTCCCTGCTCACATGCGAGTGAGGTCTGATACTCCCCACAATGGCAACGTCCAGGGCATCAGAGAGCACAGCATCAACCAAGCGCTCGCTTATACTCTCTCGAACTTCAATCAGAACGTTTGGGTGTTGGGTACTGAAGGCAGCTATAGGGCTAGCAAGCACTTGCTTGGCGAGAGAGGGCGGCGCGCCAATCCGGAGCCTTCCCATCGGAGCAAACGACCGGTCTCGGAGATCCATCTGTATTCGATCAAAGCTCTCTATCTGAAATTCGGCACGTTCCAAGAGTAAGCGCCCGGAATCTGTTAGCTCCACGCCTCGATGGTGCCTGATGAAAAGCACGGATTCGAGCTGCTCTTCGAGAAGTTTAAGCTGACGAGAAATCGCAGGCTGCGCGATGCGAAGTTCCGAGGCGGCCTTATTCAGGCTTTTTGCTCTCGCGACCGCAACGAAGTAGCGAAGCTGGTTAAGATTCAACCCCCGGATCCTCCCCGCTATAGCGTAACGGCATAAGTACTATCAATCTATTGGATTGGACTTATAACTCGCGATGAAGGAAACAGAAACCCAAGCGGAGTCTTCGCGCGAGAAGCTGGCAAAGCCGAAATAGTCATATGCTTTGAACCAATCTGGCAAGCAGGGATCCGAGCGGCGAGCACTTTCTTGCCCTTTGGGGGGGACAGATGAAGTTTGTCAGCTTACGAGGCGATACTGGGGCTTGCCGAACGGGCGTCCTCATCGAGGGCCAGGTGCTCGACTTTGCGCTCGCCGCATCGGTCTTGCCAGTTTGCGCCTGGGTTCCGTCCGATATGAGCGCTTTGCTTGGCGCCGATCAAGAGGGGCTGACCTTGATCCGGCGTCTTTCCGATTGCATCTCCGCCGACAAGAACGATGAGAAGAACCGCCTCAAAGCGCGCGGTGCTTTGAAACCCTTCGGATCGCAGAAGCTCGCTCCATGCGTACCGAGACCGAATATCGTGTTGTCGCATGGCCGCGCCTATCGCAGCCACCTGAAGGAGATGCAAAAATCCGATCGCCCCAAATTCGAGGCAGAACCAAAAGCGTTCACGAAAAATGCTAATTCGTTGGTAGCTTCGGGCGAGGCCATCGTTCTTCCACCGCAGTGCGGCGATATGGTGGACTTTGAGGGTGAGTTTTCCATCGTATTCGGTGCGACATGTCATAACGTCAGTGAACATGAAGCTATGTCCGCTGTTGCAGGTTACACGCTGATTAATGATGTCTCGGCGCGAAATTGGGTTGAGAATTTCATCAGCACAGGAGATCCCGATCTGAACCGCATGGGTAAGCAGCTTCCAACTTTTTGTCCCATGGGACCACTCGTTGTGACCAAGGATGAGATACCCGATCCGCACGATGTCACGCTGACAACGGTCCTCAATGGCGTGAATATGCAATCCGCTCACACCTCTGATCTCATCTGGACGATCCCCTTTCTGATTTCTTATTTCTCGCAATGGTATCTGTTTCAGCCAGGCGATGTTCTCACGACCGGATCGCCCGCCGGCGTTGGATACGCGCGAGAACCAAAACTGTTTATGAAGCCAGGCGATCTTGTCGAGGTGCGAGTAGATGCAATCGGCACGCTGGCTAATACGATTCACAATCAAGCGTCGCCGCCGGCTTAATGCAATCATGAACGGCGCGAAAAGCCTTGTCGGGATGCTGCCGATCAGGGTGCGAGCATCCGTTTCGCCGACCCTGTTAACATTGTCCGTCCTACGATTGATTGGCTTGCCACGGCCAAGAGCACGGGCGTGCGGGCGTTTGCGTCGATAATGCCGGCGATTTCTTTTTGAGTTTGCAGAAACGGCGGACGAGGGAGGTTTGTATGAAAGATAACTCGTTACGGCAGATGAAGTTCGCGGTCTTTATGTCAGGGGATTCTAATTACCACATTGCTGGTTGGCGCTTGCCGGAGGCCTATGCCGACACTGGAATGAATATTCAGCGTTGGAGCGACCTCGCCCACACAATGGAGCGAGGCAAGCTCGACATGTTATTTATCGCAGATAGCATCGGCGTTGCCGGCGCAGACAACGGCGAGGCGCTCAGTCATAGTCCCCTGACCGACCGCTTCGAACCATTTACGGTTTTGGCCGCGCTATCGTCGGTCACGAAAAACATCGGTCTCGCGGCAACCTCCGCGACAACTTACAACGAACCGTTCCATGTTGCTCGCATGTTTGCTTCCCTCGATCACTTGAGCAGCGGTCGGGCAGGATGGAATTTTGTGACAGGAGCCAATCGCGAAGACGCCTTCAACTTCGGCCATAAGGAACATCCCGCGCACGCGGAACGCTACGATCGGGCCGAGGAATTCGCGGATGTGGTTCGCGGGCTTTGGGACAGTTTCGATGACGATGCGTTCCCGCGCGATAAGGCGACCGGGGTCTACTTGACCGCTGATAAAATGCACATCCTCAATCACCAGGGCAAACATTTCAAAGTGAAAGGTCCGCTCAGCGTTGGCCGCCCGCCGCAGGGACATCCAATTCTCATACAGGCCGGCGCATCCGAACCGGCGCGCGAACTGTCGGCCCGCATTGCCGACGCCGTGTTCACCTCTGCGACGACATTCGACCGGGCGGAAAAATTCTACACAGACGTCAAGAGCCGTCTCCATAAATTCGACCGCAAGCCGGATGACGTGGTGATTCTTCCCGGCGTCGCGATCTTTGTCGGGCGAACGGCCGACGAAGCGGAGGAGAAATACGAGCGTTTGCATTCGCTGCTTCATATATCAACCGCACTAGCCTTGCTTAAGGAACGGCTCGGCGGAATCGATCTGTCCGCATATCCGCTTGATGGCCCCGTGCCGGAAATGGCAGGCAATCAGGTACGCATGAGCAGCCCTCCAGCATTGCTTGATTTGGCGAGACGCGAGAACCTCTCCGTTCGGCAGCTTGCAATGCGTTATGCGGCGGCCCGTATTCATTGGATGGTGCGCGGCACGCCTGTGCAGGTTGCAGATCAGCTCGAGTACTGGTTCCGCAACGGCGCCGCCGATGGATTCAATCTTTTACCGACAACGGTGCCGGGCGCGCTCAACGACTTTGTGGATCTCGTCGTGCCGGAACTTCAGCGCCGAGGCGTGTTTCGAACGGAATATGAAGGCAGAACGCTTCGAGAAAATCTGGGAATTGACCGGCCTAAGAGTCGATTCGCAAATGCAGCGGGCAAGTCACCCGACGCAGAGGCGTAACAATCATGCTCATCAGAGTTTCGCTAATGTTGACGGTGTTGTGCACTTCGCTGCACGCGCAGGATTTTCCGTCCCGCCCGATCACGGTGTTGGAGCCGTTGGCTCCCGGCGCCGGCGTCGATGCCATGATGCGGCTGTTTTCTGATGTTGCTGCCCGCGAGCTTGGCCAGCCTGTTATCGTTTCTAACAGAACGGGAGGTGGTGGCGTTGTCGCTGCGGTGGCCGCCAAAAATGCCCCGCCGGATGGTTACACGCTGTTCCATGCGCACAACGGCACGCAGGCGATCTTGCCCGCCATCCAGACGGTGCCCTACGATCCGATCGGCGACTTCGAACCGATCACCCAATTATTCGGCTTCGCGCCCTATCTGATCGTGCCGGCGTCTCTGCCGGTGAAAACTGCCGCCGAGTTGGCGGATCTAGCGCGGAAAACGCCCGGCGGTTTGCGGTTCGGATCGCCTGGCGTGGGCTCAAGCCCGCATCTCCTCGCCGCGATGTGGGACCATGATTTCAAGGTGCCTTTCCGACACATTCCGTATCGCGGCGCGGCGGAAATGCTGACGGACTTGATAGCCGGCCGTGTCGACTACACGTTCTCGGGTATCCTTGCCGTCCACGCACAAATCGCTTCGGGACAGCTGCGCGTTCTGGCGATCGGCGGCAAGGAACGCGAGGATCCCACCATTCCGACGATGGCGGAAGCAGGCTTTCCTGGCCTGGAGGGCGATGCATGGTTCGCGCTTGCTGCGCCGGCGGGCACGCCAAAGGTGATCATCAACAAACTCAACGCCGCATTTAGAAACGCTGCGATAGATCCGATTCTGAGAGCGCGAGCGAAAGAAATTGATTATAGATTGATGACGAGCACCCCCGAGGAATCCCGAGCGGTTTGGGTAGCTGATCAGGAGCGCTGGCGCACCATAGCTCGGTCTATTTCCATAGAGGCAAATTAGTCTGCCTCAGAAAGATCCAGAAGCCTGCAAACTTCCATCCGCGACTATCCTTGCGCCGCAAGTGTGTTGAGTAATCATCTCAGGCGCTGAAGGCGCCTGACGTTCGCACGTTCGCGCGCGTACGAGCATCAAAGAGAGGTAAATAATGGAAGGAAACGGATCCGTTGTTATCGTGGGAGGTGGCCCAGTCGGCCTCTGTCTCGCAGTGGAGCTTGGGCAGCGCGGCGCTAACGTTGTGGTAATCGAGCCGTGTGCCGACACTGCAGAGCGAGTGCATCCGCGTGCCCGCTACGTTAATGTAAGAACCGCAACGCACTTTCGCCGGTGGGGTCTGGTGAAGCGTATGCGCGCTGCGGCCGAATTCCCCGAAAGCTGGCCGTCGGACGTCGTATTCACGACGCGCCTAACGGAGCCGACCATCACGACGGTTCGTGACGCCTTCCTCTCCGCTCCAGTTCGCAATGAACAATATCCAGAACCGGCCATCCAGCTCGTGCAATCGCAGGTCGAACAGGTGATGCGGACCGCGCTCGCCGAGATGCCGAACGTGAATACGCTGTATGGATGGCGTTGCGAAAGCGCCTCACAAGGAAACAAGGTGAGCGTGAGGGCCATTGAGGACAGCACCAGTTCGGTGATGGAGTTGGATGCTGACTATCTTGTCGGCTGCGATGGCGCTGGGAGTACAATCCGCCGCATTTTTGAATTCAAAATGGACGGGCAAGCAAACGTCGCTCAGAATGCGCAGATCATTTTCTCGGCGCCCGATCTGTACCGCGTGACAGGTCTGGGGCGCGCGATGATGTATTGGTGTCTTAATCGGGAATACCCATGCTTCGTAAGTCCCGTGAACACAACTGACTGCTTTTTCGTGTCGCTGCACAAGATCGAAGATGTGGACCGCATTTACAAGGAGCGCGCTCAGATCGTGAGATCCGCTATTGGCCCCGGCGTCGATTTCAAAATCCTAAATTGGGATCCTTGGGTTACTAGCGCTCGTATTGTAGAAAATTATAGGAAAGGCCGCGTGTTCCTTTGCGGTGATGCTGCGCACCAGCACCCTACCTATGGTGGTCATGGTTTGAACCTTGGGATTGGCGACGCGGTCGATCTTGGCTGGAAGATCGTAGCCGTTCTCAACGGCTGGTGTTCCGACACGTTGCTCGATTCCTACGACGCCGAGAGACGCCCCGTCGGAAAGCAGGTGGTAGATGAGACGATGCGCAGTTTTCGCGTTGCTCCCAAGGAGCTGGCGGTGAATGGGGCACCCGAAACTCCGGCGGAGCGAGAAGCGCTTGGAGCGTTGATTCAGAAGACAAAGGCACCCCAATTTAGAAGCGTAGGGACGCAGTTGGGTTACAGCTACGCGGGCTCACCCCTGATCATATCGGATGAGCAGGGGTCATCGATCTGGAACACGAATTCTTACGAGCCGGATGGCGCACCAGGAGCGATCGCGCCGCATCACTGGCTTCCCGACGGTTCGTCGATTTACGATTTGTTTGGGCAGTGGTTTACGCTGTTAATATTCGACGAATCTCAGCATTCCGAGGACATCGCTGAACGTCTATCAGACGCGCGCTCCGATCCAGCACCTGATCTGCGCGTGGTTCGGCTGCACAGCCCTGCGCTTCAGGCGCTTTATGGTGCGCCGATCGCGCTTATCAGGCCTGACCAGCACGTGGCTTGGCGTGGGGGAGAATTGCCGGACGAATTGCCCCGGTTCTGGAACCACGTCGCAAAGATGGGATCGGGGGTTGCGTGATGCTCCCGCTCGCTCTCGCGGTATTCGTCTCCGATCCAATCATGCAGGAAATATTTGGTGATGAAGCGACGCATGTTTCATGGCTTCAGTTCGAAGTTGCTCTGGCTCACGTCCAGGCGGAACTCGGTATCATACCCACTGATGCAGCGCGGCTTATCGAGGAAGCTGCCACTCGGATAGTCTTCGACAGAAAGCATTATCTTCAGGCTGTATCTGAAACGAAGCACCCGCTTGTTCCCGTTCTGCGCCAACTAATGGCCGAAGCAGGCGACGCCGGAGCTTTCGTGCACTTCGGTGCGTCTAGCCAAGACACTGTGGATACCGGGTTGATTATGCAGTGCAAGCGAGCCTTCGAGGAGATCCAGCATCTTGTCACGGACGTCACCCAGGCCTGCCTCGACATGGCGCAACAATATGCCGAGACCCCGATGGTCGGGCGAACTCACGGCCAGCACGCGGTTCCCACGACCTTCGGCTTGCGGGCGGCCGTCTGGGCGGACCAGTGGGAGGACCATAGCAGGCGCCTTTCCGAAGCTCGGCCCCGATTACTGGTCGGTAGTTTCGGTGGCGCTACCGGGACATTGGCAGGGTATGGAGTTAGAGCGCTCGAAACGCGTGATGCGCTGATGGCGCGCCTTGGACTTGATAGCCCCGACATCAGCTGGCACAGCGCATATGAACGACTGGCCGAGTACGTCTCGCTCCTTGCCCTTCTCAGCGCAACGGCGGAGCGCATAGCTTCCGACATTTTTTTATTGGGACGGCCTGAGATCGACGAGGTCCGGGAGGGACTCGAAGCCGCAAATGTTGGAAGCAGCACGATGCCTCATAAACAGAACCCAGTTATCTCGGAGGCGATCGCGGCGGCGGCCGCAAGCGTACGTTCAGAGGTGGCCCTTGCTTATGGCATGGTAGTGCAGCGGGACGATCGAGACCTGACGTCGACATTCCTTGCGATGAAGTTGATCCCTGAAGTCTCAATCCTTACAGCAGGCCTGCTTCGACGCCTGCGTGGTTTGCTGCGCGACGTCGCGGTACGCCCCAACGAAATGGCTAGAAACCTGAGGCTAACAGGCGCAACTATGTCCGAAAACGTTATGCTGGAGCTGTCGAAGAAGATCGGGCGTAGCCAAGCCCATGCGCATATAAGTCGGTTAAGTACAGAGGCTCTCGCTAGAGCAGAGCCCTTAGGATCAGTTCTGAAGCGGGACGAGTTGATCATCCGCGAATTGGGCAGCGGATCACTTGAAGAATTGCTGGAGCCGATGCAGCACCTTGGCCAAGCGTCAGCCCAAGTTCAGAGCGTCAAAAAGAAAATTGGTCGGAGAGACGGGACACCGCCCTTATGAGTCCCGACCATTGCTCAAAACCTCTCGAAGGAGTCCGCGTGCTGGACCTGGGCCAGTATATAGCCGCTCCGTTGGCGACGAAGCTTCTGGCGGATGCGGGCGCGCATGTGGTGCACATCGACCCTCCGGGAGGAGCGGTTTGGCAAGCAGCCGAGAAGCTCAATTGGGGGAAGGAGTTACTCACACTCGATCTGAAGAATTCGACTGGTCGAGCCATCTTTTCCGACTTACTAGCTGCGGCCGATGTGCTCGTCGAAGGCTTCCGTCCTGGTGTCATCGGCCGGCTAATAGGGCACCCGGAAGACTTGAGGCGGAAGCATCCCCGATTGATCACGTGCTCGCTCCCGGGATTTTCGTCCAATGATCCGCGAGCGCCTTTGCGCGCTTGGGAAGACGTGGTCCTTGCCGGATGCGGCGCGATGATCCCGATCATTGCGGATACTAAATGGCTTGATCCGAGCAACGATCCAAGACCGCCCTCGTTTGCGATAGCGTCCAATTTCGGTGCAATTGTCGGTGCTCTGTCGGTATCGGCTGCGCTGATCGATCGTGAGAGAACTGGCACCGGGCAGGGCATCGAGGTATCACTGTTTGATGCCATGTTTGAGTGCATTGGAGACGTGGGAACCTGGTTTGATGACGAAGGGCCTAATCCGGGCCCACGAGACCGATTTGGAGGCGGTACGTATCGCTGCAGCGACGGGAGGTGGGTTCAGTTCAATACGCAGAATCCAGATTTTCTGATGCGATTTTGTGAAAAGGCGCATTTGCAACCGCGTTTCAACGCCGAAGGGCTCCTCGATATTTCAGCATTGGCCTTTGATTCCAAATTGCGCGATCGCTTAAAATCGAACCTGGCGATTGAATTTGCCGGCAGGCGTGCAGCCGATTGGGATGCAATCGCCGCCGAAGCAAATGTCGCATTTTCGATCTGTCGCACCTATGCAGAATGGCAACACGAACCACACGCCAAATCTGCCAAGGTTATTCCCCCAGGCCGTTCCGAATGTCCGGCCGTAAGCATCTCGTGGGAGGCGACGGCAGGACTGCAATCCAGATCACAGAGGGTGGAAGGGCAATCCGCGGAGCGGCCTGCAATCCTTCCCCTCGACGGCCTTCGTGTCATTGATGTTAGTTCGTTCCTGGCCGGACCGACAGCAGGTCGCGTCCTTGCCCAGCACGGTGCGGCTGTTGTTAAACTTTGCAATCCCAGTCGGGACGTGCACAAACATCACTACGTGAATCGCGGCAAGCACACAATCATGTGCAATCTTCGTGAGGAAGCCGGGCGGCGGCACCTGATGCGCCTTACCGAGCACGCCGACGTTTTCCTACACAATGGCCGCCCGGCTGCATGCCAACGACTAGGTATCGACGCTAGCTCAATTTATTCCGTGAACCCGAGCATCATCTATTCGGCAGTGCATGCATATGGAACTCCTGGTCCTTGGGATGGAAGGCCAGGATATGAAACTCAGGGACAGGCCTGTTCTGGTCTGATGATGCTGAGAGGCAGCGGGATACCCTCGCTACAGCCTCTTCCCGTCACCGATTACGGCACTGGGCTTTTGACTGCCTTTGGCATTATGTGCGCCGTTTATGGTCGATCCACGCACGCTGGGGTCTATCGTGTCGAGGGCTCTCTTGCGAGGACGGCGACAATGTTTCAGCTTGTAGACAGGTTCGGAGAAGCCGGCCGTCTTAGTCGTCCCGAGGTGCTCATCGTTTCCGGACTTGACGGGTGGGCGCTTATCGCAGGCATGCAGGCGTGTCTCGCAAGCCTATACACTGCCTGGGGAGGTGACGAGCTTGCCTTGAGAGTAAATGTGGCGGCCTTGTCGGTGGACGAGATCATTGATGTATGTTCGCAGTTTCAGCTTTCTTGTGTTCGCATTCTAAATCTGGAGCAGGCGGTTGCCGATCCCATCACGCGCCGTCTTGGACTAGCGAAAGACTACAACTTGCCCGACGGTAGAAAGCTAACGTGCGTTGAGCCTGGAAGAAGATTCGATCGGACGGAGCTCCGCGCCGGACCCTCCTTCGTGCCTCCGATGACTTCGGTCGAGAAGATTTCTGGAGGCTGGCCGGCCTTTTGATAGATGGCCATCGATCACATGAGAGGAGGAGAACACGTGTGCCATGCAAATTCAGAAAATATGGATACAGGTTTAGCCAACGTCGACGAGAGATTCCTAGAATTTGAGGTGCAAGGGCAGCCCTTGTATTCGTCGCTCTTTGGGCCCGCGGGTATCCCAATTGGCACAATTATCGTTTTACCGGACGTATTCGGCCGTAGTCCGTTTTATAGAAACCTCAGCAAGATACTTGCCGCCGCCGGATTCGTCACTATCGTCCCCGAGCTGTTCAGCAGGTTGTGGCCGGTCGCCGACGGCGATGACGTCCGCGGCTTGGCTCGGTTGAAAGCCTTGGACAACCGCGAGACCTTGGCGGACCTAGATCAGTGCTCACGGTTTCTGCACAGCGAATATCCAACGCTGCGCACCGGCATGCTCGGATTTTGCTTTGGCGGTACAGTGTCGCTCTTGGCCGCCTCGCGCCAAGAGCTCGCAGCTGTGGTGGTCTATTACGGAATTCCGGGGGGACGAGAAAAGACCAAGCTTCAGCCCTTTGATCCCATGGAGGAGGTGGAGGATCTAGGCGCTCCCCTGCTTGGTTTTTGGGGTGACCAAGATGAGCGTGTGCCAATGGATATTGTGCGACGCTATGCGAGTAAGTTGGAGAGCCATGGGAAAAAATACGAAATTGTAATTTATCCGGGGCTTGGCCATGCCTTCCTGACCTTTGATCAGAACGATAGTCGCTACCACATCTCATCCGAGAGCTGGGCGCGCACAATACGATTCCTGAAACAGCAACTGTTATCGGCGATTTTATTTTGCAAAGACCGGAGTTGACAAAACACGGCCATTCCCACGAGCGGGAATTGGACACGCGTAGCCCAACCGGCTTCTGCAACGTTTTTTCAACAGCCGCTAGTACTCTAGTTTCCTTCTGAAGTTGCAATGGTGTGAATGACGGACTCAATAAGCCTCTAGCTTGGTTTTGATCCTGTCGAACCAACCAGAACTCAGCAGAATCGTCATTTCAATGATTGTCTCTTCATAGTTGAACGTGACCAAGATACGGTCCGTATTGAAAAAGAAACCCCCATGGAGGACGCGATGATCACCCGTACAATTGTTGGAGTGCTTTCTGCCTGCGCCGTCGCCGCATTGGCAAGCATCTGTCACACACAGGCCCGCGCGCAGAGTTCTCGAACAAAGCCCATACGAATGATTGTTCCCTATGCAGCCGGCGGTATCGCGGACGCCCTAGCAAGGGCTGTAGCCGGGCCTCTCTCAGACACACTAGGGCAACCCGTGATAACAGAGAACAGGCCCGGAGCAAGCTCAATCATAGGCATGCAAACTTGCGCTAACGCAGAACCTGATGGCAATACGTTATGCGTGACGAATGCGGACAGCGTGTCCTACAATCCACAGCTGTTTTCGAAACTGCCTTATGATCCCGACAAGAGTTTCGAGCCGATCATTAATCTTGGCTTGCTCAACGCAGTATTGGCGACGTATGCGGACGCGCCGTTCAACGACTACGAGGAAATGATTAGATATGCTAAAGTTAATCCTGGTAAACTCAATTGGGGGACCTGGGGCGCTGCCTCTACCTCCGATCTATATTACAGATGGGCCACCTCCCATTCAGGGGTGAACATCGTACCGGTGCCTTACCGCGGAGCGGGACCAATCCTTCCTGCTCTGATGGCGCGGGAAGTTGACATTGCATTTGTAAGCGCCAGTTGGCTTCTGGCTCAGCCAGACGCCTTGAAGCCGCTTGCAATTGTAGGTAACAGGCGCTCATCGCTAATGCCAACTGTAAGGAGTTTAGATGAGCAAGGTGGGGATCCCGGATTGCAGTCGTTCTTTGGTGTTTGGGCGCCAGTTGGCGTTCCGTCAGACAGTGTAAGGCGACTCCATAACGCGTTTGAGTCCTCTATTATATTCCCCAACACCCAGACATTCTACAAGAATTCCGGCTTGGAATTCGTGCCAAATAGCTCTGATGATTTTAGAGCATTCACTCGACGGGACCGGATCGCAGCAGCGACCTTCTTCAAGAGTATGGGGATAGAACCATCCGCGATCCCACAATAGTTACGCGACCCGCCGCTAAGCAGGTCCCTTCGTACCCAACAAGTTCCACTCTGGACCTTCGGAATGTACCTACTTTATGCATCCAAGCGAAATTGGGACTTACCCTTGCTTCACGCCGCCGTTTCAGTCGGTCGTATATACGCGCAAATCAGGAACCAACAACATGACACTGTACAAAATGAACAGTCGCGATGAGTTCTCTTCAACATGTCACCGCATCGATGTGCACCATCATATTTCACCGCCAAACTATGTCGCTGAAACCCGCGATCTTCTTCTCCCGCCTGCCATAAACTGGACACCACTTAAGTCACTCGATGATATGGAACAGGGTGGAGTAAAAACGTCAATTTTGTCCGTGTCTTCCCCGGGAGTTTGGTTGGGCGATAATAGGCAAGGCCGCCGTCTCGCCCGCGAGTGCAACGAATATGCGGCGAAGCTTGTTTCGGATCACCCCTCCCGCTTTGCTATGTTCGCCGCATTGCCGTTGCCGGACATCGAGGGTAGCTTAAGCGAGCTTGAGTACTCGCTTGACGTCTTGAAGGCGCACGGCGTCGGGCTGCTTACTAGCTACAATGACAAGTGGCTTGGAGATTCGGCATTCGAGCCGGTTATGGAAGAGCTCAACCGTCGACAAGTCGTTGTATACACTCATCCGGATGCGCCTCTCTGCTGTCGTGGACTTCTTCCCGGCGTGCTCGACGCCACTCTTGAGTTTGGTTTGGACACAACGCGCGCTATTGCCAACATTATGTTCAGCGGAACAGCGCGCCGCTTCCGCGACATTCGCTGGATTTTTTCGCATGGCGGGGGCGTAATGCCATTTTTGAACGAACGTTTAGTTCGCACGCCGCAGCTAAACCGCGAGTTCGTTAAAAGCGTGCCTGACGGGGTGATGTCGGAGTTACAACGTTTCTTCTACGACACGGCACAGATTGGAAATCAGATATCATTGTCGGCGCTTTCCAAAACGGTACCTATCTCCCAGATTCTTTGGGGCAGCGATTTCCCCTATCGCCGCAACTCGGAGTATCTAGAACCCCTGAGCGTGGCATTTTCGGTCGATGATCTGCAAGACATCGAGTTTAAGAACGCGATTTCCCTTATGCCGCGACTAAGTTCTGAAACCTACGACTTACGGACAAGTTCGTAAAATTGCATTTGGCAAGCAGCCTGCTCCCCCTTTTTAACCTCAAAGGTCCGAGTGACATTTATGTGCGCGGGCGGGGTGATCAGTGTACAAGGACTTGTTCAGTTGTTCAGTCGTCCGTGACGATCGCGATTAGGCTGGCGTGATCGCGCGGGTTTGCATGGCGAACGCTGCGGTGATGGTTAGGATTGCGGACAACAAAAGCCTCAGCCAGGCGAGGAGCCGGCGGAAGTTGTAGCCGGCGGCGGCCAGGATGACGTTGACGGCGTCGCCGGCGGCATGGGCGAGATGGTTGCGGCCCATCCGGTGCTCGCTCTTCAAGTGTCCGATGACAGGCTCGACGGCGGAGCGGCGGCGCAAGTCGCGCTAGAGCATTCGGCGGTTAAGTTGAGTTGTATCCGGCGTGACGGAGGTAGTTTGAGCATTCCTGTGGCGTGAAGGCATCCAGGATGGAGCCGATCGTGTCCCAGAGAGCGCCGACGGTTCGCTCGGCCGCGGTTCGCAGGAGGGTCTTCAGCTTGGCGAAGGCGAGTTCGATCGGATTGAGATCTGGCGAGTAGGGCGGCAGCAGACGAAGGGTGGCTTGCCTGGCTTCGATGAGGCGCCTGACCGTTTCACCCTTGTGGGCCGGCAGGTTGTCCATCACGACGATGTCGCCGGGCTTCAGGGTCGGGGCGAGGACTTGGTCGACATAGGCCTCGAAGGCTGTCCGGTTCATCGCGCCATCGAGCACGAAGGGTGCGCCGATCCCGTCCCGGCGCAGGCCGGCCACGAAGGTCGTGGTCTTCCAATGACCCCATGGGACCTTGCCGACGACCCGCCGACCCCGGGGACCGCGCCCGCGCAGGCGAGCCATCTTGGTGTTCGCCCCCGTCTCGTCCACGAAGACGAGCCGGGCGGGATCAAGCTCGGCCTGGCCGGCCCTCCAGCGCTCGCGTGCCGCGGCCACGTCCGGCCGATCCTGCTCGGCCGCGTGAATGGCTTTTTTTGAGCGTGATCCGGTGACGGTCGAAGAAGCGCCGGATCGAGCGCTCCGTGATCGTCAGCCCCACCCCGTCCGCGATCCGGCGTTCCAATTGGGCGAGCGTCAGGTCCGGCTCGCAAGCCACGAGGTCCAGGAGCCAAGCGGCATGCGGCTCCAGCGGCGAACGGCTCTTGCCGCCGCGCGGGCGGGGCGCAACGCTGCCCGTCTCATGCTCCAGCGCCGCCCAGCCGATCACCGACGACGCGCTGACCTTGAACCGCGCCGCCGCCCGTCGGCGCGAAAGCCCGGCCGAGACCTCTCCGACCACCCGCTCCCGAAGATCAACAGATCGAGCCGCTCCCATCGCAACCTCCAGAATCAGAGACGCGATCGAATCAGACGTCAGCCCAGCCGTGAACTCCAAACCTGATTCACGTCAAACGCCGAATGCTCTAGCCTTTTGGTAAAAACCAGGCAGCCCGCTAGCCGAAGCCGGAAGGGTTTGTCCCAAGAGCCAAGGCTAAAGGGACGCGGGTTTCGCTCGCGCCGGCGCACGAGTGGGTCCGGTTGTAATCGAGGCCGGGGCCTCGCTTCGGCAACAAACGTACCGAAAAGATTGGAAAGGTTTCGGCCCTCAAGCCCCGCCGGGGATCAAACTGCCGCGCCGACGAGCTACGCCGGTGATGAGGATCAAAGCGGCTTTTAGAAAACACGGCAAGAAAAAATTGGTCAGCGCGTCTGCCGGCCCCAGGCCACATTCGGGCGTGCCAGATAGCTGCCATACAACAATTTATGAAGCGCAAAAGCTCGGTAAGTAACTGAATTTACTGGCGCTCCCTAGGGGACTCGAACCCCTGTTTTCGCCGTGAGAGGGCGACGTCCTGGACCGCTAGACGAAGGGAGCGCGGCGCGCGCGCGGCGGTGCGCTCGTATAGCCGTCGGCTTTTGCCCGCGCAAGCCGCTGTCCTGGATCAATACATATGAGCGGGAGGGGTTTCCTCGGTTCGGCGTTTATGGAGGTACTGGGCTGGCGTGAGGCCGGCAAGGGCGCCGTGTGGTCTGTGGTGGTTGTAGAGGTGCTGGAAGGCGTCGACGTGCTTGGCGATGGCTTCGAGCTTGTCGGGCAGTTCGACGCAGGCGTAGAACTCGTAGCGCCAGACTCCGTTGCAGCGTTCGACGGCTCCGTTGAGTTTGGGCGAGCGCGGCGGCAGGACGTAGAGCGGCAGTTTCCTTTCGGCGCAGGCCTGTTCGAACTCGGCCATGAACTCGGAGCCGCCGTCGATCTGGATGGCTTTGACGGGATGCGGCATCTCGGCGAGAACCTTTTCGAGGAAGCTGGCGGCGTTTTTGGCGGTGGCGCGCCGGAACGGCTTGGCGACGGTCCATTTGGCGATCGGATCGTAGGCGTCGAAGTGCTTGACGGCGTAGCCGATGCCGAGATCGATGGAGAGGGTGTCGATCTGTACGACGTCGCCGGGCTGTTGGAAGACGACCTCGGGCGGTTTGCGCTTGGCGTGCGGGCGCTTCTTAGCGGCTGATTTGGCCGCGACCTTGCCGATGAGAGCGGGGACCGGCGCGACGACGCCGCGCTGGATCAATTTGCTGAGGATGCGTCCGACCTTGGCCTCGCTGACGGCGAAGCCCTGGTCGCGCAGGATGGGGGTCAGCTTCTGCTTGCCCCACATGGGATGATCGAGGCGCAGCCGCTCGACCGCGGCCTCCAGGCCCGGCGGGTTGACCGCCTTGCGCACACGATGCGGTCGCCGGCTTTTGGGAATTGGGTCTTTCCGCCACCGACGCAGAGTTGAATAGGCCTCGCCGACGGCGCTGGCCGCCTGTTCGGCGGTGAGGCCGTTCTCGCAGGCGCGCAGCCATCGAGCGACGGCGTCGCGCCGTCTCTGCGCTTCGATATCCGGCGTCTTCGCTTCGAGGAGACGCGACGCCGCGCGGGCGCTTCGGATAACATGGCCGGGCAGGCCAAAAACCTGCATGGGGGTCTCCTGTCGATTCGAGCTTCAGCAACCCGAACCTCGGAGACCCCCATCAATCTCGCAAGCCGCTCATATCTGTCTGATCCAGGTCAGGCGACCCTCCGGCCGTGTCGTAAGCACACGAGTTGTCCGGGTTAGGTAGCACACGATTTGTCCGGTTTGTTGGTCCTGCGAGGAGCAGGGCCGATGAAACGGGCAGCGTGGGTTCAGGACCGTCGGATGCAGAAGTTCAGGGACGTGTTGAGCCGCTGGGAGCGGCGGGAGCTGTCGCTGTTGGAAGCGGGCGAACTGCTTGGCGTTTCGGAGCGGCAGTTTCGCCGCTATCGCGACCAGTACGAGGAGGGCGGGCTTGCGGCTCTGGCCGACGGCCGTCTCGGCCGCGCCTCGCCAAAGCGCGCGCCGGAGGCCGAGGCGCGGCGGATGCTGGACTTGTACCGGACGAGCTACAACGGCTGGAACGTCAAGCACTTCCACGAGCATCTGGTGCGCGACCACGGTTTTCGCTGGGGCTACACCTGGACGAAGACGCAGCTGCACACGGCCGGACTTGTGCGCCGGGCGCAGAAGCGCGGCGCGCACCGGCGCAAGCGCGAACGCAAGCCCTGCGAAGGCATGATGCTGCACCAGGACGGCTCGCGCGAGGCGTGGCTCAAGGGCCAGCCGCCGCTCGATCTCATCGTCACCATGGACGACGCGACGAGCGCGATCTACTCGGCCTTTCTGGTGGAGGAGGAAGGGACGGCCTCAAGCCTGCGCGGCTTGCTTGAGACCTCCAGCGTTCATGGTCTGCCCAAGCCTCTACACCGATCGCGGCAGCCATTACTTCCACACGCCACGGGCGGGCGAGCCGGTCGACAAGAGCCGCCTGACGCAGGTCGGCAAGGCGCTGGAGCGGCTCGGGATCGCGCACATCCCGGCCTATTCGCCGGAAGCGCGCGGCCGCTCGGAGCGGATGTTCGGCACGTTGCAGGATCGGCTGATCAAGGAACTGGCCAAGGCCGGCCTTGGTGAGATCGAAGCGGCCAACGCTTGGATTCGGGATGTCTATCTGCCGGTCCACAACGCTCGTTTCGCTAGGCCGGCGGCGATCGCCGACAGCGCTTTCGTCCGGGCCGATCCGGCCGCGCTGAACGAAGCGCTGTGCTGTCAGGAGGACCGCGTCGTCTCCCGCGACAACACGGTCAGCTTCGCCGGCCTCAAGCTGCAATTGCCGACGAGCCCGCTACGCCATCACTGGGTCAAGGCGCAGGTGCGGGTCAAGCACTATCCGGACGCGACGCTGGCGCTGTTCCATGGGCCGCGCTGCATCGCCCGCTACGATGCTCGGGGCGAGCTCATCCTCGCGCCAGAGCCCTGTCGATCCGCCGCGTAACTCCGCTTCGCGGCGGCTGTGGACGGCGGGACAAGTCTGTCGACTTCCCCACCCCGCCCACAGCGGAACAGAAACAGAAAAGCGGACATTTGATGTGCTACCAAAACCGGACAACTTGAAAAGCTAGCGCAAGGCGACCCTCCGGCGGGTGTCGCGCCGGCGGGCAGAGCACACTCTGGCGTCGTTCTAAGTTCAGCCGACGTGATTGACCGCAAGCGGTCGACCTTTTACGCGCCCGAGCCATATTCGGGAGCGCGATATGGATGAACTCAACGGCCGGATGATGGCGTGTCAGATCTTGTTGGCGGGCCTCATCGCGCGCGTCGCGAGCGACAGGGCCGACGCGATCGCGTTCCTCAGCGAGTTTCGAGACGAGATCCATGCGGTCGTCGCCGGCGTGCGGCTTGCGGGAACGCCGAACGACGCCGCCGTGCGCGCGACGGCGCGGAATACCGTGGACGAGTTGTTCTCTCTCATGCGGCCGCCAAAAGATGCATGAGCGCTTCACACACAACGTCTCGATATCCAACGGTTGCGGACCGGCAAATGGCCTCGCATAGGCCTGAGCGAGCAACTGGTTCTTGACGACGCCTCTTTGGATTCATTCCAAGCAACACGTATGTATAGCTCCAGATGAGACAGTCAAAGCCTCATATCTGTATTTATTCTAATTACATAAGTGCTTGATTGTATTGCTTTCGACGGAAAAGCGCTCGTAAACTCGGAGGTGAAACGGCGGCCTGCGCCGGAATCAAGATCGTGGAGACGCCGACCATGCAGAGCCAAAAGACGCCGATGTCGCTGCGAATGACCGCGTATCGCGAGATCGGCGCCGAGATCGATCCGAAGCGCGTTGCGACCGTCGCCTGCCTACTTGGCGCGGCGTCGGCGTCTTCGGCGCAGGCGCAGGACGCTTCCTCCGCGCTGCCGCCGGTCACCGTCGACGCGCCGAAGGCGCGGCCGCGTCCCGCCGCCGCAAAGCCTGGCCCGGCGCAGCTGCGCGCCCGCGCCGCGCTGCGCCGGCAAGCGCGCCAGCGCGCCGCGGCTCCCGTCGTCTTGCCGCAACCGACCGCGCCATCCGCCAGTTTGCCGATCCTAGCGCAGGGGGCGCCCGACGGCGACCCCTACGCCAACGCCGCCGCGCCCTATCAGGCGGACCGGCTGGCCTCGCCAAAATTCACGGAGCCGCTGCTCAACACGCCGAAGACGGTGACCGTGCTCACGAAGGACGTGATTCGCGACAAGACCGCGACAAGCTTGAAGGACCTCGCCCGCTCGACCGCCGGCGTAACGCTGGGCACGGGCGAAGGGGGCAATGCCTTCGGCGACCGCTTCTTCATCCGTGGGTTCGACGCTCGCAACGACGTGTTCGTCGACGGGATCCGCGATCCCGGCGTCAGCGTGCGCGAGAATTTCTTCACCGACCAGGTCGAAATCCTGCGCGGTCCCGCGTCGAGCTACGCCGGGCGCGGCACGGCCGGCGGCGCGATCAACATCGTCACGAAACAGGCGCAAGACCGCGACTTCAAGGTCATCGAAGCGCAGTTCGGGACCGACGCCACGAAGCGCGTCACGATCGACGTCAACCAGGTCGTCAGCCCCGATCTCTCCGTGCGCGCGGGCGGCCTCTTCCAGGACGCGGGCGTCGCCGGACGCAACGTGACGACCGACGATCGGAACGGCGCTTTCGGCGCGATCAAGTACACGCCGACCGACCAGTTCGTCTTCAAGCTCAATTACGTCCACAGCAACCTGAGCGGCATTCCGGATTTCGGCGTCCCCTACTACCGGCCGAGCACAGCGACGACGGCAGGCGGCCCCTTCCCCGAGTTCGGGCTCAACCGCAACACGTTCTATGGCTTCGCCAACCGGGACTTCCTGACCGCGACGCAGGATTTCGGCACCGCCAGCGTAGAAGGCAAGATCAACGACAGTCTCAGCTTCAGCAGCCGGTTGCGTCTGGAGCGGTCGGATCTTTCCTATATCGGCACGCTGGCCGAAAATCCGAACATTTCGAACCCAAACCCCGCCCTTTGGACGGTGAGCGCCAATCCGCAAAGCCGCAACCAGGTCACGACGGTCATCGCCAACCAGAATGACCTCACCTACAAGTTCGATACCGGGCCGGTCAGGAACACGTTGGTCGGGGGAACCGAGATCTCGCGCGAAAGCGTCGAAATCAACAGCTTCACCGGCCTGGCATCGGAAGCGCTGCCCGGCGGCTTCAGCGGGTCGGGCTCGCTGCCCGCCGTCAATCTGTTCAATCCGCAATATACGTATCTGCCGTTTTCGACCACACCGTCCGTCACGGCGTATCCGACGAACGTCACGGTCGATACGAAAAGCGTCTATCTGATCGACACCGCCAACTACAACGATCGCGTCATCCTGAACGGCGGCGTGCGCTACGACGACTATGGCATAACATCGGCCGGCTATTCCGCAATGACGGCGCCGAACACATTTGGCGTGCAGAGCGCGCAGTCGGGGCTGTTCAACTGGAACGTCGGCCTGACCCTGAAGCCGCTGCCGATCATGAGCCTTTACGCCGCCTATGCGACCTCATCGAATCCGGTTGGCTCGGAGCTCGATGGACTCCGGGCGCAGTATGGCGCCTTGACGCCGGTTCTCGTTGGGAATCCCAACCAGATCTTCGGTCCCGAACTCAACCGCGCGGCGGAGGTCGGAACCAAGTGGGAATTGTTCAACGGGCGTCTTCTGGCGACGGCGGCGCTCTTCCACACCACGAAGGACAACGCGCGCGAATCGCAGAACCAATCGATCAACGGCCAGACGGTCAGCGTCATCAGCGCCGGCGCCGCGTACTACGTGCAAGGCGTCGATCTCGAACTCGCCGGCAAGATCACCGACGAATGGAGCGTCTTCGGCGGTCTTGTGCTCATGCAATCGGCGGTCACGAAGTCGCTCGTGCCGCCGGCGGACGCGTTGCTGTACAAAACCAATATCGGCCTGCCGCTCGCCAACATCGCGCACCAGTCGTTCAACCTGCTCACCAAGTACAAGGTCCTGCCCTGGCTCGAGGTCGGCGGCCAGGCGACCTACGTGTCGCGCATCTATGGCGGCACGTTCCTGGCGGCGAACCAGGGAACCTCGATCCCCGATCACTGGCGCTTCGACACCTTCGCGGAGGCGAAACTGACCGACAACATCACGGCGAAGCTGGCGGTGAACAACATTTTCAACGAACTTTATTACGACGCGCTCTATCAGAGCGCCGCGCCCTTCGTGCTGGAAGCGCCCGGTCGCGCCGCCTACCTGATCCTCACGGCGAAGTTCTGAGCGCGGGCGCAATGCTGGTTTGCATCCCGAACCTGCTGAACAAGAACGATGTCGCGGATTTCCGCGCCATTCTGAAAGCGGCCGAGTGGGAAGACGGTCGCGCCACGGCGGGCGCTCAGTCGGCGCTTGTCAAAAACAACGAACAATTGCCCGCGGACGGACGCGTTTCGCGGACGCTCGGCGAACGCGTGATCGCAGCCTGCGCGTCCAATCCCGCCTTCGTCTCGGCGGCCGTGCCCCTGCGCATCTTTCCGCCGCTGTTCAACCGCTACCGGGAAGGCGCGACGTTCGGCCTGCACGTTGACAACGCGATCCGCGGGGATCATGCCACCGGCGTTCGAATCCGCACCGATCTGTCCGTCACGCTCTTCCTGTCGGAGCCGGACGAATACGACGGCGGCGAATTGGCGACGGAGGGTCCCTTCGGCGCTACGGAGGTCAAACTGCCGGCGGGCGACGCCGTCGTCTATCCGGCGTCCAGCCTGCATCTCGTCCGTCCGATCACGCGCGGCGCGCGGATCGCGTCCTTCTTCTGGGTTCAAAGCATGATCCACGACGCGCAAGCGCGCAGCCTGATCTACGATCTCGACCACGCCATCCAGGGGCTCGTTGCGCGACTTGGGCCAGGCGACGCCGAGGTCGTGCGTCTGACCGGCGTCTACCACAACCTCATTCGCCATTGGGCCGAGCTATGAGAGGCGCTGGGCGCCAAACGAGAGCCTTGCTGATCGTCGGCGCGCTGGCTGCGGCCGTCATCGTCGGCTCCCTCGATCGCACCTTTGCGCAGCAAAGCGCGCCGTCCGCGCCGGTCGCCGCGCCCGACGCGCGCCCTTCGATCGACGTCGATCCGTCGTTGGGCCGCGGCGGTCCGCGCAACCTCGCCGTCGCTCTGCCCGAACTGTCGCCGTGGTCGATGTTCCTCAACGCCGACAGTCTCGTGAAGGCGGTGATGATCGGCCTCGCCTTCGCCTCGCTCGTGACGTGGACGATCTTTCTCGCCAAATCGATCGAGATCGCGCGGGCGAAGCGGATGCTGCGCCGGGCGCTGACCCGCATCGACGAGGCGCGCTCGTTGCGGGAAGCCGAGATGTCGCTCGACCGTCGACCCAATGTGGCGTCGTCGCTGTTGCTCGCCGCCAATCGCGAGTTGCAGATGTCGGCGCATCTGAGCCGCGACGGTGGCCTGCTCGACCGCGTGGCTTCGTCGTTTTCGGACATCGTGAAGGCCGAAGGCGCGGCGGCGAGACGCGGCATGGGCCCGCTTGCGACGATCGGCGCCACGGCGCCGTTCGTCGGCCTGTTCGGCACCGTCTGGGGCATCATGAACAGTTTTATCGGCATCTCGAAGGCGCAGACCACCAATCTCGCGGTCGTGGCGCCGGGCATCGCCGAAGCGCTGCTCGCGACGGCCATCGGCCTCGTCGCGGCGATCCCCGCCGTCATCATCTACAACCACTTCGCGCGGCAGACGAAGAGCTACGTCGACCTCGTGCATCGCGCGTCGGGCGGCGTCGGCCGCCTCGTGTCGCGCGACCTCGACCGGATTGCAGCGCCGTCCCACGAGCGCGCGGAGGTCTGAACCATGGCGATGTCGCTTGGCGGCTCCGACTCCGACGCCGACGAGTTCGAGGAGGCGCATGAGATCAACGTCACGCCCTTCATCGACGTGATCCTCGTCCTCCTGATCATTTTCATGGTGGCGGCGCCGCTCTCGACCGTCGACCTGCCCGTCGACCTGCCCTCGTCGACGGCCTCGCCGATCAAAAAGCCCGACAAGCCGGTCTACGTCACGCTCAAGTCCGACCTTTCGGTCGCTCTGGGCGAAACGCCGATCAAGCGCGCCGATCTCGTCCAAGCGCTCGACGCCGCCCCCGGCGACAGCGGCAAGGATCGCCGCATTTTCCTGCGCGCCGACCGCTCGGCGCCTTACGGCGAGCTGATGGGTCTCCTCGAAACGTTGCGCACCGGCGGCTACACGCATATCGCGCTTGTCGCGCTCGAAGGCGTTCCCGGCGCCGATCCCTCATCGCCACCGAATTAGCATGGCCACGATCCCCTTCGGCGGCGATGCCGCCGCGCTCGCTTCGCCGCGCAAAACGACGGTCGCCGTCTGGCTCATCGGGGCGGCGGCCGCGCTCGCCTTGCACGCCGGCGGCGTTGCACTGGCTGTCGCGCACATGAACCGGCAGGACGACGACGCTGCGATGGGGGCGCCGGCGATCGATGTCGGAGTCGAACTCGCATCGCCGCAGCGTGATCCCAGCGAACTGCCGCCAGGCCCCGACGCGGACGCTTCGAGCGAGACGCCTCCCGTCGTCGAACAGCAGCAGAAGGTCGTCGATTCGGCGTTGCCAAAGGAGCAGCCGACCCAAACCGACGATCCCGACCAACAGGTTGCGCCCGAGGCGCCGAAGCAGGCTGACGAAAAGCAGGACGACCCGACGACGGCGAAGGCGGCCGCCTCGACGGAGTCGGTCGCCTCCGAGGCGACCGCCATGCCGAGCGTGGAGACGCCTCAGGCGGCGGCGCGCACGACGGCGCCGGCTGTCGGCGTCGGCGAGAGCGCCGCGCGCGTGCGGGCGACCTGGCAAAAGCAGCTCGTCGCGCATCTCAATCGGCACAAGCGCTATCCAGACAATGGCGCGCGCCGCGACGCGCAGGTCAGCATCCGATTCACGCTCGACCGGCTCGGCCACATCGTCTCGATGGCGATCGATCGAACCTCGGGCGATCCGGCCTTCGATCAGGCGGCGCTCGCGATGATGAAGCGCTCCGATCCCGCGCCGGCGCCGCCGCCCATCGTCGCTGACGAGGGACTGAGCTTTTCGCTTCCTGTCATCTTTCGCGCCGGCGATAAAAGATAGGCGTAGAGGCAAAGCTTGATCGTTAGGCGATCGACGCCATATCGATCAAATCAACGGAGGATCGACGATATGGCCAATGGCGTTCCAACGTCGCCCGAGCCGCCCCCCACGCCGAACGTGCCGCCGCCGCAGCCGCAGCCCGTGCATCCGAATCCGCCGATCGAGCAACCGCCCGAGCCGGTCCATGATCCTGTTCCGCCGGCGGAGCCCCCGCATGTCGATCCGCCGATCGAGTCGCCGCCTATTCAACCGCCGGAAGTGCCGCCAATGACGGTGTGACCCGGTCGGATCAACTCGACGCCGACCCGCCGTTGACCATCCAGACGACGAGCGCAGCCACACACGCGACGCCGATGACGGTGCCGACGTAATAGCCCGACCGCCACCCCGCGCCGCGGTGGTAATAAGGGCCGCCGCCGCTAAAAAAAAGGATGAAAAACAAAATAATGAGCCCAATGCTCATGGGGTCTCCCGGATACGCGCCTTAGATGAACACGAAGCCCGCGCGCAGGTTCCGCGCTGAGCGTCGCTTCAGCGGCGGGGTGAGAGCACTCAAAAGCTTTGCGACCCAGGGACGGTGCGCGAAGCTGGCTGCAGGCAAAGTCGATGCCGAGCCATCGAACCGGTAGGTCTCTCCGTGCAGAAGAGGGCTACGCCGCTGCTGCTGTCGGGGCTTCAAACCACCAGGCCGCCGCCATCGACGGGCAGGATCTGTCCCGTCGCATACCCATTGAGCATGAGATAGACATAGGCCTTAGCGACCTCCGCCGGCGAACCGGCGCGAGGGACCGGCAGGGGCGCCACGAACGACCGCAGCGCTTCCTCCGGCATCGTCTGCTTCACGTGGTCGGTGAATATGACGCCCGGACACACGGCGTTGACCCGCACCGGAGCAAGATCGATCGCGAGACCGCGCGTCAGATGCTCCATCGCTCCAGCCACGGCGGTCGCGATCGGCGCCCCTTTCATCGGGCGATGCGCGAGCATACCGCTCGTCAGCGCGATCGAGCCGTCCTGGGCGATCGTACGGCAGCCGTGCTTGGCAGCCGCGAGCGCGCCCCAGAAACGCACCGTCAGACCCTTCTGCGCCTGCGCAAGGTCGATCGCCGCGGTGGGGGCGAACATGGCGCCGCCCCAGTCGCCCGCCGTGATCGCCAGGTGATCAAAGCCGCCAAGCTCCTTGAAGAAGCCCGCGACGCTGGCCTCGTCGCGCAGGTCTACGATCCGACCCGTGGCGCCGGGCAAGCGTTCGACGGCCGCATTGATGGTCGCAGGGCGGCTCGAAGCGATAACGACCTCGGCGCCCACCTCACGCGCCAGCTCGGCGACCGCGAAGCCGATGCCGGAGCCTCCGCCGATGACCACCACCCGCTTTCCGATGAGCGACAGAGATGCGTCGGTCATTTCTTTCTCCCTCAGAGTTGCGGCCACGTCCCGCTCGTGCGCGCAGCGTCACGGTTGTGCGTAATAGCCGGGCTGATCGATGTCGGTGAGCAGGTCCGGGCCGGTCGGCGTCCAGCCGAGCAGCGCGCGCGTGCGCTCGCTCGACGCCGGCATGTCCGCACCCGCGAAGTCGGCAAACCAACCGAAATGCTCCTGGCCCCGCGATTCGACCGGGAGGCCGAGCCGGCGGCCGATCACTTCGGCGATGGCCTTGAACGGCACGCCTTCATCGGCAACCGCGTGATAGGCGGCCTCGATCACGCCCTGCTCGAGTATGAGCCGGTAGAGGCGGGCGGCGTCCAACCGGTGCACGCCGGGCCAGTGGTTCCGGCCCTCGCCGATATAGGCCGACACGCCCTTTTCGCGCGCCAAGCCGATCAGGATCGGGATGAAGCCGTGTTGCTCGCCGAGGCCATGGACCGATGGCGAGAGCCGAACGGTTGTGGCGCGCACGCCGCGCTCCGCCAGCGCTCGTGCGACCGCCTCTGATTTGCGTGGGTAGGAAGGATCGGACAAGGGCGTGTCCGCCTCGGTCGCGACCCGGCCGGGCGCCAGCAATGCGACGCCGCCCGTGACAAGGAGCGGCCGGTCCGATCCCTCCAGCGCGCCTCCCAGGATCTCGATGGCGCGCCGATCCTGCTCGCAACTTTCGGCGAACCTGGAGAAGTCGTGGTTGAAAGCGGTATGGATCACCGCGTCGGCGGCCGACGCGGCGCTGCGCAAGGTGTCGAGGTCGTCGAGCGTACCGCGGAGAGCCTCCGCCCCCGTTGCAGCGAGCGCGGCCGCCTTATCGTCGGAACGGGCGAGGCCCACAACCTGGTGGCCGTCGCCGACCAACTCCTCGACCACGGCTGAGCCGACCCATCCAGTAGCTCCTGTCACGAAAACGCGCATGTGCTTCAGTCTCCAAAGTTCGCCAGGCAATTGTGCGCGCACGGCTCGCCCTGTTAAAGTCGTGAGATCATCCCGGTATAGCCGCTAACAGGGTGCGCACTCGTGCCGGACAGAAGTTCACTCGGCGCCTACCTCAAGAACCGACGCGCCAAGCTCGATCCTGCGTCGCTCGGCGTCGCCGGCGGACGGCGGCGAACATCGGGATTGCGCCGCGAAGAGGTGGCGCAGCGCGCCAACATCAGCGCGACCTGGTACACTTGGCTGGAACAGGGCCGCGGCGGAAGCCCTTCGGCGGATGTGCTCGACCGCATCGCGCGGGCGCTGACGCTCACTGAAGTTGAGCGCGAGCACCTCTTCCTGATCGGCCTCGGCCGGCCGCCCGAGGTCCGCTATCGCGGCGGCGACGCGATCACGCCGCGACTGCAGCGCCTGCTCGACGCGCTGACCTACAGCCCAGCGATCGTCAAAACCGCGACGTGGGACATCGTCGCCTGGAACCGCGCGGCCGCAGCCGTGCTCATCGACTACGGCTCTCTGCCGCCGGATCGGCGCAACATCTTGCGCATGATCTTCTGCGATCCCCGGGTCCGCGCCGCGCAGTCCGAGTGGGACGCCGTCGCCCGCTTCGTGGTGGCCGCCTTCCGGATCGACGCCGCGCGCGCAGGCGCTGACGCCGAGATCGCGCCGCTCGTCGATGAACTCTGCCGATCGAGCCCTGAGTTTGCCTCCATGTGGCGCGACAGCGACGTGCAGACTCACGGCGACGGGGTGAAGCGCCTGCGCCATCCCCAGCTAGGACCCATCGCGTTGGAATATTCCGCCTTTGCCGTCGACGGCCGGCAGGACCTCAGCCTGATCGTCTACAATCCGGCTACGCCGGCCGATCGGAAGCTGATCAAATCTCTGGTCGAAGCACACCGACTTTAGACTGAGGTCGATGATCAGTCCCCGGTCCACTGGCGCGCCGTCATCGTCGGCGCGACGCCTTGCGCGACGCGTTGCGGCCGGCCCTGCACATGCTCGAGAAGAAAACTCACAGCCTCCGCGGCGGCGCTGTCGAGATGAAGATCGAGCGCGGGGCGTAAGCCAGACAGCCGCGAAGGACGCGGCGAGCGCGCCTGCGAAGCTCGAGTCATGACGGGCGGCCCGCTCCCGCGGCCGCATTCGCGCGCGCGGCGCCGCGGAACCGGTCATCGGGCGTTTAAAATCTCATCGTCGGCGATTGTTGACGAGCGTTTGTTTATCGATGATCGTCATGGCTCCGATGTGGAGCGGTCTATGCTGACGACGACGATGGCGGACATTTTGGTTCAGGAGGCGTTCGACCTCATCGCGCTCGAAAGCGAGTTGCTCGACGACTGGCGCCTCGACGATTGGCTGCGTCTCTACGCGCGCGAACTGATCTATCTCGTGCCCTCGCCGGGCATGCCGGCGGACTGCTCGCCCGACACGAGCTTGTTCCTGATCAACGACGACCGCGACCGTATGGAGAACCGCGTCAAGCGGCTGAAGAAGCGGACTGCCCATTCCGAATACCCGCATTCTACGACGATGCACATGTATTCGAACCTGCGCGTCGCCGGCGTTGACGCGGGCCGGACGCGCGTTCACGGGGCGTTTCACGTGACCCGCCATAAGGACGGGATTACCGACATGTTCTTCGGCCGCCTGCGCTACGAGCTTGTGCGCGAGGACGACGAAGTGCGCATCGCGACCAAGCGCTGCGATCTCGCGATGGACGATCTCGTTCCGCAAGGCCGCCTGACCATCATTTTGTGACGCGAGCGCCGATCCCTCGGCAAGGAGCATCCCGTGGACCAACTCTTCGACAGCGGCCGCGTTCGCATCGATCCGCCGACCGGCGCGTTTCAGGTGTCGCGCGAGGTCTTTACCGACCCCAAAATCCTGCAGATGGAGCACGAGAAAATCTTCGAGCGGTGCTGGCTCTATTGCGGTCACGACAGCGAACTCGCAGAGCCCGGCGCCTTTCTCACGCGCTCGGTCGCCGGTCGCGATTTCATCTTCAACCGCGACTCCGCCGGGCGGGTTCACGTCTTCTACAATCTGTGCACGCATCGGGGCGGACGCGTTTGCCGGCAGAAGTCGGGCCGCGCCAGCACGTTTCAATGCTTCTACCATGGATGGGTTTTCGGCTCGGAAGGCGCGCTGCGCATGATCCCGCAGGACGGCGCCTATCCGGAGGGCTATGCGGGAAATCCCGGCCTCGGGCTCGTGTCCGTGCCGCGGCTGGAGAGCTATCGCGGCTTCTGGTTCATCAACTTCGACGCCAACGCCATGTCGTTGTCGGATTATCTGGCAGGCGCCAAAGACTACATCGACGACATCGTCGACCAGTCCGAAATCAGCATGACAATCGTTCCCGGCGCGCAGACCTTCCAGGTCGACGCCAATTGGAAACTTTGGCATGAAAACGGGATGGACCCGTTTCATGTCCATTCGGTTCACGCCAGCTATTTCGAGTATTCCGCCGACCTCATGAGCGCCGGCCGCAAGCGGGCCGAAGAGCACGGCGTCTCGACCGCCGAGTTCGACAAGAAGCTCAGTGCGGAGGAAATGATGAAAGGCCGCTATGCGGCGCTGATGGCGACGAAGACGAAACTATCGCTCGACCTCGGCAACGGCCATATGGCCTACAACTACCCATCCAATCACGGACGGCCCTTCGCGCAATGGCATCCGAGCTGGGATCCGCGCTTCAAACCGGAACTGGAAGGACTCTACGACAAGCTCGTTCAACGCGTCGGCGCAGACCGCGCCAGGCGCATCGCGCATTACGATCACCACATCCTGATCTTTCCGAATCTCGCGATCGTCGACAATCACGGCATCATGATCCGCACCTACTTCTCCAAGAAGCCGGAAGAGATGCTGGTGCAAAGCTGGACTATCGCGCCGCAGGAAGAATCTCCCGAAATCCGCAAGCTTCGCCTGTTCAGCTACATGGATTTTCTCGGGCCGGCCGGCTTCGGCACGCCCGACGACGTCGAAGCCATCGAGGCGGCGCAGCGCGGCTACAAAGGCGCGGAAGATTACGGCGGGTGGAACGACATTTCCGCAGGCATGGCGCCGAAGGATCCCACGAACATCATGAGGAACGGCGACGAAGGCCGCATGCGCGTGTTCTGGACGAAGTGGCAGGAGTATGTGTCCGGTTGAGCGTTCTGCGACAGATCCGATCGTTCCTCGCACACCAGAGTTACAAACCCACGGTTCAAGACATCGCTCTGGCATGCGCCGTGCATTGCGCAGGCGGATCGCTTGGCGCTGAAAGAGGACCATCCATGATCACAGCCATCGTTCGGTACAAACTGCCGCCGTCGATCAAGCGCGCGGATTGTCTTGCGCATTTTCACAAGATCGCGCCCGGGTTCAGCGGCGTCAAAGGGCTTATCCAGAAGCAGTTCATCTGGAGTGAGAACGGCGTCGCCGGCGGCGTCTACCAATGGGAGACGATCGAGACCGCGAAGGCCTTCTACCAAGGGCCTTGGCTTGACGGCATCGTCGAGCGTTACGGCATGTATCCCGAGATCGAATATTTCACGACCTTCGCGGTCGCCAACGCCAAGACGGGCGACATCGAGTTCACCGAGCGCGGCGAGGCGCCTCCGCAAGCGGCCTGATTGGTCCAGCGAACCGCGCGGGACCGACAAAGGGACCATCATATGCGCACCAAACGCGCGCTCGCGGCGCGCCGCTTCGCTCCGCTGGGAGTTGCGACGATCCTCCTGAGCGGTGTCGCCCATCCCGCGCTCGGGCAGGACACAAGCTATCCCAACCGCACTATCCGGATCGTGCAGCCCTCGGCGGCCGGCGGCCCGAGCGACGTGTTGATCCGCGTGATCGCCGCCGAGCTGTCGGCGCGGGTGGGACAGCCGGTCGTCGTTGAAAACAGGCCCGGCGCCGGCGGCGTGATCGGCGCGGAAGGCGTCGCGAACGCGCCGGCGGACGGATACACGCTTCTGTCTGTCGGCAATTTCCTTTTCACGACGGCGGCGCTGCGTAAAAAGATGCCCTACGACGCCATCAAGGATTTTACCGGCGTCAGCTTGCTGTCGACTGCGCCGCTCGTTCTCGTCGCAAACCCGAACTTGGCCGCGAGTACCGTCGCCGACGTCGTCGACCTTGCGAAGAAGAGCCCGACAGGTCTGCTCTACACGAGCCCGAATTTCGGCGGCGTGCCTTACCTCTCCGGCCAATTGCTGATGCGCGCCGCCGACATCAAGCTGCAGCATGTCGACTACAGCGGCAGTCCCGCCGCTCTGATCGACGTGATGGCGGGGCGCGTCCCGCTGATGTTCGATCTTTGGTCATCGTCGAAGCCCTACGTCGAGGAGGGCAAGCTGAAGGTTATTGCGGCTGTCACGCAGAGCCCGCTCGCCGATGCGCCGCAAGTCCCCTTGTTGCGCAGCGTGTATCCCGTTTTCGATTTCTCCTTGAACAACGCCGTCATCGTTTCGGCCAAGACGCCGAGGCCCATCGTTGACAAGCTTACGACGCTCCTGCACGAAATCGTCGGCAAGCCGGACGTTCGCGCGCGCATGGCGGCCTTCGGCCTGCAACCGCGGACATCGACCTCCGACGAATACAACGCCATGGCGGAAAAGGAATTGGTCAAATGGCGCGATCTGGCTCGAGCCAACAACATCGTTCTGGAATGACCGTGCGTTTTCGATGATCCGGCCGCTGCTGCTTCTCTGCGCTTTTTTAACCTCTGGAACTCTGGCGCGCGCGCAGGATCGGGCGCCCTTCTATGCGCATAAGACGATCCAGCTGACCGTCAGTTTCGGCGCCGGCGGCGGTTACGATCTTTGGGCGCGCGCGGTCGCGCGTCACATGGCGCGTTTCATTCCCGGCGCGCCGTCGATCGTCGTCGAAAACAAGCCGGGCGCCGGCGGCTTCACCGCCACGAATTATCTCTACAACGAAGCGCCGCGCGATGGGACGGCGTTCGGCCTCGTCGCGCGCGAAGCGATCTTGGGGCCCTTGACCAATGCGCCCGGCGCCCGCTTCGATCCGACGAAAATGGGCTGGCTCGGCTCGCCGACGATCGAGACGAGCGTCTGCATCGTCAACCGGTCGGCGTCCGTCGGATCGGCGGCTGACTTGAAGACGCACGCCGTCTCGATGGGCGACACGGGTTCGGGGTCCGGCACCTATGCCTATCCGCGCGTGCTCGCCAATCTGCTCGGCTTCAAGTTCCAGTTCGTCAGCGGCTTCCCGTCCACGTCGGATGTGTTCCTCGCCATGGAGCGCAAGGAGGTCGACGGCGTCTGCGAGGGGCTCGACAGCATCCGCTCGCGCCGGCCGACCTGGATTCCCGACGGCACGGTGGCGACGCTGTTCGTCTCGTCGGAGGAGCGCAATCCGACCCTGCCGGACGTTCCCTCGATCTATTCGTTCGCGACCGACGATCTGCAAAAGCAGGCCATCGGCTTCCTTTATGCAGGCCAGAATGTCGGCAGGCCCTTCGTCGCGCCGCCAGGTCTGCCGCCGGAGCGCCTGGCGATGCTGCGCGACGCCTTCTCGAAGACGATGCGCGATCCCGACTTCGTCGCCGACTCGCAAAAGCAGCAGCTTCCCGTCGACCCTATCGACGGCGAGCGCCTGGAGCGCACGATCCGCGACGTTTTCGCCACGCCGCCATCCGTGATCGCCATGGTCGGCAAGGTGATCCACTGATCGTCGCCCTCGTCCTCCCAGCTTACGTCTCGTCCGTAGCGCAGCGCTCGAAAAAGGAGCCGACGTGAAGATCGTCATTCCCGACGATTACCAGAACATCGTCGATCGTCTCGACAGCTATCGTCTGATCGCGCATCACGACGTCGTCCGCTATCGCGAACCCGCGCGGGATTTCGAACGCCTCGTCGAACGCCTTGAACCTGCCGAGATTGTCGTAGCGATCCGCGAGCGCGTCGTCTTCTCGCGGCGCCTGCTGGAGCGCTTGCCGAACCTGAAGCTGATCGCGCTCGTGGGACGCAACGCGCAGACGATCGACTTCGAGGCTTGCGCCGCGCTGGGCGTTCCAGTGACGCGTGGCGAAAGCAACGCGCCGGAGGCGCCGGCCGAACTCACGATCGCGCTCATTCTCGCGGCGCGGCGCAACGTCGCGCTGGAAGCGGCGCGGGCGCGAAACGGCGTCTGGCCGACGACGCTGTCGCACCGGCTGCGCGGCTCGACGCTTGGCGTTTTCGGTCTCGGCTCGATCGGGCGGCTCGTGGCGCAGGCCGGCCAGGGGCTTGGCATGAATGTTCTCGCCTGGGGGCGCGCACCGTCGCGGGAGCGCGCCGCCGCGGCCGGCTATGCGTTTGCGCGCGACAAACAGGATTTGTTCGAGCGCGCCGACGTGCTGAGCCTGCATGCGCGCCTCGCTCCGGGGTCGCCGCCGCTCGTCGAGGCGCAGGATCTCGCGCAGATGAAGCCGACCGCTCTTCTCGTCAACACGGCGCGGGCGGAATTGATCGCCCCCGGCGCGCTGCTTGCCGCCCTGCGTCGGGGCCGACCCGGCTATGCGGCGCTCGATGTGGACGAAGGCGAGCCGATCGTCGGCAGCGACAACCCGCTGCTGCGGATGGACAACGTGCTCTGTACGCCGCATCTCGGCTGGGCGGAATGGACGAACTTCGAACTCTACTTTCGCGAGGCGTTCGAGCAGATCGTGCGCTTCGAAAGGGGCGAGCCGCTCAGACTCGCCGGCGGCCGTTAGCCGCGCATTCGCGCCGCCGCGAGCTTTACCGCTTCGACGATTTCAGGATAGGCGGAGCATCGACAGAGATTCCCGGCGAGGTAGTGGCGGATGTCATCGTCGGAGGGCGAGTGGTTCGCCTCCAGGAGCGTGGCGACCATGAGAATGAACCCCGGCGTACAGAAGCCGCATTGGAAGGCGCCGGCGTCGATAAAGGCTTGCTGAACCGGATGCAAGGCGTCGCCCGTCTCCAGCCCTTCGATCGTTTCCACGACGGCGCCGTCGAGAAACCAGGCGAAATGCAGGCATCCCGAAACCGACTTTCCATCGACGATCACGGTGCAGCAACCGCAGAGCCCCTGGCCGCAGCTCTCGCGCGCGCCGGTGAGATCGAACTGCGATTGCAGCATGTCGACCAGCGTGTCTTGCGCCTCGACGCTCGCTTTGACGGCGCGTCCGTTGAGCGTGAAGCGAATGAGGCGCGGCGCGTTCATGCGCGGGCGACGTCTCGAGCGTCCCGCATCGCCTGGAACAGCGATTCCGGCGTGAGCGGCAAGTCGGAAGGGCAGACGCCGATGGCGTCGGCGATCGCATTGCCCAACGCCGGCGAGACCGTGAGCGACGTGCTCTCGCCGGCGCCCTTAGCGCCGAAGGGGCCGTCGGCTTGGCGCGTATCGACGTATTCGTTGATATACTCGCGCGGCATGTCGAGCAGGCTCATGATCTTGTAGTCGGACAGCGAACCGTTGGTCAGTTGCCCGTCATGGAACACCATGTTCTCCGTCGTCGTCATGCCGAGTTGCATGATCCCCGAGCCGGAGAGTTGCGCCAGCAGCAGCTTCGGGTTCATCGCCACCCCGGCGTCGGCGACGTTGATGAGCTTCGTCACGGTGAACTGACCTGTCTCCGTGTCGATCTCGACCTCCGCGCCGCTGGCCGCCACGCCCCAGAACGGCGTCATCTTCGCCGACTGCCCCGTCGTGTAGTTCGGTTTCTCGTAATCGGGAATGAAGCTTCCGACGCCGATGATGTTGCCCGCCTGCATGCCGTATTTGCGGCGAAGCATTTCCGCAAGCGGCAGGTTGGAGCCTTCAGGCAAGCCAAGGTCCGTCGCGAGCTCCGCGATCTTTCGCTTGGCGTCGGCGGCGGCAAGCTGCACGGCGCGGCCCATATGGTAGGTCGAGCGCGAGCCGAGCGTTCCCATGTCGTAGGGCGTCACATCCGTATCCGAATGAATGACGCGGATCGCGGATGCGTCGAGGTTGAGCGCTTCGGCGGCGATCTGCGCCATCACCGTGTCGGAGCCCTGGCCCATGTCCACCGTGCCGACGTACAGCGAGCAGCTGGCGTCGCCGTTGAAGTTCACGGTGGCGACCGATGTCGTCGGCGCGGTGATCGCCTTGATGGCGATCGCGAGGCCGCGTCCGCGTCGAATGCGGCCGTCGCCTCGCTCAAGGGGCGTGTCCCAATTCAGGCGCTGCGCGACACGATCGAGCACGGCGTCGAGATGCGCGTCCGTCGTCGGCGTGCCCGACGCCGCGGGCCGCTCGTTGCGCAGCAGGTTCTTGCGGCGGAAGGCCAGCTTGTCGAGGCCGAGCGCGTCCGCCATCAGATCCATATGGCGTTCATAGGCCCAGGCCGTCTGCGGGGCGCCAAAGCCGCGAAAGGCCCCGGCGGGCGGCCGATTGGTGTAGACCGCAAGCGATTCGATGGCGACATTGTCGATATCGTACGGACCGGCCGACGTGACGCCGGCCTTTTGCGTGACGCGCGGGCCGATGTCCGCATAGGCGCCGCCGTTCCACAGCAATCGCACGTCGCGCGCGACGATGCGGCCTTCGCTCGTGACGCCGCTCTTGATGTGGATCGTCGAGGCGTGGCGGGTGATCATGAAGAATTGCTCCTCCATGCTCAGCGCGACGCGAACCGGCCGCTTGGCCACCAAAGCGAGCGCCGTCGCAAGCGCCTCGAGCTTGATGTAGAGTTTGCCGCCGAAGCCGCCGCCCAGGAACGGCACTTTGACGCGGACGCGGTTCTCGGGCCAGCCGAGCAATCGCGCGATCTCGATCCGCACGAAAGACGGGCCCTGATTGGCCGTATGCAGCGTCATGCGGCCGCCGGAGGGATCGGCGACGGTGACAAAGGGCTCCATCGGCGTGTGCATGCACTGCTGCGTGCGGAACGTGTGTTCGAAAACACGATCCGCGGTTTTGAACGCCGCCTCCGGATCGCCGCGCAGCAGGTGATAATCGAGAGCGACATTGGTGCCGCGCCGGCCCTGGAGATGCTGCAGATCGGGAAAGGTCGAGGCGGGCTTCAGTTCGTCATGCACGAGCGTGTCGGAGGTCGCCGCCTCGCTCTCGTCCATCACTGCGGGCAATTCGTCGTACTCGACGCTGATGAGATCGAGCGCGGCCTCGGCGACGCGCGGGTCCGAGGCGAGCGCGACGGCGACCGGCTCGCCGGCGAAACGCACTTTTCCATCGGCGAGGATCGGCTGGTCGTGGAACGCGGGCCCATAGTAGGGATGCGGAATCAAAGCGCGGATGTCTTCGATCGTGACGACCTGGTGCACGCCTTCGAGCGCCGCCGCGTCGTGCGTATGGACGCGCTTGATCCGCGCATGCGGCAGCGTGCTGCGCAGGATTTTTGCATGCAGCATGCCGGGGAGACGCACGTGACGCGTATACTCCGCGCGGCCGGTGACCTTCTCCCGCGCCTCGAGTCGCGGCAGCGATTGGCCGATCTGTTTCGCCGAAACGATCGCGTCCATGGCTAATCCTCGACGAGCGCCTGCAAGGCGCGGCGCAGATGCACGCGCAGCAGATGCTTTTTATAATCCGACGATCCGCGATTGTCGGTCTCGATCTGCGCCTCCGCGACGGCGGCCTCGCAAGCGTCTTCCAAAGCGCGCTCGTCGAACCTGGCGCCACGCAGAATGTCTTCGGCGTTGCTCAGGCGCGTCGGCCGATCGACGGCCGCGCTGAGCACGAGACGAAGATCCTCGATGTGATCGCGCCGCCGCTGCAGGGCGATGGCGACGCCGAGCGCCGGCCAGTCGTGCGCGGCGCGCGTGGTGATTTTCGTGTAGCTCGACGACCAGTCCGGCCGGACGGGCGCGCGCAATTCGGCGATCAAATCGGCGTGGCCTAGCGTCGTCTCGTAATAGCCCGCGAAAATATCTTCGACCGGGACCAAGCGTTCGCCTTCAGGATTGACGATCAGCGCCCGGGCGCCCAACGCGACCCATACCGGCGGCATGTCGAGATGCGGATCGGCGTGAGCGATATTGCCGCCGACGGTCGCGACATTGCGCACCCGCACATTGGCCAGCGTCTTCATCGTGCGGGCGATCACGGGAAACAACCGCCGCACGTCGGGCGCGTGCTCCAGTTCCGCGAACGTCGTCATCGCGCCGACGCGCAACGCGGCGCCGTCAGCGCTGAGCCCGAAGCCGGAGAAGCGATCCCCCAGGCGCCGGAGGCTGACGAGGCGCTGCGGCTTGAACATGCGCGCCTTCATCATCAGCATGAGCGCCGTCCCGCCGCCCAGCGGCCGCACCGCCGGGTCGTCGCCGCCAAGCATGCTCAAAGCGTCTTCGAGCGTGCGCGGTTCCGTGATCTCAAAGCCCGTCATGCTCATCCGCAACGGCGCCGTTTCGCCACGCCCGTTTTGAACTGTAACGTTATGCGCGATCCTGCGACGGCAAGCGCGAACGTTTCATCGAAAAAGCTTTACAGCCGCTCGAGAGCGTGTCAACTTTTTGAGACAGTGGGGCTAAATTGAGACGTTTTAGCATTTTGCATCCACTAGCGGCAGACGTGAGCAAGACGGGCGAGAGCTGCGGCCGGGGACCGTTGGGATCCGGTCCGATCTTCGACCAAGCGCCACACGCGTATGAAGCAAACGGTCACGGCGGAAAGAACGATGGCGAATAAAGACCTCCGCGACTGGCTCGCCGCAATCGACGCGATCGGCGAATTAAAGAAGATCGCCGGCGCCGAGCCTCAAGAGGAAATCGGCGGCATCGTCGATCTCTATATGCGCAAGATGGGCAACCCGGCGGTGCTGTTCGACGAGGTGCCCGGCTTCCCGAAGGGCTCGCGCGTTCTCGCCAATGTTCTCACATCGGTCCCGCGCATCAACGTCGCGCTGGGGCTGCCGCCGGAGACGACGGAACTCGAATTGACGCAATGGTGGCGCCGCTACATGAGGGACAAGCCGTCGCACCCGACAAAGGCGGTGAATGGCGGGCCGCTACTCGACAACGTCACGTCGGGACCCGACGTGAACATCCAGTCGATCCCGACGCCGGTATGGCACGAACTCGATGGCGGTCCGTTCATCGGCACCGGCTGTCTCGTGGCGATGAAAGACCCGGATTCCGATTGGGTGAACTACGGCACGTACCGCGTGCAGTCGCACGAACCGAACGTCGCGTCGGTGATGATGTCGCCCGGCAAACACTGCCTCATCATCATGCGCAAGTACCATGAGCGCGGACTGCCCTGCCCGGTGGCGGTCGTCGCCGGCAACCATCCGGCGATGCTGATGCTCGCGGGGATCGAGATTCCTTACGGCGCGAACGAGCTCGAAGCCGCTGGCGGCATTCTCGGGGAGCCCGTGGAGGTGTTCAACATGCCCAAAACCGGGCTGCCGGTGCCGGCCAACGCCGAGATCGCATTCGAGGGCTTCATCTATCCCGACGACCGCATCCAGGAGGGTCCGCTCGGGGAGTGGACCGGCTACTACGCGAGCGGCAGCGCGCTCGAGCCGGCGATCCGCATCGAGACGCTGATGCACCGCAACGATCCGATCCTCGTCGGCGCGATCCCGGCTGTGCCGCCGAACGACAACACGTTCTACTTCGGCGGCTACCGCGCCGGCGCGGTGTGGAACCAGCTCGAGGCCGCCGGGATCCCGGAGGTGAAGGGCGTCTGGACGCACGAGTCCGGCGGCGGCCGCTTCCTTCTCGTCATCTCGATCAAAACGCTGTATGGCGGCCATTCCAAGCAGGCGGCGATGGTGGCGGCGCATTGCCACGCCGGCTCCTATTGCAACCGCTGGACGATCGTCGTCGACGACGACATCGATCCGACCAACTTCAACGATGTGATCTGGGCGATGTGCACGCGCTGCGACCCGCGCGAGCAACTCGACATCATCGACGGCGGCTGGAGTTCGGCGCTCGATCCGATGTGCTACGACACCGAAGACGATCGTCGCAATTCCCGCGTGATCGTCGACGCCTGCATTCCCTTCCGTCGCAAAAAAACCTTCCCCAAGGTCGCCCGCGCATCCAAAGCGCTCGAAGCTCGCATTCGCGCCAAATGGGCGCATGCGCTCCCTGACGCGACCTGAGCGCGAGGCGGCGCGCGATGAAGCCACCGCCCTTCGACTATCTGCGGCCGGCGACGTTGAACGAGGCGCTGCGACTTCTGGGAGAACGGGAGAATTGCCGAGTGCTGGCCGGCGGCCAGTCGCTCATGCCGATGTTGAATTTTCGCTACGTCTATCCCGACGCGTTGATCGACATCAACCGCATCGATGAACTCGCAGAGGTCGCGCTTCGCGACGGCAAAGTATCGATCGGCGCCATGGCGCGCCAGCGCCATCTGGAACGATCCGCGCTCATCGAGGAGCGCCTGCCCATCATGAGCGAGGCGCTCCGCCACGTGGGCCATCGGCAGACCCGAAACCGCGGCACGATCGGCGGCAGCCTCTGCCATCTCGACCCGTCGGCGGAACTGCCGACGCTATGTCTCCTCTACGACGCCGACATCGAGATCGCCTCGCTCAGAGGCCGTCGCGGCGCAACGGCGCGCGACTTCATTCAGGGCTACATGACGGTGGACCTCGCGCCGGATGAAATGGTGACGCGGATCGATTTTGCGTATTGGAATGCGAACCATCGCTGGGCTTTCCTGGAGCACGCGCGCCGGCGCGGCGACTTCGCGATTGCGTCCGCCGCCTGCTTGTTGGAGCGCGACGCGAGCGGACTCATCTCGAGAATCGCGATCGCAGTCGGAGGTCTGGCGGATCGGCCGATCCGGCTTTCCAAAGCCGAGGCGCTCCTGTCGCAAACCGACGGCGCGTCCGACTTGGTCGAACGAGCCGTCGCAAGCCTGTCGGACGCGCCGGTCGTCGCGGATATTCACGCAGACGAAGCCTATCGCGCCCATGTCGCCGCGACCCTGGTCAGACGCGCGCTCGGCGCGGCGCTCGCTCCCGCGCTGGAGACGGTCGCGGAATGACGCCGATCTCCATCAGCGTGATCGTGAACGGGCGAACGCATCGGCGCGAGGTTTCGCCGCGATTGACGGTCGCCGATTTTCTTCGCCACACGCTCGACCTCAAGGGGACGCACGTCGGCTGCGAACATGGCGTCTGCGGCGCCTGTACGGTGCTTGTCGACGACGCAAGCGTGCGCTCGTGCTTGATGCTCGCGGCGCAAGCCGACGGCTGCGCGATCCGCACGATCGAAGGGCTCTGCCGGCCCGACGGCGCGTTCAACGCGCTGCAAGCCGCCTTCCACGACCATCATGGGCTGCAATGCGGCTTCTGTACGCCCGGCATGCTGATGACGTTGACCGAGTTGCTCGAAGAGACGCTCACGCCCTCCGAGCAAGACGTGCGGGAAGCGATCTCCGGCAACATCTGCCGTTGTACCGGCTACCAGGGCATCGTGGAGGCGGCGCTCGACGCGGCCGCGCGGCTGAGGGAGAGCGCATGACGGCCGTTGTCGGCGCGCGCATCCGGCGCATCGAAGATCCGCCGCTGCTGAAGGGCCAAGGCCGATTTCTCGACGACATCGTCGCGCCGCATCTGCTGCACGCCAGTTTCGTGCGGAGCGCGCACGCCCACGCGCTGGTGACGTCGATCGATGTCGCCGTGGCTCGTGCGACGCCGGGCGTCCACGCCGTCCTGACGATGAGCGATCTCCTGTCGGTCACGGGCGGCGAGCGGCTGCCGCTCGGCGCGAGCCCGAACAAGGCGAGCGGACCGATCACGCCTTACATCCTCGCGAACAAAGAAGTCGCGTTCGTCGGCGAGGCGATGGCGATCGTTCTGGCCGAAGACCGCTCCATCGCAGAAGACGCTGCGGCGCGAGTCATCATCGACTATGAGCTGCTGCCTGTCGTCTGCAACGTCCGCGAAGGGGTCGCAGACGGACACCCAACCGTGCGCCGCGAAGCGCGCAGCAACGTGCTCAACCGGCTCAAAGTCAGCTACGGCGATGTTGCGGCGGCGTTCGCACGGGCCGACCATGTGTTTCATGAAGAGCTGTGGCAGCATCGCGGTTGCGCGCATCCGATCGAGACGCGGGGCGTCGTGGCCGAACTTCGCACCGGCGACGGGCTGAACGTCTGGTCGTCGACGCAGATGTCGAACGACCTGTTGCAGACGCTCGTCGAAGCGCTGCATCTCGAAGAGGACAAACTGCGCGTCATTACGCCCGACGTGGGCGGCGGTTTCGGTCCGAAATACTGCATCTACCCGGAAGAAGTGGCGATCGCGGCGGCGGCGCTGGCGACGCGCCGCTCGATCAAATGGGTTGAAGATCGTCGCGAGCATTGCGTGGCCGCCGTGCAGGAGCGCGACCAGTTCTGGTCGCTCGACATCGCGACAGACAAGGAGGGACGCATCCTCGGCGTGCGCGGAAGCCTGATCCACGATCAGGGCGCCTACGCGCTGAAGGCCGTCAACCTTCCCTACAATTCCGCGACGGCGGCGCCCGGCCCCTACATCGTTCCGGTCTACGACGTCGAAGTGGTCATCGGCTTCACCAACAAGACCCCGGCGTCGTCCGTGCGCGGCGCCGGCTACCCGCAGGCGGCGTTCGCCATGGAGCGGCTGATGGACCGCGTTGCGCGCGAGCTCGGCGTCGGTCGCGCGGAACTGCGCCGCCGCAACCTCATTCCGCCGGAAAAGATGCCTTACGCCAAGCCGCTCAAGGCGCGCTCCGGCGCAGCGATCGTCTATGACAGCGGCGACTATGTGGCGAGCCAGGCGGAGGCGCTCGCGGCGGCGGACTGGGACGGGTTTCCAAAGCGGCAGGCGGCGGCGCTCGCGCGCGGCCGCTACATCGGCATCGGCGTTGCCCATGCGGTGAAGGGCACCGGCCGCGGGCCCTTCGAGAAAGGGACCGTGCGCGTCAATCCGTCGGGGCGGGTGTCGATCTATACGGGCGCGGCCGCGATGGGCCAGGGCCTCGCCACGGCGCTGGCGCAAATCTGCGCGCAACAGCTCGGCCTCGATCCGGACCAGATCGCCGTCACGGCGGGCGACACGATGCTTGCGCCGCTTGGCTTTGGCGGCTTCGCGAGCCGCCAGTTGGTGACGGCGGGGTCGTCCGTCTTTCTCTCCGCACAAGCCGTCGCGGAAAAAGCCAAGAAACTCGCGAGCCACATGCTCGAAACCGCCGAACACGACCTCGAACTGCGCGACGGCAAGGTCAGCGTCGTCGGCGCGCCGGACCTCGCGGTGCCGCTCGGCGAACTCGCGCGCGTGCTGAAAGGCGCGCCGGGCTACGCCTTTCCGCCGGGAATCACGCCCGCGCTCGAAGCCGACGTCGTGTGGCAGACCGAGCCGCTTACCTACGCCAACACGTGCCACGTCGCCGAGGTCGAAGTCGATCCCGACCTCTGCGCGGTAAAAATTTTGCGCTATACGGCGGTGCAGGATTGCGGCGTGCTCATCAATCCGATGATCGTCGAAGGACAGATTCGCGGCGGCATCGCGCATGGCATCGGCAACGCGCTCTACGAAGAGATGATCTACGACGCGGAGGGACAACCGCTGACGACGACGCTCGCCGACTATCTTCTGCCGACCTCGACGGAAACGCCGACGCTGAACACGATCTTTCGCGAGACGCCCTCTCCCATCAATCCGCTCGGCGCCAAGGGCGTCGGCGAAGTCGGCACGATTCCCGTCGCCGCGGCGATCATCTCGGCGGTCGAGAACGCGCTGTCGCCGTTCGATCTTCACATTCAGCAAACGCCGATCACCCCCCGCGCGCTGTTCGCTCTCTTGCAGAAGGCGCGGCAAGCGCCGCGGGCGGCGCGCGTGACACGAATGGCATGCATCTTGCCAACTCGTCCGTAGTTTCATCAAGGGAGCATCCTATGCGACGCTTTGCATTGTTCCCCTCTCTCGCGCTCGCGATGCTGGCGTCGCTGACGCTTGGAGACGCTGCCGCGCGCGCCGACGCCGTCGAAGATTTCTACAAGGGCAAGACGGTCTACGTCCTCATCGGCTACAGCGCCGGCGGCGGCTACGATCTCTACGCGCGCCTTCTCGCCCGGCACATCGGCAAGTTCATACCGGGCGCCCCGAACGTCCTGCCGCAGAACATGCCAGGCGCGGGAAGCCTGAAGGCGATCCAGTATCTCGCTACGGTCGCGCCACGCGACGGTACATATATCGGAACCTTCGGCCGCAGCCTGCCGGTCTATCCGCTGCTGTTTTCCGGGGCGTTCAAAGGCACCGACCTCTATTATCTCGGCAGCATCACGACCGACACGAGCGTCTGCATTTCCTGGCGCACGTCGGCGATCAGGACGTGGGACGACCTGATGACGAAGCCCAGCAATTTCGGCGGCGAAGGCAAGGGCTCCGACCCCGACATGTTCGCGACGCTGCTCGCCAAGGAATTCGGCGCCAAGGTCAACCTCATCACCGGCTATCCCGGGACGGCCGACATGACGCTCGCCATGGAGCGCAAAGAACTCGACGGGCTATGCGGCATTTCCTACAGCACGTTGAAGAGCGCGCATCCGGATTGGCTCGAAGGCAAGAAAGTCAACTTCCTGGTTCAGGCGGCGATCGAGAAAGACCCCGCGTTGCCGAACATCCCGCTGCTCTCGGAGAAAGCCGACACCGAGCAGAAGAAGCTTGTTACGAATTTCGCCGTCGATCCGCAGGCGCTCGCGCGTCCGTTCGCGGCGCCCCCGGGCGTTCCGGCCGATCGCGTAGCGGCTTTGCGCAAGGCTTTCGATCGCGTCACGACCGATCCCGAGTTTCTCGCGGACGCCAAGGCCTCGAACCTCGACGTCAACCCGCTGTCCGGCGCCAAGGTGCAGGACATCGTGACCGGCCTCTACGCAAGCCCGCCCGAGATCGTTCGAGAAGCCGCGCAGGTCATGGGCGGAGGAAGCTGAACCTTTGCGCCGCGCTATCAATTGTAAGGCGCAACGTTGACGATCCTTCACGCGCGGGCTTCGATCGCCCCGCGCGTCAGCAGCGAGGTGGCGACATGATCAAGCTTGCGACGTGTTTTCCTACGATCGTCGGATTGCGAGGCGCCGCTTCGCGATCGCTCGGCGTTCTGCTTGCGCTCGTTTCGGCGCCCGCGTTCGTCGGTCCTGCGCGCGCGCAAGAGGCGGTCAGCGTCGGCATTGCAAACACCAGCGCCGACGTCAGCCTCTTCATCGCTGACAAGAAGGGCTATTTTCGCGACGAGGGGATCGCCGTCTCCCTCATTCCTTTCAATTCCGCAGCGCAAATGATCGCGCCGATGGGCTCGGGCCAACTTGACGTTGGCGGCGGCACCGTGGCTGCAGGCCTTTACAACGCGGTCGCGCGAGGGGTGAACTTGAAGATCGTCGCCGACAAGGCGTCAGTCGAGCCGGGATACGAATATTCGACGCTCGTCGTGCGCAAGGATCTCGCCGACAGCGGCGCCTACAAATCGCTGAAGGACCTGAAAGGCATGACGGTCGCAACGTCGGCGAACGGCTCGGGATCGGAATCGTCGCTGAACGAGGCCCTAAAGAAGGGCGGTCTGAGGTTTTCAGACGTGAACGTCGTCTACATGGGCTTTCCGCAGGAATACGTCGCCTTGCAGAACAAGGCGATCGACGCCGGCGTAACGAACGAGCCGACGCTCAGCCGCATCATCAACGCAGGGATTGCGGTGCGCGCCAGTCCGGACGTGATCTACCCGGGCCAACAGACCGCGGTTCTTCTCTATTCCGATCAGTTCGCGACCCAGCGGCGCGCGCTCGCGCAACGCTTCATGAACGCTTACCTCCGCGCCCTGCGCTTCTACAGCGGCGCCTTGAGCAACGGCCGTCTCGCCGGCCCGAACGCCGACGAGGTCGCCTCGATTCTAGCGGAGTCAACCGAGATGAAGGACCCGAAGGTCTACAAGGCGATGACGCCGTTCGCGATCGACGTGACAGGCCACGTGCATCTTCAAGCGCTCCGCAACGATTTCGATTTCTTCGTCTCGCGCGGGTTGATCGATCCTTCCAAAGTCAGCGTCGACAAGGTAATCGACAGTTCTTTCGTCGATCAAGCGGAGCGGGCGGCGCAGGGGGCCGCAGTCGCGAAGTAGAGACACTCCTCCCGATCGGTCACGCGCAGCGAACCTCAGCGGTTCTCGTCGCGCAGCAGCGCCCGCAGGGCGGCCGGCGTCGTCGCCGGCAAGGAGCAAACGCCGGCGCGACAGACATAGGCGGTCGGCAAGCCGTCATGTGGGGTCCGCCCGAACGCGGGACTGTCACGATCCTGCGTCTGCTCGGCGCTGACGCGCGACAGCACGATGTTGATCGTCTCCCCGCCGAGCGCTTCGCGCGCGAGCGCGGCGCCCTCTTGCTGCGGCCCGACGATCGTGACTTCGGTCAGCCGGGCCGCGAAGTCGAAGGCGTTGAAGAGCCCCAGATACGCGAAGGGCTCCCTCTCGGCGGCAGCGCCGAACAGGTTCAACACGCGATCGGCTTGATCGAACAGCGACGGATCGCCGGTCAGCGCGCCGAGGCGGACGAGATTGTGCGCGGCGGTCGCGTTGGCGTTCGGCGTCGCATCGTCGCGTCCGCCGTGAGGACGCTCCTGAAGATCGGACGTGTCGGCGGCGCTGAGGCAATAGCCGCGCGCGGGGTCGAAATAGCGCGCGTGAAGCGCCGCGTTGAGCCGAAGCGCGTCCTTGAGATAGGCGGCGTCGCCGCTCGCCTGATGCAGCGCCAGCGCCGCCGCGACAATGTTGGCGGCGTCCGTCGAGAAACCCGGATAAGAGACGCGCCCAAGGCGCGCGCTGTGACCGACGCGATCGTCTTGGACCATATGCTCAGTCACGAAGGCGTATGCCTCTCTCGCAAGCACAAGCCAATCCGCCCGCTCGAAGGCGAGGCCTGCGGCGCAGAGCGCATCAATGACGAGACCGTTCCAGTCGGCTAAGACCTTGTCGTCGCGCGCCGGCGCGATGCGCTGGCTGCGCGCGGCGAGAAGTTTCCGCCGCAAGGCGCCGAGGCGCATCTCGTCGCCGTCGAGCGAGGCCGGACCGAGCCTGTGCAGAACGTTGCGGCCGTCCTCCCAATTGCCGCCGTCGGTCGCGTGAAACGCCTTTGCTGCAAACGCTGCGTCGTCGGCGCCGAGCGCCGCCTCAAGCTCCGAGAACGTCCACGTGTAGACCTTGCCTTCGGCGCCTTCCGAATCGGCGTCGAGGCTCGAGGCGAACGCGCCCTCGTCCATCCGCATCTCGCGAACGAGCCAGTCGACGGTCAGTTCGGCGGCCTGCTTGAACAGCGGATCGCGGCGCGCGCTCCACGCGAGCGCAAGACTGCGAACGAACAGCGCGTTGTCGTAGAGCATCTTCTCGAAATGCGGCACATGCCAACGCTCGTCGGTGGAATAGCGCGAGAGACCGCCGCCGACATGATCGAAGATGCCGCCCAGGCACATGTTGCGCAGCGCGAGGACGACCGCCTCCCGGCAGCGGGGATCGTCGAGCCGGTCGCCGGCGCGCCAGAGGAATTCCAGCAACGTGAAGTTCGGGAACTTCGGCGCCCCGCTCAAACCGCCATGCACGGGATCGAGTTGCTGCAGGACCGCCTGCACGGCCGCGTCCATCGTGTCGAACGTGATCGGATGATCCGGCGCAGCCCCCGAGGGGGCCGTCTTCGCGGCGCGCAGCGCGTTCTGCGCGACCTTCTCCGGCTGATCGTGAAAGGCTTTCGCCACCTGCCGCAGCACGTCGCCAAAGCCGGCGCGCCCGAAACGCGGCGTCGGCGGGAAGTACGTGCCGCCCCAGAACAGCTTGCCGTCCGGCGTTAAAAAGACGGAGAGCGGCCAGCCGCCGCGACCGCCCAGGGCTTGCAGCCCGCTCATGTAAATCTGGTCGATGTCCGGCCGTTCTTCGCGGTCGACTTTGATGCTGACGAAAAGCGCGTTGATGATCGCGGCAATGTCGGGATTTTCGAAGCTTTCGTGGGCCATCACATGGCACCAGTGGCAAGCGGAATAACCGATCGAGAGAAAAACCGGCTTGTTCGACGCGCGCGCGTCCGCAAACGCGTCGGTCCCCCACGGCCGCCAGTGCACGGGATTGTCCTTGTGCTGCAGCAGATAGGGACTGGTCTCGCGGTGCAGAAGATTGGCGCTCAAGGCGGACCTCGCATCAAAGGGACGTCGCCGGGATGCATCAAGAAAAGGGCCGCGAGATGGTCTCTCGCGGCCTTGTTCCGGCTCGGTATCGCGCCGTCGCCATCGCGGCCGGCGGCGAAAAATCTATTCCGCCGCGTGCGCGTGCTGCTGGATTTCCGTGTTGACGAGATCGAGCGGCGACTCGGTGTCTTCGAGCATGCCCCAGCCCTTCACCCACTCGTAGGTGCGCGTCAGCTCGTCGGCCGGGATGGGCGCCGGATCGACGACCACGATACGGCTTGCGCTGAGATCGGATGGCTTGAGCATTGCAATCTCCGGATCCTTGGCCTTGTGGTAGTCGATGAAGTAGTGAAGGTACTTGCTCTTGTCGGCGTTGATGCGACGCACGGCCTCGCGCACGCCACGATTGAAGGCGGCGTAGGTCTCCGCATCGACGCGGTCGGACGCCACCTCGGTCCCGTGATAGAAGGCGGCGCAGATGACACGGCAGCCCTTCTTTTCGGCGAGCGTGATGTAGGGCTCGGTCAGCGTCGTCGCTTCGACTTCGCCGCTCATGACCATTTCGAGACGTTTGCGCGATCCCGCGGCGGCGCGGCAGAGCTTGATCTGGTCGCGGGCGACAAAGCCTTCGAGCAGGTGCAGCGCGAGATAATGCGTGCCGGCGAAAAACGGCACGCCGATCGTGCGATTGGCCAGTTGCTGGGCGACATAGACCGGCGAGTCGGGACGCACGACGATCGCGGCGAAGGTCACAATGCCGCGACGGCCGAGCTGCGTGCTGCCGACGCCGCTGGCGCCGGCGCGGCAGTAATTGCCCCACTCGCAGGCGTTGTACATGTCGGCCTTGCCCTGCTCGAGCAGCGCGCCATGGCTGCTGAAAGGATTGGCGTCCTTGTGGCTGGTGATCGATACGTCGGCGACATTCGCGCTGATGTCGTCGCGATCGGCCCAGACGACCTGAAGGCCCTCTTTCTCGAACAGCCCCTCTTTGTAGGCGACGAGTTCCGGAAGCCCCTGGAAAGGCGCGGTGGATTCAAGGGTGAGCGTTTTCATGAGCAATCTCCCGAACCGAGGCGGACACCGACCGCCGTTCACCAATATCGTTTTTTATCGCTCCGATCGTTTTGTCAACTCAAAAACTTCGAAACCCTAGCTTATCGGCAAGAACCGGTCTAAAAGAGGGGTGAGAGGATCGCCATGCTTGACCGTGATTCGCCCGACGCCGCCGAGCGCGCCGGATCGCAGATCGAAGAAGCCTACCGGAGACTTCGTCAGGAAGTGATCGCCGGCAATCTCGCCCCGGCGGAAAAGCTTCGGATCGAGTTTCTGCGCCGGAAATACGCCTTCGGGGCGAGCGCCATCCGAGAGGCCCTGTCCCGTCTGGTGTCGGAGGGCCTGGTCGAATCGGAGCCTCAACGCGGTTTTCGGGTCGCGCCGGTCAGCCGTCAGGAACTCCGCGACATCACCGCGTCGCGGTTGGTCATCGAGGTCGAATGCCTGCGCCAGGCGATCCAGCACGGAACCATCGACTGGGAAACGCGCGTGGTCACGGCGCGCTATCGCCTCGACCGATTTGAGACGACGATGGTGAGCGATGCGCCCGAGGCGATTATGGCGTGGGAACACGCAAACCGGCAGTTCCATATGGCGCTGATCTCGGGATGCCCGCTGCGCTGGCTGCTGCGTTTCACCGAGACGCTCTACGACCAGTCGCAACGCTATCGTCATCGCACTCTGCTGCGCCGCCCGATCCCGCGAAAAGGGCTCAGCGACGACCATGTCGCTCTGGTCGACGCGGCCTTGGGGCGGGATTCAGAACGGGCCTGCCTGCTCCTGAGCGACCATATCGAGAGCATCGCCGACACCGCGGAAGCGACCATCTTCGGTCCCGAACACCGGCCGCTTGCGCGCGCGGAGACTTAGCGGCCGCGCGTTCGGCCAATCACCCGGAGCGTTGCGATGGGCCAGTTGAGATTGGGGATCTGGGCGCCACTGCCGCATGCGATCCGTCCCGAGCCGCAAGTCGAACGCGCGCTGGCCGACCTTGGAACGCAAGGCGTCGGCGCCTCAGTCGATCGCTCCTACGCCTTTGTCCGCGCGGTCGTGCAGCGCGCCGAGATTCTAGGCTTCGACCTGACGCTGATCGCCGAACGCTTTGTCGCGCGCGACCTCGAAGCCTGGGTCGTCGCGTCCGCCCTCGCGGTCGAGACGTCGCGCATCGAACTCCTGACCGCCGTGCATCCCGGCATCGTGCCGCCGCAAGTGGTCGCGAAAATGGCGGCTTCGCTCGACCGGCTGAGCGGCGGCCGGTGCTCGATCAACGTGGTTCCGGGGCGGCGGTCGGAGGAGTTCGATCTTTACGGCAACGGCTCATGGCTTGGCGATTCCGTCGAACGCTACCGCCGTATGGACGAGTTCATCGCCGTGATGAAGGGCCTGTGGCTGAACGATCGGCTCGATCATGCGGGCGCGTTCTTCAATGTCAAAGACGCCGGCATGGCGACGAAAACCGTTCGCTCGCCGTGTCCGCCCGTCTACGCCGCGAGCAGCGCGGAAGCCGGCAAGGATATTATCGCGCGCACCTGCGACACCTGGTTCGTTTCGCACGACGCGGGGCTCGACGCCTACGAGGCGAACGTGTCGCGCATCGCGGCCGACATTGCCGACATGCGTCGTCGCGCGGGCGCGCATGGACGCGCGCTCGGCTACGGGATCAGCACGCACGTGATCTGTCACGACACATGGGAAGCGGCGGAACGCGAGGCGCGCGATCTCGAAACGCACGCGGCGTCGAACGTGGCGGTGCGCGCCCTGGGGGCCGGTCTCGTCGGCGATCCTCGGCAGATCGCCGATCGGATCAAGCGCTATCAGGCGGTCGGCGTCGACTGCCTGATGCTGCAGTTCCATCCGATGCGCGACGGGTTGGAGCGTTTCGCCGCGCAGGTCATGCCGCTGCTGCGTTAAGCCTCAGCGAACCTGCGCCGCCCAGCCTCCGATCTCCGGATCGACGAAATGGGCGAGGTCGGTCGGTCCGTCGAGATCGCCGAGGCCTTTCATCGCCTTGCTCAGCGTTCCGACCTGGCTCGCATCGGCGACGCCCTTGCGGTCGAACAGGTTGATGCGGCGGTAATAGTCGTAGGTCTGCCCGATGTCGCCGCGCTCGGCCGAGGATTCCTTCTGCAAAATGTCGATCGCCTCCGTGCGATGCGCATCGTCGTTGAAGAAGTCGACGCCTTGCGCGACGCCCTGGAGGAAGCCCATGAGGATCGCCTTGTGCGCCTTCGCCCATGCGATCTGCACCGCGTAACCGGTGAAAGGCATGGTCGGCATATAGTCGGTGAGTTCGCCCAGCTTTGAGAAGCCGGCGGTCGCCGCCTTGAAACTGAAGGGCGGCACGAGCAACGCCGCATCGACCGCGCCGGCGCTGAGCGAGGCGAATCGCGAGACCGTCGTGCCGGCGTAGATCAGATCGTAATCGCCGTCCTTCAAGCCGTTCGGCGTCAGCATGCCTTCGAGGTAGATGCGGGTGATGTCCTTCGCGCCGCCGACCATGATGAGTTTGCCTCTGAGCTCCTTGATCGACTTGTAGGTCGCCTTCGCCCACAACGTGTAGGGCGGCGACTTGGCTTCCGTGCGCACCAGGGTGATCGGCGTGCCTTTGTCGATCGCATGCATGGCGTCGGAGATGCCGCCCGTCGCGATCTCGACGGAGCCGCCTGCAAGCTGCTGGACGGCCTGGGCGGTCGAGGGAGACGAGAAAAGATCGACCTCGACGCCGTTGGCGGCGAAGAAGCCCTTCGCGCGAGCGATGTGGATCGGCCAGTTTTGCGCCGAGCCCTTGCCCGTCGTGGCCATCGTGATCTTGTCGAGCGCGGCGGCGGTCTGCACCGAGGCGAGCAGGCAGAACGCCGTCCCCGTCCCGAGGATCGCGCGTCTGTTCAGCGGCATCGTCGTCTCCATTGGTGGTCGGCCGTGGCGACGTTGTAGCAAATCTGGCGAACCGAAGACCAGATCGGCAGCGACGCTTCGGCGCCCGGCCCTTAGACGGATGGCCGGAACGCGGCGAGCCGGCCGCCGCTTCACGGTTTGGTAACGTTTCGCCATTAACGGATTCTTCAGCATGCCGGCGCGCCGCCAGCAAACGCGCCTTCGTGAAAAGCGCTTGGGGCCATGTCGCTGACCGCCGCAGACTTCGACCGCGACGATCGGATCGCCCGGCTGGCGAGCGGCGTGGCGCGTCTTCTCGGCCTCGCCGCCATCGCATCGCTCTTCGCCGTTTCCGACATGCTGCTCTACGATTGGGGTTTCCACTACGCCGATACCGGCGGCAACGCCTTGCAGAAAGTTCACCCCGGGACGTGGCTCGCCGCCTTGGCCCTCCTGGTTCAAGCGGCCAATCGAGGCAACCCGCTTCGCATCGTCGACGACTTCCTCGGGTCTCGCGCGATCGTCATCTATCTGTTCGGCGTCGCGGTCCTGCTTGTCTTCACGATCCGCATCCGCAACGCGCCTTTCACCCCCTGGATCGACACGTTCGTCCTGCCGGCGCTTCTTTACGCTTTGATCCAAACCATGTCCGCCGCGGACAAACGCCGCGGCGCGCTCATCATCCACGCGCTGATGACCGCGAACGCGCTGCTCGCCCTATACGAGAGCCAGACCGGCTATCGTCTGACGACCTATGTCGCGGGCGAGTTCATCATCGAAGGCGATTGGCGCTCCACGGCTCTGCTCGGTCATCCGCTGGCGAATGCGCTGGCGACGGGAACTTACACGATGGCGATCCTTTTCGGCGGCGGTCGGGAGCTGAGGGCGTGGCGCCGACCGCTCGCGATCGGCTTGCAATTGCTTGCGCTGGCCGCGTTCGGCGGCCGCACGGCGCTGGTGTTGACGTTGCTGGCGCTCGCTCTGACGCTCGTCTACAAGCTCGTTCTGTTCCTGCGCGGCGCGCGCATACGCCTGCTTCATCTCGGGTTGTTGTTTCTCGTGCTGCCGCTCATCAGTTTTGTCACCGCTGCGGCGTTCAGCGGCGGCCTTTTCGACCGCTTGCTCGAACGGTTCGCGGATGACAACGGAAGCGCCAGCGCGCGCGTCAGTATGTTGCAACTGTTCGATTACATTCCCTGGGACGGTCTCGTCTTCGGGCCCGACCCCACGCTCATCGGTCCGCTGCAATATCTGCTTGGCATCGAATACGGGATCGAAAGCTTTTGGATCGGTTTCATCATGCTGAACGGCCTCGTCGTCAGCTTCATTTTCTTTTTCGGACTGGCGGCGTTCAGCTGGAAAATCGCCGCCGTGACGCGGCCCGCGACGTATATCCTGCTCGTCTACTTTTATCTCATCGCCTCGACGTCGGTCAGCATGTCGAGCAAGACGCTCTCGCTCGGCCTGTTCGTCGCCGCCGTCCTGATCCTGATGCGTCGCGACGCAATGGCCGGCGCGCCGCAGCGTCCAACGGGGATTAAATTTTTGCCGCCAAAGTTATCCCGACTCGACAGAACGGGGTTATAATCCGTCTCTGGAGAGGCGAGATGGCTCAGCGCGACAGCACCGTGTTCCGAAACGAAACGCCGGCCGAATCGGCGGCCATCGCTTTTGCGCGCGGCCCACGCGCGCGCTCGTTTCTGGCGCTCTGGGCGGCCACGCACGAACGCCAACGCGCCGCAACGCAAGCGCGGTCTGCGCGGGCCGGCTGGAGCCTCGCAACCACCGCGACGCTCGCCGGCGTTCTCATTCTCGTCGTCGTGCGAACCCTCGCGCCGTTCCCCGCAACAAACGATCACGCCTATTTCCTGCCCGCGGCCTTCGCGTTCTCCGAAGGCGGCCCGCTCGCCAATCCCTGGATGCCCGCAGGCTTCAACACCGCGCTCGATTGGCACGGCTTCCTCCAGCCATGGCTGATCGGCGCGCTGGCGCGCGTCTTCGGCGGCGGTTGGACGCCCGTGTACCTCGCAAACAACCTCGTCGCGGCGCTGACGCTGCTCGGCGCGGTCTACGCCGCGATGCGGATGCGGCTCGGCCCGTGGCGCACAACCGCCATCGCGCTGCTGACGCTGGCTCTCATGCTCGACTCGCGGTCCCGACCGGAGACTCTGGCGACGCTCGAAATCGTCGCGCTCGTCCTGGCGTTCGCCACGCCGCCCCCGGACGCGTTCGCATCGCTGTGGCGCGCCGCCGCGACGGGACTGATCTTCGCATCGCTGCTGGCGACGCATCCGCTGCTTTTCGGCCTCACCGCCGTCGCCTTCACGATGTTCGCAATCCTCGCGTGGACCGCGAATCCAATCCCGCTTGCGCGCATGGCGCTGTTCGTCGCCGTGATCGCGGCCGCCTTCACGATCGGGTTCGCCGCGCTGGCGACGCTGTGTTTTCCTGGGACGATCGCCGATTGGTTCATCGGCATCCGCCGCGCCGCCGCATTAACGGTCGGCCGCATGGATTCGGAAGGCTTTTTGCACTTCTACGTCGCCAACCGCTTCTTGCCCGGCATCGGTCTCGGCCTGCTGTTCCTGCCGCTCGGCGCGGCGGCGATGCTGCGCAATTGCGGCGGGAGGTTTGCACGGGCGCGCGCGCTTCTCGTTTGCGCCGCGGCGCTCGGTTTCGCGGCGCTCGTGTGGTGGTTCGCCGTCCGGGTTCCGCCGACCTACTACAATTACACGGGCCTGCTGGCGGCCGGCGCGCTCGTCGCGTGCAGCCTGACCCGCGGCGTCGCCGTGCTGCGCCGGCTGTGCGACGGCGTGCTGGCGCTGCTGGCGCTCTCCTCGCTCGCCGGCGGCGCGCTTTGGGTCGTGCAGTCCTTGCAGGACCGGCCGGCGATCCTCGCGACCCGGGCGGCGCTCGCGCAGGCGATGGCGGGGGACGCCCGGCGCGGCCTGCGTCTCTGCGCCGACACCGCGGCTCTGCCGGCGCTTGACGACCCGACCCTGGTCCGCCGTGTGAGCGTCTCGATCCCCTTCGGCGGATCGCCCTTCCCGCCGGTCCCCGCGGCGTGCAACGTTTTCTACGAGTTGCAGACGCGCGGCGCCGAAGGCGCGCCTCAGCCCGTCGACGGCTTTCGCTTGCAGGACGACCACACGCTGCCGCCCGAATGGAGCGGGGCGCGGCCGCTGCATTTCGGCTTCGCCCGCTACGTTTCCGAAAGAGGCTGAACGCCCGGCGAAGCGATCTCAAGCGCCCCGGCGGCTTGCCCGCCGCCCCGTTATCCTGCTTGTCTCGACCCCTCAGGAGACCGGGCTGCGATCCATTTGAAAGCCTTGTTGATGGCGGCGCGGAGCCAAGGCCTGTGCGGAACGGTCGTCGGATGAGCGCGTCCGCGCCTTCGCGCGATGGTTTCGCGACGACACCGGCGGCGTTGCGCTGGAGCGCAGCGGCCGCCTTCGTGCTCGCCATCCACGGCGCGATCCTGTGGTTTGCGCTCGACCTCAAATGGGCCGAACCGCCGCCATTGCAGGAGCCGGCGGCAATCGCTGTCGATCTGGCGCCTCCGGCGGCTCCGCCGGACCCGTTGCCCGAAGCAGCGTCCGCGCCCGAAGAGAAACAGGCGCCCCCCTCCGAAGCGCCCCCCGACCCGTCTCCCACGGCCGACGCGCCGGCGTCCGAGCCGAAATCGACGCCCGCTCCGTCTTCTTCAGAACCGGCGATGACCGCGCCCGCGCCGCCGCCTAGCGAATCAGTCCCGCCTCTTGCGCCTCGGACGCGGGAAGAGCCGAAGCCGCAAAGACCGCCGGAGCGCACGGCGAAGCGGACGTCGCCCGCGGCCGCCAAACGCCAATCGAGGCGCGAACCGCCGGCCCCTTCCGCACGCGCGGCGCGGCGCGAGCCTCCGTCGCCGGCCGCCCGGCGGACCGCTGCGCCGGCAGCGCGGCAAACGTCGCACGCGGCGCAGGCCAGCATCCCCGCGGCGAGCGCGTCCGTCGCTCCCCCGGCCTCTCCGTCCGCCTGGAAGAGCGAACTCGCGGCGCATCTCGAACGCTACAAGCGCTTCCCGCCAGGCGCGGCGCGCGGCGGCGTGGCTTCGATCGCCTTTACGATCAGCCGCGCCGGCCAGGTGCTGTCGTCGCGGCTCGTGGGGTCATCCGGCGATCCGACGCTCGACGCCGAGGCGGTCGCGCTGCCGCGCCGCGCGAGCCCGGTGCCAGCGCCACCGCCCGGCTACGGCGGCGGAAGCGCGGTCGCCGTCGCGGTTCCCGTCCGCTTCAACCGTTGAACGCGCGGCGCTTCGCGCGTCAAGCCTGGCGGCGACGATCGAGGACGGCGCCGCCGAAGGTGAACCCGGCGCCGAAGGCGCACAAGCCGATGCGGTCGCCGCTCCGCGGGTTTGCGAAGACCGTATCGAGCGCCAGCGGGATCGAACTCGACGACGTGTTCCCGATATGCCGAATCTCGTTCCAGACCCGTTCGGACGGAAGCTTCAGCCGCGACCGCATGGCTTCGATCATCCGGCCGTTCGCCTGGTGGGGAACGATCAGGTCGAGATCGGCGACCGTCAGCCCCACCTGCGCGCAGGATTGCTCGAGCATCTTCTCCATGCGGCGAATGCCCTCGGCGAAAATCTTCTCGCCGTCCATCCGCACGTAGTTTCCTGCGCCGGGCAAGGGAACGCTGAGCGCCGCGCCGCTCTCGCCGCGTGCGCTGAGGACGGGCCGATGCAACGTGGCGAGGCCGTCGCGGCCGTCGGCCGACGCCATGAGCAGCGTGGCGCTCGCGGCGTCGGCGAAGAGCGGGCTCGTGTCGGGATCGTCGATGTCGACGACCTGACGCATCGTCTCCGACGTCAGAACCAGAACCTTCGCATTCGGGCGCAGCTTCAAGAAGTCCCAGGCGTTGGCGAGCGCGTAAAGGTAGCCGCTGCAGGCCGCCTGCACGTCGTAAGCGGGGATTTCGACGCTCGGGTCGAGCGCATGCAAAACCTGACACGCGGTCGAAGGCGAAACCATCGACGGCGTCGAGGTGGAGCAGATCACCAGATCGAGATCGCCAAGCGTCATGCCCGTTTTGGCGAACGCCAGCGTCGCCGCTTCGGCCGCCATGCTGACGACGGTCTGCGACGCGTCGGCCACGAGCCGGCTTTCGATGCCCGTACGCTCCAGAATGCCGTCGGCGCCGCGCTTGCCGACGGCCAGAGACGGCAATCGATCGAAAAGCGCGCTGTTGTCGAGCGTCGCCCGGCCGCGAACCGCGGCGATCCCCGTCACGACGACCGCGCTCTGCGTCGCCTCGTGCGACAGGGCCTGCGACCGCGCCGGTCTGCGGCGTCGCAGGTGCGCGATGTCGGAGCGCTCCCGCAACGGCTGGCGGCGGCGCTGATCGCGTACGCGCAGCGTCATCAGCGGCGCATCGACGCTGGCGCGGTCGCCGACCGACAGGTGAATGGTTTCGACGACGCCGTCCGCGGGCGAGGCCAATTCGATCACCGCCTTATCGGCCTCGAGCGCGGCGATCGCCTGCCCGGCCTTGATCCGGTCGCCGACCTTCACCAGCATTTCGGCGACGAGCACGGTCTGGTCCGCCGGGCTGGAGCCGATCGTGTTGACGACGAAGCGTTCCGCATCGGGCTCCGGCGGCACCCGCCACGACAGATCGAGGTCGCACATCTCGGCGGCGGCGGTCAGAATCGATCGGTACGACGGCAGAAGATCGAGTTGCGCGCCGAAATGGCACGGCACGTAAGTGTCGGGCCGCGCGATGCGACGGCATTGAACCGAGCGTCCGACGGCCTCGCTTACCGAGGCGACGACCTCGGCGCCGAAGCCCGCGGTGAGATTGTCTTCATGCACGACGAGCAGCCGCCCGGATTTGCGCGCCGAGGCGCAGACGGCGTCGCGATCCCATGGAGCGAGCCAGCGCAGATCGACGATCTCGGCGTAAACATCGACCGTTGCGAGCGTCGCGGCCGCCTTTTCGCAAAGCGGAACGGTGTTGCCCCAGGCCACAATGGTCAGGTCGCGCCCGGCCTGCGCGACGCGCGACCGGCCCAGCGCGATCGATTGCCGGGCGACGTCGCTCGACGTGCTGCGCGCCGAATCGTTCAGCAGGGCCTTCGGGTAAAGGATGATGGTGGGCCGCTCGCTGCGAAACGCCGTGTTCAGAGCGCCGGCCGCGTCGGCGGCGGACGACGGCATGACGACATCGATGCCCGGCAGATGCGCGAGGATCGATTCGAACGTGCTTGCGTGGAACGGCCCGAGGCCCGGCCGGTAGCCGCCGCAGGCGGCCATGACGATCACCGGCGCTTTCCAGGCGCCCTGGGTGCGCCAGGCGAGGCTGCCGAGTTCGCTCGCCAACTGGTTGAACGCGAGCGGCATGAAGTCGGCGAATTGCAGAAAGGCGACGGGGCGGCCGCCGGCCAAAGCGCGGCCGATCGACGTCCCCACGATCGTCGATTCGGACAGCGGGGAATTCAACACGCGGCCGGGAAACGCCTTCGTCAGCCCCCGCGTGACGCCGAAGACATCGCCCTTCGGATCCTCGATGTCCTCGCCGTAAAGCGTGATCCGAGTGTCGGCCTGCATGTTGACCTGGAGCGCCCCACGCAATGCGGCGCCCATGGCGAGACGCGTCCCGCCGTCGGTCCCGCGGTACTCGCGCTCCGCCGCAAGCGGAGGCGGCGCAAGCGGCGGCGCGGGATCAAAACCCGCCTGCGGGCCGGCGTGATCGAGCGCGAGCGCCGCCGCGCTGCGGACCTCCTGGTCGATCGTCTCCTCGAGCACCTCGATCTCGCGGGCGGCGACGCCGCGGCCGATCAGCGCGCCGCGCAACGTGACGAGCGGATCGCGGGTCGCGCGCGCCTGTTCGATCTCGGCCGCATCGCGGTAAACGGCTTCGTCGTCCGCGTTCGTGTGATCGCTCAGGCGCGCGACGCGCATGAGACAGATCGCGGGGCCGCGCGTCTCGCGGATCCGATCGACCTGCGCGCGGAACGCCTTATGACAGGCCATCGGGTCGGCGCCGTCCAGCCGATGGATCGGCAAGCCGTAGAAGGAGGCGGCGTCGCCGTCCGGCGTCGAGAAAAACGTCTTGCCGGCGGTCTTCGTCGAAATGGAGTAGCCGTTGTCTTCGATCAGGAACAGCACCGGCAACCGCCAACGGACGGCCTCGGCGATCGCCTCGAGCGCCTCGCCCTGCTGCGCCGTGCCGTCGCCGATCGAGCAGAGCACAAGCGGGCGCTGCGGCCGGTCCTTGATCTCGTGCGCGACGCCGACCGCCTGCAAGGCGTTGTTGCCGACCGGGCCGACGAGGCTGAGGACGTTGAGCGCGGGCGCCGAAAGGTGGGCGCTCATCTGCCGCCCCGCCGAATGGCTCGACGCCGTGCAGAGCAGGCTGTCGAAGAACTCGACGATCGGGACTCCGCGGGCGATTAACAGCGCCTTGTCGCGGTAGTGACAATGCAGATAATCGTCCGGGCGCAAAAGGCTCGCCAGCGCCGCGACCGCCTCATGGCCTGCGCCGCTGACGTGAAAGAACGCCTCGCCGCGGGCGATCATTTCGTATTCCATCGCGTCGACGCGCCGGGCGGTCTGCATCCAGCGAAAAATTTGCAAAGCGCTCTGCGTCGGCGAGGGCTGATCCAAACCTAGCGGCTTTCTATCGAGCGCGAGCGGGAGACCGGCATCTATGTCTGGCTCGACATCCACAATTTGGCTCCGTCCGCCGATGGCCGCGACCCGACTATGTCGTCTCGCCTCGCTTTGGCCTCAACAACTATCTCGTTTCCACAGCAATTTTGATGGATTGCTGTGATAAAGTGGTCACATTGTGGAGGCGCGCGGCAGCGGCCTCGATCGTGGAGGGAACCTGCGCCGGGAAAAGCGATCCCGCCTCCGATGATGTGACAGAAACGCGACATTCCGGCCGCGCCATGAACGGGTCCGATGCGAGGATCCATCCAGTCATCGCCACGCTCGTCCGACCGGAACCATCTAAACCGGCCGTCCTGAAAATCCGACGCGCAGACGCGCCAGAGACCGCCGCCAGCCGCTAGGGCGAACGACAGCGACGGGAGCGACGATCGGACCGCCGAGGCTTTGGGGCATTCGACTGCGCGTCAAATCCTGGGTTCGTAGGTTGTCCGCTTCATCGTTGAACGATATTCCGCCAAGATAGGACGCGGAATAATACGAGACGACCTCGTGGCGATCCGATTGATCCACGATTTGCGCCGGCCTGCCGAATTCGCCTTGGTAGACGTTGATGAACAACGCCTTGCGCTTGCCGACGAAATCCAGCGCGGACGAGATCCTGCGATAGACCTCCAGGTCGGCGGGCCACGCGGAGACCATGACGAAGAACTTGTCGGCGTCCTTCGGCGCATCCGTAATGTTGCGAACGGCTTGCCAAAGATAAGCCCGGTCCTCCGCCACCGTCGCGGGATCGTGGTGGTTGAAAACGGGCGCCGGCGTCATGGCGTCGTAAATACGATGGCCGCACCGTCCCAGGTGCGGGTCGGGCCGCATTTCGACCGGAATGTGATTGTGGTTGGCGGGGTCGAGAAAGGTCAGAAAGCGATCCTCGAGACACTGAGCCACCATGTCGGGCGTCGAAAAGATCCAGTCGAACGGCGATTTTCGACGCCGGATTCCCATGCGCTTGAGCATGTTCGCGGCGTAGCAATGGTTTCCAAGACTGAAATACATTGCGTCGATGCGCCTACGACCGACAAGCGGCGTTCGTTGGTGCCCAGGGGCGGAATCGAACCACCGACACTGCGATTTTCAGTCGCATGCTCTACCAACTGAGCTACCTGGGCGTTCCGGACGAAAACACCGCGCGGACGGCGCCTTATAGGAACCCCCCGGCAGGTTGTCCAGACGCGCGGACGCGACGAACGCGGCCCGAAACGCCACGCTCAATGCGCGCGCTCGGAGGGCGGCGGCTCGTTGGAATCGTCCTCCTCCGCAACAGGAATGGCGTAGCGGCCGCCGAGCCAGCGGGCGAGATCGACATCGGCGCAGCGCTGGGAACAGAATGGCCTGTAGCGGTCCGTCGACGGCTTGCCGCAATTCACACAGGGCCGCGCGGCTTTCGGCGAGTGGGTCTTCCCGTCCTCCGTCATCCTTCGGTCCGATCAGCCCAGGCGCGCTGCACCGGATAGCCCTCGCCGCCCAACAACGCCACGGTTTCATAGAGCGGCAGGCCGACGACGCTCGCGTAGCTGCCGATGAGCTTGACTGGAAACGCTCCGGCGAGACCCTGGATCGCGTAGCCGCCCGCCTTGCCGCGCCACTCGCCCGACGCGAGATACGCCTCGATCTCGTCATCCGTCAGCCGCTTGAAGCGCACGCGCGTCTCGACGAGGCGGCGCCGCTCGCTTCCCCTGGGGGTGATCAGGCTGACCCCGGTATAGACGCGGTGCGCGCGGCCGGACAGCCGACGCAGACATCCCGCCGCCTCGTCGACGCGTTCGCACTTCGGCATGATGAGACGCCCGACGCAGACGACGGTATCGGCGGCCAGCACATAGGCGCCGCTCAAATGCGGCCTGGCTTCGGAGGTGCGTCGCGCCGCCCAGGCCTTCTCGCCCGCAAGCCGCGCCGCGAGTTTGCGCGGCAATTCGTTGTTCTGCGGCGTCTCGTCGACGTCGGCGGGAATCAGTTCGTCCGGCTCGACGCCGATCTGTTGCAGAAGCGCGAGGCGGCGGGGCGAGCCCGAGGCGAGCACCAGCTTGGCTCGTCTGGTCTTGGCTTGCAGATCCACGAAGGCGATCCTGACGCTATGACGATCGCGCGCTCACTTGAATCGATAGGTGATGCGGCCTTTGGTGAGATCGTAAGGGGTCATCTCGACCAGCACCTTGTCGCCCGTCAGCACACGAATGCGGTTCTTGCGCATCTTGCCGGCCGTGTGAGCGATGATCTCGTGGTCGTTTTCGAGCTGGACGCGAAACGTCGCGTTGGGAAGCAGTTCGGTCACGACGCCGGGAAATTCCAGCAGTTCTTCCTTCGCCATTTGCGCTCGTCTGTTCGATTAAGGGCTCCCGTAAGCTTGGCGGGGGCGGAATGGCGCGGACCCTAATCGAGATCGCGACCTTTGTGAACCTGCGTAGATGTAGGGACGACGGGCCTACGCCGCCACCGGCGGCTCGGCCGGCGCGCGGGCGTAGGCGAGATACTTGCGCGCCGACAGCGGGATCAGGGCCAAGTAGGCGACGCTGAGCACGACGAGCATCTGCATCGGGAACGTCGCCACCAAAAGCAGCGCGGCCATGACGCCGAACAGCACGGGGATGAACCATTCGCGCGGCACGCGGCCAAGCTGCTTGCCGGAGAAATGCGGAATGCGGCTCGCCATCAAGAACGCAATCAGCACGACGTAGGCGATCTCCAGCGGCGCCAGCGTGAGGCTGGTCGGACCGCCGATGGAGAAATGCAGGTAGAGCGGCAGCATGCCGGTGATCGCGCCGGCCGGCGCCGGCATCCCGATGAAGAAGCGGCGCGTCCAGGGCGGCCGCGTTTCGTCGTCGAGGTCGACGTTGAAGCGCGCGAGGCGCAACGCGCAGGCGACCGCGAAGATCAACGCCGCGAACCAGCCGAAACTTTTGTTTTCGTGAAGCACCCAAAAATAGAGGAGCAGCGCCGGCGCGACGCCGAAGTCGACGAAGTCCGCCAACGAATCGAGCTCCGCGCCGAAGCGCGACGAGCCCTTGAGCGCGCGCGCGATGCGGCCGTCGAGACCGTCGAGGATGGCGGCCGCGACGATCGACAGCGCAGCCGTCTCGTACTGACCTTCGGAGGCGAAACGGATGGCGGTGAGCCCGAGGCAGAGCGCCAGCAGCGTCACCAGGTTGGGCAGGACAAAGCGGATCGGAATTCGGCGCAGACGCTGCAAGCGCTGGAGCCGCTGCAACCGATTGAGCCGTCGGATCTCCGGCTGCGCCGCGCCTGCCTCCTCGCTCAAACTCGCCCCCGACCGTTGCGCTTCAACTCGCCTGAAAGCCGCGCGCGTCCGCAACGGCGCGAAAGTCCGCGATCGGCGTCTCGCCCGCCGTCGCTTTCGCGCCGACGCCGACCAGCGGCGTGGCGCCTTCGGGGCAGTAGACGTCGACCCGCGAGCCGAAGCGGATCAGACCAATCCGATCGCCGACGCCCGTCAGTTCGCCTTCGCGCTTGAAGCAGACGATCCGCCGCGCCACGAGGCCGGCGATCTGCACCACGCCGAACAGGCCCTGCGGCGCCTCGATGACAAAGCCGTTGCGCTCGTTGTCCTCGCTCGCCTTATCGAGATCCGCGTTGACGAAGAGCCCGGGTTTATAGGCGATCTTCAGGATGCGCCCGGCGATGGGCGATCGGTTGACGTGGCAATCGAACACAGACATGAAAACCGACACGCGCAGCATCGGGCCCGCGCCAAGGCCCAATTCCGCCGGCGGCGCGAACCGTCCGATGGCGCTGACCATCCCATCCGCTGGCGAGACAACCAGCCCTTCCCGCAACGGCGTCACTCGCATGGGATCGCGAAAGAAATACGCGCACCACAGCGTCAAAAAGGCGCCGATCCAGCCGAGCGGCGACCACAACCAGCCCAGGACGAGCGCCGCGACAGCGAACCCCGCGATGAAGACGTAACCTTCGGAATGGATCGGCGTGAGCTGCTTGCGAACCGAGTCGATGACAGACATGCGTCCTTCCAAGCGGGCGGAGGAGGCGCTTTCTGACACCGAACGGGCGCAAAGTCACGGCCAGGCGCGGCCCTCTATTTGGAGAGGCGCAGAGCCGTCATCTGCGATCCGACCGAGGCGAACGCCGCCTGAAGGTCAGCGTTCGTCGATGCGTCGTAATAGAAGATTGTCGTTGTCGCGCAGCCCTGAAGGACCTTCTTGATCTGCTTGTCAGTCACGTCGAAGGCGATCGTATAGATCGTCACGCCCGCCGCCTTGATTTGAGCGCAGGTTTTATCCGTCAGCTTGTTGGCGAGGTTCACGTCCGTCCCCTCGTGGTCGGGGTAGTTGGGCGAATGCGTGTTCGCGCCGTCGGTCATCAGCACGATCGCCTTGTGAGCGGCGGCTCCATAGGCCGCGCCGTCGGCGAAGGGCGGATTGGGCGACAGCACGCGCCAGCCCCAGAGCAGTCCGGGTGCGATATAGGTCTCCTGCGTGGCGTAAAGCGACTGGATTTGCGACTTCAGCAAGGCGCCGTTGGTGGTCAGCCGCTGCAACGGCGACGAACACCCGTAACCGATGAGCGCGGGAACCGGATCCGTTGGAGCAACGGTGTCGGTGAGATCGAGCGGATCGTTGCGCGATCCCACGCAGCCGTTCCAGGTGGACATGCCCGTGCCCGGCGTCGTCACGCACATGCTCGCCGGCGTGAGCTGCGCATTGTAGCTGCAATCGTAGGGCGTCCCGTCCGAGTAGCAGGTCTGCTGCGTTCTGATCGGAGAATAGGTCGCGGGAACGGCGCAGGTCGTATAGCTTGTCTGGTAGATGTTGGGGCTCGTGCTCGTCAGCCACAGCGCGCCGGCGTTGCTGGTGCCGACGTTCACATAATAGGTGAAGGGCACCAGGCCGACCTTGATCGTCGATGCGGCGTTGGGCAGCGCAAACAGCGTGTCGACGAGATTGCTCGCCGCCTGCTGCGCGGTCGCAAGCTTTGTCCCGTTCATCGAATAGGTCGTGTCGAAGACGATCGCGACTTCGAGATTGCCCGAGCCGAACGTGGCCTGGGAATTGACTGTGATATTGGTCGATGGAATGCCGATGAACTTCATGAACTCGGTTGGAAGCGCAATCTGCGCCGAGGCGGTGACGACGCCGGAGGCTTGAACGTCCACCGTGACGGCTGGGTTCGGGGCTTGCTTCGTCGCCATTTCGCCGCTGACGTAATTACGCACCACGCTGGCTGGGTCCGGGTCGTTGCGCGCGACGGCTCCCGCGCCGGCGAGAACGCCCGCGTCGAGCGCGTTCTGCATGATCGTCTTTTGGCGGAGGCCGCTCGCGTAATCCGTCGCGAAGCCGACGCCGGCGAGCAAGGGGACAAGCGCCAGCGAGAAGATCATCGCAACGTTGCCGCGACGGTCGCCGGCGAATGCGGCGAGCCGCGGCCAAAAACGTCCTTTGAACACGGGCGACCTCGCGCTCTCTCGCGAACGCCGATGCTTCCGCGTTCGTCGACTGGGTCCTGAGAAAGCTATGGATGCCGGCCGAACGTGAAAAAGTCGGAAAAATCGAGGCGCACGCGCCGCCGATCGGCGGGAAACGGGTGGGCGCGGTTAAAAAAGTTCGTCGCCTGTCCCGTTTCGATGCAAGGTAGCCATCGTCGCCATCGCCAGCGCGGCGAAGCGACCCGGAGCGAAGCCAAGCGCCCGTGGCCCTAACCTTCGCCCTCATCGGTCAAGAGCGCGGTCAGCGCCGAGGCGTCGATCAACATCAGGCGTCCTCCTCATACAGGCCGTCACGGAACGCCTTATCGGCCGGGTGGCCCTTCTGCGGATGGTCCTTGGCGCGCAGATCCCGCAGAACTGAACGCCAAAGTCGACCAACGATGGGCTGCCTCGCTCGCGCTCGAGCTCACGGGCAAGCGCGGTATGCACGGCTTCGGTGAGGCCGGTCTTTTTGAGCGCCGCGACCTTTCGGGCCAGCGCGTCGGTGTCCGGTTTCTTGATGGGGAAGGCCATGGAGCGCGCCCTCGAGACCATGCCGTGTATCCGCGTATATCACTGCGTGTATTCAAAGCTAAAGGCCGCCGATATCAACGTCGAACCCCGCCATCGGCCTCCGCAGTTGAGCGGCGGCCGGCTCGCGTTTAGACCTCGACCCGGGCAGGCGGGGCGACGCCTTCCTCGGCGGCGGCGCGGCGCAGGGCCTCGTTCGCCTCGTCGACTTCGCGCTGGCGGTTCCACATGGCCGCATAGACGCCGCCGGCGGCCAGGAGGTCGAGATGCTTGCCGCGCTCGACGATGATTCCGCGGTCGAGCACGAGAATCTCGTTCGCGTTGACGACGGTCGAGAGCCGATGCGCGATGACGAGCGTCGTGCGGCCCCGCGAGACGCGATCGAGCGCAAGCTGGATTTCGCGCTCGGTGAAACTATCCAACGCAGACGTGGCTTCATCGAGGACGAGGATCGGCGGCCCTTTGAGGATCGTGCGCGCGATCGCGACGCGCTGCTTCTCGCCGCCCGACAGTTTCAGGCCGCGCTCGCCGACCTGCGCGTCGTAACCGCCCGGGACCATGCGGATGAACCGGTCGATCTGCGCCAGGCGCGCCGCCTCCTCGACCTCCGCGTCGGTCGCATCCCAGCGCCCATAGCGGATATTGTAGGCGATCGAATCGTTGAACAGCACGGTGTCCTGCGGCACCATGCCAAGCTGGTCGCGCAGCGATCGCTGCTGAACGTTGGCGATGTTCTGTCCGTCGATCGTGATGCGCCCCGACTGCGGTTCGTAGAACCGGAAGATCAACCGCGAGATCGTCGACTTGCCCGCGCCGGACGGCCCGACGATGGCGACCGTCTGGCCGGCCGGGACCTCGAAGCTGACGCCGCGTAAAATCGGACGCGTCGCATCGTAGGCGAAGCGCACGTCCTCGAACCGCAGCGCGCCTTCGCCGATCCGGAGCATGGGGGCGTCGGGATGATCCTGGATCTCGGGGCTCTTGCCCAACAGTTCGAACATCGTCTCGATGTCGATGACCGCCTGCTTCACCTCGCGGTACAGCATCCCCATGAAGTTCAGCGGCTGATACAACTGGATCATCATCGCGTTGACGAGCACGAAGTCGCCGATCGTATGGGTGCCGGCGCGAATGCCGCCGATGCACAGAAGCATCACGACAGCGAGGCCGACCGCGAAGATCGCCCCCTGCCCCGCGTTCAGCAGGGCCAGCGACACGTAACTGCTCACCGACAGACGCTCGTATCGCGCCATGGCCTTGTCGTAGCGCGCCGCCTCGCGCCGCTCGGCGCCGAAGTATTTCACGGTCTCGTAGTTTAGAAGGCTGTCGATCGCCTTCGTATTGGCGTCGGAGTCGCTCTCGTTCATCGAGCGGCGGATCGCGATTCGCCAGTTCGTCGCGACGGTCGTGTAGACGAGGTAGACGATAATCATCGCGACGACGGCGAGCGAGTAGCGCCAGTCGAACTCGTAGAACAGCACGCCCAAGATCATGGCGAATTCGACGACCGTGGGGACGCCCGTCAGCATGGAGAGGCGAATAATCTGTTCGATCGCGGTGCGGCCGCGCTCCAGGACGCGCGTCAGGCCGCCGGTCTTGCGCTCGAGATGGAAGCGCAGCGAAAGCTGGTGCAGGTGAACGAAGACTTCGTCGGCCAGACGGCGCACCGCATGCATCGCCACGTCGGCGAAGAGCGCGTCACGTCCCTGCGTGAAAATCTGCATCGAAGCCCGTAGCGCGCCGTAAAGCAGGGTCAGCGCGATGGGGCCGCCAAAGGCGGCGATCAACCCGGCGTCGCTGGAGGCCTTGTTGGTCAGCGCGTCCGTCACCCATTTGAACGAGAAGGGCACTGCGATCGTCACGATCTTGGCGACGAGCATGAGGACGACGGCGCCGATCGCACGCCACCGCAGGTCCGGACGATCGACGGGCCACACGTAGGGCCACAGCCGCTGCACGGTCCGCATCAACGACATTTCGGCGGTGGGGGGCGGCAGCGCAGCCGGAGCGGTTTCGTCCTGGCTGAGAGATTGATCGGTCATTTTTCTGAGAGATTCGCGCGGCTTCGCTGGGGTTGGCCGCTGATATAGGCCGAAAGCCCGCGCGATGCACCCCCGCCCGAGGCGCCGCGCTCGACCGGCTCAGTCGACAGAGGTTTTCGGCGCGACGAGAACCTGGCCCGGCCAGATGCGGTTCGGATCGCGGATCTGCGAGGCGTTGGCCTCGTAGATCTGCGAGTAGCGGATCCCATGGCCGAGGATACGCCGGCTGATCCGCCATAGGCTGTCGCCGCGCGACACGGTGACGGAGCGGATCGCGGCGACGACCGTGTCGCCGGATTGAACGCCGCGCGGTCCGGACGCGGCGCCGGCGGCGGCGCGAGCCCGCTCGGCAGGGTAGTCGAAGGGCGCCTCGGCGCGCGCGATCACCGCGCCGTTCGCCGGCGCGACCGCGTCGGCGCGGATGTCGTAATGACCAGGCGCCATGCCGCGCTTAATCGTGACGCCCCAGGCCCCATCCGGGCCGGCCTGGACCGGCGCCACGAACGAACCGTTCAAATAGAGGCGGATCGTCGAGTCCGGCTTGGCCGTTCCCGCCGCCATGAAGGCGCCGTCCTCGCCCGCTTCGGCGGTGTGGATCGCCACATCGGCCGGCGCCGTCTTCGGCGCGCCGCTGAGAACGCGCGTCGGCTGACCTGGCGCGGCGAGCGCCGCCACGACCGGTCCGCCGGGCGCCTGGGGCACCGCGGCCGCGACGCTTTGATCGGAGTCGACGGTCCCCCCCGCTTCCGACGCGCGCAAGGTGAGGAGATGATCGCCGGCCGCGAGCGCGCGCGGCAGAACGACGAACTGCCCATTGGCGTCCGCCGCGCCTTCGGCGACGACGCGGCCGCCGTCGAGCAGAGCGACCTTTGCGCCCGGCGCGGCGCGGCCGGCGACGACCGTCTCGCCGGACGGTTCGATGCGGGCGACGTCGAACTGCGGACGCGCCGCCGTCGTAGCGGGCGCCGGCTGGCGCGCGCTCGGCGCGGGCGATGCGCTCGGCGAGGACGCGACCGGCGGCGACGAGGCGGGCGCCAGCGGCGCGCCCGGACGCACCAGCGCGACGTAGCTCGCGACGCCGACCGCCGCGACGCTCGCCGATACGCCGGCGCCGAACAGAACACTTCTGGGAATCGGCGTCATGGGGGCACTCACGAAACAAGGTAAACTAGCGCGGTCGCAAGAAAAGCGCCATATCGGCGCAGGCGAAAACGGTCGGCGACGGGAGCTCAAGCTGAAGAATATATGCGTTTACTGCGGGTCGTCGAGCGGTTCGGATCCAGCCTTCGTCTCCGCGGCCCAGGCGCTGGGCCGCGCCATGGCGCAAGACGGCGTAGGGCTTGTCTACGGGGGCGGCAATTTGGGCCTGATGGGCGCCGTCGCGCGGGCGGCGCTCGACGCCGGCGGCCGTGTCTGCGGAATCATTCCCGAGTTCCTGAAATCGCGCGAGTTGATGCTCGCGGAGGCGCAGGAACTCATCGTCACGCCAGATATGCATACGCGCAAGCGCATGATGTTCGAGCGCGCCGACGCCTTCGTGGCGTTGCCGGGCGGCATCGGCACGCTCGAGGAGCTTGTCGAACAGCTGACCTGGGCGCAACTCGACCGGCACAGCAAGCCGGTGCTCATCCTCGACGTCGGCGGCTTCTGGCGCCCGCTCCTGTCGCTGCTCGCGCATATGCGCGAGAACGGCTTCATTCGCGCCGGGCTCGAGGTGCGCTATCTCGTGGCCGAGCGCGTCGACGAGGTCCTGCCGATGCTGCGCGCCGGCGCGCGCAGGCGCGCGCTCGAAGCGCCGCAGGAGGCCGGCGTCATCGGACGGCTTTAGGCGCGGGACATAAGCGCGGTCAGCGCGCGCCGGCCTTGAAAAGCTTGTAGTCGATCGCGTCGGTCAGCGCCTGGAACGAGGCGTCGATGATGTTTGCGGAGACGCCGACGGTCGACCACGCGGCGCCCGCCCCGTCGCCGAACTCGATCAGCACGCGCGTGACCGCGTCCGTGCCGCCCTGGAACACGCGCACGCGATAGTCCCGCAACTCCAGGTCGTCGATATACTTTTGATATTTGCCGAGGTCCTTGCGCAGGGCGAGATCGAGCGCGTTGACGGGGCCTGCGCCTTCCGCCGCCGAAATCAGCGCCTCGCCGTCGACGACGACCTTGACGATGGCTTCGGAGACGGTGACGAGTTCGCCGGCCGCGTTGTGGCGCCGCTCGACATTGACGCTGAACCGTTCGACGTCGAAATAGCGAGGGACGTCGCCCAGGATGCGCCGCGCCAGCAGTTCGAACGAGGCGTCGGCGCCCTCGTAGGCGTAGCCGACCGCCTCCTTCTCCTTCACGCGGTCCAGCAGACGCCCGACGCGCGGATCGTTCTTCTCCACCTGCACGCCGATACGCGCGAGTTCGGCGAGGATGTTCGACTTGCCCGCCTGATCGGAGACGAGCACCCGCCGCGCGTTGCCGACCGCGGCGGGATCGACATGCTCGTAGGTGCGCGGGTCTTTCATGACGGCGGACGCATGGATGCCCGCCTTGGTGGCGAAGGCGGATGCGCCGACGTAGGGGGCGTGACGATCGGGCGCGCGGTTCAGCAACTCGTCCAGCGTGTGGCTGATCTTGGCGATGCCCGCGAGCTTGTCGCGGCTGACGCCGATCTCGAACGCCTCGGCGTAATCCCGCTTCAAGAGCAGGGTCGGGATCAGCGAGGTGAGGTTGGCGTTGCCGCAGCGCTCGCCCAGCCCGTTCAGCGTTCCCTGAATCTGGCGCGCGCCCGCGCGCACGGCGGCAAGCGAGTTCGCGACGGCGTTTTCGGTGTCGTTGTGGGCGTGGATGCCGAGATGACTGCCCGGAATGTGGTCGGCGACCGCGCGCACGATCGCCTCGACTTCGTGCGGCAGCGCGCCGCCGTTGGTGTCGCACAGCACGATCCAGCGCGCGCCGGCGTCATAGGCGGCCTTCGCGCATTGCAGGGCGTACGCCGGGTTGGCCTTGTAGCCGTCGAAGAAATGCTCGCAGTCGAGGATCGGCTCGCGGCCGCACTTCGCCGCATAGGCGACCGAGTCCGCGATCGAGTCGAGGTTCTCCTCCAGCGTGCAGCCGAGCGCGACGTGAACCTGATAATCCCAGGCCTTGGCGACGAAGACGATGGCGTCGGCGCGCGCCTCGATCAGCGCCGCGACGCCCGGATCGTTGGCCGCCGAGCGGCCCGCGCGCTTGGTCATGCCGAAAGCGGCGAAGCGGGCGTTTTGCACGCGCTTTTCAGAGAAGAACGCCGTGTCGAGCGGATTCGCGCCGGGGTAGCCGCCCTCGACATAGTCGAGACCGAGGTCGTCGAGCATGCGCGCGATGGCGCGCTTGTCGTCGAGCGAGAAGTCGACGCCCGTCGTCTGCGCGCCGTCGCGCAACGTCGTGTCGAAGAGCGTCAGCCGTTCGCGCGCGCGGCTCTGAGACGCGGCGTCCTGCATCGGAGTCGACGCGGTCATTGCAAAGATCCTTTTGGCTCTGCGTCGCCGGCGAGAGTCTTGGTCATCGCTGTGTTGGCGAGCCACTCGTCGCCGAGAGGCGCGATCTTGCGCGAGGTCGCGACAAAGCCGCGGCCTCCGAAGAAGGGCCGCGCCGTGTCGCTGGCGTCGACCGTGAGAGACTTTGCGCCGCGCGCGCCCGCGATTTTTTCGAGCGCGTCGATCAACGCCGACGCCACGCCCATCCGCGCGCAATCGGGATCGACATAGAGCATGTCGATCTGGTCGCCGCCCTTGAGCGAGGCGAAGCCGGCGGCTTCTCCCTCGATGAGCGCGACGAGCGTCAACGCGCCGGCGAGCTTTGCGCCGAAGGCGTCGAGATCGTCGGACTGCTCCATCCACGCCGCGCGCTGGCCTTCGCCGTAATCCTCGGCGGCAAGATCCTCGATGCTGGCGCGGAAGAGATCGGCGAGACGCTCGGCGTCCGCGGGAAGATAGGGGCGAAGGGCGATCGTCGCGGTCATGGATCGCGCCTCGCGCCGCCGCTCGCCTTCGCCTCGCAGGCGGGCAGCGTCATTGCGAGCGAAGCGAAGCAACCCAGAAGGAACGTCGTCCTGGGTTGCTTCGTCGCCTTCGGCTCCTCGCAACGACCGGCCTGCGAAGGCGCAGCGAGGGCGCTCATCGCTTCGCCTCCCAGGACGTCGCGCCGTCCTTGTTGTCTTTCAGCGTGACGCCCATCGCGGCGAGCTCGTCGCGAATGCGATCGGCCTCCGCCCAGTTTTTCGCCGCGCGCGCGGCGAGGCGTCGATCAACCAGGTCGCCAATGCGCGCGCGTTCGTCGTCGGCGACCGCCGGCGAGCCAAACCAAGCGGCCGGATCGCTCTGGAGCAAGCCCAGCAGTTTCGCGCAAAGCGCAAAGCGGCTCTTCTCTTTCAATGACTCTGATGCGCCCGCGCAGACGCGATGGAGTTGATGCAGGCGCGCGATCGCGCGAGGCGCATTGAGATCGTCCTCCAGCGCATCGAGAAATTCAGGATCGATCTCAGCATCGTTCGACGGCGGCGCCGGTTCCGCGTCATAATCCCTGTACCAGCGATCCAACGTGGCTTGCGCCTCGACCAAGGCCTTCACGGTCCAATCGATCGGTTCGCGGTAATGCGTCTTCAGCATGGCGAGCCGCAAAACTTCGCCCGGCCAATTCCGGCCGCCGAACTTTTCCGTATGCAGAAGGTCGTGAATGGTGACGAAGTTGCCGAGGCTCTTCGACATCTTCTCGCCTTCGACCTGCAGAAAGCCGTTGTGCATCCAGACGTTCGCCATCGTGGCGTGGCCGAAGGCGCAGCGCGTCTGCGCGATCTCGTTCTCATGATGCGGGAAGACGAGGTCGATCCCGCCGCCGTGGATGTCGAAGGTCTCGCCGAGATGCTTCCAGCTCATCGCCGAGCACTCGATGTGCCAGCCCGGCCGCCCCCTGCCCCACGGGCTGTCCCAGCCCGGCTCGCTCGCCCTCGAGGGCTTCCACAAGACGAAGTCCATGTCGCCGCGCTTGTAGGGCGCGACCTCGACGCGCGCGCCGGCGATCATCTCGTCGAGCGGCCGACGCGATAGACCCCCGTAATCGGGCATGGAGGGGACGGAGAACAGCACGTGCCCGTCCGCCGCATAGGCGTGGCCGGATTCGATGAGCCGCAGGATCATCGCGATCATCGTCTCGATGTGCTCGGTCGCGCGCGGCTCGACAGAGGGCGGCAGGCAGCCAAGCGCGGCGACATCGTCGTGGAAGACCCGCGCGGTCTCGCTCGTCAGGTCGCCGATGGAGATCCCCCGCTCGGCGGCGCGCGCGTTGATCTTGTCGTCGACGTCCGTGATGTTGCGGACGTAGGTCACGTGTCCGGCGCCATAGAGATGGCGCAGCAGCCGGAAGAGCGCGTCGAAGACGAGGATCGGCCGCGCGTTGCCGATATGCGCGTCGTCGTACACGGTCGGCCCGCAAACGTAAAAGCGCACGCGAGTGGGATCGAGGGGGACGAAGTCCTCCTTCGAGCGGGTCAGCGTGTTGTAGAGGCGCAGGCGCGACATGGGTCCTCGAGCCGCTCTGGCTCGGGGCGTCGACTGAAGATGTTCAGGACAAGACTGCTCCGGCCAGCGCGATGGCTAGCAAATAATCAGGGTCCGGCAAATGGCGGAGCAGAGCGTCATAACGCTACCATGCGCGCGGCGCCCCTCGGCGTCAAGCGCGTCGGCGGGCCATGATCGGGAAGCCGGATCGAGGAACGCGTCGGCTGGTCTCCCGTGAAATCCTTGTCTAAAAAGAAAATCTCGGAATATTTTGCTGACATTGTTTATGGCGCTACGGCAGAAAATTCGGGGACCGGCCGCTCCTCCGACGCTCGAAATCGGCGCGGACCGATTTCCGTTTCCACCGACGATTCGTTTTGAAGAGGTCGGCGACGCAATCGTTCAAACATCGGGGAGGAAGAACGTGGCGAAAACCGAGGATAAGCCGGCGGCAGTGCAACTCTATCACTTTTGGAGCTCGGTGTGTTCCGTGCGCTGCCGCATGGCGCTGGAGGAAAAGGGCGTCAAATGGGAAAGCAAATACATCGATCTGTTCAAGTTCGACCAACTCACCCCGGAATATCTGGCGATCAATCCCGACGGGGTCGTGCCGACGCTGGTGTGCGACGGGCATCCGATCCGGGAATCCGTGATCATCAACGAATATATCGATGACGCTTTTCCGGGACCGCGCCTGATTCCCTCCGATCCGCTCCTCGCGGCGAAGATGCGGGAATTCATCCGGACCTGCGAAAACGCGATGGGTCCGATCGCGTTGCTGACGTATGTCAAATACATCCTGCCGAAATTGCGGAATCGATGGAGCGACGAAGAGCTCCGCACGCAGGCCGACAAACGTCCGACGCGATTCTTGCGCGATCTGCACTCGCGCGGGATCCGCGGGGAAATCACCCCGCAGGAACTCGGTCAGGCCGCAAACGACCTTGAGACGTTGCTCGATGGATTGGAGGCGACCCTCGATCCCGGCCCCTGGATCGTAGGCGACTTTTCGCTGGCCGACGTGACGATTGCGCCGTACATGTTCCGTCTGAGCGCGCTGGGTCAGGATCAATTCTGGTCCTTGGCGCGTCGCCCCCGCATCCACGCCTGGTATCAGCGACTCAGCGCCCGGCCGGCGTTTCAAGTTGCGGTCTCCTGGCCGGACGAAAGCGGCGGCGGCTATCAAGAAGTCGGGCTCGGCTAACTCGATCGAGACCCCTTCGCGCGCACCGTTAAACGAATCTTCACGCGTCGGCCTCACCCTGCCGCAAGGTTCAAGGCGGGGCGGCTTTCTCATGTTGATCGTTTCGGGGCGGAGGGCCGCGTTGCGACGCGTGCTGTTGCCGCTCGGCGCGGGCCTCATCATCGTCTCCTCGCTGATGAAGACGCCGGCGCAAGCGGGCCATTCCACCTTCGTCGTCGACGGCGTCGATGGCTATGGGATCGGCGATTGCTTGACCAACGGCGGCGACTGCGGCCGCATGGTCGCCGACGCCTGGTGTCAGGAGCACAATAAGGGCGCGGCCGTCGCTTTCGGCCTCGCCGCCGACATTACCGGCTCGATCGGCGCGGCGGCGCCGAAACCCGCGCCCGGCGACATCCTCGTCACCTGCGGCGACTGAGGGCGCCGCGCGCCTCTCAGCCGTTGAGCCAGTCGCCGCATTTCGGCGTGTCGCCCTGCGCGCCCCAAGGCATCACGGGCACGCTCGATGTCGAATTCTTCGGCGATCCGTCGACAAGCTTGTCGGAATAGACCATGTAGACAAGCACGTTGCGCTTGGCGTCGCAGCCGCGCACGATCTGCATCTTCTTGAAGATCAGCGAGCGGCGTTCGCGAAAGACCACGTCGCCTTGCGCGAATTTCGATTTGAAGACGATCGGCCCGTACTGGCGGCAAGACAGCGAGATATCCGAGACCTGCTCGGCGACGCCGAAGGCGCCGGCGAGGCCGCCCTTCTCCGGCACGGTGTAATGGCAGGCGACGCCGCCGATCTCGGGATCGTCGATCGCGTAGGTCGCCAGCTTGTCGTTGGGCGTCAGCAGCTTGAACACCGTCGATTTGCGGAAGATCAGATCCGGATCGCCGTCGGCCGCGCGCGCGGCGCCGAAGGCGAGCGAAGCGAAAACGAGGACGCAAAGGGCTATGGCGCGGCGCATAAGGGTCTCCCGGACAGCGTTCGTGGCGTGCAGATATGGCGACGCGCCGGCGCGGCGTCCATCGCGCCCCATAATCGCCTCACTGGCCCGGCATCGAACGGGCGCACGGGAAGGCCAACGGGGTCCAACGACCTTTCCTTGACGCGAAATTAACCCTATCGGTCGCGCCATGAGGGGGAGCCGTTCGGCTCCGGCGGGGCGCTCATCCGAGGCATGATGCGGATCAACAGACGGTCGGAATGGCGCAGACCGGGCGTACGGTCGCTGCTTGCAGGCGCGCTTCTGGCGAGCGCCCTCGCCGCGCCGGCTGGCCTCGCGCTGGCGCAAAGCCCGCAATGCGACGATCTGCGCGCACGCATCGCCGCCGCGAGCCAGGCCCCCTCGGGCGAAGCGGCGCGCTACGCCGCCGCGGCGCAGAAACAGCAGTCTGAACTGGAACGAACCGCGTCTTATGCGCGCTCGATCGGCTGCGGCAACCGGCAGTTTCTGTTTTTCGGCAGCCCGCCGCCGCCGCAATGCGGCGACCTCGAATCGCGAATCGCGAGCATGCGCGCCAACATCGCCTCGCTGCAGGCGCGCGGCGGCGGCCAGCGGCAGGCGCTTCAGGCGCGCTACGACGCCTCGTGCAGAACCCAGCCGCGCGGGTTCTTCGAGACGCTGTTCGGGGGCGCCCCGCCGCGGCAGGAGATTCCCATCGAGCGCGTTCCGGATTCAAACACGGACGAGACGCCCGACGTTATGACGCACGCCGGCGAAAGCCGCCCGCGCGGCGGCGGCGAGGCGGTCTGCGTGCGCACCTGCGACGGCGGCTATTTCCCGATGACCTATTCGGCGCGCCGCGACAGGCTCGAAGCGCTCGAAGACCTCTGTCACGCGCAGTGCCCGGGCGCCGAGACGGCGCTCTATACGATGCCGGTGAACGGCTCCATCAACCAGGCGGTGTCGGTCGACGGCGCGGCTTACACCGACCTGCCCAACGCCAACAAGTTCCGAACGCAAGCCGACGCCGCCTGCGCCTGCAAACCGCCGAACCAGAGCTGGGCCGAGGCGCTGCAGCCGGCGGAAGACATGCTGGGCCAGCAGTCGAAGAGCGACATCCTCGTCACGCCGGAGAAATCCGCGGAAATGGCGCGCCCGATCCTGCCGGCGACCGCGAGCGCGTCGTCGAACGACGCGACGGCGACGACGAGCGTGAAGGCGCCGGCGCACGGACGCGCACGGAAGCCAAGCGCGCCGCCGAAACTCAGGTCATTCGAGCCGCCGCTTTGACGCGCCCGATCAGCGGCAGGAGCGCGGCCATCTCGGGGCCGGCCTCCTGGCCGGTCAGCGCGAGCCGCAACGGGTGGAACAGCGCCTTGCCCTTGCGGCCGGTCGCCTGCTTCACGGCGCTCGTCCATGTGGCGAAGGTCGTCTGATCCCAAGGCTCCGGCGGCAGCAGATCGCGCGCCTGCGCCACAAAGCTTGCGTCCTCGCGCACGGACTCGATCTCGCCCTCGACGACGCGCCACCAGAGGATCACATCCGCGAAGATCGTCAGATTGCCGCGCACCGCAAGCCAGAACGGCTCTCCCTTTCGCCCGCAAATCTCATGCGCCTCGAGCCGCTCGCGCACGTCGTCGTAGGCGAGGCCGTGCAACGTGCGCGCCGAGAGCGCCGCAAGCTCATGCTCGTCGAAGCGCGCCGCGTTGCGCGAGGTCGCAGCGATGTCGAACAAAGCCATGAGCTGCGAGAGCGAGTGGACCGGCTGCACGCTCGCCGACGACCCCGTCAGCGTCGCCAAAGCCGCGACGGCGAGCGCTTCGATCCCGGCTTCGCGCAACACGCCGATGGAGAGCGCGCCGGAGCGTTTCGACAGGCCCTCTCCCGAGGCGGCGGTGAGCAGATTGTGGTGGCCGAAGGCGGGCGCGGCGCCTTCGCCGGCGAGCGCCTCGAACACTTGGATTTGCACCGCCGTGTTGGTCACGTGATCCTCGCCGCGGATGATGACGGTGACGCCGAGGTCGATGTCGTCGACCACCGAAGGCAGCGTGTAGAGCCAGGTCCCGTCCTCGCGGATGAGGATCGGGTCCGACAGCGACACGGCGTCGATATGGCTCGCGCCGCGCACGAGGTCGCTCCAGGCGACGACGCGATGCTCGAGCTTGAAGCGCCAATGCGGGCGACGCCCGCTCGCCTCGAGTTCGGCGCGCGCTGCGTCGGTCAGCGACAACGCCGCGCGATCGTAGACCGGCGGCTGCCCGCGCGCGATCTGCCGCTTGCGGCGGCGGTCGAGTTCGTCGGCGGTCTCGTAGCATGGATAGAGCCGCCCCGCGTCCCTCAGGCGATCGGCCGACGCGGCGTAAAGCGCGAAGCGCTGCGACTGGCGCACGACGAGGTCGGGCTCGACGCCGAGCCAAGCGAGATCGACCTCGATGGCGGCGGCGTATTCCTCGCGCGAGCGCGCCGCGTCGGTATCGTCGAAGCGCAGGATGAAGCGCCCGGCGCCGCGGCCCGCGAACAGGTAGTTGAACAAAGCCGTGCGCGCGTTGCCGATGTGGATACGGCCGGTGGGCGAAGGCGCGAAACGGACAACGGGCAGGCGCATGGCGTGAAGCGGCCGGTGGTTGCGCCGGCGTGGCCGACCTTGTGCCCCGGACCGGCGACGATGTTAAGCGAAATCGAGCTTCATCCGACAACTACTCCGCCAACGCGCCGGTGGGCGCGCCGGCCGTCTCGGCGGCGGCGGCGCGGCGCGCGTTCAAATACATGACGAGGATCGCGCCCGCGCCGATGACCATGGGAATTGCATAGACGTTGAAAACCGATTCGACCCCCCACTTGCGGTCGAACAGGAAACCGGCGAGCACGGGGCCGGCCATCGCGCCGAAGCGTCCGACGCCGAAGGCCCAGCCGAGCCCGGTCGAGCGCAGCGCCGTCGGATAGAAGAAGATCATCAGCGCGTTGATGCATTTCTGGATGCCGCTCGTGCTGCCTGTCGCCATGAAAGCCATGGCGGTCGCCAGGATCGCGACGGACCGCGCGCTGAGTCCGGTTAGCAGCAGGAAGGCGGCGCCGACGAAGAACAGCACGACGATGACGCGATAGGGGCCGTACCGATCCATCAGCGGGCCGAGGATCAGCGCCGCAAGGATGCCGCCGCTCGTCGCCCAGGTCGCCGCGACGGTCGCCTGCGCCTGCGTGTAGCCGACCATCGTGAAGATCGACGGCATCCATTGCAGCACGAAGAAGACGACCATCAGATTCATGAACAGCGCCAGCCACAGCATGAACGTGCCGAGCGCGCGACCGCGCGAAAACAATTGCGCGAAGGCGAGCGCCGCGTCGCGCCGGTTGTCGACCGTGAAGCGCGTCTCCTCGCCGATATCGATGCGCGGCGCGATGCGCCGGACGAGGCGGGCGATCAAGGCGCGCGGGGCGCCGTTCGAGACGAGATGCTCGGGCGATTCGGGCAGCGCCCAGTAGAGCGCCGCCGCGACGACGAGGGGGATGAACCCTCCGACCACCATATGCATCCGCCAGCCATAGCGCTCGATGACCGCGCCCGCGATCAGGCCGGCGGCCATGGTGCCGAATGAATAGCCGCAATAAATCAGTGCGATACAGGTCGAGCGCCGGCGCAGCGGACTGAACTCGCCGGCAAGCGCCACGCCGCTCGGCATCGCGCCCGCCAAGCCGATCCCCGCGACGACGCGCAACGCGATCATCTTGGCCGGATCGTCGACGAAATAGGTCGACATCGTCGCGAGACCGAAGATGACGAGCGAGACGATCACGATCGGCCGGTGGCCGAAGCGCCGCGAGAGCGGCGCGAGAAAGACATAGCCCAGCAGCAGGCCCCACAGGGCGGAGGAAAAAATCGCGCCAAGCAGCGTGCGCGAAATCCCCCACTCCAGGATCAGCTTCGGGCCGATGTAGCTGACAAGCTGCGTGTCGAGCCCATCGATGAAGAGGATCAGGGCGGCCAGGAAGACGACCGCCATCTGGTACGCGCTCATCGGCTGCGCGTCGATCTGGCGCTCGATATTGAGGCTCTGGTCGCCGAGGCGCATCGCCATCTCTCCCTCGCGCGGCCGAGCCGCTGTTTTTATCGCCGAATCTGGCGTCGCCGCACGCAACGGTCAACCGGTTTGAGGCAGGACGCCCAAAATTGCGGCGTTAAGCCGCTGCGACATGCGACATCCCGGCTTCAACTGGGGCGCGAATCCGCCTACATTCTGGGCGTCGTCAACTTATCGAAAGGAGGTGATCCTGTGTCTCATTGTCCATCGCCGCGGTCGTCGGTCATAGGGACTCGGACTCCTGCTCACGTGGAGAACAGCCCCGCGTGAGCGGCGCCTCGTGGTCCCGACGGATCGCGGTAAAGACAATGGAAGGGCCGCCCGCGGGCGGCCCTTCTTGCGTTCGGGCGCTTTTCGCACCTAAGTCTCGATACGAAAGAGCTCGGCGGCGTTCTCCCAAATGATTTTCTGCTTGTCGGCGTCGGAAAGCGACGGATCCTCAGAGATAAACGCAACGGCGTCGTTCGAGACGGCCGGCCAATCCGACCCCATCATTACATGGTCGATACCAGCCTTCTTGATCAGGATCGGTAAAACGTCATGATCATGGACGATCGTGTCGTAGTAAAATCTCGACAGATAAGCGCTTGGCTTCTGCTTCAATCGATCACGAACGCCCCCGCGGTTGTCATCGTAAGCCCAATCAGACCGTCCAATGTAGTATGGGAGATAACCGCCGCCGTGGCACACGCCGACTTTTAGACGCGGGAAATCGTCCATCACACCTTCGTAGATCAGCGAGCACATACTTAACGTTTCTTCGATCGGCTGACCGACCACGTTGAAAAGGAAGTGCTCCTTCAACCTCCACACATCAACCGGTCCGAGCGGATGAATGAAAACCGGCACATCAAGGCGCTGCGCCGCGGCCCAGAACGGATCCAGTTCACGCCGCCCGATCTCTTTGCCTTGGACATGGGAACTTATCCAGGCCCCTCTTAGGTTGAGTTGCGCCACGCATCTCTCCAACTCCTTCGCAGCGAGATCGGGAGCCTGCAACGGGACGACGCCCACGCCGACAAACCTGTCCGGATTGCTGGCGCAAAATTCCGCGATGGCGTCGTTGGCAATTTGCGCCGCTTTGAGACCAAGGTCTTGATTGAACCACGAGCACGTCGTCGGGAAATTCACACTGATGATCTGGATGTCCACGCCTTGACGATCCATAGCCGCGAGGCGCTGCTTCGGATCCGTCATCACCGCCCATCGCTCACGCTCGCGCTCTACAAGGTTGCCGCCCCGGTTGGTTGCGGTGCCGGCAACATACCAATCTTCGGCGCCGGGACCCGTCGCCTTTATCGGGTTTTTCGCCATGAGGTCGAACAGAGCTTGGACTCGTATGTGCGTATGCATGTCGATGACGAGAGGGAATTTCTTCGACGTAACCATGGCTGTCTCTCCTTTGACCGTAGGTGGCGGAACAAGGTCTCCGCCAAAGCCGGCTTGCAGCGGAATGGCGACATCGTAGGAAGCGCCGGTCGTTCAGCGGGTCATCTGAGAGGCTCGCAATATTCCGACTACGAGCTCTCATAGCGACTCGCCGGCCGGCTCAGGCCTAAATGATCGCGCAGCGTTGTTCCGCCATATTCGCTTCGGAACAGGCCGCGTTCCTGGAGCACCGGGATGACCTCGTTGACGAACTCGTCCAACCCGCCCGGCAGATGCGACGGCGAGATGTTGAAGCCATCCGCCGCTCCCGCTTCGAACCATTCCTCCATCATATCGGCGATTTCGGTCGGGGAGCCCGCGACGACGCTTTTGCCGCGCGCCCCCGACATTTTAATCGCGAGTTGACGCAAGGTCAGTTTTTCGCGGCGCCCGAGATCGATGACTGAGCGGTACAAGAACTGGCTCGCCTCTGTCTTCGTTGGCAGGTCGTCCGGCAGTAGCGCATCGGGGTCGTAAGATGAGAGGTCAACGCCACCGAGGACGGTGGCGAGCATTTCGATCGCAACGTCGGGATGGATCAGAGCATCGAGGTCGTTGAGCTTATCTTGCGCTTCCGCCTTCGTGCGGCCAACGATCGGCGTCAGGCCCGGCATGATCTTCATCGATTCGGGATCGCGCCCCCGCGCGGCGGCCCGTCCCTTCAGCGCATCGTAAAGCGTTTTGCCAGCTTGCACGGAGAGCGGCCCGCAGAAGATCACTTCAGCGAATTGCGAGGCGACCTCCATCATATCTTCTGAGCCGCCAGCCTGAACGATCACAGGTCGGCCTTGCGGCGCGCGCGGAATGTTGAGCGGACCCTTGACCGAGAAATGCGCGCCTTTGTGGTTGAGCGCGTGCAGCGCCCCGGGGCGGAAGAACTCTCCCGACGCCTTGTCGCGCAGGAAGGCGTCGTCGTCCCAACTATCCCACAATCCCGTGACGACGGTCGCAAACTCAAGGGCGCGTTTGTAGCGCTCCGCATGGCCGTAATGGGCGTCGCGGCCGAAGTTGCCCGCCTCCGTCGGCATGCCCGACGTGACGAGGTTCCACCCGGCACGGCCATGGCTGATATGGTCGAGCGAGGCGAACTTGCGCGCGACATGATAGGGCTCGTTGTAGCTTGACGACGCGGTGGCGACGAGGCCGATGCGCTGCGTCACGACCGACAAAGCGGAAAGCAGCGTCAGCGGCTCGAAATTGGCGATATATTGCGCCGATCGCGACAGCGCGGACATCCTCGCTTCGCGAACGCAGAGATTGTCGGCCAGGAACAACATGTCGAATTTGCCGCGCTCCGCAGTCCGCGCGATCTCGACATAATGCTCGAAATTGACGCCGGCGTCGGCTTGCGCGTCGGCGTGGCGCCATGAAGCGACGTGATGACCTGTCGGGTTGAAAAAAGCGCCAAGGCGCATCTGCCGGCGAACTGGCGATCTCATGCTTTCTCCATCGAGCTAGGCGCATAGAGGCTTAATCGCTCTGACGCCGCCGTTCGCGACCCGCATTGACGAAGGCGCTCGATGCGCCTGCCGACCCGAAAATGTAGAACGTTCTATTTTGCGTCGATCTTCATGGATCGCAATATAGGACTCCATCGCGCAATATCGTCCTTGACGAGTTCCTCGTATTGATTAGGCGAGCTTGGCGAGGCCGCCATTTGCATCGCCGCGAAGCGCGTCTTCAGCACGCCATCAGCCAAGGCCTTCACAGCGACCGCATTGATACGTCGAACAAGGTCAGGAGAGGCGCCTGCGGCGGTGAGCAGTCCCGACGAGGCTTCGACGACGATCGATGAATACCCTTGCTCCGCGAAAGTCGGCACATCAGGGAGCGTAGCGATCCTCTTTCGACTTGCGATTGCAAGGACGCGAAAATCGTTAGACGGCAGTCGCGATATGACCAAAGATGGCGAGTCGAAGACAAACTGCACCTCGCCTGACACAGCGGCATTGAATGCTGGCGCGCCGCCTCGATACGGCACATGAGCGGCTTTTACTCCGGTCTCCCGCATGAACAGTTCCGCCGCCATGTGAGGAAGAGTACCGATGCCGGGTGAACCAAAGCTGAGACCGCCAGGATGCTCTTTCGCGTAAGCGATGAAGTCCTTCAGGGACGCCACAGGGAGCGCGGCGTTCGTGATAAGTACGAGCGGAAAAGTGTTGGTCTGGGTAATCGCCGCCAATTGCTCCAGCGGCTTAAATTTTAACTCCGGGGTGAGCCAGGGCCCGATCGAGAGCGCCGAAGTCGCCACATACAGGAGGTTATATCCGTCCGGAGCCGCGCGCGCGACCTTCATCGCGCCAATGAGTCCTCCCGCTCCTGTGGTATTGTCGACGACCACCGGCTGCCCAAGTTCCTGCGACATCTGTTGAGCAAGCATGCGGCCCGAAATGTCATTGGGACCGCCGGGCGAGTACGGAACCACCATCGTTACCGGACGATTGGGGTAATCATCGGATGATGCGGCGCCAAGCGGCGCAAGCAAGAAAGCAGTGACAGAAATCGCAAGCCCTGCCCGAAAAAATCCGCTGACGATCATGTCACCCGCCCCAAGCCTCAGTCGTCTGATTTTATTCTACGAAGATTGCATGGCGGAAGCTCGGCGTCGACGTTTGTTTCTGAAGGATAGTCCTTGTTGGGGTCAGTTCCGTCGGACGCGATCGCGGTCGCATTAGGCGGTCCTGCGCACTCGAATGTAGCTCGCAGCATTTCGCGTATCGTAGGCTTGCCCAAGGGCTTTAACGCCCTCGGGGTTCATCCTTCGAGGATTATCACGACCGTCCCGGAATTGATTGCGACGCTAGGTCCTAGTCCTCGAACCGCTCGGCGCCGCCGGCGATCGGCGCCGGCGCGAGGCTCGGGTCCGGCGCCGTCGCCGGCGCGCCCGAATCGCGGAAGCGGTTGACGATCGGGTAACGGCGGTCGCGGCCGAAATTCTTGCGCGTGACCTTCACGCCGGGCGCGGCCTGGCGGCGCTTGTATTCGGCGAGGTAGAGCAGACGCTCGATCTTCTTGACGGTTTCGAGATCATGGCCGCGCGCGACGATGTCGGAGACGCGCATCTCGTTCTCGATCAGGCATTCCAGGATGTCGTCGAGGGTCGCGTACGGCGGCAGCGAGTCCTGATCGGTCTGGTTCTCGCGCAACTCCGCGCTCGGCGGCTTGACGATGATGTTGCGGGGGACGACCTCGCCGTCCGGACCCAAAGCGCCCGGCGGTTTCCAGCGGTTGCGCAGTTCGCAGAGCCGGAACACCTGCATCTTGTAGATGTCCTTGATCGGGTTGAAGCCGCCGTTCATGTCGCCGTAGATCGTCGCGTAGCCGACCGACATTTCCGACTTGTTGCCGGTTGTCGCCAGCATCGGCCCGAACTTGTTCGACACCGCCATCAGCAGCACGCCGCGCACCCGGCTCTGGATATTCTCTTCGGCGATATCGCGCGGGCGGCCGGCGAACAGCGCGCCAAGCGCCTGCTCGACGCCCTCGACCGCGGGCGCGATCGGCATGGTGTCGTAGCGCACGCCGAGCGCGCGGGCGCAGGCCTGCGCGTCGGCGAGCGAATCGCCCGAGGTGAAACGATAGGGCAGCATGACGCAGTGAACGCGCTCCGGCCCGAGCGCATCGACGGCGATGGCCGCGCAGAGCGCGGAATCGACGCCGCCGGAGAGGCCCATGACAACGCCGGGAAAGCGGTTCTTCTCGACGTAATGGCGCAGGCCCAGGACACAGGCTGCGTAATCGGCCTCGTCGCCCTCGGGCGTCGTGGCCATCGGACCCTCGACGCATCGCCACAGATCGCCGCGGCGCTCCCAGACGGTCGTCGTCACGCATTCGGCGAAGGACGGCAGTTGCGCAGCGAGCGAACGATCGGCGTTGAGCGCGAAGGAGCCGCCATCGAAGACGAGCTCGTCCTGGCCGCCGACCTGGTTGAGATAGAGCATCGGCAGTCCGCTCTCGACGACGCGCGCGAGCGCGACCTGCAGCCGCTCCTCCTGCTTGCCGCGCCAATAGGGGGATCCGTTGGGGACGAGCAGCAGTTCCGCGCCGGTTTCCGCCAGGCACTCGACGACGTCGGTTCCCCAGATGTCTTCGCAGATCGGCGCGCCGAGCCGCACGCCGCGGAAGGGGATGGGGCCGGGCAGCGGCCCCGGCGCAAACACGCGCTTTTCGTCGAAGACGCCGTAGTTCGGCAGGTTGGATTTGAAGCGCACCGCCGCGATGCGGCCGCCGTCGAGGAGAGCGATGGCGTTGTGGCAAAGGCCGGCTTCAGCCCAGGGCAGGCCGACGAGCATCGCGGGGCCGCTATCGGCCGTCTCGCGCGCGAGCGCCTCGAGAGCGCTGCGGCATGCCTCCTGAAACGCCGGCTTGAGGACCAGGTCTTCGGGCGGATAACCGGCGAGGAACAACTCGCTGAACAGGACGAGGTCCGCGCCCTGGCCGGCCGCATCGCGCCGCGCGGCGCGGATACGATCGGCGTTGCCTTCGATGTCGCCGACGACGCAATCGATTTGCGCGAGCGCGATCGTCAAGCGGTTGGCGGGCGTCGGAGCGCTCATGCCGCGGGTTTAACGCGGGGGCGAGGCTGCGGCAAATGACGAGCCCGAGCGGAAAAGGCTGATCGTTACACGTCGATCTTGAGATCGTAACATTGCTCGACGGCGCGGCGATAGAATCGCTCCGCTTCGCCACGCGCTTCGATGCTCAGAGGCGCAGCGTCCTGGCTGAACTGCGCGCGCGCCGCCGCCAGTTCATCGTCGATGAAGGCGGCGAGCGGCGCGGGTAGCGGCGCCGTTCCGAGCTCGCGCGACGCCGCTTTCCGCTCCAAAAGGGCCGCCGTCAGGGCCGCGACGGCCGCCGGCGGCTCGCATTCGCTCATCAGGGTGGAAAAATGCATCGGCGCAATCTTCGCGTCGGGGCGCAGCCGCAGCCAGCGCAGCGCCGCAGCCGGACGAAGGGCGTAGAATATCTTCTTCTGCGGGACGTCCTCGACGTCGGCGAAATAAACGCTTCGCTGCTTCTCGCCCAGCCGCCGATAGTGATGCGCGATCAGATTTCGCTCGGCGAACTTTTCGGCAAAAGCCAGAAGCTCGTCCCGAAACCAGGTTTCGCCGCAATAAACGATCGGCGAACGCAGCCACTCGATGATGACGGCGTTGCCTTTCAGGAGCAGCTTGAGCGCTTTGCCAAGCTCCCATCCATTGACGTCGAGGACGCCGTCGAGCGGCGCCTCGATGACATCCCGGCGAGGCCACGGGGTCAAAAGTTGCTTCAGCGGCCGCACAAAGATGAAGCGGCAGTCGTAATCGCTGTCGGGCGAGGGAAACCCCCAGGCGCGGCTGCCGCTCTCGATCGCCAGCGGCAGGCGCACTTCATGCGCCGCCATAAGACCGCCAAGCGTCTCGTCGATCCGCGCAACCGCTTCTGGAGAAAGGTCAGGCGGGATGTGGCGAAGGGACATGCGACTCAGCGGCGACTAAAGTGGAACGGCGAGTGAAACGCGAAATTTCGCGACCGGGAAAAATCATAGTCCTGCGCCTTCGATCGCGCGATCCGTCGGCATTCATATAGACCGACCCCGTCGCCGCCGCCACGCTTTCAGAACCAAACCCGGGCGACGACCGCGATCCCCCAGATGCAGAACGCGCTCGCCTGGGCGCAAAAACAGGCGGCCGATCCCATGTCCTTGATCGCCTTGATCTGGTCGTGCCGCTCCGGCGTGACGTGATCGCAGAGCTTCTCGACGCAGGTGTTGAGAAACTCCGCGCAGAGGATCGCGACAAGAGAGAGGATCAGGCCAAGCCGCTCGCCGGTCGTCGCGCCGAGCAGCGTGGCGACGGGAATGCCGAGTATGACCAGCGCGAATTCCTGCTGGATCGCGCGTTCGGTGCGCAAGCCGAAGGCGAAGCCCGCCATCGAGTTCCAGAAGGCCCGGTAGATGCGCCACACCGCCTCACCCCAAGGTCGCGCGAGACCGCGCGCCGCCGGCCCGGGGTGGGGATGCCATGCCCGCAGGGATTCGCCAAGCGGCTATTCGGCGGCCTCGACGCTCGAATGCGCGCGACCACGCTCCTCCTTGAGGAGCTCGGCGATCAGGAAGGCGATTTCAATCGCCTGCTCGGCGTTGAGGCGCGGATCGCAATGCGTGTGGTAGCGGTCGGACAGGTCGCCGGCGGAGATGGCGCGCGCGCCGCCGGTGCATTCCGTGACGTTCTTGCCGGTCATTTCCAGATGCACGCCGCCCGCGTACGAGCCCTCGGCGCGATGCGCATCGAAGAAGCCGCGCAACTCGCCGACGATGCGGTCGAACGGCCGAGTCTTGTAATTGTTGGCCGTGATGGTGTTGCCGTGCATCGGGTCGCAAGACCACACGAGCGCCTTGCCTTCGCGTTGCGTGGCGCGGATCAGCGCCGGCAGCGCCTCGCCCACCTTGTCGGCCCCGAAACGGGTGATCAGCGTGAGGCGGCCCGGCTCGTTGCGGGGATTGAGAAGATCGATCAGCCGCAGCAGATCGTCGGGCTTCGACGTCGGGCCGCATTTCAGGCCGAGCGGGTTCTTGACGCCGCGACAGAACTCGACATGAGCGTGATCGAATTGCCGGGTGCGGTCGCCGACCCAGATCATATGGCCGGAGGTGGCGTAATGATCGCCCGTCGTCGAATCGACGCGCGTCATCGCCTGCTCGAAACCGAGCAGCAGCGCCTCGTGCGACGTATAGAAATCCGTACGGCTGAGCTGCTCGTGCTCTTCGGGGTCAAGCCCGATCGCACGCATGAAGGCGAGCGTTTGGGTGATGCGGTCGGCCAGCTCGCGGTAGCGCTCGGATTGCGGGCTGTCGTTGACGAAGCCCAACATCCAGCGGTGGGCGTTCTCGAGGTTGGCGTAGCCCCCGTACGCAAAGGCACGAAGCAGGTTCAGCGTCGCCGCCGACTGGCGATAGGCCTCGAGCTGGCGCGTCGGGTCGGGCGTGCGCCCCTTGGCCGAGAACTCCGTGTCGTTGACGATGTCGCCGCGGTAGATCGGCAGTTCGACGCCGCCGATCGTTTCCGTCGGCTTGGTGCGCGGCTTGGCGAATTGACCGGCGATGCGCCCGACCTTCACGACCGGCGAGGAGCCCGCGAAGGTCAATACCACCGCCATCTGCAGGAACACGCGGAAGAAATCGCGGATGTTGTCGGCGGAGTGCTCGGCGAAGCTTTCGGCGCAATCGCCGCCTTGCAGCAAAAACGCCTCGCCGGCGGCGACGCGCGCCAGGGCGCGCGTGAGCTTGCGCGCCTCGCCCGCGAAGACGAGCGGCGGAAAGCCGGCGAGCGTGCGCTCCACGTCGGCGAGCGCGGCCGCGTCCGGATAGACGGGCGCCTGCTCGATCGGCTTGCTTCTCCAGCTATCCGGGGTCCAGCGCTCCGTCGCCATGACCGTCGCTCCCTTGAGGATCGGCGCGGCCGCTCGCGCTGCCGTGCGGCCGGCTTATACAGAAAGCGCTTGGCTGTGGCGATAGCGCTGCGCCGGCGCGCTATTTGCCCCGTTCATGCCGCGCCGAGCGCGTCCGCAGCGTGACGAGTTCTTCCGCCGCCGTCGGATGCACCGCCATCGTCGCGTCGAAGTCGGCTTTCTTTGCGCCCATCTTCACGGCGATCCCAAGGAGCTGGGCCATCTCACCCGCATCGTGGCCGAGAACATGGACGCCCAGCACGCGATCGGTCGCGCCATCGACGATGATCTTCATGATCGTGCGCTCCGAGCGGCCCGAGAGCGTCGCCTTCATTGGTCGGAAATTGGCGCGGTAGATGTCGACGACATCGAACTGCTCGCGGGCCTGTTCTTCCGTCAACCCGACCGTGCCAAGCTCCGGCGTCATGAACACCGCCGTCGCCACGTCCTTGTGGTCGACGCGAACCTGTTTGCCGCCGAAGACCGTATCGGCGAAAGCGTGGCCCTCGCGGATCGCGACCGGCGTCAGGTTCAGCCGATCGGTGACGTCGCCGATGGCGTAGATCGAAGGAACGGTGGAACGCGACCATGCGTCGACCTTCACGCTCCCGATCTCGTCGAGCGCGACGCCGACGCCTTCGAGGCCCAGGCCCTTGGTGTTGGGAAAGCGGCCGGTGGCGACCAGCGCCTGATCGGCGACGATCGACGCGCCGGACGACAGGCTGACGTTCAGGCCTTCGGCGGTGCGATCGATCTGCGTCGGCATCACGTGCGGGTGCACCGTCACGCCGGCTTCGGTCAGCGCGGCCATCGCGCCGGCGCGCATCTCGTTGTCGAAGCCGCGCAGCACCATATCGGCGCGGATCGCCAGATCGACCTTGGCGCCGAGCCGCGCGAAGACGCTTGCGAACTCGACGCTGATGTAGCCTCCGCCGACGATCAGCAGACGCTGCGGGCACTGCGGCAGGTCGAAAATCTCGTTGGACGAGATCGCATAATCCATGCCCTCGATCTTCGGCTCGTAATGCGGGGACGCTCCGACTGAAACGAGAATCGTCTTCGCCGAGACGAGGCGGGCGTCCCGTTCCAACCGAACCTGGTGAGGCCCCAAAACGATGGCGCGCGTCTCCACCATCGTGACGCCGGCCCCTTCGAGGGCGCCGCGGTAGAGGCCCGACAGGCGGGTGACCTCCCGCTCCTTCGCGGCGACCAACGTCGGCCAGTCGAAAACCGGCTCGCCCGGGAAGCTCCATCCAAAGCCGCGCGCGTCTTCGAAATCGTCGTGAAACCGGCTCGCGTAGGCGTAGAGCTTCTTCGGCACGCAGCCGCGGATCACGCAGGTGCCCCCGAAGCGATATTCCTCGGCGATCATCACCTTGGCGCCGTAACCCGCCGCGATGCGCGCCGCGCGAACGCCCCCGGACCCGCCGCCTATGACAAACAGATCGACGTCGAAGTCGCTCATCGTCCGCGCTTTCCTCAGATATCGTGGCCGCGCTTCTTCATCTCAGCGCGAACGCGATCCATCATCCGCGTAGAGGTTTGCTGCGACCAGGCTTGAACCCGCGGGTTGAGATTGCCCGCCACCGTCGCCTGGACGTCCATGAACTTCTTGCCCGTCGGACTGTTGAAAAAGCCTACGGCGTCTTTGCACTGCTGTTCGGTGAGCACGGCCGTGTAGATGCGGGCGGCCTGCAAAATCATTTCTTCCGGCCACTGCTCGAACTCCGGCGCAAGCGCCTTCAACGTGGTCTGCATGTCCGGGATTAACTCCGGCCGCGTCCGCGTGACGGTGGCGTTGACCTGTCCCATCATACCCGGAACGATCTCCTGAAACGAAGCCGCGAGCCCGCTTACAATGACGAGTTCACGGCACGCCGCTATGAAGGACGCGCTCGCCTCGGGAATGGGAATGATCCGGCCGCCTTCCAGCGCCGGCGGCTGCGCGGGCGTGGCCGGCTGAGAGGGCGTGGCCGGCTGCGCCGGTTTGGCGGGCTGCGCGGGCTTGGCCGGCTGCTGCGCGCGCGCCGGCGCTGCGCCCGCAGCAAGCGCGGCGGCGAGGAGGATCGGGCCGAAGACACGAGACAGTTTCAACATTCTTGCTCCTTGAAGGACGGCGATCACAGGCTGCCGAAGATTTCGACGCCATCGGGATCGGCGACGATGACGGCCGACGCCATCGCGACGAAGAGCCCGTGCTCCATGACGCCGGGGATAGCGTCGAGCGCCGCGGCGAGGCGCTGCGGCTCGGGTATCGATCCAAAGGCGCAATCGAGGATGTAGTGACCGCCGTCGGTGACGAAAACATGGCCCGCGCCCCCATGCCGAAGCGTGATTGCGCCCGCGCAGCCCACCGCCCCGGCGGCTTTCTCGATCCGCCGCCGCGTCGCGCCGAGGCCGAACGGCGCGACTTCGACGGGTAGCGGAAAACGCCCGAGCGTTGCGACCTGTTTGGAGCGATCGGCGATCGCCACCATGCGTTTCGACGCGCCGGCCACGATCTTCTCGCGCAGCAGCGCGCCGCCGCCGCCCTTGACCAGATTAAGCGCGTCGTCGAACTCGTCGGCGCCGTCGACCGTCAGATCGAGTTCGGGCGTCGCGTCGAGCGTCGTCAGCGGGATGTCGAGGCTTTCGGCATGAGCGCGCGTCGCCTCCGACGTCGGCACGCACACGAGACGCACGCCCTCGCGAACCTTGCGCCCGACGAGATCGACGAAATGCATGGCGGTCGATCCCGACCCAAGGCCGAGACGCATGTCGGGCCGCACCAGAGCGGCCGCGTGCGCCGCGGCGGCGCGTTTTGCGGTGTCGGCTGGATCGGTGGACATGGGTCGTCCGGTGAACTTTGCGGCTTCGCGATAGCCGCTTCCCGAAGCGAAGGCAAATCCCCGCGACGCGCGAGCCGAGCGCTGCAAACCTTAGCAAACCTACGCCGGCCAAGTAGTGTCGATCCGATGGTAGGACCCGCATCTCCGAACGCTAGGTCGACGCAGACTGCATTACACCCGAGGGAATGCGTGGGTATTGCGCCGGCGATTCATCGCGAACGGTGCCCCCGGTGATGGACTGCTTAGCGAATTCCCGCTTCGCGCATCAAGGATTGCGGGCCGGCGCACACCCATGCAAAGTTTGGATTCTTCGAATTGGGGGCAAGAATGCGAATCCAGAATTTCTGCGCCGCCTTGGCGCTGGCGTCGGCGATCGGTTCGCCGGCGTGGGCCGACGATTTCTGCGTCAACCTGAAAACCGCTCTGGCATCCGCGCGAACGGGTTTCACCGATATCCCGGGCCCTGAAGATGACATCATGCCGGATTGGCGCGATGCAGAACTTACGCTTCCCTTTGCGGACTGTAACATCGATACGGACAAGCGCGGCCCGTCCTATTTCTGCAGCTGGAAGAAAGAACAGGGCGCGGCCGTCAACGCCAGGTATAAATATATCGTTCGTCAAACCGACGAATGCCTTGCCGGCTTTCAGAAGACGACGGCGGGCCAGATAACCACTTGGCACAATGTGGAGGCCGGCACCGTCACAGTCGATGCGCGCCATGTGATGCCGAACACTACGGCCTGGTCGCTTATGCTCATCGTAAAGCGGTAATGATTCAAGCCCCGGCAGGCCGCGGCGTTGGGCATCGAACTAGAGACCGCCCATCAGCACGTATTTGAGTTCGACATAGTCTTCGGCGCCGTGGCGCGAACCTTCCCGGCCGAGGCCCGACTGCTTGACGCCGCCGAAGGGCGCGACCTCGGTCGAGATAAGCCCGGAGTTGACGCCGATCATCCCGTAGTCGAGAGCCTCGGCGACGCGCCACACGCGGCCGAGATCGCGCGCGTAGAAATATGCGGCCAAGCCGAACTCGGTGGCGTTGGCGAGCTCGACGACATCCGCGTCGGTCTCGAAGCGGAACACCGGCGCGACCGGCCCGAAGGTTTCTTCGCGCGCGAACAGCATGCCGCGCGTCACACCCGTGATCACCGTCGGCTCGAAGAACGTGCCGCCGAGCGCATGCGCCTTGCCGCCGACGATCGCCTTGGCGCCTTTGCCGAGCGCGTCGGCGATGTGGCGCTCAACCTTCTCGACCGCCTTGCGATTGATCAGCGGACCTTGCTGCACGCCCGCCTCCGTACCGACGCCGACCTTCAGCGCTTTCACTGCGTCGGCGAGCTTGGCGACGAAGGCGTCGTGAACGCCGGCCTGCGCATAGATGCGGTTGGCGCAGACGCAGGTTTGACCCATGTTGCGATACTTCGAGATCATCGCGCCTTCGACCGCCGCGTCGAGATCGGCGTCGTCGAACACGATGAAGGGCGCGTTGCCGCCGAGTTCCAACCCCATTTTCTTGACGGTCGATGAAGCCTGGCGTACCAGCAGCCGGCCTGTCGCCGTCGAGCCCGTGAAGCCCACGAACTTCACGGCGTCATGCGCGCACATGACTTCGCCGATCGCGGCGGCGTTCGCGCCGGTCACAACGTTGAGGACGCCCGCGGGCACGCCGGCCCGCTCGGCGAGAACGGCGAGCGCCAGCGCGGTCAGCGGCGTCTCGGGAGCGGGCTTCAGCACCGCCGAGCAGCCGACCGCCAGCGCCGGCCCGACCTTGCGCGTGATCATCGCCGCCGGAAAATTCCACGGCGTGATCGACGCCACGACGCCGATCGCCTGGCGCAGGACGAGAATGCGCGCGTCGGGCCGATGCGTCGGGATCGTCTCGCCATAAATGCGCTTAGCCTCTTCTGCGTAAAATTCGATGAACGAGGCGGCGTAGTCGATCTCGCCGCGCGCCTCGGCGAGCGGCTTACCCTGTTCGCTCGTCAAAATCATCGCAAGGTCTTCGCGATGCACGATCATCAGATCGAACCATTTGCGCAGGACGCTGGCGCGCTCTTTCGCGAGCCTCCCCGCCCACGGCTTGAACGCGGCCTGCGCCGCCTCGATGGCGCGCGTCGTCTCCGCCGCGCCGAAATTCGGCACGCGCGCGAGCACGTCGCCGGTGGCGGGATTGCGGACGGGATCGACCGCGTCGCCGATCCACGCTCCATCGACAAAGCACTGCTCGCGCAGCAGCGCGGGATCAGACAGGTTCAGTGGATGGCCGGTCAGCATGCGCGCGCTCCCAATTGGATTGCGCGCAACATGGCCGGCGAATGTGAAATGTCAAAGGCGCCTATCGCGCCATCGGCGTGCAGACGACGGACTCGTCGAGCACGTAGCAGATCGACATGGCGCCGCTGCGCGTGTCGATGCGGAATACGCCGGCCTCGCGTTCGTGGCGCGAGGAGATCAGGGCGTAGTCGCTCGGCGTCTGCGGCCCGGCGCCGTCGCCCGCGGGGTAGCAGAGCGTGACGCCGACGGTCTTGTCCTTCAATCCGTACTGACAGGCGCCGACCTCCCCCGTCGCGCGGTCGACGCGATAGACGCGGTTGAGGTCCGTCTGCGGCGCGGACATGAAGTCGTAGTTCGAGGCGGCGGACGCAGGCGTGGCCGCCAGCAGGCCCGCGAGCAGACCGACGGATAAACCAATGGATGCGACGTTGTTGGACATGGATCATCCCGCAAGCAAGATTTGACGGCGATTTGCGCTGGCGCGGATTCCAGGGGCGCCGTGGTTAATTATCGGTTGATCGCCCGACGATTCCGCCATACCGACCCTCATGCTCCCCCTCAAACCCATCCTGGTCTTCGACCTCGACGGCACGCTCGCCGACACGGCCAACGACCTCGTCGCGACGCTCAACGCCATCCTCTCCAAGGAGGGCGCAGCGCCGGTCAAGACCGCCGACGCCCGCGAGATGGTCGGGTTGGGCGCGCGTCGGCTGATCGCGGCGGGGTTCGCGGCGTCGGGCCGCAGCGTCGATCCCGACCGCCTCGAGGGTTTGTTCAAGGAATATATCGCGATCTACGAGGCGAACATCGCGGTCCATACGCGGGTGTTTCCCGGCGTCCTCGAGGCGCTCGACCGGTTCGACCGGGCGGGCTTCATCTTCGCGGTGTGCACCAACAAGGCCGAACATCCCGCCAAGAAACTGATGGACGCGCTCAACCTGTCGCCGCGATTTCGCGCCATCTGCGGGCAAGACACGTTCGCCTGGTGCAAGCCGGACGGTCGCGCGCTGCTTTCGACGATCGAGCGGGCCGGCGGCGACGCCTGTCGCGCGATCATGGTCGGGGATTCCCGCGCCGACATCGCCGCGGCGCGTAGCGCCCGCGTTCCCGTCGTCGCGGTCGACTTCGGCTACACCGACACGCCAATTGAAGCGCTAGCGCCCGATCGCGTCATCTCGCATTTCGACGACCTGTGGGCGGCCGCCATGGCCCTCGTCTCCACGAACGCGACCGACCCCCCGCGCGCTTGAATTTACGCTCGCCCTCCCGTAAACGAACCGCTCCGGCGCGAGCCGAGGGCGATTAGCTCAGCGGGAGAGCACTCCCTTCACACGGGAGGGGTCGCAGGTTCGATCCCTGCATCGCCCACCATCGGACCGCCTCGCGCCCGATCCGCTACTGCGGCGTGATATCGGCGGCCTTGACGAGTTGCGCCCATTTCGGCAGTTCGGCCCTCAGGCGCTTGTCGGCTTCGGGCCCCGTATCGTCGTTGACGATGGAGCCGACGGATTTCAGGAACTTCGGCGTCTCCGGCATCTTGGCGATCGCGTGCATCCAGCCGGCGAGCTTGTCGATGATCGGCTGCGGCGTCTTGGCCGGCGCGTAAAGGCACCACCAGGGCGCAAAGTCGAACCCCTCGACGCCGGCTTCCTGCATGGTCGGCGTGTCCGGGAAGGTCGGCGACCGCTGCGTCGTCGTGACCGCGAGCGGTTTCAACAGGCCGCCGCTCACCTGCCCCGCCGCGAAGGTGCCGTCGAAGATCATGAAGTCGAGCGTGCCGTCGGTAATGTCCTTCATCGCGTCGGCGGTGGTCTTGTAGCTGACGAGACGCGCCGGCGCGGCGGTGATCTGCTTGAAAAGCTCGGTCGAGAGCTGCGCCGTCTGATTCGTGTAGCCGGCGTTGTTGTCCTTCTTCGCCTTCAGTTTGGCGATCAGCTCCTGCACATTCTTGATCGGCGAACTCGGCCCCACGCAAAGAACGAAGGCGATCTGCGCGAAGGACGCGACGGGTATGAAGTCGGTCAGCGTGTCGAACGGCAGATCCTTGAACAGATACCGGCTGCCGGCCATGTTCGAATTGGCGGAGAATAGGATGTTGTAGCCATCGGGCTCGATGCGCGCGACATAGCGCAGCGCGATATTGCCGGTCGCGCCAGGCTTGTTGTCGATGATGACCGGCTGCTTCGCCAACGTCTCGAGCTGGTGGCCATAGTAGCGCGCGAGGATATCGGCGCCGCTACCCGCCGAGAATCCGAGCGACACGTGAATGGGATACTCGGGATAGGTCGCGGCGAAGGCCCGTCCGGACATGGCGGCCGCCACGCAGGACGACGCGAGCGCCAGGGCCTGACGCCGATCAAACACCATCGTTTCCTCCCACGGCCCTTATTCGCCGACGATTTGCGCCGGTAAGCGATCACGCTGCTCTTCGATCTCGTCGAAGGTCGATTTCTTTTTGTTCGGCCGCAGTCGGACATAGAGCTGCGCGCCGACGAGGACCACGCAAGCGAACAGAAAGACCGCGCTGATCGGGCGGTCGACGAAGGTCATCATATCGCCGCGCGAGATGATCAGCGCGCGCCTGAAGTTCTCCTCGAACCGCGGCCCGAGCACGAAGCCCAGGAGAATGGGCGCCGGCTCGAATTTCAACTGCAGCAAAATGTAGCCGAAGACGCCGAAGAACAGCGTCACGCCGACATCGAACAGCGAGTTCTTGTCGGCGAAGACGCCGATGCAGATGAAGAACAGGGCGCTCGGATAGAGGTACTTGTAGGGAACCATCAGCATCTTCACCCAAAGGCCGATGAGCGGCACGTTGAGGACGATGAGGATGAGGTTGCCGATCCAGAAGCTGGCGATCAGGCCCCAGAAGATATCGGGATGTTCGACGATCAGGCGCGGTCCCGGCGTGATGCCGTGAATGATCAGCGCGCCGAGCAGCAGCGCCATGACGGCGTCGCCGGGGATGCCGAGGCTCATCGTCGGGATGAAGTCGCCCTGCACGGACGAGTGGGTCGACGCCTCCGGCGCTGCGACGCCTTCGATCGCGCCATGGCCGAAGCGCTCCGGCGTCTTCGAAATCTTCTTCTCGGCCGCATAGGCGACGAACGAGGCGATCGTCGGACCGGTGCCCGGGATACACGAACACAGGCTGCCGATTACGGTGCCGCGCAGCACCGGAAAAACCGCGCGCCGAACTTCGGCCTTCGAGGGCCGCATGTCGCGCATCTTGAGGTTCGTGTAGGTCGTGTTGACCGGCGCGGTATTGTTGACGCTCTTCAAAAACTCGGCGATGCCGAAGATGCCGAGCGACAGCGCGACAAGCTCGATGCCGTCCGACAGATCAATCATGCCGAAGGTGAAGCGCTCGACGCCGGTGTTGATGTCGGTGCCGACGATGCCGAGCAACAGTCCGAAGATCGTCATCGCGACGCCCTTCAGCGGCGAGCCTTTCGCCAGCGTCGAGCCGGCGAGCAGACCGAGCAGCATCAGCGAACAGATCTCCGGCGCGCCGAACTGGAACGCGATGCGCGCGATATAGGGCGCGAAGAAGATCATCTGGATGATGCCGAACGCCGCGCCGAACGCCGAGCCCATCATCGTGATGCCGAGCGCCACGCCGCCCTTGCCCTGCTGGGTCAGCGGATAGCCGTCGAGGCACGTCACCGCGTGCGGCGGATGGCAGGGCAGATTGAGCAGAATGGAGCAGATCGCGCCGCCGTATTGCGCGCCATAGAAGATGCCCGCCAGCATGAGGATCGCGGGCACCTCGTGCATGCCGAAAGTCAGCGGCAGCAGAATCGAGACGGCCGACAGAACGCCCATGCCGGGCAGCACGCCGACGAGATTGCCGATGCTGACGCCGACGAAACACCACATGATGTTCGACGGCTGCAGAGCGATGGAAAAGCCGTGCGCCAGTCCTTCGAGACCGCTCAACTCCATCTTACATACCCCGCACGATCGGAATCTGGACCTTCAGAATGTAGTAGAACAGCACGACGCCGAAGACGGTCACGCCGGCGGCCAATGCGGCGCTCGCCTTCCAGGTCGCGGTGCGGTCGCCCCAGCACGCCACGAAAACGCAAAGGAAGGTCGCGGCCAACAAGCCGAGATATTGCGCGCAGAGGATGAACACGATTACGCTTGCGCCGATGCAGCCCCAGCCGCGCCAGTCCGGCGTCGCGATCACGCCATGGTGCGGATCGGCCGCGCTGGCGTGGCTCGGACTGCCGATAGCAGCCGTCAGAATGATCAGCGCGCCGAGCAGCCCGAGAATGACGCCGAGCGCCGCCGGGAAAAAGCCCGGCCCCATCCGGGTCAGGCTGCCGATCTGATACCGTGCGCCGAGAATCGACGCGCCCGCGCCGATGACGATGACCAGCGCCCCCGCGATATAATCCCGCCGCTGCTCGTTGATGACCATCGTTGCGTCGCCTCCCCCGCGGCTACGAGCGCGCAGTTGGACAGCCAAATTGCACGGACGGTCCGGTCAGGGCAAGTGCGACAGCGCCATGACTTTCGGCTACCCAGGCTTTCGTTCGTCGGCGCCGTGCGACCGTAGGGCGGCGCGCACATGCGCCTGGAGAGCGGGCAAAAGCTCACCGGCGAACCATGGGTTGGCCTTCAGCCAGGCGTTGTTGCGCCAGGACGGATGCGGCAGCGGAACGACGCGCGGCCGGGCCGCGTCGAAATCGCGCCATCGCGCGATGATCGAGGTCTGGCTTTCGCCCGGCGCGGCATCGAGACCGAGCCGCGCGAAATGATAGGCCCGCGCCGCGGCGCCGACGACGAGCACCGTATCGAGCGCAGGCAGCAAGGCGAACAGCCGGTCGTGCCAGCGCGCGCGGCATTCGGGGCGCGGCGGCAGATCGGCCTTCCTGTCGTTCCAGCCGGGGAAACAGAAGCTCATGGGAACGATGGCGACGCGGCTCTCGTCGTAGAAGGTCTCGCGGTCGACCCCCATCCATTGCCGCAGCCGGTCGCCGGAGGCGTCTGTGAACGGCACGCCGCTGCGATGCACGCGCACGCCCGGCGCCTGACTTGCGATCAGAAGCCGCGCCGAGGTCGACGCCCGCAGCACCGGGCGCGGCTCGTGCGCGAGCGGCTTGCCGCGTGGCGACTGCGCGCAGATGCGACAGGCGCGGATATCGCTGAGCATACGTTCCAGCGGATCGAACGGCGCGGCTCGGCCCAAGTCGACAACTCCAGACGGCGCGCATCCCCTAACTGGCGCCATCGTTTCGCGCAATTACGCGACGCGCGGCAGGCGGCCGTTAAGCTTTTTGCCGCATCCTTTGAACGAGTCCGGTTGCGTTTGCATCGCGTTGGTTCGAGTTTATGAACGAAGTCACCGCCGAGATGATCGAGCGCGGCCGCGGCGTTGATCCGCAGGTCGCCTCGGGCCGTCGCAAGGTCGCGGCCAAGGTGCGGCAGGCGCGCGAAAAGCTCACGTCCGACGGCTCGGGACGGCGGGTTTTCGACGTCGAACTCATGAAGTTCTACGCGCAAAGCCACCAGGACGCGCTCGCCACGCAAATCTGCCTCGCGGCCGCCGTCGGCGGCCTCTCGCTTATCTGGATCGCGCCGCCTACGGTCGGCGCCTGGCTGGCGCTTGTCGGAGCGGTCGTCTTCGCCCATCGGGCGATGTGCTCGCGGCTGCTCGGGCTTGAGGAAGCGCGCGTCAACGTACGCGCGTGGCGTCAGCGGTTCATGCTCGTCAACATGCTCCAGGGGCTGAGCTGGGCGAGCATCGCCGCGCTGCTGCCGCACGACGACCCGATGGCGCAGATCTTCGCGCTGTTCACGCTTCTGGTGCTCTCCGGCGTGACCGCCGTCAGTTCGGCCTCCGTCCCGTCGGCGGTGTACGCCGGCCTTATGCCGGTCGTCGTCGCGACGGTCGCGTTCACCTCGCCGTATTTCGGCTTTCACAACCTCGCGATCACCGTCATGGCGGCCGGCGCCCAACTCTACTTCATTCTTTTCGCGCGCCGGCTCTACTCGAACTCGCTCGACACGATGTCGCTCAGCGTGGAAAAGGAAGCGCTGATCGCCGAACTCGAACAGGCCAAGCTCAATTCGGACGAGGCGCGGCGGCGCGCGGAGGAAGCCAATTTCGCCAAGTCGCGCTTCCTGGCGACGATGTCGCACGAGCTGCGAACGCCGCTCAACGCGATCCTCGGTTTTTCCGAAGTCATGAAGAGCGAGCTGTTCGGCGCCCACGCGATCGCCGCCTACAAGGAATATTCGACGGACATCCATTCGAGCGGCCAACACCTGCTCACGCTGATCAACGAGATTCTCGACCTCTCCCGCGTCGAGGCCGGACGCTACGAATTGAAGGAAGAATCGGTCGCGGTCGACCATGTGGTCGAGGATTGCCGGCATTTGCTCAGCCTGCGCGCCAAGAACCGCGGCATCACGATCGCGGTGTCGATCCAGAGCGGGCTTCCGCGCGTTTGGGCCGACGAGCGCGCGATCCGTCAAATCACGTTCAACCTGCTTTCGAACGCGATCAAGTTCACGCCGCCCGGCGGCTCGATCACGATCAAGGTGGGCTGGACCGGCGCGGGCGGACAATACCTGTCGATCCGCGACACCGGGCCCGGCATCCCGGAAAGCGAGATCCCGGTCATCATGTCGTCGTTCGGCCGCGGCTCGCTCGCGCAGAAGAACGCGGATGAGGGCTCCGGCCTCGGCCTGCCGATCGTGAAAGGGCTGATCGAACTGCACGGCGGGACGTTTACGCTGAAGTCGGAGGTTCGCGTCGGCACCGAAGTCATCGTCGTGCTGCCGCCGGAACGCGTCATGGACGCCTTGCCGATGATCGATCCGAACGCGCCGGAGCGGCCTGCGGAGCGATCTCCGTCGGGACGCGTGCGCCCCGCCGCCTGACGCTTAGGCAAACGCGGGCCGACGCGTTAAGCTGCCGCGGCTGGGCGAAGAGGCTTGCCATTCATGAAAGCAATTCACCTGGCCCTGGTCGCCGTGTTTGCGGCGGCGCCGGTAAGTTTGAGCTTGGCCCAGGCTCCCAACCATCCGCGCGGCGCCGACGGCCCTCCGGCCGCCGCCGACCAGCGCCGCCCCCTGCCCGCGCCTGCGACCACCCGCCACACGCTGACGCTCGCCGACCGCACGCTGACCTTCGATGCGACAGCCGGCGCGCTGCGGCTGTTCGACGCCGAGAGCGGGGCGCCGCGCGCCGACCTCGCCTATATCGCCTACACAAAACCCGACACGGATCCCGCGACCCGGCCCGTCGTCTTTATCTTCAACGGCGGCCCCGGCTACGCGTCGGGCTGGCTGCAACTCGGCGGCCTGGGGCCGTGGCGGCTGCCGATGAGCGGCGACGCGGCGCGGCCGTCGGCAAGCCCGACGCTGCTCGACAACGCGGACACCTGGCTCGACTTCGCCGATCTCGTGTTCATCGACCCGCCGGGGACCGGCTACGGCCGCATCTTCGGCGGCGAGGACGTCCGCAAGGCGTTTTGGAGCGTCAACGGCGACGTCGGCGCCCTCGCGACCTTCATCAGGCGCTGGGTCGAAGCCAACAATCGCGGGCGCTCGCCAAAGTTTATGGCGGGAGAAAGCTACGGCGGCTTCCGCGCGCCGAAAATCGCCGCCATGCTGCAAAACGACCAGGGCGTCGGGATCGACGGCCTGATCCTGATCTCGCCGGCTCTGGATTTCGCGCGCCTCAACGCGCACGAAAGCGATGTCCTCGCCATCGCCGCCCGTCTGCCGTCGATGGCCGCCGTGGCGCGCGCCAGGCAGGGACCCATCACCCGCGCGACGATGACGGACGTCGAAGACTATGCCGCCAGCTCCTATCTCGCCGACCTTCTCAAAGGGCCGAACGACGCCGAAGCGGTCGCCCGCGTCTCCGCCAAGGTCGCGGCTTTGACGGGGCTCGACCGCGACCTCGTCGCCAAGCTCGGAGGCCGCGTCCCCTTGGCCGTCTTCGCGCGGGAGGCGAACCGCGCCGACAAGCGCGTGTCCAGCCTCTACGACGGCGAGGCGACGGGCCTCGATCCGACGCCTTTCGCGGCGAACGACGAGACCCAGGATCAACTGCGGATCGGGCTGCACGCGCCGATCGTCGAAGCCATGGTCGAGCTCTATCGCAACAGGCTGAAGTGGACGGTCGAAGACGGCCGCTATGCGTTCCTGAACGAACAGGCGGGACGACAGTGGGACTACGGACGCCGGCCGCCCGAATCCGCGTCGGACTTGGGCGAAATCCTCGCGCTCGACCCGCGCCTGCGCGTCCTCATCGCGCATGGCCTGACCGACCTCACCACGCCGTACTATTCGACCAAAATGACGCTCGACCAGGTTCCGGTCGCCGGCCGGCCCGCGCGGCTCACGCTGCGGGTCTATCCAGGCGGCCACATGGTCTACATTCGCGACGACGCCCGCGCGATGTTGCGCGCCGACGCCGCGGCGCTGATCGGGGACAAGGACATCGTGTCGCCGCCCTAACCGGCCGCCCTGTTTGGCCGATCCTGAGCGTTGCGAATGTGACGCCGCGCGGGGAACACCCCCGGGCGCCGGCGCGTTGCGCGGCTGCGAAATGAGAAGCGGGACGGCGTTCGCCCTTCGATCGTGGCAGACAGGTTGGCCCACCGGCGCCGGTGCGGGGCGAGTAAAAGCGCAGTGACATCAACGCCGTTGGGAACAAGGCAGCCTGTCATCCTCGTCGTCGAGGATGAGGCCCTGCTTCTCATGCACGCCGCCAGCATCCTGGAGGACGCGGGGTTCACCGTACTCGAAGCGATGAACGCCGATGAGGCGATCGACCTGCTTCAGACGAGGTCGGATATCCGCGTGGTGTTCACCGACATCGACATGCCGGGCTCCATGGACGGCCTGAAGCTGGCGCGCGTCGTGCGCGACCGCTGGCCTCCGGTCGAACTGATCGTCACCTCCGGCCATTTCAACATACGTGAATCCGATCTGCCGGAGCGGGGGCGTTTCTTCCCGAAGCCCTACGACGCCACGCGGTTGGTTGATGCCATTCGTTCGTTCTGCCCGTAAGTCACTGTTGCCGCCATCGGTGGTCGCCGCCGCTTTGCTCAGCGGCCTGGCGTGCGCCAGCGGCCCGGCGGAGGCGCGCTGGCGCGTCCATCGCCGCCCCGCGCCCGTGGTCGCACCGCCCGAGGTCATTCCATTGCCGCCGCCGCGGCCGCCGGAGCTAACGCCCAAGCCGGCCGCCCCGCGCTCCGAACTGCCGCCGCCTCTCCCGCCACCGGCCCCGCCGGCGCAAGTCGCGACGCCGGCGCCCAATCCTCCGGCCTGCCTCGCCCGCCTCACGGCGAACGGCGTCGCCGCCGAAGCCGCTCCGCCGCCGCCCGCGCCGGTCCAGGGTTGCGGGGTCGGCGATCCGGTTCAGCTTCATGCGGTCGGCCTCGCCGATGGCGCGACGGTGCGGCTGCCCGCCAATCCCGTTGTGGATTGCGCCTTCGGTCTGGTCTTCGCCGACTACGTGCGCACCCTGGTCGCGCCGCTGGGGACGGCGAGCCTCGGGTCTCCGGTCGTATCCATCGACACCGGCCCTGCCTACCAGTGCCGGACCCGCGATCACCTCCCCGGCGCCAAACTCAGCGCACATGGAAAGGGCGTCGCTATCGACGTGATGGCCGTCAACTTCGCAGACAAGCGCCGCGTGGCCGTCGACAAGCCGGGCGGCGCGACCGAAGCGAGCTTTTTCCGCGCCATGCGCACCGCGGCCTGCGGCTGGTTCACCACCGTGCTCGGTCCCGGCTCGGACGCTTTCCACGCCGACAACCTGCATCTCGATATCGACAAGCACGGCTCCAGCGGCTCGTACCGCATCTGTCAGTGATCGACTGCGCTGACGCCAACGCCGTCTCGGGTGACGATGGCGCCAGCGCCGCGGGCCCGATTATCGGAAAGGACCAGCTTCGGTGCGAAACGACGCATCGAGCGGCCGGTTTGATTTTAAAGCGGTAACGCAACGTTTCGGCGTTGGCGCGGGTGCTCTATCGGCTCGGGATCTTGAAGATCGAGTCGCAAAGTCGCGGTCGGGAGCCGTTCCGCCTTGTGCGCGCGGATGATCACGATCGTCCCGAGCGACGCCAATTGCCCTGTTCGCGATGCGTCATCAACTGACGAAGAGACAACATCGCTTGGCCTCGTGCACCACTTTAAGTCCGTGCGAGATGCGCCCAGAATTTCTCCGCTGTCTTACCGAGCCCATGCGCTGTCCGAAACAAATGGATGGCAACGTCGATGTCGAGCGTTGGCGGCCCAGCGGAAACAAGGCGGCCCTCCACAAGATCGTCAGCAATGAGGCTTCGTGGAAGCCACGCCACGCCTCGGCCCGCTAGAACCATGCTCCTCAACGCGGCCGCAAGGTGTGACTGAAACACTGTCCGGCGAGACAGCTCCGCGTACGGGCCGGGCAAAGCGGCCGCCACGATGCGACCGAGCCCCGACTGCTCGCTGTATCCCAGATACGGCAGTAGCTTGGAAGCGAACGTCCCTGTCGCGGCGGCGGCAACAAGCGAAAGCGTATCGGCGCCGACGCACACCGAAAGAAAGCGGGTGGGGTCCAGCCTGACCGGCGCATCATTGTGATGGTGACACAACAGGAACTGGACGCGTCCCTCCTGAATCAAATGTTCGCAGGCGCTAAGGCTGTCCGAGGAAAGCTGCACGGCTTCCAGCGACTCGCCCCCATCAAGTCTCCGAAGCCAGTTTGGAAAAAAAGTGAAGGACAAGACGTGCGTCGCGGCGAAATGCAACGACGAGGTGGTTCGAACCGCGGCGGCCTGCGCATTCGCCTGCCCCTGCGTCAGGCAATTTAACGCTTGATCGATGGCAGGGCTTAATGCGCGGCCGGCATCGGTGAGAACAATTGGCGTCCCTCCCCGCAGGAAAAGAGCCGTGCCCGCCCAGTCCTCGAGCGCTCGGATACGGCGGCTGAAGGCGGGCTGGGTCACATTCCGGACGAAGGCCGCCCGCGAGAAGCTGCCGGATTCAGCAAGCGCCTTGAAGTCCAGAAGGTAGCCGAGATCAAGGGTCATGCCGAACGCGCATGAATTTCAAGACGAACGGCATTGGCGCGCCCTCGGGGCGTGACGCATTTTCGGCGCACTGATTCGATGAGAGGATCGCATGAGAATCGTTGATGTTCGCGAGGTGACCGCGCCGATCGCGTCGTCGATCGCCAATGCTTACATCGATTTTTCGAAGATGACACTGTCTCTCGTCGCGGTGGTCACCGACGTCGTGCGCGACGGCAGGCGCGTTGTCGGCTACGGCTTCAACTCCAACGGTCGCTATGGACAGGGCGCCCTGATCCGGGAGCGGTTCGCGCCAAGGCTGCTGGATGCCGACCCCAGAACGTTGTTGAACGATCAAGGCGACAACGTCGATCCCGACCGGATTTGGGCGACGCTGATGAAGAATGAAAAACCGGGCGGGCACGGGGAGCGTTCGGTCGCTGTCGGCACCATTGACATGGCGGTCTGGGACGCCGTCGCCAAGATCGCAGGCAAGCCCTTGTTCCGCCTGCTGGCCGAGCGGCATGGCCGCGAAGCAAATCCGAAGGTCTTTGTCTATGCGGCTGGCGGCTATTATTACCCGGGCAAGGGGGTCGAACAGCTTCGCGCCGAGATGCGATCCCATCTCGACCGCGGGTACACGGTGGTCAAGATGAAGATCGGCAACGGCATTGCCGAGGACCAGCCGCGTATCGAAGGCGTGCTCAAGGAACTCGACGGGAAAGCGCAACTCGCGGTCGACGCCAACGGTCGGCTCTCGCTGGAACAGGGCATCGCCTACGCCAAGATGCTCAGGGATTATCCACTGTTCTGGTATGAAGAGGGTGGGGATCCCCTCGACTTCGCGCTGCAAGCCGCCCTGGCCGAGTTCTATCCCGGCGCGATGGCGACCGGCGAGAACCTGTTCAGCCATCAGGATGCCCGCAACCTGCTTCGTTATGGGGGCATGCGGTCCGACCGCGACTGGTTGCAGTTCGATTGCGCTCTGTCTTACGGTCTGTGCGAATATCAGCGGACGCTCAAATGCCTGACGGTGGCGGGCTGGTCTCCGTCGCGCTGCATTCCCCATGGCGGCCATCAAATGTCGCTCAACATCGCCGCTGGCCTCGGGCTGGGTGGCAACGAGAGCTATCCCGATCTCTTCCAGCCCTACGGCGGCTTTCCCGATGGCGTTCGTGTCGAGAACAGCCACATCGTGATGCCGGAGCTTGCTGGCATCGGCTTCGAGGGTAAGAACGACCTGATCAAGGTCATGCGCGAACTGGCGGAGTGACGGCCATTCCCAGCCAATGGCGCGATGGCATCGGTCGACGACCGCAAGCCCCTCCAGTTAGGGAGGCAAGGGCTGAATAGAAGCAGACGGATGGCAACGCCGAGTTTAACCCGGCCAAAATTCTCTCTGCGGAAGTTAAAATTGCGCAAGCGAGGACATGCTGATGGCGAATATGATGAATTTCCACGGCTTGATACCTGCGATGGCGGTGCCATTCCGGCCCGATCATTCCATCGACGACGCCGAGTTGACGCGCTTCGCCAACTGGCTCGCCGAGCAGCCAGGCGTGATCGGAATGATGACGAATGGTCACACCGGCGAAGTCTTTTCGCTCACGCCGCGCGAGCGCGCGGAGGTGACGCGGATCGTCGCCAAGGCGACCGCTGGACGCTGCCCCGTCATTTCCTCGATCGTCTGCGAGGGCATCAAGGACGCAATCGAGCAAGCTGGCTGGGCCAAGGAGGCTGGCGCACGGGCGTTGGACATCATGCCGCCGCACCACTGGCTGCGTTTCGGCTTTAGGCCGAGCCACGTCGTCGAATATTTCGGCGAGATCGGCAAGGCCTGCGGCCTGCCGCTTCTCGTACACGTCTATCCCGCCTGGACGAGGGCCTCGTTCTCGTCGGAGCTGCTCGCTGAACTCGCGCGCCTGCAGTACGTGCATGCCTTCAAGATCGGGACGCGCGAGATGAACAAGTATCAGCGCGACATTCTCATGCTACGCGAGGCGGCGCCGCAGAAGGCGCTGCTGACCTGCCACGACGAATATATGCTTGCTTCGATGGTGCAGGGCGTCGACGGCGCGCTGGTCGGCTTCGCCTCAGTGATTCCAGGCTTGATCAACGATTTGCTCAAGGCGGTGAAGTCAGGCGACCTCAAGCGGGCCATGGCGCTCCAGGCATTGATCAATCCCTTAAAGGATGCGGTCTACGGCGCCGGCGAGCCGACGGGCGAGGCACATGCCAACATGAAGGCTGCGATGGTCGCCGCCGGCATCTTCAAAAGTGGCGCGATGCGGCCCCCGACCATTATGCCCAATGCGGACGAAGTGGCGGCCATCGAGGCCGCTATCGCTGGAGCCGGTCTCGGCCGGGCCGCCGAATAACTTTCAGCCAGGAGGCGACCATGAACAGGCGAGACATCTTGAAGACCGCAGCGGGGCTCGTAGGCGTCGCGGCGACGGGCTCGCCAGCGCGGGCGGAGACTTTTCCCTCGAAGGATCGAACTTTTCGCCTCATCGTGCCATGGCCGCCGGGCGCGGCCAATGACGCGCTTGGGCGCATCGTCGCCGACGGGATCCAGTCGCGGCTTGGCTGCACGGCCATAGTTGAGAACCGTGCGGGCGGCGCCGGCCTCATCGGCACCAAGGACGTCATCCAGGCGAAGCCCGACGGCTACACGCTGCTGGCAAGCGCCTTCAACACGGCGGTCATGCCGGCGGTGCTGAAATCGGCCAACTTCGACCCGGAGGTCGATCTTACGGTCGTCGGACGAACCGCCGTTGCGCCGCTCGTCTGCGTCATGACAGGCCAACGTCCGCAGAAGACGCTTGCCGAGGTGATCGCGGCGGCGCGCGCCGAACCGTCGAAATGGACCTTCGCCGTCTCCGCGCTTGGCTCGGCTGGACATTTGGCGACCATCGAATTCATGCGGAGAACCGGCCTGAAGCTGACCATGGTTCCCTATCGCGGCACCGCGCCGGCGTTGCAGGATACGATGGCGGGCAACGTGCAGCTATTCATCGATCCTAGCTTCGCGCTGCTGCCGCAGACCAAGGACGACAAGCTCTTGCGCGCCCTTGGCATCGCGACGGCGAACCGCTCGTCGCTCGCGCCGGAAGTGGCGACGATGGCAGAGGCGGGACTCCCCGGCTTCGAGTTCTCGTCGTGGTACGCGATTTGGGCGCCCAAAGGCACGCCGCGCGATGTGCAGCTCGCGCTCAACAAGCTGATCGTCGACACGATGCGCGATCCGCAGACCGCGCGTCGAATGGCCGCGATGCTTATCGAGCCGGTTGCCGAGAGCATCGAGGACAGCCAACTCTTCATCGACGGCGAGGTGGCGCGCGGCGCGGCGCTGTTGAAAAGCGTCGGTTTCGAGCCGACCTGATGCGCGAAGCGGTCGTCACCGGAACTAAACGGCGGAGACGATCAGGACCTACCGTCGTCTCATGCGCAAGCTGAGGCGGCTTATGGACACCGCCGGGATCGCGCCCTCGGCATTGAGCCTCGCTTTTTAGTCTAGGACAAAACCAAGCGGGGATTGAGGGCTGCGCGCTGATCGATGCACGGTTGGATGGCGCCAGAGCCGTCGCCGCCCGGATTATCTGAGGCAGCGCTCGTTGGCTCCCGTAATCTGATACCGCCTCAAGCTTTTCGCGCCTGGGCAAAGACCTGAGCGGGCGTGAGCGCTTCAGCGACCGGCTCGGCGCCGGACTGTCTAATCGGTCCAGAACGAGCAGCGTGGCGACCGACGCAGACCCGCCGAAACGCTACTCACCCGCACCCGGATTTAAAAGCCCGACAACATGCCGCGATATGCTTATGATATTATATGCAAATCTTCATACAGAGGATCACGCCTGCGAAGGTTGGAACATGCTTAGGAGCAAGGTCGCGAAACAGGCGCGTCTGCAGAACAAATGAGGGCTTAGCTCACCGGGAGACCATCGATGAAACCGCTGTTCGCTTTCCTTCTCGCGTCGGTTCTTGCCGGCGCGGCCGGCGCCCGCGCCGAGACGCCGGATGAATGGGTCAAGCTTCTCACCCGCGTCCATGGCGGCTTCGGCTCGTTCCTGCCGGTCGGCATCCGCATCGGCGAAGACGCGATGACGCGGCTTCACGCCAAACCGCGCGAACTGTCGGTGGTGTTCTATCAGGGCCAGGGGACGCCTTGTCCCTGCGTTGCCGACGGCGTCAGCCTCGCCGTCTACGCCAGCGCCGGCCAAGGCACCTTGCGTATGGCGCCGGAGACGTCGCCGCCCGGCAGCTTTGCGGTGATCGTGATCCGTCACGCAACGGCGGCGACGGGCTGAGATACACGGTGCCAATGTCGATGATGCCCAAGCTCGGCCAGATCAACGACAGGATTTCCGACCCGCGCGGTCGCTATGACGCGGTCATGTCGCTCCGCGACCTCTACACGGTCGAGCCGGCGCAGTAGCCGCCCGAGACGGCGCGCTCAACAACGTCGGGTCGGACCGTACAGAGCCGAAGACGAGGCCGCGCCTTATCCACGGCTCAGGCCTTTCGCCGCCAGTTCGGCCAGGTAGGCGGACCAGCGCGCCTCATGCTCGTCGCCCAGTTCGCGCAAAAACCCGAAACCGTAGATGCCGGTCGAATGGCCGTCGTCGAAGACGAGCCGGACGGCGTAGTTGCCGGTCGGAACGATTTCCGTGATCGCCACGTTCCGCTTGCCATGCTGGACGACGCGCTGGCTTGGCGAATGGCCGCGCGCCTCCGCGCTGGGGGTCTCGACGCGCAGGTATTCCGCCGACAGGTCGCAGGTCGCGCCGTCGTCGAACGCGACGGAGAGCAGGCGGCCCTTGTCGCGGAGGCGCAATTCGGTCGGCCAAGCATTGATCGGCATGAACCTTCTTACCGCAATGCGAGCCGCGGGAAAACCGTGCGCCCTTTCGCTTCTGAGGGTCGTGGCTATATACCGAGCGATGGATAAAGACAGGAATTCATGACCTTCGTCGCGAAATCAGGCGCCGTCGCCATCGCTCAGCCAGCGCTGGTTGACCCGTTCGGCCGGGCCGTGACCTACATCCGTGTCTCCGTCACGGACCGTTGCGACCTGCGCTGTCACTATTGCATGTCGGAGAACATGACGTTCCTCCCCAAGCGCGACCTGCTCACGCTGGAGGAACTCGACCGGCTCTGCTCGACCTTCGTCGATCTCGGCGTGCGCAAGATCCGCATCACCGGCGGCGAGCCGCTGGTGCGCCGGAACGTGATGACCTTGTTCCAATCGCTTTCGCGTCACCTGAGCGATGGCGCCCTCGACGAACTGACGATCACGACGAACGGCACCCAGCTCGCGAAATACGCGCAGGAGCTTGCCGACTGCGGCGTGCGCCGCGTCAACGTTTCGCTCGACACGTTATCGCCCGACGCCTTCCGCGCCATCACCCGATGGGGCGACTTGGCGAAGGTGTTGGACGGGATCGAGGCCGCGCGCGCCGCAGGCCTCTTCGTCAAGATCAACACCGTCGCGCTGAAAGGCGTCAACGAACACGAGATCCCTCATCTCATCGAGTGGGCGCATGGTCTCGGCATGGACCTCACACTGATCGAAGTCATGCCGCTCGGCGATATCGAGACGGCGCGGGTCGATCAGTATCTGCCGCTCTCACAGGCGCGCGCGGCGCTGATGGAGCGCTTCGACCTCGATCCGCTTCCCGATCAGACGGGCGGTCCCGCGCGCTACGACCGGGTGCGCCAGACCGGCGGCCGCGTCGGCTTCATCACGCCGCTGACGCATAATTTCTGCGAAGGCTGCAATCGCGTGCGCGTCACCTGCACAGGCACGCTTTACATGTGCCTGGGACAAGACGACGCCGCCGACCTGCGCGCTCCGTTGCGCGCCTCGGAGTCGAACGCTCCGCTGACCGACGCGATCCATCGCGCCATCGCCCACAAGCCGAAGGGTCACGACTTCATCATCGACCGGGCATCGCGCGCGCCGGCCGTCGGCCGTCACATGAGCATGACCGGCGGCTGATCGCGCGGCGCATCAGCCCTTGGCGCGCTGACGAATGACAAAGTTGTCGTAGGGATATTCCGCCACCTGCCACCACAGGTACTGGTCGTTGCGGAACTCCATATATGCGTCGTGCAACCGCTTGAATTTGGCGTTGCCGGCGGCGCCCTCGCGATATTCGTCGACCGTCGCCTGCCACAAGGCGTCCATGACGTCGGCGGGAAAGGCGGTCAGCTTGGCGCCGGCTTCAACGAGGCGGCGCACCGCCGGCGGATTGAGCGAATCGTAGGCCGCCTGCGTCGCGGCGTTCGCCGCGCCGGCGGCCTGCCGCAGGATCGCCTGATCTTGCTTGGAAAGGCCGTTCCATTTGTCACGGTTGACGGCGACGTGCAGCGCCATGCTGGGCTGCTGCCATCCGGGATAATAGTAATAGGGGGCCGCCTTCACGAGATCGAGCTTCTCGTCGTCGGCCGGAGCCACCCACGCCGCCGCATCGAGCGCGCCCGATTGCAACGACGACGCGAGATCGCCGCGCGCGACCGCTGTCGGCTCGACGCCGAGCCGCTGCAGGATTTTGCCCGCGACACCGGAGACGCGAAACTTCAACCCTTTGAGGTCGGCGAGGGATTTGACGTCCTTGCGGAACCATCCGCCCATCTGACAGCCGGTGTCGCCCGCCAGCAGAGCGATGAGGTTGTGATCGGCGAGCGTCTCGTCGATCAGGTCGCCGCCGCCGCCGTGCAGCACGAAGGCCGCATGCTCGCGCGCGTTCATGCCGAACGGCGCGCCCGTCGCAAAGATCAGCGCCGGCTCGACGCCCCACCAATAGTTCAGCGCCGTATAGGCGCAATCGGCCCGGCCGTCCTTGACGGCGTCGAGCGCCTCGACGGCGCCGGCGATGTCGCCCGGCGGATGCGCCTCGATGTCGATGCGACCGTCGCTCGCCTCGCGCGCCGCATCGGCGAAAATCCTCGCGCCGCCGTACAGCGTTTCGAGATTGGTCGGAAAGCTCGACGTCAGGGTCCATTTGACGGCGCCCGTTCCTTGCGCGAGGGCCGGCGCCGCGAGCGCCGAACCGGCGGCGGACAGGCTGGCGACGCGAAGAAACTCACGACGTTTCATGGCTCGATTACTCCAACAAAAGCTGAACCAGCTTCACTTCAACAACGGCGAAATCACGCCGCGCCGATGGCCAAGCCGTGGTGTCATTCGATCACGATGCGCGGAAAGGCGCGCGATGGACCTCCGTCGAGCGCCAGCATGACCCGCATCGCCAGTTCGCGATAGACGGCCGCCTGCGGGCCGTCTGGGTCGACGGCGACGATCGGCCGGCCCTCGTCGGACGTCTCTCGGATCGCCATGTCGAGCGGCGCCTCGCCAAGAAACGGAACGGCGAGACGATCCGCCTCGCGGCGCGCGCCGCCATGCGCGAACACATCCGAGCGCCGGCCGCAGTGGGGGCAAAGGAAATAGCTCATGTTCTCGAACACGCCGAGCACCGGCGTCTCGACCTTCCTGAACATCGTGACGGCGCGGCGAGCGTCGATCAGCGCCAAATCCTGCGGCGTCGAGACGATGACCGCGCCCTTCAGGGGGACCGTCTGCGCCATCGTCAATTGCGCGTCGCCGGTGCCGGGCGGCATGTCGACGACGAGGCAATCGAGGTCGCCCCAGGCGACGTCGCGCATCATCTGAGTCAGCGCCGACTGCACCATCGGCCCGCGCCAAATCATCGCGGTGTCTTCTTCGACGAGAAAACCGATCGACATGACCTTGACGCCATAGGCGACCATCGGATGCATGACCTTGCCGTCCGACTCCGGCTTGCCTTTAAGCCCGAACAGGCGCGGCATCGAGGGACCGTAAACGTCGGCGTCGAGCACGCCGACGCGCCAGCCTTGCGCCGCCAGGCCTAACGCGAGATTGGCGGCCGTCGTCGACTTTCCGACTCCGCCCTTGCCCGACGCCACCGCAATGATCCGCGCGACGCCCGGAATGTCGTTCGGCGCGCGCGCGGGCGGCCGGGGCGCCGCGGTCGGCGCGCCCTGCGCCCGATCGGCGGTCAGCGTCACGACCGCTTCGGAAACGCCGTCGAGCTGCTTGATGATGGACTCCGCCGCCCGACGCATCGGCTCCAACGCCGCCGCCTTCGCGGGATCGACGGCGATGGAGACATAGACCTTGCCGCCGACCACCGTGACGCCGCTGATGGCGCCCGATTGCGCGAGCGAACGCGAGCCATCCGGCCCGGGCGCGCGGGCGAGGGCGGCGCGGATGTCTTTTTCGTCGGCCATCTGAGGCATGCTTTCTATCTTGCGCCGCGCAATCCGCGCTTATAGGCGCGACCCAGGGCGCGCGGAAGGCTCGTTCGGTCCGCGCAAGGCATGAGCGGCGCGTTGCGCATCAAAACGCCGTTTGGCATGGTCCGCCCCGCAACCTGGAACCCGCCATGCGTGACAACCTTTTGCCCGGCGTCCCGATCGTCGAAAACCCGTTTTTCGAGGATTTCGTCGGCGACTTCGATCCCGAGACGGCGCGCATCGCCCGCGATCTGCACGAGAACGGCTACGCCGTGTTCGATTTTCCCGATCCGGATTTCTCCGGGAAAGCGGAAGCCATCATCGAGCGGATGCGGCCCAAATACGCTTTTGAAGACTTCCGGTCAGGCAAGGTCGAGAGTTTTCGAACCCCGAACGCCTGGAAGACCGACGCCGACATCAAATCCATCGCGACGAACCCCAAGCTGATCGCGCTCCTGTCCAAGCTCTACGGTCGCCGCGCTATTCCTTGGCAGACGCTGACGTTCCCCGTCGGGTCTCAGCAGCCCGGCCACAGCGACCACGTCTATTTCAACAGCGTGCCGGAGCGCTTCATGTGCGGCGTCTGGGCGGCGCTCGAAGACGTCGATGAGAACAACGGGCCGTTGTTCTACTATCCCGGCTCGCACAAAGGGGCGGCTTACGGCAACGAGCATATCGGCTTCGACTGGCGGGCGATCACGCGGAAATACCCGAACGAGCAAACCTACGTCCGGCTTTGGGACGCGCTGTGCGAGCGCCGCGGCCTCGAGCGGCGGCAGTTCCAGCCCAAACGCGGCCAGGCCGTGATCTGGTGCTCGACCCTCGTTCACGGCGGCGCGGCGCACCGCGACCTCGCGCGGACGCGATGGAGCCAGGTGACGCATTACTTCTTCGAGGGATGCGCCTACACCAAGCCGATCTCGAACGACGTGTTCGCGCGGCAGATGGTCGACATCAAATGCGTGAACATCGCGACGGGCAAGCGGGAGCGGAGTCGACTTGCGCGCGCGACGCCGCTTCGCGCGCGGCTGAAGGCGCGAACGCGCTGGTGGGAATGGACGTAGGCGATCCCCTGTGAGCGGAATCGCCGGGCTCATCCTCGCGGGCGGTCTGTCGTCGCGGATGGGACGCGACAAGGCGTTCGTCCCTTTCCACGGTAAACCATTGATCGCGCATGCGATCGATCGCCTGCGCCCGCAAGTTGCGCAGTTCGCGATCAGCGTCAACGGCGACGCCGCGCTGTTCGCGCCGTTCGGACTCACGTTGCTGCGCGACGCCGACGAACGGCGCCCTGGACCGCTCGCAGGCGTTTGCGCCGGTCTTGCCTGGGCCCAGACGGCGCAGGCGGACGCGCTCGTGACGAGCCCCTGCGACACGCCGTTCGCGCCGCGCGACCTCGTCGCGCGCTTGCTTGGCGCCAACGGCGGCGAGGCGGCGGTCGCCGCGAGCGCAGCCGGCGTCGAGCCGCTGTTCGCGCTGTGGCCGACGCATTGCTTTGCTGCGGCGCGGGCGGCGCTGGCGTCGAACGATCGTTCGATCCACATGCTGCTGGCGCAAATCGGCGCGCGCGAAGTCGAAATTCCCGTCGATCCCGACGAAGACTGGCGGCTCAACCTCAACACGCTCGCCGAGTGGCGGGCGGCGGATGCGCGCGAGGGTGCGGCGAGAGGCGGCCCGATTAACGCAGGACCGTCGCTTTGGCCCACCAGCCGGGATGATGGCTGCGAATGACGCGGGCCGCCTTGGCGGCGGCCGCGCAGGAGTCGAACAGGCCAAAACAGGTCGCGCCCGAGCCCGACATGCGGGCCAGGCGGCACTGGCGAGCCGCCGAAAGAACCGCGAGGACATCCGAAATCGTCGGCGTGATCGCGATCGCGGCGTCTTCGAGGTCGTTGCGGCCGCGGCGCAGCGCCGCGATCAGCGCGTCGAAGGATAAAGCGTCTTCAATGACCGGATGCGGCCCGAGGCCGGAGGGCGTCCCCGGAAGCAGCCGCATGCGCGCGAAGACCGCGCGCGTCTCGACCGCGACGCGGGGATTGACCAGCACCGCGAAGAGCGGCGGCAAGGCGAGGGGCGCCTCCAGCCGGTCGCCGACGCCGCGCATCATCCGCGCGCGCCGCGCGAGACAGACGGGGACGTCCGAACCGACGCTAGCCGCCGCCTCGATGAGCCGCGGATCGCCGAGGCTCGCGCCGTGCGCGCGGGCGAGCAACCGCAGCGCCGCAGCGGCGTCCGACGAGCCGCCGCCGACGCCGGCGGCGACGGGCAGGCGCTTGGTCAAACGGAAGGCGCCTGCATGCGCGCCGCCGAAATGCGCTGCGTAGGCGCGCGCAGCTTTCGTCACGAGATTGTCGGCGAGGGCGCCGGCCGCGGGGGCCGTCGGCCCATCCACACGAAGATCGAGTTCCGCGCCCGGATCCAGGGGACAGGACATCGCCGGCGCCCGTAAAAGCGACCAGGCTTTCGAGGTCGTGGAACCCGTCCGGCCCGGCGACCGACAACTTGAAGCGTCAGATTGACCTTCGCCGGCGCGCGTTCGATCAGCATGGCGACGTGACGAGCGGTGCGATCAGCCGCCGTTGTTGGGCGCGGCGCCCGCCGGAGACGGGATGTCCGGCATCGAAGGCGGCGCCTCGACGGCGGGCGGCGCGGCCGCGGCCGGGGGCGCGCCCGGGGCGGTCGTGCTCGACGGCGGATTCGAGCCGGGCGCGGGCGTGACCGCCGGCGCGCCGGCGGCGGGCGTCGCATCGGGCTTGGCGCCCGCATCGTCGGGCCCGTCGGCGA